>NZ_CP102266.1:1425000-3732965 GCF_025147905.1 Blautia sp. KLE_1732_HM_1032 | reverse complement strand
TTTTTCCTCCCATGAGTATTATAATAACCCCAGTCTGCGACTGGAGATAGATATCCTTTTATATATTACAATGAAAATGGGGTTTTCGCAATGGAAAATCCTTGAGATTTTGGGGAAAAGAATGTGGATAATGTGGGGAAATTACTGTGGATCAGGGTGGATTATTGTGGATAAGAGTTCTGGAGGTTTCCATAAGTCGAGAATTGGTGGAAAATGTGGAAGAATTATGTGTATAAAAAAATCCACCTTAAAAATACCGCAAATAAAGGGTTTTTTTGAAAACGATGTGAACAAACCCTCCGAAAAAGTGGATAGATTTCCGGTCAATCCACAAGTTATCCACAAGTTATCCACAAAATGTGGATAATGTTACGTAAACCATAAGCGCTTTCCACATAAGAGAAAAAAATAAATACCGTAAGGTGGGGGTATTTTATAGAACCCTTGATTTTATCGGGTTTTTTGCAATTTTTACTTGACGAAAAGGAGGTTTATTTATATAATTGAAACGATGTTCTGAATGATAAGTTATTTCATAACAATTAAAAATAGATAAAGGAGGTGCTTTACCTATGAAGATGACATTTCAGCCAAAAAAGAGATCCAGAGCTAAAGTTCACGGCTTCAGAGCTCGCATGAGCACAAAGGGCGGACGTAAAGTATTAGCTGCAAGAAGATTAAAAGGAAGAAAACAGTTATCAGCATAAGCTGCAAGACCGCATTTATGTGGTCTTTTCTTCTATCCGGAGAAATATCCGCGCAGGCGGAATCTAATTAAGGAGGATTCGTTTGATCAGATCAGAGTCCTTAAAGAAAAATCAAGATTTTAAAGTTGTATATCAGAACGGAACATCGTACGCAAATCGGCTTCTGGTGATGTACGTGCTGAAGAATCAGCACATGAAGAATCGTCTGGGAATATCAGTAAGCAAAAAAGTAGGGAACAGTGTGGTTCGCCACAGACTCACCAGATTGATCAGAGAAAGCTATCGTCTCAACGAAACAGATTTTGACAGTAACCTTGATATTGTAGTAGTAGCGAGAGCCGCAGCCAAGGGCAAGAGCTTTCACGAGATCGAGAGTGCTTTTCTGCATCTTGCAAGAAAGCATCATATAACAGGGAATGAACATGATAAAGAAATTTCTGATTAAGATGATAAGGCTCTATCAAAAATATATATCGCCGATGAAGAGAACGAAATGTCCTTATATTCCCACATGTTCTCAATATGGTTTGGAAGCAATCGAAAAATATGGCGCATTTAAGGGCAGTCTTCTTGCGGCATGGAGGATATTGCGATGCAATCCTTTTTCCCACGGAGGCTATGACCCTGTGCCATGAATTATTTTGTGACTGTTCAGCCTTTTCCCGGGCAGAGCAGTTATCGGAATTTGTAACTGTTCAGTACCTCCGCAGTTAGTGGACGAATGAATAGTTACCGGACTTTTACAATTGAATAAGAAGTCTAGGAGGAAATGAATTTGGAACTGTTTTTAGCAACAAAAACCGGAACTCCTATTATCGGACAGATCGCGTCTGTGATGGGATGGATCATGGATGGCATATATAAGATGCTTGACGGCCTGTTCGGAATCCAGAACATTGGTCTTTGTATCATTATCTTCAGTATTCTTATCTTTGCCTTTATGACACCGCTGCAGATCAAGCAGCAGAAATTCTCCAAGTTAAGCGCGATCATGCAGCCTGAGATCCAGAAGATCCAGAAGAAATATCAGGGTAAAAAGGATCAGGCTTCCATGATGAAAATGAACGAAGAAACCCAGGCTGTTTATCAGAAATATGGTGTTTCTCCAACCGGTAGCTGTGTACAGTTAGCCATTCAGATGCCTATTCTGTTTGCTCTGTATCAGGTTATCTACCGGATTCCTGCTTACGTTGGAAGTGTAAAGAACATTTTTACTGGTGTAGTTGACAACCTGCTAGCTGTAAACGGATACACAAATATCCTGCAGCAGTTTATCACAGACCATTCCATGACACGAGTGCGTCTCGTTATGGACAGTGCCGGAAATGCTACAAGTAACTCTATTGTTGATTTTCTGTATGCACTTTCTCCTTCCCAGTGGAAAGAGCTGGCACAGATGGATCAGTTTTCAGGATTTTCTGATGCGATCACAAAAGCATCCGGTAATATTTCCAAGATGCAGGGCTTCTGTGGCCTGAATATCGCAGACCAGCCGCTGTACTATATCATGGAATTCTTCAAAAATCATGGTTCTCTGTTACTTGCGATCGTAGCACTTCTGATCCCGGTTCTTGCATGGGCAACTCAGATGTTGAACCTGAAGCTTATGCCACAGGCTGCAACACAGCCGGCAGACGGAAATGATCAGGCCAGCGCAATGGCAAACTCCATGAAAACCATGAACATGGTCATGCCTCTGATGTCTGCATTCTTCTGTTTTACATTCCCGGTTGGTCTTGGTATCTACTGGATCGCCAGTGCTGTCGTTCGAAGTGCCCAGCAGTTTGCGATCAATCGTCATCTTGATAAGATGAACATTGATGATCTGGTTAATGAGAATATGAAGAAGATCGAAGCGAAGCGTGCGAAGGAAGGACTTCCGCCGCAGAAGATCACCAATCAGGCTCATCAGTCCGCCAAGAATATCAATAAACCTGTGATCAATAAGGGCAACAGCGGAAACAATGGTGCTTCAGACAGAGCACAGAAGGTTGATACTGCTTATGAGAAGGCAAGAAGTGCAAAACCGGGCAGCATCACAGCTAAAGCAAATCTCGTAAGAGACTTTGATGAGAGAAATAAGAAGAAATAATCAGGAACGGAGGGGTTCGTAATGGAGGATTACATTCAGTTTTCAGCAAAAACAAAGAATGAAGCTATCACAAAAGCGTGTCTTGAGCTTGGAACTTCCAGTGACCAGCTTGATATTCAGGTTATCAGTGAAGGCAGCTCCGGATTCTTCGGAATCGGCAGCAAACCTGCCGTGATCAAAGTTCGCAGAATCGAGCCAGTTTCTGATATGCAGGAAATCGATGAACTGGTAGAGTCCGTGAAACTGGACGCTATCAAAGAAGAGAAGAAATTAGAAAAGCCTTTTACTCCGGATGTAAAGAAAGAATCTGCACCGAAAGCAGCTCCTGCAGAGGAGAAGAAGCCGGTGAAGAAAGAAGCTGTACAGGTGGAGAAGGCATCCGAAGAAGCACCTGCAAAGGCAGCAGCACCAAAGGAAAGACCTGCAAGGGATTTCCAGGGCAAAGCAAAGCCTGCACGTGAGAAACAGCCAAGAGCTCCAAAGGAGCGTCAGCCGAAGGAAACACGTGAGAGAGCACCGAAGCAGGGCAGACCGATAGAAATCCTCAGCGATCCGGAGAAGATCAGAGAGGTTGAGGAGAGAGCAGTCGTATTTCTTCGTGACGTATTCGGCTCCATGGATCTTGGAGAAGTGGAGATCACATCGAAATACAACACTGCAGACGGTTCTCTGGATGTGGATTTTGAAGGTGAGGATATGGGTATCCTCATCGGAAAAAGAGGCCAGACACTGGATTCTCTTCAGTATCTGACAAGCCTTGTGGTAAACAAAGGCGAGTCTACCTACATTCGTGTAAAACTCGATACCGAGGACTACAGACGCCGTCGTAAGGAAACTCTGGAGAACCTTGCAAGGGGAATCGCCTTCAAGGTAAAGAAAACCAGAAAACCGGTAGTTCTGGAACCGATGAATCCGTACGAAAGAAGGATCATCCATGCATCTCTGCAGGGCAACCGCTATGTAGAGACAGTCAGTGAGGGAGAAGAACCTTACAGACATGTAGTAGTAAAACTGAAACGCAATAATTGATGATCCGCCGGTAAAGCCATAAGCCGTATCCCGGAGCGTAAGCTCCGTGGGTACGGCTTTTTTATATGGAACTGAAAATTATCATTGCAATCTCTGTAACAATTCTTTATAATCATTGAAGAGCAAATAACAAAAGATATTTCTGCAGCGGACATCCGGAATGCAGAGATTAGAGCGTATTTGAAAAATCATTCCCGCAATCTGCACGCCCCACTTTGCGGTATATTTTGCCCGAATTCAGTTGCCGTAGCCCGCTACGGCGCCTTCATCCGGACAAAATCTCCCACAAATTGTGACGCACATCTTGCAGAAAGCCTTTTTCAAACACGCTCTAGCATTATAAATATGGAAACTGACAGAAGATGTTATTCTAGGTGAAAGCGTGAATAACACGTGTTTTTTGCGTGTAAAAAGCTTTTCCGGAGTAACATTTTTGCGTTTAACCGGATGCTTTTATCCGAATGCTTTTATCCGTTTGACAAAGGAGAGTGAAAAATGGAAGAGACAACGATTGCTGCGATTTCCACAGCCATGAGCGCATCGGGAATCGGGATCGTCAGGATCAGTGGCCCGGAGGCTTTTGAGATCGCATCCGGAGTATACCGTTCCAAGGGTGGAAAAAAATCTCTGAAAAACGTCCCAAGCCACACCATCCATTATGGATATATTTATGATAACGAAGAAATGGTAGACGAAGTGCTGGTCATGGCCATGCGCGGACCACGGACATACACAGGAGAAGATACCATAGAAATCGACTGCCACGGCGGCGTTTTAGCCATGAAAAAGGTACTGGAAACTGTGTTGAAAAACGGAGCCATTATTGCCGAGCCGGGAGAATTTACCAAGCGTGCATTCCTCAATGGAAGGATCGATCTTTCCCAGGCGGAGGCCGTTATGGATGTGATACAGTCCAAAAATGAGTACTCATTAAAGAATTCTGTAGGACAATTAAAAGGTTCAGTCCGAAATACTGTACAACAGATCAGAGAAAAACTACTGTACCATATAGCGTACATTGAATCGGCATTAGACGATCCGGAGCACTATGATCTGACAGGATATTCGGAAGAATTAGGACAGATCGTAGCAGAAGAAAAAGAAAAAATACAGAACCTGTTAAAAACAGCCGGAGACGGAAAGATCATACAGGAAGGTATCCGGACCGTGATCCTGGGTAAGCCGAACGCAGGGAAATCTTCTCTGCTGAACCTGCTTCTGGGAGAGGACAGAGCCATCGTGACCGATATCGCAGGAACCACCAGAGACGTACTGGAAGAGTATATCAACCTGCATGGGATCACATTAAAGATCGCTGACACAGCCGGAATCCGCCAGACAGAAGACATCGTAGAGAAAATCGGCGTATCCAAAGCCAAAGAAATGGCAGCAGACGCAGACCTGATCCTCTATGTCGTAGATTCCTCCGTACCGTTAGATGAAAACGACGAAGAAATCATAAAAATTTTGCAAGAGAAAAAGACAATTGTCCTCTACAGCAAGACAGACCTTGAATCTGCTATAGATATAGAGGATTTAAAGAGCAGAATAAACCAGCCGGTGATCCCAATCTCCGCAAAAGAAGAAACCGGGATCACAGACCTGGAAGAAAAAATCCGGGAAATGTTCTTCAGTGGGGAGATTGACTTCAATGATGAAGTCTACATCACCAATGAACGCCACAGACAGGAGCTTTTAAAAGCACAGGAAAGTCTTTCTCTGGTAGAAAATAGCATAGAAAGCGGAATGCCGGAGGATTTTTATTCCATAGACCTGACAGATGCATACGAAAGTCTGGGACGGATTCTGGGAGAATCACTTGGGGAAGACCTTGTTAATGAGATATTTTCTAAATTTTGTATGGGGAAATAATAACCGCATGGGCTGCGGAGGCCCCGGCCGAATGCCCGCATAGATTGCGGAACTCCGGTCGTATAACCGCATAGATTGCGGCTCCCTGCTGTATGCCACATGGACTGCGGAAGCCCGCAGAGGGTAGATCACATTGGAATGTGAGAAAACCGCAAAGGGGCACAAGGCCGCGCCCCTCTGCACACCCCTGGGCCTTTTTTATATAGTGCAGCGATTGTGGAATGCTGAAAGAAACTAACTTGTGTCTGTATGCTTCTGTATCGGCAATTCGACACTGAGCCGAAATGTATCAAACGGAACTTTGTATATTTCTGTAGGATATATTGTTGCATAATATAGATTGCGGAGACCTCGCCGCATATGCCGCATGGGCTGCGGCTCCCTGCTGTACGCCACATGGACTGCAGAATTCCGCAGACGTGCATCGCACGTCGAGAACCTCATTACAGTTCCACTGCAACCCCCTCGGCACAACGTTCCGCATCCAATACCGAAGCATACAGACAAAAGTCAACACCGTACCCCACACCACAACCCAAGAACTCAAAACAACCTCGGCACAACGTTTCACATCCAACACCGAAGCATACAGACAAAAGTCAGCACCGTATCACACACCACAACCCAAGAACTCCTAAAAAAAAGCCCGAGGGGTGTGCAGAGGGGCCGTGGCTTTACGGCCCCTTTGCGGTTTTCCACAGCTTCCCAAAGCAAAAAAACCAGGCCTTCTGCCAAGCAAGAAAGTAAAAATAAAACCAAAAATCAACCACACAATAAACAAAGAAAAAGAAAATCACAAAGAAAAATAAAGAAAAAGAATAAGAGAAAAAATAAAGGAGAAAAAGCATGAAAAATCTGGAACAGTTTTTCGACATCATAGTAGTAGGCGCCGGCCACGCAGGCTGCGAAGCATCACTGGCATGCGCCCGCTTAGGGCTCAACACAGTCATGTTCACAGTCAGCGTAGACAGCATCGCCCTTATGCCCTGCAACCCCAATGTAGGCGGCAGCTCCAAAGGGCATCTCGTCCGTGAGCTGGATGCTCTCGGTGGGGAAATGGGTAAAAACATAGACAAAACCTTCATCCAGTCCAAAATGCTCAACCAGTCCAAAGGCCCTGCAGTTCATTCCCTTCGTGCACAGGCCGATAAACAGGCCTACAGCACAGAAATGAGAAAGACACTGGAAAATACAGAGAACTTAACCATCCGCCAGGGTGAAGTGACCGAGCTTCTGGTAGAAGACGGGCATATCACCGGTGTAAAAACCTTCTCAGGAGCCACCTACCACGCAAAAGCTGTAGTCCTCTGTACAGGAACCTACCTCAAGGCCCGCTGCATTTACGGCGACGTCAGCAACTATACAGGACCGAACGGCCTTCAGGCAGCCAATTACCTTACGGATTCCCTGAAAAAGCTGGGGATCGAAATGTTCCGCTTCAAAACAGGAACTCCGGCCAGAATCGCCGGAAACACCATTGATTATTCTAAGATGGAAGAGCAGTTCGGAGATGAAAGAGTCGTACCGTTCTCTTTTTCCACAGACCCGGAAGCTGTACAGATCGAGCAGAAATCCTGCTGGCTGACCTATACAAACGAAAAAACACACGAGATCATCCGTGCAAATCTGGACAGATCCCCCCTTTATTCCGGAATGATCGAAGGAACCGGACCACGTTACTGTCCGTCCATTGAGGATAAAGTAGTTCGTTTTGCAGACAAAAAACGCCATCAGGTATTTATCGAACCGGAAGGTCTTTACACAAATGAAATGTACATCGGCGGAATGTCCAGCTCTCTGCCGGAGGATGTTCAGTACGAGATGTACCATTCCGTACCGGGTCTGGAGAACGCTAGGATTGTAAAAAATGCTTACGCTATTGAGTATGACTGCATCAATCCGCGCCAGCTCTATCCCACACTGGAATTCAAAAAGATCAAAGGCCTTTTCAGCGGCGGACAGTTTAACGGAAGCTCCGGATATGAGGAAGCAGCCGCTCAGGGCCTCATAGCGGGAATTAATGCAGCTATGGAGGTAAAAGGCCGGGAACAGCTGATTTTGGACCGCTCAGAGGCATATATTGGCGTTCTCATCGATGATCTGGTAACAAAGGAGAACCATGAGCCGTACCGAATGATGACAAGCCGTGCTGAGTACCGTCTGCTGCTCCGCCAGGACAACGCAGATCTTCGTCTTCGCAAAAAAGGCTGGGAGGTCGGCCTGATCGATGATGAGACATACCATAAATTACAGGAAAAAGAGCGCCGGATCCAGGAAGAGATCGAGAGAGTGGAACATGCAACCGTAGGTGGTTCTGCAGAGGTACAGAGCCTTCTGGAATCTCTGAACAGTACCCTTCTGAAATCAGGAACCACCATTGCAGAGCTGATCCGTCGGCCGGAGCTTAACTATAAGGTGCTTGCACCCATCGATAAAGAAAGACCGGAGCTTCCGGAAGATGTATGTGAGCAGGTAGAGATCAACATCAAATATGATGGCTACATCCGCCGCCAGATGAAGCAGGTAGAGCAGTTTAAGAAACTGGAGCAGAAAAAGCTTCCGGAAGACATTGATTACGAAGATGTAGGAAGCCTCCGCATTGAGGCACGCCAGAAGCTGGAAGCCTACAGACCGGTGTCCATCGGCCAGGCGTCCCGTATCTCCGGTGTATCCCCGGCTGACATTTCCGTGCTTCTTGTATATCTGGAAAGCAGATCCGAACATAAACACAGATAATACAAAGAATAACAATAAAACACAGAAAATAAGAGAGGAAGCTGCATGTACAATTTAGAAATCCTGGAAAAAGGCTGCGAGGAGCTTGGGATCACACTCAGTGACACGCAGAAAAACCAGTTTATCCGGTTCTACGAATATCTTGTAGAAAAAAACAAAGTCATGAACCTCACCGGTATCACAGAATTTGACGAGGTTCTCGTGAAACATTTCCTGGACAGCCTCTGCTGCGTCAAGGCTGTAGATATGGGTAAGATAAAAACCGTTATGGACATCGGAACCGGTGCCGGATTCCCGGGTGTTCCCCTGAAGATCGCCTTCCCGGAGGTGGAAGCCTGCCTTCTGGACTCCCTTAATAAAAGAGTAAAATTCCTGGAAGAAACCTTTGCGCTCCTGGGCCTGGAGGGGATTTCCGCCATTCACGGAAGAGCTGAAGAATATGCAAAAAACAAAGTCTACAGAGAAAAATATGATCTCTGCGTATCCAGAGCAGTATCCGGACTGGCAACCCTGTCTGAATACTGTCTCCCGTATGTAAAAGTCGGAGGGCTTTTTGTTTCCTATAAATCCGGTTCTGTAAAGGAAGAAGCAGAAGCAGCAGAGAAAGCAGTAAAAATCCTTGGTGGAAAGATCAGGGATATTCAGTACTTTGACCTTCCGGGATCTGAGATCGGCCGCTCCCTGGTCATTATCGAGAAGGTAAAGAACACCCCGGGCAAATATCCGAGAAAAGCCGGAACACCGCTCAGAGAGCCACTGGCATAAGATACCTCCTGTCGAACAAAGGCAAAATCTGTCCGACAGGAGATTTCTTTGTCCGGGAGTTTCACAAAATTATCACAAATTTATCCTACTTTTATCACAAATTACTTTTACACTATAATCCGATAGAGATGCCCCTGGATTTCCCCCATTCTCTGTTTCATCCAGGGGCATTTTCTATTGGTGTTGAAAAGACGCCAGAGTCAAGGGCTTCAGTTTCAGGACCTTTTGCCTCTGGCATCTTATAAAATGGGAAATCGATAATTAAAAAAAGTATTTCCCTGAAAATAAAAGGAGGAGAGTAAAGTGATCGAAGTAAGTAATCTGGTCAAAAAGTATGGCGATCATACTGCAGTTGACCATCTTTCCTTTCAGATCGAAAAGGGGAAAATTTACGGATTCCTGGGCCCCAACGGTGCAGGAAAATCAACAACTATGAACATGATCACAGGATACATTGCTTCCACAGAAGGAAAAGTGATGATCGATGGTCATGATATTCTGGAGGAACCGGAGGCAGCCAAGAAATGTATCGGCTATCTGCCGGAAATGCCGCCGCTCTATTTTGACATGACTGTTCTTGAGTACATGAAATTTGCGGCTGATCTGAAAAAAATCCCAAGAAACCAAAAAGACAAGCAGATAAAAGAAGTCATGGATATGGTAAAGATCACAGACATGAAAGACCGTCTGATCAAAAACCTTTCCAAAGGTTATCGCCAGAGAGTGGGTCTTGCACAGGCAATCCTAGGATATCCTGAAGTGATCATCCTGGATGAGCCGACAGTAGGACTTGACCCGAAGCAGATCATCGAGATCCGTGACCTGATCAAAGGCCTGAAGCAGAAGCACACGGTTATCCTAAGCTCCCATATCCTTTCCGAGGTAAGAGCAGTGTGTGATTATGTTCTGATCATTTCCCATGGAAAGCTGGTAGCCAGCGATACACCGGATAATCTGGAACGTCTGGCAGCAGGCTCCAACAGCCTCCTTATGAAGGTAAAAGGCGAGAAAGACACGATTCGAAAAGCTCTGGAAACGATCGAAGGCGTAACCGGAGTGGAAATGTCCTATGACAGCGATGAAAAATTGTGGAAAACAAAACTTTCCATTCAGGAAAATGTGGACATCCGTGAAAAAGTCTTCTACGCTATGGCAAAAGCGAACTGTCCAATCTACGAGATGCAGGTTAAGAGAGTTTCCCTTGAGGATGTATTCCTTGAGCTTACCGAAGGAGAGAAAAAATCCGCCGGAAAACCGGAAAGCTCACAGTGGAAACCGGTAGAAGACAGATCATCGGAAGAAGAAAAAACTCAGGAAGAAAAAAACGGGGAACCAGAGAAGGCTTCTGATGAGAAAGAGGGGGATCAGTCATGACAGCGATTTTTAAAAGAGAACTGAAAAGCTATCTGACCTCCATGGTTGGATATCTCTTCATATTTTTTGTCCTGGTGCTGACCGGAATTTATTTTTCCGCATATCAGCTTTCAGGCGGCTATTCAAAATTTGAAACTACCTTAAGCGCACTGACCTTTGTGTTCCTGATCGGTGTGCCGATCCTTTCCATGCGTGTACTTGCAGAAGAGCGCAAGCAGAAAACGGATCAGCTTCTTTTGACCGCACCGGTATCTGTATGGGATATCGTATTTGGAAAATATCTTGCACTGGTAGCTGTGTTTGCCATTCCGGTTGTGATCATGTGCGTTTATCCGCTGATCATGAGTAAGTTCGGAACGATTTCCTATGCTTCCGCATACACCGGGATCCTGGGATTTTTCCTTCTGGGATGCGCGAATCTGGCGATCGGTGTATTTATGTCAGCACTTACAGAAAGCCAGGTAATTGCAGCAGTACTTACTTTTGTATTCCTGTTCGCCTTCTATATGATGAACGGAATTTCCTCATTCTTTTCACAGACCTCCATGTCAACCGCAGTGGCATTCGGACTTCTGATCGTGGCGATCGCTATCATCATTTATACCATGATCAAAAATGTCCTGATCTCTGTAGTGATCGGAGCTGTGGGAGAGATTGCCCTTGTGATCGTATACGTTGTAAAATCCAGTATTTTCCAGGGTGGTATCCAGAAGGTACTGAACGTATTTAACCTGAGCGGACATTATGATAATTTTACAAAAGGCGTGTTTGACGTGACAGGAATCGTTTATTTTATTTCTGTTATTGCGATCTGCCTGTTCCTTACCATGCAGTCCATTCAGAAGAGACGCTGGAACTAGGGGGTGAATGGAAATGAAATTCAGTGAGAAATTTAAGAAAAATAAAGGCGAGGCAGCCGTACCGGAGACCGCACAGGACTCCGGCAAAAAGAAACATAAACCGGATCCGAAAAAGCTGGTAGGCACCATCAGCAAAAAACATATCAAAAATGGTTCCTACAGCATGGCTATGGCAGCAGTCTTTATCGTGATCGTGGTTGTGATCAATATGATCGTCGGTGCGATCCCATCCAAATATTCACAGCTGGATGTAAGCTCATCCAAGCTTTACACCATCGGTGATGAAACAAAGAAGGTACTGAAGGCACTGGATAAGGATGTTACCATTTATCAGATCGCGGCAAGCGGTTCTGAGGACGACACGATCTCCAATCTGCTTTCACGTTATAAAGATGAGTCCAAGCATATTAAAGTTGAGGTAAAAGACCCTGTTGTAAATCCGAAATTTGCATCGGAATATACAACCGATGATCTTGCGTCAAACAGCTTGATCGTAGTCTGCGGCGACAGAAACAAGGTTATCAATTACAACGATATGTATTCCTCTTCAGTAGACTATAATACCTGGCAGCAGACTACTACCGGATTTGATGGAGAAGGACAGATCACAAGTGCGATCGGCTATGTGACATCCGAGGATCTTCCGATCATGTACACCTTATCCGGACACGGAGAAAAAGATCTGGATTCCAGCTTTAAAGAAGATATCCAGAAAGCAAACATTGATATCAAGGAGCTGAACCTTCTCACAGAGGGAAAGGTTCCGGATGATGCAGACTGCCTGATGATCGTATCTCCGACCAGCGATATTTCCGAGGAAGAAAAAACAGAGCTCCTGGATTATCTGGAGGCAGGCGGAAAAGCTATGATCTTCTCGGATTATACACAGGATGATCTGCCGAACTTTGATGCGGTTCTTGAAAACTATGGTGTAAAGTGTGCCGAGGGAATCGTATTTGAGGGTGATAATCAGCATTATGGAATGCAGATGCCATATTATCTTGTACCAACAGTCAACAGCACAGATGCAAGCTCTGAGACAGCTTCTGCAGGCTCCTATGTACTGGCACCATATGCGCAGGGCATTCAGAAAACAGATGATGTAAGAGATACCGTAACCATCGACAGTATCCTGACAACCTCTGACAAGGCTTACTCCAAAACAAATATGCAGAGCAGCAATATCGAAAAGGAAGACGGAGATGTAGACGGACCGTTTGATCTTGGGGTTGCCATCACTGAGAAACTGGATGATGATAAGGAAACACAGATCGTTTACTACTCCACAGCAAATCTGATGGAGAGCCAGATAAACCAGATGGTATCCGGCGGAAATGAAAAGCTCCTTCTGGAGTCCTTAAACTGGATGACCAGCACAGACGACAGTAATTCCGTTTCTATTCCATCCAAGAGCCTTGAGTCCACAAGCCTGACAGTAACCGATTATGATGCAGCCTTCTGGAAGATCTGTACCATTGGTCTGATCCCGGGAGTGTTCCTTGTTGCAGGATTCCTGATCTGGCTTAAGAGGAGAAAAGCATAATGAAAAAATCGACCAAACTTGTTTCAGCAGTTGTTGTTCTGGCAGTTCTCGGCGGCGTTTATGTGGGACTGAACACCTACGTATCCAAAGAAGAAAAGACAGAGAGCAGCGAAGAGGAAAGCAAAACAGAAGTGTTTTCCGTGAAAACGGATGACATTAAATCCCTGGAATTTATCGTAGACAAGAAGGAAGTGACCTTTGAGAAAAAAGATGATTCCTGGGTGAAAAAGGATGAGACTGCTTTTCCTGTAAATCAGACAACTCTGGATTCCGCAGCTTCCGCCATCGAAACGGTGGAAGCGGACAGAGTCCTGGAGGATGTGGAGGATCTTACGGAATACGGACTGGATTCTCCATCGAACACAGTAACCGTTGATACCGCTGACGGGACAACGAAGTTCAACATCGGAGATGAGAATACGTCTACGAATCAGTATTACATTTCCAGGGATGATGATGACAGCACGGTATATGTAGTGGCAGCGGATACAGTGTCTCCGTTTATGAATTCCCTTTACGATTATGCACAGGGAGAAGATTTCCCAACAATTGATTCTTCCACAGTGAAAAAGGTCCAGGTCAGTGAGAATAAAGATTCCTATGTCTTGGAAGAAAATTCCGACGGAGCTACCTGGAATGTTTCCGGTGACGGAAGCAGCGATAAAGAGTCTGCCGATACAACGGCAGCAGGAAATGTAACCTCCGGACTTGGAAGCTTTGCATTTGACCAGTTTGTAAACTACGATGCAGAGGATCTTTCCCAGTATGGCCTTGATAAGCCCTATGCGACGATTACAGTGGATTATCAGGAAGAGGTGAAGGATGACAGCGCAGACAGTACAAAATCCGGAGAAAACGATTCTACGGCCTCTGAGAGCGATTCTGAGAGCGGTGACACTACTGACACGGGCAGCAGCTCAGAAGATGCAGACAGCAAGACAACCACAGTGGATAAACAGCTTGTCATTTATGTTGGTGATGAGGCAGGAGATGGCAGCAGATATGTAACGGTAGATAACAAACAGATCTATACAATGTCAACGGATACACTGAGCGCAGTTATTGACAAGACGCCGTCAGATCTCTGGTCACTGATCGTCAATTATCTGTCTGTAAAAAATCTGGATCAGCTCCAGGTTACTTACGGTGAAACAACAAGTACTGTAAATGTTTCACGTGAAACATCCACAGATGATGACGGAAACGAGAAAGAAACAACAACTTATCAGCTGGATGGTAAGGAAATAGAAAGTACAACCTTTACCACCTTTTACAACAAGCTGATAAACATGGCAGGACAGAAGAGACTGACAGACGCTTATACACCGGCTGCAGATTCGGAGATGACCGCTGTATTCACAGACTCTGACAAGAACCAGACAACCGTTACCTTCTACACATATGACACAAACTATTATGCAGCTGTCGTTGGAGACAAGGTATTTCTTGTAAACAAAATGACAGTAAAAGAAATGTTCAATGCATATGAAACCATGGTAAACGGTGAAACAGAGACAGAAGCCACAGCAACACCAACAGCTGAGACGGAAAAATAAAATATTAAGAAAATAAATAAAAACACCTTGGAGATCCGTAAATAATAAGGTGATCTCCGAATATCCGCTTGATGATCAGATATTCGGAGACACCACACAGATCAGGATTTTCCGGGGTGTTTTTATGTTGCTATTATTTTACGGTCCTTACAGATGAATAAGGTCCGTATATTTTTTTACCGTTTGTGATGCGGTATGCACGGATACGGTATTTGGTTGCGGTGCCTGGCTTTTTATCGGTGTAGGTTGTATTTTTTGTATTGCCGATAGCTTTCCAGGTTTTACCATGAAGACGGTAAATGGTGTAGCATAGGTGATGATTCCGTCTGTTTTTGCGGTCAGTGGATTAGATGCATACCAGGTTGCTTTTCCATTGAAAACCGCAGGCTTGCAGTCAGAAAGAGCTCCGGTTTGTGAGTAGATCTGAGAAGTCATATTGCCGCTTCTTCTGAATCTGACAGGAGTGTTTCTGAACTGAAATCTGCTGCATAGGTCAGGCACGGTGTACTGGCGAGCTTGATTTTCTATAACTGCTATAATTATAGCGTGGAGAATTGACGAGGACAATATAAAAAAACTGTACAGAAGCTCATCTGAGCAACTGTACAGTTTTAATTTTTCTATATCTAACAGAAGGTTCGGGGGAGCTTCTGTCAGTAACTAAGTATTATGCAAGACCTCTTTCTTCCAGCCAGTCGAAGAGAACAACTTTTTCTGCTTTCTTTCTCTTGGTCATGTGATTGAACTGAAGGATCGTCAGGATCGTGAAGATCACTAACAGTGCAACCATTACAATGATGGAAGTGGTAATGCTTCGGCCACCGCTGATCGTTGCACGGAATGCGTCGACCGTATAAGTAAACGGAACGTATGCATGGATCTTTGCAACGAATGAAGGTGAAACCTCAACCGGATAAGTTCCGGCAGATCCTGCAAGCTGAACGACCATGAATACCAGCATCAGGAAGCTTCCTACTTTACCAAGAGTAATGTTGAAGAAGTACATGATAGAGGTAAAGGTCATTGATGTCAGGCAGGCGAAGAGTACGGTTTTGCCCATCTCTGCAGGTGTGAATCCGTTAAATGCACGTAACAGCAGGATCAGGCAGATTCCCTGAAGGATCGCTACCGGATAAAGGACGGAAGCCTTGCTTGCCCACCATGCGAAACCGGATTTCAGTTTGCCCTTATACTGAGCCAGAGGATACATCAGGCAGAATGCCAGTGCGCCGACCCAGAGGCCTACAGACATCATGTAAGGTGCCATTGCGTGTCCGTTATTCGGGACATCGGTAAGTTTTGTTTCATCGCTTACAACAGGAGTTGCGAACATTTTGATCGTTTCATCACTTGCTGAATTGTCTTTTACAGTGGTAGCTCCATCGCTGAGGCTTGTGGTCAGTGTCTTGGAACCGTCTTTCAGTTCTTTCATACCGCTTCCAAGCTTCTTGGATCCATCATACAACTGAGAGGAACCGCTCTGGATCTGGGCAGCGCCATCTGCAAGCTGTTTTGCACCATTGTTAAGTGTGCTGTTGTTGCTTACAAGCTTCTCGGTACCGCTGAGAAGCGTTGAGGTACCGTTTGCTAATGTCTTAGTTCCGTTTGCAAGAGTAGTAGCACCGCTGGAAAGGGTTTTGGCTCCTGTTGAGAGCTTTTTGGTACCGTCTGTAAGAGCGGAGCTGTTTTCGGAAAGCTTAGCAACACCATCGGTGTAGGTTGTGATTCCGGTTGTCAGTGTTCCGGAACCATCGGCTAATGCTTTTGTTCCATCTGCAAGAGTAGCAGCACCGCTGGAAAGAGCATTGGCTCCTGTTGCCAGTTTCTTGGTGCCGTCTGTAAGAGCAGCACTGTTTTCGGAAAGCTTTGCAATACCATCGGTGTAAGTTGTGATTCCATCTGTCAGTGCCTTAGAACCATCTGCCAGCTGACCTGCACCGGATTTGATATCCGGAAGTGCGTCAGTGATCTGTTTGCCGGCTGTTTTCAGATTCTTTGCACCGTTGTTGAGCTGCTTATCATAAGATGTCAGTTGGTCAAATCCATCGTTCAGAGCTTTGATTCCTGCTGCTGCAGCCGGGAAGGCTTCGACTGTGCCGTCTTCCAGAGACTGAAGTCCTGCGGAAACGTTCTTGGTTCCTGTGTTTACAGCCTGTGCACCCTGATACAGCTGGGTAACACCTGCAGAAAGCTGAGCGATCAGATCTGTAGGAAGCTGACTTGTAGCTGCAGATAACTGCTCTGCACCTGCGCTCATGGTTGTTGCACCTGCACTCATCTGGTTTGCACCATCTGTCATGGTTGTTGCACCCTCAGAAAGTGTGCCGGCACCCTGAGTCAGTCCTCCGGAGATCTGAGTCAGTCCGGAAGCTGCTTCGTTAAGCTTGGAAGCAACAGCATTCAGATTTTCCTGAGTAGAAGAGAGCTGACCGGATACACCAGCTGCAAGCTGTGAAACCTGATCAGAATAGCTGCTCATGTAAGAACCGTCCACGCCAGTCATTCCACCGGCTACGCTGTTTAAAGCGTTGATCACATCATTCAGAGCTGCTGCGGAAATGGTTCCGTCCTCAGAAGCGGTTGCCTGAATCGCCTGAAGCTGTGCTGCTAAATCGGTCATTGTCTGTCCGGCAGTACCGATCTTGGTATTTGCATCAGTAAGTGCCTCCGTTGTCTGCTGTCCGTATCCTGTAAGGATGTTGCTGACCTGATCACCTACCTGTGAGAACTGTGTGCCTGCATTCTGGAGAGCAGGGATCAGACTGTCTGTGATACTGCTGCTGGTCTGACTTGTGATACCTGCGGCCTGAGTGATATATCCGGCTGCGTTGTTGATTCCGTCTGCCGCATTGTTCATACCAGCTGCAGCACTGTTCATACCAGCTGCGGCTGTGTCCATACCATCCTTTGCGGAAGTAAGGCCGGCTGCAAGCTTGTTGATGGATTCCTGTGTTGTTCCCTCTTTCAGAGCAGAAACCTTATCGTTCAGGGCTTTCAGTCCATTTTCCAGCTGCTGTGTTCCGGATATCAGTGACTGTGAGTCATCGGTTCCTTTGGTAACACCGGTATTCAGCTGAGAGATACCATTGGAAACTGTTGTGAGTCCGTCTTCAAGTTTTGCAAGCTCTTTGGCACCGGCTGCGAGTTTGCCAGCACCAGCCACATAGGTGGTAGTTCCATCTGCAAGAGTGTCAGCACCAGCTACATACTGTGTTGCTCCGTCGGAAAGAGTATCAATACCTGCACTTAATGCATTTGCACCGGATTCCAGGCTGCTTGCGCCGGATTTCAGCGTATCAGAATTTTTATTAAGCTCATCCACACCAGCGGTGTACTGCTGAACACCTTCATCCAGAGTATCTACACCGGTTGTCAGCTCAGGAACCTTTTCTGTCAGAGCTGCAACGCCGCTGTTCAGCTGGTTTGCACCGGATTCCAGGCTGCTTGCACCGGATTTCAGTGCATCAGAATTTTTATTAAGCTCATCCACACCAGCGGTGTACTGCTGAACACCTTTATCCAGAGTATCCACACCGGTTGTCAGCTCAGGAACCTTTTCTGTGAGGGTTGCAACGCCGCTGTTCAGCTGATCTGCACCATCGTCCAGGCTCTTTGCACCATCGTTAACCTTTGCAACACCATCGGTGTAGGTCTTAAGACCTTCGGTGAGACTGTCAGCACCGCTTACGAAAGTAAGAGTACTGGTGGAAAGCTTCTTAAGGTTTTTGGTAATTGTTTTGTTACCATCAGCTGCTGTATTCAGTCCGTCTTCGATCTTTCCGGATCCGTCTGCAGCTTCCTGCATTCCGTCACCTGCTTCTGAGATAGAATCAAAAACGGTTTCTGTATAGGTTTCCGTAACCTTGGAAGCAATGTTATCACGAAGCTTCAGCATTGCTGTTTCACTGAGCTTGGAGGCGATATAGTTGGTTCCAGGGTTTGTCTCATAGGATAGCTCCATTTGCTTTGGCTCGTTGTCCATTACAGTGGCTGCGTTTGCGGAGAAATTTTCCGGAATTTTGATAACCATGTAATAGGTTCCATTGGCCAGACCGTCCTCTGCTGTCTTGCTGTCTACAATGTTAAATGCCATTGAGTCGTTGTCTTTCAGCTCATCCGTCATGTCCTTACCTATGCTTAAGGTCTTGCCATTATACTCGACAGGTTTGTCTTCGTTTACCACGGCCACTGGCAGGCTGTCTACGTTTCCGTAAGGATCCCACATGGATTTCAGAAACAGACCTGCATAGATGATCGGGATTACGATAATGGCGATTACGACGATAAGCATGAGCTTGTTACGAAGTAAGCTTTTCCATTCGTTTTTGATCATATTACCTATCCCTTTCTTATTAAATTGTATTATCAAACATAGTTGATTAATCAAACTTTATTCCAGTAATGGCGACGAGATCTATTAATCATATTAAAATCTATTAATAGCTTTATATTCCATTATCAAACAAAGTGTTGATTTTCTTTACGTGATGTATTATACTAAACACATACCACAGATACAACCATTAAATCTTTACTGAATGTATATTAATAGACGGAAATAATGGAAGTGTCTATTACAAATAAAAAACTGCATAATAGACAAAAAGTACGTTATTTCCTTTGAATTTATGTGCAGTTGGTAATATTAAATGCAGACAGGATTCCTATGTTTCAACACAAATATGCAGCAGATATCTGGTATCGTGTAGGTCGGCGTCGTTAACAATTTTGATCTTGTCAATTCTTAACAACAGCAGATATCTGGTATCATACAGATCGGCGTAGAGAAAGCGAATGCTTTTATTCGTTTGAAGGATGCATTATCATTGTATGACAGTTGCAGAGTATCGTAAGTGACAGGTGATTGAGGCGGAGGAAACGTGCTTGCTTTTTTGAATTGCAGGGGGAATTAAGATGGCGGAAAAAGTTGACAGAAGAGTACGTAAGACCAAGGCACAGTTGCGAGCGGGGCTTGCCCGTCTTATGCAGAAGAAGAGCATTAAGGAGATTACGGTAAAGGAACTGGTGGAAGAAGTTGATATCAACCGCTCCACATTTTATCTTCACTATACAGATATCTATCAGATGCTGGAATCCATTGAGGCTGAATTGATGGAGGAAATCACGCATCTGGTGGCAGACTATCCTCTGGATCCTCTTAATAATAAGGAGAGCTCGTATCCTTTTATTGAGCAGATATTTACGATCCTGGATCATAATAAGGATATTTGTATCGCACTTCTTGGAAAGAATGGAGATATGGCTTTTGTGAATCGTATAGAAAAACTGATCGCAGATACAGTGCTGCATCGCTTGTCAATTCGTCTGCCGAAAGACAACCGTGATATTGAGTATGCGTATGCGTTTTGTCTGAATGGATGCGTGGGAATGATCAAGACATGGCTGTCTTCTGAGAATCAGGAGAGTACACAGCATATGGCAGAGCTGACACATAAGCTGATCGATAATACAACACACATGTATCTGGAGCAGGCACTTAGATAAGAGAAATGTCCGGATGCATGCTGTGAGTCTGGTAAAAAATAAAGAGTATTGTTTCACGTTTGTTTGAGGGAAAACTCATGTTTCACGTGAAACAGTACTCTTTTTTTATTGGCTTTTTGTTGGTTTATAGCATTTCCACAAATTACTGCATGAAGCTCAACGGCTCCGAACATGAACAATGTTCTTTTGATACGTTGATTTCCAAAATTACTATAGATAAATTTTGATGCCGGATCATAAGTTGTTTTTACAGGAAAATAGCTACCTGTTCCAGGAAATGTTCCGGATCTTCCAGATGAGGAAGATGTCTGGTTTCCGGGATCACAGCGGTTTCAATGGAAGAATTCAGCTTCTGGTATTCCTCTGCGATAAGAGAAGCGGAAGCTTCTTTTTCTCCGGAAATAATATAGATGCATGCATCGGAAGATTCTACGGCATTATTAATGCTGATATTCAGGTATTTGCCAATGTAGCTGGAATACAGATATTTGGCGTTGGAACCACCCTTGTGAGCGGATTCATAATAGGTGTCTACCAGTGTATCTGTTACATGGAAGGGATTGTAGAACAGCTTTTCCATAAACAGACTGCTGATGGATTCGCGGGAAGCTACCATATGATAGATCAGAGTTCCGAAAATCGGAAGCTCGATAAAATACTTAAAGAGCTTGTTGTCTTTGCAAGGTGCCTGCTTCAGGGAACTGAAGCTTGGTGGATTGACCAGCATGATCTTGCGGAAATGGTCGGAATTGTTACGGTAAGCCATGATCGCAAAAGAACCTGAGAAACCACTGGCAATAACATCGGTTTCCTCACGAATCACATTCTTGGCAAAATCACAGAGTAACTGAGCAAATACAAAATTGGTATAAGTAATATCCGGTTTTTCGGAACGTCCACATCCAAGAAGATCAATGGTGTAAACTGTATGTTCGGTTGCGAGCTGCTTCTCTATGGCATTCCATTCATAACCGGAAGCGCCTGGCATGATATCATGAATAAGAAGAATAGGGGTGCCATGTCCCTGTTTTGTATAAAAAATCTTTCCAAAACGCCAGTCATAGGTTCTACTGTGTGGCTGTTCCAGCATATCTTTAAGCTGAGATGTGGCATCTATGAAACGGTTAGCAATATGAATAACACCTGCGGCAGTTCCGACTAAAGCTGCAAGAGTAAGTAGTCTGTGTCCATTTTTCTTCATTAAAAAGCCTCCTGGAATTCGTAAAAATAATCAGGACAGATGTAACGTAATTCAGGTATCTGATCTGATTTTTTCTGAATATTTCTTTGCTTTATTATACGACAGGAACGAAAAATTTACAATGCTTTTGTGGGAACCCTAACCTTGTTATTGTATGCTGACGCTACTGTCCATTCTGTTCTTGGCGATGATTGCTAAGTTGCTGTTCGTTCTGCTTTCAGTAACGCGCTTCGCAATGCAAAGAATTTATGTTGATCGCATAAATTGGTGCGGTATGGCTTCGGGCTTTCTGCGGCCTTTGTTCACAAAAAAAACTTACGGAATTTATCGTTGAACAGTAACGCTCGCTAAGTTGCTGTTCATTCTGCTTTCAGTAACGCGCTTCGCAATGCAAAGAATTTATGTTGATCGCATAAATTGGTGCGGTATGGTCTCGGGCTTTCTGCGACCTTCGTTTATAAAAAAACTTACGGAATATTATCAGTGAACAGTAGCATAGCCAATATGCTTCATGATACATAGAAATCAGATTTCGAACCGAATCAAGTAAGTTCCTTGCTTTAATTGCGAAGAGCAATAAGCAGAGGGTGGGGACTTACTTGTATCAGGAGAAAGAAAAACTCCTTCTGATAAACGGCGAAGCAGTTATTTGGTTATGAGCAAGTAGCGAAGCGGATGCTGTTATCCGCTGGAATGCTTTTATACTTCAGTAAAATACCAAGTGTTTCACGTGAAACATTGGACTTGTTATCCGACAGAGCTGATGCTATACAGGATTACCGAGGATGATGTTGATAAGGGTTTTGTTCAGCATCAGTGTGCGGTTCCATGGATTGAGAATTACTCCCTCAACAGACGGCTCTTGCAATGCAGAAGCAAAAATCTTATCAATATCTGCGGTAAATGTGGACATGATCTTATCACTGCCTTTTAACTCTTCGTCAAAGCTGGTAAATGCAGCCCACCATTGCTTTCCATCGTTGGTTTTGATCGCATGAAGAGAAATTTTTCCATCACCTTTTGGAGGTTCTACAGCAATGATCAGCTGTGCCTGCTCCTGCATTCTGTGACGAATCACGGTGAGAGTATGAGCAAGCATTTCTTCGGTTGCTTCTTTTTGGAGTGCTGCAATGGCAGTTTCGATCTTTTCATTGCCATTTAAAGTCTTGTCTAATTGTTCTTTATAGAAATCGTTGCGATTATTTGTGGTGTTCATGTATAAAATATTCCTTTCGATCAGATGATAAATGACTAGTACATTGTTTTCGAAATAACTATACCAATTACTTATTGGTGAATCCGACTGCACAGCTCTAAAAGCCTCAGCATAGCCAGCTACGCCTGCATTTTTATACCTGCACACTCGAATCCACATCCCACGCGATTGGTATAGTTATTTACGAAACAATGTATTAGCCGCAAACTGCAAGGAGTTTGCGAATGCTTTCTTTATGGATTATAGCATTTCAGGGGAAAATGAGGCAAGAGAAGAAGTGTTTTTAACTGAATCAAATAAGTCCCCTGGTTCGATTGCGAAAAGCAATAATCGGGGGAACTTGCTTGCATCAGGAGAAGTGCAGGCTCCTTCTGATAAACTGCGAAGCACTTATTCGGTTATGAGCAAGTAGTGAAGCGGATGCTTTTATCTGCTTGAATTAAATCAAAAAGTTTCCTGATTACTGATCACTTCGTTCTTGGTAATACACTTCGCGATGCACAGAAATTATGCTAATCACATAAATTTGCATGGTATGTCCAGGGCTTTCAGTGGTCTTTGCGCACAAAAAACTCGGAGGATAATATTACCAGTTAACAGTAAGTCCCCTGCTTCAATTACGAAAAAGTAATAAGTAATAAGCAGTGGGGGGCGTGTATTAGGAAGAATGCAACGGCGTTTAGAAGCAGGGAAAGGAATAGTGGGCATGTCTGAAAACAAGGTACTGCACTAATTCATGTGGCCATTGTTATGGATACATTGTAAGCAGGTCCTGATAAATTGTAAAGTAGCTATTGGGCGTAGAACTGCGTAGCGAATACGGGTATTTTTATTCGTTTGATCCCAAATTGGATAGATATGTTTGCGCACTTGAAGGTGAGTTCCCAGATACTGTCATCAGTATTCTCCATGATTTCGGTCAGATGCTTTTGTGAACTGGATGGGAAATTAACAAGTTAAGTGAATGTAGTAAAAATGTGTATTTATATGAAAAATGGAGGGTAAGGCGGAAAATATGGGGGATTTTATAGAAGAACAATATAAGAGTAAGGATGAAATAAAGAGAAATAAGAGATTATTTCTGTGAAGAGAACACTATGATAATGATAATAACACAAACGTTAAGTACGATAAAAAGGACTTTATAAAAGAAAATACTGGCAAATAAAGAGAAATAATAGGATATTTACGAATAAAAAAGCATTAAAGTACAAATTATAGTACTTTAAATAAAAAAAGTACGATAAAACGCACTTTGCACGTATACACATATAAAAAAGCCTTAAAATGCAAAATGTGCACCTGCACACATGTAACAAAAAGATAAAATATAGAGCCGTTCCTACTTTAAACATGTAAAATTTTGATTGATCGAATAAAAGAAAGCAGCTGCTTCGATTACAAAAAAACAATAAGCTGTGGGTGGGAAAATACTTGTACTCTTCCTGATAAACTGTAAAACAGCTATTTTGTGTAAAACTATGATCGAATGCAAAAATTTTTGTCCGCATGACTGGGATAAAGGGAAGACAGGGAAGTCTTTTACGGCTTGATTTAGAAGAAAAAGCCTATTAAGTGAAATTTATTTTATGCCAGTTCTATGCCGGAACTTTATTCAGATACATTTTATATTGGATATTACAAAATGAAACTATGCTTGAAAAAGCCTTTAGTTAACATGTACATAACGAATATATAACAGGATTGGAAGAAAAATGAAATAAATACGCAAATCTTTCGTAAACATAATAAAATAAACAAAAATCGAAAATTTCAGTTTCATAATATTACATTTTTTTCACGAGAGATACATGCATTTCACGCTATAAAAACACTCCGGGAAAAGAAGTTTCCATTTACTATATATAGATGCTTTTGGGGAATATAAAGATAACAGCCACATTATTTTGTGGATGGAGTTTCTTGTATTTTTTACATGCTTTCGTGATACAGATAATGCCAGAGAGAATATATCGGAGTATTTTTTTGATATTTCTCATTGATTTTATAATGTGTTCGTAACTGTTCAGTACCCTTGCAGTTACAAGTCAAACCGTGTCCTGGATCGATTTCGTTGATGGCATTTTTAACCGGATCGAGGAAGTCACTTGCTTCAATTATGAATATTGGTTTGATAATCTGTCTTCGGATGTTTCACGTGAAACATCCGAAGACAGATTAAGAATAAAGAGTTATAACCCCATCTTTGACAATTGCAGAAATAAAAAACAGCTGTAGTTCGTGCTTATGTGTTTTATGGTAGGCTTAATATAGATTTTAATCGAATCAAGTAATTCACCTGCTTCAATTGTGAACTACAATAAGCAGTGGTTGGGGACTTGCTTGTATCAGGAGAAGTACAGTCTCCTTCTGATAAACTGCGAAGCATTTATTAAGCTATGAGCAGTAGTGAAAAGGATGTTTTTTTACGCTTGACTTAAAAAATGTTTCGCAACAATGACAACTCATATGCGCTTTACGGTAGCGAGATATAGTTTTTAATCGAGCCAGGAGGTCCCCTGCTTCAAGTGTAAGAAGCAATAAGCAGTGGTTGGGGACTTGCTTGTATCAGGAAGAGTACAAGCAAGTTTTAATAAACTGCGGGGCAGTTATTCGGTGTAAAGCTGCGTAGCAACTGCGGATACTTTTGTTTGTATGACTCGAATCAGGAGTTTCCCCCTGTTTTTTGCTTCAATTGCAAGAAACGATAAGCAGTGGTTGAAGAACTGCTTCTTATCAGGGAAGAGTAGCTTGTAGTCCTTTTTGGTAAATCGCGAAGCTATTCAGTGTAGAACTGCGAATGCGTTTACAGATGCTTTTATTCACTTGATAATAATAGTAATGTTTTTAGTGTTCAGATAAAATTTGAAAATGCTATAAATGCTGTAAAAGAAAGGGATTTCGATGCCTATGTAGTAGTGTGCAAGGTTCCATAAAAGATAATATCTATACCGAGAAAATCGAATTATTTTCGAGATTACGATAAATCAGAACAATTTCAGCAAAATATCTATAAATGGGAACTTCATTTCTCGGTACGTTTTTATGGCGTAATGGCGTAAAATATATAGTCTGATTGACAGCAAATAAAACTGGAAGTTTATGCGGAGTTGATGGACTTTATAATCGATGTACTGTTACTGTCAAACTTTTGTTTAGTCCGGAATGAGTTTGGGTATACTACACAATAAATAAAATAATTCAAAACCTATTTTCTATTGTTTCACGTGAAACATTATGTGGCAGTTTAAAAATAAAAGTGTTATAATGATATCCAATGAGTAAAAATCCCTTAAAAAAATAAAAAGGAGGGGTACAATGGGACGAATCATTGCAGTTGCCAATCAGAAAGGCGGGGTTGGAAAATCAACGACAGCCATCAATCTATCGGCCTGCCTTGCTGAAAAAGGGAAAAAGGTTCTTGCCATCGACATTGATCCGCAGGGAAATACGACCAGTGGACTTGGCGCAGACAAGAATGCAGTAGAAAACACCCTTTATGAGCTGCTGCTTGGAGAAGCAGAGACCAAGGATACCATTATAAAGAACGTTGTAGATAATGTTGACCTGATACCATCGAATATGAATCTTTCCGGTGCAGAAATTGAACTGGTTGATCTTGAGGATAAAGAATTTATTCTGAAAAAGATCACGGATAAACTTCGCCGGAAATATGATTACATAATCATGGATTGTCCGCCGTCACTGAGTATGCTTACAATTAATGCTTTGACAGCCGCAACCTCCGTTCTGGTGCCGATTCAGTGTGAGTATTATGCATTGGAAGGTTTGTCACAGTTGATACATACCATCGAACTGGTAAGAGACCGATTGAATAAGAGACTGAAGATCGAAGGCGTGGTCTTTACTATGTATGATGCCAGAACAAATCTGTCACTTCAGGTTGTAGAAAATGTAAAAGAAAACCTGGACCAGAATATATACAAAACGATCATACCGAGAAATGTACGACTTGCAGAGGCACCAAGCTATGGAAAACCGATCAATCTGTACGATTCACGATCTACAGGAGCAGAGAGTTATCGCCTCCTGGCAGAAGAAGTTATAGGCAGGGAGGACGAGTGATGGCTGGAAGAAGAACAGGAGGCCTTGGAAAGGGTCTTGACGCACTGATCCCGAACAAAGCAGGCGGTCCGTCAAAGGAACCTGCAAAAAAGACAAGATCTGCAGTTGTAAAAAAAGACAAAACAACTGAAAAAGATAATCCGGCCGCAGAACGACTTGTGAAAATTTCCAGCGTAGAACCAAATCTGAATCAGCCCAGAAGACATTTTGATGAGGATGCGCTGCTGGAGCTTTCGGAATCCATTAAACAGTACGGTGTTCTTCAGCCGTTGTTGGTATCCGATAAGAAGGATTATTTTGAGATCATTGCAGGCGAACGCCGCTGGAGAGCTGCCAAGATGGCAGGGCTCAAGGAAGTTCCTGTTGTTGTAAAAGAGTTTACAGACCAGGAAATCGTAGAAATTTCCTTGATCGAGAATATTCAGCGGGAAGACCTGAATCCTATAGAGGAAGCGATGGCATACAAACGTCTGATGGAAGAGTTTCACCTGAAACAGGATGAAATCGCAGACAGAGTTGCCAAAAGCAGAACTGCAGTAACTAATTCCATGCGTCTTCTGAAGCTTTCTTCAAAAGTTCAGGAAATGGTAATTGCAGATATGATCTCAGCTGGTCATGCGAGAGCACTTCTGGGAATTTCTGATGAAGCTCTTCAGGAAACAACAGCCATGAAGGTTTTTGATGAAAAACTCAGTGTTCGTGAGACGGAAAAACTTGTAAAGAATCTGGTTTCTCCTGCGAAAAAAGTAAAAACAGAGAAAAACACAGCAGAAGATGCCATTTATGAGAGCCTGGAAGAAAAAATGAAAGGTATCATGGGAACAAAGGTATCCATTCAGCGAAAGAAAAACAACAAAGGTAAAATTGAAATTGAATATTATTCCAGAGATGAACTGGAGAGGATCATTGATCTGTTCGAATCTATCAGATAGGAGGCAGAATGAGCGGGATTTTTGAAAGCATGGGAATTGATTCCGGGATTGTGATCATTGTTTTGCTGATCCTTACCATCATTCTTCTGATCAATGTGGTGAGTAGCAATATGCGTCTCAGCCGTTTGGAACGGAAGTACAAGATGTTTATGAGAGGCGGAGATGCACAGTCACTGGAAAAAGTTTTTGTAAGAAAATTTGCACAGATCGATCGGCTGTATGAAGCAAAGGAAGATCATGATCATGACATCAGCTTTATCAAAAAAAATATGAATGTAATGTTCAGCAAATATGGCGTTGAAAAGTATGATGCATTTGATGATGTAGGTGGAAAACTCAGCTTTGCACTGGCGCTTCTTGATAAAAACAATACGGGTCTGATCTTGAATGCGGTTCACAGCCGCGATAACTGTTTCCTTTATTTAAAGGAGATCGTAAAAGGTGAGTCCTATGTTGTACTTAGTCAGGAAGAAGTGGAAGCTTTGAGAAAAGCAGTAAACTTTGGCCTTGGTGAGATTGAGAAGGAATAAAAAACTGCAAAGAGTAAGAATATTTTTAATACAGGAGGAATATCATGTTAGACATTAAGTTTGTGAGAGAGAATCCGGAGGTTGTAAAGCAGAATATCCGCAATAAGTTCCAGGACAGCAAACTGGAGCTGGTTGACAAGGTTCTCGAACTTGATAAAGAAAACAGAGAGATCAAGCAGGAGGTTGAGGCTCTCCGTGCTGAGAGAAACAAGATCTCCAAACAGATCGGTGCTCTTATGGGCCAGGGAAAAAGAGAAGAGGCAGAAGAGGTTAAAAAACAGGTTGCTGCATCCGGAACTCGTATTGAGGAACTTTCTCAGAGAGAGAAAGAGGTTGAGGAAGAGCTTCTGAAAGATATGATGGTGATCCCGAACATCATCGATCCTTCTGTACCGATCGGTAAAGACGACAGCCAGAACGTAGAGATTGAGAAATTTGGTGAGCCGGTTGTTCCGGATTTTGAAGTTCCGTATCATACAGATATCATGGAGAATTTTGATGGAATCGATCTTGACAGCGCAAGACGTGTTGCCGGTAACGGATTCTATTATCTGATGGGTGATATCGCACGCCTTCATTCCGCAGTAATTTCCTATGCAAGAGATTTCATGATCAACCGGGGATTTACTTACTGCGTACCGCCTTTCATGATCAGAAGCAACGTTGTTACAGGCGTTATGAGCTTTGCGGAGATGGATGCTATGATGTACAAGATCGAAGGTGAGGATCTTTACCTGATCGGAACAAGTGAGCATTCCATGATCGGTAAATTCATTGACCAGATTATTCCGGAGGAAGAGCTTCCGAAGACACTTACAAGCTATTCTCCGTGCTTCCGTAAAGAGAAAGGTGCTCATGGACTTGAGGAGAGAGGTGTTTACCGTATCCATCAGTTCGAGAAACAGGAGATGATCGTTGTCTGCAAGCCAGAGGAGAGTAAGATGTGGTTCGACAAGCTGTGGCAGAATACAGTAGATCTGTTCCGTTCTCTTGATATTCCGGTTCGTACGCTTGAGTGCTGCTCCGGTGACCTTGCTGATCTTAAGGTAAAATCCCTCGATGTTGAGGCATGGTCTCCACGTCAGAAGAAATACTTTGAGGTAGGAAGCTGCTCCAACCTTGGAGATGCACAGGCACGTCGTCTGAAAATCCGTGTAAACGGCAAAGATGGCAAGAAATATCTTGCTCATACATTAAACAATACAGTAGTAGCACCTCCGAGAATGCTCATTGCTTTCCTGGAGAATAACCTGAATGCAGATGGATCTGTAAACATTCCAAAAGCTCTGCAGCCATATATGGGCGGTATGACAAAGATTGAGAAAAAGACACGCGCGTAAGAGAAACGCAGGCTTTTTCAGGGAGGTGTTCTTGTGCACAGTTATTTAAAGACCGTTGGTTTTTCACAGATTACCAGAAGAAGTGAAATAAAAGAGATCATCCGTGATGTGATCGCAAGCTACGATGAAAAGGTTTGCGTGGAAAATCATCCGGAAGGCGTATTTGTACAGTTTTCCAAGAATTATGGCTGTGACTGTGGAATCAGCGTTTGTGGTCAGTACGATGAGAACGGTGAGTTTCACGTGGAATATTATTTCCCATTTTTCAGGGGAACAGGAATCACATCCAAGGAAAAAGTGACTGTTGAACGTCATACAGATAAGGAATCTTATGCAGGAGCATGTGATGATTTGCGTATTGGCGTGACTATGATCTTTTATCTGCAGAATCTGGCAGAATATATGCAGGAGAAATACAAAGGCCTGAAAGACCCGGGGGACCGTCCGGTGACGGTTTCCGGTCTGGCTTCTGAGGGAAAGATCCTGTTTCCGCTGCAGAAGGATAAGGAAGCGGTAAAGGTGGAGAGAGAGCTTTCCAAAAACAGGACTAATCTGATCGCAGCAGCGCGTAATGGTGATGAGGAAGCTATGGAGAGCCTTACAATGGAGGATATGGATACTTACTCCATGATTTCCCAGAGAATTGTTACAGATGATGTTCTCACGATCGTGGATTCTTATTTCATGCCTTATGGAATCGAATGTGATCAGTATAATGTTCTTGGTGAGATTCTGGATATCATGAAATTTAAGAATATCCTGACAGGTGAAGAAATCTGCCAGATGACTATAGAGAGCAATGATATACAGTTTGATATCTGCATCAACAGCAAAGATCTTCTCGGTGAACCGGCAGTTGGACGCCGCTTCAAAGGAACAATCTGGCTGCAGGGTCAGCTGCACTATTAAGTTTTCGAATTTAGAATTAATTCTTGTAATTTCAAAATAAATATAGTAAAATAATGGTTGTGAAACTTTTGGAAGTGTTCGAAATGTTTCACAACTATATATGTCCATATAGCTCAGCTGGATAGAGCACTCGCCTCCTAAGCGAGGGGTCGGAGGTTCAAATCCTCTTATGGACGGGCTTCAAAGCGTTCGAAAATGTTAGCTGGATTAGCTGACAACGAACGCTTTTGTTATTTTCTAATCACGTTCGTGACACAAAATTCCATTCAAAAGGATCAATTTCCAGCTAACATTTTAGTTTTGCTCTGTATGTGTACCCCTCTATATAACGAAACGCTCAGAGGCTGTTTTACAGTGGAGGAAAAGAAAAAATATCAAAAAAATGATGATTAATGGTGAGCTTGTGATAGAATAGATAAAAGAGAAAAGCATAAAGGATGTTGTTGTGGAGAATATTTGTTATGATTAGAAAGTTGCTGAACAGAGATATCGATAGAGTCGCTGACATATGGTTAAAGACAAATCTGAAAGCACATTATTTTATTTCCAATCAATACTGGAAAAGTAATTATGAATTAGTGAAAGAAATGCTGTCACAATCCGAAGTTTATGTGTTTGAAGCAGATAAAATGATACAAGGATTTGTAGGACTAAATGATGAATATATCGAATGTATTTTTGTCTCTGATGAAATGCAGTCATGTGGCATAGGTAAGCTTTTATTGGATTATATTAAGGATAAAAAAGTCAGCTTACGATTAAATGTATATCAGAAGAATGCCAGAGCAATTTCTTTTTACCAAAGAGAAGGGTTCATTATTTAATGTGAAGGTTTGGATGAAGATACTGGTGAAAAAGAGTACACTATGCTATGGAAACAAAAATAGAAATCGGAAGTTGTGGGAATAAAAAAATATGGAATTAAGATTATTGCGCTATTTTCTGACGGTGGCAAAAGAACAGAGCTTTACAAAAGCAGCAGAACAATTGCATATTACCCAGCCAACGCTATCCAGACAAATGGCGGCATTTGAAGAGGAGCTTGGAGTAACATTATTTATTCGAAGCGGGAAGAAAATTTCGCTTACTGAAGAGGGGATTTTATTAAAAAGGCGTGCCCTGGAGATCCTTAATCTTGAGGAAAAAACACTTGAGGAACTGAAAGGAAAAGAAGATGTTGTAGAGGGAAATATAACCATTGGATGCGGTGAATTTGCAGCGGTGGAGACATTGGCGGAGATATGTAAAACATATAAAGAAAAATACCCGCTGGTTCAGATTGTATTGCATACTGCAACAGCAGATGCAGTGTATGAGATGATGAACAAAGGACTTGTAGATATTGCATTATTCATGGAGCCGGTGGACACCGAAGGGCTGGATTATATCCGGATCACAGATTGCGATCACTGGTGTGTTGGAATGCGGCCGGATGATCCGCTGGCAGAAAAAGAGTTTATAAGAAAAGAAGATCTTATTGGAAAACCATTGATCCTGCCGGAAAGAGTAAATGTTCAAAGTGAACTTGCCAATTGGTTTGGAAAAGACTTTTCGAAACTGCAGATTGCTTTTACAAGTAATCTTGGAACGAATGCCGGAGTTATGGCAGCAAATGGACTGGGCTATCCGGTATCCATCGAAGGTGCTGCAAAGTATTGGCGGGAGGATATTCTTGTACAGCGAAGAATTTCTCCTGAAATCACAACAAGTACTGTGATTGCCTGGAGACGAAACATTCCATATTCTCTGGCGGTCAGTAAAATGATAGAAGAAATAAATGCTTTTCAGGCATAGAATGGAATTCAATATAAGCATTAGACATAATAAAAATATCAGGTATAAAATAGATGTATAAGAGAAATTCAAATCTTATACATCTATTTTTATACGAAAAATTCGCAAAGAAAGGGGATTTTTATTATGAGTAAAAATTTAGTCGCATTTTTCAGTGCAAGCGGGACAACAAAAAAAGTAGCAGAAATGATTGCAGAGGAAGCAAAAGCGGATTTATTTGAGATTGAGCCAAAAGTTCCATATACAAAGGCTGATCTTGACTGGATGAATAAAAAATCCCGCAGCAGTGTGGAAATGAGTGATAAGAAATACAGACCGGAGATTATGAAGAAAAAGATGGATATGAGTTCTTATGATGAGATCCTTCTGGGATTCCCAATCTGGTGGTATGTAGCTCCGACAATTGTCAATACATTTTTGGAAGCCTATGATTTCAGTGGCAAAAAGATTGTGCTCTTTGCAACATCCGGTGGAAGTGGATTCGGTAATACTGTAAAGGAATTACAGCCATCTGCACCGGATGCGGTTATCACAGAAGGCAGCCTGTTAAACCGTGGAACAAAACAGGAAATCAGTGAGTGGGTAAAATCTTTATAAATAACAGTGCTATGGAGGTATACAGAAAATGGGAAAAATAGTACAGACAGCAGGAAGAAATACACTTGGTGAATTCGCACCGGAATTTGCACATTTTAACGATGATGTACTTTTCGGCGAAAACTGGAATAACCAGGACATCGACGTAAAAACAAGAAGTATCATCACAGTGGTTGCTCTGATGGCTTCCGGAATTACAGATTCTTCTTTAAAATATCATCTTCAAAATGCAAAAAATCATGGTGTAACACAAAAAGAGATTGCCGCAGTAATCACACATGTCGCATTTTATGCAGGATGGCCAAAAGCATGGGCTGTTTTCAATCTTGCAAAGGAAGTGTGGGAGGCAGGTGAAGGAGATTTACCATACGAAGAGGAAGCAATGCGGGCGCATGCAAAAGAGATGGTATTTCCAATTGGTGCACCAAATGATGGCTTTGCACAGTATTTTTCTGGCAGAAGTTTTCTTGCACCGATTTCCACTTCTCAGGTTGGCATTTTCAACGTGACATTTGAACCCGGATGCAGGAATAATTGGCATATTCATCATGCAAAAAGCGGTGGCGGGCAGATCTTAGTATGTGTAGCCGGCCGAGGGTTTTATCAGGAAGAAGGCAGGGATGCGGTAGAAATGAAACCGGGTGACTGTATTAACATTCCGGTAGATGTAAAGCACTGGCATGGGGCCGCTCCGGATGAATGGTTTTCCCATCTGGCAATTGAGGTGCCGGGAGTGGATTGTTCCAATGAGTGGTGTGAGGCGGTATCGGAGAAAGAGTACGCTGGATTAAGATAAGGAGAGCACTATGGAATACGGTAAACTCGGAAATACAGATATAGAAGTGTCAAAATTATGTGTGGGCTGTATGAGTTTTGGGAAAGCTGGAACCATGCATGACTGGACGTTGGATGAAGCTGAAAGTGAGAATGTTATCAAGCATGCACTTGATTTGGGATATAACTTTTTTGATACAGCAAATGGATATTCAGCAGGAACAAGTGAGGAATATTTAGGTAAAGCATTGAAGAAAAATGTAGCGAGAAATCAGGTTGTGATTGCATCCAAGGTATATTTTAATGAAGGTCGTTTATCAAGACAGGCAATCATGAGGGAAATAGATGGAACTCTGTCACGTCTTGGAACCGACTATCTTGATTTATATATCATCCATAGATTTGACTATGATACACCAATTGAAGAAACTATGGAGGCACTGCATGATCTGGTAAAAGCAGGAAAGGTCAGGGCACTTGGTGCATCTGCCATGTATGGATATCAGTTTTATAATATGCAGTTAGCCGCAAGAGACAATGGATGGACACCATTTTCTGCGATGGAGAATCATTATAATTTGCTTTACAGAGAGGATGAGAGAGAATTGCTACCAATTTGTAAGCAAATGAAAGTTTCGTTAATGCCGTATAGCCCTCTTGCAGCCGGACATCTGGCAAGACCACAGTGGAAATCAGAGTCTCTTCGTGGAACCACGGATAGGGTTGCCATGGGAAAATATGATAAGACTGAAGCGGAAGACATGCAGATAGTTAAACGTGTAGCGGAGCTTGCCGAAAAGTATAACTGCAAAATGTCCCAGATAGCCATTGCATGGCAGTGGGCAAAGGGAATTCTATCGCCTATTATTGGGGCAACCAAAACGCAGTATCTGGATGATTCAGCCGGAGCATTTGACATTAAATTAACTGCCGAAGACCTTGCATATCTTGAAGAGCCATATGTTCCACATGAGATAGTTGGTGCAATTGATAAAAATCCGGCACAAGGTGTTATTTTGCTTGATGAAAAGAAATAATAAAGAACTAGGTGTAGCCATATGAAGAAATATTTATCAGTTATTCTGGAAATTATCCTCACAGCCTGTCTGGTTGCATGTGGTAGTTCTAACAAGGATTCCGTGAACGATGATAAACAAGAGGTAAGACTGGGAAAAATGAATATGCCAGAGCGTGAGGTTGTAGAATTGCTGAGTAACGGAGACGTAGAATTAAAAATTTCGAAAGAATGAAATTACTGTTTTTCTATACGAAGAGCTCGACAGATTTTAGATAATTGCGATCTGTGAAGGATTTGCAATTTTAGGAATGATATTTTTGATTATCAGTTGATAGTCAACTTCCAGTTTGTTGAATTAAAAATGAAATAAAGTTTCAGTAATCATAGAGTGTATGGATTCAATTCCATATGCTCTTTTTCTTTTACTTAATTTCAAGAAAATGCAGAAATCTAATGTTACGAGCTTCTTACGAGTGGCATTAAAAAAACTCGCAAGAAAACTCGTAAGAAAAAAAGTAAAAAAATTTGCTTTTGACCACTGTAAAACAGGCTCTGAGCGTTTCGTTATATGAAGGGATAATTTTTCTTTCATAATTCAAAGAAAAGAGGACAAAGAAATGTCAGAGAACTGGATGACGAAACAGGAATTGGTCTGATTGAGAAACGCAGACAGGGATTTGGAAAGGTGAACGTTATCTACGTGAAAACCTTTATGCCTGAGAAAACAGATAAGAAAAAATTTGAAGAGGAATTAAAGAAGTTTAGAAAACAAACTTCTGTGGAAAATGAGGAATCTACAGAAGTTTACATTTCAAACTTCGTGAAGTCCCAAAATCAAACTTCTAGAAATCCCGAAAACAAACTTCAAGAAGTTTACATTTCAAACCCTAATAATACTAATCTATACTGAAATGAATGATAATAAATCTAATCAAATCGTATCTGCAGATGAGAATCGATCCGATGGCGATAATTCCACTGAGGAATATCAGGCTTATGAAAAACTGGTCAAAGAGACTGTTGATTATGAATCACTGGAAGTAACCCATCATGACGATATGCGACAGGTAGATGAAATCGTGAACCTGATTGTAGAGACTGTGATGTGTAAAAATGACAAGATCTTGATTGCCAGCAACTGGTATCCGGCATCACTGGTGAAGAAAAAATTTCTGATGCTGACCTATTCACATATCGAGTATGTCTTACACTGTATGAGTGGTAACACCACAAAGGTGAAGAACATCAAGAAATATTTATTAGCAGCCCTGTTTAATGCACCGTCAACGATGAACGGGTATTATCAGGCAGAGGTGAACCATGATATGCCAGGACTGGTAAGATAGGAGGTGCACATGTTTATTTTAAAACTTGCTGGAAAGATATTATTACTGCCGGTATGGCTGATCCTTTTTGTGATCGGCCTGGCAGTGAAGATGACAGTACAGACTTATGCGGTTGTAAGGGGAATCCTTGGTTTTATATTCGCTTTGTTGATTATAGCAACTGCATACTGTTACCATGACTGGGTACAGGTTGTATTCCTGTTTGCGCTGAGTGTTATTCTGTATCTGATCCTGTTTGCAGGAGTGTTCGTAGATACTGTACTGGACATGACAAGAGAACGTATTATTGATTTTATTATATCGTGAGGAGGATATGAAAATGAGCGAAAACAATGATTATATTCAGTTACCACCACTTAAAAAAGACACACCGTCCGATGTGGTAGCATTTATGTGGGAGTACATGAAAGTACCGGAGAATTCAAGAGAAAAAGTTAAGAATCTGCTTAAAGATGCAAATGAAAATGGCGTAAAATTAAGTCATCAGGCACCAACACTGTATGATGTTGTCCCAAAAGAAGAAATTGCTGAATTTGAAGAGCTTATGCGCAAAACCATAGCTGACATTGTATCAGAAGCCAGTAGCGTTGCCTGTTGGGTGTATGTGCAGAAATATGTGAAGCACAAAACCCTAAACGAAATGCTGCAAGAATTGCCAGACGTAGGTCAATTCATCCTAGCTATGGATACCTGGTTTGAAAAACTGATGGAGAAATAATCTAGGAAAATAGTTTAAAGTTTACATGTTATGATCATGTATGAAGTTGGAACAGAATAAAAGATTGTGCTATACTATTGTTCAAGAAAAAAACTCATTGACATATTTCAATCTATTTAGGAGGATAAATGATCATGTGTACAGCAGCAACTTATAAAACAAAAGATTTTTACTTTGGACGAACCCTCGATTATGAATTCTCTTATGGTGATCAGATAGTAATTACACCACGTAATTATGCGTTTAATTTTCGCCATGTTGACGATATGAAAAATCATTATGCAATTATTGGAATGGCTCATGTTGCAGAGGATTATCCTTTGTATTATGATGCTATGAATGAAAAAGGAGTGGCAATGGCAGGACTGAATTTTGTCGGAAATGCTGTTTATGCCGCGATTAAGCCAGATGTGGAAAATATTGCACAGTTTGAATTTATTCCGTGGATTTTAAGTCAGAGTTCTTCTTTAGTTGAAGTTCGCGAGCTTCTTGAACGAATTAATATTGTTAATACTCCTTTCAGCGAGCAATTACCATTAGCACAATTACACTGGATCATTTCTGATGAGAATGAGTCAATTACGGTAGAATCTATGTCGGATGGTTTGCATATTTATGACAATCCAGTAGGAGTGCTTACGAATAATCCGCCATTTCCACAGCAGATGTTTCAACTAAATAATTATATGCATTTATCTCCTAAACAGCCCAGAAATACTTTCTGCGAAAATTTGGCTCTTGATGCATATAGTAGAGGTATGGGAGGATTAGGTCTTCCGGGAGATCTCTCATCTGCCTCACGCTTTGTACGTGTAGCTTTTACAAAGGTAAATGCAATTTCAGGTGAATCAGAGGAAGAAAGCGTTAGCCAATTCTTCCACATTCTCGGATCTGTGGATCAGCAACGAGGATGTTGCGAAGTAGCGGATGGAAAATATGAAATCACATTGTATACGTCGTGTTGTAATGTTACAAAAGGTATTTATTATTACAATACTTATGAAAACCATCAGATCAGTGCAGTAGATATGCATGTAGAAAATCTGGATAGTGATAAAATGATTTGTTATCCAGTAATTCAAGGAGAACGAATCAACTATCAAAATAAATAATGTTTTGAAATCAGGGATGAGGTAGAAAGGAAAGTTCCATGACAAAAGATGAAGTAAAAAAACTCAGGATGAACAGTCCGGAATCACTACAGTTTTTAAATAATGCTACAAAATTTTATAATTTAATGATGATGTATCGTTGTGCTATTAGGGAGATACAAACTAAACTTGAGGTTTTGGATGATGAATTTTCAGTTGAGAACAATCGAAATCCTATTTCTTTTATAAAAACAAGAATTAAGCAGCCCAATAGTATTTACGATAAATTGCAGAAGATGGGATATGAATTTACAACAGAAAATATACAGACATATCTCAATGATGTAGCAGGCGTTCGAATAGTTTGTGCGTTTATTGACGATATTTATATGATATCAGATTTGATTACCCAACAGGATGATATTAAAGTTATTGAAATAAAAGATTATATAAAAAATCCAAAATCGAATGGTTATCGAAGCTATCATATGATTGTCGAAATACCAGTATTTTTTGCTAAGGGTAAAACACCTATGCGTGTAGAATTACAGATTCGAACCAATGGTATGGATTTCTGGGCAACATTGGAACATCAACTTCGCTATAAAAAAGGAATTGAAGAAATGCCTGGCTATGATGAGATAAGTGAAGAATTACTTCATTCTGCAAGAGCTATCATTGAAGCAGATAATGAAATGCAGAGAATAAAAGACAAAATTGGTATGTTCCACGAAATTTAGGGAGAAAACTGAGCAAGTAGGAAGGTGGAATATATATGAAACAAGATACTTTAGAGGGCAAAGCAAAAACAAAAAATGGGGTAAAACGACTGTGTTTTTCTATAATCTGCATTCTTCTGGAAGTGATTTTTATTATTACTATCGTAACACGCTTGAATGAATATGCAGAAATCATAAATTTATTTACAAGGATTTTGAGTGGGATCTTGGTTTTGGGATTGTACGCATCAAATAAGACATCCTCTATGAAAATGCCTTGGGTCATCTTAATTCTAATTTTCCCAATTATGGGTGTAGGCCTGTATTTGTTGATTGGTTTGAATGGTGGCACACATAAAATGCGTGAGCGATATGCAGAAATTGATAGCAAATTGTTACCAATGCTTCCGGACGGTCAGGAGTGTTTGAGCAAAATAAAAGAAACAATTCCGAAAGCAGGAAATATAGCAAGTTACATACAAAGAAATTCGCAGTATCCAATCTATCAGAATACGGATATTGTGTATTTTGATGAAGCAGTGAAAGGATTAGAGGCACAGCTTAAGGATTTGGAGAAAGCACAGAAGTTTATCTTTATGGAATATCATGCGATAGAAGACGCTGAAGCATGGCATAAGATTCAAGATGTTCTGGAAGAGCGAGTAAAAGCAGGTGTGGAAGTTAGAGTATTCTACGATGATATGGGTTCTATAGGCTTTATTAACACAGATTTTGTGAAAAAGATGGAGGCAATAGGAATTCATTGCCGTGTATTCAATCCGTTTGTGCCAGGTTTAAATCTGTTTTTGAACAATCGTGATCATAGAAAAATAACAGTTATTGATGGAAAAGTCGGATTTACAGGTGGATATAATCTAGCAAACGAATATTTTAATTACACACACCCGTATGGACAGTGGAAAGATACAGGTATTCGTTTAGAAGGAGATGCTGTTCAGTCGCTTACGGTGACATTTTTGGAAATGTGGAATGCAGTAAGTGATAAGGATGCTAATGATTCTGATTTTAGTAAATACCTTTTCCACTATGATTATGCGGCACAGCAAACTGGGTTTGTTCAACCTTATGCAGACAGCCCTATGGATAATGAGCAAGTAGGAGAAGAAGTTTATATCAGTATGATAAATAAAGCTGAAAAATATTGTTGGTTTATGACTCCATATCTAATCATAACAGATGAAATGACGCATGCGTTATGTCTGGCTGCTAAGCGAGGGGTAGACGTAAGAATTATCACACCTGGTATCCCTGATAAAAAATTCATTTATAATATAACTCGTTCTTTTTATCATGGATTAGTTAAACATGGTGTTCGTGTTTATGAGTGGACTCCTGGTTTCTGTCATGCAAAAATGAGTGTGGCAGATGACTGTATGGCAACTTGTGGAACAATTAATCTGGATTATCGAAGTTTATATCACCATTTTGAAAACGGCTGTTTTATGGCAGATTGTCAGGCAGTTGTGGAAATAAAAAATGATCTGATAAGAACGCTGGGAGAATGTCGTGATGTGACAGACCAATATCAAACCGGACGAAGTGCATATTTGCGACTGGGACAATTATTTATGAGATTATTTGCTGGATTGCTATAAGAATCTGATGAAACGACCTTTCAAAAAACAGTTGATTTAGAAGTTAACTGTTTTTGAAAGGCCGTTTTTGCTATATCTAACAGTCTGTTGTACAAAGAAGATTTTGCATGGATGAAAAAAACAAACCTTGTTGAGGTTAAATTGAGATTGACTTTGTATTGTATAAGTATGAAATAAAAAGGAATCAGGTGATGTACAATGAAAAAGCATAAAATATGTAAAATCCTTCTTGTTATACTGGCAATTTTTTTATGTGTGGCTTTTTATGAATTGCTCGGAATCTGCGTTGCATATAAAAAGCAGCCGGAAGTGTCCAATACAACCAAAAAAGAAACAAAAAATGGGTCATGGAACGAATGCAGTGAAAATACAGAACGGGCAGTAATCATAGAAAAGAATCCAGAAGCACTTTTACAAAGAGTGCGTTTGATCAAGAATGCAAAAAAGGAAATTATTCTTTCTACTTTTGCATTTCAATCCGATGAAAGTGGAAAATTGATTTTAGGAGCACTGCATGATGCGGCAGACAGAGGTGTACATATTCGTCTGTTAGTAGATGGAATGGAGAGCTGGATTGATATGGAAGGAAATCCGTATTTCTATGGATTATCTTCCCATGAGAATGTTGAAATTAAACTGTATAATAAGGCCAATCCGTTGAAACCGTGGAAAATGATGGGTAGAATGCATGATAAATATTTGATTGCAGATGGAAAGAGATATATTCTTGGGGGAAGAAATACATACAATTATTTCCTGGGTGATTTTCCGGGACATAAGAACTATGACAGAGACGTGTTAGTGGTTTGCGATGAACCTGAGAAAGAAAATTCAGTTAACCAGTTGTCAGAGTATTTTGAAACCATATGGAATCAGGAAGACTGTGGTTATTTTCATAACAATAAAAAACTGGCAAATAGAAAATCTGTAAAGAACGCAGTTTTAGAGCTGCAGAACAGCTATCAGAAATATTTTGAAGAGAATAAGGAAAGAATCTGCGAGACCAATTATACGGACGAAACTTTTGAGACAGAAAAGATTACATTAGTGTCAAATCCTATTCACACAGGTTCCAAAGAACCAGTAGTGTGGTATCAGTTGGGAGAATTGATGAAAAATGCAAAAAATCGTGTGAAGATCCACACGCCATATATTATCTGTAATGATATGATGTATAATACATGGGAGGAAATTGCAGAGAACGTTTCAGATTTTTCTATCATGACAAATTCAGTTGCGAATAATGGGAATCCATTTGGGGCTGCCGATTATGCGAAAAACAGAAATAGAATCTTAAGTACAGGAATTAATATCTGGGAATATGAAGGCGGTTATTCATACCACGGAAAAAGTATTCTGATTGACGATGATCTGTCTGTAATCGGTTCCTTTAATATGGACATGAGAAGTGCATATCTGGATACGGAACTGATGCTTGTAATTCGCAGTAAAGATATTAATAAACAGTTGGAAGAGGGCATGATGGAATATGAAAAAGTGTCCCGCCAGATATTAGAAGGCGGAACTTATAATGATCCATATCATGTAGAGCCAATCGAATTAACAAAGAAACGTCAGAGAAACGTACTTTTGGTACAGCATCTGCTTGGATGGGCAAGATATCTGTTCTGATAAAGGAGGAAGAAGATCGTGTTTCAAATATTAATTGTAGAAGATGATAAAGAATTAAGCCAGCTATTCCAAAAAGTGCTTGAGAAGAATGGATATCAGGTCAAAAGTGCATCGGATGGAGCACTGGCATTAGAAATATTGGATAAAGAGTATATTGATCTGATCATTTCCGATATTATGATGCCGGTTATGGATGGCTATGAACTGGTGTCAGAACTTCGTTCAGCAGGATATCAGATACCGGTACTTATGATCACTGCGAAAGGTTCCTTTGATGATATGCGCCAGGGATTTCTTTCGGGAAGTGACGATTATATGGTAAAACCGGTAAATGTGAATGAAATGGTTTTAAGAGTCGGAGCACTGCTTCGCCGTGCACAGATACTGAATGAACACAAAATTGTGATCGGTTCAACAGAGTTTGATTATGATGCAATGACGATTACAACTGATAAGGAAAGTCTTGTTTTGCCTAAAAAAGAATTCCTGCTTTTATATAAGCTTGCAGCTTCGCCAGGCAGAACATTTACAAAACAACAGTTGATGGATGAAGTATGGGGATACGAGACGGAGGCAGACCCACATACAATAGAGGTACATATAGGAAGAATCAGAGAGCGTTTTAAAGATACCCCGGATTTTGAAATCGTAACAATGCGTGGAATTGGATACAAGGTGGTGAAAAAATAATGGAACAAAAGAAAGAAAAAGGATTGCGGATCCGATCCTGTCTGACTGGTGCAATCTGGCTGGCACTTGTATTTTCAACAGTCATATCTGCGTTATTATTTGCTTTTTTGAATCATTTTTTTAATCTGCCTGGCAGCATACCTGTGCTTGGCTGGCTTTTGATTTTCAATACATTGATTGCAGGGCTGATTACTTCCTTTATCAATGCAAGGTTGCTGGAACCAATTACCAGACTCAGTAAAGCAATGAAGGAAGTTTCGCAGGGAGATTTTGAACAGCACTTGGAAACGAACAGCCGTATCGCAGAAGTTGGAGAATCTTACCAGAGTTTTAATGTGATGACAAAAGAGCTTCGTGCAACAGAAGTACTGCAGATGGATTTTGTCTCCAATGTTTCTCATGAGTTTAAGACCCCGATCAATGCCATTGAAGGGTATACAATGCTTCTTCAGGGAGAAGAATTGTCTCAGGAGCAAGAGGAATATGTAGAAAAAATCCTGTTTAATACCCAAAGGCTTTCCGGATTGGTTGGAAATATTTTGCTGTTATCCAAGTTAGAGAATCAGAATATACCAATGAAAAAAACAGAATATCGTCTGGATGAACAGATCCGCCAGGCATTTCTTTCATTGGAAACAAAATGGACAGAAAAAGAAATTGGTTTTCAGGTAGAATTGGAGGAAGTTAAATATACTGGGAATGAAGGACTTTTTATGCATATCTGGATAAATCTTTTGGATAATGCGATTAAGTTCAGCCCTTCAAAGGGGACAATTACGATGTTTCTGAAACAAGAACAGGATTCTGTTAAGTTCATTCTGGAAGATGAAGGACCCGGAATAGAGGATGATGTAAAATCCAGAATATTTGACAAGTTCTATCAGGTAGATGGATCTCATAAAGCAGAAGGAAATGGCCTAGGTCTTGCACTTGTAAAACGGATTGTAGATAGTGCCGGAGGAACAATCAAAGCAGAAAACCGTGAATATGGTGGATGCAGATTTGTTATAGAGCTGCCAAAGCAGAAAGATGAGATTATATAGTTTTAAGATAAATTAGAAGATGGGAGGATTTATATGACATTTTATCAGGAGTTGCAGTTAAATCAGGCAGGTTCTAAAAACCTGTTGAAAAAGAGTGAAACACTAAAAGAAAAATTATATCATATGTGGGTATATCTAGTGAAGATAGCTGTTACAATGGCATTTTGTTTTTTCTTTGTTAGTATTTTCAGCATCCTATTTGGAAATGAGAACAGCATTGTAGGTGTAGTAGTCTTATTATGTCTCATGGTGTTTAGAAATGCGGATCTGGGGATCCACACCGGACAATCTACGATGCTTTTGGCTTTGTTCTTTGTAATTATGACTGTATGTCCGCATTTAGCAAACCAGCTTTCACCGGTATTGGGAATGCTGTTAAATATTGCGGCACTGGCTGTGTTGATTCTGTTCGGATGCCATAATCCATTTATGTTTAATCAATCTACATTGGTTCTTGGGTATCTGCTGCTATATGGTTATGATGTTACGGGAAAAAGCTATCAGATGCGATTAGTCGGAATGGCTTTAGGTGCAGCACTTACCTGCTTCGTATTTTATCGAAATCATAAAAACAGAACTTATAAAAGAAATCTGAAAGATCTGATACAAGAATTTGATATCACTTCTTCCAGAACAAAATGGCAGATATGTCAGATTTTATGCGTACCGATTGTCCTTTGCATTGCAGAACTTTGTAATATGCCACGTGCAATGTGGGCTGGTATTGCGGCCATGTCCGCGATTTTGCCGTTTATGGAAGATATGCACTACAGAGTCCGTAAAAGGATTGTCGGAAATATTGCAGGTGTTATATGTTTTACAGTATTATATTTTCTGCTTCCTTCGTCAATCTATGCATATATAGGAATTCTTGGTGGAATCGGTGTAGGATTTTCAGCACAATATGGCTGGCAGGCAGTATTTAACACATTTGGTGCTTTAGCCATTGCTGCAGAGACTTATGGACTACAAGGAGCGGTTAGTCTTAGAGTGATTCAAAATGTTTTTGGTGTTGTGTTTGCTTTAGCATTTTGTGTTATATTTTATTGGTTTATGTCTAAAAAAAAGGAAAGTGAGATGACCGTACATGCAGAGTGAAGTGAATCAGGAAGAAAATTTGAATAGAATTATTACGGTTCCTAATCTTCTTTCTTTTTTTCGGCTTTGTCTGATTCCGGTAATTATATGGAGTTATTGTGTAAAGAAAAATCCTCTGTTAGCTGGTGAAATCTTATTGCTGTCTGGTCTTACGGATCTTGCTGATGGATATATCGCAAGAAGATTCCATAGGATTAGTAATTTAGGAAAAATACTTGATCCGGTGGCTGATAAGCTGACACAGGCAGCGATGTTAATCTGTCTGTTTACTCGTTTTCCGCATGTGCTTCTTTTAATCGTAATAATGGCAGGTAAGGAGCTGTATATGGTAGTCAGTGGATGTCTTGTGATACGAAAGACAGGAAAAGTACATGGTGCAGACTGGCATGGAAAGATAGTAACCTTTTTATTATATGGAACTGCAGCGGTGCATATTATATGGTTCCACATTACACCGATGGTATCAGATCTGTTGATTGGTTTGTGCGCTATAGTGATGGTCATATCGGTCGCTCTGTATATTATCCAGAATACCAGGACTCTTAAGGGAGAGACTGTATAAGCAATTTTATATTGCAATGACTAGAAAAATATTTAGGAAGATAAGCGGGAATCCTCGGTAATTCAATTGCCGAGATGAAAGCGTAAACTGTGCATATCTGCACATTATAAGTAAAATATATTTATTTTTTTACTAAAAAATGCTGTATCCAGCTTTATTAAAAAAGAAAATATGTTCGGCATTTTATTGTGATATTCTTAATACTATGCTATACTATATGTATGAAGGAGAATCTTATACATTACCGCACTTGTGTGTGCAATATTAATTACCATATGGTATGGTCAGTGAAATACTGGCGGAAGATATTGAATGCGGAGATTGAAGCATATCTTCAGGAGCTGGTGCAGGAGATCGCAGCGGATAAAGGTTTTACCGTCCATTTGTTTGAATGCGGGGAAGGAGACCATGTGCACTGTTTTGTGTCTGCTCCTCCCAAATTATCCATAACTGCGATCGTGAAATATCTGAAAGGGATCACCGGCAGGAAATTATTCGAACGTTTTCCGGAAATAAGAGAACAGCTTTGGAAAGGAGAGCTGTGGAACCATTCCTATTATGTGGAAACGGTCGGGTCTGTGTCGGAAGAAAACATCCGCAGATATATTGAGCATCAGAGTAAAGTTTATTGAGATCATAGAGGTGGGAAATGCTGCTGTCAAAGAAAACATCCATAAAGGTCAGTCAGGAATATGCAAACGTCATCGGACATATGTGTTATGCGGCATCCAAGCTCTGGAATGTCTGTAATTACGAACGTCAGCATTACAAAGAAATGGGAATGGAGAAATACCCGGACTGGTATTATCAGAAAAAATCCCATAGAGAGGATCTGTGGTATAAACAGCTTCCATCTCAGACAGCCCAGGAAGTCTGCAAGCTGCTGGATAAAGCATGGAAATCTTTTTACGCCTTGAAAAGATCCGGAGGGATTGAGAATCCCAGACCACCGCGGTTTAAACAGGAAAGTATCCCCATTACCTATATGCAGATGGGAATTGTACATGAATGGGACACAGAAAAAGTCCGTCTGTCCCTTCCAAAAGCATTAAAAAGATATATGGAAGAAACGTATCAGATCCATGAGAACTTTCTTTATCTTGAAAATAAGATTTTCAGGGGCATGGATCAGATCAAACAGTTGCGGATCTACCCACCGGAAAAAGGTGAATGTAAAGTTATTGTTGTTTATGAGATTTCAGAGAGGGAAGAACTTTCGCAGAATGGACACTATCTGTCAGTTGATCTGGGACTTCATAATCTTATGACATGCTATGATTCCGGGAATGGGAATACATTTATCCTGGGCAGAAGATATCTTGCATTGGAAAGATATTTTCATAAAGAGATTGCAAGGGTGCAGGCACAATGGTATGGACAGCAGTCTGTGAAGGAAATAAAACATCCAGTCACATCAAAACATATTCGCAGATTATATCAGAAAAAGCAGAACTCGGTAACGGATTATCTGCACAAGATCACAAGATACTTTGCAAAATACTGCCGTGAACAGGGAATTACCTGTGTTGTGGCAGGGGATATCCGGAATATCCGGAAAGGAAAAGACCTGGGACACAGAACAAACCAGAAGTTCCACAATCTGCCGTATAACAGGCTCTATAGCATGATGGAATATAAGCTTAAGATGTACGGGATCCGTTTTGTAAGACAGGAAGAAAGCTATACCAGCCAGTGCAGTCCGCTGTCACCAGAGGTGGAAAAAAGATATGCACAGCCATGCAACCGAAAACAAAGGGGACTGTACAGGGACAGAAACCGGAAGTATAACGCAGATGCTGTAGGTGCATATAACATCCTGAGAAAATATCTCTCCGTATCCGGAGAGAAAAAGGAACTGTCCGTAACCGGACTAAAAACGCCAGAAATAATAAAAGTAGCTGTATAGCTCTAAAGAGCAAACAGTAGTGGTGTCATGGACGCACCCTGAAAAGGCGGTATCCCGCCTTAATTCAGATGCTCTGGTAACTCAGTTGCCGAGTAGTTCACATAGAAAATAAATCATTATAAAAAGATCCTGTTCATACTATGATATATGCGATGATTATGGAGATAACAATTATGACTGCCAGTATGGAAAGCCAGAAATAATCTATAATTCTTTGATTGCAAGGTATTTTGTTGTATTGCGTGTCTTGGTCAGGTTCACCTCCTCTCTATTTCGTCGAGTTTTTTAAGAAATCAATCTCCATTTGTTGCTGCTGTGTTTGAGCTTTTAGTAGTCGGTTTTCAGCTTTCAACTTCTCAATATCTGATAATTGAGAAATCGCTTTGTTCTTACCTCGTCGATCATATAATCCTTCGATTCCTTTATCTTTATATTTTCTAACCTATGCATAAACTTGTCCGTAGGAGCAACCATATTTATTCGCTGTAGAAGAATAATTACATCCCGTGTTCAAGGCTTTGCGGTATTTTTTCGGATTTCAATGTGTCAAACTCCCGTGTTTATGAAAGTTGTGTTTTTCTTGGCAATATGTTACAATTACTCCATATAAATTTATAACTTTTCTAGACAGAAAGTAAAAGGGGAACGTCATGAAGTGTATTAAAACAACGGACGCGGTAGGACATGTACTGTGCCATGATATTACCAGAATTGTGAAGGATGTGGTAAAAGATACAGCCTTTCGTAAAGGACATATTGTACAGGAAGAAGATATTCCGGTTTTGCTATCTCTGGGAAAAGACCATCTTTATGTGTGGGAGAAGGATGAAAATACTTTGCATGAAAATGAAGCAGCGCAGATTCTGTGTGATGTGTGCATCAATGAGAATATGCATCCAACGGATGTAAAAGAAGGAAAAATTGAGTTGATTGCAGATTGTGACGGAGTATTTCAGGTGGATGTGCCGAGGCTGGATGCTATTAATGAGATCGATGAGATTATGATTGCCACCCGTCATACAAATTTCCCGGTAAAAAAAGGTGACCGTCTTTTAGGAACCCGTGTGATTCCGCTGGTGATTGCAAAAGAAAAAATGGATTTGGTGAAGAAAACAGCAGGAGAAAAACCGCTGGTATCGCTGGCACCTTATAAGAAACGGAAGGTAGGAATTGTAACCACCGGAAATGAAGTATTTTATGGAAGAATTAAGGATACTTTCACACCGGTAATCATCGAAAAAATGAAATCTTACGGTGCTGAAATTCACGGACATATTCTGTGCAATGATGATATGGAAAAAATCACTGCCGCTATTATGAAATTAAAAGAAGAAGGGGCAGATCTGATTGTCTGTACCGGTGGTATGAGCGTGGATCCAGATGATAAGACACCGGGCGCGATCAAAAATACAGGAGCGAGAATCGTATCTTATGGTGCTCCGGTACTTCCGGGAGCGATGTTCCTGTTATCCTATCTGGAAGATGGCACACCGGTAATGGGACTGCCGGGATGTGTGATGTATGCAAAAGCCACCGTATTTGATCTTGTTCTGCCACGTATTATCGCAGGTATAGAAGTGACAAAAAAAGATCTGGCACATATGGGAAATGGCGGATTCTGTCTTGGCTGCAAAGAATGTCATTATCCGAACTGCAGCTTTGGAAAGGGCGTATAAGAGCAGGACAGGAGGAATAAGCATGGAAAAGCTTACGGTAGAGTAGGCACTGGAAGCACTGCTGGAACATACAAAAGTAATAGAGGAAACGGAAACTGTACCACTTTTGCAGGCATGTGGAAGAGTGTTGGCAAAGGATATGATTGCAGGATTTGATAACCCGCCGTTTGACAGATCACCTGTGGATGGTTATGCCTGCAAAGCGGAGGATATAACGGATGCATCAGAAAGTCATCCGGTACAGTTGACGGTATTGGAAGAGATTGATGCGGGGCAGTATTCCAGAGTCACAGTGGAAAAGGGGGCAGGCGGTTCGGATTATGACAGGCGCAGCTATTCCGAAAGGCTGTGACTGCTGTGTCCGTCAGGAGGATACAGATTATGGAGAAGAGACTGTCAGAATCTTCCGTCCGACCGGACAGTGGCAGAATTACTGTTATCAGGGAGAGAATTTTAAAAATGGAACGGTTCTTTTGAAAAAGGGTGACAAAATCGGATTTATTGAAGCAGGTATACTGGCCAGTATGGGAGTCATAAAAGTGAAGGTTTATCGTCGGGTAAGAGCAGCTGTTCTGACTATCGGAGATGAAGTAATGGCACCCGGAAAAAGATTGATTCCGGGGAAGATTTATGATTGTAATCAGGGACTTCTGGCGGTTCGCATGAAAGAATTTGGTGCAGAACTGGTGGAAGTGGCAGCCATAGAGGATCGCCCGCAGGCTATGACAGCAGCAGGCGAAGTCATGGCTCTGGACTGGGGAATTACATTGCAGTGTGATACCACAGGAAAAGAAGACGCCAGCAGTGTAGGAGTGCGAAGTCACTTTATACATCCGGTACTACCGGAAGCAGATGGCACAACGAAAAACGTATTTCCATGTAAAGTGGAAAGAGTGATTGAGGACGTGTTTTCGTATATCTTGATCGTATCTACGAAAGAAGAAGCCAGGATTCGCGTAGATGTGACGAAAGAACAATGGCAGCAGTACCAAAAGCATATTTCTGGAAATAAGATATGGATTGGGATAGATGAAAAAGATGTGATGTTATTAAAATAAATGAAAGAATCACCGTATCAAGGTTGAGGTAATCTATGATACGGTGATTCTTTCGTGAAAAATGCGAAAAAGCTTTCAATATCCAGTTCCGGTGGTTTAATATGCGGTTGTCAAACATTATTTCGTAAATACTTTCATTCGATCCCTTCTGGCTGCACAGATCAGGGTCAGGTGATATTTTTTTGCAAGATCAATTGCTTCAGAAGTAGGAGAAGCCTTGCTGGAGAGAATTGGAATCCCTGCATGGATGACCTTTAAAGTCATATCAGTTGGTATTCTGCCGCTGGAATATACCATACATTGATGCAGGTCAATATTGTGCCGCAGAGCGTAGCCGATCACTTTATCCAAAGCATTGTGCCGTCCGATATCTTCGCAGGAAAACAGAATGTGATCTTTTTGAGCGAGAATGCAGCTATGTGTGGCAAAGGTAATGCCATGGAGAGGAGAACCATCCGCAAAGGCATCCGCCATATGAAAGATCCATTCTGGTTTCCAGAAAATCGGTGTAAGTGACTGCGGCTCTTTGGATGTAACAAAGTAATCATTTAAAATATGATTGCCGGTACAGCAGGTAGGAGTTACTTCTACAAAGGCATCCGATGAGGATTGTGTGCTGCGTGCCGAATTTTTTAAATAGACTTTTGCACGTTTTCCATATTCACAGATATAGATATGATCTACATCTGTGAATATGGAAAACGTGATGATTTGTTCTGTCAGCAATCTTCCAAGAACCAGTTCAGTCAGATGCTGGGGCAGGCAAACAAGTTTCATAGTCAGATGATCATTTATATAGACATCCATCATATGTTCGTTCAATACTTCTTCTTGTTCCGTACGGGATTCTCCATTTCTTCCGATATATTGATATGTTTTTGTCTCTAGCAGAGACAGATTTTGTTATTGTTCGTTAATATACATAATTTCTCCAATTGAAAAAACAATTCTTTTATCATGTTTACTATGTGTTATACTAGATTTAGTATAACAGACATCTCTTTATTTCGAAAGAGTGAATTGAGGGATGAAGGAGGAAATAAAATGGGAAAGATTATGGCGGTAAATATCAGTGAGAAGAAAGGTACACAGAAAAAGAATGTACATAGTGCCAGACTGATGGAAGAATTTGGAATCGAGAAGGACGCCCATGCCGGCAAGTGGCATCGCCAGGTGAGTCTTCTTTCTTATGAAAAAATAGAAGAATTCAAGGCAAAGGGAGCACCGATCGAAGACGGAGCATTTGGAGAAAACCTGATTGTAAGTGGATACGATCTGAAGGCATTGCCGGTTGGCACCAGACTTCGCAGCGGAGAGGTATTATTAGAAGTGACACAGATCGGGAAAAAATGTCATAGTGGATGTGAGATTTATAAAATTATGGGTGACTGTATTATGCCAAGAGAAGGTATCTTTACCAGAGTACTTCATGGTGGCGTATTGACAGAAGGCGATGAAATTGTGATAGAGAAGGCAGCAGGTGAGGCAGATGGAGAATAAGCTGAATCATTTTGATCAGAAGGGTAACGCTGTTATGGTGGATGTGTCCGGAAAGATACCGACATCCAGAACAGCAGTAGCAAAAGGCAAGATTTGTGTCTGTCAGGCTGTGATGGATGCAGTGAAACAGGGGACTGTGAAAAAAGGAGATGTACTTGGAATAGCAAGAGTGGCTGGCATTATGGCGGTAAAACAGACATCTCATCTGATTCCGATGTGTCATCCGCTGATGATTTAGAAGTGTTCGGTAGATTTTGAACTGGATGAAGAAAATCTTGAAATTACGGCAATCTGTACAGCCAAAACGGAAGGTCAGACCGGTGTGGAGATGGAGGCGCTTACTGGTGTGAATGTGGCACTTTTGACAATTTATGACATGTGTAAGGCAATTGACAAGTCCATGGAGCTGACGGACATTCATCTGGTAGAAAAAAGCGGAGGAAAAAGCGGGTTATATCGAAACCCGAAAGAATAGTATGAAGGATAGATTTGGAAGAGAGATTGACTATCTGCGGATATCCATTACAGATCGATGTAATCTCAGGTGCGTCTATTGTATGCCGGAAAATGGAGTTGTGCAGATCCCGCATGAAGAAATTCTGACTTATGATGAGATTACCAGAATCAGCAGATGTATGACTGGTTTAGGTATACGTAAGATCAAACTGACCGGAGGAGAACCGTTAATTAGAAAGAATTGTGCCACACTGGTTCGAATGTTAAAAGAACTTCCTGGCATCGAAAAAGTGACATTAACGACCAATGGTGTATTGCTCGAAGAACAGATAGCAGATCTGGCAGAAGCGGGGCTTGATGATATAAATATCAGTCTGGATACTTTAAATGCAGCAGAGTTTGCAAAGGTAACCAGGAGAGAAAGTCTGGATCGGGTGCTGGAGGGAATCCAGGCGGCATTACAGTATCCGCAGATTGGATTGAAGATTAATTGTGTGCCGGTAGTGGAAGAGCAGGAAAATCTGGTATCGATAGCGAGACTTGCAAAGCAATATCCGATTCATGTTCGTTTCATTGAAATGATGCCGATTGGATATGGAAAGGATTTTCAGTTTCGGGGAGAAAGTGAAATATGCGAAATATTAGAGAAAGCATATGGAAGAATGACTCCAATAAAAGAACGATATGGGAATGGACCGTGTCATTATTATAAAATAGAAGAATTTCAGGGTAAAATAGGATTTATCAGTGCGATGACGCATAAGTTTTGCGACCAGTGTAATCGTGTGCGTATGACAGCAGAAGGATTTTTAAAAGCCTGTCTGCAATATCAGACTGGAACGGATTTGAAGAATTTGATGCGTTCAGGATGCACAGATGATGAACTGACAGAGGCAATACAGAAAGTAATATGGGAAAAACCGGTCAGTCATCATTTTACATCGGAAGAGATTGAGACAGATGAATGTAAATTAATGTCCCAGATAGGAGGATAAGGAATTATGAAAGCTGCGATTATCACATCCAGTGATTCCGGATATGCAGGAGAGAGAGAAGATAAAAGTGGTTCGGTAATCCAGGAAATTTTGGAAGCGAACGATTACGAAGTGGTGCATACCATTCTTTTGCCGGATGACAGAAAGATGCTGGCAGATGAGATGGCTCGTATAGCAGATGAGGGAATAGCAGAGATGATTGTAACTACGGGTGGAACCGGATTTTCGCCGAGAGACTGTATGCCGGAGGCAACAAAGGATATTATAGAACGTGAAGTGCCGGGGATTCCGGAAGCAATGAGAGCATATAGTATGACGATTACACCAAGAGCTATGCTCAGTCGTGCAGCAGCAGGTATTCGAAAAGGAACACTGATCGTGAATCTGCCGGGAAGCCCGAAAGCAGTCAGAGAAAGTCTGGAATATATTATTCCAGCGCTGGAACATGGATTACAGATCCTGACCGGGGAGGCAACGAACTGTGCCAGAAAATAATCGGAAAATGCAGACTGATATATCTGAATTAGAAAACGGTCAGTTGGCAGAACAGCAATTGCCATCAGATTTTACGCTGGTAGTCCTGGCAGGTGGTGCCAGCAGCCATATGGGAAGGGAGAAGTCAGATCTGCTTTTAGATGGACAGACATTTTTGGAGATACAGATCGGAAAAGGATGTCAGTTGGGAGCAAAACAGATCTTAATTTCTGGATATCGTGGAACACAGTGTGGGGAAGAGATTGTGCCGGATCGAATTTCCGGTCAGGGTCCACTTGGCGGTCTGGAGAGCTGTTTTCGAAGGGCAAAGACAGAAAAATGCCTGGTGCTGGGGGTAGATACGCCGCTGGTACCTGTGGAAGAACTTCAAAATCTGTTGAAGTTCGCAATGGAAAAAGCCGACCAACCGGTGACTATGCTGTGTCATAATGGAAAAGAAGAATCGCTGATAGCGGTATATGATGCCAGACTTTATAAAGAGATCACAGATTTTCTGGAATCAGGAAGATCATCGGTGTATCGTTTTTTAAATACAGTGGGATATTCCCTATACCATACCAGTGCACCGGAAAACTATTTTCAGAATATCAATGATCCGGAAATCTATAAGAAAGTCTGCACGGAATGCGAAATTGCTGATATTTTCATAAAGGAATCCGTTAAACTATAGATTTTTAAATACTGTAGGAATTTTTGTTTGTTATACGGAATCCAATGAGGGATATTTTCAGAATATTAACGATTCTGATACATATTTAAAGACTGAAGGGTATCTCGTAAAATAGTATAATACAGAAGGCGTATAGGATTATGAAAGGCTTCCAATTAGGTTTTAAATGATTTTTCGGATAATAGCACTTCCATGCAGATCGCATACAGGATCTGCAAACAGGTGGTGTTTCAGGCAGAATTCGTCTACAGCTTTGTTACATCCGGAAAACTGGGTACTGTATACGTCATGGATCAGGAGAACTCCGCCGATAGACAGACGTTCATAAAATAGAGGTAATGCAGCAGCAGTTGGAGCATAGAGATCTGCATCTAATGATACGAAACAGAAAGTTTCATCGGTAATATCGGAAAAAGTATCCGGAAACCATCCTTTATGGATGATCACATGTGATGGATCAGGCATGATGCGAAGAACAGAGTCTACATCTGTAGAAGAAAAGTCACCTGTTTTAGCGCGAGACAGATGCCTGGAGGTTTCTACGGCAATATCTTTTTCTGAAAAGCCTTCAAAAGTATCAAAAAGATGTATTTTTCGATCCGGAAAGGCCGTACTGATCAGGCAAGAAAAATCACCCTGGAAAACACCAAGTTCTGCCACATCTCCAGGGATATTTTGTTGATGTATTTGTTCGGCTAAAAGGCGCATAACCGCAACCCGTGCATCAAACATGCGAAGTGCAGAAGGATCACAAAATGAACCGTGATAGCCCAAGTGCTCCATCTGCTGCATCATAGAACCACGCCGCTCTTCATCCAATACACCAAGAATAATCAGATCAGGAAGAAGAGCAGCGGCCTTTGATGGAGAACAGATTGGGATATTACCAATAAATTGTCCATGTTTGCGCGGATCATTATCGGCAAAGCACATGATCTGATAGGAATTTCCAAGAAGTCGGGCAGTCATCTGCCCAATCTGTCCGGCACCGAATATAATAGTTTTGTAGATATGTTTTGTCATCATTTCATAGCAGCCTTTCTTTCAGCTCGAACCTGAATCATTTGTCCTGTGATAGATATTGCGATTTCAGCAGGTGTTTCTGCTTTAATATTAAGTCCCACAGGCGTGATAATACGGTCTAATTCTCGCTCATCGATTCCATACTCTTCTACGAGACGATGAAATACACCAGCTCTTTTGGCGAGACTTCCAATGACGCCGATATAGCATGCAGGTGTGGCAAGAAGTTGTGCCTGCACAATCGTATCATAGGCATGACCTCGTGTCATGACACAGCAATAATCAGCATCTGTGATAGAAATGCTCTGATCCAGATGATCAAAATCGCAAAGGATTGTCTCCGCTGCATCCGGGAAAAGAGCAGGATCTGTAAATTCCGGACGGTCATCCAGAACGATGCAGTGAAAGTCAACACTTGCAAGTATTGGTACCAGCTTTTGTGAAACATGCCCGCCTCCAAATACATAGACAGTTCCGGATGTACCGATTTGTTCTGTAAACAGGTCACAGGTTTCATTGCGATGACGGCATGGTCTTGCAGATAAGGAAGATAAGATGGAAGAAGGAACATCAGCATTTCCAGTCAATCCATAGGATGCACTGTACAGACTCATACCGGATGTAGCATGAAGATCACAGATCAGCCAGAAATCTTTTCGTTCTTTATATAATGTTTCAGCAGTTACTGCAAGTTCCATAATAATAGGGTCATTATGGTCCAGATACTGGAAAAATACGGTAACATCACCACCACAAATCATACCGATATTCTCAACATCTTTGCGATTCAACCGGAATTCATGTTCACAGGATTCTTTCTTTTCAAGAATATCAAGTGCCATAAGCTCTGCACGATGTTCGACAGAACCTCCGCCTATGGTTCCGGCAACTCGGCCTTTTTTTCCAACCAACATACGGGAACCGGCACCTCTTGGCGTTGATCCTGAGGAAGCAACGATGGATGCAAGCACAAGGTCGTTTTCTTTTTGAAATTCTTGTTGTATGATCTGAAATAAAGTTCTCATATATAAAACACCTCCTGTAATTTTCTATAAGTCATATCGTCATGTGACAGATGGTCTGTATCATATTTTGCAGATCAAGAGCCTGTTTAAGCTGTCGTTCATGAGATTTCAAAGCTTCGGGACTGTTACACTTACACAGACTGTCCGCAAATCGTTTTTCGATGGTTACACGTTCGGTTTCCTGAATCAGTTTATCTGATAAAAAGACGATAGCCGCTTCATTCAGAAGTGTCTTCTGTAAACCATGATGTTGTGAAATAATCTGACTGATTTCAGTATAGCCTAATTGTAAGAAAAGATCACCACCTGTTTTGGTGTGATGTTTTTGAAGTCTGGCAATATCGTGAAGGAGTGCTCCGGAGCGAATCAGTTTTTTATTAAAAAAGTAACCATGAGATTCCAGCAGATCGCAGAAATGGCAAGCCAATTCAGTCACTGCATCACTGTGCGCTTGTACATGATGAGGAAGAGACACCGAATCGCGAAGCATCCGGCATAGTTCGTCATGCAAGTCAGGATGAGGCAGCAGGTAAGTCGAATCAGATAAGGCAACATGATCGTTATCGTCTGCGTTCAGATGATAATAGGAACCACATGGAAGACGAAAATACTGTCTGGCATGCTGTTTTGAATCAAGCAAATACAGATAAGAAGAAATTACATCTGTATGAGAAACAATCGCAATATCACCCTCAGAAGAACGAAGAATCTCATAAATTGCTTGCGAAAAACGCATGCCAGATGCGAAAGGAGTTTCTGCTCCTGGAATCGGGTAATCAGGATTCATTCCACGTGCTTCATATATGTCCGGCCATCTTTTGCGTATCTCATCAAATGAAAGACCATCCCATTCTCCCAGATTTCGTTCTGTTAAATCTGAGATAGTGATATGTGGAAGATCAGGTGTGATATGTGCAGCCGTTTCCATAGCTCTTGATAAAGGACTGCAGTAAACAGCAGTTATTTTATCATCCAGTTCTCCGTGAAGAAGGACTGACTGCAGATGTCCAAGCATAGATAAAGAAAAATCAGTCTGACCGATACAGTAAGAATGTTCATCTGGATATTGTGGTTTTCCGTGTCGAATAAGATAAAGATTACGCATTGAAAAATCCTCTGAAACACTTTTCAAATATTGCTTCGGAACAGGTACGTGTTTCCTCTGAAAAACGGGCATATCGCTTCAAAAATTCTTCTCCGTATGGTGTCAGCTCACTGTGACTGCCCTTTACACCGCCCTGACTTCGAATAATCAGCGGTTCATGAAGCTGAGATTCTAATGTATGGATCAGATTCCAGCTGGTGGAGTAGGAAATGTGCATGCGTTCGCAGGCATCACGAACAGATCCTGTTTCATGAATCAGTGTAAGCAGCGAATAAAGCTGTTCATCAAAGAAGACCTTTTCCCGTGCCAGCTGAATCTGAATCTCTGAACGGATCAGACTTTGATTGTGTGCACGAAGAAGTTCTACATAATCCTCTGGTGTATCCGCATCATGAATGATTCCAGGATCTTCTACATTTAAACAATACATGGGAGTTCCACAATGTTCTACAGCACCCTTCAGACCAGTGTTTCCATCATTGCTTAAAATGGACTCAATTAATGAGGAACGAATCAGGATCGGATGACCTGGAGTTCCGTTACAGACCGGAGTGACAAGAGGCTGTCCAAGAGAAAGCATTTGTGTAACGGTATGTGCTGTGAATAGTGGAACATCTACAGGTGTAAAGAGTACCGTATCCACTTTGTCTTTTAAATATTCCAGTCCAATCCTGACAGAATCAAACATATGAGTAGTTTCATAGTCCTCATTTCGAAGAAAAATAACATGATTGGAAGCAAGGTGGCGTTCCAGAGCATCCGCATTGTATCCGGTTACCACCACTATTTTAGAGATTCCGGCCTGCCGGAAGTTATTAATCACACGCTGCGCGATGGAAATGGATCCAAGCTGAAGCATGGGCTTGAAGTCTCCCATTCGTGACGATTTCCCTGCAGCTACGATGAGAGCACCTGTCTGCATCATAGATACCTCCTAAAAATAACATTGTACAAATTTGATATTATTATAGCATGAAAAGTGAGGATAAATAGTAAAATTTTCGACAAAGTAATAAAACGATATAAAAAATAGCAAAAAATAGCCAACTAATAATTATTTACAATTTGTAAAACTGTACAAAAATATGATAACATGAAATTATACAAAATAATGTAAACAGGAGAACGTTTCCATGGATAAGATTTTTGAAATTACCGCAAAAGAAGTTACGATACAGGTAAAAGATGAGCGCACAGGAGAGCAATACAGTCGGACACTTCCGATTGATTATTATGAGAATGCGAATGTTTTAAAACTCAGCGGTGAGAATCTGGACGGAAGCAGCTCTTCCATTGTTTTCTATTCTGTCAGAGGAATGGAAAAACTTAAAGATCTGACGGGTAAGGGAGCCGATCATGATCCATGCGGAACACATAAGTCAGAAGATTTGTAACATCGGAACGTGTATTTTTTAAAGGAGGAATGAAACATGATTAAAAAGGCATTGAAGATCAATGGTGTGGAGCGAATCCTTATTCTTGATAAGGATGAGACACTGGCTCAGGTACTTCGTGAGCATCTTCTTCTTACAGGATGTAAGATCGGTTGTGGAGAAGGTCATTGCGGAGCATGTAATGTTATTATGAACGGAAAAGTTACAAGATCCTGTATTTACAAGATGAGCCGTGTTCCGGACAATGCAGAGATCACAACAATCGAGGGTGTGGGAACAATTTCTGATATGCATCCGATACAGGTTGCATGGATGGCATATGGATGTGCACAGTGTGGTTTCTGTTCACCAGGTTTTATTATTTCAGCAAAGGTTCTTCTCGATAATAATCCGAGCCCTACCCGTGAAGAAGTGAGGGACTGGTTTAACAAGCAGCGTAATCTCTGTCGTTGTACAGGTTACAAGCCGCTTATCGATGCGACCATGGCGGCAGCAGCAGTTATGCGTGGCGAGATGACTAAAGAAGACCTCGTATTCAAGCAGACAGGTGATTCTATCGTCGGTACAAACTATATCCGTCCATCAGCAGCACAGAAGGTAACAGGTACCTGGGATTTCGGTGCAGATGATGCATTAAAGATGCCGGAGGGAACTCTTCGTCTTGCACTTACACAGGCCAAGGTTTCTCACGCAAATATTCTCAGTATCGATACAACAGAAGCAGAGAGTATGCCGGGAGTTGTTCGTGTTATTACAGCGAAGGACATTAAGGCAGCAGGCGGAACCAACAAGATCAATGGTCTTGTAATGCTTCCGAAACACAATAAGACAGACGGATTTGAGCGTCCTGTACTCTGCGACGAAAAGATCTTTCAGTTTGGTGATGCGATTGCGATCGTAGCTGCCGACACAGAAGAGCATGCACGTGCAGCAGCAGATGCAGTTAAGGTGGAGATCGAAGAACTTCCTGCATATATGAACGCAATGGATGCAATCGCACCGGATGCAGCAGAGATCCATCCTGGTACTCCAAACGCATTTTTTGAGACAAACTGTATCAAGGGACCGGACTTTGACTGGGACAGCATTCCGGATTCACAGCAGGTTGAGATCGAGTCCTACTGTTCACGCCAGCCTCATCTTCACCTTGAGCCGGACTGTGGTTATGGATATATTGATGAAGACGGTATGATAACAGTGCATTCCAAATCTATCGGTATACATCTTCATATGCCTATGATCGCAGATGGTATCGGTGTACCAATGGAAAACTTAAGACTTGTTCAGAACCATGCAGGCGGAACATTTGGTTACAAGTTCTCACCGACAAATGAGGCTCTGATTGGTGCAGCTGTTAAGATTCTGGAACGTCCGGTATCGCTGGTATTTAATCAGTTCCAGAACATTACTTATACAGGAAAGAGATCTCCTGCATTTATGAATATTAAGCTTGCAGCAGATGAAAATGGTAAACTCTTAGCACTTTGGGGTAACAACTATGTAGATCACGGTCCATATTCAGAATTTGGCGATCTGCTTACCATGAGACTTTCTCAGTTTACAGGCGCAGGTTATGGAATTAATTCTATTCGTAATAAATCAACAACCGTATTTACAAACCATGCATGGGGCTCCGCATTCCGTGCTTATGGTTCACCACAGTCTTATATGGGATCTGAGATTGCGATTGACGTGCTGGCAGCTAAGATGGGAATCGATCCGTTTGATATCCGTGAAATGAACTGCTATAAAGAATCAGAGGGCACTACCATCCCGACAGGTTATCCACCGGAGGTATATTGTGAGGAAGATTTGTTTAAGAAAGCACGTCCATTGTATGAAGCGGCGAAAAAACGTGTTGCCGAAAAGAATGCAGCTTCTGACGGAAAGATGAAATATGGTATCGGTGTATCTCTTGGAGTATACGGTTGTGGTCTTGATGGTGTTGATACATCAAATGCATTTGCAGAATTAAATCCGGATGGAACCGTTACGATGTATGCTGCATGGGAAGATCATGGACAGGGGGCTGATATGGGTGTTCTTGTATCATCTCATGAAACACTGCGTCAGGCAGGAATCAGACCGGAACAGATTAAACTGGTTATGAATGATACGAAGACATGTCCGAATGCAGGACCTGCAGGAGGATCACGCTCACAGGTTATGTCAGGTAATGCATGTCGTCTGGCTGCAGAAAATCTTGTAGCAGCAATGAAGAAAGAAGACGGAACATTCCGTACTTATGATGAGATGGTAGCAGAAGGGCTTGCAACAAAATATGAAGGTAACTGGGTAACTACATTCTGTGCAGATCATCCGATCGATCAGGATACCGCACAGGGCGATCCATTTGCAACTTATATGTATACTATCTTCCTGCCGGAAGTTGCTGTTAATACAGAAACAGGTAAAGTTACCGTTGAGAAATTTACTTGCGTAGCTGACGTAGGTACGATCATGAACAGACTTCTTGTAGAAGGTAATTTCTATGGTGGTCTTGTACAGGGTATCGGTCTTGCTCTTTCGGAAGATTTTGAAGATTTGAACCATGACACCACTTTGAAGAATTGTGGTATTCCATATCCAAAGGATGCTCCGGATGATATTGAACTTCACTTCAATGAAACATATCGTCCAAGTGGTCCTTACGGTGCGGCTGGTTGTGGTGAGGCTCCACTGGATGCTCCACATCCTGCAATCCTGAATGCAATCTTTAATGCGACAGGTGCACGTATTACACGTATCCCTGCCCGTCCGGAAAGGGTTCTTGCAGCATTAAAAGAACTTGAGAAATAAGCTTAATTCATAATGTGGTTGGAGTAAAAGCTGCCAACTGTGATATAATCAGGGGAGACGGGAAACTGCCTCCCCTTTACAGACGAAAGGAGTATCAGGTTATGACATACATACAGGAGAGGGGTTCTACTCACGTTTATCATGTAAATCGAATGTCAAAAGAAGAGATGGATCATATGATCAGTCTCTGCGTCCATGAACAGCCGGCCTACTGTGTTGCAGCCTGTCCTTTCAAAATGGATACAAAAGAGATGCTGTATTATGCTGCAAAAGGAAATTTTAAGAAAGCGTTGGCAATTTATGAGAAAATTACACCATTTCCAATGATTCTCTGTGATGGATGTACGGCACCTTGCGAAGATAATTGCAAGCTTTGTGAACTTGGTGATGGTGTCTCCATACGAGAAGTAGAACGTGCGATTGTCCGGTATGGAGAACCGGGAAGAAGAAGCAGTGTATTCCGCATGAGAAAGAAGAAAAAGGCAGCAATCTTTGGTTCTGGATTATTTCCACTGTTTCTTGCGGGGGAACTGGAAAAGAAAATGTATCCTACGACGATTTATTGTAAGGAAGAAGATTATGAAAGCTATATTGCAGCGGCAACCGGACATCTTTTGGAATCAGACCGCAGCAATGAAGCGAAACGTCTGAAATCTATGGATCTTTCTTTTGAATTTGGATGCAGTTTGAATCTTTCGTTTATCAGAGAAAAAATGGAACTGGCAGATGTGGTATGCGCATCAGAAGAAGTGGCAAAAATGTTAGCTCCGGAAGAAGCAGCAGATGTCGAGATTATGTTAAGAGAACAGGCAAAGATTGTCAGCGGACCTGCGGAATCTGTGATGGATGCGGCTTTTGCCGCAAAGCGGGCAGCTTTGACAGTGGATCTTCTGGTACAGAATTTATCGCCGCACAGCAACAGAGGCAGTGAAGGAGCAGTGACTACCAAGCTTTATACGAACATGGAAGGAATCCATGGATCGAATAAGATTTTCTGTGGTCAGGATGGGTATTCAAAAGAAGAAGCTGTAGAAGAAGCAAAACGATGTATTCAGTGTCATTGTGACGAATGCATGAAAGGCTGTGTGTATTTAAGTGAATATCAAAAACATCCGGGTTTATTAGCCCGTGAGATCTATAATAATACGCAGATTATCATGGGAGATCATCCGATGAACAAACCGATGAATGCCTGTGCCCTCTGTGGACAGTGTACGGTGATCTGTCCGAATGGATTTGATATGAGTCAGGTGTGTAAGTCAGCAAGAGAAAATATGGTATCCACAGATAAGATGCCGCTGGCGCCACATGAATTTGCACTGATGGACATGTTATTTTCAAATTCAGAGGCTTTTTTGAGCAGACTCCAGCCGGGATATGAAACTTGCAGATATGTATTTTTCCCGGGCTGTCAGGCAGGTGCGATAGCGCCGGATGTGGTTATACAGGCATACGAAGATTTAAGTAATCGGGTAGCTGGAGGCGTTGCTCTGATGCTGGGATGCTGTGGTGCAATCAGCGAATGGGCGGGTCGCTATGAAATGACAGAAAAAGTAAATGAGCAGCTGAAACAGGAACTGGCCAAGCTTGGTGATCCGATCATCATTGCAGGCTGTCCAAGCTGCATGAAGCAGCTAAAAGAAAGTATTGGAGCACATGTTATAGGAATCTGGGAAATTTTGAGAAAAATCGGACTTCCACAGCAGGCGAAAGGACTGGAGATACCGGTTGCCATACATGATGCCTGTGGTGCCAGAGGGGATGCACAGACACAAGATATGATACGACAACTTTTGTCGGATATGGGATGTATCGTTGAAGATACAGAATATTCCAGAGATTTGTCTCCATGTTGTGGATATGGAGGTCTGACGGCATATGCCAATAAAGATATGGCAGCGAAAATGACAGAAAAGTGTCTGGAACGTTCCGATGCACCATATATTACATACTGCATGGCATGCAGAGACCGATTTGCCAGAGAGGGAAGAGAATCCCGACATATACTTGAACTTCTGTATGGGGCAAATGCCAGCAATATGCCTGATATCAGTGAGAAACGCTACAACAGGCTCATATTGAAACAAACACTTTTAAAAAACATCTGGAATGAGGAATCGGTCATGGAGAAAAAAGACTATACTGTTGCCTATACAGAGGAGGCAATCCATATGATGGATGAGCGCATGATACTGAAAAGTGATGTGGAACGTGTGTTATCAGATTACAGAGAAAATCAGGAGGCAATCCTGGATGAAGAAACAAAAGAACTGGTGACAAGAAGCAGACTGGGAAATGTCACATTCTGGGTGCGGTTTGTGGAAACAGAAGACGGATATCTGGTACACAGAGCATACAGTCATCGAATGAATATTATGAAAAGGGTGGGACAGTAATGGCAGTAGAAAGAACATATTATACGATTGATCCGGAAGGAAAGCTGACCTGCATGAAATGTAAGGTTCCTCTTGTAAAAGGAAAAGCAAAATTTATGTACCTGGAAAATGGGTTTCCTGTGGAAATGCCTGTCTGTCCAAAGTGTGGGTTTGTGTATGTTCCGGAAGAACTCGCACTTGGAAAAGTGCTTGCGGTGGAGCGTGCACTGGAGGATAAATAGATGAACAGGCATCCGGGAGGGGAAGCGCAGACGCTTCATCTTCTGGAGAACATAGAATGGAAAAAAGAAATGAAAGCACTGGATCTTGGAGCAGGAGAAGGAGACACGGTTCGAATCCTGAAATCATTTGGGCTGGAAGCACATGGCGTGGATCTTTTCCCACGGGGCAGTGATGTGGAAATTGGCGATTTTCTGCATTTGCAGTATTCATCAGACAGTATAGATCTTTGCATCAGCCAGTGTGCATTTTTTGTCAGCAGAGATCAGAAAAATGCACTATCTGAATGTTGGCGTGTTTTGAAAAAGGGAGGTTTTCTTTTACTGTCAGATCTGGATACTGGAAATCTTTTGGAAATGGCAGAACAGACAGGATTTACCATTCTCCGACAGGAGGATCAGACGTTACTTTGGCGGGAATATTATCTGGAAGCAATCTGGAATGATTCGTTCTGCTGCGAAGAGTATACGATTCTGCAGAAAGAATATAAAGGAAAGAAGCTGCGCTATACCATGTTGGTTGGCAGAAAGGAGTAGCACATGGATCTTTATGAAAGAATCATAGAACTTAGCAGTATGGGTTATCATTGCTCACAAATGGTTATGATTATGACACTGGAAGCCATAGGTGAGGAAAATCCACAGCTTGTAAAGGCTTTGGGAGGTCTTGGCGGTGGGATCGGTTACTGTGGAGATACCTGTGGCTGCCTGACAGGAGGAGCCTGTGCGATAGGTTTGTTCCTTGGCAATCTGGCTCCGCAGGAGAAAGAAGATATACAGATGAAACCGGCTGTGCAGGAATTATATCAGTGGTTCCATAAGAAGACCGAAGAAGAATTTGGTGCTTTTTATTGTAAGGATATCACTTCTAATTTGGATTGGGGAGTGATTATGGAGCAATGTCCTGCGCTGATTGCAGATACTTATACGAAAGTGATAGAAATACTGACAGAACGGGGAATATTGGAACTATGATTACGCTGGGTAAAACAAAAAGTGTATGCCCGATATGTATGAAAGTACTTACGGCAAAAAAATGTATTGGTGAAGATGGCATTTATCTGGTGAAAGAATGTGATATCCACGGAAAGTTTCAGACACTGATCTGGGAAGGAACGGCAGCAGAGTATCTTTCCTGGGGAAGAGAAAACCTGTCTGCGGAGACTCCGGTAAATCCCAAAATCAAAGAGAAATCCTGCCCGGATAATTGTGGACTCTGTGAGGAGCACGAACGAAAAGGCTGTTGTATGATACTGGAAGTGACAAAGCGCTGCAATATGCACTGCCCGGTCTGCTTTGCTTCGGCAGGAGAATGTCTGGAAAACGGTGATTTTTCAATTGATGAAATAGAAAAGCAATATGATTTTCTGATGGATCATGGAGGACCATTCAATATTCAGCTCTCAGGTGGAGAACCAACCATGCGGGAGGATCTTCCGGAGATCATACATATGGGTAGAGAAAAAGGGTTTACATTTTTTCAATTGAATACCAATGGAATCCGTCTTGCGCAGGAAGCAGGATATGCCAGAAAACTAAAAAAAGCAGGACTGAATACAGTATTTCTTCAGTTTGACGGTGTCACAGATGATGTGTATCAGACATTGCGCGGACGCTCTATGATAGAACTGAAAGAAAAGGCTGTGTTAAACTGTTCGGAAGCGGAACTGGGAATTGCCCTGGTACCTGTCATTGCGCCAGGAGTAAATGACATGCAGGTTGGAGATATTCTGAAGTTTGCGATGGATCATATGCCATTTGTAAGAGGAGTACATTTCCAGCCGATCAGCTATTTTGGCAGATGTTCTCAGCAGCGTCCACAAGCTCCGATTACCATACCAAAGATGTTGAAGCTGATCGAGGAACAGACTGACGGGCTTATGAAAAGCAAGGATTTCGCCGGTGGTGGAGCAGAGAATCCATACTGTTCTTTTCATGCAAGTTATCTGAAAAAAGGTGAGAGGGAACTGAAACTTTTGGAAAAGAAATCAGGCAGAGGATGTTGTTGTACTACCAGCGATAATTCCAGACAGTATGTGGAAAATCAGTGGAGCTATAGCACAAAAAAATTTGATGATGGAGAAATGACACAGACAGATGCGCTGGATGAATTCCTGATCCGGGTTCATAATGAAACTTTTGCAGTATCAGGGATGATTTTTCAGGATGCATGGAATCTGGATCTTGAACGTCTGAAAAGATGTTATATCTGCGAGGTGGATTCTGATTATGGAATGGTGCCGTTTTGTGCATATAATCTGACGAATTCGAAAGGAATATATTTATACAGAAAGTGAAACGATCGAATATAGATGCAATGATCTGTAAGCAGGAAGGTATTACAGAGATTACAAGAGATGAAATACACAGAATACAGCTGGAGAAATTAAATATTGTACTGAAGAGAGAGAAAGAACGAGAGGGTTTTTACCGAGATTTGCCGGAAAGACTGGAAAGCCTGATAGATTTGAGAAGCCTTCCTTTTACGACAGAAACAGATCTGGCACGAGATGGAGGCAGGATGCTGCTTTGCTCCCAGGGGGAAGTACAGAAAGTGATATCAGAACAGACAAGCGGAACTACCGGTGCCGGTAAACGTGTATTCTATACAGAGGGAGACTGTGAACACACCATAGAACTTTTTATGGCAGGTCTGGGTGAATTTATTTATCCTGGAAGTATAACGATGGTGGCTATGCCATTTTCAGGTCCTTTTGGATTAGGAGAACTGATCGCGGAGGCAATCAGACGTCTGGGAGCAAAACCTCTTTCAACCGGGACAGGAAGAACTTATGGCGAACTGAACAGGATTCTGGAAGAGGAGCAGCCGGATACGTATGTGGGAATGCCGACGGCATTGCTGTCCATGCTTCGAATGTGCGGAAAAGGCAGTATAAAAAGAGCACTGGTATCCGGAGATGCCTGTCCGAAAACTGTCATGAAAGCAATCGAAGAAATTCTGCAAACACGACTTTGGCCGCACTATGGTTCCAGAGAGATGGGGCTTGGAGGTGCCATTTGCTGCACGGCGCATGAGGGCATGCATATGCGGGAAAACCATTGTATTACAGAGATTATAGATGAGAACGGAAATGTGCTGCCGGACGGTAAATGGGGAGAACTGGTGATTACAACCATTGGAATGGAAGCACAGCCGTTGATTCGATATCGAACCGGTGACTGGTCAAGGATCATTCCAGGAAGATGCCTCTGTGGAAGTGAAATAAAACGCCTGGACTTTGTAAAGCGGATGGATCCATTGGGAAGTATCAGAGAGATGGATGAATTACTGTTTGAGATTCCGGAACTGGTAGATTATTGTGTGAAAATTGTAGATGGAAAAAAGGAAATTACAGCGCTTTTTACATCGGACAATGGAGAAGAACGAATCAGGAGTGTTTTGGAAGAGAAGGATATTCGTTCATGGAACTGCAAAAAAGCAAAGTGGGAAGATGGGGCGCTGTATCCTGGCAAACGAGTTACAAGGCAGTGATTTCGTGGTATCATGGAATCACTGCCTTGCCTGTTATTCAGGATAGTATGGACAATCTTCCTGGATGCATTCGCGATTATCTTCGCAGTATTTACACGTTATAGAAGACAACGGAATGTTTACAGAACAAAACTGACTGTAAAAATGAACGGCTTCTTCGATGGCAATTCTGCTGGTACGTTTGCAGCAGCGAGGTCCACCAACATCTGCCAGTCTGGATAAAATAATGGAAACAAGTTTTTGAGGAAACGGCCATGCATCTTTGTGAAGTGGACTGGATCCAGTCATAACGGACATGAAAATACCGGCTCCGGCAGCAGCTCCACAGACACCCCAGTAACCACAGGTACCGCCCGGAACCTGCTTCGCTCTTTTACAGATTTCAGATAGTGCAGCATCGTAATCCATATGTTCTCCATTATTGCGAAACGCTGTCAGAAGAATACATGGGACAATTGCATGATGCTCCGGTCCATGCATATGTACAGATGGAAGATCCATAATTTTTTCCAGAAGAAGCAAAGCATCTTTTTCGGTACTGTCTCTGAGCGCTGCGATTACCGGAGCATATGTGCCATAGCTGTGACAGGCATCACAGATAAAGTGACTATTTTCACAGACCGCATTGGTTAATTGCTCTTTATGGCAGATACTACACGTCTGAATAGAGCTTTCAGCACGATACGTAATAGGAGCACCACAAATCAGACATCCGGAAAAATGTTCCGCTTCACCACAACAACAGGAATTATTCGTATGATCCATTTGATTCACCTCCGGAGAATTTATTTTAATAGTGTTAACGATGTAAAAAGTATAACATAAAATGAAAAAGTAATGATAAAGTATCTTGACAATCATGTTACTTTGGGTATATGATTTGATCCAATAAAGGGGAGTAACCTGCGCTTAACAAATTGCGTTTGTGATGTTGTCAGTACGGTGGAAGCATCCGGTATCATAAGGAAATGGTGAGACTTTTATTGCATTTTTTATTATGCAATGAAGGTCTTTTTTTTATATTTTTTTCAAAGAGGTCTTTCATTGCATAAGAAATTCAGGTAGTAAATACTTAGAAACGATGAGGCGGAAGTGATGAAGGAAATTTATCAGCAGACGGTAGAAGAGGTTCTTGAAAGGGTGAATGGCAAGAAATCTGGGCTTACAAGTGAACAGGTGAAAAGATCCAGAGAAAAGTGTGGGTGGAATGAACTTACAGAAGGAAAGAAGAAAGGTATCCTGCAGATTTTCTTTGAAGGAGCTGTCTATTTCCCGACAGCTCCTTTTCTTGTATTCATTCGGCTGATACAAAGCGACAAAGCCGGCACAATATCATAAGTAATATATAAAACTCTGATGTACATGTGATTAAAAAGAATCAATCATATGCATTAGCCGCTCATGAAAAATATCTCTTTCTTCGTAAATTTTTTCTAACTCTTTTTCAGTAAACAATGCATAGGCGCTATCAGGAACAGCTGTTAATCCATCACAGGTAAATGGTATACGTCGCCCACCTCTGAAAATGGCTGCTTCCCAGTACTTTTTTCTAAAATATTTAATTATTCCCATGTAGTACCATCTCTTTCCCATATTTGTTATTGACGTTCTGGCAAATAAAATACTTCTGTTCTTACTATATTATCATCAAAATCCATTTCTACATAATAATCTCGGACAAAATATGATCTCCAGTAATCATGTAGTGAGTAAATTTCCAATGTTTTGAAATCAACAATGCACAATGGAATGTCAGAGTTAACAGAGCATACCTTGGCAAATGAAATAGAAGCTCCACATGAGATTTTAAGAAAATAGGCAAGTCAAATTCCAGTTTGGAGAATTGAAAAAATGGAATTTACCTATTAAGACATATAAACTCTTGACAATAAAGCTCCTATATAGTATGTTTTTAATAAACTACTATATAGGAGATTTTGCATGGAAATGAATGGAGGATTTCTTGTCACAAAAATAAAACAGCTTGGAGACCGGATTTTTGAGAAGATTCTCAGTGAAAAGAATATTGATGCGTTTAATGGAGCCCAGGGACGTATTCTTTATGTGCTGTGGCAGGAGGATGGTATCTCAATCAGGTCACTCTCGACTAAATGCGGATTAGCGATAACATCTCTTACTACGATGCTGGAAAGAATGGAAAATCAAGGGCTGATAAGCCGTGTTCAGTCTGAAACGGACAAAAGGAAAACACTCCTGTTTCTGACTGAGAAAGCACATGCCTTAAAGGGCGAGTACGATTCTGTATCTGATGAGATGGGCAGTATTTACTACAAAGGTTTTTCAGAGGAAGAAATTACCCGGTTTGAGAAATGTCTCGACCGCATCAGAAAGAATCTTGAGGAGTGGCAGAAGTCATGAGTATTTGTATCAAAGATCAGATTCAGAACATGAATATCGTCATTGGCTGCACAGTGGGGTGTACATATTGCTATGCCCGCAACAACGTGAAACGCTGGCATATGATTGATGACTTCGCTGACCCTGAATTCTTTCCGGGTAAGCTCAAGATGATGGAAAAGAAACGTCCGCAGAACTTTCTTCTTACCGGGATGAGCGATCTCTCCGGATGGAAGCCGGAATGGAGAGACGAGGTATTTGCAAAGATCCGTGAAAATCCACAGCATCAGTTCCTGTTCCTTACCAAGCGACCTGATTTGCTGGATTTTGATACCGATTTGGAAAACGCATGGTTTGGCGTTACGGTGACGAGGAAAGCAGAACTGTGGCGTATCGACGCCCTTCGGAAAAACGTCAGAGCAAAACATTACCATGTTACCTTTGAGCCGTTATTCGACGATCCCGGCACAGTTGACCTTTCCGGAATCAATTGGATCGTTGTGGGCACCATGACCGGAGCTCAGAGCAGGAAGATTCATACGGAGCCGGAATGGGCATGGTCTCTGGCGGACCAGGCACATAAGCTTGGCATTCCGGTGTTTATGAAGGAAGACCTTGTCCCTATCATAGGGGATGAAAATATGATTCAGGAAATGCCGGAAGAATTTAATAAAGTGTTAGAGGTACAGAAATCATGGAAGAAGTAATAAATGGAATCCTCATTCGTGAGGTGGAAACAAAGAACATCATGACTAAGTCTAGTCTGCCGGTAGGCGGTTACTCGGTCAATCCCTATGTGGGCTGTACACATGCCTGCAAGTATTGCTATGCTTCTTTTATGAAGCGCTTTACCGGGCACAAGGAGGAATGGGGCACTTTCCTTGATGTGAAGCATTGGACGGAAATTAAAAATCCGAAGAAATATGCCGGACAGCGGGTGGTCATCGGTTCTGTGACAGATGGCTACAATCCACAGGAGGAGCAATTCGGGAATACCAGAAAACTTTTGGAGCAGCTGATCGGCAGTGACGCAGATATTCTGATCTGCACAAAGTCGGATCTTGTGGTACGAGATATTGATTTACTGAAGAAGCTTGGACGTGTAACCGTTTCATGGTCAATCAACACACTAGATGAAAATTTTAAGAACGATATGGACTCTGCTTCGAGCATTGAGCACCGTATCGCTGCTATGAAGCAGGTATATGAGGCAGGTATCCGTACAGTCTGTTTCGTATCCCCGGTATTTCCCGGTATCACGGATTTTGAAGCAATCTTTGAGCGGGTAAAGGATCAGTGCGATCTGTTCTGGCTCGAAAATCTCAATCTTCGAGGCGGTTTCAAAAAGACAATTATGAATTATATCGCCGGAAAATATCCTGATCTTGTACCACTTTACGACGAGATCTATAACAAGCATAACCGCAACTACTTTGAAGCACTTGAAGTAAAAGCTGAGAAAATGGCTAAGAAGTATGATTGTGCCTTTGTGGATAATGAAATGCCTTATGGCAGAGTCCCGCAGGGACATCCGGTGATCGTAGATTATTTCTATCATGAGGAAATCCGTGGGACAGAGAATACCGGAAAAAGAAATCGCTAACTTCCAGTTTGTATATATCTTTTAAAAGGTATATGATTAAGAAAAACGGCAGGAGGTATCTGAATGAAATCACATAAATATTGGTCTATCGGTGCACTGATTACAATGCTTGGAACTTTTTATACAGGTTATAAGGGATCAAAAGAAGGCCATAAGTACTTTGCAGCAAGTTCTTTGCTTTGCATGATTATGGCTATTTATACAGGACACAAGATGATTTCTGGTAAAAGTAGGAAGAAAAAAGAAGTTTCAGTAGAGAGTGTTGAAGATTAAAAAACAAAATATTTTAATAAATAACGCCGGTGCGGGATTTTTGATATCCAGTACTGGCGTTATTTATTCTACAGGGGCTTGGGGGGTGTAGCCACCAAATAGTCAGTTTGCATTCCTTGTCAAAAGACATCGGATCACAGTTCAGTACATCCATATAAAACTCTTTTCATAGGATGCTTCGTCTGAATTCATCTGCAATCTCCGTCATAATAAAAATATCTCCATCATTTCAAAAGAGAATGCTGGAGATATTTCGCCTTGCTTATTCTTGTAGTAACCAATCGGCTATATCGTAAATTACGATTCCTTCATAGCTATATTGGGGATGTTTGGTTCTAGCAATAATCATTTTCGGATAAGCATCTCGAATCTGAAGCCGAGGAAAGCATTCTCTCTCAAATGTTTACTGCCCGGAAATGTTGTCGCTGATCTGAATATAAAACTTCTCGTTGCTTCTCTGAGCAATAAAGTCGGTTTCCTTTTGATAGAGCTTGCCGACATAAACATTATATGAAAATAGATCATACGCTCTGTTTTTTGCAATATTTTATCTTGCGAATTTATCATTGTAACGAATATGCATATCTTCCCAATCCATGAACAATACATAAAATACTTTCCCGTATTGCGGGCTCTCTACAATTCTTCCATGATCAAGAACAGAAAAATAAGTTCCGTCAGCTTTTCGAAGATGAAAGTGAGTATAGTCATTTTCATTGCCGTTGTCAATCTGTTCCCAGATACTTGATTCTATCTGTTGCTGTTCATCTTCACGAATCAAGTTGCGAAAACTTTTCTCAGTAAGTCTGAACAGTTCATCTATATCTTTATATCCGGACATATGAAGAAATTCATCATTTGCAAAAATTAGTTCATCATCTTCTTTGTCAGCTCTGTATATGATGAATGCACCTGGAAGATGTTCAGAGATATCCTTGAATGCGAATCCAAGTTGTTTGCGGGCACCTGACGGAAGTCCTTCTCTGTAGACCATACATCCATTTTTTCCATGAAGCTTTATTTCATAAAGAGCGGCATCTGCGCAGCGCATGAGTTGTGAACGATTGGATGCAAATGTTGGATATTCTGCATATCCTAGAGAAATATAAAATGCATGTTCCTTACCATGGTATGAGAATGATTTAGGGAGTTTGGTGAATTTCTGCAGCTGTATATCTGCTTCTGCAAAGGTACAATTTGGTAAAAGAATGCAGAATTCGTCACCACCATTTCTTCCAAGTAATGCATCGGATGGGAAAAAAGTCTTCATGCTGTCTGCAAGATTCTTTAGTGCCCTGTCTCCGTAATTATGTCCATAGATATCATTAATAAACTTGAAATCATCGATATCAAGGAGCGCAGCCACAAAATGTGTTTTTGGATTTTTTTGAATCATTTTTTCTGCAAATTCATCAAATCCATAGCGGTTATAAATATTTGTAAGAGAGTCTGTGCGCGCCAGTATCTGAAACTTTTTCTTATGTTCTTTTGCTACTAACCATACTCTGGTAAGAACTGACAGGAGAAGGCTTATTGTAAGAAAAATTCCGATGATGATTACCAGTAATGTGGCATTTCTCCATCCACTTTTAGGAGTTACTTCAAATTTCCAGTTTTCGTCTCCTATTGTAAATGTATAAGAAACAGGACGATTTATTTGCCCATCTGATTGATAAACCACTTTATAAGTATCACTCCATGGAGCGTCTGTTTTTGAAATTTTGTATTCGTATCCAAAATTTGAAAGTGCACTGATTGAATCTGAAAAAATATCCGGAACACGCAGGATAACAATAGTAAATCCCCAGAAATACTCATGTCCGTTTTTATCTTTCAGGTATATGGGATTGCGGACTGCAATTCCATATCCTCCCTGTTTTAATTTGAAGGGGCCCTGCGTAATGATTGTATGGTTGTCTCTTGCGTAACAGGAAATTTTTCCGCGGTCTTTATCATGGATCAAATCAATCTTACCTGCCTCATTTTCATTAGCCGGATAAATATCTGTAACAACACCATTAGGAGCGAGCTGTACACTTTCAATAGAATCAGACATAAGATTTCCTGCAATTGTTTCAAACTGACGGATTTCGCCATCTTCACTTATTAAGATTTGCTTCAAGGTATCTGTGATCTCAATTCCATTTGTAATTTCATTCTTTATTTGTTCGCCATAGGTGGCTACGTTTAATTGTGCTGTTATGTGTCTCTGCTCTTTTTCGTGGGTGTCTGTTTTGTATACAATCAAACTAATAAGGCATATGCCCAGTAAAAAAGTGATAAGAGGCACAAGTGTTTTCTTTTTCACTTGGTTCACCTTATTCTGTTCATGGGAATTATTATAATAAAGCATTATATCACAGAAGTTGAAAAACAGAATAAGTTTTATGAAAAAAACGAACTGTGCAAAATCTTTATACATCTATGACAGAAGAATATATATCGATAGGGATTTGTGAAATCTATATATTTTAAGAAGGAGCCTTGGAATCATCATAAATATCCTGTATTTTTGCTTTTACAGCTTTACGACGTTTTTCTGTATCAGAAGGTACGTGGTGGAGCCATGCAAGATATCCTGAGCGAGAGACACCTAAAAATTTCAACATTCCGAAGACGGAAACCCGACGTCCAGCCTTTTTGGCAGCTTCCGTCTTCTCAGACACTTCAAGATAAATGGCTTCCGTCATTTTCCCAGAATGTTGATTGCTTTTTCTAACACATCAAGTGCATCTTGGGCATCACGTAATTCACGTCTGAGACGGGCAATTTCCTTCTGCTCATCAGATGCATAATTACCAGAACCACGAACAGGAATATCACCTGATTCCCGGAAGTCTTTTAGCCATTTTGTTAATGTGCTGTATCCGATGCCAAGATTTTCTGCACATCCACGTACTCCGAGATCTTTGTGATCCTGATAGTACTGGACTGCATCAAGTTTAAATTGTTTGTCATGTTGCTTTGCCATATGAGATCTTCCTTCAGCATGCCTCTATTGTATCATGCTTATGTGTATTTGGAATTTCTCATTTTGGTTTGTACTATTTATATTCTAGCACCAATACCTGCAATCTATGAAGGCAAATCTGAGAGAAATTATTCACTATATTGACGAGTCAACACTTGAAAAAGCGAAGAACGAAAAAGTTCAAAAGCAAGAGTCTCCCTCAAAGATGTCAAAAGACGTAGAGGAGTCTGTTGATAAGATGTTCTCCAATCGTATGAGCAAAGCATATTCTGAATGTAAATCAAATCAAGATACACAGCCATTTAATGAAAATATAGAGAAGGAATACCAGAAGCTTTTGGAAACACTGTCTCCGGAACAAGAGGAAGTGCTTACGAAGTATTGTGATGAAATATTTGCCAGCGGAGCAGAGACAGAAGAGTTTTTTTATCGCCTGGGTATAAAGGATGGACTGAGATTAAAAAGTACGGTAAAATCTGTATTAGAAATGATGTCGTGAAATCGGAATTTGGAGGGATAATGAGATGAATATAAAAGATTTTAAGTGGACGAGAGAACCTGATGATTACACGCTGACAGATGACAAAATTGAGATTATCACACAGCCTGGAACTGATTTGTGGCAAAGAACTTACTATCATTTCCGCAATGATAATGCTCCGGTTTTGCAGATAGAAACAGAGGAAAAGTTTTTTTCATTTATGGTGAAAACAGATTTTAAGGAAAGCCATCATCGCTTTGATCAGTGCGGTGTGGTTATGTATCTTGACAGTGAGAATTGGTTGAAAGGTTCTATAGAATATGAGAATGACAATTTTCAGCACCTGGGAAGTGTTGTGACAAACAATGGATATTCAGATTGGGCAACTACGGAAATTGATGCAGAGATTAAATCTATGTGGTATCGTCTCAGTAGACGTGAAGATGATTATTGCATTGAATGTTCTGAGGATGGAATACGGTTTAAGCAAATGAGGATTTGTCATATGTGGGCTGGTGCAGGAAAAATCAAATTTGGAATTTATGCATGCAGTCCGGAAGATTCATCGTTTAAAGCGGTATTTACAGATATGAAATTGACGGAGTGTCAATGGAAAGCCCACGATGGTCAAAAGCCGGATGAGATGTAGCAGACTGTATTTGATATAAAAAACCAATATGAAAATAGTTAAAGTTTTTCAGGTTGTGTAACTGAGAAAAATGAAAATTGCGGAGGTGGATTTGTTGAAGGAAAGTACATATCAAACTCCTTGCGGAACAATTCACTATTGGTCAAATAATCTGAGTTTGGATACAACGACGCTTGTATTTTTACCAGGGCTGACTGCTGACCATAGATTATTTGATAAACAGGTTGAGTACTTCGATGGAAAATATAATATTATTGTATGGGATGCACCGGCTCATGCCTCTTCCTGGCCGTTCCGCTTTGACTTTGATCTGTTTGATAAGGCAAAATGGCTGAATGGGATTCTTGAAAAAGAAGAAATCATAAAACCAATTATAATAGGTCAATCAATGGGAGGATATGTGGGACAGGCTTATGCACAATTGTATCCTGACCGGCTGGCAGGTTTTATTTCCATTGATTCAGCACCGCTCCAGAGGAACTATGTGACAGCAGTGGAGATCTGGCTTCTGAAAAAAATGGAACCAGTATATGCACATTACCCATGGAAGTTGCTTTTGAAATCCGGAACTGAGGGAGTTGCAACTTCTGAGTATGGCAGAAATCTGATGAAGGAAATGATGCTGGTCTATGATGGTGATCAGCATCGTTATGCCCAAATTGCCGGGCATGGATTTCGTATTCTGGCAGAGGCAATGGAAAAGGATCTGCCATATGAAATCAAATGTCCTTCCCTGTTGATATGTGGTACAAAGGATCATGCCGGTTCATGCATAAGGTATAACAGAGAATGGCATCGAAAAACGAAAATTCCTTTAAAGTGGATTGAAGGGGCCGGTCATAATTCTAATACAGATAAACCGGAGATGATAAATAGTTTGATAGAAGAATTCCTTTCAAACATATAAAGACTATTGAAAACAATTGGTCAACCGTTATAAAAGGACAATAAACAAATCGGAATCAGTAGGAGGATCATTATGAGATTTTATAACATATTTTTCAGCCCGACAGGAGGTACAGAGAAAGTAGCAGATATTGTTGCGAAAGGGACGAAGCTGGATGCTGAAGAAATCGACCTAATTAAAGAACCAAATAAACTCATGAAGGTGAAATTTGAAAAAAAGGACCTATGTTTGGTTGCTGTACCGTCTTACGGTGGACGCATTCCATCAGTTGTAACGGATATGTTCCGCAAAGTAAAGGCAGATGGTACGAAAGCAATTCTTGTGGCAGTATTTGGAAACCGTATGATTGATGATACTCTATTGGAACTACAGGATGTTCTGGAGGCATCAGGATTTGTATGTATCGCAGGAATGGAGGCAGTCGCAGAGCATTCCCTGATGCACCAATTTGGAACCGGACGCCCGGATCAGCAGGATGAAAAGGAATTGCTGGAATTTGCCGCAAAGATTATGCAAAACAGCGAAGCACAAAGGACACCTGCATTTCCGGGAAACAGACCATATCGAGAATATGGTGGTGTTCCACTCAAACCTGTTGCAAATGGAAAATGCACTTCCTGCGGTCTGTGCGCAAAAGAATGCCCGGCAGGTGCCATTCCGTTGGACAATCCGAAGATGACCGATAAGGATAAGTGTATTTCTTGTATGCACTGTGTAGCAGTCTGTCCGAAGAAAGCAAGAAATTACAGTAAGCTTGTCAGTTTTATCGCTGGACTGAAAATGAAAAAGGTTTGTTCCAGTAGGAAGGAAAACAAATTGTATTTATAATAGGGCGAGCAATACAATGAGAAACATGTAAATTGATACGTGAACAATCGGCTCAGTAAGATATTTAATTAAATATTGCAATGAAAAGATCATTTACCGTAAACAAGCAGTAGATGGTCTTTTTTATATCTTTTTGTGAACAAGTAGAGATTTATAGCTGGTAATATGTGTTTTATCATAATCCGTGAAATAAGATGAGTTAATTCTTCGATTTACATATTTTTTAAGGTGTTCCGGCATGGTATTATGATACTTATAAAGAACCAATTATATCTGTTGGAGAGAGCGGTGAAAAGTTATGAAGTTATTGTTTAAACAAAGGCTGTTTTCATGGTTTGACAGCTATGATATCTATGATGAAGCAGGCAACACTGTTTATGTAGTAAAAGGCCAGTTGTCCTGGGGACATAAACTTGTAATTTATGATGCCTATGGAAATGAAGTAGGAATGGTTGTTCAGAAAGTACTTACTTTTCTTCCTAAATTTGAAATTTATAAAAACGGCAGTTATATCGGATGCCTGAGCAAAGAATTCTCATTCCTGACGCCACATTATAATATTGATTACAATGGATGGCATATTGATGGAACCATTATGGAATGGGACTATAGCATTCTTAATCAAAGCGGTTATTCAATTGCACGGGTTAGTAAAGAACTGTTTCATATGACTGATACATATGTTATTGATGTGCAGGATCCAGGAAATGCATTGGATGCGTTGATGTTCGTACTTGCGATTGATGCAGAAAAATGTTCCAGGAATTAGATAGTTGATCTTGTTACCGAAGATATTCGGAGATGGGGAGGTAGCATGGGATTATTTAAAAAGAAAATCGTGAAAAAAACATATGACCGAGAACATATGAAACCAGTTATTCGTGCAAGCATTTGTACTGGAGAAGAAGTAGCAGGATTCAAAGACATACGGACTGGAAAAATCGAAGAAATCATGCTGATCAGATCTCCAGAGGACTTAGAAAAATTCAAAGAGATATATGAGATAACAGAGGAAATTGCAAAAGAATATTAGACATTGGATGAGGAGGAGATGTTGTCATGAGAACTATAGGTAATATCCTTTGGTTTATATTTGGAGGATTACTGGGCGGTTTGGCCTGGGTTTTTGCAGGTTGCATATGGTGTATTACAATTATTGGAATTCCGGTAGGTCTGCAATGTTTTAAATTTGCAACCTTGGCATTTTGGCCGTTTGGAAAAGAAATCGTGTATGGAAATGGCATGTTTTCATTTCTGGTAAATCTTATATGGATTATATTTTTTGGATGGGAAATGGCACTTGGAAACCTGATAGTGGGTTGTATTTGGTGCATTACGATAGTTGGAATTCCATTTGGAAAGCAGTTCTTCAAGATGGCAAGACTCTCTTTCATGCCATTTGGTGCGAGTGTGATAGGGTAGAATGTGTAAGGTCTTATTGATGAAAAATGAAATAATATTATTCACGGATGGTAATATTAATATTGGAGTTCAAATAAAACCTGAACAGGAAACAGTCTGGTTGACACAGAAGTATTGTTTGATGTTAAGCATATGCAGCAGCCGGTCACTGATAAGGAATTTAAAAATTTCACAGACTGTGCGGTTAAGAAAAGTAACGAAAATGCCCTGATTTTCACAACTGAAGATATGGAGAAGCCTTTCATAAGCTTTAATGAAGGAATGTGGAATTTCTTTGAACCGGAGCTTCAGAAGAGATTGTATGAAATGGAAAAAATCTTTTAATATATATTGATCAATGATATAATATTCTAAAATTTTGATGATAAAGGAAATATAGTAATTAAAAATGTTACAAAGTTGTTCTTGATAAAAATATTATTTGGTAACATGAGATGTTTTATGTTAAAAAGAAAAGTGACGCATTACATAAAAAATGGGTAGATTCAAAAAATAAAAAATGTCTTGTAATTCAGGGAGCCAGACAAACAGGAAAAACATATATAGTTGAAAGATTTGCAGAAGAGAACTATGAAGAAATTGTTGAAATTAATTTTAAACAGATACCTTCTGCGATGGATATTTTTTCCGGTGATCTAAAAGTAGATGATATGGTTATGGCTATGTCCGTATTTGATGACGGAAAGTGCAAAAGCATTAGATAAAATATTGCAGACCATGAGAGAGTGGGGAAACTGATATTTATAACTTTGAATTTGGAGGTTATCGGAAATGACTGAAAGAGAAAAAATGCTAAGTGGAGAGTTGTACGATCCAACGGATAAAGAATTGGAGCAATTACGTGTGAATGCACGTAAATTAGCAAGAAAATACAATTCGACGGATGAAGATGATCAAGAAGAACAAGCACAGATATTGAGGGAATTATTGCCAGCAACAGAGGAACTCCCCTATTTACAGGCGCCTGTTTATTTTGATTACGGATGTAATACGTTCTTTGGAAGATTCAGCTCTGCTAATTTTAACTTTACATGTTTAGATGTATGTGAAATACATATAGGCGATAATGTGATGATTGGTCCAAATGTTACATTGGCAACTCCTATGCATCCATTATTACCTGAAGAACGCAATATTAGGAAAAGAGAAGATGGAAGTTTCTATAATCTTGAATATGCGAAGCCAATAACTATAAAGGATAATTGCTGGCTGGCATCCAATGTGGTTGTTTGCGGTGGTGTCACCATAGGAGAAGGGTGTGTAATTGGTGCAGGGAGTGTTGTAACAAAAGATATTCCGCCGTATAGTTTGGCAGTTGGAAATCCATGCCGGGTCATTCGAAAAATAACTGAGAAAGATCATATGCCAGATGGAATTGAAAAGAATTAAAAATTTGCATTGATGATAAGCAGTTCATCTGAATAAAGAAAATAAAATGATCACAATTAATAACGCCGATGCAGGATTTTTATAATCCTATATCGGCGTTTGTTGGTTATAAGAGAATGTATTTTACACTTATTTTCCAAATGTATTGCTGGATTTAGCAGCAGCTTTAGCTGCCATGGTGTTAGTGGACTCAAACAAGGAAGTTGTCGGTGCGACCGGACACATCAGTACCCGTCCTGTTCCACGATAAACATTTACCAGACCCTCTCCGCTAACTGCAGATCCGACAAGTGTTTTTGTAGATCTTTCTACGGTAAATTCAAGATTTGATGACCAGCATACAGCAAGGTTTCCATCAATTTTCAGTTCATCATTTTCCAATATGACTTCAATCAATTCATCTTCGGGAACATTAGACTCCAGTGCAGCTACACCATTTCCCTGCAAACTCAGATTAAACAGACCTTCGCTACCTAATACTGCTGATGAAAGGTTCTTTCTGGCTACAACTTTACTTTTTACATTTGCATCACAAGCCAGGAACATGCCATCTTCAATTGTCATTCCGGCTGGTCCCCATTTGCCAATGTCTGTAAGGATAATATATTTGTATGTCGGTTCTAATACCAGACAGCCTTCACCAACATATTCCGGTTTAACTGCGGTTTCTTTTGTAACCGCACCCTTGAATGCCTTTCCAAGGAAATCTCCGATACCTTTTACACCAGATGTGGCTTGTACATTACCACCCATCCATTGCATGGCACCAGCCTGGATAACAGCTGAATGGTCTTTATCAATATCAATAACAACCTGTCTTCTTCTGACATGCATTTTACTCATGAAATACTCATTCATTGCATTCATAGGTGAAACGCTGGCATCCTGCACATATTCAAGCACGTGGAAGTTTTCGATACTTTTCGCATATTTTCTGTTTTCATTTTGCAAGTTTTCAATTCGCATAGCATAATCTCCCTTTTAATAATAATTTATGATGTTGCTCGGATATGCTTATTATAAAAGAGGCAGCATAGATAGGAAACAATTCGTGCAGAGAAATATAAAGACAGAATTCTCAAAATTCGAGAAATATAAAGATGCAATTCTTCATGGTGGCTGTGTATTATGAAAAATAAATTTGTTATAGTGACAATATCAACAAAAAAACAGAATATAAATGGGGTGATCAGATGGAAGTGGCACAGAGAATTCGATTAATCCGGATAATAGAAAAGATGGAGAAAAATCCGGCATTCAGTAATAAGCTTGGCATAAAGAACACATCTGAATATTTAGCAGAAAAAGAACAGAAAAAATGAAAGACACATATCAGAATGAGTTTCAGAAGGAGTAAAAAATGTTATCGTTATTATTTGCAATTTGTATGATTTGGTTTGTTGGAAAATTTTTTGTTTTTGGGTTAAGAGCATCCTGGGGAATTATGAAATTACTTTGCACAGTTATTTTCTTCCCGGTGATATTGATTGGTATGGTTGTAGGTGGACTGATGTACATTGCTTTTCCATTGTTGATTGTCGGTGGCATTATAGCATTGGTGACGTCACATTCATAATCGATCAGGAGGAGAAAACGTATGGGATATGATATTGAAAAAGAAAAAAGAGAAGCAATTGAAGCTGGACGTAGAGCTTTGAACAGTCTTCAGGCAGCAAAAGAAAATTTAAACAGTGCAAAGAACTGGGGACTGGTAGATATGTTTGGCGGTGGTTTTTTCACTACGATGCTAAAACATTCTAGAATTGATCAGGCCAAACGGAATATGGAACAGGCAAAGTATGATCTTCGTAATTTCAGTAGAGAATTAAATGATGTAAATATGGTATGTAACTTGAATATCGATACTGGAGATTTTCTTTCTTTTGCGGATTATTTTTTTGATGGATTTGTTGTGGACTGGGTGGTCCAGGATCGAATCAATAATGCACAAAGACGGGTAGAAGAAGCAATTCGAAGAACAGAAAGTATAGTCAATCAATTACAGCGTATGTAAAGGAAAAGGCAATGAGTCAGAAATGGTTCATTGCCTTTCGTCGCGTTATGGCTTATTTTAATTTTTCTTTTTTGGCATTTAAGAGCTCAAGATTCTTGGTGAAGGTGCTTTCTCCGGAACCTTGATACCAGCTTTGCGGATCATAGCATCAAAATTTTTTTCAATTATATGCAGGGTATTCTGTTGCTTCTGGAGATCCTGCTTTTCTTTTTTTGCTGAGGACAGTTCTTCTTCCAGTTCCATCTGTTGGCGCTACAGTTTTTCAGCCGACGGAAGTTTGTGAATACTAAATTCTGAGCACGTATGATGTCACGACAGGCCCGATAGACTTCACAGTGTTTCTGAATTACTTGTTGATTTTGAATTGCCAGTCTCGTTTGCTGAATCTTATTATCGGTGGCATGAATGGAAGCCTCCAAATCTGCAACATGATTTTGGAATTCTTTGTAGTTTAGTTGGCAATTAAAGGCCTTTAATCAGCGTTTAATCTGCCATAGAGCCCAATTATCTCCGCCATAGAACCAGTTGGTTGTCGGGATTTTCGCACAGCCATTTATTGTAAGATGATAACATCAAAAAAGAAGAAAAATCCAAGGAGGACTGGCAGATGAAAGGTTATAACACAAGGTCAGTATAGATAATATCAGCAGAAATAAGGTATCTGCTGTCGGAACAGAAAAAGTTTCAAAATAAATCAAAAAATATTGATGAAGTCTATCAATCAGTGTTTTTTCGTTGTATAATGTTTTTGTCGTACAAGGTCACTTTCCTTTGTAATGTTTTGGGTCAAATTCATTATACATCAGAAAGTCCTGTACGATATTTTTTTATGAAAAAGTTGTAAAGTGGTGTTAGATAATAAAATATTGGAACAATGAAAGAGGAACAGGAAATATTTGAGCGAATTGTTATGACGAGAAAGATTTCTGGTCAAGATAGATAAGAATTAGAGTACAGGAGAAAGTAAATGGTAAAACAAATAGTAAGAGATGTTTTCTTCTTAGGCCAGCCATCTGAACCGGCCACGAAAGCTGACATCCAGGTTGGAAAGGATCTGCAGGATACGCTGCAGGCGAACAGAGAACGTTGTGTTGGTATGGCGGCGAACATGATTGGTGTAAAGAAGAATATCATCATTGTGAATATGGGATTCATAAATGTTGTGATGTTCAATCCGGTGATTGTTTCAAAACGTGACATGTATGAGACAGAAGAAGGCTGTCTGTCGCTGGATGGTGTTCGCAAGACGACCAGGTACCAGGAAATAGAAGTAGAGTATTATGACTTCAAATGGAAAAAACAGCGCCAGAAATTGTCAGGATGGACAGCACAGATCTGCCAGCATGAAATTGATCATTTGTCTGGAAAGATTATTTAACCGCATGCGGATTGCGAATATTCGCTTGACTCAAAGCGGATTGTGAGGTGACGGATATGCTGAAAAACGTACTGATCGTGGTGGATGATATAGAAAAATCCATAGAGTTTTATAGGGACTTATTTGGACTGCAAGTGATTCTTAAGAATGAAGGCAATGTGATCTTATCGGAGGGACTTGTTTTGCAGGATGCCGACGTATGGGGGAAAACATTGAATGAAACTTCTACGCCATTCAATAACATGATGGAACTGTATTTCGAGGATTTTGATATAGATGGATTGCTTGTAAAATATGAATCCGGTAAGTATTTCGTCCGATATGCCACTGAACTAACAGAACTTGCAGGTGGGCAGAAGCTTGTAAGGCTGTATGATCCGAGTGGTAATCTCATCGAGGTTCGTACGCCATTTATGTGTAATTAAAGGAGAAGATATGCAGATTTTTGTTGATGCAGATGCCTGTCCGGTAGTCGGTATTGTTGAAAAAGTTGCAAAAGAGCACAGTATTCCGGTAACGTTGTTGTGTGATACCAATCATGTGTTATCTTCTGATTACAGTGAAGTGATCGTAGTTGGAGCCGGAGCAGATGCCGTGGATTATAAACTGATCAGCATTTGTCATAGGGGCGATATTGTTGTATCACAGGATTATGGAGTTGCGGCAATGGCACTTGGAAAAAATGCGTATGCGATTCATCAATCTGGGAAATGGTATACCAATGAAAATATTGACCAGATGCTTATGGAGCGGCATCTGAATAAGAAAGCACGAAGGGCATCCGGAAAGAAGCACTTAAGAGGCCCACGAAAACGAACATCGGAGGATGATGAGCATTTTAGAGAATCCTTTGAGAAAATGATACATATGGCAATGGATAAGGAGAATTGATTTGAACGTACAGATTTTTGGAACAAAGAAGTGCAATGATACAAAGAAAGCAGAACGTTTCTTTAAGGAACGTGGGATCAAGTTTCAGTTTATTGATATGAAAGAAAAAGGCATGAGTAAGGGTGAATTCAATTCGGTTGCCCAGGCAAATGGTGGACTGGAAAATATGATCAACTGGGAGGGCAAGGATAAGGATCTGCTTGCGCTCATTAAGTACATTGCAGAGGAAGATAAACTTAAGAAGGTGTTGGAAAACCCGCAGGTGATTAAGACACCCGTAGTTCGTAATGGAAAACAATCCACTCTTGGATATCAGCCGGATATCTGGAAAGCGTGGAAGTAAGAAACAGGATGTTTTACCATGTATGAGGAAGAAGAAAATCGCTGGCGTTGTTCCTTCCGGTCTGATGGAAAATGGATCAATGTAAATGAACTCCTGCAGACATTTGGCGGAGGTGGAGATGCTGCAGCAGCTGGTGTGCGCAAACGGACGAATGATGTTGAAAAATTCAGGCAGGAAATCCTTGAGCGGATTGTTATGATGAGAAAGTTTTTCGGGCAGGATAAATAAGAATTAGAAACAGAACACAGGAGAATCGTGAGGTGTAGAATGATGGAAAAGGAAAGAACCTATATTGCAATCGATCTTAAGTCATTCTATGCGTCTGTGGAATGTAAAGAACGAAATAGGGATCCTTTGACAACCAATCTTGTGGTTGCAGATAAAAGCAGAACAGAAAAGACAATTTGTCTTGCGGTATCTCCAGCTTTAAAGTGTTATGGGATACCAGGAAGGGCTCGTTTATTTGAGGTTGTTCAAAAAGTAAAAGAAGCCAACAGCGCCCGCAGGTGGAAAGTGCCGAACAGAACTTTTATCGGAGCCTCTGATGACAGCACAGAATTAGATACCAATCCGGAACTGGAGATTGATTATATTGTTGCTCCTCCCCGGATGGCTCTCTATCTGGAATACAGCACCAGAATTTACAGTATTTATCTGAAATATATTGCGCCGGAAGATATTTTCCCGTATTCGATCGACGAAGTATTTATGGATGTAACGGATTATCTGCATACTTATAATATGACAGCAAGAGAACTTGCAATGACCATGATACAGGATGTGCTGAAAACGACAGGTATAACGGCAACTGCTGGAATCGGAACGAATATGTATCTGTGTAAGATTGCGATGGATATCGTGGCGAAGCACATTAAAGCAGATAAAGATGGTGTACGAATTGCAGAACTGGATGAAATGTCATACCGAAGGAAACTCTGGGGTCACAGACCACTTACTGATTTTTGGAGAGTAGGAAAAGGATATGCAAAGAAGCTGGAAGAATACGGGCTTTATACAATGGGAGATATTGCCAGATGTTCCATCGGAAAAGAAAATGAGTTATATAATGAAGACCTGTTATATAGGTCGTTTGGTGTTAATGCAGAGCTGCTGATTGACCATGCCTGGGGATATGAGCCCTGTACCATGGAAATGGTCAAGGCTTATAAGCCGGAAACGAACAGTGTTTGTTCCGGGCAGGTACTTCATTGCCCTTATGATTTTGAAAAAGCAAAATTAGTCGTTAAAGAGATGACAGACCAGATGGTTTTGGATTTGGTGGATAAGAAGCTTGTAACGGATCAGATCGTGTTGACGGTTGGTTATGATATTGAGAATCTGAACAATGCCGACAGGAGAAAACAGTATCATGGAGAGGTTACGATCGACCGTTATGGAAGAAGAATTCCGAAACATGCACATGGAACGACTAATCTGAAACGGCAGACTTCCTCAACCAAGATGATAACGGATGCAGTAATAGAGTTATATGACAGGATCGTTGACAGAAACCTGCTTGTCAGAAGAATCAATATCACAGCGAACAGGCTTGTGGATGAAAGTTCTGTCAAGAAAGAAGAAGTATATGAGCAGCTGGATCTTTTTACGGATTATGAGGCGCAAAGGAAAAAGCAGGAAGAGGAAGAGGCTGCGCTGGATCGCGAAAAACGTATGCAGGAAGCAATGCTCAGTATCAAAAAGAAATTTGGAAAAAACGCTGTACTGAAGGGGATGAATCTTCAGGAAGGTGCAACCGCCAGGGACAGAAATGAACAGATTGGCGGTCATAAGGCGTAAAGGAGTTGAAAGAGGATGAAAAATAATTCTTATGACGATATCATTAATTTACCGCATCCGGTCTCTAAGAATCATCCGCAAATGCCACTTCGGGATCGGGCAGCGCAATTTGCTCCTTTTGCAGCCCTGACCGGACATGATGCTGCGATAAAGGAAACGGCAAGATTAACCGATGAAAGATTGGAACTGAGCGAGGAAGCGATTGCTCAGCTGAATGAAAAAATCAATATAATCAGAAATAATATCGGTATAGAACAGAAAGTATCGATAACTTATTTTATTCCCGATGCAAAAAAAGCAGGCGGCTCCTATGTTACGTGCTCTGGTATTGTAAAAAAGATAGACGAATACGAGCATACCATCATTATGACGGATCAAACGGTTATTCCAATCGAGCAGATAAGTGATATTAAATGTGAAGAGTGGCAAATCTGAGAGTTGGATGGCGGAAAGTATCGCATTCCGATGTTATGTGAAAGACTGGCTGGAAAAACAGGGATACTGTTAAAAAATACCCATTATAATTATAAGCCAAAGAATATGAATAGTGCTTATCTATTACTGTTTCGAAACTTCCCAGGGGTGGTATTATAATACTTATGAAAAAGTTCACAAAAATAACTGCTATTTGAAAACCCGCAGGTATATGCTATCTCAGTAACAGACATTGTAGTATTTTGAAGAAGAAAAACAGATTTTTCCAAACGATAGCGATTTAGATATACCATTGGGGAAGTATTCAAATATTTCTGAAAAAGGGAAGTGCATTTTGTCTTGCAGCAATTTCCTGAGGATGAAATATCTTTAAGCATAATTTTTTGGGAATAATTTTTTTGCACATATCCGATCATTGTAGTAAGAGCCAGAGTATCCTCTGTATCTTTATCATAATCTGGAAAATAGTTCATATTTTCAGCAAGGAGGCGAAAAATATGAACGGTTTTTTCCAGCGTAATAAATGGCTGTATTTCATCCACATTTTTTTTGTAAAGCATTTCAAGGTCACGAAGAATAGAATTCTGCCACAGGATAGACGGATTCAGTGGCTGATAGGGAAAATGAATATTCTGTATCAGGGGATTTAGACATTTTTCCACAAAATAAGTATTTACAGAAAGCAACTGCGGAGATAACATAATACAGGTAAAGAGACATTCTGTATGAGTATCGGAATAGCCATAATGAAAGCAGCGGCTGTTTACAAAAATTCCTTCACCTGCTTGCAAAGAAATCTTCTGACCATTCACATCATAAAACATCTGTCCCTCTAAAATCAGAATAAATTCCAGATCGTCATGCCAATGACTGACTGCACGAAAATCAGGATAGCGTGAAAGCTGTCCCTTTTTTATATATGCAGGAAAGTCTGGATTGTTATAGGCAACATTTTCAGATGCATCTGAATTTAAAACAATGCTTGGACATACTTCCATCAAAATAATCTCCTTTTCGAACGTTTGTTATATTATTATAGCTGATTATGGTATAAAAATCAATAAAATTGGTTTATTTTTATATTGTGCACAGAAAGGAAAAATTGTAGATGGGAAACGAATTCACAAATAAGATTTTGAAACTTGCTCTGCCCATTACAGCACAACAATTTATGTTAGCACTTGTAAGTGCATGCGATGCTTTTATGTTGGGAGGATTAAATCAGAACTCTCTGTCAGCAATTTCGCTGGCTTCGCAGATCACCTTTGTTTTTAATTTGATTTTAACAGCACTTACAATAGGGGAAAATATGTTTGTTGCACAGTATTATGGAAAAAGAGATTTTGATGGATTACGGACATCAGCAGGACTTGTATTAAGATATGTATTCATAATTTCCATTCTCTTTCTGCTTGCAACATTCTTTATTCCTGAAATGCTCATGCGACTGTTTACAAACGATACTATATTGATTGATTATGGTATTAAGTATTTGAAAGTGATTGGATTATCCTATATCTTTTCAGGGGTTCTGCAGGTTTTGCAGGGAATCTTGAAAAATTGTGGTTATGCAGGTAGATGTACCATAATAAGTGCAGTTGTTGTCTGTGTTAATATTATACTGAATGTTATTCTGAATGTTATTCTGATTTACGGATACATGGGCTTTCCAAGAATGGAGATTGCAGGTGCGGCACTGGCTACTGTCATTGCAAATGGACTTGGTCTGGTTATTACGATTTATATTTTGCACCTGAAAAAGGAATTTTGGATTGGAGTAAAAGACATAAAAAGCAGGGAAGTCCATATAACGAGGAAATTCTGGAAACATGTCTATCCGGTACTTTTTAATGAACTTGCCTGGGGCGGTGGATTTACGATGTATTCTGTCATACTTGGACATCTTGGTTCCGATGCTATCGCAGCCAATTCTATTGCAAATATAACCAAGAATCTTTTAATCTGTGGTTGTACCGGTTTTGGATATGGTGGAAGTATTATTGTCGGAAATCTGCTTGGTAAAGGGAACTTATCTGAAGCAAAGAAAAACGGAAATATTTTATGCAAAACTTCGGTATTTTTGGGCGTGGTGACGGCTGGAGTGATTTTTCTTGCGACACCTGTAATCCTGCATTTTACGAATCTGACTGATATAGCAACAGGATATTTAAAGAATATGCTGTTTATAAGCAGCTATTATGTAATAGGAAAATCAATTAATTCTATGACAATAGGTGGTATTTTTCCAGCAGGGGGAGATACAAAATTTGGATTAATATGTGATGTGGTTACCATGTGGTGCTTTGCAGTTCCACTGGGATGTATCGCAGCATTTGTATTTAAATTGCCAGTAATGATGGTGTATTTTGTCTTAAATCTGGATGAACTGGTAAAACTTCCGGCAGTATTTAAACATTATAAACAATATAAATGGTTAAAAAATTTAACAGAAATGGAGAATTAAATTATGGATATGAAAAAAAGAAGAGATATGCAGCTTGCTTACATTTCAGATGAAGCGGTTATGGAAGAACAGAGGATAGGTAGAAAAATTCTGCAAAAACTTAATTTTGCAGATCGGTCGGATTTTGATGGGATTGCAGAAATAGTAAAAGAACTTTTGGGAAAATCGGAAGGTGCATGGATTAACCCACCTTTTTACTGCGATTATGGTTCGCATATAGAAGTAGGTAAAAATTTCTTTGCAAATTATAACTGTACAATTATAGATGTGGCAAAGGTAAAAATCGGTGATAACTGTCAGATGGCACCCAATGTATCTATTTATACGGCAGGACATCCAATTTATCCAGATACGCGCAATTCTGCTTTTGAATACGGAAAAGAGGTTACCATCGGGGATAATGTATGGTTGGGAGGAAATACAGTAGTGTGTCCGGGAGTACATATTGGAGACAATGTGGTAATTGGTGCAGGAAGTGTTGTAACAAAAGACATTCCGGACTGGTCCATTGCAGCTGGAAATCCATGTCGTGTGATTAGAAAAATAACAGATGAGGACAGGAGAAAATTGTTTCACAATGAAGAAATTGATGATGAAGCATGGGATATGATATGTGCACAGGCGGAAAAATAATATGATCATGAGAGAACGGATTGCAGCCGGATAATTATCAGCAGATTATTGTGAAGGGCTTCCGGAAGATCGGATAAACTGTAAAAAAGGAATGATTCAGTTTAATTCGGGAGTTTTTTTGGGTATAAACATCAATGCTGTTGTATTGCGGGTTATATTTTGCAAATATTGTTCTCATCGTATCATATCTCCCTAAAGCCAATTGAGTCTGTAAAATGCCTTATGAATTATAAGATTTTGATCAGTCTTTTTCTTCATAACTTCATGGTTCCTTTAACAAAAAAACATAAAAAATCAGAATAAAAATCCATCGAGTTCGATAAATGCATGACTCGATGGATTTTTTTCTATTGGTTAATCAAAACTTTACTGCCCATAAAAGAGGAATTGCAATGATGTTTTTTGTCTAAAACTGTATTTTAAATAATGCAGTTTTTTAAATGTGTAGAATATCAGATTATGAAAGACAAAAAAATATACAAAACAGGTAAAAATACTGAGAAGAAAATAGAAAGAACAAATGTATAATAAAGTTACTAAAAAATACAAAAAAATAAACAGAAAACAAACAATTTAATGAATGGAGGAAGGGAAAATGAAAAGTAATACTGTTATTTTTACTGAACCATATAAGGCTGAAATACAAGAAATTGATTGCCCTAAGCCAGGAAAATCAGAGGTTTTGATTCGAACGGAACAAACCTTAATTAGCACAGGAACGGAATTAACTTTCTTGACTGGGGAATGTCCGGAAAAATCAAAATGGTCAGAATATATTCACTATCCGCAAAAGAGTGGTTACTCAAATGTGGGTATTATTGAAGAAGTAGGTGAAGGTGTTTCAAAGGATTTAATTGGAAAACGTGTAGCAAGTTTCAGTGGACATTCACAGTATGTCATTGTGAATGTAAATGAGCTTCGTATGATTAATTATGAAATTAAACCAGAAGAAGCAACATTTTTTGCACTTGCAGAAACAACGATCAATGGAATTCGAAGAACTGGTATCGAATTAGGAAACAGGGTTGTAGTATATGGAGCTGGTATTGTAGGTCAACTGGCGGCCAGGTTTTTACTTGCAGGAGGATGTACAGAAATTTTTGTGGTAAACAGGAGTGAAGCAAGACTGAAGCATTTACCTGATCAGAGGGCAATTATTCCGATTTGCTCCACAAAAGAAGATCCAATCTCGATTATAAAAGAATATACATATGGGGATATGGCAGATATTGTTATTGAAACAACGGGAAATGCAGATGCGATTCCGGAAGAATTTTTAGCTTTGCACCAGCAGGGAAAGCTTTGTATGTTGAGTTCACCTAAGAAAAAGACCTTAATTGATTTTCATGATTGTTGTAATGCAGTAAGTGTAAACATTATTGGCGCACATACATCTTCACAGGCACCGGTAAAAACTTATGACAATCCGTGGACATGTGAAAGAAATAGTGAAACATTTTTTAAGTTGATTTACAACAAACAGGTAGATATGTCAGAAATGATTACACATCGTGTAAGCTATAAAGAGGCACCGCAGATGTATCAGATGCTGTTAAAGGATCGCACGCAGGCAATGGGTGTTGTTCTGGATTGGAGATAAGATGAAGGGTAGTAAAGAAGAAATTAAGGCAATCGATTTACGTAGCGATTATAAAGTAAATCCGATAGGAATTCACAATGTAGCTCCACGCTTATCCTGGAGAATGACGGCGTATGGAAAAAACCGCAAACAGAGTGCCTACCAGATTCAGGTATTTAAAAAGGAGTCGGATATTAAGGAAGTTCTTGTCTGGGATAGCGAAAAAGTTTATTCCGGCGAATCTGTGAACATTCCGTATAAAGGAAAGCAGCTTGCATCCAGAGAGAGGGTTTATTGGAAAGTTCGTATATGGGATGAAAAGGAAAATGTTTCTGAATGGAGTGAGGAGGCTTTTTTTGAAGCCGGTTTATTAAATAAGACGGATTGGGAAGCAGAGTGGATTTGTGCGCCAGAGAAGGCAGCAGCGGTTTATTTTAGAAAAGTCTGCAATATAGAGAAGCAGCCGAAATCCGGGCGGTTGTATATTTCCGGGTTAGGGTATTACGAAGCTTATCTTAACGGAAAAAAATGTGGGGAAGATGTTCTCACGCCGAATCGAACGCATTATACGGAACGAGTTTTTTACCATACATATGATATAACAACTGCGGTTGTTCACGGAGAAAATGTTTTTGGTGTTGAGCTTGGTAATGGATGGTATAACCAAAAAGATAAAATTAACGAAAAAAAATTATGGTATGGATATCCAAAGCTTTTGTTCCAGATTGAAATAGAATATGCAGATGGAGACAAAGATGTATTTATAAGCGATGAAAATACGAAATGGCATGAAAGCCCTAGAATTTATAATAATATTTATTTTGGAGAAATATATGATGCACGTAAGGAGAGTATAGGCTGGCGAGAAAAAGATTTCGAAGACCTGGATTGGAAATTTGCAGGTAAAGCAGAGAAACCAGGCGGAGAATTAACCAAACAGAAAGCTCCGTCAGATCAAAAGATTTGCGAACTTTTTCCAAAGAAGATCAGTGAAGTAACGCCCGGAATGTATGTGATTGATTTTGGTCAGAATATGACTGGCTGGGTTAAAATGAGGGTATCTGGCAAAGAGGGAGATAAGGTTCAGTTACGGTTTGGTGAAGAACTATGGCCGGATGGGAAAATAAATTATTATAGTACTGGAAGCGGGTGGAAACAGCAAAAAGATATTTATATTTTAAGTGGAAAAAAAGAAGAATATTATGAACCGGCATTTACGTGGCATGGATTTCGATATGTAGAGGTACAGGGATATCCGGGAATCCCAAAGAGGGAAGACTTTGTGGCGGTGCATATTCGGGCAGGTGTCGAACGGTCAGGTAAATTTATATGCTCTAACGCATTGATCAATCAGATTCAGAAAGCAAGTCTGTGGTCGATGGAGAGTGGTTTACATGGAGGCATTCCACTTGATTCTCCTCACAGAGAACGGCAGGGGTATGGAGGGGATGCATTGATTACAGCAAAAGCTATGATGTATAGCTATGACATGCACGAATTCTATTCCGACTGGATGGATGACTTTATAGATGCACAGGACAAGACAACAGGATTTTTGCCACACACAGTACCATGTCAGGACGGCGGTGGTGGTCCGGCCTGGGGCAGTGCTTTGATTATTATCACATGGCTTATGTACCGTTACTACGGAGACACGAAGAGTGCAGAAGAGTATTTTGATAATATGATTCATTGGATGCAATTCCTGCAGACCGGAATGGAAAAAGGAATTGTTGAGGGTGAAGGTACAGATAAGGACTGTCTTGGAGAATGGTCGACACCTGGAGAAATTTTAATACCTCCGCGATTTGTTAATACTTTTTTCTATGCATATAATGCGAAACTTATGACAGAATTGGCAGAGGTGCTTGGCCGGTCAGCAGATGCAGAGTATTTTCAGAATCAGTATAATGAAACAGTGCTTAGCTTTAGAAACGAGTTTTATGATTCTAAAAATGGTAGGTACAGTATTGGGGCACAGGGAACGGAAGCATTTGCGAATAAGTTGGGTGCTATCAGAGAAAGAGAACTTTGCGAAGTAAAACAGTATTTGGAGAAACATATTACCAAGGAGTGCGAAGGAAACTTAGATACAGGAATTTTTGGGACACCATTATTATTTGAAACACTTGTTGAATTTGGCCTTGGTGAAGTAGCCTATCATATGATTACTAGCGTAACGTATCCAAGCTATGGATATATGATTACAAATGGAGCCACTACATTATGGGAATACTGGGAAAAAGAGTATGGATTTTATCAGTGTCCTGCGAATCATAATCAGCCGATGTTCGGCAGTATAAGCAGCTTCTTTTACGAAAAGCTGGCTGGAATTAAGCCATTAAAGCCGGCATACAAGAAAATTGAAATTAAGCCGGCAATGATAGGAGATCTCAGATTTGTATCATCCAGTGTAAAGACACCGTATGGAGAAGTCTGCATAGATTGGGAGAGAAACGAAGACGAAATTTTAGTGTCTGTGGTAATTCCGCCAAATACGGAAGCAGTTTTGCTGATTCCAGGACAAGAAAGAAAAGAAATTGGATCTGGTAACTATCAGTTTAGATATGTTGCATGTGAGAAATAATAAGAAATACAGCTTGCCTTTTTTAGCAGGCTGTATGACTATGAAAAACTGGAGTTAACACGATAAAAGTTTTAAGTTTATCAGTATGAAGATTGTGAGAGATTATAATTTATGGAAGGGTGATAAAAAATGTCTTACAGAAGTCATGAAATTTTACAGGGTCCCGGGTATGCAAATGTAAGAGCTTTATATAAAGCAGACGGATATGCAGAAGAGGAACTGAAACGCCCAATCATTGGGATTGCAAATGCATATAATTCGATTTGTCCGGGTCATATTGTCCTGCGCCAGATGGCAGAAAGAATTCGTGAAGGAATTCAGGCGGCAGGGGGGATGCCAATTGAATTTGGAACAATTGGTGCCTGTGATGGAATTGCAATGGGACACGAGGGCATGCGTTATATCCTTCCGGCAAGAGAAATGATTGCAAATGATGTGGAGGCAATGGTGCAGGCTCATCGTTTAGACGGCATTGTATTACTGGGAAGCTGTGACAAAATTATTCCGGGAATGTTGATAGGAGCAATGAGGGTAAATTTGCCTGCAATTTTTATTAATGGAGGACCAAGTCTTCCGGGACATATGGCAGATGGAAATCCCTATGGAGGAGAGTGGATCGACCATTCCTGTATTCAGCAGTCGGAAGGAGCTTTACAGGCAGAAAAGATTACAGAAAAAGAGTTTAAGTGGATAGAGGATAATGCAATGCCGACAGTTGGATCCTGCGCGATGCTTGGTACAGCAAATACAATGGGATGCCTTGCAGAAGCTATGGGAATCATGCTGCCAGGTTCAGCTACGATTCCGGCAGTATATAGTAAACGTATGGCCGCCGCTTACAATAGTGGAAAAGCAATCGTTGATTTGGTACATAAGAATATAAGGATTCAGGATATTATTACAAAAAGGGCGCTGGCAAATGCAATAATGGTAAATTCAGCGATGGGAGGGTCAACAAACGCTGTATTGCATTTGCTGGCAATTGCACATAGCGGAAAAATTAATTTAACAATAGATGATTTTGAAACGATCAGCAGTGGGATTCAGCATTTGGTGGCTATGATTCCGGCTGGAAAATATACATTGTTTGATTTCTTTGAAGCTGGCGGCGTACAGGCTTTGATGAAAGAGATGGAAGAAAAACTGTATGTGGATGCATTAACATGTACAGGAGATACATTATATGAGAATTTGATGCATGCAGAGAATAGATCTCGGGAAGTAATTCATGCAATTCAAAATCCAGTACATAAGCGAGCAGGTATTAAGATCCTGTATGGAAATATAGCACCCGACGGTGCGGTAACGAAGCCGTCAGCAATTCCAGAAGAGGCAGTACACTTTTGTGGAAAAGCAAAGATTTATGAAAGTGAAGAATCGGCGTTGACAGGAATTCGGAATGGAGAAGTACAAGGTGGGGAAGTTGTTGTGATTCGAAATGAAGGACCCAAAGGTGGACCAGGGATGCCGGAAATGTATAAAGCTATGAAGCTGTTAGTTGGCTTAGGCTTGGGATCGAAGGTATGTCTGATTACAGATGGCAGATTTTCAGGATCAAACAACGGGTGCTTTGTGGGGCATATTTGTCCTGAAGCTGCAGACGATGGAGCGATTGCATATTTACAGGATGGGGATATGATATCAGTCGATGTGGAAAATGGAAAAATTGATGCAATAGATGTAGATTTTGAAGAACGAAGGAAAAAGAAATACATATGTCATCAAAAGGTAGAAGGATATTTGTACCAGTATGCAAAAAATGTGACATCTGCATCAAAAGGAGCAGTGATTCCCACTTATGAGAACGAATGATAGATGCAGCATCGTTAATAATTGAGGGAAAGAGGCAGTAGTGTAGTGTGAAAGAAAGTAGAGGAAGACCATAAATTGACGCACTTGAATAAGCTGTCTAAGGCAGGCAACTTTTTAAAGTGTTATAGAGTTAGAAAATTAAATCAAGAAGCTAATGGTTCATCAGGAGGAAATAATCCCTCTCGTTGTAATAGTTTCTTGGCTTGCTTGATAGCTTTTGCTTTTTGTTTTTCAACAAGAGCTACAGGCATATCGATTTTGTAAAGATCGCTCGGATTCCACTGCTCACCAGTAGACAGCATCTGATAGATAGCAGTAAGAATCATACGGGCAATAGCGATAATGGCTCTTTTCTTGCCACGGCGTTTGACAAGAGAATCATATTTCTTTTTGTAGTAAGGAGATTTGTCAGATTTTACGGCTGCATGAGCACACTGTACTAATGCAGGTTTGAGGTAGATACCGGCACGTGTAATCCGAACAGACTTCTTCTTACCAGCAGACTCATTGCTGCCTGGCGTTAAACCAGCCCAGCAACACAAACGTTTAGAACTTGAGAACTGAGACATGTCAGTACCGATTTCGGAGATGACAGTGATTGCACTATCACGTTTGACACCCGGAATGGTACAGAGAAACTGGACAGCATCTTCTTTGGATTTGAGCCTCCTAAGAAGCTTAGATGCGATTTCTTCGTGGTTAATAGATGTACCCGATTGTTCAAGCAGATAGTCGATAATGGATGTGGATGACTTCCCAAAGATATCGGAAACAACAGAATCTAATGCAACATTACAAACGGTAAGAGCATTCTGATATCTATTCTTTTCACTTGAACGGCAGGAAACAAGCTTGTAACGATAGCGAGTGTATTCCCTAAGAATACGGACTTTCTTGCAAGTAATATAATTGCCTTTGACAAGTCCAAGGCGGAACAAATCTCCAATCCATTTAGAATCTTTTGTATCATCTTTGTTGCCTTTCACCGCCTTTACCCATTTAGGATTGGCAATGACAACATTGATATCATCTTCCAGAAGATTAAAGACAGGAACTCAGTATTTACCTGTGGATTCCATGCAGACATTATGGCAATCATTGTCGAGAAGCCATTGCTTGAATTCAAGAATTGAATTGTTAAAGGTGGAAAAGCGCTTCTTTTGGTAAGAAGGCTCAATGCCACCAGTGGTTTTTACAATTGTGGCAACGAGAAAAGATTTGTGGACATCGACACCACAACAGGTTTGATAAGTAACTTTCATAGTCAGACTCCTTTCGTGAATGATAAGAAGCCATTGACTGAACTGCCACACAATTAAACGAAAGGCTTAAACAATTCTTAGTGTACGGATTCATGATGTCACTTATTTGTGCTTGAAAAGGCAGAACTTACACTGATTAGTATGCTGTCTAAAACGAAGAAAGTTATTACAACTCCTCCTCCCGTGCTTTGTAGTGTAGCTTCTTGCAAACTATTTTACAGCACAGTGTAGAGAGTTGGAACACTTTCATTACTATTTGCGCCGCCAGCCGAAGGCGGCGGAATGGAGATTAGTATGAAGGATTTTCAGGAAAAAATTGAAAAAATAGGAGTTATTCCGGTTATCGTAATCGATGAAGCAAAAAATGCAGAACCGCTTGCAGAAGCATTAGTGGCGGGTGGGCTTCCGTGTGCGGAAATTACATTTCGAACACAGGCTGCGGAAGAAAGTATCCGCATTATGACGCAAAAGTATCCCGAGATGATAGTTGGAGCTGGGACTGTTTTAAATGTAGAACAGGTTGAACGTGCGATGAATGCAGGTGCACGATTTATTGTTTGTCCCGGGTTTGATTCAAAAGTGGTTGACTATTGCCTGGAACGAAAAATTCCAGTTTTACCTGGATGCGTTACACCATCTGAAATAATGCAGGCGATCGCCTGTGGTTTAAAAATGGTGAAATTTTTCCCGGCGGTTCAGTTTGGTGGGGTGGCAATGATTAAAGCGTTGGCAGCACCGTATAATGAAATGAAATTTGTGCCGACCGGTGGAGTAAATAAAGAGAATTTAAAAGAGTTTCTTTCGTATAAGGCAGTAGCAGCTTGCGGGGGGAGCTGGATGGTAAAAAGGGAATGGATTCAGAACGGTGAATTTGACAGAATCCGAAGTCTGGTAATAGAAGCTGCAAAATTAAAAGGTGAAATCAGGTCAGAAAATAGAAACGAAAAAAGGAGATAATGAAAAAATGGATTTACATCTAAAGGAATCGTGTGAATGTAAATATGATGCAGTTTCACTTGGCGAAGTAATGCTGCGACTGGATCCGGGTGAAGGAAGAATTCGCACTGCGCGTTCATTTCGAGTTTGGGAAGGCGGCGGAGAATATAATGTGATTCGAGGCCTGAGTAAGTGCTTTGGGTTAGATACAGCAGTTATTTCTGCATTTGCCAAAAATGAAGTGGGAATGTTGTTAGAAGATCTGATCTGTCAGGGAAAAGTAGATACATCATTGATTAAGTGGGCAGATACTGATGGAATAGGACGGGTATGCAGAAATGGCCTGAATTTTACAGAACGAGGATTTGGAATCCGCGGAGCGTTAGGATGCTCGGATCGTGCGAATACTGCAATTTCCAAGGCAACTTCGGCAGATTTTGATTTTGAATATATTTTTGGAAAGCTTGGTGTACGCTGGTTTCATACAGGAGGAATTTATGCAGCACTTTCAGAAAAATCATGTGAAACGGTAGTGGATGCAATAAAAATTGCCAAAAAATATGGTACAATTGTTTCGTATGATTTAAATTATCGCCCATCTATGTGGTCTGCAATTGGTGGTATTGAGAAAGCGCAGGAAGTAAATAAAGAAGTGGCAAAATATGTAGATGTAATGATTGGAAATGAAGAAGATTTTACTGCGTGTTTGGGATTTGATGTAGATGGTAATGATAATGAATTAAAGAAATTAAATCTTGAAGGATACGAGCGCATGATTAATAATGTAGTAGAGAAATATCCAAATCTGAAAATGGTGGCAACGACGCTTAGAGAGGTAAAGACGGCCACTGTGAATGATTGGGGTGCTATTTGCTGGGCAGAAGGTCGAATTTATAATTCAAAAAGGTATGAGAATCTTGAGATTTTAGATCGCGTAGGCGGTGGAGATTCTTTTGCATCTGGTCTGATTTATGGGATGTTGACGACAGGAGATCCGGAAACAGCACTTGAATTAGGAGTGGCACATGGAGCGCTTGCAATGACAACACCTGGAGATACGAGTATGGCAAACCGAAAAGAGGTTGAGGCGGTTATGCGGGGGGCTGGCGCACGAGTGAAGCGATAAAATGACAGGAAGGAGCAAGGGTAAAATATGAGAGCACTGGATGTACATGCTCATTTGGGCAAAGATGTTGTGTTTGGACATGTAATTACAGAGGAAAATTTACTGGATGGCTATAAGGATACGATCGTACAGGGAGCAATTGTACAGCCATCGTTACCACGTTTTTCATTAAAGGCAAATAAAGAAATCCATGATAGAATTTTTGAATTTTCGAAGTGTGATAAAATGAAAATCTGGGGGATGGCATCTATTTATCCGCATTTTACACAGGAAGAATATAGAGAAGAAGCTATTCGGTGCGTAAAAGAGCTTGGTTTTGTAGGATTGAAATTAACACCAATTGGTCACGCCTGTGATCCTGAATCAGAGGATGGCATGTATGCTTTTTCTGTGGCAGCTGAGTTGGGTGTGCCGATGATGGTTCATACCGGATCAGGAATACCATTTTCAAGTCCGATGCATATTTTGAAAGCTGCAAAAGAGTATCCTGAATTAAAAATTGTAGTGGCACATGCGGGAATGGGAGTGATGGCCAGAGAAGCGGTTATTTTGGCGCAGATTTGTGAAAATGTGTATCTTGAACCGACTTGGACCGGTGTTGCAGATATGGGCATGATTTATAAGGAACTGGGGGCAGGGAAGATAATGTTTTCTTCAGACCACGTAAACAATGTTACTGTGCAATATGAAACAATAAAAACCGTTGTGCCAGAAAAAGAAATGGAACAAGTGTTATATAAAACAGCAGAAAGTGTGTATAAAATCACGTTATAGAGGGATATGAATATACGTAAATTAATGAAAGAGAAAGTAAGCAGAGTAAGTATTTCCAGCAAAATGTCAATTGTTATGACCGTGTCGATTGTTTTAATCCTCACGGTCTTTCTTGGCGTAAACAGATATTATAATTCATTTTTCGTGTATCAAAAACTTGAAAATGCGTCTTTGACATATTTGGATAGTATAGATAGGATGATGGAAAATTTAGTAGACACTTTGGATGGTTATTCAAGAATTTGTTTTTCCAATGCAGGAGTTCAGGAGTTACTGGATAAAAATTCGAGTGGGCAGGTTGATTTTTCATTGCAGGACAATGTTAATAATTATCTGTGGGAACTGGTTGTAAATGTAAAGCAGATAGAATCTATTTATTTGTATAGTAATAATGGACTGGTAGCCTCAGCAGATAGGCAGGAGCTGCATTATCCACGATATCGTTGTATTAAAGATTATGAATGGTATGATGAAGAGGAATATGGGGAATATCATGTTGATTTTTCGAGCGATGATTTTTACAGAAAAGGTGATATGCCGGAGATTAGTTTCAGAAGAGCAGTAAGAAGTACGACTAATTTTAAAAAAATCGGTTATATGATTATGACGGTCTCTTCCGATGTATTAAAGGATTTTTTAGTGGCGGATAATGCGGACAAATATGAAAGGGTATTTTGTCTTTTGAATAATGAGGAATCTGTAATTGTGATCTCTGATAATGTGTATATGGACGAAATGCAGAAAATCGGAAAAGACATGATTCAGAATGAAAAAGCAATGGTGCTCCGGAATATGTTTGATGAAAAATATATGTTTTGTATTTTGAAATCGGAGGAAGGATATTATATGGATGCTATTTCGGTAGAGGATGCCTATCAAAGAAATCGAGAGAAAAGTTTAGTGGATATTGCATTGATTATTTTACAGGCTATGCTCACCCTGGTTTGCATTGTTATGATTTCTAAACTATATACACGACCGATAAAGGAGCTGATGATTGCGATGCGCTGTCTGCAAAACGGTGTATTTCAGCCAGTGAAAATGAATTCTGCTCATTACGAAATACAGGAACTAATACATGTTTACAATGAAATGGTAAAAAAAATCAATGAATTGCTGGAAAAAACAAAGGAGGCAGAACGATTAAAGGGAAAAGCAGATTTAAAGTAAGCGCAAAATAATTCGACGGATTGTGTTGCCCTAAAAATCATTCCATAATAATCATTAGAAAATGCAAGCATTTCACTTTATCTTCTCTTGCCAGAAATGATAGATGCGAGCATTTTACTCTATCCGATTTATGGAGGTGTGCTCATGAGAAGCAAAAGAATACCTGCCGAAGAACAATACCGTCTCATCATGGAATGCCGTCAAAGTGGATTGACCGATCATCAATGGTGTGTGGAACACGACATCAAACCGGGGACTTTTTACAACTGGGTAAAAAGGCTGCGTCAGAAAGGTTGTGTGGATTTGCCAGCGTCAACCGGACGCAGCTATCGTGCACCGGAAAGCCAGGAAGTTGTCAGAATGGATTTTCATGATACTGACCCGCTCCCATATGAACAGCCATTCAATGTGATTCCGGTAGCTACGGAAAGAAATAACCTTTCCGTAGCAGAGCCAATGAAGCTGTCTGTAGGAAGCTTCCATCTAACAATACCAAATGGAACAGATCCTCAGCTTCTGGCTCAAACGCTCCGCATTGTGAAGGAGTTGGAATGTTAGGGGATATCACAGCCGCCGATGAAATCTATATCGTAACAGGCAGAACGGATATGCGGAAATCCATTGACGGGCTGTGTGCTATTGTAGAGGATCAACTCCATATGGATCCAAGGCGAAGTGCCCTGTATCTTTTCTGTGGAAAACGTTGTGACAGGATCAAAGCTTTGCTCTGGGAGTCTGACGGATTTGTGCTGCTGTATAAACGCATGGAAGTCCAGGGCAGGTTCCGCTGGCCCAGAAATCAGCTGGAAGTAAAGCAACTGACCTGGCAGCAATTCGACTGGCTCATGTCCGGGCTTGAAATCGAACAGCCAAAGGCATTCAAACCTACGGAATGATCGCGTAAAACATCTATGCCAACCAACAGAAAGGGAGGGGGTTCTCACCCTATATCATGTCTGAAATCCCTTGTAAATACTGGGTTTTCTGCTTCTTTTTCATTGCTTTTTATGGTATAATAAGAGCAGTGAAAAAGGAGCAGAAAACATATGGCCGGTAATTCAAAAGATTCAAAAATCCTCGCGTACAAGGACCTGATCAACCAACTGAATAAGACGATTTCCACACAGACAGAACTGATCCAGTCTTTACAAAAAACATTGGAAGCAGACCGTCTGGAAAAAGAAAACCTTCGTCAGCAGATTGAATATCTCACGAAGAAGCTTTTTGGTACTTCCAGTGAAAAACGGAAAGATATCGATGGTCAGCTGAATCTTTTTGATGAAGCCGAGCAGGAAGCAGATCCGACATGGAAACAGGAACTTCCTGATGACATCACTGTTCCGGAACATAAGCGAAAAGCACGACGGACACATGCAGATCTCTTTAAAAATGTTCCTTCCTGCGACGAGATCATTTCTCTTCCGGAGGAGGAGCGGAACTGTCCAACCTGCGGAACACAGATGGAATGTATTGGGAAAGAATTCGTCCGCCATGAATTCCGGTTTACCCCTGCCAAAGGGAAAGTAGTAAATATCTATCGTGAAACCTATAAATGCCCGGAATGTGCCATATCAGAGGAACACCCGGATGATCAGACATTTGTCAAAGCGCCTGTCCAGGAACCATTGATCCCAGAAAGTTATGCATCGGAATCCGTTGTAGGATGGGCAATGCACCAGAAGTACCAGAATGGCCTGCCATTAAACCGGCAGGAATCGGAATGGAAGCAGCTGGGTGTCCCATTAAGCCGGGCTACGCTTGCTAACTGGATCATTTACTGTGCCGAGAATTACCTCTGTCATGTTTATGATTATTTTCACCGTCAGTTACGGATGCGTAAATATCTGATGGCAGATGAAACCCGGGTTCAGGTACTGAATGAGCCGGAGCGCAATCCTGAAACAGGTTCCTGGATGTGGCTCTTCCGCAGTGGAGAAGATGGGCTTCCGCCGATCCTGCTCTATCATTACACAGAGACAAGGGCAAAGTTCCATGCAGCATCTTTCTTGCAGGGGTTCAGCGGATATCTGGAGACTGATGGATACCAGGGTTATAACAATCTGCCGGATATCAAACGCTGCTCTTGCTGGGCACATGTGAGACGTTACTTCACAGATGCCATACCGAAAGGGAAAGAGTATGATTACAGCCTTCCGGCAGTGCAGGGAGTACAGTTCTGCTCCAAGCTGTTTGATTGTGAGCGGTACTCAAAAGCAAAAAATCATACTGCGGAGCAGAGAAAACAGTTCCGTCTTGAAAAGGAGAAGCCGATACTGGAGGCATTCTGGAATTGGCTGGATCAACAGCGTCCAAATAAGGGAACCCGTTTGGCGAAAGCGGTGAACTATGCCCAAAATCGGAAAGACACCCTGATGACCTATCTGGAAGACGGTCATTGCAGTTTATCCAATAATCTTAGCGAGAATGCAATCAGACCATTCACTGTTGGCCGGAAAAACTGGCTGTTCAGTGCCAGTCCGAAGGGAGCTGCCTCTAGCGCTATTGTGTATACAATGGTTGAGATGGCAAAAGCGAATGACCTGAATACCTACAAATATCTGACATACCTCTTATCACAGCGGCCAGACGCTAAAATGTCAGATGAACAGCTGGAACAGCTTGCCCCATGGAGCGAGACTGCGAAAGCGAACTGTCAAAACTAAACATAGAGTAAAACGCTTGCATCTATCATTTTGGTGCAAGCGTGATTCATGGGCAGCGTAGCAATATTTTGCGCTTACGATTTAAAAGTGCTTACTGCACAGATAAATCCTCATTTTTTATATAATACATTTGACTCCATAAAAGCGTTGTTTGTTTTGAAACGATATGATGATGCATATGCAATGATAGATGCGCTCTCCAGATTTTATAAAATTAATCTCAGCAAAGGAGATGATTTTATAACAATAGAGAAAAACCTGGTGATGTTAAAAAGCTATATTGATATTCAACAAATGCGTTTTGGTGGAGAGTTTGAATACATATACTCGGTTGATCCGGAAATTATGCAGTGGAAAATTTTGAAATTTGCTTTACAGCCGTTGGTGGAAAACGCAATTAATCATGGCATACATGGGTTTACGACAGAAGGGATTATTAATCTTGATATAGTCCGGACAGGAGAAAAGAGTCTTAAAATCACATTAATGGATAATGGACGCGGAATGTCTAAAGAAGCTCTGAAAAAAGCTATTTCAGGAGAAGAGGGAAGAAATGGCAAATCTTTCGGATTATTTGCAACGCTTCATCGACTTCAGTATTGTTATGGTGATCGAATTTGGTGGAGTATTGAGTCGGAAGAAAATGGTGGTACTACAATTATAATGAAAATTGAAGTGGAGGAGTGTTGAATATGCTAAGGCTGATTATTGTAGATGATGAATATTTACTTAGACAATTAATCAGAAATATAATCGATTGGAAAGCATTAGATATTGAAGTCGTAGGAGAAATGGCATCAGCAGAGCTGGCAATGCGGCAGCTTGAGTCTTTAAAGCCGGATATCATTTTGACGGATATCTGTATGCCAGATATAGATGGTCTGACTTTTGCAGAAAAAATAAAAGGTAGAAATCCAGACACAAAAGTGATCGCAATTACCGGCTATGATAATTTCGAATATGCGAAAAGGGGAATTTGCATAGGGTTGGACGGCTATATTTTAAAGCCGATCAATGAGGAAGAACTTACAGAATGTATTGTTAAGATCAAGAAAAAAATTCTGGAAGAAAACAGAAAGAGAAATGAAATAGAAACTCTTTCGATATTTAAAAGAGAAGCAGAGGAAATCGTTAAAAATTATTATTTGACAAAGCTTCTGGAATCAGATGTGCCGGAAAAAATTGTGAATAGCCAGTTGATGGAGGAATTGGCTTTGGAAACAAGCCCAATGGTATGGATAGTTGTTTTTCAATGGAAAACAAACCTGATTGCCAAAAGGACTGGGAATGAAGAACTTTTAGATTGTGAGATGTGGATTGTCAATTATTGTAAAGAAAAATTAAAAAAAATGGTTTGGGTTCATGGAACGGCTAATAGGTTGATTATTCTTGATCCTGAAAAAGATATCATGCCTGAGACAATATTAAAGCAGCTGCAAGAGGAATGGAAAAAGGAATTTGAGTGTCCGTTGTATTACGGGACAGAGGTTATATATAATCAGGAAAAGAGTATTCATGAGGGCTATATAGAGGCGGTTAATCAATTAAATATCGAATTGGTTAATGGAGAAAATAAACCAGAAGATATATGGAGATGGAAACAGCAAAAAAAAGAAACTAAGCAGTTATGGGATCTCAACGAGTTGAAAAGGCTGCAATATTGTGTTGAGGCAGAGGATTTAGAAGAAGTAGAAAAAGTAATTGATAGTTATTTTCTGAAATGGAAAGATGTTACGTTAGATGATATGGAACTGTTGCAGGTGCAATTATTGAATATCTATTTTTATTTTTACACTTCATTTGGAGATCGTTGCATTGATGCAGTTGCAATGCAATATATGAATTTTTATGAAAATGTAAAACATGCGGAGAATATACTTGAGTTAAAAAATGCATTTTTAATAGGATGTCAGGCACTGCAGGAGATGTTAAGGGGGAGGGAGACAGCGGCAGACAGTTACAAACTCATTTATTCTATGAAACAATACATAAAAGAAAACTTAGATGACCCGGATTTTTCATTAGGCGCATTGGCAAAGGCATATTATATGAATAGCAGCTATTTAAGCCGTTTTTTTAAAGAGAAGGTAAAAAGCTCATTTGTAGAGTATTTGACAGAACAACGTATTGATAAAGCAAAGCAGCTTTTGCAATATGGGAACTTTAAGATTTACGAAGTGGGCGAAAAAGTGGGAATTTATAATGCAAATTATTTTGGGATTTTATTTAAAAAGAAAGTGGGCGTAACGCCAGCTGAGTACAGAAAACAATACGAAAAATAGTGCAAAACAGATACAGGAAATGGAAAAATGGAAAAAATAAAAGGAAAAATAACTAATAAACATAGAATATAAAGCAAAAAAATATCAAAAACAGCTAACAGGTAAAATAAGTGTTGAAAAATGTAAAAAGTGTGAGATTGGAAGAGATAAGCTTTTGTTATAATAAAACCATCAAAAACAAAGGAAAGGAGAAGTTATTATTCATGTGAAGAATAATAACAAAAGGCAAATGAAAAAGCATTTAAAAAAGGCTGCAACAGTATTGGCATGTACGGGAATGGTTGCAGGAGCATTTACAACCACGGCTTTTGCAGAGGATGCAGAGCAGATCACATTAAACGTGTCCCATATCTTCGTGGATCAGACAGATGGGCAGTGCAGAGGATGGTATAAGGCATTGGATGAATATAAGGAATCTCATCCCAATATTACGATTGTAGAAGACACTGCAGACAATGATGCATATAAAACTAAGCTGAAGACGCAGCTTGCAGCAGGTGCAGTTCCAGATGTATTTTATGCTTGGGGAGGTGGCTTTACAAAGCCATTTGTAGAAGCAGGAATGGTAGAAAATCTTGATCCGTACGTGGAAGATGGAACGATTGATCTGGATGCTATGATGCCGGATATTTGTAACAACTTTTATTATGATGGCTCATTGTACGGCCTTCCATTGGATAGCTTCATAGGAGTGCTGATGTGCAATCAGTCTCTGTTTGATGAATATGGTCTTGAAATACCAAAAACAATGGATGATTTATATGCCGTGTCCGCCACCTTTAATGAAAATGGAATTACGCCAATTGCGATGGGGGAAAAAGATAAGTGGCCGGGACTGTTTCCATTTGGTGCATTGGCACTTCGATATGGCGGTGTAGAAAAAACAATAACGATGTTGAATGGCGAAGGAAACTTTGATCAGGAATTTGTGCAGAAAACTGCGGAAGAACTTCAGAAGATGGTTGATGAAGGTGTATTTGCTTCGGACAGTGTTGCTCTTACAGATGATGAGGCAACAGAGGAATTCCGTCAGGGAAGAGCGGCTATGTGGTATAGCGGAAACTGGAAGGTAGATTTACTTTGCGAAGAAGGATCTCCGCTTGAGGGCAAATTAACCATGGTAAACTGGCCGGCAGTTTCTGGTGCAGACGGAGACCAGAATTCATTTGTCGGAGGCGCAAGTGCAACGCTTGTAGCATCAGCGACGAGCGCTCATAAAAAAGAAGCAGTTGAATTTATGACATTTATGAGTGAGCATTTTTCCAATTACGCATATGAAGAAGGAGCGATCCTTCCGACATGGAAATATAGTGGCGATATGGAATTGAAACCATTTCAGCAGACATTACTGGATTTGATGCAGGGTGCAGATGGGTTCTGCCTTGCATGGGATACATTGCTGGATCCGGAAACAGCAGATGTTCATTCTACGTCACTGCAGGGAATTTATGCACAGCAGATGACAGCAGATGATTATGTTGAAGCTATGGCAGCTACGAGGTAAGTATGAATAAGATATTGGGAAATAAAACAGCGATTGCTGCATTTGTGGCACCTTCCCTCATTCTGTTCGGTGGCATTATCTTTTATTCGATTATTATGTCTTTCCGGTATAGTTTGCTTGACTGGAATGGATTTGGAGAAGGAATCTTTGTTGGGTTTTCCAATTACGCGAAAATGTTTCAGGATAAGGTGTTTTTAAGATCCGCTGTTAATTCACTGCTACTCGGATTTGTGACACTGGTTACGCAGCTGCCGCTGGCGCTTTTGCTGGCGTTGCTGCTCACCAGCGGCATTAAGGGAGAAGGATTTTACAGGACAGTGTTTTTTATCCCGATGACATTATCTTCGGTTGTAATTGGACAGCTGTGGTTGAAAATTTATAACCCGAATTATGGAGTACTGAATACTCTGTTGGGAGTATTGGGACTGGAAAGCTTACAAAGAAGCTGGTTAGGTGATGTAAATACAGCTTTATTTAGCGCTTTTGTTCCAATTATATGGCAGAATGTCGGATACCATATGTTGCTGCTTTATACATCTATTAATTCTATATCAAAAGATATATTGGAAGCAGCAAAATTGGATGGAGCAAGTGGAGTTAAGGCAGCGCGGTATATTACGATTCCATTAGTGAAACCAATGCTCAGAACATGTGCGATTTTTGTGGTAATTGGATCTTTAAAGGCGTTTGACATGATTTATGTATTAACAAATGGTGGACCGGCTCATATGACAGAAGTTCCAAGCTCCTTAATGTTTAGCAGTATATTCAATCTTAATAAATATGGCTATGGAAGTGCTATTTCTATATTTATCGTTGTTGAATGTATTGTTATGGCAGTTATTTTGCAGAAAGTATTTCTCGTGAAAGAGGAATCGGCTTGAGGAGGGAAAGAAGATGTATGCCAAACTTCATTCAAGAAAAGGAAATCTTTTAATACGGCTTATCATTACGGCTTTTTTGGTTTTTTGGGCCGCTGTGCAGATTTATCCGCTTATATGGCTTGTTTTCTTTTCCTTCAAAAGCAATGAAGAAATTTTTGGAGGAAATATTGCCGGGCCTCCGCTTGTATGGAAAGTTGAAAATTATAAAAATGCGTTAATGGGTGGAAATGTTTTTCGCTATCTTTTTAATAGCGTTTGGGTGTCTATGGCTGTTGTTATTGTTGCGTGTATTTTAATTGCAACATCGGCATATGCACTAAGCAGAATGAGATGGAAATTAAAGAAAATAGTTTACTGGATTTTTATTTCAGGAATGACAATCCCGCTTCATGCAACACTTCTGCCGTTGTTTTTACTTTTCCGAAAGATGCATATCATTAATAATCCTCTGTCAATTTTGATCCCGTATATTGTATTTGCATTACCGACAGGAATTTTGATTTTGACAAATGCCTATGCGTCTCTTCCTATAGAGATGGAAGAATCAGCCTGTATAGATGGATGCAATATATATCAGTTATTTTGGAAAATTATGTTTCCGCTTGTAAAGCCAACGGTAGCGGCAATTGCGTTATTTACATTCTTATCATCATGGAATGAGCTGATGTTCGCAATGACGTTTATAAGTGAACCCAAGTGGAAGACATTGACGATCGGATTACAGAGTCTTTCAGGAATGTTTTATACGGAATGGGGGCCAATTGGTGCAGGAATGGTAGTAGCAACAGCACCTGTTCTGATTATTTATTTGTTGCTGAACAGACAGGTACAAAATGCGCTTATTATGGGCGCAGTGAAAGGATGAGAACATGAAATTAAGAATAGGAATTATTGGATGTGGAGGAATCGCGACAGGAAAGCATTTATCAGCATTAAAATCAAATGGTGATTTGTGTGAAGTAGTAGCATTTTGTGATGGCATACTTGACAGAGCAAAAAAGGCGGCACAGGAGTATGGAGTAGAAAATGCACAGGTTTGCCAGAATTATAATGAGCTGCTGGCGAATCCGAATGTGGATGTTGTATATGTCTTAACGCCAAACATTAGCCATAGCCCAATTGCAGTAGACGCTTTTCATGCGGGAAAGCATGTGATGTGTGAAAAGCCGATGGCAATTAATACTGCAGAGGCGGAAAAAATGATGACCGCCTGGAAAGAGTCTGGTAAAAAATTTTCTATCGGATACCAGAATCGTTATCGTGCGGATGTCCGTCATCTCCGCAGCGCGTGCCAGAATGGTGATTTGGGTGAGATATACTATGCGAAAGCATATGCAATTCGCAGAAGGGGAGTTCCGACCTGGGGAAGTTTTATACAGGGAAGTCAGCAGGGTGGTGGACCGTTAATTGATATCGGAACACATTCGCTTGATCTTGCGTTGTGGTTGATGGACAACTATGATGTGGAATCTGTGACCGGGACAGTATTTAAAAAACTGGGAAAACTGCCGCAGGCCACAGATGGGAACTTATGGGGAGCATGGGATACATCAAAATATGATGTAGAAGATTCTGCGATTGGTTACATAAAAATGAAAAGTGGAGCACTGGTTGTTCTGGAATCCAGTTGGGCTTTAAATATACTGGAAGCGCGTGAAGCAGAGGTTACACTTTGTGGAACGAAAGCAGGAGCGGAACTTAGAAATCAAAAAGAAGTGATTTATAATCGTGGAAAATACGGTCGGCTGACAGAAGAAGTGCTTACACCGGGAGAGCCACATGACTTTTTTGGAACACGGTATGATGCGCCGTATCTGGAGGCTAAGGAATGGTTGACTGCCATTTTGGAAGACAGGGATCCACTTGTACGACCAGAACAGTCATTGGTTGTGACACAGGTATTGGATGCAATTTATGAATCAGCGGCTAAAAATGAGACCGTGTGGTTTTAATAGTAGTAACAGTTACAACAATTTTTAGATTATGCTACAAAGATATTCAGTTTTTCGATGGATGCGCCCGACAAGTTCTTTACAAAACGGTCGTACTGGTACTTGCAAACAGGGATCAGATGCGATATAACGAGTCGAAATGGGGAACTCAAATGGATGGGCTGAGAGTAGACGTTATAGTCTTGACCTGAAACCTGATTCGGATAACGCCAACGTAGGGAAATACATGTCGGAAATGATTGGATTTTGTGTCCGTGCTCCCTGTTTTTTATGTGAACTGGGGGCACCACTTTTCACAGATGCAGACAGGCGCCGGATGATACAGATATTGTATCGTCCGGTGTTTTTTGTATCATGAAGAAATTTTTTTGAATCACAGGTGTCCTGGAAAGGAGAGCTTGGCTATGGTAAAGATCAACGGAGAAGAAAAACAGCTTGACGGAAGAAATCTTCTCTTTTGCTGGTGGATTTCTACGTGGTGGATGTGACGAATCTGAATCGTCAGATGTATTTTGTTTCACAGCTTGGAAAACCAAAGGCAGAGGCTTTGCCGGAGGTGCTGTATCGGATAAATCCATATCTGGTCTGTGAGTCGAGATGCGAAAAAGTAACGCCTGAAAATGTCAGAGAATTATTTGCGGACTATCCGATCGTATGCTGAATAATTCTTATTTAACTAATATATATTGTTTTATGCGGTCATGGTAAGATATATAATCATGACCGCCAGTTTTAACATTCTTCTACAAAACACAGTTTACTGTTTATAGTATTTCGCAACATCGTTTTTGAATTTTTCAAAAAGAGGATAATAAATATTTATAATATCCTGAAATTTCTCTGCGGCGAAAGTACCATCGTAATCATGAGACAAATGATTTCTGGATTTCAGCATTTGCAGCCAGGTGTCATCATCAATAATACCATTGGTAAATGCCTGCTGCAGAGTTTCGCGTGGAGAGCCAACTGCAAAATCAAGAATTCCCATTTTTTTGATCAGAATATCTTTCATAACTTTCCAGGAGATGTCGAAAGTAAGACTGAAATTGAGAACAGTTCCTTCGAGAACAAAATCGGTCTTGGGGTCGGCTGTTTTGCTTTTTGCAAGATTGGAGAGACTTTTACAGAAAGTGTTATAGAGGTTAATAAATTTGTTTTCCATATTTTTTTATATCCTCCAATAAATACTCATTTTTTATACTGTCAAAGTCAAAAATATCAATTTTCCTTAGCGTTTCAATCTGCAGAAGATCATCTTCTAACTGCATTAGATTATCACAGCCGTATACTACAAAATCAATATCACTGGTGGGGGTCGCAGTGCCTGTGGCGAAGGAACCGAATAAATCAAGGCGCTTTACATTATTTTTTTTGCAAATCATGGTTACTTTTTCGATGATTTCGGAAATTGGCATTACGTTCATGATCCACTCATGTCCTCCTTTACTTGGAAAATTCTGATAAAAATATGATAGCAGTTTCTATAGATTAATTCAACTTTAAAGACACTGACTGCGGTTGGTGTTATTCTATAGTCGTAATCCTTTCGTGGCGTTATGGATTATTTTAATTTTTCTTTTTCGGCATTTAAGAGTTCAAGATTGAGCCCTTGTTCTCCAGCTGTTTTATCTACCCAAAGATTCAAAGAGTCTATGGCTAAAGAAATTTCATCAAGTTTTTTACTGATATAAGCAAAATCTTTCATTTCATCATCACTGATCTTACCGTCACGGGCAATTTGGATCAGACGACCGGTAAGAGGATTGATTTCATTTAAACTGGCAATTGTCTCCAAAATGATATTTGACAGATCGGTCATTTCTATTTCTGGAACATAACGATAGCCGATTTCGCATTTGTGAGAGCAATAATAATTGCAAAGATCTGGTCTTTTATAGGCATCTGCCATCTGGAGGATATCATAAGGCGTAGGTTCTTGTGTTTCATATTCAAATTTTTCAATTTTTGAATCAGAGACAGCATCCATTTTTTCACTGGCTTCTGCTCTTGTAAGTCCTGCCGCTTCTCGGCAAAGCTGGTAAATTGTTTTGTTTTCCCTGGTGGATTGTTTACCCATGAGAATTTCCTCCTCGTATATCGCTAAACTCGCGGATTATTTATGTTCCAGGCCGCATGCTGAGCGTGTATTTCTTATATTAATTTTATTATACATAAATTATGAATTAACAACAAGTAATAGACTTTGTAAAATTACCTATTTTATAAAGCATTTCACGGGAATTTTTTACAATTAAATAATCCATTCCAAGGAAAAGCCAGCCCAGCTATTCATTGGAAAGACCATAGAAAAGACAGGTTCAGATACACTGATTAACCTCAGTATGTCCGGAACTGTTTTTTTGTTGCTATCGTTACTTTCGGGTGTCTTTGCCACGCTTGCTTCCTGGAGATTTCAATGACAAACCCTCTCCCATAAGGTATAATAAAGCAGAGTATTCAGCCGGATGCTTTTGAGGATGATCTGATTTTCAAATGGGATTCTCAGATTGGGAAAGGCCTGGATAGTTCTTATATGAAGGATGTACTTGAAGCACAAGTAATTATGAATTAGTGAAAGAAATGATGTTACAGGCGGAAGTCTATGTGTATGAAGATGATAAAATGATTCAGGGGTTTGTCGGATTAAGTAACGAATACATGGAAGGTATTTTTGTTTCTGATGAAATGCAGTCATGTGGTATAGGTAAGCTTTTATTAGACTATATCAAGAATAAAAAAGTTAGATTGCGATTAAACGTATACCAGAAGAATGCCAGAGCCCTCTCTTTTTATCAAAGAGAAGGGTTCGATATTCAATGTGAAGGATTCGATGATGCTACTGGTGAAAAAGAATACACAATGTTGTGGCAACAGAAATAGAAAGCGGATTTTTGGGGAGGATTTTATATGGAGTTTAACAATAAGGTAGTGATTGTGACGGGAGGCGCGCAGGGCATTGGAAAGACCATTGCAGAGGAATTGCCTTTATGAAAAAAGCATAAATATAATGACAACACCCAAAAGAAAGGAAGAAGTAATCATGTATAAAAAATTAATGACATGCCTGGAAAGCGTAAGAAAGAAAATTGATTTCAAACCAGAAGTTGCACTGATCCTTGGATCCGGACTTGGAGATTTTGCAGATGGAATTCAGATTGAACAGACCATCGACTATACGGACATCGAGGGATTTCCGGTTTCTACTGTAAAAGGACATAAGGGACGTTTTGTGTTTGGGTATGTGGAGAAAACACCGGTTGTAATCATGCAGGGACGTGTTCATTATTATGAAGGATACGCAATGTCAGATGTTGTTCTTCCAACGCGTCTTATGGGAATGCTCGGTGCGAAAAAAATCCTTCTCACTAATGCAGCAGGAGGAGCTAATCCTTCCTATAAACCGGGAGATTTCATGATGATCACAGATCACATTACAACGGGAGTTCCAAGCCCTCTGATAGGACCGAACATGGATGAGCTGGGAACCAGATTTCCGGATATGAGTGAGGTATACAGCCGCCGTCTTCAGGATGTGATCCGCAAATGTGCAAAAGAATGTGACATCAAACTTCAGGAAGGTGTTTATGTACAGTTTACAGGACCAAATTATGAGACTCCTGCAGAAGTAAGACTTGCACAGAGATGGGGTGGAGATGCAGTTGGAATGAGCACCGCATGCGAAGCTATGGCTGCCCGGCACATGGGAATGGAAATCTGTGGAATTTCCTGCATCACAAATATGGCAGCAGGAATTTCCCAAAAAGAGCTTAACCATAAAGAAGTGCAGGAAACAGCAGACCGCGTAGCGAAATCCTTCAAGGAATTAGTAACAAAAGTTGTTGTAAATATGTAAGATCCATAAGTAAGACATCAGAAAGGAGACAAAAATTATGAAGAAATATAAGAGAATATTTACTATTGTAATAGACTCCTTTGGGGCAGGAGAAATGCCGGACGCAGCCCAGTACGGGGATGAAGGAACAGATACTATGGGACATATTTCCCAGAATGTAGATGAATTTACGATTCCAAACCTTCAGAAGCTTGGAATTGCAAATCTTCATCCGTTGAAACAGGTTGCAGCAGTGGAGCGACCAATGGGTTATTATACATTTTTAAAAGAAGCCAGTACCGGAAAAGATACTATGACAGGACACTGGGAAATGATGGGGCTTCACATCACAAAACCGTTTAAGACTTTTACAGAGACCGGATTTCCAAAAGAGCTGATTGATGAGCTTGAGAAGAGAACGGGACATAAAGTAATTGGAAACAAGAGCTCCAGCGGAACAGAGATCCTGGATGAACTGGCTGAGGAAGAAATCGCTACCGGTCATATGATCGTTTACACATCTGCTGATTCTGTATTGCAGATCTGCGGAAATGAGGAGACTTTCGGACTGGATGAATTGTATCGCTGCTGTGAGATCGCTCGTGATATCACCATGAGGGATGAGTGGAAAGTCGGACGTGTTATTGCAAGACCTTACCTTGGCAAGAAAAAAGGTGAGTTCAAACGTACCAGCAACCGCCATGATTATGCACTGAAGCCTTACGGAAAAACTGCGCTTAATGCATTGAAGGATGCAGGTTATGATGTGATCTCCGTTGGAAAGATTTTTGATATTTTTGACGGCGAGGGACTGACAGAGTCTAATAAGTCAAAAAGCTCTGTTCATGGAATGGAGCAGACAATTGACATTGCGAAAAGAGAGTTTGAGGGGCTTTGTTTTGTAAATCTTGTAGATTTCGATGCTCTTTGGGGACATCGACGCAATGTAAAGGGATATGCAGAGGAACTTGAAAGATTTGATGTAAAACTTGGTGAACTTCTTGATGAGCTTCGTGAGGATGACCTTCTGATCATTACAGCTGACCACGGAAATGATCCGACGCATACAGGAACTGATCACACAAGAGAAAAAGTACCATTTTTTGCTTATTCCCCATCTATGGAGGGATACGGAAAACTGGAAGATCAGAATACTTTTGCAGTAATCGGTGCAACGATCGCAGATAATTTTGAAGTTAAGATGCCGGAGGGAACAATTGGAAGTTCTCTTCTGGATGAACTGAAGTAAAAGGAACGTAAAATGGATAAAAAAGATATATTAAAAAAGGTGGATCACACATTACTTGGACAGACTGCAACATGGGATGATATTCGAGGAATCCTGGATGATGCCATGAAATATGAGGCTGCATCTGCATGTATTCCGGCTGCTTACGTAAAACAGGCAGCGGAATATGTAGCGGGAAAACTTCCGATTTGTACAGTGATCGGTTTTCCGAACGGATATAATACAACTGCTGTAAAGGTATTTGAGACGAAAGATGCCATTGCAAATGGTGCTTCAGAAATCGATATGGTTATTAACATCGGATTTTTAAAGGATGGAAGATATGAGGAAGTAGAGAATGAGATTCGTGCGATCCATGAAGCTTGTGATGGAAGAATCCTCAAAGTTATCATTGAGACATGTCTTCTTACCGAAGAAGAGAAAATTAAAATGTGTGAGATCGTTACAAATGCAGGAGCAGAATTTATCAAAACTTCTACCGGATTTTCTACAGCGGGAGCAACTTTTGCAGATGTAGAGCTGATGAAGAAATATATTGGAAAAAATGTAAAAGTTAAGGCAGCAGGTGGAATTTCATCCTTCGATGATGCAGAAAAATTTATCAGTCTTGGCGCAGAGCGTCTTGGAACAAGCCGTCTTATTAAGATCCTGAAAAATACGGACACTGGTGCAGGATATTAACACTGTGAAAGAGGACTGTCAAAGACAGGATTATACATAAATTATGAACTAACAACAAGTAATAGAATTTGTAAAAGTATCATTTCACATTTTTCTACCAGCTGTGGATAAAGGATGGACGGAATCTAAAAAATACGATAAAATCTGCATTAGAAATGCTGTTGTCGTGAAATTTACAAACGCTCGAAAAAGGAAAAATAAACATGGCAAAGAAAGATTTGCTATCCGGTACCGGCGTTAATTTATATAGGTGATATTATGAAAATTACTTACATTAACCACAGTGGATTTTTGGTTGAGACCAGAGACTGCTACTATATTTTTGATTATTACAAGGGTGAATTACCGAATCTTGACAAGGAGAAAGAAGTGATCGTTTTTTGCAGTCACTTCCATAAGGATCATTTTAACCCACAAATTTTTGGGATCCTTGATGATATGGGAATGACTTATCAGGCAATCCTGGCGAATGATATACGAAAAAGGAATCATTTGTCGGATATGAAGATCACATATGTTTATCATGATCAAGCTTATAGTTTGGATAATGAAACCAAAGTTGATACATTGCTATCTAACGATAGTGGTGTCGCATTTATTGTCAAAACAAAGGAAGGTACCATTTATCATGCCGGTGATTTAAACGACTGGTATTGGGATGGTGGGTCGAAAGCTGATAACCAGAGACTTACTTCAGCATATCGCGCGGCGATCAGGAAAATCAAGGGTATGCATTTTGACGCTGCATTTGTTCCTTTGGATCCGAGACAGGGAGATCACTATGCTGACGGGATCCTGTATTTCCTTAAAAATGTAGATTGCAATGTCATTTTTCCAATGCATTACTGGAATGATGCCAATGTAATTAAGCGGTTTATTACTGAATATCCGCAATATAAGTCACGCATTAGAAACACAGAATGTACAAAAGGAGAAGAAATTTCATGAGAGAAGGAGACGGGCATGGAGCACTTACGTTGTGTAGTTGAGAGAATTACATATCAGAATGCCGACAATGGCTACACGGTTCTGAAATGTGCGGTGAAGAATTACAGTGATCTTGTCACAGTAGTTGGCACGATGCCGGATACCCATGTTGGTTCTGTGCTGTCTCTGGAAGGTATGTGGAAGATGGATGCCAAATATGGGCGGCAGTTTTTGGTGGAGAAATTTGAAGAGACACTTCCTGCCACAGTATATGGAATCGAAAAATATCTTGGTTCCGGTCTGGTGAAGGGCGTTGGTCCAAAGTTTGCAAAAAGAATTGTGGAAAAATTCGGGAAGGATACACTGGATGTTATTGAAGAGACACCAGATGAACTGCTCAAAGTATCAGGTATAGGAAAAGTACGTGTAGACCGGATCAAAACAAGCTGGCAGGAGCAGAAAGAGATCAAGAATATCATGCTTTTTCTGCAGAGTCATGAGGTCAGCACCTCTCATGCGACAAAGATTTTCAAGACGTATGGAAGTGAGAGCATTGCAATCGTAAAGGAGAACCCATACCGGCTTGCAGATGACATCTGGGGAATTGGATTTAAGACAGCGGATTCCATTGCACAGAAGATGGGGATTGACAAAGGCAAATTTGTCCGTCTGCGCAGTGGTATTTTTTATACATTGAATAAGCTGGCAGAAGCAGGTCATTGTTATACAACAAGAGAACAGCTGACTGGAAGGGCAAAGGAACTTCTGGAAGTGGAAGAACCGGAGCTGGAGATCACCTTGGATGAGATGATCCGCACGAATGATGTGATCAGAGATGAAGCAGAAGATCGGGAAGCAATCTATCTGCCCCCATATTATTTTTCAGAAAGTGGCTGTGCAAAGCGGCTGCTTCGGTTGATGTCCTGTGGAAAGAAGAAATCTGAGGATACGGAAGAAATATTGGAGAAAGTAGCAGCTTCATCAGAAATTACTTATGACGAGATTCAGTGGCAGGCGGTAAAGACAGCAGTTTCTTCTAAGGTCATGGTGCTGACCGGTGGACCTGGAACCGGAAAGACTACAACAACTCTGGGAATTATTTCTGCATATAAGCAGGCTGGATGTCAGATCATTCTTGCTGCACCGACTGGAAGAGCAGCAAAGAGAATGTCAGAAGCAACTGGAATGGAAGCAAAAACGATTCACCGGTTATTGGAATATAAACCTCCGGAAGGCTATCAGAAAAATGAAGAGCATCCGCTGGAAGGAGATGTGCTGATACTGGATGAATGTTCCATGATCGATATTATGCTGATGTATAATCTTTTAAAAGCATTGCCGCAGCAGATGTCTCTGATTCTGGTAGGCGACATTGATCAGCTGCCAAGTGTCGGAGCGGGCAATGTTCTCAGAGATATCATTGATTCCGGATGTGTTCCGGTAGTTCGTCTGACACGGATTTTCCGTCAGGCACAGGGAAGTCGGATCATCATGAATGCACACCGGATCAATAAAGGGGAAGGCATTGATATGAGAGGCGGGAAAGATGCCGACTTTTTCTTTGCCACCAAAGAGAGTAATCAGGAAGTGGTGGATACTATCGTCCAATATTGTAAGACGAACCTGCCGAGATACTACCATGTAGATCCACTGCAGGATATTCAGGTGCTGACTCCGATGCAGAGAGGCGAATGTGGGGCAGTAAATCTGAACCAGGTGCTGCAGGAAGCCATGAATCCGTCAAAGATCTTTCTGCGGAGAGGCGGCACACAGTACCGGCTGAAGGATAAGGTGATGCAGATCCGGAATGATTACGATAAGGAAGTATTTAACGGAGATATTGGGACTGTCACAAAAGTTGACGTGGAAGAACGGGAACTGACAGTTCTGTTTGATGAACGGAAAGTAGTCTATGATGTGACAGAGCTGGACGAACTGGCGCTTGCCTATGCAGTGACGATCCACAAATCCCAGGGAAGCGAATATCCAATCGTTGTCATGCCATTTACCATGAGTCATTTTGTCATGCTGCAGAGAAATCTCCTTTATACGGGTGTGACCAGGGCGAAAAAGATCCTGGTACTTGTCGGAGAGAAGAAAGCTGTGTATTATGCGATAAAAAATGAAACGACAACTGGCAGAAATACATGTCTGGCAAGACGTCTGCAGCCGGACAGCAAAGAAGCACAGGAAGTGAAGGCACAGCTTTTGAAAGAAGCAGTAGACGAGACCGCAAATGAGAACGGAAGTGACAGTAAGAAGATGATCGTCTATAAGGGCAGCATCCAGCCTTCTATGGTATGTGAGACACCGGCAGTTTATGAGGGAAATCTCTGGAAACGTCTGTCGCAGTCAAAGTTCAGAAGCAGTTTTTCCCTGAAGGCAAACGATCGGAGTTATGTATCAGAAAAGGGAATGGAGAAAGTACGTGAGCATGCCTGTGATTTTATCAGAAAGCGTCTTGCACCGGCAGAAATACCAAATGATGGAAAACAGACACCGATGAGAGGGCATCCGGTTTTTGTAGCCCAGCATGCCACAGCTACCTGTTGCAGGGGATGTCTGGAAAAATGGCATCATATTCCGAAAGGACGGGAATTGACAGAAGCGGAGCAGGAATATATTGTAAATGTGATCATGGAATGGATCGGTCGGGAAATTCATTGAGAGAATGTCTCAGCTTTGGGGCCTGATTTCTATAGCCGCAACCCTTTAATATCTTTAACAAATGTAGCAAGAATTCTCCCACCTCTTCAGGTGGTGAGATGAATTGCACATCTGAGCATATCTGCTCAAAAAAAATCTCTATAGTATAAAAGAAACACTCGTTCTCCCTTCCCTGATGTAGTATACTGAAAAAGAACAATTAGTTCATAAATACATATCCGTCGATATAAGAAAAAAGATGATAAATATAATGGAGTTAGACCATGAAAGATGCATTCTGGGGTCAGATATTCTGTCTGCTCAGTGCAGGCGGAGCAACGATTGAAACGATACGGCAGTATATAGAAAGCCAGGGTGAGAAGAATGAACCGCGCCGTAAAAATAAGGATCTATCCAAATAAAGAGCAGAGAGTTCAGATAGAGCAAACAATCGGCTGCAGCCGCTTTATCTATAACCAGATGCTTGCAGATAAGATCAGCTATTACCAGAAAGAAAAAAAGATGCTCCGGAACACACCGGCCGGATATAAAAAGGAATATCCATGGCTGAAGGAGGTGGATTCCCTTGCCCTGGCGAATGCGCAGCTGCATCTGGAAAGTGCGTTCCGGAAGTTTTTTCGGGAACCAGCCTGCGGATTTCCACGTTATAAATCAAAGAAGCATGCAAGAAATTCATATACGACCAATGCACTAAACGGAAATATCCTTTTGCAGGATACCCATCTGAAGCTTCCAAAGATGTCCGTCATAAGGATAAAACTTCACCGTCAGATTCCATCAGACTGGAAACTGAAGTCTGTAACTGTGAGCCGTGAGCCATCCGGGAAATATTTTGCCAGCCTTTTGTTCTGCTGTGAGAACCAAACAGTGGAAAAAAGACCGGCAGAGAGATTTCTTGGGATCGATTTTGCCATGCAGGGAATGTGTGTATTTTCTACAGGAGAAAGAGCCGGGTACCCTATGTTTTACAGAAAAGCAGAGAAAAAACTTGCAAGAGAACAGAGAAAGCTCTCCCACTGTGAAAAAGAAAGCCGGAACTATCAGAAACAGAAAAAAAGGGTAGCTTTATGTCATGAAAAGATAAAGAACCAGAGAAAAGATTTCCAGCATAAGCTCAGCAGGGAGCTTGCGGAAAGATATGATGCAGTATGTGTGGAAGATCTGAATATGAAGGGAATGTCCGGAGGGCTGCACCTTGGGAAAGGTGTGCAGGATAACGGGTACGGGCAGTTTTTGTTCATGCTGGGATACAAGCTGGAAGAATGCGGAAAACATCTTATAAAAGTAGACCGTTATTTTGCATCCAGCAAGATCTGCAGTGTATGCGGACATAAGAAAAAGGAACTGGCATTGTCGGATAGAATGTATGTTTGTGAATGTGGAAATAGGATGGACCGGGATGTGAATGCAGCAGTCAACATCCGTGAAGAAGGAAAAAGAATCTATAAAGAATGTGCCTGACGGCACAAGAAAAAAATCCGTAACCGGATAAACATAAAAAACAAAACCGCGGGACACGCGGGGATAGCCTGTTTTAGCTTTGCCCTAAAGGGTAATCGAGCAGGAAGCCCCCACTTCAAAATCGTAAGATTTAAGTGGTGGGAGCATGTCACTACGTGATAAGATCGTATTGCAGCTGCAGCTGATAACGCCGGGCAGTGTAGCAATAAGTGAAATTATGAAACCTGTGGAGGAATATGATAATGTCAAAAGATGAATATTTGATCACAGATGCGCCTCTTAAAGCGCTGACGGTTTTTGCAATGCCAATGATTTTGGGCAGCTTTTTTCAGCAAATATACAATATGGCTGACTCTATCATCGTCGGCCAATTTGTTGGTTCCTCCGCACTTGCAGCTGTCGGGGCCTGTGCAGCGCTGACCAATGTTTTTATTTGTGTGGCACTGGGGGCAGGTGTCGGTGCCGGTGTGCTGGTGAGCCGCTATTTCGGTGCCAGGGAGTATGGAAAAATGAAGACCATCGTGTCAACATCCTTGTTTAGCTTTTTAATTCTAAGTATAGTCCTTGGGGTTTTTGGATTTTGCTTTTCCCACTGGATGATGAGTGTGTTACAAACCCCTGGCGATATACTGGATGATGCAGTGTTATATCTGCGGGTCTATTTTGTGGGATTTCCGTTTCTGTTTATGTATAACATTCTTTCCAATATGTTTACTTCCATAGGCGAATCAAAAATCCCGCTGGGGCTCCTGATATTTTCGTCAATCTTAAATATTTTTATGGATCTCTGGATGGTGGCCGGACTTGGTCTCGGTGTGTTTGGTGCAGCCCTTGCGACTCTTATAGCACAGGGAATTTCTGCGGTGTTTTCACTTTTGCTTTTCCTTAGCCGGATGCGTCGATATAAAAGTCGTTTTGACTGGTTTGACAGGCAGGAGTTACATTCCATGCTTCAAATTGCTGTACCTTCGGTTCTTCAGCAGTCTACAGTGTCCATTGGTATGATGATCGTACAGGCTGTTGTAAATCCCTTCGGTACACAGGCACTTGCGGGGTATGCGGCGACGATGCGGGTAGAGAATGTTTTTTCATTGATTTTTGTATCCATTGGCAATGCGGTTTCCCCATATGTTTCCCAGAATCTTGGCGCAAAGAAAATTGAACGGATCAAAAAAGGATATCACGCTGCACTGGTGTTAGATGTATGTTTTGCAGTTCTTGCTTTTATAGTCATTGAAACACTGCACACGCAGATTTCCTCGCTATTCCTTGGTAAAGATGGAACTGCCCTGGCCTATCAGGTATCCGAGGGTTATATGAGATGGCTTGGTTACTTCTTCATCTTTATGGGAATCAAAATGGCAACCGATGGGGTTCTTCGTGGTCTTGGGATCATGCGCCCGTTCCTCATTGCAAATATGGTGAACCTGGCGATCCGCCTGTCTGTTGCTTTGATCTGTGCACCGCGTTTTGGCATTGTATTTGTCTGGCTTGCTGTACCAGCCGGTTGGTTTGCAAACTTTTTAATATCCTATGTGGATCTTCGGAGATCATGGCCGACTGATAGCAGCACGGAAGAAGGGGATTACAGTTTGTAATATCCTGGCATACAGCACAGAACGTGTGGCACGTACTGCGATCATGATGATATTAAATCTGAGTTTTGCAATGCGGGTACAGATGAAGATGCTGGCATGCGGAAATCATGACAATTTTACCAGAAATCTTCAGGTTCCGCTCAATGCTGTATCAGGTCTATAGTATCTGGCAACAAGTGATGATACAGCTTCCGGGTTTGCAGAGTGAAAAAATATAATTACAATCAATAAGTCAGTGCTTTGATATCTTCTTCCGATACAGCAGGAATAACATAAACAATAGAATTACTGGAAAAATAAGTCCGAATCCCATGCCAATCTTAATATTATTTCCAGCATTCTGAGTGATACGACCAACAATTCCAGGTCCAATGCTGCCACCTAAATCTCCTGCCATGGCAAGAAGAGAGAACATAGCCGTTCCACCTGTTGGAAAAGTTTTTGAGGAAATACTGATGGTTCCAGGCCACATGATTCCAACTGAAAATCCACATGCAATACAACCGATCAGTCCGATGATCGGGTTGGATGACAAAGCAGTAAGCAGATAACAGACAACGCATAATATGCCTGAACCACTCATAAACTTCATTAAATCTAACTGCTCTCCATATTTACCAAAAATTATACGGCTGATTCCCATTGTTACTGCAAACATACATGGACCTGTTAGATCTCCCAGAGCTTTTGATAATCCCAGAGCTGATTCTGCATAAGCAGATGCCCATTGAGCCATTGCAAGTTCAGAAGCTCCGGAACAGATCATCAGACATATTGCAACCCAGAAAAATGGCTTGGAAAACAGATCCTTAATTTCCATTCCAGAACCATTGTCAACCAGAGATTCAATGGGACAGGTCATGAAGTTATAAGTATTAATTGCAGGAATGATTGCCCATATTACGGCGAGCCACTTCCAACTGTCTATTCCAAATATCAGGAAAAATAAGCTGGAAATCAAAATTGTCCCAACAGCTCCCCAACAGTAAAACGAATGGAGCAGACTCATAGTTGCTTCTTTGTTTTCAAACGGACAGGCCTCGATAATAGGACTGCAAAGTACTTCTATTAAACCGCTTCCGATGGCATAAACAATAACACTACATATAATTCCAATAAAAGGATCAGGTAAAAAATCAGGTAAAAATGCCAGTCCAAGCAGACCCAATGCAGCAAATATTTCTGATGCAACAATGCACACACGATATCCGATATGATCTACGAATTTGGCACAGAACAGATCAACCAGAAGCTGTGTGAAAAAGAAGAAAGTGGATATCAGAGCAATGTTACCGAGAGAAATATGGTAGTCACTGTGAAATTTCAAAAAAAGAAGCGGTGCGAAGTTTGCCGCAATAGCCTGTGTGATAAATCCCATATAACAGGCTATTTTTGTCTTATGGTAGTTAGTTTTTTTTACAGCATTCATTTTTTATTTTCCTCTCCGAATGTTTTTAACAGTTTTATGTTCAATCTTCACATTCATCAATACTTTCACAAAAAAGTCTGTTCTGGGTGGTGCGGTTATTTCAATTTTGTCGCCCTCAATGTTGATCTCACTTTCATTCATCCATTTAAAAATCATAAGAATACCTCTTTTCTTTTTTTACTTGATTATATAGCAAATATCAGATATATACATTGAATTAAATTGTAGAAATACTGTATAATATCGTAAAAAAGAAAGAACGTGATATGGGATGGATTATAATAAAATACTTACAGATGAGGAGTTCATGGAAATTAAACAGCATGGAAGCAGTGATTATCCATTCCAGTATTATTATGATAATCTGGAATTGTTTGATTTTCATTGTATTGAGTGGCACTGGCACAGAGAATTTGAGTTTTTATATGTCGAGTCCGGACAAGTTACATGCGGAATAGGAGAAAAACAGATTATATTGTCAGAAGGAGAAGCAATTTTTATTAATTCTAAAATATTGCACCGCTTTTACGCATCATCAGGTGGTATCATTCCTAACTTTGTATGTATGCCGGAATTTATTGCGCCGGAGAACAGCCTGATCTATAAGAAATATATCTTGCCAATCATTTCATCGAATATATATTTCCAGCGTTTTCAGCCTGATGAACTATGGCAAACAAAGATCATACAAACTATGATAAAAATAATGGAAATACAGAGGAATGAGAAAATAAAAGAGCTTGCTACTTTGGCATTGCTGCAGGATTTATGGCTGACTTTTTATGAAAATGTAAAGTTATCTGATAAAGGAGATGTACAGACAGTGGATGAAGTTGCACAGAAAAGAGTGCAGTTGATCATGCAATATATACATGAAAACTATAATCGCAATTTGTCTCTGGATGAAATTGCTTCGCATATAGGAATCAGCAAAAGTACTGCACTTAATTTGTTCCACCGTTTTTTACATACTACACCGGTTAATTATCTGATAGGATATCGACTTCAGGCAGCTTCCTGGTTATTGAAAAATACGAATAAAAAAGTAAAAACGATCGCTTATGAAAGCGGATTTCATAACGTTGATTATTTTTGCAGATTGTTTAAAAAACGTTATCATTTAACTCCATCAGAATATCGCTGCACATGTTTAAAAGTGTTGTCGGCTGATCCGAGTCTTTAGACCTGTAAATAAAGCCGATGCAGGACTTTTGGAATCCTGTATCGGCTTTGTTGATTTTGTAAAGGCTTTGAAAAATTTACTTTTACTGGTTCATCAGTGCTTTGATATCTTCTTCCGGTGTGGTGATAGGTGCAATGCCATAATTTTCAATCAGAAAGTTCAGAATATTAGGAGAAAGGAACGCCGGAAGAGAAGGACCAAGACGGATATTTTTGATACCCAGATGCAGGAGGGTTAACAGGATGCAGACTGCTTTCTGTTCATACCAGGAGAGTACGAAGGAAAGCGGAAGCTCATTTACAGAACATCCAAATGCATCTGCAAGTGCCACAGCAACCTGGATCGCACCATAAGCATCATTACACTGACCCATATCCATCAGTCGTGGAAGACCACCGATCTCTCCCAGATCGAGATCATTGAAACGGAATTTTCCACATGCCAGGGTGAGAACGATACTGTCAGAAGGTGTCTGCTTTACAAATTCCGTATAATAGTTTCGACCTGGCTTGGCACCATCACAGCCGGCAACCAGGAAGAAATGGCGGATCGCACCTGATTTTACAGCCTCTACTACAGTACCTGCATGGGACAGGATGGCTGCATGACCAAAACCGGTTGTCACTTTTTTTCCGCCGTTGATACCGGAGAACATACGATCTTCTTTGTAACCGCCCAGCTCCAGTGCTTTTTCAATAAGTGGTGTGAAGTCTTTCTTCTCGTCAATATGGACAGCTCCCGGGAAGGCAACCACTTCTGTTGTAAATACTCTGTCAGCGTAGCTGCTTTTTGGAGGCATCAGACAGTTGGTAGTGTAGAGGATAGGGGCCGGAAGATGGTCAAATTCTTTCTGCTGATTCTGCCATGCAGTTCCGAAATTGCCTTTCAGGTGAGCGTATTTCTTTAAGAATGGATAGGCATGGGCAGGGAGCATTTCACCATGTGTATAGATATTGATTCCTTTTCCCTCAGTCTGTTCAAGCAAAAGCTGCAGATCTTTCAGGTCATGTCCGGTCACGACAATAAAAGGCCCTTTTTCTACTGTAAGTGTAACATCAGTTGGCTCTGGTGTTCCATAGGTTTCTGTATTTGCCTTATCAAGAAGTGCCATGCACTTCAGATTGATCTCTCCTGTTTTGAGTACTGTGGAAAGCAGTGCTTCTGTGCTTTCTTCATAACCGATCTTAGATAATGCCTCGCAGAAGAACTGATTCACTTCGGCATCTTCATAATTCAGAACATTTGCATGATAGGCATAGGCAGCCATTCCGCGGATACCAAAGAGAATAAGAGATTTCAAGGAGCGGATATCTTCATTGGCATTCCACAGCTGCTGAAGATCATATTCCTTTGTTCTGCAGTCAGGAGCCAGTCTTTCTTTTTCAGCTCTGACTTTTTGTATCATGTTTTCGATTGCTGCATTGTCAAAACTTACATTTGTAACTGTAGTAAACAGTCCTTCGATTATGATCTGTCCGGTTCTTTTTGAAATAGTTTCCGTGCTGTCGGCAGCTTTAGCCAGACTGATCAACGCACCTGTCAGTTCATCCTGTAATTTCGCTGTATCTGCTTTTTTTCCACAGACACCGGCATTTCCGGTGCAGCCGGTACACCCGACAGTCTGTTCACACTGAAAACAAAACATTTTTTTATCCATTATTGTATTCTCCTTTTATTCTGTGATTTTTTCGAAGGATCTTTCTTATTATTTTATCCTCGACCAGTAGTATTTATCCTTGGTTTCTGTTAGGAGTATAGTATAATAATTACAACGTGTATGTTTGATTTCCAACAGGAGGATTAATTTTGAAAAAATATTTACCCATTCTAAGAACGAGCCCTTTCTTTAAAGGTCTTACTGATAATGAGATATTATCCATACTGCATTGTGTAAATGCAGCAACGATCTCCAGAAAACGGGATTCTTATATTTTCAGAGCCGGAGACTCTACCGAAGTAATGGGACTTGTGGTGGCAGGCTGTGTTCTTGTTATTCAGGAAGACCTGTGGGGACATCGGAATATTCTGTCAAAATGTCATGCGGGAGATTTTTTTGGTGAACCATATGCAGCAAGTCCGGGAGCTGTTCTGAATGTCAGTGTGGTAGCAGACGAAGATTGTGAGATTATTTTATTAAATGTTCAAAGGCTTCTGGTTTCCTGCCCAATAGTATGTGAGCATCATCAGAAGCTGATCCGTAACCTGGTCGGTGTCCTGGCAAATAAGATCCTGATCCTCAACGATAAGATCACACATGTTGGCAAGCGAACGACAAGGGATAAGCTGCTGTCCTATCTGTCGTCGGTATCTATCAGACAGGCATCGTTATCCTTTGATATTCCTTTTGACCGGCAGCAGCTGGCAGATTATCTTTGCATTGACCGTGCGGCAATGTCTTCGGAGATATCAAAGCTGCAAAAAGAAGGGCTTATAAAAACAAACAGAAACCATTTTGAGCTGACTGTCTGTAATGATACGGATTCAGGAATAAAAATGTGATATACATCACGGAAAACGATAAACTTTTTCATTATAATGCAAAAGGAAAGTGAGACTGCTTAAAGAGATTCTATTGTTATAAGCGTTCACACGATGGTATTATGGTGTATGTATAAAGAATCTATGAAATCAGTTATTGAAAAACAGGAGGAAAAAAATGCTCATCAGAAAAGCAGAAGAAAAAGATATTCCGAGGATCCTGGAATTGTTAGGACAGGTGCTGCAGATCCATGCAGATATAAGGCCTGATATTTTTATTCCGGGCACAACAAAATATACGACAGACGAATTGACAGAGCTTTTGAAAAATGAAGAAAAGCCAGTATATGTTGCAGCGGATGAGGCTGATGTTTGTGTGGGGTATGCATTTTGTCAATTAAAGGAGCAGCCTTTTTCAAACAATATGGTACCGTTTAAATCTCTTTTTATAGATGACCTGTGTGTCGATCAGGAGACACGAGGACAGCATATTGGGGAAAGCCTGTTTGAATATGTAAAAAAAGAAGCAAAGCAGCTGGGATGCTATGAAGTGACATTGAATGTGTGGGCAGGAAATACTTCAGCAGAAAAATTTTATGAAAAAATGGGAATGCGGACAAAAGAAAGGCAGATGGAATACATATTATAAGATGTTGAATTGTTTAGGAAAAAAACAGCCGGCTAAGATACAGACTGAGATGTCTGTACCTTAGCCGGAAAATTTATCACTGTAATGAATATGCATAGCTTCCCAGTCCATAAACAATACATAAAATACTCTTCCGTATTGCTGGCTGTCTACAATCCTTCCGTGATCAAGAACAGAAAGGTAAGTGCCGTCCGCTTTTCGAAGATGAAAGTGGATGTAATCATTTTTATTGCCGGCATCGATCTGTTTCCAGATGCTTGCTTCTATCTGCTGCTGTTCATCCTCACGGATCAGGTTGTGGAAGCTTTTATTTGTAAGGCTGAAGAGGTTATCTATAGTTTTATATCCGGTCATTTGAAGGAACTCATGGTTTGCATACAGGAGTTCATCATCATCTTTGTCCGCTCTGTATATGATAAATGCACCCGGAAGGTGTTCAGAGATATCCTTGAATGCAAATCCGAGCTGTTTGCGGACTCCTGACCGGAGCCCCTCCCTGTAAGCCATACATCCGTTTTTTCCGTGAAGCTTTATTTCATAAAGTGCTGCATCTGCACAGCGCATGAGCTGTGAGCGGCTGGATGCAAAGGTTGGATATTCTGCATATCCGAGAGAAATAAAAAACGGATATTCTTTTCCCTTGTATGAAAATGTCTTTGGAAGCTTGGTAAATTGCAGCAGCAGTTCTCCCGCTTCTTTATAGGTATGATCCGGCAGAAGAATGCAGAACTCATCGCCACCGTTTCTTCCCAGTAATGTGTTTTTTGGGAAAAAAGCCTTCATGCTATCTGTAAGACTCTTTAGTGCCCTGTCTCCATAGACATGTCCGTAAATATCATTAATAAACTTAAAGTCATCAATATCAAGGAGTGCGGCCACAAAATGCGTTTTTGGATTTTTAGTGATCATCCTTTCGGCTAATTCATCAAATCCATAGCGGTTGTAAATATCGGTGAGAGAATCTGTGTGTGCCAGTATTTGAAATTTGTTTTTATTTTCTTTCGATACTAACCATACCCGGGTAAGACCTGAGAAAAGTAAAACGACAGTAGTAAACATTCCGCCGACGATTACCAGTAATCTAAGGTCTCTCCATCCGCTTTCAGGAGCTACTTCTAATTTCCAGTTCTCTTCCCCTATCGTAAAACCATAAGAAACAGTATGAGTTAATTGGTCGTCTGACTGATAAACAACTTTATAAGTATCGCTCCAGGGAGCGGCGGTTTTTGAGAGTCTGTATTCATATCCGAAATCCGAAAGTGCACTGATCGCATCTGAAAAAATGTCAGGAACACGTAGGATAACAATGGTAAATCCCCAGAAATATTCCTGGTTGTTTTCATCTTTCAGGTAGACTGGATTGCGGACAGCAATTCCACAGCCGCCCCGTTTTAAATCGAAAGGACCTTGTGTAATGATCACGTGATTGTCTCTTGCGTAACAGGAAATTTTGCTGCAATCTTTATCCTGGAGCAGATCGATCTTACTCGCTTCCGTTCCCTCAGAAGGATAAATATCTGTTACATTACCATCCGGAGCAAGCTGTATGCTTTCAATAACGTCAGACATAATATTTTCCGCAATTGTGTCAAACTGACTGAACTTTCCGTTTTCACTGATCAGGACCTGCTTTAGCGCATCTGTGATCGCAATTCCATTTGTAATCTCATTTTTTATACGTTCGCCGTAGGTTGTTGCATTTAATTGTGCTTTTATGTGTTGTTGTTCAGTTTCATGTGAGTCTATTTTGTATACAATTAAACCAACAAGGCATATGCCCAGTAAAAAAACGATAAGAGGTACAATTGTTTTTTTCTTCACCTGGTTCACCTCGTTTTATTAGTTTCACAATAAAATATTATATCATAGAAGTGAAAAAATAGAATGATTTTTTGCGTTAAAGTGATATTGTTTTTTTTATGTACAATGGAAATATGACCAGAGGGTGAAATATAGTATACAATTGAGGATTATATTGGAAAGAGTACTGAAAAAACCTCGCGGTTTTGTAGGGTATATGATATACTATTCTTCATAAGTAAATATCTTATCGGAATTCACGGAGGATCTGACCGATGCTGAATAAAAAAGATTTTTTAAAATATGCATCAAAATTAGCATTTCCGATCATGATCCAAAATCTGATCGGAACATTAGTAAATGTTGCGGATACTGTAATGCTGGGATATGTAAGCCAGACTGCCATGTCAGCTTCATCTCTTGCCAACCAGTACACATTTATTCTTTTCTGTTTGTATTATGGCATGGCTACAGGTACTTCGGTTTTATGTGCCCAGTACTGGGGAAAGGGTGATAAAAAGACAGTAGAAAAGATTCTCGGCCTGGCGGAGCGGATCTCACTGATCGTTTCTCTTGTATTTTTCGTTATCTCCTTTTCCATGCCGACTACGATCATGAAGATTTTTACAAACAGTCCGGATACGATTGCTGCCGGCAGCGAGTATTTGAAGGTGATCTCGTTTTCCTTTATGTTTATGGGATTCTCTCAGGTTTTCATGAGTGCCCTTCGAAGTGTCGGAAAAATAATGCTGCCTTCTGTTACATACATTGTATCGCTTTGTGTCAATGTATTTTGTAATGCCACCTTTATCTTTGGCCTGTTTGGACTTCCAAAGCTTGGTGTTACCGGTGTTGCCCTTGGTACTGTTATTGCCAGGATCGCAGAGGTATTGATCTGTCTCATCTATTCATTAAACAGCTCCGATGTCAGATTCCGGATAAAATATTTCTGTGCGAAATCCGGTATTCTGTTCAGGGACTTTATGAAAATTGCTTCTCCGGCTGTGATAAATGATGTTGTCTGGAGCTTTGCCAGTTCAGCATTCGCAGCGATCCTTGGCCACATTGGCGATGATATGGTTGCTGCAAATGCAGTTGCTGTTATGGTGGTAAACATTGGTGCCATCGCCTGTCGCGGTTTTGCCAACGCTACTACCATCATTATCAGCCAGGAGCTTGGTAAAGATCACAAGGATACAGCCAGAGAATATGGAAAACGTATGCTGAGAATAACAATTATCGTAAGTCTCATCGGATGTGCCATTATTCTGGCAGTCCGCCCTATGATACTGGACTTCTACCGGGATAAACTGACAGAGACAGCCATTTATTATCTTGGTATTTTTGTAATCATGACAACCTGGCGTCTTGTAGGAGAGGGTATCAATACCTGTCTTATATGCGGATGCTTCAGAGGAGGTGGCGATTCCAGGTTCGGAATGATCGTAGATTCCATATTTATGTGGCTTGTTGCAGTTCCTCTCACCTTCCTTGCCGCATATGTGTTAAAACTGCCGCCTGTCTGGGTATATTTTATAATGACCCTGGATGAGTTCGAAAAAATGCCTGTGGTGTTCATCCACTATTTCAGAAATAAATGGCTTACGAACATTACCAGAGATTTTGACTGATCAGGGGATTAAGCAGGAGACTAAAAAAATGAAATATTTTGAAGCAAAAATGTCTTATCCTCAGTTTTTAAAATATCTGGTCCCATCGGTACTGACTATGATCTTTTTGTCATTTTATACAACGATAGATGGATTTTTTGTATCCCGGTATGCAGGCTCTGACGCGCTTGCAGGAATTAATATTGTTATTCCGATCACCTGTGTTATTTTCGGAACGTCTGTCATGCTTGCAACGGGATCAGGTGCCATCATAGGAGAGAGGATGGGACAAAAAAGAGAACAGGAAGCAAATGAGATATTTACTTTTATGACGATCGTGCTGCTCGTACTTTCGGTTGCTTTTACAGCTGTGGGAATCCTTTTCCTGAAACCGATCTGTATTTTTTTGGGAAGCAGTGAGCGCCTGATGGAGCATGTGGTGCCATACGCATTTGTCATATTTTTAGGATCGGTTCCGATGTCATTCAAGCTATTTTTCGAATATCTTGTGAGGACGGATGGGAGATCGTACATCGGAATGATCATGTCTCTGACAGGTCTGGCTTTTAATATTGTTTTCGACTATATTTTTGTGGCTGTATTCAGACTGGGAACGCTTGGAGCTGCATGGGGAACATTTCTCTCCATTACAGTAAGCATGTTGATCGGCTTTATCTATTTTCTGAAATACAGCCATATAAGGTTTTGCAGACCGAAGACCGACATGAGTGTTCTTCTGAAATCCTGCACCAATGGAAGCAGTGAAATGCTGACGGAGATGTCTACCGGGATCACTACATTTTTATTTAATCTTATTATCATGCAATATTTTGGTGAAGATGGAGTTGCGGCTGTGACGATCATTATGTATATTTACTATTTCTTTATTGCTTTTTATATGGGAATTGCCGTTGCAGCGGCTCCGATCATAAGCTATAATTATGGCGCTGAAAATCATGACAAGATCAGAGAAATAACACGATATAGTTTTATTACGATTGCCATCAGTTCAGTATTGATTCTCACGGTATCACTTGTATTTGGAAAACAGATCATCCATTTATTCGTTGGGGAGGGAAATGTATTTACATTGACATGGGATGGCCTGAAGCTGTTTAGTCCGGTTTTCCTGTTTATTGGTTTAAATGTATTTCTTTCCGGATATTTTACTGCCCTGGGAAATGGTTTTATTTCGGCATTGATCTCATCAATGCGTTCTTTGATCCTGGTGGCTGTGTTCATATTGATCCTGCCAAAGCTTATAGGGGTTGCAGGCATCTGGATGACGATGCCGCTGGCAGAAGCCGTGACTATTTTCATGGCGGTTTATCTGTATCGAACATACGGAAAAAGTTTCATGCAGGAAAATTCCAGAGCCACGTCTTAATGATATTTTGCAAAACTTTAACAAAAAAGAGGCCGTCAAGTACGACCTCTTTTTTGTTATGGCTTTATCATGTCATGGGAGTATTTATAACTCCTGTGGAGATATTTCCAGGTATTCATAGGATGGCTGGAAATCATTGCTGTCACACTGACGGTAATATTGGGTAAAAATACGTTCTATGATGTCCGGGATATGCGTTTCGTCAGGCTCAAACAGTATGATGAGATACTGCAGGGAGCTGTAGCGTGTACAGATATCCACACGGCGGATATTCTGCCGAATGGCCTGTTCCATATACTCCAGAGCCTGCTCAATGGATTCGATATCAGGAACTGTATCCACAAGTGTCTCGATGGTGAGCATCGCCAGATAACATCTGCACTGGCTGCGTGTGACAAGCTGGCTCATGTATTCATACTGGCGTGCGAAATCCCGGTAATTCAGATCAAGAGCACCTACATAGATGCCGCTTTTCTGAAGGGACTCTGCCACAAGCTTCAGATCCTTTCCGGAACCGGATGCCGCAAGAGTGCTGCGGTCGATCTGCTGGTAGAAAAAGAACTGGTTTTTGCCGTTTTGTTTTACGTAATACAGAGCTTTATCTGCTTTGGAATAGCAGTCTTCAAAGGAATCATCGGTGCTGCACAGACACAGGCCTGCGGACAGTGTGGCAAACCGGAGTTCCGGATCATCGGTAGTGATGTTGTGAAATTTCTGGAACAGATCGTCCATCTGCAGAGACAGGGAATCAGGATCTGTGTCCGAAAGGAACATCAGGAATTCATCTCCGCCAAGTCTGCAGGAAATTCCCTGATCTGCCCGTTTCTGGAGCAGCTTTCCAAGACATTTCAGTGCGCGGTCGCCGGCTTTGTGGCCATAGATGTCGTTGATCTTTTTCAGGTTGTCCATATCAAGGAATACCAGACATCCATCATGTGTCTGCATAAATTCCGCGGTAAGACGTTCGCCCAGGTTACGCATGGGAAGACCGGTAAGGAAATCATAGCTTTTTGCGTCTTCCTGACTTTTTATGGTGGCCATTATGTCCGAGATGAATTTGCTGACGGTAAGCTGCATATCCGGAAGGTTATAGGTGTCCGGTTCTTCCTGGGAAGGATCCCACTGAGGCAGCCGTTTTTCATTGAGCAGTTTCAGAAAAATGTTTGTGATCTCCGGGTCGAACTGTGTACCACGGTTTTTGCGGAATTCTTCGTAAACAACCTCCGGTGGAAGCGCATTACGGTAGATTCGGCGGGAGTTCATGGCATCGTAGCAGTCGGCAACAGCCACGATCCGGGCATGGATGGGGATTTCTGTTCCGGCCAGCCCGTCCGGATAGCCTTTTCCGTCATAACGTTCATGGTGACTTCTTGCGATTTCTGCCGCATGTGGGATCAAGGTTATATCCTTCAGGATCTCGGCACCGATAACGGTGTGTTTTTTTATAAGGTTGTATTCATCATCGGTCAGCTGTGCAGGTTTGTTCAGGAACGGATCCGGGATACCGATCTTTCCGATGTCGTGAAGGTGAGTAGCACGTTTCAGATTCAGGATCTCCTCCGGTGTCCAGCCCAGCTCCTCTGCGATCAGGGCTGCATATTGTGCAACCCGGTAGGAATGGCCGCGGGTGTACGCATCCTTTGCCTCAATGGTGGTGGAAAGGGTCTGTATCATCTGCAGAGACATTTTTTCATTCTGTTCCTGGTTTTTGCGGATTTCGCTTTGCTGGCGTTTCAGTTCTATATCCTGGACATTTTTGATGGCTCTTACAATATTGACAAAGAGCAGGATCAGCATGCCGGCGCCCACAAACAGTCCGGACATCAATGTGACAAAGTATACGGAGGTTATTTCAACGGCAATACACAGGATCGCTGCCAGCAGACCAATGAGCAAAAGCCGGTCGGTCTTGTTTTTTTCGGTGCGTATATATTGGAAAAGGTGTACAAATATTGTGGCAACGGTGATCGCCAGGATTCCGTGACTTACAGGCATGGTTTCGATATAATCCGCGATGCCGGCAGCAGTGAGGATCGTACAGACTGCAAAGTTTATCATTGCGATGCTTCCAAGACAGACATAAAACCTGTGATGCAGCCCTTTTTGGAGACTGTCCGCAAAAAACAGGATCGGGATCGGACACAAAAGGATCATAACGAAGCATAGAGATCCGAGAGCGGAAGCGTTGGGGACCAGGATCTGCCGGAACTTGGATTCACCCAGCATCCAAGATATTCCATGTCAAATCGTGTATGATAGACCAATCCCAGAGCGAAACTGAACAGGATCGTGACGATTCCGGCAAACAGGATAAAAAAAGCAATGTAGGTTTCCAGTCCGTATCTGCTGAAAATATATATCCAGATATCTGCCTTGTTTCCGCAGTAAACAGGATTGACAACTCCGGTGTAATTGGAGGTGTAGGTGGTCAGTTCAATACGGAGCTCTTTGCCGGCATCGGAAGCATAAACCGGGCAGAAAACATAACGGCTGGCGGAGTTTTTGCCCACAAGCCTTGTTTTATGCGTGGAGTAGCTGGTCCTGAGGTCGTCCCCTACATAAAAATCCACATCCTGCAGTGAAGAACGGATGGCAAAGCAGGTATCTGTAAGATCATCGGGAAGCTGGATGGTGAGGACCATCGTGTCACCGACGGGAACCTTGTAGGTGCCCGGAACGGAGATTTTCTGGGTGGTTCCATCCGGTTTCTGCCAGGTAACGGTACCGGAATAGATCACAGAGGCTGCTGAGGTGTCGGAAGAACGTTCATTCGCACCAAAGATCTGCATAAAAATGAACCAGCCAAGGATGGCGAACATCAGAATATAAAAGAAATATCTTTTTCCCTGGTTAAAGGTTTCTGTTTTTTCTTTCATGGCAATATGCCTCCTTGTAATGGGAAAGGAGTGTTTTGTAAATTGAAAAACTCCTTTAGATCGATTATACCAGACCGGAGTGGAAAAATCAGTATAAACAGACTAAGACGGGTAATTTGGTAAGATTTTACCAAATTTTTTATGATTTCGGTGGTATTATATAAAGCAGATAGAAAACATATCCGATGCATCTGCGTGCAGGATATGATACAATGGGTAAATGTGGAGTATGACATGTAAAGCATGATATATGCAGGATAAAGGATCAGAATAAAGAATGAGAGTAAAGCGACAGGAGGAAGGATCATGAGTAAGATCGTAAATATCACATCAAAAGAGGATAAAGATCAGAAGCTGCAGGACATTGCAAATTCACTGGAAGAGCTGAAGGATGTAATGGCTGAAGTGATAGAAGCCTATGAGGAAGAAAATGCGGACAGCCGGAAGATGGACACGCTGACAGAGGCACTGGATGCGCTTGAGGACGCTTATGAGGCTGTTAACGATGTGCTGCTTGAGGAAATCTGATCATGCAGTACAAGGTTCTGAAGATAGAAGAAGACATGGATTTCGGCTGTGAAGAGCGGCAGCCGGGTGAAGCACTTATGTCAGTAGTGCTGGTGGAAGATGAGAATGGAAATGAAACAAGTCTGCGACATGATGACGGACTTCTGTATGAAAGAGATATCAATGAGGGAGATCTTGTTACCATGGACGGGCAGCATCAGATGTGGAAATTGTAAAAATACCGGATGGAAAAAGTTTTATCTTATTTTTGGAATGTGTGATGAGTCATTTACTGTGAACTGCACGGTAGATCCACCGGAAGGAAAGGAACCGCCGGCTGTGATCACCTATCTGGGAAAAGTGCTGCCCTGTGCAGTGATCGGATTGCTGGTGGTATTTTGTCTGAAGGATGTGCCGGAAAGTACGCATTACGGACTGTCGGAGATGATCGCAATACTGTTCATTGTGGTATTACATAAATGGAAGAAGAGTACATTGCTCAGCATAGGAGGGGGAACGGTGTTTTATATGGTGCTGGTGCAGACCATATTTGGTTAGGCAGAAATATGCGAAAAACAGAAAATGAAAAGCTAAGGCAGGATACGATAACCGTATCCTGTTTTTTGATTGCAGCAGTAATTTATGAAAATGCTGTAGATCAGATAAGCAGGCGCAGGATTGTATGTAAAGGTGCAATAAGCCGTGAAAAGAAGCGAGCGGTCGTGAAAATGAGTGCGTCCGCAAGGGACGCACAGATGTATTTCCTTGTTCCTGGAAAATACAGAGGAAATATGCCGGGATCAGAGGAATCTGTAATTGTAACAGAACAACGATCCCCCTTACTTGTCTGTGAATCCGATTGCACAGGTCTAAAAGCCTCAGCGTAGCTGGAGACAATAAATAGTGTGTGTGGAATGGTGTGTTATGAAAATAACAAAAATGAGTAACTTTTGCTCTCACAATGGAATAAAAAACGACAAGACACTATGCGGCTTTATGGCTGTAAATGCATGCGTTTCAAGAGTTTATACAGGGAACATGGAATACCATGAAATGTGAATAAATTAACACATAATTTTGAGAAATATACTCAAAATATAACCATACTATATTGACAAAATTAAAAATAAATGATAATCTGTGACCAGAACAAAACGAGAATGACTAAAATTTTTATGAAGTTAAGAATAAAAAGGTAAGCACGAAAGGAGTATCCTAAAATGGCTGAGATCAAAAAAATGGGTTACTGTGTAAACGGTGAGTGGAAAGAGTCAAAGGCAGAGAAATACATGGATGTTACAGATTCCAGTACAGGTGAGGTGATCGCGCAGGTTCCCTGCTGTACACCGGATGAGGTAGAAGAGGCGATCGCTTCCGCACAGGCTGCATTCCCGGAATGGTCCTCACTTTCTCTTGCAAAGAGACAGCAGTATATGTTCAGATGGAGAGATGTTCTTTATGCTCATAAGGAAGAACTTTCCGTACTTTGTGCAAAAGAGCTCGGAAAGAACATCAAAGAGGCAAGAGGAGATGTTCAGAAAGCAATTGAGCCTACAGAAGAGGCATGTGCACTTCCGACAATGATCCAGGGCGATGCTGCAATGCAGGTAACTACAGGATATGATACAGCTACATATCGCAAACCACTTGGAGTAACTGCTGGTATTGTTCCGATGAACTTCCCGGCAATGATCCCATGGGGCTGGATGGTTCCACTTTCTATTGCATGTGGAAATACAGTAGTACTGAAAGCAAGCTCCCAGACACCACTTACAGCTATGAGGATCATGGAGCTCTTCTATACAGAGGGCGGATTCCCGAAGGGTGTTGTAAACCTTGTGACCTGCAGCCGTGTAGAGGCTGATATCCTTCTTACAGATGAGAGAGTAAAGGCTGTTACATTCGTAGGAACAACAGGTGTTGGTAAACAGGTATATTCCAAGGCAGCAGCTCATGGCAAACGAGTTCAGGCACAGTGTGAGGCAAAGAACCATGCACTTGTACTTGAGGACTGCAACCTTGAGGCTACTGTTAATGCGATCATCAACTCTACATACGGATGCGCAGGTATGAGATGCATGGCTCTTCCGGTTGTATGCGTACAGGATAGTATCGCAGACGAATTTGTTTCACTTCTTAAGAAAAAAGCAGAGGCTATGAAGCTTGGCTGTGCATATGATGAAGATACCGATCTCGGCCCGGTTGTAAATGCAGGTCATAAGGAGAAGATCTGCAACTGGATCCAGAAGGGTATCGATGAGGGTGCGGAGCTTGTACTTGACGGACGTAATGTAGTAGTTCCGGGATATGAGAACGGATTCTTCGTAGGACCGACAATTCTTGATCATGTAACACCTGAGATGACAGTTGGAAACCGTGAGATCTTCGGACCGGTAACCTGTATCAAACGAGTAAAGGATTACGAGGAAGGCATCGCAGTCATGAATGCCAATCCATTTGCAAATGGTTCCTGTATCTTTACACAGAGCGGATATTACAGCCGTAAATTCGCTATGGAGACAGATGGCGGTATGGTAGGAATCAATGTAGGTATCCCGGTTCCGACAGCATACTTCCCATTCTCCGGAAACAAGGATTCCTTCTTCGGTGATCTGCACGTTCTCGGAAAAGATGGCTATCGTTTCTTCACAAGAGCAAAAACAGTTACAACACACTGGTTCGATGAAGCTGCCGGAAAGAGAAAGGTCGGCACATGGGAAGGAAGTACTGAGGCTTAAGAAAGCTTCATAAATAAATTTATGACACGGAAAGGCAGATCGGGTAAGATCTGCCTTTCAGATAAAATCCTCTAATGAAATGAGCATATTCAAAAACGGTGCATCTGCTGGATTTCCGGCAGATGCACCGTTTTTTAGGGCCAATATCCGATTTAATCGATCGTCATAACACGGATGCCGTGCTCCTGGCAGAAGCTGTCGTATTCTTCAGGAAGTGGCTGGTCGGTTACGATGGCGTCCAGTTTTTCCATGGAAGAATAGGTCATAAGCGAGATCCGGCCGAATTTGGAATGATCTGCAAGAAGGATCATGCTGTTGGCATTCTCTGCAATGGCTTTTTTGGTGATGTATTCCTCGGCGCTGGCATTGGTAAGTCCGCTCTTCATGGTTACACCTGTGCAGGCCATAAAAGCCATGGAAATGTTGTAGGTCTGCAGATAATCATTGATATCCGGTCCTGTGAAGGACAGGGTCTTGCGGTTCAGCTTTCCGGGAACGGAAATGATATCCAGGTTCGGATAGGATGCTGCCTTGTTGAAGATAAGCAGGCTGTTGGTCAGGATCGTACAGTGCTTATCTGCAATAAAATCAACCAGGTTCAGGCAGGTTGTACCTGTATCGATATAGATGGTATCGTCTTCTGCCACAAGCTCTGCGGCACGGCGGCAGATTTCTTTCTTTTCGTCAGGAAAACGTCCGCCACGCTCTTCGTAAGACAGAAGGGGAAGAGTCTGTGGAGTTTCGAGTGCTGCGACACCGCCATATACTTTCATGATACTGCCACGTTTCAGAAGGATATCGACATCTCTTCTGATGGTGTTTTTGGATACGTTGAATTTCTCACATAATGTATCGAGAGAAGCGTTCTTATGCTCCAGCACATATTCTTCGATCATGTCCAGTCGCTGTGATTTCATAGAGGTCTACCTTCTTTCTGTTGGTTAAGTCTTGGTTATATTTTATCATAAAAGAAGGTAGAGATAAAGTACTTTTATAAGAACATACCAAAAATTATTTCCCTTCAAAAATATCTTGACGAAATTCTTATTTGAATGTAATATGAAAACGGTTTTCAAATTCAAATCTGCCATGTAAGGTGCAGTTGATAGAAGAGAGTAGGAAATATAATGGAAGAAAAAATGAAATACAGCACCAGGCAGCAGAAAATAATTCTGGAATGCCTGCAGGAATATGGAGATACATTTTATACCATAGATCAGTTTATGGAGCTCCTTCGTGGAAAAGAGATCCAGATCGGAAGGACAACGGTATACAGAGGACTGGAGCGGCTGCAGAAGGAGGGAGCGGTGCTGAAGGTTCCGTCTGTGGAGGGAGCGCCTGCCCAGTATCGTTTTATACGTGATGAGGAGCGGAAGAATTACGGTAAGCTTGTGTGTCTGGAATGTGGGCATACGATTCCTCTGCAGTGTGGATGTATCGATCATTTTGTGGGACATGTGCTGGATGAACACGGATTTGAGATCGATCAGAGCCGGACGATCTTTTATGGATATTGTGACAGCTGCAGGAGGCTTAAAAAATGAATGTTAACAGAGGGAAGATGATAGCGGCAGCAGTTCTGGCGGTGACGCTTCTTGTTGTGGGCGGTGTGACCGGATATGGTTTGCACAGGGCCGGAACGGTGGGACAGCCATTTGTGGAGGATGGCCGACTGAAGGTGATGGCCAGCTTTTATCCCATGTATGATTTTGCCCGGAAGGTAGGGGGCGACAGGATTCAGGTGAAGGATATGGTTCCGGCGGGAACGGAGCCTCATGACTGGGAGCCGGCGGCAACGGATATCCGGAATCTTGAGGATGCAGATGTGTTTGTCTATAATGGTGCGGATCTGGAGCACTGGGCGGAGGATGTACTGGATACTCTGGAGAATCAGGATCTGGTTGTGTCTGTGGCATCGGATGGTGTGGAGCTTCTGGATGGAGGACATGATCATGCTCATGGTGATGAAGGAAAAGATCCTCATGTCTGGCTTGATCCTATGCGTGCAAAGCAGGAAATGAAGAATATCAGGGATGCTTTGGTAAAGGCTGATCCTGGGAACGGTGATTATTATGAAGCAAATTATGAGAAATATGCCGGTGAATTTGATGAGCTGGATCAGGAGTTCAGAGATGGTCTGAAAGGTACGAAGAGCCGGGATATCATAGTGGCGCATGAGGCTTTTGGATATCTGTGCAATGCCTATGATCTGAAGCAGCTGGCTATCGAAGGGCTGACACCGGATTCAGAGCCTGATCCTGCCAAGATGCAGGAAGTGATCGAGTATGCGAAAAAATACGACATCCATACCATATTTTTTGAGGAGCTGGCAAGTCCCAAGGTGGCGAAGACAGTGGCGAAGGAAGTGGATGCGGTGACGGCTGTGTTGAATCCGATCGAGGGATTAAGTGAGGAGGATATCGAGGCCGGAGAGGATTATTTTTCTGTGATGAGGAAGAATCTGGAGGCACTCAGGAAGGCATTGAACTGAAGGTGCAGGACAACAGCTGTAATAAAAAAGGAGAAATTATGGGAATTTTGATAGAAAATCTTTCGTTTCACTATACAGGGACACCTGTGCTGGATCAGGTGAACCTGGAGGTGAAGGATGGCGATTATGCCATCCTTACCGGTGAAAACGGAAGTGGAAAAAGTACATTTCTGAAGCTTCTTCTGGGCGAACTGAAGGCGCAGGAGGGAAGTATCACTGTAAATGGAAAAGATATTTCTGCCACATTCGGAAAGGGAGATCTGGGATATGTTCCACAGAACAGTATCAGCAGAAACCAGAATTTTCCGGCGACTGTGGAAGAGATCATGATGACAGGTGTGTATTCCTCTTCCTGGAAGGCACGTTTCCGGGCAAAAAAAGAGATCCCGCGTTTGAAAGCCGCACTTGCGGAAATGGAAATGGAAGAGTTCTGGAAAAGAAGGATCGGAGATCTTTCCGGAGGACAGCAGCAGAGGGTTATGCTGGCACGTGCACTGGCAGGAAAACCGAAGATCCTGATCCTGGATGAGCCTACCACAGGAATGGATATGGTTTCTGTGAAAACACTTGCAGAAGTTCTGAGGAAGCGGAATGAGGAACAGGGGCTGACGATCCTTATGGTTACTCATGGAAATTCCGGTGAGTTTAAAGGAGCAAACCGGTTCTTTAAAGCGGAAGAGGGGAGGATCGACGAAGTATGAGTATTTTACAGTATGGATTTATGCAGAGGGCTTTTCTGGTGGGAATCCTTCTGGCTGTGATCACGCCCTGCATCGGAATCACCATTGTTCTGAAACGGATGTCCATGATCGGAGATGCGCTTTCCCATTCTTCACTGGCCGGTGTTGTGCTGGGACTGATACTTGGAGTGAATCCGGTAGCCGGTGCAGTAGTGATGTGCATCGTAGCTGCTCTTGGAATTGAGGCTATCCGCAAAAAAATCCCGCGTTATTCGGAGGTGGCGATCTCCATCGTCATGTCTGCCGGGATCGGACTGGCCGGTGTGCTGTCCGGCTTTGTGGAAAACGGTGCCAGTCTGAACAGCTTTTTGTTCGGAAGTATTGTGTCCATCAGTGAAGGAGAGCTGGCGCTGGTAGTTGTGATCAGTGTGCTGGTGCTGGCAGCAGTGCTGTTTTTTTACAGGGAACTGTTTTATATCGGATTTGATGAAAATGCGGCAAGGATCTCCGGTGTTTCCGTGCGGAATATTAATTTTCTTTTTACTATTCTGACGGCTCTGACAGTTTCCATTGCGTCCCGTACAGTAGGGACCCTGATCGTTTCCTCCATGCTGGTAGTTCCGGTGGCGTGTGGGATGCAGATGGCAAAAAGCTATAAGGGTACACTGATCTGTGCCATTATCGTGGCGGTATGTACCACCATTGCCGGACTGTTTCTTTCCTATTATGCCGGACTGAAACCAGGTGGAATGATCGTTCTTCTTGAGGTTGCGTGGTTTGTAGTTGTGATGACAGTGAAAAGTTTTAACAAATAAAACACATTTTTCCCACAAAGTAAACACAATTAACCCATATACTTTGAAGCATCAAAAGGAAACAGAGAAGAATTTTTTCCTAGGGAGGACTTAACCATGAACAATAACAGAAAATTAAAAATAAAGAAAATGATGAAAAAGGGTGCAACCATCAGCCTGTGTGCAGTACTTGCCGGCGGCATTGGAGTTGGTGCATATGAAGGTATAAATTATTTCTCCGGTGCACAGTCCGTACAGGCGGCAACCGATAGCTCCGAGAATCTGACTCTTATGAAGTCTGATAAAAAATCAAATAAAGACAGCGAAGATACAGAGGCTACAAAATCCTCCGATACAAAGGGCAGTCTGGATGTATCAGATGTTGCTGAGAAGGCAATGCCTTCTGTAGTTGCCATCACAACCAAGTCCGTTCAGGAGGTTCAGGATTATTACAGCATGTTTGGTTCCCAGTATGCGCCGAGCCAGGAGCAGGAAGTTGAAGGAAGCGGTTCCGGTATTATCATCGGAAAAACAGATTCTGAGCTACTGATCGCCACAAACTATCATGTTGTGGATGGTGCCGATACCTTGTCCGTTGCCTTTGCAGATGGTAATGCTTATGAGGCTACGGTAAAGGGCTTTGATGAAAGCGAGGATCTTGCAGTTGTTTCTGTTGCAACGAAGGATGTTTCAGATGATACAATGGATGCAATTTCTGTTGCAAAGATCGGAAGCTCTGATGATCTGAAGATCGGTGAGCAGGTTGTTGCCATCGGTAATGCACTTGGCTATGGCCAGTCCGTTACTACTGGTATTGTCAGTGCTAAGAACCGTAAGACAGATGCATCAGGACAGATCGAGGGTGATTCTACAGATAACAGCAGCAGTATCAACAAGGGCGTGAACCTGATCCAGACAGATGCGGCTATCAATCCCGGTAACAGTGGCGGTGCGCTTCTGAATATGGATGGTGAGGTTGTTGGTATTAACTCTTCCAAGCTTGCTTCTACTGAGGTTGAAGGTATGGGGTATGCCATTGCAATTTCTGATGTTGCGGATTCTCTTGAGAACATGATGAATGCCAAGGCAAGAGATAAAGTGGATAATCATGGTATCCTTGGTATCACAGGCAGTACAGTAAGTACGGAGGCAGTACAGATTTATGGTATCCCGCAGGGTGTATTTGTTTCGAAGGTAACCGAGGGCGGCCCTGCCGATGATGCAGGTATTACCAAGAATATGGTCATTACAGAGTTTGATGGTAAAACGATCACCAGTATCGATCAGCTGGTTGAGCTGCTTCAGTATTATGAGCCGAAGGAAAAGATCGATGTGACGGTTGCAGTTCTGGATGGCAATGAGTATAAGGAGAAGACACTCACTGTAAAACTTGGTAAAGATGACAGTTCCAGCAAGGATAGCAAGGACAGCTCTGAGGATAGCACGTCCCAGGATTCCCAGGATGCAGATATCCCAGATATCCAGGGAGGACAGGATGATTCCGATCAGGGGGATGCAGATGCATTTGCTGATGATGGAGAAGCCAGCCTGTTCAGAGATTTTGAGCAGAATGGCTTGTATGACTGATCAGTCCTAAATTATAGATGGAGAGCATTTTCGAGGTGAAGAACCGCAATCAGTTCATCCCCTCCATGAATCCGCAGGAAAGAAACCAGAAATACAGCGGATGGAAAAACGCAGTAGAAAAAGTTCTCGTATAATAAAACGGGAGCTTTAGGCAGCGGCAATTGCTTGACCCCATGTGTATGTCAGATTATAATAAAATAACAGGCATTTCCGGATGCATTCCAGATGTATCGGAAATGACGGAAAGCCGGTCTTTGCCAGTATCATGTGCAGAGGCCGGCAAAAGTTATATTCAGAGATAAACGATCATCCATTTGCAGTAGCTGTGCAGTGGCATCCGGAGATGATGTATGATTCTTCAGAACAGCTGAAGCTTCTCCGGGCATTTGTGGAGGCAGCAGGGAAGGAGACAGGATTATGAATATTTGTATATATGGAGCGTCCAGTGCAGAGCTGAAAAAGATCTATTATGAGAAAACGGAAGAACTGGGACAGCTGATGGGAAAGCGAGGACATGGCCTGGTTTTCGGAGGTGGAAAAGAGGGGCTGATGGGGGCGGCAGCCCGGGGTGTTGACAGAGAAAAAGGCTATATCCTGGGTATCGCACCGAGATTTTTTGACCAGCCGGGAGTGTTGTATGAGCATTGTACAGAGTTCATTTTTACTGAAAATATGCGTGAGAGGAAGCACCTGCTGGAAAGCCGCTCGGATGCGACTATCGTGGTACCTGGGGGAATTGGTACTTATGAGGAGTTTTTTGAGATTCTGACATTGAAGAGTCTGGGACGGATCGACAGGCCGATCGTTCTTTATAATATTCAGGGATATTACGACAGCATGCAGGCACTCCTGGAATACACAGCCGGGGAAAAATTTATGTCCAGAGATGTTGTGGGTATGTGCCGTTTCATGAAAGATCCGGAGGAGATCCTGGATTATATTGAGAATTACCGGAATTATGGGGGAAGGCTATAAATAAAATACAGTACGGCTAATACAACAGCCCTGTATATAAGATCGTGCGAAGGGGATTTTTACAGGAGAAGGTATATTTTATGAGGAAAATAATGTTAAATGGCCAGTGGGAGCTGGCGGAAGCAGGAAATGACAGATTATGTGAGGTACAGGTTCCGGGATCTGTGCTTTCCGGGCTCTATGGTGCCGGGAAGATCGAAGATCCTTTTTACCGGACAAATGAGGATGTGACAAGGGAACTGTTCCGGAAGGATTATGAATTCAGCAGAACATTTGTGGCTGCAGAGGATATCCTGAAAGAAGAAAAAATAATACTGGTCTGTGAGGGGCTGGATACTCTTGCAGATATTTATATCAATGGGCAAAAAGCCGGATCTGCAGATAACATGCATCGTACCTGGAAGCTGGATGTGAAAGAATTTCTTCATTCCGGGGAGAATCAGATCCGGATCGTATTCCGGTCGGTATTCAAGTATATCGAAGCTTATGAGTATGAAGATAATAAAGAGATCCACTATGTTCCCTGCGGTGGAATGAAAGGAAACCAGCTGATCCGGAAGGCTCATTGTATGTTTGGATGGGACTGGGGCCCCCAGACCATTGATGCCGGGATTTTTCGGGATATTTATCTGGAAGCATACAGTCATCCGAGAATTGAGGATGTGAAGATCATACAGGTGCATGGGGATAATGCTGTGGATGTGTGTACAACTGTGGCTGTAAGCGGAGATGCTGTGGATAAGTGTCAGGTGAGGGTGACGATCCAGGAGGATGCAGAGAGCGTCTGTGGACATAGAACAGGTGCTAACGACCGAAAAACGGAAGCCCATGTATGCAAAGTGGGGGAGACTGTATCAGCGAATAATAATCCAGCAGTGCTGACATCCTCGATCCACAACCCGAAGCTCTGGTGGCCAAACGGCTACGGCGATCAGCCGTTATATAAAGTTCAGGTGGAACTTCTGGACGAGTATGGCACAGTTCTGGAAACCATAACGAAGCGCATCGGTCTCCGTACCCTTACCATCAGCCAGGAAAAAGATCTCTGGGGAAAAGAGTTCGCGTTCTGTGTCAACGGCGTGAAAATTTTTGCCATGGGGGGAAATTATATTCCGGAGGATTGCATCTATTCCAGGATCACACCGGAGGTCCAGAAGTATATTCTGGAATCCTGCAAACGTGCCAATTTTAACTGTGTCCGTGTGTGGGGCGGCGGTTATTATCCTTCGGATCATTTCTATGATCTTTGTGATGAGATGGGACTGATCGTATGGCAGGATCTGATGTTCGCATGTAATGTTTATGATCTTACAGAAGAATTTGAAGATAATATCACGAAGGAGATCACGGAAAATGTAAAACGTCTCCGTCATCATGCATCCCTTGGCCTGTGGTGCGGAAACAATGAGATGGAGTCTGCCTGGGATCACTGGCCGGAGGTACAGAGTGAGTCGAAATATCTCCGTGCGGACTACATAAAAATGTTTGAGTATGTGATTCCGAAAGCAGTGAGGGCGGCAGACAGCGAGACCTTTTTCTGGCAGTCTTCCCCAAGCTCCGGAGGCTGCTTTGATGATCCGGACGATGAGAACAGAGGAGACTGTCACTACTGGGATGTATGGCATGGTCAGAAGCCTTTTACAGATTATCAGAAGCATTATTTTCGTTTTTGCTCGGAGTTTGGCTTCCAGTCTTTTCCGTGCCTGAAAACTGTGGAGAGCTTTACGGAAGAGAAAGATAGGAATATTTTTTCCAGGGTGATGGAGAACCACCAGAAAAATCCTGCAGCTAACGGAAAGATCCTGTATTATCTTTCCGAGAATTTCCGTTATCCGGAGAATTTCCGCAAGCTTCTCTATGTGAGCCAGATCCTTCAGGGAATGGCCATGAAGTATGGAGTAGACCACTGGAGACGTCACAGAGGCCGCTGTATGGGTACCCTTTACTGGCAGATCAATGACAACTGGCCGGTGGCATCCTGGGCAAGTATCGACTACTTTGGCCGTTGGAAGGCACTTCATTATATGGCAAAAAAATTCTATGGGCCACAGGCGGTGAGTATGTGCATGGATGGGGATATCATGCAGGTGTATCTGGCAAATGAAAGTATGGACGCACAGTCATATCAGGTTGCCTTTTATGTGAAAAATATGGAATGTGAGATTCTTGAGAAGCTTACCGGAACGGGCACTGTGGGTGTGCAGGAGTCCGCTCCGATCCTGACGGTGGATGTTTCCGGATGGGAAGATAAGAAGTATGAGATTTTTCTTGAGGCGGAAGTGACACTTGCTGACGGAGATGTGCTCTGTGATGTGGAGACCCTTGTTCCGTATAAATATCTGGAGCTGGATAAACCGGAGATCACTGCCGAGGTGGAGGAGCAAGGTGATGCATTTGTGATCCATTTAAAAAGCAGCTGCTTCAGCCCGTTTACAGCTATTGGATTTACTGATGCGGATGTTACTCTGGAGGATAATTTTTTCCATATGACAGATGGAGAGGAAATGTGTGTCCGGCTTGATAAGAAAGATATCCGAAATGGAGAGATTCTGGATGCAGCGGATCTGACACAGCAGATGGAGATCCTGACGCTGGCATAGAAAGCTTTTAAATAAAAAAGACGCGGCCTTTTATCGGAGGATAAAAAGGTTCGCGTCTTTTTTTATATGATATTAGGGGATCATCATGGGTTTGCGTGTGTTTACATTTGATTACGATATTGGGGATCAGAATTCGTAATTTTTATGTCTTTTGAAGAAATCCTTAGTTTCCTTTACAACCACACCGCTCAGGGCAAGAAGAGCGATCAGGTTCGGGAATGCCATCAGGGCATTGAAGATATCTGCGATGTTCCATACAGCTGCTACAGTCATATATGGTCCGATGAATACGCAGATGATGTACAGCCAGCGGTATGTTGTAACTGCGGCTTTGTTTCTGTTGAACAGGTATTCCAGACATCTTTCACCGTAGTAATCCCATCCAAGGATCGTTGTGAATGCGAAGAATACCAGGCACAGCATCAGTGAGAAGGATGCTACAACCGGCGGGAAAGGAAGACCTTTCTGGAAAGCTGCTGTTGTGATGGCAACACCCTCAAGACCTGTGTTCCATGTCTCTGTAATGACGATGGAAAGACCTGTCATGGTACAGATCACGATAGTATCAATGAATGTACCTGTCATGGATACAAGACCCTGACGTACCGGCTCCTTTGTCTGAGCTGCAGCGGCTGCGATCGGGGCACTACCAAGACCGGACTCATTGGAGAAGATACCGCGGGCGATACCCTTCTGCATAGCTACGACCATGGTTCCCATTGCGCCACCTGCAAGTGCGCTTCCTGTGAAAGCAGATTTTACGATAGTTACGATCGCTGCAGGAACTGCAGTGATGTTTGTGATCACGATGATCAGTGCCAGTACAACATAGAGAACTGCCATAAACGGTACAACGACCTGGGATACCTTTGCGATTCTCTTGATTCCGCCGAGAACGACAAGTCCTACACATACGGTAAGTATCAGACATGCGACTACAGTTGCCCAGGAATATGTATTTCCGAAAAGTGCTACTGTGTGTGCTTTATCCGGGTCAAAGAAATTGGTAACTGCAGATGCGATACCGTTTACCTGTGTAAAGGTTCCGATACCGAAAAGTCCCACACCTGCTCCGAAAAATGCGAAGATCTTGGCAAGCCATCTCCACTGTTTTCCCATACCGTTTTCGATGTAGTAGAAAGGTCCGCCGAGAACGTGGCCTTCTTTGTCAATGGTACGGTACTTGATCGCCAGAAGTCCTTCTGCGTATTTGGTTGCCATTCCGAAGAATGCGGCTACGATCATCCAGAAAAGTGCTCCTGGTCCGCCAGCTGCGATAGCAGTTGCGACACCTACGATATTTCCGGTTCCGATGGTTGCTGAAAGCGCAGTACACAGAGCTCCAAAGCTTGTGACCTCACCATCGCCGCCTTCTTCATTTTTTACCATGAATTTCAGTGCCTTTCCGAGGTGCCTTACCTGTAAAAGACCTAACCGAGTGGTTAACAGAATTCCTGTGAACAGGATCAGAATGATCAGCGGAAGTCCCCAAACGACTCCGTCAAACCATGTGATAAAGTTGTTGATTTGTGTAAACATTACTCTTTCCTCCATCCTTTTGCCTGAGAGATTTACAGCATTTTGTGTGCTGCGTACACCTTCGGCGCTCTTCCCTTTTGATTTGAAGAGACTCTCCTGAGTTTTTTTATTTTTGAATGATGCCAGGACCTTTTGTGTACGGTGGTGGCGGTCATTCGTTTCGTGTAGAAAAACACTGTAACACAGAGTATCACATGAATTGATGGATTTCAATGGTTTTTTAAAAAAAATTGCATTTATTAGAAAAATTAATCGACATATAATTGGAAGTTTTGGGATTTACTTTTCTATCAGCGGATGTTCTTTGTAATACATGCGGGTGAAATGCAGAAATGTCAGCATATCGCCGCTGATATATTTGCTTTTTTTCCATACCATGCCGATTTTTATGCGGACAGGTGGATTGAGCGGGATACCGGTAACATTGGAAGTGGAAAAGTTATCGGTCATGCTGGAGTAGAGAAAGCAGCCATATTTTCCGGTTTTTACAAATTGTAGGGTGGTGTAGATCTGGCTGCTCCGCATAACGATATTGGGGGTGTGGCCATCCATCTCAAAACGCATTTTCAGGATCTGATTCTGGACGGAGTCAGCATTGAAAAAGATCAGCTGCTCTTTCGCCATATCTTTTGTTGTGACTGATTTTTTTTCTGCCAGCCTGTGGTCGTTGCTCACACAGAAAACCACCTGGTCGTTGGCCAGGACAGTGTTGTGAAATTTATCTATATTATACTGTTCCATATTGACCAAAGCTACATCCAGGGTGTCATCCTGTACCAGATTGCAGGCACGGACAGATCCGTATTCTTCCAGTACTACGGCAATTTCCGGGTGCTTTTCGTGAAACGCCGTAAGCAGCTCCGGAAAAAATACGGTACTCAGCATGGGAGGGATCCCGATGCGAAGAGGGGGCTTTATCCTGGACATGCTGGAGTAATCGGCCTGAAGCTCATTACAATATTGAAGGATATAGGTAGCTTTTTGGTAGAAGGACTCTCCCTCCTGGGTCAGACTCAGCTGATTTCCTTTTCTGGAAAAAAGACTGATCCCGAATTCAATCTCCAGATCGCGGATAGCCATGGAAATGGTGGGCTGGGTCACATATAATTCTTCGGCTGCCTTTGTGATGCTGTGGCAGCGGCTGGCTGTGCAGAAATAGCGTAGTTGATTCAGTGTCATGATAAACCTTCTCTCGATGTATTGTCAGATTAAATTTTTTAGTAAAGTTTTTCATTTCCGTCCGGAAAAGATGTGACAGAGTATTTGGGTGTCTACATAAAAATAGCATAGAAATATAATATTTGCCAGATTCATTTGCTAAGATGCTGCTTTTATGTTAGTAGTGCACAAAAATTATCATTAAAAACTGATACTATAAATATTTTTTATGCGGATATATGTTTCATTAATTTGTTTTTTTATATGTACATCGGTTATAATGGAACCATCAAAAGAAACGTGTACGGCCTATACTTTTCAGGAAAAAACCAAATGGAAGGAGAGTACAGAAATGTCTCAGACAACTATAACATTGCTGTTTCTTGTGTTCACCATTATCAGTTTCATCCTTGAAAAAATTCCTCTTGGACTGACTGCTTCAATCTGTGCCATCGGTCTGACACTCACAGGAGTTGTGGATGCAACAACAACATTTTCACAGTATGTAAACAGTAACGTAATCCTTTGCGTTGGCATGTTTGTAGTAGGCCAGGCATTGTTTGAAACAGGAATGGCAAACAAGATCGGAGGCCTGGTCACAAAATTTGCCAGAACAGAAAAAACACTGATCATTGCGATCATGGTAATCGTAGGTGTAATGTCCGGGTTCTTATCCAACACAGGTACCGCAGCAGTGCTGATCCCGGTCGTCTGTGGAATCGCCGATGAGTCCGGGTATTCCAGAAGCCGTCTTCTGATGCCATTGGTATTTGCGGCAGCTCTTGGCGGAAACCTTTCCATTATCGGTGCGCCGGGAAACCTGATGGGTGTCAATGCTCTGCAGGAGATGGGGCTTTCCACAAGCTTCTTTATGTATGCGCCGGTTGGAGTTCCGATGCTTGTTCTTGGAATCCTCTATTTTGTTTTTATCGGATATCGTTTCCTTCCCAATGGAAACCATGCGGCCGGGGAAGCGCTTGAAGATCAGCAGGATTTCAGCCATGTACCGAAGTGGAAACAGACGGTTTCTCTGGTAGTTCTGATCCTTGTGATCCTTGCAATGATCTTTGAAAAAGAGATCGGTATCAGCATTGAGGTTTCTGCATGTATCGGAGCCATCGTCCTGGTTTTGACAGGAGTTATTTCCGAAAAAGAAGCACTGAAATCTATTGACCTGAAAGTTGTATTCCTTTTCGGCGGTTCTCTGACACTTGCAAAAGCGCTGGATACAACCGGAGCCGGAGAACTGATCGCAGATAAGATCGTAGGACTTCTTGGAGCAGATCCGAGTCCGATCCTTCTTCTTCTGGTGATTTTTATTGTAACCTGTGTGCTGACAAATTTCATGTCAAATACAGCAACCACAGCACTGATGATTCCAATTGCGGTATCTCTTGCAAACAACCTCGGAGCAGATCCGAGAGCCGTTGTTATCGCAACTGTTATCGCAGGTTCCTGTGCATATGCAACACCGATCGGTATGCCGGCAAACACCATGGTAGTCGGTCTTGGAGGATACAAATTCAAGGACTATGTGAAATCCGGTCTGCCGCTGATTCTGGTATCCTTTGTGATCTGTATGATCCTGTTACCGATCCTGTTTCCGTTCTATCCGTAAGGAGAGAAACTTTTGAGTTACTGTTCACTTTGTGACCAGCAACACTTTTGATCAATTAAGTTCATTCCCTCCTGTACTGATCATACAGTACAGGGGAAGTGATAAATAAGCCAAAAAGCCATCTTAACCATTAATCAGCCAAAATTAATGATGAAACAACCAACAAAAACCTATGTAACTAAAAAACATTAAACCATCGAACCATATCAGGAGGTAAATCATGACTAAGGAAAATGGAGTTAAAGTATTAACAGACATGGTAGCAGATTTTGTTGCCCATATTGGAAAAAAATTACCGGATGACGTAGTTAATAAACTTGAAGAGCTTGGTTCACAGGAAACAGCTGCACTTCCAAAGGTTCTTTATGAGACAATGACAAAGAACCAGGGTCTTGCTGTAGAGCTGAACCGTCCAAGCTGTCAGGATACAGGTGTTCTTCAGTTCTGGCTGAAATGCGGAACAAATTTCCCGTATATCAATGAGCTGGAAGCACTTCTGAAAGATGCTGTTGTTCAGGCTACTTTTGCAGCACCGTTAAGACATAATTCCGTTGAGACTTTTGATGAGTACAACACAAAGAAAAACGTTGGTAAAGGAACCCCGACTGTATGGTGGGATATTGTTCCTAACAGCGATAAATGTGAGATCTACGCATATATGGCAGGCGGCGGATGTACCCTTCCGGGAAAAGCAATGGTTCTGATGCCGGGGGCAGGATATGAAGGTATTACAGATTTCGTTCTTGATCAGATGACAACCTACGGACTGAATGCGTGTCCTCCACTTCTTGTTGGTGTTGGTGTAGGAACATCTGTAGAGACAGCTGCTCTGAACTCCAAGAAAGCGCTGATGCGTCCGATCGGTTCTCACAACGATAACGCAAACGCAGCAAAAATGGAGAAGCTTCTCGAGGATGGTATCAATGCCATCGGCCTTGGACCGCAGGGTATGGGCGGAAAGTATTCTGTAATGGGTGTTAACATTGAGAATACTGCACGACATCCATCTACCATCGGTGTTGCAGTAAATGTTGGATGCTGGTCCCACCGTCGTGGACATCTGGTTGTAAATCCGGATCTTACAGTAACCTGTGATACTCATTCCACATGGAAATTTAATGCATAATATAAACGGAGGGAAAAATCATGATCGAAATCAGAGGAGATAAAAAAGTTCTTATTACACCTGTAAGCGCAGAAGACCTGGCTGATATCAAAATCGGTGATATTGTATGGCTGGACGGAGATCTGATGACCTGTCGTGACGTTGCTCACCGTCGTCTGGTTGAGTATGGAAGAGAGCTTCCGTATGATATCCGCAACAAAGCTATTTTCCATGCCGGCCCGATCGTTCGCAAGATCGAGGGTACAGAGGATGATTATGAAATGGTTTCTGTAGGACCGACAACCTCTATGCGTATGGAGAAGTTCGAGTATGAGTTTACAAAACTGACTGGTGTCAGAGTGATCGTTGGTAAAGGTGGTATGGGCCCGAATACGGAGCGTGCTTGTAAAGAGTTCGGTGCTATCCACTGTGTTTTCCCGGCTGGATGTGCAGTTGTGGCTGCTACAGAGGTTGAGAAGATTGTTGAGCATCACTGGGATGAGCTTGGAATGCCTGAGACTTTATGGTGCAACAAGGTTAAGGAGTTTGGACCGCTGATCGTATCTATCGATGCACAGGGACGTAACCTGTTTGAGGAGAACAAGGTTGTATTTAATGAGCGCAAAGAGGCTGCCAAGCAGGCAATTTATCCTGAGGTTAAGTTTATTAAATAATATTGGATATTGGAAAAATTTTTCGGGATATCTGAAATAACGAGGCTCTGCCATGAGAGCTTCGGGATTGACTGGTGATTGTGAAATTGAATTAACAGCGTGATATGAAAAAGAGAGATGTCCGGCAGATCATATAATGTGGTCTGCAGGATGTCTTTTTTTGTTGCTTTTTGTTGTTTCTTGGGGTTTTTGTGTTTTACAGGGGTGAGGGGGTGTGATAGAATATAAGCGTTGCAGCAGGCTGGTTATTAAGGTATTATCTGGTATGGATCTTGCGCAGTGAAGGTGGATCGTGGATATCTGCCTGACAATATTTTCAGAGAGGATGAGGTATGAGGTTTATGGGGGATTTTTTGAAGAACATTAACTGGAAGCATGTTCTGATCATGTGTATCGGAAATGTTTTTGCAGGTATGGGGATTGGAATTTTCAAGCTTGCCGGGCTTGGAACGGATCCGTTCAGTGGAATGAATATGGCGGTTGCGGATATGATTGGTATGGCGTATGGTAATTTCCAGCTGATTGTAAATATTGTGCTGCTGATCATTGAGATTGCTTTTGGCAGAAGGTTCCTGGGGATCGGTACGGTTGTGAATGCGGTTTGTCTGGCTTATATTACTACTTTCTTTTATAATATTTATACTGGTGTTTTGGGATTGGAGCTTGTGGCGCTGCCGGTACGTTTGGTGGCACTGTGTGTGGGTGTTGTGATCTGCTGTCTGGGACTGTCGATGTATCAGATGCCGGATGAGGGGGTTGCGCCTTATGATAGTCTTTCGCTGATCATGACAGAGAGATGGCCGAAGATTCCTTATTTCTGGCACAGGATGTCTAATGATGTGCTTTGTGCGCTGATCTGTTATCTGACTGGTGGTGTTGTGGGTATTGGTACACTGGTGACGGCTTTTGGGCTGGGACCGGTGATCCATTTCTTTAATAGGGTTTTTACCGGGAAGCTGCTTGCCTGGGTTGATGGTGAGTGAGTTTGTAGTTGTATGGGGTGAGCTGAACTGGCTGCGGGATGTGGCTGGTTCGGCTTTTTTTGGTGAAAAGGGACGCCCGTGAGGCGTGTGCTGCCTGCCGCCGGGGCTTCGTCGGGGGCTGGCTTCTAGGCTGCCGGGAATCTGCTAAAAGCGTTTTACAAAAGTCCGAACTCGCGTCTTGCAGCCGCTCAGACAGCGGACTTTTGTAAAACAACGCAGATTTCCGCCAGCCAAGAATCAGCTCCCCTCCTGCAGAGTCCGGCGACAGGCAGCACACGCCTCACGGGCTGGCTTTTCAGGGCGGTAGGGTAGTGTGGCTGCTCGGGAGTTGGATGAGCTATCAGTGCTACGCTGTGTTAAAATATAAACAATGTTAATATAATACAGTTACATTATTCATTTTATAACTATTTGTAAATGTGTTATGCTATCTTCTGATGAGAGATATATACTGAACACAGTCGTATGAAATAAGAGTGTTCATGAATAGCTGGCTGTCCGGGTTACCGGGGCTTATGTGATGAAGGAGAGGATATTATTATGGAATTTAATCATGGCGTTTTGTTTTCAGATACATATCAGAAGAAGCTGAAGTCTCAGTTTTATTATGCAGATAAGGATCCACAGTATGGCGCGAGACTTTTCTTTGAGAACTCCGGTGGTTCTCTGAGACTTAAGAAGGCTGTTGAGGCTAAGGCTGCGATTGAGGAATTTCCGGATTGTCCGGAGCGTGCCCGCGGCAGGGGCTTTGATCTGGCGGATTATGTGAAGAATGGTACGCAGGAGATCCTTGAGGTTATTTTTGGTGCAAAGAGTGGTGCACTTATCACTGAGCTGACTGCTTCTCAGACCATGTTCCATGCGGTTGGTACGATCATGGAAGGTGTTGACTGGGGTAAGAACGCAGTTACTTCTGCTCTGGAGCATCCGTCTGCTCATGATGCGGTTGAGTATTACTGTAAAAAGACCGGCAGAGAGTTTCGTGAGGTTCCGGCTAATAAGGTGACTGGTGGCCTTGATCCGGATGAGATCATGAAGTATGTAGATAAGGATACGGTTCTTCTCAGTATTATGGCTGCTTCCAATATTTCCGGTAATATCATGGATATCAAGGAGATCGCACGTCGTGCAAAAGAGATCAATCCGGATATCTACATTGTAAGTGATGCAGTTCAGCATGCTCCTCATGCAGTGATCGATGTTGAGGACTGGGATGTGGATGTCTGCAACTTTGCACCGTATAAGTTCTTTGGTGTACGTGGCTGCGGTTATGCTTATGTTTCTGACCGTGTTGCTGTGATGCCGCATATCAAGCTGACCTGCAAGGATGATAATGTATGGGCTCTTGGTACTCCAGCTCCGGCTAACTTTGCGGCTATGATGGCGGTTATTGATTATGTTTGCAGTATCGGTAAGCATTTCCTGGGTGATTCCGCACAGAAATATAATAAGCGTGAGCTTTTTGTTGAGGGTATGAATCACATTCATCTTCAGGAGAGAGCGCTTCTGTACCGTATGCTGGAAGGTACCGATAAGGTTCCGGGGCTTCGTCATATTCCGGGGGTTCAGGTTTATGTGGATATGGAGGATCTTACTTATAAGGATCTGATCGTTGCCATGGGTATCGAGGGTATTGAATTTGCAGAGTGTGCAAGAAGATATCTTGAGCATGGAGTTACTCTGTTCGAGCGTGTAAAGAGCAGCCCGTATTCCAAACGTATTGTTGAGACTCTTGGTCTTGAGGGTGCACTTCGTGTTTCTCCGCTCCATTGCCATGGAACAGATGATATCGATAAATTCCTGAAGATCACTAAGGACATTGCTGAAGGTAAATAAAACAGTTTTTGTAAAAAATGAAACAGGAACCGCCCTTTTCTCATGTTTTGGCATGGAAGAAAAGGGCGGTTTTTTATGGAACTTCTCAAACCGGAAGGCGCAGAGGTGCTTGCAGAATATGAACATTATAACTGGAAAGGATATGCTGCAATAACCAGAAACCAGTATGGAAAAGGTATGGCATACTATCTGGGATGCATGACAGATAATGCCACACTTCAGAATGTGATAAAAGCTGCTCTTGGCGATGCAGGGGTAAAGTTATCCGGTTACGGATATCCGGTGATCGTTCGTGAAGGAACGAATGATCTTGGAAAAACTGTCTGGTATTTTCTGAATTATTCTGCAAAGGAGCAGTCTGTTGCGTATAAATACAGTGATGGAGAAGACGTACTTACCGGTGAGACGATCAAAGCGGAGTCACAGCTGATCATTCCTGCGTGGGATGTATGGATCGTTGAAGTCTGAGAGACTTTTCTTTACCTTGACATCTTCCGTGAGAGTATGCACAATAAGAGTATCATAAACTTGTCGTACAGAAATAAATTATGAAACAAGGGGTGACAAACATGCAGAACATTCTCATTGTAGTAGACATGCAAAATGATTTCATCGACGGTGCACTTGGCACGAAGGAGGCAGCTGCCATTGTTCCGAAGGTTGAGGAGAAGATCCGGAATTTTGAAGGAAAGGTATTTTTTACAAGGGATACCCATGAAACGTATTATCTGGAGACACAGGAAGGGAAAAACCTTCCGGTTCCTCACTGTATCCGGGGCACAGCTGGATGGCAGATCCGGGAAGAGCTGGACGCCTTAAGGAAAACAGAACCCATTGATAAAGAAACCTTCGGCTCCACCGATCTTGCCGGGGAATTGACTATGATCGATGAAGATGAAGGAATCGGAAGTATTACTCTTGTGGGACTTTGCACAGATATCTGTGTGATCTCCAATGCTCTGCTGATCAAGGCATCCCTTCCGGAAGTGCCGATCTGTGTTGATGCCACATGCTGCGCAGGTGTAACACCGGAGAGTCATGAGAATGCACTGAAAGCCATGGAGGCGTGCCAGATCAGGATTATCCGGTAAGAAGGATGAAACCGCAGGAAAGGAGAAAACTATGAAAAAGAAGCTTCTGAAAAAATTAATGGTCCTTGCGCTGTCCGCAGTAACTGCCTTCAGTGCGGTACCGGCAGCAACGGTAACAGCAGCAGGTAATCCTTATCCTACAACACAGGATGTGGATCGAGATGGCTTATACGAGATCCCCTGCACACGCTTTGCATGGCAGTGCGTGTATGACAGACAGGGAATCGCATTGCCTGCATGGGGAAATGCGGTAAGCTGGTGGCAAAATGCTATCAATCAGGGCTATGCAGTAGGAAATGAGCCTGTTCCCGGTTCTATTGCTGTATGGAGCGGAGATTATTACGGACATGTTGCTTATGTAACAGCTAATCTTGGAAACAACAGATTTACGGTAGATGAGGGAGGAAGAACGGACAAAGATCAGACCTCCTCTCATGGAGTTGCATATGGATATACACTGACCAATGCAGTCGGAGGAAGGCGCCCTTATGATTCCAACAAGGTGCTGCTTGGCTTTATCTATCCGGGCGTTCGTGTACCGGGCAAGCCATATGTGAGCGTGAATCCGGGAAAAGCGAATCAGACCACAACGTTTTCCTGGAATGCAACAAGCTATGCCAGATATTATGATGTATATGTGTATAAAGCAGGAGAATCCAATCCGACGCAAGTTCAGTATGGAGTGAATGGAACAAACTGGTCCTGCACACTGCCGGCGGGGAATTACAGAGTAGCGGTGGCATCTGTGAATCATGCACAGTATGCATATACATTTTCGGATTCTGTGAATTTCACTGTCCAGGCAGCTCCGGTCACACATACACATAGCTATCAGAGAGTAACAGTAAAGGCAACCACCACTGCCAACGGATATACACAGGAGCAGTGCAGCTGCGGAAGTATACAGAATAAACAGATTATCTATTATCCGAAAAAAATACAGCTTTCCAGAACAAGCTATACTTATAATGGAAAAGTAAAAAAGCCAACGGTAAAGGTTACAGACAGCAACAACAGGGTGATCAGTGCAGACAACTATACAGTTACCTATTCTGCCGGAAGAAAATATGTTGGAACTTACCGGGTAACAGTTCGGTTTAAAGGCAATTACTCGGGAACCGTTACAAAAACCTTTAAGATTACCGGAAAAGCTCATAAACACAGCTACAAAAAACAGGTGAAGAAAGCAACTACATCCAGGAACGGATATGTCCAGTATCTTTGCTCCTGCGGTGCGGTGACCGGAAAGAAAACAATCTATTATCCGAAGACAATAAAGCTTTCTGCAACAAGCTATACATACGACGGAAAAGTAAAAACACCGAAGGTAAAAGTAACTGGTGCGAATAATAAAACCATCAGTTCCGGCAATTATAAGGTGTCATATTCCCGTGGAAGAAAAAATGTTGGTACTTATAAGGTAACGGTGAAGTTTAAGGGGAATTACAGCGGAACCGTAACAAAGACTTTTAAGATCAAGGCGAAACCTAAAAACTGGGTTTATGTGGATACGCTTCCCAAGAATATCACTTCCGATAAATATACGATCCAGTATAAACACACCTATCAGAAAACAACCTCCAGCTATGTCAATGATGGTGGTGTTTATGAGTCTGTAAGACCACTGGAGACATCTGCTTCCAGACAGCTGGTGGGCTATTATTACTATCATTTCTGCGGACCGAATACCGGACAGAATGTAAACTTTGCGCAGACGGGCTCTTATGTACATTTTGACAGTGTGGCAGCCAGTCAGGTAACCGTAGCTGCTTCCGGCGCAGATGGAGATGACCCGAGCATTACCTATTATCTGCTGAACTGGAACGGGAACGGCAGCCGGGTATGGTGCTCCAGCGGAACTACCTGTAACGGCGCCTACGGAAGCCACGGAGCCAGAGGCCAGGCCTGGTACCGCATGAACCAGTACCAGAACAAAAAACTCCAGACTCAGACCACAACCTCCGAAAGTGATTGGACAAATGGTAAAGACAGCACAGCAGTAAAAACCGTTTACCGTTATAAAGCAAAATAGATCATAGATCAGTCATAAATCACAGTCATAAATCAGAAACTCCCTCATGTATCAGAAAAAACTGATATGTGAGGGAGTTTTTTGGGATAAATGTAAAGAAACTTATTTCAAAACGGATCAAAATTTTGCAGTAAGCGACCGACAAAGCTTTACATACATTGTACAATTTGTGAAATACAGGAAAAAAATGACGGGATATCTGCAGCTTGCATCGAAGGTGGGCGGTGACAATATCGCCTGTGTATCCATGTTCGGCTTCCCGGAGAAGATGAATAAACAGGCTCCGGAGGCAAGAGAAAGGAGTGAAAAAGAACTGCTGAAGTAAACTGAATATTCTCACATAAGCTGTCGCGTTAATGTGCTACAGCTTATTTTTTTGAAAAATACCGATAAAAATGTGAACAAAACCGAAAATAATGGTTAATATATACACATGCCTAAAAACCAAAAAATGAAAATTATACGAAATATATAATATAAACTCGGAACGGATAAAAAATATATAGACATATTTACAAATCGACATCGCGGATATCAATACCGGAAGAAGTGGTGAAATAACGGGAGGAAGAGAATATGCTGAAATTTTTTAAAGGAAAAGATAAAGGAAATTTAATCTATGCACCCTGCAAGGGTAGAGTGGTTCCCCTTGCGGAGGTTCCGGACCCTGTCTTTGCGGATAAGGTACTGGGTGACGGTTTCGCCGTGATCCCGGCAGACGGCAGGATATATGCTCCGGCAGACGGTGAGGTGGCAATGGTATTTGATACGCTTCATGCAGTTACGCTGACAAGCACTCAGGGCGCGGAAATACTGATACATATCGGACTGGATACAGTCACACTTAAGGGCGAACCCTTTAAAGCCCACGTTGCAGCAGGTGACAAGGTTAAAAAGGGTGATCTTCTGATAGAGGCTGATCTGGACAAAATTGAGAAAGCTGGTTTAAACACAATTATTCCGGTTCTGATCTGCAACACAGATGATTACGGAAAGATAAGCCTCCAGAAGGAGGGGGATGTTTCGGCGGATGAAGCCGTCCTCAAGCTTTCATGATCATCTTCATGCAGCTGACAGGCTTATAGCAGCCCGGAGATAGTAGCAATTTTCGGGGTGTTATAACCGGAGTGATCCGGTCAAATATATTTATTTTAAGGGAGGGGAAATATATGAAATTTCTTCAAAAACTGGGAAAAGCGTTAATGCTTCCGGTGGCAGTACTGCCAATCTGTGGTATCCTCATGGGTATCGGATACTGGTTATGTCCGGCAACTATGCAGGGTGGAGACATTCATGGCGCAGCCAATCTGATCGGTCTGTTTCTGGTTAAGGCAGGCGGAGCTCTGATCGACAACATGGCAATCCTTTTTGCTATCGGTGTCGGTGTCGGTATGTCAGAAAAGAATGACGGAACCGGCGGAATTGCTGCACTTGCATCCTGGCTGATGCTCACAACACTTCTTTCTACAGGATTTGTTACAACCATCATGCCATCAATCGCTGACAGTGCAACAAAGACTCTTGCATTTGACAAAATTGCGAATCCTTTTATCGGAATCCTTGCCGGTATCATCGGATCTACATGCTATAACAAATTCAAGAGCACCAAGCTTCCTGACTGGCTGTCATTCTTCAGCGGCAAGCGCTGCGTAGCGATCATCGCAGGAGTGGTTTCCATTATCGTATCTGCTGTATTACTGTTTGTGTGGCCATTACTTTTCAGTGCACTTGTAGCATTAGGAAAAGCAGTTGCAGGTATGGATGTTGTTGGTGCAGGTATCTATGCATTCCTGAACCGTCTGCTGATCCCTACCGGATTACATCACGCACTGAACAATGTATTCTGGTTTGACACCATCGGACTTGGTGATCTTCAGCACTTCTGGGCAGGTGAAACCTCTGCAGATGTATCCTGGAGCCTTGGAATGTACATGTCCGGATTCTTCCCATGTATGATGTTTGGTATTCCTGGTGCAGCACTTGCAATGGTAAGATGTGCGAAACCTGCAAAGAAAAAAGTTGCCATCGGTCTTGTTGCATCTGCAGCGATCTGTGCATTTATCTGTGGTGTAACTGAGCCGTTCGAGTTTGGATTTATGTTCCTTGCTCCTGGCCTTTATGTAATTTATGCATTACTTTACGGTATCTTTACCATGATCACAGTTGCTCTTGGATTCCGTGCAGGCTTCAGCTTCTCCGCCGGTGCGATGGATTTACTTTTCTCATCCTCACTTCCGGCAGCACAGAAGACATGGCTCATCCTTCCTCTTGGAATTGCAGCATTTATCGTATTCTATGTTGTATTCCTTTTTGCCATCAAGAAATTTGATCTGAAGACTCCGGGAAGAGAAGACGATGATGATCTTGAGGCAGAGAAGAATATTGAGCTTGCAAATGATGACTATACTGCTATTGCCGCAAAGATCCTGGAAGGCTGTGGCGGAAAAGAGAACATCACAAGCATCGATAACTGCATCACAAGACTGAGACTTGAGGTTAAGGATATTACAGCTGTAAATGATAAGGTGATCAAATCTGCAGGTGTTGCAGGCGTGATCAAACCTGGAAAAACTTCTGTACAGGTTATTATCGGAACCAAGGTTCAGTTTGTTGCAGATGCATTTTCTGCGCTTTGTAAATAATGGCTTTTTTGGAGTTAGGTATTTGTTAAAATAATTATGGGGGCAGCAGAACTGTGAAAACGGTTCTGCTGCTGTTTTTTGTATACCTTATATTGACCAATACTTTCAAAAAGCGTAGAATGTTACTTCGATAAAAAGCAACCGGTCAGTGCGTTTACAATTGCAATATTTCTACAGGGGGAATGAAGTTAATGAAATCCTGCATATTTCACAAAAAATATCTTTTAGCCGGCATATATATTATTTTTGTTCTGTTTACCTGCTGTAATTCCCGATTTTATCATACACCGCTGGCAAAAATATGTTCCGTAACAGAAAAACAGACTCTGAGCAGAGAAGGAACCAGGGGCTCAAAAGAATATTATTATACTCAGAATATTACGGCACGGATATTAAACGGTTCGCATAAAGGGGAAAAAATAACGGTCTCTAATGAATATACATCTTCTCAGGTTCAGACCAAGAAATATCATAAAGGAGACACCGTTCTTTTAAGCGGTTCAAAGGAAAGCCCCGGAAAAACGATACGTTCTGTAAAAAGGGATGGGTATCTGGCATTACTGGCAGGAGGATTATTTTTTCTTCTGATCTGCATTACAGGAAAGCAGGGATTTTACACGATCATATCACTGATACTGAATACAGTCATATTTGCGTATGGATTTCAGGCTTTTACAGAAGGCAAAAATATTTTAAATATCTGTAATGTCATCGCAGTTCTTTTTTCACTGACTACATTGATCTGCTTAAATGGAATTCATAGAAAAACATTTTCCTCAGTTCTTTCAACACTGTGTGTTCTGTTTCTGATCATGGCATTGTTTGAATTTTCTATTTATATGTACGGAGATCTGGATTATTCCAATCTGGAATACCTTGGAAGTACAGGCAATTCAGCAGATATATTCTGGGCAGATATTATGCTGACAGGACTTGGTGCAATTATGGATGTGACGGTGACGATCAGCGCAGCAGTAGGAGAGATCGTGCGGAAAAATCCATCGGTTTCTCTGAGAAGACTGATACATTCCGGTCGTGAAATCGGATATGATATTATGGGAACCATGATAAATGTACTGCTGTTTGTTCTGGCAAGCGGCATGATTCCCATGTTCATACTTAAGATGAATAATGATATAAGTTTTATAACGATCGTGAGATACCACATTCCATATGATATCTGTCGTTTTCTGATAGAAAGTATTGGAATTGTACTGGCAATACCGGTATCTGTTTTTATTGCTTCAGCGATTATGAAAATACCATCACGGAAAAGGGGTGTCAGAGAATGATCATTTTTCTTGCATTGATTTTAATTTTTCTGGTGATCTTGATTGGCGGAGAGCGTGGAGCCATGTCAATTATGACACTGGCGGGGAATATTGTAATTTTATTTTTTTCAATTATGCTGATGTCTGCCGGTTTTCCTGTACTGCTCCTGATATTGGTGGCAGGTGCAGGTGTCTGTTATATTTCTCTGTTTTATCAGAACGGAAATAATCCAAAGACGCGGGCGGCTTTTCTGGCTACACTGCTGGTAATTTTACTTTTGTTTATTCCGATTTATATTATTACGTGGAGATCAGGAAGTTACGGGTTAAATGAGCTGCAGATTTCGGAAGACGATTTTATGTATTATTACAGTACGGACCTTCATATTAACATGCTTCATGTAGGAATATTTGTAACTGTTTTCAGTACTCTTGGGGCTGTTATCGATACAGCATTATCTGTAACATCTTCTGTATATGAAGTCTGGACTCATAAAAACAGTCTGACAGCGAAAGAGCTTACAGCTTCCGGCTATCAGGTTGGGAAAGAAATTATCGGTACAACGGTAAATACGTTGCTGTTTGCTTATCTTGGAGGAACTATTTTATTATTTTCATACATTCAGACACAGCAATATAGCCTAGAGATCATTCTTAATTCCCAGTTCCTATTCCAGGATGTTGCAGCCATGCTATCTGGTGCGGTAGCCTGCCTTATTACCGTCCCGGTATCGATTAAATGTATTATTCGACAGATCTCATGAAGCATATCTCCACTGCACTGAATACGGAATCCATGGTCCCGATACAGATGTTCTTTTCTGTATTCAGCAGACGTGGGCTCTTTTTTATGAAAGCAGTTATTATATTTATGTATTTATGGGAGTGTTTTTACAGGCAGTTCCATTTCTGATCCTGGGAGTCCTTCTATCTTCGGCGCTTCAGACATATGTATCGGAAAAATGGATCGTAAAATTACGTGAAATGTGAAGAAAGTGTGAAATTAGCACTCGCCTATTGACAGTGCTAATAATGCGTGTTATAGTACATACAGAACAAAGGAAGAGAGAAAAAAGAAATCTTCCGGAGAAAGTTCTTACAGAATTTGCAGATGTTTTCAGAAACAGTAAACTAAAAACGCCTGCGCAGCACGCAGCGAATATAGATCAGGAGGAATGAGTTATGTTAATGCCAAGTATTTTCGGAGAAGATTTATTTGATGATTTTATGGGATATCCGACAGGCCGTCAGGCAGCTGCCAATGCTTATCCTCAGGTGAAGGATATGATGAAGACAGATATCCTTGATGTAGATGGCAATTATGAACTGGAGATCGATCTTCCGGGATTTAAGAAAGAGGATGTGAAGATCCAGCTGAAGAATGGTTATCTGAACATTCAGGCAACCAGAGAAGAGAAGAAGGACGAGAAGGATGATAAAGGTAAATATGTTCGCAGAGAACGTTATACAGGAACCTGCAACAGAAGCTTTTATGTAGGCTCGAGCATTAAGCATGAAGATATCCATGCGAAATATGAGAACGGAATCCTTCATGTAACCTTCCCGAAGGAAGAAACCAAGAAAGAAGCAGAAGAGAAGAAATTTGTTTCTATTGATTGATCAGCATTTATTGTGAAGCGCCGGTACTGGATTGCAAGCTCCGGGTGATGGAATATAGCATAATAACAATATCCGGAACAACCCAAACGGATATTGCAAATATTAAAGCTCCAAATTGCACATTGCATTTGTTTATATAAATGAATATAACCCCCTTTTTTCCACCCCTCTGCCAATGTCCGGCAGAGGGGTTCTTTACGTTTCAGCCTGAAGTACAGAGGTGAATTCTGATTACTGTTTACTGATAATATTCCGCGAGGTGTTTTGTGTGAGCGAAGGTCACAGAAAACCCGAGACATACCGCGCGAATTTATGCAATCAGCATAAATTCTGTGCATCGCGAAGCGTGTTGCTGAGAACGGAGTGAACAGTAACGAATTCTGATTAACTTTACACTCTTTCCTCACTCTGTTATACTTGGAACAGGTAAACAGCGGAAATTCGGCAATACTATAAAATTGGGGAAAGAGTTTTTACAGAGGTGAATATATGGGAGATAAGATCAAGGTTATCATGGACTGTGATCCCGGAATCGATGACGGGATCGCACTGGCATATGCGGCAGCACATCAGGATGAACTGGAGCTGCTTGCAGTGACGACATCTGCAGGAAGTACCAGGATAGAAAGAGTGACCAAAAATGCACTGGAGCTGGTGGATTTTTACGGACTGAAGGTTCCGGTGGCAGGAGGCCAGGACCGTCCTCTTGTGAAAGCGGCAATTTATGCGGAAGAATTCCACGGAGAGACAGGGCTTGGCCATTGCGTACTGCCGGAAGCAAAATCAGAGGCTGCTTCTGATAATGCAGTGCTTTTTATACGTGACATTCTGAATGCCATTCCGGAGGGCGAGCAGGTAGTAATGATCGAAACTGCACCAATGACTAATCTTGCACTTCTGTTGAAGGTTTTTCCTGAAATAAAGAATAAGATCAGAAAAATCGTATTTACAGGCGGCGCAGCAAAAGGCGGAAACATCACACCGGCAGCGGAATTCAACATCTACGCAGATCCGGAGGCGGCAAAGATTGTATTCGATTCCGGAATCCCACTGATCATGTGTGGACTGGATGCTACCCTGAAATGTAATCTCACCAGAAACCAGATCATGAAGCTGTGCCAGTCCGGTGATCCGGCAGCCAGAGCCTGTGGAGATATGGCTGGCTACGTACTTGAAAATTTTTCTAAATATCGCTGCGTTGCAAGTATCCATGCTGCTGTACCGTTTATGTATCTCATCCATCCGGAGTTCTTTAAAACAGAAAAAGTATTCCTGGATGTGGATTGTTCAGACGGTGCCGGACGGGGTGCCACATTATGCGATTTCCGCTGGTGGCTACACGAAGAAGACGAAATGAAAGATATGATTCTGACAGATGCAGATACAGAAAGCTTCCAGCAGGAGCTGTTTGAAGCGATTTATTCTGTGTCCGAATGCAAAAATATGAAATAGCCGGACAACGATCCGGAAACAGCTGCATTTATGAAGCAGCTGAGCAGTCAGATAAGAGGACAGAAAACCCATGAACTATATTGTATTTGACCTGGAATGGAACCAGAATCCGGATGGAAGAAGACATCCGGATAGTCGGCTCCCGTTTGAGATCATAGAGATCGGGGCAGTAAAATTAAATGAAAAAAGAGAGATCGTTGATACCTTTCAGTGCCTGATCAAGCCCAAAGTGTACCACTGGATCCACGACAGTATCCATGAAGTGATCCACGTAGATTATCATGAACTGGAAAAAGGCATCCCTTTTCCAAGGGCAATCCGCAGATTTCTGGAATGGTGCGGGGAGGAGTATCGCTTTTTTACCTGGGGAGACCAGGATGTGATGGAACTTCAGCGCAATATGAAATACTATAATCTTCTGAAGCTGATGCCAGGGCCGGTGCATTACTACGATGTGCAGAAACTTTTCAGCATAAAATTCGAGGATGGAATATCCAGGCGTTCCTTGGAATATGCCACAGACTACCTGCAGCTTCCCAAAAACCGGGATTTTCACCGGGCACTGGCAGACGCCAGCTATACTGCCAGGATACTCCTGGAGATCGATGAAGCCTGCATGATCCGCCATCCGTCCCTGGATGTATATCAGAATCCAAAATCCAGAGACAGCGAGATCTATATTTCCTATACAGACCATGACAAGTTTGTGTCCAGGGAATTTGTATCAAAGGAGCGTCTGATGAAGGATCGTACCATGGTAAGTACCATGTGTCCTATTTGCAGATGCCCTGCCAAGAGGAAGATCCGCTGGTTCAGTACCAACAATTCCAAGGTGTATTACAGCCTTGCCCTTTGCCATGAGCATGGACCTGTTGCCGGAAAGATCCGGATCCGAAAAACCGATGAGGGAAAATATTTCGGGGTGAAGACCCTGAGAGCAGAAGATACAGAAGCGGCGGATGAGATCCGTGAAAAGCACGAATCTCTCCGCCGCAGGAAAATGTTACGAAGTCAGGAGAAGATCTGATACGATGTTTCGTTCGTATTGCATTCCCCATCCGACCATTTGTTTCTTATAATAATATTTGCTTTTCAGACGCAATGGGCCGACAGCATTCTGAAGAACGGCCTGGCGTTTGTTAAGCTGTGATTTTTTGATACCTTTTGGAAGAGTCACATAAACCTTTGTCTGATAATAAAACGGATAGGTGTTTCCGTTATTCTTAAGGATATATTTGTCACAAGGGAGTACCTTAAACGGGACTGGCTCCATGGACACCTTCATATCCACCTTTTCAAAATTTTCAAAACCATAATTAAAAAGAGAAGCGGTATCGCTGTAAGCATTTGCCGCGGAAGTAGAATTCAGGATCACGGCTACCAGCGTTATATTTCCTCGTTTGCAGTAGGTGACAAGTGTGTTGCCGGATGCATCCGTGTAGCCTGTTTTTCCGCCACGGACGCCTTCATAATAATATTCGCCGTTTTTCATCATCTTGTGATGATTGAGCAGCTGGCGGGCTTCCGCAAATTTATTGGTAGGCGGGATCTCGTAATAACGTTTGGTGCAGTATCGCCGGAAAAGAGGATTCAGCCAGGCGGATTTGGCGATCTTTGCCATGTCGGAGGCTGTGGTGTAATGATTCTCATCCGGAAGACCGTTGGGATTATTAAAGTGTGTGTTCTTGCAGCCAAAAAGCTTGGCGCGCCAGTTCATGAGTTCTGCGAATTTCTTTACAGAGCCGGAAACTTCTTCCGCAACGGCGACAGACATTTCATTAGCGGACTGGAGCATGACAGCCATCAGGGCCTGATCCCTGGTGAATTTTTCACCGGGAGCAGCATAAATACTGGAATCTCCGGCAGTTACACTGGTGGAAGCTTTTTCAGATACGGTAATGTTTGTCTTAGCGTTCAGATTTTCGCAGGCAAGCAGTGTAGTCAGGATCTTCGTGATGCTGGCAGGGTAGAGCTGTGTGTCCGCATTTTTGGAATAAAGAACGGCTTCTGTATTTACGTCCATAAGGACTGCAGCCTGTGCTTCGATGCCGGGACCTTTGGGCCACCCGTCAATGGAATCGGTGTCGGCAGCCTGTGAATAATAGCTGGAGTGAGCAGGCGTGACTGCTGCGGCCTGACCATCAGGAACCGGTGTGGCAGTGACGATAGGATCACCATATTCATCGTATCCATAGGCAGCAGCCGCGCAGGGAGCTGCGCCTGTGAGCAGGATCCCTATGCCGAGAATGCCTGCAAAGATCCGGCGCAAGGATCGTTTTTTCATATTTTTCATAACAAGATACCTTTCAGTGATAAATCCGGGCGAGAAGGTTATTATTCATTTGAGGATCAGTAACCGAAAAAATCTTGCCCGTTTTGTGATGAGGTGCAGTATTTCATTAATTATAGCATTGTATTAATGAAACGCTGTATTTTTGCCCTCAAGATTCTGTAGTAGTATACCACTTTCCTCCCGGAAAAACCACTTGCAGTCTGTGAAAATTCCATTAAGAAGAAGTGAACATACATATAATAAGAAAAAATCCCTGAAAACACTTGACATATGGATTTTCCCCAACCTATAATAGACAGCGTATATAGAAAAAGCTGTGATGGAGACAGTAGGCCATATGGAAAGCTTGCAGCGAACCGGGGATGGTGGGAGCCCGGGACGAGTAAATATGGCGGAATATCACTCCTGAGCTTCAGTTCCGAAGTTGTCCGGCAGTAGCCGGAAGAATATCTGATATACAGATGATCATTAAGTAAGAACTGACGGATTTCCTCCGTTACAGGGAACATATATCGGCAGATACAAAGAATTGTCCGCCATGAACAGACATGGAACAACAGCCCGCGCCATAACACAGAGCATAAGAACACAGCAGAAGACGCAGGGATCCGGACACAGGCCCGTATAATGTAACAGGTGGTACAGCGAATCAGACTTCGTCCTTTTACAGGATGGGGTCTTTTTTTATAAGTGCCCGAAGCATTGGCACGAACAGGTATCTGTGAAGAAACAATCCGCTGTGGCCTTACAGATGAGGCAGCAGCCAGTAATCAGACACAGGAGGTAAATATTGTGTATCGTAAAGTTGACACGAATCTGAATTTTGTTGACCGTGAAAAAGAAGTCGAGAAATTCTGGAAAGACAACAAGATTTTCGAAAAGAGTATGGATAGCCGTAAAGAGGGCGAGACATACACATTCTATGACGGACCGCCTACCGCAAATGGTAAACCACATATCGGACACGTTCTGACACGAGTTATCAAGGATATGATCCCGAGATACCGTACAATGAAGGGGTACATGGTTCCGAGAAAAGCAGGATGGGATACTCACGGACTTCCGGTTGAGCTTGAGGTTGAGAAGAAGCTTGGCCTTGACGGCAAGGAGCAGATCGAGGAGTACGGAATGGAGCCGTTCATTCAGCAGTGTAAGGAGAGCGTATGGAAATACAAGGGAATGTGGGAGGATTTCTCATCTACCGTTGGTTTCTGGGCTGACATGGAGCATCCGTATGTAACATACGACAACAATTTCATCGAGTCCGAGTGGTGGGCGCTGAAAGAGATCTGGGAAAAAGGTCTCCTTTATAAAGGCTTTAAGATCGTTCCTTACTGCCCACGCTGTGGAACTCCGCTTTCCGCACAGGAGGTTTCTCAGGGCTACAAGACTGTTAAAGAGCGCTCTGCGATCGTGCGTTTCAAGGTTGTTGGTGAGGACGCATACTTCCTGGCATGGACAACAACACCATGGACACTTCCATCCAACGTTGCACTTTGTGTAAACCCGGATGAGATCTACTGTAAGGTAAAAGCAGCAGACGGCTATACCTACTACATGGCAGAGGCACTTCTGGACAAGGTTCTCGGCAAGCTTGCAAAGGATGATGAGCCTGCATATGAGATCCTTGAGAAATATAAAGGAACAGACCTTGAGCGCAGAGAATATGAGCCGCTTTTTGCATGTACAGGAGAGGCTGCAGCAAAACAGCACAAAAAAGCTCACTTCGTAACCTGTGACAACTACGTTACCATGAGTGATGGTACTGGTATCGTTCATATCGCACCTGCATTTGGTGAGGATGACAGCCGTGTCGGACGTGAGTATGACCTTCCGTTCGTACAGTTCGTAGACGGACAGGGTAACATGACCAAAGAGACACCATACGCAGGTGTATTCGTAAAGAAAGCGGACCCGATGGTTCTCACAGACCTTGACAAAGAGGGCAAGCTTTTTGACGCACCGAAATTCGAGCATGATTATCCGCATTGCTGGAGATGTGACACACCGCTTATCTACTATGCACGTGAGTCCTGGTTCATCAAGATGACTGCAGTAAAGGATGATCTGATCCGTAACAACAATACTATCAACTGGATTCCGGAGAGCATCGGTAAGGGACGTTTCGGTGACTGGCTTGAGAACGTTCAGGACTGGGGTATTTCCAGAAACCGTTACTGGGGAACACCACTGAATATCTGGCAGTGTGAGTGCGGACATATGGAATCCGTGGGAAGCCGCCAGGATCTCTATGAGAAGAGTGGTGACGAGCGTGCGAAGACCATCGAGCTTCACCGTCCATACATTGATGATATCACCATGAAGTGTCCGGATTGCGGCAAGACCATGCACCGTGTACCGGAGGTAATCGACTGCTGGTTCGATTCCGGAGCAATGCCTTTTGCACAGCATCATTATCCATTTGAGAATAAAGACCTGTTCGAGCAGCAGTTCCCGGCAGACTTCATCTCCGAGGCTGTTGACCAGACAAGAGGATGGTTCTACTCCCTTCTTGCTGAGTCCACACTGCTTTTCAACAAGGCTCCGTATAAGAATGTAATCGTTCTGGGACATGTACAGGATGAGAACGGACAGAAGATGAGTAAGTCCAAGGGAAATGCCGTAGATCCGTTTGACGCACTGAACAAATACGGCGCAGATGCGATCCGCTGGTATTTCTACATCAACAGTGCTCCATGGCTTCCGAACCGTTTCCACGGCAAGGCAGTTGTAGAGGGACAGAGAAAGTTCATGAGCACTCTGTGGAACACCTACGCATTCTTCGTACTGTATGCGAACATTGACAATTTTGATGCAACTAAATATACTTTAAATTACGATAAGCTTCCGGTTATGGATAAATGGCTGCTCAGCAAGCTGAATACCATGGTGAAGACTGTCGATGCGGATCTTGATTCCTACAAGATTCCGGAGGCTGCAAGAGCACTTCAGGAATTTGTTGACGATATGAGTAACTGGTATGTAAGAAGAAGCCGTGAGCGTTTCTGGGCAAAGGGCATGGAGCAGGATAAGATCAATGCTTACATGACACTTTACACAGCGCTGGTAACAGTTGCCAAGGCTGCAGCTCCGATGATCCCGTTCATGACTGAGGATATCTACCAGAACCTTGTAAGAAGCATTGATGCAGACGCTCCGGAGAGTATCCATCTCTGCGATTACCCGGAGGTAAACGAAGCATGGATCGACAAGGATCTTGAGGCAAACATGGAAGAGCTTCTTGAGATCGTTGTTCTCGGACGTGCATGCAGAAATACCGCAAACATCAAGAACCGTCAGCCGATCGGAACCATGTATGTAAAAGCTGAGAAAGCTATGGATAAATTCTACACAGATATCATCGCAGATGAGCTTAACGTAAAAGAAGTGAAATTCGCAGATGATGTAGAGTCCTTCATTTCTTACAGCTTCAAGCCGCAGCTTCGTACAGTAGGACCGAAATACGGCAAGCTTCTGAACGGCATCCGTACTGCACTCTCCGAGATCGACGGAACCGCAGCAATGAAAGAGCTGAGAGATAATGGTGTTCTCGTTCTTGATATTGCCGGAAACAGAGTCGAGCTTGCAGAGGAAGACTTATTGATCGAAACAGCCCAGAGCGAGGGCTATGTGACAGAGACAGACGGTGAGACATCCGTTGTCCTTGATACAAACCTTACACCTGAACTGATCCAGGAGGGCTTTGTCCGCGAGATCATCAGCAAGATTCAGACTATGCGTAAAGAGGCTGGTTTCGAAGTCATGGACAAGATCATTGTCTATGCAAAAGATAACGATAAGATCATGGATATCATGAAAGCAAACCAGGATGAGATCAAACGTGAAGTACTGGCAGAAAACATTATTCTGGGAGAAGCAGAGGGTTACACCAAGGAGTGGAACATCAACAAAGAGGCTGTAACACTGGGAGTATCCAAAGTACAGGAGGAAAACTAATGATTGACAAGCAGTTTGAGAAAGAGGAATTCAAAAAAAGTGTAAAAGAAAACGTAAAATTCCTTTATCGAAAAACACTGGAAGAGGCTACACAGGAGCAGATCTTTCAGGCTGTAAGCTACACTGTGAAGGACGTGATCATTGACAACTGGCTCAAGAGCCAGAAGGCGTATGAAAAACAGGACCCGAAGATCGTATATTATATGTCCATGGAGTTCCTTATGGGCCGTGCCCTTGGAAACAACCTGATCAACCTTGGTGCATACGGCGAGGTTAAGGAGGCTCTTGAGGAGCTTGGACTTGACATTAACTGCATTGAAGACCAGGAGCCGGATCCGGCTCTTGGAAACGGTGGACTTGGAAGACTGGCAGCATGCTTCCTGGATTCTCTTGCAACTCTGAACTACTGTGCATACGGATGCGGAATCCGTTACCGTTATGGTATGTTCAAGCAGGAGATCCGTGACGGTTATCAGGTAGAGGCACCGGATAACTGGCTGAAGAACGGCTATCCTTTCGAGCTCCGTCGTCCGGAGTATGCAAAAGAGGTTCATTTCGGCGGATATGTACGCGTTGAGTGGGATCCGGTGAAGAACGAGAATAAATTCATCCATGAAGGATATCAGGCAGTTAAGGCTGTTCCTTACGATATGCCGATCACAGGTTATAACAATGATGTTGTAAACACACTTCGTATCTGGGATGCAGAGCCGATCGTAGACTTCAACCTTGACTCTTTTGACAAGGGTGATTATCACAATGCAGTAGAGCAGGAGAACCTTGCACGTACTATCGTTGAGGTACTTTATCCGAATGATAACCATATGGCAGGTAAAGAGCTTCGTCTGAAACAGCAGTACTTCTTCGTATCTGCCAGCCTTCAGGCAGCGATTGCCAAATATAAGAAAACACACGATGACATCACAAAGCTTCATGAGAAGGTTGTATTCCAGATGAATGATACCCATCCGACAGTTGCAGTTGCAGAGTTGATGCGTATTCTTATCGATGAGGAAGGTCTTGGCTGGGATCAGGCATGGGATATCACAACAAAATGCTGTGCTTACACCAACCACACCATCATGTCCGAGGCACTTGAGAAATGGCCGATCGAGCTGTTCTCCAGACTGCTTCCGCGTGTATACCAGATCATCGAGGAGATCAACCGTCGTTTCATTCTTGAGATCCAGCAGAAATATCCTGGAAACTTCGAGAAGATCAAGAAGATGGCGATCATCTATGACGGACAGGTTAAGATGGCTCACCTTGCGATCGTTGCAGGCTACTCTGTAAACGGTGTTGCACGCCTTCATACCGAGATCCTCAAGAATCAGGAGCTGAAGGATTTCTATGAGATGATGCCTGAGAAGTTCAACAACAAAACAAACGGTATCACACAGAGACGTTTCCTTGCTCATGGAAACCCGCTTCTGGCTGATTGGGTAACAGACAAGATCGGACCGGACTGGATCACAGATCTTTCCCAACTTTCCAAGCTTAAGGTTTACGCAGACGATGAGAAGGCTCTTCAGGAGTTCATGACCATCAAGTTCAAGAACAAAGAGCGTCTTGCAAAATATATCCTGGAGCACAATGGTGTTGAGGTTGACCCGCACTCTATCTTCGATATCCAGGTTAAGAGACTTCATGAGTACAAACGTCAGCTTCTTAACATCCTGCATGTGATCTATCTGTACAACCAGATCAAGGCACATCCGGAGATGGATTTCTATCCAAGAACATTTATCTTTGGTGCAAAAGCTTCCGCAGCTTACGCACGTGCAAAGAAGATCATCAAGCTGATCAACTGTGTGGCAGATGTTGTAAACAATGATGCTTCCATCAACGGCAAGCTGAAGGTTGTATTCATCGAGAACTACCGTGTATCCAACGCTGAGATCATTTTTGCGGCAGCAGATGTTTCCGAGCAGATCTCCACAGCAAGTAAAGAGGCTTCCGGTACAGGTAACATGAAATTCATGCTGAACGGTGCTCCGACACTTGGAACCATGGATGGTGCTAACGTTGAGATCGTACAGGAGGTTGGCGAGGAGAATGCATTTATCTTCGGTATGAGCTCCGACCAGATCATCAACTATGAGAACAACGGCGGTTACGATCCGGACTTCATCTACAACACAGATCCGGAGATCCGTCAGGTACTGATGCAGCTGATTAACGGAACCTTCTCCAGCGATACAGAGATGTTCCGTGACATCTACAATTCACTTCTCGACAAACGCAACATGCCGAGACCTGACCAGTACTTCATCCTTGGCGACTTCCGTTCCTATGCAGAGGCACAGAAGCGTGTTGAGGAAGCATATAAGGATGAGAAACGCTGGGCTAAGATGGCACTTCTCAATACAGCATGCAGCGGTAAGTTCACATCCGACAGAACTATCCAGGAGTATGTAGATGATATCTGGCATCTGGATAAGGTTGTTGTGAAAGAGAACTAAGATATAGAAAGTAATCTGCAAAGTATTACCATAAAATAAATTTCCACACAAAAACAGGGCGCGTCAGAAGTGGCGACGGCCCTGTTTTTTGTGTGAAAATTATGCCGGATTGATGACGATCCGGTTCCGCCTGGCCAGTGCAATGGCGATATGGCAGCCTTCCGCGATGGCGCAGGCTTTATCGGCAAAGCTGATGATCCAGGCTTCCCTGTTGCGTGGAAGAGGTCCCAGAGGGAACATATGTGAGAGTATCGCATCCAGCTCTCTGTCTGTGACATCAAAGTGTGCGGCACTGTTGTCTGCGGCAGCCTTCGGGTGATAAAACGCCTGATGCTCACCGGTCGGTGTCTTCGCCCTGAAGTCATAGGGACAGAAATCGTGGAGAAGTCCTGCCCTTGCGGCGGCTTTCTCGTCACATCCCAGCTTCCTGGCAATGAACCAGGAGAGGTAAGAAACATTGATACTGTGCATGAGCCGTGTGGTCCACTGGTGGTGGGTGTACAGGCTCAGCTTCAGGAACTCTCTGTTACAGAGGATGTTCTTCACAAGCTCATGATATTCCTGTGAGACCTCATCCGACACCGTGATATCCATCGGCAATCACCTTCTTTCTTTTGTTTATAATTTCATTATGACGATTATGGAGAAAAATGCAATATGGTTTATAGTTTTTTTAGAAATTAGCTTGGACAAATTTATTTGGGATGGGAAATGTCAGCGCACAGAAGTAAGGAGAATGTTTTTTGGGGGTCTGTTCTTTGGGAAATTATGGTATAGTAAAGTGAAAACGCTATAACGGTTTTATGGACAGCTATATAAGATAGGCTGAAAATAGCTGATTTAGATGGTTGACATAATAAAAAGAAGAGGAGCGTAATATATATGAAACCAGAAAAACTGATTGAAGTACTTTCCGTTGCAGAGCGGTTAAAGGATGCAGTGCGTCATAGTTATACTTCCGGTGGCAGACATGAGAGCGTTGCAGAGCATTCCTGGAGGATCACGCTGATGGCATATTTTGTCAGTGATGAGTTCCCTGAGGCGGATCTTCTGAAAATTATGAAAATGTGCCTCATCCATGATTTGGGAGAAGCTTTTACCGGAGATATCCCAGCCTTTGAAAAAACGGATAAAGATTCGAAGAAGGAGGCGGATGTACTGGGCGAATGGGTGAAAATCCTGCCGGAGCCATTCAGTAAAGAAATGTCAGAACTCTATCAGGAAATGGAAGAGCAGCAGACTCTGGAGGCCAGGATCTATAAAGCTCTGGACAAGTTGGAAGCCCTGATCCAGCACAATGAATCTGATATTAAAACCTGGATTCCGCTGGAATATGATCTGCAGATGACTTACGGAAATGAACAGGTGAAATTCTCAGAATATCTGACAGAGCTTCGTGCAAAGGTTCGGGAAGATAGTGTACAGAAAATTCAGAAAAAAGGTTGTTGAATATGAATAACTCATGTATATTAATATGTATGGAATAAGTCCAAAATGCTTATAAAAGGGGGAAAAAGTAATGAAAAAAGCAGTAAAGAGATTATTGGTGTTATTTCTGGCACTTACATTTATCGTGACAGATCTTGCAGTAGCACCGGTCACAGCGCAGGCGGCGGGTACACTCAAATTTCATAAGTCGATCGCTCTTATGAAGGGTGAGGAAACCGGATATGTAATCATAAACTCTGTCAGATCTGACAAAGTTCTGGGGCTGAAATCCAGTAATACCAGTGTGGTATCAGTAAAAAAAATGCCGTTTCTGGATGATTATACCCTTACGCTGAAGGCAAAAAAAACAGGAACTTCTATCATATCCTTCAAAGTAAAAAGAAAGAATGGAAAAACATATTCTTTCAAATCTAAAGTTACGGTACATAATTATTCAAATCCGTTAAATGTGTGCAAATTCGGAAGAAAAGATTATAAAAAATCCTTTGATAAAAAGACCATGGTTCCGGTTGCGAAAGGTTATTCCAGAAAGGCAAAAGTATGTATCACTGCAAAGAAGGGCTACAAGATAGTTGCAATCTATTACAGTGAACACGGAACCGGAAGACAGAGAAAGATCAAAAATGGAAGCACAGTCACTTTGGATGGAGAACATTATCTGCAGATATTGTATAAGAATACCAGCAAAAATTATGTATCATCGGTATATCTGGATGGATATAGTATGTAGAGATGATGAAAAAAAGGAACCGGGAGACCGGTTCCTTTTTTCGTGTGTGCGCCCGGCGGCGCACGTTTCTAACGGGGGCAAGTCCCGAATCCGCCTGGTAGTGGGAAGGATATAGCCGAAGGCAAGGGTGTCCATCGTGAGGTGGAATCTGAAGGAAGCCGGATGTGGGAATAAACTAACCACGGGCAAATCTCTGGTCTGACGAACAGAAATCACATATAAGGTTTTGCATGAGGGTAAGGCTGCACAACAAGTCAAAGCCCAATAACTACACGGAATCATGCGGAATAGATGTGGCAGATAGATGGAGAGAAAGAAGCGTGTGATACCCGGGGAGGTCTGCGCGACATGCCTCGAAAGAGGTAACCACTGCCAAAAGCAGTGCTGAACGCACAGAAGTCAGCAGAGGTCATAGTAGCCGAGAGGTGAAGGACTGAATCAATAGGAGTCTCAAGTATGACCCGGAAAGGAGAAATGAGCAGATGGATGCAGAAAACAAGGAAAGCTGCTTGCAGAGAGATAGCGCGGAACGTAAAGGGTATGTAAGAGCGCACCGCTCATTCAACCGGATATGGAAAGAAAGGGACAGTGCAGAGCCGGATATCTTAGGTAAGATACTGAATAAGGACAACCTAAACAGAGCTTACAAAAGAGTGAAGGCAAACAAGGGAGCGCCGGGAGTAGATGGGATGACCATTGAAGAGGCGTTCCAGTGGATAAAGGAACATAACCACGAACTGACAGAACAGATTCGAAAGGGGCATTATACCCCATCGCCTGTGAGACGAGTGGAAATTCCCAAATCAGACGGAGGAGTACGAAAACTTGGTATTCCGACTGTCATAGACCGTATCATCCAACAGGCAATGTCACAACAGCTGATACCGATTTATGAGCCAAAGTTTTCGGATGGAAGTTTCGGATATCGTCCGGGACGGAGTGCGAAAGACGCAGTTCAGAGGATAGAGGAGTATGCAGAACAGGGATATACAAAAGCAGTAGTCCTAGACCTGTCAAAGTATTTCGATACACTGAACCATGAGTTACTTGTAAATATCCTGCGCAGAGATGTAAAGGATGAACGTGTAATACAGATGATAAAGAGGTATCTTAGAAGTGGAGTGATGGAAAACGGTGTAGTCATTAAGACGGAAGAAGGATCACCACAGGGAGGAAATCTCTCCCCACTGTTAGCCAATGTATATCTTAACGAGTTTGACCAGGAGTTCAACAAAAGAGGAGTACCGTGCATTCGCTATGCAGATGATATCGTATTGCTAGCGAAGAGCGAACGTGCATCCGAACGGTTGTTGGAAAGCAGTACGAAATATCTGGAAGGGACACTGAAACTAAAGGTGAACCGAGAGAAAAGTCGTACGGTCAGTGTGTTTGCAATAAGAAATTTTAAGTACCTTGGCTTCTGTTTCGGGAAGAGCGGAAAAGGAATCTATGTCCGTGTCCATGGAAAGTCATGGAAGAAAGCCAAGGAGAAGCTGAGAAAGCTCACTTCCCGGAGCAGGTGCGGAAGTATAGTAAAGACCATGGAACGTATAAAAGAATATATGCGAGGATGGCTGAACTATTACAGTATGGCAGACATGAAAAACAACGTCGAAAGGCTGAACAGGTGGCTGTATCGAAGGATACGAATGTGTATCTGGAAACAGTGGAAACTGCCAAAGACACGAAAACGGAAGCTGATGGGGTTGGGAATGCCAGAATGGGCAGCCTGTGAAGGAGCCTACAGCCGAAAAGCTTATTGGAGAATGGCAAATGCAGGAGTGGTCAAACGAGCACTAACAAAAGAAAGACTGATAAACTGGGGCTTTTATGATTTAGCCACAGCCTATCAGTCCATGCACGTCAACTATTGAAACCGCCGTGTACCGAGCGGTATGCACGGTGGTGTGAGAGGACGGCGGTTAGTCACCGCCTCCTACTCGATTTGTGTTTGGGTTATTATTTACCGAAGTATCTCTTAAGCAGACCAGCGAATGCTTTTCCGTGTCTTGCCTCGTCCTTAGCCATCTCATGTACCGTGTCATGGATTGCGTCAAGGTCAGCTGCTTTCGCACGTTTTGCAAGGTCGAATTTACCTGCTGTAGCGCCGTTTTCAGCCTCTACACGCATCTGAAGGTTCTTCTCTGTGCTGTCTGTTACAACCTCACCAAGGAGCTCTGCGAATTTAGCTGCATGCTCTGCTTCCTCGTAAGCAGCTTTCTCATAGTACATACCAACTTCCGGATATCCTTCTCTGTGAGCAACTCTAGCCATTGCAAGATACATACCAACCTCAGAGCACTCACCCTCGAAGTTCGCTCTCAGGTCTGCAAGGATGTCCTCGCTAACGCCTTTAGCTACACCTACAACATGCTCAGCTGCCCATGAGAGCTCGCCTTCCTGTTTCTGGAATTTAGAAGCTGGTGCTTTACATACTGGACAGGCTTCCGGTGCCTGCTCGCCTTCATAAACATATCCACATACTGTACATACCCATTTAGCCATAGTAATGATCTCCTTTTCTTTTTTGAAATATATTGTTTGTTTTTGTTTCTTCTAAATTAAAAATAGTAATTATTACTATTTTATGATACCATGTGATCTTTGTTTTGTCAAGCTTGTTTTTCTTCTTTTTTCAGGCATTCCTTGCAGATCCCATAGAAGCTTGCATCTACGTCAAAGACTTTTCCGTGGATAAATTCTGCAGCTGCCTGTTCAAGAATTCCGTTAAGGCTGTCTGACTGCATATCGATCACCCGGTTGCATCTGGTACACATGAAATGTGAGTGTGGTGCGACCCTTCCATCGTAGCGATCCGCGCTTCCGAAATTGGTCAGCTTCCGGATCTCACCGATGTCACTGAGAAGAGAAAGATTACGGTAGACAGTTCCGAGACTGATGTTCGGGTAGATCTGTCGAAGATTCTCGTATACTGTATCTGCCGTTGGATGATCTGTTCTGGATCTCAGAAATTCCTTGATGGACTCTCGCTGACGGCTGTATTTAAGTGCTGCCATAATGTTTCCTCCTATCAGTAATAGTAATTATTACTGATATTATAATACATGACAGAGGGAGATTTGTCAAGAGGTTTGGATATGATTATCCTGAAATATTTTCATTTTATGAGTTGGATGTAAATGAGTATTTTTACGCTGCAGGTGTAGGGGATATTTGCAACCCTGCAGAGGACTTACTTGATTCGGTTAAATGGTGAGAACTGGCAGTCGGATGTCTGACAGAGTGTTTGTTATAAGGAATATTGTGCCCTTAATGATAGGATTTTATCAGTAAAAATTCTCGGTGAAAATTTATAAAAATAAGTTGACATAGACTAACTTTGGTAGTATATTTACAACAGTTAGAGAAATCTAACTAATATGTAAAGGAGAATGCAAATGACTTGTGAAAAATTTGAATCTGTCATGGGTTATCATTGTTCCCCTGTATTAATGGGAATGAAACCGGCGAATCTTGTTTCCTTTTCCAAGGAAAAAATGCCGGAGCTGCCGGAGATCATTTCGGATTATGAGGAGAGTCTTGAACGGGAAGGTATCCGTATGGAGATCATCTGTGGATGCAGGAAGCATTATCTTCTTCTGGTGTACCGGCCGGATATGCTGCAGGAATATCTTAAGCAGGATGAAGCCAGGAAACTTTTGCTTCAGGATGGGTATAATATAGATAGTTCTTTGGATGAGATGATCGCCCGTTTGAAGGAGAGATTTTTTCATAAGACGGAGTTTCCTCATGAGATCGGACTTTTCCTGGGTTATCCCATTGAAGACGTGAAGGGCTTCCGGAAGTTCGGAGGCAGTGGCTGCAAGATGTGTGGTTACTGGAAGGTTTATGATGATGTGGAGCAGGCTCGCAGGATTTTTGACAGCTACGATAAGTGCCGGGAGTTTACTGCGGCGCAGATTCGTGCGGGGTATTCGATTTTGCAGGTTGTTGGTATGAAGCATCTCTGTACATCTCAGATGTGCGTATAATATAAAGTTTAAAAACAGGAGGTTTTTAAGATGAGCAAGGTAGGAATTATTTACTGGTCTTCTACAGGTAACACAGAGGCTATGGCGCAGGCTGTTGAGGAAGGTGCAAAAGCAGCTGGTGCGGATGTTGAGATCATGGAAGTTGCAGATGCAGATGTAGATAAAGCTCTCTCTTATGATGTTTTGGCACTTGGTTGTCCGGCAATGGGAGATGAGGAGCTTGAGGATGGTGAGTTCGAGCCATTCTTCTCTGATCTGGAAGGCAAACTTTCCGGTAAGAAAGTTGCGCTTTTCGGTTCCTATGACTGGGGCGACGGAGAGTGGATGAGAACCTGGTGCGGCAGAGCAAAAGACGCAGGCGCAGAGCTTGTTGATGATGAAGGACTCATTGTAAACAACACACCTGATGATGAAGGACTTGCAGCTTGCCGTGAACTTGGCGGAAAACTTGCATAAGATCTATTAGATTTCAAATAAATAAAAACTGAGCAGAGCATTGGATTTTCAAACACAAACACCATCCGGACAGAAGGGATAGATATCTTTTTTGTCCGGGTGGTGTTTTATTTTGAGCGAAAATATCTGCTTATTACTTTGAGGAAATATAGAAGAAATGAATATTAAGACAAAAAATCCTTGTTGATTTTAATATTTACGTGTCCTAAAATAGATAAAAATGAAATAAAGCAGGAAAGTGAGGGATGCCGGATGACGCGGGAGGAAGCGGAACAGTATTTATATTATGCGATGACAATTGGTGAACAGCTTCTTTGCTGCGGAGCAGAGGTTGGACGTGTGGAAGATACCATACGGCGGATCTGCCTGGCATATGGAGCCACCCGGGCAGATGTTTTTTCTATCACATCCAGTATTGTGACGACTATTTATGGAGAGGATTTCGGTATTTGCACCCAGACGCGGCGTGTGCCGGGAATGTCCAATGATCTGGGACGGCTGGATGACCTGAACCAGCTTTCCAGATACATCTGTGAGTATCGGCCGAAGCCGGAGGAGATCCAGAAGGGGCTGGAAAAGATCCGGGATAAACAAGGATATTCTTTTAAAACGCAGATTTTGATCTATGCTGTAATTTCAGGTTCTTTTTCCGTGTTTTTCGGAGGAGATGTCAACGATATGATTGCTTCTGCGCTGATTGGTATCGCTCTGAAGCTGTTTGAGGCTTTTGTAAAAAAAGGTGCATTAAACTCGCTGCTGACAGTGCTTCTTTGCTGCGGAGCCGGCGGAGTACTTTCCAATCTTACAGTTCTGATCGGGCTTGGACATCATGCGGATCTGATCAGTATCGGAAATATCATGCTTCTGATACCGGGAATTGCATTTACCAATTCATTGCGCGATATGTTTTCAGGAGATACCATTACAGGTTTGATCCGATGTATGGAGGCGCTTTTGCTGGCACTGGTCGTGGGCCTTGGTTTCACGGTGGCGAATCTGTTGTTTTAACCGAATCAGGGAAGTTCTCTTGAAGGTTACGAAAAGCAATAAGCAGTGAATGAGGAGTTTACATACTGTATCAATTGCGGAGTAGCGAAATGCAGCAGATAATGGGAGCATTTGATAGTAGTTATGATTTATTCAGGAGGAAAATATGCGGGAAATCATACAGCTGGTTGTATCCTTCACAGGATCCCTCGGCTTTGCGGCATTATTTAATATCCATGGAAAAAAACTCTGGTTTGCGGCATTGGGTGGATGTCTGTCCTGGGCTGTATATCTGGCAGTAGAGTTCATAACGCCAAGTCCGTATGTGTGCGGTTTCTGGTCAACAGTAGCTATTACTTTGTATGCAGAATGTATGGCAAGAATTCATAAAACGCCGGTAACTGTATTTCTGGTTTCCGCGACAATTCCGCTGATTCCGGGAGCAGCACTTTACCGGACAATGAACTGGATGTTGATGAAGGACTGGGCGAAATTCCAGAAAGACGGAATCTATACGATCCTTTTTGCGGTGAGCATGGCAGCAGGAATGACGCTGACAACCATTGCGTTCCGGATGGCGTGGCGGTGGATGTACAGGCAGAGGAGAATGTAATACAGTATCGAAATTCCCCGTTTACAAACCATCGGAAATGTGTTACGATTTTCCCATATGGAAAACTCATGGAAGAAGAGAGTACATGTGTACACCGTACTACAGGGAAATCCCCGGAGAACTTTTTAGATGTAGGCTGTGACGCAGTTGATGTCATAGATCTGCGGCAGAGTGAATGGTAAAGGTTCACTTTATGCAGGAGTTCCGAGACTGAGAGGGATGTGCAGGCGCAGATGGAAGATGGCTTCGGAGAGGCATTGCTGAACCGGTTTAAACGCGATAAGCGAAGTGCGAATGTCCGATTTAACGGACCCCGGCAGGCAGTGACAGGACCGCCTGTTATAGCGGAAGGGTATAGAGCTTGCTGTACCTGATGAGGTTTTTGCCGCGAGGCAGGAACGAAAAGAAGTGGTAACACGGGTAATAACTCGTCTTCTCATATCGTTATGGTATGAGAAGGCGTTTTTTATTTTTATATTTATGGAGGAAAGAAAAGATGGAAAAGCAGAGATATTATATCAGCACTGCCATTGCGTACACATCCGGTAAACCGCATATCGGAAATACCTATGAGGTCGTTCTTGCGGATGCGATCGCACGTTTTAAAAGACAGCAGGGTTATGACGTATATTTTCAGACAGGTACTGATGAGCATGGCCAGAAGATCGAGCTGAAGGCTGAGGAGGCTGGTGTTACACCAAAGGAATTCGTAGATAACGTTTCCGGTGAGATCAAACGCATCTGGGATCTGATGAACACATCCTATGATAAATTCATCCGTACAACAGATAAAGACCATGAAGAGCAGGTCAAAAAAATCTTCAAAAAAATGTATGCAAAGGGAGATATCTACAAGGGTCATTATGAAGGAATGTACTGTACACCATGTGAGTCCTTCTTCACAGAGTCCCAGCTTGTAGACGGCAAATGTCCGGACTGCGGACGTCCATGCGTACCTGCCAAGGAAGAGGCATATTTCTTCAAAATGAGTAAATATGCAGATAAGCTTATTGACTACATCAACACACATCCGGATTTCATCCAGCCGGAGTCCCGTAAAAACGAGATGATGAACAACTTCCTTCTTCCGGGACTTCAGGATCTCTGTGTATCCAGAACATCCTTTAAATGGGGAATCCCGGTAGATTTCGATCCGAAGCACGTTGTATATGTATGGCTGGATGCCCTGACAAACTATATCACAGGTATCGGCTATGACTGCGACGGAAACAGCAGCGATAAATTCAACAAATACTGGCCGGCAGATCTTCACCTGATCGGAAAAGATATCATTCGTTTCCATACCATTTACTGGCCGATCTTCCTGATGTCTCTGGATCTTCCGCTTCCGAAACAGGTATTCGGACATCCATGGCTGCTTCAGGGCGATGGGAAAATGAGTAAATCCAAAGGAAATGTAATCTATGCAGATGAGCTGGTTGAGTTCTTCGGTGTAGATGCTGTCCGTTATTTTGTACTCCATGAAATGCCATTTGAGAATGACGGTGTGATCACATGGGAGCTGATGGTTGAGAGACTGAATTCCGACCTTGCAAACACACTTGGAAATCTTGTAAACCGTACAATTTCCATGTCTAACAAATATTTTAACGGAGTCGTTGAGAATAAGAATGTTACTGAGCCGGTTGATGAGGATCTTAAGAGCTTCATCCTTCAGGTTCCGAAGAACGTTTCCGCAAAAATGGACAAGCTTCGTGTGGCAGATGCTATCACAGAGGTATTCTCTCTGTTTAAACGCTGCAACAAATATATCGACGAGACAATGCCATGGGCACTTGCAAAGGATGAGACAAAGCAGGATCGTCTTGCAACCGTTCTCTACAACCTGGTTGAGGGAATCTGCATCGGCGCATCTCTTCTGAAATCCTTTATGCCGCGTACAACAGAGCGTATTCTTGTACAGCTCAACGCAAACGAGAGAACTCTTGAGGAGATGGAGCAGTTTGGTCTTTATCCTTCAGGAAACCGCGTAACCGACAAACCGGAGATCCTTTTTGCGAGACTTGACCTGAAGGAGGTTCTTGAGAAGGTTGAGAAGCTTCATCCGAAGAAAGAAGAGCCGAAGGAAGAGGTAGAAGAGGAGAAAACAGAGAACGTGATCGATATCGAGGCAAAGCCGGAGATTACTTTCGATGATTTTGAGAAGCTGCAGTTCCAGGTTGGTGAGATCATCGCCTGTGAGGAGGTTAAGAAATCCAGAAAACTTCTCTGCTCTCAGGTTAAGATTGGAAGCCAGGTTCGTCAGATCGTATCCGGAATCAAGGCTCATTATTCCGCAGAGGAAATGGTGGGCAAAAAGGTTATGGTCGTTACAAACCTGAAGCCTGCCAAGCTTGCCGGAATCCTCAGCGAGGGTATGATCCTCTGTGCAGAGGATGCAGAAGGAAATCTTTCCCTGATGGTACCGGAGAAAGAGATGCCTGCAGGCGCTGAGATCTGCTAAGTATAGACAGATATGGAATTGAATCATTTTGATAAAAACGGCAATGCTGTTATGGTGGATGTGTCCGACAAACCGGTCACTCACCGTACGGCAACAGCCACGGGTTCCATTCAGGTAAGCCCGGAGATCATGGCCGCGGTAAAAAGCGGAAATGTGAAAAAGGGTGATGTACTTGGTGTGGCCCGTGTGGCAGGTATCATGGGTGTGAAGCGTACTTCTGAGCTGATCCCCATGTGCCATCCACTTCCCATCCAGAAGTGTTCTGTGGATTTTGAGACCGATGAGGATGCGGGAGTGATCCGTGTATTCTGCACGGTAAAAACAGAGGGAAAAACAGGCGTGGAGATGGAGGCCCTGACAGGTGTTCAGGTGGCGCTTCTTACCATTTATGACATGTGCAAGGCAATTGACAAGCACATGGTCATGTCTGATATCCATCTGGAAGAAAAAACAGGAGGCAAAAGCGGAGATTTTCGTTTTGAGGAAAAATAATGATAGACAGGTGCGGAAGAAATATTGATTATCTCAGGATTTCCGTAACTGACAGATGTAATTTGCGGTGTATTTATTGTATGCCGGAGGAGGGAGTGCAGCATGTGGAGCGCTCCCTCATTTTGCAGGAAGAGGAAATTTTGAGGATCTGCCGGGTGATGGCAGAGCTGGGTATCCGGAAGATCAAGCTGACCGGCGGGGAACCGCTTGTACGGCCGCGGATGCCTCAGCTGGTGGAAAAACTGAAAAATATGCCGGGGATCGAGAAGGTGACTCTGACTACAAATGGTGTGCTTCTGAAAGATCAGATGAGTGATTTTGCCCGGGCGGGACTGGACGGATTGAATATCAGCCTGGATACGCTGGATGAGGCCTGCAGCAGGAGGATCACGCGGCGGGATGAACTGGGGCGGACGCTGGAAGGGATTTCGGAGGCAATGAAGTATCCGGAGATTTCGCTGAAGATCAATTGTGTGCCTCTTGGGATCCCGGAGCAGGATCTTTGCCGGGTGGCGCTTTTTGCCAGGGATCACAGGGTGCATGTGCGGTTTATTGAGATGATGCCCATTGGGATGGGAAAAGAATTTCATGGGGTGTCGGAGGAGGAACTGCTTCGGATCCTTGGGGAAAAGCTTCCGCGGTTTTTGCCGTATGTTGGGGAGCCCCTTGGGAATGGACCGTGTCATTATTATGATGTGGATGGTTTTTCCGGAAAGATCGGGTTTATCAGCGCGGTGAGCCATAAGTTCTGTGGGGAGTGTAACCGGATCCGGCTGACTTCTCAGGGCTTTTTGAAGACTTGTCTGCAGTATGCGGCGGGAAGGGATCTTCGGGAGGTGATCCGCAGTGGTGGTTCGGATGAGGTGCTGAAGGCTGTGATCCTGGAGGCTCTGGCGGAGAAACCGGACGGGCATGCTTTTGGCGTAGGCCTGGAGAAACAGAAGGATGATAAGACGGAGAAGCTTTGTATGGCTCAGATCGGAGGTTGAGTGATGAAGAGAGTTGCTGTGATCACTTCTAGTGATAAGGGTTACAGAGGAGAGCGTGAGGATCTTAGTGGTCCTGCTGTGAAGGAGATTATGGAGGCGGTCGGGTATGAGGTTGTTTCTGTGGATGTTTTGCCGGATGACCGTGGGATGCTTGGGAGCCGGATGGCTGAGATCGCAGATCTGGGACTTGCGGAGCTGATCCTGACTACGGGTGGTACCGGGTTTTCTCGGAGGGATGTGACACCGGAGGCTACGGAGGATGTGATTGAGCGGCGTGTGCCGGGGATTCCGGAGGCGATGCGGGCGTTTAGTCTGACGATCACGAAGCGGGCGATGCTGAGCCGGGCTACGGCCGGGATCCGGAAGGGGACGTTGATCGTTAATCTGCCGGGGAGTCCTAAGGCTGTCAGGGAGTGCATGGAGGTTATTATTGAGGCGTTGGGGCATGGGATTGAGATTTTGACCGGCGATGCTGGAGAATGCGGCCGGTAGTGTGTGGGGTATACTTAGACTAACGAACGGACGCCCAACGGAGGCAGGGCCAGTACGGTGACACGCTGCGCGGCCTGTTCGGCTGCGTCGCTGGTTTGCGGCCATTCGCGCCAACTCGCCTGCGGCTCAAACAGGGCGCTCGGTGGCAGCAGCTATACTCGCCTCTCGACGGCCGCTCCGCTAACGTCACCGTACTGGCCCTGCCTCCGTTGGGCTGGCTGTTGGATGTGGTAGGTTTTATGATTAAAATTCATCTTCAGCGATTCATAATTCCTGAGGCTTGAGAGTTACATGTGGTAGGTTTTGGAAATCAATATTGCTGGTGTGATATAGGAATAAATTTGGTAATGATGTGTGATTAATAGGAGTTTGCTATGGGAAAAGTACTTGCGGTTTGTATCAGTGAGAAGAAAGGAACACAGAAGAAGAATGTCGGGTCTGCGGTTTTTGTGGAGGACTGGGGGCTTGAGGGGGATGCTCATGCTGGGAAGTGGCATCGGCAGGTGAGTCTTCTTTCCGGTGAAAAGATCGATGCATTTCGTGCAAAGGGCGCAGAGGTTGAGGATGGTGCTTTTGGTGAGAATCTGGTTGTGGAAGGGATTGAGTTTGCAAAGCTTCCGGTTGGCACCAGATTTCGCTGTGGTGAGGTTGTGCTGGAGCTGACTCAGATCGGAAAAGAGTGCCACAATGGCTGTGCCATTTTTCAGAAGATGGGTGAGTGCATCATGCCCCGGGAAGGTGTGTTTACAAGAGTGCTGAAAGGTGGAAAAGTTTCCGTCGGTGACGAGATGACTGTGGATAAAGCTATGATTTTTGATACCCATGCACATTACGATGATGAAGCTTTTGATGAGGATCGTTCTGACATGCTGGATAGCATGCAGGAGAATGGGATCGGGCATATTGTGGATGTGTGTGCTTCTGTGGGACATTTTGATCGGGTTTATGATCTGGTTGAGAAATATCCTTTTGTTTATGGCGCAGTGGGTGTTCATCCGGATGATGCGGATAAGGTGGATGCAGCTGTGCTGGATGAGATCCGCAGATATTGTGACATGGAAAAAACGGTAGCTGTAGGCGAGATCGGCCTAGATTATTACTGGCATAAGGAGAAGGAAGAGCATCTTCTCCAGCAGAAGGTATTCCGCCAGCAGATGGACATCGCCCGTGAGAAAAAGCTTCCGTTTATGATTCACAGCCGTGATGCAGCAGAGGATACGCTGAATATTGTGAAAGAATATATGCAGGATGGGATGTATGGCGGAGTTATCCATTGTTTTTCCTATAGTAAGGAGATTGCAAGGGAGTATCTGAATATGGGACTTTATCTTGGAATCGGCGGAGTGGTTACTTTTAAGAATTCTCGGAAGCTGAAGGAAGTGGCAGAGTATGCACCGCTGAATCAGATCCTGCTTGAAACCGACTGCCCCTACATGGCACCTGTGCCGAACCGTGGAAAAAGAAACAGCTCCCTGTATCTGCCGGAGGTTGTGAAGACCATTGCGGAGATTAAGGGAATCAGCTGCGAGGAGGTTGTGGCTGTGACGGAGAGTAATGCGTTGAAGGTGTTGGGGTTGATATGATAAACTGCAGAGATATGCTATTCAATTATGGGCAAGTGGCGAACGTCCACTCGACCTTAAAAAATATGAAATGAAAAAAGAGCTGTTGTATGGCAGATGTGCGTGATCATCTGTTCAACAACAGCTCTTTTTGCGTCAACAAGAACAATCCCCCTCTCAATGTTAACCCCACGTTAAATCTTCATTCAACCTTCGCAAAGTCCATTGTATTCCATTTTTTCCATCCCTATAATATACGCAGATAAAGCAATTTCAGGAGTTGATGAGATCTGAATCTGAAGAAGCTGGCTGGCAGATCAGAATTCATGTATCAGAGCTCGTGTAAGGGAAGAGAGATGGATAGCAGTATGGACAAAGTTCTGACGGTGATCGTACCTGTCTACAATATGGAAAAATATATCCGGCAGTGTCTGGAATCTCTGGTGATCGGGGAGGTGTTGGACCGGATCGAGGTGCTGGTGGTGCTGGATGGTTCAAAGGATGGTTCTGCGGAGATCGCGTATGAGTTTGTGGAACAGTATCCGGATACCTTCCGGATCATTTATAAGGCGAATGGGGGTCATGGCTCAGCAATCAATACAGGTCTTATGATGGCGTCCGGTGAGTATGTGAAGATCCTGGACAGTGATGACTGGGTGGAAAGGGATGCTTTCTGCAGGTTGGTGGATTGCCTTGAGACGGAAGGGACAGATATTGTCTGGAGCAATTATTACTGGGTTTATGAGATGGATGGAGAAAAAGCGATCCAGTATCGGGATCCTTTTCCGGAGGTTGTTTATGGAAAAAAATACCGGTTTAAGGATATTGCGGATAAAACCTTTATCAAGATGCATTCCATGACGATCCGGACGGATCTTGTCAGACAGGCAGGGCGGAAGATCGATGAAAATTGCTATTACGTTGATGTGGAATTTGTTATGTATCCCATCACTGAGGTAGAGACGATCATTTTTCTGGATGAATTTGTTTATATGTACAGGCTGGGGCGTTCCGGTCAGAGTATGTCCATGGAGCAGATGCGCAGGAACCACAGAAATCATGAACGGGTACTGAACAGTCTTCTGGATTTTTATGATGAGCAGAAATTCAGACATCTGGATCAGGCGCATCTGGATTATCTGGAAAAGGGAATTGCAAGGGTAGTCAGCAGTCATTTTAAGATCTATCTGAGTTTTCCCTGCTCCGGAAAAGTGTTTGCAATGATGAAAGCACTGGATGAAAAGATCCGGGAAGAGTATCCGGATGTTTATAAGAAAGTAGAGAATAAGGTTGTGTGGGCGATCCGGCGAAGTGGTTATCTTCTGTATTATCCGGGACATTTTTGCATGAGCCTGAAAGAGAAAAAAGTATGAGCGGCGAAGTGATACGGATTCAGCAGATGATCTTTCCGGAGGATGAAAAAGAAAATCATAAGCTATATTATTCGGGGACCGGGTATGAGCGTACAGAAGCCGGACTCTATGTAACAGAAGGCGGGAGGGTCGAGCTGTTTACGTATTTTAACGGATTTTTCGTGAAACAATGGAAGCGTTATACGCAGATCAGGAACCCTTTTGCAGAACTTTTGGTGCAGGGAAACTGCAGGCTCTCTCTTTTGTACAAGGATCAGAACGGGAATACGGTCATTGAAGAAAAAACAGAGCTCCATGCAGCGAAAAAACCGGAAATCCTGCGTATAAGGATGTGCTCATGGAAAGAAGCAGAGGTTTACTGGATCCGTGTGGAAGGCTTTGAGGACGGTGCTCTGCTGAGGGATTTTTCCATTTATGCAGAAGTGGAAGAGGTTCGCAGAGTAAACTGTGCAGCAGTGATCTGTACCTGCAGGCGTGAAAAGGATGTCACAGCTAATATCGATCAGATCCGGAAGCTTTCCGGGGAGAAGCGGCCGGAGGTTTTTGTTGTTGACAATGGAAACACCCTGCAGGAGCATGTGTTTCCGGAGTTTGTGAGATATATTCCCAACAAAAACTGCGGTGGAGCAGGTGGCTTTACCAGAGGAATGCTGGAAGCAGTAAAGCAGAAAAAATTTACTCATGTGATCCTGATGGATGATGATATTTCTCTGGAACCGGAAGTTCTGGAACGGACCAGATGTTTTCTTTCGGTGCTGAAGAAAGAGTATGAGGATGCTGAGCTGGCAGGCTCGCTTCTCAGAAAGGATATTCCATGGGAACAGTTTGAATGCGGAGCAGACTGGAACCGGGGGCGTATCAAAGCTTACGGAAAAGGCTTTGATCTTCGTGACAGGAATACATTGCTGGAGAATGCAGAAGAGAACAGTCCGGAATATGGAGGCTGGTGGTATTGCTGCATTCCTGTAAAGGAAATCCAGAAAAAGGGATATCCGCTTCCGCTGTTTATTCACAGGGATGATATTGAATACGGGATCCGTATAGGAAAGACGATCACTGTGAATGGAATCGGTGTGTGGCATGAAGCTGTCACAAGAAAGCTTTCCCAGGCTGGGGAATATTATGACATTCGAAATATGGCCATTGTGAATGCAGTGCATCTCCGGGATTTTACAGCAGCAGAATGGAAAAAATTCCTTGTTAAATGGACTCTTGGAAATATCCTCAGAGGAAGATACCAATATATCAGGCTGAATTTTCTGGCGGTACAGGATTTTCTGAAGGGAGAATCATGGCTGGCAGAGGAGGACGGTGTGAAACTGAATGGAAGGGTCAGAAAGCTTCTCCCCCAGCTTGAAGAGGTGGAGAAAAAAACAGAGAAGGCTTTTCTGGTTCCGGCAGATATCAGCGTTTATACCGTGGCAGTCAGAAAAAGAGTGATCTATCAGGACCCGTCCGGAAAATGTCTCAGAACGGATAAAACCTTTGGGAAAACGGTACGGGCACTTGCTGGTCTGATGCGTATGCTTCCAGTGGTGGACCGGGATTTTGAAAACGCGAAAACCAGCTACAGAACAAAATGGAAGGAGCTTACTTCAGAAAATTTCTGGAACGGATATCTGGAGTGTAAAGAAGATGAATAACTATTTTAAGCTGCAGAATGTTCTATTCTGTGAAGATGATAAAATTGCAACACACTGGAAAATGTTTTTTCACGGAAGCCAGCCTGCATATGACAGACAGAACCGATGTATTGTGATCGGAGCCGGACAGGTGGTGGATTTCTGCACATATTTTAATTCCATCGCTCTCCGGAAATGGAGAACCTATACCTGGGCAGACAAACTGATCCTGAAGCTGAGAGTACAGGGAAAAATGGAGATCTGCCTGACCGGATACGAAAAAGAAGACAATCGTTATATACGAAGGATCGTTGCCAGAAAGAAGATCGTTGCAGAGGAGGAAAAGGAGATCAGGATCCCATATCCGGATAAACCGATGGAGCTGGCAGGATTTGAAGTTCATGCACTGGAGCATTCCACGATCTTTGAGGGGGAATATGGTACAGAGGTTCCGGCAGATAAAAGAACCCATGTGTCGCTGCATCTGGTAACAACGACCTTTAAAAAAGAAGAATATATTTTGCCGAATATTGAGCTTCTGAAAAAAACAGTGCTTACGGAAAAGCGCCTGGAAGAGATATCGGACAGAGAATCTCTGGCAAAAAATTTCTGGATCCATGTGGTGGATAATGGCCGTACGCTTTCTCCGGAGCAGATTGAAGCGGATCATGTGCAGCTTCATCCTAATCTGAACACCGGAGGTGCTGGAGGATTTACAAGGGGAATGTTGGAAAGCTTGGAGCACAGAGAAAAGCCTACCAATGTTCTTCTTATGGATGATGATGTGCTGGTTCTTCCGGAAAGTATCATACGTACGTATCAGCTGCTTCGGATCCAGCGGCCGGAATATAAAAGACATTTTATCAGCGGAGCCATGCTTTATTATGAGGAGATGGAGCGCCTTCATGAGGATGTGGGATATGTAAACAGGACGGGTGAATATGGCCCTTTGAAACCGCGGATCAATACAGCCAGAATAGAAGAGGTCCTTCGCCGTGAAGAACAGAAACAAAATTCGGATACCGCATATGCGGGCTGGTGGTATTGCTGTATCCCTGTGGAATTTGTAAGAAAGGATAACCTGCCGCTTCCGTTTTTTATCCGTGGTGATGATGTGGAGTACAGTCTGCGTAATAAGGCGGAGTTTATTACAATGAATGGGATCTGTATCTGGCATAAAGGCTTTAACAACAAGTTCAACGGAGCAATGGAATTTTATCAGGTGCACAGAAACAGCCTGATCCTTCAGGCGGCCAGCGGAGTATGCCGGAATATAGACTTTATGGACAGGATCAGCAAGCTTGTGCGGGTGAATCTGCTGCGGTTTAATTATGACGGGGCTGAGCAGCTTCTGGATGCAGTGGAAGATTATCTGAAGGGCTATCATTTCCTGATGAAGAATCAGGGCGAAAAGCTCATGAAGGAGGAGTCTTCAAAAAATGAGAAGCTGATCAGTCTGGAGCATTTCCCGGAGGCACCTATGAAGCCTTATGAGGTATATAATGATCCGCCCAGAAAACCACTGGAAACTTTTTTGTACAGGCTCACTTACAACGGACATTTCTGGCCATCTTGGTTACTGAAAAAACAGGTTGTTCCGGTGGCCTATGACTGGTTTTATTCGCCGCATCTGTATTTTTTCAGAAGAAAATTGCTGGTTGTGAATCCTGCAATGGAGACCGGAGCGTACCGTGAAATGGACAGAAAACGGTTTATCCGTATTCTTCGAAGAAAACACCGGATCATGAAGCAATACAAAGAAACACATACCCATGTAGAACGGGAATTCAGGGAGCACAGAGATGAAATGACATCGGAGAGCTTCTGGAGAAAATATCTGGAGATCGATCAAAAATGAAAAAGAACCATATAGGAAATCTGAATAAAACACAGTGTTTCGGATGTACCGCATGTGAGTATACATGTCCATTCGGAGCAATTATCATGGAGCGTGACCAGGAAGGATTTTTTTATCCAAGGGTGGACGAACAGAAATGTACGGACTGCGGACGATGCCGGAAAGTCTGCCCGTCTGTAAATCCAAAGGATATGACAAATTCACCGGAACCGGAAACCTATGCAGTGCGTAGTGAGGATGCTGTTCGCAGAAAAAGCAGTTCCGGTGGAAGCTTTACACTTCTGGCCCGGAGTGTACTGGACAAGGGCGGTGTTGTCTGTGGCGTTGTTATGAATGAGAAATTTCAGGTGTTCCATACATTTGCCCGGAATGAAAAAGAACTGGAACCTATGCGGCGTTCCAAATATGTAGAAAGTGATCTTGGTGATATTTTTCCGAGGATTCGTGAGTTGCTGGATAAGAAAAAGAAGGTTCTTTTTACCGGTACACCCTGTCAGGTAGCTGGTCTGAAGGCTTATCTCGGCAAAAACAGAGAGGGGCTTTTTACCGCGGATCTGATGTGTCACGGAGCCACTTCTTCCATGGTATTTCACCGTTATCTGGAGGAAACCTACGGAATCGAAAATGTGAGGACCTATTATTTCCGTACAAAAAAATACGGTTACAACGGAACTACCAGCGTGGCAGTACTGAAGAATGGCAGATCTTATATGTGCAGTGATGATAAAGATCCTTTTGTGAAGGGCTCTTACAGGAGTCTTTTTCTCAGAAGATCCTGTGAAGACTGTAAGTTTGCATCGCTTCCCAGACAGGGTGATCTTACGATCGGTGATTTCTGGGGATTACGAGCATATGATAAAGAGCTGCACAGTGAACTGGGGACATCTCTTGTGCTTGTAAACAATGACAGGGGAAAAGAGCTTCTTGAGGATGCTCTGAAGGATGCCGGATTTGTCAAAAAGCTTCCGTTTGAGGCAGCAAAGAAAAATCGTTTCCGGGAAAAAATGCACGTGCATTCCCAGAGAGACCGTTTTTTTGAGATGCTGCAATATACCAGTATGCACAAGGCAGTGGAATACTGTACGGAAGGCAGATATGACGTTGGTATGCTGGGTGTGTGGTTTGGCTGTAATTACGGAAGCATTGCCACATATTACGGCTTGATGAAGCAGCTTCAGGGACTGGGCCTTTCGGTGCTGATGATCGACAAACCAGGCTATACAGATGAGGACAGAGAACTCAACGGAGAAAATCACAGTCGGATTTTTGCAAACTCGCATTTTCATGTAAGCCGGAAATATGCGCTGAGTGAGATGCATCTTCTGAACCATAAGTGTGATTCCTTTGTGATCGGGTCAGATCAGGTATGGAATTATGGGATCTGCCGCAATTTCGGAAGAAGCTTTCTGATGGATTTTGTCCGTGATGAAAAGAAAAAAGTAGCAGTTGCGGTGTCCTTTGGTCATGGGAAGGATTTTCGACCGGAGAGAGAACGGCTGGTTTCGGCAGAATATCTTAAGCGATTTGATGAGATTTCAGTAAGGGAAACCTCGGCAGTCGATATTCTGGATAAAACCTTCGGAGTGTCTTCTGTCCGTGTTTTGGATCCTGTTTTTTCCACAGACAGAAGTGTTTATGATGCGATCGCAGAGGAATCTTCAAGGAAAGAAACAGAACCGTATCTTCTTACTTATATTTTGGACCCGACTCCGGAGAAAAAAGAGGCGATCCGTTTTCTTTCCGAAAAACTGGGACTGCGGGCAGTGCATATCCTGGACGGAACGCCATGGAATTATGAGTCCAATAAGGAAAAAATGGGGATGGATGGAATTCTGGAAAATGTGAAATTTCAGGACTGGATCTATTATTTCAAAAACAGCAGCTATGTGCTGACAGATTCCTGCCATGGTGTCAGCTTTGCGCTGATCTATCATAAACCCTTTGCCGGGATCGGAAACCGTCACAGGGGCATGGAACGGTTTAATTCTCTGACTCATCTTTTTCAGGTGGAGGACCGGGTTGTCACAGATCCGCTGGAGATCACAAAGTCTGACCGTTTTCTCAAACCGGTAGATTATGACAAGGTTGCAGAGATCATGGAGAGGGAAAAGGAGATTTCTTCCAGATGGCTCAGAGATGCGATGTTTAAAGAAAAAGAATCCCATACCAGTCAGACCTATGCCGCTCAGATCACTCCGGTCCGGAAGGAGGATATCCGGATCGTGGCGCAAAGGGTTCAGGCACCGCCTCAGCCTTTGTGGAAAAAGATATTCAGCAGACTGCCGGAGAGCGTGCAGAAAGGTATCAAAGAGAAAGCTGGGAAATACAGACAGAAGAGGTGACTGGAAATGTATGATTTTCTGATTGTAGGAGCAGGTATCTCCGGAGCTGTTTTTGCCCATGAGGTCCATAAAGCGGGAAAAAAATGTCTGGTCATTGATTCCCGTGGTATGATCGGAGGAAGCCTTTACTGTGAAAATATGAGAGGAATACCGGTGCATTGTTACGGATTGCATATTTTGCAGACGGATGATCGCAGGGTATGGGAATTTCTGAACAGTTTCGGAAAATTTGTTCCGTGCAGGGAAAGAGTTTCAGAAAAACAGTATGAAGGAGTTCCGGAAAAAGGATATACACAGATCATCCGAAAGCTTCTGAAGGATTGTGATGTATATCTCAATACAGATTATAACAGGTTTCGGAAAGAGAAACCGGATATCGCAGACAAGGTATTTTATACAGGCAGGCTGGATGAATATTTCGGGGAAGAGTACGGCAGACTTGTCTATGAGCTTCGCAGTTATGAAACAGAATTGAGGTTTCAGAAGCATTACCAGAAGCGCATGCTGGAGAAAGTCCGGGGAAAAAATGCTCAGATCATAGAGCATAAATATCTGACAGATATTTATGATAAGAAAGATATGCCTTTTACTGTGATCACAAAAGAGTCCTGGGGAAAAAATCTGAAGGATGGGATTCCTGGCATGCTGGAAGGCACGGAAAAGAATCGGATGCTTTTTCGAAAATACCGGATGCTTGCGGAAAAAGAAAAAAAGGCTATCTTTGGTGGAAGAATGTTTCATGAGGGAAGCTACGGGATCGACGAAGCAGTAAGGGATGCTATGATCCTTGCAGAAAAATATGCAGGTAAAAAAATGCCTGACAGAAATGTCTGTCAGGCACCGGAGGTATAAAACAGAGGATCCTGAAATCCAGGATCATATGGTATTGTTTTTACAGTGACTTCAGCACTTTAACAAGCCGTGAATTATCCTCCGGCATCATAATACAGAATCGTACAAATTCCCCGTCCAGGCACTGGAAGGAAGAACAGTCACGGATCATCATGCCTTGTCTGATACAGGCTTCAAATACGTCATAGGAGGTCAGTCCGTTTTTCAGAATCCGGAGCAGGATAAAGTTTGCATAGGCGGGATAGATTTTGTAGGTGTCTGTATCCTTCAGCTCCCGGATCATCCGGTCGCGTTCGGAAAGGATCAGATTTCTGGTTTCTTTAATATAATCTTCATCCTGCAGCATGATCTCTCCTGCAAAGGCACCAAGGCTGTTAAGTGACCAGGGTGTCTGTTTTTCGCGCATTTTTGCAAGAAAGTCCCTATTTCCGGTGATGCCGTAGCCCAGGCGCATTCCGGGAGCAGCGAAGAATTTGGATACGCCGCGGAGTACCATGAGATTGGTGAATTCCCGTGTCAGCGGAACTGCGGTGATGGCGTTGATATCCGGGGCAAATTCCACATAGGTTTCGTCGATCATCACGAAGATATTTTTTTCTGCACAGAAACCGATAAGTCTGCGAAGCTCTTCCTGGGTGATGGCAGAGGAGGTCGGATTGTTGGGATTGCAGAGGATGAGAAAATCATAGCCCTGCTCCAGCTTTCGGCAGAGATCCGGAATGTCCGGCTCGAAATCATTGCTTTCCTGAAGGTGGTAGTATTCCTGGGTACTTCCGGAGAAAGAGAGCTCTCTGGAGTATTCAGAATAGGTAGGTCCAAGGATCAGAGTATGCTTCGGGGCACGCTCCTGGATCAGAAGGGAGATCAATTCGCTGGAGCCGTTTCCCGGAAGGATGAAATCAGCGGGAATATTGCAGTAGCTGGAAATCGTATTCCGAAGGGATGTGTATTCTCTGTCCGGGTAGGAGGAAAGGATATCCACGTGTTCTGCAATGGCTCTGCCGGCTTTTGGGGAAAGTCCCAGAGGATTGACATTTGCACCGAATTTGACGATGTTTTCTTTTTTCAGATTGTAGTAGCTGCAGATCTTTTCTATATCACTTCCGTGAAAAACGGGTTTGGTATCCATTTTTGTCACCTCACATTTTTATTTTTTTCGTAAAAAATTTATATCCAGTATACACCAGAATCCGGGACAAAAAAAGACGGGATAAAAAGTTTCTGTATTTTTCTATATTTTTTGAACAGGATATTACTGAAAATTGCTTTCTGGAAATGTATGGGAATATTTGATACAATGAGCAGGTAGCGAATGTAGATTGTGAATATCCATGCTGTTTGTTAATGCGGACCGCGAATATCCACATTTTTTCCGGGGCGGGTAAGTTTTCAGGGAGAAACAGCAGGAAAGGAAACAGAAAATATGAATACAGAAGAGAAAAAGATCGCAGTGATCGGAATTGGTGGTGTTGGTGGTTACATAGCCGGGCTGCTGGCGAAGGCGTATCCTCATGTGACGATGGTTGCACGTGGCGCCAGGGCAGAGAGCATCCGGAAAAAAGGCCTGGTGCTTCACAGTGATTATAAGGGTGAGATCGTGGCAAAGCCAGAGCGGGTAGTTCCAATTCAGGATATGGGACAGCAGGATTATATTTTTATCTGTGTAAAAAATTATTCACTGGCGGAGGTGTGCGAAAGTATCCGGGACATGGTCACGGATGATACAGTGATCATTCCGGTGATGAATGGTGTGGACCCGGGAGAAAACATCCGCCGTCTGGTTGGTAAGGGAACGGTTGTGGATTCGCTGATCTATACGGTGGCTTTTGCCAATGAGGATTTTTCCATTTCCCAGCAGGATACGTTTACGTGGCTTTGTATTGGAATAAAAGATGCGGATGAACGGCAGCAGAAGAAAGTTGCAGAAGTGGCAGGGATCCTGAAAGGTGCGGATATTGACTATAAGGATCAGGGGGATATCGAGGTGGAAATCTGGAGAAAGTATATCCTCAACTGTGCCTTTAATGTGATGACTGCTTTTTATGATAATACCATCGGGGAGCTCCGTAGAGATCCGGTGAAAGCGCAGCAGTATGAGAAGCTTGTATGGGAAGCTGCCAGTGTAGGTCAGGCCAAGGGGGTTGCGTTGACGGATGAGCACATCAATGAGGTAATCCATAAATTCCGTTATGTACATGCAGATAATGCAACCAGCTCCCTGCAGAGAGATTTTCGCATCCGGAGAAAACAGACGGAGCTGGAAACCTTCAGCGGCTATATTGTGAAAGAAGCGAAGAGACTTGGTGTTTCCATTCCGCTTTCCGAAAAAATATATCAGGGACTTATGGAAATGGCAGAAAAATTCTGACCGAAAAGGTGAGTTTTTCTGGTGGAATCCTGTATGCTCTGGTACAATGGGAATATAAAAAATCCTGTATTGCAGGCTGAAAGGTTATCTGTGATATCGGAAGGGAGGAAAAGAGATGAAGAAAGTATTTTTTGCTGTTATTGCAGTGATCGTGGTCCTTGCCGGAGGACTTATGCTCAGTTACAACGGGCTTGCTGGAAGTAAAGAAGCTGTGGAAACTGCAGAGGCTGATGTGGATACCATGCTGCAGAGACGTGCAGATCTGATCCCGAATCTTGTCAGCACGGTAAAAAGTTACACGAAGCATGAGACGGGGGTTGTTGACAGGGTTCTGGAGGCGCGGGACCAGCTGATGAATGCAGATACCGTGGAAGAGAAATCTGAGGCAGATCAGCAGATGGACAGTGCACTTTCCGGTCTGAAGGTTGTGGTGGAAAATTATCCGGAACTGAAAAGCAATACTACTTATGTGGGCCTGATGGATGAACTGTCCGGAAGCGAAAACCGGATTTCTGTAGCGAGAAAAGATTATAATGAGGCTGTGAAAGCTTATAACACAAGGCTTGTGAAATTCCCAGGGAATGTATTTGGTTCCATGCTTGGCTTTGAGAAGGCGTCATATTTTGAGGCTGATGATTCAGCAGCAGATACGCCGGATGTAGGGGATATGCTGGCAGAGTGATAAGATCAGACTATTGTTCTGATGAAATGAAAGAATGGATAGAGGGAGAATATCCTATGAAAAAATGGATCGGACGGATGGCTGTGCTGCTGGCTTTTGTATTGACGCTGTCCGGAAGTACGCTGGCAGCTTTCGGGAAGATCCCGTCTGCCACAAAAGAATTTTATGTTAATGATTATGCAGGGGTTTTCAGCGATACCTGGAAGGAAGAGCTTTGCAAGGCTGGTGAGCAGCTGTATGAGGATACCACAGCGCAGCTGGTTGTCCTTACCGTGGATACCACCGATGGGGAAGACATCAGTGATTATGCAGTGGAAACCGGCCGCAAATGGGGAATTGGTTCAAAGAAGAAAAATAATGGTGTCCTGATCGTCCTCTCGGTTTCGGACCGTAAAGTCTGGGTATCTGTCGGCTACGGTCTTGAGGGAAAGCTGCCTGATTCAAAGACCGGACGACTTCTGGATGAATATGCAGTTCCTTCCTATAAAGACAATCAGTTTGAAAAAGGTACCGTGGAGCTTTATTATGCACTGCTAAATGAGATCCGTGAGGAATACGGCCTGGAGAAGATAACAGCTCCCAGGTATGAGAAGGTGCAGCAGGATGTGGACGACGATGAGGATGAGGGAACTGTCTGGGAGATCGCGCTGGGGCTTGTGATGATCGTTTTGCTCATGGTGGGCGCATATCTGCTGTGCGTGATGCTGCCTGTATTTCTTATCGTAACTATGGTTCTGGTTCTGAAGGGCCTGATAATGAAATTGTCGGGAAAGGATACCGCAGACTACTGGAAAAAGAATTTCAGCCGTATGAGTGTACTGCACCGGCTCTTTAATTCCCTGTTTCCGCTGAGCTGGATCCTGGGAAGAGGGGGAAAAAGCAGCGGCGGAAGTTCCGGTAATGACGATGACAGAGATGATGATTATGACAGCTACGACAGCGGAAGCTCCGGAGACGGAGGAAGCTTCGGCGGTGGCGGTGCAGGCAGGGATTTCTAGTGGTGTCGGCATGAATCGCCGGTTCTCTTGTACAGCACAGGCGGAGCTTTCTAATGCTCTTGACAAAATTTCTCAACTTTGCTACAATGACGAAAATCAATTCCGTGAGGGAGTAATTCGCGTGTAGACGTGGTTTGTCAACATACTGGTGCATGCACCTGGCAAATCTTAAAGAATGAGACTCATGTATATTTTATTTCTGTTACAGAGATAGAGTATACGTGGGTCTTTTTTTATGGCTCCGAAGCGGATGAATATGCAAAGGAGAAGAAAAATGCTGTTATTTATGAAAGTGCTTTTTACCCAGTTTATTGCGGAAATGGGTGACAAAACACAGCTGATGCTGGTGGCAATGACTTCCAGGTTCAAGCTGAAGGATATTTTGCTTGGAACCGGTGTTGCTGTCCTGGTGCTCAACGGACTGGCAGTGCTTGCAGGAGGTATTATCAGTACCGTGGTCCCTACCTGGCTGATCCGTCTGATTGCAGGTGCAGCGTTCCTGTTTTTTGCGGTGACAACACTGAAGGGTGACGATGATGAGGAAGAGAATGTTAAGGATCGTAAGATCAGATTTGCACCGCTGTCTGTATTCTGCACATTTTTTGTTGCGGAGCTGGGGGATAAGACACAGCTTACCGCAATTACATTTGGTGCCAATGAGGGACTGAGTTCAGCGGTTGTGGTATGGCTTGCCTGTTCACTGGGACTTTTTGCAGCGGATGTGATCGGACTTCTGATCGGATATCTTCTGAAAAGCAAGGCACCGGAGGGAATCCTCAATACAGTTGCATTTGTTATTTTTTCCATCTTTGGAATCCTGACGCTGAGACAGGGATTTGGCCTTCTGCTTGGGGCGGGCTCTTCTATGATCCTTCCGCTTACCGTAGCGGTTACGGTTGTGTTTGTGATCGTCTGTCTTGTGCTTTATAAGCAGGCGAAAAAGAATTAAATTATTATAAGGAGCTTTGCATAGAATAGGGCTCATACCTGAAAAAGCCTCCGCATACACTGTAAAAAAGCGTCTTCGGGGGCTTGGCAGTGAAGGATTATATTGAAGAACGTGCAGTTGAGATCGCAGGATATATTGTTGAAACAAAGGCTACGGTGCGGCAGGCAGCTAAGAAATTCGGGATCAGTAAGAGTACGGTACATAAGGATTGCGTAGAACGCCTGAAAGTGATCAATCCGGCTCTGGCCATAGAAGTTCGCAAGGTACTGGATGTAAACAAGCAGGAGCGACATATCCGGGGAGGTATCGCTACCCGGGAAAAATATCTCCATGCTCACATGCGGTGAACAGGCGGGCCGGGTTAAATGTTGATCATAAAATATCAGTATTTATGGAGCCGGGTAAACTAAAATATGAATGTCTGTGTTATTATCCGGCTTGCTCTGGTTGACATACCTGATAAGATGTGCGAAGATTTATCATACGATAGAACAGCAAAATAAAGCACATAGGAAAGAGAGGATTTTATCATGCTGAAACAGTTATCCATCTATGCAGAAAATAAAAAGGGTGTTATGCAGAACATTACCGGTATCCTGAAGGACGAGGATATCAACATTCTGGGCTCTGTGACCAATGACAGCGCAGAGTACGGAATCGTACGAATGGTAGTTTCGGAGCCGGATAAGGCAATGGAGGCTCTGATTGCTGCAGGATATCTCTGCCACGTGATCGAGGTGATCGGAGTGGAGGTTGAGGATAAGACCGGAAATCTGAATGATCTGCTTCTTACACTGAAGGACAGTAATGTGAGCGTGGATTATCTGTACCTCTCCTTTAACCGTGATTCCGGCAAGCCGATCATGGTATTTCACACCGAGGATATCATGGAAGTGAGAGCCTGCCTGAAATCCAGAGGCTATACCGTTTTATAAAAACAGAATTTTACCGTGTGGTAGAGGCTTTTATCCGTTTGATAAATATTAAAATATTCTATATTATAAACACGAAATATCCATTTTACAAATGTATATGGCCATGCTATCATATATCCATAATAGTTCTTAACCTGTAAACAGCCACCTCAGGATATGTGAATATCCGTATCATACAGGCCGGGAACTAAAAACTCATCACATAAAGTTAATAATTACACCCATGAAGAGATCTGTGGATCAGCGTACACAGATTCCTTCAGAAAGAAGCTGTTACGTCGGCGGAGTTTTCTGTGTCTCCAAGGATGTGACAGCTTTTTTCTTTTGCTCTGAAAAAATTCGCAGTAATTTCACAAAAACATGATACAGTAGGAAAAAACGACGGAAAAGAAATAACAGTATTTCAGAAAATAACAGCCGATAGATAATTCAGCTGTCCAGAACAGAACGGCCTGGAATTGCTGCAGACAGACGAGGAAATGAAATGAGACCAATAAGAATACAGAAAGCGGAAAAAAACAAAAAACAGGGAAACAGAGGGTGGATCTATCTCCTGGCGTTTCTGTTTCCGGTGCTGATCTTTACGCTAGGCTTTGCATTGAAGGGTGTTTATCCTTTTGGAGAGAATTCGGCGCTGGTGGTAGATGGAGTCCATCAGTATACAGCCTTTTACAGGGAACTTTCAGAGCAGCTTGGAAAGGGAACGGGCTGGACCTGGTCCGCACATGCCATGGGATATAATTTTTACGGATTGTTTTGCTATTATCTCTGCAGTCCGTTCAGCTTCCTAATACTGCTGTTTATGAAATTCATGTATGTAAACGAGGCTGTCACTGCGGTGATTCTGATCAAGGCAGGGCTTTGCAGCGTATCCATGGCATGGTATTCCGGGAAAAAATATCCGGGCAGAGGAAGTATGGCAGTTTCTCTTGGCTGTATGTACGCACTGTCTAATTTTCTTATAGGCTATTACAGCAATGTAATGTGGCTGGACTGTATCATGCTTCTTCCGGTGCTTGCATATCTTATTGAACAGCTGGTGCATACCGGAAAATGGCGAGGGTATTGTCTGGTGCTGGGGTACTGTATTTTAACCAGCTATTATATGGGATTTATGTTATGCACATTTGCTGCTTTTTATTATCTGGCAGAGCTGGCTGCGGCAGGATCCGGTCGACGGCCGGAGAAAATCCGTTTTTCATTATTGAAATTTGCCGGGGCGTCTGTTGCCGGAGCCGGACTTGCAGGAATCACACTGATCCCCGGAATTGCTGCGGTATCCAGAACTGCAGCGGCGGAAGAGGCAGGCACCGGACTTTCGGGAGTGTACGGAGATATCTGGAAACAGCTGGGTGCATTATTCGAGGATTCCCTGTCCTTTGTAAAATCCGGCGACCAGGGAGATGTGAACCTTTACTGTGGCTGTGCAGTGCTGCTTTTGGCCGGAATTTATTTTCTGAATAAAGAAATCCGCACAGCAGAAAAAATCGTAACAGGTATATTGATCGTTTTGTATTTTGCGGGGATCCATATCACAGCGCTGAATCTGCTTTTTCACGGATTGCATAAACCTGTGGGAATCCCCAATCGTTTTGTGTTCATCCTGATATTTCTGCTGTTGAAAATGTCCTGTGATGCATGGGGAAATGTGGAAAATGAAAGCACAGGAAGAATTTTTGCCGGACTGATCGCTGCAGAGGGCTTCTGTATCGTTGTGGGGATCAAAAGCGGAAATATCTGGGGACTTCTGCTTACAGCAGGGGTTCTTGCAGTATTCTTTCTGGTTATGTGGACGGAACGGTGTATCTGTGGAAAACTGTCCGGTCATGCCTTTTGCTGTGTGGAGATCCGAAAGCTGGGATGTCTGGTGCTGGCAGTGCTGATCCTTGCAGAGACAGGAATTCACGGAATCGTCAGTATTACAGATAATGGAACCGCAAACCGTGATATTTATGTGGAAAGTGAGCAGGAGGTTTGTGGATTACTGGAGTCTGCCGGTGTGGATCAGGTGGATTACCGTGCCGCCATCGTAAATCCTCTTGTGAGAAATGAAGAGATGCTGTATCAGCTGAACGGGATATCTATGTATTCCTCTACTAATACAGAGGAAATGTGGGATTTTGTAAAAAACATGGGCTTTGAAAATCTGGAAAATCGTTTTCAGTATGCGGGATCCACGGAAGTGACGGATATGCTTCTGGGAATACGATATCTGTTTTGTAGGAATACAAGAAAGCTTCATACTGTTTATAAAAAAATCGGAGAAAGCCAGTCCTTTGATCTCTATGAGAATCCGAGAGCACTGAAAGCCGGATATATGGTCAGTGATTCCGTACTGGACTATGCAATGGAAGGAACAGATCCGCTTGAGGTTCAGAACCGGCTGCTCAGCGGTATTGCGGGAAAAAGACTGTACAAAATGCAGACGGTGTCTTCAGAAGCAGTATGGGCCGGGACTGTGGATTTTGATATTTCGCTGAAAAAAGGGGAGCATGGGTATCTCTATATTCCGGGGACAGAGCCGGAAACTGTAACGATCAACGGCCAGGAGCAGAAATCCGATTACTGGAATAATAATTTCCTGGATCTTGGCACTTATGATACGGATACGGTTGTGCATGTAACTGCGGAAACCGGAATGCAGGAAGCGGTTCTGGGAACTTACCGGGAATTGGACCTGGATGAGATCTATGAAATGCTTTCTTCCCGGCAGATGGATCTGAAGAATGGAAAGGGTACCATAGCTGCAGCAAAGGATGAAATGCTCCTTCTCAGCATATTTTATGATCCTGATATGCAGATTTATGTAGATGGGAAAAAGGTCGATGGGAAAAGCATCCAGGGGCTTACCGGTGTAAAGCTTTCGGCCGGGACACATACGGTTACTGTGAAATATCGGACTCCGCGGCTGCAGGCGGGAGCAGTTCTTTCTATATTAATAGCAGGAATACTGGGAATACTCTGGTATATCAGTAGAAGAAAAATGGGTATTTCCGGCAGGTTGTGACATCTATGGAGAAAACCGTGTAAAACCCCTGTAAAATCAGCAAAAATTCTTTATAAAACACCTTGACAAGCCCTGTATTTACGGTCTATAATGAGCAAGCGTGCGAATGAAACGTTATATTTTCGCATGCCGTAATTTGTAAATAGCAACCGCAAGGCCCCATGGGAAAGCCCATGGAGAAATAAATCGGGAGGTGAAATGGAATGCCAACATTCAACCAGTTAGTAAGAAAGGGCCGTCAGACAGCTGTTAAAAAATCTACAGCACCGGCTCTGCAGAAAACATACAACTCTTTAAGAAAGAAAGCAGTTGATCAGGCTGCTCCACAGAAACGTGGTGTTTGTACTGCTGTTAAAACAGCTACTCCTAAAAAGCCTAACTCAGCTCTTAGAAAGATCGCCAGAGTTCGTCTTTCCAACGGTATCGAGGTAACAAGTTATATTCCAGGAGAGGGTCACAACCTTCAGGAGCATAGCGTTGTTCTTATTCGTGGAGGAAGAGTTAAGGACTTACCTGGTACAAGATACCACATCATCAGAGGTACTCTTGATACCGCAGGTGTCGCTAACAGAAAACAGGCTCGTTCCAAATACGGAGCTAAGAGACCTAAAGTTAAAAAATAATTTTTGTAGATCAGAAATCTACGCCGCTTCCTGATTGCAGATAATCAGGAGGATTACAAAGATATTATTCATCTAATGTATTACAGCGGAAGACTATAAGGATTTGTACGGTATTCCATATACCCTGTCGGTTGCGGGTTAAATATAGGACCTTACCAGTGCGAACATGCAATAGTTTTACTGCGTGAGTACCGATGATATAATCAATATGATTAAGGAGGGAAGTAACGTGCCACGTAAAGGACATACTCAGAAAAGAGACGTTCTGGCTGACCCGATGTACAATAACAAAGTGGTTACCAAGCTTATCAATAACATCATGTTAGACGGTAAGAAAGGTGTTGCTCAGAAAATTGTATACGGTGCATTCACCAGAGTAGAGGAAAAAGCTGGTAAACCAGCAATTGAAGTATTTGAAGAGGCTATGAACAACATCATGCCAGTTCTCGAGGTAAAAGCAAGACGTATCGGTGGTGCTACTTATCAGGTTCCGATCGAGGTAAGAGCAGACAGACGTCAGGCACTTGCTCTTCGTTGGCTTACAATGTTCTCACGTAAGAGAGGCGAGAAGACAATGGAAGAAAGACTGGCTAATGAGCTTCTGGACGCAATGAACAACACAGGTGCATCCGTTAAGAGAAAAGAAGACATGCACAAGATGGCTGAGGCAAATAAAGCATTTGCTCACTATCGCTTCTAATTCGAGGAGGAAAATTCATTGGCTGGAAAAGAAGGAAGAGAATATCCATTAGAGAGAACCAGAAATATCGGTATCATGGCGCATATCGATGCTGGTAAAACAACTCTTACAGAGCGTATTCTTTATTACACAGGTGTTAACTACAAGATCGGTGATACTCATGAAGGTACAGCGACAATGGACTGGATGGAGCAGGAGCAGGAGCGTGGTATCACAATCACATCCGCTGCTACAACATGTCACTGGACTCTTGAGGAGAACTGCAAACCAAAGCCAGGTGCTCTTGAGCATCGTATCAACATCATTGATACACCAGGACACGTAGACTTCACTGTTGAGGTTGAGCGTTCCCTTCGTGTACTTGATGGTGCTGTCGGCGTTTTCTGTGCTAAGGGTGGTGTTGAGCCGCAGTCAGAGAACGTATGGCGTCAGGCTGATACCTACAATGTACCTCGTATGGCATTCATCAACAAGATGGATATCCTTGGTGCAAACTTCTACGGTGCAGTAGAGCAGATCAAGACTCGTCTTGGTAAAAACGCTATCTGCCTTCAGCTTCCGATCGGAAAAGAGGATGACTTCAAAGGAATCATCGATCTTTTCGAGATGAAAGCATACATCTACAATGATGAGAAGGGTGATGACATCTCCATTACTGATATCCCGGAGGATATGCAGGAAGATGCAGAACTTTATCATACAGAGCTGATCGAGAAGATCTGCGAGCTGGATGATGACCTCATGATGGAGTATCTTGAGGGAGATGAGCCTTCTGTAGACAGACTGAAAGCTGTCCTCAGAAAAGCTACATGTGAGTGTACAGCAGTACCGGTTTGCTGCGGTTCCGCTTACAGAAACAAGGGTGTTCAGAAGCTTCTGGATGCAATTGTTGAGTACATGCCGGCTCCTACAGATATTCCGGCTATCAAGGGTGTTGACCTTGACGGCAACGAAGTTGAGAGACATTCATCTGATGATGAGCCGTTCTCCGCTCTTGCATTCAAGATCATGACTGACCCATTTGTAGGAAAACTTGCTTATTTCCGTGTTTATTCAGGAACAATGAACTCCGGTTCTTATGTTCTGAATGCCACAAAAGATAAAAAAGAGCGTGTAGGACGTATCCTTCAGATGCACGCTAATAAACGTATGGAGCTGGACAAGGTTTACTCCGGTGATATCGCTGCAGCAATCGGATTCAAATTCACTACAACAGGTGATACAATCTGTGACGAGCAGCATCCGGTAATCCTTGAGTCTATGGAGTTCCCGGAGCCAGTTATCGAGCTCGCGATCGAGCCTAAGACAAAAGCTGGACAGGGTAAACTTGGTGAGGCACTTGCTAAGCTTGCTGAGGAGGACCCGACATTCCGTGCTCATACAGATCAGGAAACTGGACAGACCATTATCGCTGGTATGGGTGAGCTTCACCTGGATATCATCGTTGACCGTCTTCTTCGTGAGTTCAAGGTTGAGGCTAACGTTGGTGCACCTCAGGTTGCTTACAAAGAGACAATCACCAAGCCTGTTGATGTAGACAGCAAGTATGCTAAACAGTCTGGTGGTCGTGGACAGTATGGTCACTGTAAAGTTAAATTCGAGCCTATGGATGCCAACGGAGAAGAGCTGTACAAGTTCGAGTCCACAGTTGTTGGTGGTGCTATTCCGAAGGAATACATCCCGGCAGTTGGCGAAGGTATCGAGGAAGCTATGAAAGCTGGTATCCTCGGAGGATTCCCGGTAGTTGGTGTACATGCAAATGTATACGATGGTTCTTACCATGAAGTCGATTCTTCTGAGATGGCATTCCACATTGCAGGTTCCCTTGCATTCAAGGATGCTATGCAGAAAGCAGCTCCGGTTCTTCTTGAGCCAATCATGAAGGTCGAAGTTACTACACCAGAGGATTACATGGGTGACGTTATCGGTGATATCAACTCCCGTCGTGGACGTATCGAGGGTATGGAAGATATCGGCGGCGGTAAGATGATCCGTGGATATGTTCCGCTTTCCGAGATGTTCGGATATGCTACAGACCTTCGTTCCAGAACACAGGGACGTGGTAACTACTCTATGTTCTTCGAGAAATATGAGCAGGTTCCGAAGTCTGTACAGGAGAAGATCCTTTCCAAAAAGGACTGATCTGATATAAAATAATAAAATGCTTGCAAATAACCTTGGTTTGCAATATAATCAAGGTTAGCAAGTTTAAATCTGAAAAAATGCTCTAATTTTGATAGAGCCAAGTTTTAAGGAGGACATTTTAAAATGGCAAAGGCTAAGTTTGAGAGAACAAAACCGCATTGTAACATTGGTACCATCGGACACGTTGACCATGGTAAAACAACATTAACAGCAGCTATCACTAAAGTTCTTGCAGAGAGAGTTCCAGGAAACGTAGTAGAGAACTTTGAGGATATCGATAAAGCTCCAGAGGAAAGAGAGCGTGGTATCACAATTTCTACAGCTCACGTTGAGTATCAGACAGAGCGTAGACATTACGCACACGTTGACTGCCCAGGACATGCTGACTACGTTAAGAACATGATCACAGGTGCAGCTCAGATGGATGGTGCTATCCTTGTTGTTGCTGCTACAGACGGTGTTATGGCTCAGACTAAAGAGCATATCCTTCTTTCCCGTCAGGTAGGTGTTCCTTACATCGTTGTATTCATGAACAAATGTGATATGGTAGACGATGAGGAGCTTCTTGAGCTCGTTGAGATGGAGATCCGTGATCTTCTTTCCGAGTATGACTTCCCAGGAGATGACATTCCGGTTATCCAGGGTTCTGCTCTTAAAGCTCTTGAGGATCCGGCTGGCCCATGGGGAGACAAGATCATGGAGCTTATGGATGCTGTTGATGAGTACATTCCGGACCCACAGCGTGACACAGATAAACCGTTCGTAATGCCTGTAGAGGACGTATTCTCCATCACAGGACGTGGTACAGTTGCAACTGGTAGAGTTGAGGCTGGTGTTCTTCACGTATCTGAGGAAGTTGAGATCGTTGGTATCAAAGAGGAGACTCGTAAAGTTGTTGTAACTGGTATCGAGATGTTCCGTAAACTTCTTGATGAGGCTCAGGCTGGTGATAACATCGGAGCACTTCTTCGTGGTGTTCAGAGAAACGAGATCGAGCGTGGACAGGTTCTTGCTAAACCAGGAACACTTACATGCCATACAAAATTCACAGCTCAGGTTTACGTTCTGACTAAAGACGAGGGTGGCCGTCATACACCATTCTTCAACAACTATCGTCCGCAGTTCTACTTCAGAACAACAGACGTAACAGGTGTTTGCAACCTTCCAGAGGGAACAGAGATGTGCATGCCTGGAGATAACATCGAGATGACAATCGAGCTGATTCATCCGATCGCTATGAGCCAGGGTCTTACATTCGCTATCCGTGAAGGTGGACGTACTGTAGGATCAGGACGTGTTGCTACAATCATCGAGTAATCGTTAATTAGTATAACATCCTAATTTAATATATATTGAGTACCGCAAGGTACATTGTGTCCAAACGTAAGATACCCCGGAACCGTAAGGTTTCCGGGGTTTTTCTGTTGGGTGGAAAGTAAAATCATCTATGAATTTTCAATGCGGAGATTAAAGGAAATTTATCAATAAGACTAAGTAAAGATAAATTTAAAATTGAAAAATAAGACCAGCGGTGCCAAAACGGTGCCAAAAAAACTCCTGCGAATGTTTGCTATTCACAGGAGTAATTTTTTTACCAGCCTTTGATCTGTTTGATCTGTTCAGCACGTTCCGGATCACGATGATATTGCAGTTTCAGACGGATTGTTACCACAATATCCAGCTTTTAAAAGATGACAAGGAGCAGGCAGTTAAAGATAAAGAGGAAGCTGAGAAGTGTGCGGAAAAAGCCGAGAAAGATCTGCATAGCCTGGAAGAACGCAGAGAACGGTTACAGCCGGTAATGGATAATGTCAGCAAAGAAATAAAGGAATATGGAACAGTGAAAACTCTACTTCCAGAAGCTGGTGCATTGGAACGTGCAACAACCTACCGGGATAAGAAAATAAAACCACTGTTTACTCAGGTGAAAAATAAAATTGCTGCGATGGCTGCACAGGTTAAAGAACTTGCCGAAGAAGTAGAAAAATGGAAACACAAATATCAGAAAACAAAGCAAGCATATAACCAAATACAAAGAGAGTTAGATGCAGTGCGTGAAGAAAAAGAGCAGTTATTTGATGAAAAACAACAATTGCAGGATGTTTCTGATAGATATGACCGGGTAGTGCGTGTTCTTGGAGAAAATGCTGTAGATGATGCGGTACAACAGGATATACAGGAGCAGAAGGCATTAGAAGAAAAGCGACAAATGGAGCAAATGCCAACAGGAAGTATTCACGAAAGACTTGCCTGGGGAGCCAGAAAGAGCAGTCGGAAGGCTGCTCTTTGGCAATCTAAGAATAGAGTTTTGGGATAGAATATGATAAAATGTAAGAGATAAATCGGTATTTAACGAGGAGGTAATGATTATGAGTAGAAATATAAAAGGTGGTTTTTTAACATTAAGTAGTGTTGTTGGTATTGTAGGAATGATAATAGCGGCAATGCAAAATCCAGCAACTGCATGGGTAACGCCACCTGGAAGAATGATTATAAGTATTTTAGAAAATGGATTATTGATTCCTACGGTTTTATTCCTTGTTCTTTTTATTTATGGATTGTATATTCTCCTAACGGAGAAAAACGATTGAGCAATACCGGTTTGTCGAATTAAGAAAACCGGTATTTGTGGAGGAGGAATTCTGTAATGAGATTTTTTGAAAATACCCGTAAGCCACAAGGCTTCGGCGGAAAATTGATGACGAAGATGATGAACAGCGGTCACGCCAAATTATCGCAATGGGGATTCTCAAATATCTCCACGAAGTCTGATGCTGAAGTTCTTGACGTCGGCTGTGGCGGCGGAGCAAATATTGCGGTCTGGCTTGATAGATGTAGAAATGGCCACGTGACAGGAATGGATTATTCTGAGGTTAGTGTGGCAAAATCTCAAAAATTGAACGCCCTCGCCATTAAACAAGGGAAATGTAATGTAGTTCAAGGAGATGTATCTGCTATACCCTTTTCTGACGCGACTTTTGATTATGTTTCTGCCTTCGAAACAGTTTACTTTTGGCCAGGATTAGTAAAATGCTTTTCCGAGGTCAACCGTGTGCTGAAAAGCGAAGGCATATTCCTGATTTGTAACGAGAGTGACGGAACGAATGCCGCAGATGAAAAATGGACAAAGATGATCAATGGTATGAAGATTTACACATCTAAACAACTTGTTGCCGCTTTGAAAGAAGCGGGTTTTACAGAGATCAAAACGTATTCAAATGCAAAAAATCATTGGATAAGTATTGTTGCAACGAAATAGCCAAATTCCAGTTTGTATAATTGAAAAAATGAAAAACGCATAGACAACGGTGTCTATTAGTGAAAATACGACATTTCTCGCTTTGTGTCGTGTTATTTGTAGATAACAGATTCTATATTTGATGATGAAAGGAGGAGTTGAGGTGGACCAAGTAAAAATCGGGAATTTTTTAAAAAAACTTCGCAAAGAAAAAGGCATTACACAGGAGCAGTTGGCAGAAATATTAAATGTCTCTGGAAGGACCGTATCCAGATGGGAAACCGGAAACAATATGCCGGATATCAGTATTCTTGTGGATATTGCAGATTATTATGATATCAGCATTCCTGAGATTATCAGTGGAGAAAGGAAAAGCGAGATGATGAACGAAGAAGAAAGAAAAATTGCTAAAACAATGTCAGATTATGCAACTACAGAGAAAGAGAAGATTTTTAAGGAAATGAAGCTCCAAAGTGTCATGGGAGTTTGTGCATTGGTTCTATACTGGATTCTGCATGAAACAGGTGCATATATGTATAATGATGTGTTAGGAAAGCTTGCCGGCTATTGTGAGACCTTGGTATCTGTGTCAGTCATAATGATGGCAGCATTTACGACAGGATCTTTAAGCAAGGTGCGGAGCAAGAGTAGGAAAGTTTTTGTGTTCGAAAATTTCCCAAAACCTATGCAATTAGTTGTAACTGCAGTTGTTGCCTTTGGTGGAGCTGCTGTGATCAAGCTGGTACTGGTGTATTTTTTCGGCTTATAAGTATTTTCAAATTCGTATTACATACTATGGAAAAAGAACTTTTTGACATTCTTACAGATGCGTGATAATATGCTTATAGAAAAAAGAGTGCTACCGATAGACGGTTAGTCCGTTTTACTATTTAGAATATCTATCAAAAATAACCGCTTAGTTTGCAGACTGGGCGGTTATTTTTGTGGTTTATGATTATCCTTGCCTAATGTATATCCGATACTAAAGCAGGTTAGGCCGAAGCTCACTACTGCTATGAAGTCAACAATACTCATTGGCTTAGTTCTTCTTTCCAGTGGATTCCCTTTTGGGTTTCTATGTAATCAGAGGGTCACAGGTCTCCGTTTCACTTCGGTCGTTGCAAAACGAGTGCCAGTGGCACTCTGCAACCCTCTGTTGAAGGACTAACCGCCTACCGTTATGGTAGCACCCATATTCTGATTATAACCGCCTGAAACTGTCGGCGCAATATGAAGTTGACAGATGAGAGTAGGGCAACTGTAGAAAAGAATCTTTTCGACCAGGGATTCCGGTGCCAAAACGGTGCCAAGAAATCAGGCAAATAAAAATAGATGGTGCAAATCAGCCGTTTTTCACTGTATTTTGGATAGAAAACCATAAAAAATATGAGGTAAAACGGGATTAAAGTATCGCGAGGGTGGACGTACTGTAGGATCAGGACGTGTTGCTACAGTTATCGAGTAACCGTTAATTAGTATAACATCCTAATTTAATATATATTGAGTACCGCAAGGTACATTGTGTCCAAACGTAAGATACCCCGGAACCGTAAGGCTTCCGGGGTATTTTTACGAAAAATATTCATAAAATTTCTGTTTTATGGATTCAAGAAATACCAGAATTCATGCCCCTGGCATACGATATATCTTTCCAGCCATTCATTAAAAGGGATATTAAAACGATCAGTATCTGGAGCCGGATAGCATAGGTAATCGTCTCTGCCTTCTGATACAGCCTGAAGATCCATGGTTATATCGCCGATGTCCTGTAAGCAAAGAACAGGAAGATGATATGTAAACTCCGGATCAGATAAAATAGGCGTACTATTCCAAGATTCCTTTTCTTTGAGCGCTCTTTTTAAAGAATAAATGGTACAGCTGACTAAAGAACTGCCTTCCTCTCCGCAAAAAAGTTCCATGCCATTTGAGCAGGATAAAAAAGCTTTGTATGAGGCAGGAAGTTTCATATTGGGAAAATATTTTTCAAACAGCTGAAATTCTTCAGGTGTTACAGGAGGGTTAAATTTATGAGTTACTTTTATAGGTTCATCGCCTAAATGCCACTGATAGACCCATCCATTATTTTCCATTTCATATTTTAGATTGTTGAAAATTCTGTAGATTGCACGGATGTCTTCCATTACATATATGCTCCTTGATCGATGTGATATTGTAAAGATTCATATGTCTGCTTTATTTGATAACGGAGAGTAATTATAGCATGCTTAAAAGTTTTTTCAATGCTTTTTTGTGCAGAATTTACCAAAACCCTCTCGACTTTACATCACGTTAATGCTATACTTATACAGTTGTTTAACGTTTTAAAGCAAAAAATAAAAGCGAAAATACAGGAAAGAAGATAGAAAATGAAGATCGTTGTATGTATGAAGCAGGTACCGGCAACTTCCAAGGTTGATATTGATCCGGAAACCGGTGCCATGAAACGAATGTCCGGTGAGACAAGGACTAATCCATATGATCTGTTTGCATTGGAAACAGCCCTTGCGATCCGGGAAAAAACAGGCGGAACTGTAACCGTTCTTACTATGGGACCGCCTCAGGCGGAAGAGATGATCCGGGATGCTTATACCATGGGTGCTGATGAGGGCGTGATTCTTTCAGACCGAAAATTTGCGGGAGCGGATGTTCTGGCAACCTCTTATGCGTTAGCACAGGGAATCCAGGTGATCGGCGGTGCAGATCTGATCATCTGCGGAAGACAGACCACAGATGGTGACACAGCCCAGGTTGGACCGGCCATTGCAGAGCATCTGACCATCCCACATGCTGCATGGGTAGCTGAGATCATGGACGTCAATGAAAAAAGCATTCAGGTCCGTCAGGATCTTGTCAGTGTTTCCCAGGTTTCCGAGATTCCGTATCCATGTCTTTTAACCATTGACAAGGATACCTGCGTGCCACGTCTGCCATCCTATTTATTAAAGAAGGCAACTTCAGACCGTCCGGTACGGATCTTAAGCTTTGAAGATATGCCGGATCAGGATCTGAGCCGTTACGGACTGATCGGTTCCCCCACCTCTGTGGAAAAAATGTTTGCGCCGGAGGAAAGTGAAAAACAGGTTTATCTGGAAGGAACTGCAAAGGAAAAGGCAGACAAGCTTGTTGCTCTCCTGACCGGAAAGAAGATCATATAGGGGGAAGCGGAACATGGAATTTTTAAAATTTGATATAAACAAATGCGTACTCTGCGGAGTATGCGTGGAGAAATGTCCTTTTGGGGCCCTTACCATAGAGGGAAATGGAATTGTTGTAGGCGATGCCTGTCGTATGTGTGGGCTTTGCGTTCGTAACTGCCCGGAGAAAGCTATCCGGTTTGAGCAGAAGGCGAAATCCTTTGACAAGGATAAATGGAAAAACTTTCTTATCTATGTGGAGCAGGAGAGAGGAGAGATCCATCCGGTTACCTTTGAGCTGATCGGAGAAGCAAGAAAGATGGCTGTCAAAGTCGGTTATCAGGTTAACTGTGTGATCGTCGGAGGAAAAGGAACAAAGGAAAATGCGGAAAAGCTTCTGCCGTATGGCGTAGACAATGTGTACGTATATGAGCATGAAGGCTTCGAAGGCTTCCGCGCAGACTGTTATACAGACGCAGTTGCAGACTGTATCGCAGCAAACAAACCAAGCTCTGTGCTGATCGGAGCTACTGCGCTGGGGCGTTCCCTTGCACCGAGGCTTTCCACCAGATTCCATACGGGACTGACTGCAGACTGCACAACTCTGGATATCCGTTCCAACACCGATATGATCCAGATCAGACCGGCTTTCGGCGGAAATATCATGGCTCAGATCGGCATCACCAAATCAAGGCCACAGTTTGCCACGGTCCGTTATAAGGTTATGGACAAGGCAGAAAAAGTAAAAAATCCGCATGGTCAGGTGGTTGTATGTCCGGTAAACGAAAAAATGGCAGATTCCAGGATCAAGATTCTGTCATCCAGGGTCATTGATAAGGTAAAGAGCCTTGAGGAAGAGGATGTTCTGGTAGTAGCAGGCCGTGGTGTCCGGAATGAAAAGGATGTGGAAATGTGCCGGGAACTGGCAGATGCCCTTGGCGGACAGCTTGCCTTCACCCGTCCTATGGTAGAAAACGGATTCGGAGATGTTGCACATCAGATTGGACTTTCCGGAAGAACTGTCCGTCCGAAGCTGATCATCACCTGCGGCGTATCCGGTGCTATCCAGTTTACCTCCTGCATGACAGGATCTGACTGTATCGTAGCGATCAACAATGATCCGGAGGCACAGATCTTTAATGTTGCCGGTTACTGCATCGTGGACGATTTGTATCAGGTTGTACCGGAGCTGACAGAACTGATAAAGAATCGGAAGGAGGATTAAGTCATGGCATATCCCTATAAAAAAATGACTTCAGAAGATTTTGACTACATCCGTTCTGTGACTGCTTCAGATCGTGTATGGGTCGGCGATGAGATCGCAAAAGAATATTATCGTGATGAGATGCCGGAGTACGGAGTTTTTCCTCCGGAGCTTTATGTGGAGGTTTTAAATAAAGAAGAGATCTCAGCCATCATGGCTTACGCATATAAAGAAAATATCCCGGTGGTATGCCGTGGCGCAGGAACCGGACTTGCAGGCGGAGCAACCTGTAAATATGGTGGAATCATGCTTTCTGTGATGCGCATGAACAAGATCTTTCCGATCGACAGAAAGAACCAGACCATCACAGCGGAGCCGGGAGCACTACTCATTGATATCCAGGCGGCAGCAGCGGCAGGCGGACTTTTTTATCCGCCGGACCCAGGCGAAAAAACAGCTTCCATCGGCGGCAATGTTATCACAAATGCCGGTGGCATGAAAGCGGTACGATATGGACTGACCAGGGATTTCGTCCGTTGTATCGAGGCAGTTATGCCGGATGGTTCCATCATGAATTTTTCATCCAACGTTGTGAAGAACACAACGGGATATGATGTAAAAGATCTGGTGATCGGCTCAGAGGGAACCTTATGTATCCTGACTCAGGTAACGCTGAAGCTTCTTCCCGCACCGACCTGCACCTGTACCCTTGTAATGCCGTTCAGGAGTCTTGAGGAATGTGCAGACATGGTCCCGAAGGTTCTGGAGCTGCCGTTTGTGCCAACAGCCATCGAGTTTCTGGAAAGAGAACTGATCGATATCGTAGAACGCAATCTGAACAAAATGTTCCCAGTAAAACAGGGAGAAGCAGTGCTGATCGTTATGTATGATGCTTCCAGTAAACAGGAACTTGACAGCGCAGTAGAGGCAGCAGCGGAAGCAGCCCTGGCAAACGGAGCCCTGGACTGCTGTATCGCAGGCACACCGGAGCGTGCCGGAGCTGTATGGAGTGTCCGGGGCGGGATCTTGGAAGGAATGAAAGCAGATTCTGTCGCACAGGAGGAGTGTGACGTGGTTGTTCCGCGTGCAAGGATCGCAGAGTATGTAAAAGCAGCCAAAAAGATCGCAAGTGCACATGGCATTCGTGTAGAGCCCTGCGGACATTGCGGAGACGGAAACATCCATACAGAGATGCTCCGTGGACCGGAAATGAGTGACCAGGAGTGGAAGGAAGCCACTCACGCAAGTCTGGTAGAGCTGTATGCACTGTCCAAGGAACTGGGCGGACAGCTTTCCGGTGAGCATGGCATCGGAAACGGACGTCTGGAATTCCTGGAAGAATTTGCGGGACCGAGAATGATCGCTCTTTATAAAGCCATCAAGCAGGCTTTCGATGATAAACTGATCCTGAATCCGGGAAAAGTCATCGAATATAATAAATAAAAAATGGGGGAAAGAGAGATGAGTCAGAATAAATCATTACAAAGTAAAATGCCTCTGGCTATGGGACTTGCGTTCGTCGCATTTACCACACAGTTCGGAGGCGGATTCGCATCAGGAGCGCAGATCTATCAGTACTTTATCAACTACGGTATCTGGTGTCTGATCCTGCCGGCAGTGACACAGGGATTGTATGCATTGTTTTTCTGGTATGGAATGCGCTATGCTTATAAACACAAAACCTACGATTACAGAAGCTTTTCCGACAGTCTTTACGGAAAAACGAAACCGGTTATGTCCAATCTCTATGAGATCTGTTACCTGATCATGATCGGAACTGCATCAGCAGCAGCCTTTGCAACCGGCGGTTCCACACTGCAGACACTGTTCGGGATCCCATACTGGCTCTGTACACTGATCATTGCAGCATTTATCTTTGTGATCGCGCTTTTCGGAACCAATGTCGTAAGAAAATGTGCTTCTACATTAAGTGTGCTGATCATCATCGGTCTTGTACTGGTACTTGTTCCGAATATCATTGCACAGTGGGGAGATATCACAGCTTCCATCCATACTATGTCCTCCGGAGAAATGACTGTACTTTCCTCCGAGAGCGGAGCCTTTGGACCGGCTCTCTATTCAGCTGTCCTTTATTTCTTCTTCCAGCTGGCATCTGTTTCTGTTATGTACCAGCACATGGAGGATGTAACGGACGAAAAACAGATCAACAAAGCAGCGATCTGGATGTTTGTATGCAACTTCTGTGCAATGGAGCTTTCCATCCTCGGACTTCTTGCCATTGCATATGTAAGTGAACTGGCATCTGCATCGGTACCGATGCTGGTACTGGTCCAGAACGGTGTAGGCGCCGGTATCCTGACACCAATCATTTCTCTGCTGATCATTCTTGGAGCTATCTCCACAGCAGTAAATATGATCTCCGGTATTGTGACCCGCTGCGTAAATGCAGTGGAGCGCCGTATGGACAGCTCGGCAAAAAAAGCGCAGGGACACCTTGGAAGAAATGCAGTTTTTACAGCAATCTTTACATTCCTGGCATTTGCCATCGCACAGTTCGGTCTGATGACAGTTGTTAAGAAGGGATATGCATACCTTGGATATGCGGCGTTTATTACATTGTTTGTACCGTTTGTTGTACATGCCGTTGCGACAAAGGGAAAAGAGATCTGAAGAATAAAAAGCTGAACAGAAAATCCCCTGTTGATCCGTATGGCAGGATCATCAGGGGATTTTGTCAAAGTTCACAAAAATATTATAAATATTTTATTAAATATTCCAGATAGACAACATATATTTTTTCTGATACTATTACGTACAGTTATTAAATAGTTACGAATCAGAAGGATTGTTACTGAAATATTTATTTATCGTCAGGCAAGACCTTATAGTAGTATAGGAATAGGTTTTCTATATACTGTAATGGTCTTTTTTTATTTGTTTGGCATCGGGGGAACAGGACTATGGTTATCCATAAGATTTTGAATAATAATCTGATACTGTCCAGGGATGGACAGGGACATGAAGTTATTGTAAAGGGCTGCGGAATTGCCTTTCAGAAAAAGAAAGGACAGCAAGTGGAGGAGTCCAGGATCGAGAAGATCTTTACTGCGGAAAATGCCCAGATCAGCAAGGAGATACAGGGTTATCTGACTGCTATTCCGGAAAAATATCTGGATTTTGTGGAAGCTTTTGTAAATGATGTGAAGGAAAAAGAGGGGATGAAATTAAATGACAGTATTTATTTTTCCCTTAGCGACCATATCATGGGTGCGATCTCCAGACTTGAAAACGGGATCCGCCTTCAGAATATGCTGCTTCTGGATATCAAGCAGCTTTATCATAAGGAATATGAGATCGGCTTGGAATTACTGAAAAAGGTAAATGAGATGTTCGAGGTAGATCTTTCTGCAGATGAAGCAGGATTTTTTGCATTGCATTTTGTGAATGCGGAAGATGGCGGCAAGACGGACAGCTATCAGATTTCCATTATCGTACATCAGATCCTGGACATCGTGGAGAAGTATTATGACAATATGGAATTTCAGGAGGATAATCTGTATTATCAGCGGTTTCTCACGCATCTGAAATATTTTGCCCAGAGATTCCTTCATAAAGAGCTTCACTATGATGAGAATCAGGAGCTTTTCAAGATCATCAAGGAGCAGTACAGAGAAGCTTACGGCTGTGTAAAAATGATCTATCTTATGATGGAAGAGGAATATAAATACGCTATGACTGAGGACGAAATGCTGTATCTGACGATTCATATCCAGAAGATCACAGAAGACCATAAACGTCTGAAAAATCTGTGAAAAGAGATTGTTTTATAAATTAGGTGTTAATGGATTGTTACTGAAATACGTGCCATGTGCGTATCTTTTCAGGCAAGACCTTTAATATAAATTTCAATATTTATTATTAAAGGAGGTCCCCAAATGAAAAAGGACTATGCAAAAACTGCAGACACACTGATTGCAGCGCTGGGCGGAAAAGATAATATCACCCGTCTGTTCCACTGCATGACAAGGCTTCGTTTCTATGTGAAAGACAGATCGAAGATCAACGAGAAAGAGATCTTAAAGCTTTCTGAGATCTCCGGCGTTAACTGGCATGAAGATCAGTTCCAGGTTATCGCAGGAAACGAAGTAAACGCTGTTTACAAGGCATTGGAAGACAAAGGCGTTCCTACCGATGATGCACCGGCAGCGAACTCTGACAGCTCAAAGAGTGTTGTTTCAAAAGTTATCGATGCCATCACCGGATGTATGACCCCGATGATCCCTGCCCTGACTGCAGCCGGTATGATCAAAGTTGTACTTACCCTGCTGACAACTTTTCATCTGGTATCAGAAACAAGCAGTACCTACCAGGTGATCAGTTTTATCGGAGATGTTACTTTCTACTTCATGCCGTTCCTGATCGCAGCAAATGCTGCCAAGGTTTTCCGCGTGAACCAGTCACTGGCGCTGTTTATTGCCGGTGTTTACTTAAGCCCTACCTTTGTAACTATGGTAGCTGGTGATGCGGCCATCACACTGTTTGGTCTGCCGATCACAAAAGCAACTTATTCTTATTCCGTTATTCCGGTTATCCTGATGGTATGGATCACACATTATATTGAGATTCTGGTTGATAAGATCACACCGAAAATGGTAAAACTGATCCTGAACCCGACACTGGTAATTCTGATCAGTGCACCGATCGCCCTGATCGTAGTTGGACCGATCGGAACAATTATTGGTAACGGACTTGCGGTAGCCATCAACTTCCTGTCCGTAAAACTTGGTTTCATTATTGTAGGTATCCTTGCAGCAACCTTCCCGTTCATCGTTATGACCGGTATGCACCATGCGCTGACACCGATCGGACTGAATGCCATTGCAACCGGTGGTACCGATACACTGATCTTTGTATCTCAGGTATGCTCTAACCTTGCACAGTCCGGAGCTTCTCTTGCAGTAGCTGTAAGATCCAAGGACAGCAACATGAAACAGCTGGCAAGTGCAGCAGGTGTTTCCGCTCTTATGGGTATCACAGAGCCTGCTCTGTATGGTGTTACACTGAAACTGAAAAGACCGGTTGTAGCAGCTTCTATCGCAGCCGGAATCGGTGGTATCGTAGGAGGACTTCTTCAGGTTTCTCTTTACATTGCACAGAATTGTATCATGGCGATCCCGGCGTTTATCGGCGAGAAGGGATTAATCAATCTGATTTATGGAATCATTATGATCGTGGTATCTTTTGTAGCTGCTTTTGTTCTTACGCTTATCTTCGGATTTGAGGATGTAAAGGCTGAGACAGAGGATGAAGTACAGAACACAGATACAGAAAAACAGCCGGCACAGCAGAACGCTCCGCTTGTAGATAAGATCGAGCTTTGTGCACCGGTAGCAGGAACTGTAAAAGCACTTTCCGATGTTCCGGATAAAACTTTTGCGGATAAGGTTTTAGGTGACGGAGCAGCAATCGTTCCATCAGAAGGAAAGGTTTATGCACCGGCAGATGGTACGGTGGCAAATATCATGGACAGCAAACATGGAATCATGTTTGTGACAGAAAGTGGAGCAGAAATTCTGATCCACATCGGACTTGATACTGTAAATTTAAATGGTAAATATTTTAAATCCCATGTTTCTGATGGAGATAAGGTAAAAAAAGGAAAGCTTCTTGTGGAATTCGATATGGATGCCATTAAGAAAGAAGGATATGATCTGATCACACCGGTTGTTGTGACCAATATTTCTGATTATATCAAAGCAGTATGCATGGAAAAAGAAGATGCAGCTGTAAATGCAGGAGATAAATTCCTGACTATTGTATAAGAATAACAACGAAACATCAGGCGGAGATAACAGATCCGCCTGATGTTTGTAAAAAGGAGAAAATTAAAATATGAAAAATTATAACCGTATGCCGGAAAACTTTCTCTGGGGCGGAGCAACTGCTGCAAACCAGTATGAAGGCGGTTGGGATGAGGATGGCAGAGGCCCGTCCATTGCAGATGTCCTAACAGGAGGAAGTGTGGATAAGGAACGTCGTCTTACACCGCCGGCACCGTTACCGGAAGAATTTTATCCCAATCACCAGGCAACTGATTTTTATCATCACTGGAAAGAGGATATTGCTCTTTTTGCAGAGATGGGATTTAAGGTATATCGTTTTTCTATTTCTTGGTCCAGAGTGTTCCCAAATGGGGATGAGGAAACTCCAAATGAGGAAGGCCTTAAGTTCTACGACAATGTGATCGACGAACTGAGAAAATATAACATTGAGCCGCTGATAACGATCTCTCATTATGAGAATCCCCTTCATCTTTCTCTGGAGTATGGCGGATGGAAAAATCGTAAGATGATCGATTTCTATCTTCGATTTGCAAAGGTTTTATTTGAGAGATATAAAGGTAAGGTAAAATACTGGCTGACTTTTAATGAGATCAATATGCTGACGCAGGACTTTGGTGCGGTATTCTGTGCAGGAATGCTGGACCCGAAGGATGTATGTGAGCAGAGCCGTTATCAGGCAATGCATCACCAGCTGGTAGCAAGTGCACTTGCAGTTTCCATGGCTCATGAGATCGATCCGGAGTTTATGCTTGGCTGTATGCTTGCTTATCACAATGGTTATCCATATACTTGCCATCCGGATGATATCTTATATGCACAGCAGTTTGGGCAGATCCACAATTCCATTGCCGGTGATGTTCATGTAAGAGGATATTATCCGGGATTTGCAGCGAGATACTTTGAGGAGCACGGAATCCAGCTGGAGGTTCTTCAGGAGGATAAAGAGATCCTCAAGAAGGGTACGGTGGACTTTTTCACTATCAGCTATTATTCCAGTAGCTGTGTCAGCGTGACAAAGGACGGAGAGAAAACGGCCGGAAATGGAAGTGACAATCTGAAAAATCCATATCTGAAAGCTTCCGACTGGGGCTGGCAGATCGATGCAACTGGTCTTCGCTATGTTCTGAACCAGATCTATGACCGCTATCAGATTCCGATCATGATCGTGGAAAATGGTCTTGGGGCGGTGGATCAGCTGACAGAGGATGGAAAGATTCACGATGATTACCGTATTGAATATATGCGCCGCCATATAGAGCAGATGAAGGAAGCAATCCATGACGGAGTAGATCTGATCGGCTACACCTGCTGGGGCTGTACAGATCTTGTCAGTGCCTCCACTGGAGAATTCAAGAAGCGTTATGGGCTTATCTATGTAAATAAAAATGATGACGGGACCGGAGACTTTTCCAGAATCCGCAAAGATTCTTTTTACTGGTACAAAAAAGTGATTGAATCCTGCGGGGAAGAGCTTTAACTGAATCAACTGCGAAGCAGTTATCTGGTGTAGAATTATGTAGCGAATGCGGTTGCTTTTATCCGGTTGACGACAAAATCCTGGAGTATGACAATGTACTCCGGGATTTTTTTGAAAGGTTGACTTTTACACGGTAAAGTGTAATACTTATTGTAAGTGACGAATGTGAGGAGTGTTTTTTATGCCGGATGAAAAAGTACTGCAGGTAGCGATACTTATATGGGGATGTGCATTTTGTGCCATAGCTGCATTATGTATATTTCTGAGCAGTAATTATGACAGGGAAAAGCGTCGGTATCTTATCCTGATGGAGAGTTTTGCTTCTCTATTATTGCTGATGGATGCCATGGCGCATATTTTCAGCGGATATCCCGGAGTTCCGGGCAGTGTGATGGTCCGTATCTCGAGTTTTCTCGTATTCCTTTTAAGTGACGTAGTCCTGCTGTGTTTTCACATTTATGTGTGTGTTTATCTGTTTTCGAAGAGGGAGCGGAGAACATTAAAAAGAGTAAAAGCCGGATATGTTATTGCTGCCGCAGAGGTTGCTTTTGTGGTGATCTCGCAGTTTACTCACTGGTATTATTACATAGATGGGGATAATTGTTATCATCGGGCACCGTTATATATTATGTCAATTCTTCTTTCGGCAGCAGGCTTGCTCATTGATCTTACGCTTCTGCTCCAGTACAAAAAGAGAGTCAGCAGGAAGCTCCTGTTCTCTATGCTGTCATGCATTGTACTTCCGGCAGTGGCGGCAGCTGTGCAGGCATTCAGGTATGGAATGTCGCTGATCGATTTTTCTGTTGGTATTTCCATGATCATTATGTTTATCGTGACGATGACGGAGCTGAATCAGGAAATGTATCAGCTGATAAGCAGAGAGGGCAAGATAAAGGAAAGACTTGAGATCGCAACGATACTGAATAAATGCATTGCTGAGTTGATATCAGGAGAAGATGAAGATGCGTCGATCTCCAATCTGCTGCGTATTATCAGTGGGTATTTTGACGGAGATCGCAGTTATATTGTTCAGATCGATGAAAAGAGTAATGTCTGTACAAATACCTATGAGTATGCCATGAACGGAGTGACTGCTGAGAAGGATAATCTTCAGGAGGTTCCCATGGAAATGCTGGATATCTGGATGGACAGCTTTCGGAAAAATGGCCTGTATTATATTCCGGATATTGAGGAGGAGCAGGGGCAGCCGTATTATGAGACTCTGAAGATGCAGGACATTACCAGGCTGCTGGCCGTTCCTTTAAACAGTGACGGAAAGATCATAGGATTTCTCGGGGTAGATAATCCGAGACTGCATTATGAGGATCATACGCTGCTGTCATCCATACAGTATTTTTTAACGGACAGCCTGAAAGCCAAGGAGCGTAAGGCGTGTCTGCAGTACATGAGTTACCGTGATATGCTGACGACCTTGTATAACAGGAATAGGTATATTCAGGTTCTGGAAGGTATGAAGGCAAAAACAGTGATAAAAACAGGAGTAGCATATATTGATATCAATGGTCTGAAACGGGTGAATGATCTTTACGGACATGAGGCCGGAGACAGGCTGATCATAAATACAGCGAGTTCCATGCTTGCGATTCTGCCGGAAAATGCTTACCGGGTAGGTGGCGATGAATTTGTACTTATCTGTTTTGACATGGATGAGAAGATTTTTCGGAGTAAGGTTCGGGATATCTGTGACAGCATTGCTGCCAAAAGGATCAGTGTTTCTGTTGGTGTTGTCTGGGAGGAAAGCTCTTCGGAGCTTGAGACAATGCTGAGAAGAGCAGATGATCTTATGTATGCGGAAAAAAAGAAATATTATGAAAAGCATGGAACGATGTGAAGGTATGTAGCAGAGAGCAGAGTGTACGAGGAATGTCCGAGATACTGCAGCTGATTGATCGTCAGATGTAAGGTTACCGGCCGTCGGAAATTACGCATTGGTTTTGAATAAAAAAATAAAGCTCCCTGTTTTGCGATTGTGAAACAAGGGGCTTTATTTATAAGAAACGTTTATTTCAAAAAATATTTTCTATTATTATTAGGACCATCATGTGATACGTCAGGCATTTCGTTTAATATAGCTCTGGTTCGTGGAGAGCTTAATTTTATATAAGAAGCGATATCGCTTGTTTTTGAAGGCCCGTTTTTGGACAGATATTTTTTTATTTTATTCATATGTTGAAAGGTTTTATTGCTTGTTTTATTGCTTGTTTTATCGCTTGTTTTTATCGCTTGTTTTTTACTGCTTGTTTTTGTACGGCGCTTTTTCTTAATAGTAAGAACTAAGATAGTGCGGTCTGGATCAAATTCTTCTTCAATGATTGGCTCAGGCCATCCCTGATCTGCCCAAGTATTAAAAATATTTGGAACACCACTTCCGGCACGTTCACCTATATTGATGAGATTAAACATTTTCATCAATATTTTATTTCGAGGGTCTGATATTCCACCTTTACGCATCTGTTGTTTACCAGTTCGGGAATAACCAGGGTTTTCAAATATTATTTTTTCAGTATTTTTTCTGATAACAATACCACGTACGCCATAAAAATCAGCGTTTATTAAACAATTGGCTAATGCTTCTCTGAGGGCTTCGTGAATAGGGGTATCATCGATACGATTTCCATCAACAGTCTTAAAAGGGATTTTTATATCCGTGATAAGTTTGTTATAAACTCTGAAATAAAAATCACAGATATTACCAGACCATTCTCCAGAACTGGATTGTAAGCGGTCTGTCCAGCGTATTGAAGGATCAAGTATTTCCTGATAATCGAGAAAATACTCAGGAAAATGACGAACAATATTATATTCATCTCCAAACATAAGCATTCCGGCAGCTGTTGGATGTAATTGCTTATCGATATTTGAAATAGCGGCAGCTCCTATGCTGCGAAGATACTCAAAATCATCCAGGCGGCCAAAAGGATGTGCTGGTTTCAATGATCTGTGACGGTTTCTGTATCCCTGTATGGTTTCATAGTTCAGATCAGTCATAGGAACGTCATCAAGAACACTCATATCCATAGTATTATCAGTTTGATCTCGAATCATTGTTTTAACCTGGAGTTTGGTACAGTGATAATCTCCTTCGTGATTTCTGCGAAAAGTTCCATTAAAAATATCATCATTAATATAAACCGGTTTTTGTTCACGGCGAGCCATTGGAACATAAATTACAATGATCATATCATCATTGAGTTTAAAGGTTTCTACATCAGTGTCGGTGAGAAGATTTATATTTACCTTTTTTCGATTGTTTATAGTATCCCAGAATTCTTTTAATAATTTGCCTTGATTTTCTGCTTTTAATCCTGTAGTTCTCCAGCTTCCGTCTTTATTTTCAGCAACTCCCAGGATGATTACTCCGCCATAGCAGTTGGCAAATGCAGAGTAGGTATCCCATAAAGAAGATGGTAATCCACCATTGGATTTCTTTACTTCGCGGCGATTATCTTCTTTGTACAAGTCGAATTTAGTAATATCAAAGATATTGGACATTGTAATCACCTCATGAAAAATATATTATTATTTTTATATAATTGGATTAATCGTATCAAAGTAAAAAAGAAAAATCAATTAAAAGACTAGAAATTTTCTGTAACGTTTTTGAGATCAGTGCGTCTTATAAGTGAGAAGGGAGGAAAAGAAAGAACCGATGAATATTGAGGAACTTTACCGGACATATTTTGACATTGTATATCGGTATATCCGTTCTGTCTCACGGGATGGAGCGCTGGCTGAGGAAGTGACCCAGGAGACATTTTTTAAGGCGCTGAAAAAAGCAGATCAGTTCCGTGATGACTGCGATGTGCGGGTGTGGCTTTGCCAGATTGCAAAGAATACGTTGTACGACCATCTGAAAAAGCAGAAAAAGCAACTTCCCGGAGAGGAGCAGCCGGAAACAGCAGAAAGCCATGGTGGAGAAATTTTTGAGGAAAAGCTGGCACAGCGGAGTCAGGCTATGGAGATCCACAAAGTTTTGCATGGCCTTTCGGAACCGTATAAAGAAGTTTTTTCCCTGCGGACATTCGGAGAGCTTAAGTTTAGTGAGATCGGAATGCTTTTTGGAAAAAGTGAAAACTGGGCGCGGGTGACTTATTACCGTGCAAGAGTAAAGATCAGAGAGGAGCTGGAATATGAAGATTACATGTGACGTAATACAGGATCTGATGCCATCTTATATAGATGGGATATTAAGCGAAAACAGTCGGGCGCTGGTGGAAGAACATATGGGAACCTGTCAGGAATGCAGAAAAATGTTGGAGATCATGAAAGAAGAGCAGGGAAAAGAGCAGGCCCGGATAAGATCATCTGTAGCTTCTGTAGCAGGATGTGGAACTGGTGGGACGGAAAATACTGAAAGTAATGCAAATACCGGAAGCGTAGCCGCACTGAAAAAAATCCGGAAAAAATTAATAATACGCAGGGTGCTGACAGCAGCAGTGGCAGTTATCTTGACACTCATCGCTGCGGCAGCAGGCTACGACCACTGGTATTTCAACGAAAAATATATGACCCTGGAAAACAGCGGAATGTACGTAAAAAATAACAGTTTGTATTCTTCCAATAATCTCATCAATCGAATGAAAGTACAGTACACAGAAGATGGAAAAACAGAGTTCATCTACGCCATTGACGCGCCATATGCAGGAACTCTGGAACTGAAAGGCGATGACATGCTGCTTCAGGATTTTTCCAAAAAGACAGAGGAAGTATCACCGGAAGACGACAGCACCCCGGAAACGGTGAAGGAAGTTTATTACATGAGTGAGGAGGCCGGAAAGAAGAGCCTGGAATTAACAGAGCTGGAAGCAAAGGGAGAGCTGGAAGCAGCGGAGAAAATTGTGGATGAGATGAAACAGGAATCGAAGCTGATATGGTCGGAACAAGAGGATAGAAATACCGCATCGTCTATGTTAAAATAAAACCTGGACAGTACAGTGAAAAAGTTCTATAAAAATTCTGTGCTGTAGGCAAAAAAAAAGACAGCAGTGAATTTACGTATTTACTGCCGAAGAACAGGGGGACATAAGATGTTATTTGTATGCTATCCAAAATGCAGTACTTGCAAAAAGGCTCAGAAATGGCTGGATGAGAGTGGCGCAGAATATACTTTGCGTGATATTAAGACGGACAATCCAACTGCAGAGGAACTGAAAGCCTGGTGGGAAAAAAGCGGTCTTCCGCTGAAGCGTTTCTTCAATACCAGTGGAAATATTTATAAAGAGATGAAACTGAAAGATAAACTTCCGGAGATGAGTGAGGAAGAGCAGCTTGCGCTTCTTGCAACAGACGGGATGCTTGTGAAACGACCAATCCTTGTTGGGAAAGACAAGGTGCTGGTGGGCGCTAAAGAAAAAGAATGGGAAGAGTATCTGAAATCATGAAAAAGAAACTGAATTATGCGGATATCGTTAAGGAAACCGTGATCCTCACCGTAGCAGTGGCGATCATTGCAGCGGCGGTATATTTTTTCCTGGTGCCAAGCCATACGTCGGTCAGCAGTATATCCGGTCTTGGAATCGTGCTTTCCAACTTTGTGCCGCTGCAGCTGTCGGCGATTACCATGATCCTGAATGTGGTATTGCTGATCATTGGATTTTTTACCTGTGGAAGAGAGTTTGGAGTTAAGACGGTTTATACCAGTGTAATGCTGCCGTTGTTTCTGGGATTGTTTGAGATCATTTTTCCAAATTTCGGTTCCATGACAGACAGCCAGGAACTGGATGTTCTGTGTTATATTCTGGTAGTGAGTGTGGGACTTAGCATTCTTTTTAACAGGAATGCATCCTCAGGCGGACTGGATATCGTGGCGAAGATCATGAATAAGTATCTCCACATGGAACTTGGAAAAGCCATGTCTCTTTCCGGTATGTGCGTGGCACTTTCCGCGGCGCTTGTGTATGATAAAAAGACGGTGGTCTTAAGTATTCTGGGAACGTATTTTAACGGAATCGTTCTGGATCATTTTATTTTTGACAATAATATCAAGCGGCGTGTCTGCATCATCACGAAAAAGGAAGAGGAGCTGAGGCAGTTTATCATTCATGACCTGCACAGCGGAGCCACGATCTATGAGGCCATCGGAGCCTATAACATGGAAAAACGCCGTGAGATCATCACCATCGTAGATAAAGGTGAATATCAGAAGCTGATGAAGTTTATAAACCAGGAGGACCCGAAAGCGTTTATCACGGTTTATAATGTATCGAATATGCGGTATCAGCCGAAGAAATAAGAATATTTTGCTGGAATAAAAAAACTCCCGGGACAAAAGGCCCGGGAATTTTTTTGCCATATTTTACAGGAAAATATATTTCAGGATAAACAGCACTGCCAGTACATACATCAGAGCGCTGATCTTCTTTTCTTTTGCCTTACCTGTGATCAGGTTGATGGCTACGTATGTGATAATTCCCATGGAGATACCTTCGGAAATGCTGTAGAAGAACGGCATTGCGATGATACATACATAACATGGGATCGCCTCGGACATATCGCTGAAATCAATGCTGATAACATTGCTGAGCATGTACAATCCAACGATCACCAGAGCCGGAGCTGTGGCAAAGGACGGGATTGCCAGGAAGATCGGAGACAGGAACAGGGACAGGCCAAATAAGATGGCAGTTGTCACTGCGGTAAGTCCGGTTCTTCCGCCTTCGGATACACCGGAAGCACTTTCTACGAAGGTAGTGGTTGTGGATGTACCGAGAACAGCACCTGCAGTTGTTGCAACTGCATCTGCAAGAAGTGCGCCCTTGATGTTAGGAAGCTTGCCATTTTCATCCAGCATGCCTGCTTTAGAAGAGACACCAACGAGAGTTCCAAGAGTATCAAAAAGATCTACAAATAAAAATGCAAACAGGATAACAAGGAAATCCAGTGAGAAAACTCCGTCAAACTGCAGCTTCGCAAAGATCGGAGCAAGACTCGGGATAGAGAGTCCGTTGCTGAAATCCGGGAGCAGGCTGTAGAAGCCGATTTCCGGGTTCGGAACATAAAGTCCGGCGAACTGACAGATGATTCCAAGTCCCCATGTAATCAGGATACCCCAGAGGATGTTTCCCTTTACATTCTTAACAACCAGGATTCCAGTTACGATGATACCGATCAGAGCCAGGATAACGGTGATTCCCACATTGTTGAAGGAAGCCTCTACACCCTTGGCTGCGTTGTAGCCATCCACAGAGAAAAGCTGCAGCAGAGTGGAGCCGCCGATCACGATATTGGCATTCTGTAATCCTACAAATGCGATGAAAAGACCGATACCAACGCTGACTGCGGATTTCAGGTTCAGAGGGATCGCATTGAAGATCGCTTCACGTACATTGGTAAGTGAAAGAACGATAAATACGATACCTTCTGCAAAAACTGCAGTCAGTGCATACTGCCAGCTGTATCCCATACCGATAACAACGGTATAGGCAAAGTATGCGTTCAGACCCATTCCGGGTGCCAGTGCGAACGGGTAGTTGGCGAAGATCGCCATCAGCAACGTTCCCAGGAAGGCTGCCAGTGCGGTAGCTGTGAATACAGCTCCGGAATCCATGCCGGTCGCGGACAGGATGTTCGGGTTAACTGCCAGGATATACGCCATTGTCATGAAGGTGGTGATACCTGCCAGAACCTCTGTTTTAGCGTCCGTTTTATTTGCGGACAGCTTGAAGATTTTTTCTAACATATTTCTTTCCCTTTCTTAAATATGTTTTTGGACAACATGTCTAGTTTATCATATAAAAATTTCATATGCAATTGTTAGTGTGCACAGATATGATTATAATAGGTGTTTTTTTGTAAAATACTTTTACAAGCAGGCAATTTGTGTGTAAAATACAGGAAAGAGAGTATTTAATTTACAGACGAGTTTATTTTGCAATGAAAGGGGGATGGATAATGTCTGAGAAAAAACTGCGGAATATTACAGATGTGCTCTGCTTTCTGATGATCTTTGGGTACGTGATGTATCTTGTGGCCACCTGGGGAAATCTGCCGGAGAGGGTGCCGATCCATTTTAATGTTCATGGGATCCCGGACCGGTATGGGAAGAAGGGCAGCCTTCTTCTGGAGCCGATTTTGGGGCTGCTGATCTTGGCACTTCTGATGTTCTGTCAGAGATTTCCACAGTGGTGGAATTATCCGGTTGAGGTGACAGAGGAAAACAGAGAGCATATCTTTGAAATCGCGTCAAAAATGATGTCTGTGATCAAGCTGTTATCCATTGGAGTATGTCTTGATGCCGGGATCAGCGGGAATCTGGGAACGGCACCTATGTGGCCGGTGTGGATACTGATCACAGGGATTTTCGTGACATTGATCCTGGGGATCCGGGGGATATATAAGGCTGGTAAAGAAACTGGCATGGATGAGGATGATAAATCGTGAAGCGGTTGCGTTTGTGATCATGCAGAAGAGTGGAAGGGAAATGTTCGATTTATTGTACTGAATATGGATGGAACCAGCGAAAGCGGATCGCGAATATCCGCTTGGCGAAATTATAATAAAAACAGGAAAGGAATCTCAGGAGCATATGGTAGATACAAGAACAGATGAGCTTTACAGAGCGCTTCAGGATAAGGGCTATCCCGATGAGCTGTGCCGGGAAATCGCCTATAAACATATGAATACCGATTACACAGCTACACGGATGCTGGGGTATTTATACAGGGTGACAAGTCCCAGAGTGGAGGATGTGATCGATGAGATGTTGGCGATCTTAAGTGACAGGGAAGCCATCGTCCGGAAGAAAGAGCTGGAGCACGCCCAGGCTACGATCAACAGCGTGTATCGGGAGGGTTTGTAACGGAAATCCCGGAGCTGTGCCAGTGCTGGCGGATCAGAAGCTTCATCCTTTAAGGAAAATCAGGAGATCATGGCTCTGGAGCATCATCTCCTTCCGCAGAAATTCATCATTGATAACTACATCAATATGAACGCACACTTTAATTTTATCCGTTTCTTTTAAACAGTATTGTTATTACGGTAGTGATTACTCTGATCGTAATTTATGCAAGTAATTGAAGATGGACAAAATAGTAATTGTATTAACTGATAAACCATAGTATAATACAAATATGAACACAACATATAAATCAAACAACAATGTCGTCTATTCCTGTAAATACCATGTAGTATGGTGTCCAAAGTATAGACGAAAAGTATTAATTAACGGTGTGGACGTCCGGCTGAAGGAGCTGCTCACAGAGTATGCTGCAAATCTTTCTGTAGACATTCTGGAGATGGAGATCATGCCAGACCATGTTCATATGCTTTTGGAAGTAGATCCTCAGTTTGGCATCCACAAAGCTGTAAAGTCATTTAAAGGCTATACGTCCAGAATTTTAAGACAGGAATTTCCCTATCTTAAAACGAAAATGCCGACTCTCTGGACAAACAGCTATTTTGTATCGACGGTAGGCGGTGCTCCGCAGGAAACAGTAAAACAGTATATTGAAAACCAGAAAACATCGCAGAGACAAAAGGATAAGATGGGATAATGCAAAAAGGAATTAAATTTAGGATCTACCCGAACAGAGAACAGAAAAACTTCATCCATCAGACCCTGGGATGTTGCCGGTTCATCTACAACCGGGGACTTGCCATGCGTAAGGAAGGCTATGAAAATGGGGAAAAGATCGGCTATTCCCAGACTTCCGCCATGCTGACTGAACTGAAAAAGCAAGAGGAGTTTGCCTTTCTGAAAGCAGCAGATTCCATTGCATTACAGCAGTCTTTGCGGGATCTCGACCGGGGATTTGTGAATTTCTTTGAGAAACGGGCTTCCTATCCAACCTTCAAAAGTAAACATAACCGGTTCCAGTCATACAGAACGGTAAATCAAAAAGATAATATTCGTATTGTGGGAAGATATATCAAACTTCCGAAACTTGGATTTGTTAAAATACGGCAGTCGATGGAAGTGGAAAAGATTAATCACGTGATCATTGAGCACACACCGGCTGGAAAATATTTTGCGGTTTTAAATGTTGATTTTGAACCGGAACCACGCTCAAATGCTGGCGGAACGATAGGGATTGATGTCGGGATCAAAGCGTTCTACTCCGACAGTAATGGAAATACGGTATCAAATCCCAGATATCTGGAACGCTCAATGCGAAAACTCATAAGAGAACAGCGCAGGCTTTCCCGAAAACAAAAAGATTCCCATAACCGCGAGAAGCAGCGGATCAGGGTGGCAAGAGTGTATGAGAAAGTAACCAATCAGCGGAATGATTTCCTGCAGAAACAGTCAACGATGCTGGTGCGTGAAAACCAAACCATCTGTATTGAAGATCTGAATGTTAAGGGGATGATCCGGAATCATAAACTGTCAAAATCGATAGCGAGTGTTTCCTGGGCAAAATTTTTTGAAATGCTGGAATATAAAGCTGGCTGGTATGGAAATGAAATTCACAGAGTACCAACGATGTATCCGAGCAGTCAGACCTGCAGCTGTTGTGGCTACAGAAATCCACGGATAAAAAATCTGGGCATTCGTATCTGGGAGTGTCCCAAATGCCATGCGGTTCATGACCGGGATACGAATGCAAGTATCAATATTCTGAAAAAAGGACTGCAGATGCAGTCTGCATAAAGATAAAAACTGTACCGTAGGGCATACGGGAACAGTATAAATATAGCTTGTGGACACTGTGTAAGACATTGCAGTACCGTAAGGTGTTTGCCAATGCAGTAGTGGGAGAAGCAAGAATCCCCCTGCTTTAGCTGTGGGGAGTGTCAAACAGGTCTGCGCTATGAGGGTGGACGAATGGTGGATATGTACCGTACTCTGGACAGTATCCCGGTTCTTGCAAAAGCAGGCGGTATTCTGGTGATGACCGATGAGATCCGTGGAACAGAGGCGGAAAAGAATCCGGAAAGCCTGAATATCCGGGTATTCCCGGGTGCTGACGGAAGCTTCCGATTGTATGAGGATGATAACGAAACCTGTGCTTACGAAAATGGTGCCTGTGTATTTACGGAAATGGATTATAAGGAAAAGGATCAGGGAGTGTTTACCATTCATCCCGCACAGGGAAAAACAGAGCTGATCCCGGCAAAGAGAGCTTATACCGTGGAGTTCTGTAATTTTGCGAAAACAGGAACAGATACTGTGAAGGTTCTGGTTAACGGAGCAGAGACTGAGGCTGCTGTAAAATATGAAGAGAAGCTTCAGAAGATCTGTGTGGAAGTGGAAGCAGACACAGCGGCAGAGGTGCAGATCATTCTCGCTGGCGAAGTGGCAGACAATCAGACAAAAGAGCGTATCTTTGATTTCCTGAACCAGGCAGAGATCGGTTTTGTGCTGAAGGACAGATTATATCAGCTGATCACAGCCGGAAAGAAGCTGCCGGTTCTTTTATCTGAGCTTCAGTCCATGGAGCTGGACAAGGATCTTTACGGAGCACTGATGGAGATACTGACTGCGTAAAACATGAATAAAATTGCGTTTCCAAACCATACTATCATTATTATCAAAAGAAAGGATGATCATAATGATATTAAAGGAAAAAGAACGCACAGTGATCCAGGATCTTCAGACACAGGAAAAAAGCTGCATTGAAAAATACGGAAAATACGCACAGCAGGCCAGGGATCCGGAGCTTAAAAGCTTATTTCAGACTCTTCAGAAAAAAGAGCAGGAGCATTACGATTCCCTGAGCCAGGTGCTTTCCGGTACAGTTCCACAGGTAAACTGTAATGACAGTGACGGCCGTGATTACCAGCCAAAGGCTGCTTACACATCGGTGATGTCCTCAGAGGATAAGGAACACGATGCTTTTCTTGCAACAGACTGTATCGGAACAGAAAAGCTGATTTCCGGAGAATACAACTCGGATGTTTTTGCTTTTGAAGACAGTGGTGTGCGGAAGCTTCTGGCAGATATCCAGGTGGAAGAGCAGAATCATGCGGAGATGCTTTACAAATATAAGACTGTGAACGGAATGTTCTGATATATAAAAAAGAGGGAGGATTTCAGTAATGGAATTCTTCCTTTTTTTATTATATAATCAGGAGAACAGCAGGGAGAAATACTTTCCTGCAAAGAGAGGAGAAATAAATATGAAGGGAACCAGCTGCGAATACTGTGCAAACTATACATATGATGAAGAGTGTGACGAATATTATTGTGATGTCAATCTGGATGAGGATGAATATTATCGTTTTGTGAGCAGTGATTACAAGGAATGTCCGTATTATCGTTCCGGAGATGAATATAAGGTGGTACGTCATCAGATGTGATACAGAGTAACGGAAAAAACAGAGCAGAAGATAATGTGATAAGACAAATGCAGGTTTTCCACGAAAAGGAATGCGAGTTTTGTGGAAAATCTGCATTTTGATGTTTTGATATGTGCAAAAGGCTTCAAATTTGTAAAAATTAGCGTGTTTACATTTGAAAAAAATATCTTTATAATAAAAATATTGGTCTGACAGGTGGAACCTTTATACCATCCAGACGATGATAATGCTACAGGATTTTGTCTGAGACGAAATTTCGGGTAAGCGTCTGACAGACTTATAATAGATTTTTTGATTTGACGGAGGATGTGACAGATTGGATATTATAAAGAAATTCGGGGATATGGTGGGAGAGAGATCCATCAGGGATCCGGAAAAAGCACGAAAACTTCTTCTCACTGGATACCGGCTTCAGGAAAAACGTCTGCAGCTTTTTCCTGACAGGAAGCTTCCGGCTTCGGGACAGTATGTAGCCCGTGTAGTCATGCAGAATATTATCAAAGCCCTCGCAAAACCGGACGATACCGCTCTGGTGAGCATTTTTGTACCGGGAGAGCTTCTGACAGCAGCAGGGCTCACTCCGTATTCCGTGGAGGCAATGTCCTGCTTCATCGCCGGAACCAGATGTGAGCAGGCATTTCTGGCACAGACGGAATCAGAGGGCTTTCCGGAAACCATGTGCTCCTATCACAGAGTTTTTCTGGGAGCGTCCATGACAGGATTGGTACCGAAGCCCAAATGTACCATCTACACAAACCTTGCCTGCGATGGAAACATGATGACGTTTCCTTATCTGAAACAGAAATATCAGATCCCGGGCTTTTATATTGACGTACCCTATGAAAAAAATCAGGATTCCATCAGCTATGTTGCAGATCAGCTCCGTGAGCTGAAGAAATTCTTGGAGGATGTAGGCGGGAAAAAAATCTCCGAGCAGTCGGTACAGCGTGCAGTTGCCAACAGCAATGAAGCGGCCTCCTATTACAGCAGCCAGCTTGCCCTCAGAAAGGATCACGATCCGGTGACTTCCCTGACAAATGAGCTGTATGCGATCTTTATGTGCCATCTTCTGGCGGGCTCAGAGGAATCCCTGAAATACACAAAAATGCTTCTTGAGGATGTGAAGAAGGCACCAAAGGGGGAAGGGCTTCATATTTTGTGGATGCATATGATGCCGTTTTTGCAGGAGCCGGTAAAGGCTGTATTTAATTACAGCCAGAACGTGCATATCCGTGCCTGTGATTTTGTTGCAGACGGTTTTCAGCGGATGCAGGCCTCGGATCCTTATGAGGCCCTTGCGGAAAAAATGGTCAACTGCATTTACAACGGAAGTGTGAAGCAGAGGATCCGGCGTGCCCAGGAGCTGGCGAACCTTACAGAGGCAGACGGCGGGATCCTTTTTGCGCATTGGGGCTGCAAGGGAACCATCGGAGCTTCCAGCCTGATCAAAAATTCTCTGGAAAATGCAGGACTTCCAACCATGGTCCTGGACGGTGACGGCTGTAACCCGGCCAATTCCAGTGACGGCCAGGTATCCACACGACTTCAGGCATATCTGGAAATGCTGTCAGAAGGTAAGGAGGAAAAACGGTCATGATACATTACGTCTGTAAATATACACCGCTGGAGCTGTTTAAGGGCTTTGGCGAGGAATGTGCGGTTCTTGAGGAAATGCCGGAGAATTTTGAGCTTTCGGACCAGATCGCCCATGCTAATCTCTGCGGCTTCGGAAAATCTGTGATCCAGGCAGTGCTGGAGGGAAAGGTAGAGCAGCTTGTTCTTGTTAACTGCTGTGATTCCATGCGCCGTGTGTACGACATTGTGGAAAGTACCGGTAAATGTAAATTTCTGTACATGCTGGACATGCCTCATGAGGATAACGACTGTGAAAAGGTGAAGCTTGCCCAGGGCATCCACCGTCTGAAGAAAGCTTATGAGAAATTTTCGGGGAAAACCTTCGACAGAAGTGGATTTCTGAATGCTTTTTCCCATGAGCCTGTGGATAACCAGCCGTATATCGGTGTTCTGGGTGTCCGTGTCAGCGGCATCTTGGAAAAAATGATCCGGGATAATATCCGCATGGATGTGGAAAACCTGACCTGTACAGGTGGAAGACGTCTTGCAGTGATCCGTGAGGAGCTGGAAAAAATGGAAGACGATGCCATGTTCCTGGCTTATGCGGATGCACTTCTTTCGCAGATGCCCTGCTTCCGTATGAACAACAGCACCCGAAGAAACCGGCTGTATCTGGATCCGAACCTGAAGGGGATCATTTATCATACTATTAAATTCTGCGACTATTACGGATTTGAGTATGCAAGTATCAAGCGTGATATCAAGGTTCCGCTTCTGAAGATCGAGACAGATTTTACAAGCCAGAGTGCAGGACAGCTCCTTACCAGAGTGCAGGCTTTTGCGGAGACCCTGGAAGGCTCTGAGGATATGGACCCATCAAAAGGAATCAGCGAGGAGATAAGGAAAAAAATGGAATCAGGAGTTTATTATGTGGCAGGGATCGACAGCGGTTCCACAAGTACGGATGTTGTGATCCTGGATAAAGACGGAAAAATTAAATCGACCATGATCATTCCCACAGGCGGCGGCGCTATGATGAGTGCAGAGAAGAGCCTGGAGATGGCCGTGGAAAAAGCAGGGATCAGGAAAGAAGATATCGTGCGTATCGTTACTACCGGATATGGACGTGCCTATATTGACAGTGGTGATGACAGTATCACAGAGATTACCTGTCACGCGAAGGGCGCTCATTATCTGAATCCGAATGTGCGTACAGTTATCGACATCGGCGGTCAGGATATCAAGGCGATCAGCATTGACGAGAACGGTGCGGTAAAAAATTTCCTGATGAACGATAAATGTGCAGCAGGAACCGGACGATTCCTGGAAATGATGGCCCGTACTCTTGGACTTTCCCTGGAGGAGATGAGTACCCGTGGCCTGGAGTGGAAAGAGAACGTAGTGATCTCAAGCATGTGTACTGTATTTGCAGAGTCCGAGGTAGTTTCCCTGGTTGCCCAGAATAAGGACGTGGCAGATATCATCCATGGTCTGAATGTATCTGTTGCTTCCAAGGTAGGAGCTCTTGCAGCCCGCCTTGGCAAAAAGAATCCGGGGGAATACATGATGACCGGTGGTGTTGCCAGAAATAAAGGTATCATCCAGGCATTGGAGGAGAAGCTGGGGGCGAAGCTTTATATCTGTGATGAGGCACAGCTTTGTGGTGCGCTTGGTGCGGCACTGTTTGCTTATGAGAAGTGTAATGCGGCACGGTGATCAGATCAGACAAGTTGCCTGCGCAGTAAATGCAGAGTGTGAATATCCTTTTGGTCAGGGGCGGCGTGCCCACTCACTGGGCGAACAGCCACAGTTCTTTCGGAAGTACCGGCTGAAGTGGGAGAGATTTGAAAATCCGCACAGCAGAGCCACCTGTTGAACAGGCAGAGCTTCGTTGGTGAGCAGATTTTTGGCTTTTTCCAGACGGAGCAGATTCAGGTCAGCATGAGGGGTGCTGTCAAAAAAATTCCGGTAACAGGAATAAAACTGACTTTTTTCGAGATTAGCCATGGCGCAGAGCTTTTCTGTTGTCCATGGCTTTTCGTAATTTGTAAGCATTTCCAGACGGATTTTTTGGAACAGGCTGCAGAGCTCCGAGTCTGAAGACTTGCCTGTATCTGTACTGCGGAGTTCCCGCGAGGCTGTGATCATCAGCTGGCAGAGCAGGGCATACTCGTAGTCCCGGGAAAAAACTTCTCTGTTCAGATATTCATGCTGCAGCTTCTGGATACAGTGATCGATCTCCTGGCAGTCACTGGGGTAAAAAATTTCGTTGCAGGGAAGTCCGAACCGTTTTGCCAGATTTTCTCCGCAGGAAAAATGGACATAACTGTTCCGGAATTTTCGCACAGCCTGATAATGCTGGGGATTTCCCGGAATATAAAAGATGCAGGCATTTTCCCGGGTGACAGTAAGCTGACCGCCCAGATAAACCTTCATTGGTGTTTTAAATAAAAGAAAAAGAAAATCTCCGCTTCCCTCCGGCCGGAAAATCCTGTCGTAATCTGAGTTGGAACGGTTGTATTCGCAGAAATTTAAGGTGAAATCCATGAAAATGCTGGCTCCTTTCATTACGTAGATCAGACAATCCGACTGTGGCATTGTAAAGAACTTTCTGTCTGGAAGTATAAAGTAAAGTGACAGAGGGACGTCCGTCTGGTAAGACTGTCTTTACGATAAATCTTACCGGAAAAAAAGTCAACTATTTCGGAAGATAATCACTGGTATGGATAGAACAGGATGGTAAAATGAAACATAGAAACGGTTGATTTCCGATCTGTCTGAGAGTGTGTGAGCGAACAGAGGCGTAAGAGCCTGTATATGGCGGAATCGGAAACAGAGTCCAATGCAGTGGCAGGCAGAAAATAATAATTTACAGGAGGATTTTTACAATGAAAAAAGCGCAGATCATCGTGGACAAATATTTCCTCACCGGAAAAACAGACAAAAGGATCTATGGTTCCTTTATAGAACATCTCGGACGTGCGGTTTATGAGGGGATTTATCAGGAAGGCAGCCCCCTTTCTGATGAGCAGGGATTTCGGAAGGATACTCTGGAACTGGTAAGGGAGCTTCAGGTACCGATCGTTCGTTATCCGGGCGGAAATTTTGTATCCGGATTCCGCTGGGAGGACAGCGTCGGACCGAAAGCTCAGCGTCCGTCCAGACCGGAGCTGGCCTGGGGTGTCATCGAGACAAACCAGTTTGGACTCAATGAGTTTGTGGACTGGTCCAGAAAAGCCGGCAGCGATGTGATGATGGCAGTAAACCTGGGAACAAGAGGACCGGAGGATGCGAAAAATCTTCTGGAATACTGTAACTTTAAGGGTGGTACCTATTACAGTGATCTCCGTAAGGCCCACGGCTATGAACACCCGCATGATATCAAATTATGGTGTCTCGGAAACGAGATGGACGGTCCGTGGCAGATGGGACATAAAACTGCGGCAGAGTACGGAAGAGTTGCAGCAGAGACTGCCCGCCTGATGAAATTTATGGATCCGGAGGTTGAGACTGTTGCATGCGGAAGCTCCAGTCTGGAAATGCCTACCTTTGGCTCCTGGGAGTATACGGTTCTTGACGAGGCTTACGATCAGGTGGATTATCTTTCCCTGCATCAGTACTATGGAAATGCATCGGGAGACACTGCCGATTTTCTGGCAAGCTCCAAGGGCATGGATGATTTTATCTCAGGAGTGGTTTCCATCTGCGATGCTGTAAAAGCAAAGAAGCATGGAAAAAAACAGATCAATCTTTCCTTCGACGAATGGAACGTATGGTACCACAGCAATGAACAGGATAAAAAGCTGGAAAAATGGGTACAGGCGCCCCATCAGCTGGAGGATGTTTATAACTTTGAGGATGCACTTCTTGTGGGAAGCATGTTGATCACACTTCTCCGTCATGCAGATCGTGTAAAGATCGCCTGCATGGCACAGCTGGTAAATGTTATTGCGCCGATCATGACATCCGATACAGGCGCATGGCGTCAGACGATCTTTTATCCGTATATGCTGACAAGTGTGTTTGGAAGAGGAACCGTCCTTAATACACAGGTTCTCACACCTATATATGAAAGCAAGACTTATGGAGAAGCTCCATATCTGGATTCTGTGTGTGTCTGGGATGAGGAAAAGGATACGCTGACGATCTTTGCAGTGAATAAGAGTCTGGATGAGGATATGGAAGTTTCCTGTGACTTAAGACAGTTTGAGGGATATAAGATCGTAGAGCATATTGTACTCAATAATGACGATCTTCAGGCAACCAATACAGAGGCTCAGCCGGAGAATGTAGTTCCTGTAAAAGCCAGTGCAGAGTGCTCAAAGCTGGACGGCGGAAAACTGGAAGCAGTTTTTGCAAAACACAGCTGGAATATGATCCGTCTTGCGAAATAAGGGTCGGTGAAGTATAGTAAAAGCAGTTACAGAAAATGTAAATCATGCTACATTATGTGAGGCCTTTTTTATGTACACACCTGCAAAGGAACGCTACGAAACTATGGAGTACAACCGCTGCGGTGAAAGCGGCCTGATGCTTCCGAAGGTGTCTCTTGGATTATGGCATAATTTCGGAGATACTTCTGATTATGAAAACATGAAGCAGCTGTGCTTTACAGCTTTTGACAATGGTATCACACAGTTTGACCTTGCCAATAATTACGGACCTGCCTATGGAAGTGCGGAACGGAATTTCGGCAAGATCCTGAAAGAAGAACTGATGCCATACCGTGATGAGCTGATCATCACAACAAAGGCAGGCTATGATATGTGGGAAGGCCCTTATGGAAACTGGGGCAGCCGCAAGTATCTTCTGGCGAGCCTTGACCAGAGCCTGAAGCGCATGGGTCTGGAATATGTGGATATTTTTTACCATCACAGAATGGACCCGGAGACTCCGCTTGAGGAGACTATGGGGGCGCTGGCAACAGCGGTTCAGCAGGGCAAGGCCCTTTATGTGGGACTTTCCAATTATGATGGAAAAACCTTAAGCCAGGCGGCAGCGATTCTGAAGGATCTGAAATGTCCCTTTGTGATCAACCAGAACCGGTATTCCATTTTTGACAGAACTGTGGAAGAAAACGGCCTCAAGAGAACCACCGGCATTTTGAAAAAAGGTCTGATCACCTTTAGCCCTCTTGCTCAGGGACAGCTGACAGACCGTTACCTGAACGGGATCCCGGAGGACAGCCGTATCCGCAAAGATGGAAGATTCCTTAAGGAAAGTGTGCTGACGCCGGAGCGTCTGGATCAGATCCGGAGACTGAACGATCTGGCAGCCCAGCGTGGAGAGAAGCTGGCTGATATGGCGCTTGGCTGGCTGCTTCAGCATAAGGAAGTTACCAGTGTTCTGATCGGAGCTTCCAAGCCGCAGCAGATCCTTGATAATGTGAAAGCGATCCACTGTGCACCGTTTAACAGCTGAGGAGTTGCGTCTGATCGACGAGATCTCAAAATAAGATTTATATACTTCCTGTTTTACTATGAAAAGTAGTGAAGCAGGGAGTTTTTTATGTCGAAATAATTGTTTAACTGAATCAGGAAAGTCTCCGGGTTACTGTTCACTGGTAATATTCCGCGAGGTGTTTTTTGTGAGCGAAGGTCACAGAAAACCCGAGACATACCGCGCGAATTTATGCGATTAGCATAAATTCTGTGCATCGCGAAGCGTGTTGCTGAGAACGGAGTGAACAGTAACGTCTCCGGCGGGAGTGCAAAGAGCAATAAGCAGTGGAGGTTTGACAACGGGATAGGTGTGTGCTATATTGAAAAACAGAAAAGAAAAGAGCCAGCGGGAGCTTGTGTGACAGGCTGAGAGGAAGATAGATCTTCGACCGTACCTGATTTGGGTAATGCCAACGGAGGGATTGTGATTTGAGAGCGTGTCTCCGTGGAGTTTTCCATGGGATGCGCTCTTTTCGGATGCAGGAATGGAACTGGAATGGTCTGACAATGTGGGGATGTGAAAGTGACAGAGACTGCATGTGGAGCTTCTGTGAAAGAGCGGGCAGGAAGGGGAGCGCCTTAATGTCTGGCAGGAGAGTGATATTCCGGAGGATTTTTCCGGAAGGATCATGTAAGCGATGGGAATCCGTGTTTTCGGAGTGAGAGGAAGTAAGGGAACTTCGACCGCCAAAATCTAAGGGCAGACTGCAGCAGACGGGAAGCTTTTGCCCGGATCTGACAGGGCTCTGCCTGATATTTCAGGGAGGAAAAACACAATGGAAAAACAAAGGATGCACACGCTTCGTATGGTAATGCTGGCAATGATGGTTGCGATCGGTGTCGTTATTTCACCGATCCTGAGGATTGAGGGAATGTGCCCCACGGCGCATCTTGTCAATATCGTATGCTCGGTTCTGATGGGACCGTGGTATTCCCTTCTCTGTGCGACCATGATCGGCGTGATCCGTATGATGTTCATGGGAATCCCGCCACTTGCACTGACCGGTGCAGTATTTGGCGCATTCCTTTCAGGTGTGTTCTACAGACTTTCCAAAGGCAAGATCATCTGCGCGGTGATCGGTGAGATCTTTGGAACAGGTATCATCGGATCCATGGTTTCTTATCCGGTGATGGCATTCCTGATGGGAAGAGGCGGACTGACAGCATTTTATTATACGCCGATGTTCCTTGCAGCAACCACAATGGGAGGATGTGTTGCCTATATTTTCCTGAAGGCTCTGAGTAAAGCAGGTCTTCTGGTGAAATTCCAGGCAGCTTTGGGTTCAAAAACATATGAGACAAAGAATTTTACAACTGCGAAAGCGAATTAAAGAAGAAAAGCCGCTGATCCATTGCATCACCAATCCGATCTCGATCCATGACTGTGCCAACGTGGTCCTTGCAGTAGGTGCAAGGCCGATCATGGCGGAGCATCCGGCAGAGGTGACAGATATTACGGCATCGGCTGGTGCGCTGATGCTGAATCTCGGGAATATTACCGATGCCAGAATCGAGTCAATGAAGCGTTCTATGAGAACCGCGATGGAAAATAAGATTCCGGTTCTTCTGGACCTGGTAGGGGTTGCATGCAGTGATCTCAGGCTGGATCTGGCGAGGGAGCTTTTAAGGATCGGTCATCCGGCAGTGCTGAAGGGAAATATGTCAGAGCTTCTGGCTGTTTCCGGGCTGCCGTCTCATGCGATCGGAATCGATGCGGGTGTCGAGGATGCTCTGACTGAGGAAAATATCGATGGAGTCAGTGAAGTGCTTAAGGCTTTTTCCAGAAATAATCAGGCAATCGTGCTGGCTACCGGGAAACAGGATTTTGTTACGGATGGTGAACGGGTTGTTCTGGTACAAAATGGCAGTGCGGCGCTGTCCGGGATCACAGGAACCGGCTGTATGGTCGGTGCACTGACTGCGGCGTTTTTGCCGGGGTGCGAAGATAATATTGCGAAAGAGATGACGGATAGTATAGAGGCAGGTGTCTGGTCTGGCGTTGAGATGGAATTAAATGGGAGATCCGGGAATTATCTGGCTGCGGCAGTGCTTGGTACTGCACTTATGGGTATCGCCGGCGAGGAAGCGGAGAAGATTTCCCGCGGTCCGGGAAGCTTTCAGGTAAATCTGCTGGATGAGATCTATGGGCTTTCGGATCGACAGCTGCTGGATCTGTTGAAGATTGAAATGTACTGAAAAAGAGGGGATTAGGATGGATAGAAAAGATTTGGATGTAACGTTGTATCTGGTGACGGATAGTTCTTATCATACGGAGGAGTCTTTGCTCCGTACGGTTGAGGAGGCTTGTAAGGGTGGCGTGACTCTGGTCCAGCTTCGCGAGAAGAATAAGGGTGGACGGGAGTATCTGGATAAGGCTTTTAAGGTGAAGGAGATCACAGATCGTTACAATGTGCCGCTGATCATTGATGATCGTGTGGATGTGGCGCTGGCCTGTGATGCGGCTGGTGTGCATGTTGGAGCTTCTGATATTCCGGTTGCTGTGGCAAGGAAGCTGATGGGACCGGATAAGATCGTGGGGGCTACTGCCAAGACGGTGGAGGCTGCTGTGAAGGCTTATGAGGCTGGTGCGGATTATCTTGGTGTGGGGGCGATTTATCCTACTACTACTAAGGTGGTGACGATCCTTACCAAGGTTTCTACGTTGAAGGATATCTGTGAGGCGGTTCCGATTCCGGCGGTTGCGATCGGGGGATTGAATGCCGGGAATATGGATGTGCTTGAGGGTGCCGGTATGAGTGGTATGGCGGTTGTTTCTGCGATCATGAAGGCGGAGGATCCGAAGAAGAATGCGCGGGAGCTGAAGGAGAAGATTGTTGCTTTGATGGGAAAGTGATTTAGGAAATGAAAGGAGAGCAGTGGTGGATTTGAGGTTCATTGCTGTTCTTTTTTTGTTGAAATACGGGCTGGTTTTTCAAGGCGGCAGGGGAGGGTGGTTACTCCACCGGCAGATCTCTGTGTTCTACGCTGGTGGAGAATACGATCTGTGTTTTGGTGCGGCCGAACTGCTGGAGTTCGTTGATGAAGTGGTCCAGTTCCATGGTGGAGCGGAAGGCTACTTCGATGAGCATGGAGTAATCGCCGGTGACGCAGTTGCATTCGATGACGTTTGGGATGGACTGGATGAAGGGATAGAAGTCTTTTTTTTGGTTGGGTTCTACTTCCAGGTTGATGAATGCTTTTATATGATAACCGAGAAATACCGGGTTGATCTGGGCGTGGTAGCCTGTGATCAGCCCGTTTTTTTCGAGGTGTTCGATCCTGGCGGAAACAGCGGGGGATGAGAGGAAGACTTCCTTTGCGATTTCCTTTACCGGGGTGCGGGCGTTTTTCTGAAGCATTTCGATGATCTTTCGGTCGATGTTGTCGAGTTTGTGTTCCATGTAGAATGTCTCCTTTCGATGAAAAAATGTCATTTGTAACTGGTACAGAGCTGCGTAGGGAAGTGGATTGAAAATATGTTTTTCTGTATTGATTATACTGCGTGTGTTATCACAACACAAGAAACGACTTAATAAAAATAAGAAAAATAAAAGAAATTCTTAAAAAGATTAATATAAACTATTGAAAAACACGGATAGTCGTGGTTTTCTATTAAAAGTATTTACAAGCCACAAAGAAAGTGTTAGCTTCTTAGGCATCAGAAAAACAGCTGCTGATAAAAATGAAAATAACAGAATGATTTGTAAACAGTGAATATCCGTCGGACTGAAAAAGATGAGATCAGAGGGCGGAGCAAATCAGATGTGCACAGGATCAGAAGAAAGAAGAGGGATGACAAAATGAAAACAGAAACAAGACTGGAAGCAGATTCGATCGGAACTATGGAAGTGCCTGCAGAGGCTTATTACGGAGTTCAGGCTTTAAGGGCAAAACAGAATTTTCCTATTACAGGTACAAAGCTTCATCCGGTATTTATCAGGAACCTGGCACAGATTAAAAAAGCAGCAGCTATCACTAATAATAATGCAGGGCTTCTTCCGGAGGATAAGGCAGACGCCATTGTCAGAGCCTGTGATGAAGTGATCGCAGGAAAATTGGCTGAGGAATTTATCGTAGATGCCATTCAGGGTGGTGCCGGAACCAGCGCAAATATGAATATGAATGAGGTGATCGCAAACAGAGCCGGTGAGATCCTCGGATGTCCGAAGGGTAGCTATAAAATGGTCCATCCAAATGATCACGTAAACATGGCGCAGTCCACCAATGATGTGATCCCGACGGCCGGTAAGCTTACCGTTCTGGATCTTCTTGCACCTCTGGAAAAAGCACTGGTAAGACTTGAGAAGGAGCTTGCAAAAAAGGCAGAGGAGTTCGATGATGTGATCACTATGGGACGTACACAGCTTCAGGATGCAGTTCCGATCCGCCTTGGTCAGGTGTTCCACGGTTATGCGTCTATGGTTTCCAGAGACAGGAAACGTATCGAAAAGGCTCACAGGGAAATGTACACCGTAAACCTTGGAGGAACTGCAGTGGGAACTGCTATCAATGTTTCCGATTCTTATTTTTATAAGATCGTGCCAAATCTGGAAAAGCTTACAGGTTATCCGCTGAAACAGGCCGAGGACCTTTTTGATGCAACAGAAAATCTGGACGGCTTTGTTGCCGTATCCGGTGTAGTAAAAACCTGTGCGGTGGATCTTTCCAAGATGTGCAACGATCTTCGACTGATGTCTTCCGGCCCGAAAACCGGATTTGGTGAGATCAATCTTCCGGCAAAGCAGAATGGGTCTTCCATCATGCCAGGTAAGGTAAATCCGGTCATTCCGGAGGTAGTAAGCCAGGTTGCTTTCCACATCGTAGGACATGATACCACCATTACCATGGCGGCAGAAGCCGGACAGCTGGAACTGAATGCTTTTGAGCCGGTAGTTTTCTGTAACCTGTTTGAGTCCATTACCACTTTGGAAAAAGCAGTGGATACCCTGATCGTAAACTGTATCACAGGAATCACCGCAAACCGCAAACACTGCAAAGACTTGATGGAAAGCAGTGCAGGAATTGCAACGGCTCTTTGCCCGCATATTGGTTACAAGGCGTCTGCAACCATCGCAAAAACTGCAGTAAAAACTGGCAAGTCTGTCCGGGAACTTGTTCTGGAACAAGGGATCATGACTGAGAAAGAGCTGGAAGAGGTTCTTGATCCGTATCTGATGACAGAAGTCGGAGAAGAGCGGAAAGAGGATGAAGCAAGAAGGAAAGCCTGCTGAGAAAGTTATCTGTACCAACGTATGACGGGAACGTCTGATGCAGCAATTCATTTCAGAGCAGCTGAACCTGATGCGGGATTTTATGGAAATGCTATAGGCAGATCAGGAATGAGATATCAATGAGTACTATAAGGAGACTTGCCACAGTGCAGGTCTCCTTTTATAATGGAAGAAACGCGATAAGAAAAGAAGGGAAAGATACATGCTTAAACGAACAGCCATACGGGCACTTTGTAATACAACGGCATATCAGAGAGGTCTTGATATTTATCGTACCGGAAAGAGGATCCAGTCGCTGGATATTAAGTCGGAAGGAGCTGTGGATAAAATATCTGCAGCAGTGAAGGGAAGTGGGCGTAATGTATACAATACAGGCTTTCAGTATGATACAGAAGCGGACCGCATAAAAGAAGCATACTGTGACTGCCCGGCCTTTCGCAGCTATTCCGGGATCTGTAAGCATTGCGTGGCAGTGCTTCTGGAATATGGAGACCGTAAGGCCTATGAGCGTGTGGAAATCCGCAGACAGCAGGATGAGGAACAGAAGCAGGCAGAGTTATTCAGCGGAACAGCATTTCCGGCTGCTTTATCCGGACCAGGGCAGCCTGCAACGAAAACCACCGTTGAGCTGAAAAGCCTCCTTAATCGCCAGCTATACAGCCGTATGCTTCCGTTTTCCGGGGATCCGTATTTTGGCAGGGTGGAGCTGGAAACCTGCCTGAAATTTAATTCTGTGAGAAATTGTTTTACCGTGGAATTCCGCGTTGGCTGTGAGAAAAAATATATCCTCAAGGATGTGTTGGCCTTTGTGTGGAATCTGGATCATAATGAGAAGGTTTCTTATGGAAAAAATCTGGAATTTATCCATTCAGATGAAGCCTTTTCAGAAGGATCCAGAAGCGTGCTGGCCTTTATCCGGGAATGGGTCGAGAATCATCACGGCACTTACATGTCCAGATATGAACAGCTGAAGAATATAGCTGTGGAAAAGGTGAGGGATCTTACCGTTGACAGAAAAGAACTTGAAAATCTGCTTCTTATACTTGGCGAAAAAAGTTTCAAGTTCAAAATGAACAATGATCCGGAAACAACATGGCATTCTGCCAGAGAAATTCCGGACAGGACGCTGATGATCCGGAAGAAGGATCAGGGGTTATCTCTTGAGATCGCGCCGGTATACAGTGTGACAGGCATACGGTATCATATGTATTTTGATAATGCGAAGGTATATCTGGTTTCCAGGCAGGAGCTTGGAGCAGTGGAGGAATTTGTTGCCTGTCTGGAGCGGCTTCCTGCAGGCCGAGGCTTTATTGATGAACCGGATGTGCCTGCGTTTGTGCGTGAGCTGCTTCCTTCCCTGAAAAAATTTTTCCACTGTGATCTCAGGGATTTCCCGGAAGAAACAGGTCTTGAATGCTACAAGGCTGCATATGAGATCTATCTGGATGCGCCGGAGCGTGATTGGATCACCTGTAAGGCATTTTCTGTTTACGGGAAGGATAAATTTTCGGTTTTTGACCGAGATGTGTCTGCCCGCACCAGGGATATTCCGGGAGAGCTTGGTGTGTTTGCGCTGCTGTCAAAATATTTTAACGGATATGATGACCAGCGGATGGAGCTGGCATTGGATTGTCGTGCCGAGGAACTGGAATCTTTGTGCAGGGAATGTTCAGGGAAACCTGACAGTGTGAAAGATTCCGAAGAAAAGCTCTACCAGCTTCTTACTGAAGGGATCCCCGCCATGCAGAAAGTTGCAGCTGTCTATATTTCCCAGTCCATCAAACAGATGCGGGTGACAAAGCTGCCAAATATCCGTCTTGGCGTTTCTCTGTCAGCCGGACTTCTGAACCTGGATCTGGATGTGGAGGGGATGGATCAGGCGCAGCTTTTTGATATTCTTTCCAGGTACGATCGCAGGAAAAAATATTTCCGCCTGAAGGATGGCAGCTTTCTGGATGTTTCCGATGGTCAGCTCAGGGAGCTTTCTGCTCTGAAAAATGGACTGCAGATCAGTGATCGTGAACTGAAAAAAGGAAAGACTCAGGTTCCGGCCTATCGTGCTATGTATCTGGATAGTCAGCTGAAGGGCGGCGATCTGATCAAGGTAGAGAAGGATAATGCCTTTCGTGCGTTGATCCGGAACATGCAGACAATGGAAGAACATAAATTTCAGATTCCCAGGGAGCAGGAAAAAATCCTCCGGGGCTATCAGAAAGAGGGCTTTTACTGGATCAAAACTCTGAAGCATAATCAGTTTGGAGGGATCCTGGCAGATGATATGGGACTTGGAAAAACCCTCCAGGTGATCACATTTCTCTGGTCAGAATTTCAGGAATCTGCGCCGGGAGAAAACAGACGTGCCCTTGTGATAACGCCTGCTTCGCTGGTGTTTAACTGGATGAACGAGATCGAACGTTTTGCGCCGGGACTTCCGGCTACCGTTGTGACTGGTGATGTGAAGGAGAGGAAAGCACTGATCAAAAATGCGGGAGAACGGGAGGTTCTGATCACCTCCTATGACCTTCTGAAACGGGATCTGAAGGCTTATCAGAACCTGGATTTTGCTGTGCAGATCATTGATGAGGCGCAGTATATCAAGAATCACGGAACTCAGGTGGCAAAGGCTGTGAAGGAGATCCGGTCGGAATTCAGGCTTGCGCTGACCGGTACACCGGTAGAGAACCGGCTCAGTGAGCTGTGGAGTATTTTTGATTTTCTGATGCCGGGATTTTTGTATTCTTATGAGAAATTCCGCAAGGAAATAGAGCTTCCAGCTGTGCAGTACAGCAATTCCGATGCGATGGAGCGTCTGCAGAAAATGATCCGTCCTTTTGTGCTGCGGAGATTGAAGAGGGATGTGCTGAAGGATCTTCCGGATAAGCTGGAAAAAGATATGTTTTCCCCGTTGGAAAGCGAGCAGAAGGAACTGTATGAGGCCCATACGGAACGACTTCGTCTGATGCTTGGGATGCAGTCGGATGCGGAGTTTCGCACTTCTAAACTGCAGATCCTTGCAGAGATCACGAGGCTGCGGCAGATCTGCTGTTATCCGGGACTTGTATATGAAGGATACAAAGGGAATTCTTCCAAGCTGGAGATGTGCATGGAGTTGGTTCAGAATGCGGTGAATGGCGGACATAAGCTCCTGTTGTTTTCCCAGTTTACTACCATGCTGGATGTGCTGGCTGTCCGTCTGAAAAAAGCAAAAGTTTCTTTTTATATGTTGACCGGATCGACTTCCAAGGAAAAACGGGCGCAGATGGTACATGCATTTAATGAGGACGATACTTCTGTTTTCTGCATTTCATTGAAAGCAGGAGGAACAGGCTTAAATCTTACTGCGGCAGATATTGTGATCCACTACGATCCCTGGTGGAATCTTGCCGTGCAGAATCAGGCAACAGACCGTGCCCACCGCATCGGTCAGCAGAACGTTGTCAGTGTCTACCGCCTCTTTATGAAAGACACCATAGAAGAACGAATCCGGGCTCTTCAGGAAAGAAAACGGGAACTGGCTGATGAGATCTTAAGCGGCGAGGGAATCGGCCAGGCTTTGATTAGCAGAGAGGAAGTACTGGAGCTGCTAGGCAGGTAAAATTCTTAACTGAATCAAGTAAGTTCCCTGCTTCAATTACGAAAAGCAATAAGCGGTGAGGGGACTTGCTTGTATCGGGAAGAATGCAGGTTGTGAATATCCGCCTGACTCAACAAAAACACCCCCGATGGAAATCGCGTGTGTAAATCACATACGATATCCGTCAGGGGTGTTTTATTTAAAGTTTTATTTTATGCAAAAAACTTATCGTACAGACCAAAGAAGAAGATAAACAGAATGATCAGCGGCAGGATATAAGTGATGTATCCGCGCATCCATTTCCGGATTTTCATGCCTTTTCCGGTGTTGGCTTCTTTTGTGAAGTTTTCCCAGCCCCAGCCACGTTTGGAAACGCAGAAAAGCAGGTATACAAGAGAGCCAAGCGGAAGCAGAATGTTGCTTACCAGAAAATCTTCAAGGTCGAGAATTGCGCCGCCGAATACCTTGAGCCAGTCCCAGGACCATACATTGTATCCAAGTACGCATGGCAGAGACAGAAGGATGATGGCGATGGCATTTACAAGACTGGATTTTTTTCGGCTCCAGCCGGTAAGCTCCATACCGCAGGAAATAATATTTTCAAATACAGCCAGGATGGTAGAGAAAGCTGCAAATGACATAAAGATGAAGAACAGGCTTCCCCACAGTCTTCCAAGCGGAATGTGGTTGAAAATATTCGGCAGTGTGATGAAGATCAGGCTCGGTCCGGAAGTCTGGTCAACATTGAATGTGAAACATGCCGGGAAAATAATAAGTCCGGAGGTGATCGCAACAAAAGTATCCAGAAGCGCAATATTCATGGATTCACCAAGCAGTGCATGATCTTTTCCGATGTAGCTTCCGAAGATAGCCATAGCACCGATACCAAGGCTGAGAGTAAAGAATGCCTGGTTCATAGCACCGGTAATGGTAGAAATAATACCGATCTCTTTCATACGCTCGAAATCCGGGATCAGGTAGAATTTCAGTCCCTCTTTGGCACCATCCATGGTAAAACTGTTGATGGCAAGAACAACCATGATCACCAGAAGAGAGATCATCATAACCTTGGTAACTTTTTCAAGGCCGTTCTGAAGACCGCGGGAGCAGACAAAAACACCTGCAATAACAACAACGATCATCCAGAATCCCATAGTAACGGGCTGGCCAAGCATGTTGGTAAACTGTCCTGCAACACCGTCGGAATCAAGTCCCTGGAATTTACCGGTGGCTGTCATATAGAAGTAATTCAGCATCCAGCCTGTAACAGTGGTGTAAAACATCATCAGGAGATAACATCCGATCAGAGTGATATATCCATGGATGTGCCATTTCTGTCCTGGTTTTTCCAGTGCGTAATATGCTTTGACAGGACTCTTCTGGCTGGCACGTCCAACAGAAAACTCCATAGTCATAACAGGAAGTCCAAGAAGGGCCAGGAAGATCAGGTAAAACAGTACGAATGTGCCGCCACCGCCCTGTCCGGCCATGTAAGGGAATTTCCAGACGTTTCCGATTCCGATGGCACAGCCAGCAGAAATCAGAATGAATCCCAGACGGGATCCAAGTTTTTCTCTTTCTTTCATAACTCACCTCATTATTGCAGTATGGTAAACTGCTATTTGTATAAAGTCGCAGGTTTTATCTTAACACATTCCGGGATATTGCACAATAAAAAGAACTTGCATTTTACATAAAACATATGTTAGAGTAAAATGTAATTTTAATAAGATGAAGCGGTGAAACGTTACGCTTTAATGATATAAAGATCATATGCCGATAGAACCTGGATAACTGTTCTTTTCAGTCAGGGATACAAAGTTTTTTGGAGAGATTCCGTAATATTTCCGGAAACATTTGCTGAAATATCCGGAATCAGAAAATCCGCATAAAGAAGCTACATTTTGAATGGAAGGGCTGTCTTCCAGAAGAAACTGTCTGGCTTTTTTCATGCGGCAGACATTGATATATGAGGTAAGTGTAACTCCGGATTCCTGACTGAATACAGCAGAGAGATGCTGGGGATTGACAAAAAAATGGGAAGCAATGGTTTCAAGACGAAGATCCGGCTGATTAAAATTCAGACAGATATATTCCTGAACCTGGGATACAAGAGCTGACTTCCGCGGATTTTTTTCATCAGCAAGAGAATCCAGAACTGCCTTGCAGGTAGACTGGAGCAGTTGTTTTAACTGCAGGGCACTCTGGCAGTTCTGGTAAGTATTCAGGGCGTTTTCCAGAAGAGGAAAAAGCGTTTCACGCTGACTGCACTCCGTGATAAAACCGTCAAGTACAGTAAGAAAAGCAGCAGCTACACTCCAGGTCTGCCGGATATGGATTTTTTTGGTGATGATATCGTTGAAATATTCATCAATATATTTACAGAGAGCCGGTGAATTTTGCTGGCGCAGAAAGATCAGGATATCATTATAAACCAGAGGCTTTAATGTAAAATCACCGGAATGGGACTGGGGCGTGAAATAAAGAAATCCGGAAGAAGACGCAGTTCTGTTATGAAAAACAGAAAGAGCCTCTTCATAGGAATAGCGGATTCCTTCCACGCCTTCATGAGGTGTTCCACAGCAGAAAAAAGTGGAAATCTGTGCGATATTATCATATATCCCGGCAAGTCTGAGACAGGATTGTTCCAGATCGGTAAAAGAAAAATCAGAGCTTTTTTCCATGATGATATACTGTCTCATCTGAGAATAGTCAATGTAAATAAGCTCTTTGCACACAGGCTGTAAGATTTCCCTGCATATATTTTCCAGGATGGTGTGGAGCAGAGAAAAATCACCTTTTTCATCCCATATTTCCGGATTGGCATTGTGGATCTCCATAAGAATGGTAAGATAATCGGAAGTTTTATGAATCGGAATTTTTTCCAGATCATCCGGGGAAATGGTTGTTCCGCTGATCACCTTCTGGAAGAAATTAAGCTGCATTTGCCGTGTATACAGATCGCGGAACTGAAAATAATTATTCACATAACTGTTTCTGGAATTTTCCTGATCGATCTCGTCACTTACTTTCTGGAGTGTCTCCATAAGCTCCCGGTGATCCAATGGCTTCAGGAGGTATCCGCGGACCTGAAGAGAGATGGCTTTTTTGGCATAGTCAAAATCTTCGTATCCTGTGGAAAGGATGAACCTGGTATGACAGTCTGTTCCAAGAGCTGCGATCATATCCAGACCGCTCATAACCGGCATGGATATATCCACAAGGGCAATATCGGGTTTAACATTTTCAATAAGCCGGATTCCGGCCTGTCCGTTATTAGCTTCCCCTGCAATGTTATAAAGGTTTTGTTTTTCAAGAAAATTGATCAGAGATTTTCTGAAAAAAACTTCGTCGTCAATAATTACAAGTGTTTTCACTTTATATTTCCCCCTCGATCAGATTTTTTTGTCAGGTATTACTATGGTTACAGTGGTTCCCTTTTCAGGTGAACTTTCGATGGTGAGTCCGTAATTCTCACCGTAGAGAAGAGCAATCCTGTGGTTGATACTTGGAAGCCCGAAAGAATGTCGGGCAGTTTTGAAGTCTCTGATAGAACGGTTAAGTTCGGCAAGTTTTTCCGGCGGGATACCGGAACCATTATCAGAAACAGAAATACAGATGGTACCATTTCTGATAGAAACATTTAAGTGAATATGGCATATCTGGCTGGTAAGTCCGTGGACAAAAATATTTTCCACAACAGGCTGTATGGTCAGCTTGGGTATCTCTGCCCCATGATCCTCCCAGGACGGCTCATAGGTGATCTCGTAATCAACAAAATCCATATACCGCAGATTCTGGATATAAAGATACTGTTCTGTAAGAAGCAGCTCCTGGCGCAGAGGAATGATAAACTGTCCCTTTGAAAGAGAGTTTCTGTAGAAAGATGACATGGAAGACACTGCTTTTACTGCGGTATCATTCATGTCAAGTTCTATGAGAGACTTGATGGTGTTTAAAGTATTATAAAGAAAATGGGGATTGATCTGGGACTGTAAAAGACGTACTTCCATTTTCTGTTTGGCATTTTGTTCCTCATAGATATCGTTAAGTAATGTCTGGATCTTCTGCATCATAAGGTTAAACTGGTTATAGAGAACTGCAAGTTCATCATTTGAAGAGTAACTGGCAGAAATATTCAGCTTTCCGGCAGACGCAGATTTCATTTTTTCCACAAGTTTCTGTATAGGTGCGGTGACAGTACCTGTACATAATATGGAAAAAAATACAGATAAAATAAACACTACAATGCTGATCAGAAGAATGTTGTGCAGGATCACCATATGATCCAGAGTCAGGCTTTCCAGAGGAATCAGGTTGATCACATTCCAGTTCAGGTCAGGATAGGATTTGCAGATAAAAAGAGTGTCAGTGCCGTCTACGGAAAAAAACTGCCTGTCGGTTTCTGTCAGGGTTTTATAATTCTCTGAACTGATTTTTGTATAGGATGAGAAGTCTTTATAAATACCTCCGGATGAAGAAGAGGAAAGTATCTGTCCATTTTCATCAGTAATATAGAAATCCCTGGAAGAGCTGTCCGGAAGGTCGCGGAATGTAGAGGAAATATTTGTTTCTCTGATCAGAAGGACCAGGGCGCCCAGATATTTGGTGTTATCAATGTTTGTAATACTTTTTAAGGCTACAAAGGTTGGCTCCCCACTTATCTGGAAGGGTCCGAGAAACTGAAAGGCCAGATTAGTCTGAAGGCTGTCAAGGACTTCGGGACCTAAAATGGAATCAAGCTGATCTGTTTCTGTGGTACTGCTGTGAAACCAGTGGTTTTCTGTATCCAGGATATCCCAGGCATAGATGTTTTTGTGAAGTCCGATGATACGCTGGGCCTGGTCTGTAAGCTCGGAATTTACCAGAAAATGTTCCAGTGTGTTTTCGGGAACTGTGGGATTTTCTTTTAAAACATCGGCGATATTGCTGTTGATGGAAAGGGTGATGGCATAGTTTGATATATTATCGATCTTTTCTCCAAGGTTGCTGGTGATCAGGGATAGCTGCTGCTGACTGGAAAGTGCGGCACGCTTGATCAGTACTTTTTTGGATGCAGTATAAAAAAACACGGAAGTAAGCATGAGTATCAGAGAACTGAGCAGCAGATATGTAATAAAAAGCCTGCGTTTCAGACTGATTCCTAAAAATAAGTGAAACACCTTTTTTTTCAGATTTTCTATCATGGAATCCCCCCTCTGGTTTTATTGGCTACATTATATAATAAGGGAAAAATTCTCACAAGTGTGGGGGAAAGATTGGAGAAAATATTCCAGGTACAGCGAAGATTTTCCATGTATTTTTCCGGACGGATTTAATATAATGGTCTCATCGATAAGGAAAGCGGAACAAAATATTCAATCCGGATGAATAGAAATGTACCAAAAGGAGGACGAAAATGAAATTAAAAAAAGTGATGGCTGCTACACTTGCCACAATGATGTGTCTCTCTTCATTCAGCATGATGAATGTGTGGGCAAATAAAAAAGAGGATTCCGAACCACTTGTGATCAATTATATCAGTGCCAGGGGCGAAACAGATGCGGCACTGAAAACATTGAAGAAGCTTGCAGAAGATTATAAAAAAGATCACCCGGATTTTGAATTCAATGTAGAGTCTATTGCAGACAGAGAAACATATCTTCAGAAGATCAAGATCCTTGCATCCAGCAATGAGCTGCCGGACTGGTTTGACGCAGATCCGGAGGCATTTTTTGAAGGACTTTGCAAAAAGGATCTGATCTACAGTGTGGATGACCTTTATGATGAACTGGGTATCAAAGACAAGTTCTTTGATATTGCACTGAATTATCCGAAACTCAGTGACGGAAGCAATTACCTTATGACCTGGCAGGGAAATGTAGAGTATTTCTGGTATCACAAAGACATGTTTGAAAAAGCCGGAATTACTGAAACACCTCAGACACTGGAAGACCTCCTGGATGTGTGCAAGAAGCTGAAAGATGCGGGAATGACCCCGATATCCGCAGGAAATTACGACATGATCATGCGTTATCCTGCATTTAAGGCTTTCAGACTGGAAGGAAATGACTTCATTGACAATGCAAGAATGGGAAAAGAAAAATTTAATTCTGAGACAGGTATCGCAACAGCCCAGTATACACAGGATATAGCCCAGTATTTCAGTGAAGGATGGACAAGTTCAGATGCTACCGCACAGATGGATCTGTTTCTGAACAGTGGTGCGGCAATGTTATACACCGGAACATGGGATACACCGGATCTTACAGATGATGAGGGAAATCTTAAAGATGACATTTCCATGTTCAAACTTCCTGTAGACAGCGAAGGAACCGCTACAGGAGAAAATGATTACTATGCGAATTGTGGAATCGGAACTGCCATTCTCAAGGATTCCATGAGTGATGAGATGAAAGATTTCATCAGTTATGTATGGGATAATTTTGCTGATACGGCAATGTATGAGTTCAATATGCTTCCATCCATGATGCCAAGTGATTCGGAGAAGCTTCCGGAGCTTACACAGCAGATTTTAAGTGATCTTGAGAACTGCGGCACTTTTGCCCAGTGCTGGGATGTTCGTCTGGATCCTTCTACAAACGAGGTTTACAGAAAAGAGTTGGCAAGCCTTGGAATGGGAGAATCAACTCCTGAAGAGTTCTGCGAAAACATGGACAAAGCTGTAGAACAGTATGCATCTGATTATTTTGACACTGAAGAATAACTGAGAGAATACGCAGATGCGGAATTTTATCTGCATCTGCGTATGAAAGGGGAGAGGATATGAAGCCCAGAAATAAAATCCAGCCTTTACCGTTTGTTCTTCCTGCACTGTTCGTATATATTCTTACTGTTATCATCCCAATTCTGTGGTCAATGGGTTACAGCCTTTTTTCCTGGAATGGAATCGGTGATATGAAGTTTATCGGACTGGAAAATTATGTGAGGATGTTTCAGGATGAGACATTTCGTGAGGCTGTTGTAAATAATCTTAAATTTGTTGTATTGGGAAGTTTGTTCCAGTTATGTGCAGGACTGATCCTGGCAATTTTGCTTACACATATTTCCAAAGGTGGAAATATTCTGCGGGTTATTTATTTTATTCCATGTATCATTTCATCTATGGCGATCTGCCAGATTTTTTCCAAAATGCTTTCTGTCCAGCCCCAGGGCCTGGTTTGCTATGTGATGGAAAAACTGGGAATGGAACCTATCGCTTTGCTGGCAAATTCCCATACAGCGCTGATTACCATAACCCTGATCGATGGATATAAATACTGTGGTCTGTACATGATCATTTTTTATTCCGCATTTGTATCCATATCAAAGGATGTGATCGAGGCATCTACAATGGATGGCTGCAATGTTTTTCAACAGTATCGTTACATAAAGCTTCCACTGGTGAAAAATATATTCAGCATTGTCATTGTAATGCTTGTAAATGGTTGTCTGAAAACCTTTGATGTATTCTATATTCTTGACAATAAATCCAGATCAACAGAGATGGTGGCAACTTATATGTATAAAACCGCTTTTAATTCGGCTGACTTTGGCTATGGAAGTACATTGTCCGTTTTTCTGGTCATTGAATGTCTGGTAGCAGTAGGGATTATACAGAAATGCCTGGGATCGGCGAAAGGAGATGGGTCAGAATGATAAAATCAAGAAAAAATATACCTATTCGTGCTGTGTTCTATGTAGTGATCCTTATTTTTGTCATGATACAGGTCTACCCTATTTTCTGGGTTATCTGCTCCAGTCTGAAAACACCGGATGAAATGACATATACTGCACAGTATGCCCTGCCATCAGGATTTTATCTTGGAAACTATATCAGCGCACTGACGATCTCATCCATTCCAAGATATTTTCTTAACAGTACGGTTGTGGCAGTTCTCACACTTCTTGGCATCGTAGTCCTGGGATGCCCGGTTGCATTTGTGATCAGCAAGGTAAAGGTAAAATATGCCAATGCACTGATGGCATTTTTCCTGTTTGGAATGATGGTGCCTATTTTTTCCTGCCTTATACCCATGTTCCAGATTTATAACAGGATCGGACTGAGAAATACATACTGGGCACTGGTGCTTCCGCAGATCGGGTTCGGACTTCCAATGTGTATCTATCTTTACACCGGATTTTTTAAATTTATGCCGGATTCTCTTCTGGAAGCAGCAGTTATTGACGGTGCCACAATGGGAACCACATTCCGCAAGATCGTGGTACCTATGGCTAAAAATACTACAATGACAGTTCTTACATACAATTTTGTTTTTGTATGGAACGAATTTACATATGCCAATACATTTATCTCATCTTCTGATATGAAAACTCTGCCAATTGGCCTGAATGACTTTGTGGGGCAGTTCGGAAGAGTGGACTGGGGAAGTACATTTGCGGCGATCGTAATATCGATCCTGCCTACACTGATCGTGTATTTTATTCTTAACAAAAACATAATCGAAGGTATGGCTGCAGGTGCGGTCAAGAGTTAGGAGGCTGAAATGGAAACAAGGATTGAATTGAAACAAGGATGGAAAATTTTGCAGGATGTTCATGATACAGGGGAAAAGACCGGGCTTTATGCTGCCAGGGAAGCGGATACTTCCGTAGGTTCCCAGGTGTCTGAATGGGAGGAACTGGAGGAACTGAAACATCTGCAGCTTATCTATGCCAGACAGCCATATTTCGGGCGTGAACTGAGATATTTCAATCAGGCGCCCTGGTGGTACAAAACAGAGTTTGAAGTTCCGGATCAGAAAGTTACGGATGCTGTCCTTAAATTTACCAATGTTGATTATTATGGAAAAGTATGGATTAACGGAGAATTTCTTGGAGAGCATGAAGGATATTCCGCTCCATTTTCCTTTAATGTAAAAGATAAGCTTGTTTTTGGAGAGAAAAATTATCTCATTGTAAAGGTAAGTTCTCCATGGGATGATGAGGTGGAGCTGGATGCACAGGATTCCAGAACCCACCTGGTAAAAAGAAATATGGTAAAAGGTACCTACGAACATTCTGATACATTTATCCAGAGAGATGTAAATCCTGTAGGAATCTACGGAAAAGTGGAACTGATCCTGACAGAAGAAGGTGTTCTGGAAGATCAGACAGATCTGAAGTATGAACTGGATCCGGATGTAAGGAAAGCAGACGTATATGTGGAAACTGAAGCGCGAGGTCTGAAATCCGGGGAGACATATGATTTTAATGTAAAGATCCGGGAAAAAGAGTCCGGTCTTATAAAGGCAGAAAAAACTGTTCAGATAATGGCAGAGAAAGCAGAGACAGGTTTTAAATGTGAGCTTAAAGTGGAAGATGTCAGACTGTGGTCCACATGGGATCATGGTTATCCCTGGATGTATCAGGCAGAACTTACGTTAAGCAGGGGAAAAGACATACTGAGCAGCAGAACAACGAATTTTGCTTTTCGGGACATTCAGATTGAGCGTAATGAAAAAATAACAAGATTCTGGCTTAATAACAGGAAACTGTATATAAGAGGAACCTCTTATTTTCCGGATTGTTATATTTCTGCAATGACAAAGGAACGGTACCTGAGAGATCTTCTTAATGTAAAGGCGGCAGGTTTTAATCTGGTACGAGTACATGTCCACACAGAGCAGGAAGTTTTTTATGATCTGTGTGACGAGCTGGGAATTGCAGTTTTTCAGGATTCGGAGTACAACTGGACGCATCCTTCAACAGATGAATGGGCGCAGAGATTTGCAGATGTTTACAGAGAAAATGTGAAACTTCTGAAGCATCATCCGTCTCTGATCTGCTGGATCATTATGAATGAACCGGGATGTATTGATCCGGATGGAAATGTGAGAAGGAGATTTATGGAGGAAAATCCGGGACCTGCTTTGTACAGGGAAGTACAGAAGATGGATCCGGGCAGACCGATCATCAAGGGTTCTTTCTGCGAAGACGATCTGCTTAGCGGGGACAGCCATAATTATCTGGGTTCTTTATGCGGTGGAGAATATGCAGATATTTATGAGCAGACAGAAAAGCTGAATACAGAGTACGGATTTGATGCACCGGGCAGCAGTGAAAATCTGAAAACTGTTCCGGCGGTATATCATCGTCTGGAAAAACTGGTGGATGATATCCCGAAGATCCAGGAATATCAGTATAAGCTTCTGAAATATTATACAGAGCATTACAGGATCCAGAAATATGAACCTTGCTCAGGATATATACAGTTTATGTTTATCGATCTGTGTCCTCAGAGCTTCTACGGATTATATGACTGGTGGGGAATTCCCAAAAAGGGTCTTCAGGCTATACTGGAAAGCAACGCACCAGTGGGTGTTTTTGCAAAGCACAAAGACCATCTGGACAGTCTGTATATTGTAAATGATACAGATGGAGCTCTGGGAGAGTGTGAACTTACATGGATCATTACAGAAACATTGAACGGAGAACTGGTGGAAAAGGGAAGTGTTAAAGCAGAAGTTCCGGCAGACAGCCGTGTCATGGTAAAAACCTTTGAGAAAGAATACGGAAAAGGCAAGAAGTGGAACCTTACACTAATTCTTTCTGATAATAGCGGTAAATGTATGGCAAAGAATACCTATCAGGATATCTGTACTTTGCTTTCAAGAGTTGATGGGCATCCGGACCGTATGAGCCATGAGTTTGGAATGAGACTCTACTGGGCCTGAGCTATCTGCAGCTCACAGGCACTTTCATCCTTGACTTGTATCAAAAATCACAACATGTTATACTTTGTGTATAAAGGAAGATTTTCGGCGTGGAAGGAGCGATATTATATGCGTTTACAGAAAGTACAGGATGCTCTGAACAAAAAAAATATCAAATTCGAATACACAGAGGAAGATGGTTGCGGAAGTCTGGATTTCATGTTCCGTGGACTGAAATTCCATGTATGGGAATACGAGGACAACGGTTGGGGTGCCGAGACCAATATTTATGCGGCTGGAAGAAGTGAGGACATTGACGGAGATTATGAAGAGAAGATTTCTGCAGAGATTCTTTCCTGGCCGGATATGATCAATAACTGAATATAATAATATTGAATAAAGTGGCTGTAACTGAACGAATACGCTCAGTTACAGCTACTTTTTATCGGAGAAAAGTTTTCTGAAGAACTATAGCTGTACGTTCAGGTATTCACTGGGAAACATCTGACAGTTCTTTTTAAAAACCTTGCTGAAGTAATTTCCATTGCTGAAACCAAGATGCCAGGCAATGTCGTCGAGAGTTATATCCGTAGACTGCAGAAGCCGTTTCACCTCGGTGAGCTTTAACTGCATAGCATAGGAAAAAAGATTCTGACGTTTTTTTAAAACAATCTGGACAGATGCTCCTTACTTAGAAAAAAGATTCTGCAATATCGGCCAGGGAGATATTTTCCAGATAATGTGCATTGATATAATCAAAAACATCACTGATTACCCTACTGGTGAATGCAGAGCAGAGTTCGGGTGATGAAGCAGAATCGGAAGTCCCAGTTTTGCCTGCTTCACTTTCCAACTGAGAAATTGTGGCTGAAAGCGCATTGTTCAAATTCTGGGGATCAACAGGCTTCAGTATGTAATCAATAACACCAGCCTGGATCGCAAGTCTTGTATATTTGAAATCGCTGAATCCGCTGATCACACTGATTTTGCTGTCGATGTGAAGTTCTTCCGGCTTTTTTTAGAGCTGTATTCCGTCCATGACGGGCATTTTCATATCTGTGATAATAATGTCAGGATGCTCTTTGAGAATGATCTTCAGGCCATCTTCGGCATTATCTGCTTCCAGAAGATCACTGTTTGCTCGGATTTATCCCATGGTGTTTTGAACTTCCGGATAAGGAATATGAAGAAGCTTGGGAGCAGATTATGAATGTCTGTGGAACGGTCCATCTTAGCCATTTTCAACGACACAGACACAGACAGCAATGGCAAATCTTCTGAAAGATTATCCGCAGACTTATGTGACAAATATGGTCTATCCGTAAGGTTTTTGGTTGTTACTGAAAAAGATTTCATGGTTCAGGATTCCACATCAGTGACATTGATCTCATCCTGGAATCCGTCAGTATAATGCAGTTCATAATCTTCTGTGATAAAAACGGCCTGCACGCCTTTTTTCTCTGCAAATTTCAGCCCGTCTTTCAGGCCAAGGGCGAAACAGGTGGTGCTTAAGGCATCGCCGTCCACAGACTGGTCGGAGATGATCGTCACAGAAATCAGGCCGTTATCATAAGGATAGCCGGTTTGGGGATTCAGGATATGATGATATAATTTACCGCCCTGCTTAAAGCACCTCTCATAAATCCCAGAGGATACAACGGATTTTCCGGCGATATCCATAACAGCCTCTGTTTCATTGCGATCTGCAAAGGGCTTCTGGATGCCTACTTTGAAGGGAGTGCCGTCAGGCTTCGAGCCGATGCAGAGGACATTGCCGCCAAGGTTGATGATAGCACTGTTTACGCCTTTTTTTACCAGAAAATCTTTCAGGCGGTCTGCAATATAGCCTTTGGCAATGGCGCCTACATCGAACTGGATGTCATCAGAGGGAAGTGTGATATCCTGCCCGCCAATGGTGACGCCGTCGGAGCTGCACAGGGGGAGAACTTTCTGAATATCTGCATCATCCGGAGCCTTCGGGTCTTCTGCTGTGAAATCCCAGAGAGAGGTCAAAGGCGCAATGGCGATGTCAAAGGCACCGTCGGACTCCCTGGTGATATCGAGTCCTTCGGAAAGCAGAGCGGCAAGGTCTTCAGATATATGCCAGGTGTCTGCTGTGCCGCTGACCGGATATGGAGTAGTCTGCCGGTCGGTATTGGAATCTTTATCCGATGTATCTTTGCGGTGATTTAATTTATAAAGCTCGCTTTTCTCATTTGTCCGGCTGAAGACCAGCTCATATTTATCGCACAGTGCCAGACAGTCATCCAGGAGAGCTTTATCCTGAGAATCGTAAATTGTGATCTGTACAGCTGTATTCAATTTGATACTGCTGATACTGATGGGCTGATTTCCGGTGGTGGATGTATCTGCATCCGTGATATTTCCGCAGCCTGTGAAAAGGAGCATTGGACAGACAAGGACTGTGCACAATATTAAATAGAAGAAACGGGAATGCGAGCGGCTTCTTTTGGAATGAAAAAAATAAGTTGACATAATATTCTCCTGCTTTCTGATTGACTGACTTAACTGAAGAGCATTTATTTGATGCAAATCTATGTAGTACATGTGGATGGGGTTATTCACTTAACCGGATCAAGCAGCGACGCGGATTGCGGATATACGCTTGACCGACATCGGACAGATTTATGAAATCTCATTATACCATGTATTTCTGAAATCAGAAAGGCATATGCCTGTCGCAAAAATCATTGTATTTTGCAATAATATAAGATATAATTTCTCCGAAAAAAGGACATATTTGCTATGGATGCTATGGAGCCGAATGATTGACCGGAATTTTTACAGATAAAAGGAGAAAATTTTCATGATAAAAGTAATTGCAAGTGATATGGACGGCACACTTCTTGGTGATGACCACAGGATCGCACCGGAAACCCTTGCGGCGGTCAGGCGTGCCTGCGATGCGGGAATCCGCTTTATGGTTGCCACCGGCCGGAATTTCCCCGGTGCCATGGAGGAACTGAAGGGAACAGAGCTGACCTGTGATTATGTGGTGAGCAGCGGTGCTGAAGTACGAAATCCGCAGCAGGAGGTTGTAAAGAGTACACCGATCTCTATTGAGCTGTGTGAGGAGGTTTACAATACGGCAAAAAAATACCCGGTATCTGTAGCATTTTTTACGGATCGCTATGATTACCGTATTGGAACAAAGAAAGAAATTGAAGACGGGATCATTCAGCAGATCCGTCTTTTCAATATGGACATAGATACCAGCGAGGAGATTGTACGGAAATCCCCGCAGTACCGCAGGATCGCCGGAAACACGAAAGGGATTTCCGATATCCGTTCCCTGGAGAGCAGCGGTGCGCCGGTATATAAGATCTTCATTTTTGCGGCAGATGTGGAGCAGCTGGAGAAACTCAGCGATGAGCTGAAAGAAAATCCAGCCGTTGCAGTGGCTTCTTCCTTTATATATAATCAGGAGATTACAGCAGTAGAGGCGCAGAAAGGCCCGGTGCTGAAAGAATATATCGAGTCTCTGGGTTATACCATGGATGAGGTGATGGTCCTTGGTGACAGCCTTAATGATTATTCCATGATTTCCATGGATTTCGGCGCAACTGTTGCAATGGAAAACGCAGTTCCGGAGATTAAAAGAGCAGCAAAATACATCACAAAGAACAACAATGAATTTGGTGTGGCCTATGCTATTGATCAGGTTCTGGAACGCCAGGGAAAATAGTTTTTCCCCCTTTTGAAAAAGTGTCATATATATTATAATGTAGAAAGATGAATACAGAAAAGCGAAAGGCTTGCGTTCCGGTGTATGAAGCAGAGTGGAATGAGAAGTTTCGCTTTACAAAAAACACAGACAAAGAGAGGAAATCACGATGGAAAAAATGAAAAATGTTTATATTATGGATCACCCGCTGATCAAACACAAAATTTCAATGCTCCGTGATAAAAATACAGGAACAAACGAGTTCCGTAAACTGGTGGAGGAAATCGGAATCCTGATGGGATATGAGGCGCTTCGTGATCTTCCTACAGAGGAAGTGGAAATCGAGACACCGATAGAAACCTGTAAGACACCGATGATCTCAGGTAAGAAGCTGGCAGTGATCCCGGTCCTCCGTGCAGGACTTGGAATGGTAAACAGCATTCTCACACTGGTACCGTCTGCAAAGGTCGGACATGTGGGACTTTACCGTGATCCGGTAACACATGAGCCCCATGAGTATTACTGTAAGCTTCCTGAATCTATTGACGAGCGTATTTCAGTGATCGTTGATCCGATGCTTGCAACCGGCGGTTCTGCCGAAGCTGCCATTGATTTTGTCAAGAAACAGGGCGGAAAGAATATCAAGTTTATGTGCATCATCGCAGCTCCTGAGGGACTGAAACGACTTCACGAGGCACATCCGGATGTACAGATCTACTGTGGTTCCCTTGACAGAGAGCTCAATGAGAACGCTTATATCTGCCCGGGACTTGGAGATGCCGGAGACCGTATTTTTGGTACTAAATAATTTTGAAAAAATCTAAAAAAATACTTGACACACCCGGCACTGTTATGGTATTGTACCTAAGAACGCTGCCGAAGACAGTAGGTGCCGTAAGGCATAAGGATCAAAACGCCTACCGAGGTCCAAGTATTCTGAGTTAAGATTACACAAGGCCTTATTGCGAAGCAGTAAGGTCTTTTTTTAAACAGATTGACTTATTGCGACGGCGGTATACAAAATCTATAAGGAGGTGTACCATTTCATGGCAAAAGTAGAACTGAAACAACCAATCGTAGAAGAGATCTCTAACAGCATTAAAGACGCACAGTCTGTTGTACTTGTAAACTACAGCGGTCTTACAGTTGAGCAGGATACAATTCTTCGTAAAGAGTTAAGAGAAGCTGGTGTTCAGTACAAGGTATATAAAAATACCATGATGCGTCGTGCATTCGAGGGTACAGCATTTGAGAGCCTCAGTGATCATTTACATGGCACAAATGCGATCGCTATCTCCGAGACAGACGCAACTGCTCCGGCAAGAATCCTTGCTAAATATGCAAAACAGTTCCCGGCACTGGAGCTGATCGCAGGTGTAGTTGAAGGTAACTACAATGATCAGGCCGGAATTCAGGCACTGTCCACAATTCCTTCAAGAGAGGAACTTCTTGGAAAACTGCTTGGAAGCATGCAGTCTCCGATCGCAAACTTCGCTCGTGTGCTTAATCAGATCGCAGAGCAGAACGGCGGAGCTGACGCAGCAGCTGCTGAGTAATCCCAGCAACGTGCAATTGGCGGCATAACGACCGCATGATTATTAATTAAAATTTATAAATGGAGGGAAATTAAAATGGCAAAATTAACAACAGAAGAATTTATTGCAGCAATCAAAGAATTATCTGTATTAGAGTTAAATGACCTTGTAAAAGCTTGTGAGGAAGAGTTCGGCGTTTCCGCAGCAGCAGGTGTTGTTGTAGCAGCAGCAGGTGCAGCAGGCGAGGCAGCTGAGGAGAAAGATGAGTTTGACGTAGAGCTTACAGAGGTTGGCGCTAACAAAGTTAAAGTTATCAAAGTTGTTCGTGAGGTTACAGGTCTTGGACTTAAAGAGGCTAAAGCTATCGTTGATGGTGCTCCGAAGGTTGTTAAAGAGGGCGCATCCAAAGCTGAGGCTGAGGACATCAAAACTAAACTTGAGGCTGAGGGAGCTAAGGTTACACTTAAATAATCCAGTCAGAATAAGAGCTTTGAGGCTGTTGTGCCTGCCGGTTTACCGGCGGCACAGCAGCTTTTTTAGTGAAAAAATCCAGGGTAAATCTTGCTTTTTGAAGAAAAAGAAAGGATAATAAAGGAGACAGGAAAGGGTGGATGGAATATGAAACGAAAAATAATGGCCTGTATCCTTGCTGCTGCGTTGGGAATCACAGGAGTTTCTTTTCCGACGGCAGCCAAGACAGTGTCTGTCGGAAAAAATGTAAAAAATATAAATGTAAACGTGAAAAATCCTCTGGATGAACTTCGGGCTCAGGAAGCTGCAATGCAGCAGCAGGAGGAGCTTGAAGAAGAGGAAAATATGCCGGAACAGGATCTGGATCCGCTTGTGCTGGATAACGATGGCAGTGTGGTTCCTGCATCACAGGCATCCTGGACAAAAATAGAGTCAGGTGCTGTAGAAGCAGTGGATGTATCAGAGGCACCGGGGGATGAGGAAATATCGGAAAATTCAACTGAAGACACATTTTCAGATGGAAGCACAGATGGAGATTTTGACACAAATAAGAATATTTCTGACAATGCAGCAACGGAAGCTGGCAGTGAGGATATTCAGACAGCAGATGGCAGTATCAGCGGAGAATTGCCGGCAGATTTTTCCGAAGGAACGGAGAATGGCGATAACGGTTCCGAAGAACTTCAGCTTCAGCAGGAAAACGGTAATGTAGAAAACGTCGCAGAGCCGGATAATAATAAAGCTGATGAAGGCGCAGGTCAGGCACAGGCTGATTTTACAGATGATGCCAATGCTGCTGGGGATTTTTCCGCAGGAGATGCTTCAGATGGAGAACTTGGAACTTATCAGACTGTGACTCTGGAAGTTGAGGAAGGACAGGATATCACAGCACCCTTGAACACACTGTTTCTTGAACTGAAAGATCAGGCCACAGATGAAAATCCCTGCAAGATCATAATTCCACCGGGAAATTATGAACTGACAGGTACACTTTGCATGTACAGTAATATGTACTTATATGCAAGAGACGCTAATATTACAAAAACGTCTACCACCAAACATCTGATCCTCCGTCTTGGAAATACCAAAGATTCAGAAGGCGGATATGATGGATATCGCAACATTGTGATCGATGGAGGAACCTGGGACTACAATTATCAGTGTGTGGAAAATAAGGATGCACCAGGCGGATTTGTGGGATTTTGCATTGGACATGCTACGAATGTTACGATTAAAAATGCTACATTTCTTAATAATCTGAAATCTCATTTTCTGGAATTTGGCGGAGTGAAAAATGCCAAGATCACAGGCTGTACATTCAGTGGCTATTATAAGAATTATGTGGAAGGCGGACAGGAATGTATTCAGATCGACTGCTGTACAGATGAGAGCAATGTTTTTCCGCAGTACAGACCTTATGATGGAACGACCTGTGAAGATTTTGTGATCGATGGAAATGTGTTCGAAGATGTCTTTACAGGGCTGGGAACGCACAGTATGATGTCCGGAAAAACATATAAAAGGATCACAGTTACGAATAATACTTTCCATAATGTAAAAAAACGCTGTATAAGGTTTATGAATTATGAAGATTCTACAGCAGAAAATAATACCATGGTAAATGTGGGAAATGGAGTGGACATTTCTTCTGTGAGCAGCAATACACACCAGACGCCAGGCTATGATGATGGGCCGGACATGCTGAAAAACAGGAATCTTCGTGTGGCAGGAAACTACATCAGTCTTGCCAGAACTACCAGTATTGGTGGAATTGCATGGATCTGCAGTGGTATAAAAGTTTCAGGCTATAATATGAAAAAAGATGGAGCTGTGCTCCCTAAAAAGATATATCCGGTGAAAGGTGTGACTGTAGAAGATAATCAGATCAGCGGATATGGAAACGGAATCAGCATGTCTCTTACTGACACAGATACCGTAACAGATAATCAGGTAACAATGAAAAAAACTTCTTCATATTCCAATTTTGGGATTTATGCCCAGGATTCCAGAGGAAGCGTTATCAGCAGGAATACAGTGTCCGGAACTGCAAATACGGGAATTTATCTCTCCGGTTCTGTCTATGCAGCAGGATCAGAACAGAGAAATCTTGTAGAGCAGAATACTGTTTCCGGAGCAGGCGGAGATGGAATTTATCTGCAATCTGTAAATACTTCATCCACTGCACAGAAGAATACTGTTAAATCAGTGGCCGGCTCGGGAATACGTGTAAATGCAGGAAAGAACAATAATGTTCTTGGTAATATCTGTTTATCCAACAAAAATCATGGCGTGAAAATTGAGTATGTGGCCGGCGGAGTAAGGGTAAAAAGCAATCGTGTGACATCAAATGCAAAAAGTGGTATTTTGCTCTGGAAATCAAAAGTATCCGAAGTATCAGGAAACCGTGCGGAGAAAAATAGGGGGAATGGTGTTTATGCATATGCATCTGTAATACCGGTCATGAAAAAGAATACATTTTGCGAAAACGGAAAGGTTCAGGCGGTATATGTAAAAAGCTGCAAAGGATGGAACGGCATCAACCGTCCTTCATGCAGAACTGTTACATCAAGAAGTACAGCTATAAGCGGAACTGCATCAGGCAGCCAGACAGTTATTGCATATGTGCAGCGTTCCGGAAAACAGACAAAGCTGGGTGTATCATCCGTAAACAAAAAGAAACAGTACGTTATTAAAATAAAGAAGCAAAAAAAGAATACTGCTCTGAAACTTGTCTCAAAAGATAAATACGGAAATACAGTAACAGTAAATACTGTTGTGAAGTAAGTATGTGTGATAAAAAAAGATTCTGTTCCGGATATCCATACATCGTATGTATAGAAGGAACAGAATCTTTTTTTTGAAAAATGTAAAAAAATCAAAAAAAGTGCTTGACACACTTTTTTTCTTATGTTAAAGTGGAGGATGCTATATTATGGCTAGATATGCCTGCCTAAAGGTCAGGCGGGATCATGTTGTAATAAATAATAAAAAAACAGGGGTGAAACGTCAATGGAAAAAAACAGAATTCGTTCTGTAAAAACTGGAAAAAGCATGCGTATGAGCTACCAGAGACAAAAAGAAGTCCTGGAAATGCCAAACCTGATCGAAGTTCAGAAAGATTCCTACCAGTGGTTTCTTGACGAAGGTTTAAAAGAAGTATTTGATGATATTTCTCCGATCGCAGATTACGGCGGAAAGCTCAGTCTGGAATTCATCGATTTCACATACGATGAAAAAGATGCAAAATATTCCATCGAGCAGTGTAAAGAACGTGACGTGACTTATGCCGCACCTTTGAAGGTTCGAGTAAGGCTGATCAATAAGGAAACAGAAGAGATCAACGAACACGAGATTTTCATGGGAGATTTACCGCTGATGACAGCTACGGGTACCTTTGTTATCAATGGTGCTGAGCGTGTTATTGTCAGCCAGTTAGTACGTTCCCCTGGAATCTACTACGCGATCGCTCATGATAAGCTTGGTAAGAGACTGTTTTCCAGTACTGTAATTCCGAACAGAGGTGCATGGCTGGAGTACGAGACAGATTCAAATGATGTATTTTATGTACGTGTAGACAGAACAAGAAAGGTTCCGATCACTGTTCTGATCCGTGCACTGGGCATTGGAACCAATGCTGAGATCATCGATCTGTTTGGTGAAGAGCCAAAGATCCTTGCCAGCTTTACAAAGGATACCTCCACAAACTATCAGGAAGGTCTCCTTGAGCTGTATAAGAAGATCCGTCCGGGCGAGCCGCTTGCAGTAGAGAGCGCAGAGAGCCTGATCATGGCAATGTTCTTCGATCCGAGAAGATATGACCTTGCCAAAGTCGGACGTTATAAATTTAATAAGAAGCTTCATTTCAATAAACGTATCGTAGGCCACAAGCTTTCTCAGGATGTTGTAGATACAACAACAGGTGAGATCCTTGCTGAGGCTGAGACACTTGTTACAAAAGAGCTTGCTGATACATTACAGAATTCCGCAGTTCCGTACGTATGGATCCAGGGTGAGGAGAGAGAGATCAAAGTCCTTTCCAGCCTTATGGTTGATATCCGTCACTATCTGCCGGAGCTTGAGGATCCGAAGTCCCTGGGTGTTACAGAATTAGTATACTACCCAGTGCTCGAAAAAATTCTGGAAGAAAATGACACATTTGAGGACAGATGTGATGCGATCAAACGTGATATCCACGACCTGATCCCGAAACACATCACCAAGGAAGATATCCTTGCGTCCATTAACTACAATATGCATCTGGAGTATGGCCTTGGTAACGATGATGATATCGACCACCTGGGCAACCGTCGTATCCGTGCTGTCGGTGAGCTGCTTCAGAATCAGTACCGCATCGGTCTTTCCAGACTTGAGCGTGTGGTACGTGAGAGAATGACAACACAGGACACAGAGAGTATTTCTCCGCAGTCCCTGATCAATATCAAACCTGTAACTGCAGCAGTAAAAGAGTTCTTCGGTTCTTCCCAGCTGTCACAGTTCATGGATCAGAACAACCCGCTTGGAGAGCTGACTCACAAGAGAAGACTTTCCGCACTGGGACCTGGCGGTCTGTCACGAGACAGAGCTGGATTCGAGGTTCGAGACGTACATTATTCCCACTATGGAAGAATGTGCCCGATCGAGACCCCTGAGGGACCGAACATCGGTCTTATCAACTCCCTTGCATCCTATGCAAGGATCAATCAGTACGGCTTCGTAGAGGCTCCGTACAGAAAGATCGACAAAACAGATCCTTCCAACCCGCGTGTAACCGATGAGGTTGTATACATGACAGCGGATGAGGAAGATAATTACCATGTAGCACAGGCGAATGAGCCGCTGGATGAAGAGGGACACTTCATTCATAAGAACGTTTCCGGTCGTTACCGCGAGGAGACACAGGAGTACGAGCAGCACATGTTCGATTACATGGATGTATCTCCGCGAATGGTATTCTCCGTTGCTACAGCCCTGATCCCGTTCCTGCAGAACGATGATGCGAACCGTGCGCTGATGGGATCCAACATGCAGCGTCAGGCCGTTCCGCTTCTTACAACAGAGGCTCCGGTTGTTGGTACAGGTATGGAGACCAAGACAGCTGTTGACTCCGGTGTATGCGTTGTTGCAAGAAAAGCAGGTACAGTACTTCGTTCCACATCTACAGATATCTCTATCAAGAATGATGACGGAACAAAAGATGATTATCATCTGACTAAATTCATGCGAAGCAACCAGAGCAACTGCTACAACCAGAGACCGATCGTGTTCCAGGGTGAGCATGTTGAGGCAGGACAGGTTATCGCGGATGGCCCGTCTACATCCAATGGTGAGCTTGCACTTGGTAAGAACCCGCTGATCGGATTTATGACCTGGGAGGGTTATAACTACGAGGATGCTGTTCTTCTTAGTGAGAAACTGGTACAGAATGATGTTTATACATCTGTCCATATTGAGGAATATGAGGCAGAATCCCGTGATACCAAGCTGGGACCGGAAGAGATCACACGTGACGTTCCGGGTGTCGGCGATGACGCTCTGAAGGATCTGGATGAGCGCGGTATCATCCGTATCGGTGCTGAGGTACGTGCCGGTGATATCCTTGTCGGTAAGGTTACTCCTAAGGGAGAGACTGAGCTTACTGCTGAGGAGCGTCTCCTTCGTGCTATCTTCGGTGAGAAGGCAAGAGAGGTACGTGATACTTCCCTTAAGGTACCGCACGGTGAGTATGGTATTATCGTAGATGCCAAGGTATTTACAAGAGAGAACGGCGATGAGCTGAGCCCTGGAGTAAATCAGGCAGTACGTATTTATATTGCACAGAAGAGAAAGATCTCCGTTGGTGATAAGATGGCTGGTCGTCATGGTAACAAGGGTGTCGTTTCCCGTGTACTTCCGGTTGAGGATATGCCATTCCTTCCAAACGGACGTCCTCTTGATATCGTGCTGAATCCTCTGGGTGTACCTTCCCGAATGAACATCGGACAGGTCCTGGAGATCCACTTGAGCCTTGCTGCCAAAGCACTTGGCTTCAATATTGCAACACCTGTATTCGATGGCGCAAACGAGGTTGATATCCAGGATACTCTGGAGCTTGCCAACGATTACGTTAATACGGAAGACTTTGAGGAATTCCGTGAGAAATATAAAGACATCCTTGCACCGGATGTTATGCAGTATCTCGATGAGAATAAAGCTCACAGAGCACTCTGGAAGGGCGTTCCGATCTCCAGAGACGGTAAGGTAAGACTTCGTGACGGACGAACAGGCGAGTACTTCGACAGCCCTGTAACGATCGGTCACATGCACTACCTGAAGCTGCATCATCTGGTAGATGATAAGATCCATGCACGTTCCACAGGTCCATACTCCCTGGTAACACAGCAGCCTCTGGGTGGTAAAGCTCAGTTCGGTGGACAGCGTTTCGGAGAGATGGAGGTTTGGGCACTGGAGGCATATGGTGCTTCCTACACACTGCAGGAGATCCTGACAGTGAAGTCTGATGATGTGATCGGACGTGTTAAGACCTATGAAGCGATCATCAAAGGTGACAACATTCCTGAGCCAGGTATTCCTGAGTCCTTTAAGGTACTTCTTAAAGAGCTTCAGTCTCTTGGTCTGGATGTACGTGTGCTCAGCGAGGACGGATCAGAGGTACACATTATGGAAACCTCTGATTACGGAGATACTGATCTTCGTCATGTCATCGAGGGCGATTCCAGAGGACGCAGAGATGAGGAGTCCTTCGGTAAACACGGCTACACCAAGCAGGAGTTCAGCGGAGAAGAGCTTGTCAATGTAGAAGAAGATGAGGACATGGAAGACGAAGATGATATGATCGAGTTTGAAGAGTCCTTTGATGATGAGGAATAAGAAAGGGGAAAGAATACATGGCAGAAACAACCAACGCCAATGAAACATATCAGCCAATGACTTTCGATGCCATCAAGATCGGACTGGCGTCCCCTGAGAAGATCAGAGAGTGGTCACACGGTGAGGTTTTAAAACCTGAAACGATCAACTACAGAACCTTGAAGCCTGAGAAGGATGGTCTTTTCTGTGAAAGGATTTTCGGACCGAGCAAGGACTGGGAGTGCCACTGTGGAAAGTACAAAAAAATTCGCTATAAAGGCGTTGTCTGCGACAGATGCGGTGTTGAAGTAACCAAATCTGCCGTTCGTAGAGAGCGTATGGGACACATCGAGCTTGCAGCTCCGGTGTCTCATATCTGGTACTTTAAAGGAATTCCGTCCCGTATGGGTCTGATCCTTGATATTTCTCCGAGAACACTGGAGAAAGTGCTTTACTTTGCTAACTATATCGTTCTGGATCCTGCAGATTCCGGACTTATGTACAAACAGGTACTCACCGAGCGTGAGTACCAGGAAGCACGTGAGTCTTACGGAGAAGGATTCCGTGTAGGTATGGGTGCCGAGTCCATCATGGAGCTCCTTCAGGCTATCGATCTTGAAAAGGATTCCGAAGAACTGAAGGCAGAGCTTGTGGATGCAACAGGCCAGAAACGTGCAAGGATCATCAAACGTCTTGAGGTTGTGGAGTCCTTCCGTGAGTCCGGCAACCGTCCTGAGTGGATGATCATGACCGTTATCCCGGTTATCCCGCCGGATCTTCGTCCTATGGTACAGCTGGACGGAGGACGTTTTGCAACATCTGACCTGAATGATCTTTACAGAAGGATCATCAACAGAAACAACCGTCTGAAAAGACTTCTGGAGCTTGGTGCTCCGGATATCATTGTCCGCAACGAGAAGCGTATGCTGCAGGAGGCTGTAGATGCCCTGATCGATAACGGACGCCGTGGACGTCCTGTAACAGGCCCTGGAAACAGAGCTCTGAAATCCCTTTCCGATATGCTGAAGGGTAAATCCGGACGTTTCCGTCAGAACCTTCTCGGTAAACGAGTTGACTATTCCGGACGTTCTGTAATCGTCGTAGGACCTGAACTGAAGATCTATCAGTGTGGTCTTCCGAAGGAGATGGCTATCGAGCTGTTCAAACCTTTCGTTATGAAAGAGCTTGTTGCCAACGGAACTTCCCACAACATCAAAAATGCCAAGAAAATGGTAGAGAAGCTTGAGCCGGCAGTATGGGATGTCCTTGAGGACGTCATTAAGGAGCATCCGGTTATGCTGAACCGTGCACCTACACTGCATCGTCTGGGTATCCAGGCATTCGAGCCGATCCTTGTAGAAGGTAAGGCGATCAAGCTTCATCCGCTTGTTTGTACCGCGTTCAACGCTGACTTCGATGGTGACCAGATGGCTGTACATCTTCCGCTTTCCCAGGAAGCACAGGCAGAGTGCCGTTTCCTTCTGTTATCACCGAACAACCTTCTGAAACCGTCAGATGGTGGTCCTGTAGCCGTTCCTTCACAGGATATGGTCCTTGGTATCTACTACCTGACACAGGAAAGACCTGGAAACAAGGGTGAGGGCAAGTTCTTTAAGAGTGTCAACGAGGCAATTCTTGCATATGAGAACAAGGTCATCACACTCCAGACAAAGATCATTGTCCATTGTCATAAGACAATGCCGGACGGAACTGTTTTAAGCGGCAATGTTCAGTCCACACTGGGACGTTTCCTGTTCAACGAGATCCTTCCGCAGGACCTTGGATTTGTGGACAGAAGCGTACCTGGAAACGAACTGCTTCTTGAGGTTGATTTCCTTGTAGGTAAGAAACAGCTGAAGCAGATCCTTGAAAAGGTTATCAATACTCACGGTGCAACAAAGACAGCCGAGGTACTTGACTCCGTTAAGTCTATGGGTTACAAATACTCCACACGTGCAGCCATGACCGTATCTATTTCCGATATGACCGTGCCGCCGCAGAAGCCGGAGATGATCAAGCAGGCTCAGGATACTGTTGACCGTATCACAAAGAACTACAAACGTGGTCTTATCACAGAGGAAGAGCGTTACAAAGAGGTTGTTGATACCTGGAAGAAGACCGATGATGAGCTTACAAAGGCACTTCTTACAGGTCTTGATAAGTACAACAACATCTTCATGATGGCTGACTCCGGAGCCCGTGGTTCCGATAAGCAGATCAAACAGCTTGCCGGAATGCGAGGACTGATGGCTGATACAACCGGTCATACCATCGAGCTCCCGATCAAGTCAAACTTCCGTGAAGGTCTTGACGTACTGGAGTACTTCATGTCCGCTCATGGAGCTCGTAAAGGTCTTTCTGATACCGCTCTTCGTACAGCCGATTCCGGATACCTGACAAGACGACTTGTTGACGTATCCCAGGATCTGATCGTTCGTGAGGCGGACTGCTGTGAGAACAGAGCAGAGATCTCCGGTATGGTCGTTCGTGGATTCATGGACGGAAAAGAAGAGATCGAGAGCCTTCAGGAGCGTATCACAGGACGTTTCTCCTGTGAGACAGTTAAGAATAAAGATGGAGAAATCCTTGTTAAAGCAAACCACATGATCACACCGAAGCGTGCAGCCCGTATCATGAAAGAGGGCGTAAGCAACCAGACAGGCGGACCGATTGACAAACTGAAGATCCGTACCATCCTTTCCTGTAAGTGCAAGGTTGGTGTCTGCGCAAAATGTTATGGTGCGAACATGGCTACCGGTGAGCCGGTACAGGTTGGTGAGTCTGTTGGTATCATCGCAGCACAGTCTATCGGTGAGCCAGGTACACAGCTGACCATGCGTACTTTCCATACCGGTGGTGTTGCCGGTGGAGATATCACACAGGGTCTTCCTCGTGTCGAGGAGCTTTTCGAGGCAAGAAAGCCGAAGGGTCTTGCGATCATCACAGAGATCCCAGGTGTTGCCACGATCAACGACACTAAGAAGAAACGTGAGATCATCGTAAACGATCCGGAGACAGGCGATTCCAAGACTTACCTGATCCCATACGGTTCTCGTATCAAAGTCCTTGACGGACAGGTTCTTGAGGCCGGCGATGAGCTGACAGAAGGTAGTGTAAATCCGCATGATATTCTGAGAATCAAGGGTGTGCGTGCAGTTCAGGATTACATGATCCGTGAGGTTCAGCGTGTATATCGTCTGCAGGGTGTTGAGATCAACGATAAGCATATCGAGGTTATCGTTCATCAGATGCTGAAGAAGATCCGTATCGAGGATAACGGAGATACAGAGTTCCTGCCAGGAACACTTGTTGATGTCCTTGATGTTGAGGAAGTTAACGAGAAACTTGAGGCAGAGGGCAAACAGCCGGCAGAGGGCAAACAGGTTATGCTTGGTATTACCAAAGCATCCCTTGCTACAAACTCCTTCCTGTCAGCAGCATCCTTCCAGGAAACAACAAAAGTCCTGACAGAGGCTGCTATCAAAGGTAAGATCGATCCGCTGATCGGTCTGAAAGAGAACGTTATCATCGGTAAGCTGATTCCTGCAGGTACAGGTATGAAGCGTTACAGTGAGATCAGTCTTGACACAGGAATGCCGGAGGTAAAAACAGCTTCCGAGGAGCCTGAGGATACAGAGGAAATTTCCGTAGAGGAAGAGAAGACTGAGACTGCTCCGGAGGAAGAGACCATTGCTGTTGAAGAGACAGCAGAGGAAACTGCACCGGTAGAAGAATAAGTCGATATACCTTGCTAATATAAATAAATCTCCCCCCGGAAATCCGGAGGGAGATTTCTGTTTATAAGCAGGGATTTTCTGAGAGAGGAGGGATTGCGATGGACAAGGAACTGCCAATTTCCCCGTGGCCGGAATGGAAGATCGTAAGCAAGATCGGGGAAGGCTCTTTTGGAAGAGTGTATAAAGCTCAGAGAACTGAGAAGGGACGTTCTTTTTACTCGGCAATTAAGATAATCACAATCCCCGCCAGTAAAGGGGAGCTGGACAGTGTGCGCTCAGAATCCGGTGATGAAAAATCTGTCCGCGGTTATTTTGAAAATCTGGTGGAGGAGTGCATTCAGGAAGTAAGCACCATGGAGTATTTCCGGGGAAATTCCCATATTGTATCTGTAGAAGATTACAAGGTGATGGAATATCTGGACGAGATCGGATGGGATATTTTTATCCGCATGGAATATCTCACAAGCTTCATGGAATATTATGCGGGAAAAAATCTCACAGAAAAAGAAGTGATGAAGCTGGGTATCGATCTTTGCAGATCACTGGAATACTGTGGGCAGCTTCACATCATCCACAGGGATATCAAACCTGAGAATATTTTTGTATCCAGGTTCGGGGATTTCAAGCTGGGGGACTTTGGAATCGCCAGAGAACTGGAAAAAACCATGAGTACCCTTTCCAAAAAGGGAACTTATTCCTATATGGCGCCGGAGATGTACAGGGGAGAACAGTACGACAGCAGAGTGGACATTTATGCACTTGGCCTGGTGTTATATAAACTGATGAATCATAACAGGCTTCCGTTTCTGAATCTTGAAAAACAGCTGATCACATACAGAGATAAGGAGAACGCACTCACGAGGAGGATGTCAGGCGAAACACCGCCACCCCCTGTGGATGCAGGAGAGGCTTTCGGCTCCGTTATCTTAAAAGCCTGTGCTTATGATGCAAAAGAACGATATCAGACTCCTGATAAGTTTCGGGAAGCACTGGAAGAAATCCGGTATGGAGCGGCAAACAGAGAACAGGGAGTTCATGAGAAACCGAAACCAGTGGAGGAAAGACCTGTTCCGGAGTCCATGCCGAAGTTTCTTCAGGAGGGTGCAGCCAGACAGCTGGCAAGAACGAGTCAGCTGAATACGGATGCGATCCGTCAGGCACGTAAAAATCCTGTGCCGGTATCCATACAGCCGGATAAACCGATAGCCGGAGAAATAGCAAAAAATGCAGCCCGGAATACGCCAAAGGCTCAGAGCACAATACAGAAGCCTCAGAAATCTGCATCCGGAAAAACAGCATCCGAAAAGGATAGCCTGTCCGGTTATCCGTCAGGACGTTCCCGTCAGTCAGATCCCGGTATAAGAAAAACCGGAGCTGTAAAGCCCAGAGTTACCTCTATCACAGATCTGGAAGACGACCGTGACCAGAATCTCCAGGAGTGGGAAGAATCCGTACCAGAGAATGACGGAAATGACGATGACAGAAGGAAACGGAAAGGTATTTTCAGAATGCTTATAACAGCCGGGATCCTTGTTGTGTTGATCGGCGGGATCCTTGCGGTACGAACGATACGGAAACCTGTGGATAACGGGGAACCTTCGTATACAGATTCCGATGATTCTGATGCTCTGAACAAAGGAAATTTCGGTACTGCAGACAATTCGGATAAAAGTTTCGCACAGGCAATGGAAACGATACGTGACCATGCGACAACCATAGAAAATGCTCTGGACAGCTATAGACGTGAAGGTACAGAGGGGGATCGCCTGCGCTTTTATAATGGATCAGGAGAGATCGCCAAAGTACTTGTATATCCCGGCAGTTCCGCAGATGGCGTTTATGAGGAATATTTTTACTGGGGCGAGCAGATGTTTTATACTTATGTATGGGACGGAGATGAGAAGCAGTATTTTTATTATCAGGACGGCCTTCTGATCCGATGGATCGATGCAGATGGTAAGGTTCATGATAAAGAGAGCGATAACGACAAATATGTAGAACTGGGAGACAAATACTGGAGTAATTCTGTAGTGGAGCTTCAGCAGTAATGTCGAAGGGTTTTTACGAAAGGAAAAAGAATGGCCTATCAGATTGATTATGCGTATACATGTCACACCGGAAAGGTGAGGACAAATAATGAGGATAATTTCTGGTGCTGCGGAGTGCGCCTGCCGGTGCACAACCAGGGGGTTGACGGAATCCTGGCAGGTCATACACAGCACTGGCAGCTTCCAATGCTGGCTGTTTTTGACGGCATGGGCGGAGAAAGCTGCGGTGAAATGGCAGCTTCTGCAGCTGTGGAAGCGCTGGGAGGCTTCTATGAAGAAAACAAAAAGACCCTGAAAAAAGAGCCTGTGGTTTTTCTGACAGGAGCCTGCGAAAATATGAATGAGGCAGTATGTCGCTACAGCAATGAAAACCGTATCAGAAGCATGGGAACAACCATGGCACTTTTGTCTTTCAGCGAAAAGGCAATCTATGCCTGCAACCTTGGGGATAGCCGTATCTACCGTCATTTTCAGGGGAAGTTCCAGCAGATTTCCACGGACCATGTGATCGGCGGAAAAATGCTGGGAAAAGCTCCGCTGACGCAGTATCTGGGCTTCCAGGAAGAAAACATGGCACTGGAGCCTTCTATCGTGGAGATCGGTTATCAGCCGGGAAGCTCGTATCTGATCTGTTCAGATGGAGTGACAGACATGCTTTCTGATCAGGAGCTTCAGAAGATCCTTGACGGGACAGAAACCGCAGAAGAAAAAGTAGGTAAGATCCTGGAACAGGCATTGGAAAGAGGCGGCAGAGATAATGTGACACTGGTCCTTGCACAGATCAGCGGCTATGAAGAAAAAAATATTCTCAAACGCTGGGCAGAGCGCCACAGTACCGGACGGTAATAAACCGGGGAGTAAGAAAAGGGATAAGGAGAAAATTTGCGATGAGAAATCGAATGCAGGATCTTGATTTTGAACAGACAGTTGCCTTCGATTCAGTGAAGGATTTTGAATTTACAAGAAAGGCGGCACAGAAGTTCCGCCAGGTTGTCAGTCTGGATTCCTTTGAGGATGAGGATGCAGATGTTATTTTTCATTATCTTTACAAGGAGATGGAACTGGTTTCCTTTGGTGACTATCTGAAACGATATGTGTATGAGCGTGCAGAGCTTGAGGAGCCTTTTTCCCAGGTGCCGCAGGAAGTCTACAGAGAGATCGTTGTGGAATCCTTCAAGGAAACCTACACACCGAAATCCATGTCACCTACATCAGCCAAGCTGAGTTCTCTGGTGAATAACTGGCTGACTCAGGCATCTGTGAAGCGTGAAACAGTTTTTCTGCTGGGGTTCGGACTTCGGATGAGTACAGAGGATGTTTCAGATTTTCTGACCCGGGTGCTTCGTGAGCAGGATTTTGATTTCCATAATCCGGAAGAAGTGATCTACTGGTATTGTTACCGGAATCATCTTGGCTATTATAAAGCGGAGGAATATAAAGAAACCTACAAACAGATGACTCCGGTGGAAAAAAAGACCGGAGAGATCGTGTATGGCACAGGGCTTTGTCTGGACAGTGAAGAAAAGCTTCTGGAATATCTGGCTTTTCTGAAAGGAAGACATGATGATCCGAAATCAGAGAAGAGCCAGGCTTTTCAGGAATTTATGATCCTTCTGGAGCGGGCAAGGAAGATCATTGCAGCCATGTATCAGGAAGATGAGGAAGAAAACGGTGGCAAAAAGATCTGGAAGCCTGAGAATATCAGTGCTTCGGATCTGGAAAAGGTTATCTGCAGCGGGATCCCCATTAATAAAATGGGAAATCTCAAAAAGATGTCCGCATCCATTCTGGCAAAGCATTTCAGCCAGAAGCGCTTCAGCCGCCAGAGGATCAACAATATCCTGAACCATAAATTTCCGGTGGAGCGGTTTGATCTGATCACGCTGGAGTTTTTTGTGATCTCTCAGGAGATGGCAGAGGATGATCCGTATACGAGATATCGCCATTTCCTGGAGGAGATCCAGGAGATCCTGGCCCGCTGCGAAATGAGTGAGATCTACATAGTGAATCCATATGAGTGCTTTCTTCTGATGTGCCTGCTGACAGACTGTCCGCTGGCAGTATTTTCCGAGATTTGGGAAAAATCCTATGAAGAGGGAGAAGAAAAGAACTGAAAAAAGGATGATGCGTTTCGGTGACGCATCATCCTTTTTTTTGTGTGCGCCCGGCGGCGCACGTTTCTAACGGGTGCAAGTCCCGAATCCGCCTGGTAGTGGGAAGGATATAGCCGAAGGCAAGGGTGTCCATCGTGAGGTGGAATCTGAAGGAAGCCGGATGTGGGAATAAACTAACCACGGGCAAATCTCTGGTCTGACGAACAGAAATCACATATAAGGTTTTGCATGAGGGTAAGGCTGCACAACAAGTCAAAGCCCAATAACTACACGGAATCATGCGGAATAGATGTGGCAGATAGATGGAGAGAAAGAAGCGTGTGATACCCGGGGAGGTCTGCGCGACATGCCTCGAAAGAGGTAACCACTGCCAAAAGCAGTGCTGAACGCACAGAAGTCAGCAGAGGTCATAGTAGCCGAGAGGTGAAGGACTGAATCAATAGGAGTCTCAAGTATGACCCGGAAAGGAGAAATGAGCAGATGGATGCAGAAAACAAGGAAAGCTGCTTGCAGAGAGATAGCGCGGAACGTAAAGGGTATGTAAGAGCGCACCGCTCATTCAACCGGATATGGAAAGAAAGGGACAGTGCAGAGCCGGATATCTTAGGTAAGATACTGAATAAGGACAACCTAAACAGAGCTTACAAAAGAGTGAAGGCAAACAAGGGAGCGCCGGGAGTAGATGGGATGACCATTGAAGAGGCGTTCCAGTGGATAAAGGAACATAACCACGAACTGACAGAACAGATTCGAAAGGGGCATTATACCCCATCGCCTGTGAGACGAGTGGAAATTCCCAAATCAGACGGAGGAGTACGAAAACTTGGTATTCCGACTGTCATAGACCGTATCATCCAACAGGCAATGTCACAACAGCTGATACCGATTTATGAGCCAAAGTTTTCGGATGGAAGTTTCGGATATCGTCCGGGACGGAGTGCGAAAGACGCAGTTCAGAGGATAGAGGAGTATGCAGAACAGGGATATACAAAAGCAGTAGTCCTAGACCTGTCAAAGTATTTCGATACACTGAACCATGAGTTACTTGTAAATATCCTGCGCAGAGATGTAAAGGATGAACGTGTAATACAGATGATAAAGAGGTATCTTAGAAGTGGAGTGATGGAAAACGGTGTAGTCATTAAGACGGAAGAAGGATCACCACAGGGAGGAAATCTCTCCCCACTGTTAGCCAATGTATATCTTAACGAGTTTGACCAGGAGTTCAACAAAAGAGGAGTACCGTGCATTCGCTATGCAGATGATATCGTATTGCTAGCGAAGAGCGAACGTGCATCCGAACGGTTGTTGGAAAGCAGTACGAAATATCTGGAAGGGACACTGAAACTAAAGGTGAACCGAGAGAAAAGTCGTACGGTCAGTGTGTTTGCAATAAGAAATTTTAAGTACCTTGGCTTCTGTTTCGGGAAGAGCGGAAAAGGAATCTATGTCCGTGTCCATGGAAAGTCATGGAAGAAAGCCAAGGAGAAGCTGAGAAAGCTCACTTCCCGGAGCAGGTGCGGAAGTATAGTAAAGACCATGGAACGTATAAAAGAATATATGCGAGGATGGCTGAACTATTACAGTATGGCAGACATGAAAAACAACGTCGAAAGGCTGAACAGGTGGCTGTATCGAAGGATACGAATGTGTATCTGGAAACAGTGGAAACTGCCAAAGACACGAAAACGGAAGCTGATGGGGTTGGGAATGCCAGAATGGGCAGCCTGTGAAGGAGCCTACAGCCGAAAAGCTTATTGGAGAATGGCAAATGCAGGAGTGGTCAAACGAGCACTAACAAAAGAAAGACTGATAAACTGGGGCTTTTATGATTTAGCCACAGCCTATCAGTCCATGCACGTCAACTATTGAAACCGCCGTGTACCGAGCGGTATGCACGGTGGTGTGAGAGGACGGCGGTTAGTCACCGCCTCCTACTCGATCCGATCCGGTAAGTCTGTTATTTTGCTTTTCCGGTTTTTACCGCACTTGCAGGTCCGGTCTTTACCTTCCTGTTTACTGTGCGGTATGGAACCAGTCTGTAGCTATATGTAACATTTTTTGCTGTCTTAAATGTATAGCTGGTATTTTTGGAAGAAATAGTTTTTACTTTTTTGAAGGAACCATTTCCTTTTTTCTGATAGATGACATAGCCGGTTGCTCCGGAAATCTTTTTCCAGGAAAGTGTCTGTTTTCCTTTGAGGGTTTTAAGCTTTGTGGACGGACGGAGCAGATTCGGTTTCACAGTCACTGCTTTGGAAGCTGGACTGTAAATATAACCGGAGGATGTTTTTTTGCTTGCACGGATCACGTAAGAATATTTATTTCCGATAGTGATCTTTGTGTCTTTGTATGAAGTAGTATTTGCGTTTAAAGTTTTGATCTTTGCGTATTTTCCGGAATTTGTTTTTCTGTAGAGAATATAGTTCCGGGCATTGTTTATACGGTTCCAGCGGAGCGTACAGCTGTTCCAGGAGGCAGAGGCCTTAATTGACGGTGCAGTTAATTTCGTGATCACAGGAGCCGGAGTGCCAGATGGCATTGGAGCCGGAGTGCCAGATGGCATTGGAGCCGGGGTAGTGGATGGCTTCGGAACTGGAGTGGCAGTAGGCTTCGGAGTCGGGGTAGCAGTAGGCTTCGGAGTTGGAGTGCTCGTTGGTGCCGGAGCAGATATTTTAAAGGTTAGGGACTGACTTGAAAAATAATTGTTGATTCCTGTAACCGTTACGGAGCCAGTGCCGGTTTTGGCGTTATCTTTCCAGGTAAGGATATAATCCGTGCCTTCCTGAAGCGTGTCCGAGCCGTATTTTACGGTAGGCTTCGGAGTTACTGCATTGCCGTTGAAGATCTGTTCCGGAATATCCGAAAGATCGCAAAGCTTTACAGATGTCATATGCCTTGAACCGGAATAATTCTGCTTATAGGAAAGTGAAAAATCCAGGATCTCATTGCTGGAGGAATAGTATACAGAAGTAATGCGAAAATCATCAGAGGTCAGTTGTGTGCCATTATAGGTGATGACCAGGTTATTTCGCAGATAAGAGGTTACACTTTCACTTTTGCAGTTTGGATCTGCCAGTTGGATGGTCTCACCGGAGAGCTTCAGTGGATTGATGGTGAAGTATTTGGAAAAACCGCTTCTGTAAATGCCGATACCGGTTATATGGACACGAGGTCTGTTGGTTCTGGAACTTGCCATGGTGTTATCATAATAAGAAAGGGTATAATCAACATCTTTCTTTAAAGTAACACCATTTAATGTGACCGTTGGCTCCGGCTTGAATTCTTTGCCAGGAGCATATTCATAATCCGGGATATCACCAATCTCAGCTTCCGTGATCGGGGTAAGGTCGATGTAGAAATATTTATTATTTTCACCGGTGAAATTTCCCTTACCGGAAACAGTAACATAAGCGTTTCCCTGCTGGGCATTGTTATGCCAGGAGAGTGTATAATCTACATTTTCTGTCAGGGTTATACCATTCCAGGTGACAGTGGGCTTCGGAGTTAGTGGAGTTCCGGTATACAGATAGGAGGACTGGGAAAAATCAATCTCTGCCTGAGAGAGATTGATCTGCCAGATACCGAAATTATTCGTCAGAGTTCCGGAATAAAGGCCAAGACCTGTGATCGTGAAAGTTCCCACACCGCTGTTCTGATTGTGGGAGAAAGAAATCGTATAATCTTTTCCCTCAGTCAGCGTACGACCATGGAATTTTAGTTCAGGAGAAAAAGTAATGGGACTTCCGGTATAGTTCCAGGAACTTGTATAGCGCAGAGAAGTCTCTCTGGAATTTTCCAGATCATAGTATGCATTGAGATCTGCAGACAGTGTTTTGTCCGGGCAGGATTTCAGTGTGGCAGAAACCGTAGTGGTTCCTCTGCTTTTCAGTCGGATAACACCGCTCTGATCCACAGTGGCAATGGAAGGATCTCCGGTTGACCATGTGAAAGAAGCTGGGTCAAGGCTGGAACTCATATAGCTGAATCCATTACAGGTTATATAGATAGCCAGTGTTTTCTGTTCTTCTGTGAATGTGATCGGAGAAGCTTCGTTGAAATGGATATTTATCAGCTTTGGAAGCACGGAAATAACAGGTGACACAGTCTGATTGGCAGGCTGTGTGCAGGCTTCTGTTGCGTGAGAAGAAAAGCACTGGATCCAGTAGAGATGACCGTTCTGTGAGTAGCAGCCGATTCCGGCAGAAACATTTTTGGAATTCATGATGTTCGTGTAATGTCCGGAAGATTCGATCCATGATTCCATAACTTCTTCAGGAGTTCCCTGGTTGATCGCAAGATTTTCACTTGGATCCTCAAAATAAGGAAAGGCTGAAAAACAGATGGAACCATTGGGACGGGTATGACTGGCGCAAACGGTCAGTTCTTCTGCTCTGGTCATGGCGCATTCCAGAAGGTTCTTATCCATAGTGACAGGATTCCGGTTCTTTTTGGCACGTTCCTGATTTACCAGATCAAGGACCTGGTAAGCATAATCATAGCGGCGGATACCCTGACTGAGTTTCAGCTGGACAGCAGTCTGGTCAGAGGCAGCCTGCACACGGACAATGTTGCCCGGCGCCAGCAGAAGAAGCAGAAGCAATAGCGCAGGCCATAATAAGTATCTTGTTTTTTTCTCTTTTGTCTGGTTCATGATGTTTTCCTTCCCAATATAAAATGAAGATAGTTTCTTTTGTTATTCGTTATAGTATCCATAGATCGCACGGCTGTCCTGTGCGATGGTGTTCTGTGCAGCAGAGGTATCGTTAAGATCCTGTGACATAAAGCAGACTACCAGGTCGATCCCCTTTGCAGTGTCATAGATGATGCCGGCATCGTTTTCTACGTGATCCAGTTCACCGGTTTTGTTGGCAACCTTTACCTCGGAAGGCATCTGAGCCGGGATCTTGTTTTTCCTGGTCTGCATTTTCAGAAGACGATACATATATTCGGCTCCTGCCAGAGTATCGTTGTTATCGGTAGCAGTACCCTTGTCGATCTGATAGATGGTCTTCAGAAATTTTCCACAATCCTTTGCGGAAGTGTAGTTATCCCCATTGGAATTATCTGCAAGAAGAAGACGTCCCATGGAAGTGCTGGTGTATCCGTGATCCTGACAGAATTTATTCACACGGGCCATTCCGGCTGCGTCATCCCCGCCGCCAAGATAATTGACAAGTGTATTGGCAGCATTATTGTCGCTGACTGTGATCATGGAGTTCAGTGCATTGTCCAGCTGATCCTTGCTGTATTTGGAGGAAAGACTGTCATAATCTTCATATACGGCACCCATGATATAGAGCTTGATCAGGCTGGCAGCCTGCATCTGCTGATCGTTGATGGTACCTTCGGTATTTTTTGCAAGATTGCATACATATACGGACCAGGTTCCGTTATCGGTGGGAAGAAGAGACTGTACCTGGTTCAGAAGGTTGTCCATGCTGGAATCCGAATTGTCTGTGAAAGTGCTTCCGCTGGATGGGGAAAGAGTTCCTTCTTCCTGAGTGGAAGAAGAACTGTCCTTGCTGCCAGAAGCTTCGGAAGAATCGGAGGCTGCAGATGTATCTGTGGATTCTTCCTGTGCGGAAGGACCCTGGACCTCAGCTGAAGATGCTGCGGCAGCAGCGCTGGAAACGGTAGGATCATCAGGATAAAGAGCATCCAGCTGATCGGCTTTGCTGCTGAGCTCAGCGGCAGAATCAGAAACCTCCTGCACACTTTTCTGCAGCTTGTTAACTTTTGTCTGGAGAGATGCAAGCTTGTCCAGGGAGCGGACATTCAGTGCCCCAAGTCCTGCCAGTGCGATGACAAGCACTGCGATCACAATATACAGAAATGTATTTTTTTTCATATATAAACAAACTCCTTTTTATTATTGGAAATAAGCATCGATTCCATTGGCGATCCCTTCTGCCATAGTCTGTTGGAAGGAGGAATCCGCCATTTTCAGATCATCGCTCTGGTTGGTCATAAATCCCATTTCCACAATCGTCACCGGGATCGTGCTCCAGTTAATACCTGTCATGGAATCTGTGTAGATGATCCCGCGGTTCTGGAAGCCGGTAGCTGCGCAGTAGGAATCCACAATGCATTTGGATAGTTTGTTGGAACTGTCATAGAGACTGGAAACATAAGGATTCTGCTGGGACGGACACATGGTCAGAGCACCGGAGACATCTGCAGAATCATCTCCGTTTGCATGGATACGGACACAGATCTCCGCACCCTGGGAAGCGACCAGCTCTGCACGCTCCTTGTTGCTGATAGCGGTATCATTGTCTGTCCTTGTCATTATTACCTGGTATCCACGCTGTTCCAGGATATCCCTAAGCAGAAGAGAAACGTCCAGATTCAGCTGATACTCCGGGAGACCGCTGAAGGAGCCTCTGGTTCCGGTGGAAGCCTTGGCCTTCATGGTGGAGGAACCGGGGCCGTTCGGCTCTGTGGCGCTCATATCAACATTTTCACTCTGATGTCCGGGATCGATCCCGACGATATGGCCGTTGTTGGAAGCAGAAGAGGTATCATTACCGCCATCGGTGAATCCTTCACCACCGGCTTCACTGAAAACAGAGGGTTTGGTCGTTTTCTGACTGTTTTCGGATTCCGGTGCCCGTTCATGTTCACCAGTGTTGTTTTTGACAGCTTTTTCTGTCTGTGCCCGCTGCTGCAGGTATTTGTTGGCTGCCTGTTTCTTTTCGATCTTGGCTGTATAAAGTTCGATATCCTCTTTCATGGATTTTTGCTTTTTCTGGACCGGTTTGATCACGGAGGCCATTTTCTGGTCAACGGCATCGATCTTCCGGTAGGTTTTATAGCTGAGTCCAAAAAGCAGTCCAATACAGATAAGACCCGTCAGAAACAGGACGATCGCCATCAGATGAGGCTTTTTTTCCATAAAAATACGTCCTTTCTTGGTGGGTGTTTGCATTTGTAAATATTATAAATAAGGAGATAGGAAAAAGCAATTGTGAAATTGGGCTTGACAACAGGGGAAAATATGATACTATATATGTAAAATAATTATATATAAAAATTTTATATATAAAATAATTACATAAAGAGGTGAGCGTATGTATTACTATCCGGTATCAGCTGTGCTGACAGAATGTCTGATCCTTTCTGTTGTGGAACAGCAGGATTCCTACGGATATGAGATCAGCCAGACTGTAAAGATGGTTGCATCCATCAAGGAGTCTACCCTGTATCCCATCCTGCGGAAGCTGGAGACAGGTGGTTATCTTACAACGTATTCCCAAGAGTTCCAGGGCAGGAAGCGAAAGTATTATTCCATCACAGAAGCCGGGCGTGATCAGCTGGAATATTTGAGGAAAGAGTGGAGAGAATACCGCGATACTATAGACGATATTGTGGAAGGGAGACTTCGAAAATGACAAGAAAAGAGTATATGGAGCAGCTGAAGAAATATCTGAAGCGGCTTCCAAAAGAAGATTATGACAATGCCATTGAGTATTTTTCGGAATACTTCGATGAGGCTGGACCTGAGAATGAACAGCAGGTTATGGAAGAACTGGGACAGCCTAAAGAGGCGGCAAGGGAACTGCTTCTGAACCTTTTACAGGAGAGTGTTGGTGACAGTAAAGACATCACCGAGGAAAAAACAGCAGCTTTGCCGGCAGCAGGTTCATATTACGGAGATAGCTCCCATGCACATAGCCGGACAGATTCAGGAAACCTGAGTACAACAGGGTACAGTACATCCGCAGGAAAGAAGCGTTCTCCCGGAAAGATCATTCTTCTCGCATTTCTGGTGATCTGTGCATCGCCGGTGAGCATTGCGCTGCTGTTTGCAGGCCTTGCAGTACTGGCAGCAGTGGTGCTTGTCATCGCAGCAGTGATCTTTTCCATGGCAGTTACAGGTGTATCAGCAATTGCCGGAGGTATCGTGCTCACAGGTTTCGGCATGACATTGATCGCAAGATCTCTGGCAGCAGCCTGCATGATGGTCGGCAGTGGATTTCTGATGGCAGGTGCGGGAATCCTCGTTGGAGTACTTACCATATATATATGTAAATGGTGTGCAATGGGAATCGGCCGTCTGGTTAACAGACTTGTAAGAAAGAAGGTGCATAAAAATGAATAAGATTGCAAAAACAGTGCTGATGACAGGTACAGCACTCTGTGTAGCGGGAGTTGTTCTTTCCACAGCAGGATATTTTGCAGGGGGAAAAGATTTCACATATACTTCAGATCATATGTATGTATCCGGAGGAAATTCTTCCAGTCGTAAAAATCTTACAGTAATGAAAAAAGAACAGATTGATGATTTTACGAAGCTGAATGTGGATTTTGAGGATTTTGATCTGGATATCCGTACCTCAGATGATGACCATTATTATATGGAATATAAGCTTGAGAAAAACGGGAGGAAAAATCCTCTGACCTGGAAGGATAAGGATGGAGAGCTCACGCTTGAGGAGCCTGCAGGCGGCAGTGGAAGTTATTATATAACCTATGATCTGGGGATATTCTCTACACATGCGGATCTGACAGAAAAGAAAGATGCATTGAATACGGTGGTTCTTTATATTCCGGAGAAGGCACAGCTTTCCGAAGCGGAGCTTCAGCTTTCCGACGGGGATCTTGCTGCCGATCAGCTTTTGTGTAAAGAAATGACCTTGGAACTTCTCAGTGGAGATCTGATGCTGGATAAGGGCGAGTTCGAAAAGTTTGATGCAAAGCTTTCCGACGGGGATCTGAATGTAAAAGAACTTCAATGTACAGATAACATGCAGCTGAAATCCGGAAACGGAGATGTGACCATAAAAAAGGCAGAGCTTGCAGATGGGCAGATAGCTCTCAGCGACGGAGATATTCAGATAGACAACAGCAGCTTTAACGGAGATATGAAGATCAATAGCTCCTGCGGTGATGTTTCTGTAGAAATGAAGAACGGCAGTGCAGAGAAAACCAATATTTATCTGAAAACTGCAGACGGAGATGTGGACACGGAGGGGCTTTCCAGGGGAAAAACCGACAATGAGGAAGACACCTCTGTTTATGAGAACAAGGCCGGTGCTTCAGCACCGACTTTAAATGTGGAATGCAGCGATGGGGATATTACATTAACAGAATCTGAAAAATAAAGAATATGAATATCCGTCTGACTATGCATCTGCTTGTAAAAATCCTAAAAAAGAATAAATGAAATTATATGAAGCGCAGGGGTTTTTCCGGAGAAAAATTCCTGTGTTTTTTGGCTGAAATGTATTGACAAATCCCTGTACTATGATATAATTCAATCAAATCACAGAAAACATATATAGTTACTAGGAAATAAGGAAATGGACATAAAGGAAATAAGGAGGATATCATCATGGGTAAAATTTACGGAAGCGCACTGGAACTGATCGGAAACACACCGCTTGTAGAGGTTAAGAACGTAGAGAAATCTGAGGGACTTGAGGCTACAGTACTTGCCAAGCTTGAGTATTTTAACCCGGCAGGAAGCGTTAAGGACAGAATCGGTAAGGCAATGATCGAGGATGCAGAGCAGAAAGGTGTCCTGAAACCAGGCGCAACCATTATCGAGCCAACATCCGGTAACACAGGAATCGGACTTGCAGCCATCGCAGCTGCCAAGGGCTATAAGACGATCCTCACCATGCCGGAGACCATGAGTGTTGAGAGAAGAAACATCCTGAAGGCATATGGTGCAGAGGTGGTTCTCACAGACGGAGCCAAGGGAATGAAGGGGGCCATTGCCAAGGCAGAAGAGCTTGCCAAGGAGATTCCGGGAAGCTTCATTCCAGGACAGTTTGAGAACCCGGCTAACCCGAAAGCACATGCGGCAACAACAGGTCCTGAGATCTGGAATGACACAGACGGAAAGGTAGACATTTTTGTGGCAGGTGTCGGCACAGGCGGAACGATCACAGGTACAGGTGAGTACCTGAAGAGCCAGAATCCGAATGTGAAGGTAGTTGCTGTTGAGCCTGCAACTTCTCCTGTACTTTCTGAGGGAAAAGCAGGCCCGCATAAGATCCAGGGTATCGGCGCAGGTTTTGTTCCGGACACACTTGACACCAAGGTTTATGACGAGATCATCCCGGTAGAGAATGAGGATGCATTTGAAACATCCAAACTCCTTACCAAGAAAGAGGGAATCCTTACAGGAATTTCCTCCGGTGCAGCTCTCTATGCTGCGATCCAGCTTGCAAAACGCCCGGAGAACAAGGGGAAAGTGATCGTAGCACTTCTTCCGGACAGTGGAGACCGTTACTACTCCACACCACTGTTTACAAAATAATCGATCCGAAGACCGCTTCTTTTGCCCCGAAGCGTGATCCTGCGGGATTATTTACGGCGCTCCTGAATGCCTGTCCAAGCAGGCTGCCGGAGCGCCGGTTTTATTCTTGATTTCATCGAATTAAGTAAGCCCTCTGTGGGGCTGCGGTTATTGTTCACTGGTAAGGTCCTGCGAAAAGCAATAAGCAGTGTGTGGGGACTTGCTTGTATCTTGTAGCTTTTTCAGGTATAATAGAGAAAACAAACAAAACCTATTAACAATATAAAGAATAAAGTCTGCAAAGCAGATTCTGCTTCCTATGAAAGAAGATACAGGAAGCTGCCTGTGCATCACAGAGAAGGGTGCCGGTTATGGAATACAGAGGAATATTTCCGGCTGAACAGCTGCACAATAACAGAAAGAGCAAAATGCTATAAATCAGAAGAATACTGAAATATTGGAGGTAAATATTACATGAGGATTTCTACAAGAGGAAGATATGCGCTGAGACTGATGTTGGATCTTGCTACAAATTATACAGGAAAACCGATCCGCCTGAAGGATGTGGCGAAGCGCCAGGAGATCTCAGATAAATATCTGGAGCAGATCATATCCATCCTGAACAAAGCAGGCTTTGTCCGCAGTGTCCGTGGCCCTCAGGGCGGCTATGCACTGCAGCAGACCCCGGATAAATACACGGTCGGAATGATCCTTCGTCTCACAGAAGGAAGCCTTTCCCCTGTGGAATGTCTGGACGACAACGGAGCCATCTGTGACCGTGAGGAGAACTGTGTCACCCAGATCCTCTGGAAAAAGCTGGACGACGCCATCAAAGGTGTGGTAGATCATATAACACTGGAAGACCTGATGAACTGGCAAGCCGTGAAGGCGGACGAATATATCATATAAAAAAAGCTGCGCAAGCAGCTTTTTTTATATCACATTTTTTTACTAACATTTTACAAAACCGCGATTTTATATTTTACCTTCCATTCCTATAATAACACCTGTATTTAAGCAGTAAGCAAGTAAAAATGATCATAGAAATGAGGAGAAAAAAATCATGAAAAAAAGAATCGCAGGTATCTTAACAGCAGCACTTATCGGAACTACAGTAATGGGAACCGTTGTAATGGCAGCACCATCCGGAGCGATCGACGTAATTTCCCGTGAGGACGGATCCGGAACACGTGGAGCATTCGTAGAGCTGTTTGGGATCGAAGAAGAAAAAGACGGCGAGAAAGTAGATATGACAACACAGGAAGCAAGCATCACAAACAACACAGATGTAATGCTTACCACAGTAGCAGGCGATGAGAACTCTATCGGATACGTATCCCTTGGTTCCCTCAACGATACAGTAAAAGCAGTAAAGATCGACGGAGCAGAGGCAACAGCAGAGAACGTTGCAGATGATACATACAAGGTAGCACGTCCGTTCAACATCGTAACAGGCGACAAGCTCAGTGATGCAGCACAGGATTTCATCAACTACATCATGAGCTCTGACGGACAGGACATCATCGAAAAAGAAGGCTACATCAAAGTAGATGAAAAAGCAGAGGCATACAAAGCCGGAGATGCAAAAGGCAAAGTCGTAGTTATGGGATCTTCTTCCGTAGGACCTGTAATGGAGAAGCTTGCAGAGGCATATCAGAAAACAAACAAAAACATCACAGTAGAAGTTCAGGTCAGCGACTCCACAACAGGAATCAATAGCGCAACAGAGGGTGTATGTGATATCGGAATGGCATCCCGTGAGCTGAAGGACGAGGAAACAGAGAAAGGTGTTAAAGCTACAGAGATCGCAAAAGATGGTATCGCAGTCATCGTAAATAACGACAATGACCTTGAGGAGCTTTCAAGTGACCAGGTAAAATCCATCTTCACAGGTGATATCACAGACTGGGAAGACGTGACCAAATAAATTCCCGGATAAAAAACGATTGAAGTATCTTACAAAGAGCGGCGATCATGACAAGGTCAGGAAAGCCGCTCCGTTATATATCAGCACAGTGGATATCCACTGGAACAGAGAGAAAGGTGTCTTATGAATCATTTAGGAGAAAAGGCCATGAAGGTCGTTTTTCTCATTGCGGCCTGTGCATCGGTTCTTGCAGTATTTCTTATTTGTGTGTTCCTTTTTGCAAACGGCCTTCCTGCAATGGGAAAGATCGGTCCCTTAAAATTCCTCTTCGGAACAGAATGGAGACCAACAAACGATAAATTCGGAATCCTGCCAATGATCGTGGCAAGTATTTATGTAACTGCAGGAGCAATCCTTATCGGAGTTCCGATCGCACTTTTTACATCCGTATTTATGGCAAGATATTGCCCGAAAAAAATCTATAAACCACTGAAATCCGGTATTGAGCTTATGGCAGGCGTTCCATCCATCGTATATGGCTATTTTGGTCTGGTTCTCCTGGTACCGCTGATCCGCCAGCTGTTCGGAGGAACCGGAAGCAGTATGCTGGCAGCATGTATCCTTCTGGGAATCATGATCCTTCCGACGATCATCGGAGTTACGGAATCGGCAGTACGAAGCGTTCCGGAAAGCTACTATGAAGGCTCACTTGCACTTGGCGCAACAAAAGAAAGAAGCATTTTCTTTGTTATGCTTCCGGCAGCAAAGTCCGGAATCCTGGCAGGCGTTGTCCTTGGAATCGGACGTGCCATCGGTGAGACCATGGCCGTGATCATGGTAGCCGGAAACCAGCCACGTATGCCGAAGGGACTTCTTCAGGGTGTACGTACCATGACTGCAAACATCGTAACAGAGATGGGATATGCATCAGGACTTCACAGAGAAGCACTGATCGCAACAGGAGTTGTACTCTTTGTATTTATCCTGATCATCAACTTAAGTCTTTCACTGCTGAACAGGAGGGCGGAGTATGCAAACTAACGTATCTGTAGCCGCAGATCCTGCGGCAGAAGCAAACATGAAAAAAAGAAATACACTTACCATAGGAGACCAGCTGAAGTCCTATGCGAAACATCCCGGTGCAGGAGTCCTGGCATTTCTCACACTGCTGGGAGCAGTGATCACTTTTGCACTGCTGTTCTTCCTGATCGGCTATGTGCTTGTAAAAGGTATTCCCTATCTGAATGCAAGTCTGTTCAGCCTTACCTATACCTCAGAGAACGTTTCCCTTCTCCCGTCACTGATCAATACCCTGATCATGACACTGGTATCTCTGGCGATTGCCGCTCCGGTAGGAATCTTTGCAGCGATCTTCCTTGTGGAATATGCAAAAAAAGGCAGCCGTTTTGTAAAGCTGATCCGTATTACCGCAGAGACACTTTCCGGTATTCCATCCATCGTATATGGTCTGTTCGGTATGCTGTTCTTTGTAACTGCACTGCACTGGGGCATGTCTCTTCTTTCCGGTGCCCTGACCATGGTGATCATGGTACTTCCCCTGATCATGCGTACCGCTGAGGAAGCACTGAAATCTGTTCCGGATTCTTACCGTGAGGCAAGCTTCGGACTTGGAGCAGGCAAGCTCCGTACTATTTTTACGATTGTACTTCCCTCCGCAGTTCCTGGAATCCTGGCAGGTGTGATCCTGGCCATCGGACGTGTGGTAGGTGAGACTGCAGCACTTCTTTATACCTCCGGTACTGTTGCGGCAGTTCCAAACAGCCTGATGGGTTCCGGACGTACCCTGGCACTTCACATGTATGTGCTTTCCAGTGAGGGACTTCATGTAAACCAGGCATCTGCAACAGCAGTAGTCATTCTGGCATTTGTACTTGTTATCAACGGACTGTCCGGTCTGGTAGCCAGAAAAATTGCGAAAGGATAATGATCGATCATGAGTGAAAATACAAAAATTTCAATTGACAATATGAATCTCCATTACGGAAACTTTCATGCCCTGAAGGGAATCAATATGGAGATCCCGGAAAAAGAGATCACAGCATTTATCGGACCAAGCGGCTGTGGTAAATCCACACTTCTGAAATCCTTAAACCGTATGAACGACCTTGTGGAAGGCTGTTCCATCACAGGAAAGGTAGAGCTTGACGGGGAAGATATTTACGGAGATATGGACGTGAATCTTCTGCGTAAACGTGTGGGAATGGTATTTCAGAAGCCCAATCCGTTCCCGATGAGCATTTATGATAATATTGCATACGGTCCGAGAACACACGGTATCCGTTCCAAGGCGAAGCTGGACGAGATCGTGGAAAAATCTCTCCGTGATGCGGCAATCTGGGATGAGGTCAAGGACCGCCTGAAAAAAAGTGCTCTTGGAATGTCAGGCGGACAGCAGCAGCGTCTCTGCATTGCCCGTGCCCTGGCAGTACAGCCGGAGGTGCTTCTTATGGATGAGCCCACATCTGCCCTGGACCCGATCTCCACTTCCAAGATCGAGGATCTGGCAGTAGAGCTTAAAAAGGATTACACCATTGTTATGGTCACACATAACATGCAGCAGGCAACCCGTATCTCCGACAAGACAGCATTTTTCCTTCTTGGTGAGGTTGTGGAATTTGCGGATACAGACAAGCTGTTCTCCATGCCGGCAGATAAGCGTACAGAGGATTATATTACAGGAAGGTTTGGTTGATATTATGTCAGAACGTTTTGTAAGACAGCTGGAAGAGCTTCACGTGGAACTGATCACCATGGGAAGTCTCTGCGAAAAAGCAATTTCACTTTCTGCCAAAGCTATTCAGGGTGAAGGCGGGATGACTCTCATTGGCAAGATCTTTGAGACGGAAAAAGAGATCGATGCACAGGAAAGAGAGATCGAAAATCTCTGCATGAAGCTTCTTCTTCATGAGCATCCGGTAGCCGGAGATCTGCGATCCATTTCCGCAGCGCTGAAGATGATCTCCGATATGGAACGCATCGGTGATCAGGCAGCAGATATTGCGGATCTTTCTAAGCATATCGAGGACAAAGCAGTTACCGGAGATATCATTAATATCCGGAAGATGGCAGAGGATACTGTCCGGATGGTTACAGAAAGCATCGATGCCTTTGTAAAGGGTGATCTTGAGCTTTGCAGAAAGGTTATTGACGATGATGATAAGGTGGACGATGCCTTCAATGATATTAAGGAAAAGCTGGCCGAGGTTCTGAATAACGGAAAGCCGGATGCAAGCATCGGTCTGGATATCCTTATGGCTGCAAAATATTTCGAGCGTATCGGTGATCACGCTGTGAACATTGCAGAGTGGGTGGAATATTCCATCACAGGAAACCACAGAAGCGGTTCCAGTCATACAGATAACTATTTTGTTGAGGAATAGAAATAAGTAAGAGCAGATTGCAAAGAGTTGCATTATTATAAAAAAGTGCTGTGGTATTGAAAGGATATCACAGCACTTTTTATAATGTGATGAAATTTACAAGGATTTAACTTTTTCCGGATAATTATTTTTACATTGCTTTTGTAAAATGCTATATAGATTTCGGAGAAAGGAAAGGGCTGAGCTTTGAGTAAAAAAATATTTAAGTATATCATGCTGGTTTCATCACTGATCACAGTACTGGGACTGGCATTTGTCGTGGGGATCCTTTATCACTATTTTCAGGGACAGCTGATGGGTGAGCTGAAGAAAGAAGCCGTGTATATTTCCAGAGGTGTGGAAAGTACCGGGACAGATTATCTGAAGAAGCTGAATGATGAGGATTCCAGGATCACTTATGTGGATGAAAGTGGAAAAGTTATCTACGACAATGAGGCAAATGTGGAAAGCATGGATAATCACGGACATCGCAAGGAGATCCGTGAAGCAGAGATCAACGGAGAAGGTGCGGATGAAAGAATGTCATCCACGCTTTCCGAAAAAACCATGTATTATGCAGTACGCCTTGAAAATGGCAATGTGCTGAGAGTTTCCAGTAACCAGGCTTCTGTATGGATGCTGCTCCTGCAGCTGCTTCCGCCTTTTGCTGTAGTTCTGATACTTATGCTGCTCCTGTCCGGCGTATTTGCATCCAGGCTTTCCGGGAAGGTTGTGGAACCTCTTAATGGGCTTGATCTGGAGCATCCGGAGGAGAATGATGCCTATGATGAGGTACAGCCGCTTCTCAGCAAGATCGGCAGACAGAGCCGGCAGATCCGTCTGCAGCTTGAGGCAGCCAGAAGACAGCAGAAAGAATTTTCTATTATCACGGAGAACATGCAGGAGGGACTTCTTGTGATCGACCGTTATACCATGGTACTTTCTGTCAACTCCAGTGTGGGAAAGCTTCTTAAGGTAAAGGAGATCAAAACAGGAGAAAGTGTATATCTTCTGAACCGCTCGGAGGAGTTTCGAGGTGTCGTTGGGCAGGTCCTTGAAGGAAAGCATGAGAACAAGATCCTTCGTCTGGATGGCAGTGAGATTCAGGTGATCGCCAATCCTGTCACAAGAGAAAATAAAACAGAGGGTGCGGTGATCCTTCTGGTGGATGTGACCGAAAAAGTAGAAAGGGAACAGCTGCGAAGAGAATTTTCCGCCAATGTTTCCCATGAACTGAAAACGCCGCTGACTTCCATTTCTGGATTTGCTGAGATCATGCAGGACGGATTTGTGAAGGATGAGGATGTGAAGGTTTTTGCAGGACGCATCTATAAGGAAGCGCAGAGACTGATCCGTCTGGTTGGGGATGTGATCCGGATCTCCCGTCTGGATGAGGGCGGATTGCCGTATCAGTGGGAAAAACTGGATCTTTACAGTCTGACTCATGATATTTTTTCTACCTTACATGAAGCTGCCGAAAAGCAGGAAGTGCATATGTATATGGAAGGCGGAAGTACAGTGCTGGATACAGTGCCGACGATCATGGAAGAGGTTCTCTATAATGTCTGCGATAATGCTGTCAAATATAACCGCCGGGGTGGAGAGGTCTTTGTGAGACTGAAGGATGGCGAGGATGCAGTTCGTGTGAATGTGCGGGATACAGGGATCGGTATTCCGAAGGAAGATCAGGAACGCATTTTTGAACGCTTTTATCGGGTGGACAAAAGCCATTCCAAGGAAATCGGCGGAACCGGTCTTGGCCTTTCCATTGTGAAGCACGGGGTAAAAACTCTGAACGGCAGGCTGTGGCTTAACAGTGAACCGGGACAGGGAACCGAGATCATTATGGAATTTCCGAAACATCATATGGAAAAGGAAGCAGCAGAGTGAACATAGGTCGTGTAGCGATGATGTTCATAGGCATGCAGCAGAGTGGAAGATGAACGGCCGTTCTGTTGTATGTATCTGCTGCTTTTTATATCATAGTATATTGCTGGTTGGAGGTTGATGGTTTGACAGACCGGAAGGGTTATGCTATCTTATGTAATAATAATCAGAATAAGCAACAGGAAAGCGGATGATAACGGTCCGCTTTCTGTATTATAATTGGTTCGGAATAATTCCGGACGACTATACTGAGGGGAATAAAAATATGATACAGGCAATTGTTTTACTGGTGTTCCTGATCTTTCTGAACTCTGTTTTTGCAGGTGCGGAAATGGCGATTCTGTCCATGAATGAAGCAAAGATGAGGGAGCTGGCGGAAGAGGGAGATCACCGGGCGCAGATTTTGATAAAGCTTACAGAACAGCCGGCACATTTTATGACAGCGATCCGTGTAACGGTAACTACGGCAGGATTTCTGCAGAGCGCTTTTGCGGCAGAATATTTTGCACAGCCGATGACAGAGGCACTGATAAGGTCAGGGATAGATGTACCACAGAATGTTCTGAAGATCGTATGCATGATCATTGTGACCATACTGCTTTCCTATGTAAGTCTTCTGTTCGGAGAACTGGTGCCAAGACGTCTGGGAATGAAAAATCCGGATGAGCTGTCTCTGCGTCTGGCAGGACTTCTTAAGATCGCAATGATCGCAGTCTGGCCGGCTACTGCACTTCTGACAGTAACTGCCAATGGTGTGCTGTATCTGATGGGGATCAAACCGGAAGAAAAAGAGGAGCAGGCCACAGAGGAAGAGATCCGTATGCTGCTTACAGAGGGAAATGAACAGGGCAGCATCCAGCAGGAAGAAAGCGAGATGATCCAGAATGTTTTTGACCTGGATGATACTGCGGCAGATGAGATCTGTACACACAGAAGAGATGTGGTTGTCCTCTATATGGAAGACTCCGATGAGGAATGGGAACGGATCATCAGAGAGAACCGTCACACCTTTTATCCGGTATGCGGGGAAGATCAGGATGATATTATCCATATTCTGGACACCAGAGATTATTTCCGCCTGGAGGACAGATCCAGAGAAGCTGTTCTGCAGCATGCCTGTTATTCACCGTTTTTTGTACCGGAATCCATGCGTGCCAACCTGATCTTCCGGGAAATGAGGGAAAAACGGGATTATTTTGCAGTAGTGCTGGATGAATACGGCTGCTTTGTGGGAATTGTCACTCTGCATGATCTTGTGGAGACGCTGGTGGGAGATATTGACGACAGGACAGATCTGCCGAAGCCGGATGATATTGAGAAGACAGGAGAACATATCTGGAAAATACAGGGAGGAGCGATCCTGGATGATGTGGCAGAGGTCATAAATGTGGAGCTTCCTGTAGAAAAATATGATACTTTCAGCGGCTTTGTCTGCGGAGTTCTGGAACGTGTACCGGAGGACGGAGAACAGTTCCGATGCAGCTGGAAAAACCTGGATATTGTGGTAAATCAGGTCAGAAACCATACCGTTGTGGAGGGGATCGTTCATGTTCAGCCAGAGAAAAAAGTGCAGGAACAGAAAGAAGAGATCTGACAAAACCTTGTTCAGCCAGGTCATGGGACAGTTATCGGGAGAAAGATCTCCGGGGATTTATGGACATTTTCGAACATGTTGTTGCTTGAAAGTATGTTATTTTTATGACATAATAAGGAAATAACCCGAGGAAAGCTTGTGATGGGGGAGAGAAAATGCCAGGTTTTACAAGACAGATCATACTGCATACACTGACGGAACTTATGAACGAAAAACCATTGTCCAAGATTACGGTAAAGGACATTGTGGAACGCTGTGGAGTAAACAGGAATACATTTTACTACCATTTCAGAGATATTCCGGATGCGGTGGAAGCAATGGTAAAGGAAGAGCTGAATGACATTCTGAAGGATCAGAAAGCACCGGAATCAGTCAGCGACTGTATGGAAATCCTTGTCAATGCAGTTCAGAAGAACAAAAAAGCCATGCTACATCTGTACCGCTCGATCCAGAGGGATGTATTTGCCGATTATCTGGATCATGCCGCAGAGCGTGTGGTGGAGGAGCTGATCAACAGGGCGGTCGGAGACTTTGAAATGGATCAGGAAGATAGGCATCTTATAAGCCGGTATTATAAATGTGTATTTGTGGGAGTGATCCTGGACTGGCTACGGCATGATATGGATTATGATATCCTGTCAGATATGCATAAGCTGGAGTATATTTACGAGAAGAGCCTTGAGAGTCAGTACAAAAATCTGAAATAAAAGCTATGATCTCAACTAAATGAAGATTAAAAATATCCATTTAGTGTAAAACAGGAATGTCCTCGAATATTATTAAGGTATAGAAACGGTTAATTTTGAGCTGGTGTCTGAAATTTAGGCACTGGCTCTTTTTTGTCTGTTTTTTTAAACGACACAGGGATGTATAATTCAGTACAATAAATGAGAAAAAATTATCAAGGAGGGAACGTATGGATGACCTGAAACAGCTGAAGCTTGTAAAAAACATCTACATCGTCATGTCATTACTGTTCTGTGTGCTGGGTATTTTTCTGATGGCAAGGCCCAAAAGCTCTGTAAAAATGCTGTGCGTGCTCATGGGAATCATGCTGATTCTGTACGGAGCTATTAAGATCAGTGGATATTTCACGAGAGATGCTTTCTGTCTGGCATTTCAGTTTGATCTGGCTTTCGGGATCCTGCTGATGGCAGTGGGAGTGATCCTGATAGCCAGAAAAAATTTCGCAGTGGATCTTATTTTTTCCGTGTTCGGAATCCTGATCCTGGCAGATGCCCTGTTTAAGATCCAGATGTCTGTAGATGCGAAGAGATTCGGTCTGGCGTTGTGGTGGCAGATCCTGCTGATCGCACTGGTCACCGGAGTGATCGGAGTTCTGGTTTTTATCAGACCATTTGAAGCAGCAGCTATGATGATGGTGTTGGTAGGATTTTCCATTTTACTGGAAGGGATCCTCAATCTATGGGTCGGGATCCTGACGATCAAGATCATCAAGAGTCGGCTTTAAACATAAACATAAAAATAACCAATCACTTTAGATAATAACATAGGAGGAAATAGAGTATGGGAATCGTAGACAAAGCAAAACAGGCAGCGATCGCAGCTACCGTAACAAAAGCACTGGATTATCTTGAGAAGGATCCGGAGACAAACATACCGAAGATCATGGAAATGGTTGATAAAGTAACACCGGATGGCTGGTATGCAGGACAGAGAAATGCGATCCGTCACTCCATCGAGGCAAAGGACAACTGGTATCAGCTGATCCTTCGTATGTATCAGCTGGATGCCGGCGTACGCCAGACATTTTTCCGCAACTTTATTGTAAATGCCAGTCTTAAGGGAAGTGCAACGCAGGAAAAGGTATCAGAAGAGAATGACTGCAATGTACCGTGGGCAATTCTTCTTGATCCTACCAGCGCATGTAACCTTCATTGCACAGGATGCTGGGCAGCAGAGTATGGACACAAGCTGAACCTGGATCTTGAGACCATCGATTCTATCGTAAAACAGGGTAAAGAACTGGGAACCTATATGTACATCTACACAGGCGGTGAGCCACTGGTCCGCAAAAAGGATCTCATTAAGATCTGTGAGATGAATCCGGACTGCGAGTTCCTTTCCTTCACAAACGGAACTCTTATTGACGAAGAATTCTGTCAGGAAATGCTCCGTGTGAAAAACTTCGTTCCGGCTATCAGCCTTGAGGGAACAGAGGCAACTACAGACGGACGTCGTGGAGATGGCGTATACCAGAAGGTTATGCATGCCATGGAGCTTCTGAAGAGCCACGGACTTCCGTTCGGTGTTTCCACATGTTACACATCCGCAAACGTAGATGCAGTAAGCAGTGAGGAGTATTTTGATCATCTGATCGAGTGCGGAGCTTATTTTGCATGGTTCTTCCACTATATGCCGGTTGGAAATGATGCAGCAGCAGATCTCCTTCCCACACCGGAGCAGAGAATCAAAATGTACGACAGTGTCCGCAGATTCCGTGCCACAAAATCTCTCTTCACTATGGACTTCCAGAACGATGCAGAGTATGTAGGCGGATGTATCGCAGGTGGTCGTCGTTACCTCCATATCAATGCAAACGGAGACGTGGATCCTTGCGTATTCATTCATTTCTCCAATGCGAACATTAAAGAATGTACACTCCTTGAGGCGCTGAAGAGCCCGATCTTTATGGAGTATCACAAGGGTCAGCCGTTCAACAAAAATATGCTTCGTCCATGTCCGATGCTTGAAAATCCTGAGCTTCTCCGCAAGATGGTTGAGCGTGCAGGAGCGAAATCTACAGATCTTCAGTCTCCGGAGACAGCGGAGCATCTCTGCGCAAAATGTGATCACTATGCAGAGGTATGGAAGAAACAGGCCGATGAGCTCTGGAGTGAGAGCCAGGCAAAAAAAGCTGCAAAAAAATCAACAACTTGTTAATTAACACTTGATATAGATGTTGGGATACTGTATAATGAACCCGTTTTTCAGGAGTCTGAAATAACAGTTCAGATAAGAGTGTCGAAACAGAAGAGACACGATACGTGTACTGACAGATAACAGGGCGGTTATATTCAGCAGTGGGTATAACTGCCTTCTTTTTTATGTTATCGTCAGGACATAGGGAAAGAAAGGATGGATTCATTATGGAAAAACAGGAGAAAAACACAGCCAGCCCTTATGAGCTGGACGGACGCCCACCTCTTAAGGTGGCAATTCCCCTTGGACTGCAGCACGTGCTTGCCATGTTTGTGGGTAATCTTACCCCGCTTCTGATCATCACAGCTGCCTGCGGGATCGAAGCAGGAGGGGATCTTCAGGTTGCATTACTTCAGAATGCAATGCTGATCGCAGGAATTGTTACACTTGTACAGGTCTTTACGATCGGACCGGTCGGTGGCAAGCTTCCTATCGTTATGGGAACAAGTTCAGGCTTCATCGGCGTATGTCAGAGTGTTGCCGGAGTCATGGGAAATGGTGTCGTTGCCTATGGTTCGATCATGGCAGCCTGCTTTATCGGCGGTCTTTTTGAGACTGTTCTGGGAAGCTTTCTGAAACCCTTAAGAAAATTTTTCCCATCTGTTGTAACAGGTACAGTTGTACTTTCAATCGGTCTTTCACTGATCGGTGTGGGAATCAGCTCTTTCGGTGGCGGAAGCTCCGCAAAGGATTACGGTTCTCTTGAAAACCTTTTCGTAGGCTTTGTAGTTCTGATCGTGATCATTGTACTGAAACATGGAACAAAAGGCTTCACAAGCTTTTCTTCAATCCTCATCGGTATTATCGTGGGATACGTTCTGGTAAGTATCATGGCTATGGTACTTCCTACAACATTTACATATGTAGATGACACAGGTGCTACTGTGGAGGCTACAAAGGCCTGGGTTCTCAACTGGGACAAGGTTGCTCAGGCAAAATGGTTTGCGGTACCGGCACTGATGCCTGTAAAATGGGTGTTTGACGCACGTGCGATCGTGCCGATCCTGATCATGTTTATTGTAACTGCAGTTGAAACAGTTGGTGATATTTCCGGAATCACAGAGGGTGGTCTTGGAAGAGAGGCTACAGACAAAGAGCTTTCCGGTGGTGTTATGTGTGACGGACTTGGATCTTCCTTCGCAGCACTGTTCGGTGTGCTTCCGAACACATCCTTCAGTCAGAACGTTGGTCTGGTTGCAATGAATAAGGTTGTAAACCGTTTTTGTATCGCTACAGGAGGAATCTTCCTGATCGCATGCGGACTGTTCCCGAAGCTTGCAGCACTGATCTCCATCATGCCGCAGAGTGTTCTTGGCGGCGCTGCTGTTATGATGTTCTCATCCATTGTTGTCAGCGGTATCCAGTTAATCACCAAGTGGCCGATCGGACCGAGAAATGTTACGATCGTTTCCGTAGCACTTGGTCTTGGTTATGGACTTGGCTCCAATACAGCGATCCTGGTGCATCTGCCACAGGCGATCAGCCTGATCTTCGGCGGTTCCGGTATTGTTCCGGCAGCAGTGTTTGCTATTATTCTTAATATTGTTCTTCCGAAGGATGAGAAGAGTGAGATTGAGAGAGCTGAGGAGATGCTGGAGAAAGTTAAGAATAAATAAGAAAGTGTAAGAATAAAAAGAGTTTTTTTCTTTTTTGAGACTGTTGGACTTTATTGGTCTGACGGTCTCTTTTTTTTATAATTTTCTATTTTGGGGATAAAGGTTCGGCCTTTTGGAAGGCGGTAATTTGCGAGAAGGGGAAGCACTCGGAGTTGCGAAGGCCGTCTCCCCTTCTCGCGCTCTTCCCCTCCTGGCCACGCCGCTGTTCGGCGTTGTAGTGGGTGTGAATGTTCTGACAGGGTGCGGGATTCGGGGGTGTCGAGGAGGGGAGACTGTGCCGATCTGTTGGGTGGTGGATAATAATAAAAAGGATCTGTAAAAGGCGAGATTTTACAAATAGTTCTGCCTTTTTCAGATCCTTTTTTGGTGTGCGCCCGGCGGCGCACGTTTCTAACGGGTGCAAGTCCCGAATCCGCCTGGTAGTGGGAAGGATATAGCCGAAGGCAAGGGTGTCCATCGTGAGGTGGAATCTGAAGGAAGCCGGATGTGGGAATAAACTAACCACGGGCAAATCTCTGGTCTGACGAACAGAAATCACATATAAGGTTTTGCATGAGGGTAAGGCTGCACAACAAGTCAAAGCCCAATAACTACACGGAATCATGCGGAATAGATGTGGCAGATAGATGGAGAGAAAGAAGCGTGTGATACCCGGGGAGGTCTGCGCGACATGCCTCGAAAGAGGTAACCACTGCCAAAAGCAGTGCTGAACGCACAGAAGTCAGCAGAGGTCATAGTAGCCGAGAGGTGAAGGACTGAATCAATAGGAGTCTCAAGTATGACCCGGAAAGGAGAAATGAGCAGATGGATGCAGAAAACAAGGAAAGCTGCTTGCAGAGAGATAGCGCGGAACGTAAAGGGTATGTAAGAGCGCACCGCTCATTCAACCGGATATGGAAAGAAAGGGACAGTGCAGAGCCGGATATCTTAGGTAAGATACTGAATAAGGACAACCTAAACAGAGCTTACAAAAGAGTGAAGGCAAACAAGGGAGCGCCGGGAGTAGATGGGATGACCATTGAAGAGGCGTTCCAGTGGATAAAGGAACATAACCACGAACTGACAGAACAGATTCGAAAGGGGCATTATACCCCATCGCCTGTGAGACGAGTGGAAATTCCCAAATCAGACGGAGGAGTACGAAAACTTGGTATTCCGACTGTCATAGACCGTATCATCCAACAGGCAATGTCACAACAGCTGATACCGATTTATGAGCCAAAGTTTTCGGATGGAAGTTTCGGATATCGTCCGGGACGGAGTGCGAAAGACGCAGTTCAGAGGATAGAGGAGTATGCAGAACAGGGATATACAAAAGCAGTAGTCCTAGACCTGTCAAAGTATTTCGATACACTGAACCATGAGTTACTTGTAAATATCCTGCGCAGAGATGTAAAGGATGAACGTGTAATACAGATGATAAAGAGGTATCTTAGAAGTGGAGTGATGGAAAACGGTGTAGTCGTTAAGACGGAAGAAGGATCACCACAGGGAGGAAATCTCTCCCCACTGTTAGCCAATGTATATCTTAACGAGTTTGACCAGGAGTTCAACAAAAGAGGAGTACCGTGCATTCGCTATGCAGATGATATCGTATTGCTAGCGAAGAGCGAACGTGCATCCGAACGGTTGTTGGAAAGCAGTACGAAATATCTGGAAGGGATACTGAAACTAAAGGTGAACCGAGAGAAAAGTCGTACGGTCAGTGTGTTTGCAATAAGAAATTTTAAGTACCTTGGCTTCTGTTTCGGGAAGAGCGGAAAAAGAATCTATGTCCGTGTCCATGGAAAGTTATGGAAGAAAGCCAAGGAGAAGCTGAGAAAGCTCACTTCCCGGAGCAGGTGCGGAAGTATAGTAAAGACCATGGAACGTATAAAAGAATATATGCGAGGATGGCTGAACTATTACAGTATGGCAGACATGAAAAACAACGTCGAAAGGCTGAACAGGTGGTTGTATCGAAGGATACGAATGTGTATCTGGAAACAGTGGAAACTGCCAAAGACACGAAAACGGAAGCTGATGGGGTTGGGAATGCCAGAATGGGCAGCCTGTGAAGGAGCCTACAGCCGAAAAGCTTATTGGAGAATGGCAAATGCAGGAGTGGTCAAACGAGCACTAACAAAAGAAAGACTGATAAACTGGGGCTTTTATGATTTAGCCACAGCCTATCAGTCCATGCACGTCAACTATTGAAACCGCCGTGTACCGAGCGGTATGCACGGTGGTGTGAGAGGACGGCGGTTAGTCACCGCCTCCTACTCGATTAGTAATTGTAGGCTCCCTCATAAGCATTGCATCGTTCCTTTCGATGTCCCTGCTCTACACAGGAGCTGCACCGGTCACAAAATTCCTGTTCATAGCAGGTAGAACAGACACATCCCTTACAGGCATCCCGGTCATAAGCCGGCGTGCAGGTAAAAGGAAGAGTATCCTTCGTAGTTTCCGTACTCATAAAGATCACGCTCCTTTTTTCTATATTATAGACCTATCAAAAAAGCGTTTCAATACAAATAATCAGAAAATACAAAAAGATACCTGATAAAAAGTTACTGTTCACTCCGTTTTCAGTAATACGCTTTGTGATGCACAGAATTTATACTGATCGTATAAATTCGCGCGGTATGTCTCGGGCTTTCTGTGACCTTCGCTAACTCCGAGTGCTTCCCCTTCTCGCAACCCTGCCCACGCCAAAGTGTCCCCTAGAAAGGAAAAACCCCAACTCACAGCAGTTCACAACAGCAGAAAAAAAGTGCCAGCTAATAAGGATGCCACAACATCCCTATCCTACCGGGAGGAGCTCCACCGTCCGGAAGCTCCGCAAGGAAGAACCAGACCACTTTCTGTTACAGGAAGTCCGATCTCCTGTGACTCCACATTACCCTTCCAGGGTTTCAGCTCCGTAGCAAGCATATAAGTCAGAACAGCCGGTGCAAGACCTGTAGTATAGGAATTTACCAGGAAAAACAGCGGATCATCGCTGAGGATCTTCGTACAAAGCTTGATCAGCGGATGGATCGCATCCTCGATCTTCCAGATCTCGCCCTTAGGTCCGCGGCCGTAAGAAGGCGGGTCCATAATGATCGCATCATAATGATTTCCTCTGCGGATCTCACGCTCTACGAACTTCACGCAGTCATCCACAAGCCAGCGGATCGGCGCACTGGAAAGTCCGGAAGCAGCAGCATTCTCTTTTGCCCAGTTCACCATACCCTTGGAAGCGTCCACGTGAGTAACGGAAGCACCGGCTGCAGCTGCAGCCAGAGTAGCGCCGCCGGTATAGGCAAAAAGATTTAAGACCTTGATCGGGCGTCCTGCATTGCGGATCTTTTCACCGAACCAGTCCCAGTTCACAGCCTGTTCCGGGAAAAGTCCTGTATGCTTGAAGCTGAAAGGCTTCAGATTAAAAGTAAGGTCCTTGTAATGAAGCTCCCACTGATGAGGCAGATCAAAGAACTCCCACTCACCGCCGCCACGGCTGCTTCTGTGATAATGTCCGTTCATATGCTTCCAGCCACGGTTTTTGCGGGGAGTATCCCAGATTACCTGCGGGTCCGGACGAACCAGAAGATAATCCCCCCAGCGCTCCAGCTTTTCTCCTTTTGATGTATCAATAACTTCATATTCTTTCCATCCATCTGCAATCCACATGATGATCAATACCTCTTTCATAATAGTAAATTTATAAGATATATATAGCATTTTTATATAGCATTTCCGGAGATTGCTGTACCAGATCCGGCTGATCGGGACATGAATCCATAAAAACGCCATAATAATGTTTTTTCCAGTATAGAGGAAAAATGGATGCTGTGCAAGAGAAGTACAGGATTTTCCACGAAAGATTTGACAACAGCGCTTTTACATACTAAAATGTACGCAGAGATTTTCTGCCGGGGCAGAGGCTTCCCGCTTCCGTGAAACTGTGGCTGTTTTTTGCGGAAGAGATTTTGCAGAGAATTCCTGACAGACAGAAATCGTTAACAGAAGAAACACAGCAACCGCAGATATGAAACTGTGCACAAAAAGAGGAGAAGCAAACTTATGAAAAAATATTGTGAGATGAGCAGGGAAGAGCTACTCGATTTAAAGAAAGAACTTGACCGTGAGTTCGACGAGATCAAAGCCGAAGGTCTGGCACTGGATATGTCCCGTGGTAAACCTGCACCGGATCAGCTTGATCTTTCCATGAAAATGATGGAAGTACTTGCAGGGGATGCAGATCTGAAATGTGAGACCGGTGTGGATTGCCGTAACTATGGAGTCATCGACGGAATCCCGGAAGCCAAGAGACTTCTCGGTGAGATGTCAGAGGTAGAGCCAGAGAACATTATCATCTATGGTAACTCCAGTCTGAACGTAATGTTCGATACCATTGCACGTTCCTATTCCCACGGAGTAATGGGAAATACACCATGGTGCAAGCTTGACAAGGTGAAATTCCTCTGTCCTGTACCAGGATACGACCGTCATTTTCGTATCACAGAATTTTTCGGCATTGAGATGATCAACATTCCGATGTCTCCGGAAGGCCCGGATATGGACATGGTTGAGAAATATGTCAATGAAGATCCGGCAGTAAAAGGAATCTGGTGTGTTCCGAAATATTCCAATCCGCAGGGCTACACCTATTCCGAAGAAACAGTTAAGCGTTTTGCGCATCTGAAGCCGGCTGCACCGGACTTCCGTATTTACTGGGATAACGCTTACAGCATCCATCATCTTTATGATGACAATCAGGATTTCCTTCTTGAGATCCTTGATGAGTGTGCGAAAGCAGGAAATCCGGACATTGTTTATAAATTTACTTCTACCTCCAAGGTAAGCTTTCCTGGTTCCGGTATCGCAGCAGTTGCTGCATCCAAGGCGAACCTGGATGACTTCCGCAAATACATGACTGTACAGACCATCGGACACGACAAACTGAACCAGCTTCGTCACGTTCGTTTCTTCAAAGATATCAACGGACTGCATGAGCATATGAAGAAACACGCAGACATCCTTCGTCCGAAATTCGAGCTTGTTCTCGCAACACTGGATAAAGAGCTTAATGGACTTGGAATCGGTGAGTGGACCAAACCTCACGGCGGATATTTCATTTCCTTTGATTCTATGGAAGGCTGTGCGAAAGCCATCGTTGCCAAAGCAAAAGAAGCAGGCGTTGTTATGACTGGAGCAGGCGCAACCTATCCATATGGAAAGGACCCGAAAGACAGCAATATCCGTATTGCACCAAGCTACCCAAGCGTTGAGGAGCTTGGCAAGGCAGCAGAGGTATTTGTTCTCTGTGTGAAGCTTGTAAGTGTGGAAAAACTTCTGGAGAAATAAATCGATCACATCAGACTGCCCGGTATTTCAGCATGCGTAATACCGGGCAGTCATAACTATTGGAGAGAGCTCATGGATGAGGAAAAAGAAAAAATGAAAACAGGCAAAAAGTTGGTCATTGCACTGATCATGATCCTGCTGATCCTTACAGCAGGGGCTTATGGATATGGTGTACACTATTTTACAGATCATTTTTTGCCGGGATCTCAGGTGAATGGTTTTAACTGCTCCTATAAAACTGCAGATGAAACAGAAAAGCTTCTTGCAAAGGAAGTGCAGGCATATGTTCTTACCGTTGATACAAGAAATAACGGAAAAGAGAGCATTACCGCAAAAGAAGCCGGACTGGTCTACAAGCCGGGTGGCGGAGCCAAAAAGCTGATCAAGAAACAGGACAGGTACAAATGGTTCCTTGCTTTTAATCAGAAGAAAAAATATACACTGGCAACGGATACTGCTTATGAAGATCAGAACAAGCTGATAGAGGCTGTGAAGAATCTGAAATGCATGCAGAAGGACAATATGGAAAAGCCTGCAGACGCATGCATTAAGGATAATGGCGAAACCTACGAGATCCAGCCGGAAAAAGAAGGAACGACCCTGGATACAAAAAAGGTTCAGAAGGTGATCCGTGCAGCTGTTTCCGCAGGAGACAAAACAGTTAGTCTGGAAAAGAAAAACTGCTACAAAAAACCATCGATATATAAAGACGATGAAGCTCTGAAAAAAGATTGTGACCAGATGAACAAGCTTATCAGCTGCGTGATCACCTATGATTTTTCGGACCGGTCGGAACAGCTTGACCGAAATACCATCAAAGACTGGCTGGTCAGGGACGCAAACGGAGATTATATAGTAAACAAAGATCAGGTTGCAGCTTATGTGAACAGCCTGGGATATAAATATGATACCTTTGGCTGCACGAGGACATTTACCACCTACGATGGCCGCCAGAAAACCATCAAGGGCGGTGATTACGGATGGGCTATCGATCAGACCGCAGAGACTGAATGGCTTTATAATGCCATTCTTGCAGGAACTACAGAAGTGAGACAGCCGGCGTATGCTTACAGCGGACTTTGCAGAGATACCAATGATATCGGAAATACATATGTAGAGATTGACCTGACCAACCAGAGAATGGTATTCTATAAAGACGGACAGCTTCTGGTAGATACACCGGTAGTTACCGGCTGTGTCCGAAAGGGCCATTCCACACCGACCGGATGCTTTGCACTGGATGCCATGCGTTCACCGGCAGTTTTGAAGGGACCTGGATATGCATCACCGGTTACATACTGGATGCCGTTTTCCGGAGGAGTCGGAATCCATGACGCAAGCTGGCGTTCACAGTATGGCGGGCAGATCTATATCACAAATGGTTCTCATGGCTGTGTAAACACCCCGAAGGATAAGGCGGCAATCATTTATAATAATATTAGTGTAGGAGTACCAATCGTAGTTTATGAATAAGAGATTAAAAGAAATATTAAAAGAATACGAAAAAAGAAAACACAAGATCATCAAGGGAGATGAAAGTATGAATATCGTTGTATTGGCAGGCGGAACCAGTACAGAAAGAGAGATCTCCATCGTAACAGGAACCGGTGTCTGCAAGGCACTTCGTAAAAAAGGCCATAATGCCATTCTTGTAGATATTTTCTGCGGACTGGAGCCGGTGGACTGGGATGAGCCCTTTGGAGATAAAGATTATGAGGTAGATTCTGCGGCAGAGTATATGAGAAGCTTCGATGATGATATCGAAGAGATCAAACGCACAAGAAGAAGCTTTTTCGGACCGAATGTACTGGAATTGTGTCAGGCAGCAGACATTGTATTTATGGGACTTCACGGTTCCAACGGAGAGGATGGAAAGGTTCAGGCAACCTTCGATCTTCTGGGGATCCGTTACACAGGAACCGGATATTTAAGCAGTGCCCTTGCTATGGATAAGGGCCTCACCAAGAAGATCTTTCTCATGGATCAGGTACCGACACCGAAGGGCGTTTCCATGCTGAAAGAAAACTGTACAAGAAACATCCATGATCTTGGTATGGAATTTCCTGTTGTTGTAAAAACATGCTGCGGTGGTTCCAGCGTAGGTGTTTATATTGTAAACAACCAGAAAGAATATGAGGATGCCATTGATGGTGCTTATTCTTATGAAGATGAGGTAGTTGTTGAAGAGTATATCAGGGGTCGTGAGTTTTCCGTTGCAGTTGTAGACGGAAAGGCTTATCCGATCATCGAGATCGCACCGAAGCAGGGCTTTTATGATTACAAGAACAAATATCAGGCAGGCTCCACAGTAGAAACCTGTCCGGCTGAGATCTCACCGGAACTGACCGAGAAAATGCAGCATTATGCGGAAGCTGGTGCAAAGGCTCTCTGCATTGAGGGCTATGCACGTTTTGACTTCATGATGAAAGAAAACGGTGATATGTACTGCCTGGAGGCAAACACACTTCCGGGAATGACACCCACCAGTCTGATCCCGCAGGAAGCAAAGGTCCTGGGAATCGACTATCCGGACCTCTGTGAAGAACTGATCCGCATTTCTTTTAAGAAATACAGCAAATAAAATATCTGACCGTAACTCCTCCTGTTGACAGGAGGAGTTTCTGGCAAAAGAAAGGATTTTATTCATGAAAAATCTTACATTGGAAAATATCACAAAAGTCTGCAATGGTATTTACCACGGCCCGCAGGAAAAACTTCAGGAGGAAGTGACTGCGATCACAACGGACAGCCGTAAGGTGGAAAAAGGAGGTCTTTTTGTACCGGTAGTAGGAGAGCGTGTGGATGCTCACCGTTTTATCCCGCAGGTAATGGAAGCAGGTGCACTCGCGACCTTATCCGAGAGAACTCTTGAAGGGGCGGATCATCCGTATATCCAGGTAGGCTCCTCCCTTCAGGCAGTAAAAGACATTGCGGAGTTTTATCTGGAGCAGCTTGATATTCCGGTTGTGGGAATCACAGGAAGCGTTGGAAAGACCAGCACAAAAGAGGTGATCGCCTCTGTGCTGAAGGAAAAATACCGTACACTGAAAACCCAGGGGAATTTCAACAATGAGCTGGGACTTCCACTGACAGTATTCCGCCTTCGTGATGAAGATGAGATTGCAGTTCTGGAAATGGGAATCAGTGATTTCGGTGAGATGACCCGTCTTGCAAAGATCGCAAAACCGGACACCTGCGTGATCACAAACATCGGAACCTGCCATCTGGAAAATCTTGGGGACAGAGACGGCGTCCTGAAGGCAAAAACAGAGATTTTTCAGTATGTGAAGAGAAATATCGTACTTAACGGTGATGATGATAAGCTTTCTACAGTAAAGGAATACAACGGCATGCAGCCGGTATTTTTCGGAAACGGAGAAAATGCTTCTGTTACCTGTGAAAATGTGGAAAGCCGTGGCCTGAAGGGAATGAGCTGTGACATCTGTCTGAAGGGAAAAATGGCAGAGAACGGAGAGTTCCAGACATTTCATGTAGATATTCCAATGCCGGGACGTCATATGGTATCCAATGCACTGGCAGCAGCGGCTGTGGGCAGACTTTACGGACTGAATGCAGAGCAGATCAAAAATGGCATCGAAAGCCTGGAACCGGTCAGCGGAAGATTCAATATGATCGAGACCGATAAATTCATGATCGTAGATGACTGCTACAACGCAAATCCCATGTCCATGAAGGCTTCCCTGGATGTTCTTCAGGACGGACTTGGAAGAAAGGTTGCCATCCTTGGCGATATGGGTGAGCTTGGAACGGATGAAGCTGCACTTCATGAAGGTGTAGGCGTTCATGCAGGTCAGTGCAGGATCGATGCATGCATCTGCGTAGGACCACTTGCAGCCCATATCGCGGAAAAGGCATCTCAGACCAATCCGGACCTGACAGTCATCCGGGAAAAAGATCTGGAAAGCCTTCTTAAGAACCTGAACACATATGTGAAACCTGGAGATACCATCCTCGTAAAGGCTTCTCACTTCATGAAATTTGAAAATGTAGTCAAAGTACTGCAGGAAATGTAAAAAGACCGAAAACAGGGGCAGCATTTGACGAACGAAAATTCTTTCCAGTTAAGTTATATAGAAGTATAATATTCCTAAGGCGATGAGCAGTGCGGCTAAAGAACAAAAGCACGCTCAGGCACTGTGCGGCAGTGAAAAAGGGAGGGCTTATGCTGGAGATGATCATGAAGCTGAACATCCCGCTTTACGTCATGACATCCATGGGATGTATCGGCGGTCTGGGGATGCTGGCAACAAACCTTACCTACCGAAGAATGATCCGAAATACGCAGCGATTACAGAATCTCAAAGAAAAATGGCTGAACCTGTGGAAATCAAGGGACAGGCTCTGGCATCGGATGAACCGATTTGTGTGGTATCCGTCACTGTTTTGTACATTTCTTCTTGGACTGTCTGTTTTTCTCAACAGCAGACTGGGATATAGGGAAGGATTGTCTATGCTTTATCTTTATATAGGGGCGGCAGTGCCGGTAGTACTGCTTCTTCTTCGTCAGGCATTGGACTTTTCTTATAAGGAAGAGCTTGTGATGGCTTCTCTTGCAGATTATGTGGAACAGGTCCGTACCTGGGTGGAGGAAGTACCGGTCGCAGAAAAGCCGGATCCTGTTCTGCAGGAAGAAATCGTAGATAAGATCACCAGAAGTATCCGTCAGACGGCTGCTACCGGAAGCCACTTCAGCAAGATGCTTTCTCCGGAGGAGGAAGAGATCATGCGGGAGATCATACGGGAGTTTATGAATGCAGAGTAAAAACATATCCCGGTATATTTGAGAAAATACAGAAATGTACACAAAGATATTCCGGAATAAGGAAACCGGATGCAATGATCTTTGGAAATGCTGAAGATTAACCGAATCAAGTAAGTTTCCTGTTTCAATTGCGAAAAGCAATAAGCAGCAGGTGGGGACTTGAGGATATCCGCTTGACGAAATATATACTTATAAAAAACTCTCCGGCAGATACGATTCTCTGTATCCGCCGGAGAGCTTTTTTATGTATGCAGTTGTGTAAGATAAGGAATTTATCAGCTATACCTTATCACCCCATGGAGATCGGGCCGCCACGGAGCTTGCCGGCTGTGGTGATCCTCTTGATCGCAACCATGTAAGCTGCCATACGGAGCGTTACATTTTTCTCCTGGCTGAGAGCATAAACTTCATTAAAGGCAGTAAGCATGATCTTCTGAAATATACCTCCCAGATTGGGAATTTTTAAAAAAAGAGAACGCAGGATAAGCATTCGTGGCTTTCCTGCGTCCTTTTATATGTTATTCAGTCTTCCTCGATCACCTGGATCTCCAGGTAGTCGAATTCAATATGTTCAATGAAATTATCCTGATAAAAACGGGCCTTATCATGCTTTTTGAAATCCCGCACTGTGGCATCCAGCCAGATAGGATTTCCCAGATCCATCTGATAACAGATTTCCTCAAGTCCGTGAAAGATCTTGTGGGTTCTGGTATCATCGCTGTCATCACAGACAACGGTGTCCTGAAGCATGCGATTGTCTTTCCATATTTTTCCCCATAAACGAAACATAAATAGTACCTCCGTATTGAAACTGCCACAGCCGGCAGAATATGAATATCCGTCCGATATGGTCTTCAGTATAGCGGATTTTGCAGGGAAAGTAAAGCACAGGACAATAACGCTTGTATACAAAACAATGCACCAGGTGTGCTCACTTTTATTGACTAATGTGTAAAAATCCTCTATAATAAACGAAATTATGAAAAAAAAAGAATCATTACAGATTGGAGGAACCGAAATGAAACTTTACGATACCGGCGTTTATCTTCAGAACGGACAGGAAATCATTCCCGAGAACCAGGCTGATCTGCCTGTAGCGAAAGAAGAGGCTGCTAAGAATACCATCGCATATTCTATTCTCAAGGCTCATAATAAATCCGATAACATGGAGAAACTTCAGATCAAATTCGATAAACTGACTTCCCATGATATCACATTTGTGGGAATCATCCAGACTGCAAGAGCTTCAGGACTTGAGAAGTTCCCGGTACCATATGTACTGACCAACTGCCATAACTCCCTCTGTGCAGTAGGCGGAACCATCAATGAAGATGACCACATGTTTGGTCTCACCTGTGCCAAAAAGTACGGCGGAGTTTATGTACCGCCTCATCAGGCAGTTATCCATCAGTTTGCAAGAGAAATGCTTGCAGGCGGCGGAAAGATGATCCTCGGCTCCGACAGTCATACAAGATACGGAGCACTTGGAACCATGGCTATGGGAGAGGGCGGACCGGAGCTTGTAAAACAGCTTCTCTGCCAGACATACGATATTAATATGCCAGGAGTAGTTGCTATTTATCTGAAAGGTGCTCCACGTCCGGGTGTAGGACCGCAGGATGTAGCGCTTGCCATCATCGGCGAGGTTTTTGCCAACGGCTATGTGAAGAATAAGGTTATGGAGTTCGTTGGACCAGGCGTTGCCAGCTTAAGCGCAGATTTCCGTATCGGTGTTGATGTTATGACAACAGAAACCACATGTCTTTCCTCCATCTGGCAGACAGATGCGAAGATCGAGGAATTCTATGCGATTCACGGAAGACCGGAGGATTACAAAGAACTGAAACCGGGCAACGTTGCATACTATGACGGCTGTGTAGAGATCGACCTCAGTGAGATCAAACCAATGATTGCAATGCCGTTCCACCCAAGTAACACCTACACCATCGATGAGCTGAAGGCAAACCTTGACGATATCCTTGCAGATGTGGAGAAGAGAGCACAGGTAAGCCTTGACGGAAAGATTCCGTTCACATTGAGAGACAAGGTAGTTGATGGCAAGCTTTATGTTGAGCAGGGAATCATTGCCGGTTGTGCAGGCGGTGGATTCGAGAATATCTGCGCTGCAGCAGATATCCTCAAGGGCAAAAATATCGGCCATGATGCCTTCACCTTAAGTGTATACCCGGCAAGTACTCCGATCTACATGGAACTGGCTAAGAATGGTGTTCTTGCAGAACTGATCGGAACAGGCGCAGTTGTGAAAACTGCATTCTGCGGACCGTGCTTCGGCGCCGGAGATACACCTGCAAACAATGCATTCAGTATCCGTCATACAACCAGAAACTTCCCGAACCGTGAAGGCTCCAAGATCCAGAACGGTCAGATCTCTTCGGTTGCACTTATGGATGCACGTTCCATTGCAGCTACAGCAGCAAACAAGGGATTCCTTACCTCAGCAGAGGAGTTTGACGGAAGTTATTCCGAGCATAAATACTACTTCGATAAGTCTATCTACGAGAACCGTGTATTTGACAGCAAGGGCGTGGCAGATCCAAGCGTAGAGATCCAGTTTGGACCGAATATCAAAGACTGGCCGGAGATGGCTGCACTTGCAGACAACCTGATCCTGAAGGTTGTTTCCGAGATCCACGATCCGGTTACTACCACTGACGAGCTGATCCCGTCCGGTGAGACATCCTCCTACCGTTCCAATCCGCTTGGACTTGCAGAATTCACACTGTCCAGAAAGGATCCGGCTTATGTTGGCCGTGCAAAAGAGATCCAGGCAGCACAGAAGGCAATCCAGGCAGGTAACTGCCCGGCAGAGGCTGTTCCGGAACTGAAACCGGTTATTAAAACCATCAACAAGACTTATCCGGATGTAGATAAGACCAACCTTGGCGTAGGAAGTACCATCTTTGCAGTGAAACCGGGCGATGGCTCTGCCAGAGAGCAGGCTGCATCCTGCCAGAAGGTACTTGGCGGCTGGGCAAACATTGCCAATGAGTATGCAACCAAGAGGTATCGTTCCAATCTGATCAACTGGGGTATGCTTCCATTCCTGATCCCGTCAGGAGATCTTCCGTTCAAGAACGGTGATTATCTGTTCTTCCCGGGAATCCGCAAGGCGGTTGAGGAAAAAGCAGACGTGATCAAGGGATATACTGTTGAAGGTGATTCTTTGAAGGAGTTCGATGTAACTCTGGGTGAGCTGACAGATGATGAGAGAGAGATCATCCTTAAGGGTTGTCTGATCAATTATAATCGTAAATAGATGCAGGGATTGAACACATATAGAGCGTGAAGGCGTTCAAGCTGTGTTCATGAATATGCTGCAGAGCGGAATATAGTAATTTAAGAATTTCCGTGTTGTTTTGCAGACTGGTGACCGTTTTAATCGAGGTTGCCGGTCTGCTTTTTTACTTTTAAGGTTATGGATACTTATTTATGGGATGTGGATGATGCGGACGCGTGAGGTGTCCTGTGGGGAGCAGAGGCTGTCGTTTCGCCTGGTCATACTAAGCGTCTGAGGCAACCTGTGAAAAGGCCGGCCCATAACTCGCCATGTACGCTGATGCGTACCTGGCTCAGACAGATGGGCCTTATTCTGCGGCCTGTATCCGCAGAATACCTTTCCACAGGTCACCTCAGCCGCCAAGTATGACCAAAGGCTCACTCCGAAGCCCCTGCTCTCCACAGGACACCTCACGCTGACATTCCCAGAGACAAATCCCAGCCCCGGTAAAAATATCAAGAAAAGCTCAACAAATGATGACCGTCTCAACACTCTTCGTTATTCAATTTTTCTTCTTCGTTCTTTCAAATAAAGTTTATCTCAATCCCCTGCAAACATTGCAAAGTACAAACATTGCAATGTTTGCAGGGCCAATACAGTCACACAGAAACTTTTCTAACTAACTTTCCATGTTCGAAAGTCAGGGCGGGAAGGACGGGAGGGGCGGGTGACTCTGCAGGAGTCGTAGTACTTCTTAGGCCGCGGGGAGGCTGCGTTGCTGGAAAAATCCCAGCTGTTTGAGCGTTAGCGAGTTCTGGGATTTTTTCAGCGGTTTTAGCAGAATCCCCGCAGCCTTAGAAGCACTAGACCTCCGAAGCCTCACCCGCCCCTCCCGTCCTTCCCGACCGTCCGTTTGCAACATACCATCCCGTTCTTCACAACTTCACAATAGCATAAATTAACAGAAAATAATAAAAAATACAAACAAATTATAAAATATAAACACCTAATAAAACAAATAAATAAAAATAATAGCATAAAAACACAAAAATGTATTGACAAATATCCGCAACGATGTTATTATAAGACCATCAAAAACAACAAGAAAAAAACAAAAAAGAAAATCATTCAATTCATAGCATAGATGCACATGAAGGATGAAGAAAGGAAAAGGTGATTCCAGTGGGAACATAAACAAACACCATCATCAATATGAGAGTGACAGGAACCGAATTTCCTGCAAGAAAGACCTGATACAGATCACATATGATACACCTTAAGAAAACAGAAGTTTCTTTTATGAAATATAAATAAGATCCTCTTAAATCTTACTTATATTTTAAGAAATCAGAAACAAAAGGAAATCAGTATTTCAGGTAATATAGAATCGGTAACTCATATTGAACAACTGTCACACACCTGATACAAAGATTTCAGGAAATATGTAAAGAAATATTTCCCGAAAGAGTAAAACCCTCAACTCACCGGTTCGTTGGAAAGAAGAGATTCCAAGAACAAACGTGAAGATGAGAACGATACTTTGAAATGCATATCAGAACCATTAGGATATGGATTGAAGCTTTGCATCAGAAGAATATCTGAGAGGATATTAAAAATAGAAGAATCGGGCAGGAACTTTTTTCCAGGATACTTTAAAGAACTGCAGAGGAGAAAATCCCAATAGGTCGATTTGAATCAGCAGATCGCAAAGTACAGAGATGACAAATGGTTTTGAATTTAAGAAGTTAAGTCCAGAATTGTTTAGTGAACAGGAAAAAGTATAACCACCGAAATTCTTCAGATAAACAGGAAATCAAACATCGTAAAAAATGATTTCTGATCTATAAAACTTTCTAAATAATCGAAGAGATATACTTACATATATCAGTCGTTTATGAGCAGGAAATAAAAAAGAAGAGAGAATCTGAAAAAGAAAAATTTCAAAATTGAATAAAGAGAATCGAAATTATTTTATAAAGTATATAAAATCAAAGATTTCGATTGATAAGTATAATAAGTATAACAAGAAAACTTTATTCGAAAGAACGAAGAGGAAGAAAAATTGAATAACGAAGAGTGTTGAGACGGTCATCATTTTTGGAAACTGTAAAAGTAAAAAAAGTGATGACCGTCTCGTTGTGTATATAAGATTGCATATATTAAGTATATAACCATTCCGAAAAGCCCTGGATAAAATAATATGATCCGAGCAGAGAGCAAAATTTTCGATCAGAGATTTTCCGAACAGTTATATTTATCAGTTGCCATCAAAAACATCATCAGTTATACTTCTGTGAGAAAGGAAGTAAGATGAGAAAATATGTGGAATTATCAGATTGAAGAAAATATTTTATATGAAGACAAAGAGATCCTTGTGTGCAGAAAAACAGCAGGAATGCCGGTGCAGGCAGCAAAAATAGGAACAATGGATATGGAAAGTGCTCTGAAAAATTATCTGGCACAAAAAACACCGGGAAAGATCCCATATCTGGGAGTAGTACATCGCCTTGATCAGCCAGTAGAAGGCATTCTTGTATTTGCGAAAACATCCGAAGCAGCAGGAAATTTGAGTAAACAGATGATGGCAGGAGGCGCCGGAAAATATTACCTGGCAGTAACAGAGGGAAAAGCAGAGAGCTCAGAAGGGACTCTTACAGACTATCTGAAAAAAAATGGAAAAGCCAACATGTCTCAGGTGGTGTCTGCCAATACACCGGGAGCAAAAAAAGCGATCCTTCACTATAAAGTTCTGGATCAGCAGGAGATAAACGGAAAATCCCGGACATTTCTTAAGATCAGGCTGGAAACAGGTCGGCATCATCAGATCCGTGTGCAGCTTTCTCATGAGGGACTGCCCCTTCTCGGAGACCGGAAATATAATCCTTCGGGAGAAAAAGGTACATCACTGGGACTTTGTTCCAGTTGTCTGGAATTCAAACACCCCAGAACAGGAAAAATGATGAAGTTTGAAACAGAGCCACAGGGAAGTGCGTTTCTGGATTTTGTGAAAAAAGTGTAAAAACTCTGGACGGAAATACGAAAAAGTGTATAATGTAAAAAGCAAGTAACCAAATGTAAGATTTTTGTAAAGTATAAGTTACTGTGGATGGACAAGGCAGACGATAAAGAACATAGAGAACAGTAACCAGCGAGGAAGAGGAGATTACAATGAAAAGAGCTGCAGTAGCGTCAGCAGCCTTGTTGGCTGTGGCAACCCTGCTGACAGGCTGTCAGAAAGAAGAAGTAGAAAAGCTTGTTGCACCGATTGTAGCAGATGTCCAGGAAACCCCTGAAGCAACCGAAGTGGAAGAAGAAAAAAGCCCGCTGATCCCTGAGATCGATGACACTCTTTCTATTGAAGAAGGTGCCAGAATAGCTGTTGTCAGCAAAAGCAAAAAAGGCGAGTTCTGGAATAAAGTAAAAGAAGGAATGGAAGCTGCTGTCAAGGACGTAAATGAAGCGTATGGTTTCAAAAAAGACAAGCAGATCACGATGACCTTTGAGGGTCCGGATGATGAAGAGGACGTAGAAAGTCAGATTAATACTCTTGATGCAGTGATCGCTGAGAATCCATCTGTAGTGTGTCTTTCTGCCGGAGATATGGATTCCTGTCAGGCACAGCTGGAAGCAGCGAAAGAGAACGGAATTCCGGTGGTCGCGTTTGATTCCAATGTCAGTGATACGAAGCTGGTCAGAGCTTTCCGTGGAACAGACAATACACAGATCGGCAAATATGCAGCATATAAGCTTGGCAGCGCCATTGGAAAAATGGGAAATGTGGCTGTTTTTTCCGCACAGGAGAAAACACAGAGTGCTCAGGAACGTGTAAAGGGATTTCTGGATAATATTGCAAATTATACGGATATTAAAGTGGTGGAAACCGTATATTCTGACCAGGTTGATGATATGAAGGAAGCCATGAAGGAAGTTCTGGATAAATATCCGGCACTGGATGGTGTTTTCTGCACCAATGCCGAGGTTTCTGAAATGTTTCTGGAGGTAAATAAGGACACAGGAGAAAATAAAGTTGCTATGGTAGGCGTAGATGCAACTAGCAAACAGCAGGAAGCGATCCAGAAAGGGGAAGAACTGGGAGTGCTTTCACAGAATCCTTATGCGATGGGATATCAGACCATGTGGGCGGCTATTCAGTCTACTGCACCGAAGAAGGAAACAAAGATTGATAAGAAGGTTTTACTTGATCCGGTATGGATCGATGCTGAGAATATCAAAAGCGAAGACATTGCAAATTACCTGTACAATTAACAAATAGAACAGATAGCCACTGTAGGTCGGGTGAATAGGTTAGTCCGCATTCACCGTCTGTTCATAATTGAAAGCCATCAGCCCGATGAAGATGTAAAAAACATTTTCATCGGGCTGATGGCTTTTTTGAATAAAAATAAAAAATATGAATAGAATAAACAAATAAAAAGTGTGCGAAAAAATGGCAAAAATATAACATATATGACGACTTTTTGACACAATACAAATAAATTTATCGTTAAATTGCATAATAAACATTGTTTTGAAAAAGCGATTGTGGTACAATTTGGATATGCAGAGAGGCGGTGATCAGATGATCCAGGAAACGATCAAGGCAGTGAAAGAGGCGGAGGCAAAAGCACAGCAGAAGATAAAGGATGCATCCGTCCGTGCACAGAGTATCATCAGCGAAGCTGAGAAAGAGGCAGAGAATATTATCAGAAAGGCGGAAACAGCCGCCGGCGAACAGGCGGCATCTGATATGAAAGCAGCCGAAGAACGTGCACACAGTACAGAGAACACTGTCGTTGGACAGGCGGAGGAAGAGCTTGCAGCTTTGAAAAAGAAAGCGGAGTCGAAGCACGAGCAGGCGATCCAGACAGTAATGGACAGTTTGTTCTGAGAGGGGGAGTGCGAAAATGGCAGTATTGCAGATGCAGCGAATCAGTATCTGCGCAATGAAAAAGAACCGTAAGGCCATATTGGAAGAACTGCAGTCACTTGGAGTATTGGAGATCGATGCAGCGGAATTGGATCCGGAGCTTAAGACGATGGATACTATGAATGCCCGGCTGATCTTTGAGAAGAACGCATCCCTTTGTGATCAGGCAATCGAAATACTGGATGAATTTTCGAAGGAAAAGCAATCCATGCTGGCATCCCTGGCAGGGAAACCGCTGATCGGAAGGAAGCAGGAGGAAGAAGCTATCCGGGATCAGGAAGAGATCCTGAGAACAGCCAGAGAAATTCAGGGATACCGGAAGAAGCTTACAGAGAACAGTGCGGCGGCAGTTAAGCTAGAACAGCAGGAAGCAGCTCTTGCTCCATGGCTGAAGCTGGATATTCCGATGAACTTCGGCGGTACAGCGAAAGCAGCGGTACTTGTGGGAAGTATTGATGGAAATATAACTCTGGATCAGGTATACAGTCAGCTGGCAGCGGATGCACCACAGCTTGAATCCTTTGACATTCGGGAAATCTCAAATGATGCCGGTAAGCTGAGCCTGGTGGTTGTCTGCCTGAAAGCACAGGCACAGGAACTGGAAGAAGCGCTTCGGATGCAGGGATTTGCAAGACCGGCACAGCTGGTATCAGAGGTTCCGGCACAGGAGCTGGAGAACCTTAAGAATGAAGTGGTACGCATTCAGGAAGAGTCCGAACAGATTCGGGAACAGATACGCGCTCTTCACGACAGGAAGAGCTCTCTTCAGCTTTTGTCCGATTATTTCCGAATCCGTGCACAGAAATATGAGGTATTAGGACAGATCCGCCAGTCGGAGAGCACTTTTTTTGTGACAGGATATCTTCCGAAGAAACAGGTTCCTGCAATGGAGAAACGGCTTACGGAGAAGTACGATATTGTTTTTGAAGCAGAAGATGCTGAGGGAGAAAATGTTCCGGTTGCCCTTCAGAACGGTAAATTCGGAGCAGCAGGAGAGGGAGTTCTGGCAGCATTTGGTCTTCCCGGAAAGGGAGAGATCGATCCTTCCACGATCATGACAGCCTGCTATGTATTTCTTTTCGGACTGATGCTGTCAGACGCAGCATATGGACTGATCGTCTTTGCAGTCTGTCTGGGAGTACTTCTGAAGTTCCCTAGGATGGAGAGCGGAATGCAGAAATCCATCCGGCTTTTTATGTACTGTGGATTGTCCACTTTGTTCTGGGGCGTGATGTTTGGCGGATATTTCGGAGATTTTATCGATGTATTTTCGAAGGTATATCTGCACAGGCCGGTCACGGTGAAGCCGGTATGGTTTGCACCGTTAAATGAGCCAATGAGACTTCTGGTGTTCTCCATGCTGTTTGGTCTGATCCATATGTTTCTGGGAATGGGTCTTAAGGGCTACATGCTGTTACGTGACAGAAAATATCTCGACTTTTTCTGTGACGTAGTACTCTGGTTCCTGCTTCTTATGGGACTGATCTTGATCTTTATCCCAAGCAGCATGTTCCGTTCTATTTCTCAGATGGATCTGAACCTTTCACCGGCAGTGATACAGGTCGGAAAATGGATGGCGATCATCGGTGCGGTGGGAATTCTCTTCATGTCAGGAAGAGATAAGAAGAATCCATTCCTGAGGCTGGCGCTTGGAGCCTATGATCTTTACAATATCACGGGATGGGTCAGTGATATTCTTTCCTATTCCAGACTTCTGGCCTTGGGACTTGCCACCGGAGTTATCGCATCGGTTATGAACCAGATGGGAAGTATGCTGGGAGACAGTATTCTGGGATGGATCGTATTTATTCTTGTATTTGTGATTGGTCATATCTTTAACCTTCTGATCAATCTTCTGGGTGCATACGTGCACACCTGCCGATTACAGTACGTAGAGTTTTTCGGCAAATTCTTTGAGGGCGGAGGAAAAGAGTTCCACCCCTTCCGCGAAAATACAAAATATGTAGATATTAAGGAGGATTAATATTATGAGTGGTATCGTTTGGGCATTATTGGGAGCAGCAATTTCCGTAGCTCTTGCAGGTATAGGTTCCGCCATCGGTGTTGGTACAGCCGGCCGTGCAGCAGCAGGCGTTGTAACAGAAGACCCGGACAAATTTGCCAAGGTTCTGCTTCTTCAGCTTCTTCCCGGTACGCAGGGTATTTACGGACTGCTGGTAGCATTCCTTGCACTTTCCAAGGTTGGTATCCTGGGCGGCGGTGTTGCTGATATTTCCCTGGAAACCGGTCTTATGATCTTTGTGGCTTGTCTTCCGATTGCTATCGCAGGTCTTCTTTCTGCAATCCATCAGGGAAAAACTTCCGTAGCTTCCATCGGTATCGTAGCCAAGAAACCGGAGCAGTTCGGTAAAGCCATGCTTTTCCCTGCAATGGTTGAGACATATGCGATTCTGGCTCTTCTGATCTCCATTCTTGCAGTCAGCGGAATTCAGGTTTGATTCATCAGGAGGGGCAGAGCATGACAGGATTAGAGAAGATGGTAAGCCAGATTCTTGAAGAGGCCGATGCTTCTGCAGCCGTTACGATCAGTGATGCGGAGAAAAAAGCCGCAGAGATCCTCAGGGAAGCCGGAGAAAAGGCAGATAAGATCCGGCAGCAGAGAGAAGAACAGTCCAGGGCAAAGGTGAAAAGCTATGAAGAGCGGACAGCTTCCGCTGCAGATATGAAGAAGCGTACCGCAGTTCTTGCAGCCAAGCAGGAGCTGATCGGAAATGTGATCGCAGATGCCTGTGACCGTGTGAAGAATCTGGATGAAGAAAAATATTTTGGGATCCTTAAGAATATGGCTGAGAAATATCTTCTTCCAAGAGAAGGAGAGATCTGTTTTTCAAAAAAGGATCTGGAACGTATGCCGGCAGGTTTCCGTGAGGAAATAAAGAGCCTGGCACAGAAAAAGGGTGGTGTGCTGGAAATTTCCGGTGAAACCCGAAACATAGACGGAGGTTTTATCCTGATATACGGCGGCATTGAGGAAAACTGTTCCATTGATGCCATGTTCGCAGAGAAGCGGGATGAGCTTCTGGATCAGGTAAGAAAGATTTTGTTTGCGTAAAACACCATCGCAAAAAGGAGGGCGTGAATGATGTTTGGTGAAGATTATGCCTATGCGGTGGCGCGGATACGTGTTCTGGAGACCGGACTTCTGAATCAGGCGGCGATCGAGCAGCTTCTGGCATGTCAGGATGAGCAGCAGTGCCTTCAGATTCTTACAGAGAAGGGCTGGGGAAACGGTGATCCTGCAGCCGGTGCGGATGCCATTCTTTCCCGGGAGAGAGAAAAGATCTGGGAGATCATGGATTCGCTGGTAGCGGACCGATCTGTTTTTTCTGTTCTTTCTTATCAGGATCTTTTCCATAATATGAAAGCGGCTGTGAAGGCAAGCATCCTGCAAGGGGCAGCGCCGAATATTTTTTTCAGCGACTGTTCCATTGACGGAGAGGATATGGTGAAATTCCTGAAGGATAAGGAATATGATCGTTTTCCTGAGGATATGCGGGAAGCGGCAAGAGAAGCCTATGAGACCTTTTTGCACACAAGAGACGGACAGCTTGCGGATATTATCGTAGACAGGGCAGCACTGGATGCCATAAAAAAAGCCGGAGGACGATCAAAAGAAGAGATCGTCCGGCAGTATGCGGAATCCACGGTAGCGGTAGCAGATATCCGGATCGCAGTCCGTGCCTGCAAAACAGGAAAAAGTTCGGACTTTATGAAAAAAGCCATGGCAGAATGTGACACACTGGATAAGGAGAGACTGATCCACGCGGCAGTAAGCGGAATGGATCAGATCATGGGTTATCTGGCAGAAACGAAATATGGGGACGGAGCTCTGGCACTGGCGGAATCAGCTTCCGCTTTTGAGAGATGGTGTGATAACCAGATCATGGAGACCATCCGCCCTCAGCTGTATAATTCATTTTCACTGGGACCGCTGGTAGCCTATGTGCTTGCCCGTGAAAATGAGATCAAGACGGTGCGGATCATTCTCACCGGAAAGCGCAGCGGCCTTCCGGAAGAGTTTATCCGGGAAAGGGCAAGGGAAATGTATGTATAAGATCGCAGTTTTAGGTGATTATAACAGCATTTACGGGTTTGCGGCTCTTGGCCTTGATACTTTTCCGGTGGAGGATCCTGCAGAAGGTAAAGAGAAGCTTAACCGTCTGGCAGCCGGTGAATATGCGGTTATTTATATTACGGAACAGCTGGCGGCCCAGCTTTCCGCAGAGATCAGTAAATACAGTGAGGAGCTGATGCCTGCGATCATTCAGATTCCCGGAATTTCCGGAAATACAGGTGCAGGTATCGAAAATGTAAAGAAATCCGTGGAGACGGCAGTTGGCTCCGATATTCTTTTCAGTAATGAGTGACAAGAAAGCAGGTGATTGGTTCAGATGAGCAGAGGAACCATTAAGAAGGTGGCAGGACCGCTGGTAATTGCCAAGGGTATGCGGGATGCAAATATGTATGACGTGGTTCGTGTAAGCAGCCAGCGTCTGATCGGTGAGATCATTGAGATGCATGAAGATGAGGCTTCCATACAGGTATATGAGGAGACTTCAGGACTTCGTCCGGGAGAACCGGTAGAGTCCATGGAGGTGCCCCTTTCCGTGGAGCTTGGTCCTGGCCTTATTACAAGCATTTACGATGGAATACAGCGTCCGCTGGATGACATCATGAAGGTAGCAGGCAGCAACAACCTGAAACGAGGCGTTGAGGTTCCTGCCCTGAAGCGGGACAAAAAATGGAATTTCATTCCGGTTGCGAAGGTGGGAGATCCGCTGGAGGGCGGCGATGTTCTTGGAACCGTTCAGGAGACTATCGTTGTTACACAGAAGATCATGGTACCTCCCAATATGAAAGGTACTCTGAAGGAAATTAAATCCGGCGAGTTTACCGTGGATGAGACCGTTGCAGTTCTTTCCACAGCAGACGGCGATAAAGAGTTGACCCTGATGCAGCACTGGCCGGTACGACGTGGCCGTCCATATAAGAAGAAACTTCCGCCAGCTAAACCTCTGGTAACAGGACAGCGTGTTATTGATACCATGTTCCCTATTGCCAAGGGTGGTGTGGCAGCAGTTCCCGGCCCGTTCGGAAGCGGTAAGACGGTTATCCAGCATCAGCTTGCAAAATGGGCTGAGGCAGATATCGTGGTTTATATCGGCTGCGGTGAGCGTGGAAATGAGATGACAGATGTTCTGAACGAGTTCCCGGAGCTGAAGGATCCGAAAACAGGACAATCCCTGATGGAGCGTACGGTTCTGATCGCCAATACCTCAGATATGCCGGTTGCAGCTCGTGAGGCGTCGATCTATACAGGTATTACAATTGCGGAGTATTTCCGTGATATGGGATATTCCGTAGCATTGATGGCAGATTCTACTTCCAGATGGGCTGAGGCTCTCCGTGAGATGTCCGGACGACTGGAGGAGATGCCAGGCGAGGAAGGTTATCCTGCATATCTTGGTTCCCGTCTTGCACAGTTCTATGAGCGTGCCGGACATGTGATCTGCAGTGGAAAAGACGGAAGAGAGGGTGCCCTGACAGCGATCGGCGCCGTATCTCCTCCAGGTGGTGATATCTCCGAGCCGGTTTCCCAGGCGACACTTCGAATCGTAAAGGTATTCTGGGGACTGGATGCAAACCTTGCATACAAACGTCATTTCCCGGCGATCAACTGGCTGACCAGCTATTCTCTGTATCTGGACAGCGTTGGCGGATGGTTTGACGAAAATGTAGCGAATGACTGGATGAAGCTCCGTCAGAGAATGATGACCCTTCTTCAGGAAGAGGCAGAGCTGGAAGAAATCGTAAAGATGGTAGGTATGGATGCGCTTTCTCCGGGTGACCGACTGAAAATGGAAGCAGCCCGTTCCATCCGAGAGGATTTCCTCCACCAGAACTCTTTCCACGAGATCGATACCTACACATCTCTGGAAAAACAGCACAATATGATGCGTCTGGTACTTGCATTTTATGATGCGGGTCTGGATGCGCTGAAACAGGGCGCAGATATCAATGATATCGTAAAGCTTCCGGTACGTGAGCAGATCGGCCGTTATAAATATACAAAAGAAGATCAGCTGGCAGCAGAATATGAGAAAGTAACCCGCCAGCTGGCAGCAGAGACTGCAGAACTTCTGGGAAAGGAGGGCCTGTAAAATGCCAAAAGAATATAGGACCATACAGGAAGTTGCCGGCCCTTTGATGCTGGTACGGGGCGTTGAAGATGTAGCATTTGACGAGCTTGGTGAGATCGAGCTTGCCGATGGCGAAACAAGAAGATGCCGTGTTCTGGAGATCGACGGAAGCAATGCTCTGGTGCAGCTGTTTGAGAGCTCCACAGGTATCAATCTTTCCAACAGCAAGGTACGTTTCCTGGGACGGAGCATGGAGCTTGGTGTATCCGGCGATATGCTGGGTCGTGTTTTTGACGGACTGGGACGTCCCATTGATGACGGCCCGGAGATCCTTCCGGAGGAAAGAAGAGATATCAACGGACTTCCCATGAATCCGGCGGCCAGAAGCTATCCGGAGGAGTTTATCCAGACGGGTGTATCTGCGATTGACGGACTGAATACTCTGGTACGCGGACAGAAGCTTCCGATCTTCTCCGCATCCGGTCTTCCCCATGCACAGCTTGCGGCACAGATTGCAAGACAGGCGAAGGTTCGCGGAAAAGATGAGCAGTTTGCCGTTGTATTTGCAGCCATGGGTATCACTTTCGAGGAGTCAAACTTCTTCGTAGAGAGCTTTAAGGAAACCGGAGCTATAGATCGTACTGTTCTGTTTGTGAACCTGGCAAATGACCCGGCTGTTGAGCGTATCGCTACTCCGCGAATGGCACTGACAGCGGCTGAATATCTTGCCTTCGAAAAAGACATGCACGTATTGGTAATCCTTACGGATATCACAAACTATGCGGATGCTCTCCGTGAGGTTTCCGCGGCTCGTAAGGAGGTTCCGGGACGTCGTGGATATCCCGGATATATGTACACAGATCTTGCTTCTCTTTATGAGCGTGCAGGCCGTCAGAAAGGAAAATCAGGAAGTATCACCATGGTTCCGATCCTGACTATGCCTGAGGATGATAAGACCCATCCGATCCCGGACCTTACCGGTTACATCACAGAGGGACAGATCATCCTGAGCCGTGAGCTTTACCGTAAGGGAATCACACCGCCCATCGATGTTCTTCCGTCTCTGTCACGACTGAAGGATAAGGGTATCGGTGAAGGCAAGACAAGAGCAGACCATGCCAACACCATGAATCAGCTGTTTGCCGCATATGCCCGTGGTAAAGAGGCCAAAGAGCTGATGACCATTCTTGGTGAGGCAGCTCTCTCCGATATTGACCTGATCTATGCAAAATTTGCGGATGCTTTCGAGAAGGAATATGTTTCCCAGGGCTATCAGGCTAACCGTGATATTGAGGAAACACTGGCCATCGGCTGGAAGCTGCTTTCCATTCTTCCGAGAAGCGAGCTGAAACGTATCGATGACAAATTCCTTGATCAGTATTACGGAAAAGTATAAAGGGGGGATGATTTGTGGCATCAACACAGGTGAATCCTACCCGTATGGAGCTTACGAAGCAGAAAAAGAAGCTGGTGACTGCAGTACGTGGCCATAAGCTTCTGAAGGATAAGCGGGACGAGCTGATGAGACAGTTCCTGGATCTGGTACGGGAGAATATGGAGCTGCGAAAAAAAGTAGAAGCCGGTATCCGAAGCGCCAACACCAATTTTGTCATTGCAAAAGCAGGAATGTCGGAGGAGACGCTGAATACGGCACTGATGGCTCCCAAGCAGGAAGTTTATCTGGAAACCGGAAAAAAGAATGTCATGAGTGTGGATATTCCTGTTTTTGAATACAAAACAAGAACACCGGATGCCAACGATATTTATTCCTATGGCTTTGCTTTTACATCCAGTGATCTGGACGGAGCGGTAAAATCCCTGGCAGACATCCTGCCGGATATGCTTCGTCTGGCAGAAGTGGAAAAGGCCTGTCAGCTTATGGCTTCCGAGATCGAAAAAACAAGGCGTCGTGTAAATGCTCTGGAGCATGTCATCATACCGGAAGCCCGGGCAAACATTAAATACATCACCATGAAGCTGGATGAGAACGAGAGAAGTACTCAGATCCGACTGATGAAGGTGAAAGATATGATGCTGGAGGAGGCACATCATTATAAGGAGCGGGAGGCAGAGCGCGGAGCGTAAAGCGCAGTCATCCTGAAAGAAAAAGAAAAGTTTATATAGAAAGTTTTAAGTAACGGAAAGGAGATGTCCCTGTACTGTGTGAAATTTCGGCAGTGCAGGGGCGTTTTATTTATAAAATATTTAGCTTTTGTTATTAGAAAATCAAGAAAAATACAGTATAATAGATAATAAGTAAATCAGACAGCTGCAGATGCAGAAATATAAAAGAAAGCTGCTCTGTCTGCTGAAAAATAAAGAAATAAAAAATAAAGAAAGAGGAGAAAGCTGATCTGACCAGGTAAACTGCCGGGCAGCTGCATGGCTATGAACAGCTGGCAAAGCAGATTGCGGTAGCGTCTGATCAGTAAGAGGTATATGAATATTTTACAGTCAATACAACAGCTGGACGGAGAAATCCTTCTCCTGATCCAGCGATATTTAAGAACGGATATGCTGACACCATTTATGAAATCTGTTACATTTCTGGGAAACGGAGGATGGTTCTGGATCCTCTGTGCAGTTGTTCTTCTTGCTGTTCCAAAGACAAGAAAAACAGGTTATGCGGCAGCCTTATCCCTGATCTTCGGGGCGATCGTTACCAACCTGCTTCTCAAAAATATAGTGGCAAGACCAAGGCCTTTTGCGGAAATCGAAGCTCTCATCCCTATGATCACCAAACCGAAGGATTTCTCTTTTCCGTCAGGTCACACCACAGCATCCTTTGCCGTTGCTCTGGTAATGCTTCGGATGCTTCCGAAGAAATTCGGAATCCCGGCAGTAGTCCTGGCAGCACTGGTGGCATTTTCCAGACTGTATCTTGGTGTCCATTATCCGACAGATGTTCTGGCCGGATTCGTGATCGCGCTGGTGGGAAGCACGTTGTCAGTATGGATCGTGCGAACGAAACCGGAAGACAAACAGGTACACTAGCATTGTCCATAGGAAATATGAAGCACTTTACCTGGACAAAGTATTGACACGCTGAAGCAAGACGGGGTAAAATTGTAGACAGTACAACAGATTCTGACTATGGTAGAAATAATGATATGAAACCCTGTAAAATCGGATAAAAGGAGAGAGCACAAAATGATATCAGAAAAAATGAAACCCTACGTGAAAAATAATTCCGCCATCCGTATGATGTTTGAGGAAGGAAACCGCCTCCGTGCGAAATATGGCGCAGACAAGGTTTTTGATTTCAGTCTCGGAAATCCAAGTGTACCGGCACCGGACAGCGTCCGCGAAGCAATTATCGAGCTTGTAAACACTACGGATCCGACAGTTCTTCACGGATATATGAGCAACGCAGGCTTTGAGGATGTACGCCAGACCATCGCAGAATCCCTCAACAGACGTTTCGATACGAAATTTTCCGCAAAGAATCTGATCATGACCGTCGGCGCTGCAAGCGGACTGAATGTGATCCTGAAAACAATCCTGAATCCTGGAGAAGAGGTGATCGTTTTTGCGCCATATTTTCTGGAATACGGTGCATATGTCCGCAATTATGATGGTGTCCTTGTGGAAATCTCTCCAGATACCACAACCTTCCAGCCAAATCTCGCTGAGTTTGAACAGAAGATCACACCGAAGACAAGAGCGGTTATCGTAAATACCCCGCACAATCCTACCGGAGTTGTATATTCAGAAGAAACGATCAAGAAACTTTCCGCAATCCTGGAAGCAAAACAGAAAGAGTTCGGAACTGTGATCTACCTGATCTCCGATGAGCCATACCGTGAGCTGGCTTATGATGGCGTGGAGGTCCCATACCTGACGAAATATTATAACAATACTGTTGTGGGCTATTCCTACAGCAAATCTCTTTCCCTTCCGGGTGAACGTATCGGATATCTGGTGATCCCTGATGAGGCAGACGGAAGCGAAGAGCTGATCTCTGCAGCAACCATTGCAAACCGTACACTTGGCTGTGTAAATGCACCGTCCCTGATCCAGAAAGTAGTTGCAAAATGTGTAGACGCCAAGACGGATCTTGTAGCTTATGATAAAAATCGGCAGGCACTTTATAATGGCCTGAAAGAATGCGGATTTGAGTGTATCAAACCACAGGGTGCCTTCTATCTCTTTGTAAAATCTCCGGTTGAAGACGAAAAAGCCTTCTGTGAAGCCGGTAAGAAATATAACATCCTTATGGTACCGGGAAGCTCCTTCGCATGCCCCGGTTATGTGAGACTTGCATATTGTGTATCTTATGAGACAATTGTGAATTCTCTTCCTGAATTTAAAAAACTTGCAGCAGAGTATGGCTTGAAATAAACGATCATTACAAAGCAGTTGAATAAAAGATCCCCGGTACAGTCTGTTCATGCAGCCCTGTATCGGGGATCTTTTGCAAGAGGGAATAAGCAAATGAAACGTAGTCGGGAGTGAATAGACTCCCGACTGTGTTTCATTAAAAGGATGTTCCACATTTATTTGGCTTTTTTCTTTTCTTTATTTGGCATTTCTCCGTAGTAAGCTTTCAGATAGATATCTTTCAGCTCGGATACAAGCGGATATCTCGGGTTGGCACCGGTACACTGGTCATTGAAGGCCTGCTCGGACATCTCATCCAGAGTTTCCAGGAAATGTTTCTCATCTACGCCGTAATCACGGATCGTCGGCAGGATCTCGATAGTTCTCATAAGCTCATCCAGTTTAGCAAGAAGTTTTTCGAATACTTCTGCATCGTTCTTGCCTGTAAGACCTACAGAACGTCCGATCTCAGCGTAGCGTGCAAGTGTCTTCGGATACTGATACTGTGGGAAAGTACCCATCTTAGTCGGAACCTCAGCACTGTTGTAACGCATAACATCCAGAAGAACAACTGCGTTTGCGATACCGTGTGGCAGGTGGTGGAAAGCACCGAGCTTGTGAGCGAGAGAGTGGTTAACGCCGAGGAATGCATTGGCGAATGCAAGACCTGCCATGCAGGAAGCGTTAGCCATATGATCTCTGGCCTCTACGTCATTGCCATCTTTATATGCACGCGGCAGATACTCAAATACAAGCTTGATCGCTTTCAGTGCAAGACCATCGGTGTAATCGGAAGCCATCATGGAAACATAAGCCTCAATGGCATGTGTCATAACATCGATACCGGAAGCACGGGTAAGTCCCTTCGGTGCGCTCATCATGTTATTGGTATCTACGATCGCCATATCCGGGAGAAGCTCGTAATCAGCCAGTGGCCATTTAACGCCGGTATCCTGATCTGTGATGATGGCGAAAGGAGTAACCTCGGAGCCTGTACCGGAAGAGGTCGGGATCGCTACGAAGTAAGCTTTTTTACCCATCTTCGGGAAGGTATAAACTCTCTTACGGATATCCATGAAGTCCATGGACATATCGGAAAAGTCAGCGTCCGGATTCTCATAAAGCATCCACATAACCTTGCCGGCATCCATTGCGGAACCGCCGCCAAGAGCGATGATGCAGTCTGGCTCAAAGGCTGTCATAGCCTTGGCACCGGCTTTGGCGGAAGCGAGAGACGGGTCAGGAGCTACATCAGAGAAGCATGTATGAACGATGCCCATCTGATCCAGTTTATCTTCGATCGGTTTGGTGTAGCCATTCTTGTAGAGGAAGGAGTCTGTTACGATGAAGCAGCGTTTCTTGCCCATAACAGTACCGAGCTCATCAAGAGCAACCGGCATACAGCCCTTCTTAAAGTAAACCTTTTCCGGTGTTCTCATCCAGAGCATATTCTCTCTCCTTTCAGCAACAGTCTTGGTATTGAGAAGGTGTTTGACACCAACGTTCTCGGATACGGAGTTACCGCCCCAGGAACCGCAGCCAAGAGTAAGGGATGGAGCAAGCTTGAAGTTGTAAAGGTCACCGATACCACCCTGGGAAGAAGGGGTATTGATAAGGATACGGCAGGTTTTCATAGCTGCTTCGAATTTATCCATCTTCTCTGTTTCATTTACGTTGATGTAGAGGGAAGAGGTATGACCATAGCCGCCGTCTGCAACGAGCTGCGCAGCCTTTGCAACAGCATCGTCAAAATTCTTGGCCTTGTACATGGCAAGTACAGGGGAAAGCTTCTCGTGTGCGAATTCTTCGCTGATATCAACGGACTCAACCTCACCGATCAGGATCTTGGTCTCAGCCGGTACAGTAACGCCTGCCATTTCAGCGATAGTAGCAGCTTTCTGTCCTACGATCTTGGCATTCAGTGCGCCGTTGATAAGGATGGTCTTTCTGACTTTCTCGATCTCGTCTTTTTTAAGAAAGTAGCATCCTCTGTAAAGGAACTCTTCCTTCACTTCTTTATAAATGCTCTCCAGAACAGTTACGGACTGCTCGGAAGCACAGATCATACCATTGTCAAAGGTCTTGGAGTGGATGATGGAGTTAACTGCAAGACGGATATCTGCGCTGTCATCAATAATGGCAGGTGTATTTCCGGGTCCTACACCAACAGCCGGTTTACCGGAGGAGTAAGCTGCTTTGACCATTCCGGGACCACCGGTGGCAAGGATGATATCTGCGTTCTGCATTACCATGTTGGTAAGGTCAAGGCTTGGGATATCGATCCATCCGATGATTCCTTCCGGCGCACCTGCGGCAACAGCTGCTTCCAGAACAACTTTTGCAGCTTCAATAGTGGATTTCTTAGCACGCGGATGCGGGCTGATGATGATCGCATTACGGGTTTTCAGGGAAATAAGAGATTTATAGATTGCTGTGGAGGTCGGGTTGGTTGTAGGGATAACTGCAGCGATCAGTCCTACAGGTTCCAGGATCTTCTTGAGTCCGTATGCCTTGTCTTCTTCTACAACACCACATGTCTGAGTGTTCTTATATGCATTGTAAACATACTCTGCTGCGTAATGGTTCTTGATAACCTTGTCTTCCATGATACCCATGCCTGTTTCCTCAACAGCCATTTTGGCAAGTGGGATACGCATCTTGTCAGCAGCAGTAGCAGCTGCCTTAAAGATCTTGTCGACCTGCTCCTGCGTGTAGGTAGCAAAGATCTTCTGTGCCTCTTTCATTGCAGCCATTTTCGCGGTCAGGGCTTCTGGAGTGTCGATGATGGTAGGGATAGTTTCTTTCTTTGCCATGTGGAATCCTCCTGTTTTCATATGATAATGGTCTGTGGTCCTGCGGGCTTATCCTTTTTTCGCCGGCAGATGCTGCAGAGTTTTTGTAAGTCCCCGCGCTGCGTTTCGTTGTTGATTCAATCTGATTGAATTTTCAGTTTCGATACTGATATAGTATCAAAATTCTGAAAAAAACGCAAATTCTGAATTTTGCCGCTATGTGCAAAATGACGAACAGAAAATTAGGGGAAAATACTGTAAATTTTACTTTGCAGAACGCTGAATTATTGGAAAAATATTAAAAAAAATTTTTGAAATTCAGCACTGTGCACAAAAAACATGTTAAAAAATTGTCAGCACTGACAAAAAACATGCACACATATGAAGGGTGGGCAAAAGATAAAACGCAGCATGTAGTTAAAACATTAACGTTAAACTTTTGTCAAACGATCATGTACACATTATAATTTAATTGATTTCAGACGTCAATAGAGAATTCGATAAATAATTCACAAAAATACGGAATAATTTTGATAAAAAAATCACAAAAATATTGTGGCAAAGTAAAGCGTGATAACATAAGAAACCAAAAAACTTGAAATTATTTAAATTTTCAGAATAATTAGGCGGAAATTATCGGGATTTTTTTCAGAAATGCAGAAAAAAACTGCCATACAGGAAATGCTTCCCATATGGCAGTTTATATAAATATAGGTCAGGCGGATAAAAGCATCCGCATTCACTATGCGGCTTTGCGCCGAATTACTGTAAAAGGTTTCTGCTCAACAGTAAATGATAGCCAGGTTCGATCAGCTCTTGCGGAATGCGGCACGTTTTCTGTCTCTGGAGTCCAGAATACGTTTACGGATACGAAGGCTTGTCGGTGTTACCTCAAGAAGCTCATCCTGGTCGATGAATTCAATGGCCTGCTCAAGACTTAAGATCTTTGGCGGAACAAGCTTCAGTGCATCGTCAGCGGAAGAGGAACGAGTATTGGTAAGGTGCTTGGTCTTGCAGACATTCAGTTCGATATCCTCGGCCTTTCCGTTCTGTCCGATGACCATACCGCTGTACACCTTCTCGCCAGGTCCGACAAAGAGAGTACCACGCTCCTGAGCAGAGAAAAGACCGTAGGTAACAGTCTCGCCTGCCTCGAAAGCGATGAGGGAACCCTGTTTACGGTACGGGAAGTCTCCCTTGTATGGTGCGTATCCGTCAAACATGGTGTTCAGGATACCGGTACCCTTGGTGGAGGTAAGGAATTCGTTACGGAATCCGATCAGTCCACGGGAGGGGATGGAGAACTCGAGACGTACAGTTCCGTCGCTTGCTGTGCTCATACCCTGAAGCTCACCTTTACGCTCGCTGAGTTTCTGGATGATAGTACCGGAAAATTCTTCCGGAACGTCAACGTATGCGATTTCGATCGGCTCCAGTTTACGTCCACGCTCGTCTGTGTGATAGAGAACCTCCGGTTTGCTGACTGCAAACTCGTATCCCTCACGGCGCATGTTCTCAATAAGAACGGAGAGGTGAAGCTCACCACGGCCGGAAACCTTGAAGCACTCGGTTGTATCGGTGTCTTCTACACGAAGGCTGACGTCTGTGTTCAGCTCACGGTAGAGACGGTCACGAAGGTGACGGGAAGTGATGTATTTACCTTCCTGTCCTGCAAGAGGACTGTCGTTTACAAGGAAGTTCATGGAGATTGTTGGCTCGGAAATCTTCTGGAACGGAATGGACTCCGGGTTGTCTCCTGCACAGAGGGTATCTCCAATGTGGATATCCGCGATACCGGAGATTGCAACAATAGCTCCGATGGTAGCGCTTTTAACTTCAACTTTGTTCAGTCCGTCAAATTCGTAGAGTTTGCTGATCTTTACGCGCTCGTGTTTGTCAGGGTCATGATGGTTCAGAAGCATCAGCTCCTGGTTCACGGAAATGGTTCCGCGCTCAACCTTACCGACACCGATACGGCCTACATACTCATTGTAGTCGATGGTGCTGATAAGAACCTGCGTATCTCCGTCCGGATCTCCCTCCGGAGCAGGAATCGCATCAAGGATGGTCTCAAAAAGCGGAGCCATATTCTCAGGTTTGTCCTCAAGGTTACGAACTGCATAGCCGGCTTTTGCGGAGGCATACAGGAACGGGCAGTCCAGCTGTTCGTCAGATGCGTCCAGATCCATGAGAAGCTCCAGAACCTCGTCGACAACCTCCTCCGGACGTGCTTCCGGACGGTCGATCTTATTGATGCAGACAATAACATGCAGGTTCAGTTCGAGAGCTTTACGAAGTACAAATTTAGTCTGAGGCATGGCACCCTCGAAGGCGTCCACAAGAAGAATAACGCCGTCTACCATCTTCAGCACACGCTCTACCTCGCCGCCGAAGTCCGCATGACCTGGAGTATCGATGATATTGATTTTTACATCCTTATAATGAACTGCGGTGTTTTTGGAGAGAATCGTAATGCCGCGCTCACGCTCAATATCGTTGGAGTCCATGACACGTTCCTGGACTTCCTGGTTCTCACGGAAAACACCGCTCTGTTTCAAAAGCTCGTCAACAAGTGTTGTTTTACCGTGATCGACATGGGCGATAATGGCCACGTTACGAACATCTTCACGCTTGGTCTTCATATAATCCAAATCCTTTCTTTCCATATATAAGTAATCTTTTTTGTTAAAAATGATGTCCAAATTTATAGTCTATCACATTTTTGTGAGATTACAAGACATAAAAAAATATTTTTGGTTTTTCATTTTTCAGGCATATTATACCGTAAATACACATAGATTGATATAGACGAAATACACGAAGAGGAAGGAGAGCTACTTATTATGGCAGATAAAATTATTGAAAACAATCAGGTATCCGTTATGGGACGGATCGCTACGGGGTTTACTTTCAGCCATCAGGTCTTTGGAGAAGGATTTTACATGATGGATATCCTGGTAAAACGTCTCAGCGATTCGGAGGACAGGATCCCGGTGATGGTGTCTGAGCGGCTGATCGATATCACACAGGATTATGTGGGAGAATATATCGAGATCCACGGACAGTTCCGATCCTATAACCGTCATGAAGAAAAGAGAAACCGGCTTGTGCTTTCAGTCTTTGCCCGGGAAGTGAAGTTTGTGGGGGAGGACGAAGAAACTGTGCCGGTCAATCAGATCTTTCTGGACGGATATATCTGTAAACCGCCTGTATACAGAAAAACACCGTTGGGAAGAGAGATCGCAGATCTTCTGATGGCAGTCAATCGACCTTACGGAAAATCCGATTACATACCATGTATATGCTGGGGAAGAAATGCCAGATATGCTTCTGCTTTTGAAGTAGGCGGGCATGTACTGATCTGGGGCAGGATCCAGAGCAGGGAGTACATGAAACGGATTAGTGAAAACGAAACAGAAAAAAGGATTGCCTATGAAGTTTCGGTGAGTAAATTGGAATATGTTGAGTAACATTGGATATATTTTGGAATAGTGGTGAGAACATTAAGGTAACACTTGCATTTCCAGCCAATCTGCGGTAATATTAAAAAAATCAGAAAAATGGGGAATTACCGGTTTCACTAACAGTAAGAGGAAAAATCATGGAAAGAGAAATAACAGAGGTTTATTGCGGGAACGGGAAAGGAAAGACAACTCTGGCTGTAGGCCGGGGGCTGCGCTTTGCTACACAGGGAAAAAGTGTGATCATCATACAGTTCCTCAAGGGCAGGGAACGCAGAGAACTGGATTTCCTTGAGGAACTGGATAATTTTGATTTCAAGATTTTCCGTTTCGAAAAAATGGACACCTGCTATAATGACCTGAGTGAGCAGGAAAAGGCAGAAGAGAGAACGAATATTCTCAATGGCCTTAATTTCGCACGGAAGGTAATTGCTACCAGAGAGTGTGATTTTCTGCTGCTGGATGAGATCCTCGGGCTTATGGATAAAGGAATCGCTCCAGTTGAGACGATCATCGATATGCTTAAGCAGAAGGATGAAAGTATGCATATAATTATGACCGGACGCTGGCTTCCGGATGCTTTGAAGCCCTATGTGGATAGTATTACCACGATAACAACAGAGCTGACTGACCAGGAACGGGAATAAGCAATATTTCACAGAAGAAAGAAGGAGGAAGACAAATGGCAATTTTTAAAGGAACAGGCGTTGCAATCGTAACACCTATGCATGAAGACGGTAAGGTGAATTTTGAGAAACTTGAGGAGATCCTTGAGGATCAAATCGCGAACAGCACAGACGCCATCGTTATCTGTGGAACAACAGGAGAATCTTCTACTCTGACACACGGAGAGCATCTTCAGACAATTAAGTTCACAATTGATAAAGTTAACAAACGTGTGCCTGTTATCGCAGGAACAGGTTCCAATTGTACAGAGACAGCGATCATGATGTCCAAGGAAGCAGCTTCCTATGGCGCAGACGCTCTTCTTATTGTAACACCTTACTATAACAAGGCTACACAGAAGGGTCTTATCGCTCATTACACAGCAATTGCCAATGCAGTTCCGGAAACTCCGCTCATCATGTACAACGTACCGAGCCGTACAGGCTGCAACATCCAGCCGGCTACAGCAGCTTACCTTGCAAAGAATGTAAAGAACATTGTCGGAATCAAGGAAGCAACAGGAGATCTTTCCCAGATCGCCAAGATGATGTCTCTGGCAGACGGACAGCTTGAGCTTTACTCCGGAAATGATGATCAGGTACTTCCGATTCTTTCTCTTGGCGGACTTGGAGTTATTTCCGTACTTTCCAACGTTGCACCGAAGTTTACACATGACATGGTCATGAAATATTTCGACGGCGACACCAAGGGAGCAACAGAGGATCAGCTGAAAGCTCTTCCGCTGATCAATGCGCTGTTCAGCGAAGTAAATCCGATTCCTGTTAAGACAGCTATGAATCTTATGGGAATGAACGTAGGGCCGCTTCGTATGCCGCTCTGCGAGATGGAAGAGGACACAAAGGCAGCTCTTGCAAAAGAGATCGAGAAATTCGGCCTTAAGCTTGCTAAGTGATCTGACTGTAAGCGAAAGGTAAAGGAGAATATACTATGGTAAAAATCATCATGCACGGCTGCAACGGACATATGGGCCAGGTCATCAGCGGCATTGTGGAGAAAGATCCGGATGCTGAGATCGTAGCAGGTATTGATATTGCAGATCAGGGAAAAAACAGCTATCCGGTATTTACCGATATTGACGCATGTCAGGTAGAGGCAGATGCGATCATTGATTTTTCTTCCGCAAAGGCAACAGACAAGCTTCTTGAGTACAGCGCGGCACGCCAGATCCCGGTTGTTCTGTGCAGTACCGGTTTAAGCCAGGAGCAGCTTGCAAAAGTGGAAGAAACATCCCGAAAGGTAGCAGTGCTGAAATCCGCAAACATGTCTCTTGGTATCAACACACTTCTGAAGCTGGTTCAGGACGCAGCCAGGGTTCTTGCAGCTGCAGGCTTTGATATGGAGATCGTAGAGAAGCATCACCGCCTGAAATTAGACGCACCAAGTGGTACTGCACTTGCGCTGGCAGACAGCATTAATGAAGCTATGGATAACCAGTATCATTATGTATATGACCGCAGCCAGAAACGTGAAAAACGCGATGATAAGGAGATCGGTATCTCCGCAGTTCGCGGCGGAACTATCGTAGGTGAGCATGAGATAATTTTTGCAGGTCAGGACGAAGTGATCGAGTTCAAGCATACTGCATATTCCAAGGCTATTTTTGGAAAAGGTGCTGTAGAAGCAGCCAAATTCCTTGCAGGCAAACCGGCAGGACGTTATGATATGAGTGACGTGATCGGCTGATCCTGACAGATTGAGCCGCAACAGAATAAAATTACAGGTAATACAGACGGGGTTCGTGTAAGATCGGACCCCGTCTTTTTTTGATGAAATTGCGGTTTTTGAAATTTTTCCCAGAATAGGATAGCGGAAAAAGTGCCATATTAGGAATACAGAATTTTTTAGAAAAAGGAGAAGATCATATGAAAAAATGGAAGGCGATTCTTTTTGGTACTTTGCTTACCCTGTCTCTGTGTACATTTACAGCCTGCGGCACAGAGGTAAACAATGCGGATGAAACAGTGGATGAAAAAGATAAAAACACGAAGGATAAGGAAAAAGATACAAACGAAAATACTGCCGCAGAAGATGAAACTATGGAAGAAAAAGCAGACAATGACGGTGTGAAGGACAATGGAGAGAGCATTAAGGATTCCGGCACGGATAACAATGAGATGTCCGATGGAAATATTACCGTGACGCCTGCAGGAAATGGAAATAACGGGACAGCAGCACCCGGAGCTGCGGATGCTGACAGAAACGAAAATGACGGAACTGTATCCGGTGAGCTGGGTGACAGTGTAAAGGACCTTGGCGACGGCGTAGGTAATGCAGTGGATGATATCGGAAACGCAGTGGGAAATGCGGTAGAAGGAAGATAACAGATATTTTACCACAGCATTGCATAAAACTGTTTCAGATGCTATTATCAGTGCATGGAAAGAAAATGGAGGACAGGATTATGAAATTCAGACCATGCATTGATATACATAACGGAAAAGTAAAACAGATCGTAGGAGGAAGCCTGAAGGATCAGGGGGATCAGGCGGCAGAAAATTTTGTGTCAGAGCAGGATGCGGCATTCTATGCAGAGCTTTATAAGAAGGCAGGATTAAAGGGCGGTCATGTGATCCTTCTGAACGGAAAGGATTCCCCGAACTATGAAGCAACGAAAGCCCAGGCACTTCAGGCTCTGGGGAAATATCCCGGAGGGCTTCAGATCGGAGGCGGCATCTGCCCGGAGAATGCGGCAGAATATCTGGAGGCTGGCGCCAGCCACGTGATCGTAACCTCCTATGTGTTTAAAAACGGAGTGATCTCCTGGGAAAATCTGGAGAAGATCCGTGATGCTGCAGGGAAAGAACATCTTGTACTTGACCTGAGCTGCCGCAAAAAAGATGGCAAATATTATATTGTCACAGACCGATGGCAGAAATTTACAGAAGAGATCGTGACACCGGAGCTGATGGAAAGGCTTGGAAGCTTCTGCGACGAATTTCTGGTCCATGCAGTGGATGTGGAAGGAAAGGCCCGAGGTGTGGAAACAGAGCTTGCAAAGCTTCTGGGACAGTATACAGCCCATCCGGTGACCTATGCAGGCGGTGTGGGTTCTATGGCAGATATTGAAGAGCTTCGAAAAGCAGGTCAGGGCAGACTGGATGTGACTGTTGGCAGTGCTTTGGATATTTTTGGCGGAAGTATACCCTTTGAAGTTCTGGCTAAAATGAAATAGTATATACAAATAGTGAAGCAGATGCTTTTGTCCCATCAATCTTCTGGCACTGGTGTGCAGATATACATTTGTAATGAATTAATTAGATGAAATACTCTAATAGTTGCGCATTCACGACAAAAAAAACATTTTGAAGGAATATATCGAATAAATTTGGAAAAAATTTATGAAATTTTTGAAAAGTGATGTTAAAATTCAATTTAATATGTTATAATAGCAACATAAAACAGCAAAGGGGATGGAAGTCATGAAATTTATTATTAGTGGAAAGAATATAGCAGTAACCGAAGGACTTAAAACAGCTGTTGAGGACAAGCTTGGTAAACTTGAAAGGTATTTCACTCCTGAAACTGAGATTTCAGTAACCTTAAGCGTTGAGAAGGATCGCCAGAAGATCGAGGTAACGATCCCTGTGAAAGGTAACATTATCCGTTCCGAACAGGTAAGCAATGATATGTATGTATCCATCGATCTGGTTGAAGAGGTAATTGAGCGTCAGCTTCGTAAATACAAGAACAAGATCGTTGACAAGCAGCAGGAATCCACAAACTTCCAGAAGGCATACCTTGATAAGGATTATGAAGAGGATGAGGAAGTTAAGATCATTCGTACCAAGAAATTCGGGATCAAACCAATGTATCCGGAAGATGCATGCGTACAGATGGAGCTTCTCGGACATAATTTCTTTGTATTCTTTAATGCTGAGACAGAGCAGGTTAACGTAGTTTATAAACGTAAAGGAAATACTTACGGACTGATCGAACCAGAGTTCTGATAGGGGATTTTATTATCACAACTGAATATTGAATGGAAGGCTCCGGGAATCTGTGTGAGAAATCGGCAGGTTTCCGGAGCCTTTTATGTCACAGCAAAATCAGGCTTCTTTTCTGTTGCAAGCAATAGGGGAGAATTATATAATGAAGACATATGCGAAAGGAGGAAGGAAAAATGAAAAAGAAGCTTCCTGTGGTGATCTTAAGTGTAGCTCTTGGTATGACCATGATACCGGCTACCTGTATGGCAGCGGAATTTAACAGTGGTGACACCATAAAAGAACAGACTGTGGAGGACCTGGAACTGAGTTTCGGAGAAAACAATACAAAGGATTCACAAAAGTCAGAAATACAATGGACAGGATTTAAATGGGACAGCTATTCCCAGGCAGAGATAACGCTTACGTCAGCCGTTAACGGCGTCTGCTATTATAAATGGGCAGAGCGGGGGGAAGACGGAAATCCCCAGGTGCCTCAGATCGAGACCGGAAATACCGTGAATGATGAGGTTTTGATCAGTGAGGATGAAGAGTTCGGGATCACACTTGCAGACCTGGATACAGACCAGGCAGTTGATCTGTATATCCAGATTGAGGATGAGAATGGGAAATTAAGTGATCTGAAGCGGATGGAGCTGGATCAGGACAGCCGCCCGGCGAAAAAAACAGATTCTGAGAAAAAACATAAAGCATCCAAACCAAAGGCAGAGGACAGTACGGTAGAGGGGCTGGATTCTCCTCTGGAATTCTACCCGGATACATTTTATGATTTTAAGGTTATCGGTGCAGGTACCGATAATGAGGATCCGGAAAACGGAGACATTAAGTGGGTGCCTGTTTACTGGAGCACATCTGCGAATCCGAATTCCAACCGGATCCGAAGCACCTGGAAGATCGGTTCCAAGGAAGGAATCGACCAGGAGGGAACTTTTAATCTGTATGTTTTCTTCCGCAAATATACCTGCAAGGATTCCAAATGGCAGTCTACGGATAAGATACAGTCTGTACAGTACAAGTTTCAGTCAGCCCCACTTTCTGAAAAATAATACTGTGTGGAGTGCGAATATCTCCTTGACATAACAAATATGTAACTCACGGAGAAAAGGAGGAAGGTAAATGAAGAAAAAAGTTCTGGCACTTTTTTTAAGTGCTGCACTTTGTGTGACGGTGCTTCCGGCAACCGGTATGGCTGCAGAGTTTGGCAGCGGTGATGCAGAAATCACAGAAAATGCTGCGGACAGCCAGGAAGTGTTTTCCGCAGAGGAAACTACAGAGTCTATGGGAGAGACTGAGCAGCCTGCAGAAGACAGTGAGGATATTTCTGAGGAAATGGTGGATAACTCTTCCGATGCAACCATGGAAGATGTGGAAAACGCAGAAAATGCGGAGAACAGCGAGGATGCTTTCGGCGGAGCTGAGGAAGGAGTTTCAGAAGAGATCTCCAGTGAGGATGATCCGGAAGTATTATTGACAGAACTGATACCTGAAGAAGCAGGAGACAGTATGGAAGAAGAAAACGCAGAAGCTATGTCATCGTCAGATCCGGAGCTGACAGTGACACCGACAGCGGGTCCGGAACCGACAGTGACACCGATAACGGATCCGGAACCGACAGTGACACCGACAGCGGATCCTGAACTGACAGTGACACCAACACCGGTGCCAAAAATAAACGTAAAATGGACCGGAGAAAAATGGGTAAGCCGCAGTTCTGTAAATGTGACACTTAAAGTTGATGCAAACGGAGCCTGCTACTACAAAGCTGTAGCGAGAAAAAAGGACGGAACATCTGATGTTCCGAGGGTCGATACGGGAAACTCTCGTGTGGCGGTTACTGCAAACAGAAGCTTTGTGATATATCTTAAGAATCTGGATACAGAGAAAGAATTTGATCTGTATCTTAAGGTATTGGGTTCAGACGGAAGAACCAGCAACCTGAAAAAATTAAAGTTGAATTACAGGGGAACCCGCCCGAAATATGATGTGACGCCGACACCGACCTATATACCTTCTATACCAGATGTCAAAGATAGTTTTGTAAGAGGGTTGGATTCTCCGCTGAAATTTACTCCGAATAAATATTATAATTTTACCGTGACCGGTGCGGGAACTACAAATTCAAATCCCGGGCCTGGAGATGTGAAGTGGGTGCCGGTTTACTGGAGTACTTCACCAAATCCAACCGATAACAGGAAGAATACTACATGGCGGATCGGATCTGCCAAAGGAATAAACAAAGCCGCAACTTATAACATGTATATCTTTTTCCAGAAGTATGTTTATCAGAAATCTGAATGGAAAAAGACTGATGAAGTACAGTCAGCCGTATACCAGTTCCGTTCCGCGGCCCTTACAACGGTAAAGCTTACCACGCCCGGGTTATCCGGCACTTCCAACAGCCCTGCCGGCATCGTCTTCAAATGGAAAAAAGCTGCAAATGCTTCCGGCTACAAGATCTATCGAAGGACCGGAAACAGCAGCAAGTGGGTCAATATCGCTACCGTAAGCGGAAGCAATACGCTGGTCTATACAGACGGATCAGTAAAATCAGGAACCATGTATATCTATACAGTCCGCGCATACAAGGGCTCTGCTTTAAGTGCTTATAACAAAAACGGCAGCCGGATCGTCCGTCTGACAGCTCCGGTGCAGTACAAACCGTCCAGCAAGGCTTCCGGGAAGCTGACTGTCCGCTGGAAAAAAGCAGCTGGCGCTTCCGGCTATCAGATCCAGTATGCGGCCTCAAGGTCCATGAGAGGGGCCAGAACAGTGTCCACCAGTGCACTGACCCGAACACTTTCCGGTTTGAAAAAGGGAAGCACTTATTATGTTCGTATCCGTGCATACAAAAAAGTGAGCGGAAAGACATATTACGGTGCCTGGAGCAGTGTGAAAAATGTAAAAGTAAGAAAATAAGATCTGTAATATCCCGCGGGATCCTCGAAAACAGGATCCTATGCGGGATATTTTCTGTTATTCCTGACATGATTTGTTAAATAATTGTTCATTGTTTTTATAACAGGAAAGTGGTAGAATATATACCATATGTGATCCAGTATAACGGATATCAACAGAGAACTGGAATGATCCAAAATTGGACAGATCAGAGACAGCAGTCTTATTCGAATAAAATGATTGGAGCAGAAACATGAATGTTTTTTCAAAAGTATTTGGAACCCGCAGCCAGCGTGAGGTAAAACGTATTATGCCGCTGGTTGAAAAAACCGAGAGCTATCAGTCTCAGATGCAGCAGCTTACGGATGAGCAGTTACGAGACAAGACAAGAGAATATAAGAAACGTCTTGCAGAAGGTGCAACACTGGATGATCTTCTTCCAGAGGCATTTGCCACCGTACGTGAGGCAGCCAAGCGTGTACTTGGAATGGAGCATTACCGTGTACAGATCATCGGTGGTATCATCCTTCACCAGGGCCGTATCGCCGAGATGAAAACAGGTGAAGGTAAAACTCTTGTTTCCACACTTCCTGCATATCTGAATGCCCTTGAGGGTAAAGGTGTCCACATCGTAACCGTCAACGACTACCTGGCAAAACGAGATGCTGAGTGGATGGGTAAGGTTCACGAGTTCCTTGGCCTGACTGTAGGCGTGGTACTTAACGACATGAAGCCGGAAGAGCGTCGTGCGGCATACGGATGTGACATCACATACGTAACAAACAACGAACTTGGATTTGATTATCTTCGTGACAACATGGTCATCTATAAAGAACAGCTTGTTCAGAGAGATCTTCACTACTGTATCATCGATGAGATCGACTCTGTCCTGATCGATGAGGCACGTACACCTCTGATCATTTCCGGACAGAGCGGCAAGTCCACCAAGCTTTATGAGGTGTGCGATATCCTTGCACAGCAGCTGGAGCGTGGTGAGGCCAGCCATGAGATGACCAAGATGGCAGCCATCATGGGTGAGGAGGTTATCGAGACCGGTGACTTCGTTGTAAATGAGAAAGATAAGATCGTCAACCTTACCGAGCAGGGTATCAAGAAGGTTGAGAAATTCTTTAATATCGAGAACCTGGCAGATCCGGAAAACCTGGAGATCCAGCACAACATCATCCTTGCACTTCGTGCACATAATCTGATGCACAAGGATCAGGATTATGTTGTAAAAGATGACGAGATCCTGATCGTTGATGAGTTTACCGGACGTATCATGCCGGGCCGTCGTTACTCCGATGGTCTTCATCAGGCGATCGAGGCGAAAGAGCATGTGAAGGTTAAGAGAGAGAGCAAGACTCTCGCAACCATTACCTTCCAGAACTTTTTCAACAAATATGACAAAAAAGGCGGTATGACAGGTACAGCCCTTACCGAAGAAAAAGAGTTCCGTGATATTTACGGCATGGACGTTGTAGAGATCCCGACCAACCGTGTAGTACAGCGTAAAGACCTTGATGATGCTGTTTACATGACAAAGAAAGAGAAATTCAACGCCGTTGTAGAGGCAGTTAAGGAAGCGCACGCAAAACATCAGCCGGTACTGGTTGGTACGATCACCATCGAGACTTCCGAGCTTCTCAGCAGAATGCTGAAGAGAGAGGGAATCCCCCACAATGTATTGAATGCCAAGTTCCATGAGCTTGAGGCTGAGATCGTAGCTCAGGCAGGACAGGCAGATGCCGTTACCATTGCGACCAACATGGCAGGCCGTGGTACCGATATCAAGCTTGACGATGTGGCAAGAGAGGCCGGCGGTCTGAAGATCATCGGTACCGAGCGTCATGAGTCAAGACGTATCGATAACCAGCTCCGTGGACGTTCCGGACGACAGGGAGATCCGGGTGAATCCCGTTTCTACATTTCCCTTGAGGATGACCTGATGCGTCTGTTCGGTTCCGAGAGACTGATGAAGGTGTTCACATCCCTTGGTGTTGAGGAGAATGAGCAGATCGAGCACAAGATGCTTTCCAATGCTATCGAGAAAGCCCAGGAGAAGATCGAGTTCAACAACTTCGGTATCCGTAAAAACCTTCTCGACTATGACCAGGTTAACAATGAGCAGAGAGAGATCATCTATGAGGAGCGCCGCCAGGTACTTGACGGTGAGAATATGCGTGATGCCATCTATAAGATGATCACAGATATCGTAGACAGCATGACAGACATGTGCTTTTCCGATGACATGGATTCTTCTGAGTGGGATCTTAATGAGTTCAACACTGCGATCACTCCGATCATCCCGATCCACCCGCTGACCGCAGAGAAGGTAAAAGGCCATAAGAAAGATGAGATCAAGCACATTGTGAAGGAAGAGGCTGTGAAGCTTTATGAAGCGAAGGAGGCTGAGTTCCCGGAACCGGAGCAGCTTCGTGAGCTTGAGCGAGTTGTCCTTCTGAAATGCATCGACAGCAAATGGATGGATCACATCGATGATATGGAAATGCTCCGTCAGGGTATCGGTCTGATGGCATATGGCCAGAGAGATCCGGTTGTTGAGTACAAGATGAACGCATTCGAGATGTTTAACAGCATGATCAGCTCCATTCAGGAAGACACTGTACGTATGCTGTATCATGTTCATGTGGAGCAGAAGATCGAGCGTGAGCAGGTTGCTAAGGTAACCGGCACAAACAAAGATGACAGCGCAGGCCCGAAGAAACCGGTTCAGCGAAAAGAAGATAAAGTATACCCGAATGATCCATGCCCATGCGGAAGCGGCAAGAAATACAAACAGTGCTGCGGACGTAAGGCTGCCAAGATCTGAGAATAAAGATAAAAATAGTCTCACCCTGATGATGCGGTGGGGCTATTTTTTCTGGAATTTCTGTTACACAGGAATAGAGTGCAGCGAATATTAAGTAACCGTCATATAGACTTGTCTGATTTTTCATATGCTGCGTTGTCGTCAATCGCCGTAGCCACCGATACGCTTCATTCCCTCGCCCTGCATATGAGAAAGTCATCTTGCGTCAATATAATAGATACTTAATTTTCGCTGTAAGAGAAGGGGTATGATAATATGGCAATTATAAAAACTGCAATTCTTCAGACACATGTATATACTGATAAATTTCGCAATATCACCCAGGCAGCAGAACTTCTTGCCAGCCCGGAGCTTCAGGGGATCGATCTGGCAGTCCTGCCCGAAATGTTCTGCTGCCCCTACGAGAACAAATACTTCCCGGAATATGCCGAAATTGAGGGCGGAGATACCTGGGAAAAATGCTCCAGGCTGGCAGCGGAATACGGAATTTATCTCGTAGCAGGAAGTATGCCGGAGAGAGATGAAGCCGGCAATATTTATAACACTTCCTATGTCTTTGACAGAAATGGTCATCAGATCGGTAAGCACCGGAAGATGCATCTTTTTGACATTGATGTAAAAGGCGGTCAGTATTTTAAAGAATCCGATACCCTGACACCGGGAGACCAGGTGACGGTTTTTGATACAGAATTTGGTAAAATGGGCCTTTGCATCTGCTACGACTTCCGTTTTCCGGAGCTTGCCAGGCTGATGGTGGACGAAGGCGCCCAGGTGATCATCGCGCCGGCTGCTTTTAACATGACAACAGGGCCCCTCCACTGGGAGCTGATGTTCCGCCAGAGAGCCGTGGATAACCAGGTATACACCATCGGAGCTGCCCCCGCCAGAGACCTGAACGCCGGGTATCATTCCTGGGGCCACTCCATTGCCGCAGACCCCTGGGGAAAAGTCCTCATGGAGATGGAAGAGAAGCCGGCTGTGAAGGTTGTGGAACTGGAACTGGACGAGGTAAAAAAAGTCCGTGAGCAGCTGCCGCTTTTGAAGCACAGGAGAGGGGATATTTACGCCCTGACCACGTTTTCGTTGTAATTTCCATGCCCATATGGTATTGTATAAGACAGGCAGGAAATCCTGTATCAATATATAGAAAGAAGGTGAAGCTGTGGTTGAGTTAGATCAGTTCAAGAGTATTCTTGCAACATACACAGAGCCATTAGTGGAAGTGAGGGATTCACTTTGACCTCGCTAACAAAGAGCAGAAGGTCGAAGAATTAGAGCGCGAGATGGAAGCGCCTGATTTCTGGGATAATGCGGAAGCATCCCAGATGAAGATGAAACAGTTAAAGAGTCTCAAGGACGATATTGAGACATACCATAATCTGGAAACGCAGATGGAAGATATGGAAACCATGATCGAGATGGGATATGAAGAGAATGATCCTGAGATCGTCCCTGAGATCCAGGAAATGCTGGACGAGTTCCAAGCAAGCTTTGACAGCATCCGTGTGAAGACACTTCTTTCCGGAGAGTACGACGGAGAGAACGCCATCATCAAGCTGAACGCAGGAGCCGGCGGAACAGAGGCCTGCGACTGGTGCGGAATGCTTTATCGTATGTACAGCAGATGGGCGGAGAAGAAAGGCTTTGCGCTGGAGGTCCTGGATTACCTTGACGGTGATGAGGCCGGTGTGAAATCCGTAACCTTCCAGGTGAACGGAGAGAACGCCTACGGTTATCTGAAATCCGAGAAGGGTGTTCATCGTCTTGTACGTATTTCTCCGTTTAATGCAGCAGGAAAGAGACAGACTTCATTTGTATCCTGCGATGTTATGCCGGATATCAAGAAGGATCTGGACGTAGAGATCAATGACGATGATATCCGTATCGATACCTACCGAAGCAGTGGTGCCGGTGGACAGCATATCAACAAGACATCCTCTGCGATCCGTATCACCCATTTTCCGACAGGAATCGTGGTACAGTGCCAGAATGAACGTTCTCAGCACATGAATAAGGACAAGGCTATGCAGATGCTGAAGGCCAAGCTGTATCTGCTGAAACAGCAGGAAGCCGAGGAGAAGCTTTCCGGCATTCGAGGCGAAGTGACAGATATCGGCTGGGGAAACCAGATCCGTTCCTATGTCCTGCAGCCATACACCATGGTAAAAGACCATAGAACCAATGAAGAAACCGGTAATGTTGACGCAGTTCTGGACGGTGGTATTGACATTTTTATCAATGCATACCTGAAATGGATCGCGCTGGCGAAAAAGAAAGAATAACATTACTGTCACGGAACCCCATAAAGACAGAGAAAAGGACTCCGCAGGCAAAAAAGCGCTTGTGGAGTTTCTTTTATTATGATAATATATCTCTTGTACAAAAACAGTTGTCTTTATGAAACGGACAGGAGGCTGCTGGCCACAATGTGAACAGCAGTCAGAGAGGTTGCTATGCAGAAACAGGTTGAAAAGAAAAAATACTATGTAGTAAGAGAACGGGCAGTGCCGGAGGTACTTCTCAAGGTGGTTGAGGCCAAGAGACTGCTGGAATCCAAACGGGTGGCTACTGTTCAGGAAGCTGCTGAAAGGACCGGGATCAGCCGCAGTTCTTTTTACAAATATAAGGACGATATTTTTCCTTTCCACGAGGAGACCAAGGGAAAGACCATCACCTTTATCATTCAGATGGACGATGAGCCGGGGCTTTTATCAATGGTGCTGCAGACGATTGCCCGTTTTCACGGTAATATCCTGACCATACATCAGAGTATTCCCATTAACGGAGTCGCAACGCTGACGCTGAGCGTTGACATCCTTCCGGGAGAAGGCGACGCAGAGGCTATGGTGGAGAATATTGAGCAGAGAGACGGTATACACTATTTGAAAATTTTAGGCAGGGAGTAAGCATATGATAAACATAGCAGTATTAGGCTACGGTACAGTAGGAAGCGGAGTTGTTGAAGTCATCAACACCAATCATGAGAGCATTAACAAGAGAGCTGGAGATGAGATTAACATCAAGTACGTTCTTGATTTAAGAGATTTTCCGGGAGATCCGGTTGAGAAAGTTCTGGTTCATGATTATGAAGTGATCGTAAACGATCCGGAGGTAGATATTGTTGTTGAGGTTATGGGCGGGATCGAGCCGGCTTATACCTTTGTAAAAAGAGCGCTTCAGGCAGGAAAGAGCGTAAGCACATCCAATAAGGCTCTGGTAGCCAAGCATGGTTCCGAGCTCATGGAGATCGCAAAAGAAAAAAATATCAATTTCCTTTTTGAGGCAAGCTGCGGCGGCGGTATCCCGATCATTCGTGCACTGAATTCTTCACTGACAGCAGATGAGATCGATGAGATCACAGGAATCCTTAACGGAACCACCAACTACATGCTTTACAAGATGAGCACAGAGAACTGTGATTTTGATACGGTTCTGAAGGAAGCTCAGGCAAAGGGCTATGCAGAGGCAGATCCGACTGCAGACGTAGGAGGTGCTGACGCATGCCGTAAGATCGCCATCCTTTCTTCACTTGCATACGGAAAATTCCTGAATTACGAGGATATTTATACAGAAGGAATCACAAAGATCACACCGGCAGATATGGAATATGCAAAAGAGCTTGGCATGACTATCAAGCTTCTTGCCACAAGCCGCAGGATCGGAGATTCTTTCTATGCAATGGTAGCGCCGTTCCTGGTAGGCCAGAGCAGCCCGCTTTACAGTGTAAATGATGTGTTTAATGCAGTATTTGTGCACGGAAATGTTCTTGGAGATGCCATGTTCTACGGAAGCGGAGCAGGTAAGCTTCCGACTGCAAGTGCAGTAGTTGCAGATGTTGTGGATGAAGCAAAGCATCTCCACAGAAATATCATGACAAACTGGAGCAGCTATGCCCTGAAGCTTATGGATATGGATGAAGTTGAGGGACGTTTCTTCGTACGTGTGTCTGATACTACTATGGATGAAGTGGAAAAAGCTTTTGGTGATGTACAGACCATCGAGCCGGATGACCTTCCGGACGAATTCGGATTTATCACACCGGTGATGAAGCAGGCTGAATATTATGAGAAGATCAGCAAGCTCACCGGAAAAGTACTGGCAATGATCCGTGTAAAGGATTGATGCCGAAGGGAAGAAAAGAACATGTTGATTGTAAAAAAATTCGGCGGTACTTCTGTGGCAAACAAAGAGCGTATCTTTAATGTTGCTAGAAGATGTATCGAAGATTACAAAAAAGGAAACGACGTGGTGGTCGTGCTTTCTGCAATGGGTAAGTATACCGATGAGCTGATCACCATGGCAAAGGATATCAATGACAAACCTCCGAAACGTGAGATGGATATGCTTTTTACCATCGGAGAGCAGATGTCAGTGGCACTGATGTCCATGGCTATGGACAGTCTGGGAGTACCGGCTGTTTCTCTGAATGCCTTTCAGGTAGCTATGCACACAACAAGTGCACATAGCAGCGCACGCCTGAAAAAGATCGATGCGGCACGTATCCGCAGAGAGCTGGATAACCGCAGGATCGTTGTGGTCACAGGCTTCCAGGGCATTGATAAATATAATGACTATACCACACTTGGACGTGGCGGTTCTGATACCACAGCCGTAGCTCTTGCGGCAGCGCTTCATGCAGATGCCTGTGAGATCTATACCGATGTGGACGGTGTTTATACCGCTGACCCGCGTAAGGTTCCGAATGCCCGCAAGCTTAAGGAGATCACTTACGATGAAATGCTGGATCTGGCAACTCTGGGTGCGGGAGTGCTTCATAACCGTTCTGTGGAGATGGCAAAGAAATACGGCGTGCCGCTGGTGGTACGTTCCAGTCTCAACAACAGCGAAGGAACTGTGGTAAAGGAGGAAGTAACAGTGGAGAGAATGCTGATCAGCGGTGTTGCTCTGGATACAGATGCAGTACGTATTGCTGTGATCGGACTTAAAGATTCACCAGGAGTGGCATTTAAGCTTTTTGATACCCTGGCTAAGAAAAATATCAATGTGGATATGATCCTTCAGTCTATCGGCCGTGCCGGAACCAAGGACATTTCCTTTACTGTTGATAAAAATGATCTGGACGATGCAATGGGTGTTCTGGAAGCTAACCAGGCACGCATCGCCTATTCTGAGCTTCATGCGGAGAAAAACATTGCCAAGCTTTCTATTGTAGGAGCAGGTATGATGAGCAATCCGGGTGTTGCTGCAAAAATGTTCGAAAGCCTTTACAATGAGGGTGTGAACATCAATATGATCGCAACATCTGAGATCCGTGTGACGGTTCTCATTAACGAGAAAGATGGCGTACGTGCCATGAATGCGGTACATGATGCGTTTAATCTTGCAGACTAAACAGATGTGAAATATGAGAATATGATATATCTGAAGTAAAAAATGACGGGGCGGAGGCTTGGATGAGTCTCCGCCTTCTATAACGAAGGGATACAGAATTATGAGAAAAAATCTGAAGGGCTGTAAGAAGCTGGCAGGGGAAACTCTGGCCGGTAATTTTACGGTCCCTGTGATCGGGAGTATTGCGGTTGCGGCGATGAGCGCAGTTTCAAGCTATATTTCCACAGCACTTTTTCCGGGAGATTCCCTGTATGCGATCATTGGAGGAGAGGTATTCAGCTTTGTCCTTTCTCTGGTGATCTGTATTTTTTCCGCAGGACTTTACCGGATCTATTTGAATATTTCCAGAAGGGAAACCTACTCTTTCGGAGACCTTCTGTACTTTTTCAGCCATCAGCCGGATCATGTGATCGTGGCATCCTTTGTGCTGGCATTGATCAATCTGGTGACATCACTTCCACTGGCGTGGTTTTCTTTTACAAGCAATATGGGAAATACAACGGAGGAGCAGATGAACTGGGCAGTAACTTACATGCTGCTCACACTTCTCGGGTTCGCGCTGAACCTGCTGGCAGCTATGCCGTTCACCATGAGCTATTACATCCTGTCCGATAATTCGGACATAAAAGGAGTGCAGGCACTGAAAGCCAGTGCAAAGCTTATGAAGGGACATTACTGGGAATATATGAAAATGCTCTTAAGTTTTGTTCCGTGGATCATTTTTTCCATATTTACATTGTATCTGGCACTGATCTGGCTGGTGCCTTATATAGAAACCTGTATGGCAGTTTTCTATCGGAATATTTCCGGAGAGTTTGATGAACCTCCAGAGGATCCTTATCCTCCGGTAACTCCGATCCCGCAGTTCCATGATGAAACCGAAGCCTGATCGCCTTCCGGAGGATGTTTTCCCTTTCCGGGAGGATGCATGAAACGCAGGTGATGCCCTTTCCGGGGGGATGCTTGAAACGCAGGTACTTTCCCTTTCAGGGGGACCATTTTGGCATGGGCAGGTACGAGGGGGAAAGCACTCAAAGTTGCGAAGCCCGCTTTTCCCCCTCGAGCTCCCCCTTTCCGGGCACGCAGCTATTGTAGGTTGTAGAAATATGTGAAGATATTGGAGGGGCGATGGATTCTACTACGTTGGCTGTGGAAGGTTGAGCCGATTTATGCTGACGTAAATATATTGGCGAAGCCTGTTCCTGAATAACAGCGATACACCACAATCCAGAGAACAAGCCCGCTACGCAGTCCACTTTCCCATTCAGCCAGAAGCGATAAACAGTGAAGAAGCAATAATCAGCGCCGAAGCAACAATCGGCTCAGCCTGCTACTGTCGGTACAGCAGAATACAGTGCCGAAGCAATAATCGGCTCAGCCTGCTACTGCCAGTGCAGCAGAATACATGGCCGAAGCAATAATCGGCTCAGCCTGCTACTGCCAGTGCAGCAGAATACAAGACAGAATCAATAATCGGCTTAGCCTGCTACTGCCAGTGCAGCAGAATGCAAGGCCGAATCAATAATCGGCTCAGCCTGTCACTGCCGATACAGCAGAATACAGGACTGAGCCGATACACTTACACATTCCACAACGCATCACAGTGGCGTGGCCAGGAGGAGAAGAGCGCGAGAAGGGGAGACGGCCTTCGCAACTATGAGTGCTTCCCCTTCTCGCAAATTACCCACTTTCAAAAAGTGAAAACTATAATCCAAAAAAATCAAACCATCCAATTTCCTCTCACTTTCAAAAAGTGAAAACTATAATTCAAAAAAATCAAACCATCCAATTTCCTCACACTTCAAAAGGTGAAAACTACAATCCCCAAAAATCAAACTATCCAATTTATCTCACTTCAAAAAGTGAAAACTATAATCCAAAAAAATCAAACCATCCAATTTCCTCTCACTTTCAAAAAGTGAAAACTATAATCCCAAAAAATCAAACTACCCAATTTATCTCACTTCAAAAAGTGAAAACTATAATCTAAAAAATCAAACCACACAATTTCCCCTCACTTCAAAAAGTGAAAACCATAATCCAAAAAGCAAACCACATAATTATAGATTCAAAGGAAGTCGTCCCACAACCTCCTTTGTCAACCCACCTATGAGAATCCCCGCCAGGACTCCTGCTACCAGCAGTGCCGGTGCATAAATCATCAAACTCGTATTGCTCACCACGATCATGGCAACGATCAGCTGCCCGATATTATGTGTGACACCACCGGCCACACTGATACCGATCAGACTGAAGCCGGAATGTTTTTTCAAAAGCTCCATCACAGTCAGGCTAAGCGCAGCGCCAGCCAGACTATACAAAATACTGAACAGATTTCCAAACATAAATCCGATCACCAGGATTCTGACAACGGACACGAGAGCCGCTTCTTTAAAGGAATATCGGTCCAGTATAAAAAGCACCGCCAGGTTTGCAAGCCCGAGCTTGATACCCGGAATCCCTGTAAATACAGGGACCAGAGACTCCACATATCCAAAAATGATCGCTACTGCGGCAAATAATCCGAGATAAGCTGTTTTTCGTTTCATAAATAAATCCTTTCATTTGTTGCAGGAATATCGTTGCAGAAATAGCACAGACAGAATACCGTCTGTCAGAGAAAACTCTACGGAGAACACACATTACGCATATTCTCCGGAAATTTTATGTCACCGCATCAATTTTAGGCGAACTCTCCGAATCCGAATCCTCTGCAGTATTTTCCCCTTCTATCACAACCTTATTAGGAAGGCAGATGATGGAACCGCCGTGCTCGTCCACAGCCTTCTGTTTCATACAGTAATGATCCGGGCAGGTTGCTTCGATCATTGTAACTTTTCCATCTTTGATCTCGCAGACATTGGTGTCTCCGATGTGGATGATCTGGTCCTGGGAAAGCGAATAGGTTCCGAATTCTTTTCCGTCAACGGTAATACGGATCGTATTATGGGAACGTTTCCCCGCAATCTGAAAACCAAGCCAGAGAACCCCCGCCAGAATCAGGATCCCGGCAATAAAAATCAATTCTTTTTTCTTCAAAACAAATCTCCATTTCTGTTACAGATTCAGAAAAAATCATATCATAATCGAAATTAAAAGGCAAACATAAGTTAATGATATCTAACCATAATTCATACAGCTGTTCCCAACGGAAAGGGAGGAGTGGCGATGATTTTTCTTTTATAAAAGACATAAAACAGAAAAATTCATATTGGAAAAAGTTATAAACTACTAACAAAAGTGTAGACAAGAAAAAAAACAGGTGATATAATACCTAACTGTAAGTTAGCATCGTCTAATTTTATAAAAAAGATTAATCAAAACTAATTTATGTATATGGATAAAAACTATATAATTTATCCAAAAGACAGTTATACGCAGATTGAAGGAATAGATCGAGAGCATCTGACGCAGCAATATATGTTCGCACAGTTGAGCCTGATGCAGCAATTTACAGAATTGTTAAAAATACAAGGGAGAAAAGAGATGAAAAATCAGAATTTTTATATGAGAGTGATCTCATTGCTGTTAGTGGTTCTTGCTGTGCTTTTTTATAACAGCAGCATGAAAGCCCAGGCAAATGAAAAAGAGATCGCGGCTCTGACAGATAAGGTAGATACACTTCAGGAGCAGCAGAATGAACTTCTCAGTGCGCTGGAGACGAGTTATGTAAATCGTATGCAGAATCAGGCAGTATCTGCAGGATCAGGCAGCAGTGATACAGATACAGCAGGCGATGACAAAACAACAGACACTTCAGACGGCAATGTATCCGATGCAGACGCAGAGGACACAGCAACCGCAGATTCCGATAATGTATATAAAGATGGAACCTATACAGGAGAAGCCGAGGGATACGGCGGGACCATTCAGGTGGAGGTGACACTTACCGGTGATGAGATCACATCCATCAACGTAGTCAGCGCCCCAGGTGAGGACAGTGCATATCTTTCACAGGCAGAGAGTGTGATCGATTCCATCCTGAGTGCTCAGAGTACAGATGTGGATACCGTATCCGGAGCAACGTTCAGCTCCACAGGAATCCTGAACGCAGTGGATGCGGCACTTGGAAAGGCGGAAAACTCATGAAAAAAAGACAGCGGGAGGTAAGGCTGATGCGTGCGGGAATACAGCTGGCATTTTTTATTGCCGCCCCGTCTCTGTTTTCTACAGCCTTTGCAGGTATCAAATCGATCTTTCTTGCCATTGCGTCCGGTCAGCCGGTGGAGTGGAATTCCTTTCTGACTGTAACGGCAGTGCTTCTGATCTTTACCTGCTTTTTCGGAAGACATTTCTGCGGATATGCGTGTGCATTCGGATCTTTCGGAGATGCCGTATATGAAGGCTTTTCCTGGATCCGGATGAAATGCTTTCACAAAAAAAAGAAACCGGCTCTTTCCGAAAAAATGGTTCACGGGCTTCAGAAAGTCAAATATATCGTACTGGCACTGATCCTGCTTTCCTGCCTTACAGGTGTATACGGAAAGCTTACGGGAACCAGCCCGTGGGATGTTTTTTCCATGCTCACGGCAGGACGGCTCCCGAACAGCAAATATCTGGTGGGAATTGTGTTCCTGGTGCTGATCATTGTGGGAATGTGTACACAGGAAAGGTTTTTCTGCCAGTTTCTCTGTCCCATGGGAGCGGTTTTTGCATTAATGCCAATCCTTCCGGGTGCACTGTTTCGGAGAACCCGTGAGAAATGTCCGCCGAAATGTGGTCTCTGTAAAAAAAGATGTCCGGCTCATCTGGATATCGACGGCGACACAGGCAGATCCGGCGAATGTCTTTGCTGTCACGCATGTGCCGCAGCCTGCCCGAGAAAAAATATTCATATTGGAACAATTGAGGAAAAATGATCTATGAGATATCAGGCTCGGAAAAAGAAAACTTTTCTGGCAGCAGTTACATTTACAGGAATTGCGGTGTTGTTTCCTGTGCTGTGCATGGCTGCTTCGGAAAATGATGTACAGACATATACCGATACAGATTTTGCAATGGATACTGTGGTATCAGAAACACTCTATACCACAGGTGACGATATAAACAGTAAGCTGACAGCTGTACTGACAGATGTGGAGACGAACCTTCTTTCCTGGACCAATGAGAAGTCCCAGATCTATAAGGTGAATGCAGACAGCGGAAAAGATACGGAGATTTCCGGCGAGCTTTCCGGATACCTGAAACGTCTTCTGAAGATCGCAGAGGATTCTGACGGAGCCTTTGACCCAACCATCGGGAAGCTGATCCGCCTGTGGGATATTGGAGGGGAAAACCAGAAAATTCCGGAAGAAGCAGAAATTAAGAATGTTCTGAAGGATTCCGGATATCAGAAGATTTTTCTTGACGTAAATACGGTCCACATGGAGGAGGGGTGTTCTCTGGATCTTGGAGCAGCGGGAAAGGGTATTGGCTGTGACCTGATCCTTAAAGAACTGGAAACAAAGAAGGATGTAACAGCAGCACTTATGAATCTGGGAGGAAGCAGTGTCATGACCTACGGAAGCAAGCCGGATGGTTCTTCCTGGAATGTGGCAGTGACAGATCCCAGAGCTGAAAATGAGGATGACTATCTTGGTGTGGTTGCCTTAAATGGTACAGAATTTCTTTCCACATCCGGAGATTATGAGAAATATTTTATCGAAAATGGTGTAAGGTATCACCACATTATGGACCCGTCTACCGGCTATCCGGCAGAAAGCGGAGTGACCGGGGTAACGGTAGTCTGTGACTCAGGTCTGGAGGCAGATGCGCTTTCCACAGCATGTTTTGTGCTGGGGGTGGAAAAAGGGACACAGCTGTTGAAAGCTTACGGTGCAGACGGACTTTTTGTGGATGAAGACCATCATGTGTATCTCACTGAGGGGATGAAGGAGCGGTTCAGCCTGCTTGCGGATTCCTATAGTGTGGAGGATATTGCAGAGTGAAGCTGATCTCCCGGCGATCCGGTTTATGACTGTTTGGCAGAGGGGAATGCTCATATCCGCAGTACTTGCGATAGTAAACCTGGAAAGGGTTCTATAAATATATCATATTTTTAGGAGGAATAAGCAATGCAGAAGTGGAATCTATTGAAAAAAACAGCTCCATGCATTTTAAGTCTTGCAGTGGCAGCAACAACCTTTCCGACCGCTGTAATGGCATCTGATTTTGATGCAGCCGTGGTTTCCGAGGCAGAGGCAGGAGATACGGAGGATTTTAGCACAGAGGAAACGGCAGAGGATACTGAAGCTGTAGCAGAAGAAGCTATAGAGGATGCTGCAGACATAACAGAAGAAGCAGCAGAGGATGCAGCAGTGCCAGAAACTGCTGCAGACGAGACAGAGGATATCCAGCAGGAAGATACAAAAGCTGTCGAGACTCTGGATGAGACAGCAGAGGAAGCAGATCCGTTCTCTACAGGGGAAGAGGATTTCACAGAAGGCGATGAAGTGGCGGAAGCATTTTCCGATTCTGACCAGCTGACAGGCGAGTATCAGTACGTATATGCAGGACTTACCTGGGGTGAGTACTGGGCAGCAGAAGGCGTATATGCAGCTGGAGATACAAGCTCTTCAGAAGAGAAGGATTCACATAGTGAGTTTGATACAGGAGCTTTTGATACAGTAACAAGAGCGACTGCAAATCATGGACTTCACAGAGGAAGCTATCAGACAGAAGCTACGATCATTGCTGAAGACGGAACCAGATTCGACGTATCCTACTGGGAGGATAAAGGAAGCACACTTTATCTTACAGACGGTTCCAAGGTAAAATGGAACAGAGGCAGTATAACAACAGAAGATGGAAAAACCTATACGATGGATCATTATGAGATATATGGTCTGAAATATGTCCCGGTAGCAGTTAAGACCGCAGATTTTGCAGATTTCTGCAAAAAGTATAATGTTGTACAGGATGGAGCTGTGCTCTCCGGAGGATACAGTGAAAACAATCTCCAGTATTACAAAGGCCTTGTGGCAGACGTAAATGCACAGACAAATGGTCTGAAATATGCGGAGAAAAATGGTGACGGCTTTACATTTACAGCAAGAAAATCAGACGGAACAGCTTCCGGTATCAAGGATCAGGCGTTAAAAACAGCAACAGAGATCAAGCCGAGTGTAAAAGCAGCAAGCGGAAGCTACGGCGAATTCCTCCGTGTGGATCTCAATGGAAATTATGGTGATCTTGGTGCAAATATGCAGGCTGTACGCTGGGATTATTATGGAGATGATTCCACATATACAAAATGCCTCGCTTCTTATGGAACCAAGTTTGCCGCAGATAACTGGATGCATAAAGCAATGGGAATCCAGCTTGGACTTACAAAATCTGCACGCTGCAAGCTTCCGGGAGGAACAGACGGAACAGGATACTGGAAACTGACAGTGTATGCTCTTGGATATAATGACTATACCTACAGCTTCCAGGCAACTGCAGAGAATATCGTAAATCCTACAATGGAGCCAACTGATTTTACAAGTCTTAAAACAGAAGTGGAAGCTGCAAAGGCTCTGGCAGAGGCAGATTACACAATTGCAACCTGGAAGTCCTTTGCCGGTGAGCTTCAGGAAGCAGAAGACATTCTTGCAAAAACAGATGCAAGTCAGGCTGAGGTAAATGAAGCACTTGAACATCTTCAGGGAGCAGAGAAAGAGCTTCAGAAGGTAACAGTTACACTTGATAAGACAGCAGCAGCTGTATATACAGGAAAAACAACGACTCTTAAGGCAACAACAAATGACAGCGATGCAGCAGTAACATTTAAGTCCGGCAACACAAAGGTTGCAACAGTAAGCAGCAAGGGTGTTGTTAAAGGCGTAAAAGCCGGAACAGCAGTTATCACAGCAAAAGTCGGAAATGCCACAGCAACCTGCAAAGTAACAGTAAAAGCTTCCACAATTAAATTCGCAAAGGCTTCCGTAACGATCTACAAAGGAAAAACAGCAACTGTAAAAGCAACTGCAACACCATCTGCAACTGTAAACTACACAAGCAGCAACACAAAGGTTGCAACCGTAAACAGCAAAACAGGTGTTATAAAAGGAATCAAAGCAGGAACCGTTACGATTACAGCAAAGGCAGGAACTCTGAAGACAACCTGCAAGGTAGTTATCAAGAATCCTGCATTCAGCCTTGTAAAATCCTCTGCAACGATCAAGAAAGGTAAAACAACAACCATCAGATCCAAAGCAGCACCTGCAGGCAAGATTACATATACAAGCAGCAATAAAAAAGTTGCAGCTGTAAACAGCAAGGGTGTTGTAAAGGGAATCAAAAAAGGTAAAGCAACAATCACAGTGAAATGCAACGGAATTACAAAGAAATTTGTGGTAACTGTTAAATAATGCAACTGTTTAGCAAAGAGTAAGAACAACCTCTGCCGCAGACCCTTTTATGTCTGCGGCAGAGGTCTGCTCATTTCTACAGCAATCCGGAAAATCACCTGGAATGCGATACAGAGCATATGCCTGACGGGAAGCCGCATAGAAAGAGGGGAGAACAAGTATCCATGGAAAAAGAGTTAAAAGATAAAAAACCAGCCGAAAATGGCACACCCAAGGTGCCCTGGACGAAAATGATCCCTGCAGCAGCTGTGATTGCGGCGCTTGCGTTTTCGGGCATAAAGGCGAAGGGATCCGAGGAATCAACGGAAGCAGTACAGAAAGCAGAGACAACCGTGATGTCTGCTTCGGAGTTGGAAAAATATCTCGGATATGAAGAAGGAAATACTGTTTCTGACAGCACATCTGCCTCAGATAAGAAAAACAGTACATCAAAGAAAAGCTCATCAAAGAAAAGTGCGAAAAAAACAGCAGCAAAAAAAAGTTCTGGTACGAGAACGGTTTCAGAATCAGCAAAAAGCAATGTCGGTGCGGCAGGACAGGGTTCTACCCAGACCCCGGTAGCGGCAGTTCCGGCCAATGGCTATAAAGATGGAGTATATGAAGGATCTGGAACCGGATTCGGTGGTACGATCCGTGTACAGGTAACAGTCAGCGGAGGAAAGATCGCAGCCATTGATATTCTGGAGGCATCTGGAGAAACTGCGTCGTATTTTGCGTCAGCTCAGGGTGTGATCAGCAGGATGATTGCCGGAAATACACCGAATGTAGATGCAGTAAGTGGAGCAACCTATTCCTCCAACGGAATCATCCAGGCAGTTCAGAATGCCCTCTCCCAGGCAGCGGCAGATGGAAACAGCCAGCAGGTCACCCCTACACCTGCGGCAACTGCTTTACCAACTCCGACATCAGCTCCGTCACCTACAAAAAAACCATCCAAAAAACCATCTCCTACAAAGAAACCGGAAGATCCGGACAGTCCCAAAAAATATCTGGACGGTAAATATACAGCTTCGGCAAAGGGCTTCAATGGAGATGTGAAAGTAACTGTGACCATCAAGGATGGAGTGATCGAAGCTCTGAAACAGGAAAATACGGACACGGAGCAGTTTTTTGAAAAAGCATGGAGCATGCTGGAAGAACAGATCATTGGCACGGATTCTGTGGATGATATTGATGCAGTAAGCGGAGCCACCTATTCCTCCAACGGAATTCTGAACGCTGTAAAAAAAGCTCTCAAAGAAGCGGTCAATCCGGAGTATGGAAAGAAACCTACACCAACTCCAACAAAGAAACCGACACCAAAGCCAACAGCCACACCGAAACCCACGGCAACGCCGAAACTGACAGCCACACCGAAGCCAACAGAGACACCGGCAGCAACCCCGACGCCGGAGCCGGAAGATCCGGATGTGACGCCGGTTCCGGAGGAGCCTAATGTAACTCCAACACCAGGAACAAATGAGCCGGATGCGACACCGGAGCCAACGGAAGCACCGGAACCGGTGGGAATGTACAGAGATGGAACGTATACGGGATCAGCTTTTGGATATGGAGGAAAAACATATCTGACAATTACGATCTCAGGAGGCCAGATCGCATCCATTGAGCAGACCAATCAGGATACACCGGAATTTTTTGATCCTGCATGGAGCACGATCTATTCTCAGATCATGGCAAACCAGTCGGCAGATGGCATCGATACCGTCAGCGGAGCAACATATTCATCCGAGGGTATCATAGACGCTGCACAAAAGGCCCTTGCCCAGGCGAAGAATTAACCGGGTGAACAGTGGGCAGCTATAAACATTTGATTTTAAGCCAATAAATAAGATGTGAAAGAAACCTCTGGACTTCTTGATTTTCTTGAAGTTCAGAGGTTTTTTACTATGGTTCTGAAATTGTTTTCATAAATCGATAAAAAAATAACAGGTATGTATACAGAATAATAGGAGAAATATCAGAAAATATAAGTGGTTTAAATGATTTAAAAAGTAAATTAGAGGGATTTAACCTGAGAAATACAATAAAATTTTTGTTGCACAGGGCAATATTTTATGTTATGTTTGAATGTGTGTAATTAAAGTTGTTATTAAAATGACAAACAACGCTGAAAGGAGAACAAACATGAGCAGTAAAATTACGATCATCGGAGCAGGAAGTGTAGGAGCAACTATCGCTTATACCTTATCACAGAGGAGTATTGCATCAGAGATCGTTCTGATCGATATCAACAAAGAGAAGGCTGAAGGCGAGGTTATGGATATTGAGCAGGGAACCAGTTTCCGTGAACCAATCTCCATCGTGGCAGGAGATTATCCGGATGCTGCCGATTCTGACATTGTGATCATCACTTCCGGTATTGCCAGAAAACCGGGACAGACTCGCATCGAGCTGACCCAGACCAACGTCAACATTATGAAGAGTATTACTCCGGAGATTGTAAAGGTGGCTCCCAAAGCGCTTTATATTATCGTAAGTAATCCATGTGATATCATGACTTATGCATTTGCAAAGCTTTCCGGACTGCCGGAAAATCAGATCCTTGGTTCCGGAACCGCCCTGGATACGGCCCGTCTCCGCTGCAGACTTTCTCAGCACTATGGCGTATCTGAGAAAAACATCCACGCTTATGTATTCGGAGAGCATGGAGATACTTCCTTTGTACCGTGGTCCAGAGCCTTTGTTGCAGGTGCGACCCTTGATGAATTTGACAAGATCGTTCATGAGGATCAGAAAGATCTGCAGCCACTTGACAGAGAAGAGGTTCTGGAGTATGTTCATACTTCAGGATCAACTGTGATCGCCAAGAAGGGTGCTACATTTTATGCGGTAGCCGTATCTGTTTGCAGACTTTGCTCGCTTCTTCTTGCAGCATCTGATACAATAGTCAGTGTATCAACCATGCTTCACGGAGAGTACGGTGTTGAAGACGTATGTCTTAGTACCATGGCTTCTATCGGACCGGAAGGTGTAAAACGTATCGTTCGTGTTCCGCTGACCGAGGAGGAGACAGAGAAGCTTCATGCAAGCGCCAATGCTCTGAAGGACGTGATCGCACAGATTGATCTTTGATAAATGTCAGAAGCTGTGTAAAGAGGAAAAAGCAGCCTCAGGCAAATTTGAAACAACGGGAGAAAGATAAAAATGGATATTATTCAGGTAATTACCAGAGAATTGAACGTTGAGAAATGGCAGGTCGAGGCAGCAGTTAAGCTGATCGATGAAGGCTGCACCATTCCTTTTATTTCCAGATACCGTAAGGAAGCAACCGGTACACTGAACGACGAACAGCTTCGTAATCTTAATGAGAGACTTACTTATTTAAGAAATCTTGAGGATAAAAAGGCTCAGGTTCTGGGCAGCATCGAGGAGCAGGGCAAGCTGACTCCGGAGCTGAAGAAACAGATCGAGGCAGCGCAGACACTCGTTGTGGTAGAGGATCTTTACCGTCCGTACCGCCCGAAGCGCCGTACACGTGCCATCATCGCCAGGGAAAAAGGTCTGGGACCTCTGGCCGACATCATCCTTCTCCAGATGACGAAGAAACCTCTTGAAGAAGAGGCAAAAGCATTTCTTTCTGAGGAAAAAGAAGTCAAAACTGTGGAAGAGGCCATCAGCGGTGCCAGAGATATCATTGCGGAGCACATTTCCGATGAAGCAGATTATCGCATCAGCATCCGTAAGAGAACAATGGATAAGGGAACTATATGTTCCACCGCAAGAGATGAGAAGGAGCAGTCTGTATACGAGATGTATTATGACTTTGAAGAGCCGGTGAAAAAGCTTGCAGGTCATCGTGTCCTTGCTCTGAACCGTGGTGAGAAAGAGAAATTCCTTACTGTGAAGATCCTTGCACCTGAGGAAGAGATCATCCGTTATCTTGAAAAACAGGTGATCGTCCGCGATAATCCATATACTACACCTGTTCTGAAAGAAGCCATTGAGGACAGCTATAAACGTCTCATCGGACCGGCTATTGAGCGTGAGATCCGAAGCGCCCTTACAGAGGCAGCAGAGGACGGTGCCATCCATGTCTTTGGCAAAAATCTGGAGCAGCTTCTCATGCAGCCTCCAATTGCAGGACAGGTAGTTCTTGGCTGGGACCCTGCCTTCCGTACCGGATGCAAGCTGGCAGTGGTAGATCCTACCGGAAAGGTTCTGGATACCACAGTTATTTATCCCACAGCACCAACCAATGAGACCAAGATTCGTGCCGCAAAGGAAACCCTGAAAAAGCTTATCAGCAAATATCATGTGACACTGATCTCTGTAGGAAACGGAACGGCATCCAGAGAATCCGAGCAGATCATCGTGGAGCTTCTTAAGGAAATCCCGGAAAAGGTCCAGTACGTCATCACCAACGAGGCGGGTGCTTCTGTATATTCCGCAAGCAAGCTTGCCACGGAAGAATTCCCGAATTTCGATGTTGGACAGAGAAGCGCCGCATCCATCGCAAGACGTGTACAGGATCCGCTTGCAGAGCTTGTAAAGATCGATCCGAAATCCATCGGTGTCGGTCAGTATCAGCATGATATGAACCAGAAAAAGCTGGGAGAAGCCCTTAACGGCGTTGTGGAAGATTGTGTAAACAAGGTCGGAGTGGATCTGAATACGGCATCTGCATCCCTTCTGGAGTATATTTCCGGAATCAGCAAGGCCATCGCAAAGAATATTGTAGCCTACCGTGAGGAAAACGGCCGTTTCCAGACAAGAAGAGAGCTTCTTAAGGTTGCCAAGCTTGGTCCGAAAGCCTTTGAGCAGTGTGCAGGTTTCACACGGATCACAGGAGGCAAAAATCCTCTGGACGCGACCAGTGTCCATCCGGAAAGCTATGACGCAGCAAAAAAACTCCTGGAAAAGCTGGGCTACACACCGGAAGATGTGGCAGAGCGTAAGCTTACCGGTATTTCCGGGCAGATCCGCGATTACGGAAAACTGGCAAAGGAGCTGGAGATCGGAGAGCCGACTCTTCGTGATATCGTAAAAGAGCTGGAAAAACCGGCCAGAGATCCGCGAGATGAGATGCCGAAACCGATCCTCCGTACCGATGTCCTGGATATGAAGGATCTGAAGGAAGGCATGGTCCTCAAGGGAACTGTCCGCAATGTTATTGACTTCGGTGCTTTTGTGGATATCGGTGTGCATCAGGACGGACTGGTCCACATCTCCGAGATGAGTGAGAAGTTCATCAAACATCCGCTGGAAGCAGTCAGTGTGGGAGATATCGTGGATGTCCGTGTTCTTGGTGTTGATATGAAGAAAAAACGTATCAGCCTTTCCATGAAGGGGATCAGTAAATAAAGAGAAAAACTGAGTAAAGAGAAGCAGACAGGAATATTCTGCAGCATTCTGCGGGAGATTACCGGACAGAGATGCAATAGAGCTATAACAGAAATACAGCAGTGGTTTATACCCGATACTTTATAAAACCGGAGAAATCAGGTTTACAGGGAAAAACCGCTGCTGTATTATTATATTACCAGATGCGGATTATAGGAAATGCTTATATCAGAAATAAGGGCTTAAGCTCATAGATCGATCCGCACATGTATATCGAATAATCGATCAGACAGGAGGGACTATATTTGGATAGTACTGTACAGACCGTGCAGGAGGTCGGAAATCAGGTAAGCCAGTACAGGCAGATGTTTGAAAATTATCTGCCGGACATCACGAAATTCGGGATCAAGGTTGTTCTGGCTATCATTGCTTTCTGGGTAGGGAGCACGGTGATCAAATGGATCGTAAAGTTTGTGAGGAAATCACTGACAAAATCCAGGCTGGATACAGGAGTGGCGCAGTTCATGTCATCTCTGGTCAAGATCATACTTTACATACTCCTGATCTTTAACATATCCACAAGCTTTGGAGTAAAGGAATCATCCCTGGCAGCACTTCTCGGAACTGCCGGTGTTACTATGGGTCTTGCTCTCCAGGGCGGACTTGCCAACCTGGCAGGAGGTATGATGCTTCTTCTGTTCAAGCCTTTCCAGGTAGGGGATTACATCATCGTTAACGGACAGGACGGAAGCGAGGGAACGGTAGCCAAGGTCGAGATCTGTTATACAACGCTGTTGTCCATCGATAACAAGCACATCGTGATCCCCAACGGTACTCTTTCCAATGCGACCATCACCAACGTAACAGCAAGGGATCAGCGAAGGCTGGAGATCAAAGTAGGGATCTCCTACAATGCAGATATCCAGAAAGCCAAGGATATCCTGGAAGATATCCTCACCGAAGATCCGGATACAAGAGAAGACGAAGAGATGGTGGTATTTGTAGACGAGCTGGCAGAAAGCTCCGTGATCATGGGCTTTCGTGTCTGGGTAGATACCGACCGCTACTGGGCAACCAGATGGAGACTGAACCAGCGGATCAAGGAAGATTTTGATTATTATGGAATTGAGATTCCTTATAATCAGCTGGATGTGCATCTGCATAAATAAATACAGAAAAACACTGATCTGAGATAAGATTGTAAATATGGCCAGATAAAATTATAAAGACCTGGAAGAAATAGGGTAACTAATTTTCTTTCAGGTCTTTTTGTTTGGTATAAAATGAGTGTTTATAAATTGTATTCTTTAAGCAACCTATTTAACAGATTTCTGTCAGTGGCAAGTTTGGGGATTTCATCGGAGCGGCCATCAAGGGCAAGGCGTTGAATAAGATTAAGGATGCGAGTCTCACCAGCCTCATATTCCGCCTTTCGTATTTTCCGTTCTTCCTCTTCTTTGTTGTATTCAAATATACTCATAGCAATAACCTCCGAACGATTTTTGCGAAGAAATTCTTCCAGGATTCCTTCTTTTACACAGTCATTTACAGCATGAGTTACGGTTTTTGTTTTTTGCCATTAGCACTACCTCCTTAGAATGCAGGAGCGTAAGAACAAATAGTGCTGAAAAAACTTCTTCCCAGAACTCCTGCTTATTAATAGAAATGGATTTAAAAGCATGGATTTCTGAAATGAAATAAGAAAAATAAGATGGCAAAATGCCTTGAAATTAAGAGAAATATGCTTTGGATTTATAATAGCATCTGTTGTGGGATTTTTCAATATTTATCAGATATTTTCATCAAAATAAGGAAACATAATTGACATGATAAAACATAAAAGCCTATAATAAAAAATATCGTATATGTGTGAAACATCATACAACAGGAAGGAGAAATAAAGATGAAAAAACTTATGAAAAAACGCTGGATGTCTCTGCTTTTAACTCTGATGATCTGCATGGGAACATTGTGGAGCAGTGTAGTTCCGGTGTATGCGTCTATGGCAGATGAGGCTATGCCTTATACGATGGGAGAGACGTACAGAGGGCAGCACTTTTATAGTAAATACTACAGTTTTACGTTGAAAGAAAAAACGCATGTTTCTTTGCGAGCAACAACATATGATGGTACAGTTGAGTTTTACATTTATAATAGCAATGGTAAGAAGTTCTTGGATAGTGACAATGTAAAATATACGAAAAATGTTACTACAGATGTGTATAAGGGAACTGCTTCCCGCACATTGTCTAAGGGAACATATTATCTGCAAATTTACGATAGCAATAGAGAATATTACTTCACCCTCAACGCCGACAAAACCATTACCCTTGCAAAAGGCAATATCACATCACTGAAAAGTAACAAATCCGGTCAGCTGATTGTATCCTGCAAGAGCGTGCCATATGCCATCGGATACCGTATCCAGTACTCTACAGATTATCGTTTCCGCAAAGGTGTAAAAACTATTTATTCACCGGTAAGGATTAAAACACTTACGAAACTGTCAAAGGGAAAACGATATTATGTAAGAGTAACACCATATACGGTATATACCGATGGGGAGCATGCATGGGGTGCGACTTCTTATGTAAAAAGTGCGGCAGTGAAGAAATAAATAAACCGGCAGCGTATGGAGAAAAAATCCGTACGCTGCCATTTTTTATACTAAAAATAAGGCATTATATGTTATATATGAGGCACAAATAGAATAATAAAAACAAATATGTTCACACAATAAGATGAATTGCAATTTTTGACAGAAATGCATATTGATAGATAATAATAAGGGAACTTATAAAATTGACAATAAGACATTTGAAAGACTATAATGTACATATTAACCATACTTCTGATAAAACTCTGTTCATTTGCAGATGTCAGGACAGAACAGCTGAATGGCAGATCAGAGGAAGGATGTGAAAATGAAAGACAGATTAAAAACACTTAAGATATATGGAATACAGATCTATCTGCTCTTTGAAAAAGGTTATATGAAAACGATGAATCTGTCTGATCCGCCGGAGGGAAAATATTTCCTGGAAGAACAGGAAACAGGTATCTTCATAGAAGCAAAGGAAAAACACTGGTATATCTGCAGCAGTTCTGAAAAAAGGATATTCGAAGCTTCCGGCAGAAGTATCATGCAGGGAGAAATCCGTGATGGAAGCAGATACCGGATCCTGATGAAAAATGGGTCATGTTTTCTCCATGGGGCAGCGATACAGACGGAACAGATGATCTATCATAATTATCAGTTTGATAAAGGACAGAAACTTTGCATTGGAAGAAATTCAGACAATGATTTTGTATGCACAGAAGAATGGGTATCCAGGCATCACGCAGTGCTGACGAGATCCGATGATGGGATTCGGATAAAAGATCTGGATAGTTCATTTGGAACCTATGTAAATGAAAAAAGAATTCGGGAATGTACATTGAATATAGGCGATATGATCTTTATTATGGGACTTAAGATTATTATCGGGCCGGGATTCCTTTCCATTAATCATGAAAATATGGACTTTCAGATCAGAGACGGAGCATTGAGACTTTTAAATATAAAAGTTGCCAGTCGTGTTCCGGAACGGATGGAAGAAGACGGAGAAGAGAATCTGTTCAGCCGTTTTCCAAGAAAAAAGAAAAAATTTCAGGCAGAAGAAATAAAGATTGAGGCACCGCCTTTTTCACTCAGTGATAATCAGGCGCCAATGCTTTTGAGCATGGGAAGTTCCATGGTAATAGGCGGATCAGCAGCTCTGGGCGGAAATATTTCTTCCGTACTCAGTATGCTGATGTTTCCCATTATGAACCGCATGTACAGCGATAAGGAAAAGAAAGAATACGAAAAACTTCGTATTGATAAATATACAGAATATCTTACTCAGAAAAGCAAAGAGATCCAACAGGAAAAACTCAGGGAAGAAACAATCCTTAATGAGAACTATCCGTCGCTGAATGTTGTAGTATCCTATCCGTCTGACAAAAAAAAACTGTGGAATCGAAGTTACCGGGAAGAAGATTTTCTGAAACTCAGGATCGGATATGGACAGCTTCCTATGACTGCAGAGATCCGATATCCGGAGAAGAAGTTTCGTCTGACAAAAGATCAGCTGGAAGAAGATATGTATCAGCTGGCAGAGAAAAAAGTATTTCTGGATCATGTTCCTATAATGCTTTCACTGACAGAGAATTTTGTATGTGGCGTAGTGGGAAGCCAGAAAGAAAAAGAAGAATTTCTGAAACAGCTGCTCATGCAGATCGTATTTCAGCACAGCTATGATGAAGTGAAGATCGTTTTTCTTGCAGATAAAGAAATCTTGGATAATATAGAAATTGTCCGTTATCTTCCACATCTCTGGAATGATGAGCGCACCTTTCGGTTTCTTGCGGCAGATACGTCTTCCGCTTATCTGATTGGAGAATATCTGAACCGTCAGATAGAACCGGAACTTGAGAAACCAAGAGAACTGGAAGAACTTCTGAAAGAGAAACCTTATTATATTGTGCTGGCATGGTCAAAACAGTTGTTAGATAACATGGAAATCCTGAAAACGATCATGAAAGAAGAGAAAAATCACGGTTTTTCTGTTGTGACATTTTTTGAGGATATTCCTCAGTATGTCAGGGAGATCATCCATCTTTATCCCGACCGTCCAAATGAAATCAGTTATCTGGGGGATTCCGCTGATTATGGAGAAAAATTCCTCCTGGATGATGTATATCATAACCTGGCGGACAAAATGCTGCGGAAGCTGCCCGGTATCCGGCTGAAAGCTATTGAGAATGCATATGTGATGCCTAAAATGATTACTTTTCTGGAAATGATGGGAGCAGGAAAGGTGGAACATCTGAATCCGCTGAAACGATGGAAAGAGAGTGATCCTGTAAAATCTCTGGCTGTTCCTGTAGGAGTTGCCGCTGATGGATCTCCGTTTCTTCTGGACCTTCACGAGAAATATCAGGGCCCTCACGGTTTGATCGCAGGTATGACAGGTTCCGGAAAGAGTGAATTTATCATCACCTATATTCTGTCACTGGCAGTGAATTTTCATCCGGATGAAGTTGCCTTTGTGCTTATTGATTACAAAGGAGGAGGTTTGGCAGGAGCTTTTGATGATGCTGCACGTGGAATCCACCTTCCCCATCTTGTAGGAACGATCACAAATCTGGATGGTCCTGCGATCAGGCGTTCTCTGATGGCGATAGAGAGTGAACTGAAAAGACGTCAGAGAATTTTTAATGAAGCCAAGAGCATTGCTGACGAAGGAACTATGGACATTTATACTTATCAGAAACTGTACAGAGCTGGCAAGGTAAGCATACCGCTTTCTCATCTCTTTATTATTTCCGATGAGTTTGCGGAACTGAAAAGTCAGGAACAGGAATTTATGGATCAGCTGATCAGCGCAGCCAGGATCGGACGAAGCCTTGGTGTGCATCTGATCCTGGCGACTCAGAAACCGGCAGGTGTAGTGGATTCTCAGATTAGCAGCAATGCCAAGTTCCGTGTATGCCTGAAAGTACAGACACGTGCAGACAGTGATGAAATGCTGAGAAGGCCGGAGGCAGCAGAGCTGAAGGAAACCGGACGGTTTTATCTGCAGGTGGGATATAATGAATTTTTTGCCCTGGGACAGTCAGCCTGGAGTGGAGCGCCATATTCTCCACAGGATAAAGTGGAAGTCCACAGAGATGATACCATCCAGTTTCTTGATGATACCGGACAGAATCTGATTCAGCTGAGAAAAGAATCCCCTAAAAAGAAAACAGAAGTATCTCAGCTGGTATCTATTGTGAAATATCTTATACAGGTCGCAAAACAGGAGAATATTTTGCCACATAGGCTCTGGACAGATCCTCTGCCAAAAGAAATTTCCCTGAAAAAGCTTCTGGATGAAGCACCGATATCTGAGAAAGAAACGATCACAATACCGGCCGGGATCATTGATGATCCGGAGAATCAGACGCAGTATCTTTTCCAGGTGGATCTTACAAACTGCAGAAATTATCTGATTACGGGCAGCAGTCAGACAGGAAAAACAACATTTTTGCAGACACTTCTTTATGGAACTCTTTATAGATATTCACCGGAGGAAGTGTGCTTTTATATTCTTGATTATTCCGGTGGACTTTTGAAAATTTTTGACCATGTAAAACATTGTGGTGGAGCCTGGAACGAAGGTGAGGAAGAAGGCACAGAGAAATTTTTTGAAATGCTGTCTGATATTATAAAACAGAGAAAAGAAAGCTTTCAGAAAGAAGATGTGAGCAGCTTTGAGGCTTATCGTCAGATACGGAAGATACCACTGATCCTGGTGGTAATTGACAATATCAGCGGGCTTTCCACATGGAAAGGCGGACAGAATATTTACTATGAGCTGAATACACTGATCAGTGACGGGAATTCCGTAGGGGTACGTTTTCTTGTAACAGCAGCTAGCTATGAAGATGTAATGTATAAAGTGCGCAGGGAACTTGGAACAAGATTTGTTCTGGATGCAAAGAACCGATATGAATATGGAGATATTCTGGGAGTAAGATGTCGTTTTGAGCCGGATGAAGTGCCGGGCCGGGGAATGCTCCGGGACGGAGAACGTCCATTGGAGTGTCAGATCGCCAGATATACGTTCGAAGGAACAGAACAGCAGCGTATCCAGGAACTGAAAGAAAAGATCAGCCGGATCGACGAAAAATACAGAGAATATGAACCGGCAAGGCGGATCCCGGAGATTTCAGAGACGGAGACATATGAGGGATTCTGCAGGAATATTTCCCTTAACAGGATTCCGCTGGGTTACTCTATGACAGACATTCAAAAAATTTCCATACCTCTGAAACAGCTTTACTGTATGGCTGTATACATGGGAAATTCCCAGGATATCCCGGTTTTGATGAAGAATTACCTGTCTGCGGCAGTCCGGGAATCGATGCAGCTGTTCATTGTGAAAAGAAAGGAAAACAGTATATTTGATAAAGATCTGCTGAAAAAGTGGACCGATGAACAACAGGAATCTATTACTTTTTTTGAAAGTACTGCCGAGGGAGCAGAACAGCTGATATGGAAGATTTATGAACTGATCGGTGAGAGAAAACTGGTCCGCAATGAATTCTGTGAGAAAAATAATCTGTCAGCACAGAGCAGCGATATAATGAAAAAATGTTTTCATTATATGACAGAAAGAACCTGCCCGGTTATGACTGTATTCGAAAGTTTTCGGGATTTCTGCACAGTGATCGCGCAGGATGCCAAAGATGTTCTGGAGAATATTTTTATAAATGGAAGAGGATATAACTATTATTTCATGGGCTGCTATTATCCGGATGATGGTGCTGCGTTGAGGTCAGATAAACTGCATACAGCTTTTACCAGAGACGGATTTACCCTTTTATATGGCGGACAATTCCACAGACAGGGGCTTGTGAGTCTTTCTATGGAATACCGAAATATAACAAAGACATCTTCCAGACCAGGTTCCTGTATTATGCAGTATCACGGGGAGGTTTATCCTTTGTTTACACCTTGCGGAACCACAGATAAAAAATGTGAAGATCCGGATGATGAGGAGATTATAAGCTAAGGTGGTGAGATGATGGGAAAAATATTGATTACGTTAAAGGTGCCATCTGTAGAACAGAAATTTGATGTTCTGGTTCCGGATTTTTTGCCGGTAAAGGATGTGATTCCTCTTATGGCAGAAGCGGTATCAGAGCTTACCAGGATGATGTATGTATCATCCGGTGCCGAGGTTCTGTGCCGGGATGATCCGTCAGAAATATTCAACGGAGAATATACGCTGAGGGATTACGGGGTGGCGGACGGTGAATATTTATTTTTAATATAAATATAACAGAATGAAACGGAGAGGAGGAGCGGTGAAAGAGAAGGATATCAGACTTTGCATGGAATTATGTGAAAGGCTGAGGATGGAAATGGAAAGAACTTCCGAAATTCCAGTGCAGTGTCTGTCTGGAAAGATCAGGACTGCATTGCTGGAGGTCAGGGAGTTTCAGAGACAGGAACTGGATGAAATCCGGAAAAGAATCATGTAAATGAAAGGATGGAGTAATATGGCAATGGATTTAGTTGGTGCTTCACTGACCACCAGTGAAGTAAGGAGTATCAGTAATAATATTCAGGAAATCGGAGATGGAATCGATGAAACAATGAAGTCTGTAGACAGCATTATGACAACACTTACAGGTCAGTCGGAAGGCGGTGTGATTCAAAAGACGGAAACTGCAGTAAAAGAACTGAGCAGTCTGGCAACAACCCTGGTAACAAGCATTATCGGAATTGGCATCGGAATTGGAGATTATCTGAAAGAAATGATCAATCAGGATAATCAGGCAGCTGAGACACTTCAGAGGTCGAGAGAATCGAATGTATATGGTAAATAACAGGTGGAACTGAAAAGAATCTTAAAAAGAAATGGAGAAATAAAGATATGGCAGATGAACCTCTGAGAATTAAAGTTGACAAAAATGTTTATCAGCAGACACTGGATAGTCTGGAAACCCAGCTGGAAGCGCTTCAGTCTCATAAAGAAAACCTGCAGAGACAGTTGGATCGTTTAAACAGTGGAAATACTTTTGCAGGATCCGATGTCAGAAGTGCCATCGAAAAAACAGAAGAGGTGCTGAAGACAGTAGGAGATAGTATTTCAAGAGTAATGGGCTATAAAATGACGATACAGCAGCAGCTGGATGGGATCCAGAGCGCAGGAACACAGCTGTCCGGAAAGATGGCAAGTATCGATATCCCTAATATGTTTAATTAAGCAGGCAGAAGATTGAGTATAGATCTGATCAGATATGACAGGATATGGCTTCAGGAATACATTGAGCACATATCCCACGAGGAGAGACTGGCCCGAGAATTATATGATGCACTTCAGACAGCACTGTATGGGACATCGGAAGATAAAATATTATCTTATAAGACAGCATTGGGACATACCCGTGAGCTGATTGATTCTCTCGCAGTGACCAGGCATGCATTAGAACAGTATTTGGAGCAGGTACAGGAGGCAGCGATGCATCTCCGAAAAAAATGCCTGGAGTTAGAAATACCAGATTTTTTTGAGTGAACAAGACAGGATATTTTCCGGAACGTATCAAAAATATGTTCCGGAAAAACTGCCAAAGGTGTCATGGATTTATTCTGAAAACAGATCCAATCAGAATAAAAAAATTCTGTTTTCAGAATAAGTTCTTGACAGAAAGAAAAGAGTATTTCCGTGGAAGGAGAAGGATATGAAATTTACATATGATCACAGCGATGAAAAAGAATGGGAAGAATATGAAGAATATATACCAGAGCTTCCTCCGGTACCGCCGGTACCAACTATGGATCTGCCAGAGGCAGAAGGGGAAATTCCGGAAGTAGAGTTACTGCAAAGGATGGATACAGCAAAAGAGGAAGAAACTCCATACCGTGAAAGTCCATATGAAGATGACTCTGCTTCCCGCGGGTTTGGTTTCGGTTTTGGGCTTGGAAAGTCAGAGATAGAAGAAACAGAAGATGAGGAAGAGAAAACGGTTTTTCTGGCTCCGGCTGAAGAGGAGGAAGAAGAAAAGACTGTTCTCCTGGTACCGCCGACCCAGATTACGGGGAAACTGATCCGTTGTGCAACTGGAGAAGAGTTTGTATTGAATGGAAGTATGAACATTGTTGGAAAAAGTAAAATACGTGCAGATATCCGTATCCAAAATAATCCGGCCATTGGAAATGTACATTGTAAGATCACCCGTGAAGAGAATGCATTCTATCTGGAAGATAACAAGTCACTGAATGGAACTTATCTGGAAAATGTAAAACTGAAACCGGAGGTGAAAACACTTCTTGAGACAGAGAACAGGATTCGCCTTGCAGATGAGGAATTTATTTTCCGGGCGGAATAAGGGGAGGAGAGAAAGGTTATGAAAAACAGAAAGAAATTTTATATTATCGTACCTGCAGTTGCAGTCCTTCTGTGTGTGGCGGTGATCGCAGCAGCGATGATCCTGGGAGTACCTGATAAGGTAAGTGCAGCTCAGGCAGGAAAGCAGATCGATCTGGGTAATAAATATCTGGCAGCCGCAGATTATGACAAAGCAGAGGTGACTTTTGCAAAAGCATTAAAGATCAGTCCGAAATCGGTTAAGGCAGCTACCGGTATGGCAAAAGTTTACAACAAAAAGAAGCAGCCGGAAAAAGCAGTAGAATATCTGAAAAAAGCTTCCGAGAATCTGACAGATGGAGAAGAGGCAAAAGAAGATACGAAAGAAGATGCGAAAGAGCTTCAGAAAGCTGTTACAGAGATAAAGGAACAGATTGTGGCACAGGAAGAAACTGGAAGCCGGGAACAGAACGCAGAAAATAATACAAAAAGCAGCAGAGGGGATAGTAGCAACCATGCAATGACGGTGGATCTGACGAAAATTGAGGAGATTGTAAACGGAACACTGGGCAGATTGAAATCGGTTGCCATTGCAAAAAATGATACGCCAAATGAGGAGAATACAGAAGAAGCGGATACAGACATATCCGGAAAAAATTCAGAAGGTCTGGACAGTGGTTCTGTGTCAAAGGGGACTGCTTCAAAGAATAAAAGCAAAAAAGCAACTGCAACTCCAGAACCAACAGAATCTCCGGTTATTATCATAGAGCCGGAAGAGGATTCTAATACTCCGGATATAACTGTGACAGGGGAACCAGATAAAGATCCGGAAATAACAGTGACACCCGAAATAACAGCTACACCGGAAGTTACAGTTACGCCGGAGATACCGGAAGATCCCGATGGGGCAGGAAACAAGGTAGTAGATGGAATCCCTATTGCGAAAGAAGATGAGGAATCGGCGCCGGATCATGAAGAAGAGGGTGTTGTGTCTTATCCTGAAATTTCTCCAATTGGAGGTGACGAAGAGAGTGAGTGGGAATTAATAGAAGAAGGAGATCAGTCAGCAGAAGAGGCTGATAGTTCTTATGCCACATATGATGGTACAGAAACAGTTGAAACAGAAGATCCGTCAAGCGATTCATCAGATATATACACAGAAGATCCTGGGACAGAAACTGAAGATATGCCAGATACAGAAGAGATATCAAATACAGATACAGAGGATACAACTGCATCAGATCCGGAGAGTATTCTGGAAAATTATGTAGAAGATACACTTTCCAAAGAGACGCCTTCTGTGAGCTGGAAGGATACACAGATTCCATTTACATATGGAGAAAGTTCTGCATCTGCACTGACTGGCCGTCTGGCTGTGATCCTGGAAGACCTGGACGGGGATGGAACAAAAGAACTTCTGGAAGTGGAAGCAAAGGATGGAGATCTGGCCTTCAATATTTATAAGGCAGAGGATGGTACTGCAGAACTGAAAGCTTCTCAGACCGTGACAACAGGTATGCAAACACCCCTTTCTGACATATCATACGGAAATACGCAGGAATGTTTTCTTGTAAACAATAGTGGCAAATGGGAAATCGGTTTTGTAACTTACTGTTATGGATTTGATTCCGGTGAAGGAACTCCGGCAGCACGGACAGAGGTTGAGGTTTTTGATGTGGAATCGGATACCACTGTGAAATTGTGTGCAAGTGGTTCAGTTGAAAACGGGCAGGGGCAGGAAAATCTGGCTTCAAATCTGGAAACAACAGGGCTTACCGGTTCCTGGAACAGCATTAATGCGGAAAGTCTGCAGTCTATAGGATATGCGGAAAATCCTGCTCAGGATCTTTCAGGGGTACCAGATCCGGTGGGAGAGGGAATTTCCACAAAAGAGAAAGAATGTAAAGATCTGGCAGTTATGACTGTGAGGATGGCAGCAGGAAGCGGAATTCTTACGGTAAAAAGTAAATAAGGACGGTTAGTGAAAATGCGGAAATGTATTGCCAATACATATGAGATCGTAGCAAGGATCGGTTCAGGAAACAGCGGGATTGTGTATAAGGCATATCACAAAAATCTGAACAAGTACGTGGTGCTGAAAAAGGTAAAAGAAGATATTAAAGATCTGGTAAATGCCAGAGCAGAAGTGGATGTATTAAAAAACCTGAAACATCCGTATCTTCCGTTGGTTGAAAATTTTGTGGAAGATGACGGGGATATTTATACGGTCATGGAATTTATCCCCGGAAATTCTTTTCGGCAATATCTGGATGCAGGGACGTCTTTTCCGGAGAGCTCTGTTATCATCTGGATCAGGCAGATCGCATCTACACTGGTTTACCTTCATAAGCAGCAGCCTCCGATCATACACAGTGATCTGAAGCCGGGAAATATCATGCTGAAGCCTGATGGAAATATCTGTCTCATAGATTTTAATATTTCATTCAGTGTGGACGGGAATAATGCGTATGTTACCGGCTACACCAAAGGTTATGCATCACCGGAACAGATTGAGGCCATGAAGTACAACCAGAACCAGACCGATCGTTCCCTCTGGAAGAAAATAGATAAGAGATCAGATATCTACAGTTTGGGAGCAACCGTCTATCATATTATGACAGGACAGAAACCGGAGCCGGATGAATCTGGATGTGTTCCGGATATTCAGGCCCTGAAGCCGGAAATAAATGAGGTTTTTGCTTCGATCATCATGAAATGTCTGGAGCCAGAACCCCAAAAGAGGTATCAGCAGGCAGAAGATATTCTGGAAGATCTTAAGAATATGCCGCTGAAAAGCCAGGCGTACCGTTCTCTTTTGAAAAAACAGCGCAGGACAGCGGTAGTTTTATCGGCGGGCATGGTTCTGTGTGCAGCACTTGCAGCAGGTGGTTATCTTCAGATCGAAAAAGAAAAACAGTCTGATTACCAAAATGCCATTGCAAAAGAAGAAGAGTGTATCAGTGAGGGAAATTATGAGGAACTGGATCAGTGGTATCAGAAAGCAGTAAAGATATTTCCGGGAAAAGCAGAAGCTTATGTGAAAAAAGCAGAAGCACTGAACCGTGAAAAAGATTATAAAAAATGCATTACATTTATCAATGATAATATTCTGACCAACGAAAAAGTAATGGAAGACGGAATCCTGGATGGTGTTTATTATCTTCTGGGGGACTCTTATGCTCAGTTGGAAGAATATGAAAAAGCAGCAGATTCCTATGAATATGCGATAAAACTCAATCCGGAAAACGGAAGCTATTATCGTGATTATGCGATCACGGAAGCTTACTGTGGAGATACACAGAAAGCGCAGAAACTTCTTGATGAGGCTGAGGAGAAAGGAAGCAGTACAGCAGATATTGAATATGTAAAAGGCGAGATCCAGTACAGTGCTGGCGCATACAGTGAGGCACAGAAGATCTTTATGGATTGTATCCAGACAAGTCAGGATTCCTACATTCAGATGCGGGCTTACATTATGGCGGCGAAATGTATAGACAAACAGGATAACAGCACAGATAGTCAGAAACAGAAAATGCAGCTGCTGGAAAAGGCAGTAAAAGAGCTTCCGCAGGAAAATAATATAGGGGTTCTTGAAGAACTGGCGCAGACTTACAGTGACCTTGGCGGGGATACAGAGGACAATGGATATTACCAAAAAGCACTTGCTGTATTTAAACAGATCGAATCTCAGGGAATGGGAGATTATAATACAGGCTGTAATATGGCAGTTATCTATCAGAATATGGGAGACTATGAAAACGCTAAAAAGAAGCTTCAGCAGGTGTTGAAAACTTACGGAGAGGATTACCGGGTGTATAAAGATCTTGCGTTCCTGGAAGTGTCTGTGCAGGGCGAAACTGCTGAGGATGACCGGGATTACAGTAAGTTCAAAGAATATTATGATAAGGCAAAAGAACTTTATCAGAAACAGCTTTCTGCAAATGCTAATGATGTGGAAATGGACAGGCTGGATGAATTATATCAGCAGGCAGTAAACAGTGGCTGGATTTCCGGATAAAAGAAAAACAGGAGGTTGTAAAATGGTCACACAGGGAACCGTGATGCTTGTAGCAGGAATTTTAGGCGTTGTGATATGCGGAGTAAACTTAAGTTTTCTTCCGAGGATTTTCCGCAGACAGAGGGAACAGCTTTTGGAAAAGTTGGAAATGCAGGACAGGAAACTTGACAAATAACTACCTCAATGCCATAATACCCCACAGAGATAGTATTTGGACTCAAAACTATACTCTGGCTGAAATCACTGGAATCTTATATAAAAATAGCCAGCCGGAACCCGGGATCGGGAACGGACGGATATATGAAAATTATAAAAGATTATGAAAGATACGAGCCTGTATTAATGACAGAAATCATGCGAATGCTTTTTATGTACAAAAAACAGGACTCAATATACAGGGAATCAATCAGAAGCGTTTCAGGGTCGAAGTGTACCCCGAGACGCTTTTTTATTAAATACGAAAGCGGATGCTTTTATCCACTTGAAAGCTATTCCCTGCAGGAAAGGACTTATATAAGATGACAATAGAGATGTTAAAAGGAAAGATCCACAGAGCAACCGTTGTCCAGGCGGAACTGGATTATGTAGGAAGTATCACTGTGGATGAGGAACTGCTGGAAGCTGCCGGGATACTGGAATATGAAAAAGTCCAGATCGTAGATGTGAACAATGGCAGCCGTTTCGAGACATACACCATTTGCGGAGAACGCGGAAGCGGTATGATCTGCCTGAACGGAGCAGCAGCAAGATGTGTAAGCACCGGTGACAAGATCATCATCATGGCTTACGCACAGTACGAGCAGGAAGAAGCCCGTACACATAAGCCTGCAGTAGTATTTGTAGATGAAGAAAATAAGATCAGTAGAGTGACCAATTATGAGAAACACGGACTGCTGAAAGACATGGCCTGAAAAAATCCGTAATAGAGGAAACTCAGATTACAGACATATACAGAAATAAGAGGAAAGTGAATTCAGAAAAGAGGCTATCTCGAAATCGACAAACCCGGCCATAGTATATAGTGGCTGAGAAAGAGGAGAGCACAATGCAGGTAACAAAAACAGTAGAAGAAACAAGAAAACAGATCAAAGCGTGGAAAAAAGAAGGCAAAACAGTAGGACTTGTCCCGACTATGGGATTTCTCCATGAAGGACACGCAAGCCTGATAAAAAAATGCAGAGAGCAGAACGACATCGTAGTAGTATCTGATTTCGTCAATCCGACACAGTTCGGACCGACCGAAGATCTGGAAGCATACCCGAGAGATTTTGAGCGTGACAGCAAACTCTGCGAAAGCCTGGGAGCAGACCTGATCTTCTGCCCGGAGCCTTCTGAGATGTATCATGATCCCCACACATTTGTAAGTATAGATACTCTGTCAGAGACACTTTGCGGAAAAACACGTCCGATCCATTTCAAAGGTGTGTGCACCGTTGTGACCAAGCTGTTCCACATTGTGGCACCGGACAGAGCATATTTCGGACAGAAAGACGCACAGCAGCTGGCCATCATCCGCAAGATGGTGCGTGATCTGAACTTCGATATTGAGATCGTAGGCTGTCCTATCATCCGTGAGGAGGACGGACTTGCAAAATCCTCCAGAAATACATACTTAAGCCCTGAAGAGAGAAAAGCAGCTCTTTGCCTGTCAAAGGCAGTAAAAGCCGGACAGGAAGCCATTCACGCAGGAATCCCGGCAGAAGAGCTTCTCGGAAAAATGCGAGCAGTGATCGAAGCAGAGCCTCTGGCAAAGATTGATTATGTATCCATGGTAGATGCACTTACCATGCAGCCGGTGGAAAAAGCTGACCGCAGCGTTCTTGTAGCAATGGCTGTTTACATCGGAAAAACAAGACTGATCGACAACTTCAGCTACGAGGTATAATGTATGGGGAAAGTTTTAAAGAAAATCGGAATTATCAGCAGCCTTGCATCCAGATATATCGGGATCATTATCATTGCTTTTTCATGCCTGGCTTTTTTCTGGCGTGACGGATTTTCCTGGATGACGAACTATACGTCTGTATTTCTGGGAGTGATCATGTTTGGTATGGGTCTGACCATAAAACTGGATGACTTCCGGGCAATTTTTTCCAGACCCAAAGAAGTGGTGATCGGTGCAGTGGCTCAGTATACCATTATGCCGGTGATCGCCTGGCTTCTGTGTAAAGTGATGAACCTTCCGGCAGATCTGGCACTGGGAGTGATCCTGGTGGGATGCTGTCCGGGCGGAACAGCCAGCAATGTGATCACCTATATCGCAGGAGGTGATGTGGCGCTTTCTGTGGGAATGACTATAGTTTCCACACTGGCAGCACCGTTGATGACACCGTTTCTTGTATATGTTCTGGCAGGAACCTGGGTGGAAGTATCCTTCTGGGCTATGGTGATCTCTGTGGTAAAGGTAATTCTGATCCCGGTTCTCCTGGGAGTTTTTCTTCGGAGTCTTGCGGGAGAGCATGTGGATAAGGTATCCGATGTTATGCCGCTGGTGTCGGTTGTAGCTATTGTTATGATCATCGGAGGAATTGTAGCTGTAAATGCAGAGAAGATCGTAAGCTGTGGAGTTCTGGTGCTTGGAGTAGTGGCGATCCACAATTTCTGTGGTATGATGCTGGGATTTCTGGCTGCAAAAATCTTCCATATGGAGTATTCCAGAACAACTGCTATAGCTATAGAGGTAGGCATGCAGAACAGTGGCCTTGCTGTCTCACTGGCAGCAGCTAATTTTGCAGCCAATCCGCTTGCAACACTTCCGGGCGCGATCTTCAGTGTATGGCACAATATTGCGGGCTCCATTTTTGCGGGGATCCGCCGTGCAGGTGCAGAAAACCTTGCAGAGCTTGACCGGATCAGGGAAATCGACTGCTGTAATTGCGAAAAGCAATAAGCAGTAAATGCGGATTGCGGATATCCTCCTGACGGGGAACAGCAAAGCTGTGGAAGAATGTCTGTAAAGAAAGATCCCGGGGAGTTTGAGAGATAAAATGGCAGATTATGTCGAAAGAAAAAGTCATAAAATGCAGAATTGTGGTTTACAAATTTTAGCCGGTATACTATAATAACCACATGGACGAACAAACGTCCCCAACATATGAAAACAGGGGGGCCCGCTGAAGCGAGCTGAGAGTAGACTGTAAATGTCTTGACCCATAACCTGATTTGGATAATGCCAACGTAGGGACATATGCACGAAGGATTCTTAAAGACACAGAAGATCAGAGAGTACAGAAGAGATCAGAAGTACAGAAGATTTTCATTAAGTACGTAAGAGTAAGAGCCGGTTGCCGTGATGCGTATGCGTTGCAGCAGCCGGTTTTTTGTTGTATAAACACAAAGAATTTATGGAAGGAGATTTTTTTTACATGAGAAATTACAGTACACAGATGGAGGCAGCCCGTAAAGGCATCATCACACCTGAGCTTGAGATCGTAGCTAAGAAGGAACGCATGACAACAGAGGAACTGCTTCCGCTGGTAGCCTCCGGTAAGGTGGCAATCTGTGCAAATAAAAATCACAAATGTATCGATCCGGAGGGCGTAGGTTCCATGCTCCGCACCAAGATCAATGTAAACCTTGGTGTATCCAGAGACTGCAAGGACTACGATGTAGAGATGCAGAAAGTAATGGAAGCTGTAAACATGGGCGCCCATGCTATCATGGATCTTTCTTCCCACGGAAATACCATTCCGTTCCGCCGCAAGCTGACATCCGAGTGTCCGGCAATGATCGGAACCGTTCCGGTTTATGATTCCGTTATCCACTATCAGAGAGATCTTGATACACTGACAGCCAAGGATTTTATCGATGTAGTAAGACTCCATGCACAGGATGGTGTTGACTTTGTAACTCTTCACTGTGGAATCACAAGAAAGACCATCGATCAGATCCGTAATCACAAGAGAAAAATGAATATCGTTTCCAGAGGAGGATCTCTTGTATTTGCATGGATGTGCATGACCGGTGAGGAGAATCCGTTCTATGAATATTACGACGAGATCCTGGATATCTGCCGCGAGTATGATGTGACCATCTCCCTTGGAGATGCCTGCCGTCCTGGATGTCTGGCTGATGCAACAGATGTATGCCAGATCGAGGAGCTTGTACGTCTTGGCGAGCTGACCAAACGTGCATGGGAAAAAGACGTCCAGGTAATGGTCGAGGGACCGGGACATGTGCCGCTTGATCAGGTTGAGGCAAATATGAAAGTACAGCAGTCCATCTGTCAGGGTGCACCGTTCTATGTATTAGGACCTATCGTAACTGACGTTGCACCGGGATATGACCACATCACATCCGCGATCGGCGGAGCAGTAGCTGCTATGTCCGGAGCAGCATTCCTCTGCTATGTAACACCGGCAGAGCACCTTGCGCTTCCGAATCTTGAGGACGTAAAACAGGGAATCATGGCATCTAAGATCGCAGCTCATGCAGCAGACATTGCCAAAGGTGTCCGCGGTGCCCGTGAGATCGATGACAAGATGGCAGATGCCAGAAGAAAGCTTGACTGGGAGGCACAGTGGGAATGCGCCATGGATCCGGAAACAGCAAAACGTATCTGGAACGAGCGCAAACCGGAGCATGATGATACCTGCTCCATGTGCGGTAAATTCTGCGCAGTACGAAGCATGAACAAGGCACTTGCAGGAGAGCATATCGATATTCTGTAAGAATACAGAATGCATATGAGCATGCAGCATCACAGTAGAACGTGGTGTTGGCAGTATCCAGCCAGAAAACTGGTTGATTGAATGCGGATATGGAAAGAACAGTAATGCTGAAATTGTGGAAAGTCTGATGTTCCGATAATAAAACATAAACCGCTGTGATCTAAAATGAAGATCACAGCGGTTTTTTTGCAGAGTAGGGGACATTATTGCAGCTTGCGAAAAGACAGGGCCGCGTTATAATAAAAACAGGACTTACATATAAACGGTTTACATAAAAAGGAAGGAAAGGTACGAAATGAAATTTCCGAAAAAATTGATAGCATTTGGTCTGTCATTATGTATGTCTGTTGTTCCATGCGGACCGGTGGCGGCCGAAGATTTTACAGACGCACAGACGGATATGACAGACGCCATTGATACTTTTACAGATGATGGGAATTCTGAGGAATCAGAAAATACCGTAAACACAGATCAGATCACGGAAGAAAATACTGCCGTGAGCACAGATCAGATTACAGAAGAAGAGTTTCCGGGATCAGATATCGGAACGGAAACGGATGAAGCTGAAAGCTCAGAGAGTGAGGAAATACAACAGGATTCTGATGAAGGATTAATTCTGGAAGAACCTTCGGCGGTCATCAGAAAAGCAGAAGGAACAGAGGATACAGAGGAGGCTGCGGCACCGGAAGAAATTTTTGGTGACGGAGAAAACCAGGAGCAGCAGGAAGATATATTCACAGATGATATTCCGGCAGCAGGCACTTCCGAAAAAGAAACAGATGTAGAGAGCACAGAAATATATCTGTATGCGATGAATGATACCTACAGCAGTGTGATCTCCATGCCGGATACCATGCAGACATCTTATCAGATCCAGACATCCGGCAAAAATCCGGTATATACGGTTGTTTCCGGTTATACTGCGAAAGTCAGCGAAACCGGTCTTGTTACTCCTAAAATGCAGTATGTAACCTATGTAGACAAAAACGGAAATGACGTAAAGAGCCAGTGGGAATACATGTTTGGAGAGACCCTGATCTCTGTACAGGATGGAAATAGTACCGTTTATTATAAATTCATACTCAAAGATTATGCGGAGTATTACGCAGAACAAAAAATGGATACATTCCTCAAAGAAAATATTACTGCGGAAATGTCCGATTATAAAAAGGTTGAGACAATCGCCAGATGGCTTGCCAACAACTTTAATTACAGTCAGTATCATTCCGGCTATACAGGCCTGATGCTGGATGGCGGCGGAGACTGCTGGGCCAATACCAGCGCAGTGAACTATATGTGCGAAAAACTGGGACTGACCGTGTATGCAAGGTATGCGGCAAATGATCCGGGGGCGGGAAGCGGTCACAGGAACTCCGTAGTCATCATTGACGGCGAAAGATATCTGGTTGACTGTGGATATACGGGAAATGCCCCCAGACATTATGAATTGTCCAAAATGGACTATGACTATTCTTATGAGATCCTGAATGATGGAACACTCAGGCTGTATCAGTATGAAGGGACAGATACAAATATCGTAGTTCCGGATACTATTGACGGAAGAAAAGTAACGGTTCTTGGAAACAGTACCTTCCAGTATTGCACCCAGGCTTCTGATATAGAGTCTGTTACTTTGCCGGATTCGCTTACAACCATCGAAAAGAATGCTTTTTACAACTGTGAGAAATTGAAATCTGTTACGATTCCCCCAAATGTGTCATCTATAGGGCTGGCTGCTTTTGTGGAGGGCTTGTCTGAGTCCAGTCTGACAGAAATTAAAGTAGATCCGGAAAATCCGTATTTTTCTGAAAAAGACGGAGTGGTATTCAGCAAGGATGGCACAAAACTGATCGTGTTTCCGTCCGGACGTTCCGGAGATTACCAGATCCCGGATGGAACTGTAAGCGTGGGAGACTATGCTTTTTATTACTGTGTAAATGTTTCTTCCATAACAGTTCCGGGAAGTGTCAGAAGCCTTGGAGAAGGTGCATTCGGAAACTGTTCGTCGCTTACGAAAGCTGTCCTAAACGAAGGCTTGGAAGAAATCGGTGAATATGCATTCCAGAGCAGTTCAGGGATCCGCGATATTATAATTCCCGCATCTGTAAAATCAGTTGGGAAAAATGGACTTCGTCTGTCTTCCGAGTGCAGGATAAGAGTACTGAGCACAGATACTATCTGGGCGGATGATGCGTTCAGGGATTCAGCACTGATCGCGGGAAAAAAGGATTCTACACTTCAGAAATACGCAGAGGACCGTGGCTACATGTTTGTGGAGCTGTCAGCAGACAACCGGATACCGCTTCAGAATGAATGGTTTGAACAGATCACTCCAGAATATGAATATAATGGAAAAAGCCATGAACCTGAAATAGAATCCAGTGAATCCGCACCGGAACTTGAGCAGGGCTCCGATTATGAAGTAACTTATGAAAATAACATCAATGCAGGAACTGCGACTGTAAAGATCACGGGAAAAGATATTTTCTGCGGTACAGTAGAGCGGAGTTTCAAGATTACGCCAGATGAAAATGGAATGTATGTGTGCTATTTTGCGGAAAATAATGAAACATACCTGGAAACCACCTTTAAAGGAAAAAAAGTGGAACCGGAAGTGGTAATTGACGGACTGGTACAGGGAAAAGATTATACGGTAACCTATGTTAATAATGAAAAGCCTGGTGAAGCTCGTGCAGAGCTCACGGGAATCGGCAATTATAAAGGATCGGAAACATTATATTTTACTATTTACGGAAAACTACCGGCTGCGGATCCAATAGCTGATCAGACATATACAGGAAAAGAACTCACACCTGCCATCGTAATCCCCGGATTGAAAGCCGGCGAAGATTATTATATGTACTACGAGGATAATCAGTATCCGGGTGTTGCAACGGTAACCATTTATGGTACCGGTTATTATAAAGGTACCGCAACCATTCATTTCAAGATCATAAAAAAGACAGAAAAGTTTGTCAGCAATGTTAAGCTAAACAGAACCTCTTACACTTATACGGGAAAAACCATCCGGCCATCAGTAACCGTAACTGTAAATGGAAAGAAGATCGGTTCGAGTGCTTATAAGCTGTATTACAAAAATAATAAAAATTCCGGAATTGGAACTGTGCAGGTCAGAGGGACCGGAAAATACAGTCGTATCAACAAAACGCTTACCTTTAAGATCCTGCCTCCAAAAACTCTGCTGACAGGACTGAAAAAAGCAAACAGATCCTTTACTGCAAGCTGGAAAAAAAATATACAGGCAACCGGCTATCAGATCCAGTATGCAGCAGACAGCAGATTTATAAAAGAAAGAAAAACGGTCACAGTTGGAAAACAGTCTGCGATCAGATATAAGATATCAGGACTGAAAAACAAAAAGACCTATTATGTCCGCATCCGGTCATATAAAAGAGTCGGAAAAAAGGTTCTTTACAGTAGCTGGAGTACGGTAAAGAAAATCCGGGTTTGATCATAAAGGAGTGGATCTTAGATTTATATAAATGGAGCAGAATGCTTCTGTGACAGAATTAAGGCTTGTAATTATAAAAAGAGCGCGTTATAATGAACTCATAAAAAAGAAAATTTCTTCGGGGCAGGGTGTGATTCCCTACCGGCGGTATAGTCCGCGACCCGCTTTGGCGGCTGATCTGGTGAAATTCCGGAACCGACAGTAAAGTCTGGATGAGAGAAGAACGCGCAGTATTTAAAGAACGTGCTCAGTGCCCCGGGAAGAAGCTCCCGGGGCTTTTTATGTGAAGAAATTTTTTTCGCATAAAGATTTCTTGTGGAAATTTTCTTTGAATATTTCTGAAGAAGGAGAGAGAGTTATGAGTGAACAGATATTACAGAGAGGAAATGCTGTGGAAAGAAGCAGAACAAGAACCATCGCGCAGGTAGCCATGCTTGGTGCTGTGGCAGGAGTATTGATGAATCTTGAGTTTCCGATCCCGTTTCTTGCACCGTCTTTTTATCAGCTTGATTTTTCCGAGGTACCGGTTATGGTAGGAACCTTCGCTATGGGACCTGTAGCAGGTATCCTGATCGAGCTTGTGAAGATTCTCGTACATCTTGTGACTAAGGGAACCATGACTGCCGGTGTTGGTGATGTTGCCAACTTCCTGTTTGGATGTGCCTATGTGGTACCGGCCGGCCTGATCTATCGTTTCCGTCACAAAAAGAGCAGAGTACATGCAGTTGCAGGTATGGCAGCAGGAACAGTTCTGACGGCGATCCTTGCATGCTTTGTCAATGCCTTTGTACTGCTTCCGGCTTACGGTAAGGCTTTTGGAATGCCAATCGAGACCTTTATCCAGATGGGAAGCGCAGTACACAGCTCCGTAAACGGACTGCTTACCTTTGCATTGCTGATCATTGCTCCGTTTAATATCTTTAAATATGCACTGACATCTCTGATCGTATTTGTAATTTATAAGAAGATCCGTGTTGTACTGAAGGGTGACTGATCATAAGCAGCTGCCGGAGGATGATGGAAAGATCAGAAAATGGTGGTTTCAGATAAATATCTGAGAATGTGAGAAATGCCATGTAATATATTGCCGATGGGCAGTAAATTACATGGCATTTTTTATGTTATAGGAAATTACTCCGTAATGTTCCTATAACATAAAAAAGCCCTCCGGGCAGGATCGCACTGCGACGGAGAGGAATAATGTCGCTGAAGCGACCCGTCGCAGGCGGAGAATCCTGCAAGCAGGATTCTTTCTTGTGTCAGGCGTTTTGTTCTGCAGTTTTCATGACTCCAAGCTCACGTCTGGCAAAAACAACGGCCAGCACAAATGCAGAGGTATCTGCAATTGGTCCTGCGTACATGACGCCATCGATTCCGAAGAAGACCGGGAAGATGACGATCAGCGGCAGCAGGAAGAGCACCTGCCTTGTGAGGGACATGATCACACCAAGCCTGGCTTTTCCAATGGAGGTAAAAAAGCCGGCGGACATAGGCTGGATCCCGTTGGCAAAGGTCATCAGCATGAAGATGCGGAGATATTTTTCTGCAAAATGAAAGTACAGGTCGCTGCCGTTTCCGAAGATGCCTACGATCTGATGCGGGAAGAACTGGAAGCAGATAAAAAATATGGTTGCGATCACAGTACATAAGGTTACGGAATAGCGGTATGTCTGGCGTACACGGCTGTATTTTTCGGCGCCGTAGTTAAATCCCCAGATGGGCTGGGAGCCCTGGGAGATTCCGATGCAGATGGCCATAAATACCTGATTGACTTTGGAAATGATCCCTGCACAGGCAATCGGAATATCACTTCCGTAAGCGGAGAGTGCTCCGTAATGGCGAAGTGTATTGTTCATGACGATCTGCACTGCAGCAATGGCAACCTGATTGATACAGGATGCCATTCCCAGAGAAAAAATGGCAGACAGATTGCGTGCCTTAGGAATCAGCATGGAGTGGTCCAGGTACATTTTCCGGAGTCTGGAAAAATAAAAGATGATCAGAAGTCCGGATACGATCTGGCCGATCACGGTTGCCCAGGCTGCACCTTTGATGCCCCAGCCGAATCCAAAGATGAAAAGCGGGTCTAGGATGGTGTTGATGGCGGCACCGGCCAGGATGCAGGTCATGGAATAGGTAGGACTCCTGTCTGCTCGGATCAGGTGGTTGCCGCCTGTGCTTAAAACATAAAAGGGAAGTCCAATGGCGGTGATCCCCATGTAATCAATGGCATAGGGCATGACGTCCGGTGTTCCGCCGAAAAAATGAAGCAGTGGCTTCAGGAACAGAAGGACGATGACAGAGAGTATCGTACCGGAGATTATCAGCGCGGAGAGTCCGGTTCCTGCAATAGAGCTGGCTTTTTTTTCGTTTCCTGCGCCCATTTCCAGGTTGTAATTGGAGGCACTGCCGATTCCCAGGAGCAGTGCAGCAGCAGTAGAGATAATGGTTACGGGAAATGCGATATTTGTGGCGGCGTTTCCAAGCATTCCTACGCCCTGTCCGATAAAGATCTGGTCAACGATATTGTACAGAGCGCTGACCAGCATGCTGATGATGGCGGGAATGGCGAATTTGGCGATCAGGCTGCCTACAGGGGCGGTTCCCAGAGGGTTTTCGGCCTGGGTAGCATTGGTCTGGTTTTTCAATGTTTTTTCCTTCTTTCTTGTCTGCAGTAGCTGTTTGGTAATGTGATAAGTAAATTTTTAATTTTATAGCAGGATATTTATTATAGCACTATTGTGAGGTGAGTGTAAGTATAAAAAATTGACCTTTGGTTTTGGATGGGATAAAATGTTTTTAGAAAAAATTTTCGGGAAGGAGTTTTTAAGATGGGTAAGATCAACAGTGTGAAAAAACTTACAGATAATAAGTTCGTGAATCTTTATGGGGTGGATGCGACCAGTATACATGATACGCCGGTTTCTTATTTTGTGGCCTCCAGGGCGAAGAGTGTGGAGGATATGAAGCTTTCTACAGGGGAGAATCATCCGGATGGGGTGATCATTTACAGTGTTTATGGAGAGAAGCGGGATAAGGTTGTGCTGATCCGTCAGTATCGGTATACGATCGGCGGGTATATTTATGAGTTTCCGGCGGGGCTTGTGGAGCCTGGGGAGGATTTCCATGAGGGTGCTGTGCGGGAGATGTTTGAGGAGACCGGGTTGAAGCTGGAGCCGATCAAGGTTGCGGAGGCTTTTGAGAAGCCTTATTTTACGACGATTGGGATGACGGATGAATCCTGTGCTACGGTTTATGGGTATGCCAGTGGTGAGGTTAGTAAGGCTGCTCAGGAGGATAGTGAGGAGATCGAGGTTGTGATCGCGGACCGGGATGAGGTCAGGAGGATCCTGAAGGAGGAGAGGGTTGCGATCATGTGTGCTTATATGCTGATGCATTTTCTTGAGGATGAGGAGGTGTTTGGATTTCTTGGGGAGATTTAAACGGAGGTAGTTATATGGCGGAAGGGGACGCCAGTGAGGGGCTTCTTTCCAGGCTGGGGCTTCGTCGGGAGCTGGCTTCTAAGGTGCCGGAATTCTGCTAAAAGCGCTTCAAAAATCTCGAACTCGCGTCTGAAGCCGCTCAAACAGCGAGATTTTTTGAAGCAACGCAGATTTCCGCCACCTAAGAATCAGCTCCCCTCCTGCAGAGTCAGTCTGGAAAGAAGCCCCTCACTGGCTGTGCATTGGCCGTGAGACGTGTTAAATCTCGTGGGGAGTGTTGCTAGTGGGGTGGTATGACGGGAGTTGGATGAGCCGTCAGCGCTACGCTGGACGGCTGGGAGGAAAGGCTGAGATTCCCTGTGGCTTGAAGAGGGGAATGGGTCATCGGCGCTGCGCTGGATGGATGAGAAAAACGGGGAATCTGCGGTTGCGGATTCCCCGTTTTGGTCAGAGCTCTGTGAGTTTTCCTAGGTCTTTGTTGTATTTGCAGTATTTGCCGTTTTCGGAGATAAATGGCTGGTAGGTGTCGGTACGGTTGTCTTTGACGTAGACGATTCCGGTGGCGATCATTTCTACCAGGGAGAAGCGTTTGCTTAAGCTGGAGATCCAGCGGTAGGTTTTTTCGTTGCCGGAGTCTGCCATGAGGAGGTTGTAGCCGCCTGGGCAGGCTTCCAGGGTGAAGTAGATTTTCTGGGACCGGATGGAGGTGTTGAAGACCTGGCCGGTGATGTAGGTGGAGAAGTTGGTTTCTACAAATTGGCGGAAGGTGTAGAGATCGTAGATCACGCCGGTGGTCTCATCTTTGATCTTGTCGCCGCGTTCGATGCGGGCTTTCAGGAGCTTGAGGACTTCGATGGTCCAGTTGATGAAGGAGATGCTGCTGTAGGTCATGCTTTCCTGAAGTTGATCGACCAGCTGTTTTGACAGGATGTTGGATTTTGATGCTTCATTAAAAAGTTCTTCGTTCATAAGGTTCCCTCCAGTGTTGGATTTTTATATGGTTTTCGCTCTTTTTTTTGTATCTTTTATTATAAGTCTGAATTGTATATAAAGCAATAAAAAATGCGTAAAATACAAAGATGATTACCGGGAAATGATATATAATTAACGATTATGTTTTGAAAATGTCAGTGCTTTTGAGGGCTGGGTTAAATGTGGACTTTAAATATCAAGTTAATTTGGATAACTATAAATAATTATAAGGAAGAGTTTTAACAAATATTCTCATTTTATTGATAAAATTTTGTTGTATATCTCCCTTGACATAAAGCCTTCCTCCGGGTGTATCATAGTGCTGTGTTAAAGGAGGTAGACTATTATGTTTGAGACATTACAGGAGAAGACGGAAGAGAAAGCAATGGTACAGTTCCTTGAACGCTTTACAGATTATCCATTTCTGGTAAAGTTCAAGAATTCCGAGTATCACATCGGAGAGGGTGAACCTACATTTACGGTGAATTTTAAGAAAGCGATTCCTCTGGCGGATCTGATAAAGAGCACATCCCTTGCACTGGGTGAGGCGTATATGCGTGGGGATCTGGATATCGAGGGAAATCTTTATGAAGCGCTGGATCATTTTCTGGGTCAGATGGGAAAATTTTCTACCAATGAATCTGCTCTGAAAAAGATCATGTTCAGTTCAACATCAAAGAAGAATCAGGAAAAGGAAGTAACCAGCCATTATGATATTGGAAATGATTTTTATAAACTTTGGCTGGATGAGACTATGAGTTATTCCTGTGGGTATTTTATCCATGAGGATGATACGTTGTATCAGGCACAGGTAAATAAAGTTGATTATATCCTTAAGAAATTACATCTGGAAGAGGGTATGAGTCTTCTGGATATCGGCTGTGGCTGGGGCTTTCTGCTGATCGAGGCAGCTAAGAAATATAAGGTTCATGGTACCGGTATTACTTTAAGTCATGAACAGTATGCAGAATTTCAGAGACGGATCAAGGACCAGGGTCTGGAAGATTATCTTACGGTAGAGCTGATGGATTACCGTGATCTGCCGAAGAAGGAGTATCAGTTTGACCGTGTTGTCAGTGTCGGTATGCTGGAGCATGTTGGACGTGATAATTATCAGCTGTTTCTTGATTGTGTGGAAAAGGTTCTGAAGCCGGGCGGACTGTTTCTGCTTCACTTTATCAGTGCTCTGAAGGAGCATCCGGGTGACCCGTGGGTCAAGAAATATATTTTCCCGGGCGGAACTGTTCCGAGCTTACGTGAGATCCTGAACCATATGGCAGAGGACAATTTCCATACCCTGGATATCGAAAATCTCCGTCTGCATTACAATAAGACATTGCTTCACTGGGAAAAGAATTTCCGGGACAATATTGAAAAAGAAAAGACTATGTTTGACGAAGAGTTCCTGCGTATGTGGGATCTGTACCTGTCAGCATGTGCGGCAACCTTCCACAACGGAATTATCGATCTTCACCAGATTCTTATGACCAAGGGTGTGAATAATGATCTGCCGATGACACGCTGGTATTGATAAAAGCCTTTACAAACCTGCCGGAAAGGAATATCATACTTCTATAAAACTATTTATTAAAGCGTATAAGGAGCCTGTGGATTCAGCATATGATTACAGAAATGCTGAATCCGCAGGCTTTGTTTTTTAACCGATAAACCGCGAAGGAGTTATTCGGTCATGAGCAAGTAGCGAAGCGTATTGCGAATATTCGCTTGACTATTCCGTTTACCGATAATTATGGAATGTGCATAAAAACAAAGCTGCAAACTTGTTCAATAAGCAGAATCATAGAAAACTATCTTGACAGATCAGGAGAAAAGAATAATAATGTAATTACTTTAATAAAATAATTAATAAAAGATGATATACAATAGAAAGAAATTAAAGGAGGAGAATAAGATGCTTCAGCAGGTAATGACAAATCCAGGAGAGATTATTTTCAGAGAGGTTCCAGTTCCGGAAGTGGGAGATGACCAGGTTCTGGTTAAGATCATGAACATTGGTATCTGCGGATCAGATATCCACGTATATCACGGCAAGCATCCTTTTACAAAATATCCGGTAACGCAGGGACACGAAGTATCCGGTGAGATCACGGGACTTGGAAAGAATGTGACAGGCTTTAAGGTTGGCCAGAAAGTAACCATTGAGCCTCAGGTATACTGCGGACATTGCTATCCGTGCCGCCATGGAAAATATAATCTCTGCGAGGAACTGAAGGTTATGGGCTTCCAGACAACAGGAACAGCTTCTGAATTCTTTGCAGTAGATGCATCTAAGGTAACACCGATCCCGGAGGAGATGTCTTACGAGGAAGGTGCAATGATCGAGCCGCTGGCAGTTGCAGTCCATGCCGTGAAGCAGATGGGCGATGTAAAAGGGATGAACATCACAGTGATCGGTGCAGGTCCCATCGGAAATCTTGTCGCGCAGACAGCCAAAGGAATGGGGGCAGCCAGGGTTATGATCACGGATGTCAGTGACCTTCGTCTTGCAAAAGCAAAAGAGTGCGGCATTGATATCTGTGTAAACACAAAGGAGAAAAATTTCGGAGAGGCACTGGTAGAGGCGTTTGGTCCGGATAAGGCAGATGTGATCTATGACTGTGCCGGAAATAACATCACCATGGGACAGGCCATCCAGTATGCGAGAAAAGGCAGCGTGATCGTACTGGTAGCGGTATTTGCGGATATGGCAACCGTTGACCTTGCTGTTGCCAATGACCACGAGCTGGATATCAAGAGTACTATGATGTACCGTCATGATGATTATGTAGATGCCATTGATCTTGTAAATGCGGGGAAGGTTCATTTAAAGCCGCTGATCTCAAAGACATTTAAGTTCGCAGATTATCTGAAGGCTTATCAGTATATTGATGAGAACCGTGAGACAACCATGAAGGTTATCATCAATGTGCAGGAGAAATAGATAAGATTTGTATCTCCTGGAAACAAGCTCGGTACGGCAATTGGAACAGCATTTCCGACATCGTTGCCGGGAAAAGACGGCTGATAATATAAGCAATATAAGAAAAACTCCCGGATGTTGGCTGTCCGGGAGTTTTTTTACGAGAGTTTGTGTGGGAGCGTAAGATCATGCTGTCGGCGTATGGAACAGTTTTTCAAAATCTTCCTCACACATAGGACGGTAATACAAAAATCCCTGGATCTCATCGCAGCCTTCTTCTTTCAGAAATTCGGCAATATCTTCTGTTTCCACACCTTCACATACAATGGATTTTCCCATGCGTTTCAGCATGTGAAATACCTCCTGAAGAACAATTTTTGCATTTTCCGTAAGGGAATCGCCAAGGAATTTCCGGTCGATCTTTACTTCATTGAACAGCAGATCCTTTAAGGCATTCAGGGAAGAATATCCGGAGCCGAAATCATCCATGGAAATCTGTATGTTGTGCTGCTTAAGACCGCGGATCACACAGTTGACAGCTTCGGTATTGTTTACATAGGTGGATTCCGTGATCTCAAAGGTGAGACGAAAAGTGTCTACATGATAGGTGCGGATCAGTTCGCGGATCTTTTTGACAAAAATTTCAGGTTCTTCAAAATGCAGTGGAGAAACATTTAGGGAAATGCGGAAATCTGTCGGAAGCTGATCGGAAAATTTCTGAAGCCATTGGAAGGCTTTTTCGTAAACATAATAATCCAGGCTGATGACAAAACCATTCTGCTCAAACAATGGAATGTACACAGCAGGGGACCAGAGCATTTTTCCATTGCGGAGCCAGCGGACCAGGATCTCCGCACTGGAGATCTTTCCGGTGGCAGGAGATATTTTGGGCTGGAAATAGATCTGAAATTCTTCATTTTTCAGAGCCAGATGAAAGGAATGGAGGATTTCTGCCTGCATCTTTTCCTGTTGATCGATTTCTTTTGAATAGATACAGCAGGGCGGGATCATTTTTTTGGAAAGCCGTCTTGCCACATTTGCACAGGAAAGTACGGTTTCCGGAGAAATTTTTGCGTCCGGGATAAAACAGATCCCGGAATTTGTACGAAAGAAATTAACGTGGTAGGTATTACGTATGCGCTGACTGATCTGTTGATCAAGTTTTGCGATCCGGGACAGAAGCGCTTCGTTGGTAAGGTCTGTGATATCCACAATGCTGACAAATACATCGGAGAAAAAGCGGGTGGTAAAGACAGTAAAGGAAGCTCCTGCCAGCTCTTCGTAGATAATATTCAGGATCTCATTTCCAAGGGAATATCCGTACTTGTCATTAATATAATGAAAATTTTCCACATCTGTGGAAATCAGGGCGATAGCACGGGAGCTTCCTGTATTCTTCTGGATCTGCCGGATTTTTTTAGAAAGAGTCTCGGAAGAGATAGCCGGAATCACGGTATTGCCGGAGTTGGAAGAAGGAGTAAGTTTTTTGATAGCTGCGATCTTTTTTAGAGATTTGTCCTGATACATTTTTTTATCTGCAGCGTTGATCAGATCCTCCATCATGAAGTAGTGATTCTGGAAACTGACTTCATATCCGACAGCATAGCTTAAGGGCAGTGTGGTCCGTGTATTGTATTCCTGAACAAGGGAATACAGCTTATCAGCCATCTCATGAAGCTCTGAGAGACTGGTATCCTGTTGGATCAGGATAAATTCATCGCCGCCGTAGCGAGCCAGAAAGCTGTCGGAATCCAGGATACGGGTGAGACAATAGGTGAAGGTCTGGATAAATTCATCGCCTTTTTCATGTCCGTAAGTGTCGTTGACATATTTCAGATTGTTCAGGTCAAACATCATTACGCCAACACCGAATGTGCTTGGGCGGTTGCTCAGCTCCTGAATAAACTTTTCCAGAGATGTTTTGTTGTGAACGCCGGTGATATCCCGGAATGCATTTATGATAAGACGTGAGAGAAGCTCTCTCTGGATCAGGGTAAGTGCCAGGGCTGCAACAAGAAGTGCCAGAGTTGCCTCCATAAGCCGCAGCATCGGATGGTATGAAGTTTCCGGACTCTGAAGAAACTTCAGAAGATAGAAATCCATAATTAACAGGCTTACAAGCGCAAGCAGGGTGATTTCGCAGAGATGAAGAACACTTTTTTCTTTTTTCATAGATAAAATAAATCTCCTGTTTCATATAAATAAAGGGGGTACATTTTTTTAAGTCTGCACGATGATCATTTTGGCAAAAGCCTGATTGATACCGATCTTGCTTTCTTTGATGCGGACGATATACGAACCGAAAAGAACAGATACGATGCGGATGGTTGCTCCTTCGATAAATCCCAGAGTTTCCAGATGGTGGCGGTCATCTTCATTTCCACATATTTTCTGGATCGTATAATCAGTGTTGATATCAGCTAAATTTAGTGGCATAGTTCCTCCGTAAAATGTTGTGTGTGAACAGTAAAAACGAAAAGATATTCGTTACCATAAATTAGTTACAACTAACATTATAACGCAATAAAAATCTGTGTCAATGAAAACAGACAGGAGCAGTTATTGTAGAGTTTGTGAAAATACGTTTTCAGAAATGCAGGCTGTCCGTCTGTAAAAAACTGTGCTAAAATGAGCAGAGAGGAATTTGTCAGAGAAAGATGCGGACAATGAGACAGAATACGGAAGTCCGACTGACAAGATAAAACGATGTATTAGAAACGTAATACAGATCATAAAGACGAGGAGAGAATATCATGGAGAATATTTTTCACAGAGTAAGTATCCGTAAATATGAAGATAAACCCGTAGAGAAGGAAAAACTCCTTCAGATCCTGAAAGCAGGTATGCAGGCGCCAAGCGCGTGTAATCAGCAGCCGTGGGAATTTTATGTTGTGACAGATAAGGAGAAGATACTGGAACTTTCCAAAGCCACTCCCTATTCAGGATGTGCAGCAGGTGCACCGGTTGTGATCGTTCCGGTATATCGGAAAGAGGGATTGCCTGTTCAGGATATGGCACAGATCGATATGTCTATCGCACAGGAGAATATCTGGCTGGAAACGGATGCACTGGGACTTGGCGGCGTGTGGATCGGAATTGCACCGCTTAAGGATCGTATGGCGTTGGTCCATGATATTCTGAAGCTTCCGGAGAATGTGGAGGTATTTTCTCTTTTTGCCCTGGGATACCCGGCAGAGAGCAGAATGCAGCAGGATCGTTTTGATAAAAGCAGGATCCACTTTGTAGAATAAAAAAAGCCTTCTTTGAGGAAGATAACATCCGGAAACAGAAGAAGTCTGAATGTAGTGAAAAATACCAATAAATCCTCTGAAAATTTGTGCAGAACGCATTTTGCATGATCGGGATTTTTACGATAAAATGTAAGTATAAGAACTGAAAAACTGCATTAAATGAAAGAGGTGAAGGGTATGAAGGAATATGAGATCATTATTGAAACCATTAATCCTTGCGGTGGCGATCGTCATTCTCAGCAGGAGATCGTTGAAGCAAAGATCGAGAGTCCGGAAGCTTTCGTAAAAGAAAAAGGAAGATTTCCGATCATTGATAAGATCGAGAATCCCGATGGCGGAGTCGTGATTGTAACCGGTGACGGAAAAGGATACATGGTAAGATATACATTTTCTGAATAATGGATAATGCGGCGTATGTGGCGGAAAACGGATCGTAAAGCAGAGCTGGGATCAGATCTGGCTTCGTTACATACGCCGTGTTTTGGCTTTTACCTAAAAAATGCATAAAAAAACATATGCAAATTTGTAAAATATATATAAATTATTTGTTGAATTTTTATAAAAAAAGGAGTAAAACATTAGATAAATAAAAAAGAGAAATGCATGGAACAGGACAGACCACAAAAAGCAGGCCGGATCACAGAGAGCCGCAGGCTGATGAGAAGCGGCAGAAGGTATTTTGTGATATCACCTGGGAGCATCCCGCTGAATAGAAATCTTTAAGTAAGCCGGGACGTAGTCTTCACGTTACAGAAGAGGCTGTTTGAAGAGACAGCATTAAGTGGTTGTATTTAGTGATAAATATGAGAATACAGAGTGGTACCACGGAACATTCCGCCTTTGTTATCCGAAAGGATAGCAGGGGCTTTTTTAATATATAAAAATACAAAGGAAAGAGAGTTGATATTATGAACGGAATAACAATGATGATCATAGCCATTGTAGTTCTCGGAGGCGCATATCTTCTGTATGGCCGTTATCTCCAGAACAAATGGGGCATTGATCCGAAAGCAAAAACTCCGGCATACGAAATGGAGGACGGAGTTGATTATGTACCGGCTGATACAAATGTAGTATTTGGACATCAGTTTGCATCCATAGCAGGTGCAGGTCCCATCAACGGACCGATCCAGGCCGCAATTTTCGGTTGGCTGCCGGTTCTGTTATGGATCCTCATCGGTGGTGTATTTTTCGGAGCTGTGCAGGATTTTGCATCCATGTATGCATCCGTAAAGAATAAAGGACGTACTATAGGATATATCATCGAAGCGTATATCGGAAAGCTTGGAAAAAAATTATTTCTTTTATTCTGCTGGCTGTTCTGTATTCTGGTCGTTGCCGCATTTGCAGATGTTGTAGCAGGAACCTTTAACGGATTTGTCGCAAATGATGCAGGAACAGTTACAAAGGTAGCGGCAAACGGAGCTGTTGCAACCACTTCCATGTTATTTATATTTGAGGCTGTTGCACTTGGATTTTTCCTTAAATATACAAAATTCAACAAATGGGTCAACACTGCAGTCGCAATTTTACTGCTGGTAGCAGCAATTGTGCTGGGACTTAATTTCCCCATGTATGTAAGTCTTGGAACCTGGCATATCATCATTTTTGTATACATCCTGATCGCCAGTGTCGCTCCTGTATGGGCACTGCTTCAGCCACGTGATTATCTGAACAGCTATCTGCTCATTTTTATGATCGTCGGTGCGGTTATCGGTGTATTTGTTGCCAATCCTTCCTGTAACCTGAAGGCATTTACAAGCTTTAACGTAGACGGACAGTATATGTTCCCGATCCTGTTTGTAACCATTGCCTGCGGTGCTGTTTCCGGCTTCCATTCACTGGTATCTTCCGGTACTGCATCCAAGCAGATCAAAAATGAGAAAAACATGCTTCCTGTTTCCTTTGGAGCAATGCTGATGGAAAGTATGCTTGCCATCATCGCACTGATCGCAGTTGCATCCTTTGCAGACGGTGAAGCAGCAGCACAGGGACTTACAACACAGCCGCAGATTTTTGCAGGTGCTATCGCAAACTTCCTTTCTGTAGTTGGCCTTCCGCATTCCCTGGTATTTACCCTGATCAACCTTGCTGTATCCGCATTTGCACTGACCTCTCTTGATTCTGTGGCCAGAGTCGGACGTCTGTCATTCCAGGAATTTTTCCTTGATTCTGATACAGATGAGGAAAACATGAGCCCGTTCCTGAAGGTAGTAACAAATAAATATTTCGCAACAGTCATTACACTGGTACTTGCCTACATGCTTACAAAGGTCGGCTATGCAGAAATCTGGCCGCTGTTCGGCTCCGCAAACCAGCTGTTATCTGTACTCGCTCTTGTAGCCTGTGCAGTATTCTTAAAGAAAACAAAACGTCAGGGCTGCATGCTCTGGATCCCGATGGTATTCATGATGGCAGTTACCTTCACAGCACTTGGCATGACCATCACAAAGCTTTCAAAGGCACTGGTAACAACAGGGCTGGATCTTGGAAACACCTTACAGCTTGTATTTGCAGTATTACTGCTGATCCTTGGTGTACTGGTAGCAATCCAGGGCGTGAAGAAACTGCTTGAGAAGACAGATGATAAAAAAGCAACAGCATAATATTATCGGATGAGATCACGGATTTCTGTTTGGCTGAAGAGGCATAAAAGGTGCTGATCGTACTGATGGATTTGTTAGTGTATTGCAGCAATTCTTTACCTTCCTCCAGCTTGCTGCGCAAAATAAATGCGCTGACAGAAAAACCAAGGGTCTTTTTAAATAATCAGGAAATGATGGCTGCGATGATGGAAGGAATGCCGCTTCGTCAGTTGTTAAGCTTCGTTCCCGGAATTAAAAGAGAAATGCTGGAACAGATGGTTGGTGCTTTAAACGAAGGCTTTGCATATAATAAAAAAAATGTATCAATGGAAATGAAAGCCTTATGCCAGATCAGAAAATAGAGAATCTTCTTAATCTTGCCATGAATGCCCTGCCGCAGGAACGGGCAAAATCGGAAAATCTGAATGTGGGATATGATCCCACCACCAGGTTGTGGGATGTGATCGTGAAATACAGTGGCCCGGAAAGCGGACTTGGTGGTGAGCGGATCCAGGTGGTCCCGCTGCTTGGTGGTTATGCAGTAGTGACACTGCCGGAAGCGGAAATTTCTGCATACTCAGTCAGAGAGCAGATCGAGTTTATAGAAAAGCCCAAGAGACTCTACTTTGAGACCTTTGAAGAGCGGGAGGCAAGCTGCATTTTACCAGTGCAGAATGGAGCCGATGGCTTAACCGGCGAAGGTATTTTGGTGGGCATTGTGGATTCCGGAGTGGACTATTTCCATCCGGATTTCAGAAACGAGGATGGCAGTACCCGGATCCTGCGACTGTGGGATCAGAGTGTAGCTGGAAATCCACCGAAAGGCTATGTATCAGGAACTGAATATACGAAGGAAGAAATTGATGAGGCGCTTGCACTCGGGGAAACCGAAGGCAGGCGCCTTGTTCCGTCTGGAGATTTCAGCGGACATGGAACAGCAGTTCTTGGAATAGCAGCAGGAAATGGGAGAGCATCGGATGGAGTGAATCGAGGCGTTGCGTATAGAAGTGATCTTCTAGTGGTAAAAATGGGAAATCCACGGGAAAATTCATTTCCGCGGACAACGGAGCTGATGGAGGGTATTGATTACCTGATACGGCAGGCAGTGAAGATGAGAAAACCGATCGTTATAAACGTCAGCTTTGGGAATAATTATGGTTCTCACAGAGGGGATTCTCTTCTGGAAAACTATATTGATACAGTTGCGGCCATGGGGCGGACTGTGATCGTTACAGGAACCGGAAATAACGGCAGCCAGCCCTGGCATGCAGGAGGAATCCTGCAGCAGGGGAAAACAGAAGAAATCCAGTTGGCGGTGGGAGCTTTTGAGCCCACATTAAATGTACAGTTATGGAAGGATTATGAAGATGAGATGGAAATTTATCTGGAAAGTCCGTCCGGAGAACGGATCGGTCCATTATATGAAAGGCTGGGTCCACAGCGGCATCTGCTGGAAAATACAGAGCTTTTGATCTATTATGGAAAACCCGGTCCCTATCAGCTGTCCCAGGAAATCTACATAGATTTCATTCCTGAGGGTAATTATGTGGATAGCGGTGTCTGGAAAGTTCTTTTAAGTGGAAAACGTGTGCGCTCCGGACAGTATTTCCTCTGGCTGCCGGGTGGAAATGTACTGAATCGCGGAACCGGGTTTTATTCTCCGCGGGCTGTGGGAACTTTGACGATTCCTTCCACTGCCGGAAAAGTTATTTCTGTTGGAGCTTATGATTCCAGACAGAATGCCTACGCAGATTTTTCCGGAAGGGGAAGTCAGTTCTTGCCGATCCGGAAGCCTGACCTCGCAGCTCCCGGTGTATCCATCTCCGCCCCGGTTCCCGGCGGAGGCTACGCCACTGTCACCGGAACCTCCTTTGCGGCACCCTTTGTCAGCGGAAGCGCAGCTCTGCTTATGGAATGGGGGATCGTGAAAGGAAATGATCCGTTTCTTTATGGGGAAAAGGTGAAGGCGTATCTGAGGAAAGGCGCACAGAGTGTGGGCGGATATGAGGAATATCCGAATGTGGAGGTGGGATGGGGACGGTTGTGTCTGGCAGAGAGTATCCCATACGGCATATCCTGAACATATAGAAACGGACAGGATTTTCAGATACGAGCCTTATGATCCTGACATTGATATGAAGATGAATTCAGTTACTGTCAGAGATGCTAGTGCAAATGGCGAAGCATTCACGCATAATGTAGATAAACAAAAACACAAATATAAAAAGAAGGAGGATTGGGTATGGGATTATTTGATAAGAAGATCTGTGATATCTGCGGAGAGAAAATAGGTTTATTAGGCAACAGAAAACTGGATGACGGAAATCTGTGTAAGGATTGTGCAAAAAAATTGTCACCATGGTTTGAAGACCGGCGGCACAGTACGGTAGAGGATATAAAACGTCAACTGGAATATCGTGAAAAAAACAAAAAAGCCGTAATGGATTTTTGTATAACACGTCAGATCAATACCAGAAATTACAATGTTTTTATTGATGACAATAAGGGGAATTTTACTGTTGCACGGAAGCTGGATGTCAATGAAAATCCGGATATAGTTCCTTTATCCGCTGTTGTGCAGTGCAGAGTTGATGTAGAGCGACAGCAGAACGAGGAAACATATACAACAAAGGATGGAGAAACCGTAAGCTATCAGCCACCGGTATATAAGTATGAATTTGATTATACTATGCGTATTAAAGTAAAAACTCCATGGTTTGATGATATGGATTTTCGTTTGAATACTTTTTCCATAAGCAGCGATAACAGAGGTGAATTGATGGAAGTGGAGCAGACAGGTCATCAGATCATAGCCGCCCTGACACCAAATGCGGCTGGAATGCAGCAGCCCGGAATGAACATGAACAGCGGAATGCAGCAGTCCGGGATGTACATGAACAATGGAATGCAGCAGTCCGGAATGAACATGAACAATGGAATGCAGCAGCCCGGGATGAACATGAACAGCGGAATGCAGCAGTCCGGGATGTACATGAACAATGGAATGCAGCAGTCCGGAATGAACATGAACAGTGGAATGCAGCAGCCTGGGATGAATATGAACAACGGAATGCAGCAATCTGGAATGCAGATGAACAACGGAATGCAGCAGCCCGGCGGTTTGTGGAAATGTCAGTGCGGTGCAGAGAATACCGGAAGATTCTGCGAATACTGTGGCCAGCCAAGACCATTTTGAGTGATGATAGACAGAGTGGACAGAATTGTTCACTCTGTTTGTGATAACAGGGGTTGAGAATGGATGGTTTCTCTGAAAACTATATAATAAAATAGAACTTTATAGTATACTTATCACAGAGGTGTATTGATGAGAGAGGAATTTTCATGACATACAATAAAAAAAGGGCACTGTCGTATGGAGGAATCCTGATAAGTGTATTTCTGGCGTATTTCTGCAGGCTGGGAAGACCGGAAAATGTTTTTATGAGAAATCTCGCAGATCAGTGTCGTAACTGTATTTATCTGGGAATGTATTGTGCCTGGGTGATTTATCTGGAAAAGCATGTAGTGCATAGAAAAACGCGCAGATGTCTGACTGCAATTGGCTGTCTGATGGTCTTCTGGTTTTTTGTACGGACAGTAAAATTTCATATTTTTCATGATCCGCTTGGAGAACATATCTGCTGGTATCTGTATTATATCCCGATGATCCTGATACCGGTCCTTGGACTGGCAGCAGCGATGTTTCTTGGTGAAAAGGACGGCGAGAAAACGGGCAGAAAAATTATTGTTTTGCTGGTTTTTGCGGTGATTATGATCGTCTGTGTTTTTACAAATGACCTGCATCAGCTGGTGTTTCGGTTTTCCGGGCGGCCTCCGTTTTCGGACAGAGATTACAGCTATGGTATTCTTTTTATAGTGATCCAGGGATGGATCATATTTTGCCTGATATGGATGGAAATTATGCTGATCAGAAAAAGCAGGATTCCGGGAAGAAAGCAATTTTGGCTGCCGGTTATTCCGGGAATATTGCTTCTGGGATGGAATATCGGGAATTTACTCCGTCTGCCTCTGATCAAAACAATTGCCGGAGATATGACAGCGGTATGCTGCCTTTTGATGGCGGCAATTTACCAGGGATGTATATTATGCGGCCTGATACAGACGAACAATCGATATTTTGAATTATTCCAGACCTCCGGAGGACTGGATGCAGAGATTACGGATGATTCCTTTCAGCGTTATTATCATTCCGGTGATTTTCCTGAGCTGTCACCGGAACTGCGTAAAATTGTAATAAACAGATCAGCTGTACAGGAACAGGGAATCCGGATCAACCATATTCCTATAAGAGGAGGACATTTGTTCTGGTCAGAAGATATTTCGGTGCTTCTGGATCAGTATCAGGATATCCGGGAACAGCAGGAGGAGCTGACTGCCAGAAATCGTCTGCTGCAGAAAACCTATCAGAAAGAAGCTGAGCGGAGAAAAACAGAAGAACAGAACCGACTGCTGAACATGATACAGAATCAGACAGCCGGGCAGCTGGAATTGCTGTCACAGCTGATGGATGAGCTGGAAAGAACGGAGCCAAGGGAACACTATGACCGGATCCTGGGAAAAATCGTGGTTGTTGGTACATATTTAAAAAGAAGAAAAAATCTGGTATTGACACAATATGCATCAGACGGAAATCTGCTTACAATGGAGGATCTCAGACAGAGTCTTGCGGAATCCTGTGACAGCTTAAAATTATGTAAGATCCGGGCAGCTTATTATGTCGAAAATGGTGAAGTGCAGCTGAATGCAGATGATATACTAAAATGCTATGATACCTTTGAATGGCTTGTGGAACGATTGTTTGATACAATGCAGTCTGTTTTTTACCGTGTGTCGCAGATCGATGATGCTTTGCGGATCTCGGTTCATATTGTAGCAGAAGCAGATCTTCGGGGATTAATGTCAGAAAGACCGGAATTAAATGTGCAGCAGGAAGATGAAAACGAATGGTTTATCGGATGTATCGTATTCAGAAAGAGAGGCGGAAGATGACTGATTTTGCGGAATGCAGTATGGCAATGCAGGATTTTTTGATGATCCTTCTTGAAATCTGCCTGATTCTGGAATTGATCCTTCTGTTGATCAGGATAACCTGTTTTTACGGGAAAAAGAAAATTATAACAGCAGTGACTGTTTTTGCAGTTTCTTTTATGCTTATGGGGTTCCTGATGAATGATCACAGATATTGCCAGGGGGAAAGCGCATATCAGCTAATGCTCCGAATGTGTCCGGTCAGTGTTTTGATGGCAGCGATGGTGGTATTGTTGCTTTATCTTTGCTGGGCAATCTGGAGAGAGAGACGCAGATATCATCATTCTCTGTCTTACTGGTCTGTGAATGAAGCTGTTGATGATGTTCCATGTGGGGTGTGTTTTTCGGATCCTCTTGGAAGGATCGTTTTATGCAACACTAAGATGCATGAACTGAGCAGGATAATGACAGGCTCCTATCTGCAGGATTATGAGGCATTGCGGAAAGTAATAAATGGAGGATCCGAAGCAGAGGGACTTCGCAGATTAAACAGTGACAGTAATGTATTTTATTTTCCGGATGATTCCGTCTGGATGTTTCAGGAATATCGTCTGCAGGAGCCGGATTGTGCAGGATATCTGCAGACAGTGGCAGTTAATGTATCAGAAATTTATTACAATGGTGAAAAGATCAGAGCAAATAATGAAAAGCTGGAAATCCTGAATCATAAGCTGGAGGAAATGTATGAAAAAATCGGAGATAAAATAAGAGAGCAGGAGACACTTGCCATGAAAATGCAGGTTCATGACAATTTTGGCCGAAGCCTTCTGTCAATACGCAGGATATTGGAAAGAAAAGAAAATCAGGATAAAATGGATGAACAGCTATCTGCACTAAAGCATCTGGTCTATATTCTTACAGATTCTTCTGTTGAGAATATGGAAGAATTATGCGCGGATACGATCAGGCATGCAGAAGAACTTGGAATTTATGTTCAGATCAGCGGGAATTTTCCTCAACATCCCTCCTACAGGCTGCTGACAGACAGAGCGATCCGTGAATGTGTGACAAATTGTGCCAGACATGCCCATGGAAGTACAGTTCTGGTGAAGATAGAAAAAGGTGCAAATGAATACAGCATCCGGATAACGAATGATGGAGATGCACCTGAAAAAAATGCAGAAGAAGGTGGTGGTCTGTCTGCACTGAGAAAAGCTGCGGAGTCAGAGAAATGTATTATGCAGGTTTCTTTTTCGCCGGAGTTTTGTCTGGTGTTGAAAATGCCACTGACAGAAAGGATGGGAGTCTATGGTACGGATACTGATAGTAGAAGATCAGAGGATCATGCAGAAGTATTTTGAAAGTATTATTATGCGGGAACCGGAATTCCGACATGTCCAGACAGTTTCGGATGCCTGTGAAGCTGTAAAGATCTGCTCTTACTCGGCAATTGATCTTGTGCTTATGGATGTGCAGACATTTCATAATCATGATGGGCTGAGTGCCGGAAAGATCATCAGGGAAAAATATCCATATACAAAGGTATTGGTTGTTACTTCGCTGATCGATCCCAAGGTGCTGGAAAGAGCAAAGAGCGGATGTGCAGACAGTCTATGGTATAAGGATCACGGTGAAGAGGAAATACGGAGTGTGATCTACAGAACGTTAAATGGGGAGCATGTATTTCCGGATGTGGCACCGGAGGTGGAACTTAACTGGATCACAAGCGGTGATATCAGTCCCAGACAGCTGGAGATGCTGCGCCTGTATATTCACGGGATGTCATATTCCGAGATCGCAAGGAAAATGGACTGTTCTGCTTCTGGGGTGAGATGGAATTTTCAGGAAATGATTGCCAAGGCGGGATACAGCTGCAAAGAGGATCTGATAGCAGCTGCACTGGAAAGTAAACTGATCGTAACCACACTGAAATAGAAGATCCACAGAATGCAGAAACATATTCGGACAGAGGGAGTTTGGCGTGAGCTGACGGAGCATTCACAAATATAGCATAAGATTTTGAATAATAGGAAAGAGGAAATAGACATGAGCGATTTTTTGACAGAAAAAAATAAAAAAACAGGAATACTTGGGAAACTGAAATGGGTTCTTTGTGGCTTTTTTATACTTTTTTCCCTGGGAGCTATTGGCGCATCGGAGAAGTATATTGGTGAAGGGCGCTGGGGAATGGCAGCAACAGAGATCATACTTGGATTGCTGTTTCTGTATCCAACCTTCCGGGAAATTCAAAAAGCATTAAAGAAGAAAAAAGCTGGAGAAATTGCCTGCTGGTTTGAATCCTATGCCCAGAATACTGTCTCATTTGAAAAGTTTGAGCAGGAACTGGGAAAAGGTGCAGTGAAAAAGCTGGAAAAATTTATTGCGGGGGGATATATCCGGAATATCCAGATAGACAGAGAAGGAAATTATATTATGATCACTGCACCGAACAGACGCGTAAATGAGAAGATCTATATTACAGTTACCTGCCCCAGCTGCGGTGCAAAGAATCAGGTAATAAAAGGTCGTCTGAGCACCTGTGAATATTGCGGACAGCGTCTTACCCCATGACAAAAGACACCTGTCGGATCTGCCCTGTTAAAGATAAAATCCTTGTGCAATATGCTCAATGCATAAAAAGGATATTTTATAAACAAAATTATATAAGTTGCATATAACTAACGCATGCAGCATAACAGAAGTTGTACAAATATCCGTACATCCATAGACGATTGGGATGAAATCATAGAATAAATTTATAAAAATAGCTAATAAAACTGGATAATATGTTCAAATTATGGTACATTTATTGTAGCGGTCAGAGGAAATACTGCGGCCTTTTTTGGGACCGGGATTTTCGAAGGGCTGAACAAATAACAAAGAACTTATTTATTTGGTTTTATTGTTTCTTTCCTGGGAGTGCAGAGAAGGAGGGAACGGATAAGAGCAGATAATCATAAGGATATAATCTTTATAAGGAAGGTGAGCAATTGGAAAACTATACTAAGTACAAGCTGAAAAGCAGTGATGAGCTTGCATCAGTGCTGAACGGCAGGGACAATCTGTTTGTAATCGCCTGTAACAAGTGTTTCAAGGAATTTGAGACCGTTGACGAACCGGATTGCGAGGAATTCCTGAAATTTGCTGCGGAGCAGGGAAAAACCGTCACAGGCAGTGCGAAATTCGATTTTCTGTGCAACAAGATGCACACAGAAAGAAAATTACAGGATCTGCTGCCGGAAGGTACAGAGAATGTAGTTGTGATCTCCTGTGGTCTTGGTATCCAGACTGTTGCAGATCTGACCGGTAAGCCGGTGATCGCAGCAAGTAATACCCTTAACTACAGAGGCCATCACGGCATGGCACTTACCAAAAAGAGCTGTGATGCATGTGCACAGTGCTATCTGAACATTACCGGAGGCGTCTGTCCTATCGTCGACTGTTCCAAGAGTCTTGTGAATGGACAGTGCGGCGGAGCAAAGAACGGGAAATGTGAAGTGGATCCTAACAAGGACTGCGCATGGGAGAAGATCTACCAGAGACTGGCAAAACAGGGTCGTCTGGAAGAGTTCCTGAACCAGCCGGTACAGGTACGTGATTACTCCAAGGTTAACTTTAAGGTGATCAATGATTACGTGAAGTCTATTAGAGAGGACAGACTGAACGGATACTATGGTGGCGTTCATCCGTCAGAGCACAAGGAATTCAGCGAGCATATCGATTTGAAGAAATTCCCGGATCCGAAGACGGTTGTGATCTCCATGTCCCAGCATCTTGGTGCACCTGCTAACCCGATCGTGGAAGTAGGCGACACAGTAAAGGTTGGACAGAAGATCGGAGAAGCTGCCGGATTTATCAGCGCACCGGTACATTCCAGTGTAAGCGGAACCGTAGTTGCTGTTGAGCCACGTATGCATGGTACAAGAGGCAGTGAGGTGATGGCAGTTGTCATCGAATCCGACGGAAAAAATACTCTGCACGAATCCGTACAGCCACATAAAGCCCTGGACGAACTTACACCGGATGAGATCATTGAGATCGTAAAGGATGCCGGAATCGTTGGTATGGGTGGTGCAGGTTTCCCGACCTGTGTTAAACTGAAACCTGCGAAGCCGGTTGATACCATCCTTCTCAACGGATGTGAGTGTGAGCCATATTTAACAGCAGACCATAAGGTTCTCCTTGAGTTTGCTGATGATATTATTTTCGGTCTGAAAGCGATCCTTAAGACAACAGGTGCTGAGAAGGGCATCATTGTCATCGAGGATAACAAGCAGGATGCGATCGAATTAATGCAGGAAAAAGTTGCCGATATCGGAAATATGGAAGTTTTTGTTGCAAGAACCAAATACCCGCAGGGTGCTGAGAAAACTCTCATCAAGCGCGTCATGGGCAGAAAGGTTCCAAGCGGCGGCCTTCCGGCAGATGTTGGCGTTATCGTAGATAATATCAGTACTGTAAAAGCGATCTCCGATGCGATCCAGAAGGGTATGCCGCTGATCGAGCGTGTTGCAACCGTAACAGGCGAGAAGATCAAGAATCCTGGCAACTTTATCATCAAGATCGGTACCAGCGTAAAAGAGCTGATCGATTACTGCGGTGGATTTACAGATGACGATGTTCTGGTCAAGATGGGCGGACCTATGATGGGATTCCCTCTGAACACTCTGGAGGTACCTATGATGAAGGGCTCCAACGGTATCATCGCCATTGATACAGACGAGACCAAAGAGCAGCCATGTATCAAGTGCGGACGCTGTGTGGACGTATGTCCGATGGAACTTTCTCCTCTGTATTTCGTAAAATATGCGAAAGAAGAGAACTGGCAGGGCATGAAGGACATGAATGTCATGGACTGTGTTGAGTGCAGATGCTGTCAGTATATCTGTTCTTCCAAGATTCCGATCATTAACAGTATCAAAGCCGGAAAAAATGCAGTAAGGGGGATGAAGTGATATGTTGATTACCCAGTTAAAAGCAAAAGAAACTATCGTATCACTGGCAGCCGGAAAGAAAGTTTTTATCATCAACTGCCATGGATGCAAGGAAGTTCGTTTTCCGGAAAAAGAAGCTGTTGAACTTCAGAAGGAGCTTTTCGCTGAAGGAAATGTGACAGGGATCATGACAACGGATTATATCTGTAATCCGGAAAATATGCAGTTACGTCTTCAGAAACACATGGATAAGATCAGGGAAGCGGATCTGGTCCTGGTATTCTCCTGTGGTGTTGGTGTACAGACCATCGCAGAATATCTGGAAGACAAGATGGTATGCGCAGCCTGCGATACATACCCGGTACCTGGTTTCCAGGGTGTAACACCGTTAGAATATAAATGTGACCAGTGTGGTGAGTGTTATCTGAACCTTACCGGCGGGATCTGCCCGATCACAGCATGCTCCAAGAGTCTTGTCAACGGCCAGTGCGGCGGTTCCAAGAATGGTAAATGCGAGGTGGACAGTGATATGGAGTGTGGATGGGAGCGCATCTACAGACGTCTGAAAGAGATCGGACGCCTTGACGCACTGAAATGCCCGACACAGATCCATAATTTCGCTACAGATGATGAAGTGAAATAATAAGCAAAGATTTATTAAGAAGCCAAATTAAATTATGATACGGTTCATCGGAAATATTCCGCAATGTATGTTGCAGAGCAGGTGGACCGTACCCCAAATTTTAAATGATTGGAGCAAATATAATATGAAAATGAAAGAATTATTCGACCGTGGTGAATTTGTAGTTTCTGCAGAAGTAGGACCGCCAAAAGGGATCCATGTAGATGAACTGGTAGAAGAAGCCAAAACTTATCTCAAGGGCGTTCATGCAGTCAATGTAACAGATAACCAGTCTTCGGTTATGCGTCTTGGATCTCTTGCAATGTGTAAAGTTCTCAAAGACGCCGGAATGGATCCGATCTTCCAGCTTGCATGCCGTGACAGAAACCGTATCGCACTGGAGTCTGATCTTTTAAGTGCTGCTATGCTTGGTATTGAGAACATCCTCTGTCTGACAGGTGACCATACGAAGATGGGTGATCATCCGCAGGCAAAACCGGTATTCGATCTTGATTCTGTATCTCTTCTTCATACAGTACAGCTTCTCGAGTCCGGTGTAGATCTTGGAGGAAACCAGCTGGTTGGTGAGCCTCCGAAATTCTCCAAGGGTGCCGTTGTATCTCCATGCAGCGATTCCGTTGACGCTCAGCTTGCAAAGATGGAAAGAAAGGTTGCTGCAGGTGCAGACTACTTCCAGACACAGGCTGTATTTGAGCCGGAGAAATTCATCAAATTTATGGAAAAAGCAAAACAGTTCGGAAAACCGGTACAGGTTGGTATCATCATTCCGAAGTCTGCTGGAATGGCTAAGTTCATGAACAACAACGTTGCCGGCATCCATGTTCCGGATGAGATGATCGAGGAGCTGAAAGCTGACAAAGAGAAGACAAAAGCTGGTATCACAGGTGTTGAGATCGCTGCACGTATCATCAAAGAGTGTAAGCCATACTGCCAGGGTGTACATATCATGGCACTTGGATGGGAATCCAAGATCCCGGCACTTCTGGAGCAGGCTGAGATCTGATCAGAACGATTGCTTTATAAAAAATAACCAGAAAAGCTGTCCGGAACCGGATGCAGGAGATGCACACCGACCGGGCAGCTTTTGTGTAAGAAAAAGCTTCTTTATACGGAAAAACTCTTCGGGAAGCCTGCGGGATCCACAGCGGAAGAATTCTAGCTTAAGAGGTAAAGAGACGATGGAAAGTATTATTATCGGGATCGCCGGAGGGTCAGGCTCCGGCAAATCTACATTTACAAACAGACTGAAGAAGCATTTCGGAGACGATGTGGTGGTGATCTATCATGACAATTACTACCGCAGACAGGACGGAATTCCTTTTGAAGAACGTGTGAAGGTGAATTACGATCACCCGGATTCACTGGAAACCGATCTTCTGGTCGAGCATCTCAAAGAACTCAGGGAGGGCAAAACCATCCAATGTCCGGTATACGATTACAGTCAGCACAACCGCTCCGACAAAGTGCTGAAGATCGAACCAAGACCGGTCATTCTGGTAGAGGGAATCCTGCTTCTTGCAGATCCCCGTATCCGAGATCTTCTGGATATCAAGGTTTATGTGGAAGCAGATGCAGATGAGAGGATCTTAAGACGTATCTCCAGAGATGTGGAGGAACGTGGACGGGATTTAAACGGAATCATCGATCAGTATCTTACCACAGTAAAACCGATGCATTATCTGTACGTGGAGCCCACACGGGCGAAAGCAGATATTGTGATCAACAGCGGTAAGAATAATGTGGCCTTTGATCTGTTTGTGTCAAAAATCGGGCAGCTGCTGAAAGAACTGAAAAAATAATAAGTAAAATAAAAAGCATGTCATACTCTAGGACAGAGCGGATCAGATTGTATCCGTCTGGCTGTGTATGACATGCTTTTTTGACCGGTTCAGGTGAATATGTCTGTATTCACACGCTCTGTGTAAATTTCTCTACATAATATAAAGCTGCACCAATGGCAGGTGTATACTGCCCGTGGGTGCCGACCAGAATCTGGCTTCTGTCCAGGGTGAATGGTGCGTCTGTGTTGATGTGTTCTAACAGATAATTAATATCTTCTTCTGTAAAATAAGGTGCCAGATATCCGCTGATGATGATCGGTGCATCGATGATCAGGTTCAGATTTTTCATGGCAAAGGCCAGATGGTTCAGATAATCTTCCCAGTGCTCAGCAAGCCGGGGGGATTTTTTTTCGCGGAGCAGAGGGAAAAATTCCTTCACAGGCATCCCGGCAGACTGTTCCAGAGCGTTGGCAGAGCAGTAGGTTTCCAGACAGCCATGGTTTCCGCAGTAACATAAAGGGCCGTCAGGATTGACGCACATATGCTCAAGGGTTCCGCTGTGCATGGAACTTCCCTGATGAATTTGATGATTGGTGATAATGGCACCGCCCAGGTTTCGGTTCAGAAGGAACACGACAGCACTGTCAAGCTCCGGGTGATTCCACAGCTCCAGAAAAGCAGCGGATTTGGAATCATGTTCCAGATGGCAGGGGTAAGGAAGATGCCGGGAAAAATCCTCCAGTTTCATTCCGGTATTGTTCATGATGTTTCCGTAGATCACAGTGGAATTATCCGGAGAAGTGATCCCCTGTGTGGCAATGGAAATACCCAGGATCTTTTCATTCGGATAGTGATTTTCTGCGATGAATTTTCGTACTTTATCGGTCAGCTGTCTGTAATATTCTTCTGTGTTGGAATAGGGAAGAGCAATGGTTTCTGTATAAAAGGCATTTCCATATAAGTCGATTGCTGTGATATGGAACATGTTTTTCAGGATCCCGATTCCAATGGAAATCCGGAAATCCGAGACGATCTGGATGGCCTGGGCCTTTCGACCACCTGTGGAATCAAAATATCCGTTTCTGTCAATAAGCCCTTCTTTTTCCAGCAGGTTCAGGTTCTGGCTTACGGTGGAAAGCCCCATCTGAAGATCCTGGACGATCTGCATTTTGGAAGTCTGGTGTGTTTTGTATATATATTGGTAAACCTTGGAGCGGTTTATTTTTTTTAAATTGATGGTGGTTAATCCTTTTTCACTCATGAGATTCTCCTGATAAAAGTAATTATAGATATGTTTAAGTCGTGACATGCTCCCACCACTTAAATCTTACGATTTTGAAGTGGGGGCTTCCTGCTCGATTACCCTTTAGGGCAAAGCTAAAACAGGCTATCCCCGCGTGTCCCGCGGTTTTGTTTTTTATGTTTATCCGGTTACGGATTTTTTTCTTGTGCCGTCAGGCACATTCTTTATAGATTCTTTTTCCTTCTTCACGGATGTTGACTGCTGCATTCACATCCCGGTCCATCCTGTTTCCACATTCACAAACATACATTCTATCCGACAATGCCAGTTCCTTTTTCTTATGTCCGCATAGACTGCAGATCTTGCTGGATGCAAAATAACGGTCTACTTTTATAAGATGTTTTCCACATTCTTCCAGCTTGTATCCCAGCATGAACAGAAACTGCCCGTACCCGTTATCCTGCACACCTTTCCCAAGGTGCAGCCCTCCGGACATTCCCTTCAGATTCAGATCTTCCACACATACTGCATCATATCTTTCCGCAAGCTCCCTACTGAGCTTATGCTGGAAATCTTTTCTCTGATTCTTTATCTTTTCATGACATAAAGCTACCCTTTTTTTCTGTTTCTGATAGTTCCGGCTTTCTTTTTCACAGTGAGAGAGCTTTCTCTGTTCTCTTGCAAGTTTTTTCTCTGCTTTTCTGTAAAACATAGGGTACCCGGCTCTTTCTCCTGTAGAAAATACACACATTCCCTGCATGGCAAAATCGATCCCAAGAAATCTCTCTGCCGGTCTTTTTTCCACTGTTTGGTTCTCACAGCAGAACAAAAGGCTGGCAAAATATTTCCCGGATGGCTCACGGCTCACAGTTACAGACTTCAGTTTCCAGTCTGATGGAATCTGACGGTGAAGTTTTATCCTTATGACGGACATCTTTGGAAGCTTCAGATGGGTATCCTGCAAAAGGATATTTCCGTTTAGTGCATTGGTCGTATATGAATTTCTTGCATGCTTCTTTGATTTATAACGTGGAAATCCGCAGGCTGGTTCCCGAAAAAACTTCCGGAACGCACTTTCCAGATGCAGCTGCGCATTCGCCAGGGCAAGGGAATCCACCTCCTTCAGCCATGGATATTCCTTTTTATATCCGGCCGGTGTGTTCCGGAGCATCTTTTTTTCTTTCTGGTAATAGCTGATCTTATCTGCAAGCATCTGGTTATAGATAAAGCGGCTGCAGCCGATTGTTTGCTCTATCTGAACTCTCTGCTCTTTATTTGGATAAATCCTTATTTTTACGGCGCGGTTCATTCTTCTCACCCTGGCTTTCTATATACTGCCGTATCGTTTCAATCGTTGCTCCGCCTGCACTGAGCAGACCGAAGATCTGACCCCAGAATGCATCTTTCATGGTCTAACTCCATTATATTTATCATCCTTTTTCTTATATCAACGGATATGTATTTATGAACTAATTGTTCTTTTCAGCATACTACATCAGGGAAGGGAGAACAAGTGTTTCTTTTATACTATAGAGATTTTTTTGAGCAGACATGCTCCGATGTGCAATTCATCTCACCACCTGAAGAGGTGAGAGAATTCTTGCTACATTTGTTAAATGTATTTTAGTATAAATTTGCGGGAAATGCAATGTAGGGGAGAACGGGTAAAAGTAAACAAAAAAATAAGAGTAAAATTAGACGCTTTGCCAATAGATTTTTAAAAAGGAAAGTTTTATACTCTACTTACAGTTAAGACATAAACATAAGTAAAAGACATAAATAACGAAATGAACGAAAAAAAGGAGGTTCTATCATGAAATTAACAAGAGAAGGAATCAAAGAGCGTGAAGCATGGGAGAAAGCAGGCATCAATCTTCCAGGATACGATGTAGAGGCAGTTACTGAGAAAGCGAAGAAGGAACCAGGCTGGGTACATTTCGGAATCGGAAATATCTTCCGTGTATTTATCGGCGGTATTGCAGATGGTCTTCTGGAAGAGGGAGTTCTTGACAGAGGTATCACATGTGTAGAGACCTTTGATTATGACGTAGTAGATAAGATTTACGCGCCATATGACAACCTTGGCTTAAATGTCATCCTTCACGGTGATGGAACCCGTGAGTACAAAGTTCTTGGGGCACTTGCAGAAGCAGTGAAAGCACAGTCATCTGATGCTGGACAATGGAACCGCCTGAAAGAAATTTTTGCGGCTAAATCTCTGCAGCTGGTTTCTTTCACGATCACAGAGAAGGGCTATGCACTCCAGAAAGCAGACGGAACATGGTTCCCGTTTGTGGAAGCAGATATTAAAAACGGACCGGATAAGGCAACGGGAGCAATGGCAGTTCTTGTGGCTATGCTGAATGAGAGATATAAAGCAGGGAAATATCCGATCGCTCTGGTATCTATGGATAACTGCTCACAGAACGGCGCCAAGCTTCGTGAGTCCGTGCTGACTATGACAGAGGAATGGCATAAAGCAGGCTTTGTAGATGATGGCTTTGTAGATTATGTAACGGATGAGAAGGTGGTTGCATTCCCGTGGACCATGATCGACAAGATCACACCTCGACCAAGCGAGCAGATCGCAGCAGACCTTGAGAAGCTTGGCGTTGAAGACATGCAGCCGGTGATCACAGGAAAGAAAACATATATTGCACCATTTGTTAATGCTGAGAAGCCACAGTATCTTGTTATCGAGGACAGCTTCCCCAACGGACGCCCTGCTTTGGAAAAAGGCTTCGGCGTATACATGGCAGACAGAGATACCGTCAATCTCTCCGAGAGAATGAAAGTAACCGTATGCCTGAATCCGGTACATTCCGCAACCGGCCCTCTTGGTGTGGTACTTGGATATGATCTCTTTGCACATATGCTGAACACCAACGAAGATATGATGAAAATGGCCCGTATGGTTGCTTATGACGAGGGACTTCCGGTAGTTGCAGATCCTGGAATCCTTTCCCCACAGGCATTTGTGGATGAGCTTTTTAATGACCGTTTCCCGAATGAGTATCTTGGAGATACCAACCTTCGTCTGGCTGTAGATGTGTCCCAGATGGTAGGTATCCGTTTCGGTGAGACTGTAAAAGCATATGTGAAGAAATTTGGAGATGCTTCCAGACTGACAGCAATCCCGCTGGGAATCGCAGGCTGGCTGAGATACATGCTGGCTGTAGATGACGAAGGAAACAAATTTGAGCTTGCACCGGACCCGATGAATGAGGAGATCACAGAGCAGCTTGGCGATATCGTGATCGGAAAACCGGAAACCTTCAAGGATCAGCTGAAGCCGATCCTTTCCAATGAGAGACTGTTCTTCACAGACCTTTATAAAGATGGTGTCGGAGAGAAGATCGAGGATATGTTCCGTGAGATGATCGCAGGACCCGGAGCTGTAAAGGCGACTATTCATAAATATGTAAAATAAAACCAGGGTTACGAGAACAGTTTATGTAAGTATTGAATAAAGAGAAATGAGGTAAATGGAAAGATGACAGAACCGGTATTTGCGGCAGATCCGGCAAGACTGTTGATCGCGGCAGCGGCAGGAATTTTATTATTATTGTTACTTATCATAAAATTTAAGATCCACCCGGTTTTATCTCTGCTGATCGCTGCACTGGTTATCGGGCTTGGTGCCGGAATGCCGGTTCCAACACTAGTAAGCACTGTGGAAAACGGCGCAGGAGAAACTTTACAGGGAATCATACTCCTGATCGGACTGGGCTCTCTGTTCGGTGGGATATTGGAAGTGTCTGGTGGCGCACAGTGCGTTGCCCAGACACTGATAAACAAATTCGGTGAGAAAAAAGCGGGGATCGCTCTTGGAATTACAGGACTTGTGGTAGGAACTACGGTATTCTTTGAGGCAGGCGTTGTGATCCTGATTCCTCTGGCATTCGGACTTGCGAAGAAAACAAAGAAATCTACTTTATATTATGTAATCCCGCTTCTTGCGGGCCTTGCTACCGGTTTTGCATTCATTCCGCCGTCAGCAGGATCTGTTCTGGTGGCAAATATGCTGAATGTGGATCTTGGAGTGCTGATCGCAGTAGGTGTGCCGGTAGGTATTTTATCTCTGATCTTTGCGGGAATCTTATGGTCCAAATTTATCGGCAAAAAGATCAACACAGGGCTGCCCTCCAATATCCAGGAGGTACGTGAGGAAGAAGAAGCCAATCTTCCGAAGTTTTCTACAGTATTATGTATCATTCTTGTTCCGCTGGTACTGATCCTGTGCAATACAGTTTCTGAATATATTCCGGGACTTGATGTGGTCCGTCCGGTTCTGCAGTTTCTGGGAACGCCTTTTGTGGCACTGATCATAGCAGTATTGCTTGCCATGTATTTTCTCGGAAAGAAACAAGGCTACAATGGAGAGCAGTTAAAGAAGATTCTGGATCGTTCTCTGAAGCCTACCGGACAGATTCTTCTGGTCATCACAGGCGGAGGTATCATCCGCTGGGTGCTGCAGGACTGCGGTATGGGAAATATTATAGGACCAGCCCTGGAAAAAAGCGGACTTCCGCTTGTACTGGTTGCATTCCTTATTGCAGCTCTGATCCGTGCATCGGTTGGTGCGGCAGTTGTGGCTATGACAATGGCAGCAGGAATTATGGCTGCTATGCCCGGAGTTGCAGACCTGTCACCGGTTTATCTGGCAGCAATGGTCTGTGCCATCAACGGAGGCGCAACGGCATTCAGCCATGTAAATGACTCCGGATTCTGGCTGGTAGGTTCCCTTCTTGAGATTGATGAGAAAACAACCCTGAAATCCTGGACAATGATGGAAACCATCGTAGGAGTAACAGGTCTGGTCTGTGCTGTTGTGATCAGCCTGTTTGCATAGGAGAGTAGACAAAAATGATAGTAAAAGTAATTTTAGGCACAATGCAGAATGCAAGAAAGCTGGTAAGTGTTGCAGAATCCATCCCCTATGATGTAGAATTATGTTATGGCCGTTATGTTGTAAATGCGAAGTCTATGCTTGGTGTCTTAAGTATGCCTGAGTTTGACGAGGGAGAGCTTCATATACATACAGATAATGAGAAAGAATGCGAGAAGATCCTTTTTCAGCTGCTTGATCAGAACCTTATTGTGGACACAGGAGATGCTGTGAAAAGATCCATCTATGATATCACAACCTTTGGTGAGATCCTGATCGATTTTACATCTCAGGATATCAATGAGGATGGACAGATGCTGTATGCCAGAAATCCGGGCGGTGCACCTGCCAATGTTGCAGTTGCAGCCAGCAGACTGGGAGCTCATACTGCATTTATCGGTAAAGCAGGAAAAGATATGCACGGAAAGTTCCTGAAATCTGTTCTTGAGAAAGAAAACGTGGATACCAAGGGTATGCTCCTGGACGAAAATTATTTTACTACACTGGCTTTTGTGGAAGTCAGCGAGACTGGAGAGAGGACTTTCTCTTTTGCAAGAAAACCGGGAGCGGATACGAAGATCCAGAAGGAAGAAGTGGATGTGGATGTGCTGGATCATACCCATATTTTTCATGTTGGATCCCTGTCCCTGACGGATCAGCCTGCAAGAGATACCACGTTTTATGCGGTAAAAAGAGCAAAAAACAAGGGCAGCGTGATTTCTTACGATCCCAATTACCGTGCATCTCTGTGGCCGGATGAAAAGACAGCGAAGAAGCATATGAGAAGCCTGGTTCCCTATGTGGATCTTATGAAGATTTCGGATGAAGAGACAGAACTTCTGACAGATCATAAGGATGTCCGGGAAGCAGCAGAAGCACTGTACAGCCAGGGCGTGAAAGTTGTGGCAGTTACACTTGGCGGCGAAGGAGCATATCTTTACGGCAAGGATGGCGGCTGTATGGTACCGGGATTTGCAGTGAAACAGATCGCAGACACGAACGGAGCCGGAGATTCTTTCTGGGGCGGTTTCCTGTACAAAGTCAGCACAGCAGAGAAACATCTGGACGAGCTGACCCAGGAGGATCTGAAGGAATTTGCCCGTTTCGGCAATGCAGTGGCCAGTCTCTGCGTGGAGAAAAAAGGTGCGATCCCGGCAATGCCGGAGCTTGCACAGGTGGAACGCAGAATTGCAAAGTGATCGTATTCATAAAACTGTAGCAGAGTTGAATCTAAATTGCGAAGCGATTGTGTTTATGAGTATGTCAGATTTATGAAAGGATGGGGTTTTGAAATGAATTTAAAAGATCAGATGAACGGAGTTCAGCACGTAGGTGTGCCAACCAATGATATTGAGACAACCATTAAATTTTATGAGGCACTGGGATTTAAGATCGCTTTCCAGACGGTGAACGAGGCTGCCAATGAGAAGGTTGCTTTCCTGAAGCTTGGAAATCTTGTGATCGAGACTTACGAGAACAAAGCAGCAAAAATGGAATCCGGCGCCATTGACCATGTTGCCATTGATGTGAAGGATGTGGAGAAAGTCCACGAGCTGGTGACAGCAGCCGGACTGAATACTACCAATGATGAAGTCCATTTCCTGCCGTTCTGGGAGAATGGTGTGAAGTTCTTTACTATTGAGGGACCGAATAAGGAGAAGGTGGAGTTCAGCCAGTATTTATAAAATGTGTAAGTCAGTTAAGTCTCCTGCAAGAATGTGGGTACCTGTCTTAATGGGAATTTACAATACAGTAAAAATACGCTAGAATAGAATACTGTTAATATTCATCTAAATAAAAAAGATCTATAAGAACAGGAGTATATACATGCTGGGACTTAAACCAATAAAGACTTTACCCATAAGAGAAAAGATTGCGGCGAATCTCAGAGAGGCAATTCTTTCAAAAAAAATTCCGGCGGGGGAAATTCTGACACTGGAAAGTACTGCGCAGGAACTTGGAGTGTCCATTACACCTACAAGAGAAGCCTTTCAGATTCTGGCAAGAGATGGACTTCTGGAACTGGAGCGAAATAAACGTGCAGTAGTTCTTGGAGTGAATGAAAAAACGATCCGCGAACATTTTCAGGTGCGGGCGGCACTGGAAAGTGAAGCCTGTGTTTTGTGTTGTGAAAATAAGATCGATCTTCAGAGGATTGATCAGATCCTCAAGGTTTCCAGAGAAGAGATAGAAAAAGGTGATTTTGAAAGTTATTCAAGTCTCAATCAGACTTTGCACATGGAATTATGGACAGCAGCAGGAAATGATAAACTTAAAAATATGCTGTCAGAACTGTGGAACGGACTGTCTAGAGGCGTACTGGTAAATGAAGAAGAGTACGTAAGAAAATCTCTGAAAGAGCATGAGGAAATTGTAGAAAGTATTCGAAAAGGTGATGCTATGGAATGTTATCTGCGTATGCAGAAACATATAAAAAGCAGTTGTAAGAACTTTGTGCAACGGTATAATTAGGCTGTAGAAATCACCATTTTTCTGTAAAAAGTATACAAAAACAGAACAGATAATTTTTACAAAACGCCGAAATTGTTAATTGTTATTGACAGTTACGGCGTTTTTCACTATTCTTTATGTATACAATATAAAAAATAAAAAATAAAAAGTAAAAAAGTAAAGAAAGGCGCAATGAAATGAACGACAAGAACATAATTGTGAACAAGCCGGAACCGAAACCGGGTATACTTGAGCGTAGTGATCTTTTTGCGATCGCAGTAGGAATGGTAATCGGCTCCGGAATGGTAACTCTGATCGGACCGGCAATGGCTTATACCGGTTATTCTGTATGGCTTGCTTATCTGACAGCGATTGTCATGGGATTCTTTATGGTTTTTCCGTATATTATTCTTGGTGGGACCATGCGCGTGGCAGGAGGCCCGTATTCCATCGTAACGAACCTTTCCGGAGTCAGCACCGGAGGTCTGGTAGCTTATACGAAACTGGTAACGCCGATCCTCAACAGTTCTTTTGCGTTGGCACTGGGATTGTATTTGAATAATCTCCTCCCGGGAATTACAGTGAAAGCACTGGCAATCGCAGGTGTTGTTATCCTGTTTGTTCTGAATCTTCTGGGAATGGATATTTTTGCAAAGGTAAGCAAGATATTATCAACGGTTCTTCTGATCACAATGGTTCTGTATGTTGTTTTCGGACTTACACAGATCAGACAGCCGATCTTTAATTTTTCAGGAGATAAGATGTTTACCGGCGGCTTTAAAGGCTTTATGCTGGCGGCACTTCTTCTTATCAATTCCGCAAATGGTTACTACAATGTTCTGTGGTATGGTAAAGACGCGAAAAGAGCAACGAAAGATGTTCCGTTTGCGGCAATGTCCTGCGTGCCATGTCTGCTTTTTATTTATGTGGGCCTTGCGATGGTTACAGGTGGGGTGCTTCCTCACGATGAGGTTGCAGGTGTGGAAACAATCCTTCCGGCAGCACAGGAGATCCTTCCTGGTATTGTGTATAAACTTTTTATGATCGGCGGACCGATCATGGCAATCATCACTACTTTGAATGGTGTATTTAATGATGTACGATATCCGATCGCTCAGGCTGCCAAGGATGGATGGCTGCCGAAAGGAATTCTGAAGGAAAACCGTTTCGGAGCACCGTACCTGATCTATACCTACACACTGATCGTAGTGTTGCTTCCGATCATTTTTGATATGAGTATCGTGACGATCACAAATATTTTCCAGGTGATCACATTTTTTATGAATGTTACAGTTGTGTATGCAATTTCACGTCTTCCGAAGAAATATCCGGATACCTGGAAGAAGAACAAATTTCACCTTTCCAGTGCAGGACTTTACGTATTCTGTACCATCAGTATCATCATTTACACGATTATTTTTATAAAAGGAATTTTCAGTATTAAACTTGTATATGCAGTATCTGCTGTTATAGTTATGGTTGCATTGATCCTGATTGGTGTATATCTCACCAGAAAAGGTGGAATCCGTATCGAGACATCCATATGGCAGCCTGCAGAGGAGGAAAAAAATGAATGAATTAAATCCGTTCAAGCTGGCAAAAATGCTTGAGGAACTTGAGAACACCGTAGAATTACACAGTATTTCTGTACGGTATAAAGGAGAAAAGGTTGTTGAAGGAGCTTGGGCACCTTTCTCAATGGAAGAGCCGCAGATGCTGCATTCTTTATCAAAGATCGGAACAAGTATCTGTGTTGGATTTGCGGTGGATGAGGGAAAACTTCATCTGGAGGATAAATTTCTGGATTATGTGAGAGAAGATCTTCCGGATGAATATGATGAAGCCCTGGAAAATATTACCGTATATGATCTTCTTACCATGCAGGCCGGTTCCCCGGAATGCTGTAATAATGTATGGTTTTCCAGACTGGAAAAAGACTGGGAGAAGAACTGGCTTGGACAGCCTAAGCTGAAAGAAGATATCGGAAAAGTTTTTCATTATGATTCCGGATGCAGCTATACACTTTCCAGGATCGTGACCAAAGTTATGGGTGAAAACTGTCTGTCCATTATGCAGAAACGTGTTTTTGACAAACTTGGTTTTGGAAAGATCAACTGGCTTACAAGTCCTGAGGGACATAATACTGGCGGCTGGGGCATGTATCTGACCGCAGATCAGATTTCCACACTGGCACAGCTCCTTCTCCAGAAAGGAAACTGGAAGGGTGAGCAGCTGGTGCCACAGTGGTGGATCGAAGAGATGGGACAGTCAAGAGTCGTAATTCCCGGAGATGAGAAAAAAGCACTGACTCATTATGCATATCACATCAAAGCAGGAAAAGAGATCTTTGCGGCAGAAGGAGCATTTGGACAGTATTTGGTGTGCTTCCGGGAACTTCCGGTTGCCATTGGTATTACCGCAGGTGCGAGAGAATATCTTGCGGCAGATATCTGCCTTAAATATATGAAGGAAGCAGTTTCCATACCTTGCCCGGAAGAAAAACGGGAAGAAGGAGAGAAATATCTGAAAGCAAAAATAAAAAGCCTTTCTCTGCCACAGCCGGAAGGCAGACTGAAAACTGCGGAAAAAGAACTCAGTGGATTATTTAACCGGGAGATTATTTTTACAGAAAATCCGAGAAACATTGAAAGTGCAAAGATCATTCCGGAAGGATGTAAACTGCGTCTGGAAATGATAGTCCAGGGTGAGAAAAAGATTGCTTATGCAGGATTTAAGAGCTGGAAACAGAACGATCTTTATCCGGATGATTTTACAAAGAGATATCACAGCATTGCTTATGGAATGGATCAGGAAACGTTATATCTGTCTGTGGGACTGCTCAACACTTCCTACAGGGAAGAGTATTCCTTCTGGGTCAATTCTAAAGATACCGTGATCGCGACCTGGAGACCTAACGTTACCTATCTTCCGGAACAGCCGGATATGGTATGGAAGTTTACAGGAAACTTTAAATCCTGAAGAGAAAAAACTCAAAGTATAGACCGATAAAAATATAGCAATTCCTCCAACCTTATGATAAAAGAAACGAACAACCCGCAGGATACTGACTTGCCATCAGTGGTCCGATGGGTTGTTTTTTGTTTGGAATAAGTCTACAATAGGAAACAGAAATTTTTATTATTGTGACATAGGGAAGAAAGTGTACGATGAAAATACATTACAGAATTAAAAATAATGCAATAGAGATCGTTCGGTGTTATGGTACCGATGACCGGATCGTGCTGCCGGAAGAGATCAATGGTCTTCCGGTAGTCAGTGCGGCGCCGTATGCGTTTTCTGCACATAAGGATGGAGAAGAAGATGCAGAAACCTGGGAGAGCGAAGATGTAATTTCGTTCGGAGAAGAGAGACTTCTTGCCGGGGAGGAAGTGCAGGAGATCGTTTTTCCCGATACACTGAAGGAAATCGGAAGATATATTTTTTATGGATGCAAAAAACTGGAACGGCTGGAATTTTCGGATACGCTGATGCAGGTGGGAACCGGGGCGTTTACGGGCTGCAGCGGGCTGAAGGAGCTTGTGATCCATCAGAAAAAAGGGCTCAAGTCCTGTGCAAAGGAGATCCTCGGTGAGCTGTGGCAGAAGATCGATGTGGATTTTTTGTATGAAAATGGTGAGGCAGGTGGAAAACGTGCGCATATGGTTTTTCCGGAGCATTATGATGAGGCGGTGGAGAATACGCCTGCGAGAATTCTGTTTACGGAGTATCATGGCTCAGGGACCAATTACCGGCAATGCTTCTACAGCAAAGAACTGGATTTCGCAGAGTATGACAGCCTGTTTGATATGGCAGTGGTAATGGATAAGTTGGAGGTTCTGGTTGATATGAGCTTTGGGCGGCTTCGTTATCCGTGGCAGCTCAGTGAAAAGGCGAAGAAGCAGTATGAGGATTATATCCGGGGAAATCTTAAGGATATCGGGGAATTTCTGGTGGAAAGCGGAAGCTTAAATGGTCTGGAGCTGCTTTCTCGGGAAAAACTCTGGAACAGAGAGGGCCTGGAACATAGTATTGATGTGGCGTCCGGGAAGAAGGATATGGAGATTTCCGCATTTCTGATGAATGAACGCAGCCGGATGCAGAAGGAAGAGCAGAAGGTTGCCGGGGAGACAGAAAATGATGGGCGGCCTGTTAAAAGGAGAAAGAAGTTTCAGTTATGAGTGATATAGAAACAACTGAAAACAATAAAAATAACTTCCTGCCCGGTCAGGGATCCAATTCCCAGGAGGCAGCCCAGCGTCTCCAGGACATCGGCAGCAACATCCTCCGGGCGGCAAGAGACGAGCTGTATCTTGGCATGCGTTTTCTGGATGTGGCGCTGAGCAGCTTTATTTATCAGATGGATGGTTCGGTCAGTCCGTTTGGAACAGACGGGGCTGTGATGTACTTCCATCCGGCACAGCTTGGCGGGCTTTATAAAGAAAACAGGATTCTTGTGAATCGAGGATATCTCCATATGGTATTTCACTGCATTTTCCGGCACTTTGGGAAGCCGGGAATAGAGAAGCGTTTGTGGAATTTAAGCTGCGATATTGCAGTGGAGCATATGATCGACGGGATCTACCACCGCTCAGTCCGATATTCCAGAAGTCTTCTCCGGAGGGAAACCTACCGTCTTCTGGAAAAGGAAAAGAAGACGCTGAATGCAGAGAGAATCTACAAGATTCTGAAAGAAGAATTTCTGAAGGAAAAAGAACTGGCACAGCTTGAAAAAGAGTTCTACGTGGACGACCATAAATACTGGGCAAACCAGCAGCCCGACCGGAAACCCAATCCCCTGATGAGCAAAAAATGGGGAGATATCAGCGAAGGAATTGAGACAGATCTGGAGACCTTTTCCAGGGAGGCAGGAGCGCAGGACGGAGATTTTCTGGATCAGCTGAAAATAGAGAACCGGGAACGATATGATTATCGGGAATTTCTGCGGAAGTTTGCAGTATTTCGGGAAGAACTGACTGTAGATCCGGACAGCTTTGATTATAATTTTTATACCTACGGGCTTTCCCTTTACGGGAATATGCCGCTGATCGAACCCCTGGAAACCAGAGAAGTGAAAAAAGTTTCGGAATTTGTCATGGTGATCGATACCTCCATGTCCTGTTCAGGAGAACTGGTACAGAGATTTCTGGAGGAAACCTATGGGATCTTAAGCGACAGCGGGAATTTTTTCCAGAAGGTAAATATACACATTATCCAGTGTGATGAGAAGGTGCATTCGGATGTGAAGATCACCAGCAGAGAAGAACTGCAGGATTACATGGACAGCCTGGAACTTTACGGTGATGGAGGTACAGATTTCCGTCCGGCTTTTGCTTATGTGGAAGAGCTGATGGAAAAACGTGAGTTTGAAAATCTGAAGGGACTGGTGTATTTTACAGACGGTTACGGTATTTTTCCGGCAAAGATGCCGCCATACCGGACAGCATTTGTATTTATGGAGCAGGAGCCTGAGGATGTGGATATCCCGGCCTGGGCCATGAAGCTGGTGATCACGGAGGAAGAATTGTAAAGAATTATATCCATATCTTATGTCATGAATCTGATATTTTAATCTTTTATTTTGTATATTGCTATCTGCATATCAGTTATAGTGTAGAAAATAGGTAACAGCAGACAATGTTACGGAAAATATACAGAACAGGAGATTGTATGGCATGAGATATGGGTATTTTGATGAAGAAAAAAAGGAATATGTGATTACCAGGCCGGACACACCTGCTCCGTGGGTGAATTATTTGGGATCGCCGGAATACGGAGCAATCGTTTCCAATAATGCAGGGGGATACAGCTTTGCAAAATCCGGGGCGAACGGCAGAATCCTGAGATATATTTTTAATCAGTTTGATCAGCCGGGAAGATATATTTATCTCAGGGATAATGACACAAAAGATTATTGGTCAGCATCCTGGCAGCCGGTTGGCAAAGATCTCAGTGAGTATAAAAGTGAATGTCATCATGGCACAGCCTATACTAAAATGATGGCAGATTACAGCGAGATACATTCAGAGGTGAGATACTATGTACCGCTTGGGCAGTCCTACGAGGTATGGAATCTGAAAGTTACCAACTGCTCAGACAGAAAACGTGAGATCAGTGTGACTGGATATGCAGAGTTTACAAATAACAGCAATTATGAACAGGATCAGGTGAATCTGCAGTATTCCCAGTATATTACAAGAACAGTATTCTGTGGAGATCGTGTACGTCAGATGATCCATGCGAATCTGGACGGCCTTAAGGATGGGGAAGAGGTTGATAACAAGAACGTGTTCAACCGATTTTTCGGCCTGGCTGGAGAGAAGGTTTCTTCCTGGTGTGGTGACAGGGAAAAATTCCTTGGAAGATATCACGGATACAACAATCCAGCAGGGGTTGAAGCTGGTGTATTATGTAATGAGGGAAATTATAATGAAAACAGCTGTGGAGCTCTTTCAGCTGTAATTACTCTGGAACCGGGAGAAAGTCGGGAAATGGCTTTTCTGGCAGGAATGAAGGAGGATAATGAAGCAGCGGAGATTATAGCACATTATGCAGACTGTGAAAAAACATGCGCGGTGGAGCTTGAAGAACTGATCAGTTACTGGCACGGACAGCTTGCACATTTTCAGATCAGAACACCAAGTCCGGAATTCGATACCATGATCAATACATGGAACGCATATAACTGTTTTATGACATTTATCTGGTCACGTGCAGCATCTTTTACTTATTGCGGACTTCGTAACGGATATGGATACCGTGATACTGTACAGGATATCCAGGGTGTGATCCATCTTGCACCCCAAATGGCACTGGATAAGATCCGTTTCATGTTGTCAGCACAGGTAGATAACGGCGGCGGTCTTCCACTTGTGAAATTCACACATAATCCGGGACATGAGGATACACCGGATGATGCATCCTATGTACAGGAAACCGGTCATCCGGCATACCGCGCAGATGATGCACTCTGGCTGTTCCCTACTGTATACAAATATATTTCAGAGACAGGAAATTTTGCATTCATCGATGAAGTGATCCCGTTTGCAAACAAGGATGAAGGAACTGTATACGAGCATCTGAAAAGAGCTATTGACTTCTCCATGAACCATCTTGGCAGACATGGAATGCCGGCCGGACTTTATGCAGACTGGAATGATTGTCTGAGACTTGGAAAGGATGGGGAATCTACTTTCGTTGCATTACAGTTCTATTATGCAATGACTATCCTGAAAGAGTTTGCAAAATACAAAAAAGATGAAAAATATATAAAATACCTGGAAGAAAAACAAGAGCAGCTTGGAAAATTGATCCAGGAACTCTGTTGGAATGAAGATCGTTTTATCCGTGGGTTTACGGAGCGGGGAGAGGTTATCGGAAAGAGAACTGACCCGGAGGCAAACATGTGGCTGAATCCACAGAGCTGGGCTGTGATCAGCGGCCTTGCAACAGAGCGGCAGGCAGATCTGGCTCTTCAAATGGTTTATGAAAGATTGAATACAGAATACGGTGCAATCCTTATGGATCCTCCATATCATGCAAATGCTTTCGACGGAGCACTTGCGGTTATCTACAATGCAGGAACAAAGGAAAATGCGGGAATCTTTTCACAGTCACAGGGATGGCTCATTCTGGCAGAAGCACTTTGCGGACATGGTGAGCGTGCATTTAATTATTTCCTGGAGAATGCTCCGGCAGCGCAGAATGACAGGGCTGAGATCAGACAGCTGGAGCCATACTGCTATGGACAGTTTACAGAAGGAAAAGCAAGCCCGAATTTCGGACGATCTCATGTGCACTGGCTGACAGGAACAGCATCTACTGTGATGGTAGGATGTGTAGAAGGAATTCTTGGCATGCGTCCGGATTTCTATGGCTTACGTATAGCACCATCGATTCCAAAAGAATGGGAGAAGTTTGAGATAAGCAAGGATTTCCGTGGATGTCATCTCCATATCACTGTGAAGAATCCGGGACATGTGGAAGCCGGATGTAAAAAACTCTATGTAAATGGAGAAGAACTTCCGGGTAATTATATTCCGCAGGAGAAACTTACCGGTGAGACAGAAATTGAATTCTATATGTCATGACATAATGGATATAAATTGCGAGGAGATCACATTTATGAATACAAAGTAAAATGGAATATAAATACCGTTTTATTTTGGCAGGAAGGAGATCACAGAATGAAATATATAAAATTTCAGGATAAAAATGGAAGCTTTTCCATAGAAAATCCGGAGAATTACAGCGGTTTATATATACCTCTGGCCGGAGAAAACGGATTGAAATCCGCGATCACCCCTTCTCTGGGAGGAGACAGCAAACTGGATCAGAATCATTTTCTGCTGGAACCGGTAAGCATTGAGAATCTTCATAATAATCGAAACACCAGAAATTTCTGGTGCAAGATAAAAGGAAAAGGTTACTGGTCAGCATGCGGAGTTTCGGCAGAACAGGAATTTCAGAAATATACTGATAAACAGGATAAAAGCAGCCTGGAAGCCGGATTTATGTGGCAGAAGCTGCACAGAACTTCTGAGAAATACGGACTTCAGTCAGAGATTTTGTCTTTTGTGACAGTGAAAGGTGATGCGGAGGTCCATCTTGTAAAGATTACCAATATTGAAGAGGAAGAACAGGAGATCACACCGGTTGCTGTAATACCTGTATATGGAAGAAGTGCAGACAATCTCAGAGATCACAGGCATGTGACTTCCCTTTTGCACAGGATAAGAACAACGGAGTACGGTGTTGAAGTAAAACCGGTGCTTTCTTTTGATGAAAGAGGTCATCAGAAGAATAATACTGCATATTTTGTATATGGATCTGAAGGCGAGGGAACGGAACCGGAAAGCTTTTATCCTGATGTGGAAATGTTTATCGGAGAAGGCGGTTCTTTCCTGATTCCGGAGGTGGTCAGAGAAGAGAAAAAAGGTGTTCCGGCAGGGACAGAAATTGAAGGAAAGGAAGCTGTCGGTGGTATTCGTTTTGCATCCAGGGTTCTGAGACCACATGAAACAGCTGTATATGTTGTGACAGCGGGAATATCTGAAAAAAATCAGCTGCCGGAGGAGACTGCACGGTTTTACAGAACTGAAAAACAGGTTGCAAGAGAATTTGAACATGTAAAAAAACACTGGACAGAAAAAGTGAATGTTTCTTTTGAGACAGGTGATGAGGACAGAGATAATTATCTGAAATGGATCTGTTTCCAGCCGATATTAAGAAGAATTTACGGTTGTTCATTCCTCCCGTATCATGATTATGGAAAAGGTGGAAGAGGCTGGCGTGATCTCTGGCAGGACTGTCTGGCACTTCTGATCATGGAGCCTTCTGTTGTACGTCAGATGATCGTCGATAATTACGGTGGAGTACGCATCGATGGAACCAATGCCACGATCATCGGAAACAGACAGGGGGAATTTATCGCAGACCGCAACAACATTGCCCGCGTGTGGATGGATCATGCTTTCTGGCCATTTGTGACAACGAAGCTTTATATGGATCAGACCGGGGATATGAATGTCCTTTTTGAGAAGATTCCATATTTCAAGGATCTTCAGACAAAAAGAGGAACTGCGCATGATGAAAAATGGAGCAGTGCCTATGGAGAAAATCAGAAAACAGAATCCGGTGAGGTTTATTACGGAACGGTTCTGGAACACATTTTGCTGGAAAATCTCTGTGCTTTTTATGATGTAGGAGAGCACAACGAGATGAAACTTCACGGGGCAGACTGGAACGATGCCATGGATATGGCATGGGAAAATGGTGAGAGTGTGGCATTTACCTGTGCATATGCTGGAAATATGAAGAACATCGCAGAATATCTGAGAAAACTTCAGGAAAAGGAAATGTTTGACAGGATTGAAGTTGCGGAAGAAATGGAAATCCTGTTTACCGGAGACCGTGAGCTTTATGAAAGCCCGGAGAAAAAGCAGCAGATTCTGAGACAGTACACAGAAAAATGTGCACATGATATCAGCGGAAATACTATTGTGATCCGTCTGGACCAGCTTAGCCGGAATCTGGATGAAAAGGCAGATTGGATGATGGAAAACATCCGCAGAAGAGAATGGGTAAAAGACGGAGAAAACGGCTGGTTCAACGGATATTATGATGATCATAAACGTCCTGTGGAAAGGGCAGAAAGCAGCCAGGTACGTATGATGCTTACCAGTCAGGTATTTGCGATCATGAGTAAAACCGCACAGAAAGATCAGATTGAGTCTATCTGTAAAAGTGTGGATAAATATCTTTTTGACCGTCAGGCAGGAGGATATCGTCTGAATACCAATTTCCATGAAGAAAAATTTGATCTGGGAAGAATGTTCGGGTTTGCTTATGGAGAAAAGGAAAACGGAGCGGTATTTTCCCATATGGCTGTTATGTATGGCAATGCACTGTATAAAAACGGCTATGCAAAAGAAGGACATAAGGTTCTGGAAACGCTTCTGGACGCTGCCATGGATTTTGAGAACAGCAGGATGTATCCTGGAATTCCGGAATATTTTGATAATCAGGGAAGAGGATTGTATGCATATCTTACCGGTGCTGCAAGCTGGTATATGCTGACTATGATCACAGAGGTATTTGGCGTCAGAGGAGATCTTGGAGATCTGGTGATCGCGCCGGCACTGATGCCGGAGCAGTATAATGAGAATGGACAGGCATCTCTTACTATGGAATTTGCCGGAAGAAAGCTGGAGATCTGTATCTGCAATCCGGAGAAAAAACTTCCTTCAGAATATAAAATAAAAACAGTATGGTGTGATGAAAAGGAAATGAAAAACAAACAGAGTACCTGTGTACGTATAGATCGGGAACTGCTCGAAAAGCTTTCTGTAAAAGAAACACACAGGATCAAAGTGGAACTGATGTAACAGAAATCGGTTATACATAATTGTTAAATTACAGAAACAGAAGTATCAATAGGAAAACGGCATCCCACAGTTGTAAAAAGCTGCGGGATGTCGTTTTTGATGCTGATAAAAAATATCAGCCATAATAATAAGGATGTTTACCACATGGATTTGTAATATTTGTCACGGTACTTCTTTGGGGTAAGGCCGGTGAAGTTTTCAAAGATCTGGATAAAATGACTCTGTGAAGAGAAATTCAGATAATTGGCGATATCAACTACTGCTTTATCAGAGTATCGGAGCAGGTGAGTGGCTTTTTCGATTTTTTTCTCGCGGATGTAATCACTTATGGATACTCCAAGATTCTGTTTGAATACTCTGGACAGATAACTGGGAGAGAGTCCGGTATGTTCTGACAGATCCTGAATGGTGATACGCTCTTTAATGTGACCGTAAATATAGTCCACACATTGCATGACCGGTCTGGAAAGAATAGAGCTTTTTTTCTGGAGGATCATTTTTCCGGTAAAATCTCTGGCCATAATATGATGCAGATCTGCAATCTGGCGTACAGTGGTGCAGGAATCCATTTTCAGAATGTAAAAATCGCTGAGACGATATGCCTGTTCAGGCTCCAGTCCACCGTCAATACAGTAACGGGTGAGCATGGCAGTAGTGACAACGAAATGATACTTCAGGTTGGTCAGAGGATTTTTGGAGAGGATACCGGTTCCCTTCAGATGAAGAAAAGAGTCTTCCTCGCAGTTTTTGTTTACAGCTTCCATATCACCGGCTCTTACGGCATTGTAAAAAGAATATTCCACAGAGGGAGAGCGATGAAGAGCTTCCGGTTCTGTATCTTTCAGCTCATTAGTAATCCAGTCTTGGGAAATGGACATATTGATATCCTCCTTATATGTTGATGTTTAAGGAATGTGTTGTTTTTTTATATTATGACATGAATCTGACATTTTGTTAAGATTAATAATATAATCGCAGATAAAAAAATGGTATATTTTCATCATCAAAGGTAAAGCATCGGGGATGCTACAGAAAAAGGAGGATTTATACTATGAAAAAAAGAGCGGTATCTATGATCCTTGCAGCAGCAATGGTTTGTGGAATGATGGCAGCAAATGTAAGCTGTGTATCTGCAAAAGGATCGGATGAGGGAAAAGTGATCAATATTTATTCCTGGAATGATGAGTTCCGTCAGAGACTGGAAGCTATTTATCCGGAAGTAGAGTCCACTTCCAAAGATGGTACAGTTACAAAACTGAAAGATGGTACAGAGATCCACTGGATCGTAAATCCGAACCAGGATGGCGTATATCAGCAGAAACTGGATGAGGCACTTCTCAACCAGGCTGATGCAAGTGCAGATGATAAGGTAGACATGTTCCTTTCTGAGACAGATTATGTGTTCAAATATACAGACAAAGATGCAGATGTTGCAATGCCTCTTACTGATCTTGGCATTGATCCGGACAAGGATCTTGCAGATCAGTATGATTTCACGAAAACAACAGCTTCTGATGCGGATGGAGTACAGAGAGGCGCCACATGGCAGTGCTGCCCGGGTGTCCTTGTATATCGTCGTGACATTGCGAAAGATGTTTTCGGTACTGATGACCCGAAAGAAGTTGGCGAGAAGATGAAAGACTGGGATACAGCTAAAGAAACAGCAGCTCAGCTGAAAGAAAAAGGATATTATACATTTGCTTCTTATGCAGACACTTTTCGTTTATATGGAAACAGCATTGAGAATCCGTGGGTAGAGTCCGGTGATTCTGTGATCAAAGTAGATTCAAAGATCATGGACTGGGTAAAAGATTCCAAAGAGTGGCTGGATGCAGGTTATCTTAACAAAACTGTAAAAGGTCAGTGGAACGATGACTGGAACAAGGCAATGAGTTCTGAGTCCAAGGTATTCGCATTCCTCTTCCCGGCATGGGGTATCGACTTTACTCTGAAACCAAACTGGGATGGAGCAGAAGGTGACTGGGCTGTTACAAATCCTCCGCAGGAATACAACTGGGGTGGCTCTTACATTCAGGCTGCAACAGGAACAGATAATCCGGAACATGTCAAAGATATTATCCTGGCAATGACGGGAAATCAGGATAATCTTCTTAAGATTTCCAAAGAATACTCTGATTTTACAAATACAAAATCCGGTATGAAAGATGCAGCTACAAATGCAGATTTCGCATCTGATTTCCTTGGTGGACAGAACCCGTTTGAGTATTTTGCACCGGTTGCAGAGAATATCAAGATCGCACCGCTTTCCGCATATGACCAGGGTTGTGTAGAGCTGATCCAGAACGCTTTCAGTGATTACTTCCAGGGTAAAGTAGACTTTGACAAAGCAAAAGCCAACTTTGAGACAGCTATTCAGGAGCGTTATCCGGAGATCACAGAGATCCAGTGGCCGGAATAAATACCACATGAGGATAATTGTTGATGCTGCAGGATCTTTGGATCCTGCAGTTTGCTGGAAAGGAAGAGCATTATGAAGAAAAAGAGCGTTAATTACGGAAAATGGGGATACATATTTATTCTTCCGTTTTTTGTGATCTATTTTATCTTTTCGCTGATTCCGCTGTTTGATACAGTGAGATACAGCTTTTTTGAATATTTCCGTTCTGGAATCAAGCAGATTGGTCCTAATTTTATAGGACTTGCCAATTATGTCAGTCTTCTGCATTCTGACATGCTGAAATACGGACTGAATACACTGATCCTTTGGGTGATCGGATTTGTTCCGCAGATCGTTGTTGCACTGGTGCTTGCATGCTGGTTTACTGATGCCAGGCTGAAGCTTCATGGCAAGCAGTTTTTTAAGGTTGTAATTTATCTGCCGAACCTGATCATGGCATCAGCATTTGCACTTCTGTTTTTTACCATGTTTTCCACAAACGGACCTGTAAACTCCATTTTGTGTTCACTGGGCTGGATAAAGGAACCGATTGATTTTCTGGGCTCTGTTCTGGGAACAAGATCATTGGTAGGTTTCATGAATTTCCTGATGTGGTTCGGAAACACGACCATCATGCTGATGGCAGCAGTAATGGGAATCAGTATGGATGTTTTTGAAGCATCGGATCTGGACGGATGCAACAGCATTCAGCGTTTCTTCTATATTACGCTTCCACTGATTCGTCCGATTCTTTCCTATACTCTGATCACTTCCATCATCGGTGGCCTTCAGATGTTTGATGTACCGCAGATCCTCACAAACGGACAGGGTAATCCGGACAGAACATCCATGACACTGATTATGTTCCTGAACAGCCATCTGAAGAGCAAGAATTATGGTATGGCCGGAGCATTGTCTGTATACCTGTTTATTATCAGTGCAATCCTCTGCTTCTTTGTATATCGTATGACTAACGACAATGATCCGGACGGATCTAAGAAAGCAGCGAAAAAGAGAGCAAGAGCAGAAAGGAGAAAAACAAAATGATGAAAGATAAGACAGCCAGCAGGATCAGAAGTATCGTGGCACATGTGGTACTTATTATTCTTTCCTTTATGTGTCTCTTTTTCTTTTATGTACTGATCGTGAATGCGTCTCATTCTCATGCAGAGCTTCAGAAGGGATTTTCTGCTCTTCCTGGAAAATATTTCTGGAAAAACCTGATGAATGTTGCAAATGACGGAAGCTTTCCGATGTTCAGGGGAATTCTTAACAGTATTATCGTGTCCGGATGCAGTGCAGTATTATGTACATATTTTTCCTCACTGACAGCATATGGTCTTTATGCCTATGATTTCAAGGCAAGGAATGTAGCGTTTACATTTATCATGGCGATCCTCGTCATGCCGACACAGGTAACTGCAATGGGCTTCCTTCGTCTGATCACAAAGATGGGATTATATGATTCCCTGCTTCCGTTGATCATTCCGTCTGTTGCGTCACCGGCCGTATTCTATTTTATGTACAGCTATCTGCAGTCCTCACTGCCGATGTCGCTGGTAGAAGCAGCCAGAATTGACGGCTCCGGAGAATTCCGTACTTTCAACAGTATTGTCCTGCCAATCATGAAGCCGGCAATCGCTGTACAGGCGATTTTTACATTTGTAGGCTCCTGGAACAATTATTTCGTTCCTGCTCTGGTTATCCAGTCTAAAAGCAAGATGACTGTTCCAATCCTGATTGCAACACTTCGTGGAGCAGATTATATGAATTTTGATATGGGTAAGATTTACATGATGATCACAGTTGCCATTGTGCCGATCATTATCGTATATCTCCTTCTTTCCAAGTTTATCATCGCAGGAGTGACACTTGGAGGCGTAAAAGAATAACAAAAGGTAGCAGGTAAGATATGACAGTTAAGAAATGGAAACACAGCGGAACAAAGAAACACAGCATGTCAGACCGTGAAATACGAAACGGTCTTCTTTCGGAAAAAGTAGCAGAGGAGGGTATTGTACTGCTGAAAAATGATAAAAAAACACTCCCTCTGAATATTTCCACGAAAATAGGTTTATACGGCGCCGGTGCGGGAAAGACAGTGAAAGGCGGAACAGGTTCCGGTGATGTGAATAACAGAAGTAACATTTCTATTTATCAGGGATTGAAAGAAAACGGTATTCAGATCGTAAGCGAGAAATGGCTGGCCAATTATGAGTCAATATACGCAGAAGCACGCAGGGCATGGAAAGAAAAAATACTGGAAGAAGCAAAGTTTGTGGAAAATCCTTTTGATGCCTATGCGGAAAATCCCTTTGCAATGCCGGAAGGCCGTGCAGTCACAGCAGAAGATACTGTCGATGCCCAGACAGCAATCTATGTGGTAAGCAGGATTTCCGGTGAGGGAAAGGATAGGCGCAGGGTCGAGGGAGATTATTATCTGAGCAGACGGGAGCAGGAGGATATCCGGTTCCTTGATGCACAGAAGATTCCTATAGTACTTATCCTGAATTCCGGCGGTCCGGTAGAACTGACAGATATTCTGGAAGAAACAGAAAATATCTGTGCTGTCCTGAATATTTCCCAGCTTGGACAAAGAGGCGGACTTGCCCTCGCCAATGTCCTTCTGGGAAAGGTAACTCCAGGCGGCAAGCTGACTGCAACATGGGCCAGAAGGTATGAGGATTATCCGTGTGCAGAGGAATACAGCTATCTTAATGGCAAGCTTGAAAGAGAAGAGTACAAGGAAGGAATTTATACAGGATATCGTTATTTTGATACTTTTGGTGTAAAACCGCTGTTTCCGTTTGGATATGGACTTTCTTACACAGAAATGCAGATACGCTTCCATGGGATGAAAACATCAGGGGATGGCGTTGAAGTTGAAGCAGAGGTAACGAATACAGGAGAAACTTTTTCGGGAAAAGAGGTCGTGCAGGTCTATGTGTCTCTTCCACAGGATGAATCAGGGAAGGAATACCGTCGGCTGGCTGGCTTTGCAAAAACAAAACTTCTGAAGCCGGGGGAAAAAGAACTGCTGAAAATCGGGATCGACAGAAAGACACTGGCATATTTTTCCGAAGAGCAGCATGCCTGGATTGCTGAAAAAGGTTATTATGCTGTCTGGGTCGGAAACAGCATTGCATCGCTTACGCTGGCTGCAATGCTTGAAGTGCCGGAGAGTGTGATCCTGGATAAAACGAATATCCTTGAGAATCAGACTGATATTACTGAAGAAGTTTATGACCGCCAGAATCTTTCTGCCAGAACTCTGAAATGGAAAGAGAAGGCAGAGAATGAGAAGATTGGAAGATATATCTATTATCCTGAACCAGAGAAGAGAACAGAATGCACCTGCCAACCGGAAAATAAGATTCCTGCAAAGGATCTGCTCCCGCTGTTTTATGGGAATATTGCTGGAATCTCCAGTAATCTGGGGGCGGCAGGAATCCGTGTTCCTGGTTCTGCCGGTGAGACTACGGCTGCTCTTTATGAGCAATATGGCGTTTTCCCACTGATCATGGCCGATGGGCCGGCAGGACTGAGACTTCAGCAGAATTATGAAGTAGACAGAGAAACAGACACAGTATATGGAATCGGTGTCCTTGGATCTCTGGAAAACGGATACCTGAGAACAGATGAGATTCACGAAAACGCAGACAGATATTATCAGTTCTGTACGGCATTTCCGGTTGGAACTGCACTGGCTCAGACCTGGGATACTGCCCTTGTGGAAAAAGTTGGAATAGCGGTGGCAGAAGAAATGGAAGAATTCCACATAGATCTCTGGCTAGCACCTGGTCTTAATATTCAGAGAAACCCTCTGTGCGGCAGAAATTTTGAGTATTATTCCGAAGATCCGCTGCTTTCCGGAACCATGGCAGCAGCCATGACAAAAGGAGTGCAGAGCAGACCTGGCTGCGGTGTTACCGTTAAGCATTTTGCCTGCAACAATCAGGAAGATAATCGTATGGGCGTAGATGCACAGGTATCAGAACGTGCCCTGAGGGAAATTTACCTGCGTGGTTTTGAGATTGCAGTTAAAGAAAGCAGACCAGTGGCAATCATGTCTTCCTATAATTTACTGAATGGTGTCCATGCTGCAAACAGTGTTGATCTCTGTACAGCCATTGCCCGAAAAGAATGGGGATTTGACGGTGTGATCATGTCAGACTGGAATACAACGGTTCCGGAAGATGGAAGTATTCCGTGGAAATGCGTGACAGCAGGAAATGATATTATCATGCCTGGTAATGCAGCCGATGCAGAAAATATCCGAAAAGCTTTTGAAGACGGAAAGCTTTCGGAAGAAGTTGTCAGAATGTCTGCGGGACGTATTCTGAACCTGATACACACACTGACAGCAGAATAAAAAAAATTATATAGTAGTGAAAAACTTGCCTGAATTCAATTTTCGATTTATCATTGGATTCAGGCATATTTTTTGTAGATGTCGCGCAAGGCAACCCGTTTTAGGCGGAGAATCCTGCAGGCAGTTTTTTATATGCCGTGAAAAGGAGAATACCATGAACATAAAACGAGCAAAGCAGGAGATCAGAGATTCCATAGAAGCATATCTTTCAAAGGACGAATTCGGTGAGTACCGGATCCCGGCGATCCGACAGAGACCGATCCTTCTTATGGGCCCTCCGGGAATCGGAAAGACACAGATTATGGAACAGATAGCAAGGGAATGCGGGATTGCTCTTGTTTCCTATACCATTACCCACCACACCAGGCAGAGTGCTGTGGGACTTCCTTTTATTGTAAAAAAGAATTACGGTGAGGAAGAATTTTCTGTCACAGAATATACCATGAGTGAGATCATTTCGTCCGTTTACGATAAGATGGAAAAAACAGGCCTGAGAGAGGGAATCCTGTTTATTGATGAGATCAACTGTGTATCCGAGACACTGGCACCGATGATGCTGCAGTTCCTTCAGGGAAAAACCTTCGGAAACCAGAAGGTGCCGGAAGGCTGGGTGATCGTCACAGCAGGCAACCCGCCAGAATATAACAAATCCGTCCGGGAATTCGATGTGGTCACTCTGGACCGTATCAAGAAGATCGATGTGGAGGCAGACTTTGATGTATGGAAGGAATACGCCTATCAGCAGGGAATTCATCCGGCAGTGATTTCTTATCTGGAGCTTTGCAGAAAAAATTTCTACAGGGTGGAGAATACCGTAGACGGAAAGATCTTTGCCACAGCCAGAGGCTGGGAGGATCTTTCCCGTCTGATCCAGGTTTATGAGATCCTTGGAAAAACCGTAGACCGTGAGGTGGTCAGTCAGTACATTCAGCACAGGATGATCGCGAAGGATTTTGCAGGCTATCTGGCTCTTTATTATAAGTACAGAACGGACTATAAAGTGGAGGACATCCTGAAAGGAAAGTGGGATCCCATTACTCTGGGTAAGATCCGCACAGCCTCTCTGGACGAGCATTTGAGCATTGTAAGCCTTCTCAACGGAAAGCTCAGCGAGCTTTTTACAGAATGCTATCTTACCGATGCCTACCTCACGAAACTGTATGATTATATGGTGTACTTCAGAGAAGATCAGGACAGCCTCACAGCAAAAAATCTCATGGAAAAAGCAGAGGCGGATCTTGAAAAGGACAAAAAGAGTGAGCTTCTTACAAAACAGCAGGAGCGTATACAGAAACGTGTTGTGTCATTTTTTGAAAATGCGTCCGGATCGAAATCAACCTCGGGATCAATTGGATCGAAATCAACCGGATCAGATAAAACCAGATCAGGCTCATATCCGGCAGGAGGCAGAAGTGCTGCAGCAGAATCGAAAGATCCATCGTCAAACAGGAACTATGAGTTTGTGAAAGTCCTCTTTGAATCCGAAACCGAAGCCTACGAAAACCGAACCGACGAAATATCTCTTACTCTTCAGAACGTCTTCGACTTCATGGAAGCTGCTTTTGGGGACAGCCAGGAAATGGTGGCATTTATCACAGAACTGAATGCCAACTATTATAGTCTCTGGTTCATTCGGGAGAACGGTTCTGACCAGTATTACAGGCATAATAAAGGTCTTCTTTTTGACGACCGCCAGAAAATGCTTCTGGGCCAGATGGAGGAAGTGGAAAACATTCTCAATAATGGAATAAAATAATATGTCTTACCAATTTATTATTTACTATTGATTAAATTGGGGAATTATCGTATAATATTTACTATAAAAGTCCGGAAAATAGAGAGGGCAAATAGTCAAAATGCACAGACTGGCTGAATGGCTGCAGAGCGATCATCTGGTGCAGAACTGCATGATGACTGAGAATGGTAAATATCCACTTGTCTATATTCCGGGATTTTTATGTAAAGGAAGGCAACACAATAATAAAGGAAGGCGGCCGAAACGGACGACATGTTTACAAAGATTACAGAAGAACGAGCATTTGACGGAATATTAGCGCAGATCATAGAAAATATCCGGCGGGGAGAACTGAAGCCGGGGGACACTTTACCTGCGGAACGTGTTATGGCAGAATCACTGGGAGTTTCCAGACCTGCTGTCCGTGAAGTCCTGCGGGCACTGGAGCTGATGGGAATTGTCACAACGGTCCGCGGCGGAGCCAACTATATTACCGAGAATATGGATCAGTGGCTTTCTGCACCACTGGCCCTTCTTTTTCAGCTGAATAACAGCCATGTACAGCAGGTACAGGAACTTCGTTCTGCGCTGGAGCAGGAGGCTGCGCTTCTTGCAGCCGGGAATTGTACGGAGAAGGATGCATTAGATCTGCGTTCCATCCTGGCACAGCTGGAGAGCTCAGAGGACGAGAAAGCCCGTGCAGGTCTTGATAAGAAGCTTCATACGAAGATTGGCAGGATCGCAGGGAATCCTATGATCTATAATGTTCTGGATGCGGCAGCGCAGCTGACAGAGGAGATTATTTCCGGTACCCGAGCTTATATTATGCAGAAACATAATTCCGCTCTTGAGGTGGATGACCAGCACAGAAGACTGGTGGAAGCCATTATTTCCGGAGACCGGAACCAGGCGGAGAAGCTGATGCGCGAACATATGGAAACCATTGAGAAATATATACTGGAGATTGCGCAGCAGCAGGGGGAGAACAGCCTTGTATTTCATCGCTGATCCACCTGAAAAAATTAAATAAAATTTCAGTAAAAATCCCGTTAATCTGGTAAGACCACTATTGATTTTGGTAAGACCGCGTGCTATAATAGGGACTGTATTGGTAATACCAAAAAAGTTTGATATTATGGCAGCATCCTGAAGGCTTCATGACGAGACAGCATAAGATGAGACAGCGTAAGTTGGGACAGCATGAGACTAGACAGCGTAAGGTAAGATAGCATGAGGCAGGACAGCATAAGACGAGACAGCACAGGATGAAGGTTACTGTACCCCCTGCAGTATCATATAAAATATGTAGCAGGCCACAGCGTGGGCGGTAACCTGCCGGAAATATCAGGAGAAAGGACTTGCGATTATGGGATATGTAAAATGGAGTTATGACACACTGAACCATTTCTGCGGAGACGTTTTTAAAGCGTTTGGCTTTTCTGAGGAAGAAGGAAGCATCATTAAAGATGTTCTTCTGACTGCTGATCTGTATGGGATCGAGAGCCACGGAATGCAGAGAATGGTTCGTTACCATAAAGGAATCGAGAAGGGGACTATTCATCCCCAGGCGAAACCGGAAGTTGTTTTTGAGACACCGATTTCTGCTGTGATAGACGGACATAATGGAATGGGCCAGCTGATCAGCCATTTTGCCATGGAAAAGGCAATTGAGAAGGCAAAGACAACTGGTGTGGGAATCGTAAGTGTACGAAATTCCAACCATTTCGGTATTGCAGGATATTATGCGAACATGGCCTGCCATGAAGGCCTTCTTGGAATGGCATGTACCAACTCCGAGGCGATCATGGTACCGACTTTTGGAAGAAAGGCTATGTTGGGCTCCAACCCGATCGCAGTCGCTATGCCTGCAGACCCGTATCCGTTTTTCTTTGACTGTTCCACAACAGTTGTAACCAGAGGTAAACTGGAAATGTATAATAAGATGGGCAAGCCTCTTCCGGATGGCTGGGCACTTGACAAAAACGGTCATGCCAGCAATAATGCACCGGATGTACTTGCAAACATCGTAGCCAAGAAGGGCGGCGGAATCATGCCTCTTGGTGGAAACGAGGAAGTCAGCGGAAGCCATAAGGGATATGGCTATGGAATGCTCTGTGAGCTGTTCAGCTCTATTCTTTCCATGGGCGTTACCTCCGATAAATGCTGTACATTCCCGGATAAGACCGGTATCTGCCATGGATTTATGGCGATCAACCCGGCGGCATTCGGAGATCCGGATGCGATCCGCAAGCATTTTTCAGAATATCTTGAGGCACTTCGGGAGAGTCCGAAGGCAGACGGTCAGGACAGGATCTATACACACGGCGAGAAAGAGGTAGCTGCTGAAAAAGACAGAAAAGAGAATGGCATTCCGGTCAACGACAATACCATGGTAGAGCTTGCTGATCTCTGCAGTTATCTGAAGCTTGATTTTGGCTCTTATTTTGAAGGCTATGAGCTTCCGAAGGACAGTAAATTCTTCAATGGTAATTATTAATTCAGGTAATCCTTTTGAAATGAAATATATCATAATTATCCAAGGAGGAAAAGAAAATGGATTATGCAAAAGAGTCATTAAGACTGCACGGAGATTGGAAAGGTAAGATCGAGGTTGTTACAAGAGTGCCGGTTGAGAATAAAGACGACCTTTCTCTTGCATATACACCAGGTGTAGCTCAGCCTTGCCTTGAGATCCAGAAAGATATCAATAAATCCTACGAGCTTACAAGAAGATGGAATATGTGTCTTGTTGTAACAGACGGTTCCGCAGTTCTTGGTCTTGGTGACATCGGACCGGAAGCCGGTATGCCTGTAATGGAAGGTAAATGTGTACTGTTCAAGGCATTCGGCGATGTAGATGCATTCCCGCTTTGCATTAAGAGCCATGATGTAGACGAGATCGTAAATACTATTTACATGATCTCCGGATCCTTCGGTGGTGTTAACCTTGAGGATATCTCCGCTCCGAGATGCTTTGAGATCGAGAAAAAACTGAAAGAGAAATGTGATATTCCGATCTTCCACGATGATCAGCACGGAACTGCAGTTATCACACTTGCAGGTCTGACAAACGCTCTGAAGGTTGTCGGAAAGAAGAAAGAGGATGTTCGTATCGTTATGAACGGTGCAGGTGCAGCTGCTATCTCTATCTGCAGACTTCTTCTGAAAGCAGGCTTCAAGGATGTTACACTCTGCGATAGAAAGGGTGCCATCTATGAGGGACGTACAGAAGGAATGAACCCGGTTAAGGAAGAGATGAGCAAGCTCACAAACCTTCAGAAGAAACAGGGATCTCTTGCAGAGATGCTGGTTGGCGCGGATGTATTTATCGGTGTTTCCGCTCCTGGAGCAGTTACAACAGAGATGGTTAAGACCATGAACAAAGATGCCATCATCTTCGCATGCGCAAACCCGACACCGGAGATCTTCCCGGATGACGCAAAAGCAGGCGGAGCAAAGGTTATCTCTACAGGAAGAAGTGACTTCCCGAACCAGATCAACAACGTTCTTGCATTCCCTGGAATCTTCCGTGGTGCATTTGATGTAAGAGCAAGTGATATCAACGATGAGATGAAGATCGCAGCTTCCAAGGCTCTTGCAGATCTGATCACAGATGAGGAGCTTTCTCCGGAGTATATCATTCCGAAGGCATTCGACAAGAGAGTCGGACCGGCTGTCGCAAAAGCAGTAGCAGAGGCAGCAAAAGCAACAGGCGTAGCACGTATCTGATCTTAAGCGCCTGATACGAACCAAAACAGCCCTTCATTAAGAAGAATATATCAGACACCCGTACTCTGTAACCCGGTACGGGTGTCTTTTGTTTTCCAGGCAGGTGGTATTACCCTTTGACAAATGTCCTCGCAGTGAGTACAATAGCAAAAGAATATGATAGGAGGTTAAGCACAGCATGAAACCATGGGAAGCTAATATACGAAAAGTAGTGCCGTATACTCCTGGCGAACAGCCAAATGAGAGAGGCATGATCAAACTGAATACAAACGAGAATCCATATTCACCGGCTCCGGGTGTGGAGAAGGCGCTGAAGGCCCTTGATGCCGATACCCTGAGACTTTATCCGGATCCGACAGCAGGAGACCTGGTACACAGTATTGCCGCGTTCTACGGCCTGAAGGACGAGCAGGTATTTACAGGCGTTGGTTCCGATGACGTACTGGCTATGTGTTTTCTCACATTTTTTAATTCAGAGAAACCGATCCTGTTCCCGGACATTACTTATTCTTTCTATGATGTATGGGCAGATCTTTTAAGGATCCCATATGAGCGTCCGGCATTAGATGAGGAGTTCCATATCCGTAAGGAAGATTATTTCCGTGAAAACGGCGGAATCGTATTCCCTAACCCCAATGCACCGACCGGCGTGGAAATGCCTCTTTCCGAGATCGAGGAGATCGTGGCAAAGAATCCGGAGAGTATCGTGATCGTAGATGAGGCGTACGTGGATTTCGGAGCAGCATCCGCACTGCCGCTGATCGAAAAATATGATAATCTGCTTGTTGTGCAGACCTTCTCCAAGTCCAGATCCCTGGCAGGAATGCGTATCGGATATGCCTTCGGAAATCCGGAGCTGATCAAATATCTCAATGATGTGAAATATTCCTTTAACTCCTATACCATGGATCGTACTACCATCGCGGCTGGTGTGGCATCTATGGAGGATAAGGCATATTTTGAGGAATGCTGCCATAAGATCATTACAACAAGAGAGTGGACAAAGGCAGAGCTCAGGAAGCTTGGATTTTCCTTCCAGGATTCCAGAGCCAACTTTATCTTTGCCACACATGAGAGCTGTCCGGCCAAAGAGCTTTTCGCAGCACTGAGAGAGAAACATATCTATGTAAGATATTTCCCGAAGGACAGGATCGACAATCATCTCCGTATCACCATCGGTACCGATGAGGAGATGAAAAAGTTGGTAGAATTCCTGACGGAATATCTGCAGAAATAACAATTAAGGAGGTACTATGGAAGTACTGGTACAATGGTTTTCACACCACCTTGCACAGTTTATCTCTCCCGAGGGAGCTGTGTTCATCATTTCTATGATCCCGATACTGGAGCTTCGAGGCGGCCTTCTGGCAGCTTCTTTGCTGAAGATATCGGCTGCGAAGGCACTGCCGATCTGTATCGTGGGAAATATTATTCCGATTCCGTTTATCCTGCTTTTTATCCGGCAGATCTTTAAATGGATGAAAAAAACAAAGACGTTCAGAGGTCTGATCACAAAGCTGGAAAACAGAGCTATGGGAAAGAGTGACCAGATCAAGAGATATGAATTTCTGGGACTTTTGCTGTTTGTGGGAATCCCTCTTCCGGGCACAGGAGCCTGGACAGGTGCACTGATCGCCTCTCTTCTTGAGGTGGATATCAAAAAATCCTCCATTGCGATCCTGTGCGGACTTTTTATGGCAAGTGTCATTATGTATATTGTTTCTTATGGAATTGTAGGAAATGTAGTGCATTGATCGATCGCAGAGAAGGAATGTCTTTTTGATCGAAATCGGATTGAAAATAAAGAAATCCTTTACCGGATCTGTAAAATGATATGTGTTCTGTATTCCGGAAACATATCAGAGATCGGTAAGGGATTTTTTATGTGTTTTTACATATCAGGCAGAGGTATACCGAGAAGATCCTTACATAAGTCTGCGCTTCAGCATGTCCGCGTTTAAAGCGTATTTCAGAGCTGTATCCCTGGTGATACGGCCTTTTTTATATAATTCCAGAAGGCTCTGGTCCATAGAACGCATCTGCTCCTGACCGGATGTGGAGATCACGCCTTCGATCTGGTGTACTTTATTGTCGCGGATCATATTGCGGATGGCAGGAGTCAGGCGCATGATCTCGAAAACAGGAATGTTGCGTCCGTCCACATCCGGGATCAGCTGCTGGGAGATCACGGCCTGGAGGACCATGGAAAGCTGAATGGCGATCTGACGCTGCTGGGAAGGTTCAAATACATCCATGATACGTTCAATGGTATTGGCTGCGCCCAGGGTATGCAGGCTGGAAAGAACCAGATGTCCGGTTTCCGCTGCGGTCATGGCAGTCTGGATGGTTTCATGATCACGCATCTCTCCAAGAAGAATCACATCCGGGCTCTGGCGTAGTGTGGCACGAAGAGAAGTTAGATAGCTTTCGGTGTCGGTACAGATCTCGCGCTGGCTGACGATACAGCGATCATGGCGGTGGAGATATTCCAGAGGATCCTCCAGAGTGATGATGTGGCCTTCCCGGGTATGGTTGATCCTGTCGATCAGACAGGCCATGGTGGTGGATTTACCGCTTCCAGCAGAACCGGTAACAAGGACCATGCCACGGGTATATTCGGAGATGTTCATCACATCCTCGGGAATGGAAAGCTCTGCAGGATCCGGCAGCCGGAAGGCGATCACGCGGATCACGGCAGCCAGGGAACCACGCTGCTTGTAGGCATTGACACGAAATCTAGAAACACCGGGAATGGAAAAAGAAAAGTCATCATCACCGGTTTCCATAAGACGGGATATATCGCGGTTTTCCGCAAGGCCGTAAATGGTGCGGAGTAAATTTTCTGTCTGATCAGGCATCAGCCTGTCACCACGGTCCAAAAGATGACCGTCGATCTTTTCTGCCAGGGGGCGGCCTGCGATGATAAAGATATCAGAGACACGCCGGTTGGCAGCTTCTGCTAAAAATTCAGGAATAGGGGTATCCATAGGTTTATTCTCCTTTAAATACATTCTGGTGGTTGTCAGGTTGCCAGGATCCGGTAAGCTCTGTGTTCCATTGCAGGATCTGATAAGCGGAAGAGCTTTTTTTCTGCGGGTAAAAAATCTCAAGCACTACAGAAAGCTGTTGTGTCTCGGAAATTCCAACGGAAAAGGAAAGGGTGTGGCTGTGGGAATCCCAGCTGAGATCGTCTCTTGTGTCCGCAAGCTTTTGTATCATGGAAAAATATCTGGTCTCATCGGAAGCTTTTTCCCTGTATTGCTCCAGATCATCACGGATTTCTGAAACGGTTTCCGTGGCGCTTGCGCAGCAGGTGTAATAATTTTCGGTCTGTTCCATAGAATGTCTGGCTGTGTTAAGACTGGATCTGGAGCTTCCAAGAGTAAGCAGAGCAAGTACACAGAGACACAGCACAGAGAAGATAAGAAACAGGGAAGGAATGCCGACAGTTACAAAAAACGTATGCTTCTGTTTCAATGTACAGCCTCCCTTCTGTAGTCATCAACAGGAAAACGCAGGGTGATCCGGTAAAGCTCACTGCAGTTGGAAAGCTGCCGGAAAGAAAGCTCGCCGGATTTTTCTGAAGAAGAAATATCTGTTTCCAGGATCATTTCACAGGCGGCTTCTCCAGAAGAGCAGCTCTGCCAGTTACGGTCATAATACCAGATCAGGTTGGTGTTCTTTTTGATGCCCCCCGGAAGCAGGGAGAGGAACTGTTCATCGGTTCCGTCAGTGCCTTCCAGTATCTCGCCCACGGAGGTTGTGAGAGCCTGGATCTGGTTCCACTGTTCTGCCTGGAGCCGGTTTTTCCGTGCTGCCGCGAAGATCTGGATGCAGGCAGCTGAGGAAAGTGACAGAAACAAAAGGGCAAGGATCATTTCCATCAGAAAAAGGCTGGTACCGGAATTATGTCTTGATTCTTTCATGATGCCTCCTTTTTGCCAGTGCGATGAAGCAGGAATTCCGAGCGGACTCTCGTGGTACTTTCCAGGGAAAAGTGGTAAAAACCATTTTCCATTTCCGAAAACCGGAAATCGGAAAGCTGTGAGATGACGGTTCCAGCATCGGAACTGGCCTGAGAGCCTTTTGCAGTGAAAAGCTCCATCAGACTGTCATTCTTCAGGTAAATATACGTGATATATTCTTTTCCTTTGATATCGTCCCGGAAACAAAGGGCAGGAATATCATCTAGGGAACTGGAAAAGATCTCATCGCCGCGGTCGTGCTGCCGGAATTTGGTAGTCAGATAAGTTGCTGCGGTCCCAAGCTCGGAATCGGAGTCAGTCTGTTTCACAGTCTGCTGGTAAATCCGGGCGGAAAACAGCAGCATCAGTATAAGGAACAGAACAAAAACACCGAAAAGAAGAAGCGAAAAAAGAGAAGAAACGGAATGTCCGGTGTTCTTCCGGTGATTCATGAGGCATTCCCTCCTTTCGCACTGCCGGACAGAGCGATCACGCTGATAGACGGCAGGAGATTGGAACCGTTAGGAACATACTCTACTACGAATTTGGTTTTGTCATAAGTGATATGATAATCCGAGAGAAGCTGGGACAGGCTTTCGGGATATGTGCCTGTGAGGGCATAGGTGCGGATGGCACCGTTTTTCAGTGTCTGTTCCAGAGCATCCTGTTCTTTGTGTACGGCCTGGTCGGAGGTGCTGCTGACACCTGCCACAAACAAGGTGCAGGATAAAACCAGAAGCAGCGCCGGAAAGAGAAGAAAAAATGCTCTGAGAAATTTTGTTCTGCGGCTTTCAAAAAGTTCCATGCGGTCACCACCTTACATTGCAAAATCTGAGAGGATCCCCAGAAGCGGCATCATGACGGATAAAAGGACCAGCCCCACAAGAAGAGACAGCAGGATCACGATGGTAGGCTCCACAATGGAGACTGCCTGTGAGATCAGATCTATGGATCTTTCGGTGTACTGCCGGGAAAGCCTGCGGAAGGTTTCGTCACTGGAACCGGAATAGAAGGATATCGTGATGAGACGGCCTTCCATGCCGCCGAACAGACCGGATTCTGTAAGAGCCCTGGAAAAAGTTTCTCCGCTATCCAGGATGGAGGAAGCCTTCCGGAGTCTTTCGAGTATCACCGGCTGTGAGATCAGATCCTTTGTAAGCTCCAGGCTGGTTTCCGGGGAAAGTCCGCTCCGAAGCCCCAGGGAAAGGCCCTGGGCCAGACGACTGTAATCCATGGCAACTGGGATCTCACGGAAAAACGGGAGATGGATGGCCATTTTTCGCAGCTGGCTGTGACCTTTTTCCGTAAGACTGAAAAACAGGATGCAGCCAATGAGAGCTACGGCGAAGATCAGAAAAATAGAGGAATACCGGCTGATCACGTTGCCTGCATTCAGAAGTCCCCGGGAAACCCCGTTCATTTCCATTCCCATCTGGTTAAATACCTGTTGAAATACCGGCAGGACTTTTATCAGAAGGACCAGGATCACAACAGCCATCATGCCAAGCATGAGCAGCGGGTAAGTGACTGCAGACCGTATCTGTCCTGAGATTTCTTCCTCCTGTTCATAGTGGGAACTGAGACTTTCCATGATCTCATCCAGGCAGCCGGTTTCCTCACCGGTCCGGACATAGGCGGTCATGGATGTGGGAAAGATCCCGGATTCGTCAAGAGCCCGGGAAAGAGAACCGTTTTCTTCCACGGAACGGATCAGGGGTGTGAGGATCTGCCGGTCTGCATCGGTCTTGCTTTCGTCACAGAGGATGTGAAGTCCTTCCGCTGTGGATATGCCGGAATGCAGAAGCATTCCCATCTGCCCGCAGAAACTGGATAATTCCCGGGCTGTCAGTTTGTTTTTCATAATAAGGTCTCCTTTAGTGGGTCAGCGCGTGAACTGTACCGTATAATTGCTTTCATCACCGATATATTCCTGGATCGCTTCATCACCATCACTGTTGGCGTCAAAGGTGGGATCCATCAGCTTCCAGGTGTCTCCGTCAAAAGATACTGCCTTTGTCACCCAGCCTCTGCCACGGATATAAACATCGATCCATGCATGCTTTACATCACCGGAATAGCCGATCTGAAGCTTGCAGGGAATGTCCTGGCTGCGGAGCATTGCAGTAGTCAGTGCAGCGTAATCAAAACAGATCCCCGTGCCGGTGCTTAAAGTATCATCTACATCAGGAAGATAACCGGCTTCGACAGAATCAGCTTTGTCATAATCGTAGGAAATATGACTGGTAACATATGTATAGAAGGTTTTCAGGATGTCGATATCGGTCATGTCTTCTTTGACAAGAGAGGCTGCCAGTTTGCAGGTTTTACTTTTGGAAGAAAAGTCCACGTACTGGTTTGGATACAGAAACGGAAGAAATTCATTCTGAAGCTTTATTGTGAGCGTTTCCGTGTAAAGGGCGGCATACTGGTTTCCATCAACCTGCTGATAGCAGGTGATGAGATACTCACCGGAGCCTTCGGAAAAAGGAAGTACCGTCTGTTCATCAGGTTCCAGAAAATAGGAATAGACCACACCGGAGGGAGCAGTAAGCTGAATGTTCATGCGGGAATCATCGGAATCGGATTCTGCAGTCAGATATCCCTGATCCTGATTGGAAATATCCAGGATCAGAGGGGAACTGCCCAGTGTTTTTTTGCCGGGGGCCTCCGGGGTGAGGACTCTGGCCGGAGAATATACCGGAGGTTCTTCATCGGAGGAAGGAGAATTTCCACAGCCTGCCAGCAGGATTCCGAAAAGCAGCCATACAAAAAAGAGACGGACTGGTAAAAATTTTGACATTGTTTCCGTTCTCCTGTTATATCATGCTTTCTTTTTGAACAGTATAGCAGATTCCGTGAAAAAAAGACAGGAGTAGGGCTCAAAATGCAGTGGAAAATGTTGACATTTTAGGGAAAAAAACATATACTATACATATAAAGGCAAACCTGTTGAAAGACAGGGACGCAAAGCCATGGGTCTAAGGTCCGAAGGATGACTATGACAGCCGGTTGCCGCATTAAATTCCGATTTAATGACGTATTCAGATAACATCTATGAACAAGAATCTGTGTGTTAATGCGGCCGTTTATTTCGTTAGAATAAGCGGCTTTTTTGATGCCTAAAATCCGGTTTAGGTTGGAAACTGAAACGTCGGCTTTCAGAAAGGTGTGAATGATATGAAAAGAACAGATATCCATAAAATTTTTACAGGCAGGAAAAAAGCTTTAGCAGGATGCCTTGCAGCTGTTATTGTACTGGCAGGTGGCTTTAATGTCTGGCAGTCGTCACAGGTTCCGGAATTTCCGGATTTTACAGATCCGGTAGTGGAGACTACCATCACAGAGGACGACACTCCACTTGCTTCAAAACCGAAGGTGACTACCAAAACGACTTCAAATACCAAGACAACCAGAAAAAAAGTTAAGCTGAAAAAAGCGGCGACCAAGACTTATACCAAGAAGCTTCCGACTACCAATAAGAAGAGTACGACCACAAAGAAAACAAACAGAAATACAACCGTAAAAACATTAAAGACAGTTAAGACTGCAACAACACAGAAATACACAAAGAAATCAAAAACAGCCGTTCAGACACGGAAAGTAACTACAACCATTCAGACGACCACAACAGTCATGGCGGCTTCAGCTACTGCCGGCAAAGCGAATGCAGCTTCCACAAAAAAAGTAGAAAGCATCAACATGGACAGCAAATATTCAGTAAGCAATATTGCTTCCATTGCACCGAAGATGGACAGCAGGGTGCTCAAAGCCTACAAGAAGCTTGGATTTACTGTAACGATCGATCCGTCTGTTAACTACGGAGGCTGCTTTAACGCACATTCAAGAAGCATCATCCTTCGTTTTGAGAATGAGACAATCTACCATGAACTGGGACATTTCCTTGCTTTTGTTGCGGGAAACGTAGACAGAACAAGTGATTTTGCCGCAGTTTATAACAGCGAAAAATCCAAATTTACAGGTATCAACAGAAGCTATGCAACGCAGAACAGTTCAGAATATTTTGCAGAATCAGTGCTTGAGTATGTAACAAGTCCGTCAACACTTAAGAGACAGAGACCAAAAACGTATGCAGCGATCGTGGCGGCTCTGAATAAAATTACTGATGAACGTATCCAGAGGGTCATGGATATATACGGACCGTTCTGGAGCTAAAAAAGAAGCATACAGGAACGTTGGATCTGTCCGGGAAGAGATCTCCCGGGCAGATTTTTTCTTTTTTGTGAGAAAAGTATAAAAAAAATGTCGATAAATATTTCTTGCAATAGACTCTATAAGGTGTGTATAATGAAACATAAGCTGAAAACACGCTTTCATTCAAAAAAAGTGCAGCCATGTCAGGTTGTATCTGATTCCATAAACAACAAATATATAATTTATCAGATTTAAGAATAGAGGATTTAATATGAGAGAAAAGTATGAATCATTATCTCTGGCGGTGCTGAAGGATCTGGCAAAGGCGAGAGGGATGAAGGGAATTTCTACTCTGAGAAAACCGGCACTGATTGAGCGGATGCTGGAGGAGGACGCCAAAGAGTCCGACAGAGGAAATCCCGAAGAAGTACACAAAAGTACACCGGCAGAAAATACTGTAAAAGAAAAAAGCTATGATTCGGAAAAAACAGAATATCGTACCCGTCCGGCAGGGGAAGGACTTCAGGAGCAGCGGAAGGAATATCGTAGTGATAAGAATGAGCAGGAACACAGAAGCACAAATATCCGCAGAGAGTACAACCGTGAATATAACCGGGAAGCTACAAGGGAGAACGGGAATGTCCCGTCAGAATCCACCCAGCTGGACAGTGGTGAAAAGGCTAACGGGATCCTGGAGGTCCTTCCGGATGGATATGGCTTTATCCGATGTGAGAATTATATGCCGGGTGAGAACGACATTTATGTTTCTCCTTCCCAGATCCGCCGCTTTAATTTAAAGACAGGTGATATCATCCAGGGAAATATCCGCATCAAGACCCAGGGAGAGAAGTTCAGTGCCCTTCTCTACGTATCTTCCATTAACGGTTTCCATCCGAGTGAGGGACAGAGACGGTATAATTTTGAAGATATGACACCGATCTTTCCGAATGAGAGACTTGTCATGGAGCGTGCAGGCGGTACAACGGCTATGCGTATCGTGGATCTGATCAGTCCTATCGGAAAGGGCCAGCGAGGAATGATCGTATCTCCGCCAAAGGCAGGTAAGACAACCCTTCTGAAAGATGTTGCCAAGTCTATCCTCAGGAATAACAGAGATATGCATCTGATCATTCTTCTGATCGATGAGCGCCCTGAGGAGGTTACCGATATCAGAGAGGCGATCCAGGGACCGAATGTGGAAGTGATCTATTCTACATTTGATGAACTTCCGGAACATCATAAGAGAGTTTCCGAGATGGTTGTGGAGCGTGCGCGCCGTCTTGTAGAGCATAAACAGGATGTGATCATTCTTCTGGATTCGATCACACGACTTGCCAGAGCCTATAATCTGATCATCCCGCCAAGCGGAAGAACCTTATCCGGTGGTCTTGACCCGGCGGCTCTCCATATGCCCAAAAGATTTTTTGGCGCAGCCCGTAATATGCGCGAGGGCGGAAGCCTGACGATTCTGGCAACTGCACTTGTGGATACCGGAAGCAAGATGGACGATGTTATTTATGAGGAGTTCAAGGGAACCGGTAATATGGAACTTGTCCTGGATCGTAAATTACAGGAGAAACGGGTATTCCCGGCCATTGATATCCAGAAATCCGGAACCAGAAGAGAGGATCTGCTTCTCAGCAAGGATGAACAGGAAGCGGTTTATATTATGCGAAAAGCTCTCAACGGAATGAAAGCGGATGAGGCAGTAGAACAGATCCTGAATACCTTTGCCAGAACCAGGAACAATGCAGAACTGGTACAGACTGTAAAGAAACAGAAATTTTTATAAAGTCCTTGCATTTTACGGAAAGCTATGTTATACTTAGCAAGCTGTTTAAAATGGAATTCGTCAATTGAATACGAATAATATTAAATATATAGAGAGGTGAAAATCATGAGAGAAGGAATCCATCCGAACTACTATCAGGCAACTGTAACCTGCAACTGCGGAAACACTTTCGTAACAGGTTCTACTAAAGAGGACATCCATGTTGAGATCTGTTCCAAATGCCATCCGTTCTACACAGGACAGCAGAAGGCTACACAGGCTCGTGGACGTATCGATAAGTTCAACAAGAAATACGGCCTGAATAAGTAATTATTGCGAATACAGGAAATGAGAAGGTTGAGGTTGGGAAATCTCAACCTTTCTTTAACTGAAAAATTTTTAATTTGCACAGGAGAGAATGAATGAGATCATCGAATATCGGCGGACAGGCGGTCATGGAAGGCATCATGATGCGCCACAAGGACAAATATTCTATCGCAGTGCGCCGCCCGGACCAGGAGATCGAGCTGAAGGTAGAGGATTATAAATGTATCTTCGGAAATCACGCATTTCTGAAGAAACCGATCATCCGTGGTGTGGTAAGCTTTGTGGATTCTCTTGTGGTAGGCACGAAATGCCTGATGTATTCTGCGGAGATCGCAGGAGACGAGGAAGATGAGGGAACAGTCAGGAAGAATGAGCAGCTTACAGAAGAAGAGCGTTCTGCAAAAAAAGCCAAAGAGGATAAGCAGTTCAAGTGGCTTCTTTACATTACGGTAGCTATCTCCATGGTGGTTTCTGTGGCTGCTTTTATGTTTCTTCCGTATGTACTGGCTAGTCTGATCCGAGGGGTAGGTGCTTCGGAATTTCTGGTCACCATAGTGGAAGCCTTTGTGAAGCTGGCACTGTTTATGGGATATATGTTCCTGATCTCCAGAATGAAGGATATCCAGAGGACATTTATGTATCACGGTGCGGAGCACAAATGTATCAACTGTGTGGAGCATGGTCTGCCTCTGACGGTAGAGAATGTGTTAAAGAGCTCCAGGTTTCATAAGCGCTGTGGAACAAGCTTTCTGTTTCTGGTCATGCTGGTAAGTATTGTGCTGCATTTTGTGTTTGTGGCGGTGCCGTTTTACTGGGTGAGACTGCTGGGAAGACTTCTCATGGTGCCGGTAGTTGCGGGGATTTCCTTTGAGATCATCCAGTGGGCAGGAAGAACAGACAGTAAATTTGCGGACATTATGAGTAAACCAGGTCTTGCCATGCAGAAATTCACCACAAAGGAGCCTGCTGCAGATATGGCAGAGGTAGCCATCAAAGCAGTTGAGGCTGTTTTTGATTGGAGAGCTTATCTGAAAGAGGAGTTTGACCTGGACATCCCATATGAGACAGAGGAGACAGAAAATGCAGACTCTTGAGTCCCTTCTGAAAAAAGGTACAACAATACTGAAAGATAACGGATTGGAAGAAGCCGGGCTGGATGCCTGGCTCCTTCTGGAATTTAAGACCGGAAAGAATCGGGCATATTATTTTGCGCATGGAGATGAACCGGTGTCTGATGAGACCGCAGCAGAGTATCTTATGCTGATCGACAGGCGGGCAGGACATATTCCTGTACAGCAGCTGACTCATCAGGCTTTTTTTATGGGCTATGAGTTTTATGTAAACGAAAACGTGCTGATCCCGAGACAGGATACGGAGACCCTGGTGGAAGAGGCATTGAAACACCTTGGGGATGTGGAAAAACCGGAGATCCTGGATATGTGTACCGGCTCCGGCTGCATCCTGCTCAGCCTTCTTCTGGAACGGCAGGATGCTTGTGGGACCGGTGTGGATGTTTCACCGGAAGCACTGGAAGTGGCAAAAAAGAATGCAGGTATTCTAAAGGTGGAGAACCGGGCGGATTTTGTGGAAAGCGATCTGTTCTCAGCACCGTATTTTTGTGAAAAAGGTGGAAAAGATAGTGGGAAATATGATATCCTTATTTCAAACCCGCCTTATATCGCAACAGAAGAAATTGAAACACTGATGGAAGAAGTCCGCCTTCATGATCCGAGGAAGGCCCTTGACGGAATGGAAGACGGGCTCTATTTTTACAGAAAGATCACAGCAGAGGCCGGAAGGTACCTGAAACCAGGCGGATGGCTTCTGTATGAAATCGGCTGCACCCAGGGTGAGGCAGTCAGTACAATGATGAAAGCAGCCGGGTTTACCGGGGTTCAGATCATAAAGGATCTGCCGGGCCTTGACCGTGTGGTGCTTGGACAGAAACAGGAGGAAATACATGTTTGATAAACTGGATGATCTGCTGGTACGTTTTGAAGAGCTTCTCAATGAGCTGGGAGAACCGGGAGTAACCGACGATCCGGCACATTTTCAGAAGCTGATGAAGGAGCAGAGCGACCTGCAGCCAATCGTTGACGCATATAAAGAATATAAGAAAAATAAGGAAACCATCGAGGACAGTCTTTCCATGCTGGAGAGCGAGAAGGACGAAGAGATGCGTGAAATGCTGAAGGAAGAGCTTTCCGATGCAAAAAAGAGAGTGGAGGAGCTGGAGCATGAGCTGAAGATCCTTCTTCTTCCGAAGGACCCTAACGACAGCAAGAACGTTATCGTTGAGATTCGTGGAGGCGCAGGCGGTGATGAGGCAGCTCTCTTTGCGGCAGAGATCTACCGCATGTATGTGAAATACGCAGAGTCCCGCCGTTGGAAGACCGAGATGCTCAGCCTTAATGAGAACGGTATCGGCGGCTTCAAGGAAGTTACTTTCATGATCAAAGGTGAGGGTGCATATTCCAGACTGAAATACGAAAGCGGTGTACACCGTGTACAGCGAGTTCCGGAGACAGAGTCCGGCGGAAGAATCCATACTTCTACCTGTACCGTAGCCATTATGCCGGAGGCAGAAGAGATTGATTTCCATCTGGATCTCAATGAATGTAAATTCGATGTATTCCGTGCTTCCGGAAACGGTGGCCAGTGTGTCAACACCACAGACTCTGCGGTACGTCTTACCCATATTCCTACAGGAATCGTAATTTCCTGTCAGGACGAGAAATCACAGCTTAAGAACAAGGATAAGGCACTTCGCGTACTCCGTTCCCGTCTGTATGAGATGGAACTTGCCAAGCAGCACGACGCCGAGGCAGAGGCAAGAAGAAGCCAGATCGGTACCGGTGACCGTTCCGAGAAGATCCGTACCTACAACTTCCCACAGGGACGTGTAACAGACCACAGGATCAAACTTACCCTTCATCGCCTTGAGAATATCCTCAACGGAGATCTGGATGAGATCATCGACAGCCTGATCGCGGCAGACCAGGCAGTGAAGCTGACCAAGCTCAACGAACAGGAATAATTGTTAATTACAGAGATAGAGTTCAAAAAACTATAATGAATCAGGAGGAATCAAAACATGAAAAAAACAGCACTGGTAATTATGGCGGCCGGTATTGGCAGCCGTTTCGGAAAAGGTATCAAGCAGCTTGCACCGGTAGGTCCGAAGGGCGAGATTATTATGGACTATTCCATTCATGATGCACTGGAGGCAGGATTCAACAAGGTCGTATTTATCATTCGTAAAGACCTTGAGGATGAGTTCAGAAAAGTAATCGGAGACCGTATCTCCAAAATTACAGAGGTTGCATATGCATTCCAGGAGATCGATGATCTTCCGGGAGATTTCCAGAAACCGGCAGACCGTACCAAACCATGGGGAACCGGACATGCCGTACTGGCAGCAAAGAAAGTCCTTTCCGAGCCATTTGCTGTTATCAATGCAGATGACTACTATGGAAAAGAAGCCTACGTAAAAGTTCACGACTATCTTGTGCAGGATCACCCACAGGATGGCCCGATGCACATCTGCATGGCAGGTTTCCGCCTTGGAAATACATTAAGCGACAACGGAAGCGTTACAAGAGGTGTGTGCCATATTGAGGACGGCAAGCTTGTTGGCGTTACAGAGACACATAACATCTTCAAGACAGCAGACGGCGCAGAGACAAGAAATGACGACGGTACAGCAGAGAAGCTGGATGTGAAGAGCCTTGTTTCCATGAACATGTGGGGTCTGACACCGGAATTTATGGAGATCCTTGAGAAAGGCTTCATTGAGTTTCTTGGTGGAATCAAAGAGGGAGATATCAAAAAAGAGTATCTTCTCCCAGAGCTTATTGACCAGCTGATCCATTCCGGAAAAGCAGCCGTAGACGTTCTTGAGACAAAGGACGAGTGGTTTGGTGTTACTTATCAGGAAGATAAGGCATCTGTACAGGCTGCATTCAAAAAACTTACAGATGACGGCGTTTATCCGGAAGGACTGTATCAGTAATAAAGGAGAACATTATGGGTAAATATTTCGGAACAGATGGTTTTCGTGGTGAAGCAAATGTAAAACTTACAGCAGATCATGCATTTCGTGTGGGACGTTATCTCGGCTGGTATTATGGCAGAGATCACAAAGCGAAGATCGTGATCGGCAAGGATACAAGAAGAAGCAGTTACATGTTTGAGTATGCCCTTGCGGCAGGACTTACCGCATCCGGAGCAGATGCTTATCTGCTTCATGTAACCACAACTCCAAGTGTGTCCTATGTAGTACGTACAGAAGATTTTGACTGCGGTATCATGATTTCCGCAAGCCATAATCCGTTTAACGATAATGGAATCAAAGTCCTCAATGAGAACGGACAGAAGATTTCGGCAGATATTGAAGCACGTATCGAGGCTTACCTGGATGGTGAGATTGAGGAACTTCCGCTGGCAACCGGAGAAGATATCGGCTGTACTGTGGATTTTGCATCTGGAAGAAACCGTTATATCGGACATCTGATCTCTATCCCATGCCACGATTTCAAGAATATCAAGGTGGGACTGGACTGCTCCAACGGAAGTTCATCCGCCATTGCCAAGAGTGTTTTTGACGCACTCCGTGCAAAAACTTACGTAATCAATAATGAGCCGAACGGAACCAACATCAACCGTGGGTGCGGTTCCACACACATTGAAGTTCTGAGACAATTTGTGGTAGATAAAGGTCTGGATATCGGTTTTGCATACGATGGTGACGCAGACCGCTGTATCGCCGTAGACCACCGTGGAAACATCATTGACGGTGACAAGATCATGTATGTCTGCGGTAAATACTTAAGAGAAAAAGGACAGCTGAACGGAAATACAGTTGTAACAACTGTTATGTCAAACCTTGGCCTTTACAAATCCCTTGAGCGGGAAGGCATCGACTACGAGCAGACTGCAGTCGGTGACAAATACGTTGCCGAGAATATGATGGAAAACAATTACAGTATCGGCGGTGAGCAGTCCGGACATATTATTTTCAGCCGTTATTCTGCTACCGGTGACGGAATCCTCACATCCCTGATGATCATGGAAGCATGTGTGGACCAGAAAGCCACACTCTGCGACCTTGCCAAGGAGATGAAGGTTTACCCGCAGCTTCTCCGCAATGTGCGCGTTTCCGACAAGAAAACAGCACTGGAGAATGAGAAGGTAAAAGCATCCATCGAGGCTGCGGCAGAGGCACTTGGCGATGATGGCCGTATCCTGGTACGTGAGAGCGGTACAGAGCCGCTGATCCGTGTTATGGTAGAAGCAGGAACCGATGAACTCTGCCATAAATATGTAGACAGTGTTGTTGATGTAATGGAAGCCGAAGGGCTTGTTGTAGAATAAGGAATTCCATGAAAAATACAAAGACCGTATTGATTCTTGCAGCCGTTACAGGAGCTTTGCTTCTGGGCGGCTGCGGCAGTGAAAAAACAAAAACATACGAACAGGCCGGAAAAGATCTTTCCCAGGGAAGTTACAAGTATGCCCTGGAGGAGTATCAGAGTTCTATCCAGAACGGGGTAAAACTGGCACAGTCCTACCGTGGGGCAGGTATTGCAAGCTTACGTCTCGGTAAATATGAAGATGCGGTGAATAACTTCACAGAAGCGTTAAACTGCGATAAAGTCAGCAAAAGCCTCCGGAAGGATATCCTGTCCTACCGTGCTACCGCAGAGCTGAAGGCCGGAAATTATGAGGATGCCATGGCAGACTGCCAGACACTTGGAGAAGATTTTTCCATGGATGCAAGCAGTTATTTCCTCACCGGAAAAGTTGCCCTTGCCATGGATTCCTACGAGGAAGCGGCATCGAACTTCAAGCAGGCCTATGGGGAAGATTCCACCTATGATATGGCGATCCAGATCTATGAGGCATACCTGGATAAAGATATGGAAGCAGACGGAACCAGATATCTGGAGGCAGCTCTTTCTTCTGAGGCCAAGGACGCCCAGGAGCACTGTGACAGAGGCCGTGTCTACTACTATATGGAAGACTACACCAATGCAAAAAAAGAGCTCCTGGAAGCATCCAAAAAGGATAATACAGAGGCCCTTCTTCTCATGGGAATGGTATATCTGGCCCAGGACGATGTGGAAAATGCCCAGGCAATGTACAAACAGTATATTTCCGCAGTGGGAGATTCCGCCAAGGGATATAACGGCCTGGCACTGTGTGATATCCGGAACGGGGATTATGATTCCGCTCTTGATAATATTACAAAAGGCCTTCCTACTGCTACCACAGACGAGATGCAGAGCCTTCTGTTCAACGAGATCGTAGCCTATGAGAAAAAACTGGATTTTGCCACTGCACTGACCAAGGCGCAGGAATATATTGATATGTTCCCGGAAGATTCCGCCGCAAAAAAAGAGCTGGCTTTCCTGAAAACCAGAACGTCTTCGGAGGGCTGATATGGAATATTTTGAGGAAATACAGGACCGTGTCATCCTGATCGGTGTCCAAGCGAATCTGGGGGATGACATGGAGGAATCCCTGGATGAACTTGGGGAGCTTGCGGCTACAGCCGGTGCGGCCGTTGCTGGCAGGATCATCCAGAACCGTGAGGCAGTACACCCCGGTACCTATATCGGAAAAGGCAAGATCGAGGAGGTAAAAGGTCTTCTCTATGCTTTGAATGCCAATGGTGTGATCTGTGACGATGAGCTTTCTCCTGCACAGATGAACAATCTGGAGCGGGAACTGGAATGCAAAGTCATGGACCGTACATTGCTGATCCTTGATATTTTTGCGAAGCGTGCCGTCACAAGTGAAGGCAAGATCCAGGTAGAACTTGCACAGCTTCGTTACAGGTCTGCACGTCTTGTGGGACTACGTTCTTCTCTTTCGCGACTTGGAGGAGGAATCGGAACCAGAGGCCCTGGTGAGAAAAAGCTGGAGACAGACCGTCGTCTGATCCGGAACAGGATATCCGCACTGAAGCAGGAGCTTTCCCAGGTAGAAAAGCACAGAGAGCTGATCCGTTCCAGAAGAGCTGTGGGAAATCTGAAGACAGCAGCCATTGTTGGCTATACCAATGCAGGAAAGTCAACACTTCTGAATACACTGACAGGCGCTTCGGTGCTTTCGGAGGATAAGCTGTTTGCCACACTGGATCCGACTACCCGTCTTCTGACACTGGATGACGGACAGCAGCTTCTTCTTACGGATACCGTAGGCTTTATCCGCAAGCTTCCCCACAATCTGGTGGAAGCCTTCAAGAGTACTCTGGAGGAAGCCAAATATGCGGATTATATCATTCATGTGGTAGATGCATCCAATCCTCAGGCGGAGATACAGATGCATATCGTATATGAAACCCTGAAAGAGCTTGGTGCTCTGGGAAAAAAGACGATCACACTTTTTAACAAGCAGGACCGTGTTTCCGGGGAGAGCTTTCGGGATCTCCGAGCAGACCATACGCTGAAGATTTCCGCACGGACAGGAGAGGGGCTTGAGGAATTTAAGCAGCTTCTTTCTGAGATACTGGCAGAAGGACAGATTTATATGGAACGGCTTTTTCCTTATTCGGAGGCCGGTCAGATCCAGCTGATCCGTGAGTATGGACAGCTTCTTTCGGAAGAGTATACCGAAGGAGGGATTGCTGTAAAAGCAAGAGTTCCGCGGGAAATCTATCCGAAAGTCACATAATGTTAAAATATCTACTCAGTACCATATATAGTACCGTGAACAAAACGGGCACTATATATGGTGCTTTTTATGTTGACGCAAAGAGGCGTGTCTGATACAATAAGCCTACAGCGCTTTGAACACAGATCGTGAAACGGAGTGTGTTCGTAAGCAGGCAAGTGAGGCGGAATGAAATATCCGCTTATAAATAAATGCATGAGGGAGGCATTTTCTTATGTTTCAGGTAGTAAAAAGAGACGGTGAATTAGACGAATTTAAAATGGGGAAGATCACTGCGGCAATTGATAAGGCATTTGATGCCAAAGGTAAGAATTACAGTTCGGATATGATCGATCTTCTGGGACTTCGTGTTACAGCGGATTTTCAGAATAAGATCGAGAACAACCGGATTTCTGTTGAGGATATCCAGGACAGTGTGGAGAACGTACTGATCCAGGCCGGATATTCTGATGTTGCCAAGGCGTATATCCTTTATCGTAAGCAGCGTGAGAAGATCCGCAATATGAAATCCACCATCCTTGACTATAAAGAAATCGTAAACAGCTATGTAAAGGTTGAGGACTGGCGTGTAAAGGAGAACTCAACGGTTACTTATTCTGTAGGAGGTCTGATCTTAAGCAACTCCGGAGCAGTTACCGCAAACTACTGGCTGTCTGAGATCTACGACAACGAGATCGCAGATGCACACAGAAATGCAGATATCCATATCCATGATCTGTCCATGCTGACCGGTTACTGTGCAGGCTGGTCCCTGAAGCAGCTGATCCGAGAGGGACTTGGTGGTATTGAGGGTAAGATCACTTCTGCACCTGCAAAGCATTTAAGTGTACTCTGCAACCAGATGGTGAATTTCCTGGGTATCATGCAGAACGAATGGGCGGGCGCACAGGCATTTTCATCCTTTGATACTTATCTGGCACCTTTTGTAAAGGCAGACAACCTTTCCTATCCGGAGGTTAAGAAATGCATTGAGTCCTTTGTATATGGCGTAAATACTCCAAGCCGCTGGGGCACTCAGGCACCATTTTCCAACATTACACTGGACTGGACCGTTCCGGACGACCTTGCAGAGCTTCCGGCTATCGTAGGCGGCAAGGACATGGATTTCAAATACAAAGACTGTAAGAAAGAAATGGATATGGTCAATAAGGCATTTATCGAGACCATGATTGAGGGAGATGCCAACGGACGTGGATTCCAGTATCCGATCCCGACCTACTCCATCACAAAGGAATTCGACTGGTCTGATACCGAGAACAACCGTCTTCTCTTTGAGATGACTTCCAAGTACGGTACTCCGTATTTTTCCAATTATATCAACAGTGATATGAAGCCAAGCGACATCCGCAGCATGTGCTGCCGCCTCCGTCTGGATCTCCGTGAGCTCCGCAAAAAGAGTGGTGGATTCTTTGGCTCCGGTGAGAGCACAGGCTCTGTAGGCGTTGTTACCATCAATATGCCGCGTATCGCATACCTTTCCAGAACGCCGAAGGAATTTTATCAGCGCCTGGACCACATGATGGATATCTCCGCAAGATCTCTTCATATCAAGAGAGATGTGATCAGCAGGCTTCTGGATGAGGGACTGTATCCGTACACGAAGAGATATCTTGGAAGCTTTGACAATCATTTTTCCACCATCGGTCTTGTGGGAATGAACGAAGCGGGCTTAAATGCCTGCTGGCTGAAAAAAGACATGACAGATCCGGAAACCCAGAAGTTTACAAAAGAGGTTCTGGAGCATATGAGAAGCCGTCTTTCAGACTATCAGGAGCAGTATCCGGGAGAGCTTTTCAATCTGGAGGCAACACCGGCAGAGTCCACTGCATACCGTCTTGCCAAACACGACAGAAGCCGTTATCCGGATATCAAAACAGCGGGAAAAGAGGGCGACACTCCGTATTACACAAACAGCTCTCATCTGCCGGTTGATTACACTGCGGATATTTTTGACGCACTGGATATTCAGGACGATCTGCAGACTCTGTATACTTCAGGAACCGTATTCCATGCATTCCTTGGGGAGAAGCTTCCGGACTGGAAGGCAGCGGCAGCGTTGGTACGTAAGATCGCAGAGAATTATCGCCTGCCCTATTACACCATCTCACCGACCTATTCCGTATGTCAGGAGCATGGCTACATCAGCGGCGAGCATTTCACCTGCCCGAAATGTGGAAAGAAGGCTGAGGTTTACAGCCGTATCACAGGATATTACCGTCCTGTACAGAACTGGAACGATGGTAAGACCCAGGAGTACAAGAACCGTACCCTCTATGATATTACCCATTCCCAGCTGAAAAAGGTCCATACCAGTGTGATGACCATGAAGGGTAACGAGGTGGAGATCCAGCCTGTGGAATCTCATAAATATCTTTTTACGACCAGCACTTGTCCGAACTGCCGTATGGCAAAGAAAATGCTGGAAGGCGAAGAATTGGAGATCATCGATGCTGAGCAGAATCCCGAGCTTGTCAAGCAGTATGGGATCCGTCAGGCGCCTACACTTGTAATCACTGACGGGGCACGGGTTAAGAAGTATGTGAATGCTTCTAACATTCAGAAGTATGTGGATGAAGAGCTGGATTGAGCTCTTCGGTGCAATTGTAAATTGTAATTAAAATGGCTGGACGTATGTCTGTTTGGATGTGCGTCTGGTCTTTTTTATATAATTTTTTATTTTTTGTCTTTTTGTTTTTATATTTTTTGGGGGATTTTCGTTTTTGGGAAAGGTGGTTGACATTTCATGTCGGGATGGTATACTTATACATGGGTTTAATGATTGAAAGTGTTACACTTTAATGTATGAATATATACCGCTGTAATACCGCGTGGGGGATCCGGGAATTGTTTCCCGGCGGAAATTTGCGAGGGGGAAAGCACTCAAAGTTGCGAAGCCCGTTTTTCCCCCTCGCGCTCCCCCTTTCCGGGCACGCTTTTTTGAACGTACGTTGTGGTGTGTGATACGTTTTGTATAGGGCGATGGATTCGACGGTATCGGGAATTCAAGGCTGAGCCGATGGATGAGGGCGGACGAGAAAGCGGCCCGCATAGCGGGCCTGTTCCCTGATATGAGATTTATATTCTGTGATATTTAACTGAATCAAGTAAGTCCCCTGCAGAGTTGCGAAAAGCAATAAGCAGTGGGTGAGGACTTGCTTGTATCAGGAGAAGTGCAGGCTCTATCTGATAAACTGCGGAGCAGTTATGAGCAAGTAGCGAAGCGGATTGCGAATATCCGCTTGACCTGAATCAAGAAAGCATATCAGTTACTTATATCGGCACAACCTACAATATCCAATACCGTAGAATCCATCGCCCCGTCAGAAAAGTAACACATTCCACAACACAGAACAGCGGCGTGGCCGGGAGGGGAGGAGCGCGAGGAGGGGACGATGGCCTTCGCAACTATGAATGCTTCCCCTCCTCGCACCTGCCGCATGCGAAATGCTCCCCCTGGAAAGGAAAAGCACAGCCGCATGCAAAATGCTCCCCCTGGAAAGGAAAAGCACAGCCGCATGCAAAATGCCCCCCCTGGAAAGGAAAAGCACAGCCGCATGCGAAATGCCCCTCCTGGAAAGGAAAAGCACAGCCGCATGCGAAATGCCCCTCCTGGAAAGGAAAAGCACAGCCGCATGCGAAATGCTCCCCCCTGGAAAGGGAAAACCGCATGCGAAATGCTCCCTCCCGGAAAGGGATTCACTTCCAATTAATTTCATGCTAGAATAAAAAAAGAATAATAAGAAAAACAATAACAAGAAAAAATAATCAGGAAAAGAGGAAATCACATCATGGTAAAACAGAACATCGTCTTCGTAGAAAACACTCCGGGAAGTCTTCAGAAAGTCACAAAGATTCTTGCAGAGAATCAGATCGACATTTACGGCTTCGGCTGTTTCGATGCACCGGAGTTCGCAAACTTCCGTATGGTATGTGATGATCCGGAAAAAGCAGACCAGATCATGGCAGAAAACGGATATATGACCCGTATTACTCAGGCTATCCTGGTAGATCTTCAGGATGAGATCGGCGGCCTTGACAAGCTTCTCAGCGTCATGGGCGACAGCAACGTAAACCTTCATTACATTTACACCTTTTTCCACAGAGGTTTGAAAGTCCCGGTAGCGATCATGCACTGTGAGGATCTCCTTGTTGCAGAAAGCGTTCTTCGTAACAATGGCTTCAAGGTTCTGGATCGTCTGGTAGATCCGGATGGAGTTGAAGAAGCGTAAGGACATATTCCGGAAAAATGACAAACAGGAATGACGTATTCACGTATTGAAGTTTTGACAGGGCAATGCTACAATAAAAGAGCGTGTCAGGAAACAGGAAAAACGTTTCCGGGCACGCTCTTATTTACATGTACAACGAGCTGTGGCGAGATTCTGATGAGTGCTGTATAGATCGGAGAAGTAGGCACAGCTGCGTTTATAACGGAATGTACATACAATGGAGGAAATCGATGAAAAGAGAAAGTTTCAGAAAAGGTATGAAGGATGGAGTTCCCATCGCTCTTGGATATTTTGCGGTATCCTTTACCTTTGGCATGATGGCTGTTGCCGGCGGCTTGAGTATCTGGCAGGCAGTTCTGATCTCCCTGACCAACCTGACATCAGCCGGTCAGTTTGCGGGACTGGACATTATTTTTGCGGGAGGCTCCATGTGGGAGATGGCAATGACCCAGCTGATCATCAACCTGAGATACTGCCTGATGTCATTTTCCTTGTCCCAGAAATTCCGGCGTGAGGAGTCCGGCATCCTGAAATACATCGCTGCTTTTGGTATCACCGATGAAATTTTCGGGATCAGTGCGGCTCAGGAGGGAAAGGTCAGTGTATTTTATAATTACGGAGCCATGTGCGTGGCAATTCCCGGATGGACTCTTGGAACTCTGGCAGGAGGAATCTCCGGAAGCCTTCTGCCGGATTTTATGCTTAGTGCGTTGAGCGTTGCCATTTACGGAATGTTCCTGGCCATCATCATCCCGCCGTCCAAAAAGAGCAGACCGGTTCTTGGGGTGGTTGTGGCATCCATGGCAGTCAGCACTGTTTTTGCGGTGACACCGGTGTTAAAACAGGTATCATCCGGATTTATGATCATTATCACAACACTTCTGGTAGCAGGCCTAGCAGCTTATTTCTGCCCGGTGGAAGAGAAGGAGGAAGCCGTTCATGAGTCATAATGTATATCTCTATATCCTGGTGATGGCAGCAGTCACCTATCTCATCCGTATGCTGCCCCTTGCTCTTGCAAAAAATGAGATCAGAAGCCCGTTTATCAAGTCCTTTCTGTATTATGTGCCATATGCCTGTCTGGCAGCCATGACCTTCCCGGCCATCCTGAAGGCCACAGACAGCATCATCTCCGGCGCTGCAGGTTTCCTGGTAGCACTTATTGCTGCATATAAGGAAAAAAGCCTGATCACAGTAGCCCTGCTGGCATGTGCGGCGGTGTTTATCGTGGAGAGGGTTCTGGTATTTATTTGAAGAGGGGATATGCGGAAATATAATACGCAGGAGGGAGCTTCGAAAAGCTCCCTCCATTTTCATTTATTCACCTAAAAATCCAAGATCGATCTCTCCGTCAAACACCGTAGTTGCAGGTCCTGTCATATATACAAGGTTTTCATCTCTTTCCCAGGAGATGTTTAAGTCTCCGCCAAGAAGCTGTACAGTAACCGGCTTGCTGCCGTCAACCTTGTCATTGAGGATGGAAGCTACCGTAACTGCGCAGGCGCCTGTGCCGCAGGCAAGAGTTTCTCCGGAGCCACGCTCCCATACACGCATCTTTACGGTGTGGCGGTCGATCACCTGAACAAACTCAGTGTTGACTCTGTCCGGGAAGCATACGTGATTTTCAAAGGACGGGCCGATCTTTTCCAGGTCAAGGCTGTCCACATCGTCTACGTAGATGATGGCATGAGGATTACCCATGGAAACTGCGGTCATGTGATATTCTTTTCCGTCGACGGTGATGGGAGCGTCGATCACCTGTTCGGTTTCGGCAACCACCGGGATCTCTTTTGCAGTGAGGATCGGGGAGCCCATGTTGACTTTTACCATGGAGGCCTTGCCGTCGCGGATAGTAAGATCTACATATTTGATACCGCTTCTTGTGGCGATGCTTAAAGAAGTTTTGTCCACAATGCCGTGGTCATAGACATATTTGGCAACGCAGCGGATACCGTTTCCGCACATGGCACCCTGAGAGCCGTCCAGATTGTACATATCCATCTCGCAGTCTGCAATCTCCGACGGGCGGATCAGGATCAGCCCATCGGAACCAATGCCAAAATGACGGTCGCTGACAAATTTTGCCACTGCGGCCGGATCCTTAACAGTTTCCTCGAAACAGTTTACATATACATAATCGTTTCCAATGCCGTGCATTTTCGTGAATTTCATAATAGTAACCTCCTCTTGTTTCTGAATATTATACTTGTTTTTTCTGTTGGAACACAAGACCCCATGGAAAAAACACGCAGTTTTTTTCCATTTGTTGCCTTTAATAGTATAGTATATTGGACAATTGTTATCGAAAAGTGAATTTTCCCTGTGGAATTCCCATAAATTACAGGTGGATTTTCGGATTTATGGGTTTTATATGCTTGCATTTTGTCAGAAACATGGTATCATAAAACAAAGTAATATGCATGGAGATGTATAATTATGCTGTACATTACGGATTGGGCTGTTACTGTTCATTGGTAATATTCCGCGAGGTGTTTTTTGTGACCACAGGTCACAGAAAACCCGAGAATTTCGGCGCGAAATCATGCAAAAGCATGATTTCTGTGCATCGCGGAGCGTGTTGCTGGTCACGAAGTGAACAGTAACATTGGACTGACACAAGCAGAGAGACAGTTAACGTAAAGTACATAGAATTCAGGAGGAAGAAAAAATGAAGAGAAAATTTATGGCACTTGCACTTGCAGCAGCTATGACAGTTTCTATGACATCCGCTGTTTTTGCAGCAGATGAGATCAAGAGCGCAGATAATCTGGAGGGTAAGAAGATCGGTGTTCAGCTTGGAACAACCGGTGATGCAGACGCTACAGAGGTTAAAGACGCAACAGTAGAGAGATACAACAAAGGTAATGACGCTGTTATGGCTCTGAAACAGGGTAAGATTGACTGCGTAGTGATCGACAGCGAGCCTGCCAAGAAATTTGTTGAGAAAAACGATGATCTTGAGATCGTTGAGGATATTTTTGATAAAGAGGAGTATGCAATCTGTCTTTCCAAAGATAATGCAGACCTTACCAAAGAGTTCAACGAAGCGCTGAAGGAGCTGAAGGATGACGGAACTCTGGATTCCATCAGAGATAACTACATCGGTGATGATGCAGGTAAGACACCGTATGAGACTCCTAAGGATGCAGATCACTCCAAGGGAACTCTTACCATGGCAACAAACGCAACCTTCCAGCCATACGAATACTATGACGGAGATAAGATCGTAGGTATTGATGTTGATATCGCTCAGGCTGTCTGCGACAAGCTTGGATATGAGCTGAAGGTCGAGGATATGGAGTTTGATGCGATCGTAAATTCTGTTAAATCCGGAAAAGCTGATTTCGGTGCTGCAGGAATGACAGTAACAGAGGATCGTAAAAAGAGCGTTGATTTCACTGATCCGTACACAACTGCAGAGCAGGTTGTTATTGTAAAGAAATAATTTTGCACAGAGAAATCAGAGGATTCTGAACGGATAAGCTGAGAAACAGATATTCGTTGCAGGGTTCAGTAGCGAATGATCAGGTTCCGGATATCCGGGTATGTTTTCCGGATTTCGGAACCTGTAGTTTTGGAAAGGGTGGAAATTTTGAGTCTTATTGAACAGTTTCAGTTTAACTTTCTGGACAACAATCGCTGGCAGTTCATTTTGTCCGGTCTGAAAAATACCATCATCATTACTTTTTTTGCTGTACTTCTTGGTATTTTTCTGGGATTTGTCATTGCTATTGTCCGTTCTACACATGATAAGACAGGTAAGCTTAAGATCCTTAATGTGATCTGTCGTGTTTATCTGACTGTGATCCGTGGCACCCCAACGATGGTACAGCTGCTGATCGTATTTTATGTTATTTTTGCAACCATAGATCCGGGTAAGATAGTTGTTGCCATTATCGCCTTTGGTATGAACTCTGCTGCATACGTGGCTGAGATCGTCCGTTCCGGTATCATGTCTATTGATCAGGGACAGTTTGAGGCAGGACGGAGCCTGGGTCTTAACTATACACAGACTATGATCAAGATCATTCTTCCGCAGGCGGTCAAGAACATCCTGCCGGCCCTTGGAAACGAGCTGATCGTACTTTTGAAGGAGACATCCATCAGTGGTTATATCGGACTTATGGATCTGACCCGTGGCGGAGACATTATCCGAAGCCAGACCTACAGTGCACTGTTCCCGCTGCTGGTAGTAGCTGCGATCTATCTTGTGATCGTTTGCTTCCTTACCTATCTGGTAGGAAGACTTGAAAGGAGGCTGAGAACCAATGAGCGTAAGTAATGAAGTGCTTCTGGATGTACAGGGACTTGAAAAGGCCTATGGCGGCAATCAGGTTCTCAACGGGATCACCACACAGATCCGCAGAGGTGAAGTAGTAGCCATTATCGGACCATCCGGCTGTGGTAAATCTACATTCCTCCGTTCCCTGAATCTCCTTGAGGAGCCGACCGGGGGAAAAATCCTCTTTGAGGGAACCGACATCACAGATTCCAAGGTGGATATCAACCGTCATCGTCAGAAGATCGGAATGGTATTCCAGCAGTTTAATCTTTTTCCACATAAGACAGTAAAAGAGAACATTATGCTCGCACCTGTGACTCTGAATCTTATGAGTAAGGAAGAGGCTGAAAAAACGGCACTGGAGCTTCTGGAGCGAGTAGGTCTTCCGGATAAGGCAGATTCCTATCCGGACATGCTTTCCGGCGGTCAGAAGCAGCGTATCGCCATTGCAAGATCTCTTGCCATGAACCCGGACGTGATGCTATTTGATGAGCCTACATCTGCTCTTGATCCGGAGATGGTAGGAGAGGTCCTGGAACTGATGCAGGAGCTTGCAAGATCCGGCATGACCATGGTTGTGGTAACTCATGAGATGGGCTTTGCCCGCGAGGTGGCAACCAGAGTCCTCTTCATTGATGAAGGAAAGATCCAGGAAGAAAATTCTCCTAAGGAATTCTTTGCAAATCCAAAGAATAAGAGACTTCGAGAGTTTCTTTCAAAGACATTATAATGACATTATAAATATAAGAATATTAAAAACGGATGCTTGATCCTCCTGTGGAAATGCTGCAGGAGATAAAGCATCCGTTTTTTGTAGTGCTAGTTGCAAAAAAATCCTTTTTCTTTCCGCTGCTCAGTGAATTTCTTCACCGGCAGTTTTCTGTGCGGCTTTTATTTCGTTGTAACAGTATTTGATGATAGATTTTCTGGTTATGATTCCGATGAAGGAGCCCTGGTCATCTACCACCGGTACGAAGTTCTGATTAATGGCGCGATCCAGGAGATCTTCCATATTGGAATCTGCATGGACCGGTTTGTAGGTGGCGCGACGTGGGATCGCCATGATTGGGATTCCCTCTGTTTCCTTGATGTCGTGGATATCTGCACGGCGCATGCCCCAGAGGAGATCTCCCTCTGAGATGGTGCCGAGATATTTGCCGTCCATGGTGAGGATAGGAATGCAGGAGTACTTGCGGTGCTCCATTTTTTCGAGGGTCTGGCGAAGAGTTTCATCCTCAAAGATGTAGGCTACTTCGCTTTTGGGAATCAGAAAAAACAGAATGTTCACGTTATTACCTCATTTCCGCAAAAATTATAAATAAATCTGTAGGCTGTTTTAGAGAAGCTGAAGTCCGTGTGTCTCTGCAGCATCTGTGATCTCCTTCGGCCAGAGAGAGACATGTACTTCTCCGATGTGTGCTTTACGAAGGAAGAACATACAGATCCTGGACTGTCCGATACCACCACCGATGGTGTACGGAAGCTCTTTGTTCAGGATGGCCTTCTGGAATGGAAGCTCTCTTCGGTCATCACAGCCTGCTTCGGTAAGCTGGCGGTCAAGTGCGTCCTCGTCAACACGGATTCCCATTGAGGAAAGCTCAAGGGCAATGTCAAGTACCGGATAGTATACGAGGATATCACCGTTCAGTTCCCAGTCATCATAGTCCGGGGCACGTCCGTCGTGGCGCTCGCCGTTGGTGAGGGTTTTGCCGACTTTCATAAGGAAGACAGCACCCTTTTCACGGGTGATCCGATATTCACGTTCCTTCGGTGTGCAGTCCGGATACATGTCAAGAAGCTCCTGAGTTGTGATAAAAAAGATATCCTTCGGAAGGATCTCCTCGATGTAGTCATACTGTACAGCCATGTATTTCTCAGTTTTACGAAGGACACTGTAAATGGTGCGTACGGTTTCCTTGAGAGTCTCCATGGAACGCTCTTCTTTGGAGATGATCTTTTCCCAGTCCCACTGGTCTACGTAAACAGAGTGGATATTGTCCAGATCTTCATCCCGGCGGATGGCTACCATATCTGTGTAAAGACCTTCTCCGTGAGAAAATCCGTATTTTTTCAGTGCGTAGCGTTTCCATTTGGCAAGGGAGTGTACGATCTCGGCGTTGCTTCCTTCGATAGCCTTGATATCAAAGCTTACCGGGCGCTCTACACCATTAAGGTTGTCGTTAAGGCCGGATTCCGGTGCTACAAATGTTGGAGCGGATACTCGAAGAAGGTTCAGCTTCTGTGAGAGTGTCTGCTGGAAGAAATCTTTTACGGTTTTGATCGCAATCTGTGTGTCATGGAGGTTCAGGTCTGCATGATAGGTTGCGGGGATTGTGATTGTATTCATTATCGGCTCCTCCTGATGATTTTTAGGCTTATTGCTCTGTGGGGTATTATAACAGAAAATGGGTGGAGTGGCAATATAATGAGAGGGGAAGTCTTTTGGGGTATCGTAGAAAAATACTGGGTATTAAATGCCTGGTGTGATATACTGAAAAAAGAATGCTTATGTTTACGATGGAAATATAAATATCCGTTTTGACGGATAGAATGGAGGGAGCTTATGGCAGGTCAAAGGTGTCAGGTTTGTGGGGGTAAGGTTGTAAATGGCAGGTGTTCATTATGTGGGATGCCTTACAGAAATGATGAGGTGTTATATCATCTGAATGAGCCCCGGGAGATACATTATAAACATGCTTCCGCCAAAGTGCGGGATATGATGCGGCAGTATGGACAGGATGCTGATCAAACAACACAACATAACGGAAACGTAAACCGGAATACGAACGTAAACCGGAATACAAACATAAACCGGAATACGAATGCAAGCCGCAATACCGATTTGAATCGGAATCTAACCGGAAGCCGGAATGCAGGTGCAGCAGCCGGACGTAAGACTGTAGCGGCAGTTAATACCAGGAATAAAACAACGATGGGCAGAAATCGTGCAGAAGTTTTAGATCAGGGAAAAAAACAGCAAAAAAAAGATCAGAAAAGCAGCGGGGCAGGCTGGATCATATGGTTTATAGTGACACTGGCCATTCTGCTTCCGAAATTATGGGATTTTCTTGCAGACTGGATCGGAACGAATTTGTGAGAATATTTCTGCAGTGAGATCAGGCAGTGCTAAGTGTCTGTATTTTCGTGTATACAGAAATATCCCTTTTCTTTTCTCCTCAGCTGTGTTATACTCATGCCTAGCACAACATATAGATGAAAAACAATATATAGAGGATATAGGTACTATATATAGTATTTTGCATAGCGACTTATATATAGCACAGGGAGGGATGAGCAATGTTATATGTGATCAAGAAAGACGGGACAAGAGAGGAGTTTAATCCGCAGAAGATCGTGGCTGCCGTGAACAAATCCGCAGAGCGTATTCTTTATACTTTTTCAGACGAGGAGAAGGATTTTATCTGCCGTTTTGCCCAGGAGCATGCGGATTCCCTTGGAAAGAATGAGATCGAGATCCAGGAGATGCACAACATCGTGGAGGGGGCTCTGGAGCGTGTGAATCCGGCAGTTGCCAAGAGCTACCGTGATTATCGGAATTACAAGCTGGATTTTATCCATATGATGGATGATGTCTATACCAAGAGTCAGGCGATCCGTTATATCGGTGATAAAAGTAATGCCAATACAGACAGCGCCCTTGTTGCCACGAAACGAAGCCTGATCTTTAATGAGCTGAACAAGGAACTCTATCGGAAGTTTTTTATGAACCGTAATGAGCTTCAGGCATGTAAGGACGGCTACATTTATATTCATGACCAGTCTGCACGTCTGGATACCATGAATTGCTGTCTGTTCGATGTGGCAGCTGTTTTAAGTGGCGGTTTTGAGATGGGCAATGTCTGGTATAACGAGCCGAAGACTCTGGATACAGCCTTTGATGTTATGGGGGATATCATTCTCAGTACAGCAGCACAGCAGTATGGTGGCTTTACAGTGCCGGAGGTTGATAAGATCCTGGCACCGTATGCAAAGAAGAGCTATGATAAATATATTTCCGAATTTATGAAATACTCGGATGAGAGCTGGAGTGGCCGTGAGGAGAGAGCTATTGAGTATGCTCTTGATAAGGTCCGCAGGGATTATGACCAGGGCTGGCAGGGAATTGAGTACAAGCTGAATACCGTCGGTTCTTCCAGAGGTGATTATCCGTTTGTTACGGTGACACTTGGTCTCGGAACCGAGCAGTTTGAGAAGATGTGTACGATTTCCCTTCTTGAGGTCCATCAGGGAGGACAGGGTAAGGCCGGACACAAGAAACCGGTACTTTTCCCGAAGATCGTATTCCTTTATGACAAAGAGATCCATGGTCCAGGAAAGTGCTGTGAGGATATTTTTGAGGCTGGTGTGGAGTGTTCCTCCAAAACCATGTATCCGGACTGGCTGTCTATGTCCGGCGCAGGCTATATTTCCAGTATGTACAGGAAATACAAGAAGGTCATCAGCCCGATGGGATGCCGTGCTTTCTTAAGTCCGTGGTATGAGCGTGGCGGTATGGAGCCGGCGGATGAGAATGATACGCCTGTTTTTGTGGGACGTTTTAACATTGGTGCGGTAAGCCTTCATCTTCCGATGATCCTTGCAAAGGCCAGAGCGGAGAGCAGAGATTTTTATGAGGTTCTGGATTTCTATCTGGAAATGATCCGTAACCTGCACATCCGCACTTACGAATATCTGGGACAGATGCGTGCATCCACCAACCCGCTTGCATATTGTGAAGGCGGTTTCTACGGCGGACATCTGAAACCGAATGAAAAGATTGGCAAGATCCTGAAGCCTATGACAGCTTCCTTCGGTATCACAGCGTTAAATGAGCTTCAGGAACTTTACAATGGCAAATCCATTGCCGAGGATGGGGCGTTTGCTCTGGAGGTCCTGAAATATATCAATGACAAGGTAAATCAGTACAAGAAGGAAGATGGTTATCTTTATGCGATCTACGGAACACCGGCAGAGAGTCTTTGTGGCCTGCAGGTAGAGCAGTTCCGTAAGATGTATGGAATCATTGAGGGCGTTTCTGACAGACCATATGTGAGCAACAGCTTCCACTGCCATGTAACAGAGGATGTAACTCCGATCGAGAAACAGGATCTGGAGGGACGTTTCTGGGAACTCTGCAATGGAGGTAAGATTCAGTATGTACGTTATCCGATCGGCTACAATAAGGAAGCTATCCGTACACTGATCCGCAGAGCCATGGATCTGGGATATTATGAAGGAGTGAACCTTTCTCTTGCATACTGTGACGATTGTGGTCATGAGGAACTGGAGATGGATGTATGCCCTGTCTGCGGTTCCAGAAATCTGACCAAGATCGACCGTATGAACGGATATCTTTCCTACAGCCGTGTCCATGGAGATACCCGCCTGAATGAGGCGAAGATGGCTGAGATCGCTGAGCGAAAATCTATGTAAATGCTGGCTGTCCGATCAACTGTGGAACAGTGATCGGACAGCCAGACAGTATAAAAATATCCCGCAGAGCTGCAGGTAAGACCAGTAGCCGTCTGCGGGATATTTTTATGTAAAGTGAAGTTTTATAGTTCACTTTGTATTCTGAGTCCGTAAAATGATCATTTAATGATAGTCCCGGTCTTCTCACGGTAGCCGTCTTTTGCATGGACCATGTCTGTGATGATGGTACGGCGTCCGGTTCCCTTCTCCACGAAGGAAACACCTGCTTCGATCTTAGGAAGCATGGAGCCTGCCGCAAACTGTTTGCCGGCAATATATTTCTTGGCATCTTCTGTGGAAATAGTATCCAGATAAGATTCGTGATCCGTATTATGGTCAAGGCTTACTTTCTCGACGCTTGTAAGGATCATCAGAGTGTCAGCGTTCAGTTCTTCTGCAAGAAGTCCTGCTGCCAGGTCTTTCTCGATGATGGCGCTGGCACCATTCAGCTGAGTTCCCTGCTCAAGAACCGGGATTCCGCCACCGCCTGCGGCAATGACGATCTGCTCTGCTGCAGAGAGGACCTTTACGGTTTCAATCTCTACGATCTTCTGTGGCTTCGGTGCTGCAAGGATACGTCTGTACTGGCCCTCGCCCACCTTTGTGACAAAGTTTCCTTTTTCTTCTTCAGCCTCGGCCTCTTCTGCGTTAAGAACACGTCCAATGATCTTTTCCGGCTCTGCAAATGCTTCATCGTATGGATCGATGACAACCTGTGTCAGAACTGTGCTGACCGGTTTATAGATCCCTCTGGAGATAAGCTCAGCACGGATGGCGTTCTGAAGGTCATAGCCGATATAACCCTGGCTCATGGCGGAACATACGGACATTGGTGCAAATGTATAATCAGGATGGGCCTTACCGAATTCATTCATTGCGGTGTGGATCATCCCTACCTGCGGACCGTTGCTGTGGGAGATCACTACGCGGGTTCCCTCCTCTACCAGATCTGCGACTACCTTCGCTGCGAGTTTTGTAGCTGTTTTTTGCTCTGGAAGTGTGGTGCCAAGTGCCCGGTGGCCTAATGCAACTACTACGGTTTTTTCGCTCATAGGAAATACCTCGTTTCTCTTAAAAATTGGAATGAAATCAGTTACTGTATTCAGTAACGAGTACATCGAAAACGATGCACGAGTATTATATTTTATTATAAAAGACCTATGTGGGAAATGCAATAGAAAATCGAGTGTTTTCCGAGACAGGAAAAACCGCCTGATCCAGTCAGACGGTTTGATTCCTACTATTTTTTGAGGGGGGAGATAGAGAGTGGTTTTTCATCTATCCAACACCTATTATATAGAGAAAATATGTTTAAAATATGTCGTTAATCTAAAAGAAATGGAAAATTTATAAAGAAAGTTTAAACAAACTTTATAATTTTTATATCCGGTTGCGCATGGTCTGAAAATGTGATACATTGAAAAAGTCTTGATCCTGCATTCTGCGGGATCTGTTCACGCATCGTTTCGATGCAGAAATCCATTTTATTTTATCGAAAAAACATTGATCATGCATCATTTGCCGGGGAGGGATGCCTTTGTCTGTGGAAAAGTAAGCTTCTGTAAAAAAAAACATGTGTATAAGAAATGCCAGATCAGGCAGAAATGAGGAAGAGCCATGAAAAACAGAATATGGAAACAGATGAAGAAAGCCGGAATTGTGACAGTGCTGGCAGGAGCCATGCTGGGAGGAACAATAGAACCGGAGCTGACTCTGGGAGCAGATTTTTTGCCGGGACAGGCACCGTTTATCGATCAGAGTGTGTTCTGGAAAGACATAAAATCCGGACAGGCGGAGCTTGGGATCCGGATTCGCGGCCTGAATGAATGGCTGTCCGGGAGAAGGTTTTCGGAGGATAAGGAGAAAAATGAGAAGTGGGACGATGAACTTCATAAGATTGAAGATCCATCGGTGGAGCAGGAAGAAGAGATAGAACAGGAGCTGCCAGAGAATGACTTGCAGCAGGAAGAAGAGCCGGAGCAGGAGCTGCCGGAGGATGACTTGCAGCAGGAAGAAGAGCCAGAGCAGGAGCTGCCAGAGGATGACTTGCAGCAGGAAGAGAAGGCAGAACAGGAATTGCCGGTGGATAAGGTTGTGGAAGGAATCGGAATAGAAATGGAGGAAGGATATGAGCACGTGGAGCAGCTGGCATCCGGGGAAACAGTACAGCCGGAGGATGAAGAGCAGGAGAAAACGGGTCCGCTCACACCGGAAGGAACGTCGACCGGAGGGGAAAATGTAGGGAATGAAGAGGAAGGTGAGTTTGAGGAGACGCAAAAGCTGACGCTGGTCACGTATATTTCGGAGTATTTTGTTCCGGAAACGGATTCTGTCCCGAAAAATATGGCTGCACAGCAGATTTCTGTAAGGAGCCAGAGCGGTGAAGCTACAGAGATCACAAAGCTGGAAAGCGTGCTGAACGTGGAGCAGAACGGGCAGGATGAGATCTTTTTCCGTATCCCGCTGATTCTGCGGCAGGAATACCGTTTTCCGGCAGAGAAAAGCAGTTATCCTGTGACTCAGGAGGAACCGCTTCAGAAGGACTGTACCGGTGCGGGAACCTTTCTCATGACAGAAGAAAACGGGGAAGAGCTGGTGATCGCAGAGGGAATCTCTCCTATGCTGGACGTGGAGGCTGCTGAGGCTGATATGGAATTGTCGGTAATTGCACAGAATAAAAAAATGAAAGCAGGGCAGACCATCCGTTATCAGGTAGAGATAGCCAATACCGGAAAGCTGGATCTTGCAGATATCCGTCTGACCAGCAGCCTTTCCTGCCCTAAGATCCGGCAGCTGTGGGAAGATGCAGAAGGTCTTCTAACAGAAGGGGCTGTGGCGGAATTTGCAGAATTAAAAGCCGGAGAGAGCAGGAGCTTTTATGTACAGGCGCCGCTTCTGGATGAACAGGAAAAAGATCTGGAGCACCAGGTGGAAGCAGAGGCCAGGGTGAAGGACAGAGCGGATGAAGTGATCCGGAAGAACGCCTCCACTATAAATGGTCTGGAGGCACTGAAGGCGGATCTTTCTGTAAAGAAAACTGCAGACAAAGAAACCGCTGCACCGGGTGAGACTGTGACCTATCAGATCTGTATCGTGAATACCGGTGAAAAAACGCTTCATTCGGTTGTGGGAACGGAGCGCTTTCAGACAGCAGGGATCCATGCACAGTTTCTGGAGCAGGAAGGTGTAACGCTCAACAGCAGCCGTACAAAGGCAATGATCCAACAGATCCCGCCGGGAGAGGCAGTTTCTCTTCAGGCTGTGGTGAAGATCCCGGGAAAAACAGCGGATCAGAAGCTTTTTAACCAGGTGACGGTCACAAGCCAGGAAACCGGAGAGCGATTGATGGAGGCCTCCGCTTCTGTCATGGTAAAAGGAGAGGTGGCTATTACGCCGGAAGAAGGGCTGCCTTTGCAGGGAGATGACCAGGGTCCGGCTTCCGGTCAGATACAGATGGCAAGAACTGCGTCCACACATCCGAAGACCGGAGATGATACCAGGAGGGATTTGTGGACGCTTCTGGCAGTGACAGCTTTGGTGACTGTGCTGGGCGGCATCTGGCTCCGGAAAAAATATGCGGATATTTATGGAAAAAGCTGATGTTACTGAGAACGGAGTGAACAGTAACAAGCTGATATTTTACAAGGCGGCCGTACCTCAAAGAAACGTTGAAAACAGGGGGGAGGTGTGCTATTCTATATGGTATGTACAGAAAATAAGAACAGTATATTTCCCGCCTCCGGTGTGCTGCCCGTCAGACCGGAAAAAGGGAAGATGGAGGAGAAAAATGAATCTTTTATCCTTATTGGAGCATCTTGAATACAAATGCCTTCAGGGAAGTACAGAGCAGGAGGTTTCTTCTGTTGTATATGATTCCCGTAAAGTAGAAGAAGGGAGCCTTTTTATCTGCATCAGAGGTGCGGTCGTGGATGGACATAAATTTATACCTGATGTTGTGGCAAAGGGTGCGAAGACACTCATCGTGGAAGAAGCGGTGGAGGCACCAGAGGATGTGACAGTGATCCAGGTAGAGGATACCCGTTACGCCATGGCCTTTATTTCAGCAGCATGGTTCGGACATCCGGCAGAAAAGCTCAAAACCATCGGTATCACCGGAACCAAAGGAAAAACAACTACAACCTATATGGTGAAATCAATCCTTGAGAATGCCGGATATAAGGTTGGCCTGATCGGAACCATCGAGGCTGTTATCGGGGAGAAGCATATCCCGGCAGCCAACACGACACCGGAATCCTATATGGTACAGAAATATTTTCATGATATGGTAGAAGCAGGCTGCGATGCGGTCGTTATGGAGGTTTCCTCACAGGGACTGATGCTTCACAGAACCCAGGGATTTGTGTTTGATTTTGGAATTTTCACAAATATTGAACCAGATCATATCGGACCGAATGAGCATAAGGACTTTGATGATTATCTGCATTGCAAATCCATGCTTCTCAGACAGTGTAAGGTTGGTATCGTAAATCGTGACGATGAACACTTTGACCGCATTATCGAAGGCCACACCTGTAAACTTGAAACCTATGGATTTTCCGAAAAAGCAGATCTCCGTGCAGAGGACGCCAGACTCGTTGGAAGAAAGGGCTATCTGGGAATTTCCTATCATGTTAAGGGACTTATGGATTTTCCTGTGGAGATCGATATTCCAGGTAAGTTCAGCATTTACAATTCTCTGACTGCCATTGCCATCTGCCGCCATTTTAAGGTATCCGAGGAGAATATCATCAAAGCTCTGAAGGTGGCCAGGGTCAAAGGCCGTATTGAGATGATCAAGGTATCTGACGAATTCACATTGATGATCGATTACGCACATAATGCCATGGCGCTGGAGAGCCTTCTCGGAACACTGAAGGAATATGATCCGCACAGACTGGTATGCCTGTTTGGCTGTGGCGGAAACCGTTCCAAGCTGCGCCGTTATGAGATGGGTGAGGTTTCAGGAAAGATGGCAGATCTGACCATCATTACTTCAGATAATCCGCGAGATGAGGATCCACAGGCCATCATCGATGATATCAAGATCGGAATGGCAAAAACAGATGGAAAATATGTAGAGATCCCGGATCGTAAAGAGGCGATCGCCTACGCGATCCATCACGGTGAGCCGGGAGATATCATCGTCCTTGCCGGAAAGGGCCATGAGGATTATCAGGAGATCAAGGGTAAGAAATATCCCATGGATGAGCGTGTACTGATCCGGGAGATCCTGGAAGAAGATCAGAAAGCGTAAATGGATGATCTATGCAGATGTGATCATTGATATTTCTCATGAAAAGCTGGACCGGGATTTTCAGTATCGTGTACCTGAGGAGCTGGTGCAGGCAATAAAACCCGGAGTTGTGGTCACAGTGCCCTTCGGAAAGGGAAATACCCTTCGGAAAGGCTATGTGACCGGAATCTCCGGAACGGCAAAATATGATGCGTCAAAGCTCAAGGAGATTCGGGGTGTGTCCACAGACAGTGAGACAACAGAATCCCGGCTGATCGCACTTGCGGCCTGGATGAAGGAGACCTATGGCTCCACCATGATCCAGGCACTGAAAACAGTTCTGCCTGTAAAAGACAAGGTCCGTGCAAAAGAGAAAAGACTGATCCTTTTTACAGGGAAAAAGGAAGAGGGGCAGGCACTTCTTGGCAAGCTGGAAGGCAGCCGCTTTAAAGCACGTGAGCGGTTCCTTCGGGCAATCCTGGAGGCCGGGAGCCTAGATTATACCTATGCCTCCAAAGAGCTTGGAGCCGGCATTTCCGTTCTTGATTTTTTTGAGAAAAAAGGTCTGATAACTATTGAAAGTCAGGAAATGTATCGCATTCCCGAGGGGCTCGGCCTGGTGAAGGAGAACATGGAACTGAGTCTGAACCAGGAACAGCTTTTGGCGGCAGAGCAGATTTTTCGGGAATGGCAGGAGCCGGACCCAAGGCCTGCACTTCTTTTCGGAGTGACCGGAAGCGGAAAGACCCAGGTTTATATGCGCCTGATCCAGAAGGTACTGGAGGAGGGAAAACAGGCGATCGTGCTGATCCCTGAGATTGCGCTTACTTATCAGACAGTCAGGCGCTTTTATGCCATGTTCGGAGATAAGGTTTCGGTTCTGAACTCCAGACTTTCCCAGGGAGAACGTTATGATCAGTTCAAAAGAGCAAAACGTGGTGAGATCCAGGTGATGGTAGGACCCAGATCCGCACTGTTCACACCGTTTTCAGATCTGGGACTGATCGTTATCGACGAAGAGCATGAACCCACCTACAAAAGTGAGAATACGCCAAGGTACCATGCACGTGAGACTGCCATTGAGAGGGCACGAATGGAACATGCCCGTGTGGTCATGGGATCAGCCACTCCGTCATTGGAAGCCTACAGTCATGCCTGTGACGGAGAATATCTTCTGGTAAAGTTAAACGCACGTTATGAGGAAAGGCCTCTTCCACAGGTATCAATCGTGGATCTTCGGGAAGAATTAAAGAAAGGAAACCGCTCGGTACTGAGTCTGGAGCTGAAGAGGGATCTGGAGCAGGTCCTTGAAAGAAGAGAACAGGCCATGCTGTTTCTGAACCGGAGAGGATATGCGGGCTTTGTTTCCTGCAGAGCCTGCGGTCACGTTATGAAATGTCCCCACTGTGATGTATCTCTAAGTGAACACAATGGCAATCGTCTGATCTGTCATTATTGCGGCTATGAGACTGTGAAACCGGAAATCTGTCCGTCCTGTGGTTCACCGCACATTGGTGGATTTAAGGCAGGAACCCAGCAGATCGAGAAGGTCATTGAAAAAGAATTCCCGAAAGCCAGGGTACTTCGAATGGATTTTGATACCACAAGGACCAAGGACAGCTATGAGAAGATCCTGGCTTCTTTTGCAAAGCATGAGGCAGATATTCTGGTGGGGACCCAGATGATCGTCAAGGGACATGATTTTCCGAATGTGACTCTGGTAGGAGTGATTGCAGCAGATCTTTCGCTGAATATGGATGACTATCACTGCGGGGAGCGTACATTCCAGCTTCTGACTCAGGCAGTTGGACGTTCCGGCAGAGGGAATCGGCCGGGGCAGGCGGTGATCCAGACATATCAGCCGGAGCATTACAGTATCCAGGCTGCAGCTGTTCAGGATTATAAGAAATTTTATAAAGAAGAAATGGGGTATCGGATGCTTCTGGACTATCCGCCGGCAGCCCATATGATGACTGTTTTTGGCGCCTGTCAGGATGAAGAACTTCTGAAAAATGCCATGTATTATATAGAAGTTTTTATCCGCAGGGTAAGTCCGAAGGAAGAGCTTCACATGATCGGACCTGCAGCTGCATCGGTAGGTAAGGTAAAGGATGTTTATCGTCAGGTGATCCATCTGAAGCACAGGGATATCTGCTTTCTCACAGCAGTCAGAGAGAAGCTGGAGAAATATATAGAGATAAATTCCGGATTCCGGAAAATATACATTCAATTTGATATGAATTAAAGGAGAAGAAAAATGGCACTTAGAACAATCCGTGTACAGGGGGATTCTGTACTGACAAAAAAATCCCGGACAGTAGACAAAATGACACCGAGGATCGGGGAACTGATCACAGATATGCTGGATACCATGTATGATGCAATGGGTGTTGGCCTCGCTGCACCACAGGTAGGAATACTGAAACGTATCGTTGTCATCGATGTAGGTGAGGGCCCGATCGTGCTGATCAATCCGGAGATCCTTGAGACAAGCGGCGAGCAGACCGGTGACGAGGGATGCCTGAGCGTTCCGGGAATGGCAGGACAGGTAACACGTCCGAACTATGTGAAGGTAAAAGCACTTGATGTAAATATGAACGAACAGATCTACGAGGGAGAGGGCCTTCTGGCAAGAGCGTTCTGTCATGAGATTGACCATCTGGATGGAAAAATGTATACAGAACTTGTGGAGGGAGAACTTCACAAGGTAACTTATGATGAAGAAGACTAAAGGCGGGATACTATGAAGATTATTTATATGGGAACTCCGGACTTTGCGGTGGCGCCTCTTGCAGCACTGGCAGAGAACGGATATGAAGTGGAGGCTGTGATTACACAGCCGGACAAACCGAAGGGCAGAGGCAAAACTATGATGCCTACTCCTGTAAAAGAAGAAGCACTGAAACACGGGATCCCGGTACTGCAGCCGGTGAAGGTAAGAGATCCTGAATTTGTGGAAGAACTGAAAAATCTTGCACCGGACATCATCATTGTTGCGGCATTCGGGCAGATCATTCCAAAGAGCATCCTGGATATGCCGAGATTCGGATGTATCAATATCCATGCGTCTCTGCTTCCTAAATATCGTGGAGCTGCACCGATCCAGCAGGCGGTGATCGACGGTGAAAAAGAATCCGGCGTTACCATTATGCAGATGGGAACCGGTCTGGATACCGGTGATATGATTTCCAGGATCGTGGTTCCGCTTGCCAAAGATGAGACAGGTGGAAGCTTGTTTGATAAGCTCGCACAGGCAGGTGCAGAGCTTCTGGTACAGACTTTACCGTCCATTTTTGACGGAACTGCAATCCGCGAGAAACAGCCGGAGGAGAGTCCAACACCATATGCTGCCATGATCTCCAAAAAAATGGGGCTTCTGGATTTCAGCAAAAATGCGGAAGAACTGGAGCGTCTGGTAAGAGGCCTTGATCCATGGCCAAGCGCTTTTACCTTTATCAATGGAAAAACATTGAAGGTCTGGAAGAGCTCTGTTCTGGAAAAACAGGCACAGGAAGCACCGGGAACTGTGATAGCCGCTGACAAAGGAGGAATCCAGGTAGCATGCGGCCAGAAGGTACTCGTGCTCCATGAAGTGCAGCTGGAAGGCAAAAAACGCATGGAAGTGGATGCGTTCCTTCGGGGATATCAGTTGAAACCAGGAGACATGTTCAGAGATTCCAGGGAGTGATGAGTTATGTACGGATATGGTTATTACGGATGGGGAATGGACCCCACGATTCTTTTGCTCGTGATCGGAATGCTTCTTTCTCTTGCGGCATCCGCGAAGCTGCGCAGTACCTTTGCAGTCTATAAAAAGGTCCGGAGTCATTCAGGTATCACCGGTGCGGAAGCTGCACAGAGGATCCTGAGAGCGGCTGGGATCACAGACGTACAGGTGGTTCCGATCCGCGGAAGTCTTACGGATCACTATGATCCGAGAACGAAAACGGTTTCCCTTTCAGAAGATATTTATGGAAGAAATTCTCTGGCGGCTGTGGGGGTGGCAGCACATGAATGTGGCCATGCGATCCAGGATGCGATCAATTATGCACCACTGAATATCCGTTCAGCCATTGTACCTGCTGCAAATATTGGTTCCCAGCTTTCATGGCCGCTGTTTATCGCAGGACTGATCTTTTCCATTGATCCGCTGGTAACTCTGGGAATTGTTTTGTTTTCACTGGCAGTACTGTTTCAGCTGGTGACACTTCCGGTTGAGATCAATGCGTCTTCCAGAGCGCTTAAAATGCTGGAAAGTACAGGTATCTTAGGTGCAGATGAAAAAAAGGGTGCAAGAAAAGTACTTACAGCGGCAGCGCTTACCTATGTAGCAGCTCTGGCGGCATCTATTCTGCAGCTTCTGAGACTGATTATCCTTGCAGGAGGTAGAGATCGTGATTAGCAGCGGAGTAAATACCAGAGAACTGATCCTTGAGATCCTGTTACAGATCGAGGAGGAGGGTGAGCACAGCCATATTGCGATCCGGAATGCGCTTTCCAAATATCAGTTTCTTCCGAAACAGGAACGTAGCTTTATTACAAGAGTATGTGAGGGAACCCTGGAATACAGGATCTATATTGATTATGTCATCGATTCTTTTTCCAAGGTTTCTGTAAACAAGATGAAACCGCAGATCCGTGAGATCCTGAGAAGTGCGGTATATCAGCTGAAATTTATGGACAGTGTTCCGGACAGTGCAGTATGCAATGAAGCGGTAAAGCTGGCACAGCGAAAAGGCTTTTATAATCTAAAGCCCTTTGTCAACGGGGTGCTCCGTACGATCGCAAGAGAGATCGGTGATCTGGAGCTTCCTTCCAGGGAAGAAAACGAAGTCCGTTATCTTTCTGTGAAATATTCCATGCCGGAATATCTGGTAGAAAAATGGAAAGCAGCCTACGGAGTGAAGACTACGGAGAAGATCCTGGAGGATTTTCTGACAGAAAGACCGATCACAGTACGGTGCCGTACTCATAAGGCGTCTCTGAGAGAGATCGTCACCAGTTTGAAGTCTCAGGGAGTGACAGTAGAACAGGCTCCTTATCTTCCCTATGCACTGAAGATTTCCGATTACAATCATATTTTGACACTTGAGACCTTCCTTCAGGGAAAGATCCTGGTGCAGGATGTAAGCTCTATGCTTGTAGCGGAAGCTGCAAGTCCGAAAAAAGGTGACCATATCATCGACATGTGCGCTGCACCAGGTGGAAAAAGCATCCATGCGGCAGACAAAATGGGGGATTACGGAAATGTGGATGCCAGAGATGTAAGTCAGTATAAGGCAGATCTTATCAAAGAAAACATCCACAGGACCGGAGTGATCAATGTGGAAGCCAGAGTTCAGGATGCAACGGTATATGATCCGGATTCCGAACAGGCTGCGGATATTGTGATCGCGGATGTACCGTGCTCCGGTTATGGAGTTATCGGCAAGAAACCGGAAATCAAATACCGGGCAACTCCGCAGAAACAGGAAGAGATCGTAATGCTCCAGAGAATGATCCTGGATAAGGCTGCAAAGTATGTGAAACCGGATGGAACGCTGATCTTCAGCACATGTACCATTGCCCGGGAAGAAAACGAAGAAAATGTATTATGGTTTTTAAAGAATTATCCGTACCGGCTGGAAAGCCTGGATCCGTATATTCCGGAGGAACTGCACTGTAAATCCACGAAGCTTGGCTATCTGCAGCTTCTGCCGGGAATACATAAGACAGATGGATTCTTTATTGCCAGATTCAGAAGGAAATAACAGAAAATGACAGATGTAAAATCCATGACCATGGAGGAATTGAAGGAATTCATGACAAAGATCGGTGAAAAGCCTTTCCGGGCGAAACAGATCTATGCATGGCTCCACCAGCAGCTGGTTACCTCCTGGGATGAAATGACAAATCTTTCCAAAAGCCTCAGGGAAAAGCTTTCGGCTTATCCGATCACAGCACTGACCCAGGCAGATGTAAGGATCTCAAAAATTGACGGAACCAGAAAATATCTGTTCCAGCTGGAAGATGGAAATGTGATCGAGAGTGTTCTCATGCGGTATCACCACGGAAATTCTGTGTGCATTTCTTCTCAGGTGGGCTGCCGTATGGGATGCAGATTCTGTGCATCTACCATCGGAGGACTGACCAGATGCCTGAAACCGTCCGAGATGCTGGATCAGATTTACCGTATCCAGGCAGATACCGGCGAACGTGTGGCCAATGTAGTTGTGATGGGAACCGGTGAGCCGATGGATAATTATGACAATCTTGTCCGTTTTGTCCGGATCCTTACCGACGAAAACGGTCTTGGGATCAGTCAGAGAAATGTGACGGTTTCTACCTGTGGGATCGTGCCGAAGATGTATGATCTGGCTGAAGAAAAGCTTCAGATCACTCTGGCACTTTCCCTTCATGCTCCAAATGATGAAAAACGACAGGAACTGATGCCGATCGCGAATAAGTATTCCATGGATGAGGTTCTGGATGCCTGCAGAAATTATTTTGACAAAACAGGCCGAAGGATCACCTTTGAGTACAGTCTTGTAGCTGGCGTCAACGACAGTGAAGAAGATGCGAGACAGCTGGCAGGCCGTATAAAAGGCATCAATTGCCATGTAAATCTGATTCCGGTCAATCCCATCAAGGAACGCTCCTATGTGAGGTCTACTCGACAGGCTGTGGAGAATTTCAAAATAAAACTTGAAAAATACGGAATTAATGTTACTATTAGAAGGGAAATGGGCAGCGATATCGACGGTGCCTGTGGACAGCTAAGAAAAAGTTACATGGAAAAAACAGAAAGCGAGAAGTGACATGAGGATATACTCAGCTACTGATGTAGGGCAGAAGCGGAAGATGAATCAGGATTACGTGTTTGCATCTGAAGGTCCGGTTGGAAATCTGCCTAATCTTTTCACAGTCGCGGACGGAATGGGCGGACATAACGCCGGTGACTATGCATCCTCACATGCAGTACGGATCCTTGTGGATGAAATCCGTGAAGATGCGGATTACAATCCTGTGAAGGTTATTCGTCATGCGATCGAAGCTGCGAACACGGAGATCAGAAACCGTGCGCAGGAAGATGAAAACCTCCGGGGCATGGGAACCACTATGGTGGTGGCGACTATTGTAGATCAGTATGCCTATGTAGCCAATGTGGGTGACAGCCGTTTATATGTGATCCAGGACGGGATCCGCCAGGTCACCAGAGATCATTCCCTGGTACAGGAAATGGTGAGAATGGGCGAGATCAGCGAAGCGGAAGCACGGAATCATCCGGATAAGAACATCATTACAAGGGCACTTGGCGCAGAGAAAACGGTGGATGTGGATTTCTTTGATCTGAAACTTGAAAAAGGATGTACGATCCTGATGTGTTCAGACGGTCTCAGCAATATGGTTGAAGATGAGAAGATCCAGGAGATCATATCCGATCCGGAAGCAGATATTGATCAGAAGGGCAGTGCGCTCCTTCGGGAAGCAAATCAGAATGGTGGTAAGGATAATATTGCAGTCGTACTGGTAGAGCCATTCACGAATGAGGTGGAAGCATGTTGAAGACGGGAATGATCATAGCCGAGCGCTATGAGATCGTAGGAAAAATCGGAACTGGCGGAATGGCAGATGTCTATAAGGCTATGGACCATAAGCTGAACCGTTTTGTTGCCGTGAAGGTCCTGAAACCGGAGTTTCGGGAAGACACCACGTTTATAAAGAAATTCAGAAGTGAGGCCCAGGCGGCAGCTGGTCTTACACATCCGAATATCGTCAATGTATTTGATGTAGGAGATGACGGTGGTGTTTATTACATTGTTATGGAACTTATTGAGGGTATCACTCTGAAGGAATACATCTCCAAGAAGGGAAAGCTTTCCATTAAAGAGGCCACAAGTATCGCAATCCAGGTTTCTATGGGTCTGGAGGCGGCACACAGCCATGGTATCGTTCACAGAGATGTGAAACCCCAGAATATCATTATCTCTACAGATGGTAAAGTAAAGGTGACAGACTTTGGAATTGCCAGAGCTGCATCTTCCAATACGATCAGCTCCAATGTAATGGGATCTGTACATTACAGCTCACCTGAGCAGGTGAGAGGCGGATACAGCGATGAGAAGAGCGATATCTATTCTCTTGGAATCACACTGTATGAGATGGTCACAGGAAGAGTTCCTTTTGACGGAGATACCACTGTGGCGATCGCTATCAAGCATCTGCAGGAAGAGATGGTCCCGCCAAGTGTGTATACACCGGACCTTCCGTACAGTCTGGAGCAGATCATTCTGAAATGTACACAGAAAAGTGTAGATCGTCGTTACAGCCGTATGGAGGATGTGATCGCAGACCTGAAGCATTCTCTGATCGATCCCCAGGGTGATTTTGTAAGGCTTACTACAGTTGACAACGATGCCAAGACGGTTGTGATCTCAGAAGAAGAGCTTGGTGAGATCAAACATACACCGAAGCAGATCACAAAACCGGAGATCACCGCACTTGAGGAAGAAAAATACGATGATAACGATTACGATGATGCAGAGGAAGAATACAGACCGAGATCCGAGCATAGATCCGGAAAGAAAAAGAAGCATCATGGTTCCGGAAGAGGCCTGACGATTGCGGCACTGATCGGAGGTGCAGTCCTTCTGATCGTTCTTGTGGTAGTGCTTGGACGTGCCGCAGGACTGTTTGGAACCGGCAGCAGCGGAGCTGCAGACAGCAGCAAGGCAGAAGCGAAGCAGGAATCAGCAGCTGACGGTCTGGCAACTGTTCCTGATCTTGTAGGCAAGACAGAGGAAGAGGCTAAAACACTTGCAAACGATGCACATCTGGGTGTCCAGATGGCCGGTGAGGAGGCATCCGATCAGGAAAAAGGCAGGATCTCCCGTCAGGAGACAGCTGCGGGAACACAGGTTGAAGCCAATACAACTGTGAAATACTGGGTAAGCACCGGAACAGCACAGGTTACGATCCCGGATCTGGATGGACGCACAGGAATCGATGCACAGCAGACTCTGGAAGATCTTGGACTTCAGGTAAATGTCCAGAAAGAATACAGCGACACAGATGACAACGGATATGCATTGGTAGATCCGGGATATGTTTACAATGTCGAGCCGGCAGCAGGTACTTCTGTGCAGGCAGGCTCTTCTGTGACACTGACAGTCAGCCGAGGGGTTGATTATGGCGATAATGCTGAGGTCCCGAGTGTTGTGGGAATGACCAAGGATGATGCACTTACTACTTTAGGTAAATTTATTGATATCCAGATAACAGAACAGCAGAGTACAGAAGCTGCAGGTACAGTTATCGCACAGGATCCGGAAGCCTATGCGGCAGCGGACCCGGATCAGCCGATCAGCATTACCATCAGCTCCGGTGACAAGGCTCCATCCACAGACAGCGCAGCATCTGCAGATAGTACAGCATCTACAGACAGCACAGCATCTGCGGACAGCACAGCATCTGCGGACAGCACAGTATCTACAACTACATCTACAGCGGATGTTAATGCAAACACAGGCTGGAAATGTACACAGACACTGGATACCCCGTCCGGCTACAATGGAGGCGCGATCCGTCTGGAACTGATCCAGGACGTAAACGGTGAGCCTAAGGCATCCACCATCATTGATGGACAGAATATCAGCTTCCCGTATCAGCTTGATATCTCAGGTGCTGAGGGCGTTACCTCAGGAACCATCTATCTCTATGAAGAGGTAGACGGGGATTATCAGCAGCTTGGAACCTACACGGTTACATTCAAGAAAGCTGAGTGATCATGCAGGGAAAGATAATCAAAGGTATTGCCGGATTCTACTACGTATATGCAGAAGACGGTAATACATATGAATGCAGAGCCAAGGGAATTTTCCGTAAGGATAAATTCAAGCCTCTGGTAGGTGACAATGTGGACATTACAGTTCTGGATGAAAAGGAACTGGAGGGAAGTGTGACGGAGATCCACAAGCGTAAGAATTCTTTGATCCGTCCGGCTGTGGCCAATGTAGATCAGGCACTGGTGATCTTTGCCATGGATAATCCGAAGCCGAACTTCATGCTTCTGGATCGTTTCCTCATTATGATGGAGAGGGAAGGTGTTCCGGCAGTCATCTGTTTTAACAAAAAAGATCTGGCAACAACGGAAGAGTTGGAATTTCTCTATGAAACATACCAGAGCTGCGGCTATCAGGTGATCCTGTCAAGTGCCCTGAAGGGAGAAGGACTCGACGAGATCGAAGAAGTGCTTCAGGGCAGGACAACTGTGGTTGCCGGCCCATCCGGCGTGGGAAAATCTTCTCTTACAAATTCCCTTCAGGAAGAAGTGGAGATGGAAACCGGTGAGATCAGCCGTAAGCTGAAACGGGGAAAACATACCACGCGCCATGCACAGATCATACCGGTGGCACAGGATACATTCCTTGTGGATACGCCGGGATTTTCCTCCTTATATATTGAAAATATGGAGGAGCAGGAACTGAAGGATTACTTTCCGGAGTTCCGAAGATATGAAGGACAGTGCCGCTTTCAGGGGTGCCGTCACATACATGAACCGGGCTGCGCTGTTAAGGAAGCCCTTGAGAACAATGAGATCAGCAGACTCCGATATGAAGATTATCTGGAGCTGCACCAGGAATTAAAAGAGAAAAGGAGATACTGAGTCATGGAATACCGATTGTGCCCATCGATCTTATCAGCAGATTTTAACAGACTGGGAGAACAGATCAAAATTCTGGAAAAGGAAGGCGTTGAATATCTGCATATTGATGTTATGGATGGAGATTTTGTTCCCAGCATTTCTTTTGGAATGCCGGTGATCAAATCGATCCGGAAAGAATCCAACATGTTTTTCGACGTACATTTGATGGTAACAGAACCGGAAAGATATATCCGCGATTTTGTAGAATGCGGAGCAGATTCCATTACTGTACATGCGGAGGCATGTGAGGATCTGGAGCGTACACTGGAGCAGATCAGGGCAGCAGGGGTAAAGGCGGCAGTTTCAATCAAGCCATCCACACCGGTAAATGACATCAGCCATCTTCTTGAAGATGTGGATATGGTGCTGATAATGACTGTTCAGCCAGGATTTGGCGGACAGAAATACATGGACGAATGCACGGAGAAGATCCAGGAGCTTCGTGAGCTTATTGATGAAGAAGAGCTGGATGTTGATATCCAGGTAGATGGGGGTATCAATGATGATACACTGGAGACGGTTATGCGTGCCGGTGCAAACCTCATGGTCGCAGGTTCCTGGGTATTTAAGGGCGATGTGGCAGCCAATGTAAGACACATTACAGAAAAAATCCACAATATCAAAAAAGAGCTGGACTGAAAATGATCGATACAATAATAATCAGCGGGGGCAATATCCAGAATGGTTTTGCCCTCGATTTTTTAAAAAAAAGAATAGAAGAAAGCCGAGGAGAGAAAATTACTCTTGTTGCTGCAGATAAGGGGATGGAATGGTTTATGAAAAACCGGGAATTTATTCCGGATCTTGCAATTGGGGATTTTGACAGTCTTTCCGAAGAAGGCCAAAAATATATGGAAAGCCTGAAGGGACCGGAGATCATCAGGCTGAAGCCAGAGAAGGATGATTCGGATACACAGTCTGCGGTAAACCAGATGATCCGCAAGGGTGCAAAGGATATCCTGATCCTGGGAGCTACCGGCACAAGGCTGGATCATGTGCTGGCGAATCTGGGACTGCTTTCCATGGGTAAGGAACAGGGCGTTCGTATTGCGATCGCAGATCAGTGGAATTATATCACACTTGCAGAAAGCGGAACCATCCTGCACAGAGAGGAGCAGTTTGGAAAATATGTTTCATTCTTTACTGTGGGAGGTGATGTGACAGGCCTCACTCTGAGGGGATTTAAGTATCCGCTGAACGGATATCATCTGACAGTAGAAGACAGTGGCCTGACCGTCAGCAATGAGATTTCGGAAGAAACCGCAGAGATCCTGTATGAAAGCGGGCAGCTTCTGATGATCATGTCCAGGGACTGACAGTAACAATAAATGCCTCACAGTTGCGATTTCAGGCTGTGTATGGTAATATGGGACAGGAATGGCCTGAAAAACGGAAAGGCCTGTTTAAATAGTATCTGAAAAATACTGTAAATAAATATATTGAAAGGACGTATATAGAGAGATGAAATTAGGAATCGTTATTACGAGACAGGTTTCATAAATGTCCATATAAGTTGTTAAATGCCTTTAAATGCTGATAGCTAGAGCATTTAGCGGATTTTCGACTTGGATAAAACTCTATATAAATTCATGTAATTTTTTGAAAAATGGCCCACTTTGTGGCCCACTAACTTTTGGTCGAAGTCCTAATATGGTAAGAAGAAGCGCTTGTATGAGTGCTTCTTTTTTTTCAAGTATTATAATAAAAATAACAGATGATTAGGTTCCAATATGAATATGTAACTGGAATTTTAAAGGCATAGTATGTTGTACCATCTAATAAATTTTGCTTTCATTTTCGCTCATGACCATGAGACTTTTTCCGCTCAAACTGTATGCTGATGATATATTTCTAGTATCGAACAGAACGTTGTTGTATTATGCTTTGCTTTTAATTGTCACGGCAGTGTTTAAGGGACGGAACAAAGGCCTTGAGTTTATTGGTTTTAAAGAGGTGCGGTGTAGAAGTAAATTATCAATGTAATCGCAAGAAAAAAGCAAGAATCTAAGCATGGAGTTTTTTTAAGATAATGTTAAAATAAATATATCGGTATTGAGAAAGGAGGCAAGTCTATATGCCTAAAACTACACTGATCGATTGTTGTATTAAGAAATATGCTTATCGAGAAGTATCACAAATATATCAGGAATTAGAGATATCAGGGGAAGGCCTGTCACAATCACAGGTTGAATTGATGAGAGAGAAGTATGGTGTAAATAGTTTCTCGCAAAGAAGAAATGATACCATGTTACGACTACTGCGGCGTGCCTTCATCAATCCATTTAATATCATTCTTTTAGTTCTTGGAATCATTTCACTGGCTACAGATGTGGTTCTTGTATCGAATTTTGCCAGAAATGCAACGACTGCGATTATCATTTTTTCAATGATTTTGATTAGCGGAACAATCCGTTTGGTTCAGGAACTTCGTGCAAAGAATGCATCAAAACAGCTAAACCGGCTGATACATGAAAGCATTACCGTACGGCGTGCGGGAGAAGTGAAAGAGATTCCAGCTGAGGAACTGGTGGTTGGAGATATTGTTCTGCTTGTGGCAGGTGATCGTGTTCCGGCTGATCTGAGACTCACCAAAGTAAGTGATCTCTTTCTCTCCCAGGCAGCGATCACAGGCGAAAGTGCGATCCTGGAAAAAAATGCACAGGCATTGAGTTACAGTAATTCGGAATCCTTGACGCAACTTGAAAATCTTGCATTTATGGCAACAACTGTCATCAGTGGAAAAGGTGAGGGTATTGTGCTTGCAGTCGGAAAAGACACACTATATGGTAGTTTTACGAAAGAAGATCCAGATGAAAAACAGTCTTTTCAAAAAGGAGCCAACTCTATTGCCTGGGTCATGCTTCGTTTTATTGCAGTATTGATTCCTATTGTATTCATACTATTGCAGATCACAGGTGGAAGGTGGCTGGAATCTTTTGCCTTTGCACTGTCTGTTGCCGTTGGCTTGATGCCGGAAATGCTGCCGATGGTGATCACAGCCTGCCTTGCAAGGGGCAGCCTGAGTATGAGTAAAAAGCAGACAATCATTAAAGACATTAATGCAATGCAAGGATTTGGTAGCATGGATGTGCTCTGCATGGATAAAACAGGAACACTGACCAATGAAAGTATCCTATTGGAATACTATATGGATGTGCTGGGAAACGAAAGTGGGCAGGTATTGGATTTTGCTTTTTTAAATAGTGCTTTCCATTCCGGTGTATGTAATCCAATTGATAATGCAATTCTTGCCTGCCAGACGATGCCTGGGCATGAACAGCATTTTTCTGATCTTCTTATGCGGTATCAGAAAGAGGATGAAATTCCATTTGATTATTCCCGCAAATTTGTTAGTACACTGGTGACAGATAAAAATGGAGATTGCCAGCTTATTATGAAGGGTAATATTTCCCAGATTGTGTCTCGGTGCAGTCATGTGGAATTTCGTGGCGAAATCCTACCGATGGAAAAAAACGGGATGCAGAGTGTTGCTTCTGTAGTGGATGAGATGCTGCAGGATGGAATGAAAGTGATTGCTGTTGCACGGAAAAAGATTGAGAAACAGGATCAGATCATACCGACAGACGAAAACAATATGATCCTGATGGGATATCTTGCATTCTTTGATGCACCGAAAAAGACAGCAAAGACATCTGTGGAGGCTCTGAAAAGACTGCAGGTAACACCGAAAATACTGACAGGTGATCAGGCTGATGTGGCAGCATCTATTTGCCGAAGGGTCAAAATCCCGTCAGAAATCATATTGACTGGTGCAGATTTGGATCAGATGACGGACGATGAACTCGGCAAAACAGTAGAAGATATTCATGTATTTGCAGAAGTAACACCAGGGCAGAAAGTCCGTATTGTTTCTGCTTTAAGGCAAAATGGACATACAGTAGGTTTCTTGGGAGATGGAATCAATGATATCCCGGCTTTTTGTGAATCGAATGTTGGTATTTCAGTAGATACAGCGGTAGATGCAGCGAAAGATGCAGCGGATGTCGTATTGCTTCAAAAGGATTTAGGTGTATTAGAGCAGGGGATTCTGGAAGGGCGTAAAACATTTACAAACATGCTCAAATACATTAAGATTACGGCAAGTTCTAATTTTGGCAATATTTTTTCTGTTGTATGTGCCAGTGCATTCTTACCATTTTTGCCAATGACATCTCTGCAGATTTTATTATTGAATCTGCTGTATGATGTTTTATGTATCATCCTTCCATGGGATAATGTGGATGAGGAAGAAACACTCTCGCCAAGAGACTGGTCCGGAAAGACGCTGGGACGATTTATGTTATTTTTTGGTCCTATTAGTTCGATATTTGATATCGTGACATTTCTGTTTTTGTATTATATTCTCTGTCCATTATTGTGTGGCGATACAACGTATCTGAACATGGTAGATCCAGTGATGCAGTCGCAGTATGTTGCTTTGTTTCAGACAGGATGGTTTTTAGAATCGATGTGGACGCAGGTTTTGATCCTTCATTTTCTTCGGACAAGGAAGATACCATTTGTGCAGAGCAGTCCTTCCATTCCGGTTGTTTGTACGACCTTTGCAGGAATTATTGTCTTTACTTCACTTACTTTTACCAAAAGCGCAGGTGTTATTGGATTGACGAAATTGCCAATCATGTATTTCCTGTTTTTATTTGTTGTAGTCTTACTCTATATGCTTCTGACTACGGTGGTCAAAACTGTTTATCAGAAGAAATATCATGGGCTGATCTGAAAGGAGGGAAACCATCATGAAAAAGAATATCAGTGTTATTTCCATGGATTCTGTCCTGCAGGAATGGCTCCTTCAAAAGCTGATCAAAGAACCACCAGAAAGTGACAGTGCGAAAGAACTGCTTTCTGGTATCTATGATATGGTGAGTGGCGAGATAAATTCATTACTGCTCAGCACTGCAAATAATTCAGAAATTGCATCTCTCAATCTTTCGGATGAGATGAAAATTGGGGAATTAGTAATCAATCCGAAAAGCAGGAGCGTTACTAGAATGGGCCAAGCGGTTTCCCTGACTCCTAAGGAGTTTGATATCCTGTATTTTCTGGCGGAAAACAGAGGAGAAGTATTTACAAAAGAGCAGATCTATAAGGCAGTATGGTCTGAAAATTATCTTTTAGATGACAGTAATATCATGGCATTTATTCGAAAATTGCGAAAGAAGATTGAACCGAATCCGGATGAACCAAAGTTTATACTTACGATTTGGGGGATCGGATATAAATTTAATGATAAGGTGTAAAACAGGCGGGCTGAAAGCAGTCCGCCAAATTTTTTGTAATTTACGCGAACAACGAGCCAAAGTCCGTGCTTGCACGAGGCCTTGGCGACTGTCGCGATAACTATGAGAAACTCGCGGAGTGTGTTTCTCATAGTTCTTGCTAAATCGCAAGGAAATCGCAAGATTTTGGTCATGTGATTCTCCTTGCTTTTTTTGTATTCTGTAAGAGGTCGAAGGGAGGCGGTATGTATGGTATACACAGATTTTGTTTTAAGAATTTCTTTATCCGTGTTGCTTGGATTTTTTATCGGATTGGAAAGGCAGTTGACCGGGCATCCAGCTGGAATACGGATAAATGTTCTGATCTGTATGGGAACCAGTTTTTTTACTTTATTTCCAATGCTTTATGGTTCCGATCAGGTGTTTCGTGTAGGAAGCAGCATTATCTCCGGTGTTGGATTCCTATGCAGTGGTGTGATCTTTAAAGACAGCGGTACGGTAAGAGGAATGAATACAGCAGCAACACTTTGGTGTACAGCGGCAATTGGTATTCTTGCCAGCACAGGAATGTTTATAATGGCAGTTTCTGCAGCAGGCATTTTGATTGGTTCAAATCTGATTCTGCGTCCGCTTGCAAGAAAACTTAATCCGATTGCTGTAGGAGATGAATCTGAAAAAGAATACTGCATCACAGTACTTTGTCAGGAAGATGCAGAACAGGAAATAAGACTTTTACTGATCACTAGCAATTCCAGTAAGACCTTGTATCTGAATCATCTGGAAAGTGGAGATGTTGTGGGGGATAAAGTCGAGATCATAGCGAAGTATTGTTCTGCGGGAAAACCGAAAAGCAATGTTCTGGAAGGTATTGTTGGTCAGGCATTGGAACTTCCGGAAGTAATCAGTGCAGGTTGGGAGGTGTTGTAGTTGAAAAAAATCAAAAGTGAAAGATGGATAATTTTTTTCATTCTTTATATTTTATTCACTGCAGCATGCAGTTGTGTGAGTCTTATATTTCCGGCTCACCAAATTTTGGTGATACAGGTCTGGTATCAAATATCTGTGGTTGTTTGGATTTTTTTAGCAGTTACGATGGTGAAATTGCTTATCAGGCTTCAGAAAATAAATAAGCTCATAACGAGAGGAATCAATGAAAGGAGAAGAAAACCATGAATTTAACCTGTATCTTTTTTGGTATCATTTTCACGATTGCCGGTTTTATGTTTGCATGTGGAAAAGGCCATATTCATTTCTCTTCTTGGAAAAACATGCCGCAGGAAGAGAAAGAGAAGATTAAAATTGTGCCGCTTTGTCGTAACATCGGTGAAGTCATTGCATTAAATGGATTGATTTTTCTGCTAAAAGGTCTATGGACAGGCTTTGAAAATCACTGGTTTGTGACTGCTATGGTTGCATGGTTTATTGTGGCGGGATTTGATCTTTGGTATATCGAGAAAAGTGATCGATATTATAAAAAATAATTGCAAAACAAGGAGGTAAAGACCAATGAATAAGAAAGAAAATCGTATGGCTGTTCGGCAGGCAGCACAGCAAGCTGTGATCCGTGACGAGCAGAACCACCGCATCGAACATGCGGCTACCAATCCGATTAAGGAGGTTTTGAAGAGTCTGCACACAACACTTCGTGGACTGGATGCTGAAAATATAGTGGTAAGTCGGACAAAATATGGAACGAATAAAGTAACGCATGAGAAGAAACAATCCCTTGCGAAACGTCTGGCTGGAGCATTTATCAATCCATTTACAGCAATCCTTTTCTGTCTGGCAGTTGTTTCTACTATGACAGATATGGTTTTTCCATATTTTTCTCTGTTAGGAAGTTCACCGGAAGATTTTGATCCATTAACAGTGGTGATTATTCTGACCATGGTTATGATCTCCGGTACGCTTCGTTTTGTACAGGAATCCAGAAGTGGAAATGCAGCAGAAAAACTGTTATCCATGATCACAACTACTTGCACCGTCACAAGAAGAGAACAGGAAAAAATTGAGATTCCTATGGACGATCTGGTTGTAGGAGATATCGTACATCTTTCAGCAGGAGACATGATCCCAGCAGATGTCCGTATTCTGGATGCCAAAGACTTATTTATCAGTCAGGCAAGCTTAACAGGTGAAAGCGAACCGGTGGAAAAGACACCGAAGGTATGTGCACAGAAAGAAAGCATCACCGATTACAGCAATATTGCTTTTATGGGAAGCAATGTAATTTCCGGAAGTGCAACGGCAGTGGTTGTCTGCACGGGAGACCGCACTTTGTTTGGTTCCATGGCATCTGCGATTGCAGGTGAAGCAGTGGAGACAAGCTTTACCAAAGGCGTGAATGCAGTGTCATGGGTTCTGATCCGGTTTATGCTGGTCATGGTTCCGCTGGTATTTTTTATCAATGGTATCACAAAGGGAGACTGGCTGGATGCCTTTCTGTTCGGTATTTCCGTGGCTGTCGGACTGACTCCGGAGATGCTGCCGATGATCGTAACAACCTGTCTTGCAAAAGGTGCCGTTTCCATGAGTAAAAAGCAGACGATTGTTAAGAATCTGAATTCTATCCAGAATTTCGGTGCCATTGACATTCTCTGTACAGATAAAACAGGAACACTGACACAGGATAAGGTTGTGTTGGAATATCACCTGAATGTGAATGGAGAAGATGATACAAGAGTACTGCGCCATGCATACTTAAACAGCTACTTCCAGACCGGTTATAAGAACCTGATGGATCTGGCGATCATTCACAGAACAGAGGAAGAAGAGGCGGCAGATCCAAAGCTCCTCGATTTGTCTGAAAATTATGTGAAGGTAGATGAGATTCCATTTGATTTTACACGTCGTCGTCTGACTACGGTAGTACAGGATAAAAAGGGAAAGACACAGATGGTAACAAAGGGAGCTGTAGAAGAAATGCTCTCCATCTGTTCTTTTGCTGAGTGCGATGGTACTGTGCAGCCACTTACAGAAGAGGTTCGTGGGCGTATTCTGAAAACAGTAGACGAACTGAATGACAAAGGATTCCGTGTGCTTGCCATTGCACAAAAAAGCAATCCTTCTCCGGTGGGTGCATTTGGTATAAAAGATGAGTGTGAGATGGTACTAATTGGATATCTGGCATTTCTTGATCCACCAAAGGAGTCTACTGCAGATGCAATTCGGGCATTGAAAGCACACGGCGTAATAACAAAGATTTTGACAGGTGATAATGATAAGGTAACACGTACAATCTGCAAGCAGGTAGGACTTGAAGTACGCAACATGCTTCTGGGTTCTGATCTGGATCATATGACAGATGGCCAGCTTGCAAAAGCAGTAGAGACAACAGAGGTATTTGCAAAGCTTACACCGGATCAGAAAGCACGCGTGGTTTCAGTTCTCAGAGAAAACGGTCATACCGTAGGATTCATGGGTGATGGAATCAACGATGCCGCTGCAATGAAAGCTGCCGATATTGGAATCTCTGTAGATACTGCAGTAGATGTGGCAAAAGAATCCGCAGATATCATCCTGCTGGAAAAAGATCTGATGGTTCTGGAAGAAGGAATCATAGAAGGACGTAAAACTTATGCTAATATGATCAAATATATCAAGATGACGGCCTCATCTAACTTTGGAAATATGTTCTCTGTATTAGCTGCTTCGGCACTGTTACCTTTCCTCCCGATGATGAGTGTACATCTGATTTTCCTGAATCTGATCTATGATCTGTCCTGTACAGCAATTCCATGGGATAACGTAGACGAAGAGTTTATTGCAAAACCACGTAAATGGGATGCTTCCAGTGTGGGTAGTTTTATGATCTGGATTGGACCTACAAGTTCGATTTTTGATTTTACAACTTATATATTCATGTACTTTGTATTCTGCCCGTTATTTGTATCAAAAGGCATTTTATTCAATGATCTGGCAGCCAATTACAGCGGTGCAGAGCTTGCTGCTATGCAGGCACGGTATATCGGAATGTTCCAGGCAGGATGGTTTGTGGAATCTATGTGGAGCCAGACATTAGTCATCCACATGATCCGCACACCAAAGCTTCCGTTTATCCAGAGCCGTGCATCAGCACCGGTAACATTGCTTACCATGACAGGTATTGCAGTTCTGACTGTGATTCCGTTCACACCATTTGGAGCTGCACTTGGTCTTGTTGCTTTACCGGCATCATATTTTGCATATCTGATCCCATGTATTCTGCTGTACATGATGCTGGCAACAAGCTTGAAAAAAGCATATGTCCGCTATTATGGCGAACTGCTCTAGGAGGTAGAAAGAATGAATTGGAAAGAATTATGGATGACACTTTTTGGAACTTGTGAATGGCTCGGACTCAATATGGGATTCTGGGTATCAATGGCTGTTGTGCTGTTGATCGTAATACTCATGAATGTGGTATTCTGGGGAATAAAGCCAAAGAATAAAAAATAGTATGGTTGAAAATAAACTGTACCCTAAATAGTAGACAGTTTAAAAAGTGGTCTAGACAGTTATTTTTTAAGCTATTATCCCAAAGACATATAATATATAGGCTCGAATGGTGAAAGTGCCCATTTGGGCCTATTATTGTATGAATTCATGTGTTACAACCAGAGCAAGATCCACCCGTGTATTACAGTATTGTCATTTTGACAATTTTGTATTACTTACGAGTAGCGGACTTGATGGGGATTACGTCCCCATACCCACGTGAAAATATAATTGCAGGCAATTACATTTTAGCAGATACGCAAGCGTTTCTGAGCAAGCGTCACAGACAACAAAATAAGGAAATTTTGATAAGGCATTCACCTGTGAATAGGTGAGTGTTTTTTTGTTTTTAAGTATTCGATTAACCGAAAAAAATAAAAAAATTTCCTCAGGGGGTTGTAAAAATGTCTCTCAGCATTTCGTATTAATGAAAGGGTATTTTTTGCAGGAAAAATAAAAATTTTTCATTAAGAGGCTGTATTTATGCCCTTCATCTTTTGTATATGTGTAAGAACATTTTTTAGCCGGCATAAAAATGATTTTTACAACAATTAGAAACAGAAACGAGGCGAGAAAAGAATGAAATATGAATACATGAAGGAGTCTGAGCAGATGCTTCAGTACTTCCAGTTTCCGAAGTTTTTGCTGAAACTGCGCATTTCTCAAAATGCAAAATTTCTTTATATGATTTTGTATGACCGGGCGCGGATATCGAGAAAGAATAGCTGGATAGACAAGTATGGAAATGTTTATTTGATATTTCCAATAGAAGAATTGTCTGTTCAAATCGATAAATGCAAATCTTCTGTAAAAACAGCGTTGAAGGAATTAGATGATGTGGGACTATTGGTTCGCAGATCCGGTGGATTTTCAAAACCTAATCATTTATATGTGAAAATTCCATCTGATGAGATAGGTTTACAGCCGGTTGATGATAAGGCGGTTGAAAAGATGGCTGTAATAGAGCCGGAAAAGCACCCATCATCTGGTCATAAAAATGGCTGTGCAGAAGCCGGAAATGTGGCACCTAGTAAAGTAACTGAGAAATATAAAAGTAATAAATATCATGAAGTAAATTATTGCTATGGGGAGGGAGAGAGTTTGTGATGAGAGAAGAAGATCCCGTATGTGTAGGCAGTGATGGTTTGCGATATTGCAAAGTCTGTGGGGAAGCGAAAGAAGCTTTTTTCCCTAAGGGTAGTTTTATGGGGATGAAAAAACATTCCAGGCAATGTGCCTGTGACAGAAAAGCATATGAAGAAGAACAAAAATATTTTAAAGACAAAGAGCACCGGGAATTAGTCAGCAGAAATACGAGCATCTGTTTTGACGAGAGCAGAATGGAAGAGTGGACATTTGAAAATGCAGATATGTCAGATGCGGTAATGCATAAGGCCAAAAGCTATGTTGATAACTGGGATGAAATGAAAAGAAATCATATTGGTTGTTTGTTTTGGGGACCGGTTGGTACCGGGAAAAGTTATATTGCCGGGTGTATTGCCAATGATCTTCTCAAACGAGAAGTAACGGTAAAGATGACAAATTTCAATACCATTATCGATGATATATTTCCACTGGCAGACAAAATGGAATATATCAATGCATTGGCTTCTTACCAGCTTTTGATTATTGATGATCTTGGAGTGGAACGAAATTCAGAATATGCGTTAGGAATTATTTTTAGCGTCATAGATCGCAGGATCCGTTCAGGACGACCATTGATCATCACGACCAATCTTCCGCTGAAAGAAATAAAAAGCGAGACCATGTTAGAGAAAAGACGTATCTATGACCGTATTTTAGAAATGTGTACACCAATGTATGTTGGAGGCACAAGTAAACGAGAAGCAATTGCAAGTATGAAAATGGAGAAAGCGAAAACGTTGTTGAATACAAAGAATGATCGTGTGTATTGCGGATAGAAGTGAATGCTACGCACGTTAAACAATAAGGAAAGGATTTTATGAACAAACAATATGTTGCAATATGTGAAAAAGTGGCTCTTACAATTGAAGAGGCAGCAGAATACAGTAATATCGGACAAAATAGAATAAGTAGTCTTTTGAAAGAACCGAGATGTCCGTTTGTGCTTTACGTAGGTACGAAAAAACTTGTAAAGAGAAAAGAATTTGAAAAATTCATTTCGGAAAGTGTGGAAATATAAATGAATGACAGAAGATGAGATGAAAATGAATATTCACAAAAATAAGATGCTATGGTATAATACAAGGTACTGTATTAGGGCTTCTTATGAGAGGAGCTGAAATATGGGAAAAGATTTAAAAGGCAAAGAACTTGGCAAAGGAATAACCCAAGAAAGTACGGGATTATACTCAGCCAGATTTGTAGATCGGTTTGGAAAGAGAAAACATAAACGATTCAAAAAGCTGCAAGAGTGCAGAGCATGGATTGCTGATGCGACTTATGTGGATGAACACAGTGATATTTCAATGCCATCAGATATGCTGGTCGATCAATGGTTTGATTATTGGATTGGGATAAAAAAGAAAACAGTCCGTTCAAATACTGTTCGCAATTATACGGAGAGATATATTAAAAATATTAAACCGGTAATTGGGAAGATGACACTATCAGACGTGAAACCACTTCACTGTCAGAAAATATTTTATGATATGGCAGATCAGGAGTATCGTACATCTACAATTTATCAGGCAAGAATTGCATTATACAACATGTTTGAGTATGCAAAAGAAAATGAAGTCCTGTGTAGCAATCCCTGCAAAAAATCTGTGAAAAGTGATATGGGAAAGCCATCTGAGAAGAAGATTGCTTTAACAAGAGACATACAAAAAATATTTTTACAATACGCAGAAGGTCAAAGCTATGAAAATCAGTATCGTTTTATACTACAAACCGGATTGCGAACAGGCGAATTGGTAGGATTGAAATGGGAAGATGTCGATTTTAAATCCAAAACAATTCAGATTCGCAGAAGTATGGAATATCGTTATAGTGCAAAGGAGTGGCGTATCGGAGAACCAAAGAGTAAATCAGGCTACCGTACGATACCCTTAACAGAAGAAGCGGTTGCTATACTAAAAAAACAAAAAGAAAAGAATAAGAGGATTTCAGAAATTTCAACAGAATGGAAAGAATTTGTGTTTCTGTGTCGAAAAGGAACACCGGTTAAGAACAGTACATATGATACAGCGCTGTTTAAAATCTGTGATAAAGCAAAAATTTCAAGATTTTCGATGCATATCTTGAGACATACTTTTGCTACCAGATGTATTGAAGCAGGAATGAAACCGAAAACACTTCAGATGTTACTGGGCCATTCGAATATTGGAATTACAATGAACTTATATGTTCATACTACCGAGGAAGAAAAGAAAAAAGAAATGGACTTGGTAGCAGAAGCGCTTATGGCAATGTAATGGCCCACTAAATGGCCCACTTGCAAAAGTAAGTATGCTGAAATCCCTTGAAATCAAAGGATTTACAGGAGGAAATAGAGAAAATGAAATTAGGAATCGTAGGTCTTCCTAACGTAGGAAAAAGTACATTATTCAATTCACTGACAAAAGCCGGAGCAGAATCCGCAAACTATCCGTTCTGTACTATCGACCCCAATGTGGGTGTTGTAACCGTTCCGGATGAGAGACTGAATCTTCTCGGAGATTTTTATAAATCAAAAAAAGTAACACCGGCAGTGATCGAATTCGTCGATATTGCAGGTCTTGTAAAAGGCGCATCTAAGGGAGAGGGACTTGGAAACCAGTTCCTTGCAAATATCCGTGAGGTAGATGCTATCGTTCACGTGGTACGCTGCTTTGAGGATTCCAATGTTGTTCATGTAGATGGAAGCATTGATCCGCTCCGCGATATCGAGACTATTAATCTGGAGCTTGTTTTCTCTGATCTTGAGATCCTCGAGAGAAGAATTGCCAAGGTTACCAAGACTGCACGTATGGATAAGGAAGCTGCCAAAGAGCTTGCATTCCTTGAAAAAGTAAAGGCGCATCTGGAAGAGGGACAGCTTGCCATTACTCTGGAAACAGAGAACGAAGATGAGGATGCATGGCTTGCAACCTATAATCTTCTTACTGCAAAACCGGTGATCTATGCGGCTAACGTTGCAGAGGATGATATCGCAGATGATGGGGCGAACAATCAGTATGTACAGGCAGTACGTGAATACGCTGCCAAACAGAACAGCGAGGTATTTGTGATCTGTGCGCAGATCGAGGAGGAAATCTCCGAGCTGGATGAGGATGAGAGAAAGATGTTCCTTGAGGATCTGGGACTGACAGAATCCGGCCTGGAGAAGCTGGTGCGCGCAAGCTATCACCTTCTTGGCCTTATGAGCTTCCTGACAGCAGGAGAGGATGAGACAAGAGCATGGACCATCAAGATCGGAACCAAGGCACCGCAGGCAGCAGGTAAGATCCACACAGACTTTGAACGTGGATTTATCAAAGCAGAGGTTGTGAATTATCAGGATCTTCTGGATTGCGGTTCCTATGCAGGTGCCAGAGAGAAGGGCCTTGTACGTATGGAAGGAAAAGAGTACGTTGTACAGGACGGAGATGTGATCTTATTCAGATTTAACGTGTGATCACCAACGTCTGTGAAATACCGGCTGTAAGCTGAAAAATTATAACAGGTGATTTTATGGATATGTCAATTCGGTTTCCCGGATTAAATCTGGTTTTGGATCATGTGCCGAGATCCTTTGAGATCTTTGACTTTGAGATCACGATCTATGGCGTCCTGATCGCGATAGGAATGCTTCTGGGAATCTTTTTTGTGGTACTGGAAGCCAGAAGAAATCATGAAGATCCGGATGCATATCTGGATCTGGCCATCATAACGCTGCTTTCCGGTGTGGCAGGGGCAAGGCTGCTTTATGCGGCTTTTTCCTGGAGCCTTTATAAAAATGATCCGGGACAGCTTCTGAATATACGGTCCGGAGGACTTATGTTTTATGGCGGACTTCTGGGTGGTGTGCTGGGTGGTGCGGTCTACTGCAGGATCCGAAAGAAATCCTTCTGGCAGATGGCAGATCTTGCCTGCATGGGACTTCTGATCGGGCAGATAATAGGAAAGTGGGGAAGCTTTTTTAACAGAGAATCTTTCGGGGAATATGCAGATAACATTTTTTCCATGCAGCTGCCGCTGACTGCGGTACGAGCAGGAGAGGTCACCACGGCTATGCGTGAAAAGCTTCAAATCGTGGACGGTGGTACCTGGATTTTGGTACAGCCTTTGTTTTTCTATGAAAGTCTCTGGTGTCTGCTTGTGCTTTTGGTGCTTATGATGCTGCTTCGCAAAAAAGTATTTCAGGGAGAGATCTTTCTGAGATATCTGGCAGGCTATGGTCTTGGAAGAACAGTGCTCCAGCGGTTCCGCACAGATAAAATACCGTTTCCGGGAACCGGCGTGGATGTTTCACTGGTGATCTCGGTAATACTTTTTGTTCTTTGTACCGTGGTAGTTGCAGTGAAACGCGTGATGTCCAGAAAGCGGGCAAAAGTACGGATGAGAAGGATCGAGAAAGATCAGCAGGCAGAGAAAGAAGCGGAACAGCAACGGGAAAATGTAGCAGAGAATCTGGAAACAGAGACTGTACAGGGAGAAAAAAATGGATCAGAACGAGATACAGAAGAAAGAGGAAGCTCTTCGGAAAGCGTCACTTTTGCAGCAGCTGCAGGAGGAACGGAAGAAGCTGGACAGCCAGATCAGGAGCAGGAGCGATCTTCTGAAGAATCTGGAGGCCAGCCAAAGAGTTGACCGTATTCTGGAATTATATTACGGAAACTGAGATCAAACAGATATAGGATACAGATGCTTTTGTCTGATGGATCAGAATATAGGATAAGGATACCGGCATTTGGCTGATAAGAGCAGCAGAAAACTGCCCTGCAGGAAAACGTCTTCTACGACGTTTCCGGCAGGGCAGTTTTTGTGCTGTGCAGTAGGAATATATCAGTACATCTTTCGGAAATCCAGAGGAGTTGTGCCTGTGACTTTACGGAACATGGCGATAAAGTGGCTGGCATCGGAAAATCCGGAAGCGCCGGCAACATCCTGGATCTTCATATCCGGTCTGGAAAGCAGAAGCTCACGTGCGCGGCTGATGCGGTACATGGTAACGTACTCGTAAACCGAGCAGCCCATAAAACGGCGGAACAGACGGGAAAGATACTGCGGAGAGACAAAAACGCTCCGGCTCAGTTGCGCTGCAGTGATATCCTGCTGATAACCGGTTTCGATTTCTTTTATTACCGGGATCACATATCTCTGGTAGAGAGGATTATCCTGTATCTTCGGAGAAGCTGCACAGTCTGTAAAATTCATAAGAAAATTATAGCAGTCGGAAGAAAGAGATTTCATATCCGGTGTGGGCTGATGATATTTACGCAAGGTAGAAGAAATCATTTTCCGGATACTGGCTCCTTGTTCCTTTTCGATAAGGATCACTTCCTGGTTGTCTGTCATGGAAGGAATGCTGCCTGCCAGTGTTCCTGTGAAGGTGGCAAACATCGTGGTCCAGGAAGTAGACTCCCTGTGATAGGAATGAGGGACACCGGGGGCGATGAGGATGCCCTCGTTGGCTCCGAGAGTATAAAATTTTCCACGGACTTCAATGCGTCCGGTACCCTTTTCAGTCTGGAGGTAATGATAATACGGATATCCGTCCGGACGGAAGATATTAACCTGATTCCAGTGGTTCCCAAGAGATTCAAACATGAAGGGAGCACTGACCGGAGTGTTTCTGAAATAGATCGACATGATATTCACCTGTTTCTAAATGTTATATATTTTGGTGAAACATATTATACCATAATCCGGTGGATTATACTATAATGATCATAGCATAAAAAACGAAGGATCCGGCAGAAAAAACAGAATCTGCCGGGCAGGAGGAAAAAATGAAAAAATTTGATCATTCTCTGTTAAAAGATCCCCGGTATTTCAGCGACGGAAGAATGGATGCCCACTCAGATCATACATATTATCGCTGTGAGGAAGAGAGAGAAGATGGGAAAACTTCTTTCCGTCACAGTCTGAATGGTCTCTGGAAGTTCCATTATGCACGGAATTATGCATCTGCTATCCCAGGCTTTGAGGAAGAAGCATATTCCTGTAAGGACTGGGAGGACATTTATGTGCCGGCACATATCCAGATGGAAGGATATGATGCACCGCAGTATGCCAATGTCCAGTATCCGTGGGAAGGCCATGAAGAACTTCATCCGGGACAGATCCCGGAACGTTTTAACCCGGTGGCAAGCTATGTGAGATATTTCCATGTGCCGGAGAGCATGAAAGGAAAAAGAGTATTTGTTTCATTCCAGGGAGCAGAGAGCGGCCTGGCTCTGTGGCTCAATGGAAAATTTGTGGGATACAGTGAAGATTCTTTTACTCCGTCAGAATTCGAGCTTACGGAATATCTGAAGGACGGTGAGAACAAGCTGGCGGCACAGGTGTTTAAATGGACAGCCAGCAGCTGGTGCGAGGATCAGGATTTTTACCGTTTTTCCGGAATTTACAGAGATGTTTATCTGTTTACGGTACCGGATGTCCATGTATATGATCTCAGGATCCGTGCCATTCCGGATGAAACTCTCAAAAAAGCCGAGCTTGAGATCGTGACCAGTACCTGGGGAAAAGGAAAAATGAAGCTTACACTTTCCAGAAAGGGAGAGATCCTTTTGCAGGATGAAAGATCTCTGAACGGAGAGGATACCTGTACCTGGGAGATTCAGGATCCCCTTCTCTGGAGTGCAGAAGAGCCGAATCTCTATGATCTGGAGCTGGAGATCAGTGATGAAAGCGGAAAGCTCCAGGAGATCATCCCGGAGAAAGTCGGTTTCCGCCGTTTTGAAATGAAGGATGGTATCATGACCCTTAACGGAAAACGTATCGTATTCAAGGGTGTGAACCGCCATGAGTTCAGCTCTGTCACAGGAAGACATGTGTCCCGGGAGGAACTGCTCAAAGACATCGTGACCATGAAACAGAACAACATCAATGCGATCCGTACCTGTCATTATCCGGATGCATCTCCGATCTACCGTCTCTGTGATGAATATGGTATTTACATGATCGCAGAAAACAATCTGGAATCTCACGGAACCTGGGATATAGCAGAATTTACCGGAGATCACACGGATATCGTTCCGCACAACAAACCGGAATGGCTGGGCATGATGCTGGATCGTGTAAATTCCATGTATCAGCGTGACAAGAACCACCCGGCGATCCTGATCTGGTCCTGTGGAAATGAATCCTTTGGTGGAAAAGATATCTTTGAGATGTCTGAGTTCTACCACAAGAATGATCCTACAAGACTGGTACATTATGAGGGGGTTTTCCATGACCGCAGCTACAATGCCACCAGTGACATGGAAAGCCAGATGTATCCTTCCGTAGAAGCAATCCGGGAGTTCCTTGCAAAGGATGACAGCAAGCCGTTTATTTGCTGTGAGTATACCCATGCAATGGGAAATTCCTGCGGCGCAATGCATAAATATACAGATCTTACAGATACAGAACCGAAATATCAGGGTGGCTTTATCTGGGATTACATTGATCAGTCTATTTACAAAAAAGACCGTTACGGTAAAGAATTCCAGGCATACGGCGGAGACTTCGGTGAACGTCCTACAGATTATAATTTTAGTGGAAACGGTATCGCATACGGCGGAGACAGAGATGCTTCACCAAAGATGCAGGAGGTAAAATTCAACTACCAGAATATCACTGCGCAGGTAAGTGAGGATTCTGTTAAGATCATCAACAAAAATCTTTTTGTAAATACGGACACATTCCGATGTGAAGTAACTCTTGCAAAGAACGGTCATGTTCTCCGCACAGAGACACTGGATACAGCGGTGGAGCCTTTAAGCCAACAGACCTACAGACTTCCATTTGGAAAACAGCAGCGCCCGGGCGAATATACGGTAACCGTAGCCTTCCTTCTCAGAGAAAAAACACTTTGGGCAGAGGCAGGACATGAGGTTGCTTTCGGCCAGTATGTTTATCAGGTGGAAGGATCACCGAAAGCTCCTGCGTGTGGCGTGGAGCTTGTGAGAAGCCTTCATAACATCGGTGTCCGCGGGGAAAATTTCGAAGTGCTGTTTTCCGTTCTCAATGGTGGTCTGGTTTCGTATAAATATGCAGGAAGAGAAATGATCGAAGCGATTCCGAAGCCCAACTTCTGGAGAGCACCTACAGATAATGATTGCGGAAGTCTGATGCAGATGCGCTATGCACAGTGGAAGATCGCCAGCATGTATGCAAGTCATAAGGATTACCGAAAAGGCATGTATGGTCCGGCCAATGCTCCGGAGACAACGGTTCACGAAAACAGCGTGGAGGTTGCTTTTACCTACATCCTGCCAACTACGCCTGCCAGTGAATGCCGTCTTGCCTATGAGGTAACCGGAGATGGAAGAGTAAAGACAACGCTGACCTATGATCCTGTAAAAGAGCTGGGTGATATGCCGGAGTTCGGAGTACTCTTTAAATTCAATGCGGATTATGATCATGTTCAGTGGTACGGCCTGGGACCGGCAGAGACTTATGCAGACCGGAAGCATGGCGCAAAGCTCGGCATTTATGAGAATCTCGTGACAGACAATATGGCACGCTATCTTGTGCCGCAGGAATGCGGAAACAAAGAGGAAGTACGCTGGGCAAAGATCACAGACAGAAAGGGTAGAGGAATGCTCTTTGAGATGGATAAAGAAAACGGCCCGATGATGTTCTCGGCACTTCCATATACTCCTCATGAAATGGAAAATGCCATGCATCCCTATGAGCTTCCGGCAATCCATTATACCGTTGTCCGTGCCGCAAAGGCGCAGGTGGGTGTTGGAGGAGATGACAGCTGGGGTGCCCGTACCCATCCGGAATACCTTCTGGATACCAATGGAAAGATGAAATTTTCCTTTGCGTTCAAAGGTCTTTAAAATGTCATAAAATAACAGAACATAAAGTCAAAAAAAGCTTCCGGCGACTGTCCGGAAGCTTTTTCATTTCATAATAATGCACAGAAAATAAACAGGTTGAAAAAAAACCTGTGGATATTTCATGAAATGAAAAAAAACTTGGATATGCACTTGTTTTTTCATGGTAAATAGTTTAGAATGATTACATAAGTGGTAGAAAGTGGTGAATAGTGGTAGCGAATGGGGATGAGTGGCAGAACACACCATTTGCACCCTGGAAGCACGAAGGGGAGAATCGTGTTTCACGAGAGTAGGTGGGTTTCATGTTCATGGGCGAGTATAATCATACGATCGACGCGAAGGGGCGTCTGATCATCCCTTCCAGGTTCAGGGAACTCTTAGGGGAAGAGTTCGTACTGACAAGAGGGTTGGATGGTTGCCTTTCTATTTATCCGATGGATGAATGGGTTGCTTTTGAAGAGAAACTCCGAGCATTACCACTTACAAATAAAGACGCAAGAACCTTTTCACGTTTCTTTGTAGCCGGAGCTACAACATGTCAGCTGGATAAGCAGGGAAGAATCCTGGTGCCGCAGACGCTGCGCCAGTTCGCTGGTCTGGATAAGGATGTGGTGCTTACGGGTAATCTGAACCGGATCGAGGTTTGGAGCAAAGAGAAGTGGAGCGAGAACTGCAATTATGATGATATGGACAGCATTGCGGAAAGCATGCAGAACATAGGAATCGTCATTTGAGCATAACGCAGGTAGAAATCCCACAGGAGACGGATATGGAATTTAAGCACAAATCTGTATTACTCAATGAGACCATTGACGGCTTAAGGGTAAAGCCGGATGGAATCTATGTGGATGGCACTTTAGGAGGAGCGGGACACGCCACAGAGGTGTGTAAGAAACTTTCTGCCAAGGGGAGATTTATTGGCATAGATCAAGACCAGGATGCGATAATTGCTGCGAGTGAACGGCTGTCAGCCTTTAATCAGGTGACAATCATTCGCAGCAATTATTGTTACATGGCAGATGAGCTGAGATCCCGTGGCATTGAGAAGGTGGACGGGATCCTGCTGGATTTGGGAGTGTCATCTTATCAGCTGGATAATGAAGAGAGAGGTTTTTCCTATCGGTACGATTCTCCTCTGGACATGCGAATGGACAGAAGACAGAGCCGTACAGCCGGTGATATAGTCAACGGTTATGAGGAACGGGAGCTGTATCGGATTATCCGCGATTACGGCGAAGATAAATTTGCCAAAAATATAGCGAAACACATTGTGGCTGCCAGAGAGCAGTCACCGATCCGGACAACCGGAGAACTGACAGAGATCATACGGGGTGCGATCCCCATGAAAATACAAGCTACAGGAGGACATCCGGCCAAGAGGACTTTTCAGGCAATACGTATTGAGCTCAACCGGGAGCTTGACGTGCTCCGGGATTCCCTGGACGGCATGATCGATCTCCTGGATGACGGAGGAAGGATCTGTATCATTACATTCCATTCTCTGGAAGACAGGATCGTTAAGACCATTTTCCGAAAAAATGAAAATCCCTGTACCTGCCCGCCGGATTTTCCGGTCTGCGTATGCGGAAAGAAATCCAAGGGTAAGGTGATCACAAGGAAACCGATCTTACCGGGAAAAGAGGAAATGGAAGAGAATCCGAGATCCAAAAGTGCGAAGCTTCGTATTTTTGAACGGAAAATGTAGTTGAGAGATGGAAGGTAGGCAAATGGCGAAGACAGGAAGAGGGACTACAGCCAGAAGAAATCGAAATACCGTTAGGAACAGCAGAGAAATGTATGTTCAGGGAAATGCGGTAAAACGGCTGCAGGAAGTTCCTCAGAGGACTGATCTGCCCGAGATACAGGAAAGGCGACGGCTGGCTCAGAAAAGAAAACAGAAATCCGCAGTGCCTGTGACACCGGCAAAACAGGTGGTAAGCAGACAGGCACAGCGGAACCGGGAAAAGGCAATGGCCATGAACAAGGGGTTCGTTCTGTTTCTTACGGCAGTTTCCATCGCGGTACTTTTTACCTGTATCAATTATCTTCAGGTAAAATCCGAAATCACGGCGAGTATGAAAAATGTTGCAAATCTGGAATCTGAGCTTGCACAGCTGAAAGAAGATAACGATGCATATTACAGTCAGGTCACTTCTGCAGTGGATATCAGCGAGATCAAGAAAAAAGCTATCGGCGAGCTTGGAATGAAATATCCTTCGGAGGATCAGATACAGACCTATACCACAGAAGGAAACAGTTATGTGAGACAGTATCAGGATGTGGACACACACAAGTAACAGAAGTACAGTTTTTAAGCAGGTGATCGATTGAGTACAAGAAGGCGCAGGCCGGTAAAAAAAATAAATTACAGTATGAAGAAAAAGCTGGCAGTACTATTTTCCTTAGTGTTGCTGGCTTTAGTCGGTTTGGTGGCAAGAATTACCTATATCAATGCCACCAGCGGAAGCAAATATCGAAAGCAGGTGCTGAGTCAGGCTCAGCAGAAATATGAAAATCAGACACTTCCGGCAAAAAGAGGCGATATCTATGACCGGAACGGGAATATTCTGGCAACCAGCAACAAGGTCTATAATGTGGTTCTTGACTGTCTGGAGGTCAATAAGGATCAGGATTCCGTGGAGCCTACCATAAAGGCTCTTGTGGAAGTCCTGGGATTGGATGAAGATGAGATGCGGAAGCTTCTCACCGACAGCAGTACAAAAAAAAGTCAGTATCAGATCGTAAAGAAACAGATTTCCATGGACGACAAAAAAGCCTTCGAAAAATACGAAGATCCGGGAGACGACAGTGAACTGACTGCCACGCAGCTGAAAGAACGTTCCAGGATCACAGGTGTATGGTTTGAAGAAGATTATCTCAGATCTTATCCGTTTAATGAGACTGCCTGTGATACCGTTGGATTTACACTTTCCAGAGATGTGGCGGATGCCGGACTGGAAGGATATTACAATGCGACACTTACCGGCGTGGATGGAAGACAGTACGGATACATCAACAACAATTCCGACGTAGAACAGACGATCATCGAACCGACGGATGGCAAAAGCATTGAGACCTCGCTGGATCTGGGACTTCAGCAGATCGTGGAAAAATACGTAAATACCTTTGAAGAAAAGATGGGAGCCAAAAATGTAGGCGTGATCATCGAGGATCCGAAAACAGGAGAGATCCTGGCAATGGACGGCGGTGACCGTTATGACCTGAATAACCCGAGAGATCTTTCAAATGTGTATTCCCAGAGTGAGATCGCTGCCATGAACGATGAGGAAACCGTGGAAGCGCTGAACGGGATGTGGAGTAATTTCTGTGTGACAGACGCCTACGAGCCGGGATCGGTTGTAAAGCCCATTGTTATGGGCTCCGCACTTGAAATGGGAGCGATTTCCGAGAACGATAATTTTGTCTGTGACGGCGGACAGTCTTTTGGAGCGGAAGGTGCGACTACTTTTATCAAATGTGCGGTATGGCCGGATGCTCACGGGACAGAAGCTCTTTCCGATGTCATTGCCAATTCCTGCAACGATGGTATGATGCAGATCGCAGCAAAGATGGGAAAAGATAATTTTCTTAAGACACAGAGCGTTTTCAATTTCGGAACAAGAACCGGTATCGATCTTCCCAATGAGGGAAGCGGTGTGATCCATACCAGCGATACCATGGGAGAAACGGAGCTTGCATGCTCTGCTTTCGGACAGGGCTATACACTGACCATGATACAGGAGATCAATGCAATGTGTTCTGTGATCAATGGAGGATACTACTATCAGCCTCATCTGGTGACGAAGATCAAGGACAGCAGCGGCGGAATCGTAAAAACGATCTCTCCGACACTGATGAAGCAGACGATTTCCGAGAAGATATCTGCAGATATCCGCTCTTACATGGCTGCCAGCGTAGACCATGGTACCAGCCGTACATCCAAGGTGCAGGGCTACAGCTCCGGTGGTAAAACCGGTACCGCCGAGAAGCTTCCGCGAGGCAATGGCAAGTATCTGGTATCTTTTATCGGATTTGCACCGGTAGATGATCCGGCGCTTGTGATCTATGTAGTTGTGGATGAGCCGAAGGTAGATGATCAGGCAAGCAGTACGTACGCACAGTACATTGCACAGGGAATCCTTTCCGAAGCACTTCCGTATCTGAATGTACAGCCGGATGAGGCAGAGGATGGAGAAGTTCCGACTACAGAGCTGTGGGAACTTTTTAAGGGAATCAGCGATTCTGCAACAGGAACCGGCGCGGATGGGCAGAAGGAGGCAATTTCCGATGAGAATGTACCAAGTCCGCCGGAAGATGAGTCGGAGGACAGTGATACCGAAGATAATAACGATATGCAGAGCGAAGGTCTTACCAACGAGGAGGCCGGTCTGGAATAGATAAAAAGAATACCCTCTCAGGGGAACGTCATATATTACAGTGACGACCTCTGAGAGGGATTTTTTTATGATCCGGACCATGGTTTATCACAGGAAAAAAATATGGATGGTTTTTCTGATCTGCATAATGCTTCTTCTGGGACTTGTGGGAAGACTCTGGTATCTTATGAACGTTCGGGCAGAATATTATTCAAAAAAGGCGGAGGATCTTCATGAGAGGGAACGTGACATAAAAGCAGCCAGGGGAAAGATCCTGGACATCAGGGGAAATATTCTGGCAGATAACCGGACAGTCTGTACAGTATCGGTGATACACAGCCAGATCAAAGATCCTGAAAAAGTGATCCGTGTACTGTCCGGAGCATTGTCTGTAAAAGAAGAGGAAATCCGGAAAAAAGTTGAAAAAGTTTCTTCTATTGAAAGAATACAGACAAACGTGGAAAAAAGCATTGGAGACAGGATCCGGGAATATGACCTTGAGGGAGTGAAGGTAGATGAGGATTATCGGAGATATTATCCTTATGGATCTCTCGCTTCAAAAGTACTGGGATTTACCGGAGGTGATAATCAGGGGATCATTGGTCTTGAAGTGAAATACGATGAGATCCTGAAAGGAGAGCCCGGAAAGATCCTCACAGTTACGGATGCACGTGGTGTGGAGATCGACGGAACCGGAGAACGGAGGAAGGAACCGGTGTCAGGAAATACTCTGCGTACCAGTCTGGATGTTAATATCCAGGAATATGTGCAGCAGGCAGCCGGTAAAGTCATGGAAGAAAAACAGGCGGAGAGAGTTTCCATACTGCTTATGAACCCTCAGAACGGAGAAATCTATGCCTGTGTCAATGTGCCTGAATTTGATCTGAACGATCCGTTTACTCTGAATACAGAAGAAACAGCAGCAGAGGGAGAAAAGAAGCAGGATCTTCTGAACCGGATGTGGAGAAACCCCTGCCTGAATGATACCTATGAACCTGGCTCGACTTTTAAGATCATCACTATGGCAGCAGGGCTGGAGGAAGGAGTGGTGTCAACAGAGGATCGTTTTTTCTGTCCGGGCTATAAGGTGGTGGAGGACCGGCGGATCCACTGTGCAAAGAGAACAGGACATGGTGCGCAGAGTTTTGTAGAAGGTGCCCAGAACTCCTGTAACCCGGTATTTATTGAGGTGGGCCTGCGGCTTGGAGCAGACCGTTATTACAAATATTTTAAACAGTTCGGACTTTTGAAAAAAACAGGAATAGATCTTCCGGGAGAGGCAGGAACGATCATGCATAACCCCCAAAATATGGGAGAGGTGGAGCTTGCCACGGTATCCTTTGGCCAGTCGTTTCAGATCACACCGATCCAGCTTGCAACAACCGTCAGTGGGATCATCAATGGCGGAAACCGGATCACACCTCATTTTGGGATCAGCGTGGAAAGTGCGGACGGAACAAAGGTGCGGACACTGGAATATCCGGTGGAAAGCGGGATCGTGTCCGGTGAGACTTCCCGGACAGTACGTACGATCCTGGAAACTGTAGTTTCAGAAGGCTCCGGAAAAAATGCCGGGATCCAGGGGTTTTCCATTGGGGGAAAAACAGCTACCTCTCAGACACTGCCCAGAGGCTCCGGCAGATATATTTCTTCATTCCTGGGGTTTGCCCCGGCAGAGGATCCGAAGGTCCTGGCTCTTTGTATCATCTATGCACCCCAGGGTATGTATTATGGTGGGATCATTGCCGCACCGGTGGTACGCAGTATTTTTGGAAATGTACTTCCCTATCTTGGAATCGAGAGGACAGTTACGGAAACTCCATTCGGGGAAAACCGGGCAGATGGGGTTGATTAATGAGGATAAAAGCCTTATACTGTTGAAGAAGTATAAAAAAACGAAAGAATTAGAGGTGTGAGGATGGAGTTTCATGTTGTGATCCCTGTGCTGATCTCATTTGCGATCAGCCTTGTATTAGGACCGATTGTTATCCCTTTTTTAAGAAGACTTAAAATGGGACAGACAGAGAGAGAGCTGGGTGTGCAGTCCCACCTGAAAAAGAACGGTACCCCTACTATGGGTGGGGTGATCTTTCTCATTGCAACAACTGTAACATCACTGTTTTATATCAGAGATTATCCGATGATCATCCCGGTACTTTTCCTGACACTGGGATTTGGACTGATCGGATTTCTGGATGATTATCTGAAGGTAGTTCTGAAGCGTTCTGACGGACTTCTGCCATGGCAGAAAATGGCACTGCAGATCGTTGTGACAGCTGTATTTGCTTTTTATCTTGTAAATTATTCCAACGTATCCCTGACTATGAAGATCCCGTTCTGGAGCGGACATTATCTGAACCTGGGATGGTTTGCGGTTCCGGTACTGTTCTTTGCGGTGATCGGTACAGTAAACGGAGTCAATTTTACGGATGGACTTGACGGACTGGCTTCCAGTGTTACCCTGATCGTGGCAGTATTCTTTACGGTGGTTTCCCTTGGAATGAACAGTGGTGTGGAGCCGATCACCTGTGCAGTTGTGGGCAGTCTGATGGGATTCCTTCTGTTTAATGTATATCCTGCCAAGGTATTTATGGGAGACACCGGTTCTCTGGCATTAGGTGGCTTTGTGGCTGGTGTGGCTTATGCCATGCAGATGCCGCTGTTTATCATCCTGGTCGGACTGATCTACCTTGTGGAGGTATTGTCTGTTATGCTCCAGGTATCCTACTTCAAGGCAACACACGGAAAAAGAATCTTCAAGATGGCGCCTATCCACCATCATTTTGAGCTTTGTGGGTGGTCTGAGACACGAGTTGTTGCAGTGTTCTCTGTTGTAACTGCTATTATGTGCCTGATCGCTCTCCTGGCATTATAAGGAGGAACAGAAAAAATGGATTTAAAAGGAAAAAAAGTTCTCGTTTTCGGAGCCGGAAAAAGCGGCATTGGAGCAGCTGATCTGCTTGGAAGTGCAGGAGCACAGCCGGTGATCTATGACGGAAACGCAGATCTTGATAAAGAGGCAGTTTTACATAAAACAAACGGAAAATACACCCCGGAGATCTGGGCCGGAGATTTTCCGGAGAGAGCGCTGGACAGTCTTGATCTTATAGTGCTAAGTCCGGGAGTTCCCACAGACCTGCCGCTGGTAAAGAGCTTCTATGAAAAGGGCCTTCCGGTATGGAGCGAGGTGGAGCTTGCCTATCGTACAGGCAAGGGAGAGGTTCTTGCGATCACAGGAACCAACGGTAAGACAACAACAACAGCACTTCTCGGAAAGATCATGGGAGATGCCCGTGAATCTGTATTTGTTGTAGGAAATATCGGAACTGCATATACATCCAAATCATTGGAGATGAGGGAGGATTCCGTAACTGTTGCGGAGATCAGCAGTTTTCAGCTGGAGACTATTGACCAGTTCCGCCCGAAGGTAAGTGCGATCCTCAACATCACAGAGGACCATCTGAACCGTCATCATACCATGGAGGAATACATCCGTGTAAAAGAGCTGATCACCAAAAATCAGGGACCGGAAGATATATGTGTTCTGAATTACGAAGATGAAGTCCTTCGTAAATTCGGTGAAAATGTCGTTCCGAAGGTGGTATATTTCTCAAGTCTTCGCAAACTGGATCAGGGAATCTATCTGGACGGAGACCAGATCATTCTGAAAACAGAAAAAGAAGAGATCCCGATCGTAAAAACCGGAGAGCTTAAGATCCTGGGACGTCATAATCACGAGAATGTAATGGCAGCAGCAGCCATGGCATATTATGCGGGTGTTTCTGTGGAGAGTATCCGCAAGAGTGTCTGTGAGTTTGTGGCAGTTCCACACAGGATCGAGTATGTGACAGAGAAAAACGGTGTTGCATATTACAACGATTCCAAGGGAACCAATCCGGATGCGGCCATCAAGGGGATTCAGGCAATGAACCGTCCGACTCTTCTGATCGGCGGTGGCTATGACAAGGAATCCAGCTATGATGAGTGGATAGAATCCTTCGACGGAAAAGTCCGTTATCTTGTTCTCATCGGTCAGACGAAAGAGAAGATCAAAGCAGCAGCAGAACGTCTTGGATTTACAGATATCATCCTCTGCGAGGATCTGAAGGAAGCTGTCCGGGTCTGTGCGGAAAAAGCCAATCCCGGAGATGCGGTTCTGCTTTCACCGGCATGTGCGAGCTGGGGACAGTTTGATAATTATGAGCAGCGCGGTGACATGTTCAAGGAATACGTGAAAGCACTGTAATAATCCGAAAAATACATACATAAGCTGAAATAAAGACCACTGTGGAGGCCATGCATGAAGGCAGGACAGAAACAGACCGGAAAGACAGATACCGTTCTCTGGGTACTGGTTCTGATTCTGGTGGTATTGGGACTCGGGGCGCTTTTTTCGGCAAGTGAATATAATGGCAGAGTACGTTTCCACGACTCTGCCTATTATTTTAAGAAGCAGCTCTTTGCCACGGCACTGGGGCTGCTTGTTATGTATCTGGCATCACGAGTAGATTACCGGCTGTCTGTAAAGCTGGCGCCGGCTGCCTATATTTTTTCGCTTTTTCTGTCTGCTGCAGTCCTGCTTTTCGGACAGGAGATCAATGGATCGAAGAGGTGGCTGAACCTGGGGCCGCTTTCCTTTCAGCCGTCGGAGTTTTCCAAGGTGGCAGTGATATTGTTTCTGGTGTGGCAGATCAGCAATACAAAAAGCAAAACAACTGGATTCTGGTTTATCTGCAGGACTATGATGACTTTGCTTCCGGTAGCAGGTCTGGTGGGCTCCAATAACTTAAGCACAGCGGTGATCATTCTGGGAATCGGTGTGCTGCTGATCTTTGTGGCCAATCCTAGGTATCTGCAGTTTCTCGCACTTGGAGGTGCGGGGATAGGATTTATTGCGGTTTTTCTTGCCGCGGAGAGTTATCGTCTGGAACGCCTGGCAATCTGGCGGGATCCGGAAAAATATGAAAAAGGATTTCAGACCATACAGGGCCTGTATGCGATCGGAAGCGGAGGGATCTTCGGCAAGGGGTTCGGGAACAGTATGCAGAAGCTGGGATTTGTCCCGGAAGCCCAGAATGATATGATATTTTCTATTGTGTGTGAGGAAACGGGGATACTGGGAGCCTTTCTGACACTTTTTCTGTTTGGTATTCTGATCTGGAGGCTTTGTATTCTGGCATTAAACTGCCGGGATCTGCAGGGAACGCTGCTGTGCGCCGGGATCATGGCACATATGGCGATCCAGGTAGTCCTGAATGTTGCAGTAGTAACGAATACGATTCCCAACACCGGGATCACTCTGCCCTTTGTAAGCTATGGCGGAACTTCTGTTGTTTTTCTTCTGGGGGAAATGGGGCTGGCCTTAAGTGTCAGCAGTCACAGACATGGAAGGATCACATAGAATAACAAGTAAGAGGCCTTTTTAGGAGTGGAATACTTGAATGAGATCGATGAGATCATCGTGACCGGAGGCAGGCCGCTACATGGAAGCGTCCGGATCCAGGGGTCAAAAAATGCGGCACTTCCGGTTATGGCAGCAGCACTCTTAAGCACCGGGACCAGTGTACTGCGGGGATGCCCGAGAATCAGTGATGTATATTTGATGGAAAAGATCCTGAAATATCTGGGGGCAGAAACCTGGTGGGAAGGTCAAGATCTTTATCTGGACTGCAGTCATGCGGACGGCACCATGATACCGGAGTGTTATTCCGGAAAAATGCGTTCTTCCGTGATCTTAATGGGAGCAATGCTGGGGCGGAGCAAAAAGGCACAGACAGGATATCCCGGAGGCTGTGTGATCGGGAAGCGGCCGGTGGATCTTCATATCCAGGTTTTGCGCCGCCTTGGGGCAGCTGTGGTGGAAAACGGCGGGATGATCCGGGCATCCTGTGGAAAACTCCGAGGCGCAGAGATGTTTTTTCAAAAAAGAAGTGTAGGCGCTACAGAGCAGGGCATTCTGGCAGCGGTCCTTGCAGAGGGGAAAACAGTCCTTAACGGCTGCGCCTGTGAACCGGAAATTTATTGGCTTTGCCATTATCTTACCGGAATGGGGGCAAAGATCCGGATTCGTGAAAATGGCTGTATCTGTATTGAAGGGGTGGAGAAGCTTGAAGCTGGCGATAGCTGCATTCCACCAGACCGTATTGTCGCCGGGACCTATCTCATGGCAGCGGCGGCAACCAGAGGAGAGATCATCCTGGAAAATCCGCCTCTGGAGGAAATGGATGGAATCCTGGACGTATATCGGAAAATGGGTGGACAATGCCGCAGGGTAGGTGGTAAACTAATAGTCAACGGAAAAAATACAGGTTTTCCCCTGGAGCTTCTGGAAACAGAAGTTTATCCGGGATTTCCTACAGACCTGCAGTCTCCTGCGATGGCGGTACTGGCCACGATCCCGGGAGTGAGCAGGATCCGCGAGAAGATTTTTGAAGACAGATATAAAACAGCTTCATGGCTCTGCAAAATGGGAGCACAGATCCAGATCCGGGATGGAGTTGCTGTGATATACGGAGGGCAGCCCCTGACCGGTTGTACTGTGGAAGCAGAGGAACTTCGCGGTGGTGCGGCACTTGTGATCGCAGCACTTGCCGCGCAGGGGATTACCAGGATCCGGGGCTGTTGTTTCATAGAAAGAGGTTATGAACATATCTGTGAGGATCTGACCGCACTTGGCGGTCTGCTGATAAAGGACAGAGGAACTTTATGAAAACATCAAAAAAAAAGCCACTGAAAGCAGTTGGCGGACTTCTTGTCCTGCTGCTGGCAGGAATTATTTTCTTTTTTACGTATTATCAGGTAGATGAAGTGCAGGTGATGGGCAGCAGCCATTATTCTGAAAAACAGATCAGGAAGATGGTGCTTAGGGGGCCGCTGGCATCCAATTCTGTTCTTGCACCGCTTCTTTATACTAAGCAGAACACAAAGGATGTTCCCTTTATAGAAGGCTATACCGTAACAAGGCTGAACCGGCACACCATCTGTGTCAGTGTGAAGGAGAAGGATATCGTTGGCTGTATCCCTTATCTGGACAGTTATATTTATTTTGACAGAAACGGTATTTTTGTGGAAGGATCCACGGAACGTAACGAAAAAATCCCGTTTTTTGACGGGATCAAAGTCAAAAAAGTGATCCAGAACGAGAAACTCCCCATCAAGGATGAAACGGTGATGAACACGGCAGTTGCTCTTTCTACTATTTTTGCAAAAAATGATAAGGTTCCGGATCACATTGAATTTGAAGACGACGGACAGATCAGTCTTGTTTACGGGGATATCACAGTTAAACTTGGAAAGGATGAATATCTGGAAGACAAAATGACCAGAGTTCTGGCTATCCTTCCGATGATTTCCGAAAAAAAAGGAATTCTCCATGCAGAAAATGTAAATGATAATTCCAAGAACATTACCCTGGAGCAGGAACAGGATGAGAGCCAGACTTCCGCAGAAAACTGGACCGGAGGCTATGATGAGGAAGGAAATTACACCGGAGAAGGCGAATACGACGAAAATGGCAACTATGTAGGACCGAAACCGCAGACGGATCTGGAGTATGCGCAGGAAAACTGGGTAGGTGGCTATGATGAAGAGGGAGATTACACAGGCAGTGGTGAGTACGATGCCAACATGACCTATGTAGGCGAAGCCCCCACAGAAGAAACCATGGCAGAAAAAGGAAACTGGAAGGGCGGTTACCGGGAAGACGGAGGCTATGACGGAGTCAGTGAATATGACCGTGATGGCAATTACGTAGGCGCTCTGGAGGATTATCAGGCTTCGGCAGAAAGCTCCGGAGACGGAACAGACTCCGAAGATCCAGATGCTCAGAGTACGGATACCGAAGATACAGAAAATGAAGAAGACTCTTCAGACAGCAGTACGGACAGCACCGAGGAAGAGGCTGATTACAGCAGTGATCAGGAAGAAGGAGCTGAGGATTATGATGAAAATTCGTACAGCGATTACAGTGATGAGTCCGATTATGAGTAAAGATAAAAAAGCTTTCTTAATATATAGTGCCAGTATTTGGACATTTTGCCAGAGATTGTTTTGTAAATGTTTCGGTTAATAGAAACAGTGCCGAAATTTAGTGAAAAAAGTATAAAAAAACAAAATTAATGGTTGATTAATTACCGAAAAAAATATATGATATAACTATGTGTATATGTAGCTTGGAATAGATTATTACACTGAATCGGATATCAGGTAGAAATAAAGGAGGAAGTACATTGTTAGAGATAATGACGAATGAGGCTGAGTCTTCTGCGAAAATTATTGTAATTGGAGTAGGCGGCGCAGGTAATAATGCGGTAAACAGAATGGTGGAAGAGGCCATTGGCGGAGTTGAGTTTGTAGGTGTTAATACCGATAAACAGGCTCTGACACTGTGTAAAGCTCCGACTGTACTTCAGATTGGTGAGAAAATTACGAAAGGTCTCGGCGCCGGTGCACAGCCGGAGGTTGGACAGAAGGCAGCTGAGGAGAGCATTGAGGAAGTTAAGAAGATCATCGAGGGAGCGGACATGGTTTTCGTTACCTGTGGTATGGGAGGCGGAACCGGAACCGGAGCTGCTCCTGTGATCGCCGGTGCGGCAAAAGAGATGGGTATCCTGACTGTCGGTGTTGTTACCAAGCCTTTCCGTTTTGAAGCAAAGACCCGTATGAACAATGCACTTGCGGGAATCGAAAATCTGAAGAAAGCAGTTGACACTTTGATTGTCATCCCTAATGACAAATTACTTGAGATCGTTGACAGAAGAACAACCATGCCGGAAGCACTGCGTAAGGCTGATGAGGTTCTTCAGCAGGCAGTACAGGGTATTACAGACCTGATCAATCTGCCGGCTCTGATCAACCTTGACTTTGCAGATGTGCAGACAGTCATGACAGACAAGGGAATCGCTCATATCGGTATCGGTGAGGCAAGAGGTGATGACAAGGCTATGGAGGCTGTACAGCAGGCGGTATCTTCTCCGCTTCTTGAGACAACCATCAAGGGCGCTACTCATGTGATCATCAACATTTCCGGAGATATTTCTCTTATGGATGCCAACGATGCTGCAAGCTATGTACAGGAGCTTACAGGTGAGGATGCAAACATCATCTTTGGTGCTATGTATGATGATTCTGTTGCAGATTATGCGAGAATTACAGTTATTGCTACAGGTCTTACAGACAATAACCTTCAGAACACACCATTTGGAAACAGAGCTTCCAATTCTGTATTCGGAAACACCAAAAAAACAAGCCAGTCACAGCCAGGCGGTATGAACCTTAACATGCCAAGCTTCAGCCTGCCGACTATGAATTCCACACAGTTTGGAACAAAGGCTCCTACAAGCACTGTTCAGAAAAAGGACATCCAGATTCCGGATTTTCTTAAGAACAGATAATAAATGAACATGATAAGATCCGGCAGAGACTCCATCTGGAACGCTGCCGGATCTTTTTGACTTTCTGATCAAAAGAAACAGGAATGTCTGCTCTGTATGGAAACAGGATTTCTGTTCAGGATATCAGCATTCGCAGCTGAAAGTATCACATTTTGTATCACAGCAGCGATGCGCATTGGCACCGGATACATTGATGGAAGCTGCGGTGCATTTGCAGTGCTCATTGTAGGTGCAGTTGTGTGCTTTGCAGTCGATGTTAATGGTCTCACACCCACAGCAGGGATCTGCGGAATTTTTTACAGCACACTCTTCCTGGTCACGGAAGCTTTCACAGGCGGTGTCGTCCGCATAACGAGCATCTGCACCTTCGACACTGATGGATCCCCTGGAGCAGAGAGAATTTTTGTTATAGCAGCAGTTGTGTGCGGAGCATTTAAGACTTGTCATAAAAGTGTCCTCCTGATAATTATGATTTTACCGGAAACCGTCAGCCTGCCGGAATGCGCATCCTTTCTGATCGTCAGCACTGCGGTAAGGCTTGACAGATTCCGATGTTGCATAGTATGTCCGGAAGAAGAAAAATTTATACTCAAAAAATAAATACATAATAATATAAAAAACAGTTGACAAATAGCAGACACCATGGTATTCTCTTAGAGTACGTAGCGAAAAGAAAGCAGAGTTCACTCTCACCTCAGCGCTGAAGATAAGCGACTCAGGTCAATATTGCACAGTACTGCGAACGGACTAACCATCAGTGCGCAGGTGTAATTATTTGAAGTGTGGACATCTGTCTGCGCTTTTTTTGTGCGGCTTAAGCTACATTAATGAGAAAGAAAAAAATAATTCTATCATGTTCATGGAGGTGTACAACAATTAGCGGTTTAATGATTAACGAACAGATCAGAGACAGAGAGGTACGCTTGATTGGTCCGGACGGAGCTCAGCTTGGAATCGTGTCCGCCAGAGAAGCGATGGCGAAAGCGCAGGAGGCAGGACTTGACCTTGTAAAGATTGCCCCACAGGCGAAACCGCCGGTATGCAAGATCATCGATTACGGTAAATACCGTTACGAGCTTGCAAGAAAAGAAAAAGAGGCCAGAAAAAAGCAGAAAACCATCGATGTCAAAGAAGTGCGTCTTTCCCCGAACATTGATACGAATGATTTGAAGACGAAGGTAAATGCAGCAAGAAAGTTCCTTAGCAAGGGCGACAGAGTTAAGGTTACACTTCGTTTCCGCGGAAGAGAGATGGCACATATGTCCAGCAGTAGGCATGTGCTTGATGACTTCGCAGATCTTCTGTCCGATATAGCGACTGTAGAGAAGGCTCCGAAGGTAGAAGGCAGAAGCATGACTATGTTTCTGACTGAGAAACGGTAGATATCTCAGTCTTCACGGCAACAGCCGGGCAGAACGGGATGCTATATAAAATTTAGAAGTACCAAATCAAGGAGGAATTCATAATGCCAAAAATTAAAACTTGCAGAGCAGCAGCAAAGCGCTTTAAAAAAACAGGTACAGGAAAATTAGTAAGAAATAAAGCCTACAAGAGCCATATCCTTACAAAGAAATCTCAGAAGAGAAAGAGAAATCTGAGAAAATCTACTGTTGTTGATTCTACTAATGTAAAGAGCATGAAGAAAGTATTACCATATTTATAAGATAGAGAAGACGAACAGGAGGAGAATTAAGAAATGGCAAGAATTAAAGGCGGATTAAACGCAAAGAAAAGACATAACCGTACATTAAAACTGGCAAAAGGCTACAGAGGAGCCCGTTCCAAACAGTATAGAGTAGCAAAACAGTCTGTAATGAGAGCTCTTACAAGCTCCTATGCAGGAAGAAAACAGAAGAAACGTCAGTTCAGACAGCTCTGGATTGCTCGTATCAACGCAGCAGCAAGAATGAACGGACTTTCCTACAGCAAAATGATGCACGGCCTTAAGGTTGCAAACATCGACATCAACAGAAAGATGCTTGCAGAGATGGCTGTTAACGATGCAGCAGGCTTCACAGCTCTTGCTGAGATCGCTAAGAAAGCAATCGCATAAGTAAAGTATTAAGAGACGAAGGAGTCCAGGGAATTTTTCCCTGGATTTTTTTGTAAAAAAATTCAGACAATTTGCCGAAAAACGACACAAGCTGTACAGCGGACAAGTGTCCGCGTTGTGCAATCAGACGAAAAACAACAGATAACTAAATTTGCCCTTGAAATAAAAAATATGCGATGCTATAATTTTACCATTAAACATTAGTAACGCGACAAAGCGCAGGAGGAGAGATTATTATGAAGAATTGGAAGAAAGTAATCGGCGTTGCATCAGCAGCAGCGATGACAGCAGCTATGATGATGCCTGCATCCGTTTTTGCGGCAGAGGATGAGACATTTAAGATTGGTGTGATCGGACCGATGACAGGTGATTACGCACAGTACGGTACCAACGTATACAACGCAGCCAAGATCGCAGCTGATGAGATCAACGAGAACGGTGGATTCAACGGATATAAAGTAGAGATTCTTGACGCAGGTGATGACCAGGGAGATCCAGAGAAGGCTGTTAACGCATACAATGACCTGATCGATAAAGGAATGCAGATGCTCTGTGGAACTGTAACATCCGGTTCCTGTATCGCAGTAGGAGCTGAGGCAGCTGAGGATACATTCCTCTTCACACCATCCGCAACAGCACTTGACTGTATCACAGCAGGAACAAACGAGTTCCGTATGTGCTTCACAGACCCGGCACAGGGAACCAAATCTGCTCAGTACATTTCCGAGCACAAACTTGCAACGAAAGTAGCAGTACTTTATGATTCCGCTGCTGACTACAACTCCGGTGTACATGACGCATTCGTTGCAGCAGCTGCTGATGACGGACTTGAAGTAGTTGCAGATGAGGCTTACACAACAGACAGCAACACAGACTATTCTGTACAGCTTGCAAAGATCAAGAAGAGCGGCGCTGAGCTTCTTTTCCTTCCGAACTACTATTCCGACAATGCGCTGATCCTTCAGCAGGCATCTGAGGCAGGACTTGACATTAAATTCTTTGGTGTAGATGGCATGGATGGTATCCTCAATGTAGAGAACTTCGATAAATCCCTTGCAGAGGGTGTTATGCTTCTGACACCATTCTCTGCAACAGCTACAGATGAGAAGAGCCAGAACTTCGTAAAAGCATACGGCGATGCTCACAACGGTGAGATCCCGAACCAGTTTGCGGCAGATACATATGATGTACTTTACGCAATGCAGCTTGCAGCTGACGATGCAAAGATCACACCAGATATGGAAAATGCAGATATCAGTGCAGCAATGAGCGCATCCATGGCAAACATCGAGCTTGACGGACTTACCGGAAAAGCAAAATGGACCGAGGATGGCGAGTGTGATAAAGAGCCGAAAGCATTCGAGATCAAAGACGGTGCTTATGTAGAGATGAAATAAGTAATTTCTGTTAACGTTAGGGGTCAGGGGACGGTCACCTTTAGTGGGAACCGTCCCCTTTTTCCCTTATCAATAAACAATTAAAAGAGGTGCGTTATGAGTTTTATATCTTATTTAAAAGACGGCATCAGTCTTGGCAGTATCTATGCGATCATCGCACTTGGATATACCATGGTTTATGGTATTGCCAAGATGCTGAACTTCGCACACGGAGATGTTATCATGGTGGGAGCTTATATCATCCTTACCTGTATCACAAGAGGCGGCATGTCACCGATCCTTGCTGTGATCCTTTCCGTTGTGATCTGTACACTGCTTGGTGTTGTCATTGAGAAGGTAGCTTACAGTCCACTTAGAAAAGCTTCCTCAAACCTGGCCGTTCTTATCACGGCTATCGGTGTCAGTTATCTGCTTCAGAACCTGGCACTTCTGATCTTCGGCGCAGATGCCAAGAGTTTCGTAGCTGTTATCAAAGTTCCGTCCATCATACTGTTTGACGGTGAGCTTACCATCAAGGGAATCACCATCGTAACCATCCTTGCATGTATCATCATCATGGTGGGACTTTCCCTCTTTGTAAAAAAGACAAAACCTGGCCGTGCCATGCAGGCGGTTTCCGAGGACAGAGATGCGGCACAGTTGATGGGAGTTAACGTCAATGCGACAATTTCCCTCACATTTGCCATCGGTTCCGGACTTGCAGCGATCGCAGGCCTTCTGCTCTGTCAGACTTATCCGACACTGACTCCGTACACAGGAGCCATGCCTGGTATCAAAGCTTTCGTAGCTGCTGTATTCGGTGGAATCGGTTCGATTCCGGGAGCTATGGTCGGCGGCATCCTTCTGGGAATCATCGAGATCTTCGGAAAAGCTTATATTTCTTCCCAGGTTGCAGATGCAATCGTATTTGCAGTCCTGATCGTCGTGCTTCTTGTAAAACCTACCGGACTGTTCGGCAAGAACATCCAGGAGAAAGTGTAAGGTGGCCGATATGAAGAATATGAAAAACAAAACAACAAAAAATAACATGATCAACTATGGAATTGTCATTGTGCTTTTTGTGATCGTACAGGCACTTTCCTCAACTGGAAATCTTTCCAGACTTCTTATGGGACTTCTTGTTCCCCTTTGTGTTTATACCATTGCATCAGTTTCTCTGAACCTGGTAGTCGGTTTTTCCGGTGAGCTGAGCCTTGGACATGCGGGCTTCATGTGCGTGGGAGCTTTTTCCAGTGCCCTGTTTTCACAGGTTGTTGCAGACTCCATTCCGCAGGTTCCTCGCTTTATCCTTGCAATCCTTGTAGGTGCGGCAGTTGCAGCACTGTTCGGTGTGATCATCGGTATTCCGGTACTTCGTCTCCGCGGTGACTACCTGGCTATTGTTACACTGGCTTTTGGTGAGATCATCAAGAACCTGATCAATGTACTTTACATTGGCGTGGATGACAAAGGACTTCACGTTGCAACAAGTGCAGCCGGTCTTCATCTGGAAGCCGGCGGAAAGCAGATTCTCAAAGGTGCCCTTGGTATTTCGGGAACAGCAACTCTTTATAAAGATATCAAGAATTACTTTTTCCTGATCGGCGTGATCCTGCTTCTTCTCACATTGTTTATTGTACAGAACCTTGTAAACTCCAGAAGCGGACGTGCTATTATGTCAACCAGGGACAACCGTATTGCAGCGGAGTCTGTAGGAATCAATATCACCAGATATAAGCTGCTGGCATTTACAATTTCCGCAGCCCTTGCAGGAGTGGCAGGTGTGCTGTATGCACATAACCTTTCTCTTCTGAAGGTATCTGTATTTGATTACAACATGTCCATCCTGGTACTGGTATATGTGGTACTTGGCGGGATCGGAAATATCAGAGGATCGATCATCGCAACCATTATCCTTTATGCACTGCCTGAGCTTCTCCGCGGATTTGCAAACTACCGTATGCTGATCTATGCCATCGTACTGATCATCATGATGCTCTTTAACTGGGCACCGGCAGCAAGAGACTGGAGAGCACGTATGGTAGAGAAATTCAAAGGCAAAAAAGAGAAAAAGGAGGTGGCCTGATCATGGCAATGCTGGAAGTAAATAATCTGTCTATCCAGTTCGGCGGTCTTCGTGCTGTTGACGGCTTTAATATGACCATTGAGAAGGGACAGCTCTATGGACTGATCGGACCTAACGGTGCCGGTAAGACAACTGTATTCAACCTTCTTACAGGCGTGTACAAGCCTACAGAGGGAATCATTAAACTGGACGGCCAGGACATCACAGGAAAAAGCACCATTGAGATCAACAAGGCCGGAATCGCTAGAACTTTCCAGAATATCCGTCTTTTCAAGGATATGCCGGTTCTTGACAATGTAAAAGTAGGACTTCACAATCATCATCCATATTCCACACTGACTGGGATCTTAAGACTGCCGAAATATTACAAGGTAGAAAAAGAGATGAACGAACGTGCCATGGAGATACTGAGGGTGTTTGATCTGGATAAGGAAGCAGACACTCTGGCAGGAAATCTGCCTTATGGTAAACAGCGTAAGCTGGAGATCGCTAGAGCTCTTGCCACAGAGCCAAAGCTTCTTCTCCTGGATGAGCCGGCGGCTGGTATGAACCCGAATGAGACACAGGAGCTGATGGATACTATCCGTTTTGTGCGGGAGCATTTTGATATGACTGTTCTTCTGATCGAGCACGACATGAAACTGGTGGGCGGTATCTGTGAGGAACTTACAGTTCTGAACTTCGGTCAGGTACTGATCCAGGGTGAGACATCTGCAGTGCTGAAAGACCCGACGGTTATCACTGCATATCTGGGAGAATAAGGAGGAACGAGACAATGGCAATGTTGGAAGTAAAGGACCTCCAGGTCTATTATGGTGTGATCCAGGCTCTGAAGGGAATTTCTTTTCATGTAAATCAGGGAGAGGTTATTGCGCTGATCGGTGCCAATGGCGCCGGAAAGACAACCACACTTCAGACACTTACCGGAATTCTTTCTCCGAAGTCCGGAAGCATTGTGTTTGAGGGAAAAGACCTCACAAGAACACCGGCGCATAAGATCGTAGAGATGGGTATGGCGCATGTTCCGGAGGGAAGACGTGTATTTGCGGATATGTCCGTTTATGAGAATCTGCTCCTTGGAGCTTACACAAGAAAAGACAAGGCAGAGATCGCAGAGAGCCTTGCTGGTGTATACAAGAGATTTCCGCGTCTGGAAGAACGTAAAGGACAGCGTGCCGGAACACTTTCCGGTGGTGAGCAGCAGATGCTTGCCATGGGACGTGCACTGATGAGCAGACCAAGGATCATTTTGATGGATGAGCCGTCCATGGGTCTGTCGCCGATTTTTGTAAATGAGATTTTTGACATTATCCGCGAGGTAAGTGAGAGCGGAACTACAGTGCTTCTGGTTGAGCAGAATGCGAAGAAGGCTCTTTCCATTGCGGACAGAGCGTACGTTCTGGAAACAGGAAGCATTACTATGGATGGAAAGGCAGAGGATCTTCTGAATGACGAGGCCGTTCAGAAGGCATATCTTGGAGAGTAGGGGGAAAGACATGGATAATTTCGTAATTACCATTGCAAGACAGTATGGAAGCGGTGGACGTACCATCGGAGAGGAGCTTGCAAAGAAATTAGGGATTTCTTACTATGACAAGGATATCATCCGCATGGCATCTGAGGAGAGCGGCATTCATGAGCAGCTTTTTGGAAGGGCAGATGAAAATGTCAGCACAAAGCAGAGATTTTTTGCAAAGTCCGGAATCTACAAGGGTGAGCTGATCCCGCCTCAGAGTAAGGATTTTACATCCGATGAGAACCTGTTTAATTATCAGGCAAAGGTGATCCGGCAGCTGGCAGAAACAGAGTCCTGTGTGATCATCGGACGTTGTGCAAATATGATCCTGAAGGATTATTCCAATGTTCTTCGTGTGTTTGTTTACGGAGACTGGGATTTCCGTATCCGTGAGGCAAGTAAGAAACTCAGCGGAACTACAAAGGATATTGGGAAATTTATGCAGAAGGATGACAAACGCAAAGAAGATTTCTGCAAACGTTTCATGGGTGTTGACTGGGCAGACATGACGAAATACAATCTGTGCCTGGATAACGGTACCCTTGGTTATGAGAAATGCGTGGAGGAGATCGAGAGTGCACTTGAGATCCTGAAAAAATAAGACATATATCAGAGAATATTCCCCGGGAAAGAAAAGCCAAAAGTCTTTTCCCGGGGATTTTTTCATATATTGTGGAAAAGTATATTTGATCCGGCGGGAAATATGGATAAGCGAAAAAAATATTTCTGTGTAGTGGCAATGGTATTGATCCTGCTCAGCGGATATGGAAAAATCTCAGACAGTGCATTTCGGATGCGGGTGACCAGAATGATCGCCGGTGAGGGGATGTTCCGGCTGGTGGCGGCGCAGTACAGACAAAAAGTAGCAGAACCGGTGGCTGAGACAGCCTCTGACAGAAGCGAAAAAGAGGATCGTCCACGTGTGGCTCTTACCTTTGATGATGGACCGCATGCAACATATACACCTCTGCTTCTGGATGGCCTGCGGAAGCGTGGGATCCATGCCACATTTTTTCTTATGGGAAAAAATATCCGGGGAAATGAGGAGATCGTAACGCAGATGCAGAGAGACGGTCATCTCATCGGTAATCACACGTATGATCACGTGCAGCTTGATAAGCTTCCCGGTGATCAGGCCTGTCAGCAGATCATAAAGACGAATAATGAGATCTACGAGATCACCGGAGAGTATCCCATGTATCTTCGCCCGCCCTACGGGGCCTGGCCGAAGGATCTGGAGCTCTGTGTGACCATGCTGCCGGTATTCTGGGATGTGGATACTCTGGACTGGAAATCAAAAAATGTCCGTTCTGTGGAAAATATCGTTCAGCGGGAAGTGAAGGATGGCTCCATTATTCTGATGCATGACAGCTTTTCTACCTCCGTGGAAGCGGCCCTGGAGATTGCGGATATGCTTACGGAAGAAGGATATGACCTGGTAACTGCAGATCAGCTGCTGGTGATGTAACTGTGATTTGCCGAAAAGGCAGAAACGATTGCTTTTTTATGTGCAAACAGGTAAAATTATAAAAATAAGGAATCTGTCCGTATGCCGGAAACAAATGAAACGATCGTTGCCGGATACAGATCTATGAAAAGAATACGGATCGTGAATATCCGCTTTTTACAGAAAATACAGGAGTGAAAGCCATGGATTTATTTGAATACGCAAAGTCAAAAACGCTGGATCAGGAGTCACCTCTTGCATCCAGGCTGCGTCCGCGAACGCTGGATGAGGTGGTGGGACAGCAGCACATCGTAGGAAAAGATAAATTGCTGTATCGTGCCATAAAGGCGGATAAGCTGACATCTGTTATCTTTTACGGCCCTCCGGGAACCGGAAAGACCACCCTGGCAAAAGTCATCGCCAATACCACAAGCGCCAGCTTTACCCAGATCAATGCAACCGTAGCAGGGAAGAAAGATATGGAAGCAGTTGTAAAGCAGGCACAGGACGATCTCGGCATGTATGGGAAAAAGACCATTCTGTTCATTGATGAGATCCACCGTTTCAACAAGGGACAGCAGGATTATCTTCTTCCCTTTGTGGAGGACGGAACCATCATTCTTATCGGGGCCACAACAGAGAATCCATATTTTGAGGTAAACGGAGCGCTTCTTTCAAGATCGATCATCTTTGAATTGAAGTCCCTGGAGATACCGGAAATAAAGGAACTGATCCTGCGTGCGGTTAACGATCCGGAACGTGGAATGGGAAGCTATGGGGCGGTGATCGAGGAGGATGCTTTGGAATTTCTGGCAGATATGGCAGGAGGAGACGCCAGAAGCGCCTTAAACGCCATAGAACTGGGAATCCTCACCACACCTCGTGATACAGACGGTAAGATCCATCTGACCCTTGAGGTGGCTTCTGAGTGTATCCAGAAGCGGGTGGTGCGCTACGATAAGAACGGAGACAATCATTATGATATCATTTCTGCCTTTATCAAGAGCATGCGAGGCTCCGACCCGGATGCGGCAGTCTATTATCTGGCAAAAATGCTCTATGCAGGAGAAGATGTGAAATTTATCGCAAGAAGGATCATGATCCTTGCTTCCGAAGATATCGGAAACGCAGATCCCCAGGCCCTCTGCGTGGCAACGGCAGCAGCACAGGCAGTGGAACGTGTGGGAATGCCGGAGTCCCAGATCATTCTTTCCCAGGCAGTTACATACATGGCCTGTGCACCCAAGAGCAATTCTGCAGTAAATGCCATACAGGAAGCCATGCGCTGCGTGAAGGCGAAGAAGACAACCGTTCCGGTGCATCTGCAGGATGCCCATTATGGTGGCCACGAAAGTCTGGGTCATGGTATCGGATATAAATATGCCCATGATTATCCGAACCATTATGTAAACCAGCAGTATCTGCCACCAGAAATCGAAGGAGAACATTTTTACGAGCTCAGTGATATGGGATATGAAAAGAAACTGAAAGAGCATATGAAGAAGATCCACGAAGAAGCGAAATAAATGAATATAAGTAAAACGGAGGAGCCTCTCAGAGCAGCTCCTCCATTATTTTGTCATAAACATTCTGGTATTTATAAGGCCAGCTTTCACATACAGACTGTGCAGCAGCAAGATTTGGCACATTGATGCTGAGATCAACGATGCTGACGCCGCTTTCGATGATCCGCAGACGTACCGAGTAGCTGCCCTCTTTGGTGGGATAGTAATCTGCAGGAGTCAGGAGATGTTCTTCGATCTTGCGGTGGAGGGAATTGAGATATTCTTCCACTTCTTTCTTGATGTCAGAGGAAAGTTCTTTGGAAAAATATTTCAGAGTGTTTTTTCCCTCGGAGGTCAGTCGATAGTAACTGCGGTTGGACTGTGAAGACATTTCCACCAGATCTGCCTCCACAAGTTCGGAAACTGCCTGCTGGAGCTGAAAATAATTGGTGTATTTCCGGTCCAGGATAAAATCGGTGATCTGGGAATTTGTGAGATCCCCATCGGAATTCTGCAGCATATATAAAATAATAAGCTTATAGGTTGTAAAAGGTGATGCCATAAGAATCCTCCTTTTTACTGGCTGCGGGAAAGGGCTTCGAGAGCTTTTCCCTGAAAACTTGCTATTTCTTTCATCCGGTGATGAAGAAGGTTTAAAACTTCTCGTTTGCGGCTGGCCCATAAAGGTGCGATCAGCAGATCCTTCGGTCCGTCGCCGGTGACCCGGTGGATCACGATATCCGGTCTGAGATGTTCCAGACAGTCAATGACAAGGTTCAGATACTCGTCCCGTTCATAAGTGCGGAAAAGACCGGATTCATGATCAGCGGCAAGATCTGTACCACGCAGTACATGAAGAAGCTGCAGCTTGATCCCCTGGATATCCATGGCGTTCAGATAAGCCATTGTTTCCAGGATATCCTTCCGGCTTTCGCCGGGAAGCCCCAGGATGGTGTGGACGATCACTTCGATGCCGCCTGCGCGGAGATTTTTTACTGCGGTATCAAAACAGGACAGTGGATAGCCGCGCCGTATATATCTGGCGGTATCTTCATGGATAGTCTGGAGTCCCAGCTCCACCCACACCGGTTTGATCTGGTTCAGGGAATAAAGAAGCTCCAGTACATCATCTCCCAGACAGTCCGGTCTGGTACCAATGGACAGTGCCACGATATCCGGATGGGAGATGGCTTCTGTGAAGATCTTACGCAGGTGTTCCACAGGAGCGTATGTGTTTGTATATGCCTGAAAATAGGCGATATATTTATGAATCGGGCGTTTGGAAGAGAGACTTTTGATCTGTGTGTTGATCTGCTCTGTAATGGAAAGAGCGGCGTTTGCTGCAAAATCTCCGCTTCCGCCCTGGCTGCAGAAGATGCAGCCTTTTTTGCCCAGGGTGCCGTCACGGTTGGGACAAGACATGCCGCCGTTTAATGCAACCCGGTAGACCTTTTCGCCGTATCGCTCCCGGAGCATATAGTCCAGAGAATGATAAGGCTTGTCGTTCCAGCGCTTCATTATGCCTCTTTCGGTTCGTTTTTCTCTTCGCCGTTTTCTTCGTTTTCATCTTTCGGTATATAGTTATCGAAGATCTTTACAAAGATCTTTGATTTCCAGTAGGCCAGCGTGGAAAATCCCATCAGAATAAAAAGCATGATCAGGATGGATGTAAACTGTGCGTAGCTCACATAAGCAAAAAGCCACATCAGTAGGAGCGGAGACGCAGAGATCACAAGCATCAAAAGTGTCAGCGGAAGATGGCGGACGGACATCAGGAATGCATTTACAAAGGTATTCTTGACGGAATTAAAAAATTTGGAAAGGATCGGATAAATGTACAGAAGGATCATCGCATAGATCAGTGCAAATGCAATGAACAGACTGAAAAGTCCTTTGTACATAGCTCCGCTTCCGGCTCTGGCGATCCGAAGATCGATAAACAGAACAGCAGCGGTGAGGAGCATGATGATATTGATGATGGTCGCCTGTTTGAAGTTCTGTTTGAATGAGCGGAAAAAGCTGCGGGCAATATAAGATTCTTCGTCTCTTGCCATCTTCAGTGTGACATAGTAGAGAGCTGTTATGGAGGCGCCTGCGGTGACAACCGGAATACAGCAGAGGATGCACAGAAAATTCAGAAGAAGCAGGTCTGCTACGCGTCCCATGAACACGAAGAATTTGTTGTCCATGTTGAAAAAACGATTCATTTGATAAGTCTCCTTTTCTTTTGGATATTATTTTAAGTATACCCAATCACAGCAGAAAAAGCAAATCCCAAATGTTTTCCGGGGCAGTGGAAATGGGAAAATCATGTGTCCGCTATAGAAAGACAAAATAGCGAAATAGTTTATTAAATTTCCTTAAAAGGCTTGCTTATCACGATTTAGAGTGTTAAAATATCAGTATTGTATTAGACGAAATTTATGTATTTTAAAGGAGCGTAACAATGAGCAAAAAAATCAGGACGGAGGCTGTGGATCATCTTTTTGAAGCGATCCTGTGCCTGAAGGATAAGGAAGAGTGTTATACATTTTTTGAGGATGTGTGCACCATCAATGAGCTGCTTTCTTTATCTCAGCGCTTCGAGGTAGCCAAGATGCTTACTGATAAGCGTACATACCTTGATATTTCCGAGAAAACAGGAGCTTCCACAGCTACGATCAGCCGTGTGAACCGTTCCCTGAACTATGGAAATGATGGTTATGAGATGGTATTTGCACGTATGAAGAAGGATAACGGGGAGCAGGGCGGCGAAGCAGAATAAGGCTTACGTCCATACCGTGATGATAACGGATAATGCTGTAACGAAAAAGAGACAGGCGATCGTGCGTCTGTCTCTTTTTTTTCGGTGCGCCCGGCGACGCACGTTTATGACCGGATGTGAGCTCCGGATATTATTTGTCTTTTTTTGAGGAATCCGTATCTTTTGAGGAATTCATGTGGTCGATCATGTTTTCGATGATCATTTTTTTCATGTATACGTCGAAGCTAAGAAGACAGATAAAGGAAAACTGGTGAAGGAATTCCTTATCCTCCGGGTCGGCGTCCTCAAAAATTTCTCCGGCACTTTTGAAACGGCGCATAAGATCCTTTTCCAGGTAACGGATCTGTGACTGCTCCATACTGAAAACCTCCTGGTAGATGTAAGTCATGTCCTTTTCTGTAACGGACTTGAAGTATTTCTCGGTGATCGGTCCCAGAAGGGTCTGGATATCACTGATGGAGAGGATATTTTTAAAATAGTAGATAAAGATCAGCATCAGCAGATGCTCCCGGGAATACCGCTTTTTTTCCGGCGGGGGAAGGAGCTTGTTCTTTGCGTAATTGTTGATCATGGTCTTGGTCAGGATCTTGTCATCATCATGACGCTTGGTGGAAGCGAGATTATCTTCCATAAAGGTTGTGACCTGATCCATGTAAAGAGCAATATTGGGAATTTCATCGGGTTTTATATAATCAAGCTCAGCAATTTTTGCAAAAATGCTGTTCATCATTTCTTTTTCGTTTTCTGTCATCGCATTATCACCTCTGCTCCCTATTATATAGTTTTAAATACTACTTGTAAAGAAACTTTTTTTCAGAGAGGTGGGTTTACCGGAAAGTAAAGTCATGATAGTATATAAAGATACTGTTCATATGGAAAAAGAAATGGAGATCAAAATGAGTATACATGATGCTTTGGACACATTGAATCCTATGCAGCGGGAAGCTGCCGTACATACAGAGGGACCACTTCTGATCCTCGCAGGAGCCGGTTCCGGAAAAACAAGAGTGCTGACCCACAGGATCGCCTATTTAATGGAAGAAAAGGGTGTAAACCCATGGAATATCCTGGCGATCACCTTTACCAACAAGGCCGCCAGTGAGATGCGGGAACGCGTGAATAAAATTGCGGGAATGGGTGCGGAGAGCGTATGGGTCTCCACCTTCCATTCCGCCTGCGTGAGGATCCTGCGCAGACATATTGAGGTGCTGGGCTTTGGCAGTAATTTTACCATTTATGATGCCGACGACCAGAAAACAGTCATGAAGGAAATCTTCCGGAAATTTGATATCAATACCAAGATTTACAAGGAACGCGCTGTTCTTGCTGAGATTTCCCATGCCAAGGATGAACTGATCACGCCGGAAGAGATGGAGCTGAATGCAGGCGGCGACCCGGACGCACGGAAGATTGCCGGTATGTATAAGGAATATCAGTCTATCCTCCGGGGAAACAATGCGCTGGATTTTGATGACCTGATCGTGAAGACTGTGGAGCTTTTTCAGCATAATCCGGATATCCTGGACTATTATCAGGAACGTTTCAAATATATTATGGTGGATGAGTATCAGGATACCAATACTGCCCAGTTTAAATTCGTAAGTCTTCTTGCTGAAAAATACAAGAATCTCTGTGTGGTTGGTGATGATGATCAGTCCATCTATCGTTTTCGTGGAGCAAATATCGGGAACATCTTAGGCTTTGAGAAGGTTTTTCCAGAGGCTAAGGTGGTGCGCCTGGAACAGAATTACCGTTCTACCCAGAACATCCTCAATGCAGCCAATGAGGTGATCGTCAACAACACAGAGCGTAAGGAAAAACGCCTCTGGACAGAGAACGAAGAGGGCGATAAAGTACATTTCCGTCAGTTCAACAACGGATTTGAGGAAGCGGAGTATGTTGCAGGAGAGATCATCCAGGGGCGCCGCAACGGGAAATTCCAGTACAAGGACTGTGCAGTACTTTATCGGACCAATGCCCAGTCTCGTCTCTTTGAGGAGAAATTTCTCCTGGCAAATGTTCCGTATAAGATTGTCGGCGGCGTGAACTTTTATGCCCGCAAAGAGATCAAGGATCTGTTAAGCTATCTGAAGACCATTGACAATGCCAGTGATGATCTGGCTGTGCGCAGGATCTTAAATGTGCCAAAAAGAGGGATCGGACTCACCAGCATCGGCCGTGTCCAGGACTATGCGGATATGATGAACCTGAGCTTTTACGATGCGCTCCGCGTGGTGGAGGAGGTACCGTCCATTGGCAGGGCAGCAGGAAAGATCAATGATTTTGTATCCTTTATCCAGGGACTGAAAAGTAAGGCAGAGGCCTATACAGTCCGTGAAACCCTGGAAGAGGTCATTGAGCTTACCGGTTATGTGAAGGAACTGGAGGCAGAGAAAACGGAGGAGGCCCAGGCGAGAATCGAAAATATCGATGAGCTGATCTCCAAGACAGAATCCTTCCAGGAAGCCATGGAGGAGGCCGGACAGCCGGCAACACTTTCTGCATTTCTGGAGGAAATCGCACTGGTGGCAGATATCGATTCTGTTGATCCGGATCAGGATTATGTGCTGCTGATGACCCTTCACAGTGCCAAGGGACTGGAGTTCCCAAATGTATTTATCGTGGGAATGGAGGACGGTGTTTTTCCGGGATATGCTTCCATCTGGTCCGGTGATCCGTCGGATATCGAGGAGGAGCGAAGGCTCTGTTATGTGGGGATCACCCGTGCCATGAAGGAACTGACTTTAACTTGTGCAAAACAGCGGATGATCCGTGGGGAGACTCAGTATAACCGTGTGTCACGTTTTGTAAGGGAGGTTCCACGGGAGCTGGTAGATCTTGGACATACCATTCAGGAGAAAAAGCCCAGGGTAGATGATATCGTATCTCCGAAAAGCGCCTATGCCCAGATGAAAATGAATTTCCAGGCAAAGAGCACCCTGCAGAAAAAAGATTTCACAGTGAAGAAGGCGGACAGCCTGGACTATGGTGAGGGAGACACGGTCCGTCATGTGAAATTCGGAGTCGGTATCGTAAAAAATATCGCAGACGGCGGCAGAGACTACGAAGTGACGGTAGACTTTGACAAAGTCGGCGTGAAAAAAATGTTCGCCGGTTTTGCCAAGCTGAAAAAGATCTGAGAGGGATCTCTCCGGGCAGACTATTTCTGCAAAAAACTGTAAAAATCCGGCCTCAAGGTTGTAATTGGAAAACCGGTATGTTAGAATCAGTATCAGCGTAATTGAATTGCTGTGAAGTGAACAGTATCACCGGCACATATGCTGCCGGATACTGTGAGAGGGAATCGGGTAAAAAGCCTGAGCGGTTGCGGCCACTGTATACAGAAGAAGGGATTTCACATGCCATTGCAGAAACTCATGTGAGAAGGCGAAATCCCGATGTCAGAGAGATTCTGGAGAAAATTCTGATACATCATTCATGATCGGCTAAAAGATGAATGGTGTATCAGTTTTTATTTTGCGGAGTTTTTTCTGAGTCTGTAAGTCAGGAAACCTGCTTGACAGTATGTAAGTGGGAGCTTCCGTACAAAGTGTTCCGTGCAGATTTTATGAAGCCCCATCTTTTCGGTTACCCATAGGCAACAGGAGATAAAACAGGCGAAAAGAGAGGAAATGAAATGAAAAACAAGTATGTATCCACAAGAATCATGGCAATGGTAATGGCAGCGGCAATGACCGTATCAGCGGCTCCGGCTGTTTATGCCGCAGAGAGAGCAGACTCCGAGACCATCAAGGAAGACAACCAGCCGGCAGCAGAAGACAGTACAGAGTCTGCAGACACCGAAGATTCTTCCGCAGAGGCAACCAAGACAGAATATCCTCTGACCATCACAACCTATGATTACGATGGAAACGAAATCGAAACCACTTATGAAAAAGCACCGGAAAAAGTCCTTGCTGTATATCAGGGAAGCATTGAGACTATGCTCGCACTTGGTCTGGAAGACCACCTGGTAGCTACCGCAGGTCTTGATAATGAAGTTCCGGAAGATCTCAAAGAAGCATTCTCAAAAACAAATTATCTTGACGAATTTACCCCATCCCTTGAAACTGTAACAATGCTGGAGCCGGACATGATCTTATCCTGGAGCTCTCTTTTCTCTGATAAGAATCTGGGAAATGTAACAGACTGGATCGACAAAGGCTGCAACACCTACTACAACACCAATACTCGTCCGGACGGCGACAGAACACTGGAAAATGAATTCACAGATATCTTAAATATCGGAAAGATCTTCGATGTACAGGACAAAGCACAGGCTATCGTTGATGATGCAAAAGCAGTGATCGACAAAACTCTTACTGCAACTGCAGATGTAAAAGACAAACCAAGCGTAATGGTATTGGAGCCTCTTGGAGATGACATCACAAACTATGGCGTAAAGAGCCTTGGCGGAGATATGGTAACACAGTTAGGCGCAACTCTTGCAAACCCGGATGCTTCCACCGTTGGAAAAGAGGATATCATCGCAGCCAACCCTGACGTGATCTTTGTGGTTTACATGCCATATGCAGGAGATGATCCGGAAACTGTTAAGAACAGCCAGCTTGCAGTGATCCAGGATGATGAGTCCCTGAAGAGCCTTGACGCAGTAAAGAACGGACGTGTTTACCCGATCATGCTCAGTGAGATGTATGCAAGTGCAACACGTACCCAGGACGGAATCGAAACTTTTGCAAAGGGATTATATCCGGACGTAAATCTTGACTGATCGGAGAAAATGCAGTGAAAGAAACAGCTTCACAGAGAAAAAAAGATAAGGTGTTCAGAACATCCATGTATGTGGCAGTTCTCATCGGACTTGCAGGATTCCTTATTTTTTCCATACTTGCAGCCATCACTTTTGGAAATGCGGATCTGTCACTGAAGGATGTATACAGCGTTATCGCTTATAAATTGTTTCATATAAAAAGTCTGTCCGCCTATGCGGAAGGCGCAGTTCATGATGTTGTGTGGCTGATCCGGCTGCCTAGAGTCCTTCTGGCTCTGGCAGTTGGAATGGCTCTTTCCGTGTGCGGCGTGGTGATGCAGGCTATCGTGCAGAACCCGCTGGCAGACCCGTATGTGCTGGGTATCTCATCTGGTGCATCTCTGGGTGCCACACTGGCCATCATGCTTGGAATCGGAAGCTTTCTTGGTGGAAACTCTGTGGGAATCACAGCTTTCATTGGCGCGATGATCACTTCTTTTGCGGTGATCGCCATTGCAAACATGGGTGGAAAGGCAACTTCCGCAAAACTGATCCTTGCGGGAATGGCGGTCAGCGCAGTCTGTTCTGCTTTTTCCAATTTTGTCATTTATATTACCAATGACAAAAATGCGGCAACAGAAGTTATGAAGTGGAGCATGGGAAGTCTTGCCGGAGCAAGCTGGACCAGAGTGGGTGTAATGCTTCCGGTCATGCTGGTGTGCGTGGCTGTTTTCTGGACGCAGTACCGGAACCTGAATCTGATGCTTCTGGGAGATGACGTATCCATTACCCTTGGAACAGATCTGCACAGACTGCGGACTTTTTATCTGATCGTTGCTTCTGTTATGATCGGATTTGCCGTGTACTGTGCCGGTGTAATCGGATTTGTGGGACTGGTGATCCCTCATGTGGTCCGGATCCTTTTTGGAACAGATCACAGAAAACTGCTCCCCTTAAGTGCGCTTCTTGGTGCATCGTTTCTGATCTGGTGCGATGTGGCATGTCGTGTGATCCTTAAAAATTCCGAGATGCCCATCGGTGTGCTGGTATCCATTATCGGTGCTCCCTGCTTTATTTATCTGCTTGTGCGGAAATCCTATGGATTCGGAGGTGCCCGGTAATGAAGATCACCACAGAAAATATTCAGGTTGGCTTTCACGCCAGACAGATCCTGAAGGGAATCTCCATGGAATCCCAGGATAAGGAACTGGTAGGAATCATCGGACCAAACGGAAGCGGAAAATCCACTTTGCTGAAATGCATTTACCGTATTCTGAAACCAGACGCAGGAGCCGTGTATCTGGACGGCGAGGAGCTTCATTCCATGAGTGTTCGAAGCTCTGCGAAAAAAATGGCCGTGGTGGCACAGCACAATTATTATAATTTTGATTTTACGGTCCGCGAGGTGGTTCTTATGGGGCGTGCGCCTCATAAAAAGACTCTGGAACGGGACAATGCAAAAGATTACCAGATCGTGGATGAAGCGCTGAAAACCGTACAGATGGAGGCGTTTGCAGACCGTACCTTTTCCACTCTTTCCGGAGGAGAGCAGCAGAGGGTGATCCTGGCAAGAGCACTTGCCCAGCAGACCTCTGCACTGATTCTGGATGAGCCTACCAATCATCTGGACATTACCCACCAGATCATGCTGATGGAGCTGGTGAAAAAACTTAATGTAACCGTGATCTCCGCTATTCACGATCTGAATATTGCAGCAGCATACTGTGATAAGATCTATGTACTGAAGGACGGAGTTCTGGAAGGTTACGGAACGCCGGAAGAAGTCCTGACCCCGGAGCTGATCCGCAGGATCTATAAAGTAGAAGCGGAGATCGTTTACGACAGCCGCGGAAAGATGCATATTTTGTTTTTATGATTCTGGCTGTGAGGCGGGATGCATAGAGGGAAAAAGATGAAAAAGATCGGGATTTTGACATGCCTTAATTCCAATGATGTGTGTACCAGGGCAGGATGTCTGTCTGCATTTCGGGAAAGAAGAGATTTTTTTTCCGGCTATCCGGAAGATACGATTCTGGCAGCTGTGATGACATGCAACGGATGCAAAGAAACCAATGCAAAAGAACCTGCTGAAGATGAGGGGATTTTGGAAAAGGCAGATCGGCTGGTCAGTGAAAAGATCAGCGTCATCCATGTCGGGGTATGCCGTCTGAATGAGGAAAAAAAGGAATGTCCGCGGATAACACAGATCTGCGGTCTGATAGAAGAACGCGGGATCAAAGTGATCCGAGGAACCCATAAAGAATAAGAGAAAACCGCCGTATCTTTCCGGAAATGCCGGAAATACGGCGATTTTTTTACAGAATGTTTCTGCGAAAATTTGTGTAAGTTCTGGTAAAACCAGACATATGGTGGTATAATAAGAACATTAAAAAAAGGCTCGGGTGCAGCGACCTCAAAAAACGCTGCGCTGCAGATTTACTGACAGAAAGTACAGCCGAACAGAAAGAAAGGATGGTGCAGTGTTATGAATTTAAATACAACAAAACTTGAAGAACTGCTCGCAACACTGAAGAAAAAAGAAGAAGAGAAAGATAAGAACACAGTCCTTTGGGTACTGGCGATCATCGGTGCTGTTGCAGCTGTTGCTGGTATTGCGTTTGCAGTATACCGTTTCTTCGCTCCGGATTATCTGGAAGATTTTGAAGAAGATTTTGATGATGACTTCGATGATTATTTCGAGGATGAGGAAGAGTAAGAACTTTCACTGCAGAGGCTGTTTTGAGCAGATCAGAATGGCTGTCTGTTATGTATGAATATGAGAAGCGGATAATTGAAGCCCCGGCGCGATACCGGGGCTTGATTTTTGAAGACGGACCGTGAAACGCTGGCGTTCATGAGCAGACAGTAAAGAGGATCCTGAATGTTCGAATTATTGTCTGCTGGTTATAAAACAGAAAGAGGATTTATGAAAAAAGGTGAAATTTACGAAGGTATTATAGAAAAAGTGGAATTTCCAAACAAAGGTTTTGTTTGGGTTGATGACCAGAAAGTAATTGTAAAAAACGGAATCCCGGGACAGAAAGTCCGGTTTATGATCAATAAGAAACGTTCCGGCCGGGCGGAAGGACGTCTTCTGGAGGTCCTGGAGAAATCTCCGCTGGAGACAAGAGAACCTGCCTGTCAGGAGTTTCCGGCATGCGGCGGCTGCATGTACCAGACCATGAGCTATGAGGCACAGAAGGATATGAAGGAACATCAGGTGAGGGAACTTCTGGATGGGGCAGTAAGAGAGAGCCTGGCTAAGATCGGGAAGAACGGTGATGGGACAGAAGAAGCTGAGGCTGCAGATCGTTTATATCACTGGGATGGAATCTACGGCAGTCCTATTGAGTTCGGGTACCGCAATAAGATGGAGTTTTCCTTTGGGGATGAGTATAAGGATGGGCCGTTGTCCCTTGGACTTCACAAGAAGGGAAGCACTTACGATATCCTGAATACGGATGATTGTAAACTGGTCCATCCGGATATGACGAAGATCCTGGTCTGCGTGCGGGAATTTTTCCTGGAGCGTAATGCCAGCTTCTATAAAAAGCTGCAGCATGTGGGGTATCTTCGACATCTTCTTCTTCGAAGAGGCGTCACAAGTGGTGAAATCCTGGTCCATGTGGTAACCACTACCCAGGAAGAATATGATCTGGAGCCTCTGAAAGAACAGCTTCTTGCACTTCCGCTGGAAGGGAAGATCGTAGGGATCATGCACATTTTAAATGATTCTTTATCCGACGTGGTACAGAGCGACGAGACGAAGATCCTTTATGGAAAGGATTATTTCTATGAAGAACTCCTTGGACTGAAATTTAAGATCAGCACCTTTTCCTTTTTCCAGCCAAATTCCCTGGCTGCAGAGATCCTGTATTCCAAGGTGCGGGAATATGTAGGAGATACCAGAGATAAGGTAGTGTTTGATCTTTACAGCGGAACAGGAACTATTGCACAGCTCGCGGCGTCCGTTGCCAGCGAGGTGATCGGTGTGGAGATCGTGGAAGACGCGGTAAAAGCCGCCAGAGAAAACGCTGCACTTAACGGCATTGATAACTGCCGTTTTATTGCCGGGGATGTGCTGAAGGTTCTGGATGATGTGCCGGAGAAACCGGATATGATCATCCTTGATCCGCCCAGAGATGGCGTTCACCCCAAAGCCCTTCCAAAGATCCTGGCTTACGGCGTAGACCAGATCGTATACATTTCCTGCAAGGTTACAAGTCTTGTGAGAGACCTCCCGGCATTTTATGAGGCAGGATATGAGATGACCCACGCCTGTGCAGTGGATCAGTTCTGCCAGGGCGTTCATGTTGAGACCGTGTGCCTCTTGAGCAACCGAAAACCAGATACTACGGTAAAACTCAGCGTGGATATGGATGATTACTACCGTATTATAAATGGTAAAGATGCAGAATAATGATTTTGTCATAGTGGCTGTGTTGAATTTCTATTTTTTAAATTGTTCACATTGATAATGTATCTGATTTTGGAGGAAAATTAATTTATGGACAAAGAAAAAGCAGATATGATTATTTATACGACAGAGGATGGTCTGACGAAAGTTGAAACTACTTTTGATGGTGATACCGTCTGGTTGTCCATTGATCAGATGGCAGAATTGTTTCAGAGAGATAAATCAACCATTTCCAGACATATTAAAAATATATTTATAGAAGGTGAATTACAGCGGGATTCAGTTGTTGCAAAATTTGCAACAACTGCTTCTGATGGAAAAGTTTACAATGTAGACTATTACAATCTTGATGTTATTATTTCTGTTGGCTATCGTGTAAAATCAAAACAGGGAACACAGTTCAGAATTTGGGCAACTGGGATTTTAAAAGAATACATGAGAAAAGGTTTTGCTTTAGATGATGATCGTTTGAAAAATCTAGGTGGCGGTGGATATTTCAAGGAATTGTTGGAGAGAATCCGTGATATTCGTGCATCCGAGAAAGTGTTTTATCCAATGCGTCGTAAAACTCCTTGCTTCCGCTATGGGGATATAAGACGCGTCCATCGAATTTATGCAAGTAATTGAAGATGGACAAAATAGTAATTGTATTAACTAATAAACCATAGTATAATACAAATATGAACACAACATATAAATCAAACAACAATGTCGTCTATTCCTGTAAATACCATGTAGTATGTCGTCCAAAGTATAGACGAAAAGTATTAATTAATGGTGTGGACGTCCGGCTGAAGGAGCTGCTCACAGAGTATGCTGCAAATCTTTCTGTAGACATTCTGGAAATGGAGATCATGCCAGACCATGTTCATATGCTTTTGGAAGTAGATCCTCAGTTTGGCATCCACAAAGCTGTAAAGTCATTTAAAGGCTATACGTCCAGAATTTTAAGACAGGAATTTCCCTATCTTAAAACGAAAATGCCGACTCTCTGGACAAACAGCTATTTTGTATCGACGGTGGGCGGTGCTCCGCTGGAAACAGTAAAACAGTATATTGAAAACCAGAAAACATCGCAGAGACAAAAGGATAAGATGGGATAATGCAAAAAGGAATTAAATTCAGAATCTACCCGAACAGAGAACAGAAAAACTTCATCCATCAGACCCTGGGATGCTGCCGGTTCATCTACAACCGGGGACTTGCCATGCGGAAGGAAGGCTATGAAAATGGGGAAAAGATCGGCTATTCCCAGACTTCCGCCATGCTGACTGAACTGAAAAAGCAAGAGGAGTTTGCCTTTCTGAAAGCAGCAGATTCCATTGCATTACAGCAGTCTTTGCGGGATCTCGACCGGGGATTTGTGAATTTCTTTCAGAAACGGGCTTCCTATCCAACCTTCAAAAGTAAACATAACCGGTTCCAGTCATACAGAACGGTAAATCAAAAAGATAATATTCGTATTGTGGGAAGATATATCAAACTTCCGAAACTTGGATTTGTTAAAATACGGCAGTCGATGGAAGTGGAAAAGATTAATCACGTAATCATTGAGCACACACCGGCTGGAAAATATTTTGCGGTTTTAAATGTTGATTTTGAACCGGAACCACGCTCAAATGCTGGCGGAACGATAGGGATTGATGTCGGAATCAAAGCATTCTACTCCGACAGTAATGGAAATATGGTATCAAATCCCAGATATCTGGAACGCTCAATGCGAAAACTCATAAGAGAACAGCGCAGGCTTTCCCGAAAACAAAAAGATTCCCATAACCGCGAGAAGCAGCGGATCAGGGTGGCAAGAGTGTATGAGAAAGTAACCAATCAGCGGAATGATTTTCTGCAGAAACAGTCAACGATGCTGGTGCGTGAAAACCAAACCATCTGTATTGAAGATCTGAATGTTAAGGGGATGATCCGGAATCATAAACTGTCAAAATCGATAGCGAGTGTTTCCTGGGCAAAATTTTTTGAAATGCTGGAATATAAAGCTGGCTGGTATGGAAATGAAATTCACAGAGTACCAACGATGTATCCGAGCAGTCAGACCTGCAGCTGTTGTGGCTACAGAAATCCACGGATAAAAAATCTGGGCATTCGTATCTGGGAGTGTCCCAAATGCCATGCGGTTCATGACCGGGATACGAATGCAAGTATCAATATTCTGAAAAAAGGACTGCAGATGCAGTCTGCATAAAGATAAAAACTGTACCGTAGGGCATACGGGAACAGTATAAATATAGCTTGTGGACACTGTGTAAGACATTGCAGTACCGTAAGGTGTTTGCCAATGCAGTAGTGGGAGAAGCAAGAATCCCCCTGCTTTAGCTGTGGGGAGTGTCAAAAAACATTGCTTTACAAGAAGAATAAAAAAGCATATAATTCTTTTATAATATATTTAATAAAAGAGGGTAAGAAAACGGAAAATAAAGATAAAAAAAATATAACAAGAAAAAGAATAATTAATTATGTGCTGAACAATCATGTTACATCCAAGGCGGGAATCGCAAAAGATTTAAATTTGAGTATGCCGACTGTGTTAGCAAATGTGAATGACTTGTTAGAAAAAATGGTGTTGGAAGAAACTGGGGAATATGCTTCGACCGGTGGAAGAAAGGCAAAAAGTATAGGGATTAATAAGTCATACTGTCATGCAATGGGAATTTTGATTACAGCGAATCATATAGAAATGGTATTAGTAAATCTTGGAGATGAGATTATAAAAAAAGATCGCATCCGTTTAAAATTTACGGCAGAATTATCCTATTGTACAGAAGTGGCACAAAAGGTCAAAACTTTTCTTGAAGGCGAATTAGCGAAGGATACGCTACTTGGGATTGGAGTGGCGATTCCGGGAATTATTGATCAGAAAGAACGGATCGTTTTAAAATCCCATGCTTTAGGTATAGAGAATTATAGTCTGCGCTTTTTAGAGCAGGCTTTGGAAATTCCAGTATATTTTGAAAACGATGCTAATGCTGCAATGCTTGCAGAAAAAAAGCAAAAGTATCCAAATGCGATATATCTGTCTTTGAACCACACCTTAGGAGGCGCATTCTGCATAGATGGAAAGCTGTTTCGAGGGCAGAACCAGAAAGCAGGTGAGTTTGGTCACATGATACTCGTTCCCGGTGGAAGAAAGTGTTATTGTGGTAAAGCAGGATGTGCAGATGCATATTGTGCTGCAAGTGTACTGACACAAGATAACAGGCAGTCACTGGATGCATTTATGGAAAAAATTGAAAGTGGTGATGAAAAAATTTTGCAGACATGGAATGAGTATCTGGATCATCTTGCTGTTTTGATATCAAATCTGCGGATGGCATATGATATGGATATCATACTAGGAGGTGATGTGGGAGGTGTATTGTCAGATTATATGATACCACTGGGAGAAAAAGTGATGGCATATAATGGCTTTGAGCATGATGTTTCATACTTAAAAAATTGTTCGTATAAGAAAGAAGCGTCGGCTGTTGGAGCCGCGAAATACTTTTTTACAAAACATATGGCAGAATTGTAAATTTTTTGAACGCAGATAAGCAGTCCACCGCATCTGGTGCGCAGGGCATCAAGCGTTGGGTAAGGGGATGTTCACTCTGTTGGAGTTAAAAGCTCCCACTGACAGGTTGCAAAGTGAATGCAGATGTCCGCTTTATATGTGTGAAAAACGAGAAGTTGTGTAAAATTAGAAAAAGATATTATAGTAAAAAACGGAAAGAAAACAGTAACTACGGTTTTCTTTCCGTTTTTTTGCGTGTTAATTGTAAAAAATATACAAAAAATGTATTTTAAAATTATGAAATATATAAAATTATGAAAAACATATTGACAAATCGTGTTTACAGGATAATAATGTAATTACTTTAATAAAACAATTTATAAAAGACCAAATAAAACAATATAAATAAGGAGGAAACAATTATGATAAAAAAGGAGAAAACAGTTATGTTACAGCAGGTAATGACAAATCCAGGAGAAATTATTTTCAGAGAGGTTCCGGTTCCGGAGGTAAAGGAAAATCAGGTGTTGGTAAAGATTATGAATATTGGTGTTTGTGGATCAGATATTCATGTTTATCATGGAAAACATCCGTTTACAAAATATCCGGTAACACAGGGACATGAGGTTTCCGGTGAGATTACAGAACTTGGAAAAAATGTCACAGAGTTTCATGTGGGACAGAAGGTGACGATAGAGCCTCAGGTATATTGTGGACATTGCTATCCATGTCGTCATGGAAAGTATAATCTCTGTGAGGAATTAAAAGTAATGGGATTTCAGACGACAGGAACAGCATCTGAGTATTTTGCAGTGGATGCATCTAAAGTAACACCTATTCCAGAAGATATGTCCTATGAAGAAGGAGCTATGATCGAACCTCTTGCTGTGGCAGTCCATGGTGTAAAACAGATGGGCGATGTGGCTGGCATGAATATTGCAGTCCTTGGAGCAGGACCGATTGGAAATCTCGTGGCACAGGCAGCAAAAGGAATGGGGGCAGCGAAAGTGATGATCACAGATATCAGTGATCTTAGACTGGCAAAGGCAAAAGAATGTGGAATTGATGTGTGTGTGAATACCCAAAATAAAGACTTCGGTGAGGCAATGATCGAAGCATTTGGACCGGATAAGGCAGATGTGATCTACGACTGTGCCGGAAACAATATCACAATGGGACAGGCAATTAAATATGCAAGAAAAGGAAGCACGATCGTACTGGTGGCTGTTTTTGCAGGAATGGCAGAAGTAGATCTTGCAGTGGCAAATGACCACGAACTTGACATTAAGAGCACGATGATGTACCGCCATGATGATTACATAGATGGAATCAGACTGGTAAATGAGGGTAAAGTTCATTTGAAACCGCTCATCTCAAAGACATTTGCTTTTAAAGATTATCTGAAGGCGTACCAGTATATTGATGATAACCGCGAGACAACGATGAAAGTAATTATCAACGTCAGTGAAAAGTAAGGAGTTCGTATGGAAAATAAATATGGAATTGTCGGAGTTGCTCATATCGGGCTTCCGACAAACGATTTGCAGAAAACAGTTGAGTTTTATAAGAGTCTTGGATTTGAAGTAATTATGCAGTCTTATAATGAAAAAGCAGGGGAAAAAGTGGCATTTTTACAGATAAAAAATTACTGTATAGAGACTTTTGAAAATGGGCAGGCGGCAATGTCAGACGGTGCATACCAACATGTTGCACTTGATGTGGAAGACATTGAAAGTATGTATCAGAAAATCTGCAATGAAAAATACACAATTATTACAGACGGAATCGAAGAACTGCCATTTTGGGAAAATGGTGTGAAGTTTTTTATGATCAAGGGCCCAAATGAGGAAAGAATAGAGTTCTGTCAGAAACTCTGATAAAAATAGGAGGGGCATATGGGAAGCGAAAACAAAAATGGAAAAGTACCGCTGATCAGTAAGATTGCATATGGTTTTGGTGATGTCGGATGTAATTTCAGCTGGATGTTCGTCAGTAATTTTCTGATGATATTTTATACAGACGTGTTCGGAATCAGTATGGCGGCTGTGTCAGCACTTATGCTTTTTTCAAGATTCTGGGATGCGATCAATGATCCAATCGTCGGGGGACTTACGGATAAAACAAAATCGAGATGGGGACGGTACCGTCCATGGCTGTTAGTAGCGGCACCAATTACAGCGATTCTTCTTGTTATGACATTCTGGGCAAGACCTGACTGGCCGCAGAATGGAAAGATCATTTATATGGTAATTACATATTGTCTGCTGGTTTTGGGGTATACCTGTGTGAATATTCCATATGGAACCTTGTGTGGTGCTATGACACAGGATATTGATGAACGTGCAAAAATAAATACATCCCGTTCGGTTGCAGCGATGATTGCAATTGGTGTGTTAAATATTATCACAGTTCCGCTGCTCAGCAAATTCGGCAGTCACAGTGCAAAGACAGGATATCTGACGGTGGCGGTCATATATGGATGTATTTTTACAGCCTGTCATTTCTTCTGCTTTGCGAAGACGAAAGAGGCAGTGATTACTCCGGAAAAAGAAAAAATTTCTGTAAAGATACAGTTGAAAGCAGTCATGCAGAACAGACCATATCTTCTTGCATTGGCAGGGCAGATATTATTTGGATTTACATTATATGGTAGAAACGCAGATATTCTGTATTATTTTACATATGTGGAAGGGAATGCCTCCTACTACACAACTTATTCGATGTGCATTATTATTCCTTCTATCATCGGGGCAGCCTGTTTTCAACCATTATTCCGCAAGTTGAATAACAAAGGAAGAACAGCATCTCTCTTTGCTTTATTTACAGGAATTTCCATGTTGTCTATGTTTTTCTTCAATGCCAAAGAATCACCAGCTATTTTTTATGCATTATCTGGTCTCACACAGTTTTTCTTCTCTGGATTTAATACCGCAATCTATGCAATTATTCCAGACTGTGTGGAATATGGGGAGTGGAAAACCGGACTTAGAAATGACGGTTTTCAGTATGCATTTATTTCACTTGGAAATAAAATCGGAATGGCAGTTGGAACAGCACTTTTAGCAGGATTACTTGGAAAATATGGTTATATTGCAAATCAGACACAAAATGCAACTGTACTTTCAATTATGAAACATGCATTTACGACGATTCCGGGTGTACTGTGGATTGTGACTGCGGTTGTATTATTTTTCTACCGGTTAAATAAAAAACGTTATAACGAGATTGTAGAGGAACTGAAAAATGGAAGAAAAAGTTGATATCGTGGCATTGGGAGAGTTGCTTCCTATGATCCAAATTATCGCTCGTCTCTTTGGAAGAGCAAAGAGTATGCAGTGAAAAAAATGAGATCTGTCATAGAATTGGTAGATGTCATGAAGGTATCGGATGAAGAGAGTACTCTGTTGACAGAGGCGAAAAGTTATGAGCAGGCTGCAGATCAACTCCTTGCCATGGGACCAAAGCTGGTTGCCATTACATTGGGAGAACAGGGCGTTCTTATGGCAACAAAAAGCAGAAAAGAAATCATCAAAGCATTTCAGACACATGCGGTCGACACGACTGGGGCAGGTGATTCATTCTGGGGAGGCGTATTATGCAGTATCCTTTCTATGAATAAGAATGTTGAAAAAATGGAATGGGAAGAAATCAAAAAGTGTGCTGTTTTGGGAAATGCAGTTGCTGGATTGTGTGTGCAAAAGAGAGGCGGAATCCCTGCGATTCCGACGAAAGAGGCAGCGCTTGAATTTATGCAGAAATAATGAATGTATATGAACAAACTCGGGGCTGTAAAAATCACGATTTATTAATCGTTAAAGCATCAGCCCCGTGTTTTTCTGTCGGAGTATTATTCAGCTTTTATCTCTCCATCATGCTGATAGACTCAATTCCGACACTTCCGCCGCGGACAACTTCGATATGCTTGAACTCTTCTTTGATAAGCTTGATGACCGCGTCATTTTTGGTTGCGGTCTGGACGAATTCCAGAAGGAGGCTGTCTTTTCCATAGTCGATGACACGTGCCTTGAAAGTCTCAGCAATCTGGAAAAGTTCTACTTTATCTTCCGGGGAGCAGCCCTTTACCTTGATGTAAAGGATCTCCTTCATTCGAACGAACACGTCTGTAAAATCAATAACTTTGATCACTTCGATCATACGGTTCAGCTGTTTTTTGATCTGCTCAAAGGTTTCATCATCGCTGACTGTGGCGATGGTCATTCTGGAAACTGTGGGATCCTCCGTGGTTCCAACAGTAAGACTGTCCAGGTTATAGGACTTTCCGGAGAAAAGACCGGAAATCTTGGAAAGAACACCGACCTGGTTTTCAACGTAGAGAGAGATCCATCTTTTTTTCATTCCTTTATCCATCATTCATTCCTCCTAACAATCCATGATCAGATCAGCCAGAGTGCCGCCCGGCTTGACCATCGGGTAAACCATTTCCTCCGGATCAATGATAAATTCGATGATCGTAGGAGTTTTTGTATTCTTCTTAGCCTCTTCGAAAGCAGCCGCAATCTGATCCTTCTCAGTTACGCGGATACCCTTTGCCCCATAGCTCTCTGCGAGACGGATGAAATCCGGTGTGTATTCCGGATATTCCTGACCGTCTGTGCGGCGGGAGAGTGCACCGGCCTTCAGATTTGTCATGGCGTAACGTTTTCCGTAGAAAAGCTTCTGCCACTGGCGGACCATTCCGAGATATTCATTATTAAAGATACAGCAGATGATCGGAAGCTCCTCCAGAACTGCGGTAGCCAGCTCCTGAATGTTCATTTGCATGCCGCCGTCACCGGAAACGGAGATGACCGGTGTATCCGGATTACCGATCTTGGCACCGATAGCACCTGGAAGGCCGTAACCCATGGTTCCAAGTCCACCTGACATGATCAGCTGACGGTTCTCGGTGATGTCTGCATACTGGCTCACCAGCATCTGATGCTGACCTACATCGGTAACAAGAATGGCCTTGTCAAACTGGCGGTTGATCTCGCCGATGATATCCAGCGGTCCCATAATACCACGGTCTTTCATGGTAAGAGGATGCTCTTCCCTCCATTCCTGGATCTGCTTCAGCCATTTGCCGGTATTACAGTCCTGTACATATTCATTCATTTTTGTTATTGCCTCTTTTGCATCGGCAACGATGGGGATGTCTACATGGATATTTCTGGAAATGGAAGCGGTGTCAATATCGATGTGGACGATCTGTGCATGTGGGGCAAATTCATGGAGCTTGCCTGTGATACGGTCGTTAAAACGGGTTCCGATGGAAAACAGAAGATCGCATTCATTCACGGCCATATTTGCGGCATAAGCGCCATGCATACCAAGATTTCCGATAAACAGAGGGTTCTTTGTGGAAATGGCGCCACGTCCCATGACGGTTGTGACAACCGGGATCTGAGTTTTCTCAACAACCTGGGTGAAAATCTCCTGCGCGCGGGAAATGATCACACCGCCGCCAGCAAGAAACAGAGGTTTTTTGGCCTTCTGCAGCATTTTGAGGGCACGCTTCAGCTGTCCGATATGCACGCTGGTGTTAGGCTTGTAGCCACGGATATTGACGGTCTTCGGATACTCAGCACTTCCCAGCTCGGCCATTACATCCTTTGGAAGGTCGATGAGAACCGGGCCTGGGCGTCCGGTGCGTGCGATATAGAAGGCTTCCTTGATGATACGTCCAAGATCCTCACGGTTGCGGACGGTAACACCGTATTTTGTGATGCTTCTGGTGATCCCGACAATATCAACCTCCTGGAACGCATCGTTTCCGATGAGGTGACGGGCAACCTGTCCGGTAAAGCATACAAGCGGAACACTGTCATAGTTGGCAGTTGCAAGACCTGTAACAAGGTTGGTAGCTCCGGGACCGCTGGTAACGAGACATACGCCAACCTTTCCGGTAGTTCTGGCATAGGCATCTGCTTCGTGTACAAGGGCCTGCTCGTGACGTGGCAGGATGATGTCAATGCCGCTCTGTTTATATAATTCATCGCTGATATCGATGGTGCAGGCACCAGGATAGCCGAACAGAACATCAACGCCTTCTTCTTTTAAGGCTTTTACAAGCAATTTGTTTCCGGAAATCTGTTTCATGAATTGGTTCCCTCCTTTGATGATGTGAAAAGTTAAGCAGATAAGGGCTGCCGCGAGAAATTTTTCCAATAAAAAAGTCCCGGCATATCGGATAAAATATGCTCAGGACGGATGATTCCGCGGTACCACCTGTTTTCAGAGGTAAAACTCTGCTCTCTGCCAGTACAAAATTATACTGCCTCCCTGTAACGTGGGAATGACGATGAAGCCTACTGCATGAAAATCCATGGTTCAGTCCACTGCTCGAGGGCTACTTCCACAGTTCAGTCACGAAGATTCTCACCGGCCATCTTCTCTCTGTGCATCCGGAGACTGTGTACTACTCCCTGTCATTGCATTTAGTAAATATGGATAAAAATTTTCTATCATTATAATATAAAATATCGGAACTGTCAATCAAAAATCCTGATGGCTCAACGGGTGAGCCGGGGATTACGATAACAGTTCCGATATGGATGATATTAAGTATTAAATATTTTTTCAGTACATCAGCTGTTTATTGTTACGGAGCTGGAGCCTGCTTACTCAGGATTCGGTATTATCCAGTGTTTCAGGATCTTTTTCCGGAAGGTAGACATGCACTTTCTCGATACGGTTTTTATCCAGCTTTTCTACGATCAGACGGATTCCGTCCTCTGTGATCACTTCGTCACCGGCAACAGGCAGACGATCCAGATGTTCGATGATAAATCCACCCAGGGAATCATAATCCTCGGAATCCAGTTCCGTATCCAGATGATCATTTACGTCATCCAGATGCATGGAACCTTCGATGATATATTCCCGGTCGGAAATCTTCTGGACAAGCTCGTCCTCCTTCTCATCGTATTCATCATGGATCTCACCCACGATCTCCTCCAGGATATCCTCCAGTGTGATCAGTCCGGCCATATCACCGTATTCATCCAGTACAATGGCAATGTTGAAGGTGGAGTCCTTCATTTCCACAAGAAGATCGGAAATGCTTTTTGTTTCGTAAGTGAAATGTGGCTTTCGGAGGAAATGATCGATAACAAATTCCTCATTTTTGTCGTAAAGAAGAAGATCCTTCATGTTGATGATTCCCACAATGTTGTTCTGGCTGTCCTTATAAACCGGCAGACGTGTGAACTTATCCTCGCGGAAAATATCGATCAGCTCATCATAGGTGGATTCCACATCCGCAAAGGTAACATGTACTCTTGGAACCATGATATCCTTGGCTGTGGCATCTCCAAGATCAAACACATTGTAGATCATTTCTTTTTCGTCGGATTCAATGACACCGTCCTCATGGCTGACGTCCACGATAGTACGAAGCTCCTCCTCGGTCATGGCCTTGCTGGCTGCATCCGGATCCACACGCATCAGGCGCATCACACCTCTTGAAAAGAGATTGATGATGAAGATCACCGGTGTCATGATGGTCATAAGAAATTTAAAGACCGGGATATAGCGGAGGGTGATCTTTTCAGAGTTAATGGTTGCGTAGTTCTTGGGGGTGATCTCACCGAAGATCAGGATCAGAACCGTCAGGATCACCGTCACGATGCTGACCATATAGCCGCCAAAGCTGTATGCAAGTGTGGTTGCAAGGGAAGAAGCTGAAATGTTCACAATGTTGTTTCCGATGAGAATCGCACTGAGAAGCTTGGGCGTCTGGTTCTCCAGGATATCGAGAGCCATGGCTGCACGCTTGTTTCCCTCGTCTGCAAGAGAGCGGAGACGGATCTTGTTTACCGACATCAGCGCGGTTTCGTTAGATGAGAAAAAGGCTGACAATGCCAGCAGAATAAGTAATATGATTATCTGGTAAGTGTCGCTGGGGTCCACTTTCAATATTCACTCCTTTAAAAATAAGATTATTTGGTTAAAAATATACAGATACTCCCACATTATATACGTTTTACTGGATTTTGGCAAGAGCCGGACCGGTACAGCGCATATAGATATATGGAAAAAATACGAAAATAAGTCTGCTTCTTGACAAAAGAGTAAGTTCAGACTAACATATATGTGTATTCATATATAAAGAAGAACTGTATAGGAATGGAAGGAGCGGTTTATGTTTCTGGAGATAAAAGGAATCAAAAAATCCTTCGGGGCAGGAGAGAGCCATGTAGATGTTCTGAAGGGGATCGATCTTGAGATTGAAAAGGGAGAATTTTGTGTGCTTCTGGGGCCGTCCGGTTCCGGGAAATCCACGCTGCTAAACATTATTGGCGGCATTGACGGAGCAGATGCAGGAAGCATTACCATTCAGGGAGAACAGCTGGAGGATATGAATGAAAAGAAGCTTTCCCTCTACCGCAGAAAACATCTGGGATATATTTTTCAGATGTATAATCTGATTCCCAATCTGACTGTGAGGGAGAATATTGAAGTTGGTGCTTATTTAAGTGACAGACCGCTGGATGTGGATGAACTGCTGGAGACACTGGGACTTTATGAACATCAGCGGAAGCTTCCGAACCAGCTTTCGGGAGGTCAGCAGCAGAGAACTGCTATTGGACGTGCCATTGTAAAAAATCCGGATATCCTGCTTTGTGATGAGCCTACCGGCGCTCTGGACTACAACACCTCCAAGGAAATCCTGAAGCTGATCGAAACAGTCAATCACAAATACGGAAATACTATAGTCATAGTTACTCATAACGATGCCATCAAGGATATGGCAGACCGTGTGGTAAAGCTTCGTGACGGGATGATCCGCAGAAACTATCAGAATGAGCAGAAGATTCCGGCTGCTGACCTGGAATGGTAAGGGGGCATTATGAAGAATCCTTTACGTAAACGTATCCCCAGGGAACTGAAGGGGGAATTTGGAAAATATCTGGTGGTTTTCCTGCTGATGGTATTGACCATCGGGTTTGTGTCCGGCTTTCTGGTAGCCGATGGAAGCATGCTGAAGGCTTATAATGAGAGCTTTGATAAATATAACATCGAAAACGGAAATTTTCGTACTGCGGAAAAGATTTACAGTTCTCAGTGGAAGGATATTGAAGCTGCCGGTGTTAAGCTTTATGAGAACTACTATATAGAAGAAGATCTGGATAACGGAAGCACCATGCGTTTTTTTAAAAACCGTGAGAAGGTGAATAAGGTCTGCCTGATGAAGGGAGAAATGCCGTCAGGGCAGGGCGAGATCGCCATTGACCGTATGTATGCGGATAACAACAGTCTTAAGGTAGGAGATACCCTGATCAGAGGTGAAAAATCCTGGAAGATCACAGGCCTGGTGGCACTTTCGGATTACAGTGCCCTGTTTCAGAATAATAATGATTCCATGTTTGATTCTGTAAAGTTTGGTGTGGCGATCGTAACTCCGGAGGAATTTGAAAACCTGGATCAGGAAAAGCTCCGGTACAATTATGCATGGATATATGATCATCAGCCAAAGAACGAAAAAGAGGAGAAGAAGGTTTCCGAAAATCTCATGGAAGACATTGGCAAAGTGGTAGCTCTGGAAACCTTTGTCCCACGTTATCTTAACCAGGCGATCATTTTCACCGGTGATGATATGGGCGGAGACAGGGCAATGGTCATCACGCTTCTTTATATTGTGATCGTGATCATGGCTTTTGTGTTTGGAATTACCATCAGCAATACGATCCGAAAGGAAGCCGGTGTTATCGGTACGTTACGTGCATCCGGTTATACCAGACGGGAGCTGATCCTTCATTATATGACGCTTCCGGTTCTGGTCACGCTGGCCGGTGCCCTGATCGGAAATATTCTTGGATATACCGTATTTAAGGGTGTATGTGCAGACATGTATTACGGGAGCTATAGTCTGCCGACTTATGTGACCGTATGGAATGCAGATGCCTTTCTTCTGACAACCGTAGTTCCGGTCATCATTATGATACTGATCGATCATGCGGTGCTTAGGTACCGCCTGCAGCTTTCTCCTCTGAAGCTTCTGCGAAGGAATTTTTCCGGTAAAAAACAGAAACGTGCAGTGTATTTAAGTCCGAAGATAGGAATTTTTTCCAGGTTTCGCCTCCGGGTGATCTTTCAGAATGTCAGCAGTTATCTGGTGCTGTTTGTGGGAGTTGTTTTCGCAAATCTGCTGCTGTTTTTCGGAATGCTTCTTCCGTCTACGTTGGATCATTATCAGCTTGAGATCCAGGAGAATATGCTGGCGAAATATCAGTACATGCTTTCGGTTCCGGCAAGTGCCTATTCAGGAAATAAAGCGGATGCCATGAGTTCTCTTATGGAATATTATATGGATACCAGAACGGATAATAAGGATGCGGAAAAATTTTCTGCATATTCCCTGAATACCATGCCTGGTAAATATAAAAGTGAGGAGATCACTCTCTATGGTGTGGAGCCGGATAGCAAGTATATCCGTGCAGATCTTTCGGGAGAGGGTGTTTATATTTCCAGTGCTTATGCAGATAAATTCCGGATCAAGGAGGGCGATACCATAACTTTGAAGGAAAAATACGAGAAGGATGAGTATTCCTTTAAAGTAGATGGAATCTATGATTATGCAGCAAGCCTCTGTGTATTTATGGAAAGAGATAAACTGAATGAGGCGTTTGATCTTGGAGATGATTATTTTGGAGGATATTTCTCTGATACAGAGATCCGGGATATCCCTTCAAAATATATCGGCTCTGTTATTGATCTGGAAGCTCTTACAAAAATATCCAGGCAGCTGGATGTCTCTATGGGAGATATGATGGGAATGATGTATGGATTTTCCGTGATCATTTTCCTGGTGGTGATCTATCTGCTTTCCAAGGTCATCATCGAAAAAAATGCCCAGTCGATTTCCATGACCAAGATCCTGGGCTATACAAATGGTGAGATCAGCCGTTTGTATATACTTTCCACATCACTTGTGGTGGTGTTCTGCCTGCTGTTAAGCCTTCCGGTTGAACGGCAGATCATGGAAGTGCTGTTCCGCGAGATGATGCTTTCCAGTATTTCGGGATGGATCACCATGTGGGTGGATCCCATGATCTATGTGAAAATGACAGCGATCGGAATCGCAGCCTATGCAGTGGTAGCAGTGCTGGAATTCCGGAGGATCCGTCATGTGCCCATGGATGAAGCACTGAAAAATGTGGAATAATATGTGACATCTGTATATATATCCGGAAAAATAATTCAGGATATCCGAAAATTTTACAGAATATGCAACAGGATCAGGAGTATGTGTGGTTTAACTGAATGCGGATGTTTTTATCTGCTTGAACAGTTGTCTGTGAATAACCACATATACTCCTTAAATATTCATAAATTTTCCGGAATACTGGAAATATTACTACAAACTTGTTATAATAATCCCATACTTCCCGTTGGAGGGAATAATTCAAACAGGAAATCAGGTGAGGAACATGGCAGGCAGAAAGAAGGATCCGCTGTATAAAAGCTTCGGATATGCGTTTCAGGGGATTTTTACCTGCATCCGCAAGGAAAGAAATATGAAGATCCACTGTATGGTGGCAGCGCTTGTGGTGATCGCAGGACTGATCCTTGGGATTTCCGTGACAGAGTGGTGCATCTGCCTAGGGCTGTTCGGAATGGTGATGGCGCTTGAGCTGGTGAATACGGCAGTGGAAGCTGTTGTGGACCTGGTCACAGAGGAACGTCACCCATTGGCAAAGATCGCCAAGGACACAGCGGCCGGAGCAGTACTGATCGCAGCGATCATGGCAGCGATCGTCGGACTGATCATTTTTGTTCCCAAGGGACTTGCTTTTCTGGGAATATGACAGGAACAGAAAACTTTTGTTTCAGGATAGGGTCTGGTGTCGGACTGTGGTGTGATGGTCCGGCAGCTGCCGGTTTCAGGAAAGGAGAAAATATTATGGAATTAGGTGAAGGACTGAAGAAAATTTTACTGGTGGGTATTGGTACAGCAGCAGTGACAGCAGAGAAATCCAAAGAAATCCTGGATGAACTGGTAAAAAAGGGTGAGCTTACGGTTGAACAGGGTAAGGTTCTTAATCAGGAGCTGAAGCATAACATCAAATCAACAGTTAAGACAGCTGCTGATTCTGTAAAGGAATCTGCAGCCAGAAAGAATGATCAGGAAGAACTGAAGGCAACGATTTCCAGGCTGACACCGGAGCAGCTGGCTGCTGTGAAGGCGCAGATCGAGCGCATGCAGGCCGAGGCTGCTGAGGAGAAAGCCGAGACAGCAGAAGAACCGGCAGAGGAAGCTGTACAGGAAGCTTCTGCGGAAACAAAAAATGCAGAAGATACCGGGAGCGAAGAACAGGCAGCAGAGTAACCGACTGCGGATCGCAAATATCCGCTTGACTAAACGACAACGCAGACGAAGCAGTAAATGGAGAAATTTATGGGCAGAGAAGAAAAGGAGAAAAAAGAGAAAGGCGGATATGGAGAGCGGCTGAGAGAGATTACAGCCGTTTTGAAAAAGCATGCCATTACCCGTGGTGTTTCTCCTGAGAAGCTCCGGCTCATACTGGAAGATCTGGGCCCAACTTATATTAAGTTGGGTCAGATCATGTCTCTTCGTTCCGATATTCTGCCGAAACGCTACTGTGACGAGCTGATGAAGCTCTGCTCAGAGGTACCGCCGATGCCTTTTTCCCAGGTGATCGAGGTACTGGAAGAGTCCATGGGCTGTCCGTGGCAGGCAGAATTTCAGTATATTGAGCAGAAACCTCTGGGAGCAGCATCGATTGCCCAGGTGCATCGGGCCACGCTGAAAACAGGTGAAGAGGTTGTGATCAAGGTTCAGCGAAAAGGAATCTATGAGACCATGGCCAGGGATATCGGCCTGATGCATAAAGCAGTGCGCCTGATGCCGCCGGTGAGCATTAAGGGCATGGTGGATCTGAACATGGTTTTAAGTGAACTGTGGACTGTGACTCAGGAGGAGATGAATTTCCTGACGGAAGCTGCAAATATGGCGGAATTTGCAAAAAAGAACAAAGATGTGGCTTTCGTTAAAGTACCGATTCTCTACCGTGAGTATATTTCGCCGCATATTCTTGTGATGGAATATATTGACGGTTTTGCTGTCAATGACAAGGCTGCGCTTCTGGCCAATGGTTATGATCTTAATGAGGTCGGAACGAAATATGTGGATAATTTCATCAAACAGGTGATGGAGGATGGCTTTTTCCATGCGGATCCACATCCGGGAAACGTGCGGATCCAGGATGGAAAGATTGTCTGGATCGATATGGGAATGATGGGACGGCTTACAGAGCACGATCGTCAGCTGATCGCAGAAGCTATTGAAGGGGTTGCCATGAACAACATCGGCAAGATCCAGGATGCAGTCCTGGCTCTTGGGGAGTTTAAAGGCAAACCGGATTCCAGCAAGCTTTATGAGGATATCCGCGGACTTATGGAGAAATATGGTACTGCGGATATGGGAAATATTGATGTGGCAGAGGTAATGGTGGACCTGATGGAGGTCATGAAAGAAAATAAGATCATGATGCCTCACGGACTGACCATGCTTGCGAGAGGACTGACTCATGTGGAGGGGGTTCTGGCTGAGATATGTCCGGACATCAATATGACACAGATTGCTGCAGCAAGGCTCAAGGAGCAGTTGTTCAGCAACGGGAACTGGAAGCGTGAGATAAAAAAAGAAGGAAAAAATCTTGCCTGGTCCCTGAAACGTGCAGTGGATATTCCTTCTCTGGCAGCAGATTTTCTTCAGGGCTGTATGAAAGGGCAGACAAAGATCAATCTGGATCTTCATGCCTCGGATGATCTGGCGTGGCTTTTGCGGCGGCTGGTGCGGAATATTGTGATGGGGCTGTGGGTGATGGCACTTCTGATCAGTTCCAGCATTATCTGTACTACGGATATGAAACCAAAGCTGTGGGGGATTCCGGCGTTGGGCGCCTTTGGTTATGTGTTTGCTTTTATTATTGTTTTGTATGTGTTTATCAAGCATTTCTTTTCCGGAAAATAAAAGACGGAGATCATTTGCAGAGTCTGCGGGATGGTTTCCGTCTTTTTTTGCTGTTATGGAATTGTTTCGGTCTGCTGTTATAACTGCGATTAGGAGCTATCATCTTCCGACCAGCTGGTAAAGGACGGAGTGCGGGTGTCTGGTCAGGTGTAGATGGTTCCGCTGTAGGCTTTGCGGAATTCCTTTGGGGTGTAGCCGGTTCCCTGGCGGAAGTAGTTGCAGAAGGAGGGAGCGTCCCGGAAACCGCAGGAGAGAGCTGCTTCTGTGATGGTGCAGGAGGAGGAGCAGAGAAGCTGGGTTGCCATCTGGAGGCGGTGTTTCAGGAGATATTGTTTTGGGGAGGTGTTTTCATGTTCCATGAAGATTCGGTAAAGATAGGAACGGTCGATTCCTACGTAGTGTGCCACGTCTGAGATCTGGATGGGGTAGGCATAGTTGTTTCTGATGTATTCGGTGGCTTTCTGAAAGTACAGGTTTGAGATGTCGGTCCTGCTTTCGGAGGGCTTTTTTTGCATGTCGGATAGTATCAGGAGGAGGTTTCCTGTGGAGGCAAGGTCGTTTCCGTTGTTTTCGGAAAAGGTGTCAAGTAGGCTTTGCATGTGGGTGAGGAGGCTGTTTTGCCGGGAGGGTGTTTCCGGGGTGAAGATTGGGGTGTCGGAAAATACGGTTTGTTTCAGGATTTCTTTGCAGGCGGAGCCGTCAAAGCCTGCCCAGGCGTAGCTCCAGGGGTCGGAGGTGTCGGCGCGGTAGTAGATGGAGTCCATGGGGCGGATGAGAAAGGCGTCGCCTGATTTCAGATGGTAGGTGTGGCCGCTGCACTGGTAGATGCCTTTGCCGTGGAAGATCACGTGGAGAAGGTAGTGTGGGCGCATGGCCGGGCCGAAGGAGTGGTTCGGACCGCAGTCTTCCTGGCCGCAGAAGTAGACGGAGAGGGTGTGCTGGGTTTGGGTTTCTTTGGAATCGTTTTTCATTTGGGTGGCCTCCTGTTTTTGGGTTATTCAACAAAAACGCAATTTTGGGTCACAAAATGGGATGGAATGTTGTATGAGGTGATTATACAATATTGGGTGTGGGAAGGGCAAGGATGGATATGGATATACGGACGCCCGTGAGGTGTGTGCTGCCTGTCGGCGGGGCTTCGTCGGGGGCTGACTTCTAAGCCGCTGAAAATCTGCTAAAAGCGCTTTAAAAATTCTCGAACTCGCGTCTGAAGCCGCTCAGACAGCGAGAATTTTTGAAGCAACGCAGATTTCCACCGGCTAAGAATCAGCACCCCTCCTGCAGAGTCCGCCGACAGGCAGCACACACCTCACGGGCTGGTATTTCAGGGCGGAAGGGATAGAGTGGCGATGGCGGGAGGGATTACAGGTGAGGAGGGAAGGGGATGGAGAAAATGTGGCTGGCGGAGAGGGGATTTGGTTCAGAGTGGGAATGGTGGTGTTTTCCCGGGAGTTGGATGAGTCATCAGCGCTACGCTGGATGACTGGGACGAAAGGCAGAGTTTCCCTGTGGTCTGCCGGGGAAGAATGGGTCGAGGCGTTTCGCTGTCGACTTGGAGGTGAGTTGTTGTGGCAATGCAGTGGCGCCGGGATGAGATATCAATACATAGGAATATAGAGGAACACAGCGGAGCAGGATGAATACATCGGTGTAGCGTAGCATTATCAATACCGTAGAATACATCGCCGTGCCAATACATTAACACATTTCCACAGCGTACGACAATATAGCGTGCCCGGAAAGGGGGAGTGCGAGGGGGAAAAGCGGGCTTCGCAACTCTGAGTGTTTTCTCCCTCGCAGATTTCCTCCGCTTTGAAAAGCGGATAAATTTACACTAATACCCCCAAAAATAACCTCAACATTAAAAAAATAGATTTACATATAAAAGGAGGAGCCTCAACATGAAAACAACTATATTAAAAAACGAATTCTGGTACGGTGGTGCAGTCTATGAAGGCTACCGCCAGCCCGTAGGTGCAGACGACATTGTGGACTGGGATTTCCGCGAAAACCCAACCCACAATCAGATCATGCCTTTATTCCTTTCCTCGAAAGGCCGCTACATCTGGAGCGATGCAGGTTTTCACATTTCTTTCAGAAATGGTGAGATCCTGGCGGAAGGTCCGGAACCTATCATTCTGAAAGATGGCTTCAATGATCTGCGAGGTGCATACCTGGCAGCCATGAAAGCGCATTTTCCATTTCATGAGATCAAACTTTCAGACAGGTTTTTCAAAGTACCGGTATACAATTCCTGGATCGAACTTACCTATTATCAGACCCAGAAGAATATCCTGAAATATGCAAAAGGTATTCTGGAAAATGGTTTTCCATCCGGTGTTCTGATGATCGATGATGGCTGGTCTCCTTATTATGGAAGGTGGCAGTTCAGGGGGGATAATTTCAAGGATGCGAAGGCGATGCTCAAAGAATTGCATGAGATGGGATTTTCTGTGATGCTGTGGATCTGTCCGTTTATTACTCCGGATACGTTGGAGTTCCGGGAGGCTAGGGATAAGCATTTTCTGATTGAAACTCCGGAGGGAAAACCTCGTATCCTGGAGTGGTGGAATGGGTATTCTGCAGCTTTGGATCTGACGAATCCGGATGCGATGAAGTGGCTGAAGGATCAGCTGGATGTTCTGACGGATATGGGTGTGGATGGCTTTAAACTGGACGCGGGTGATCCTTGTTATTATCATGCGGGTGATAAGCTGTTCCGTGATGTTTCTACGGATGAGTTGTCCAGGCTTTGGGCTGAGTTTGGAGAGCAGTTTGCGTTTAATGAGCTGAGAGTGTGTTTCCGGGCCGGGGGTTATTCTCTGATGCAGAGACTTTGTGATAAGCAGACGAAGTGGGATGAGAGTGGTATTGCGGGATTGATCCCGGATACGTTGCTCCAGGGGCTTACTGGGCATCCTTTTGGCAGTCCGGATATGATTGGCGGGGGTGAGTATACCTGCTTTTTGAATGGGAATGAGAATGCGTGTACGCCGGAGATGTTTGTGCGGTATGCACAGATCGCGGCTTTGATGCCGGTGATGCAGTTTTCGGCTTCTCCGTGGAGGGTGCTGCCTGAGGCGGATTTTCAGAAGGTTAAGGCTGCGCTGGCGCTCAGAGAGAAATGTCTGCCGGAGATTTTCAAGGCTGTAGAGTGTGCGAAAGTTACTGGTGAGCCGATTGCCCGTTCTATGGAGTTTGTTTTCCCTGGACAGGGTATGGAGAGGGTGATGGATCAGTTTATGGTTGGTGATGCGCTTTTGGTGGCGCCTGTTTGGAAGCAGGGGGAGGTTGTCAGAAGTGTGACTTTGCCTGAGGGGCAGTGGAGGTGTGTTAGCCTTGGAGAGACTGAGGGTGATGTACTGAATGGTGGCCGGAATGTGGTTCTTGGTGAGAATGATGGGCTGGTTGTTTTGAGGAGAGTGTAGGACAACGCACAACAATTGCGTGCCCGGAAAGGGGGAGCGCGAGGGGGAAAAACGGGCTTCGCAACTCTGAGTGCTTTCCCCCTCGCAGATTTCCTCCGCTTTGAAAAGCGAAAATACTATATCTAAAAATACTATATCTAAATAAATAACAATTTTCCCAAGCTTTTCATCACAAAAGCGAAATATCCTCCTCCGGAGGAAGCAGCTTCTTAAAAAATCGATACAACAGCATCGAATTTATAAAAGCTACAAGTCCAAATCCAAAGAAAAACCAGCAGCATGCGTAAAGTGGCTGTAGCTTTGCATCGAGATATGTCATATACAATGGAAAGATCGTGATCACCGCAATGGCGATCGTTGTGGGGAAATGCATAAATGCCAGCAGAAATGCATTTCTGCAAAGTGCCCCCAGTGTATTAGCAAAGGTTGCGATTACCGGGAATATGTATAAAGTAAAAATTATCAGCAAAGTCAGAACCCCCACAGAAAGATAAAACAGCATATGTGCAGCGCTTCCTTCTGCATGGAGCAGAAAGCGGATATTCAGGATGAGCATGGTTCCGGCAGCAAGGATCAGCAGCCATATGATCAGTGACTGTTTGAAGTTTTCCTTAAAAGCTCTGAAAAATGTTTTCGTTGTGCCGTTGTTATTCCCTTTTACTGTACGCATCATGCAGTGATAAAGGGCAGTTAGTGATGGCCCAATGGTGATCACGGGGATGCAGCAGAGAATAAAAAGAAGATTGGCGATCACGATGTCACCCAGCTTGTTGAGAAATACATGGACGACATTATCTTCATTTAAAAGATTCATAACGAAATACCGTTACTGAAAACTTATAAAAAGTTATAAACTTCTATGTTTCATTCCTACTTCAACGAGTATGCTTTTGATGATATAAATATCTATCTACTCACAAGTTCTTGTACTCTCCATAGGCGTAAATTCCGGATTAACGTACCCGTACATATTTGCACTAACGTTTTAGTGTTAGCTTGCAACTCTTTCTCCATAAGCCTTGAGATTTATAGATGCCTGAAAATCTCTATCAATGACATTTCCACAATCACATTTATAAATTCTGTCAGATAATTTCAAGTCTTTTTTAATGTTTCCACAGCAACTGCAAAGCTTTGATGATGGATAAAACCGATCAGCCACAATAAGCTGGATCCCTTTATCGCTGCACTTGTGTTCAAGCTGCTTTTTAAACTCAAAAAACCCCTGATTCTGAACTGCTTTTGATAAATGTCTATTTTTCATCATTCCACTAACATTCAAATCTTCAATACAAATAAATCTTGGTTTTCGACTTACAATTTCAGATGTAGTCTGATTCAAATAGTTCTTACGGATATTTGTTAATCTGTGATTTCGTTTTAATAAAAGTTTTTCCTTTTTGATTACATTATTTGTTTTGCAGTAACTTTCTCCTTTCTTATTTTTCTCGTAAGAGCGAGAGATACTACGCTGTAATCTGCGTTTCTGTTTTTCCAGTTTCTTTACTTTCTGACTTTTATTGATGTTCTTATACTTAGCTCCATCAGAGCAGATAGCCAGATCTTTGATCCCTAGATCTATACCAATCCCATCATCATTAAGTTTTTCTATGCAATCAGGAAATTCCACACATACGCTGATCCACCAGTTCAATCCGTCAAAGGATATTCGCGGATTCATATATTTAGCATCTGTAGGAATACGACCATGCTCTGCAAGTCTTACCCAATTTAGTTTTTGTTTATTTCTTTTCCTGCTCGAAGAAAATCCTTCAAACTTAACATGAGTATTGCTGAATTGTATCTTAATATTATCCTGATAGAACTTCGGCATTGCTCTCTTTTTTGACTTGAACCTTGGGAATTTCTGCAAACCTTTGAAAAAGTTCTTATAAGCAGTGCAGGCATCTTTGATCCCCTGTTTGGTTACATTATTTGAAATACTCAATAACCATGCGTATCCATCAGAATGTCTAAGCTTTGTAAATTCTTTTCTGAGTTCTGCATCTGAAATGAATTTTCCGCCTTTTTCATAGTTTTCTATTTCCCTTGCCAAAGCCCAGTTATAAGCAAATCTTGAAGCACCTGCGTACTGAAACATCTTAGTTTTCTGTACATTGTTTGGTATCAACATTACTTTTATGGCTTTTACCATCTACTTCCTCCTGTATCAGTTCCCGGATAAGTTTCTTAGCTTTATTCGCTCGTTTTCCTTGTAATTTGCAACTGAATACTGCGATCATCTGAACCAGATCTTCAACAAGTTCCTGCTGTTCGGATTTTTCAGTATTATCAATCTGTCGTTCCAGATCATCTTTCTGTTTATGGCTGGAAACGCGACAATATCCAATTGTAATGCGATTTTTAGGCTTTACATTTATTACCTGGTTGAGTTGCTCGTCAGAATAATATCTATAGCCGCTTACTGTAGTATGATGCGGATGAAGTTTTCCATTGGCATCCCAATTTCGTAATGTCTGGGCGGATACGCCTATAATTTTTGAAAATTCATGTATAGAATAATATTTACTCAAAGCATCAACTCCTTTCAATAATATTCTACTCTAATATCTTATAAAACCAAACATGTACTTATATGATTTTATAATTTATATTTAACTGTTAATAACCTCCTTATATAGAAATATAGAAATGAAAAACAGACTATAGGTGTAAAGTCCGATCCAGCTAATCTTAGCACAGTTTTTGACTGTGTGTAAAGAGAGGGAACGCAGATAAGTATCTTGTGCATCACGAAGCGTATTGCCGGTCACAGAATGAACAGCAATATGCTTCGCAGCGAATACGGATCGTCAATACACATCTGACGGTGAGAAAAACAGTACAGCCGGGAAATTTTTCGGCAGGAAAAACGCAGGATACAGAACGGTTTATAGGACTGTATAAAAAAATATGGAATTTTGCGTGCACATGTGGAAATGATAGCGTGCATGGAATTGTGTTAGGAACGGAAAAACAGATTATTCGGCAAATGACATTTATACATGTTTTGAGTTAGTAAAAACATACAAAAATACATATGTAAAAATGTTGGTTTTGCTACAAGGGGATAAATGAGCGCCAAAACATACTCAAAAATAGTAAAAATTGTGAGGGTATATAAAAAAAACGTAAAAGAAACTGGAAAAATGACGGATAATTAACAAAGTGTGAACAAAAAATGGATAAAATGAATAAAAAGTAACATTTTTCCATATTGAAATGACAATAATCCATTTATCATTTTTCCATGTGCAATTATAATAATATCAACGGTCAGGGACGTGAAAAAATATAAAAACTGACCAAAAGAAAGAGGGAAAATAAGAAAGATTTAAAAGGAGGAAGAAGTTATGAATTTCAAAAGAGTAGCAGCATTATTGTTAGCAGGTGCCATGGTAATGACAGCAGTTCCGGTATATGCCAAGGGCGACGATGTTACACTTTCCGTATCCATCTGGGACACCAACCAGGAGCCGGGAATCAAAGAAATTCTCGCAGACTTCACAGAGAAGACAGGAATCAAGACAGAGATCTCCGTTGTTAAATGGGATGAGTACTGGACAATGCTCGAGGCCGGTGCACAGGGTGGTTCCCTTCCGGACGTATTCTGGATGCACTCCAACGAGAGTCAGAGATACATGTCCAACGATATGCTTCTTGATCTGACCGATAAGATCAAAGACAGCGATCTGATCGATCCGGAGAACTATCCGGAGGATATCTGGGGACTGTATACATACGATGATAAATATTATGCAGTACCGAAGGATATAGATACAATCGCTCTCTGGTACAACAAGACATTATTTGACGAGGCAGGACTTGATTATCCGACAGCTGACTGGACATGGGATGATGTTACAGAGGCAGCTAAGAAGCTTACTAAGGATGATGGTTCCCAGTACGGTCTCGGAATGAGAAATGATAACAACCAGGCCGGATACTACAACCTGATCTATGATAACGGCGGATACATCATCAGCGATGACAAGACAAAATCCGGCTGGGATGATGAGAAGACGATCGCAGCTATGCAGACACTGGAAGGATGGATCAAGGATGGCGTGATCCCGTCTCTTGAGACAATGTCCGAGAACAACGAGGACGTACTTTTCGAGGCTGGCAAGATCGCTATGACATGCCAGGGCTCCTGGATGCTTGCAGCATTTAAAGAGAACGAGTACACAGCAGCTAACTGTGATTGTGTAGAGCTTCCTAAAAACGCTGAGACAGGCAGAAGAGCTTCCTCATATAACGGACTTGGATGGGCAGCATCTGCTTCCGGTGAGCACACAGACGAAGCTTGGCAGCTGATCGAGTACCTCGGATCCAAAGAGGCTCAGGAGAAACAGGCTGAGCTTGGTGTTACAATGAGTGCATACAAAGATACATCTGATGCATGGGCTAAATCCGCAGACTTCAACCTTCAGGCTTATCTGAACATGATGGATGACATGGAGATCCGTCCATACTCCAAATCTACTGTAACATGGGAGAACGAGGACAACGAGATCCTTAAAGGCGTATACACAGGCGACATCACAATGGAAGAGGCTTGCAAGCAGATGGCTGATCAGATGAACGAGAAGCTGGCTGAGGAGTAAGCATTAAGAAACACCGATAATTAAGTGCAGTAATGAGAGGGGCCGCCGCACTCAGGTGCAGCGGCCTCATACATAGAAGGAATAGAAGGAGTGATTCTTATGGCTAAAACTACCAAGTCACAGGCACGGACAAAGAGAGAGCGCAGTGAGTTCCTCTGGGGCTGGCTGTTTATTCTCCCAACAACAATCGGACTGATCGTATTGAACATCATTCCGATCTTCCAGACTATTTACCAGAGCTTTTTCAAGACAGGAGATTTTGGTAAAGGAAATATCTTTATCGGTTTACAGAACTACCAGAAGGTTTTTGCAGATAAAGAGATCTGGCAGGCACTGATCAACACATTCAAATATGCGATCGTGGAGGTCCCTTTTTCCATTGTCATCGCACTTGTTCTTGCAGTACTTCTTAACAGAAAGATGAAGGGCCGTTCTATTTACAGAACCATCATCTTCCTTCCGATGGTAGCAGCTCCGGCAGCGGTAGCCATGGTATGGAGATGGCTGTTCAACTCTGATTATGGTCTTATCAATAACGTTTTCCATGTTCATGTAAACTGGGTTTCTAATCCGAAAATTGCAGTATTTGCAGTTGCGATCATCGGTGTATGGTCTATCATCGGTTACAATATGGTTCTTTTCCTGTCAGGACTTCAGGAAATCCCGAGAGATTATTATGAAGCAGCATCCATTGACGGTGCAACAGGCGTGAATGCATTCTTTAACATCACGGTCCCGCTTCTTTCACCAACCATTTTCTTCGTACTTGTTACCCGTGTGATCGGATCCCTTCAGGTATTCGACCTGATCTATATGGTTATTGACAAGTCAAACCCGGCACTTACCAAGACTCAGTCACTGGTTTACCTGTTCTATAAATATGCATTTATCAATAAGAACATGGGATACGGCGCTACGATCGTAGTAGTACTTCTTATTATCACCATGATCCTGACAGTATTCCAGATGATCGGTCAGAAGAAATGGGTATTCTACAACTAAAAAGGGGGATTAACCATGGATAGTATGGAAACAAAAAAGAAATTAACCACTATTTTAATACATGTCATACTGATCATTGTGTCCATAACGATGCTTGTGCCATTTATCTGGATGATCCTGACAGCTTTTAAAACTGTAACGGAAGCAACATCTGTAGATCCTTTCACCATTTTCCCGAAAATATGGAGAAAAGACGCATTTATTTCTGTTATCAATAACATGAACTTCCTGCTTCTGTACAAGAATACACTGCTTCTGATCTTCTTCCGAGTAGTGTGTGCGGTTCTTACAGCAACTATGGCAGGCTATGCATTTGGACGACTGAACTTCAAGGGCCGTGATCTCTGCTTCAGTCTTGTACTGTTCCAGATGATGGTTCCGGTACAGATCTTCATCATCCCGCAGTACCTGATGGTCAGCAAGATGGGTATGCTGAATACGATCTTTGCCCTTGTATTCCCAGGTATTGTTACTGCATTCGGTACTTTCCTTCTGAGACAGGGATATATGGGACTGCCGAAGGATCTGGAGGAGGCTGCCAGACTTGACGGATGTAACATCGGTCAGACCTTCCTTTACATCATGGCACCACTTACAAGATCCAGTATGGTCGCACTTGGAATTTTCACAGCTGTATTCGCATTCAAAGATCTGATGTGGCCGATGATCGTTAATACAGATAAGGATATGCTGGTACTTTCTTCCGCACTTGCAAAGATGCAGGGCCAGTACGTATCCAAATTCCCGGAACTGATGGCTGCATCTCTGATCGCCTGCATTCCGATGATCGTGATCTACATGATCTTCCAGAAACAGTTTATCGAAGGTATTGCTACCAGCGGTGGAAAACTGTAATCAGAAATATTACATAAGGTAATACAAGACCGCTGACAATGTATATAACTGAGGATTTGGTTATTGAGGTTGTCAGCGGTATTTTTATCCGCAGTAAACAAAAAAAGGAGAAAATTATGCCGATCAAATTTCACGAGGGATCAAAGACATTCCACATTTATAACAAACATTTAAGCTACATCACCTGTATCATGGAAAATGGCCAGATGGAGAATCTGTACTATGGAAAAGCTATCCGCGATAAAGAGGATTTCAGTTATCTTCACGAGGAGATCATGCGTTCCCTGATGGCTGTATGCGTTCCGGAACCGGGACTTCTTTCCATGCAGTATACCAAACAGGAGTATCCTGTTTACGGAACCGGTGATTTCAGAAATCCTGCCCTTACTGTTCGTCAGGAGAACGGAAGCGAGATCGTAGATTTCAAATATGTTTCTCATGAGATTTACGGCGGCAAGAAGAAGCTTGCCGGTCTTCCGGCAACCTACACAGAGAACGAGGAAGAGGCAACATCTCTGGACATTACACTTCATGATTCTGTGATGGACACAGACCTTGTTCTTACATATTCCGTATATGAGGATTACCCGGTGGTCACCAGAAGTGCACGCCTTGTTCAGAAAGGGAATCAGAAAATCCGTCTTGAGAACGTGATGAGTGCAGCAGTGGAGTTCCCGGATATGGATTATGAGATGATCCATCTTTCCGGTGCATGGGCACGTGAGCGCTATGTAAAAACACGCAAACTTGAGATGGGTATACAGGCTGTACAGAGTCTTGCAGGAACCGGCTCCAGCTCTGAGCAGAATCCGTTTATCGCGCTGAAGCGTCCTCATACAACAGAAGATACAGGCGAGGTTTTCGGCTTCAGCTTTGTGTACAGCGGCAACTTCCTTGCACAGGTCGAGGTTTCCACCTACGAGATGACACGAGTTATGATGGGAATCAATCCACAGGGATTTTCCTGGGAGCTTTCCAGAGATGAGGAATTCCAGACTCCGGAGGTTGTTATGGTATACAGCGATAAGGGCTTAAACGGAATGAGCCAGGCTTACCACAGACTGTACCGTGACCGCCTGATGCGCGGAAAATGGAGAAATCATGCACGCCCGATCCTTCTTAATAACTGGGAGGCAACCTATTTTGATTTTGATGAGGAAAAAATCCTCAATATTGCAAAAAAAGCCAAAGAGGTTGGGGTAGAGCTTTTCGTTCTGGATGACGGATGGTTCGGAACCAGAAACGATGATTACCAGGGCCTTGGCGACTGGTTCGTAAATAAGAATAAGCTTCCAAACGGAATTTCCGGACTTTCCCGCAAGATCGAGGAGATGGGCCTGAAATTTGGCCTCTGGGTAGAGCTTGAGATGGTAAACAAGAACAGCGACTGCTACAGAGCACATCCGGACTGGCTCATCGGAGCACCGGACCGTTTTGAGTCCCACTCAAGACATCAGCACGTTCTTGATTTTTCCAGATCTGAGGTTGTGGATTTTATTTATGATTCCATCTCCAAGGTTATCGAGGAATCTTCCATTTCCTACATTAAATGGGATATGAACCGCTACATGTCCGAGCCTTTCAGCCGCGGCGCATCTGCAGCAGATCAGGGCAAGACTATGCATAAATATATCCTTGGTGTATATGAGCTGTATACAAGACTGACAGAGAGATTCCCTGACATTCTCTTTGAATCCTGCGCAAGCGGCGGAGCAAGATTTGATCCAGGAATGCTGTACTTTGCACCGCAGACATGGACCAGTGATGATACCGATGCAGCAGAGAGAGAAAAAATCCAGTACGGTACCTCCTTTGTTTATCCGATCGTCAGCATGGGATCTCATGTATCAGCAGTACCGAATCATCAGCTGCACCGTACCACACCGCTTTCCACAAGAGCAAATGTGGCATATTTCGGAACCTTTGGCTATGAGCTGGATCTGAACCTTTTAAGTGCCAAAGAGATCGAAGAGGTAAAGGCACAGGTGGAATTCATGAAGGAACATCGTGACCTGATCCAGGTGGAGGGTGATTTCTACCGTATCTTAAGCCCGTTCGAAGGAAATGATACTGCATGGATGGTTGTTTCCAGAGACAAAAAGCAGGCAGTTGCCGGATACTATGAAAGACTGAACAAGGTCAATGCTTCCTGGATGCGTCTGCGCTTCAAGGGTCTTGACGAGGATCAGCTTTACAAAGTAAAATGGGAAGATAAGTGCCTGAAAGCTTACGGAAATGAGCTGATGTATGCAGGAATCCCGGTTGATCGTGACTACTGCAATAAGACAAACGGTGATTTCCATTCTGTATTGTATACAATTGAAGCAGAGGACTGATTTCTGTAAATGATGGAATAAAAATTATCTGCAGAAAAACATCCGCCTGACCAGAAAAATAACAGGCCGCCGGATATGGCGGCCTGTTATTGGGTGGCGAAGCAGCTCACAGGCGGAAACATAATATATGACATCAGGGAGGTGACAAGTTGCTTCACACAGTTGGTTTTACAAGCTCGGACAGCTTTAAATGTCTGGAGAATTTAAAGAAAGGTGCGGTGGATCTCTGTCTTACTTATTGTGGGTGGGAAAAATGCGATCCGGGACATCGATTTGGACCAAATAAAAGGATCTCTCATGTACTTCATATCGTGGAATCCGGAAGCGGAGTTTTTGAGATGGATGGCCATCAGTATCATCTGACAGGTGGAGAAGCATTTCTGATCCCATCCAGTGTGGAGGCCTGGTATGAGGCAGACATGGACAATCCCTGGACGTACCGCTGGATAGGATTTGAGGGAATGACTGCAGAGGAAGTGATCCATGTAAGTGGCTTTAGCCGGGAAAATCCGGTACGGAGGATCCACTGCATGGAAAATGCTGCGAAGTATATTGATGCAATGGTACGGACCAACAAGCTCGTTTTTGAAAATGAGCTGAAGCGAAACGGACTTCTGATGCTTCTTTTTTCTGACCTGATCACAGATAACCGGGATGCATGTCTGAGAGAAGGCAAGCTTCTTCCATCCCACAGATATCCAAATTCCGTTTATGTGGAGCATGCAGTGGATTACATTGCAGCCAACTTTGACAAGCGGCTGAAGATCAATGAGCTGGCAGACCGCATTGGCGTCAACCGGAGCTATCTTACCAGTTCGTTTAAAAAAAGCCTCGGATGCTCGCCGCAGGAATATCTTATGAATCTTCGCATTGAGAAGGCGAAAACTCTTCTGAAAAACGGAGATATTCAGGTCAGTGAAGTAGCTGCAAGAGTAGGGTATGGAGATCCGCTGGCTTTTTCCAAGGTATTCAAGGCAAGAACAGGAAGAAGTCCGAGAGAATACAAGGAAGAAAAGAGAAGACTTGTAGTGAAGGGGAAGAAGGGCGATTATACGGAATCTGAGGCCTGATAACTGGCAGTACCTTTTGTTGCTGGCAGACCTTTGCAATAAAAAATAACAGCTCTCTGTCCGAATCAGGATATATATGATCCTGGTATCGGATGGAGAGTTTTTGCATTATGGAAAATTACTTTGCAATGTTCCGAAAACATAAAAAAGCATAAAAACGAATGGAAGTAAATTTTATAGGAAATATGTTTTATAGGAAATTTCTGAACTGTATCAGTAAACGGGCATTTATATTTCATGCAACAAAACAACAATTATTGACATCAAAGTATATATTTTAAAGATACTTTCGGCAGTATCATAAAGACATAATAAAAACAAAGCGGAGCTGCACCGCAGAAACAGCAGAAAATCAGTACTTTTATAAAAAAACAGAGGTATTTTTCACAGAAATATCCAAAAAGACAGGCAGGAGGAACGAACATGATCAAAATTACATTTATGGGAGCAGGAAGCACGGTTTTCGCAAGAAATGTACTTGGTGACTGTATGTGTACACCGGCACTTCGCGAGAGCGAGATCGCACTTTATGATATTGACGAGAAGAGGCTGGAGGATTCCAGAATTATCTTAAGTGCCATCAACCACAACGTAAACGAGGATCGTGCAGTGATCAAGACCTATCTTGGTGCAGAGAACCGTAAAGATGCACTTCGAGATGCAGATTTCGTAGTCAACGCCATTCAGGTAGGCGGATATGAGCCATGCACAGTTACAGACTTTGAGATCCCGAAGAAATACGGCATTAAACAGACTATCGCAGATACTCTGGGAATCGGCGGAATCATGCGTGCACTTCGTACCATTCCGGTTCTGGAAGAGTTTGCCCGGGATATGGAAGAAGTCTGCCCGAACACTCTGTTCCTGAACTACTCCAACCCTATGGCAATGCTTACCGGCTATATGCAGCGTTTTACAAAGATCCGTACCGTAGGCCTCTGTCACAGCGTTCAGGTCTGCTCCCAGAAGCTTCTTGAGGGAATGGGAATGGAAGACAAGATTGAGGGACGTACAGAGCTGATCGCAGGTATCAACCACATGGCATGGCTCCTTGAGATCCACGACAAAGACGGAAATGATCTGTATCCGGAGATCCGCAGAATTGCCGAGGAGAAGAATACCTCCGGTGAGAAGCATGAGGACATGGTGCGTTATGAGTATATCCGTCATCTTGGATACTATTGTACAGAGTCCAGTGAGCACAATGCAGAGTATAATCCGTTCTTCATTAAATCCAAATATCCGGAGATGATCGAGGAGTTCAATATTCCGCTTGACGAATATCCGAGAAGATGTATCAAACAGATCGAGGGCTGGGAAAAAGAGCGCGAGGATATCCTCAAGGATGGTAAGATTGGTCATGAGAGAAGTAAAGAGTATGCTTCCTACATCATGGAGGCTGTTGTTACAAACACACCGTACAAGATCGGTGGAAATGTTCTTAACAACGGTTACATCGATAACCTTCCGTCAGATGCCTGCGTAGAGGTTCCATGCTATATCGACGGAACCGGTGTACATCCGGTAAAAGTGGGCAAGCTTCCTACACAGCTGGCAGCTATGAATTTATCCAATGTCAGCCCGCAGCTCCTTGCTATTGAGGCAGCAGTGACCAAAGACCGCCAGAAAATCTATCAGGCAGCCATGATGGACCCGCACACAGGTGCAGAGCTGAACATCAAAGACATCCAGGCAATGTGTGATGAGCTGATCGAGGCACATGGGGATTATATGAAGATGTACCGCTAAGGCAGGAAATGATCGGAAGGCAGCAGAAACTTTGAAATAAATATGCAAGGCGGCATAGAAAGGCCGGAACACCAGAATGGGGAGGGTGTTCCGGCCTTTTTTATATGGAACTTTTGTTAAATAATAAAAAACAACTTGTTCGTATGTATATACAAGTTATAAAATGATTACAGATGAAACGAACAGGATAAATACAGATCAAAATACAAACGAAGGGAGGAGCTTATGGCAGAAAACGGAAAAGCAAAATATTATGCACTGATGGAAGAAATGAAAACAGACATTCTTTCCGGAAAGATCCGTCCGGGTGAGAAGCTTCCCTCTGAAAACCAGCTCAGTGTCCGCTATGGGCTGAGCAGGCATACGGTGCGAAAGGCTCTGGGGATCCTGGCAGGAGATGGATACATAGAATCCTTTCAGGGAAAAGGAACCTTCTGTGCGGATGTGCTACGTCAGATCCACGGGACCGGAAACATCGCAGTGGTGACTACCTATATCTCGGATTATATTTTTCCAAGGCTGATCCAGGGGATCGATGAGGTACTGTCCGATAACGGGTACAGTATTATTCTGAAAAATACAGGAAACAGCCGTCAGAAGGAGGCAAGATTCCTGGAAGAGCTGATCAGTAAGGGGATTGACGGACTGATCATTGAACCCAGTAAAAGCGAGCTGTTGTGCAGACATGTAAGCCTGTACGAAACACTGGACAAGTATCAGATCCCATATATTTTTATCCAGGGGCTGTATACGGAGATGCAGGAAAAACCCCATATCCTCATGGATGATGCAGGTGGCGGTTATCTTGTTACAAAGCATCTCCTGGATTCCGGCAGACGTGACATCGCAGGTTTTTTCAAGGCAGATGACCGGCAGGGGATCGAACGGCACAAAGGGTATGTTAAGGCCTTGCAGGAGCAGGGAATCGCTTATGACCCGGATAAGGTGGTCTGGTTTCATACAGAGGATCGGCGCAGAAAACCGGCACTTATGGTCCGGAACATGGTCCGACAGAACTGCCTTCCGGAGGGAATTGTATGTTACAACGACCAGATCGCTGTCCAGGTCATGGAAGAACTGGAACGTCAGGGCAAAAAGATCCCGGAAGATGTTGCGGTAACCGGCTATGATAATTCACTATATGCAAGACAGGGACAGGGCATTACCACTATCACCCATCCCCAGGAAAAACTGGGAGAGATGGCGGCAAAGCTTCTCCTGGAAAAGTTAGGCGGTGTGCCTGATGAAGAAAGTACCGTAGAACGTCTGATCCGTCCGGAACTGATCATACGGGGCAGCAGCGTGAAAGCAGGGGCATGAGCACAGATACATAACCGTTTTATCAGATCGTTTTATTAGAGAATGAAGCAATATAGCTTACAGAGAGCCTTATAACATTTCAGAAGATCGGACGCATGTTGGCAGCAGAAATGAGCTGCAGATTTTCAGGAATGTTATGCATATGATATTAATTTTATTTTAAGGAGGATCTTTCACATGAAAACAGGAAGAGATTATAAATTCTGGTTTTGCACAGGTTCACAGGATCTTTACGGAGATGAGTGTCTCCGCAAGGTAGCCGAGCATTCCAAGATCATCGTAGAGGAGCTGAATAAATCCGGCGTACTTCCGTTTGAGGTTGTATGGAAACCAACGCTGATCACAAATGAGCTGATCCGTAAAACCTTTAATGATGCCAATGCAGATGAAAATTGTGCCGGCGTGATCGCATGGATGCACACATTTTCTCCGGCAAAATCCTGGATCCTTGGTCTCAAAGAGTATCGTAAACCGCTGTGTCACCTTCATACACAGTTCAATGTGGAGATTCCCTATGACACCATTGATATGGACTTTATGAATGAGAACCAGTCCGCACATGGTGGCCGTGAGTTTGGCCATATGGTAACCCGAATGGGAATCGAGCGTAAGGTCATTGCAGGACACTGGGCAGACAAAAAGGCCCAGGAGCGTCTGGCATCCTGGATGCGTACTGCAGTTGGTATCATGGAAAGCAGCCATATCCGTGTATGCCGTGTTGCGGATAACATGAGAAACGTAGCCGTAACAGAGGGCGATAAGGTTGAGGCTCAGATGAAATTCGGATGGGAGATCGATGCTTATCCGGTTAATGAGATCGCAGAATATGTTCAGGATGTAAGCCAGGGAGATATTGATGTTCTGGTAGAAGAATATTATAATAAATACGATATGATTCTGGATGGACGTGACCCTGAGGAATTTAAGAAGCATGTAGCAGTCCAGGCAGGGATCGAGATCGGTTTTGAGCGCTTCCTCGAGGAGAAAAACTATCAGGCTATCGTAACACACTTTGGTGATCTGGGCTCCCTGAAACAGCTTCCGGGACTTGCGATCCAGCGACTGATGGAAAAAGGCTATGGCTTCGGTGGCGAGGGTGACTGGAAAACAGCAGCTATGGTTCGCCTGATGAAGATCATGGCAGCAGGAAAAAAGGACGCCAGGGGTACTTCCTTTATGGAGGACTACACTTATAACCTGGTACCGGGTAAAGAGGGAATCCTTGAGGCACATATGCTGGAGGTTTGCCCATCCGTTGCTGATGGCAAGGTCAGCATGCGTGTATGCCCGCTTTCCATGGGAGATCGTGAAGATCCTGCAAGACTGGTATTTACTTCTAAGACAGGTCCTGGAATCGCAACATCCCTGGTTGACCTTGGTGACCGTTTCCGTCTGCTGATCAATGAGGTTGAGTGTAAGAAAACAGAGAAGCCGATGCCTGCACTTCCGGTAGGTACTGCATTCTGGACACCGAAGCCGGATCTTTCCACAGCAGCAGAAGCATGGATCCTTGCCGGCGGCGCACATCACACTGCATTTACCTATGACCTTACTGCAGAGCAGATGGGTGACTGGGCAGCAGCTATGGGTATTGAAGCGGTTTATATTGATGGCGATACAACGATCCGGAATCTGCAGAATGAGCTGAGATGGAACAGCATGTATTTCAGCAAATAATATGGGAGGTTTTTTACAATGGGAGTAAATGAGGCAAAAACAGCAATTCTTGAGAATCGCACGGCTCTTGGTATTGAGTTTGGTTCCACAAGGATCAAGGCAGTTCTGGTGGACGATAAGAACCAGCCCATCGCATCCGGAGCCTATGAATGGGAGAATCAGTATGTGGATGGTATCTGGACATACAGCCTGGAGGAAATCTGGAAAGGTCTCCAGGGCAGTTACCAGGATATGGAAGAAGATGTTCAAAAAAAATATGGAGTGGAGCTTACAAGCGTAGGTGCGTTTGGTGTCAGTGCCATGATGCATGGCTATATGCCGTTTAATAAAGAGGGAGAGCTGATGGTCCCGTTCCGTACCTGGAGAAACAACATCACAGGAGAAGCCTCTGAGAAGCTGGCAGAGCTTTTCCATTACAATATCCCTCAGAGATGGAGCATCGCACACCTGTATCAGGCGATCCTTAACGGTGAGGAGCATGTAAAAGATATCGATTATATCACCACTCTGGAAGCCTATGTGCATTGGAAACTCACCGGAAAAAGAGTTCTTGGTATCGGTGATGCGGCAGGTATGTTCCCAATCGACAGTGAAACGAAGGACTATAACGAGGAGATGGTTCAGAAGTTCGATGAACTGGTTGCGCCTTATGGTTTCCCATGGAAGCTTCGCGATATTATGCCGAAAGCTCTGGTGGCAGGTCAGGATGCAGGAGTTCTTACTGAGGAAGGCGCAAAGCTTCTGGATGTAAGTGGAAAGCTGAAAGCTGGAATCCCGATGTGTCCGCCTGAGGGAGACGCAGGAACCGGTATGGTTGCCACAAACAGTGTCCGTCGGCGTACCGGAAATGTTTCTGCGGGAACATCTGTATTTGCCATGATCGTCCTGGAGAAGGCACTTTCCAAACCGTATAAAGAAATCGACATGGTTACTACTCCGGCAGGAGATCCGGTTGCCATGGCACATTCCAACAACTGTACTTCGGATCTGAACGCATGGGTAAATGTGTTTAAGGAATTTGCAGAAGCTATGGGCATGGAAGTAGATATGAACAAACTGTTCGGAACTCTTTATAACAAAGCCATGGAAGGCGACCCGGACTGTGGCGGACTTCTTTCCTACTGCTATTTCTCCGGTGAGCATATGACTGGTTTTGAAGAGGGACGCCCACTGTTTGTACGTTCTCCTGAGAGTAAATTTACACTGGCAAACTTTATGCGAAATAATCTTTACACCTGCCTCGGCGCCATGCGTGTAGGTCTGGATATCCTTCTGAATCAGGAGCATGTAAAGATCGACAAGCTTCTGGGCCATGGCGGCCTCTTTAAGACAAAGGGTGTCGGCCAGCAGATCCTTGCAGATGCGGTAAATGCACCGGTATCTGTAATGTCCACAGCAGGAGAAGGCGGAGCCTGGGGAATCGCGCTTCTGGCTTCCTATCTGATCAACAAAAAAGATGGTGAAGACCTTGCAGACTTCCTGGATGAGAATGTCTTCAAAGGAAACGAAGGCAGTACACTTGCGCCGGAAGCTGAAGGTGTGAAAGGATTCAACGCATTTATGGATCGGTATATGAAAGGTCTTGGCATTGAGCGTGCGGCTGTAGAGTCTGAGATATGGTAAAACGAAGAACGGATTGAAATAAAAATCTTCGATTTACTGGCATAATAGAAAAATCTGTTAATTTATTGTATGTGCTTAAAGAGGAATATAAATGAAGCAGATGATTTATGAAAAGAAGAAACCGACTCCAGGCCAGCTTGTACATATCATGATCGACCGTCCAATGAACAGTTATCATCCGGAACACAAAGAGCTTTTTTATCCGGTAAATTGCGGCTACATCGAAGGAATCATCGCTCCGGACGGTGAGGAACAGGACGTTTACGTTCTGGGAATCGATCACCCGGTAAAAGAATTTACAGGAAAAGTGATAGCTATCATCCACCGCCTTAATGATATGGAAGACAAATGGGTGGCAGTTCCGGAAGATATGACCATGACAGCTCAGGAGATCAAAGAACAGGTCCGGTTTCAGGAGCAGTATTTTGAGACAGAGATAGAGATGCTGGAATAACAAAAATATAAAACAGGAGCAGACATGGTACGCCATGTGACTGCTCCTGTTTTTGTACAGGATCCATATATTATATATTTTTGTTATCTGCGATGCAGATAAACTGGATGACAGAGGATGCAAGGGAGCACCGGACTGGATTCTGTGAAAGCAGGAATATATGAAGATTTGTGGATTGATTTTTCTGCTATGAAAATGAATGGATCTTATTGAAAATATTTCTTCATAATGTTATCATTGGACACGAAAAACACAGAAAAAATAAGAAAACAAAAAATTAAACGGTTGTATATGTGTCTGTAATATGACCAGAGACAGCCGGTCAGAGTGTCGGAGAGCAGAATGGTGGGTGGCTGAATGAATGTTTGATGACCAGGGCTATACAGGAGGAGAACAGAATGAAATTAACCATGCTTGGAACAGGTAACGCACTGGTAACAGAGTGCTACAATACATGTTTTGTGCTCAGCGATGAGTACGGCCATTTTCTGGTTGACGGAGGCGGCGGAAATACGGTGCTTTCCCAGCTGAAGAAGGCTGGCGTTGATCTGATGGATGTTCATGAGATCTTTGTTACACATAAGCACGTAGACCATATCATGGGGATCGTGTGGGTGATCCGCATCATTTGCCAGAACATGAAAAAAGGCACTTATCAGGGCGAGGCAAACATCTATGCTCATGATGAAGTGATCGGACTTCTGAAAGACATGGCATTTAAGCTTCTGAATAAGAAGGAGACACAGTACATCGGTGACAGACTTCATCTGATCGAGGTAAAAGACGGCGAGGAAAAAACAATTCTTAATAAGAAAGTGACCTTCTTTGATATCGGTTCAACCAAGGCGAAACAGTTCGGTTTCCAGATGATCTATGACGGTGGTAAGGTACTTACCTGCTGCGGAGACGAGCCATACAATGAATGTGAAGAGAAATACGCAAAAGGCAGCGACTGGATGTTCCACGAAGCATTCTGTCTGTATGGACAGCGTGATATCTTCAATCCATATGAGAAGCATCACTCCACAGTTAAGGATGCCAGTGAGCTGGCTGAGAACCTTGGAGTTAAGAATCTTGTCCTGTATCACACAGAGGATAAGAACATTAAGAAACGTAAAGAGCTTTACGGAGCAGAAGGCAGAGAGTATTATCACGGAAATCTGTTTGTTCCGGATGATCTTGATGTGATCGAAATGTAATAACTGTAAAAAGAAAGACTGGAAGTATGGCATATGCTGTATTTCCGGTCTTATTATGTTTGGAAACAGAGAGGATACTAATAAATTTCATAGTACATCTGTCAGGTAGAAAAATACTTGTATGGCAAAAAGGTATCGTTTACAATAAAGAATACACACATAGCATTGCAAGAGCATGTCAATAAGAACAGATCTGAAAATTACAGATTCAGATCCGGCAAAAATAAGATTTTACAAATTACGAGGTGACAGAACATATGCCAGCAACAGATAACATCACACTTGAAAAAAAATACAGAAAACTCCAGGAAATCCTCCGTTCCCTGGGAAGTGTAGCCGTAGCTTTTTCCGGTGGAGTGGACTCCACATTTTTGCTGAAAGCTGCACAGGAAACACTTGGTGACAAAGCTATGGCCATTACTGCATGTCCATGCTCCTTCACCGACAGAGAACTGAAAGAAACGCAAGATTTCTGCCAGGAAAATCACATTTGCCAGGAGATATGCAAGATCAACGAATTCGACATCCCGGGGTTCCGTCAGAATCCGCCGGACCGCTGCTATATCTGTAAAAAAGCCATCTTTACCAGACTTTGGGAAGTTGCAAAGGCGCGCCATATGAACATGATCGTGGAAGGTTCCAACATGGATGATCTGGGCGACTACCGTCCGGGAAAAAGGGCTATCCAGGAGCTTGGGGTCCGCAGTCCGCTCCAGGAAGCAGGCCTCTATAAAGAAGAGATCCGGGAGCTGTCAAAAGACATGAATCTTCCAACCTGGAACAAGCCATCTTTTGCCTGTCTTGCTTCCAGATTTGTATACGGTGAGACCATTACCGAGGAGAAGCTTCACATGGTAGATCAGGCCGAGCAGTTTCTGATGGATCTGGGATTCCATCAGTTCCGTGTTCGCATCCACGGTACCATGGCAAGGATCGAGGTTCCGGAAGAAGAGATCCTGAAAATTGCAGATAATGAAACAAGAGCAAAGATCACAGAGAAATTCCGCACATTGGGATTTTCTTACGTGACTCTGGATCTTCAGGGCTTCCGTTCCGGAAGTATGAATGAAACACTGGGAAAATAAGTATCAGAAAATAAAATAATCCCCCGGAAATACCGCGTGAGAAGTATTTCCGGGGGATTGCTGCACGAATAGAACCGGAGGCTCCGTTACTGTTTTCAAATCTTAATTTTCGGATTGAGAATATCTGTCTGGCAGGCTGTATATTTTACATATAATCCTTCAGCACATCATGATCCCGCAGTACCTTCTCAACCACAGTACCCTTCACAACATTAAGAAGTGGTTTCTTCAGTGCATTCAGCGGCCCTGGCAGCTGGATCTCCAGCGGGGATTTTCCGTCCATCAGCTTCACACTGCTGTCCAGAAGCTCACGGATATCGTAAACGCTTCCCCATACTTCCGGAACACCACGGTCTACACCGAAAAGTCCGTATACAGCCTCCATTGCAGTACGTACGGAATACTCTGTTGTGAATACGGTATCACGAGGAGTATCCGCAAACTGGCCCAGGAATGCAAAGTTTACACAGCCATCCGGGATAACATCCGGGCGGTCACCTTTGGTACGCGGCATGAAGAAGGCGGTGATGTACGGCATCATGGTCGGAACGCAGACAGCACTGTTTTCTGCCATATCGTCGATCTGATCTACCGGAACACCCAGGTGGTACAGCCACTCAGCGGTAATTTCCTTACCGGTACAATCCTTCATCGGTTTTTTGATATAATCACCGGGAACATCGGTAAACAGTCCGTAAACCCATACGCAGACTTTCTTCGGATCCTGTTCCTTGAACTGTCCCTGACGGTTGATGGTCCAGCTTAAGAGCCATTTGGAATCCTGGCAGCTTACGATACCACCGGTAACAACCTTGCCGGTACGTGGGTCACGCTGGCAGATGTTGGTGATATAAGGGATGATACGGTCATCCAGAGTGGTGACAGTAGCAGATTCCCAGTTTGTCTTGGCAATGTCTGAGCAGAATTTCTCCGGATGTCCGAATGACGGATCCTGAGCTGCGATATTTTTCCACAGGGACCAAACGCCACTGGTACGGACCTCCGCGTCGCCGTTTGGCGCGTGGTTCTGGTCGCCGTAGATCGTACCCTCTGTACAGCTTCCGTTAGTGACGAAAACATAATCATTCTCTGTAAGAAGGATACCCTGCTCCACACCTTTTACCTTGCACTCGATAGCAGTGGCGATCTTTTTGCCATCCTTGAAATTAAAGATCACGTTTGTGACCTCAGTATTAAACTGGAAGTCAACACCTGCATCCTCCAGATATTTTTTCATGGGAAGGATCAGGGATTCGTACTGGTTGTACTTGGTGAATTTCAGGGCGCTGAAATCCGGAAGGCCTGCAATGTGGTGGATAAAACGCTGGAAGTAAAGCTTCATCTCCAGAGCACTGTGCCAGTTTTCAAATGCGAACATGGTTCTCCAGTACAGCCAGAAGGTGGAATCAAACACTTCATCGTCAAATACATCTTCGATGGTTTTATCGTAAAGATCCTCATCCTTTGTCATGAACAGCTTCATGATCTCCATGCAGCCCTTCTGGCTCAGGTTGAATTTTCCGTCGGTGTGGGCATCCTGTCCACGGTTGACGGTTGCACGGCAGAGAGAATAGTTCGGGTCGTGCTTGTTCAGCCAGTAGAACTCGTCCAGAACAGAAGCACCCGGTTTTTCAAGGGAAGGAATACTGCGGAAAAGATCCCACAGGCACTCGAAATGGTTTTCCATCTCACGACCGCCACGCATGATATAGCCTCTGGACGGATCAAAGATTCCATCGCAGGCACCTCCGGCAATATCCATGGCTTCCAGGATGTGGATATGATCACCTGGCATCTGTGCGTCTCTTACCAGGAAGCATGCAGCAGCCAGGGAAGCAAGACCGCTTCCTACAATGTAGGCATGCTTGTCGTCCACACCTTCCGGTTTTTCCGGACGGGCAAAGGCTTCGTAGTTACCGTTGGAATAATAAATCCCTTTGCTGTTTTTGTCATGCTTTCCACGCTCGGTGTTGCGGTAGTTTGTAGTAGTTTCTTTCACATGGAGGTTTTCCTCTTCGTTGATCTCTCTTGTTTTTTTCATCAGCATGGCTGCGCCGGCTCCGGCTGCCGCAAGTGCTGCAAGTCCCATGAATCCTTTTTTATCTGACATATGACATCCACCTTTCGTAAATGAGATACCTGTTTGTATCGGATTAACTGTTCTTTGTTGCTGTTGAGGCTATGATAGCCCATCCGGAAAAAAGATTCTATTTACAAAATACCGAAAGTGTTCAGTTTTTTATCATTATGTCTGTTTTGATAAGTTTTTATTCTGTATGCATTTCTGCTGTTTTGTTTCTGGCGGCAAAATTGCGGATGGCGTTGTCGATGCTTCCGTACAGTGCGGTTGCGGTATCATCTGCGATTTCGCGATAATCTTCGCGCATGCCGTTTTTGATCCAGTCCAGCATGATCCCTACAAAGCTGTATTTATACAGATCTGCGATAAAAATTTTCTGTTCATCCGTGATGGGGATATCTTTTGATTTTTCTGTTACCACGCCCATAAGAAGATCGCAGGTAAGCTGGAACAGATAATTCTCGATCTGTTCCCGCCCCACGCAGCGGTATACATTTAAGATAAACGGCTTGTTTTCCATCACGGCATCAAAGATCTGCAGAAGCCCTTCATGCCAGGTGGAAGAGGTTTTTTTGCCCTGAAGGGCAATTCTGGCATCTTCCAGACAGCACCACTCCACAAGATCATAGATATCTTTGAAATGATAGTAAAAAGTCATGCGGCTGATCCCGCAGTCCGTAGTCAGGTCGTTGATGGTGATCTTATCTAAAGGCTTCTTAAGAAGCAGATGTTTCAGGGATTCTTCCAGGGCAAGCTTGGTTGCGTTTGTCATGTCTTGCGGCCTCCTTTGGCAAGGTTATAGTTATTAATATAACATGAAAGTGCACAGAAAATCCATGTTAAACAGTGACTTTTCTGTGAAATTATGATAGACTGAACCTGGAATATTTTGCGGAACAGAACGGAGTGTACTATGAAGAAAAAATCAGTTTGTATCCTGCTGATCTTTGCTGCCGTGATAGTACTTACTTATGTGACAGGAGAATCCTATTACAGAGGAATCAGTGAAAAAGCAGGGTTGGATAAACAGGAAGAGAAAATATATAAATATCAGTATGACATGATCGTGGACAGCCCCGATTCCCAGTTCTGGCAGGCAGTATATGACAGTGCGAAGAAAAAAGCAGCTCCCAATAATGTACTGATTGAGATCATGGGGCCGGACAGAGAAACATCCTATGATAAACTTGATTATATGAATATGAGTATTGCGGCCAAGGCGGATGGTATTATCCTGCAGTATAATGGAGAAGCCGGTCTGGAAGAAGCAATCAATACTGCAGTAAGAAACGGAATACCGGTGGTTACAGTCATGAGTGATGCGGTGCACAGCCGCCGCCAGAGCTTTGTGGGAGTCAGCGATTATCAGCTTGGCATGGCTTACGGGGAAATTGTTGCCAAATACGTGGATGAGAACACGAAGAAGATCCTGATCCTGCAGAAATGGGATATTGATGATATGAACGAAAGTCAGATATACACTCAGATCAGCAATGCGGTGAAGATGGCAGCTGGGTCTGAGGATATTGAGATCAAGGGAAGGAATCTTCTGTCAACAGGAACCTTTGAAACAGAGGAGGCAGTTACTGATATTTTTCAGCAGAAGCGGAATGTTCCGGATATCCTTGTGTGTATGGATGAGGAGACAACGGAGTGTGCAAGACAGGCAATTCTGGATTTCAACCTTGCAGGAAAAGTGAAGATCATTGGTTATTATACATCTGAGGATATTCTGGCGGCAGTTGAAAAAGGTGTTATTTCAGTTACCTGTGATGTGGACACGACCCAGCTGGGACAGTACAGTGTGGAGGCAGTTATCAGCTATATAGAAGATGGAAGAACCAATTCTTTCTACAACGTAGACATTAATTTTCTTGACAGAACAGCAGTGAAGAAGATGAGGAGGGAGGCAGTCACAGATGAAAAAGATCCGTTGGAGTGACTTTTCTCTTGTAAGCAAGATCATGATCGAGGTTGGCGTGCTGGCAGTTTTACTGTTCAGCATCAACATGTTGTTTTATGCGCGGATCAACAACTCCATGCAGGAGATGGATGATGTGTATGCCAGCAATGCCCAGATCACAGAGCTTGGGCAGGTTTTTGACGATGTGCAGGACAGTATGTACCAGTATCTGAAGGTAAAAAACTCTCAGGCACTGATGGATTATTATCAGAATGAGGCGAAATACAGGCAGGAGCTGGAGAAGTTAAATGAACGGAATATTGATGATTCCGTAAAACTTCTGGAGAAGAAGATACGTAAGATGTCGGAATCATATCTTTCCTGTACCGCAGGAACTGTAGCTGCCAAGAGAGGCAGGAATGTGGAGAAATATAAGCAGGAATATGATGAAAGTCTGGAGCTTTACAGTTATATCCAGAGTTCTATGGATGAGCTGAACAAGCAGCTTTTTAAAGAAAATTCCCAGACTTATGCAGCTCTCCGGGCGGTTATGAGATATCTGGAGATCAGTAATATGATGATCATGCTTCTGGTGGTGATCTGTGGAATGTTCCTTCTGATCATGGCAACAAGGGAGATGTTCCTGCCGCTGACTAATATGGCAGAAACTGCACAGCTGGTAGGTCAGGGGAATTTTAATGTAAAGATGCCCCCAGCAGATTCCAGGGATGAGCTTGGAACGGTAACAAGAGCCTTTAATACCATGGTGGATAATCTTGGTCTTTACATTGCCAGGACAAAGGCCAGCATGGAAAAAGAACAGCAGATGATAGAGAGGGAGCTTTTGATGGAAACACATCTCAAGGAGGCACAGCTTAAGTATCTCCAGTCTCAGATTAATCCGCATTTCCTTTTTAATTCCCTGAATGCAGGAGTACAGCTTGCAATGATGGAGGATGCAGAAAAAACCAGTATCTTTGTGGAAAAGATGGCAGATTTTTTTCGCTACAATGTAAAGAAGGGTGAGGAAGATGCCACACTGGAGGAAGAACTGGAGGCTGTGGACAATTACATTTATATTCTGAATGTACGGTTTGCCGGGGACATCCATTTTTCAAAAAAAGTGGAATGTGATGTGGAAAATGTACGTGTTCCCAGTATGATCCTGCAGCCGGTTGTGGAAAACGCAGTCAATCATGGAATCCGGAATATAGATTGGGAAGGACATATTGATCTCAGTGTGGAGAGATGGAACGACCATATTGAGATCAGTGTTCGGGATAACGGACTGGGCATGACCGGAGAACAGATACAAAGAGTACTGTCAAAAAAAGTCCACAGCAGTTCAGGCGAGGGTGATTCCACGGGAATCGGAATGAATAATGTGATCAGCCGTCTGGAACTGTATTATGAGCGGGACGGATTAATGGAAATATACAGTGAAGGTGAAGGAATGGGAACAGAGGTAGTGATCAATATTCCTCTGGAGAGGAGCGAAAAAAATGTACAGAATCCTGATTGCTGATGATGAGGGGATCATGCTGGAATCCCTGAAAAATATTATAAGTTCCAACTATGGAAATGAATGTGAGATCCATACAGCCAAGACAGGCCGTGTGGTTGTGGAGGAGGCGGAGAAATATCCGCCGGATATCTGCTTTATGGACATTCAGATGCCGGGCTTAAGTGGAATCCAGGCAATCCGGGAAATTCAGAAATTTAACAGATCTGTGGTCTTTGTGATCATTACAGCCTATGATAAATTTAATTATGCCAAGGAAGCGGTAAATCTTGGAGTTATGGAATTTCTTACCAAGCCGGTAAACAAAAAGGTGATTCTGGAAATATGCTCCAAAGCTATGGAAAAGGTAGATTCTACAAGACAGAAGCGAAGCGATGATCTCCGTATCCGTGAAAAGCTGGAGACAGTTGTGCCCATGATTGAGAGCGGATATATCAATAATATTCTTCTGCAGGATGATTTTCAGACATATCAGGATAATTACAGGGAGCTTCTGGATATCCGGGAAGAATATGGATATATGATCGTGGCTGAATTCGGGGATTCCACGGAAAATGGCGTTCTTACCAATGCGGTGGGGGCCAGTGTGAAGGCAAACAAATTTTATTCCACATTCCGGGAAATCGCTCAGGGATTTTTTGAATGTCTGGTAGGACCCATTATGGGAAACCGTATTGTACTGCTTGTTCCATACCGTAATTCCAGGGAGTCCTATGAGGAACGTGTGGAGGTTGTAACAAGAACCAGAAACATGGTACATAAGCTGGAAAGCAGGATCGACAGTAAATTTCGCTGTGGTATCGGCCGGGTGAAGGAGATGGGAAGCACCATGAAAGAATCCTTCAAGGAGGCCATGATCGCACTTCGGGAAAGCACCAGCCATGTTATACATATTGAGGATGTTCCGGCTGCACAGAAATATGACGGCGAATATCCAAGAGATTTGGAACGTCGCTATGAAAAGCGGGTGATGGATAAGGATGTGGCAGGAGCTTTAAGCTGTGCCGAGGAATTTATCCGGTGGATGGAGAAGCAGCCGGGAGTAGATCTGGAGGACATGCGCATCAAGATCCTGGAGCTTGTGATGGGAGTGGAAAAAAAGGCCTTTTTTGCAGGTACCGTGAAATATGCGATCAGCTGCCGCAGAAATTATATTCATGAGATCCAGGAATATACAGATATAGAAGGAATGAAAAAATGGTTCCTGGGCAAAACATCAGAAATCTGCAGTAACATGGAAAGTGCAAGGGAAAAAGAAGCGGTTTCTATTATCGAAAAAGCAAAGTCCTATATTCGGGACAATTACAAAAAAGATATTTCACTGGATGAGGTGTCACGGGAGGTGGATATCAGCCCTTATTATTTCAGCAAGCTTTTTAAGCAGGAGACCGGAGGAAATTTTATCGAGTATCTTACAGAAGTGCGGCTTCGGAATGCAAGAGAACTTCTCAAGGATTCAGGGCTTTCCATCAAGGAGATCTGTGCGGAATCCGGATACAGCGACCCCAATTATTTCAGCAGGATATTCAAGAAATACGAAGGCGTGACACCAAGTGAATTCAGAGAGAAGTTGAGGTAGACAATATGAGCGGGGGGAAAATGATTAGGAAGCTGTTGATCTTGCTGTGTCTGTTGACATTGATGCTGAATGGCTGCGCTTCCGAAAAAACAAAGCAGACAGCTGCACAGGAAAACGATACAGAGGAAGACAGTGGTGAAAAGAAAATTCAGATCGGTCTTACAGTGGATTCTTTTGTTATTGAGAGGTGGATTCGTGACAGGGATGTATTCGTGGCAACAGCAAGGGAGCTGGGAGCGGAAGTGAATGTTCAGGATGCGGGAGCAGATACAAAAGAGCAGATCAGCCAGATTGACTATTTTATCAAGAAGCATATGGACGTGATCGTGATCATTGCCAGAGACTGCAAAGCATTATCTGAGGCTGTGGAGCGTGCCCACAATGCAGGAATCAGGGTGATCTCCTATGACCGCATGGTAAATGATGCGGATACAGACATGTATATTTCCTTTGATAACCGGAAAGTCGGAGAGATCATGGCACAGTCCATGATGGAAGCGATCCCTGATGGCGGAAAGATTTTTATGATCCAGGGCTCTGCTTCAGATAACAATGTGGACATGGTAAAAGAGGGATTTGAAGACACTCTGAAAAACAGTGATCTGAAGGTAGTTTACGAAGCCAACTGTGAGGGCTGGATCGCAGAGCTGGCAGCAGATTATGTGGAGGAAGCACTGGAAGAGTATCCTGATGTAAAGGGAATCATGTGCGGAAATGATGATATTGCCAGCCAGGTGATACAGATTCTTGCGGAAAACCAGCTTGCCGGACAGGTGATCGTGGTAGGCCAGGATGGTGATCTGGCTGCATGTCAGCGTATTGTGGAAGGAACCCAGTACATGACAGCATTTAAATCTATCGAAGATCTGGCACGCCAGGCAGCTGAATATGCGGTGAAGATGGCAGAAGAGGGAAAGATTCCGTCAGATGTGACAGATACCATGAGCGATGGAAGCTATGATATCCCGGCGAAGGTGCTGGAACCGGTTGCCGTTACAAGGGATAATATTGATGAGGTGATCATTGACGGCGGTTTCCACAGACGAGATGAAGTATATCTCAATATAGATTACGATACAGAGTAATGCAGAACAGATTGCATACCGGCATATATGTGGCAGTGAAATTCTGCAAGTAATGTGGCAGTGTATCCATATGCGCAATAATACACAATTATGACAAAAATCAATAGCAGATTTTTGGTGCAAAAATGTCTTGCCTGATGCAGGGCATTTTTCTTTTGCAAAAAAATGTCTCTGTCCTTGCCAACTATGTCCAGACAGTCCTGTGTTATAGTAACATCATCAAAGGAAACGTGATTCCAAAAACAAATAATGAAACGGAGGATTTTACAATGAAAAGAAAAATGGTATCTGCACTTCTTTGCGCAACAATGGTAGCTGGTATGGTGGTAGTTCCGGCAGCAACAGCACAGGCAGCAGACAAGAAACTGATCGGTGTTACCATGCCGACCAAGGATCTCCAGAGATGGAACCAGGATGGCGATAACATGAAGAAAGAGCTGGAGGCAGCAGGATATGAGGTAGACCTTCAGTATGCATCCAATGATGTAAGCACACAGGTTTCCCAGCTTGAGAACCAGGTAGCAAACGGATGTGACCTTCTGGTTGTGGCATCCATCGATGGAAGCAGCCTTGGCGAGCCTCTGAAACAGGCCAAAGAAAAAGGAATTCCGGTTATCTCTTATGACCGTCTTCTTATGAATTCCGATGCAGTAACCTATTATGCAACATTTGATAACTACAAAGTAGGTCAGAAACAGGGCGAGTACCTGGTAGATGCACTGGATCTTGACAATCAGGACGGACCATTCAATATTGAGCTGTTCACAGGAGATCCTGGCGATAACAACTGTAACTTCTTCTTCGGTGGTGCAATGGATGTTCTCCAGAAATACATCGATGACGGTAAGCTGGTAGTAAAATCCGGTCAGACAGAGTTCGAGCAGGTTGCTACAGCTAACTGGGACAGTGCAAAAGCACAGGATAGAATGGATACTATCATCGCAGGTAACTACTCTGACGGAACAAACCTTGACGCAGTTCTCTGCTCCAACGATTCCACAGCCCTTGGTGTTGAGAATGCACTGGCAGCTTCCTACACAGGAGAATATCCGATCATTACTGGTCAGGACTGTGACACACCAAACGTTAAGAACCTTGTAGCCGGAAAACAGGCAATGTCTGTATTCAAAGATACAAGAGCTCTTGCATCTGCAGTAGTAAAAATGGTTGACTCCATCATGAAAGGTGAGGAGCCGGAAGTGAACGATACAAAATCCTATGATAACGGAACCGGTGTCATCCCGACATACCTTTGCGATCCGGTTGTTGTTACAACAGATAACTACAAAGAGATCCTGATCGACTCCGGATACTACACAGAGGATCAGATCAAATAATCAGAATTTTTAAGAAAGAAATTTATCACATGCAGGCGGGGAATATAACCGCCTGCATGAACAGTGGAAAGGGAGGGAAATTGAGTTGGCTAAGATACTTCTGGAAATGAAAAATATCACCAAAACTTTCCCAGGTGTAAAGGCACTGGATAATGTTAATCTCCAGGTCGAGGAAGGCGAGATCCACGCACTGGTAGGTGAAAACGGTGCCGGTAAATCTACATTGATGAATGTATTAAGTGGTATTTATCCGTACGGTTCGTATGAAGGAAATATTATTTATGATGGTGAGATCTGTAAGTTTAACACTATCAAAGACAGTGAACATAAAGGAATTGTAATCATCCACCAGGAACTTGCTCTGATCCCGTACATGACCATCGGGGAGAACATGTATCTGGGTAATGAAAGAGGCAAAAGCTTTTCCATTAACTGGAATGAAACTTATGGAGAAGCAGATAAATATTTGAAAATAGTAGGACTGGAGGAATCCTCCAGAACTTTGATCAAGGATATTGGTGTAGGTAAGCAGCAGTTGGTTGAGATCGCAAAGGCACTTGCAAAGAATGCAAAGCTGCTCATTCTGGATGAGCCTACCGCATCACTGAATGAAGATGACTCCAAAGCTCTTCTGGATCTTCTTCTGAAATTCAAGAAGCAGGGAATGACCTCTATCATCATTTCCCATAAATTAAATGAAATCTCCTATGTAGCAGATAAGATCACAGTTATCCGAGATGGATCTACCATTGAAACACTGGATAAAAAGAAAGACGATTTTTCTGAGCAGAGGATCATTCAGGGAATGGTTGGACGTGAGATGACAGATCGGTTCCCGAAACGTCCAAATGTAAAGATCGGCGATGTTTCCATGGAGATTAAAAACTGGAATGTTTATCATCCGCTGTATACAGAACGTAAGGTGGTAAATAACGTATCCTTTAAAGTACATAAAGGAGAGGTTGTCGGTATTTCAGGACTGATGGGAGCAGGACGTACAGAACTGGCTATGAGTATTTTTGGCAAGAGCTATGGAACTAAAATTTCTGGACAGGTGTTCATGAACGGAAAAGAAGTGAAGCTGAATACAGTTCAGGAAGCCATCGACAACAAGCTTGCTTATGTTACAGAGGATCGAAAAGGAAACGGGCTGATCCTTTCCAAGTCCATAAAGATGAACACTACGCTTGCAAACATGTCTGGTATCAGTAATGGAAAAGTGATCGATACGGATAAAGAATACGCAGTTGCTGAGGAATACAGGAAGAAACTGAAAACCAAGTGTCCGACAGTTGAGCAGAATGTCGGAAACCTGAGCGGTGGTAATCAGCAGAAGGTCCTTCTTGCAAAATGGATGTTTGCAGAGCCGGATATTCTGATCTTGGATGAACCTACAAGAGGTATTGACGTAGGAGCCAAATATGAAATCTACTGTATCATCAATGACCTGGTCGCAGCAGGAAAATCTGTGATCATGATCTCTTCTGAGCTTCCGGAAGTGCTTGGAATGTCAGACAGAATCTATATCATGAACGAGGGCAGATTCGTAGGAGAGGTAAGTGGTGAGGAAGCTACATCTGAGCTGATCATGTCCAGGATCGTGAAGTCAGGTAAAGGAGAGTAAGAAGATGGAGAAAAAGATTAGTTTTTCAGAAATATTAAAAAAATATACCATGGTCATTGTTCTGGTATTTGTTGTGATCATGTTTTCTGTGAACACAAAGGGCGTTATGCTTCTTCCGCAGAATGTAAATAACCTGGTAGCCCAGAATGCATATGTATTTATTCTTGCAACCGGTATGCTGTTCTGTATTTTAACAGGTGGTAACATCGATCTGTCAGTTGGTTCTGTTGTATGCTTTGTTGCTGCTGTCGGTGGTAAGATGATGGTTCTCAACAGTATGAACCCGTATCTCACTATGATCGTGATGCTTCTTGTGGGTATTGCCATTGGTGCATGGCAGGGATTCTGGATCGCTTATGTACGAATTCCTCCATTTATTGTTACTCTGGCAGGTATGCTTGCTTTTCGTGGCCTTTCCAACGTAGTTCTGGAAGGACAGACCCTGGCCCCGATGCCGGATGCTTATCTGGCTCTGTTCAATAACTATATTCCGGACTTCCTTGGTGGAGGTGAAGGATTTAACAGAACATGTTTCGTAGTTGGCATTATTGTCTGCATCGTCTATGTTGCACTTGTTATGAAAAACCGTGCAGACCGTGCAAAAAAAGGCTACAGTGTTGAGTCTTTCGGTGGTGTTGCAGTGAAGATGGTTCTGATCTGTGTAGTTGTTCTTGCATTCATGTTCAGACTTGCTCAGTACAAAGGTATCCCGAATTCTCTTCTCTGGGTTGCAGTGATCATCGCAATCTATACATACATTGCTTCCAAGACTACAACAGGCCGTTATTTCTACGCAGTTGGTGGTAATGAGAAGGCAACAAAGCTTTCCGGTATTGATACGAACAAAGTTTATTTCCTTGCTTACTTGAACATGGGTCTTCTGGCTGCTATCGCAGGTATGGTGACAATGGCCAGATTGAATTCTTCCAACCCGCAGGCTGGTACAAACTTTGAGATGGATGCGATCGGTGCTTGTTTTATTGGTGGTGCTTCTGCTTATGGTGGTACCGGTACAGTTCCTGGTGTTATCATTGGTGCACTTCTGATGGGTGTTCTGAATCTTGGTATGAGTATCATGGGTATTGACCAGAATATCCAGAAGGTTGTTAAAGGTATGGTTCTTCTGGCAGCGGTTATCTTCGATGTTGTCAGCAAGAGAAAATCTTTTATCGTAAAATAATAATAGTCAGCGAATCAGGACAGCAGGTTTTCGGAGTGATCCGGAACCTGCTGTTTTTGGGTGTATATACTGTTGTTTTATGTAAGGTTATTTTGTTACTGTTCACTGGTCAATGTCATTTAGTTAATTTTCAAGGTTAGATCTTATACATGAGGTCTAACCTCTTTTTTAGTTTTTCCCTAAATAGGGGTTGACACTTCAACTCAAATGTGCGGCCGCTCTCACTACTGATTGGTTTTTAGAAGTAGTGAGAGCGGCCCTTGTAGTTAAAGAAGCATCTGCACGATGCAAATACAACTACAAGGAGATTTTTTTATGCTACAAAACCAAATCAAAACCATATTTAAAAGGGCACTGAAAAAGTCTGATTCTAAAAAAGAATTGGGCTTTTTTGTGAAAATTTCGGTCGCCCGGCAAAGGAACCAGAAATGATGTTTAAACTGCTTTTCCTGAAAAAACTGTACGATCTTTCTGACGAAGCCCTGATTAGCAGCGCCCAGACGGACATGGCATATAAATTTTTCCTTGACCTGGAACCAGAAGCAAAAATGATAGATCCCAGTCTTCTCACAAAATTCAGAAAAACTCGTATTACAGAAGATATTCTGGAAGAAATGTTAAAAGAAACCATTCAACAGGCTTTGGATAAAAATCTGATCAAATCGGGAACCATTATCGTTGATTCCACCCATACAATTGCTTCTGTCTGGGCAAAATCTCCAACGCAGATTCTGCGGGATATGAGCAAACAACTTCGGAAAGAGGTTTATAAAACAGCTTTTGAATTATCAGAGCGATTTCCTGAGAAACCCTCTTTGGAAGCAGGACTGGATGAAGAAATTGCCTATACTAGGGAACTACTCCAGGTTCTGGAGGAAGGAATAAAATCCTGTGGAAATAAAAAGATACAGAAACTTTCTCATGAAATGAAAGAACTACTAGAAGATGAGCGGCTCAAAGAGATCCGATCCAAAGATGATAAAGATGCACGGTTTGGACATAAAACGGCAACCAGTACGTTCTATGGATATAAGAATCATCTTGCGATGACTGAAGAACGTCTCATTGCGGGGATCACTGTAACAGATGGAGGAGCACCAGATGGGCAGGAATTACCAAAACTGATAGAAAACGCGAAGGAAAATGGAATAAAAGTTACAGAAGTTATAGGCGATATGGCATATGTCAGTGATGACAATCTGGAAGTCTGCGGAAAAGAGATTACATTGATTGCCAGAACCAATACAGCAGTAGCTGCTGCAGCAAACGGGAACCTTGAGGAAGGTTTCTGCTTTAATAAAGATGCTGGGATGCTGCAGTGTCCTGCCGGAGAGCTTTCCACGCGTGTAGAAAAAAGAACGGCAAAAAATGGGAATACTTATTTAAGATATATATTTAGCAAAGTAACGTGTCGGAAATGTCCCCAAAGAGAAAAATGCCGTGTAGGAAGATCAAACGCTAAAACAAGAAGCTACAGTATCACGCAAGCAAGCGAGAAAAATCTTGAAAGGCTTAAATTTGAAGAAAGCGAATATTTTCAGGAGCGAATGAAGATTCGGCACAGGATAGAAGAAAAGAATGGAGAACTAAAGGAAGCTCACGGTTTGCGTAAAGCAGATTCGAGAGGTTTATTTGCTATGCATCTGCAAATGTATTTTACGGCATTTACAGCAAATGTAAAACGAATAGTAAGATTAGATGAGCTGGCTATGGAGTAAACCATAGCTTTTTATGATTTTCCTAAGTAAAGATTTGAAAATAATATAAAAGAAAAACTTCCACTTAAGAAGAAATGGAAGTTTTTCAGTGCCCTTCAAATACAAGGGGTGTGGCACTTTTATCTGCATACACGAAACATAGTAATGTTTTATCTCCGCTTACTTTTTTTCTGAATTCCTTTCATTTTCCGTTTTGTTATGAATTGATAGTCTGTTCTGAATCCACAGGTTTCGTGGAGATCGTCAGTGATTTTCTGACGTTCATATACCGGCATGAAACCCTGTTCTTCTACATCTGCAAATTTTATGTCTTTTAAAATATGGAGCAATTGTTCTGTAGTATAAGTTCCTTTCAAAGCGCGGTTTAATAACCGGATTTGTATAGGACTGAGTGATATAAAAGGACTCGGAATTTTTTGATTTTGATGTTGTTATACGCACAATAATTACCGCTTCCACTGTTATAGTACATATCACTAAATATTACTATATAATAAAAATAAAAATTTGACAAAAAAATAAGCCTGTTTCAAGGCTTTGCGGTACTTTTTTGAATTTCAATGTGTCAAACTCCCGTGTAACAAGAAAATAAAAAAATATAAAGTTTTAGTTGTTGCCCGTTATCTTTTCTGATATAATAAGTCCAAATCTTAATACTCTGCCGTGATAAAATGTGAAACTGTCACGAAGGAGGCTAAAAGGAGAAACTACAAATGAAAGAAAAGAAAGAACGGGCCAAACGTCTGCCCACTTTTGCGGAATCGATCACACCGATCGTCGCAATGCTCCTGATCCTTACCATCGGAAAAGGCGTATTCGGCTACAGCACAGAGCCGCTTCTGATCATGGTAGCTGCAATCGCAGCATTTATCGCGTTCCGTGTAGGCATTACCTGGGATGAGATGATGGATGAGATCTGCACCAAGATCGCAAAGGGCATGCCTGCCATCCTGATTCTTGTATGTGTTGGCGCTATGGTTGGTACCTGGATGGCATCCGGTACCATTCCGATGATGATTTATTACGGCGTCCAGATCGTAAACCCGAAATTCATGCTGGTTACCGCGTTCCTGATCGAGGCAGTGGTTTCGGTTGTTACCGGTACCTCCTGGGGTTCCGTTGCAACCATGGGTGTTGCCCTGATGGGAATCGCAAGCGCCCTTGGCGTATCCCTTCCGGCTACTGCAGGCGCCTGCATCGCAGGTTCCTACTTTGGTGACAAGATGTCTCCGCTGTCCGATACCACAAACCTGGCTCCGATCGCGGCAGGCAGCACACTGTATGAGCATATCGGACATATGTTCTACACCACTGTCCCAGCAACCATCGTTTCCCTGGTGGTATATGCCATTGTTGGTATGAACGCAGATGTAAGCGCAGATATTACTTCTGACACCGTTACTACTTTATTAAGCCAGCTTTCTTCCATGTACAGCTGGAACCTGCTGATCATCATTCCGGTAGTGATCGTGCTGGGCGGCTCCCTGCTTCAGAAGCCAACCATTCCGGTTATGCTTCTTTCTACTTTTGTAGCAGGCTTGGAGAGTGTCTTCATTCAGCACGTAGCGTTAGGAGATGTGTTAAAGGCAACCGTAAACGGTTTTGATGTATCCATGATCCACCGTGCAGGATTTGACACCGAGACCTGTTCCGAGGCCGTAACCAAGCTGTTAAACCGCGGCGGTATGAACGGCATTATGAGCACCACACTTCTGGTATTCTGCGCATTCTGCTTCGCAGGTATCATGAGCCGGGCTGGCTGTCTGGATGTGGTACTCCAGAAGATCTTAAGCGTGGCAAAGAGTACCGGTGCGCTGATCACCGCAACCGTTGCAGCCTGCATTACCATGGCACTGACCACCGGTAACTCTTACCTTGCCATTCTGATTCCGGGCGAGATGTTCCGTGACGCTTACAAAGAGCGCGGGCTTGCGGCAAAGAACCTGTCCAGAACCCTTGAGGATGCCGGTACCGTAGTTGTACCGCTGATCCCGTGGTCCGCAGCAGGTGCTTACATGGCTTCCACCCTTGGCGTAGAGACTTTGGATTACCTTCCATGGGCAATCCTGTGCTACACCGGCTGGATTTTTGCAATCATCTGGGGCTTTACCGGATTTGGTATTGCCAAGCTCGATGATGAGAAGAAAAAGGAGAACTAAATACGATGTCCAGAGTGCTTTTGATTAAAAACGCGAATCTGTATGATCCGGATCCAAAAGGAATCCGTGATATCCTGATCGTAGATGAAAAAGTATTTTCTGTGGCAGAACACATCGATCCACCGGAACTTTCTGCTCCGGTGGAAGTTGTTTCTGCAGATGGAAAAATGGTAATTCCTGGTTATGTGGACCAGCATGTTCATGTGATTGGCGGGGGCGGCGCAAAGCTTCTGGTTACACGGCTTTCTTCCCTGCATGAGGAAGTGCGTGATGCTGTAAAGGCAGGGGTTCCGGTGGAAAAAGCCATCCGCATCTGCGGGGAGAACCCGGCCAGAGCCAACGGATTATTCCCGAAAAAGGGCTGCATCCGTCCGGGCAGCGACGCGGATCTTGTGATCCTGGATGAGGAATTTCTGGTAGATACGGTATTTGTCCGTGGACAGAAAATGGTGGAGTATGGAAAAGCACTGGTAAAAGGCACCTTTGAGACAGACTGACAGAAGCTTTGAAATAGAAAAGCGGAAAAGAAAGAGACAGGAGAATTGACATTATGATCAAGTTACTGAAAAACGCGAATGTGTACGCACCGGAGAAACTGGGAAAGAAAGATATCCTTATTGAGGGGGAAAAAATCCTTCTGATGCAGGATACTATTGAGGGATATGAGGGACTTCCGGGAGTGGAAACCTATGATCTGGAGGGAAAGACCGTTGTTCCGGCTTACATTGACATGCACGTGCATATCACAGGCGGCGGCGGAGAGCAGGGGCCGGCATCCCGTGTACCGGAATCCCAGCTCAGTGAATTCTTCAAAAATGGTATTACCACGGTAGTCGGACTTCTGGGAACCGATGGCGTAACCCGCAGTGTGGAAAATCTGGTCGCAAAAGCTCGCGCCCTGACCGAAGAGGGCATGACCGTGTACACTCTGACCAGTTCCTATGGTTACCCGCCGACCACCCTGACCGGAAGTGTAGAGCGCGATATCATCCTGGTTCCACCGATGATCGGTGTGAAGGTAGCGGTATCGGACCACAGAAGCTCCAACCCAGGCGGAGAAGAGCTGATCGCGCTGGCTACTGCAGCGCGCAGAGCCGGCTTACTCAGCAATACCCCTGGCCTGGTAACCATGCACATGGGTGACGGAGAGGGAAGACTGGATCCGATTTTCTATGTGCTGGATCATTCCGACGTTCCAGCCAAGAACCTGCTGCCGACCCACATCTTACGCAATCCTGGACTGATTGATGCCGGCGCGGATCTGGTGCGCCGTGGCGGCTACATTGACTGCACCGCCGGCGCCGATGATGTGGAGGTCGAATCCGATGCTCTGAAGCTCTATGAGCTGTTGCACCGCGAAGATGTGAGCCTGGATCATGTAACCATGTCCAGTGACGCGTTCGGAAGCCAGCCGCGCTTCAACGAAGAGGGCGAGTGCATTGGCCTGACCTACGCGTCCCCGAAGTATCTGCACCGTACCATCCAGATCCTGGTAAGAGAGGGCATGCCGCTGGAGGATGCCTTACAGCTTCTGACCAGCACTCCGGCCGTACTCCTTGGCAAAGAAGGAATCAAGGGCTGTGTAGCGGAAGGCGCAGACGCAGACCTTCTGGTACTGGATGAGAATCTCAACATCAACAGCCTGTTTGCCCGCGGCAAGGTCGCTGTGTGGGAGCAGGAAGTGAAGATGAAGGGCAGATTCGAGCAGTAAGGAAAAACATACAGGAGAAGGACTGTGATTGACTTATTGGTGGTGCTTCTGCTTATGGTGGTACCGGTACAGTTCCTGGTGTTATCATTGGTGCACTTCTGATGGGTGTTCTGAATCTTGGCATGAGTATCATGGGTATTGACCAGAATATCCAGAAGGTTGTTAAAGGTATGGTTCTTCTGGCAGCGGTTATCTTCGATGTTGTCAGCAAGAGAAAATCTTTTATCGTAAAATAATAATAGTCAGCGAATCAGGACAGCAGGTTTTCGGAGTGATCCGGAACCTGCTGTTTTTGGGTGTATATACTGTTGTTTTATGTGAGGTTATTTTGTCGGTTTTCGTGGTTTTATGGGGGATGTGCTTGTTTTTAGGAGAACGTTATATTATAATAAGGGCAAGTGACAGAAAATACGAAATTATGTTGTCGGGAGGCTGTAATGGGAAATACAGTAACGATCTGTTTTGCAAATAATAAGGGCGGCAGCGGAAAGTCCACCAGCTGTTCCAATGTGGGAGCGGCACTGGCCGGCATGGGTAAGAAGGTACTGATGGTAGACGGTGATATGCAGCTGAATCTTTCCCTTTCTTTTTTTTCGGAGGAAGAAGTGCTTGAGATGGCAGCAGGGGAAAAGAATCTCTACTATGCTATCGGTCATCAGTCGGATCTCAGCGATTTTATCGTGCATACGAAGTATGAGAATCTGGATCTGGTTCCGTCGTCTACGCTGATGAGCTCCGTGGAATATGAGCTTTTTACAAAATGGCAGAGAGAGTTTATCCTGCGGAAATGTCTGCAGAAGGTTAAAGATTCCGGAGTGTACGATTACATTCTCATTGATGCACCGCCTACTCTTGGCGGCTGGGTGATGAATATTTTATGTGCATCCGATTATGTTCTTGTTCCGGTAGAGGCAAGTCCGTGGGGTATGTTTGGTCTTGCAAATATGTTTGATTTCCTCAATGAAGTCAGGGAGATCGCTCCGGATTTAAAGGTTTTGGGAATCGTAGTAACCAAGGCAGATGCCAGAAAGAATTATTTCAAACAGACTATGGAAACACTGAAAGAAATGGAAGGAATCTATCTTTTCGAATCTTTTATCCGTGTAGACAGCTCCATCGAATGGTCCCAGGACAGCAGTGAACCAGTTGTGGAGTTCAAAAAAAGCAGCCGCAGCGCAAAAGAGTACATAGCATTGGCAGAGGAGGTAATGAATCGTGTCAGTAGGTAAAGCAAGCATCGCAAGAGCAGTAAATGCAGAAAAAGCATCCAAAACAGAAACAAAAACAGAGGTAAAAGAGGCTGAGGTTAAAGCAGCAGAGAAGCCGTCAGAGGTAAAAGCTGAAACAGCTGAAAAAGCGGCAGAAAAAACTACAGCAAAGAAAACAGCAGCCAAAGCTCCTGCAAAGAAGACCACAGCAAAGAAAGCAGCCGCAACAAAAACAACAGCAAAGAAAACCACTACCAGAAAAACAACAGCACGTAAAACCGCAGCAAAGAAAACAGCTGCAGCAGAAACAACAGGAACTGTAGCCCAGAACGTGATCAGCGGAGGAAACGCCGACGAACTCCAGGCCAAATTCCTCACCCCAAAGAAAGATGAGCCGGACAACAACCAGCCAGTAGGAATTAAAGACGAGCTTCCGGTTTATCTGCTGTAATCTTTGATTGAATTTTTTGAAAAGATAGTAATTGACAAATAAAAAGACTGCTATATATCTATATCACTATTGATAAGGTATACAGCAGCCTTTTATTTTGCCCTATAAAAATCTCAGTGGGACAGCGAAGCGCCTCCCTCGTATCTTTCTACATATTGTAATATGCAGCATACAATCCATTCTTCTCAAGCAGTTCAGCATGAGTGCCTCTTTCGGCGATACCCTCCTCCGTGATCACAATGATCTCATCCGCATCACGGATCGTAGAAAGCCGGTGCGCGATCGTAATGGTAGTACGATTTTTTGAAAGTTCCTCCAGACTCTTCTGAATCCAACGTTCGCTTTCGTTATCCAGAGCGCTGGTGGCCTCATCCAGGATCAGGATCGGAGGATTCTTAAGGAATACACGTGCAATGGAGATCCGCTGCTTCTGTCCGCCGGAAAGGCGTGTGCCACGTTCTCCGACATAAGTGTCGTATTTATCCGGAAGCTCCATGATAAAGTCATGGATACTCGCACATTTGGCGGCTTTGATGATCTCTTCATCGGAAGCTCCGGGCTTTCCGTAGGCAATATTATCCTTGATGGTTCCATCAAAAAGATAGACATCCTGCTGTACCATACCGATCTGGCTTCGAAGGCTCTTAAGAGTCAGCCCGCGGATATCCTTTCCGTCTACAGTAATGGAACCGTCGGTCACATCATAAAATCTGGGCAGGAGAGAGCAGATCGTGGTTTTTCCGCTTCCGGAAGGTCCTACCAGGGCAATGGATTTTCCTGCCGGGATATCAATAGAGATATCGGAAAGCACAGGAGTTTCATCATCGCTGTAATGAAAAGAAACATGGTCGTAACGCACATGTCCTTTTACGTCCGTAAGCTCCGCAGCGTTGTCTGCATTCCTGATCTCGGATTCTGTTTCCATCACATCCAGGAAACGGCGGAAACCGGAAAGACCCTTCTGCATCATTTCCACAAGTTCCACCAGGATCTGGATGGGGCTGATAAAGATTCCGATATACAGGGCATACATGGCAAGATCTGCAGTCTGCATTTCACCCTGAGCGATCAGATAGCCGCCGTAAACAAGAGTTACCAGGTACATCATGCCCTGGAAGAAAAGATTGGAACTCATGAAGCTTCCCATGCAGTGATAATTATCTCTTTTGGAAACAAGGAACGCTTCGTTGCTTTTCTTAAATTTGGCACGTTCGATGTCCTCGTTTGCGAAGGACTGCACCACGCGGATTCCGGAAAGCGTATCCTGAAGACTGGCATTTACATCTCCGATCTTACGACGGTTTTCCATGAAGGTTTCCTGCATTTTTGCATTCTGGCGGAAGGAAAACACAAACATCACGATCACCAGGAGGATCAGCGGCAGTGCAAGCTTCTTGTTGATAAAGAACAGGAAGATAAAAGCACCGACGATCTTTACCAGAGAGATAAAAAGATTCTCAGGACCATGATGTGCAAACTCGGAAATGTCAAAAAGGTCACTGACCAGCTTGCTCATCATCTGACCGGAATTATTCCTGCTGTAATAGGAAAAAGACAGCTCCTGGTAATGGTCAAAAAGCTCCCGGCGCATATCACGTTCCATCTTTGCACCCATCATATGTCCCTGATAGGTTACATAATATTTGCAGAGACTTTGCACAATGTACATAACAAAAAGAGAAGCTGCAATCACAGGGAGGGCATGAAGAATCATATCCTTATCCTGTGTAAAGAGAGTTTTTGTCATAGTACGAAGAATCTGGGGATAAGCAAGATCTACCAGACTGATAACGGCTGCACAGATCAGGTCAATAAAAAAGACCGCTTTGTACGGGCCGTAGTAGTGGATGAATTTCTTGATGGTATTCATCGGAAAAGTACCTCCGTTTTTATGAAATGTATAGTGTTGTCTGGGCAAAAAACATTGCTGCCGGACATTCTATGTTCATCTTATCATAAGTAAGAATAAAGTCAAGATAAGTGAATTTCAGGTCTGTTTCGTTTCTGCATACTTTCTGAGAATAGAAGCTATATGGCTGCTGTTCACAGGTAATATTCCGCGAGGGATTGCTGGCAACGGAGCGGATAGTGATATGAGGAGATATCTTTTTGGGAAAAAATCAAATTACTCCTTGACACAGAAGAACAAAACCCGTATAGTGTACTTCAGATTTGGTGTGTAACTGATAAGCAGGCATTAACCAGTCATAAATGTTATTATTTGACGTTTATGGGGGTTGGTGTCTTTTTTTGTTGCCCACTTAAAAGACTCCCGCTCCAAAACGTCGAAAGAAAAGGAGAGAAAACATGAAAGACAAGATTTTCGGAGTTTTGCAGCGAGTGGGACGTTCCTTTATGCTTCCCATAGCAATCCTTCCTGTGGCAGGCCTGCTTCTTGGATTCGGCAGTTCCTTCACAAATGAAACAACCATTGCAACCTACGGACTTCAGAAGATTCTGGGAGACGGAACAATTTTACATGCACTCCTGATCATTATGAACAAAGTCGGAAGCGCGGTATTTGATAACCTGCCGCTGATCTTTGCAGTAGGTGTGGCCATCGGTATGGCAAAAAAAGAGAAGGAGGTAGCAGCTCTTTCTGCACTGATCGCTTACTTCGTTATGAATGTAGCCATCAATGGTATGCTGGTAGTAAATGGTAAGATCACAGCAGACGGACAGATCGCAAAAAGCGTTCTGGAAGGTACTGTAACCTCTGTCTGCGGCATTCAGTCCTTACAGATGGGTGTGTTTGGCGGTATCATCGTCGGCCTTGGTGTTGCGGCTTTGCATAACCGTTTTCATAAGATCGTGCTTCCAAACGCACTTTCCTTCTTCGGCGGTTCCAGATTTGTGCCCATCATTTCCACCATTGTATATATGTTTGTGGGAATCCTGATGTATTTCGTATGGCCGGCAGTCCAGAACGGTATTTATGCTCTGGGGGGGCTTGTAACAGGCAGCGGCTATATCGGAACTCTGATCTTCGGTATTATCAAACGTGCGCTGATCCCCTTCGGACTTCATCACGTATTTTATATGCCATTCTGGCAGACAGCCGTTGGCGGGACTATGGAGGTTGCAGGCCAGATGGTACAGGGCGGACAGAATATCTTTTTCGCCCAGCTTGCAGATTCCGCAAATGTAGCGCATTTCAGCGCAGATGCAACAAGATATTTTTCCGGAGAGTTCATTTTCATGATCTTCGGTCTTCCGGGAGCAGCTCTTGCCATGTACCGCTGTGCAAAGCCTGAGAAGAAAAAAGCAGCAGGCGGACTTCTTCTTTCCGCAGCCCTTGCATGTATGCTTACAGGAATCACAGAGCCACTGGAGTTCTCTTTCCTGTTTGTAGCTCCTGCATTGTTTGCGGTACAGGTTGTTCTTGCAGGCGCGGCTTATATGATCGCACATATGCTGAACATTGCAGTAGGACTTACCTTTTCCGGCGGTTTCCTTGATCTGTTCCTGTTCGGGATCCTTCAGGGAAATGCAAAGACAAGCTGGCTCAGGATTATCCCGGTAGGTATCATTTACTTTATTCTCTATTATGTGATCTTCACCTTCCTGATCAAAAAGTTCAACTTCAAGACTCCGGGACGTGAGGATGACGACACAGAAACAAAGCTTTATACAAAAGCAGATGTAAACGCAAGAAAAGAAGCCGGAAAAGCCGGTGAAGCAGCAGGAAGCACATCCGCAGATCCGGTAAGTGAAGCCATCACAGCCGGTCTTGGCGGAAAGAAAAACATCAGTGATGTGGACTGCTGTGCAACAAGACTCCGTATCACCGTCCATGATGCAGCAAGAGTTAACGACGACATTCTGAAAACAACAGGCTCCAGAGGAATCGTGAAAAAAGGCCAGGGCGTGCAGATCATCTACGGTCCGCAGGTAACTGTGATCAAATCCAAGCTGGAGGATTATCTGGAGACAGCGCCGAATGAATATTTTGAAGGTGCAAATGAGAAAGAAACAGACAATGCGGAAAATCAGGCTCAGTCTGATACAGAGCGTACAGCAGAAAGTACAGGTGAGGCTGCTCAGAACACAGCTCCGACATCCGAAGCCATCACGCAGCCGGAGAAAAAGGTTCTCAGAACAGTGATTGTCTACAGCCCGGTAACCGGTATCGCTGCAGACCTTTCCACAGCGCCGGATGAAGGCTTTGCGGAAGGAATGATGGGAGAGGGTGCTGTAGTCACACCGAAGGACCCGGTGATCTGTGCTCCGGAAGACGGCGAGGTAGAGTTTATTTTTGACACAAAGCATGCCATCGGATTCCAGACAGATACAGATCTTCCTATGCTCCTCCATATCGGCATTGACACGGTAAAGCTGGAAGGAAAAGGCTTTGAGATCCTGGTAGAGCAGGGACAGCATGTAAAAAAAGGCGAGCCGTTGATGAAGATTGACATCCCGTATCTTACAGAAAACGCTCCGTCCTTATGTTCTCCGATCCTTTGCACAGAGATCGAGGATAATCAGAGAGTACGCCTTCTTGCCAATGGAGAGATTAAGGCAGGAGAGCCTCTGTTCGCAGTAGAGACTGTGGAAGAATAGGAAATTTTTCAGCAATAATATAGAAGATTGGTTTTGTGAAAAGCGCGCCTAATGCCCGGGCGCGCTTTTCCTGTGGCAAAGAAAATAACTGTCTGTCAGAAGGGCTTTACACAAAAGAAAGATTCTGTTACGATAAAGAAAATCAACAGCTGCAGACAAAAATGTCGACTGAAAATCCGGGGCAGACGGTGGTGGAATGTGGAAAAGCAGCAGGATATATAAAAATGGTGGGGAAAAAGATGTACAGAGTGAGCAAGGTATTGAACAATAATGGCATCATTGCCATAAATATGGAAGAAAACCAGGAATATGTACTTCTGGGAAAAGGTGTGGGATTTGGAAAGAAGGTCAGCCAGCGTTTTGAGGCTCCGGCAGACTGTACTATTTACAGGCTGGCTCAGGAGACAGAACGTGGCTCAGCAAAAGAACTGGCAAAGAGCGTAGCACCGGAATTTCTGGAGATCGCAGATGAGATATTGAGAGAAGCTGAGAAGACCTTTGGGGATACCATAGACAGAAGGATCCTGTTTCCCCTTGCTGATCATATTTCCTTTGCAGTGGGACGTATCCGGAATCATGAGCAGATCAGCAATCCTCTGACGGATGATATCAAGGTGCTTTTTTACAGCGAATTCAAGGTGGCGGAGAGATTGAAGAAGATCCTGAAGGAGCGGATGGATATTGAGATCGACGAGCATGAGGTGGGATATGTGGCACTTCATATTCACTCAGCACTTGGAGATGAAAAGGTGTCTGTTGCCATGCAGACAGCAAGAACGGTACGGGAATGCATCGCCATGATCGAGATGGCCACAGGAAGAAAGATCGATGTGATCTCCCTGTCCTACAACCGTATGATGAACCATATCAAATATATGGTAGCCCGTGTCTCCACAGGGGAGACACTGAAGCTGGATATGAATGAATATATAGAAGAAAAATATCCGGAATCCTACAGAATCGCAGAGGATGTCTGCGAGAGTCTGGGCAAAAGCCTTGGGAAAAAGCTGGACCCTATCGAGATCGGTTATCTTGCCATGCATATTGAGCGGACAGTGGAGCAATAAATATAAATGGCTGATCCGCCTCAGGGATTTACACAATAAATTCAATAGCTTTTTTGACAGCAGTACTCATGGCAGTACTGCTGTTTGTGACTAAGCAGACCTCTCTCTGAGGGAGCGGCTCCTTAAGCTGAAGGGCAAAAATCTTCCCGTCATTGATCACTTCCCGTGCAAGGGGCTCGGGGTAAAAGCCGATTCCCAGATTGTGGACGATCATGGGAAGGACCTGGTCTGTAGTTGCTGCCTCGATGTCAGGATGAAAAGAAACACGGTTTTCCATAAAGTAATTCATATACATTTCTCTGGTGCTGGTCCCTTCCGCAAGACCTACAAAGGGCAGATCCTGAAGCTCATGGATGCTGATAGGGGCAGTGGTCAGATCCTTATATTTGCTTCCGCATACAAGGATCTCCCGGTAACGCAGGAGACTTTTTTTCTGTAAAGGTTTGCGGATGGAGATCGGAGTGGTGACAATAGCGAAATCCACCGCATAATTTTTCAGTGCCTGTACTGCCTGAGGAGTAGAATGGTTAAAGAGGCGCAGGCGAACATGGGGATATTGCTCGCGGAACAGCTCCAGCTTTTCCAGAAGGATCAGACGCAGGGCATTTTCGCTGGCGCCGATGGAAACCAGACCATGCTCCAGCTCTCCGTTCTGGCGGATTTCCTCCTCGCCGATGGACAGCTGCTCAAAAGCCAGGGCAACGTGTTCATAAAGCTGGCGGCCTTCCGGTGTAAGTGCGATTCCTTTGTTGGAGCGGAGAAAGAGCGTACATTTCAGCTCCTGCTCCAGGTTGTTCATACAGCGGGTGATATTTGGCTGGTTGTTGTGAAGAGCTCTTGCCGCCTTGGTAAAGCTCTTATACTGGGCTACATAATAAAAGATCCGGTAGTAGTCGTAAGTGATCATGTATTGTCTCCATCCTGTGATATGATTTTAATATGTTTACGATATTAATAATACTTTTTACATTTGCTTCTGAGCAAACTATAATACACCCGAGGAAAAAAATCAATGACAGGAGTGATTTAGAGTGGTTTCAGGAGGCGGAAAGCTGCAAAATGCGGACCGGCAGATGTCAGAAGCTTTTATCACAAGTGTATTTCTGGCAATGTCCGGCGGATTTCAGGATGCCTACACATACTTTACAAGAGATGAGGTGTTTTCCAACGCCCAGACAGGCAACGTGGTTCTGATGAGCCAAAATTTTATGACAGGACAGTGGGGAGACGGTTTAAGGTACCTGTTCCCTGTTTTAGCCTTTGCCATTGGTGTTGTAGCGGCGGAGCGGATCCAGAGTACCTTTAAATATGCAAAAAAACTTCACTGGAGGCAGATGATCCTGCTGATCGAGATCTTGATCCTTTTTGCGGTGGGATTTATGCCGGGAGAATTGGATATGCTGGCAACCGTACTGGTATCCTTTTCCTGCGCCATGCAGGTACAGACCTTCCGGAAGGTGGGCGGTTATTCCTATGCAAGCACTATGTGCATCGGAAATTTACGAAGCGGCACGGCGGCGTTGTCCGTGTATTGTCGTGAAAAACGTCCGGAACAGTTGAAGCAGGCTCTTTATTATTTCGGAATAATTTTCTTTTTTGCCATTGGAGCCGGTGGCGGAGGAAATCTGTCCATGAGGCTGGGGATCCCGGCAATCTGGGTATCGGATGTTTTGCTTCTGATCAGCTTTATTCTGATGTTTTCCAGTAAACATAGAGATTAGAAAGGGTGAGGAATTGTGGAAAACAGCACATTATTCCCAAGAGAGGAAAAGGCGGAGCTTTTATTTGAAAAGATCCTGAAGGATCCGGAGGCGTGCAGACGGCTGACGGAGACCTTCTATGAATCCATGGATGCGGATACAGACATAGAATGCGGATATCTTCCTCCGGAAAAATTCGCCTATGCATTGCTGGACGCATATAAAAACCGTGATCTGACAGCTCTCCTTATGGCGATCTGCCAGAACAGTATGTTTGATCTTCTGCGAAATTCTTTTCTGGCACCGTTCAGGTTCAATGCAGATGGACAGGAGAATCCGGTATTTCTCACAGATGAAAAAGGAAATTTTCTGCGGGAAAAGGGAATCCATGTAAGTGACAGGGATTACGACCGATTTCGCAGGATATACAGGGAGAAACCTGGTGTAAAGATGTATCTGGCGTATGGCTACCGGAAGCGACATGCCTATGATGAAGCTACCATGGAAGTAGAAGAGTACAAAATGGGCGAACATATCGGTGTGCTGCTGGTGTATGAGCTTCCGGACAGCGTAAGGGAAAAAGAAACGGAGGCACAGGCCTATGCGGCTGTATGGGATATCATGATGGCAATTCAGAAGAAGCTTCCAAGAGCTTTTGTGTATTATGGGCAGGATTCTGTGGAGGATGGTGGAAAACGTTATGACGGACTGGGCGTTTTTCTACCCATCCATAAATTTGCGGACCGCCTGGAAAAAATGATCGGGATCGCGGATGAGATCGTAATGAAATAGAATGTACAAAAAAGGACTGCTTTTGTATTGCTCCGGTTGTCAGAAGGATAGCTGATGACCGGAAGCTACAGAAAGCAGTCCTTTTTGTATGCCCATCAGGTGCAGTAGCGGAACATTTTGTCCGTAAGGATCCTGGCGAAAATAAGGCCCAGGGGAAGAGCAACGATGATCAGGATCGCAGCTGCAAACCAGGAGGCGGAAACATTTAGGGACATGATTCCCAGATTGTAGATTGCCCGGTAGAGATAAAGTCCGGGAACCATGATCACAATGGATGGCACGGTAATGGAAATCCTGGGATATCCCACTTTGGTTTTGATGAGGGAGGCCAGAAGTCCGGCTGTCAGTGCTCCGAAAAAAGCCGCGGCAGCAGGTGGGAAACCGGCAAGATCAACAAGCTCTAGACGTAAAGTGTTGGACAGTGCGCCGATGAAGGCGGCAGCTGCGGCTAGACGGACAGGGCTGTTGAACATGAACGAAAAGCCGAATACCCCGCAGAAGCTTGCCAGAAGCCGGAACAGGATCCTTTGAGCTGCCGAAAGCTCCAGAGGCAGGAAATCCACAGGCTTCAGATGAAGAAGCAGTGCCATCAGCCAGGCAGAGACAGCAGCCACCATTACAACAATAATGGCGTAGGCCAGTCGTTCCAGACCGGAACGCATATCCAGCTTGGCAAGGTCGATCCCGCTTGTGATAAACGGAAAGCCCGGAATGATAAACAGCATGGAACAGATGTATCCGGCCTCATGCTGGACGGAAATGTGGAACAGAAGCTCTGCCAGCTTCAGGAAGCCTGCATATACAAGACAGGCTGAGGAAACAGAAACTGCAATGCACATAAACAGAGTAAAATGATGCTTGCCAAGCTTGCAGCGGATGGCATTTCCGATGCCTGCGCCTGCAAAAGCCAGGATCATTTCCAGCGGGCCACCGCCCAGAAGAAAAGTAAATGCACCACAGGCCAGTGCAGAAGCCAGTCCCAGGGCGGCAGGGGAATAAAGCCCGTGGATCCGCTCGATCTCATCTAACTGACTGTGCAGTGCTTCACCGCTCATATGGATACCCTCCACAGGAAAATCACTGACAAAATGTTCCAGCCTGTTCAGTCTGGAAGTATTTACGCCGGTAGTAGTCAGACTAAGTGCATGGGAAAAACTGCTCTCACCGTCAAAGCAGGTGTAGCTTATAGACATTAGTCCGATATCTGCGGAGCAGGTGATACCAAGTGCTTCTGACAATGTATTCATGGAACTCCGTACCCGCCAGGCACCGGTCCCACAGGAGAGAAGCATCATGCCTGTACGGCCGATCAGGGAAGCTTTTTCGGAAAGAGAAGCCTCGGTGATGGGCTGGCTGTTCCTGGCGCTTACGTAGTTGTGCCAGGGGATTTTCATATGATTACGTTTAACCGGAATATCTGACACAGAAATCACTTCTTTCTATATATTAAAATAGTATAGTTATTATTATAAATTATATATGTCTTTTTGACTATCTTTTTATATCTTCTTAAATGTCCGCAAAGCCTTATTTTATAGGCTCTACGGGCATTTTGCTTTTGTGGTAAACCTCACATATCTAGGTCTATCTTCTTATATTTTCGCTATCAAGCGTGGTTAAAATCGTGGTAACTACTTCTTATGCGATTAGACGCTGAACCTCTGATTTTGCGGTATCTATGGACGCATGAGCGTACCAGTTCATTGTGATACTGATGTTTGAATGTCCCATGATATACTGTAAATCTTTTGGGTTCATGTTCTTGCTAGCCAGCCTTGTGCAGAATGTATGGCGTAGCGTATGCGGTGTGATATGTGGCAAGGGATTATCCTTGTGGTGCTTGTTGTATTTCTTTATCATACGAACAAATAAGGCGTTATAATCAATCGCAACTTTGGGCTTCCCTTTATGATTGACAAACAGAAAATTGCTCCGTCCGTCTATCACAAATGGTTCTGCTTTTGGGTGTTTCTTCATAACCCGTTGAAATGCCTGTATTGTTTCTCTGCTTAATGGCACTTGCCTTATTCCGCTCTTTGTTTTAGGCGTTTCAATATAATAGCCCTGTTCCTTGCTCTTTAATAACTGGTGGTCGATAATCACAACTTCATTCTTGAAATCAATATCGGCTACTGTCAGTCCGCACAGTTCCGAGATACGAAGTCCTGTTTTTAACAGTATCAGCACATCATCATAATGCTTGTGATACACATTGTCCGTCTTAATAAATGACAATAAGGCTTGTTCCTGTTCCTCTGTCAATGCGACTTTCTCTTTGGTATCATTTTCTAGGACTTCATTTAACTTGAAATCAAAAGGGTTCTTCCTTACGCAATCGTCTTGTATGGCGATATAGAATGACGCTTTTAACGAGCGTTTATGGTTGTTAATGGTATTGTAGGAAAAGCCTTTGTCTTTCATGCGTAACGCCCATTCCTTAGCGTCAGAGGGCTTGATTGTATCAATGCTCCTAGCACCTAACTTATCCTCTTTCAATAACCGCATGAGTTGTTCCCGTTGTTTCATTGTGCTTTTCTTCACGTTTGCCCTCTGTGCGTTCTGTTTGGCATAGAGTTGGCAAAGCGTCATTTTCTTGCCTGTGCTGTCGATACCGTCCTCAATATCCCGTCTTATCTGCTGTTCCAGTTCTCGAAGTGAGGGTTTTTCCCGTTTTCCCTTTGGTGTTGGGTCTGTGGGTGTCAATCTCCAAGCATACACATATTTTGTGTTTCCAAATGCGTCTACATATTTATATAAGTATTTCCCGTCTGTTCGTTGGCTCTCTCCAGTATGCAGGATACGTCCTTTACTATCCCGTCTTTTCTTTCATGGTGTCTGCTCCTTTCCTTGTTGGAAAGAGCCTTGATATGACTTGTGTTCATCATAACACATACAAGGCTCATTTGCATTAGATTGCGTCCAATTTGTCAATGACCTGTTCAAACTGTCGGCGTTTAATCTGTATGCGGTTGCCATTCATAATGAGCCAGCCAGCGTCCTTGTTTTCCTCTGCCAATCGTCTTAACTTGTTTTCTCCGATACGGAAATACTTTGACGCTTCTTCAATGGTAAGGGTGTATTTTTTCCATACAGGAATATCGTTGTTATTCATCAGATACCCCCTTTCCCATGTTTCGTGTCATACTGGATATAGGGGATAAGGTCGGTGCGGTCTATCCTCTGTAAGTGGGCGGTTAGTTTACTGGAAAGGGAATTGCTGTATCTTGCTTTATCAAGCATAGTTCCCACTTTTTCCAATCCACCTAATGCGTCATGTTCTTCTAAAAAGTAAAAACTTTTGACAGCGGAAATCACGCCACCCTCTGTGAGCCATTGCTGTGTTTCTTCAAGAGAATTATGTAGTTTCGGTACTTGCAGTTTTAAGACTTTCACAGCCCCTAAAAAGCGTTCCCAAAACCGACACGTTTTCCATCTGCTCTTATTACTTTCATTTCTGTTTGGCACGACAAAGCGTAGGTTGCTTGCCAGCAGTCCGAAAGCCAGTTCCCCAAGTTCCAGCGGTCTGTCTTTGAATGTCATGGCAAAAGCATGAGCCTTATCATCACGTAGTTGCATTTCTGTCCGTTTCCAACTGCCGACTTCATCAAGTGTCTTATTATGTTTTGAACAGACTTCCTTATCTTTATCATAAAAGCGGTAGGACAATCCTGATTTACCAGCACCGATATAAACGGTCTTTGCGGTGTCGAAATCATCAAACTTGCTTTCGTCAAAGTGGTAGCCCTCACTATTCGAGATAAATTCCTCTTTTTTGCATTTCTTCTTTATCTGCTCTATGGTAAAGAATGGCTTTTCGTTCTTATCATCAATGGCAATATCCAGTCTTGTGAAATGGAAATTATCCAGTCCGTATCTTCGCTCACAGCGTCGGAACATATCCCCAAAAGTATAATTCCTACTGTCGAGAATACGGAAAATATCATCACAACCTCTGCCAGTCATAACAAGATAACAGCCTAGCCCCTGTGGGTTGTCCTCTGTCTTTCTTGCGTCCCCCGATACATAAATATCTCCAATCTGCCAGCGTGCTTGATAGGTTTTGTATTTAACGCTTGCCGGATAGACATTGAAAAGGTCAGTCGGTAAACCTAAAATGTGCATGATGACATCTTCTGCGGTTGCAGTATCAAATACAATACTGATGTAATCAATCTTAACGGATAAATTTTTGTGTGTAGTTATAGTGCATTACTCCTTTCGTACTTCCCGTTTTTTTGCGGGGTAAAAATCGTGTTTTGTCCTTTATTTATCACAGTTTCTAGGTACTATGACATGTATGCGCAGGGCGGTGTTACATATACGCCCTTTACGAACGCCTAAAGGCGTTCCCTTTCTTCCTGTGTCTGCCCCGTTCTTAACGCTCACGAGCCTTGTAAGGCTCGTGGCTAAACGGAACAGCCCCAGTCAGAAACCTTATTTTCGGTCTGATAGTCCATGCTTATTCATGCTATCAAAGTGAAAATATATATTTTATATGCTTACTCAAGCGTGTGATTGACCCTAGCGTGCTTAATCACTCTGTCTAATACGATAATAACTCCATTAGAATTACTTGTCAAGAAGTTTTTGTTGACTTTTAGATATAGATTAAGTATGATATGCTTATAAATACCAAGAAAAGCAACGAAAGGAGCGGTTATACTAAGTTATGGAGCATTATGAAAAGAAAATCAGTTTCTTAGGAGAAAACATACAGACCATAAGAAAACACAGAGGAATGAAACAACAGGAACTTGCGGACAAAATCGGTATCAATATGCAGAGCCTTTCCAAGATTGAACGTGGCGTGAATTATCCTACCTTTGATACGTTAGAGAAGATAATGGACGTGCTGGGTGTAACGCCCAATGAATTATTGTCGGGAGAATGGAAGTATATTGACCACACCGAGCCCTATATCATGGATATTATCAAACGGGAACAAGACTTCAATGTTTCCTTAGATTACCTGTCTGAAAATGAATTTTTCGATGATGAAAAAGAATGCACATTTTACAAGGCATATAAACTCATACAGTATATCCATAACTACATTACCAATGAGGTTACGGAGTTGGAAGAACTTATGGAAATCAAGCAGTTGATACAGCGTCAAAAACTGGAACGCATGATAAAAGTGCATAAGGAAATGCGAGGGTTAGACCGATACAGAGAACAGCCCAAAGAGTATAAATACCATGACCCTTATGATGATTGGATATTTCGTCAGCTTGCGGATATAGACAACAGAAACAACATTCCCGACACTTCTCCACAAGTAGACTTCAATGAAGCAGACTATGAAGATTATCTAAAGGCGAAATGGAACAGAGGTCTTTAATTTCCTCTTGCATGGAAGATACAGCAAACAAAAAGCCCAGTAAAGAGTGCAAAGCACCACCAATGGTGGCAAGGCTCTTGACAGGGCTTTTTCTTTTCTGTTGTGGGGTAATCAAGAGGAAGAAAGAAAAAGTGTGCATTTTTGTTCCATAAATGCTAAGGGTATGCTGATTTTTATTGTGGCGGATATATGGAACTGTTATAATATGGATATGAAGAAAGCGACAAATTTGAAAGTGTTAATAATTTTCAAACAGCCTCATTGCATGGAAATAAGAAACAGACTATCCTTAAAGTAGGAGGTGGCACAAATGGCAAATGAAGATAAAAAAGATTTTAATGCTATGTTGCATGATAGTAAGGATATGCCAAAATTTCAAATTATCATAGACCAGAAAAGTATTGAGAAATATGGTGGAAACAAAATGTATTTTGCTCCCCCGATTGACTATGACAAAGTAATGAAAAAAGTTCCGTATGGTAAAGTGATTACGGTTGGAAAAATACGAGAACACTTTGCAAAATTGAGTGGTGCAGATTTTACAGAGCCGATTACAGCGGGTATATTTGTTTCTATTGTAGCGTGGGCGAGTTATCAGCGTTCCGAAGATGAAACACCCTATTGGAGAACATTAAAAGCAAACGGAGAATTAAATGCTAAATATCCAAATGGTATTGAAGCACAGAAAGAAAAATTAGAAGCAGAGGGACATACCATTATTCAAAAGGGGCGTAAAAATATACGATACTATGTAAAGGACTATGAAAATTCTCTTTTTGATTTGAAATAGGCAAATTCTATTTCACAATTTCATATCTCTATACACAAAGCAGTTAGTCTTAGGATTGACTGCTTTTTTCATACCTAAATTTCAGATTGGAGTGATGAAATGGTGTTTGTTAGAGCTGTTCACTAAGATTATCGGTGCATAAAATTTTATTGTGGTGCAGATATGAAAATGATATAATGTGGATATGAAGAAACGGACAAACTAGAATTTGTCGAGCTGGTTAGTTCGAGATAATTTTGAGTTTGTTAAGATGTGGTGCACTTGATGGAATCACAGGTACGACATCATATTATGGAGGATGAAATAGATGATAGGTTTGATTGTTGCGAGGTCAAAGAATAATGTTATAGGCAAGAATGGTAATATACCATGGAAAATAAAGGGAGAACAAAAGCAATTTAGAGAGTTAACAACGGGTAATGTGGTTATTATGGGGCGAAAGTCTTATGAAGAAATCGGTCATCCGTTGCCTAATAGAATGAATATTGTTGTTTCCACCACAACAGAGTATCAAGGAGATAATTTAGTTTCAGTTAAATCATTAGAAGATGCATTATTATTGGCTAAAGGACGAGATGTATACATATCTGGTGGATATGGACTATTTAAGGAAGCTTTGCAAATAGTAGATAAAATGTATATCACAGAAGTAGATTTAAATATTGAAGATGGAGATACATTCTTTCCAGAATTTGATATCAATGATTTTGAAGTTTTGATAGGGGAAACACTTGGTGAGGAAGTGAAATATACGAGAACATTTTATGTAAGGAAAAATGAATTGAGTAGATTTTGGATTTAGGGTGTTTTCATAAATATATTGCTTTTTATGCATATATAAATTGTTGTAAGACAAATCCCAGTTTGACAATTTCATATCCATACACACAAAGCAGTTAGTCTTAGGATTGACTGCTTTTTAAAAAGACACCATTTAGGTGTAATGATGTCTTTTGGGTGTTATTTTATAGGTCATATCAAGGCTCATTCAATCGTGGTAAATTCGTGGTAAAATGAGTTTTTTCTATACTTCAAAATACTTGAAAGTATAGTGTTTATGCGGATAATCGAAAATTAGATATAAAATTTAAAAATAAATATATATAATAACTATAATCAGATATATTGTAGCCATTATTCTGAAAAAGTCAAGTATAGATGGAGTAAAATCTGACAGTACCAAAACGTCACTGTTAAAGATTTATCATTTTTTTGCGGAAAATGAATTTTTTTGGTTGCTTTTACGTACAATTTATGTATAATTGTGGATAGGGATGTTGGAATGACCAATTCCTATGGCAGGATGACAAAAACCTGCAGCAGTAGGTGGCTATCATAATTACTATTAAAGAAGAGAGGTAAATGTTAAGATGGCAAAAATCGATTTAACAAAGTATGGTATTACCGGAACAACTGAGATCGTGTACAATCCTTCCTACGAGACATTATTTGAGGAAGAGACCAAACCGGAGCTTGAAGGATTTGAGAAGGGTCAGGTCAGTGAGCTTGGTGCTGTCAATGTAATGACAGGTATCTACACAGGACGTTCCCCTAAAGACAAATATATCGTTATGGATGAGAACTCCAAGGACACAGTTTGGTGGACATCCGATGAGTACAAGAACGATAACCATCCGGCAACTCAGGAAGCATGGAATGCAGTTAAAGATCTTGCCAAGAAGGAGCTTTCCAACAAGAAACTTTTCGTAGTAGATGCATTCTGCGGAGCTAACAAAGACACACGTATGGCTATCCGTTTCATCGTTGAGGTTGCATGGCAGGCACACTTCGTAACAAACATGTTCATTCAGCCGACAGCTGAGGAGCTTGAGAACTTTGAGCCGGATTTCGTTGTTTACAACGCATCCAAGGCTAAAGTTGAGAACTACAAAGAATTAGGACTTAACTCTGAGACAGCTGTAATGTTCAACATTACAAGCCGTGAGCAGGTTATCGTTAATACATGGTACGGCGGAGAGATGAAGAAAGGTATGTTCTCCATGATGAACTACTATCTGCCGCTTAAGGGCATCGCTTCCATGCACTGCTCTGCAAACACAGACCTTAACGGAGAGAACACAGCAATCTTCTTCGGTCTTTCCGGAACAGGTAAGACAACACTTTCCACAGATCCTAAGCGTCTTCTGATCGGTGATGACGAGCATGGCTGGGATGACAACGGAGTATTCAACTTCGAGGGTGGATGCTACGCTAAGGTTATCAACCTTGACAAAGAGTCTGAGCCGGATATCTACAATGCGATCAAGAGAAACGCTCTTCTTGAGAACGTAACACTTGATGCTGAGGGCAAGATCGACTTCGCTGACAAGAGCGTAACAGAGAACACACGTGTTTCTTATCCGATCGACCACATCGAGAACATTGTTCGCCCTGTATCTTCTGCACCGGCAGCGAAAGAGGTTATCTTCCTGTCCGCAGATGCATTCGGCGTACTTCCTCCAGTATCTATCCTGACACCGGAGCAGACACAGTACTACTTCCTTTCCGGATTCACAGCTAAACTTGCTGGTACAGAGCGTGGAATCACAGAGCCTACTCCTACATTCTCCGCATGCTTCGGACAGGCATTCCTTGAGCTTCATCCGACAAAATATGCTGAGGAGCTCGTTAAGAGAATGGAGAAGAGCGGTGCGAAAGCATACCTCGTTAACACAGGATGGAATGGAACTGGAAAACGTATCTCCATCAAAGATACTCGTGGTATCATCGATGCTATCCTTGACGGATCTATCCTTAAAGCTCCGACAAAGAAGATCCCATTCTTCAACTTCGAGGTTCCGACAGAGCTTCCGGGCGTAGATCCTGCAATCCTTGACCCACGTGACACATATGCAGATGCTGCAGAGTGGGAGACAAAGGCTAAAGATCTTGCTGCAAGATTCGTTAAGAACTTTGCTAAATATGAAGGAAATGCAGCTGGTAAAGCACTCGTTGCAGCCGGCCCGCAGGCATAATCAGTCATTCCAACTGAATACAGATCGTAGACTTAACCGGGAGCGGATTTATCCGCTCCCGGTTTTTTGACAAACAACTGAGGATCTATTATTTGATATAGAACTGTGCAGTGCGAAGCATGTTTCCGGACATGGAATAAACAGAAAGTTGAAGATATCTACCTGTAAAATAAAAAACTTTGGCTTGACTAACAGAGGGCACATGGTGTATCCTTTCTGAGAAGTTAAGCGGGAGACCCGTAAGACTGTAAAAATTCTCTTTGCACTGCATTACATTCGAACAGGATGCGAGATCAACAGTACAAACTGAGCAGGCGATGCTTTTCGGAATCGAAAATATTTATCGAAGGCATGGGGCCGGGCCGCAGGAAGCGGCAGCGGATATGGATTTAAACGTAATTGCAAAGAACCTGCATTCACGGAATATGAGGTGAAGCAGAATGTGACTTTGCTTTCAGACATATCTGCGGGACAGTGTATGTTTCGCAGGTATGTCTTTTTTACTGCAAAATATGGATGGAACAGAAGGTAGAAGCTGGGATATCCCTATACAGAAAAGAAAGAACACCGGCGGAAAATCGCACTGCAGCGAGTAGTGAAGGAACCGCCGGTTTTTTCACGGAAAATGTTGTGCCATAAGAAGAACCTGATCATATATTTAAAAGGAGATTCTGTTTATGGAACACACAGAAAACAAAACAATTATACATGATACAGAAAAAACAGCTTCATGGGAACAGCAGACAGCAATGAAGGTATCCGGGATCAGTATTCTGGTAAATCTTTTATTATCTGTATTTAAACTGATCGCAGGTATTGTGGCACATTCAGGAGCGATGATCTCGGATGCCATTCATTCTGCATCAGATGTGGGAAGCACCTTCATCGTAATTATCGGTGTCCGTCTTTCTACAAAGAAATCAGACAAAGAGCACCAGTACGGACATGAAAGAATGGAGTGTGTTTCTTCCATTGTCCTTGCAGGAATGCTGCTTGTCACTGGTCTCGGGATCGGAATTACCGGTGCCCGTGATATCGTAAAAAGCACATCCGGTGGAACCATTGCCATTCCGGGAACACTTGCACTGATTGCAGCAGTGGTATCCATTGTGGTAAAAGAGTGGATGTTCTGGTATACAAGAGGTGCAGCAAAGAAGATCAATTCAGGAGCCCTGATGGCAGATGCATGGCACCATCGTTCAGATGCACTTTCCTCTATCGGAGCGTTTGTCGGCATCTTCGGTGCAAGACTGGGATACCCGATCCTGGACCCGATCGCCAGTATCGTGATCTGTGTTATGATCGCCAAGGCATCGATCGACATTTTCAGGGATGCCATTGACAAGATGGTAGATCATTCCTGTGATGCAAAAACTGAGGAATCCATGAAGAGAGAGATCCTCAAGGTACCGGGCGTCAGAAGAGTAGACCTTCTTAAAACCCGTCTTTTCGGATCCAAGATGTATGTGGATATCGAGATCGCAGCAGATGGAAATATTTCCCTTTTTGATGCACATGATATTGCGGAAAATGTACATCATACGATCGAGAATAAATTCAAAGATGTAAAGCACTGTATGGTGCATGTAAATCCGATCAACGGATAAAAAAACAAGCTGCCGGAGCAACTGTGATCGTCATCCGGCGGCTTGTTTTTGTATAGAGAAACACCCGGTAGGGGAGCTACCGGGTGTTTCGAGGGGAGTATAAATAATTAAATAAGGGGTTATGTAAAAAAAATTTTTGAAGGGTAAATTCTTTTTACAAGAATGATTATAATATAAACTGGAAAAAAAAGCAATATGATTTTGGCGAATAATCTCCAAACTTTTTGGGATACTATTTCCTGTAATAAAAAGCGGCAGAAAGCTTCGGAAAGCCGTAAAATCAACTTCATCAGGAGGTAATTCAAATGGCGAAAAATTACGAAACAGACAGAAATGAGTCTAATTATGCAGGAAAAAATCACGGGGAAAGTGCTTCCAGAAACTGCGGAAAAAACAGCTCTAAGAACAGTTCGGGAAATTCTTCCAGGAACAGTTCCAAAAGCAGCTACGGAAACAAAATTTCCGATGAATATGATTCTGAGAAGGACAGATATTAAAGGATAAGAAAAGCGGGAAAAGTCAGAGATGGCTTTTCCCGCTTAAATACATATAAGGGAACATTCACCCGGAAGCTTCCATATAATATACCAAAAAGAGGAGATTTTTTCCATGTTTCAGATCGAAACTATCTCTGCAAAAATGCTGGATTATTATGTGGAGCGCAGCGACGCTGTTATCATAGATCTCCGGGATCCTGCCGCCTACAGAAGGGGACATGTCCGGAACGCGGTAAATATTCCATACAGAGAGCTGGAGGAATATCTTGAGAAAAAACAGGATCAGAAATATCTTTTTCCCAAAGATAAGCTGCTGATATTTTACTGCGACCGCGGCGGCGCCAGCATGCAGGCTGCCCGGAGCCTGGCAAGACAGGGCTGTCGTACCAGGTCCGTGATCGGTGGATTTGCAGCCTACAGAGGGAGAAATCTTGTGCGCGGATAAAAAAAGCGGATGATATCAAAATAGATTGCGAATGCATATCTGTAACAAATCTTGTATTTTAAAGGAAATCATGATAATGTAAAGAACAGAGATAAAAACCAATACAAATTACAAGGAGAAAAGCTTATGAAATATATGTTTGCGTCCGATGTACATGGTTCGGCATATTACTGCCGGAAAATGCTGGAAGCATATGACAAGGAGAAGGCGGAGAGACTGGTGCTTCTGGGAGATCTGCTTTATCACGGACCAAGAAATGACCTTCCGAAGGAATACGCACCAAAGGAAGTCATCCGCCTTTTAAATGAGAGAAAAAACCAGATCTATGCAGTACGCGGAAACTGTGAGGCAGAGGTGGATCAGATGGTCCTGGACTTCCCGGTTATGGCAGATTACTGTATCCTTGCCATCGAAGGAAAAACGATGTACGCCACACACGGTCATATCTATAATAAGGATAATCTTCCGCCGATGATGGACGGAGACATTCTGATCCACGGCCATACACATGTGCTGAAGGCAGAAAATATGGGGAATTATATCCTTCTGAACCCAGGTTCCGTATCCATTCCAAAGGAAGGTAACCCGCCGACCTATGCGATCCTTGAGAACGGAATTTTTACCATTAAAGATTTTGAAGGAAATACAGTACGGGAGATCACTTTATGAATCTGTGGGAATTAACGGCGCCCTGTCATTTTGGAACAGAGGCGGTGCTGAAGCGTGAAATACTGGATCTTGGCTATGAAGTGACCAGGGTGGAAGACGGAAGAGTAACCTTTGAGGCTGATGCCCAGGGTGTGGCAGACGCCAATCTGTTCCTTCGTACCACAGAACGTGTGCTTCTGAAAGTAGGCGAAGTAAAGGCCGAGACTTTTGATGAGCTTTTTGAAAAGACCAAGGCTCTCCCATGGGAGAATTACATACCGAAAAATGGTAAATTCTGGGTAGCCAAGGCAAATTCCATCAAAAGTAAGCTTTTTAGTCCATCTGATATCCAGTCCATTATGAAAAAAGCCATTGTAGAGCGTCTCAAAGGCATCTACGGGATTTCCTGGTTTCCGGAAGACGGTCCGGAATTTCCTATCCGTGTGGCCTTTATGAAAGACGTAGCGCTGATCGGAATCGACACTTCAGGAGTATCCCTCCATAAGAGAGGGTATCGCCAGATGACTGTCAAGGCACCTATCACCGAGACGCTTGCCAGCGCTCTTTTGATGCTCACCCCCTGGAAAAAGGATCGTATTCTTGTCGATCCGTTCTGCGGAAGCGGCACCTTTCCTATTGAGGCGGCAATGATGGCAGCGGATATGGCGCCGGGGCTGAACCGTCATTTTCTGGCCGAGAGCTGGGAGCATCTGATCCCGAAGGAATGCTGGGAGGATGCAAGAGAAGAAGCCAGAGAACGTGTAAATCTTGATATTGAAACCGATATCCAGGGCTTTGATATCGATGCAGCTGCCATCAAGGCAGCACGCGCCAACGCAAAAATGGCAGGAGTGGACAGACTGATCCATTTCCAGCAGCGCCCGGTCAGTGAACTCCGCCATTCCAAACCCTTTGGTTTTATTGTGACAAATCCGCCATATGGTGAGCGAATCGAAGAAAAATCCAATCTCCCTGCACTGTACCGTGAGATCGGTGAAAGCTATAAGGGGCTGGATCGCTGGTCCATGTATCTGATCACTGCCTATGACAAGGCAGAGAATGACATCGGCCGAAAGGCAGATAAAAACCGTAAGATCTATAACGGAATGATGAAAACCTATTATTACCAGTTTCTTGGACCACGTCCGCCGAAGAAAGGAAGTATTAAAGAATGAAAAAGATCATTTTTGCTACCGGAAATGAGGATAAAATGAAGGAGATCCGAAGGATACTTGCGGATCCTTCTCTGGAGATCCTTTCCCTGAAGGATGCCGGGATCCATGCGGATATTGATGAAAATGGAAAAAGCTTTGAAGAAAATGCCGTGATCAAGGCAGAAGCAATCAGTAAAATGACTGGCGAGATCGTTCTGGCAGATGATTCCGGTCTGGAGATCGACTATCTGAACAAAGAGCCGGGAATCTATTCCGCACGCTATATGGGTGAGGATACTTCTTATCATATTAAAAACGCAAACCTGATCCAGCGTCTGGAAGGTGTACCTGATGAGAAACGTACTGCACGTTTTGTATGTGCTATTGCGGCAGCTTTCCCGGATGGCAGAAGAAAGACAGTCCGTGCTGCCATGGAAGGCCGCATCGGCTACGAGGAAAAAGGGGAGAATGGCTTTGGCTATGACCCGATCTTTTATCTTCCGGAATATGGCTGTACTTCCGCAGAGCTTTCCATGGAAGAAAAGAACAGGATCAGCCATCGTGGAAAAGCTCTTTGCCTTATAAAGGAAGAGCTTGTATGAAGGTGCTGATCGTAAGCGATACTCACGGAAGAGATGAAAACCTGGAGATCGCGATAAATCGGGAGGCTCCTTTTGACATGCTGGTACATTGCGGAGATGTGGAAGGCAGAGAATTTTATATCGAAGCCCTTGCAGAATGTCCCTGCAGTATTGTGTCCGGAAATAATGATTTTTTCTCGGATCTTCCGAGAGAAGATGTGATCGAGGTCGAGGGAAATAAGATCCTGGTAACTCACGGTCATTACTACGGTGTATCCATGGCCTTTGATCAGCTGGCAGAAGCTGCCCGCTCAAGGGGATGCAATGCGGCTTTTTTCGGACATATCCACGTACCGGTTGTTGAAAAGGAAGCAGGTGTGCTTCTGGTAAATCCCGGAAGTCTGGCTTATCCCAGACAACGGGGACGCCGTCCAAGCTATGCAGTAATGGAGACAGATGGAAAGGGCGAAATGCACGTAGAGATCCGTTACCTCTGATTCCGGCAGAAAAAACAAATAAACTGTCATAATTGATAAAATTTGTGCCAATATTCAGCATATATTAGTCAAAAACGATTGCGAAAGTCAGCTATGTGCTATATAATGAACAAGTAGTTGTTTTCCAGTAATATAGAGCATTCTTTAGGGTACTGACCATGAATGGGTCTCGTTCCTGAGAATGCAGCAGAGCGGAATGAGAAGGTCCGCTTTACATAAATGAAGGGGGAAAATACGCATGACTGCGGTTATTATAGGGAGTATCGGCTTTTTATGCTGCTTCCTGTATGATCATAACAGTATCCGATTGAAAAAAAGCTTTCTTCATCCGTTTTTTAGCATAGGATGTTTCCTGATCGCAGTGTCAACAGGTCTGGTGATCCGGAGCTACTGGCCGCGGCGGGGAAGTTCTTTTTTTATTTCTGCTGTTTTTCTGACAGCAGCGATCCTGTTTCTGGGACTGTTGATCTATACATTGTTTTTTGCGCTGCCCTTTGATGAGACATATGTCAAAGAAAATCATGAAAGGCTGGCCTATACAGAGGGTGTTTATGCACTCTGCCGACATCCTGGCGTTCTGTGGTTCGCCGGATTTTATTTTTGCCTGGCCGGATTTCTGGGATCCGGGAAGGCAATGGGGGCTTTTGGGGTCCTTATTGTGTGGAACATATTGTACATTTTTTACCAGGACAGGATCGTGTTTCCGGAAACATTCAGTAATTACGGAGCGTATCAGCAGACAACTCCCTTTCTGATCCCAGACCGAAACAGTACAGCTGCCTGCATAAAAACATGGCGAAAAGGGGGGAAAAGGCGGTGAGTCTTGGCGAAAAGCTTCGAAAACAGCAGTATGATGCTATCTGGAAAGAATATTGCGGATTTCTTGATCTGACAATGCAGGATTACATGAAGATCCAGAATCGTCTGATGGAAGAGCAGATCCAGCTCTGGTCAGACTGTGAACTGGGCAAAAGCATTCTGAAGGGCAGGAGGCCATCCGGGATCGACGAGTTCCGTCGGCTGGTACCTCTTACCACTTATGAGGATTATGCCGACATGCTTTTGAAGAAGAGAAGCGAAACACTTCCGGGTAATCCGATCATCTGGATACAGACGACCTGGGAAGGCGGGCGCCATCCGATAAAAGTAGCACCATACACGAGAAGTATGCTGGATACCTACAGGAACAATGTAGTTGCCTGCCTCATATTGGCTACAAGCCACGAAAAGGGCAAATTTGATGTGGAGGAAACGGACAAGATCCTTTACGGACTGGCACCGCTGCCTTTTGCTACCGGTCTTTTTCCGCTGGCGCTGAAAGAGGATATCGACATCCGTTTTCTTCCGGAAGTGGAAGATGCGGTAAATATGAGCTTTGGTGAGCGGAACAAAGAGGGATTCAAGATGGCCATGAAACAGGACGTGGAATTTTTCTTCGGACTTGGAAGTGTGGCCTATGCAGTAAGCCAGAGCCTCACTGGAAGCGTATCATCAGGAAAGAGCAAAACATCCTTTTCGGAACTTCTGCAGTATAAACCAAAGATGCTGAAAAGGATCCTGAATGCCAAAAAGATTTGTGAGAAGGAGAAACGGGGGCTTCTTCCGAAAGATCTCTTTCACCTGAAGGGATTTATGGTGGCAGGAACCGACAACCAGTGCTATAAGGATGATCTGGAGGAAATGTGGGGAGTTCGGCCCATGGAGCTTTTTGCAGGAACGGAACCTTCCATTATAGGAACCGAGACCTGGACCAGGAACGGAATGTACTTTTTCCCGGATACCTGCTTTTATGAATTTATCACCGAAAAGGATATGCTTCATAATTATGAGGATCCCACGTTCACTCCTCCGACCTATCTTATGGATGAGGTTGTTCCCGGGGAGAAATATGAGCTTGTGATCACTGTGTTGAAGGGCGGAGCCTTTGCCAGGTACCGTGTGGGAGATATGTATCGGTGCGTGGGTCTTACCAACCAGGAGGATCGGACACAGATCCCAAGATTTGAGTACATAGACCGTGTTCCGTGGATCATTGATATCGCAGGCTTTACCAGGATTTCGGAAAATGGTATCAAAAGTGTGATCCAGCTGTCCGGGCAGCCGGTTACGGATTGGATCGCAGTGAAAGAATATAATGAGAAAAAACGCCCATATCTGCATCTTTATATAGAAGTAAAAAAAGAAGCGCTGATGTATCAGGCTATGAGCACGGATATTCTGAAAGAACTTCTGACCACGTATTTCAAATATATCGATCAGGATTACCGGGATCTGAAGAAAATCCTGGGAATGGATCCCCTTGTGGTGACCATCCTGCGCTGTGGTACCTTTCATCTGTATGAGTCCAGAAAAGGACGGAAACCACGGCATATGAGCACTCCTTATTATGAGGTGGCGGAACTTTTGAGACTGCAGGATGAGATTGGATCCGGGAATATGAGGAAGTAACTATGGAAAGCTATGTATCATTTTCAATCATTTCAGTTTTTTTCTATACATTTATGATACTGACTCTTCTGGCTGGTAAGCGCAGCCGGATCATCAACAGTTTCATGTGTGTGCTGGGAGGAATGCTCTGCTGGACGCTGGGCTCTTTTCTGATGCGTATGGAGGCAGGACCCTCTTACATCCTGTGGTATTATGTGTCTCTGGCCGGAATCCTGTTTCTGCCATATTTTTACTATGTGTTCATCAGTGAATTCATGGGAGTGCGTATGGGCAGAAAAAGCAAGATCCCATTGTTTTTGATGATGCTGCTTTTTGCGATCAATATCCCGGGCGGGATCATCCTGCGCTGGCCGGATCTGATCCGTAAAAACGGTGGTGCGCATTTTGTTTATAAGATCACACCCTGGTTCCTTCTGTTCTTTGTGGTGGCAGGGATCACCATTATCCAGATCTTTATCACCATGTACCGCGGATGCCGGAGACATCCCGGATACCGCAAACAGATCGAACCGATCCTTGTGGGGATACTGATCATTTTTGTGGGAAACCTTGCGCTGGCAGTGCCGGCATTTTCCGGATTCCCCATCGATATTGTCAGCGGCCTGATCAATGCTGTCCTGATGCTTTATGCACTGACCAGAAGACGGCTGTTCCAGATGCGCCGTCTTGCGTCAGATGGGGTTTGCTTTGGTGTGGGCGTGGTCCTGACGGTAGTACTGTTTATCAATCTTTCACCGTACCTGATGAGCTATATCCGAATGCTGCTCCCTGCAGCCAGTGAGTATCATGTGCTGATCTTTTCTTTTGTTTTTCTCATATCTGCATGGCTGGTCACCGTGCTGTGGAAATGTCTGATGAACAATGTTTTTATCAAAAAAGAGATCCAGCAGTCTCAGGAGCTGAAAGATTTCAGCCAGTCGGTTTCCAGGACACTCCGGGTAGGAGAGATCCTGCGCAATACGGTAAATGTGCTGAAGGAAACTACCAATGCAGGACGGATCTATATTTGTCTGAAGGACAAAAAATCAGGGGAATATCAGGCAGTTTACAGTGACCGTCCATTAAATGATCTGGCCTTTTCACTGAAAGCAGATAATCCGGTGGTCACCTGGCTTACCAGAAATGAGGACTGTGTGGTGATCCGGGATTTTCGTTCCTCCACAGCCTACAAATCCATGTGGGAGTCGGAAAAACATATGTTTTCGGAGCTGGGTATTGAATACTGTGCTGGTCTTCGCCAGAATGATGATCTGGCCGGGATCATTGCGATTTCCGGTGACGGACACAGAAATCTGAACCATAATGATCTGGCCATGCTGTCTTCGGTCAGTTCGGTAGCTTCCATTGCCATCAAAAATGCCAGACTTTATGAGGCGGCATGGACAGAGGCAAGGACCGATGAACTGACAGGCCTTCTGAACCGGAAATATTTTTATGAGATCCTGGATGAGGAATACGAAAAAAATAAAGATGGTTCGCTTGCACTGATCCTGTTCAATATCGATGATTTCAAGTTGTACAATCAGCTGTACGGAAATCAGCAGGGAGATGTTGCACTCCGAAAGGTGGCAGATATCATCCAGGCAAGTGTGGGAGAACGGGGATATGTGGCACGGCATAGTGCCAAGGAATTTGCGGTCCTGATGCCAAATTACGATATTTTTTCCGCCAGAAATCTGGCAGAATCCATACAGAAGCAGATCCTGCATATGCGCAACGATTCTGCAGACTACAAGCTGAAGATCCTTACGGTAAGCGTGGGGATCAGTGCGGCGCCTTATGCGGCACGCTCAGCAAAGGAGCTCTTGGATAATGCGGACCTGGCAGTATATCATGTAAAGCGCAGCGGTAAAAACGGCATCGAGATTTTTGACACCATGCTGAAGGAAAGCCTGGATGAAGAAAATGCGGGTAAGAAATCCGATCATGAACATATTTATCAGTCCTATGAATCCACGATCTATGCGTTGACTGCAGCCATTGATACCAAAGATCATTATACCTTCGGACATTCCAACAATGTGGCTTATTACGCAACAAGTCTTGCGAAGGCGCTGAACTATACAACGGAAATGGTGGAGATCATCCGTCAGGCGGCGCTTCTTCATGATGTTGGAAAGATCGGGATCCCGGAGCATATCCTGAACAAGGAAGGCAAGCTTACGGATGAAGAGTATGAGATCATGAAAGGTCATGTGGAGGCGTCCATCGGGATCATCCGTCACCTTCCGTCGCTGGATTATGTTATCCCTGCGGTTATCGGTCATCACGAACGTTATGACGGAAACGGCTATCCAAGGAGGATCGCGGGAGAAGATATCCCGGCATCTGCAAGGATCCTCTGCATCGCAGATTCCTTTGATGCCATGACATCCAAACGTTGTTATAAGGAACTGATGCCAGTGGAAAAAGCTCTTCGGATCATAAGAGAAGAGGAAGGAAAACAGTTCGATCCGGATATGGCGGAGGTATTTATCCACATATTTCGGGAAGGAAAGATCCATCTGGCAGAACCGGCGGAGCTGAAACGGGAAGAAAAAGCATAAAGAATATGAAGATTACGGGTCTGACAAGCTATGTCAGCCCCGTTTTTGTGAAGAATATGAAGAAAGCTTTATTTATCATCTCCAGTAAGGCGAAGTACATCCCGGATCTCATCCACATTCATATCCAGGATCACGGCAAGCTCATCAATGGTGAATTTGGTGGCGTCATCATCGTCTGTGAGTTCTTTAACCGCAGCCTCCAGGTTTTCTACCTTGGATACCAGATAGTCGTCACGGAATTTCTGTTGTGTCTGTTCCTCAATGGCATGAAGGATCCCACTGCGGATACGACCACGCATCCAGGTGTCGTTTTTCTCCTGTGGGGCAGTTTCTTTGAGAGACGCCAGAAGGGCCAGATTTGCCTCCTGAATGAGATCGGCCAGGTGGATTTCCTCACAGTTCAGTTCAGCGGCCATCTGGGCTGCCTGAGCCATGTAGAACTGTGTCAGTGCACCTTCGGCAGCAGTGTCACCCTTTGCAAAGGCATGAAAGAGGGACGCAAGATCATCCGGATCAAGTCCTTCCGGGGAAAAGCTTTCCATATAGTCACTGAGATAAGCCTGTTCTTCGGCAGTAAGAGCAGCACGGGTACCCGGAAGCTCGTCCTTGTCGCTGGATTCGGATGAAACAGCATCTGCTCTGGCAGCGCCGGCAGCTTCATCGGCGCCTTCGATGGTGATCCCCTTTAATTTGAGATACTGCAGGATCTTTACAAGCTGTGAAGTGCTCAGATCCGATTCATCGAAATGATCACGGATCTGCTGCTGGGAGAGCTGCTTATTGTTTTCCTCAGCGATGGCACAGATGTCATTAAGCTTCTGCTGAAATAATTTTATATCCATGTAAAAACATCTCCTTATTATTTGCTTTTTTTCTTGACTTTAATTATGGTTTCATGATACCATAAGCCAGTCGCAAATGACAAGAAAACCTTTAAATAGGCGGAAAAAACGTGAAAAAAAGTTTTTTTAAAAAAATTCAAAAAAGGTGTTGACATTTGTAGATTGCTATAATATAATATCACTTGTCGTCAGGCAGGAAACGAAAACGAAACACAAACGAAGACGACAACAACTTAATAAAAACCATAAGTAAATGGTACATCGGGGTGTGGCTCAGCTTGGCTAGAGCGCCTGGTTTGGGACCAGGAGGCCGCAGGTTCGAATCCTGTCACCCCGACTGCTGTAAACTTATTACCGCAAGCATGCGGGTGTAGTTCAATGGTAGAACACCAGCCTTCCAAGCTGGATACGTGGGTTCGATTCCCATCACCCGCTTCTCTGAGAAGAGAGCATGTGTCTGTAGCTCAGCTGGATAGAGCAACGGCCTTCTAAGCCGTGGGTCGGGGGTTCGAATCCCTTCAGGCACGTTGTGGTGGGTATAGCGCAGTTGGTTAGCGCGCCAGATTGTGGCTCTGGAGGCCCAGGGTTCGAATCCCTGTATCCACCCTTCGCCCATTGGGCTATCGCCAAGCGGTAAGGCACAGCACTTTGACTGCTGCATTCGCTGGTTCGAATCCAGCTAGCCCAGTCCTTTTTATGGGGTATTAGCTCAGTCGGTAGAGCACTTGACTTTTAATCAAGTTGTCCGGGGTTCGAATCCCCGATGCCTCATTAGCGGAAAGCATTTGCTTTCCGTTATTTTTTTATCATCAGACAGGATGAAAATATAATTGAATATGCGGATATGGCGGAATTGGCAGACGCGCTGGTTTTAGGTACCAGTGGGCAACCGTGCAGGTTCAAGTCCTGTTATCCGCAGTGCTTAAGAGGCTTTCTATAAATCTGATTTATGGAAAGTCTTTTAATTTTTAGAATTATATTCACAGAAAAATGCCACATATGCATAATGATATGTGGCATTTTGACTCTATCGAATTTCTTAAATGACGTTACAGTTTCTCCCCTTCATTCACTTCCTCAATAAACACCTTCCCTTCCGCCTGCTGTTCCGCAAAATGAAATCGCAGTACAGCCTGAGGCCAGTTGAGTGTGATGATGGCTTTTTTGTCCCGTGTCTTTCCTGCGGCCTGGATCTGATCTACAAGGTCTGCGAGGACTTCGCGGGTGAGATATCCGCCTCGCCAGTGGAAGGTGAATTCGCGGCCTTTTTTTGCGGCCTGGAGGGCACGTTTGTATACGTCTTCCAATTTGGTGAAGGACAGCTTTTTCTCACGGTAATAAAAGTGGTTTCCATCCGGGCAGGGAGGTGCCGGAGCGATCAGTGGTTCATGGTCACGGAAGATGTTTTTGTCATCCAGATTAAAATAATCGTAACGGATACTGGTTAAGCCGCCTTCGTTTTTGCCCAGAGTATTATCGAAGGTGGCATCCAGATGATAGTACTGTCCGTTGATCCGGATGATGTTCCAGGTATGACGGTATTTGATCCCTTTTTCCGGATTGTTCCCGCAGATGGCGATAATACACCATACACCAAGGGCATCACAGAGGACCTTTACGGATTTGGCGATTCCCTCGCAGACACCGACACCATGGCCCAGAGGCCCGATGATCTCGTGGGAATATGGCTTTTTCAGTTTGTCGTAGCGGATATTTTCGCAGATGAAGTCATGGACATATTTTTCCTTATCCCACTCGGAAAACTTCATGGCGGTGCGCACAAGCTTGTCTACGCGGGCTCCCAGGGCTTTCTGATGCTCCCGGATTTTATTTTTGTCGAAGATATATTCAGGGATCAGTATCAGATTTGGCGAGTCCTTGTAATAACGGTATTTAAATCCCACAGCCCAGAAAATCTCCGGGTGATCCAGACGAAGCTGGAAAAATACATCATAGAGCCAGTTTCCATCGGTGGTTGGTACCTGCGGGATCAGGAACTCGTCGGAAAGCTCCATAAGCCCGTGAAGCATTGCACGGTACACGTTTTGTTTATCTTTCGGCATTCTGCCGTAGTAATATTCTTCAGTTTGTTTCATATATAAAAATACGGAGACTCCTTTCCGGAAAAATAGATTTCAATCAAAGATTATAGCATAAAAAAACATGCAGGACTATCAGAAAAGATACACCCTGCATGTTTTTGGTATTGAATATTTTAGATCGAAAATAACTGTGAGCCTGGATCAGCCGTTATACAGCTGATAATACCGGCCCTTCTGTGCAAGCAGCTCCTCGTGGGAACCACGCTCGATGATGTGTCCCTGCTCCAGGACCATGATGCAGTCACTGTTGCGTACTGTGGAAAGTCTGTGGGCAATCACAAAGGTCGTCCTGCCTTCCATCAGCTTATCCATACCATCCTGTACAAGCTTTTCGGTACGGGTATCAATGGAGCTGGTGGCCTCGTCCAGGATCAGGACGGGTGGGTCTGCAACGGCTGCACGGGCAATGGAGAGAAGCTGTCGCTGGCCCTGACTTAAGTTTGCGCCGTTTCCGCGGAGAAGGGTATTATAACCCTGCGGAAGCCTGCGGATGAAACCGTCGGCGTTGGCAAGCTTTGCTGCTGCGATAACCTCCTCATCTGTGGCATCCAGCTTTCCGTAGCGGATATTTTCCATAACGGTTGCTGTGAACAGGTTGGTATCCTGAAGAACGATGCCCATGGAGCGTCTGAGATCATCTTTTTTGATCTTGGTGATGTTGATGCCGTCATAACGGATCTTACCCTTCTGAATGTCGTAAAAACGGTTCAGAAGATTGGTGATGGTGGTTTTTCCGGCGCCGGTAGAGCCTACAAAAGCGATCTTCTGGCCTGGCTGTGCATACATGTTGATGTCATGGAGAACGATCTTGTTGGAATTATAACCAAAGTCTACATCCTCCAGGACCATATCACCCTTCAGCTCGATATAATCAGTGGTACCCTCAGCTTTGTGGAAATGCTTCCATGCCCAGCGGCCGGTACGTTTGTCGGATTCGGTAAGAACACCGTTTTCCTCTTTTGCATTGACGAGAGTAACGTAGCCTTCATCCACTTCCGGCTTTTCATCCAGAAGATCAAAGATACGTTTTGCACCTGCAAGAGCCATAACAATACTGTTGAACTGCTGGCTGACCTGGTTGATAGGCATGTTGAAGCTCTTATTGAAGGTCAGGAAGCTGGCAAGCCCGCCAAGTGTGAAGCTGCCGATGCCGTTGATAGCAAGGATACCGCCCACCATGGCGCAGATCACATAGCTGACATTTCCAAGCTGTGCGACCACAGGCATCAGGATGTTGGCAAAACGGTTTGCATTGTCTGCGCTGGTGAAAAGCTGGTCGTTCAGTTCGTCGAATTTCCGGATGCTTTCGTCCTCATGGCAGAAGACCTTGACAACCTTCTGACCCTCCATCATCTCTTCGATATAACCATTGACAATACCAAGGTTGGTCTGCTGCTCCAGGAAATATTTTCCGCTTAAGCCCGCAAGCTTCCGGCTGGCAGTCATCATAATGGCAACCATAAGCAGGGTAACTACAGTAAGCGGAACATTCAGGATCAGCATACTTACAAGAACACTGACGATGGTGATCACACTGGAAAGCAGCTGAGGAAAGCTCTGGCTGATCATCTGGCGCAGGGTATCAATGTCGTTGGTGTAGATGGACATGATATCGCCGTGTGCGTGAGTGTCAAAATATTTGATGGGAAGCGTTTCCATCGTTGCAAACATATCGTTTCGGAGGTTACGTAAGGTTCCCTGGGAAACATTGATCATGATACGGTTATAAGTATAGGTGGCAATAACACCAATGGCGTAAAAGCATGCCACACGTGCGATGGCTGCAGCCAGAGGCCCGAAATCCGGTGTATCTGCTGAGAGAAGCGGTGTGATATACTGGTCGATCAGGGTTTTCATGAACATGGTTCCCTGTACATTGGCAAGAACACTGACAAAAATGCAGATCACCACGATCACGATATGGATACGGTAGTTTTTTAAGATATAACGGGCAAGGCGTCCCAGAAGCTTTCCTGGCTGCTCCGGTGTTCCCATACCCCTTGGGCCAGTACCGCCCGGGCCTTTCATGTTCTGTTTTTTCAAGCCGGCTCACCTCCTTCGTCAAAATCACCGGCACAGCCGGTCTGTGAATGAAATACTTCCTGATAAATGGCGTTGGTCTTAAGAAGCTCCTCGTGGGTACCAAAACCGTTGATCTCACCGTTATCCATAACGATGATCCGGTCCGCGTTCTGGATGCTGGAAACACGCTGTGCGATGATCAGCTTGGTGGTATCCGGGATTTCCTCGGCAAAAGCACGGCGGATCCTTGCGTCTGTGGCAGTATCTACCGCACTGGTGGAGTCATCCAGGATCAGTATCTTCGGCTTCTTCAGAAGAGCGCGGGCAATACAGAGACGCTGCTTCTGGCCTCCGGAAACATTGGAGCCGCCCTGTTCAATGAAGGTATTGTATTTGTCCGGCATTTTTTCGATGAAATCATCGGCACAGGCAAGCTGGCATGCGCGGCGGCATTCCTCCTCAGTGGCATTTTTGTCACCCCATCGGAGGTTTTCCAGAATGGTTCCTGAGAAGAGTATATTCTTCTGAAGAACAACGGAAACCTGATTTCTGAGAGATTCCAGATGGTATTTACGGACATCGATGCCTCCTACGGAAACAGAACCATCCGTTACGTCATAAAGACGGCTGATCAGGTTGACAAGGCTGGATTTTGCACTTCCGGTACCGCCGATGATCCCTATGGTCTCGCCGGAGCGGATCGAGAGATTGATATCCTTCAGAACGGGTTCCTGACTGTCTTTCTTATAGCTGAAATTTACATGATCGAAGACGATACTTCCGTCCGGGACATCTGTTACCGGATTCTCCGGATCTGTGATGTCAGCAGTATCATTGATGACTTCCGTAACACGCTCTGCGCTGGCAATACTCATTGTCACCATAACAAAAACCATGGAAAGCATCATAAGGCTCATGAGAATGTTCATGCAGTAGGTGAGAAGGCTCATAAGCTCACCGGTAGTAAGGGAGCTGCCTACGATCATTTTGGCGCCGAGCCAGCTGATTCCCAGGATACAGGCATAAACGGTAAACTGCATCAGGGGCATGTTCATGACAACGATCTTCTCAGCACTTAAGAACATTTCGTATACTTTGTTGCAAGCTTTCTGGAATTTGCTGATCTCGTAGTCTTCGCGGACATAGGCCTTGACAACGCGTACAGCGCCGATGTTTTCCTGGACACTTGCGTTCAGGTCGTCATATTTACGGAATACGGCCTGAAAATATACCGTTGCTTTTCTCATGATAAAGATCAGACAGCATCCCAGGAAGATAACAGCGACAAGGTAGATGCTTGCAAGCTTTGCATTGATAAGAAATGCCATGACCATGGCACAGATCAGACTGGCCGGTGCACGGGTACACATACGAAGGATCATCTGATAGGCGTTCTGCAGGTTGGTCACATCTGTGGTAAGACGGGTGATCAGGCCGGCAGTGCTGTATTTGTCGATGTTGGAAAAAGAAAAGGTCTGGATGTTGGTGTACATGGCTTTTCGGAGGTTTCTGGCAAAGCCTGTGGAGGCCAGTGCTCCGTATTTTCCTCCCATGACGCCGGACCAGAGTCCGCACAGGGCAAGAGCTACCATAATTGCACCCATCCGATAGATATGGCCGATATTTCCGGCTTCCACACCCTTATCAATGATGGAAGCCATGGCCAGGGGGATCAGAGTCTCAAAGAGAACTTCCAGGATCATGAAAAAAGGCGTGAGAAACGATGCCTTTTTAAACTCCCTGACCTGGGCCAGAAGGGTTTTGAGCATAAAAAATCTCCTTTCTTTACTGTTCAAAAGACAGCACTACTGGAAAGGATTCCGGGCTGCTATAGAACAGATATATTGTTCAGCTACTATTATCGGGGAAATTATTTTTAATGTCAAGATAAACATGTGCGAAATGCTTGACACAACATCCTTTAAGCGGTATATTAAAAGTTAATATTCGCCTGTAGAACAGGGAAAGAATGGGCTTCAGGTCCCTTTAGAGGGTCTATATAGAGTTAAATTTTTGCAGGGAGGATTTTATATGGAGATCAGACAGTCAGCGGAGGATTATCTTGAATCAATTCTGGTTTTATCCAAAAAAGGAGGAGGAGTTCGTTCCATTGATATTGCGACCAGACTTGGTGTTTCCAAGCCAAGCGTCAGTCACGCAATGAAGCTTCTTCGTGAGGATGGTTATATTGCTATGGACCGTTACGGTACCGTGACACTTCTGGAGAAGGGGGCAGAGATCGCCAATCAGATTTATGAGCGTCACATTGTTCTTGCCAGGATGCTGGAGGGACTTGGGGTTCCGGCAGAGATCGCAATGGAGGATGCCTGCAAGATGGAGCACGACATCAGCCAGGAGAGCTTTGAGAAGATCAAGGCACATTATAATAACTTTATTAAGAAGGAAGAAACAGCAGACTAAGAAACATGCAGACAGGCAGCCGGAAGGTAAAATACCAAACCGGCTGCCTGTTTTTTATTTATTATCTTTTTCTTTTTCTGGCAGCTGTGCCAGGATGATGGCTGCAAACATGATGACACATCCAAGGAGCTCTTTTATGGAAAGCTTCTGATCCAGGAGCACCCAGCCTGCAAGCACGGAGATGCAGGATTCAAGAGAAAGAATCAGAGAAGCAACGGTGGGATTCACATTTTTCTGGCCTACGACCTGCAGGGTGTAGGCAATACCGCAGGACATCACACCAGCATACAGGATCGGCAGCCAGGCAGTGAGAATGGAAGAAATCTGCGGATGTTCCAGAATAAGTGCCGGGATCATGGACAGGATCCCGCAGACAAGAAACTGGATACAGGAAAGCTTTACACCGTCTGCCTTCGGGGAAAAATAGTCAATCACCAGAATGTGCAGGGAAAAGAGAAAAGCACATACCAGCACCAGAATATCTCCGAGGCCAATGGAAAATCCGTCTGTGATGCAGAGAAGATAAAGTCCGACCAGTGCCATGACAACGGCTGCCCATATAAAGGGACTGCATTTCTTTTTCAGGAAAATTCCAATGATCGGGACGATGACAATGTAGCAGGCGGTGATGAAGCCGGCTTTTCCTACAGTTGTGTACTGGATACCAAACTGCTGGAAGCTGCTGGCAGCAAAAAGAGCAAATCCGCAGACAATGCCGCCCAGCCACAGGTCACGGCTGTTATATGGCGTGGGGGATACCGCTTTTTCTGAAGGTGCTGATGAGGATTCCGGTATTGCGGAGTCTGTGGCAGCAGAGGATTTATTTCCGGAACGGTTCAGGATAAAGAGCACCGGAACCAGAACAGCGGCGCCGATCAGGGAACGGACGCCGTTGAAGGTGAAGGGGCCGACATATTCCATGCCCACACTCTGGGCAACAAAGGCGATTCCCCAGATCGTTGCGGCCAGAAGCAGGCAGAGAGAATTTTTCAGAGGCATTTTCTGTGAGTTCATGATAAAAAATCCTTTCGTTTATTAGGTATTATGTGATCAAAGCAGTATATAACAAAAGACCCCGGGGAACTTATATAGCTTCCCGGGGCATTCTTATAATCTGTCGGAACAATGTCCAACAAAATTAGTTCTGATTCTGGTTATTCTTAACTTCTGCAAGCTTCATGGCACGAACCTTCAGCGGCAGACCGAACAGAGTGATGAATCCGTCTGCATCATGATGATCATACATATCACCGGTTGTGAAGGAAGCAAGAGACTCATTGTAAAGGCTGTACGGAGAGGTTGTACCATTCTTGATGATGTTTCCTTTGTAAAGCTTGAATTTAACTTCACCGGTAACATATTTCTGAGTGGACTCAACAAATGCCTGGATAGCCTCACGGAGAGGTGTGTACCATTTTCCTTCGTAAACAACCTGTGCAAATTGGCTGCCAAGCTTTTTCTTGGCTTCCATTGTCTCACGGTCAAGGATCAGCTCCTCAAGCTGGTCATGTGCTGCCATCAGGATCGTTCCGCCAGGAGTTTCATAAACGCCACGGGATTTCATACCAACAACACGGTTCTCAACAATATCAACGATACCGATGCCGTTCTCACCGCCAAGCTTGTTCAGCTCTGTGATGATCTCGGAAACCTTCATTGCTTTTCCGTTGAGTGTTTTCGGAACACCCTGCTCGAATGTCATGGTGATCTCAGTTTCTTTATCCGGAGCCTTCTCAGGTGTTACACTTAATACAAGCATGTCATCATAGTTCGGAGCCTGGGATGGATCCTCAAGCTCAAGTCCCTCATGGCTGATGTGCCAGAGGTTTCTGTCACGGCTGTAGCTGTGACTTGCATCAAATGGAAGAGTGATGCCATGAGCCTTACAGAACTCGATCTCATCTTCACGGGACTGCATGGTCCACAGATCTGTCATACGCCATGGAGCAATGATCTTGATGTCCGGAGCGAGAGCCTTGATGCCAAGCTCGAAACGGATCTGGTCATTTCCTTTACCGGTAGCACCGTGGCAGATAGCAACGGCACCCTCTTTACGTGCGATCTCAACCAGCTTCTTGGCAATGACCGGACGAGCCATGGAAGTTCCGAGAAGATAGGAATGCTCGTATACAGCACCAGCCTCTACACACGGCATGATGAAATCATCGCAGAACTCATCGACGATATCCTCGATATATAATTTGGAAGCACCGGACATTTTTGCTCTCTCTTCAAGACCGTCCAGCTCGTTTCCCTGTCCGCAGTTTACACAGCAGCAGACAACGTCATAATCAAAGGTTTCTTTCAGCCACGGGATCAGGGCTGTGGTATCAAGACCACCGGAATACGCTAAAACAACTTTTTCTTTCATAATATATGTCCTCCTGGGATTTTTTTGATTTTGTATCGCTCCGGACATTTCCGGGACGGTGAATTTTTTTACGTTATCTGGAAAAAAATTATGCTGTTTTATAACTTTACCAGAGTGAATAAATATTCATGTACAACAAAACAAAATTTTCGGCTGTCCTGTCGACATGGCTTAATATACACCAGATTTTATAAATATGCAAGAGATAATTTGAAAAATATGAAAAAAAATTTGCATAAAAATACATCTAAAAGTAGGCGGTATTATAAGAAAATACAGGAAAAACAGAAAAGACCGTGAAAAATCAAAGAAAATGACTATTGCATAATATGCAGAGAAGATGTATAATCTATCCATTGATAAGATGGACATATGAGCTGGCAGTACAGACAGGTTTAAGATGTCCGTCTGACCTGGGCAGAAGGTTCAGATATCAGAAGACATAAAAAAGAGGCATAAATAAGAATAGCAAGCGCTTCTGCAGGGTGTATTAAGCCGTAGAAAAAACGGCAGAGGAGGAATGTGAAAGATGATTAAAGCAGGAATTATCGGTGCGACAGGATACGCAGGAAATGAGATCGTAAGACTTCTTCTTGGACACAAGGACGTTGAGATCAAATGGTTCGGCTCCCGAAGCTACATAGATCAGCAGTATGCAGATATTTATCAGAATTTTTTCAGGCTGGTGGATGCCAAATGTATGGATGACAACATGGCTGCACTTGCAGATGAGGTGGATGTGATCTTTACCGCAACACCACAGGGCCTTTGTGCATCCCTTATTAATGAAGAAATCCTTTCCAAATGTAAGGTGATCGACTTAAGCGCAGATTTCCGTATTAAAGATGTGAAAAAATATGAGAAGTGGTACGGGATCGAGCATAAGGCTCCGCAGTTTATCGAGGAAGCTGTTTATGGCCTCTGCGAGATCAACCGTGAGGATATTAAGAATGCAAGGCTGATCGCCAACCCGGGATGCTATCCGACATGCTCCACACTGTCTATTTATCCGCTGTTAAAGGAAGGCCTCATTGATCCGAATACCATTATCATTGATGCCAAGTCCGGAACCTCCGGAGCAGGAAGAGGAGCCAAGGTTCCGAATCTCTACTGTGAGGTAAACGAGAGCATCAAAGCTTACGGTGTTGCCACACACAGACATACACCGGAGATCGAGGATCAGCTTGGATATGCATGCGGACAGGAAGTGATGATCAACTTTACCCCGCATCTTGTTCCGATGAACCGTGGAATCCTGGTAACAGCATATGCCTCCCTGACCAAGGATGTTACCTATGAGGAAGTAAAAGCAGCCTATGACAAATATTATAAAGACGAGTTCTTTGTACGTGTCCTGAACAAGGATGTATGCCCGCAGACAAGAAATGTAGAAGGCAGCAATTTTGTGGACGTGAACTTCAAGATCGATCCGAGAACAAAGAGAGTCATCATGATGGGCGCTATTGACAACCTGGTAAAGGGTGCAGCAGGACAGGCTGTTCAGAACATGAACCTGATGTTTGGATTTGACGAGAACGAAGGACTGAAACAGATTCCGATGTGTCCGTAAAACAGGCAGATCACAAATAAAATATGGGGGATGCCGAAGGACTTTAAACGAATGAACTGCGATATTCGATCTGGCATCACCATTGAGAGGAGATATATAATATGAAGATCATCGACGGCGGCGTTACAGCCGCAAAAGGTTTTAAGGCAGCGTCAACTGCAGCAGAGATCAAATATAAAGGCCGTACCGATATGGCCATGGTATTCAGTGAGGTTCCCTGTGTGGCTGCAGGAACCTTCACGACCAATGTGGTAAAAGCAGCTCCTGTAAGATGGGATCAGGACATTGTATACAACCACCCGGGTGCAAGAGCTGTGATCTGCAACAGCGGAATCGCCAACGCATGTACCGGTGAGGAAGGATTCGGCTATTGCAGGGAAACAGCTAAGGCAGCATCCGAAAGCCTTGGGATTCCGGAAGACAGCGTACTGGTAGCATCCACAGGTGTCATCGGAATGCAGCTTCCGATCGACCGTATCGCAAACGGAGTAAAAGCTATGGCACCGAAGCTTGAGGGAAGCCGCGAGGCAGGGCTTGAGGCAGCAAAAGCCATCATGACAACAGATACCGAGAAGAAAGAGGCAGCGGTAGAGATCGAGATCGGTGGAAAAACCGTAACGGTAGGCGGTATGTGCAAGGGCTCCGGAATGATCCACCCCAACATGTGCACGATGCTTGGATTTATCACCAGTGATGTGGATATCTCCAAGGAGCTTCTTCAGGAAGCACTCAGCGAGGATATCAAGGACACCTACAACATGGTATCCGTTGACGGCGATACCTCCACAAACGATACTGTCCTCCTCCTTGCAAACGGACAGGCCGGCAATCCGAAGATCACAGAGAAAAACGCAGATTATGAAGAGTTCAAAAAGGCTCTTAACTACGTAAACACAACCCTTGCCAAAAAGATCGCAGGTGACGGAGAAGGCGCAACTGCACTCTTCGAGGTCAAGGTCATCGGCGCAGCCACCAAGGCAGAAGCCGTAACCTTAAGTAAATCCGTAGTAACCTCTTCCTTAACAAAGGCAGCCATTTACGGCCACGACGCAAACTGGGGAAGAATCCTCTGCGCCCTCGGCTACTCCGGCGTCCAGTTCGATCCGGAAAAGGTAGATCTCTACTTTGAGAGCAAAGCAGGAAAGATCAAGATCATTGAAAATGGAGTTTCTACAGGCTACAGCGAAGAGGAAGCAACTAAGATCCTCTCAGAAGAGGCAGTGACAGCCATCGCGGATATGAAGATGGGAGATGCATCCGCAACTGCGTGGGGATGCGACCTCACCTATGATTACATAAAGATCAATGCGGATTATCGTTCTTGATGTAAGAGCTTTGTAGAATGTTTTTTATGGTGGATTTTAGTTGTAGTTTTGTTTCAGTTTGTAAGCTGAGAAAACCCTTAGGGGGAGCGAGCTCAAAGTTGCGAAGCCCGCACGCTCCCCCTAAGAACCCCCTCCGTTGGGCACGCTTGGCTGTAGCATGTAGAACTTCAGTCGACGAAAACTGCCTGACGAACGTGAGAACCCGCAGGGCGGGAGCCCGGAAGTTGAGGCGTGTTGAACTTCAGTTGATGAAAACTGAGTGACGAACGTGAGAAACCTCAGAGCGGGAGCCCGGAAGTTATGTCGTGTTAAACGTCAGTCGCCGAAGGCAGACTGACGAGCTGTTCGCCTTCGGCGAAAGCGCGTCGGAAGCGGCTGTCTGCGACAGCCTGTCCGCAGTAGGCGCTTTGCCCGCAACGCGGGCAACAGCCCGTCCTCCCGTGGCCGGAGGGGAGGAGCGCGAGGAGGGGAAACGGCCTTCGGAACTCCGAGTGCCTCCCCTCCTCGCAAATCCCACAGCTGTCAGCTGAGACAAAATTATAATAAAAAAGAAATCCCTCCAACATACAACAACAAAACCTTTTTCAATCCATATCATTTTTCAAAAAAAGGAGACACCCACATGGTAAATCAGAAATATCTTGACAAAGCAGAGGTTCTCATAGAAGCCCTGCCATACATCCAGCGGTTCAACCGCAAGATCGTAGTCATCAAATACGGCGGAAGCGCCATGCTTGATGAAGAATTAAAGCGTAACGTCATCAAGGACGCAGTCCTTCTGAAATTAGTCGGTTTCAAACCGATCATTGTTCACGGCGGCGGCAAGGAAATCAGCCGCTGGGTCGGTAAAGTCGGCATGGAGCCGCATTTTGTAAACGGTCTCCGTGTAACGGACAAAGACACTATGGAGATCGCAGAGATGGTTCTTGCAAAAGTAAACAAGGAGCTTGTTACTCTGGTAGAATCTCTCGGCGTACAGGCTGTAGGTGTCAGCGGTAAGGACGGCGGTCTTCTCCAGTGCAAAAAGAAGCTTTCCAAAGGCGAAGACATCGGCTACGTAGGTGAGGTTACAAAGGTTAATCCGAAGATCCTTCATGACCTTCTGGAAAGAGATTTCCTTCCGATCGTATTCCCGATCGGCTTTGACGAAAATTTTGATTCCTACAATATCAATGCGGACGATGCAGCCTGCGCCATTGCAGAGGCAGTTGAGGCAGAGAAGCTTGCCTTCCTGTCCGATATTGAGGGCGTTTACAGGGATGCAGATGATCCCTCCACTCTGATCTCCGAGCTTCGTGTAGATGAGGCTGAGAATCTGATCTCAGATGGTACTGTGGGCGGCGGTATGATCCCGAAGCTGAAAAACTGTATCGACGCTATCGAGCATGGCGTAAACAGAGTCCATATCCTGGATGGAAGGATCCCGCACAGCTTACTGCTTGAGATCTTTACAAACAAAGGTATTGGTACTGCAATTTTAAAAGATGATGGGGAGAAATATTACAATGAGCATGAATGAACAGATGGAAGAATCTGAAGCCAGTATTCTTCATACATATAACCGTTTTCCGGTAGTTTTTGAAAAAGGCGATGGTTGTTACCTCTATGATTCCGAAGGAAAGGAATATCTGGATTTTGCGGCAGGTATCGCAGTAAATGCCCTGGGCTATCATTATCCGGGCTATGACGAAGCACTGAAATCCCAGATCGACAAGCTGATGCATATTTCCAACCTGTACTACAATGAGCCGATCATTGAGGCGGGTGCCAAACTTGTACAGGCAAGCCATATGGAAAAGGCCTTCTTCACAAACAGTGGTACAGAGGCCATTGAGGGTGCTCTGAAGGCTGCCAAGAAATATGCCTACGAAAGAGATGGCCATGCAGACCATGAGATCATTGCCATGAACCATTCCTTCCACGGCCGCAGCATCGGCGCTCTTTCCGTGACAGGCAATGCACATTACAGAGAACCCTTTGAGCCTCTGATGGGTGGGGTGAAATTTGCAGATTTCAATGATCTTGAGAGTGTAAAGGCTCAGATCACAGATAAGACCTGTGCCATCATCACCGAGACCGTACAGGGAGAAGGAGGTATTTATCCGGCTACAAAAGAGTTCCTGGAAGGCTTACGTAAGCTTTGTGATGAGAAGGATATCATCCTGATCCTGGACGAGATCCAGTGCGGTATGGGACGTACCGGACATTATTTTGCATGGCAGGCATATGGAGTACAGCCGGATATCATGACCTGTGCCAAAGCACTTGGCTGTGGAGTTCCGGTAGGTGCTTTTGTGCTGAACAAAAAAGCAGCTGCAGCCTCCCTGAAGCCAGGCGACCACGGAACCACTTACGGTGGAAATCCCTTCGTATGTGCAGCCGTCAGCAAGGTATTTGACATTTTTGAAAAAGATCAGATCCTTTCCCATGTGCAGGGACTTACTCCGTATTTTGAGGAGAAGCTGGACGAACTGGTTGCAAAGCATGACTGTGCAGAAACAAGAAGAGGCAAAGGCTTCATGCAGGGTATCGTGATCAAGGGGCGTCCGGTAGGAGACGTGGTGAAAAAAGCTCTTGCAAAGGGTCTTCTGGTGATCTCAGCAGGAAGTGATGTTCTCCGCCTTGTTCCTCCTCTTGTGATCACAAAAGAGGATATCGACAAGATGGCAGAGATTCTTGACGAGTGTATGGAATAATAAAAAAATAACAGATACAAAAGCAGCAGTATTTTCCGGAAAGGTTAGTGTGCCGATGGAGAATACGGCTGCTTTTTTGTCAGAGAGAAAATGTATATAAATTATATAACAGATATAGAAAACAGTATCCGAAAATCTGGTCGTGTGTTTGAAAACAAACAAAAAATGCCATGACACACCGACAAAATGCACAAAAAAGAGAGAGGGTTCGAGTATAAATTGCACATCTACACAGTTGATTTTAGAACGCCATATGTTATAATTTCACTGGTAAAAAAATTTATGTGAGGGGTGAGAATTTTGAAAAAATTATTAACCGTCATGTGTACTTTTCTGACAGTATTTCTGGCATGTCCTGTGGGTGTATGGGCAGCCGGAAACGGTGGGACAGGATCTGGTGTGCCGGTGTGGCTTTGTATTCCTTTTGCGGGCCTTCTTCTGTGTGTTGCAGTGATGCCGCTGGTAAAGGGTGAGTGGTGGGAGTCACATCAGCCCGTTGTGGTTGCATTCTGGATCGTTCTTATGATCATTCCGTTTGCAGTTGTTTACGGTGCCGGAAAAACTGCGGAAACAGTACTTGAGTGCGTGATCAATGACTATCTTACATTTATCATCTTGTTATTTGGACTGTTCTGTGTATCCGGTAACATTACAGTTGAGGGTGATTTTGCGGGTTCGCCAAGAGTAAATGTAGGACTTCTTGCACTGGGAACCCTGCTTTCCAGCTGCATCGGAACTACCGGAGCCAGCATGCTGATGGTCCGTCCGGTGATCAAAATGAATTCCTGGAGAAAGAGAAAGGGTCATATTATGATCTTTTTCATCTTTATGGTATCCAACATGGGTGGCTGCCTGACACCGATCGGTGATCCGCCGCTTCTGATGGGCTTCATGCGAGGAGTTCCGTTCTTCTGGAGCCTTCATCTTTTTCCGGTACTGATCTTTAATATGGTGATCCTTCTGTTTGTGTTCTATCATCTGGATATGCGCTCTTACAAGAAGGATATCGCAGAGGGACGTAAACCGGATATCAGCAAACCGGGTACCGAGTTTAAGATTGAGGGGCTTCATAATATCATCTTCCTTGTGATGATCGTTGTGGGTGTTATCTTAAGCGGAATGCTTCCCGGTATGCCTGCATTCCAGGATGCAGCCGGAAATGTAAAGGGGATTCATATTTTCGGTGAGGTTACTTTAAGTTTCCCGTCGATCATTGAGATCGTCCTGATCCTGGCAGCTGCATTTCTGTCCTTTAAGACAACGGATAAGAGGATCCGTGTGCGGAACCATTTTACCTGGGGTGCGATCAAGGAGGTTGCAGTACTTTTCATCGGTATTTTTATCACCATGCAGCCGGCCCTGATGCTTCTGAAAGCAGTAGGACCGAATCTTGGTATCACCGAGCCGTACCAGATGTTCTGGGCGACCGGAGCTTTGTCCAGCTTCCTGGATAATACGCCGACCTATCTGGTATTTCTGACAACAGCAGGAACTCTTGGATTTACAAACGGAATCGCAACAACGCTGGGAACGGTTCCTGTAAAGCTGCTTTCTGCGATTTCCTGCGGTGCTGTATTTATGGGCGCCAATACATATATCGGCAATGCTCCGAACTTTATGGTCAAGACACTTTCTGACGAAAATGGTATCAACATGCCGTCCTTCTTCGGATATATGGCATGGTCCATTTGTTTCCTGGTACCGGTGTTCATCATCGATATGCTGGTATTCTTTTTATAAGGGAGGAGGATCAATATGCAGGATAATAACATTCGAGAGAAATGCAGAGAACTTGCCACCAGGCTTTATGAACTGGATGGCGAGGTTTATGAAAGCGTAGGATCTTCCCTTGGACGTACCTTCACCGGTGACAGAGAAGGCACTATCCGGAACTTAAGTGCTCTGATGTATACCAAACCGGACGGACATCTTCTTCGAAGCGAGATGGCACTGATCAGCAACATGGCCAGGACCATCAAGGATAAAGAAGAAAAAAGCCGTCTCATGAAGAAATATGATGAGATCTTTCAGGAGATCCTGACGCTGCCGGAGACTTTTGTTGCTACGGATATCATGGATAAGGAACGTGTGGCGCTGAATCATATGATCAAGCACAGGGAAAAAATCTCTGAGAATGACCATCTGGTCATCTGCATCAGCCGTACACAGGGAAGTGCCGGTAATGATATCGGTTTCGGACTGGCAGACAAGCTTCGGATCAACTATTATGATGTGGAGATCTTTGATCAGGTATTAAGGCGTCTTGAGGCGGAAAAGGGCGCGGTCAACGATGCGGAATATTTTGCGGATTTCAATAAATATGAGAAGAAGCATAAATTTGATCCCAAGGGCTGGTTCCGGGAATTCAACCGTTACCATGGTCTTCCGAAACAGGATGCGGTATTCTTTAACATGAGTGACCTGATCTGCGATCTGGCCTCAAAAGAGGACTGCATCATTATGGGAAGGTGTGCGGATGCGATCCTCAAGAACAACCACATTCCGCATATCAGTCTGTTTATCACAGCTCCTTTTGCTATCCGTGTGCAGCATGTTATGGATGTACGGAAGATGAATATGAAGCAGGCAGTCCGTTTCCTGAAGAAGATGGACAGCCAGCACAGACGGTATTACAATTTTTACGGCGGAGCTCAGTGGGGCAAGCCGGATAACTACGATCTTTGTATCAACAGTGCAAGCTACGGAATCAATGAAACGGAGAATCTGATCCTGAAGCTTTTGAATGATCAGATCCACTAAGAGATAAAAATATGAGCAGCACGGAAGAAAGAAAAAGTTCCGGAAGGGGTTTTTAGCTTAACAGGCTGCAAACAGAAAAAGAATCAGAACAGAGTTCCTGCATTCTGAGGTAACCTTCTGCCAGACAGAAATACCTCAGAATGCAGGAACTTTTTTTATATGTTGTTTATAAAAACTTAATCTTGATTAACTTTTTTCATTTAGGGGATTGACATTCGAAAAAACTTAGTATAAACTAACCTATGAGTTAGGGCTGACTAATTAGACTGAGTTAATTAATAGAAAGAAACGGAGGGATTCCATGCAGCCGATTTTATTTTTACAGTCAGGTGATACTGGCACGATCAAGCGTATTTCCGGAGCGGAGGATACAAGAAGATTTCTTGCAGGCCTTGGTTTTGTTGAGAATGCGGAAGTGACAGTTATTTCTCAGTTTGACGGCAATCTGATCGTAAATGTCAAGGATTCCAGAGTAGCAGTCAATAAGGAAATGGCCAGACACATTATGGTGTGACCGGACTGTGCGGCAGTGACCGGTAGTGGATTTGCCCCAAACTGCGGAAGGCGCAGTTGAGGATAGATTAGGAATTGGAATATGAACAGGGAGGAAAAGAGAAATGACTTTACGTGATGCAGCAGTAGGTTCTACAGTAGTTGTTTCCAAGATCACCGGCGACCCGGCTTACAAGCGCCGTATCATGGATATGGGAATCACAAAAGGCAGCGAGGTTTATATCCGAAAGGTAGCTCCTCTTGGAGATCCGGTTGAGATCACCATCAGAGGTTATGAGCTTTCCCTGCGTAAGCATGACGCAGCATGTGTGGAAGTAAAGTAAATACGCTTCGAAAAATGACAGAGCGTCAGGCTCTGACCTGAAAAAAGGAGGATACAAAATGTCTGTAACAATAGCTCTTGCCGGAAACCCGAACTGTGGTAAGACTACAATGTTCAATGCTCTTACAGGCGCAAACCAGTACGTTGGTAACTGGCCAGGTGTTACTGTAGAGAAAAAAGAGGGTAAGCTGAAAAACCAGAAGGATGTAACGGTAACAGACCTTCCGGGTATCTATTCACTTTCCCCGTATACACTTGAGGAGGTTGTCAGCCGTGATTACCTTCTGAAAGAGAAACCGGATGTGATCATCGATCTTGTGGATGCAACAAACATCGAGAGAAACCTGTATCTTGCAACCCAGCTTCTTGAAATCGGTATCCCGGTTGTTATCGCTCTTAATATGGTGGATCTTCTGAAAAAGAACAACATCCATATCAATGTAAAAGGCTTAAGCTCCGCGCTTGGATGCCCGATCGTTGAGACCTCTGCTCTTAAAGGAACAGGCCTTAAAGAGGTTGTTGATGAGGCAATCAAATGTGCGAACCAGCACAGAGTACCATCGAAGCAGATGGAATTTCCGAAAGCAGTAGAAAAAGCTGTAAATGAGATCGAGGGATTTGTTCCTGCAAACATCGCTGAGGAGAACAAGAGATGGTATGCAGTAAAGCTTCTTGAGAGAGACAGCAAGGTAAAAGAAGGTCTGAACCTTCCGGCTTCTGCACAGTCTAGGATCGAGGAGATTGCTTCTGGCCTTGAGAAGGCAGAGGATGATGATACAGAGAGTATCGTAACGGATGGAAGATATCAGTACATCCAGAAGGTTGTTTCTGCAAACGTTAAGAGAAGCGGAAATAAGATGACAGTTTCCGATAAGATCGACCGTATCGTAACAAACCGTGTTCTCGGTCTTCCGATCTTTATCCTTACCATGTTCATCGTTTATTATGTATCGGTAACAACAGTTGGTACCATGGTAACAGACTGGACAAACGACAGCTTTGTGGGAACCATCCAGAGTGTTGTGTCGGATGGACTCGGCAATGCCGGTGTTGCTGACTGGCTGGTGAGCCTTGTATCAGATGGTATCATCGGTGGTCTTGGTGCAGTGCTTGGATTCGTTCCGCAGATGGCGATCCTGTTCCTGTTCCTTTCCATCCTTGAGGATTGCGGTTACATGGTTCGTATCGCGTTCGTCATGGACCGTGTATTCCGTCATTTCGGACTTTCCGGAAAGAGCTTTATCCCGCTTCTTATCTCCTCCGGCTGTGGAATCCCTGGAATCATGGCTTCCAAAACGATCGAGGCAGATAATGACCGTCGTCTGACGATCATGACAGCAACATTTATCCCATGTGGTGCCAAGCTTCCGGTTATCGCTCTTATGGGCGGTATCATGACTGCTTATGCAACCGGTGACTATGTAGCTGCTGGTTTCATCACACCACTGATGTACTTCATCGGTGTTGTAGCAGTTCTTGTATCTGCGATCATCCTGAAGAAAACAAAACCGTTCTCCGGTAAACCTGCTCCGTTCGTAATGGAGCTTCCGCAGTACCATATTCCGTCTGCAAAGACAGTTCTGCTTCACGTTTGGGAGAGACTGAAAGGCTTCATCATCAAAGCCGGTACCATTCTTTTCCTTGCAACTGTTATCATGTGGATCCTTTCCAGCATCGGAAATACAGGAAGCGGAATCGGATTTGTTGAGGACAGCAACGACAGTATCATGGCTATCCTTGGTGGTATCCTTGCTCCGATCTTTGCTCCTCTTGGATTTGGCAAATGGCAGCCGGTTGCAGCCTCCATCTCCGGATTCTCCGCAAAAGAGTCCATCGTAAGTACAATGGGTGTTCTTGCAAACGTAGCTGGTGATGATGCAGAGGATACCATGATCGTTGGTGCAGCGATCAAAGCATGGTTCCCGACAGCAGTAGCAGCATTTTCTTTCCTGCTGTTCAACCTGCTTGACTCTCCGTGCCTTGCAGCTATTTCTACAATGGCACATGAGATGCAGTCCAGAAAATGGTTCTGGTTTGCAATTCTCTTCCAGAACATTTTTGCTTATGTTGTAACACTTTGTGTATACCAGATCGGTCTTGTTGTCACAGGTGCCGGTTCCTTCGGAATTGGAACGATCGTAGCGCTGATCCTTGCAGCGATCCTGCTCTTCCTTCTGTTCAGACCAGATCCGTACAAGAACCAGAACGATGTTACAAAGAGATCTGTACAGGCAGCAGAGTAATTGAAAACCGGTCATACAGTAACGATCCGGTACATATGATAGCTTTGAAATGATGCTGTAAGAACAGTTGAAATGATAAGAAATGCAGGAGACCGGGGATGTAAATACCTGGTCTTCTGTGCTATAATAAGCCTGAAGAAATATGGAAGTTTTTTTACAAAAGTATTCATCAGAGGCTGGCAGCAGTTCACAGGCTGTACAGCGAAAGAAAGGGTGACAGATATGAGTATGATAGCGGATATTATTGTACTGGCACTGGTGATCGCATATGGCGTATTTGTGATCAGTTATCTCTATTCAAGAAAGAAACAGGGGCTCAGCTGTGTCGGCTGTGCCGGTAACACACATACAGGTGGCTGTGGCGGCAGCTGCTCCGGTCATTGTTCCGGCTGCTCCGGCTGTAGTGGAATGCATAAGTAACCAGGAGGGAAAGAAATCATGGCAAATGCAATTGTTGTCATCGTTGTTATCATCATTATGCTGTTTGCCGGAAAAGGCGCATATAAACATCTGAAGGGCGAAGGCGCCTGCTGCGGAGGCGGCAGCAAGCCGGAGATCCCGAAGAAGAAGCTGGATGGAACCAAGCTGGGTGAGAAAACCATGAAGATCACAGGCATGCACTGTGAGAACTGTGTGGCCAGCGTCACAAGAGCGATCAACCGCATTGACGGTGCGGCAGCAAAAGTAAGCCTGAAAAAAGGTGAGGCAGTGGTTTCCTACGACAGAGAGATCTCCAACGAAGAGCTTAAGAAGGTAGTGGAAGACAGAGGATATCACGTAGTTTCTATCCAGTAAAGCTTTATCATAAGAATAACTTTGCCGCGGCTTCTGAGCCGGCAGATTAGAGAAGAGACTTCTCGGCGAAATGCTTAAAAATATTTCGCCTTGGGGTCTTTTTTTGTATAAAAAGTCAGAGTTGCAATTGACTCACTAATGTACACCATTGTATAATAAAAATAGAAAAATTCAGACGGAACGAAATATTTTCTTTCTATCCGGATGAGACATTAAAACAAAATACAGCAGGAAACAGACTTTGACGGCAAGGAATATCCGAGCAGGAATCGTTGTTCATCCGGCACAGCTTAACCGAATCAGCTGCGAAGCCGTTATTCGGTTATGAACAAGCGGCAAATGCGGATCGCGAATATCCGCTTGACTTTGTTTTGTGAGCGGAATACGGGACTCTTTCACCTTGTGCGTGAAAGAGCTTTTTTTATGAAAAATACCTGCGGGAGCGGACAGAATGAATTAGGGAGGATTTTATGCTGAAGGTAGCAGTATACGGAAAGGGCGGTATCGGAAAGTCTACAGTGACGTCCAACTTGGCGGCGGCTTTTGCAGCCATGGGGAAAAGAGTGATCCAGATCGGTTGTGATCCCAAGGCGGATTCCACCATCAATCTTCTTGGGGGAGAACCTCTGCGGCCGGTAATGAATTATATGCGGGAAGAGGATGAGGAGCCGGAAAAGCTGGAGGATATTTCAAAGGAGGGGTTTGGTGGAGTCCTCTGCATTGAGACCGGCGGCCCCACGCCGGGACTTGGCTGTGCAGGCAGAGGTATCATCGCAACCTTTCAGCTTCTGGAGGATCTGAAGCTTTTTGAGACCTGGAAGCCGGATGTAGTGCTTTACGATGTTCTTGGAGATGTAGTATGCGGCGGTTTTGCGGCACCGATCCGGGAGGGCTATGCGGAAAAAGTACTCATTGTCACATCCGGAGAGAAAATGGCACTCTATGCAGCCAATAATATTTCCAGTGCTGTGCGGAATTTTGAGGATCGAAGCTATGCGAGAATCTTCGGAATCGTGCTGAATCACAGGAATGTGGAGAATGAAACGGAAAAAGTAAATGCTTTTGCAGAAAAAAATAATATCCCGATCGTGGGTGAGATCCCGAGAAGTGACGAGATCATCCGATGGGAGGATCAGGGCAAAACGGTGATCGAGGGAGATGAAAATTCTGAGATCAGTGAGAAATTTTTTGCACTGGCCAGGAAGCTATTGGAAAGTGAAGAAACGGAGAAGGAGGATATATGAAAAAGGAAGCATATTTTGCAACTGCAGAAGAATTGGCCCGGGGCGGGCTGGAAGCGATCCCTCCGCAGATGCTCTCCGGGAAGCATCTGATCTACAGCTCTCCGGCAACTCTGGCATTTAACTCTCCGGGAGCGGAGGGCTTTGGCGTAAAGCGGGCCGGGCTTGCAGTGCCGGATTCCATTATGCTGATCGTGGCACCGGGATGCTGCGGAAGAAATACTTCTCTTATCAGCTCCATGCCGGAGTACAATGATCGATTTTTTTATCTGATGATGGACGAGACGGATATTGTTACAGGCCGTCACCTGAAAAAGATCCCGAAAGCGGTAAAAGAGATCTGCGACTGCTGTGAGAAGAAGCCGTCTGTGGTGATGATCTGTATCACCTGTGTGGATGCACTTCTGGGAACGGATATGGAACGTGTCTGCCGAAAGGCAGAGGAAAAGGTGGATATTCCGGTGCGCCCCTGTTACATGTACGCACTGACACGTGAGGGCAGAAAGCCGCCTATGGTCCATGTGCGCCAGTCCTTATACTCACTCCTTGAGCCACAGAAGAAAAAGGGAAATGTGGTCAATCTTCTGGGATTTTTTTCGCCGCTGGTTGATGACTGCGAGATGTATGAGCTGCTGCAGCAGGCAGGCGTAAAGACCATCCATGAGATCTCACGATGTAAGGATTATGAAGAATATCAGACCATGTCACAGGCCAATTTTAATCTGGTGCTTCATCCGGAAGCAAGGTTTGCAGCGGAGGATTTTCATGACCGGCTGAAGATTCCTTTTATTGAGCTTCGGAGGCTCTACCAGACAGATAAGATCGAAAATCAGTATCGTGCCTTGGGACAGGTTCTTGGAGTCTCTTTTGACCAGGAAGTGTATAAAAAAGCAGCAGAAGAGGCAGTGGAGCGATTCCGGGAGGTCTGTCCGGATGCGTCCTTTGCAGTGGGGGAGTGCATGAACGGAGATCCCTTTGAGCTGGCCCTTGCCCTGGTGCGGTATGGTTTCCGGGTGCCGGAGATCTACGGAACCATCACAGCCGAGAATTTTGTATACATACGGCATCTTGCGGAATTGAGTCCGGATACAAAGGTTTTTTCCAATATGGAACCCACCATGCTGTATTACGATCCGTCCGGGAGCGGAGTGAACCTTACTATAGGAAAGGATGCAGGATATTATCACCGGGATCAGCCAAATGCCGTGTGGAATCAGGACCGGCAGCCCTATGGCTATGCGGGGGTACGCAGGCTGTTTGAAACACTGACAGAGAAAGTTTTGCAGAAGGGAGAAAAGGTATGAGAGGACTTCGGAAATATCTGACACCCTTTGCACCGGATCAGTCCGGAGCCGTGTCAGTGCTGTATGAGCTTGGCGGGATCATCGTGATCTGTGATGCAGGAGGATGTGCGGGAAATGTCTGCGGCTTTGATGAACCAAGATGGTTTGAACAGAAAAGTGCGGTATTCAGCGCAGGACTTCGGGATATGGATGCCATCCTGGGACGGGATGACCGCCTGGTTGCCAAGCTTGTGGATGCAGCAGAAAAGGTGGAGGCAGGCTTTGCAGCCATTATCGGAACACCGGTACCTGCTGTGATCGGAACGGATCATCAGGCACTGCGGCGGATGTGCGAGAAGAAAACAGGTCTTCCGGTGCTTGCAGTAAATACCAACGGAATGGAGCTTTATGATGCGGGAGAGCGGAAGGCTTATCTGGAGCTTTTTAAAGCCTTTGCCCGGGAAAAGCAGCCTGTGGAGGCTGGTAAGACAGGAGTTCTCGGAATGACACCTCAGGATGTCAGTGACCTGAAAGCAGCAGACAAGATCCGTGAAAAATTCCGTACCAGAGGACAGAGAGCAGTCTGTTATGGAATGGGAGACGGGCTTGATGAGGTAAAAAAAGCCTCCTCTGCGGAAAAAAATATCGTGGTTTCTCCTGCGGCACTGGAATGTGCCAGATATCTGGAGAAAACCTTCGGAACACCTTATGAGGTGGGATATCCTCTGGCGGAAGAGCTGGTTCCTGATATGGATTATACAGGAAAAAAGATTCTCATCGTGCAGCAGCAGGTGATGGCCGGTTCCATAAGAGAGGAGCTACGGAAACGTGGTGCGGACGGAGAGCTCACCGTGGCAAGCTGGTTTTCCATGGAAAAAGATCTCCTGGAGGAGGGCGATGTGTCATTAAGGGATGAGGAAGATTACATGGAACTGGCAGAGAAGGGCGGATATGACGTGATCTTTGCAGATCCATGTATGAAGCGGATGACAAAGGCTTTTTCAGGAGTGTTTGTGGATACAGTGCATTTTGCAGTATCCGGAAAATGCAGGTAGACCATAAGGGCAGGACATAAAGTTACATGCATGCTGCAGCCGGATCAGTGGAAACAGTTGCAGGGAATGGAGAAACATATGGAGCGGGAAATTACGAAAATGATCCGTGTTTACGGGATCGTACAGGGAGTGGGATTTCGCCCTACGGTGAGTCGTCATGCTATGGCAAGAGGAATCCGTGGCAGTGTGTCCAATAAAGGACCCTATGTGGAGATTTTTGCTCAGGGTAAGCAGCAGGATGTGGATGCCTTTATCGCAGATATCGGGAATAAGCCACCGAAGCGTGCAGCTATCCTGAAGCTTCTTGAAGAACCGGTGGAGGAGCCGGAGAAATTTACACAGTTTGATATCATCGAAAGTGAGAAGACAAAGGGGGAAATCTTTGTCTCCCCGGATATCGCGATCTGCGATGAATGTAAGGCGGAGATGTTTGACCCGGAAAACAGGCGGTATCTTCATCCCTTTATCAACTGTACCTGCTGCGGTCCGAGACTGACGATCCTGGATTCGCTTCCTTATGACCGTAAACGGACCAGTATGAAGGAATTTCCCATGTGTCCCTCCTGTGCGGATGAGTACCATAACCCGGATACCAGACGCTATGATGCCCAGCCGGTGTGCTGTAATGACTGCGGCCCTGAGGTATACTTAGCGGGAAGAGAGGAACGGGGACGGGAGGCTATCACTTATACAAGGAAGATCATTGCTTCCGGCGGGATCGTGGCCATCAAAGGGATCGGTGGTTTTCACCTTTGCTGTGATGCTACCAGTGAGGAGGCTGTACAGCGGCTGCGGCAGCGGAAACGGCGTCCGGTGAAGCCTTTTGCAGTGATGGCACAGGATATGGAAACTGTGAAGAAGATCTGTAAGGTCAGCGAGGAACAGGAGAAGATCCTTACCGGTCATCAGAAGCCGATCCTGCTGTTGGATAAGCTGCCGGGAGAAACGGGGCTTTGTGAGAGCATTGCACCCGGGAATCCCAAGGTGGGTGTCATGCTTCCCTATGCACCGGTTCAGCTGCTTCTTTTTCATTACGATGATGGGATCCGGATGCCCGGGCTTCTGGTAATGACCAGCGGAAATACTTCCGGGGCGCCGATCTGCAGAGATGATGAGGAGGCGGCAGAGGAGCTTTCCCATCTCTGTGACTGCATTCTTTCCCACAACAGGAAGATACGTATCCGGGCCGACGATTCGGTGATGGATTTCTATAAGGGTGAACCCTATATGATCCGCCGTTCCCGCGGGTATGCGCCTCTTCCGTTTATGGTCTCCACACCCTGGAAGGGCCAGGTGATCGCAGCAGGTGGAGAACTTAAGAACACCTTCTGCATTGGTGTGGATAACCGTTTTTATCCTTCCCCTTATGTGGGAGATCTGGAGGATCTTCGAACGGTAAAAGCACTGAAGGAAACGATCGGGCGGCTGGAAACACTTCTGGAGGTGCAGCCGGAGGTAGTGGTCTGTGATCTTCACCCTAAATATAATTCCACAGTGGTGGCAGAGGAGCTAGGGCTTCCGGTTCTGAGGGTGCAGCATCATTATGCACACATTTTATCCTGCATGGCAGAAAATGACTGCGAAGAAAAGGTGATAGGGGTTTCCTTTGACGGAACAGGCTATGGAACCGATGGGACCATCTGGGGCGGAGAGCTCCTGGTTGCAGACTGTCAGGGATTTACAAGGCTTGGAAGTATAGAACCCTTTGTCCAGGTTGGCGGAGATATTTCCGCAAAAGAAGGCTGGCGGATCGCCGTTTCCCTGATCTGGAAGAATATGGGAAATCTGGAAAAAACCCTGGACACTGTCCGTAAACTGGGACTTTGCACAGATCAGGAAGCAAAGGTACTGGTGACTATGGCACAGCGGAAGATCAATGCCGTGACTTCCACCAGTGCAGGAAGACTTTTTGACGGAGTCAGTGCGATCCTGGGGATCCGGAGAGCGTCCACCTTTGAGGGAGAAGCGTCCACAGCACTGGAATTTGCGGCGGAGGCCTGGAGAAAGCAGCGGGAGATGCAGAAGAAAAATCCGGAAGAAAATCTGAAGATACGGATGTCGGAAAAGGAAGACATTCCGGAAAGCACAGGCATCTCAGAAGCGTCTGAAGATGAACGAAAATTTATTTTAAATACAGGTGAGATCGTTGCATATCTGGTCCGGGCAAGGCTTGCAGGAGAGGATCCCGGGAAGCTGGCTTATGGATTTCACCGGGCACTGGCAGATGAGATCCTTGCAGCCTGTGAGGAAGCAGAGCGGCAGACCGGAATCCGGAAAGTGGCATTAAGTGGCGGTGTCTTTCAGAACCGGCTGCTTCTGGAGCTGGTAGATGACGGCCTTACGGAAATGGGGTTTAAAGTTCTGAAGCATAGCCTGATCCCGCCGAATGACGGAGGGATCGCACTGGGACAGGCGGTGTATGGGATGGCTTATGTGCAGCGGCACAGATAAATATAGACGAGATCATGCAGATACGGATCATAAATGTTTTATGATAACGCATGGAGCATACAGCAGAAATGCAGGATGGGAGGCACAGATATGTGTGTAGGATTATCAGCAAAAGTAGTAAAGATCAGTGACGGAACAGCAGTGGTGGATGCAGGCGGCGCAAAGAGAGAGGTTTCCGCCCAGCTCCTGGGAGACCTGGAGCCGGGGGATTATGTGATGGTGCATGCAGGTGTTGCCATTGCAAAGATCACCGATGATGACGAGGAAGAGACAGACCAGCTGATGGAGGAACTGCTGTGATGGAAGAGAGGAAAAAAACAGCAAGAGAGATTATAGAAGGATATCAGGGACCGCCGGTGCGGATCATGGAGGTCTGCGGAACACATACCCACGAGATCTTCCGTCTGGGAATCCGCAAGCTTCTGCCGCCGCAGGTGGAGCTGATCTCAGGACCGGGATGTCCGGTCTGTGTAACACCGGTAGGGTTTATTGACGAGGCCGTTTATCTTGCTCTGGAAAAACAGGTGACGATCTGCACATTCGGTGATCTTGTCCGCGTACCGGGAACAAAGAAAAGCCTTGCAGATGCCAGGGCAGAAGGGGCCAGGATACGGATCGTCTATTCACCGGCAGATGCAGAAAAATATGCGAAAGAGCATCCAAAAGAGCAGGTGGTATTTCTTTCCGTTGGCTTTGAGACCACCACGCCTGCCGGCTGTCTTTCCGTGAAAAAGGCCGGAGAGGACGGACTTTCCAATTATTCGCTCCTTGTGGCAAACAAGACCATGCCCCAGGCTTATCAGGCATTAAAGGGCAGTGCGGATGTGTTCCTTTATCCTGGACATGTCAATGCGATCACAGGAACTGCGCTCTGCGAGCATCTGGCAGAGGAAGGCATCAGTGGTGTGGTGGCAGGCTTTACAGCGAAGGAGCTGCTTACGGCACTGGCTGTTGCACTGGTACGTTTTCAGGAAGGAAAACCGTTCTTTGTGAATTGCTATCCCCGTGTGGTAAAAAGTGAGGGAAGCCCGGAGGCACAGAAGCTGATCGATGAACTGATGGAGCCCTGCGATTCTGAATGGCGCGGTCTGGGTGTAATCCCGGGGTCCGGGCTGGTGCTCCGGAGGGAGTGGGAAGCCTTTGATGCCAGAAAAAAATATGCAGTGCCGCCGATCCAGGGCAGGCCAAATCCGGCCTGTCGCTGTGGGGATGTGCTTCAGGGAAAATGCAGGCCATCAGATTGTAAGGTATTCGGAAAGGTCTGTACCCCGCAGCATCCGGTAGGTGCCTGTATGGTATCCAATGAAGGAGCATGTTCCGCATATTTTATGTATGGAAACTGATGTCCGCTTTAATGGACTGCGAAACATGATACATTACATATAGTACAAACGAAGGATCGTATCCGGAAGATCTGACAGGATGAAACCGATATGAAATTCCTTTGACCCAGCATAGAAAGAAGATAATATTATGGAAAATAAAACAGTGACCATGGCACACGGTGCCGGAGGCCGTCAGACCTCAGAACTGATCGATGAAGTATTCAAAGCGCATTTTGCAAACCCGGATCTCACAGCCGATGATGCGGCCGTGCTGGTTCCGCCTGCAGGAAAAATGGCAGTATCCACCGATGGATTTATTGTTTCTCCAGCATTTTTTCCGGGGGGAAATATCGGTAAGCTTTCCATCTGCGGAACCGTTAATGACCTTGCCTGTATGGGAGCAAAACCGATGTATCTTACCTGCGCTTTTGTCATTGAGGAGGGTTTTCCCATGGAGAAGCTGGAGGAGATCGCCGCAGCCATGGAAAAAACAGCAAAAGAAGCCGGAGTGCGTATTGTTTCCGGAGATACTAAGGTGGCAGGAAAAGGTCAGGTTGACGGTGTGTTTATCACAACAACCGGAATGGGTGAAATCCAGGAGGGCGTTCAGGTAGGCGGTGAGCTGGCAAAACCGGGAGATGCCATTATTGTAACCGGTGATGTGGGAAGACATGGATGCACCATCCTTCTGGCAAGAGAGGATTTCGGCATTGACGCAGATGTGACAAGTGACTGCGCACCGCTGTGGGGAGCTGTAAAAGATGTACTGGATGCCACCCATAACATTCATGTGATCCGTGATGCCACAAGAGGTGGTGTCGGAACGGTTCTTTACGAGATCGCAGGACAGAGTAACGTAGGGATCCGCCTGGATGCAGCAGCTGTTCCGGTAGCTCCGGAGGTAAAGGGTGTCTGCGGCATGCTTGGCCTGGAGCCGCTTTATCTGGCCTGTGAGGGACGAATGGTGATCATGGCGCCAAAGGAAGAGGCAGGAAGGATCGTGGAAGCACTGCGTAAATGTCCTTATTCCAGGGACGCAGCCATTATCGGTGAAGTTACGGAAGACCAGCCAGGAAAGGTTGTCATGACTACGGAGATCGGAACGCAGGCACTTCTTCCGCAGCCGGGAGGAGAGCTTCTGCCGAGGATCTGCTGATAATATCGGAAAGGAGAGTCAGATCTTATGGAGACAAGAGTGGCATTGATCTCGATCATTGTGGAAAACAATGACGTGATCGATGATATCAACCGTTTTCTTCATGAAGCGGGAAAATATATTATCGGGAGAATGGGGATCCCTTACCGGGAAAAAGGCATCAATATCATCAGTATTGCCATTGACGCACCACAGGATGTGATCAGCTCCTTATCCGGAAAGATCGGCCACCTCAGTGGAGTTTCCGCCAAAACGGCATATTCCAATGTGATCACAAAAGCGGAGGACAGAAAATGATAAAAGTTGCGGTATACGGAAAGGGCGGCATCGGAAAATCTACTACGGTTTCCAATGTGGCAGCAGCCCTTGCGGAAAAAGGAATGAAAGTGATGCAGATCGGCTGCGATCCCAAGGCAGATTCCACGATCCTTCTCAGGCATGGAAAAAAGGTTCCCACAGTGCTGGAGCTGTATAACGAAAAACGCCAGGAGCTGAAGCTTACGGATATGGTGCAGATCGGATATGGGGGTGTAGTCTGTGTGGAAGCCGGCGGTCCTGCACCGGGGCTTGGATGTGCGGGAAGAGGTATCATTACTGCTCTCGAGAAGCTTAAGGAAAACGGAGCCTATGAGACCTATAAACCGGACATTGTTTTTTATGACGTACTGGGAGATGTTGTCTGCGGTGGATTTTCCATGCCCATGCGAAAGGGGTATGCAGATAAGGTATTTATCATCACCTCAGGAGAAAACATGGCCATCCATGCAGGGGCAAATATTGCCATGGCAGTGGATAATTTCAAAAACAGAGGATATGCATCTCTTGGCGGCGTGATCCTGAACCGGCGGAACGTGCCGGGAGAGGAAGAAAAAGTCCGGGAGCTGGCAGAGGATTTTCATACGCGGGTAGTGGGAACGCTTTCCAGAAGTGAACTGGTCCTGGAAGCAGAGAATCGAGGAAAAACTCTTCTGGAAGCCTATCCGGATTGTGAGATGGCAGAGGAGTACCGGACACTGGCCGAGCAGATCCTGAGTGCATGCAGGGAGGAAGGCTCATGTTAAAAAGAGTTGGTAACAGAGAGCTTTCGGGAAAAACAGAAATATTTATAAAGGAAGCCTCTTTTCCGGTTCCCTTTCAACTGGGGCTGGAATTTAATTCACCAGTCCATGGAAACTGGAATATCGTACATACGGGAATGCTGGTACCAGAAGCAAGGCAGATCTACGTCTGTGCGGATAACTGCATGCGTGGCGTTGTGCTGACTGCCGCAGAGATGAATGCGGCAGACCGTTTTTCCTTTGTGATCGTGGAGGAAAAGGACCTTCTGGGCGGAAATCTGGAGGATGTGACCATTGAAGGAGTGACGGACATTCTGAACCGGCTGGATGAGAAGCCAAAGGCAGTATTGCTTTTTACCGTGTGTCTTCATCATTTTCTGGGAAGTGATCTGGACCGCATCTACGGAGAACTGGAAGAAAGATTTCCGGAGATCTTTTTTATGCGATGCTTTATGGATCCTGTCATGCAGAAAACAGGTCCGACTCCGGATCAGAAGCTGCGCCGTGCCATGTATGATGCAGTACCGGAGAGGAAAGCTGATCCGGAATGTGTCACAGTCCTAGGCAGTGATTTTGTTCTGGATGAGAGTGCAGATATCTGCCGGATCCTGAAAAAGAACGGAATCCGTCTCCGGGAAGCACCGGCCTGTAAGACCTGGGAGGATTATCAGAGCCTGGGAGAGGGAAGCCTGATCCTTAACTGTTATCCGGCAGGAAAATTCGGAGTACAGCAGCAGGCGGAGAGACTTGGAAGGCCGTTTTTATACCTGCCCGGAAGCTTTGACTATGAGGAGATAGAGACGCAGGAAAAGTATTTGCTGGAGCTGCTTGATCAGCAAAGTGGCGGTAAAAATGGCCTGGATATCGAAACGGAGATCCGAAAATGCGAGGAAGCTCTTTTCCATGCACACCAGATCATCGGTGACACTCCCGTAGCTGTGGATTATCTTTTTCATCCAAGACCTCTGGGACTTGCAAAGCTTCTCCTTACGCATGGATTTCAGGTACAGTCCGTTTTTCTGGACAGTATCAGCCCGGAAGAAAAAGAAGTATTTTTCTGGCTGAAGGAGAATTACCCGGAACTCATGTTGATTTCGACTGTCCGCCCGGAGATGAGAGTGCGGCCACGGCAGCATTCCGGAAAAATCCTTGCCGTCGGACAAAAAGCAGCCTGGTTTACCGGAAGCCGGAATTTTGTCAATATGGTACAGGGTGGCGGGCTCTGGGGCTTTGACGGGATCAGACGTACTGCACAGCTGATGCTGGAGGCATTTAATGAGGAAAAAGCTCCGGAGGATTTGATCGTTCGAAAGGGATGGGGGTGCGAAAGCTGCATATGAGACAGGCATATCGGATCATACCGATCTACACGGCAGACGTGTCTGGTGTCTGCTCCGCGTTGTATGAGCTTGGAGGAATGACAGTGATGCATGATCCCTCCGGCTGTAATTCTACCTATAATACCCATGATGAGATCCGGTGGTACGACCAGGACAGTCTGATCTTTATCTCAGGTCTTACGGATATCGATGCCATTATGGGAAATGATGAGAAATTTCTTCAAGATATCGAAGAGGCGGCAAAGGAGCTGAAACCGAAATTTATTGCACTTGCAAGTTCACCGATCCCCTTTATGAACGGAACAGATTTTCAGGGACTGGCCCGTGCACTTACAGCAAGGACCGAAATTCCGGTATTTTCGGTTCCGACCAGCGGCATGCACGACTATGTATACGGAGCAGGGCTGGCACTGGCGGAAATCGCAGGACATTTCACAGGAGCAGCAGAGAAAACAGGAAGGTGTTCAGAAGTACCGACGGGATCTGCGGAAAGATCTACAGAGAAGAGAAGCAGGAAATTAAATCTTCTTGGAGCAACACCCCTTGATCTTGGCCCGCAGTCTGCAGTAGATGCCATGAAAAAACGTCTGAAAAACTATGGCTGGGAGATACTTTCCACCTGGGCTATGGGGGATACGCTGGAAGCTTTGTCCCGTGCCGGTGAAGCAGCGGTAAACCTTGTGGTATCCTCTGTGGGAATCCCGGCGGCCAATGTGCTGAAAGAAAAATTCGGTACGCCATTTCTCGTGGGGACTCCTGTGGAAGGCTATGAGGGACAGATTTCAGATGCACTTGAGCGGATCGCGGATAGATCCTGTGGAGAGTGGGTAAATAAAAAGGATGACTCCGCAGAGGAAAGCGGAGGGCAGATCTTAGGGAAACAGGAGGAACTGTGGAAAGTAACTCCGGAGCAGGTAATCTATTTTCAGGGAAGGAACAGTTTGTCAGCAGTATCTGACCCTTCAGGAGAAAGCAGGGAAATGCCCGACAAAGATGAGGTATTTTTTTCCGTACCGGACATTACCATCATCGGAGAACCGGTTACCATGGGCTCCCTGGCAGCAGTCATAGAGCAGAAATACGGAAAAAAGGTTCAGCTGCTCTGTCCGCTGGAGATCACAGAGGGACTTTTGCGCAAGGGAGATGAAGCCATCTGTGGCGAGGAAGCCATGGAAGAAAAGCTGAAAACAGCCAGGATCATTGTGGCAGACCCACTCTATCGTCCGATCTGTCCGAAAACAGCCATTTTTTATGAGATGCCGCATATTGCGTTTTCCGGAAGGATATATCTCAGAAAATATTTTCCGGAATAAAGAGCGTTTCGTGATCATGTATATAAATATTATGCGGATGAGAAAACAGGGCAGCAGTGTGTATAATTGCAGGAAAATCACATAAACTAAATTATAAGAAACCGTAAAGGCGTTGCAGAAATATGCAGCGCCTTTTTCCGGCAGTAATATCGGAAATGGAGTATATATGGAGGGATTTTTATGTGGGGATTTTTGTCAGCACTGATCTCAGGTGCACTGATGAGTATTCAAGGGGTATTTAACACAAATGTAACAAAACAGACCAGTCTGTGGGTTTCAACCGGCTGGGTACAGTTTTCTGCATTTCTGGTCTGTGTGGCAGCATGGTTTTTCACAGGCAGAGAAAGTATCGGCATGCTGTGGCAGGTAGAGGCTAAATATAATTTACTCGGAGGAGTGATCGGTGCATTTATCACTATCACAGTGATCCGGAGTATGGGAAGTCTGGGGCCTGCGCGGGCGGTTATGCTTATTGTCATTTCTCAGCTTGCGGTGGCCTATCTTATAGAATTGTTGGGGATTTTCGGTGTGGAAAGAGCAGATTTTCAGTGGAGAAAGCTGTTGGGAATGCTGATCTGTATTGCAGGTGTGGTTATTTTCAAATGGAAATAGAAATAAAAGTATTGTAATATTTGTAATACTTCGTTAAAATAAGGTATGGTTTTGCATGAGTAACGGGGCACCTGCCGCCACATCGGCGGAAAGGAGTGAACCGCCTACCTATGAAAATAAGATCACATATCAGAAGTGTTCGGCTTGTTTTTTCCATATTTTTGTTACAGATCCTGGCAGGGCTGACAGGCTGTAAGGATGACAGAACAGAATTTCTGGAGAAAGAACTGGTGCAGGAAGAAAGTACGGAAGCATCCGGAATGGATGCAGAGCAGGAAGAACCGAAGGATACGGAAAGTGAAGTATCAGGGAAGGAATCCGCAGGGGCTGCGGCAGATATATCACAGAAGAAACAGAATGAGTCTGCGGAGGAACCGGCTCCGGAGGTTGAAAAACAGCTGCCGGAGATCTCAGACACCCCTCAGACCATTTATGTAGATATATGTGGAGCAGTGACCAGCCCGGGAGTCTATGAGCTTCCATATGGCAGCCGTGTTTTTCAGGCTATCGAGCAGGCCGGAGGATATCTTCCGGAAGCTGCGGCAAGCTATCTCAACCGTGCTAAGGGACTTTCCGATGGACAGCAGGTTTATGTGCCTACCCAGGCGGAGGTGGACAGCCAGCGGATCGCAGCTACCCAGGATGGATCGGAAGTCACAGCAGAAAACAGTACCGAAACGGCGAGCGGACAGAAATCCGCCGGAGAGGATTCCGGTGAAGCCGAGACTGCATCTTCCACAGAGCAGAAGATCGATCTGAACACCGCTGATGTATCCCAGCTTACTACTCTCACAGGTGTAGGGGAGTCCAAGGCCCTGGCGATCATCGCTTACAGGGAAGAGAACGGTCCCTTTACTTCAGCAGAGGATATCATGAATGTACCAGGTATCAAAGAAGGAACCTATGAGAAGATAAAGGATAAAATAGCAATAAAGTAAGGAGCGCTAAATGAGCAGGAAAGTATTGGTAGTAGATGATGAGAAACTGATTGTCAAGGGACTTCGCTTCAGTCTGGAGCAGGACGGAATGGAAGTGGACTGTGCCTATGACGGAGAGGAAGCACTGGAAAAAGCAAAAGCAGGAGAGTACGATATCATCCTTCTTGACCTGATGCTTCCAAAAATGGACGGTCTTGAGGTATGCCAGCAGATCCGTGAATTTTCCAATGTTCCGATCATCATGCTTACAGCAAAAGGAGAAGATATGGATAAGATCCTGGGTCTGGAATACGGAGCTGATGATTATGTCACCAAGCCTTTCAATATCCTGGAAGTCAAAGCCCGCATCAAGGCGATCATCCGCCGTGCAGGCAGCAAACAGGACAAGCAGGAGAAGGCCAAGACTGTGGAAGTCGGAGAACTGAAGCTGGACTGCGAAGGACGCCGCGTATTTATCTCCGGAAAAGAGATCAACCTCACAGCCAAGGAATTTGATGTGCTGGAGCTGCTGGTATTCAATCCGAACAAGGTATACAGCAGAGAAAATCTTCTGAATATCGTATGGGGCTATGAATATCCGGGAGATGTCCGTACCGTAGATGTACATATCCGCCGCCTGAGAGAAAAGATCGAGGCCAATCCCAGTGAGCCGAAATATGTACACACCAAATGGGGTGTGGGCTACTATTTCCAGGCATAACCTGTGAAGTTCAAAAAGAACGGCAAATTTTTCAAAAGTCTCCGCTTTCGTATTCTGATCATCCTGATCATACTGGGAATCGTACCGAGTGTCATCGTAACGGAAATGGTCATTGCCAACTATGAAGATCGTGCCATTGCCAACCGTGTGCAGAGCATGGAGAACATCTGTGACATCATGTGCGACCTGCTGATCAAGGAGAATTATCTGAATGACACCAGCTCTCAGACGGTGAACAGCAAGCTGGAATTACTGTCCAACAGCTATGGTGGCAGGATTCTCATTGTAGACAGGGATTTCAGGATCATCAAGGATACCTATGGCGTGGATGAGGGCAGGACTCTGGTTTCCCAGAAAGTATTGAACTGTTTTAAAGGAGAAGATGCCTACCAATATGACTCTGACAGCCAGAAGCTGATCCTGGCAGTTCCGGTAAAAAGTCCGGATGTAAAACAGGTGCAGGGTGCCATGATGATCATGGCATCTTCCAGTGAGGTGACAGCAACCATCCATGAACTGGAGCAGAAAGGGATTCTGATCATCGGTATCATTGTAGTGCTGGCCATTTTTCTGGGATATATTCTTTCCACGATCCTGGTGAAGCCATTTGCCAGGGTAACGAAAGCAATCGAGGACCTTACAGACGGATATCAGAATGAGGAGATCTCGGTACCGGATTATACAGAGACAGCTTTGATCACAGATGCATTTAACAAGATGCTTTCCAGAATGAAGACGTTGGATGAATCCAGACAGGAGTTTGTATCCAATGTGTCTCATGAGCTGAAGACACCTATGACTTCAATGAAGGTTCTGGCGGATTCGCTGGTAGGACAGCAGGGGGTTCCGGAGGAACTGTATCAGGAATTTCTTTCTGATATCACAGAAGAGATTGACAGAGAGAACAAGATCATCACCGATCTGCTCTCCCTGGTAAAAATGGACAAAAAAGCAGCAGATATGAATATCCGTAATATGAATATCAATGAGCTGCTGGAGAATATTCTGAAGCGTCTCCGTCCTATTGCAGATCAGAGAAGGATTGACCTGATCCTGGATTCGTTCCGACCGGTAACGGCAGATGTGGATGAGGTGAAATTTACCCTTGCCATCAGTAACCTGGTCGAAAATGGTATCAAATACAATGTAGATGAGGGATGGGTCCGCGTAACACTGGATGCGGATCATAAGGATTTCTATGTGACGGTTGCAGATTCCGGCCTGGGAATACCGGAAGATTCCATTGAACGGATCTTTGAGCGTTTTTATCGTGTGGATAAATCCCATTCCAGAGAGATCGGCGGAACCGGTCTTGGACTTGCTATTACAAGAAGTTCTATAGCCATGCATCATGGGATCATCAAGGTATCCAGCAAAGAGGGCGAGGGAACCACATTTACCGTGAAGATCCCGCTGTCCTATATCCCGTCCTAGGAGGTACAGCATGAAAAAAACGATTTTGATCATCTGTGTGGCCGCTGCCTGCATCCTTTTTGGTCTGGTTGCTTTCATAGGTTTGTCGGGAAGAAATAAAAACGAAGAACAGCAGTATAGATTTTATTATATCAACAGCGATGAAACGAGACTGAAAGAAGAAAAATATACTCCGGAGAAGGAAACAACAGAAGTGATGCTGCGCAATTTTTCCGAGAGTCTGAATAACCGTGAGACCCGGGAAGACGGAATTTCACTTTTTCCGGATGGGGTAAAGATTTCTTCTTATTCCATACAGGATGGAGTCCTGAACGTAGAATTCAATGAGGCCTATGATAAAATGTCACGTACCAGAGAACTTCTGGTGCGGGCAGGTATAGTGAAGATCTTTTTACAGGTTCCAGGAGTGGATTCTGTGGAGATCTATGTGGGTAAAAAGCCGCTGACAGATACCAGGGGTGAAGAAGTGGGAGCCATGAACAACGACACCTTTGTGGAGTTTTCCGGGTCCGATGGGGATGTGTACAGCTATGACACCTTTACTCTGTATTTCACAAATAAAAACGGAGATAAACTGGTAGCGGAACAGAGAAGTGTCCGCTACAGACGAAATCTTCCGAAGGCTACGGTGGTTTTGGAGCAGCTTGCAAGAGGTCCGCTGGAAAAAGGACATTATCCTACAATACCGGAGAATTCAGAGGTACTTTCCCTGACGAGAGCAAACGGAATCTGCTATGTGGATTATAATTCCGTATTTCAGGATTATGCGCTGGATGTTTCGGAACAGATTGCCGTGTATTCGGTGGTAAATACGCTGATCGCGGCAACGGATGTGGACAAAGTTGAGATTTCCATCGAAGGAAACAAGGAAGTGACCTTTGGCCAGAATATGCAGCTTTATAAGTTCTATGAATGGAACGACAGCCTGCTGGCACACACAAAGGCTAAAAAAGAATAGAAAAAATAAAACATTTCAAAATATCAGAAAACGGGAGAACATTTATGGCGAAAAGGCCGATGTGTCTTTTGTGTTTTCTTATGGTGCTGAGTCTTGGCGCACTGGAGCTTATGGGGATTCCTCTGATCAGGGGGAATCCCCTTCCGTTAAATGTGCAGGAGCAGATCGAAGCGCACCCTGGTTCCATAATCTGCGGGGAGGTGGAACAGTATGAAAACACAGAATTTTCCCAGTCTGTTTATCTGAAAAAAACATATCTTATCCATCAGTCAAAAAAGTTTCCAATTGAAAATGTAAGAATATTTCTCAAAAAAGAAGAAAATCTGAAACCGGGAATGCGGATCCTGGTCAAGGGAACGTTGAAAAGAGTGGAAGGTCCTGCGAATCCGGGGGGCTTTGACAGCCAACACTTTTATGCCTGTCGTCATATTTATTATTTTATGAAGAACGCTGTGCTCCAAAAGAAAACAGCAGTGTATTCCGGCTACAGGCAGCTCCTTTTGGAGATAAAAGAAAGCTGCAGACAGATCCTGAAGGAAGCTGCAGGAAAAGATGCGCCTGTTTTTTGTGCCATGACGCTTGGAGACAAACAGGAACTGGATCCGGAAACACAGATGCGCTATCAGCTGGCCGGAATCATACATATCCTTGCCATCAGCGGACTTCATATCAGTATTCTGGGAATGGGGCTTTACAACCTTCTAAAGAAGATGGGACTGGGAATCTGGCCTGCCGGGATTTTTTCTCTGGGAGTGATGCTGCAGTATGGGATCATGACCGGAGGGAGTGTTTCCACCATGCGTGCAGTAACTATGTTTCTGATCGCCATGGGAGCCAGGATCACCGGACGGATCTATGATATGATGAGTGCTCTTTCCGTAACTGCCATGATGATCCTTGTGGAATCTCCGGCCTATCTCCTGGACAGTGGATTTCTTCTGTCCTTTGGCTGTGTTCTGGGAATGGGGCTCGCTGCGAAAAAGATCTGTGCCCTTGCAGGAGCGGAGAAAAAATGGACAAAGGCACTGGTAAGTCCTATAGCTCTTCAGCTTGTGACTCTGCCGGTGATGCTGAAGTTTTTCGGAGAAGTCTCTATTGCCGGATTTATCCTGAATCTGTTGGTGCTTCCAAGTGTGGGGGTAGTGCTGACTGGAGGAATGGTGGCGCTGTTGCTGGGAATTCTCAGTATTCCTGCGGCAAAACTGGTAATCCTGCCGGCAAGGGTACTGCTGCTTTTTTATGAATATCTCTGCAGTCTGGCAGGAAGATCAGGATGGAGTACTTGGATCGGAGGGGAGCCGGAAATATGGCAGATTGTGGTATATTATGGCTTTTTGATAATAGTCCTGTTTATGGGACAGTATATAAAAGAACAGCTCCGGAAGAAAAAAGCAGTCAGTGAGGAAACGGAGTTATCAGAGGAGCGGGCGGAAGCAGGTTGTTGGAAGCTATATGCTATCCGGATAACAGCCGGTATTTTTCTGGCAGTCGGAATCCTGATACTGGGATATCATCCAGCAGGAAGTCTGAAGGTGATCTGCCTGGATGTAGGACAAGGTGACGGTATTCTTGTGGAGACCCCGGAGGATCACCATTTTCTGATTGACGGAGGAAGCAGCAGCCAGTCGGATCTTGGAAGATACTGCCTTTTGCCGGCATTGAAAAGTCAGGGGATTTCCTGGCTGGATGGGATTTTTATTTCCCATACAGATCAGGATCATATCAACGGTGTGAAGGAGCTTCTGGAATATATGGGAAAAGGTCTTACAACCATCCGGGCCGGATATCTGATCCTGCCTGCCTGGGCGGAAAGACCAGATGCGTGGAGGGAGCTTGCAGAGGCAGCAAAAACAGCCGGAGTTAAGGTCGTGACAGCAGTAAAAGGGGATGAATTGCCTTGCGGCAAAGTATCTTTTTCTGTTCTGTGGCCGGAGAAAAATGCCACAGGAAAAGATGTGAATGAGGAAGCTATGGTGATGGAGTTGTCTTTTGGAGATTTTCAGATGCTTTTTACCGGAGATATCGGTGCAGATACGGAGAAAAAGCTTCTGGCAGCCGGGGGGCTTGAGGATGTTGACTGTCTGAAGGTGGGACATCACGGTTCCCGTTATTCTACCACAGAAGCATTTCTTGAGAAAATAAAGCCGGAAGTGGCGATCATTTCCTGTTCGCTCACCAACACCTACGGACATCCGTCACCGGAAACCGTAGAGCGGCTTAAAGAGGCCGGAAGTCAGGTGGAATACACCATGAAAAACGGTGCTATTACCGTGGAAACAGATGGAAGAAAGCTTAAGATCGGAAGGTTCCGGAAGGATTGAGGATTTTTTTCCAAAACCGAAAAAAAACGGTGACTTTTGAACACGTTTATTGTAGAATAGACAGGGTTTGTGCAAAAACAAAGCACTGAAAATGTGCAATACAAGATAAGGAGTTTTTATTTATGAAATATGATGTACTGATCGTAGGAGCAGGTCCCGGTGGAATCTTTGCGGCCTATGAACTGATGAATAATGATCCGGAGAAAAAGATCGCGGTTTTTGAAGCTGGTCATCCTCTGGAAAAAAGAAAATGTCCCATCGACGGAAAGAAAGTAAAATCCTGTATCCACTGCAAAACCTGTGCGATCATGAAGGGATTTGGCGGTGCAGGCGCTTTCTCCGACGGAAAATACAATATCACCAATCAGTTTGGCGGAACTCTGTACCAGCATATCGGCAAGGATACAGCTACAGAGCTGATGGAATATGTAGATAAACTGAACCTGATGCATGGCGGTGAGGGAACCAAACTTTATTCTACCACAAACAGCGAGATCCGTAAGCTCTGCCTTCAGAACGGCCTGCATCTTCTGGATGCATCAGTCCGCCATCTGGGAACAGATATCAACTATGTGGTACTTCAGAACCTCTATGAAAAAATGAAAGACCATGTGGACTTCTATTTTGACGCATCTGTTGACAAAGTAGAAAAAACTGAAGACGGTTATGCAGTTTTTGTAGGAGATGAGCGTTACGAGGGAACTTACTGTATCATCTCCGCAGGACGAAGCGGAAGTAAATGGATGGAGACGGTATGTACAGAGCTTAAGATCCCGACTCTTTCCAACCGTGTGGACATCGGAGTCCGTGTGGAGCTTCCGGCAGAGGTTTTCAGCCGTCTGACAGATGAGCTTTATGAGAGCAAGATCGTTTACAGAACTGAGAAGTTTGAGGATATGGTCCGTACCTTCTGCATGAACCCGCGAGGTGTTGTCGTGAATGAAAATACCAACGGTATCATCACAGTAAACGGTCACAGCTACGAAGATCCGGCAAAGCATACCAACAATACAAACTTTGCCCTTCTGGTATCCAAGCATTTCTCAGAGCCGTTCCATGACAGCAACGGATACGGTGAGAGCATTGCAAGACTTTCCAATATGCTTGGCGGTGGTGTTATGGTACAGCGGTTTGGAGATCTGATCCGCGGAAGACGAAGCACAAAAGCCCGTATTGAGGAAAGTTTCGTAACACCTACACTTTCTGCGACACCGGGAGATTTAAGTCTTGTTATGCCGAAACGTATCCTGGATGGCATCATCGAGATGATCTATGCTCTGGATAAGATCGCACCGGGAACCGCGGATGACGATACTTTGCTTTATGGCGTGGAGGTTAAATTCTACAACATGGAGGTTGAGATCGACGAAAATCTGGAAACCTGCCACAAGGGTCTCTTTGTTATCGGAGACTGCAGCGGCGTGACCCATTCTCTGTCCCATGCATCTGCCAGCGGAGTCTACGTAGCCAGATACCTGGAGCAGGAGTATTTTAACAGATAAACTGCAAAGCAGTTTATCTGTTATGAGCAAGTAGCGAAGCGGATTGCGAATATCCAGTGTAAGACAGTCCTTTTCTGATATCAGGGTGATGACAGAAAGGGGCTGTTTTTTATGCAGGATGTGCATGAATATTGGAGAAAGTATTCTGATAATAACTGACAGATACAGGGAGAAAACCGGTTACTGTTCACTGGTAATATTTCGCGAGGTGTTTTTGGTGAGCGAAGATCACAGAAAACCGTGAATCGTCTGACATCAATCTTGACAAATTTATGAGTTTGTGGTAAAAGTTAGATAACCAGGTAAAAGAAAATATGTGCAAATGTTATAATGATAAGGTTGCATCCAGTCGGATGTGCAAAAGAGAATCCGGTGAGAATCCGGAACGATACCGTCACTGTGAAAGGGGAGCTGCTTTTATAACCACTGGGAGACCGGGAAGGGAAAGCAGCGTGGAACCAAGTCAGGAGAACTGCCTTATTGTGAGATTCAGGGATTCGCGGTTTACGAATCGGTATTCTCCATAACAATACAGAACTTCTTTTTATGTATTTGTATTGCGCAGAGAATCATGTGTGAGCAGGCGGCCGCAGAGAGCTGCTGCTTTTTTGTACATATCAGTATTCTGGAAATACATGAAAAGAGGACAATGAGAAATGAAAAGAAAAACAATGTTAGCTCTGATGCTCGCAGTTTCCATGACATGCTCTATGGGTGCGGCTACAACAGCAATGGCAGCAGAGGATTCTGCTACAGAAGAGAACGCTGAGGCAGCTGATACCACAGAGGCTTCTGATGCAGATCAGGAAGCAGCAGATAATGTAGCAGCTCTGATCGACAAGATCTATGTACAGGAAAGAAACGACACAACAGATGAGGACTGCAAGGCAGCCAAAGAAGCATGGGATGCTCTGACAGATGCTCAGAAAGAACTGGTAGAGGGTGAGAATGCAGATCCGGATTATTTCGGACGTGACACAGGAGATGCTTCCAAGGACGATCCGCGTAACCAGGATGAGATCGGTGAGAATGAACTTCTTGTTGTAAGCTTTGGTACTTCCTTCAATGACAGCCGTGCAGAGGATGTCAAGGGAATCGAGGATGCTCTTGCAGAAGCTTATCCGGACTGGTCTGTAAGAAGAGCATTTACAGCACAGATCATCATCAACCATGTAGAGGCAAGAGATGATGAAGTGATCGATAACATGCAGCAGGCTCTTGACCGTGCAGTAGAGAATGGTGTTAAGAATCTGGTTGTACAGCCTACCCATCTGATGCATGGTGCTGAGTACGATGAGATGACAGAAGCGATCAATGGCTATAAAGATAAATTCGAGTCTGTAGCTATCGCAGAGCCAATGCTCGGTGAGGTTGGAGACGATGCAACTGTGATCAATGATGACAAGAAAGCCGTTGCTCAGGCGATCACAGATACGGCTTGCAAAGAGGCCGGATTTGACAGCATGGATGCAGCAGCTGAGGCTGGCACAGCATTCGTATTCATGGGACATGGAACATCTCATACAGCTAACGTTACATACGATCAGATGCAGACACAGATGGAAAACCTTGGATTGAAGAACGCATTCATCGGTACTGTAGAGGGTAAGCCGGAAGATACAGCCTGCGACAAGGTTATCGAGAAGGTAAAAGAAGCAGGATACAAGAACGTTGTTCTTCGTCCGCTGATGGTTGTTGCCGGAGACCATGCAAATAACGATATGGCCGGTGATGAGGAGGATTCCTGGAAGAGCCAGTTTGTAGCATCCGGAAACTTCGATAAGGTTGACTGCCAGATCGAGGGTCTTGGAAGAATCGAAGCAGTTGAGAAGCTTTATGTAGAGCATACAAAGGCAGCCATCGATTCTCTGGGAAGCACTGAGGAGTCCGCAGATTCTGATGCAGCAGCAGATACAGAGGCTGATTCTGCTGAGGAGTCCGCAGAATAATAAATATAAAAATATCTGAGTGAGTTCAGATACCTATAAGAAATCAATGTAACTGCCCGGAAAGATCAGGAAGACTGTTTTCCGGGCAGATTGCTGTATCTATGGAAGGGAGAAGATTATCATGAAAAAACGCTATGTAAACTTAATTCTTGCAATGGCAAGTGCATCAGTCCTGGTGCTGGGCTCTGTGCCTGCGATGGCAAAAACAGATGAAACAAAAACAGAGTCCGGTGAGGAAGCAGAAGCTTCCGAAGAAAAGGATACAGATGCAGCCAAAGCAGATACCCTGGAAGATGGCGTTTATACAGCAGAGTTTGGTACAGACAGCAGCATGTTTCATGTAAATGAGGCCAATGACAAAAAAGGAGAGCTCACGGTCAAAGATGGTAAAATGACCATCCACGTAAGTCTGGTTTCCAAGAAGATCGTTAACCTGTTTGCGGGAACTGCCGAGGATGCCCAGAAGGACGGAGCAGAGATCATTGAGCCGACCACAGATACAGTGAAGTACAGCGATGGTTATACAGAGGAGGTTTACGGATTTGATATCCCGGTACCGGCCATTGGTGAGGAATTTAACGTGGCGATCCTGGGAGAAAAAGGCAAATGGTACGACCATAAAGTCAGCGTAAAGAATCCTGTAAAAACCTCTGACGACAAAAAATCCGAAGGGAAAAAACCGGAAGAGCTGAAGCTGGAGGACGGAACCTATGAGACGGATGTAACCCTTACAGGCGGAACAGGAAGAGCATCTGTAGAATCTCCAGCTAAAGTAGAGATCAAGGGCAAAGAAGCTACGGCAACCATCATCTGGAGCAGTCCGAATTATGATTACATGATCGTGGACGGCGAAAAATATGAGCCGGTGAACAAAGACGGAAACTCCACATTTGAGATCCCGGTCACAGTCTTTGACGCAGAAATGGAAGTGACTGCAGATACTGTAGCCATGAGTACTCCTCACGAGATTGAGTATACCCTGAATTTTGATTCTTCAAGCATGAAAAAGGAAGAAAAATGAAAAAAATAATTTCATACATATTTCTGACGCTGACCCTGATCCTGGGGTGTGCTTTTGCAGTGCAGGCAGCAGAGACAGAACATAAGCCTGCGGATATTCCAGGCCTTACCTTTGACCACAGTATGGATCTTTTCTACGCAAAGGAATTTAATGTGGATTACTACAACGATGGCTATGCGCTGCTCACCATTGATCAGGAAGGACAGTTTCTTGTAGTTCCCGAAGGCAAGAAAGCACCGGAGGGGCTGGATCCTGACATTGCGGTTCTGCAGCAGCCCATAAACAATATCTATCTGGTAGCAACCTCGGCCATGGATCTTTTCCGCGCTATCGACGGGATTGACAGCATCAAGCTTTCCGGAACCAAGGAAGACGGATGGTATATCCAGGAAGCAAAGGACGCCATGGAACAGAAAAAGATGATCTATGCCGGCAAGTACAATGCTCCGGATTACGAGCTGATCCTGAACGAGGGCTGTGACCTTGCCATTGAATCCACCATGATCCATCACAATCCGGAGGTACAGGAGAAACTGGAGCAGTTCGGGATCCCTGTAATGGTAGAGCGTTCCAGCTATGAGAGTCATCCTCTTGGAAGGACCGAGTGGATGAAGCTTTACGCAGTTCTTCTGGGAAAAGAAGATGTAGCAGAAAAGGTTTTCAAAGAGCAGACGGACAAGCTGGATAAGGTTCTCACAGCAGATAAAACAGACAAGACCGTAGCGTTCTTTTATATCAACTCCGTAGGTGCGGTAAATATAAGAAAAAGCGGCGACTATGTTTCAGAAATGATCTCTCTTGCAGGGGGAAATTATGTTCCGGAGGATACGGGAGTAAATGACAATGCTCTTTCCACCATGAATATGCAGATGGAAGAGTTTTATGCCAAGGCGAAGGATGCAGACTATATCATCTACAACAGTACGATCGACGGGGAACTTAAGACCATTGATGAGCTTCTTTCCAAAAGTAAGCTTCTTGCAGATTTCAAGGCAGTGAAGAACGGAAATGTCTGGTGCACAGGTAAAAATCTCTTCCAGGAAACTACCGGACTTGGAACCATGATCGAGGATATCCACACCATGCTGACTACAGATGATGATTCTCTGGATGAGCTGACCTATATGCATAAACTGAAATAAATTCCAGTGTTCGCTTTAACTCCTTTGCCAGTTTCCACCTGTGAGCAGGAAACGAAAGGACAGGATAACAAAACAGAAGAGGAGTGTACCAGAAAAAATGAATGACAGAAAACGCGCAGTCCGATACGGGATCTCTTTTGTGATCCTTGCGGTACTTTTAATCTTTTTATTTATATGGAATGTAAATTCCGGAAGTATCCACCTCTCTGTGAAGGAGATCCTGAATATCATATTCCGGCATCAGGGAGATGAAACTTCTTATAATATCGTCTGGGAGATCCGTCTTCCCAGGATACTGGCAGTGATCATCCTTGGCGGAGCACTTTCTGTTTCCGGATTTTTGCTGCAGACCTTTTTTAACAACCCTATCGCGGGACCCTTTGTATTGGGAATCTCTTCCGGTGCCAAGCTGATCGTGGCGCTTCTGATGATCTTTTTTTTAAGCAGATCGGTGTCCATCGGTTCCGGTGCCATGATCCTGGCTGCTTTTGCAGGCTCAATGATCTCCATGGGCTTTGTGCTCCTTGTGGCAAAAAAAGTCCACAACATGTCCATGCTGGTCATCAGTGGTGTTATGATCGGCTATATCTGTTCGGCCATCACAGACTTTGTGGTGACCTTTGCAGATGATTCCAACATAGTCAATCTTCACAATTGGTCACTGGGTAGCTTTTCCGGTATGACCTGGGGGAATGTGCAGACTATGGCTGCTGTGGTACTTCTTACCATGGTGATCGTATTTTTTATGTCAAAACCGATCAGCGCCTATCAGCTGGGGGAGACTTACGCGCAGAATATGGGAGTTAATATCAAGGCTTTCCGGATACTTCTGATCCTGCTTTCCAGTATTCTTTCTGCCTGTGTGACTGCTTTTGCAGGGCCGATCTCCTTCGTGGGGATCGCTGTGCCTCATATTGCAAAAAGTCTCCTGAAGACTGCCAAACCGCTGCTTGTGATCCCGGCCTGTTTTCTGGGCGGTGCAGTGTTCTGCCTGTTCTGTGACCTGATCGCAAGAACTGTATTTGCACCGACGGAGCTGAGCATCAGTTCTGTGACAGCAGTTTTCGGAGCACCGGTAGTTATCTATATCATGATTCGCAGACAGCAGAGGATATAAACGATGAAATCATATTTTTTTTATACAGATCAGCTGACCGTAGGCTATGATGGAAAACCGCTGATCAAAGAAATCAATATTCAGCTGAATAAAGGAGAAATCCTGACACTGATCGGTCCCAACGGTGCCGGAAAATCTACTATTTTGAAGAGTATCACAAGACAGCTTTCCCTGATCAGCGGAACGGTATATCTGGAACAGGAACAGATGAGCCGGATGACCAACAGGGAAGTGTCAAAAAAACTGGCTGTAGTACTTACCGAGCGCATGCGACCGGAGCTTATGACCTGTGAGGATGTGGTATCCACCGGACGATATCCCTATACCGGAACTCTCGGGATCCTTTCCGCAGAGGACAAGGAAAAAGTTAAAAGTGCCATGGAGATGGTTCACGCCTGGGATCTGAAGGATCGGGATTTTACAGCCATCAGTGACGGACAGAGACAGCGTATCCTTCTGGCACGCGCCATCTGCCAGGAACCGGAGATCATTATCCTGGATGAACCGACCTCCTTCCTGGATATCCGGCATAAGCTGGAGCTTCTTGCCATTTTGAAGAAGATGGTATTGGAAAAACAGATGACGGTGATCATGTCCCTTCATGAGCTGGATCTTGCCCAGAAGATTTCTGACCAGGTGATCTGTGTTCATGGAGATCACATTGAGAAATATGGTGCACCGGAGGAAATCTTTACTTCCGATTATATTCGGAAGCTTTATGGCATCACCCGTGGAAGCTATAATGCAGAATTCGGCTGCGTGGAAATGGAACCTCCGGCCGGAAAACCGGAGGTGTTTGTGATCGGAGGAAATGGAAGCGGGATTCCGGTATATCGGAAGCTGCAGCGACAGGGGATTCCTTTTGTGACCGGAGTTCTCCATACCAATGATGCGGATTATCAGGTGGCAAAAGAACTGGCTGCAAAAGTGATCACGGAGAAGCCTTTTGAATGCATTTCGGAGTCTGCCTTTGAAGAAGCACTGGAGTTCCTGGGAAAATGTGAAAAAGTGTACTGTCCGCTGAAGGATTTTGGTATCATGAATGAAAAAAACCGGGAATTGTTGAAAAAAGCAAAAGAAACCGGAAAATTAAACCAGATCAGATAAGTTCTCTGGGAAAATGAGAAAAGCAATAAAACGCTGTCAGAAATGAGTAATATAATTTCCGGCAGCGTTTTTTATATAATATAAATTACAAATATTTCAGCAGCTGTGTTATAATATGACAAGAACGACAGATCGTGAAGCGCTCGCATTCGTGGAGATGTAAGTAACGAAGAGGAATGTCCGCTTTACACCGCAAAAGTTAAGTAGATACAATCGATCCGAAAAAATATATGGAGGGAAGATCAATGAAAAAAAGAAACATGATCGCAGCTCTGCTCTGCAGTGCATGCCTTGTGGCAGGAAGTGTAAATCCCGTATTTGCAGATGCCTCGAAGGTAGTAACACTTGGAGCAGATCTTACGGATGCCCAGAAGCAGACAATGATGAAATATTTTAATGTAAGTTCCGATCAGGTGCAGGTGATGACCATTACAAATGAGGATGAGCATAAACACCTGGATAATATCGCACCACAGTCACAGATCGGTTCCAGAACTTTGAGCTGTGCCTATGTGAAGCCTACACAGTCCGGCGGGATCAAGGTCCGCACAGCAAATCTGAACTGGGTGACAGGTAATATGATCGCAACGACACTTTCTACATCCGGTGTGAAGAACTGTGAAGTAGTTGCTGCCTGCCCGATGGAAGTATCCGGAACAGGCGCACTTACCGGCATCCAGATGGCATATGAGAAGGCCAGTGGAGAGAAGCTGGATGAGACCAAGACGAAGCTTGCCAACCAGGAGATCGTAACCACCGGTGAGCTTGCAGATAAGGTTGGTAAAAATGAGGCGACAACAGTTGTAAACCAGTCCAAGATGGATGTGATCCAGAACGGAGTACAGAATGCAGATGAGATTCAGAATATTGTCATCAATGTGGCTGAGCAGAACAATATTTCCGTAAGCCAGGACGATATTGACAGGATCGTGTCTCTTCTGAAGCAGATCTCACAGCAGGATTACAATTATGATGATGTGAAGGAAACACTGGAGCAGGTAGATGCCAATACCACAGGCCAGACTTCTTCCTCTGATGATACGCTGGATGGCGAGAGCAGTGATGAAACCGTAGATGTGGATGCAGATTCTTCTGATGATATCGTCAACAATGTAAATGACAGCATTCTTGGTGACGATGTGATCCAGAGCTCCACAGAGGATCCGGGTCTTGAGGAAGAAACAGGAGCAGATTCTCAGGATACAAGCAATGAGACCGGAATCCCGGATGCTACCGACGACGGAACCTATAGCAATGAGGAAAACTCGGACGAAAGCAGCACAGACGAAAGTACCTCTGATGAGAGCAGTACAGAGGATAGTGCATCCGACGAGAGCAGTACAGACGAAAGTGCTTCTGACGAGAACAGCACAGATGAAAGCGCTTCTGATGAGGCTGCATCCGATGAGACCGGAATCCCGGAGGCAACAGAAGATACAGAATCTTCAGAAAGTACAGAGGGCTCAGACCAGGCAGACAGTGCAGAAAACGATACTTCTGTGCTCAGTGAAGAAGCAAAGAACAATTATGACAAATTTGTCCTCTTTGTAAAAGGCGAGTATGAGGGAGATGCAGATTCCCTTCTCGCTGCAACGGAGGATACAGAGGCAGTGGCAACGGTAACACTGGATGAGCAGACAGCGAAGAGTGTGGCAGAAACTGTTGAGAAGGATTATTATGATATCCTGAAGGATGGTACAGAATCCTATGAGGCAGATGGTACAGAAAAATATCAGAGTACAGAGCTGAATATGATGGATCAGAAGCTGAAGAAGCTGTTCGGTATTGACAGTTCCCAGGAGGACACAGAGGCCACAGACGTGACAGCAGCTATTCTTGCAGATGTTCCCCAGGAAGATAAGCAGACACTTTATAAAGAAACCATGAAATATCTGGCAGGTCTTTACGGCGAGAACACGGACTCTTCTGAGGAATCCGCAGCAGAATAAAAGATTTACAGAAAAAGAGATAAAAAATACCGCAGCAGAGAAAACAACCTCTGCTGCGGTATTTTTTGTCGTGCCGGAAAGATATCATGAAAATTTTGTGATTTACGACAAGGATTTGTGTAAGCACTGGAAAAATGGATTTTTCTGTGATAAAATTGACCGTAAATCGGTTTTGTGGACTCATACATCGCAAACCGTGATAGGGAAACGAGAAAGGGAAAAGGTAGAATTTATGAGCCTGGCAGTAGTAACATTAAAAAAAGGCGAAGGCAGATTCCTGAAATCAGGAGGCCTCTGGGTATATGACAATGAGATCGCAAGCATCATGGGAAGTTTTGTGAACGGAGATATCGTTCTTGTCCGGGACTTTGACGGATATCCGATGGGAAGAGGATTTATCAACACCAATTCCAAGATCACAGTCCGTATGCTTACCAGAGATGAGCGTACAGAGATCAGTCCGGAATTTTTGAAACAACGTGTCCGCGACGCATGGGAGTATCGTAAGAAGGTAGTAGATACCGGAAGCTGCCGTGTGATCTTCGGAGAAGCAGACTTTCTTCCGGGTCTTGTTGTGGATAAGTTTTCAGATGTGCTTGTTGTACAGTCTCTTGCACTGGGAATCGACCGTCTTAAAGAAACGATCATAGATGCACTGAAGGAAGTCCTTGCTGAGGATGGGATCCGGATCCGTGGAGTCTATGAGCGGAGTGATGCAAAGGTACGCCGCCAGGAAGGAATGGAACTTACCAAGGGATTTATCGGAGAAGAATTTCCGACACTTGTTCAGATTGAAGAGAACGGTGTGAAATATGAAGTAGATATCAGGGACGGGCAGAAGACCGGATTTTTCCTGGATCAGAAATATAACCGTCTTGCTATCCAGAAGCTCTGCAAGGGGGCGAAGGTTCTGGACTGCTTTACACATACCGGCTCTTTTGCCCTGAATGCGGGAATTGCAGGGGCACAGAGTGTTCTCGGTGTGGATGCGTCGGAAACTGCAGTCCTGCAGGCAAGAAGAAACGCCAGTCTGAACGGCCTGGACGGAACAGTGAAATTCCTCTGTGAGGATGTTTTTGAACTTCTTCCCGAGCTTGAGGAGAAGGGAGAGAAATTTGATGTTGTGGTACTGGATCCTCCGGCATTTACGAAATCCAGAAGCTCTGTAAAAAATGCTATCAAGGGATACCGTGAGATCAATCTCCGTGCAATGCGTCTTGTAAAGGACGGCGGATTTCTCGCAACTTGTTCCTGCTCTCATTTTATGACGTATGAGCTGTTTACACAGACCATCGGTCAGGCAGCGAAGAATGTCCATAAGAGACTGCGCCAGGTAGAGTACCGTACACAGGCACCGGATCATCCGATCCTATGGTCAGCAGATGAGTCCTATTATCTGAAATTCTACATTTTCCAGGTATGCAATGACCGTTAGGAACTGCCATCCGGATTTTTTTACGGAAATTTTTGGGCAGTGCCGTCTGGCAGTGAAAAGGAGATGCAGATCATATGAGAGACAAATTCAATAAATTTATGCAGGGACGTTATGGAGTGGATGATCTTTCCAGGTTCACCATGGGAGTCGCACTGGTTCTGATCATTCTGGCAATGTTTGCTAATATATTCAGCAGAACTGTCGGCAGCACCCTTGACATTCTCGGGGTCGCAGCGATCGTATATGCATATATACGTATTTTTTCCAGAAATATCCAGCAGCGTTATGCCGAAAATCAGAAATTCCTTCAGATGACGTCAAAGTTCCGTTTTCGCTTTAATAAAGAAAAGGATCTGATGAAGCAGAGAAAGACCCATCATATCTACAGCTGTCCGGGCTGCGGACAGAAGATACGTATTCCAAAGGGAAAGGGCAAGATCGAGATCGAATGTCCGAAATGCCACACAAAATTCGTAAAAAGGAGCTGACATGTTCGGATATGTGACCGTTAATAAACCGGAAATAAAATTCAAGGATTTTGATGTGTACCGTTCTTTTTACTGCGGTCTTTGCAGAGAATTGCGGGAGAGATACGGGATACCGGGACAGATCTCACTGACTTATGATATGACATTTGTGGTCCTTCTTTTAAGCGCTCTTTATGAACCGCCAACGAAGAAGGGAACCTCCAGGTGTGTGGTCCATCCGCTGAAGCCCCAGCCGGTGCGCAAAAATACAGTAACTGAGTACTGTGCGGATATGAATGTGATCCTTACCTATTACAAATGTATGGATGACTGGCAGGATGAACACAAACCACTGCGCTATGCATATGCAGGAATTCTGAAGAATTGCGGAAATATGCATATGTCCGCTTATCCGGAGAAGATCCAAAGGATCCGAAACGCACTAGAGGAGCTTTCTTCCCTGGAAAAACAGGGGGAAACCGATGTGGACCGTGTAGCCGGATGTTCCGGACGTATCATGGAAGAGATTCTGGCCTTCCGTAAGGATGTCTGGGAATCGTCCCTGCGCCGTCTGGGATTTTATCTCGGAAAATTTATCTACATCCTGGATGCTTATGACGATGTGGAAAAAGATGCAGAAAACGGAAATTACAATCCTTTCCTTGAAAAATATAAGATAGAAGGGTTCGAGGAAGAGGTACGTCGGCTTCTTATGATGATGCTTGCAGAATGCTGCAGAGAATTTGAAAAGCTGCCGATCCTCCGATACGGAGATATCCTTCGAAATATTTTATATTCCGGCGTCTGGTGCCGCTTTGCGGCGATCGGACAGAAGCGCAGGGAAGAACGGGAGAAAGAGAAAAAATGTTAGATCCATACAGCGTGCTGGGAGTTCCCAGAAACGCATCTGATGATGAAATAAAAAAGGCATACCGGAAGCTGAGCCGAAAGTATCACCCGGATGCCAATATCAATAATCCGAATAAGGATCAGGCCGAAGAAAAATTCAAAGAAGTGCAGCAGGCTTACGAGCAGATCATGAAAGAGCGTGAGTACGGAAGTAGTTCCCAGAATGGCTATGGCGGCTACGGAAATTACGGTGGTTTTGGAAATTACGGAAATGCCGGTTCCAGTGCCTATCAGGATGAGGAAAGTATGCGCAGAAGGGCGGCCGCCAATTATGTGCAGAGCGGTCATTTTCAGGAAGCTATGAATGTACTGGATTCTCTTGGTCAGAAAAATGGGGAATGGTATTACCTGGCTGCTATGGCAAATATGGGAATGGGAAATAATGTAACAGCTCTGGATCAGATCCGTGAAGCAGTCCGTCAGGAACCGGATAATATGCAGTACCGTATGCTGCTCCAGAGAATGGAAGGCGGTGGCGGCTGGTATCAGCAGCGGCAGGATCCCTTTGGGGGAATGCCGACCGCAGGAGGAGATATGTGTGATGCCTGCTGCAGGACCATGGCCTGTTTCATGTGCTGGCCGGGCGGCTTTTTCTGCTGCTGATGCAGGAACAAAGCGGTCATCGATATCCCGGAATTGAGAATCGGAATATCCTGAGGCAGCATATCCATATGTTTGTAAGGCGGATCCTGCAGATCCGTTTTGCGATATAGATCGCAGAGGGATTTTTCTGACAGAAATTCACAATGCTGTCCGGAAAATGTCATACTGCAGAGAAAAAGAGGAGGAAATCGTTATGAGTATAAGAATTGGTATTTTAGGTTACGGAAACCTGGGACGCGGCGTGGAGTGCGCCATCAAGCATAATCCGGATACAGAGCTGGTTGCAGTATTTACCAGACGTGATCCAGAGACTGTAAAGATCCTTACAGAGACCGCAAAGGTTTATTCTGTAAAAGATGCGGAGAAGCTGAAGGATGAGATCGATGTCCTGATCATCTGTGGAGGAAGTGCGACAGATCTTCCTGTTCAGACACCGGAGTATGTAAAATATTTCAATGTTGTGGACAGCTTTGATACACATAAGAAAATCCCGGAGCATTTTGCAAATGTTGACAAGGCAGCAGCAGAGAGTGGACATGTAGGAATCATTTCCGTAGGCTGGGATCCAGGAATGTTTTCTCTGAACCGTATGTATGCAAATGCGATCCTTACAAATGGAAACGACTACACATTCTGGGGCAAGGGTGTCAGCCAGGGACATTCTGATGCAGTCCGCCGCATCAAAGGCGTAAAGGATGCAAAGCAGTACACCATTCCGGTAGAAGCTGCACTTGAGGCAGTAAGAAACGGAGAAAATCCGGAGCTTACTACACGCCAGAAACATACAAGAGAGTGCTTCGTAGTTGCTGAGGAAGGTGCTGATCTTGCACGCATCGAGGAAGAGATCAAGACCATGCCGAACTACTTTGACGAGTATGATACAACGGTACATTTCATTTCCCAGGAAGAGCTGAATCGTGACCACAGCGGTATCCCACACGGCGGTTTTGTGATCCGCAGCGGAAAAACAGGCTGGAACAATGAGAACAGCCATGTGATCGAGTACAGCCTGAAGCTGGATTCCAATCCTGAGTTCACATCTTCTGTGATCGTTGCCTATGCAAGAGCTGCATACCGCATGAACCAGGAAGGACAGAAGGGATGCAAGACAGTATTTGATGTTGCACCTGCATATTTAAGTGCCCTTGATGGGGCAGAGCTTCGCAAAAAATTTCTGTAAGGATCCGTAACAGACAGGAGCAAAACTGCATAAAGGATCATATCCCCGGAGCATCGGTGAATATTTCTGATGTTTCGGGGCTTTTTTCTGCATAAAATTAACATTGGTAATACCTGGATGATGATTTTTCTGAAAGAAAAGGAAAGAGTTGACGGACCGTAAAGAATGTTATATAATATGGACGTAAAATTGTAACAAAATTGTAACGTTTACGATCAGTCGGACTTAAGAAATAGTAAATATCAATGATCTATCTATCAAAGGAAGGTATGTATGCGAAAATTAAGCAGAAAATGGAAACTCTGGGGACTTTTTTTTGTTCTGATGTTCTTTGCAGCCGGAGCAACTGTACATACAACGGCAACAGATGTACAGGCTGCGACCAAAAACGGCTTTAAAACAGAAAAAGGAAAGTCCTATTATTATCAGAATGGACAGAAGGTAAAAGGCTGGCTTACACTGAACGGGAAGAAATATTTTTTTAATAAATCCACAGGCGTGCAGATGAAGCGTTGGGCTAAGGATTCCAAGGGCAAACGATATTTTTATAATGTCAACGGTGCCAAGGGCTATATGGCAACAGGCTGGCTTACAGACAGCAAGAAAAATACCCGTTATTTTAATCCCGCCAGCGGATATATGACAACGAAATGGGCCACGATCAGCAATAAGAAATATTATTTCTACAGCGGCAGTGGTGCTGCAGCCAGAAGTGTATTCCTTACAGACAAGAAGAATGTGACCAGATATTTTACCAGCAAATGCTTTATGGCAAAGGGCTGGGCAACGAATAAGAAACAGCAGAAGCGTTATTTTGATCCAAACACGGGAGCTATGTATAAGGGCTTCAAGAAGATCGGCAGCGATACCTATTATTTTTACAGCAAGAGCGGCGTGATGGCTACCGGTTGGGTCACAAATTCCAAAAAAGGATATAAATATTATTTCGATCCGTCAACCGGTGTCATGGCTACGGGAACGAAGACGATCGATGGCAAGAAGTATACATTTGGCAGCAATGGTGTCTTGGATACCAACCCAAGCACTACTACAGCGACAAGCTCCAGGACTATCAAGAATTTCCTTGCCAATGCATTACTTCCGGTAGGAAAGACTCTTTACGTATGGGGCGGCGGCCACAACTGGTCGGATGCGACCAGAAAGGGCATCAGTCCAAAATGGAAACAGTGGTATGACAGCAATTCCAGCTCCTATAATTACAGATATTATATGGATCTCAGTGAAGCTACAGAACAGAAGGGCCTTGACTGCTCCGGCTTTGTAGGATGGTCTGTATATCAGATCATGCAGAGCAGATCCGGTGGACCTATGTACACGGATGTTTCCGGAAATCTTGGATCTTTGTATTCCGGCAAGGGAATGGGTACCGTTGTTTCCCAGGCTCAGCTGGCAAGCTCAAACTGGAAGCTTTATCCTGGGGATATCGGATACAACAGCGGACATACCTGGATCGTTCTCGGACAGTGTTCCGATAAGAGTGTCGTGATCCTCCACTGTACACCGAATGCCGGCGTACAGATTTCCGGAACACCGACACCAAGCGGAACTTACGGAAGCCAGGCGATCAAGCTGGCAGAAACTTATATGTCTAGGTATCCTGGAGCCAGCAAATATGACTATCATGAATCCAGTGGTAACTATATCCGAAACGGTGCATACTTCAGATGGAACAGAAGCACTCTTTCCGATCCCAACGGATATCTGAACAAGACAGCCAATCAGATCCTTGCAGATCTGTTCTGATCAGGATGTGCTGAAAGAAATTTGTATGTAACAAATAGCAATAAGAAACGTGAGAGGAGAACCTGAGATAACCCGGGTTCTCCTTTTTTAATGTCAAAATCATTAATAAATGTTACAAAGTTTTAAACTAATTAATAGAAAATCCTTGCAATCCAAATAACACTGTGTTAATATATAAAAAGATTGAAACAAGATATTGCAAAAGTATTACAAAGAAAACCAACGAAGCGGATGGTCAGATCCGCTGTATTAAATTAGAATCAGATTGCGAGGGTGAACAGTCATGAAGAAAAGGATATTATGTCTGACACTGGCGCTCATCATCAGCGGAGCACAGGTAGTCAGCGTAAGCGCAACAAGAGAAGATGAGGCAGCGCTTCAGCAGGAGATGGATGCGACCAACGAACAGCTGAATGCGACTTATTCCAGATTGGATGAGCTTTCCTCACAGAAGTCACAGATTGAAGGCGAGATTTCAACTCTTGATGCCAATCTTGTAAACGTGATGGTTTCGATCCAGACACTGGAGGGAGATATCTCCAATAAGGAAGCCGACATTGCATCTACACAGACCAACCTTGAGAAGGCCAAAAATGCCAAGCAGAAACAGTATGAGGCAATGAAGAAACGTATCCAGTATCTCTATGAGAAGGGTGGAGACGATGCATGGTTCCAGATGATGCTGAATGCAGAGAACCTGTCTGACCTTCTTACAAGAGCAGAGTACACACAGAAAACTTATGAGCAGGACCGTAAGAGTCTTGAAAAATATTCCAATACGATCCAGCAGGTGGCAAACCTGGAGGCACAGTACACACAGGAGAAGTCAGAACTGGAGGGAATGAAGCAGGAATATGAGGCAGAGTCCCAGAACCTGCAGGCACAGCTGGATGAGAAGCGTGCCACATCCGCAGATTATGATAATGAGATTGCCTACGCACAGCAGCAGGCTACAGATTATGCCAACCTTCTTGCAGAGCAGACTGCAGAGCTTCAGAGATTAGAGGCTGAGCGTATTGCAGCAGAGGAAGAGGCAAGACGTCAGGCCGAGGCTGAAGCAGCAGCGAGAGCGCAGGCTGAGGCAGAAGAGGAAGCAAGACGCCAGGCAGAGCAGGAAGCACAGCAGGATGAGGCGGACGAGAGCGAAGACGGACAGTACGATGAGGACGGCGACGTGATCGAGAATGCAGATGAGGATACTGCTGAAGATGACACCGAGGCTGTGGATGAAGATGCAGACAATGGTGAGAATGATGATGCGTCCGAGGATACTGAGAATACAGAGGATAATGCAGACGCAGATTACGATAACAGCACAGATGCATCTGAAGAAAGTGCAGAGGACACATCTAATGAAGAGGACACATCCTCAGCCAGTGACAGTTCTTCTTACAGCAGTGGTTCCGGATCTTCTGTTGTGAATTATGCTACACAGTTTGTGGGGAATCCTTACGTATGGGGCGGAACAAGCCTTACCAATGGTGCAGACTGCTCCGGATTTGTACAGAGTGTCTATGCGAACTTCGGAGTCAGCCTTCCGAGAACCTCCTATGAGCAGCAGAATGCAGGTACAGAAGTATCCTACGCAGATGCACAGCCGGGAGATCTGATCTGCTATGGCGGGCACGTGGCTATTTACATGGGTAATGGCCAGATCGTTCATGCATCGAACTCTCAGGACGGGATCAAGATTAGCAATGATGCTACATACAGAACAATTGTATCTGTAAGACGTCTTGTATAATAAGAACGTACAACAGAAAATAAAAATACAGCAGCCCGACAGCAGTTTGTCGGGCTGTTTTTGACGGCAGGAAAAATATTGAAAACCCATGGAACGGAATGAACAGCAACAAAATATGCTCAAAAATGTATAAATTTTAAAAACAGTATTGACATATAATTAACAGGATGTTATTATGATGTCAGTATAATTCCATATTGAACATAGCAAGTGCTGAGGATAGCTGACAGTTATATATTGATTATCAGAAGTCCACAGAAAAGGGAATCAGGTGTGAAACCTGAGCGATCCGGTCACTGTAACGGAGGAGCGAATCTCATAGTCCATTGTACGTATGTATGAGAAGGAGAGAGGAGTCATGATCCCGGAGCCAGGAAACCTGCTTGTTATGGCGAGGTTAAACTTCCGTGTAAAGTGTAACAACCATTTCAGGGACTCCGCACCCCTGGGACGTTGTCTACTTTTTTACGAGAGTAGGCATTTTTTTATGGAATGCGCCTGTTCATATGAATTATACATGATTAAATGGCAGGCGATACTACTCCGGATACATTCGTTCCCTCCGCGCACTCATGAACGGATTATATTTCTACCCCGGGGTGGCATCGCTACCTCTTTTTTTATAGGAAAAAATTATGTGTGGTTATGTCAGGAGAGGAGAAAAGAGCCATGGAGAAACCATACTGGGAAGGCAAAGAATACTCTTACTTCAGCCACAAAAACTGTGAGTATTTTCCGTGCCATAAAGGAGCAAATCCGGAGAATTTTAATTGTCTGTTCTGCTATTGCCCTTTATATGCACTGGGAGATAAATGTGGTGGTAATTTCCGCTTTACGGAAAGCGGGATTAAAGACTGCACCGAATGCAAGCTTCCTCACAGAAGAGAAAATTTCGGATATGTTACAGGTAAATATAGCGAGCTTGCGGAAATTGTACGGAAGCAGCGGGAAAAATAAAAAACAGGCCAGTTCAGATACAGGAAAATGTATATTCCTGTGTTTGAACTGGCCTGTTTTGTTTGGGGTGGACAATATCTGTTATCTGTCGGAAAAGATACAGAAGATCATTCTCTGGTTTGGAGAAAAACCTTGAGTCTGGGAATCTGGTTGTTGAGGATCAGCTGTTCCGGAAACATGGCCTGATGAACAAACTCAGCAGCACAGGTAAAATCTCCGATATGCTCCGGGCCATGGCTGTCACTGGAAAGAAGCAGCGGCAGATCATATTTGCGGCAGCATCGAAGGATCTCGAAACAGTTTTCTCTTGTGTCGCCACGATAGCCATAAGGTGCAAGAGAAGCTTCGTTGATCTCAAAGATCGTGCCGGTTTCCCTGGCAGCCCTTGCAAGCGCATCATAATTAACCGGGTAATGAGTGTTATCACTATGTCCGAGGATCTTTACACAGGGGTTTTTCATTACATTGATAAAAGCTTCTGTGTTTTCAGCTCTGGTACCGCAGCGGTAATTCCAGGCATGCATGCTGGCAATGGCGTAATCAAGTTTACATAATAATTCCTGATCTAAATCTACCGTTCCGCTGCGGTCAAGGATATTCAGTTCAATTCCGTAGAGTAATTCTACACCGAAATGTTTTTTGGGAGAATAGGTAAGGCTGCGGAAATAGGAGGAAGTTCCGGCTGCCAGAGTGCCGGGACCGTGATCAGTGATCCCGAGAAGCCGGAGACCTTTCTCGGCAGCTGCGCGTGCCATGTTGGTGATGGTACATTCCGTGCCGTGACCACTGGCGATGGAGTGGGTATGCATATCAGAAAGATACATAAAAATACACCTCTTTTACTGTTTGAGAACATGTGACAGAGCGGAATACGAATGTCCGCTTTGCATAAATTTTTTCTGAAAAACAAAGGAATTCCTATATAAATCCAAGTATGGCAGAGCAGAAAAACAAAGTCAATAGAGAAAAACATAAAAATACAAAAAAACAAATAAAATCAACAGGGCGCAACCGATAAAAACCACAAAAACAGCTAGAAACACATGTTGGATTTCGTTGACATCGAAGTAGGGGTAAGGTATAATAAAACTACATGAGCACATAGCCGGACAGGAGCGGTTCTGGAAGCGTAGAGGCAGACAGATCACCAGAAACAACCGGTTGTGAGAAAGGAGAATCATGGAGAAATTTCATATAGCAGATGTTCCGAAAACAGACAGGATCACACATCTTGTAGATAATCTTTATGCAAAGATGCCGGTGATCGAATCTGCCAGAGCAAAACTGATCACAGAGTCTTACAAATCAACAGAAGACGAGCCGATCATCACCCGCAGAGCCAAGGCATTTGCCCACATCCTGCACAACATTCCGATCATCATCCGTGATGAGGAGCTGATCGTCGGAAGCAGCACTTTGGCGCCGAGAGGATGTCAGACGTTTCCGGAGTATTCTTTCCAGTGGCTGGAAGATGAGCTGGATACAGTGGCTACCAGAACAGCCGATCCATTTTATATTGCGGAGGAAACCAAGGCGGAGCTCCGTGAGGTACATAAATACTGGAAAGGCAAGACTACCAGTGAGCTTGCAACATCCTACATGGCACCGGAAGCGATTCTTGCCATTGACCACAATATTTTTACACCCGGAAACTATTTCTACAATGGTGTAGGACACGTAACCGTTAAATATGAAGAAGTTCTGGCGATCGGCTATGAAGGGATCATTGCCAAAGCTCAGAAGGAACTGGATGAGTGTAATGTAGGAGATGGTGATTACGCAAAGAAATCCCGTTTCCTGGAAGCAGTTATCATGAGCTGTCAGGCAGTTATCGACTATGCACATCGCTATGCCGAGCTCGCAGAGCAGATGGCATATCAGTGTCAGGATCCGACCAGAAAACAGGAACTCCTTCAGATCGCATCCAATTGTACACGCGTACCGGCGAAGGGCGCCCGTAACTTCTATGAGGCGTGCCAGTCCTTCTGGTTTGTACAGCAGCTGATCCAGATGGAAAGCAGCGGACATTCTATTTCTCCGGGACGTTTTGACCAGTATATGTATCCGTATTACAAGAGTGATATGGAAGCAGGCAATCTTACCAGAGAATTTGCCCAGGAACTGATGGACTGCATATGGGTAAAATTAAACGACCTGAATAAATGCCGTGATGCTGCATCTGCAGAAGGCTTTGCAGGCTACAGCCTTTTCCAGAACCTGATCGCAGGTGGTCAGAACAAGGATGGCGAGGATGTGACCAATGATCTCTCCTTTATGTGCATCCAGGCGTCTATGCATGTGCACCTTCCGGCACCGTCTCTTTCTGTAAGAGTATGGAACGGATCACCACATGAATTCCTGATCAAGGCTGCAGAGCTTACAAGAACAGGAATCGGACTTCCGGCTTATTACAATGATGAGGTTATCATTCCTGCACTGCAGAACCGCGGCCTTTCTCTTGCAGATGCCAGAGAATATAACATCATCGGCTGTGTAGAACCGCAGAAGGCAGGTAAGACAGAGGGGTGGCATGACGCTGCATTCTTTAACATGTGCCGTCCGCTGGAGATGGTTTTCTCTAATGGTATGGACAAAGGGGTACAGATCAGTGTCCAGACCGGCGATGTCACAGAGATGAAGAGCTTCGATGAGTTCTATGATGCATATAAGAAACAGATGGAATATTTCATTTCCCTGCTTGTAAATGCTGATAATGCCATTGATGTGGCACATGCGGAGAGATGTCCGCTTCCATTCCTTTCCTGTATGGTGGATGACTGCCTGAAACGAGGCAAATCCGTTCAGGAAGGCGGAGCTGTTTATAACTTTACAGGTCCTCAGGGATTTGGTATTGCAAACATGGCAGATTCTCTGTATGCGATCCGCAAGCTTGTATATGAAGAAAAGAAGATGACCATGGAAGAGCTGAAGGAGGCTCTGGCATGGAACTACGGCAAGGGTATCGATGCACAGTCTGCAGCAGATATCACCACCATTGTTATGCAGAAGCTTCAGGAGAATGGCATCCGCGTAAATGAGCAGACCGCAACAGCTGTTATGACAGCAGCTCTCGGAACAGAGCCATCTCCGGAGAAGAAAGCAAGATTCGAAGAGATCCACAAGATGATCGAGGAGGTTCCGAAGTTTGGAAACGATATCCCGGATGTGGATTATTTTGCAAGAGATGTGGCTTATACTTACACCAAGCCGCTTCAGAAATATATGAACCCGAGAGGCGGACATTATCAGGCAGGACTTTATCCTGTATCTGCAAACGTTCCTCTTGGCGGACAGACCGGTGCAACACCGGATGGCCGTTACGCACATACTCCGGTAGCAGATGGTGTTTCCCCGTCAGCCGGCAAGGATGTGAAGGGACCGACAGCTGCGGCAACTTCTGTATCCCGCCTGGATCATTTTATCGTATCCAACGGAACACTGTTCAATCAGAAATTCCATCCGTCAGCACTTGCAGGAAGAGAAGGACTGGAGAAATTCGTAGCACTGATCCGCGGATACTTTGATCAGAAGGGTATGCATATGCAGTTTAACGTTGTTGACAGAGAAACACTTCTGGATGCACAGAAGCATCCGGAGAAGTACAAACATCTGGTTGTACGTGTTGCAGGCTACAGCGCATTGTTCACTACACTTTCCAGATCTCTGCAGGACGATATCATCAGACGTACTGAGCAGGGCTTCTAAAGGAGTAACGAATGGACTATTTGGATACAAAGGGCAGGATCTTTGATATTCAGAAATATTCAGTACACGATGGACCGGGTATCCGTACCATCGTGTTCCTGAAGGGCTGCGTTCTTCGCTGCCGCTGGTGCTGTAATCCGGAATCACAGGAATACCGGATCCAGAACATGAAGGTTCTGGGAGAAGATAAAGTGATCGGCCGCGACGTGACAGTTCGTGAGATGATCGAAGAGGTGGAAAAAGACCGTGCCTATTATTATCGTTCCGGAGGCGGGATCACCCTTTCCGGAGGGGAATGTATGTGTCAGGCGGACTTTTCCAGAGATCTTCTTCGCGCGGCAAAGGAGAGAGGGATCAACACAGCGGTAGAAAGTATGGCCTGTGCCCCATGGGAAAAGATCGAACAGGTACTTCCCTATCTGGATGTATATCTGATGGATATCAAGCATATGGATCAGGAAAAACATAAAGAATTCACAGGACGGGCCAACGGACTGATGCTGGAGAATGCAAGAAGGGTTGCGCTCTACGGAAAAACCAGACTGGTGATCCGCGTTCCGGTGATCCCCACATTTAATGATTCTGTGGAAGAGATCCAGGCGATCGCAAGATTTGCAGCATCCCTTCCGGGCGTAAACAAGATCCATCTTCTTCCGTACCACAGACTGGGGCAGGATAAATATGAAGGACTTGGCAGACCCTATTTAATGGAAGGAATCCTTCCGCCTACAGCAGAACATATGCAGATGCTAAAGAATGCAGTGCATGCGGTATGCAGCCTGGACTGCCAGATCGGCGGCTGAGAGATACAGGATTACAGAAAAAAGATCCTTTACAAACAGAAAATATAAAAAACAATAAAAACAACACAAAATACAACAAGAAACCAACATAAAACAACGGATTGTCCTTGACTTATTTTGTGGTATGGGGTAAAATGTTCTCAGAAACAAAATAGTGCAATCCAATGCTCAAGGAGGAAATTAAGCATGGTAAACGAGTTTGAAATCAAAAAACAGCTTTGTGACATCGGTAAGAGAATCTACAACCGTAACATGGTTGCAGCTAACGACGGAAACTTTTCTGTTAAGATAGCTGAGAATGAATATCTTTGCACACCAACTGGTGTATCCAAAGGATTCATGACACCAGAGTTCATCTGTAAAGTAGATGGCAAGGGTAATGTGATCCAGGCTAACCCGGGATTCAAACCATCATCTGAGATCAAGATGCATATGAGAGTATATGAGAAGAGACCGGACGTAGGATCTGTTGTACATGCTCATCCAATCTATGCTACATCTTTCGCAATCGCAGGTATCCCGCTTACACAGCCGATCATGCCTGAGGCAGTTATCGCTCTTGGATGTGTTCCGATCGCTGAGTACGGCACACCTTCCACAATGGAGATTCCGGATAACCTTGAGAAATACCTTCCATACTTCGATGCAGTACTTCTTGAGAACCATGGAGCACTTACATGGAGCACAGACCTTAACGCTGCATATATGAAGATGGAGTCTGTAGAGTTCTATGCACAGCTTCTGTATCAGACCAAGCTCCTTGGCGGACCGAAGGAATTCGACAAAGAGAACATCGAGAAGCTCTATGCGATCCGTCGTAAATTCGGTATGCCTGGAAAACATCCGGCAAGCCTCTGCCTGAACAAAGACGGCAAGAACTGCCACAACTGCGGCGGTGCATGCCACAGCGAGGACTACAAACAGTTCCCAGGATATCAGTATGATTTCGTTGGAAAAGACTGTGATTGTGATAAAGATGCAGCTCCTGCAGCAGATACAGCAAAGAATGACGCAGAGCTTGTTGCTCAGATCACAAAACAGGTTATGGCTCAGCTTGGCCTGAAATAATTTTTTGACGGAATATTAAGGAGGACATCTCATGCCAATAAGTGAGAATATGGTACAGGAAATTGTACAGGAAGTTATGGCAAAAATGCAGATCGCAGATGCTCCGGCCGGAAAACATGGCGTTTTCAAGGATATGAATGATGCTATCGAAGCAGCCAAGAAGGCTCAGCTGGTAGTTAAGACAATGTCTATGGACCAGAGAGAAAAGATCATCACCTGCATCCGCAAGAAGATCAAAGAAAATGCGGAAGTACTGGCACGTATGGGTGTTGAGGAAACTGGTATGGGTAATGTAGGAGATAAGATCCTGAAACATCACCTGGTAGCAGACAAGACACCTGGAACAGAAGACATTACAACAACTGCATGGTCCGGAGACAGAGGACTGACTCTGATCGAGATGGGACCGTTTGGTGTTATCGGTGCGATTACACCATGTACTAACCCGAGTGAAACAGTTCTCTGCAACACAATGGGTATGCTGGCAGGCGGAAATACAGTAGTATTCAACCCACATCCGGCAGCAGTTAAAACTTCTATTTACGCAATCAATCTTTTAAATGAGGCTTCCCTGGAATCAGGCGGCCCGGATAATATCGCTGTCACAGTTGAGAAACCAACTCTTGAGACAAGCAATATTATGATGAAACATAAAGATATCCATCTGATCGCAGCAACAGGAGGTCCTGGTGTTGTAACAGCAGTTCTTTCCTCCGGTAAGAGAGGAATCGGTGCAGGAGCAGGAAACCCGCCGGCACTGGTTGATGCTACTGCTGATATCCGTAAGGCAGCTCAGGATATCGTAAACGGATGTACATTCGATAACAACCTTCCATGTATCGCAGAGAAGGAAGTTGTTGCAGTATCTTCCGTAGTTGATGAGTTAATGCACTACATGCTTACAGAAAATGACTGCTACCTTGCATCCAAGGAGGAGCAGGATAAGCTTGTTGAGACTGTACTTGCAGGCGGCAAGCTGAACCGTAAATGTGTAGGACGTGATGCGAAGACACTTCTTTCCATGATCGGAGTTCAGGCACCGGCAAATACCCGCTGCATTATCTTCGAGGGACCGAAGGAGCATCCGCTCATCACAACAGAGCTTATGATGCCAATCCTCGGAATCGTAAGAGCTAAGGATTTTGACGATGCTGTAGAGCAGGCTGTATGGCTTGAGCATGGCAACCGTCATTCCGCACATATTCATTCCAAGAATATTGATAACATTACAAAATATGCGAAAGCAATTGATACCGCAATCCTTGTAAAGAACGGCCCGTCCTATTCCGCACTTGGATTTGGCGGAGAAGGTTTCTGTACATTCACAATTGCAAGCCGTACCGGTGAGGGACTTACAAGCGCAAGCACATTCACAAAGAGAAGACGCTGCGTAATGACAGACAGCCTTTGCATTCGTTAATCAGGAGGAACAGAAACAATGGATATGAACAATGTAAATATTGAAGAAATCGTTAAACAGGTTCTCTCCGGCATGACAGGAAACGCTCCTGCAGCAGCTACTGCAAGCGCTCCGGCTGCTCCGGCAGGAAATACAATTCCTAAAAAAGCAAGAGTGGCAATGATGACAGAGAAGAAACATTTTGAGCTTCAGGAGTATGATCTTCCGGAAGTCGGTGACGACGACATCCTTGTTAAGGTTGAGGGATGCGGTGTCTGCGGAACAGATGCTCATGAGTACAAAAATGACCCGTTTGGTCTTATTCCGGTAGTTCTCGGACATGAGGGAACCGGCGAGATCGTAAAAATGGGTAAAAACGTTAAGGTTGATACAGCCGGTAAACCGGTTAAAGTCGGAGATAAGATCGTTACATGTATGATCTTCAAAGATGATCCGGAAATCACAATGTTCGACCTCAACAAGAAAAACGTAGGTGGCGCTGACGTATACGGACTTCTTCCGGACGATGATGTTAAATTCAACGGATGGTTCGCTGATTACATCTTCATCAGAGGCGGAAGCTTCGGTTCCACATTCTTCAATGTAAGTGATCTGGATCTTGATTCCCGTATCCTCATCGAGCCATGTGCAGTACTTGTACATGCAGTAGAGAGAGCAAAAACAACAGGAATCCTGAAATTCAACAGCAGAGTTGTTGTTCAGGGCTGCGGACCGATCGGTCTGATCTGTATCGCCGTTCTTCATACAATGGGTGTTCACAACATCTGTGCAGTAGACGGAAACGAGCAGCGTCTTGAATTTGCCAAGAGAATGGGCGCAACTACGACTGTAAACTTTATGAACTTCAAGGGTGTTGAGGCACTTACTGAGGCTGTGAAAGAGGCTCAGGGCGGACATCTTGCAGATTTCGCTTTCCAGTGTACCGGAAATCCTCATGCTCATTCCAATATCTACAAATTCATCCGAAACGGCGGCGGCCTCTGCGAGCTTGGATTCTTCATCAACGGTGGAGATGCAACCATCAACCCGCATTTCGATCTCTGCTCCAAAGAGATCAACCTTGTTGGTTCCTGGGTATACAACCTCAGAGATTATGCAACAACATTTGATTTCCTTAAGAGAGCAAAAGCAATCGGACTTCCAATGTCTGAGCTGATCACTGACAAGTATCCGCTGGAAGAGATCAACGAGGCACTTGAGAAGAACCTGTCAATGACAGGTCTTAAGATCGCGGTTGTTAACAAATAACCTTAACGGGAAAGGAGAAGCAACATGGCAGAAGCTGTAGGAATTCTGGAGGTCTTCGGACTTGCGACAGCCTTTGTGGCAGCTGACGCCGGGTGCAAGGCTGCAAATGTCCACCTGGAGGTATTCGATAAGAATAAACCGGCGAATGCGGACAGCCTGCCAGTACCGCTTCTTGTCTGCATCAAGTACCGCGGAAGCGTGTCAGATGTCACGGCAGCGGTAGAAGCCGGCATGAAGGTCGCAGAGAGCATGACAGGTGTGGTACAGCATTACATAATCCCCAACCCGGAACCAGGTACACAGAAAATGCTGAAGATCAGCGCCCTGGATAAAGATTGAGAGGATTCCGTAACTTAACTTTACAAAAGTGACGGAATCATATATGATAAAAAAGTAACGAATAGGATTCAGGAGGATAGAATCATGGCACAGGAAGCATTAGGAATGGTTGAGACAAGAGGCCTCACAGCTGCGATCGAGGCAGCAGATGCAATGACAAAAGCAGCAGAGGTTGCTCTGGTAGGAACAGAGAAGATCGGTTCCGGTCTTGTAACTGTTATGGTTCGTGGAGACGTAGGCGCTGTAAAAGCAGCAGTAGAGAGCGGAAGCGCAGCAGCATCCAGACTTGGAGAGCTTGTAGCTACACACGTGATCCCGAGACCTCATACAGATGTAGAGAAAATCCTTCCAAAGCTCTGATTCAGGCTTTGAGAGGAATAGAAATTAGTTAAGGAGTTCGCTCATGGGAAAATCATATGGATTTATAGAAATCACTGGTGTAGTTGCGGCGATCAATGCCCTGGACATCATGTGCAAAACGGCAGACGTTGAGCTGGCGTCATGGGAGCGTAAGCTGGGCGGACGACTGGTGACCCTGATCGTACAAGGCGATGTATCAGCAGTTACAGCAGCTGTCAACGCAGCAGTAGAGCAGGCTATCAAGAAGCCTGCCAGCTATGCGGTAATTGCCAATCCCCACGAGGAAATCGTCAAACTGGTTGAGCTGAGTGCAAGCCGATGGAAAAAGAAACAGCAGGAAAATCCGGAAGAAGCACTGGAAAGCAAAAACAGCAGCAAAAAATAAGCTGTTGCACCAAAATAGTCAGAAGTAAACAGAACAAATAAAGCATTTATAATCCACAAGGAGGATATGATCATGACACAGGAAGCATTAGGAATGGTTGAGACAAGAGGACTTACAGCAGCTATCGAGGCAGCTGACCAGATGTGTAAAGCAGCTAACGTTGCTCTGGTAGGAACAGAGAAGATCGGTTCCGGTCTTGTAACAGTTATGGTTCGTGGAGATGTAGGAGCAGTTAAATCTGCAGTAGAGAGCGGAAGCGCAGCAGCATCCAGACTTGGAGAGCTTGTAGCTACACACGTAATTCCGAGACCTCATACAGACGTAGAGAAAATCCTTCCGGTTCTTAAATAATCTAACTGATCAGTTCCAAGACGCACCGGCCTGAGGGCCATTAAGGCTTCCGGCCGGTGTGTTTTGAGTTAAGTTCAGTCATGAAACCGAAAGAAAGCAGGTGTACTCTTGGAAACGAATAATATTGAAATGATCACAAAAATGGTGATCGATGCGATCAACAAAAACGAAGACAAGGGCAATGGTTTCGTTGTTCCTATCGGAGTTTCCGCAAGACATATTCACCTGACACAGGAGCATGTGGAGGCGCTGTTCGGAGAAGGCTATCAGCTCACAAAGAAAAAGGATCTGATGGGCGGACAGTTTGCATCCAACGAAACAGTTACCATTGTGGGACTGAAGCTCCGTGCGATCGAGAATGTAAGGATCCTCGGACCTGTCCGCAGTAAATCACAGGTTGAGGTTTCCGCAACAGATGCGATCAAGCTGGGAATGAAGGTTCCGGTACGTATGTCCGGTGATCTTGCAGGAAGTGCACCGATCGCCATCGTCGGACCGAAAGGTGCCATTTATCTGAAAGAGGGCTGTATTGTGGCTATGCGTCACATTCACATGGCTCCGAAGGATGCCCAGGCTGCGGGTGTACATGATGGTGATGTTGTTTCCGTCAAAGCTGACAATGAGCGCGGAACGATCTTTAATCAGGTTAAGATCCGTGTTGATGACAGCTTTACACTGGAAATGCATATTGATACAGATGAAGCAAATGCAGCAAGAATTGCCACAGGCAATACAGTTACCATAATCAAATAATATTCCTCCTTCGGGGATGCCGTTTTCGGCATCCCCAGCAGAGGATATAGAGAAAAACGGAGGCTCATATGATCGTAGGCAAAGTAGTTGGAAGTATTGTTTCCACACGAAAAAGTGAAAAACTGATAGGAAATAAGTTCATGATCGTGGAGCCGGTGCATCATATGAAAGCCGAGCACAGCCAGATTGTTGCCATCGATATCATCGGTGCGGGAATCGGCGAATATGTATTGGTGGCACAAGGAAGCGCAGCAAGAATTGGCTGCGGCGTAGAAACAGCACCGGTAGATGCCGCAATCGTCGGAATCGTAGATGACGGTGCAGGATTGGAGTAACGCCATGGATATCAAAGAATTACAGAAAATTATGCAGGAGAATGGTGTTGTCGGAGCAGGTGGAGCAGGTTTCCCTACATACATGAAGCTGACAGACAAAGCAGAAATCATTCTCATGAACTGTGCAGAGTGCGAACCATTACTGAAACTTCACAGACAGTTGTTGGAGAAGCACGCATACGAGATCATGAAAACATTCGATATGGTTGCGGAGACGGTAGGAGCTTCCCAGGCTATTATCGGAATCAAAAAATCTTATGTACAGACGATCAATGCTTTAAATCAGCATATCGAAGAATTCCCAAGGGTTAAGATCCATCTTCTTGATGAGGTTTATCCTATGGGTGATGAGGTTGTTCTTATTTATGAGGCAACCGGACGTGTGGTACGGCCCGGAGGACTGCCGATCGAGCAGGGAGTAGCCGTATTTAATGTAGAGACTCTCTACAATGTATACCGCGCGGTAGAAGAACATAAACCGGTCACATGTAAATATGTTTCCGTTGTTGCTGAGGTTGAGAACCCTGTTACAGTGAAGGTTCCGTTGGGATGTACACTGGAAGAGGTTGTTGCCCAGGCAGGCGGTACAACTGTAAAGGATCCTGTATATTTCGTTGGCGGCCCGATGATGGGACGTATCGGAAATGGTTCAGACCCGGTTACAAAAACAACGAATGCAATCCTGGTTCTTCCAAAGGACCATGTTATTGTCATGAAGAAGCAGCGGACTTCTTCTATAGATCTGAAGAGAGCAGCATCGATCTGCTGCCACTGCCATACATGTACAGATCTTTGCCCGAGACATAATCTGGGACACCCGATCGATCCGGCAATGTTCATGATGGCAGCATCTAATCAGGATTTCAGAAATGTAAATCCTTATATCAATTCTGCATTCTGCAGCTCCTGTGGTGTCTGCGAGATGTATGCGTGTCCGCAGAGCCTGGCTCCGAGAACACTGCTTGCAGATATGAAGGGCGGACTTCGTAAGGCAGGGATCAGACCACCTCAGGGTGTTCAGCCGAAGCCGGTTCAGGAGTCCAGAGAATACCGCAAGGTTCCTGAGGAGCGTCTGATGGCACGTCTGGGACTTACCAGATATGACAAGGATGCACCGCTTCAGGAAGAACTTGTAAACGTATCGAAGGTAAAGGTTCTCTTAAGCCAGCATATCGGTGCACCGGCACAGGCAATCGTAAATGTAGGCGATATGGTAACAGAAGGCCAGATGATCGCACAGCCTGCACAGGGATTAAGTGTCGGAATCCATGCAACCATCAGCGGTAAGGTTACAGAAGTGACAGACCGCCATGTTGTAATTGCAAGAAATTAGAAAGGACGTGCACAAAATGAGTAGAGCAATCGGAATGATTGAGTTTAAAACCACACCAGCTGGTATCACTGCAGCAGATGCCATGGTTAAGACATCTGAAGTAGAGATCGTGGAGGCGCAGACAGTATGTCCGGGAAAATATATTGCAATTATCACCGGAGATTTAAGCGCAGTGAAAGCTGCTGTAGACACAGCTGTAACAACATACGAGGACAAATGCATTGACAGTTTTGTACTGGGCAATCCACATGAGTCCATTTTCCCGGCAATCTACGGAACCACACAGGTCGAGGAGATCAGTGCCCTGGGAATTCTTGAGACCTATGATGCAGCATCTATCATCGAGGCGGCAGATCAGGCAGCTAAGACAGCTATCGTTGATCTGATCGAGCTTCGTATCGCCAAGGGTATGTGCGGTAAATCATACATGCTTCTTACCGGCGAGGTTTCTGCAGTGGAGGCTTCTATCGAAAGAGCAAAAGAGCTGGTAGCTGAAAAAGGAATGTACATGGATTCCTCAGTGATCGCTCATCCGGACAAGAGAATGATCGATACGATCCTTTAATATTGTCTTTATATCTGAGGGATATCCTTTTGAAGGGTATCCCTGCAATGACATCTGAAAAGGAGGCATCTTATGCTAGCATTAGAGAGAAGAAATCTGATTCTCGAGAAATTACAGGAAGAGAAAAGGGTTGTTGTAAGTGAACTAAGCCAGCTTTACAGTGTCTCAGAAGAAACCATCCGCCGTGATCTGGACAAGCTGGAAAAAGAGGGACTTGCCACAAAGAGTTATGGCGGTGCGGTGATCAACGAAGATGTCGGTATTGATTTACCATTTAATATTCGTAAAAACCAGAATGTACAGGGAAAGCAGAAAATGGCGGAGATTGCTGCTTCCATGGTGAATGACGGAGATCACATTTTTCTGGATGCCAGCACAACGGCAGTTTTTGTGGCCAAGGCTCTGAAAGAAAAGGAACGTCTTACCGTTGTTACCAATTCTATGGAGATCCTTTTGGAACTCTCTGATGTATCCGGCTGGAATATTATTTCCACCGGTGGAGTGATGAAGGAAGGGTATCTTGCATTCCTGGGTGCCAGAACCGAGGAAGTGATCCGTTCTTATTATGTGGACAAGGTGATCTTTTCCTGTAAGGCATTAAACGAGGATATGGGGATCATGGAATCCAAAGAAGCCTTTGGAACAACCAAAAAAGCCATGATCAATTCCGGAAAAATGCGTATTCTGGTGGTAGACAGCACGAAATTTGATCAGACTGCTTTTTCTGTGGCAGGACAGCTGCGGGATATCGAGACGGTCATCACAGACAAAAAACCGTCTGAAAAGTGGTTGGATCATTTCAACAGGCATAAGATCGAATGCATCTACCCGAAATAGATTGAACATATATCGTGAAACGATCTTGTTCATGAGCATGTAGTGTATGCGGAATGCGGAGATCCGCTTTACTTTATCCGAACACAGGCAGACAAAAGAGAACTGTGTTTCGGTATGACGAGAGGGAGCAGTTTCTATGAATACATTTGAAATGAAAACAGCCATCCATTTTGGAGCTGATGCCCTGGGAAGACTGAGAGATATTCCATACAAAAGAGTCCTTGTTGTCACAGATCCGTTTGTTGTAAAAAGCGGAATGATCGATATGATCACAAAACCGCTTCAGGCAGGTGGAAAAGAATTTGACATTTTCTGTGATGTTGTTCCGGATGCTCCGGTTGGAAAAATTGCCGAAGGAGTCAAAAAATTCCTTCAGTATCAGCCGGAAGCGATCGTTGCAGTAGGTGGTGGCTCTGCCATCGACTCCTCCAAGGCAATCCGTGAGTTTGCCCTGAAGATCAACAATTACGGAAAGGTTGGACTGGTTGCCATTCCTACAACAAGTGGTACTGGCTCCGAGGTTACTTCTTTTGCAGTTGTAAATGATACAGAAGCACATGTGAAATATCCGTTGATCTCAGACAGCCTGACAGCCGATGAGGCGATCCTGGATGCTGAGCTTGTACGCAGTGTTCCACCTGCGATCACAGCAGATACAGGTATGGATGTTCTGACTCATGCAATTGAGTCTTATGTCAGCATCAATCACAATGAGTTTACTTCTGCACTTGCAGAGAAATCCATTGAGATCTGTGGTGTATATCTTTACCGTGCATATGTTGATGGTAATGATATGCATGCAAGACAGAAAATGCATGTAGCATCCTGTCTGGCGGGACTTTCCTTTAATGCCGCAGGACTTGGTATCACACACAGTATGGCGCATCAGCTGGGGGCTATTTTCCATATTCCTCACGGAAGAGCTAATGCGATGCTGTTGCCGCATATTGTTGAATATAATGCAAATATCAACAAACGCAGCAGAAGCCAGAAAGAATATCTTCCGGCAGTAAAGAGATATTCCAATATTGCACATCTTCTTGGACTGAGCAATTATAACGAAGTTATGAGCGTAAGATCTCTTGTAAACTGGATCCAGTTTATGCAGAAAGAGATGAATATCCCGCTTACCATCGAAGAGATGAAGACGATCACACCGGATGCTTATTTTGCGGCGGTTGATAAGATGGCGGATATGGCACTTGCGGATGCCTGCACAGCGGCAAATCCGCGTGTACCGAAGAAAGAGGATATTGTTAAGATTTATACTAAACTTTGGTCTTTTTGATAAAAGATGAAAACCGCAAAGGGGCCGCAAAGCCGCGGCCCCTCTGCACACCCCTCGGGCTTTTTTTAGAGTGCTTGACTGTGGCGGGCGGAAGGGTATTGACTTGTGCCTGTATGCTGCGATTGTTCCGGGTTGAACGTTGTGCCGATGGGGCGCCGTGGGCGCTTTGGATGTGTGACGTTGTTGGCAGGGGCTGGCGCGTTTGTGAACGCCGCGCTTGGTTTGCCGGGATGGTTGTGGTGTGTTACGTTTGCGTGGAATACGTGGGCGCGTTTGTGGACACTGCGCCTGGTTTGCTGGGATGGTTGTGGTGTGTGTGTACGTTTGCGTGGAATACGTGGACGCGTTTGTGAACGCCGCGCCTGGTTTGCCGGGATGATTGTGGTGTGTGTTTACGTATGTGTGGCATGCGTAGCATTTCGAGGATTGTAAAATTGGTCTGATATGGGTGGGATTATTTATCAGGAGTTGCTGGGAGGTTGAGCTGGGATGGAGGTTTATACCGGGTATGGTGATAAGGGGATGACGGATCTTTCCCATACGAAGAATGTTTCAAAGTCGGATGATCGGATTTGTCTGATGGGGTCGGTTGAGGAGCTGATGAGTCATATTGGGCTTGTGCGGGTTCTGGTTGATGATGTGGATGTTGTCCGGATGCTGGAGAAGATCTCGGAGACTTTGAAGAAGATCATAGATGGGGTTTCTGATCCTTATAATCGGGAGTTTAAGCTCAGTGAAGACCGGACGGAGCTTCTGGAGGAGGAGATTGGCCGGATGAAAGAGATTTTTTCCGGAGAGAGGCTTCCGATTCTTCCGGGGGATTCCCGAGTTGCGGCTGAGATTGATGTGACAAGAGCTGTGGCACGGAGGGCTGAGAGAGAGCTTGCGCTGGTCAGTGTGAAGTTTGGATCGGATACCGGAGCCAAGAAATATATGAACCGTTTGTCAGATTATTTTTATGTGCTGGCAAGGTATGTGGATGTTGCGAAGATCGAAGAGAAGAATGAAGCTTCTGAAGGTGTTCAGGGAGCTGTGAAAGCAGAAACTGCTAGGATTGTAGCTAATGTTGGAGTAGAGGCTGTAGGAACTGTTGGAAGTAGTGAGGATGTTGCTGCGGGTACATTGGCGGTGGATGTAAGAGCACAGGATTCGCAGATGGTGCAGAAAAGGGATGTACAGACTTTTAATGCGCAGAATGGGACTGTGACGACAGCAGTGGGAGGAAATACGGCGATGGCACAGAATGACAGTATGGCAGCAAACACGGCGATGATCCAGGAAGTGCTGAAGCGTATGGGTATCCAGGGGCGTATCACATTGGATTCTGCCAAGAGGCTTATTGAGAAGATCGAGCAGGAAGCTTTGAGAAGAAACAAGCCTTCCGTAATTGCGGTATGTAGTCCGGATGGAAATCCGGTTGCGGTTCATGTGATGGATGGATCTTTTCTTGTAAGCTTTGAGGTGGCTTTGAAGAAGGCCTATACATCGGTTGCAGTGAAGATGTCCACCATGGAGCTTTCCAGATTGACACAACCGGGCCAGACCTTTTATGGCCTTGGAAAAATGAGCGATAATATTGTGATATTCGGAGGCGGTGTACCCCTGAAGGTTGGAGACACCATCATCGGCGGTCTCGGTATCAGCGGCGGTACAGGCGAAGAGGATAACAGCCTTGCAGAGTATGGACTGCAGGTACTGAATGAGGTACTGTAGGATACAGGATAAAAACAAAACGTATAGACAGCTCAGAGAGAATAAATAAAAGGGACGTGTTGCAGTGATGATTTTTAAATCAATACTGCGGCACGTCCCTTTTGAATTATTTACTTCCAGCTAATCTTCAGACATTTAACGGAAATATCACTTTTTTCCGGTGCCTGGACCATGTTCTGGATGAAATAGGTTTTTGTCATGGTTTTTCCGGGTTTCAGGTTCAGTGTCAGGTTCTTGGTCCAGTACATCTGGTCATAGATACCGGAACCGGTGGTGATCTTTACTTTTGCGGTGGTGATGGTTTTTGCAGAAGTATTGGTGAATTTCAAGGTATAATAGGTCTTCATGTCATTGGGACCATACTTGATACCGGCAACACGAATCTTCAGATTTTTGACGGTAGGTTTGGCGGCCGGTGCGGATACGGTAATAGTGATCTTACGATTGACACCGTTTAAATTTGCGGTAACCGTGGCTGACCCTTTTTTCTTTGGAACAAGATAGTTTCCGGAAATGGCAAGTACGGAAGGCTTGCTGGAGTTTGCATTTTTGATGGTCAGACTGGTACCGCCCTTCAGATTGATAAGGGAACGCATGCTGACCTTGGAACCAACCTTGAGTGTAGTTTTGGAAGCGCGGAAGGTTGCTACGGTTTTTGAAGACGAGGTTACTTTTCCGGTCAGCTTACAGGCTGCGGCCTTTGGATAGGATAAAGTGATCTTTGCGGATCCGGCTTTCATGCCCTTCAGGGTAACTGTGAAACGGCTGCGTTTTTTGGAATCCTGAGTGATGCTTTGTACCTTGAGAACAGAGCTGTTGGAAGAAGTAACCTTGAATTTTGATTTGCTGATGGTTTTTACGTAGGGATCAGAAATCTCGATTCCGATGGAAGTGTTTTTTCCGGTTCGGATGCTCTGGTTCAGATAATTGTTGTTGGTGATAAAAATTTCCGGAACAGCCTGTTTGATGGTAACCTCATAGTCACAGTCTACCGGTACCGGACATTTTTTATTGCCGAAATCGAACTCCAAGTAGCCATCCTCTATGTTGTCATCGTAGGTGAAAAAGGTTTCCTTGTATGCCAGCGGTGTATAATTTGAAGTGCTCAGCTTAACCACATTGATCCCATCGATAGAAAATGTGGTGCTTTTTGGGATGACTCCCTTGGGTGAATAAAAGCTTACACGGACTGTCACGGCATAGATCCGTTTTTGGCAGTTTGCATTTTTGATGTTGATCGGGAAATTAATGTCTGAAGACTCATCTTCGATCACACCGTCGGTATCACGGATAGTGGAAGTGGTTCCTTTGGTCACGACCCGGACTCTGGCGTGGGCATCCTGGGGAAGCAGGAGCACAATAACGGAAAAAAGAAACAGGAAAAAAATTGCTTCGATGGTTTTTATTTTTCTTTTACACATAACAAACCTCCTTTTTTTATGAGCATACCGGCTGTTACTGAACAGAGGCCCGGGTACTCCATGAATTCATGGTCCTCTGCTGCGGAACAGTATAAACAGACTCTTTCTCTTATATCATTATAACAGGAAACCAGGGAGGAAGTGCTTTGTGATTTTTTTGTATCAATTGGCAATTTATCTGTAAATATGTTAAAATAAAATATTCGGAAAACAGCAGCGATTCGACAATGAAAAAGAGAAGCGTTACAGTTCCGGTGGGAACGTAACAGAAAGGATCATGTCGATTTATGACGAAACAGGAACTTTTAAAGACCCATTTCGGGTATGATACATTCAGAGAAGGGCAGGAAGCGGTGATCGATGCGCTTCTTGCAGGAAAAGATGTTCTGGCAGTGATGCCAACCGGCGCAGGAAAATCAATCTGCTATCAGGTACCGGCACTGATGATGAAGGGGATCACACTGGTAATATCACCGTTGATCTCCCTTATGAAGGATCAGGTGAGAAGCCTGAACCAGGTCGGTATCTCAGCAGCATACCTCAACAGCTCTCTGACGCAGGGGCAGTATTTCACAGCCTTGCGCTATGCAAAGGCAGGACGATATCCGATCATCTATGTAGCACCGGAGAGGCTTACCACAGAGGCGTTTCTGGATTTTGCGCTGAGCGCGGATATTTCCATGATCGCAGTGGATGAGTCACACTGTGTATCACAGTGGGGACAGGATTTTCGGCCAAGCTATCTGAAGATCGCAGAGTTTGTGGCACAGCTTCCAAAAAGACCGGTGATCGGTGCATTTACAGCTACAGCTACGAAGGAGGTCAGGGAGGATATTGCAAGACTTCTGGGGCTTCAGGATCCCTTTTGCACAACCACAGGATTTGACCGGGAAAACCTTTATTTTGCAGTGAAAACACCGAAAGATAAATATAAGGAAGTACACGATTACATACTGGAGCATCCGGACGACAGTGGAATCATCTACTGTCTCACCAGAAAGCTGGTGGAGGAGGTCTGCGGAAAGCTGATCCGTGACGGCATCACGGCCACCAGATATCATGCAGGACTTTCCGATGAGGAACGCCGGAACAATCAGGATGATTTTATTTATGACCGCTGTCGTGTGATGGTAGCCACCAATGCATTTGGAATGGGAATCGACAAGTCCGATGTGCGTTATGTCATTCATTATAATATGCCGAAGAACATGGAAGGCTATTATCAGGAAGCAGGCCGTGCGGGCCGTGACGGCGATCCTGCGGAATGTATCCTGCTTTACAGCGGGAAGGATGTGGTTACCAATCAGTATCTTATCGAGAGAGGACAGGATAACCAGGAAATGGAAGCGGCAGCCTGGCGCCTTGTCCGGGAGCGTGATCAGGAGAGGCTGAAGCAGATGACCTTTTACTGCTTTACCCATGATTGTCTGCGTGAGTACATCCTGAAATATTTTGGGGAATACGGAAAAAGCTACTGCGGAAACTGCCTGAACTGCCAGACCGAGTTTGAAGAGCAGGATGTGAGCCAGGAGGCCAGGGCAATGATCCGGTGCGTGGAAAGCAGTGGTCAGAGATACGGAGTGAACGTGATCCTGGATACTCTGCGCGGCGCATCTACGGCGAAGATCCGGCAGTATGAGATGGATGGAAACCCGGAATATGGAGTCTGTGCAAAGATTCCGGCACACCGGCTACGGCAGATCTTTAATTATCTGGTACTGAAGGAATATCTTCATCTGACGGATGACGGATATACGATTGTGAAGCTGACCGCCGCTTCCAGGTCATTTCTGGAGGAGGAGCATATCCTCACAATGAAAATGTCAAAAGAGCTGGAGACGAAGAAAAAAGAGAAACGGAGCAGACTTCCGAAATCTGCAGTCGGGGAGCTGGGAGAACAGGATGAGCCCCTTTTTCAGAAGCTTCGTGCTCTTCGCCTGGAAATCGCCAGAGAGGAAAAAATTCCCCCTTATATGGTCTTTTCCGACAAAACCCTTATCCATATGTGCATTCTAAAGCCTGGAAACGAGGAGGAAATGCTGAATGTGACAGGAGTCGGCAGGCACAAGTACGAAAAATACGGAAAAAGGTTTATAGATGCGGTGAAAAAGCTGTAGGAAAGAGACTTTTGCTGTCGGAAAATGAAGAGCGAAATGTTCTGAAATTTCTTGCATTTTAAAGAGGCATTTGTTAGAATAAGACAAGCAGGAAACATCCGGCGGCTATAATGCGGCCGGATCGTTTTTAACTGTATCATATTTCTGCTGCATGTTCCGGTGCAGCGTACAGGCATTTCGCAAGCAGAGTTCTATGCAGCAGTGGAATCCCTTCGAGTAGATGGACCAACTGTGTGAGATATCCGTTGGTCAGAAGCAAGCAGTGAGGTGGATGATCGTATCCGCTTTCAATTAAGACATAATCTGGTGCTGGTCACTGCGTAAACAGAGATCAGGCTCCTTCACGATCTGCGTCGGCTTTTTCATGCAGAAAATCTGCCCTGCCGGCTTTTTTTCTCATACAGAAGAGTAGCATGTATTCATAAAGACATGAACATAGCCCGTCTGCAAAACGGGAATCCGTTCCGGCATGACTGTTCTCCACCAGGCCGAAAAAGCTGTATTTACATAAAACAGCCCAATTCCTCAAAAAGCAGGATATCCGCAATATGTGCGAGATCCTGCTTTTTGTCATGTAATATTCTGGTATGTGCCATTAAGACGTGGAAAATATTTCAGCGTCTTTTATATTTGCCGGGGGTGATCCCCTTGTACTTTTTGAAGGTACGGATAAAGTAGCTCAGATCATTAAAGCCATTCCGATAGGCGATCTCCGTGATGGAATCATCAGTGGTAGCCAGCTGGCAGCAGGCCTGCTCGATCCTCTGGCGGTTGAGGTAATCCATTGGTGTCTGATGCGTCATCTCGGAAAAGAACCGGCAGAAATATTTGGGAGACATGGAAACCGAAGCGGAAAGCTCCTGCAGGGTAATGGGGCTGGCATAGTTCTTTTCAATAAATTCCACGACCTGCTTCAGCTGGACAATGCGCTTGTAATCTCGTCTGGTTTTCCGCAGGCTTTCTAGGTAGTAATGATTACCAAAAACCAATCCGAAAAAGTGGTAAAATTGTCCAAACACAACCAGCTCATATCCTGGCTTCCTCTGCCAGAAAGAATCAAAAAGAGAGTTCACCGCTCTCTGGATATCAGGCTGCTTTTCGGTGAAATGGTGATAGATCAGCAGCTCCTGGTGGCTGATCTTCTGCATATATTCTGTGCAGACGGAATTAAATTTCAGAAACATGTTCATATCAAAAACAATGCACTGATAGATACAATCCTGAGGAATTCCGGAATGCAGAACTCCACTATTGACAAAAATCACATCTCCGGCTTTTGCTGTAAAACTTTTTTCGTCTAAAGTGACGGTGAGAGTGCCCTGTAATACACGCATGATTTCACATTCTACATGCCAGTGGTAGGACATGACATAGCGTGGATGGCTGCTGTCAATGTGGTGGAATTCAAAAGGAAATTCATAGGTACCTCGAAGTCTGTCCTCATTTCTTCCAAGATCGTGCAAAATACAACCCTTCTTTCTTAAATTTTATAGTTTTTTTAGGAACTCATATGAAAAAGTGAATATTGTACTGTTTTTTGCTATTATAACACAAGTAATTTAAAAGATGCAATCGTATAATAAAAGCATAGTTCGGACAGGAGTTGTTGGAACGTAAAAAAACAGTAAGTTATAATAGTGAATATAAATTTAGGAGGTAATTGTTACTATGGCAAAGAGCAGATTAGTAGGCAGCTATCCGGTTATCGGTATCAGACCAACCATCGACGGACGTAGAGGAGCCCTCGATGTAAGAGGATCTCTGGAAGATCAGACTATGAACATGGCCAAATCCGCAGCAAAGCTTTTCGAGGAGAACCTGAAATATTCAAATGGTGAGCCTGTAAAAGTTGTTATTGCTGATACCACCATCGGACGTGTTGGTGAGAGCGCTGCATGTGCGGATAAATTCCGTAAAGAGGGTGTAGATATCACTCTTACAGTTACACCATGCTGGTGCTACGGAGCTGAGACCATGGATATGGATCCACAGACCATCAAGGCTGTATGGGGATTCAACGGAACAGAGAGACCTGGTGCTGTATATCTGGCATCCGTTCTTGCTACACATGCACAGAAGGGCCTTCCGGCATTCGGTATCTACGGACATGACGTTCAGGAAGCTGACGACACATCCATTCCAGAAGACGTTAAAGAGAAACTGTTAAGATTCGGCCGTGCAGCAGTTGCAGCTGCATCCATGAGAGGTAAATCCTACCTGCAGATCGGTTCTGTAACAATGGGTATCGGCGGATCTATCATCGATTCTGATTTCATCGAGTCCTATCTCGGAATGAGAGTTGAGTCTGTTGATGAGGTAGAGATCATCCGTCGTATGACAGAGGGTATCTACGATCACGAAGAGTTTGAGAAAGCTCTCAAATGGGCAAAAGAGACCTGCAAGATTGGCTGGGACAAGAACCCGGAAGAGCTTCAGTTCTCACCAGAGAAGAAAGAGGAGCAGTTCGAGTTTGTTGTTAAGATGGCAGTTATCATCAAAGAGCTGATGAACGGCTGTGATAATCTTGCTCCGGAATTCTCCGAGGAAGCAATCGGACACAATGCTCTTGCAGCTGGATTCCAGGGCCAGAGACAGTGGACAGACTTCTATCCGAACGGTGACTTCGCAGAGGCTATGCTGAACACATCCTTCGACTGGAATGGCGCTCGTGAGCCGTACATCCTTGCTACAGAGAACGACGTTCTCAACGGACTTGGAATGCTGTTCATGAAACTTCTTACAGGACGTGCTCAGATCTTCGCTGATGTTCGTACATACTGGAGCCCGGAGGCAGTTAAGAAAGCTACAGGATATGACCTTGAGGGTGTTGCCAAAGAAGCTGGCGGATTCCTTCATCTGATCAACTCCGGTGCTGCTTGCCTGGATGCTAACGGACAGGCTAAAGAGGCTGACGGAACACCAGTTATGAAACAGTGGTGGGATGTTACAGAGGCAGACCAGAAAGCGATCATGGACAACACAGAGTGGTGTATGGCCGACAACGGATACTTCCGTGGAGGCGGATACTCCAGCCGTTATGAGACACGTGCTCAGATGCCTGCAACTATGATCCGTCTGAACCTTGTAAAAGGACTTGGACCGGTTCTTCAGATCGCAGAGGGATGGACAGTAGCCCTTCCGGAAGAGGTATCTGACAAGCTTTGGAAACGTACAGATTACACATGGCCATGTACATGGTTCGCTCCAAGATGCGATGGCAAAGAGGGACCGTTCAAAACAGCTTACGATGTAATGAACAACTGGGGTGCTAACCACGGTGCGATCTCCTACGGACACATCGGTGCAGACCTGATCACAATGTGCTCTATGCTGAGAATCCCGGTATCCATGCACAACGTTCCTGAGAAGGATATCTATCGTCCGGCAGCTTGGAACGCATTCGGTATGGAAAAAGAGGGTGCAGACTTCCGCGCTTGCAAGAACTATGGACCACTTTACAAATAAATCATATTGTTAAGATAACGGAATATCAAATCCTCCGGCATGAATGTGCCGGAGGATTTTTTTGTGCCGTGGTATATGGATAGTTGGGAAATATACTGTTCGGATCTACGGAAAAAAGTTATAATAGAAAAAGATATATATGAATACGGGAGGTTACGTAGATGAAATATATACAGCTGAACAATACAGATCTGAACATCAGTCCTATCTGCCTCGGAACAGCAGGATTTGGAGATAAATCAGATCTGGAAAAAAGCTTTGAGATTCTGAACGCATTTGTACGCGCAGGTGGAAATTTTATTGATACGGCAAATGTCTATTGCAAATGGCTAAAAGGACATGGAAACTGCAGTGAGCAGATCATAGGAAAATGGCTGAAAGAGAGTGGCATGCAAGGAAAAGTTATTGTGGCAACGAAGGGCGCGCACTATTCCTTTGAGGATCCGGGCCGCAGCAGAGTGAACAAAGAAGATATCCGCATGGACCTGGATGAGAGTTGCCGCACACTGGGAAAAGATGAGATGGATTTTTACTGGCTTCACAGAGATGATCCGGAGAAACCGGCGGAGGAAATCGTGGATATTCTGGAAGAATTGAAAAAAGAAGGCCGGATCCGTTATTATGGATTTTCCAATTACCGCACAGAGAGGCTGAAAGAAATTGCTCAGTGTCTGAGAGAACGAAATCTTTCAGGGATCACAGCAGTATCCAATCAGTGGAGTCTTGCAGGAATCAATCCCGGAGGAAATACAAATCCGGATCCTACACTTGTGGAGTTTTCCAGAGAAGAATATCAGTGGCACTGTGAGACAGGCGCTGCTGCCGTTCCGTTTTCTTCCACTGCAATGGGATTTTTTTCAAAACTTCAGAAAATGGGGCTTTCCTGTACAGATGCAGAGGTGGATGCATCCTGGATGCGGGAGAAGGAAACACAGATCACAGGTCTTTCAGAAAGTATGAAAAGATCCTACTGGAACGAGACAAACCTTCGCACCTATCAGAAGCTGTTAAAGCTGCAGAAAGAAACCGGCCACAGCCTGCAGGCCCTGTCTTTGGCATACTTTTTCCATCAGCCATTCCAAACTGTGCCTGTAACTGGCGTCAGCAATCCTTCACAGCTAAAAGATGTACTGGATGCCTGTGAGATCGACCTTGCACCGGAACTGTTCGGCGGCTGGGTGAGCGCAGGAGGATGATATAAGTAACTAAATATATTGTAAAAAGATATTAAATGTGTTTAAATGTACTTATGGAGGTATATTATGAACACATCAAATATCACAAATTATAAACCAAAAGATTTTGCTGAATTATTAGGTGTTTCTGTAAAAACGCTTCAGAGATGGGACAGAGAGGGAATCTTAAAAGCAAACCGAACTCCAACAGACAGGCGTTATTACACATATGACCAGTATCTTCAATTTAAAGGTATAAATATAGAACATGATAAACGAAAAGTTGTTATTTATGCAAGAGTATCTACCAAAAACCAAAGGGATGATCTTCAAAATCAGACAGCATTTCTGCGTCAGTTCTGTAATGCCAGAGGAATGATCGTAGACCAGTGCATTGAAGACTATGGAAGCGGACTTGATTATAACCGCAGGAAATGGAATGGATTACTGGACGAAGTCATGGAGCAGAAGGTCAAAACCATAGTGATCACGCATAAAGACAGATTTATCCGTTTTGGATACGAATGGTTTGAAAGATTCTGCATGAGATTCCACACAACGATACTGGTGGTGAACAATGAAGAACTGTCACCACAGGAAGAACTTGTACAGGATATTATTTCCATCCTTCATGTGTTTTCCTGTAGATTATATGGACTTCGTAAGTATAAAAAACAGATAGAAAAGGATGAGGAGATTGCTGAAGAGCTTCAAGACAGAGATCGATCCTACAGAAGAGCAGAAGATCAAAATACATAAGACAATCGGCACATGCAGATATATTTATAATTTCTACCTGTTTCATAATAAAGAACGTTATGATGCCGGTGAAAGATTTATGAGCGGCAAGTCGTTCAGTGTATGGCTGAACAATGAATACCTTCCAGGGCATCCGGAATATTTCTGGATCAGAGAAGTCAGTTCCAAATCGGTAAAGAATACAATCGAAAATGCCTGTACCGCTTTTTCAAGATTTTTTCATCATCAGAGTAGTTTCCCGAGATATAAGAAAAAAGGAAGATCTGATGTAAAAATGTATTTTGTAAAGAATAATCCCAAAGACTGTCTCTGTGAACGTCACAGGATCAAGATCCCAACACTTGGCTGGGTAAGGCTGAAAGAAAAAGGTTACATTCCGGCCTCTAAGGATGGATATGTGATCCGAAGCGGGGCAGTTTCCATGAAAGCAGGCAGATATTATGTGTCTGCACTTGTCGATATACCTGCTCCGGAAGCAGATGGAAATTTCACTGATGGGATCGGAATCGATCTGGGGCTGAAAGACTTTGCGGTTGTGTCAAATGGAACTGTATACAGAAATATCAATAAAACAGCACGGATCAGAAAACTTGAGAAACAATTAAGACGGGCACAGCGAAAGCTTTCCCGTAAATATGAGAACTTAAAGAAAGGAGAGTCCACTCAAAGAGCAAATATATGCAAACAAAAGCTTAAAGTACAGAAACTTCATCATCGGATAGAAAATATCCGTACAGATCATATCAACAAGGTAATATCTGAGATAGTGAAAACCAAGCCGTCTCATATAACGATTGAGGATCTGAACATATCCGGGATGATGAAGAACCGGCATCTCTCAAAAGCAGTTGCGTCCCAGAAATTCTATGAATTCCGGACAAAATTGAAAATAAAATGTGCTGAATATGGAATCGAACTGAGGGTAGTTGACCGATGGTATCCATCTTCCAGGATCTGCCACTGCTGCAGCTGTATTAAAAAAGATCTGAAACTTTCAGACAGGATCTACAGATGCACATGTGGATATATTGAGGACAGAGATCTCAATGCAGCACTGAATCTGAGAGATGCAGAGACTTACGAAGTTGCATGATCCCGCAAACGTAAGTATGTACCGAAGGCTATTTCGGGAATTAACGACTGTGGAGTGTACTTAGGATCTGTGAGTAGAGATAACTCCGGTTACTCAAAAGCATACACAAAGAAACAGTAAGCGGTATTCGTGAGAATCCGCATTATCTCGATGTGAGTATGTTTAATCACATTTTGAGTGGCAGGTGATCGATGAAACTGATCCATTTATCAGATCTTCACCTGGGAAAACGTGTCAATGAGTTTTCCATGATCGAAGATCAGAAATATATTTTGAATGAAATCCTGAGGATCATTGATAAAGAAGCACCGGACGGGGTTCTTCTTGCGGGGGATCTTTATGACAGACCGGTTCCGTCTGCGGAAGCCGTGCAGCTTTTTGACCGGTTTCTTACGCAGTTGGCAGAAAGGAAGATTCCGGTGTATGCCATCAGCGGAAATCATGACAGTGCGGAAAGGATCGCTTTCGGTTCACAGATCATGAGTAGCAGTGGGATCTGCATGACCCCGGTATACGATGGAAAAACAGAAAAGTACTGTTTAACGGACAGCTATGGAGAAGTGTGGATCCATCTGCTTCCATTTGTGCGTCCGGCAACTGTGAGGCACGGGCTGGAAGGAGAAGAAGAGGTGGATGAGATCCGTACCTACCAGGAGGCCGTGCAGGCGGCAGTTGCACATATGGAGATTGATAAACGTCATCGCAATGTACTGATCGCCCATCAGTTTGTGGTCGGTGCAATGCGCTGCGATTCTGAAGAGATTTCCGTTGGAGGTATCGACCAGGTGGAGGCAGATGTGTTCCGGGATTTTGACTATGTGGCACTTGGTCATATCCACAGTCCTCAGAATGTGGGAAGCGAGCACATCCGCTACTGCGGAACTCCTTTGAAATATTCTTTTTCCGAGGCAGGACAGCAGAAATCCGCGACAGTTGTGGAGCTTCTGGAAAAAGGAAATCTCAAGATCAGGGAGATTCCGCTGAAGCCTCTACGGGATATGCGAAAACTAAAGGGCACATACATGGAAATCACATCACTGTCCGGTTATCAGGACACAAACACAGAGGATTATGTGCAGATCACGCTGACAGATGAAGAAGATATCGTAGATGGAATGCAGAAGCTCCGTACTATTTATCCGAATCTGATGAGGCTGGAATATGATAACCGACGTACAAGAGAAAACCAGGAGATCGCAGGCACAGAAACGGTGAAAAGGAAATCTGAGCTGGAATATTTTGAGGAATTTTTTGAACTGCAGAATAACCAGCCCATGAATGAAGAACAGCGGAAATATTCCGAAGACCTGATCCGTAAGATCCAGGAGGTGAAATAATGAGACCGGAAAAACTGACCATCAGTGCCTTCGGGCCCTATGCGGACAAAACAGAGATTGATTTTTCAAAGCTTGGAGAGGGAGGTCTCTACCTGATCACCGGTGACACCGGAGCGGGAAAAACCACGATCTTTGATGCGATCACCTTTGCGTTATATGGAAGAGCCAGTGGAGAGGTAAGAGATCCGGCCATGTTTCGGAGCAAATATGCAGAGCCTTCCACAGAGACCTTTGTGGAGCTTGTTTTTTCCTATCAGGGGAAAAATTATCACGTGCGCCGGAGTGCGGAATATATGGCTCCGAAAAAAAGAGGCACCGGACAGACTCTTAGAAAAGCTGAAGCACAGCTGATCTATCCGGATGAACGTCAGCCGGTGACAAAGGCAAAAGATGTTACTGCGGCAGTGGAACAGCTTCTGGGACTGAGTTATAATCAGTTCACACAGATCGCAATGATCGCCCAAGGGGATTTCCAGAAATTACTTCTGGCAGGAACTACACAGAGAGGAGAGATCTTCCGACAGCTCTTTCACACAGGACTTTATCAGCAGATTCAGATGAAACTTAAGGATGCGTCAATAGCCAGATATAAGGAATATGATGAAATGCGCCGCAGTATTGCCCAGTATTTGGATGGAGTGAAAACGGAGACTGCTTCATGGCAGGAGGCAGAGGAATTTGATGAACTGAAAAAGATAAAATTCGAGGGAAAACTGGAGCGGAGTCTGGAACTTCTGAAGCAGTTTCTGGAATATGGTGAAGCACAGGAAAAAGAGCTCCGGGAAAAAGAAGACTCGCTTAATCAGGATATACGAAAAGCAGAAGAGGCACAAAATCTTGTGGCTCAGAAACGAAATCTGGAGCTGAAAAAGAAAAAAGCGGAAAAAGATCTGGAAGAATTAACACCACTTCTACAGCTTGCAGTAGAAGAGGCGGAAAAATATAAAGATGCAGATCACAGATGTGAAGAGCTTGGAATCAGGATCCGTGAAAAAGAAGAAAAGCTGAAAAAATATCAGGAGCTGGAAAAGCTGAAAAAAGAGCTGGAAACAATCGAAGGAAAGCTTGAAACAGTCAGTGAAAAAAAAGAGAAGGATATTTCCGAAGAGCAGCTTTTGCAGAAAAAAGATGAGGAAGAAAAAAAACGCCTTTCAATACTGGCAGATGCAGGAGAAGAACTACAAAAATACAAGTTTGAGTACGATAAACTGGACAGTGAAAAACGAAGCTATGACAGCTGTCTGCTGACGGAAGAAGAGATCAAAAAAGAACAGAAACAGATAGATGGATGGCAGGAAGAAATCATCCGGAAAGAAACGCAGCAGAAGGAAGAGCTGGAGCAGCAAAAGAAAGACAAGGCGCTGTTGGACAGCGCGGAGCTGGAACTTCAGAAGGCAGAGACGAAAAAGACAGAAGGGCTTCGGAAAAAGAAAGAATTAGAAGGACTGATTGCTCTGGTTAAGGAGTTTCAAGGGGCTTATAATGCCACGAAAGAGCAGCAGGAAAAATATAAGATTTCCATTGAAAAAGTACAAAAGCAGAGAGAAGTTTACCAGAAACTGTTTCAGAGTTTTCTGGACGCGCAGGCAGGGCTCCTGGCGCAGGAACTGAAAGAGGGCTGCCCATGCCCGGTATGTGGTTCTTTCGAGCATCCGCGTCCGGGAATACTTCCCAAAGGACAGGTTGTGGATCAGGAAATCCTGGACAGAGAGAAACAAAAACTGGACAGACTGGAGAATGACGCAAATACGCAGAGTGTGGAAGCAGGAAAACGAAAAGAACGCCAGAAAACATTATGGCATCAGATCCAGAGGGAGGCACAAGAGCTTTTACATGAGACGGAATGGAAAAAGCTGATCCCTTTGCTGAAAGAAAAACAGGACCAATGTGAAAAGCAGCTGGCAGATAGCGAGGAAGAGATTCGCATAGCAATAGAACGTAAAAAAAAGAAGAACGAAACAGAAACGTGGATCGAAAAGCTGGAAACAGAGATCGTTCAGTTACAGGAAGAGAAAAATCAATGTGACAGAAAACAGGCCGGTCTTCAGACAAGAGACGTGGAAAACAAAAAGCAGCAGCAGATAACAGCAGAAGAGATCCGAAAACTGATTCAGAAAAGTCTGGTGGCAGGAAATGGAGAAGTGACGGACAACACAGCTGCAGGATTTGAAAGACAGATACAGGATATGCTCAGCTGCCTGTCAGAAAAAGTTCAGGGAAAGGAAAAAGAAGCAAAACAGAAACAGGATCTTGAGAAGCTGATCATAGAAAGAGAAAAGACTCTGAAAGAACTGGGAAGAGTTATCAATGAAGCTGCACAGGACATCGTACGTCTGGAAACAGAGAGGAAGAACAAAGCACAGAAAGTGGATGAGCTGAACGAAGAGATCGGAGAAGGTGGAAAAGAATCTCTGGAACAGGAAATAAAAACACAGAGGAAGCTGTATGAAGAGCTGAAAGAAAGCAGCAGAAGAGCTCAACAGAAATTACAGGAGATCCGGGCGGAAAAGGAAAGAATAACAGCGGTTGTAAAAAACTTTGAGGAGCAGAAAAAAGAAATCGGAGAAGTAGATGAGGATGCGCTCAGAGAGCAGTACAGCCGTTTTAGGGAAGAGAAAACACAGCTTTCGGAAAAACGAAAAGCACTTTTTTCTGTTCAGAAGGGAAATGAGGAAATATATCAGAAAGTGCAGGTACGTCAGACGGAAATGACTGCGGCGGAAAAAGAATATGTCTGGATGAAAAATCTTTCGGATACAGCCAATGGAAAACTGAACGGAAAGGCAAAGATCGAGCTGGAAACTTATATCCAGATGGCATATTTTGACCGGATCCTGCGAAGAGCCAATCTCCGTCTTATGACCATGAGTAGCGGTCAGTACGAACTGAAACGCCAGGAGCAGAGCAAAAATCAGAAAGAAAAAGCAGGTCTCGATCTGAATGTCATAGATCACTATAACGGAACAGAACGAAGTGTAAAGACATTGTCCGGTGGGGAATCCTTCCAGGCATCTCTGTCCCTTGCACTGGGCCTGTCTGATGAGATCCAGGCCTGCGCAGGGGGAATCCGGCTGGATTCCATGTTTGTAGATGAAGGTTTCGGATCCTTGGATGAGGAATCCCTGGAACAGGCCCTGAAAGCCCTGACAAGTCTGGCCGACGGAAAACGTCTGGTAGGAATTATCTCACATGTGTCAGAACTGAAGGAACGGATCGAAAATAAGATCATCGTCACCAAAAAATGTGGTGGGGATGGTGTGGGAAGCAGTATAAAAATTCAGTGAAAACGGCAGGAAATCTTCCGATAATCATTGGGAGTCATACCAGTTTGCTGCTTGAAAATACGGCTGAAGTAACGAAAATTGGGATATCCTACCATGTGGGATATCTCATTTACGTGATAGGAAGAAGTTTTCAGCAATTCTTTAGCTTTCTGGATACGCAGATCGGTAAGAAGATCCGTAAAATTTTTGCCGGTTGTCTGTTTGATCAGTCTGCTGATATAAGGAGTACTTCGGTTAAATTCATCGGCGATACTGTATAGGCTCAGAGGTTTTTCATAATTTGCGCGGATATATTCAATCAGCTGACTGGTCAGGTAGTTGTTTTTATTAATTTTATCAGTATTCAGAAGGCCTGCAATCTGAAACATCCAGTCCTGAAATATTTCAGTCTTTTTTTCCGGAAGTGAGGAGGTTGAAAAAAGCTCTTTCTGTGTTTTGGTGATCTGACGTACCGAATCTGACAGTTCCGTGGAAGCTGACTGAAAAAAAGAAAGAAAAAGAGTCATAAAACTATACATGAAACTGTTGAACTCATCAGGAGTTTGCCGGGTGAAAAACTGGGAGATCTCATCAAAATGCTTTTGAATCATTGTTTTGTCACCGGAAGACAGGGAATTGAGAAGAACCTGAAAATAGTTGGATTTTTCATACATGACAGCAACGGGGTTGGTTTCCAGATCACGGTAGAGCATGACAAAATGACTGGAATTTTTCAGGGTATTAAAAATTTCTACAGTCTGGCTTCGAAGCAGGGGAATTTCAGACAGATTCTCAGAGTGACTGCTGATGGCTGCGGACATGAGAACGTGATTCTTTTTTAGTTCCCCATGTATGAAATTAGTTATTTTTGTAAGTTGTTTTTCATCAATGTCCGGACATAAGGAATACAAAGCGTTTCCATAAGAAAAAATAAGAGCTCCCGGAATCTGTTCCTGAAGATAATGTTCGGCGATATGCGTAAAGTAATATTCTTTTTCCAGATCTTTTGAAACTGTTGTAGAACATTTGCAGTATAAAAGGTAATAGCTTTTAATATGATCCAGGCGGAGCATGGTGACTTCTTCATGAAAAGAAGAAGAAAGGGAAGTGGTGTTCCTGAAAAGTAACCGTTCAAAAAAATCTTTTTGAAGATTTCTGATATTTTCTTTTAGATAGGATTCATATTTTTTGCGCATGATCGCCTGATTTTTCCGTTCGGTGATAGTATGTATAGCTTTCAATACGGATTCTTTCAGGACGTTTTCGTCTACTGGTTTTAGGATATAATCGAAAACATGGTTTTTAATCGCTGTCTGTGCATACTTGAAATCAGAAAAACCGGTAATCAGTATTACGATCTTATCTGGAAAATTATTATGCACGAAAGAAGAAATATACAGGCCGTCTTTTCCTGGCATACGGATATCCGTAAGAATGATATCTGGTTGCTGAGAGGATATGATCTCCAGTGCTTTTGCTGCATTGTCAGAAGTAAAAATATTCTCTTTTTCTGTAAAAATCTGTGAAATATACATTTTAAGTTTTTCCAGGATGATCTTTTCATCATCAACGATCAGAATTTTCATTTTGTCAGGTCCTCCCTTTGATGTATTTGTGGAATACGGATCGTAACACATACAGAAGTACGGTCTTCCATATTTTCAAGAAGCAGTCCATAGGAATTTCCGAATTGGGACCGTAGCCGCATCTGAATATTTATAAGCCCAATGCTTTTCTGGTCGGAAAAAGAAGTTTGTGATACAGAGTGAATCTTTTCAATTACCTGGTGAGAAAACAGGGGGCCGGTGTTATAGACTTTGATCAGTACATCGTCTTTAAAAGTAAATAATTGAATAGAAAGAAAGCCATTTTCCACAGATTCACTGATACCATGTATGATAGCGTTTTCAACGACCGGCTGTATGATCAGTTTTGGGATATACAGATCTTCCATGGGATCGTTACATTCGATCAGAAAAAGAAGCCGATCCTGGAAACGCATTTTCTGAATATCCAAATATTCTCTTACGTAATTAAGATCTTCTGAAATAGGAAGAAGATCAGGGCCTTTGATGCTCATTCGCATGATATCAGCCAGTTTTGGAACGATATCTGTGATTTGCGCTGTTTTTCCAAGAGATGCCAGGCTTGAGATACAGTCCAGGGTATTGTAAAGAAAATGTGGGTTGATCTGTGCCTGAAGCGTTTTCAGCTCTGCGTTTTTCAGAAGAATCTGCTGTTCCGTGATTTTCTTTCCGGATTCCTGAAGGCGCAGGAGCATATGGTTGTATTCCTTTGTCAGCTCAGAAAATTCGTTGCTGGAAACTGTGTGGATCAGGGCGGTTTCATCGGCAACAGAAGTTTGTTTTAACTTAGTGATAAAAACCTGAAATTCCTGGGATATGGTTCTTGAAATCTGAATAACAGCGAAAACCAGTATCAAGAGAAAAAATATGGAAATAACCAGTAGCTGACGCCATACACGATTGATCGAATGAAATGCGCCGGTTGTGTTGAGAAGCCCTCCGATTTGTAAGAAATCGTTTACAGAATAGCGGATGGCATAAAAATTACTATTCCCCCTGTGGGAGTGATAATTCATATTCATGCTTGCTGTGACGGGTGGGGCATAGGGGGAAGTTGTATATACCAGGTCACTATTTTGAAAAAGGGAATAATAACTATATTCAGAATCCTGATGCTCCGTGATCATATTCTCCATAAACCGGATATTGATCTCAGTCAGTAAAATACCGATCTTCTTTTCCGGTTTCTGAATGTCAAAAATATTTTTGGCAGCAGTGATGGTATAAGGTTCCTTTGGAGAATAGTAATAACAGAGAGTTCCCTTTGGTTGTTTTAGATACTCACTGAGCTGCTCCAGTTTTTGCTCCTGTTGTTCCAGGGTGGAATTATAAATAGTCTGATTGGAAATGATCCCATTATCGGTCAGAACAATATAAACCCGTTGAATTTTAGACTGAGCACCTAAAAGATATGTGGAGAAAAGGGTGTTACACTGGGACTGAACTTTTTCCGGACTGAGCTTTTTATCTGCATAGGAATGGATCAGAGACTGAATTTCTGTTCCGTAAAGCAACAGATCAATGTTGGAGTTCAGTGAGGAAAAATAACTGGCTGTATTTTTGGCGATAGACAGAGTATTCTTTTCATGTTCCAGAAGAATATTGTTACGGGATTCTTTTACATAAATCATATAAAAAGAAGATAACAAAATGATATAACTGAGGATCACAACTGGAAGAACGATGACAAGAATTCGAAATTTTATAGAGTGTTCTTTAAATTTTGCAGTAATAGAAAACAATTCTTACCCCTCCTTTTGGCATTATTATATAATGATGAGTGAAAAAAACCAATACATATTATGAAAAGTGACACATAATGTCAAGAAGTGTGCACTGTTTTGATATTAAAAATTATAATATAATGAGTTCATCAAAAAAGAACGGAGGGTTTACAAATGAAGAGAAGAAAGGTGACAGCGTGCGCAATGGCAGCGCTCATGGCAATGGGGCTTGTTGGAACAGTGATGCCGGTTTACGCAAAAAGCAATCTGAAAAATGCAGACGATGTAGTTGAGATCAAGATGGCAGTGTGGACTTCCGGAGCTGCGGATATTTACAATAAAGCAGCGGAAGGGTTTAATCAGACTCATGATAATATAAAATTATCTGTGGAGATGCAGTCCGGAGATTATAACCAGTATCTTGGAGCAAAGACAGCGGCAAAAGATCTGCCGGATCTTTTTGAAGTAAGTTCTTATTCCCAGGTATATGATTTTGCACAGAACGGGCTGCTGGCAGACGTAAGCGATCATGAGTTTGTGGACAAACTTTATGACAATGCAAAAGAAGCAGTTACTTATGATGGCAAAGTGTGGGGATTTCCACAGATGTATGAATGGTGGGGTGTACTTTATAATAAAGATCTTTTTAAAAAAGCAGGAATTGAAAAAGTGCCGGAAACTTTTGATGAGATGAAAGCAGTTTGTGAAAAACTTCAGGCTGCGAATATTACACCATTTACCGCTATTTATAAAGATAACTGGACAGTAAGTCAGGAATTCTGCTCCTTATTCGGAGGAGTACTTGGTGGAAAAGATAAGATCGACAGCTGGCTGGATTCCATGAATAAGGGAGAAGGGAGCTTTAAGGTGGATGGCGTAGACAGAGTTTTTGATTTTATGGATCTTATGAAAGAAAATTCCGGACAGAATTATATGGATTCGGATGCGGCCACAGGATTTTATGCATTTGCAAACCAGGAAGCAGCAATGATCTTTCTTTCAGATGCGGCAACGATTTCTGTAGGAAGTGTAACACAGGATCTTCCCATCGGATTTTTTGCAGTTCCAGTAAGTGATAACGCAGATGATGCAGAAGTTGTGGCATGTGCAACAGATGCGATCGTGGCCAACGCAAACGGGGAACACTTGGATGAAGCCCTGGAAGTGCTTGATTATATCGGAGATGGCGGGGACTGGCTGAAAACAGTGACCAACAGCTACGGCGGCTTTATGGCTTGCATGGACATTGAAGCAGATGATGAAATTGCAAGTAAGGATTATTATAAAGATCTGAAAGCGTATATGGATGCAGGAAAGGTCAGAAGTACTTTGTGGAATCAGCTTCCAAGCGGAGCAAGCGATGTTCTGGGCGATGATGTTCAGGGATATTTTGCAGGAATAACCGATGAAGATCAGACACTGGATGCTCTTGATGAAGGATTTAAAAAGCTTGCAGAAGAATAAACACACAGGAAAACAGGCGGACTTTTAAAAGTCCGCCTGCTATATACGGGGGTAGGAAACATGTCGGACATTTTATACAGAAAACAGAAAAAATATTATTTCCTTCTTGTGCTGCCGGCACTGTGTATTTATACTTTTGCGCTGGCAGGACCGTTAATTTTTGGAACGATCCCGAATTCGTTTTTCAGTTGGAATCTGATCAAAGGAACGCATAACTGGATCGGAATAAAAAACTTTGTCGATTTGGTTCATGATAGAGATTTTATACAATCTATGTTTTTGACGTTTAAACTTGCAGTGGTTACGATTGTTCTGACCAATGTACTGGCTTTTTTTATAGCTCTGGCGTTGAATACACATATTTTCGGTAAGCCAGTGATCCGGGCGTTCTTTTTTATTCCGAATATTATCAGTGGAGTTATGATCGCCCTGGCGTGGACATTTATTTTTCAGAAAGTAACGCCAATAATTGGAGAACTTTTACATTCGGAAGCAGTAACAGGGTTTAGCTGGTTCGGGAGTTCAACGGCAGCATTTGCGGCGGTATCAGTGGTTACCGTGTGGCAGGGCCTGGGATTTTTGATGATCCTTTACATCACAGGTTTGCAGTCGATTCCTCTTGATGTGATGGAAGCGGCATGCATTGACGGATGTGTGGGACTGAATCGTATTATAAAAATCCAGCTTCCGCTTCTGATGCCAACGATTACGATCAATCTGTTTGTATCTATTGCAAATGCATTTAAAGCATTTGATATTAACTACGCTTTAACCGGCGGCGGACCTTCAAAAACAACACAGACGATCGCCATGAATATTTATGATGACGCATTTGGAACTTTTAATATGGGGTATGGCTGTGCGAAATCGGTGATCCTGTTTTTGATCATAGCAGCAATTTCCTTGATTCAGCTTAATATTACTAGAAAAAGAGAGGTGCAGTCATAATGACATGGAAAAAGAAAATTGCAGGTACCGCAGCAATGTTTATATTAGGCTTTATTTTTATTTTACCGGTATTGTGGATCGTTATGAATTCAATTAAAACAAGTCCGGAAATTGCGGCTGATTTTCTGGCATTACCAAAGTCTTTATATCTTGATAATTTTAAAAATGCCATGGAAAGCATGAATTTTTTAGTTGCATTAAAAAATTCTGTTGTGATTACATTGGGAGCTATGCTGGGAGGGCTGTTCGTATCGTTTGCCGGTGCTTTCGGAATCTCACATCTTCGTGGGAAAATCTCACAGAATCTGTATCTGTATTTTGTTTTCGGACAGATCGTGCCGTTTCATGCAGTTATGATTCCTATTTCTGTACTTGCTACAAATACCAATCTTACCAATTCCCTTGGAGGAATTATCATTCTTGATATTGGATTCTTCTGTGCGTTTGGAATTCTGACGTTTACGGGATTTTTGAAAAATGTACCTCGGGAGCTGGAAGAAGCAGCCGCAATAGATGGATGTGGAGTTTTTCGAATTATGACGCAGATCGTATTTCCACTTGTTAAACCAGCAACGGTTACCATTGGTGTATTGTTTTTTATGTGGTCCTGGAATGACTTTCTGCTTCCCAGTATTCTCATTGGAGACAGTGAACTGAGACCGCTGACGGTAAATCTTTTCATGTTCAGAAGTGCTACCAGCACACAGTGGAATCTGTTTATTGCAGGACTTACCTTGTGTATTATTCCCACAATTATCCTTTACATCTGTGCACAAAAATATATTACAAGCGGACTGACAATGGGAGCTGTAAAATAAAGGAGGAATAAAGATGCAGTTATTCAGGATCATTCCGTTGGAAAAAGATCTGTGGGCGATCAATGAAATAGATAAGACGGTTATGTATGTGATAAATGGAACAGAAAGAGCTCTTCTTCTGGATACGGGACTGGGACTTACCGATTTAAAAGAAGAAGTTTTGAAACTTTGTGGAGAAAAATCTCTGATTGTTGTAAATACTCATGCTCATGTGGATCATAATTCAGGAAATTATCAATTTGAAGAAGTATGTGTGGGAAGGTATGACGAACCTTTTTCCCATCAGATCGTAGACCAGGAGCTGAGAGAAATGTCTGAGCTCATGTTCTTTGAAATTCCTGAAAAAGAGGGATTTTCGTTTGAAATGTGGAATCCCGGACCGGCAAGAAAAATCTGTACAGTCAGGGATGGGGATATCTTTGATCTGGGAGATAAAAAACTTAAAGTTCTGGAAGTTCCCAGTCATACCCTGGGGTGTATTGCATTGTTTGAGGAGAAGAAAGGATGGCTTTTTACAGGAGATATCATGCTCACCTGGGAAGTGTGGGGACATTTGAATCCTGGAAAAAGTCCGCTTGCCCCATCTGCTTCTTTGCGTGTATACTATGAAAGCCTTTTAAAATTGAAGAAAATCAGAAAAAAAGTAAGCAGCGTTTTTCCTGCTCATGTCTGCGAAAAAGAAAAAGACTGTTATAAAAAGTATGCGTTATCTCCGGAAATTATAAATATATATTGTGACGGAATTGAGAAAATATTTTCAGGAGAACAGAAAGGTGAACCTTATTTTCATATGGTCGAAAACGGAAGTGTTGTGAAATTTACAACAGGTGGTATTGTCTATCAGAAAGATAGGATGAATTAAATAGGAAAATATCGGCAAGTTGATTGATTATAGATTCCCTCAAAAAAATCCCCTGTACGGTTCGGCGTTTGTACGTAGATCCGGCACAGGGGATTTTGGTGTTTATAAGATCAGACTTTCTGATATTCTTTCTTTTTCTCAGCCTTGGCTTCGCAGGTAAGCTCAACACCAAGCTTACGGAAGCTGATCACATCCACATCGGAAAGCATTACGGAAGTATGAGCCTGGCATCCACGGAGATTCGGGATCTGTTCCAGGGCAAGGCGTGCGGCATCGCTGGTTGCGGCACTCATGGAAAGGGCGATCAGGATCTCATCAATGTGAAGACGTGGATTCTTGCTTCCCAGATATTTGGTCTTCAGCTGCTGGATCGGATGGATGGCATCCGGAGAGATTACATGAAGCTCGTGATCGATTCCTGCCAGCTCTTTCAGGGCATTGAGAAGAAGCGCAGCGGATGCGCCGAGAAGATCGGAGGTTTTTCCGCATACGATCTTTCCGTCAGGAAGTTCCAGAGCGGCGGCAGGGCCATTGGTTGCTTTTTCTTTTTCGAGGGCAGCCGGAACAACCTTACGGTCAGTGATCTCTGCATGAGCCTGCTGGAGAAGAAGCTCGATCTTACGTACCTCATTCTCTGTGCCGGAGCCGGAAACCAGAGCGTTCATGCTCTTATAATAACGGCGGATGATCTCCTGGCGGGAAGCCTCCTGGCATACTTCATCGTCAACGATGCAGTTACCTGCCATGTTGACACCCATATCTGTCGGAGATTTATAAGGGCAGCTGCCCATGATCTTCTCAAACATGGCCTGTACAACAGGGAAAACTTCTACGTCACGGTTGTAGTTGACGGTAGTTTTGCCGTAAGCCTCCAGATGGAACGGGTCGATCATGTTGACATCGTTCAGATCCGCAGTGGCAGCTTCGTAGGCAAGGTTTACCGGATGTTTCAGAGGAAGGTTCCAGATCGGGAAGGTCTCAAATTTTGCATAGCCGGCTTTTACTCCTCGTTTGTATTCGTGGTAAAGCTGGGAAAGGCAGGTTGCCATCTTTCCACTTCCTGGTCCTGGTGCTGTGATCACGACCAGAGGTCTGGTAGTTTCAATATAATCATTCTTTCCATAACCCTCGTCACTTACAATAAAGGAAGTGTTGCTTGGATAGCCGGGGATCAGGTAAAGCTTGTAGACACGGATTCCCAGTTTCTCCAGACGTTTTTTGAAGAGATCGGCACTTTCCTGGCCGGAGTACTGTGTGATGCATACGCTTCCCACATACAGGCCACGGCTTGAAAACTCATCCATAAGACGGAGTACATCTTCGTCATAGGTGATCCCAAGATCGCCACGTATTTTATTCTTGTCAATGTCATTGGCACTGATAACAATAACGATCTCCGCCTGATCAGAAAGCTGCATCAGCATGCGGAGCTTGCTGTCCGGTTCAAAACCCGGAAGAACACGGGATGCATGGTAGTCGTCAAACAGTTTGCCGCCGAATTCAAGATAAAGCTTGTTGCCGAACTGACCGATTCTTTCACGGATGTGTTCTGACTGCATTTTCAGATATTTGTCATTATCAAAACCTATTTTCATTTGTCTGATTTCCTCTCCTCTTTAATTTTCCAATTCACTGGGAACAGTATACTACAACTTTACGTTCACTGGCAATATCCAATGCGGTGTTTTTTCGATGGTATTTTTGTAATCTCGCAGTTGATTTATATGGTTTTTCTCTTTATAATAAAGAAATGACAAGAGGAGGAAAAAAATGAATAATCAACTGAATAATGATCAGGACGGGAAGCGACCTGACAACAAAGATCCCAGGCAGGGATCAGGTAAAAATCATCAGTCGATTCTGGCTTTTCTGATATGCCTCCTGGTCACACTGGTGTGCTTCGCGTTGTTTACCAATATGCTGAAGGATAACAGCAGTGAGATCTCCTATGATAAATTTATCGATATGGTGGATAAGGACCAGGTTAAGGAAGTAACGATCCAGTCCAGTACATTGACGATCGTACCCAAGAAAAAAAATTCCAAGTACGAGGATATGAGCTATTACACCACGAAGACCGAAGACAGTACAGCACTTACCAAGAGACTGGAAGGAAAGGGAATCAAGTTTGAGACCGATCCGCCGGATGTTTTTGGTGAATTTGTTGCAATGATCCTGAGCGTGGTTCTGCCGACACTGCTTCTGTTCGGACTTCTGATGTTCTCCATGCGCCGCATGAACAAAGGCGGCGGGATCATGGGCATGGGCGTAGGCAAGAGCAAAGCCAAGGCATATGTGCAGCAGGAAACGGGCGTTTCCTTTAAGGATGTGGCAGGTCAGGATGAAGCCAAGGAATCTCTCCAGGAAGTTGTGGATTTTCTTCACAACCCCGGAAAATACACAGCCATCGGAGCCAAGCTGCCTAAGGGCGCACTTCTTGTAGGCCCTCCGGGAACCGGTAAGACATTACTTGCCAAGGCAGTTGCAGGTGAAGCGCAGGTACCGTTCTTCTCTCTTTCCGGCTCGGAATTTGTGGAGATGTTTGTGGGCGTGGGTGCCTCACGTGTCCGTGACCTTTTCGAGGAAGCCAAGAAGAATGCTCCATGTATCGTATTTATCGATGAGATCGATGCCATTGGTAAAAGCCGTGATTCCCGCTATGGCGGCGGAAATGATGAGCGTGAGCAGACATTGAACCAGCTGCTTGCGGAGATGGATGGCTTTGATACATCCAAGGGACTTCTGATCCTTGCTGCGACCAACAGACCGGAGGTTCTTGATCCGGCTCTTCTCCGTCCGGGACGTTTTGACAGACGTGTGATCGTTGACAGACCGGATCTTAAAGGAAGGGTGGATATCCTGAAGGTACATGCCAAGAACGTACTTCTGGATGACACCGTTGATTTTGAAGCTATTGCACTTGCAACTTCCGGTGCGGTAGGCTCTGATCTTGCCAATATGATCAATGAGGCTGCGATCCTTGCAGTCAAGAAGGGACGTAAAGCTGTATCACAGAAGGACCTGGAGGAATCCGTAGAGGTAGTTCTGGTGGGAAAAGAGAAGAAAGACCGTATCTTAAGCAAACAGGAACGCCGGATCGTATCCTACCATGAAGTCGGACACGCACTGGTAAATGCACTCCAGAAGGATGCGGAGCCTGTACAGAAGATCACCATCGTACCCCGTACCATGGGAGCACTGGGTTATGTTATGCAGGTACCTGAGGAAGAAAAATATCTCAACACCAAGAAAGAGCTGGAAGCTATGCTGGTAGGCTATCTTGGCGGACGTGCTGCAGAGGAGATCGTTTTTGACACGGTCACTACAGGTGCTGCCAATGATATTGAGCAGGCTACCAAGGTGGCCAGAGCCATGATCACACAGTATGGTATGTCTGAGAAGTTCGGACTGATGGGACTTGCCACACAGGAGAACCAGTATCTCAGCGGAAGAGCAGTTTTAAACTGTGGTGATGATACCGCAACAGAGATCGATCATGAGGTGATGAAGCTTCTCCACCATTCCTATGAGGAAGCCAAGAGGATCCTTGGAAGTCACAGAACAGAGATGGATAAGATCGCAGAATATCTGATCCGCAAGGAAACCATTACAGGTAAAGAGTTCATGAAGATCCTCCGTGCAGTTCAGCAGGGCCTGGATATCCCGGAGAATCTGGATGATCTGGTACTTTCCGAGGATGAAAAAGAAGTGTCCAATAAACAGGATATTGAAATGATCGCGGAAAATAACGAGGCTGCAAAAAGTACAGAATCGGTTCAGTTCAGACCGGAGATATCCGGACAGGAACTGACAGAGGATATGCAGGCACCGGAGAAAACAGAAGAATCTGCTCAGACAACAGATAGCGATCATGCAGAAACAGAAGAAAAGCCGGGATCACAGGCATAAAACAGATCATAAGAAAACCGGGAGAAATCCCGGTTTTCTTATTACTGTAATAGTAAAACAGGAGAATAAAGTATGTTCATAATCGAGGAAGAATTAAAGAAGCTTCCGGCAAAACCGGGAGTTTATATCATGCATGGCGAGAAAGACGAGATCATCTATGTGGGAAAAGCCATAAGCCTTAAGAATCGTGTGCGCCAGTATTTCCAGAGCAGTCGTAATAAAGGTGCCAAGATTGAACGGATGGTTACACATATTACCAGATTTGAGTACATTATTACGGATTCGGAGCTGGAAGCCCTTGTGCTGGAGTGTAATCTTATCAAGGAACATCGTCCGAAATATAATACCATGCTCAAAGATGACAAGAGCTATCCGTTTATTAAGGTGACAGTTCATGAGCCATACCCGAGAGTGCTTTTTGCCAGGAGAATGAAAAAGGACAAGGCAAGATATTTTGGCCCCTATACAAGCGGCGGAGCAGTAAAGGACGTGATCGAACTGGTGCGGAAGCTGTATCAGGTACGCTCCTGCAACCGCAGTCTTCCGAGAGATACCGGAAAGGACCGGCCCTGTCTGTACTATCATATGAAGCAGTGCAAGGCACCCTGCCAGGGATATGTCAGCCAGGAAGAATACCGGAAGAATATCAATAAGGTGATCAAATTTCTGAATGGAGATTTTCAGGACGCCATTAGTGAGCTGATGGAAAAAATGCAGAAAGCTTCGGAGGAAATGCGCTACGAAGATGCTATGGAATACCGGGACCTGATCAGCAGTATCCGGAAGATCGGGGAACGGCAGAAGATCACCGGCTACGGGCAGGAAGACAGAGACATCATTGCAGTAGCCATGGATGACAGTGAAGACCTCAGGGATCAGGATGCGGTTGTCCAGGTGTTTTTTATCCGGGATGGCAGGCTGATCGGCAGAGATCATTTTTATCTCCGTGTGGCAAAAGGTGATACAAAGGCGAAGGTCCTTTCCAGCTTTCTGAAACAGTTTTATGCGGGAACGCCATTTATCCCATCTGAGATCATGCTGCAAAGTGAGATCGAAGATGCAGATATCATCGAGGAGTGGCTGTCAGGAAGAAGAAAGCAGAAGGTACACATCCGGGTCCCGAAGAAGGGAACCAAGGAAAAGCTGGTAGAACTTGCCCTGGAAAATGCCCGTATGGTACTTGCCAAGGACAGAGAACGGATCAGGCGGGAGGAAGGACGAACTATCGGAGCTGTTCATGAGGTGGAAGAATGGCTGGGCTTGAAAAATGTGGTGCGTATGGAAGCCTATGATATTTCCAATATCAGTGGCTTTGAGTCTGTGGGATCCATGGTAGTTTATGAAAAAGGCCGTCCCAAACGCAGTGATTACCGTAAGTTCAAGATCAAATGGGTACAGGGACCCAACGATTATGCCAGCATGGAAGAGGTTCTGACCCGAAGGTTCACTCATGAGAGTAACGGAGAATTTGACAGCTTTGCAAGGCTTCCGGATCTGATCCTGATGGATGGTGGAAGAGGGCAGGTAAATATCGCTCTGAAGGTGTTGAATGAGCTTGGGATAAGCATCCCGGTCTGCGGTATGGTCAAGGATGATCATCATCGGACGAGAGGCCTGTATTTCAACAATGTGGAGATTCCTATTGACACATCCGGCGAAGGCTTCCGTCTGATCACCAGGATCCAGGATGAAGCCCATCGGTTTGCCATTGAATACCATCGTTCCCTCAGGAGCAGGGAACAGGTCCATTCTATCCTGGATGATATCCCGGGGATCGGTGATACCAGGAGGAAAGCCCTTCTGCGTAAATTTAAATCTGTGGAAAATATCCGGGATGCATCGGAGAAAGAACTGGCACAGACAGAGAGCATGAATGCCAGAAGCGCCCGTCAGGTCTATGAATTTTTTCATAAATCCTGATGCTGCATTGCAGTTTCAGCAGTGATTGTGTATAATTAAAAATAAGGTGTCTCACGCCTCGGTAAAACGGCAGTGAGAATGCAAACTTTCAGCGAAAAGGAGACAAAAGTATGAAGGGTGTACAGTTGACAAAGATGGTACAGGAACTGGAGCTTAATAATCTGACTCCGGAGATCGACCTGTCAGGCATCGTGATCAAGACTGCGGAGATCAACAGACCTGCGCTTCAGCTTACCGGATATCTGGAGCATTTTGCCAATGAACGAGTTCAGATCATCGGATATGTAGAGTATACGTATCTGATGCAGCTTAATGAGGAGGAGAGACGTTTTAAATATGAACGTTTCATTTCCAGCAAGATCCCATGTGTTATTTTCAGTACCATGACTCGTCCGTCTCAGGACATGATCGATCTGGCTGTTAAATATAATGTTCCGACATTCGTGACAGAAAGAACAACTTCCAGTTTTATGGCAGAGATCATCCGTTGGCTGGGCGTGCAGCTTGCACCATGTATTTCTATTCATGGTGTGCTGGTTGATGTTTACGGCGAGGGAATCCTGATCACAGGTGAGAGCGGTATCGGTAAGAGTGAGGCAGCCCTGGAGCTGATCAAGAGAGGTCATCGTCTTGTCAGTGATGATGTTGTTGAGATCCGTAAGGTCAGTGACGTAACACTGGTGGGATCTGCGCCGGATATCACACGTCACTTTATCGAACTTCGTGGTATCGGTATCATCGATGTAAAAACACTGTTCGGTGTTGAGAGCGTTAAGGATACCCAGTCTATCGATCTCGTGATCAAGCTTGAGGAGTGGGACAGAGACAAGGAATACGATCGTCTTGGACTGCATGAGGAGTATACAGAGTACCTTGGAAATAAGGTAGTATGCCATTCTCTTCCGATCCGTCCGGGCCGTAACCTGGCGATCATCGTTGAGGCAGCGGCTGTCAATCACAGACAGAAGAAGATGGGATACAATGCGGCAGAGGCTCTGTACAAGCGTGTACAGGCAAATCTTGCGAAAAAAAGAGAAAATCCGGATGACGAAGAATAAGAGAGGGTAAGAAATGGGAACATATTGTTTTGGAATCGATGTAGGTGGAACAACTGTAAAATGCGGACTTTTCCGTACGGATGGTACTCTTGTTGAGAAATGGGAGATTCCAACCCGTAAAGAAAACAATGGAGATCAGATCCTTCCTGATGTGGCAGCAGCAGTAAATGCCAAGATGGAAGAAAAGGGTATCTCCAAAGAGGAGGTGGAAGGCGTCGGGATCGGTGTTCCGGGACCGGTAAACTCCAAAGGCGAAGTATCACGTGCAGTAAATCTCTTCTGGGGATATAAGAACGTTGTGGGAGAGATGGAAGAACTTACAGGTCTTCATGCGGAAGCTGGAAATGACGCCAATGTAGCGGCATTGGGAGAGGCATGGAAGGGTGCTGCAGCAGGCTCCTCCGATGTGATCATGGTCACACTTGGAACAGGTGTAGGCGGTGGTATCATTGTTGATGGAAAGATCGTGACCGGACATCACGGAGCTGGCGGTGAGATCGGACATGCCAATGTGGATCATCATGAAACAGAATCCTGCAACTGCGGAAACAGGGGCTGTCTGGAACAGTATGCTTCTGCGACCGGAATTGTCCGCATGGCAAAAAAAGAGCTTGCAGCTTCCGGTGAGAACAGTGTTCTCAGAGATGCCGAAGAGATTTCAGCAAAAGCAGTTCTGGACGCATTTAAGGAGAATGATCCGGTAGCTGTAGCAACCATGGAAAAGGTCGGAGAGCAGCTGGGTGGTGCTCTTGCCATTATTTGCTGTGTGACAGATCCGGAGACCATTGTTATCGGCGGAGGAGTTTCCAAGGCCGGACAGCCGCTTATTGACTGTATCCGGAAATATTACAGAGAGTATGCTTTTGAATCCTGCAAGGATACTCCTATCGTGATAGCGACACTTGGCAATGATGCAGGAATCTACGGTGCAGCCAAGATGGTACTTTAACCGAACCAGGGAAGTCCCCTGCTTCAATTGCGAAAAGTAATAAGCGGTGGGTGGGACTTGCCTGAACTGATAAACTGCGAGACAGTAAGAAGTTATTAAAAGTAAAAAAAGTGGTTTCCATATTTCAGGAAACCACTTTTTTTATATGTTGTTTATGAAAGATACCTATAATGGAGATCATTCATAATATTCTACTGGATCTTCGCCGGTGTCATAGCCACCGGTATCATTGCTGTTATCATAGCTGCCGTCATCACCACCGGTGTTGTCGTCTGTTCCGGAATTGTCAGTATCATCACCGGTATTATCGGAACCGTCATCGGAATTGTCAGTATTGTCAGTGTCGGTGCTGTCAGTACTGTCCGGAGCTGCGCTTGGAATCGCTTCAGCTGCTGCATCGGTATCGGCGTCCGTATCTTCGTTATAATAATAGTCCTCTTCATCGTAATCGCTGCTGCCGTAGAAATGCTGATCACAGTATTCGGTGGGAAGACTGGAGATATCAAAATACTCTGTGATAGTCGGGCATCCGGATCTGGGAAGAAGACCGGTTTCTGCGCAGACACTGGCTTTTTCCACACTGGAAGGCATATCGAAATCTCTGTCCTCCAGGCCCTCATGGATACGGGTCATAACCTTTTTCCAGAGGTTTTTGTGGAAGTTACGGGCATCTTCCGGAATTTTTTCGTTGTTGTCATAGCCGGACCATACTGCACAGGTGTAGTACGGTGTGTAGCCTACAAACCACAGGTCATTGTAGTCCTCTGTAGTACCTGTTTTTCCGGCTACAGTCATATTGTCCAGCTGGCAGGCGGTACCGGTACCTTTTTTTACAACGTCTTCCATGGCGCTTGTAAGAAGATAAGCGGTACTGTCTTTGATCACAGATCTGGAAACGGAGGAGTTCTCGATCAGAACATTTCCGTCATGATCAAGGATCTGTGTATAATAGATCGGTTTGATATAGTTCCCGCCATTAGCAATGGCTGCATATGCAGCACAAAGTTCCACGTTCTTGACACCTTTGGTGATACCGCCAAGAGCAGTAGCCAGGTTGGCGTCACTCCAGATATTTCCGTTGGCATCTTTATCTGCCTCAGTTCCGTGAGCTAGTGTGGTGAAACCGAAATCATCCAGATATTTAAGGCCGAGAGCCGGGGTAACCTGCTCCAGGCATTTAACAGCTACAACGTTGATAGAATTCTGGATCGCTTTGCGGATGGTGGTCTCGCCGCCGTAGCTTCTTGAGGCGTTGTTGACAGGAGATCCGTCCGGGTATTCGTAAGGCTCATCCATAAAGGTTGTAGCAAGGGTATCGCCTTTTTCGTTCAGCGCCGGTGCATAGGTGGAAACGATCTTAAAGGTAGAACCAGGCTGTCTGGTCGTATCAGTGGCACGGTTCAGAGTCAGGCTGGCTGTTTTTTCACCACGGCCTCCGATCAGGGCTTTTACGTAACCGGTATGCTGGTCAATGACAGTCATGGAAGACTGTGGCTGTGGCGCAAAGTTTACACGCTCAGATACTACGGTGCTTCCGTCTGCCAGGATGTTAGCCTTGTATTGATCCACATACTGCTGACCTTCTTCAGGAGAATCAAAGAGAAGATCAAATTCCGGATCCTGATCACGGAAATACAGCTGCAGCATTTCTTTGCTGTAGTTTGTCTGTTTTCCATCCGGGCTTTGTACAGTCAGTGCATAATCCAGTTCATACTGAACATTGGCCGGATAGTTATCAGGGTTTGCATATTCCTCATCAAGGATCTGCTGCATGTTGGAATCCAGGGTTGTCATAATCTTCAGACCACCGCTGTAAAGAAGATTGGTAGCCTGTGTCTTGGTATATCCTTTAATGTTCATCAGGTCGCTGATGACCTGATTGGTAACCTCATCTTCGAAATACGTGTAAACGGTACTTTCTTCTTCGGTGTTCTCAAGCTGTGCGGCCTGGATACGGGAATAAACGTCATCATTCAGTGCTGCATTATATTCATCCTGTGAGATGTAATTCTGATCCAGCATGTGATCCAGGACTTCCTTACGTCTCTTGGAGTTTGCTTTTGGATTGGTGATCGGATTGAATTTGGTAGGGTTCTGTGTGATGCCGGCAAGGGTGGCACATTCAGAAAGATTCAGATCCCATACGTCTTTGTTAAAGTATTTTTTGGAAGCGGCCTGTACACCGTAGGAACCTGCACCCAGGTTAATGGTATTCAGGTAATTCTCAAGAATCACATTTTTGTCATATTTTTTTTCAATCTGTACAGCAAGGTACTGTTCCTGGAACTTACGTGTGAAACGTTCCAGCTGTGTGGATTCGTTGGTCCAGTCAGTGAAAACATTATTCTTCAGAAGCTGCTGTGTGATGGTACTGGCACCCTCGGAAAAGTTACCGGTGGTGATCGCCTTCATTCCGGCACGTGCGATACCGCGGACATCAATACCGTTATGTTCATAAAAACGCTCATCCTCAATGGCTACCACTGCATGCTGCAGACTGACCGGGATCTGGTCCAGGGAGACCGGAAGACGGTTGGATGTAGGGGCTGAAAGCTGTCGGATCTGTGTTCCCTGGTCATCATACAGGAAGGTTGCATATCCGAGAGGTGAAATATCCACATCGTTGACGTCAGGTGCTCCGGCGATCACGCCCCGGAAGGAGCCGATACCAAGGCAGACAACCATGACGCAGACTGCGATCAGAGCTGTAAATAAAACCCGGATAAACGAAACATGTGCTCTTTTTTCCAGCATGGAAGTACGGGAGATCAGAGCATTCCGCTTCTTAGAAGTGGATCTTTTTCCGTAGTTCATAATATTCCTCCTTTATAATCCGTTTCATTATAACAAATATGAGATGCCAAATAAAGCCTTAAAAAAAATTTCACAATTCATGATATCTTATACATTGTGCAATGAAGATAATTATTATACAATAAAGAAAACTCTGCCTGAAACAGAGGGTTGGATATAGATAACGGAGGCGTAAACCATGCTGGAACATTATAAAACCATATACGAAGGCGGCGAAGGCGAACTTGTGGAAAAAAAATCCCGTTTCATCGCAACCGTCCGTCCTGTGGAAACAGAAGAAGAGGCCCTTGCCTTTATCGAAGAAATGAAAAAAAAATACTGGGATGCACGTCATAACTGCTATGTATATTCCGTAGGGATGAACCGGGAAGCCACCCGCTGCAGTGATGACGGAGAACCATCCGGAACAGCCGGAAGGCCTATGCTGGATGTGCTTCTGGGAGCCGGGATCTATAATGCGGCCATTGTGGTGACCAGATATTTTGGAGGTGTCCTTCTTGGGACAGGAGGGCTTGTGCGGGCATATTCCGGTGCAGTCCAGGCAGGACTGGCGGCAAGTACCGTCATTGAGAAGCATCATGGGATCTCTCTTCAGGTGACGACGGATTATACAGGGATCGGAAAGATCCAGTATATCGCAGGAGAAAGAAGTTTGCCGATCCTGGATTCCGAATATACCGACAAGGTTGTCTTGAAGCTTCTTGTGCCGGATGAGCAGGTCGAAGAGGTGAAGAAGGCGATCACAGAAGGAACAAACGGAAGAGCCGGACTTGAGAAGGATGCAGAACTGTATTTTGCGAAAGTAAACGGAGAAGTGAGGACCTTCGAAAAGTAAAAGAAAAGAGAATGTCAGTATAAAAATACCCCGGGAAGAGGGCAGATGATCTGTGTTACAGTCTGCTCTTCGCGGGGCTTTTTTATTTCAGAAAATTATTCCTGTTAGCATTTCTCCGGTTCCGGATAATCCACACCAAAGGTATCAACAGTCATGGAGCTGATCTTCTGCTCGTCAAGAGGACGGTCACTGTAGTCCGTGTCTGTCTCTGCGATAGCATTTACAACATCCATGCCCTCAATGATCTGACCGAATGCAGCATAGCTTCCGTCAAGATGCGGAGCAGCCTTGTGCATGATAAAGAACTGGCTTCCGGCAGAGTTCGGATTCATGGCTCTTGCCATGGAGAGAACACCTGGTGTATGCTTCAGGTCGTTTTTGAAACGGTTCTGGGAGAACTCACCCTTGATGCTGTATCCCGGGCCACCCATACCGGTTCCGTCCGGGCATCCGCCCTGGATCATAAAGCCGTTGATGACACGGTGGAAGATCAGGCCGTCATAAAAGCCTTTTTTTACAAGGCTGATGAAGTTATTTACTGTGTTCGGGGCAACTTCCGGATATAATTCCGCTTTCATTACATCGCCATTATCCATTGTGATGGTAACGATAGGATTTGCCATAGTTTTCGCACTCCTTTTCAAAAAGTATTGTATTTCGCTGTTCGCTCTATTATAATATGCAAAGAATAATTGTGCAAGAAAAAGGTGGAAAATATGGTCATAGAAACGCATGATCCTGAGGAAACATTCGAGGTCGGAAGGACGATCGGAATGAATGCGAAGCCGGGACAGATCTACACACTGACAGGCGATCTGGGAGTTGGAAAAACCGTGTTCACACAGGGAGTGGCAGCAGGTCTTGGAATTACAGAACCTGTAAACAGCCCTACGTTTACCATTATCCAGGAATATGAAGACGGACGTCTGCCATTTTATCATTTTGATGTATATCGTATCGGGGATCTGGAAGAAATGGAAGAGATCGGATACGATGATTATTTTTTCGGGCAGGGAATCTGTCTGATCGAATGGGCGGAACTCATTGAGGAGATCCTGCCGGAAAAAAGGATCGAAGTTACCATTGAAAAAGATCTTGAGAAGGGCTTTGAATACAGAAAGATCACCATTGAGGAGAGAGGAGAAAAGACAGAATGAGAGTTTTGGCACTGGACAGTTCCGGAATCGTGGCATCCGTAGCCGTTGTGGAGGACGATACACTGGTAGCGGAATATACAGTTAATTATAAGAAAACACATTCCCAGACTCTTCTTCCCATGCTGGATGAGATCGTGAAGATGACAGAGCTGGATCTGAAGACGATTGACGCTATTGCGGTAGCCAAGGGACCGGGCTCTTTTACCGGACTCCGTATTGGCTCTGCCACAGCCAAGGGACTTGGACTTGCCCTTGACAAACCACTGGTCGGGATTCCGACTGTGGAGGCACTGGCCTATAATCTCTATGATGTAAAGGGACTGATCTGTCCGATCATGGATGCCAGAAGAAAGCAGGTTTATACGGGAATCTATCGTTACGAGGATCACAGGCTCATGACGGTAAAGGATCAGATGGCAGTGGGAATTGAGGAGCTTCTTTCCATGCTGAATGAGATGGGAGAAGCCGTAACATTCCTCGGAGACGGAGTCCCGGTATTTAAAGATATCATCGCAGATAAGCTTACTGTACCGTTTTCTTTTGCACCGGCCCATCTTTCCAGACAGAGAGCAGGTGCTGTAGGTGCACTTGGTGTCCTTTATTATAAAGAAGGCAGAACCGAGACAGCGGCTGAGCACAAACCGGATTATCTCCGTGTTTCACAGGCTGAGCGGGAGCGTGCCCAGAAACTGAAAAAAGGATCAGAAGGGGAAAACGCATGATCTTAAGAGAAATGCTTGTGGATGATCTGGATCAGGTTATGGAGATCGAAGAGGAACTTTTTTCAGTCCCCTGGACAAAAGAGGGATTTCTGACATTTCTTATGAAAGAGAACGGGATGTTTCTTGTTGTGGAAGAAAAGGGCCGGATCCTGGGATATTGTGGTCTTCTTACGGTGCTGGATGAGGGGGATGTGACCAATGTGGCTGTCCGCAGAGACCGTCAGAGAGAGGGAATCGGAAATTTCCTTATGGAAAGTATGATCCGTCTGGCAGAAGAGCGTGGGATCACCATGATCCATCTGGAGGTCCGGGCGGGAAATGAGACTGCGATCCGCCTTTATGAACGTCAGGGATTTGTGCGGGATGGCCTGCGAAAGGGATACTATACAGATCCTACAGAGGATGCTGTTCTTATGACACGCACCGCAGTTTCTGAATAGGCTTACCCGGGAGAGGTACTTGTCTGTACGGGATAAGTATGCTAAACTTTGCCACAGAACAGGAAAAGAGGAAAAATATGTTAGATGTTTGTTTACTTGGCTGCGGAGGAATGATGCCGCTGCCACGCAGATGGCTCACCGCACTGATGACCCGTTATAACGGCAGCAGTCTGATGATCGATTGCGGGGAAGGCACTCAGGTGGCCATTAAAGAAAAGGGCTGGAGCTTCAAGCCTATTGATGTGATCTGTTTTACCCATTATCATGGGGATCATATCAGCGGACTTCCGGGACTCCTTTTGACTATGGGAAATGCAGACCGCACAGAACCGCTGACTCTGGTAGGCCCAAGAGGACTGGAACGTGTGGTAAGTGCACTTCGTGTGATCGCACCGGAGCTGCCCTTTGAAATTAAATTTATCGAGATCACGAAACCGGAGGAGGTTCTGGAACTGAACGGTTACCGGATCACTGCATTTCGGGTGAACCATAATGTTACCTGCTATGGATATACCCTTGAGATCCTGCGCCAGGGAAAATTTTCTCCTGACAGTGCCAGGGAGCATGAGATCCCGCTGAAATTCTGGAATCCGCTGCAGAAGGGACAGACTGTGGAGGATGAAGGAAGGATCTACACACCGGATATGGTGCTTGGTCCGCCAAGAAAAGGGATCAAGCTTACCTATACCACAGATACCAGACCGACAGAGTCTATTTTACGTAATGCAAAAGGTTCCGATCTTTTTATCTGTGAGGGAATGTACGGTGAAGATGACAAGATCGAAAAGGCAAAAGGCTACAAACACATGACGTTTCGTGAAGCGGCCACTCTTGCCCGTGATGCGGAAGTGGGGGAAATGTGGCTGACCCATTACAGCCCTTCTCTGGTACGTCCGGATGATTACATGGATACAGTACGTGAGATCTTTCCGAAGGCATGGCCGGGAAAAGACGGGAAGAGTGTGGAACTGAATTTTGAAGAGGACTGAAAAAATGAAAGATACATTAATTCTTGGTATTGAGAGCTCCTGTGATGAAACGGCAACTTCCGTTGTAAAAAATGGAAGGACTGTCTTATCAAACGTGATTTCCTCACAGATCGAGATCCATAAACTGTACGGAGGTGTTGTACCGGAGATCGCCTCCAGAAATCATATAGAAAGGATCAACCAGGTCATCCAGGAAGCGCTGGACGAGGCAAATGTCACTCTGGATGATATTGATGCTATCGGTGTAACCTATGGACCGGGGCTTGTCGGTGCACTTCTTGTAGGTGTGGCAGAAGCCAAGGCCATTGCCTATGCAAGAAACCTGCCACTGGTAGGCGTGCATCATATAGAAGGACATGTTTCTGCCAATTATATTGAGCATCCGGATCTGGAACCTCCGTTTCTCTGTGCCATTGTATCCGGTGGACACACCCATCTTGTTATTGTGAAGGACTACGGCCAGTTTGAGATCCTGGGCCGAACCAGAGACGATGCGGCAGGTGAGGCATTTGATAAGGTTGCACGTGCCATTGGGCTGGGATATCCGGGAGGACCGAAGATCGATAAGCTGGCAAAGGAAGGAAATCCGGACGCTATCGAGTTTCCACGTGCAAAAATCGGCGAAAATCCATATGATTTCAGCTTCAGCGGCGTGAAGTCCGCAGTTCTTAATTATTTAAACGGGGCAAAAATGAAAGGTGAGGAAGTAAACCGTGCAGATATCGCGGCATCCTTCCAGAAGGCGGTTGTTGACGTACTGGTAGAGCATACCATGCAGGCAGCAGCTGATTTTGGCATGAAAAAGGTTGCCATTGCAGGAGGTGTTGCTTCCAACGGAGCACTTCGCACTGCTATGGAAAAAGCATGTACAGAACGTGGATACAAATTTTACCGTCCGTCACCGATCTTCTGTACGGATAACGCAGCGATGATCGGTGTGGCAGCTTACTATGAATATATCAGGGGAACACGCCACAGCTGGGATCTGAATGCGGTTCCGAACCTGAAGCTTGGCGAAAGATAAAAGAATCCGGGGTAATTGATCATGGGAGAGTGCAGAAATACAGCTATTGTCCTGGCAGCAGGCCAGGGAAAGAGAATGCACAGCAAAATACAGAAGCAGTTTATGGAGCTTGACGGGATGCCGGTGCTCTGTTATTCTCTGCGCTGTTTTCAGGAAAGTCCGCTGATCAGGGATGTGATCCTGGTAACAGGGGAGGAATATGTTTTCTGGTGCAAAGAAGAAATCGTGGAAAAATATGGTTTTACAAAGGTTTCTACTGTAGTATCCGGCGGAAAAGAACGGTACGATTCTGTTTATGAAGGACTTCGTGCGTGTAAAGATACAGAGTATGTGCTGATCCATGACGGTGCCAGACCATTTATTGATCATGGGATCATTGAAAGAGGACTTATGGCAGCAGCACAGACAGGTGCCAGTGTTACAGGCATGCCTTCCAAGGATACAGTTAAGATCGCAGATGAGGATGGGAATGTCAGTGAAACTCCGGATCGCAGCAGTGTATGGATCGTCCAGACTCCGCAGATCTTTCAGTACCCGCTGATCTATGGCGCATATACCAGCATTCGGCAGAAGGAAATGACCGGAATTACAGATGATGCCATGGTTGCAGAACATGAGACCGGGGTGAAGATCCGCTTTTCAGAAGGTTCTTATCGCAATATCAAGATCACAACACCGGAAGATCTGGTGGTTGCGGAGGCATTTTTGAAGGAAAACAGAGAGTAGAATAGAGAGTAGAACAGGGTGAAAATCCCGGTAAATATGGACATATAGCAGAAATTGAAGCTATATGTCCAATTTTTTGAAAAAAATATCAAATTTGTTATTGACAGGGGAGATATTTGATGATAAAATACAACATGCGCTGACAAAACAGCACAAAAAATGTTGAAAAACATTATATGGAGAGATATCGAAGTGGTCATAACGAGGCGGTCTTGAAAACCGTTTGTCCGCAAGGGCGCGTGGGTTCGAATCCCACTCTCTCCGTTTGTCAAATACAGAATAAAAACTTTTTAAAAAAGTTAAAAAAGTACTTGACAACATAAAAGATACGAGATATAATATCACCTGTCGCTAAGAACGGCAGAGATAAATATCGGAACTACTTAGTAAGTAGGGCAATTTGGAGAAGTACCCAAGCTGGCCGAAGGGGCTCCCCTGGAAAGGGAGTAGGTCGTTAACGCGGCGCGAGGGTTCAAATCCCTCCTTCTCCGCTTTGGTTTTTTTGAAGACTAAATGCTTCAAAAAAATTAAAAAAAGTTCTTGACAAGCAGTTGAGAATGAGATAAAATGAACGAGCTGTCTGAGAGACAGATGCAAAAAACCTTGATAACTAAACAGTGAAACACATACGATTCTCGAAAATTTCTTTACATTTAAAGAACGGTTTAAACAAACCAAAAGCAGTAAAAACGAGAGATAGCCAAACGGTTGTCTTGAGTAAACGAATCAAACATTTTATCAGAGAGTTTGATCCTGGCTCAGGATGAACGCTGGCGGCGTGCTTAACACATGCAAGTCGAACGGGAATTACTTTATTGAAACTTCGGTCGATATGATTTAATTCTAGTGGCGGACGGGTGAGTAACGCGTGGGTAACCTGCCTTATACAGGGGGATAACAGTCAGAAATGACTGCTAATACCGCATAAGCGCACAGAGCTGCATGGCTCGGTGTGAAAAACTCCGGTGGTATAAGATGGACCCGCGTTGGATTAGCTAGTTGGTGAGGTAACGGCCCACCAAGGCGACGATCCATAGCCGGCCTGAGAGGGTGAACGGCCACATTGGGACTGAGACACGGCCCAGACTCCTACGGGAGGCAGCAGTGGGGAATATTGCACAATGGGGGAAACCCTGATGCAGCGACGCCGCGTGAAGGAAGAAGTATCTCGGTATGTAAACTTCTATCAGCAGGGAAGAAAATGACGGTACCTGACTAAGAAGCCCCGGCTAACTACGTGCCAGCAGCCGCGGTAATACGTAGGGGGCAAGCGTTATCCGGATTTACTGGGTGTAAAGGGAGCGTAGACGGATGGACAAGTCTGATGTGAAAGGCTGGGGCTCAACCCCGGGACTGCATTGGAAACTGCCCGTCTTGAGTGCCGGAGAGGTAAGCGGAATTCCTAGTGTAGCGGTGAAATGCGTAGATATTAGGAGGAACACCAGTGGCGAAGGCGGCTTACTGGACGGTAACTGACGTTGAGGCTCGAAAGCGTGGGGAGCAAACAGGATTAGATACCCTGGTAGTCCACGCGGTAAACGATGAATGCTAGGTGTCGGGTGACGAAGTCATTCGGTGCCGCCGCAAACGCATTAAGCATTCCACCTGGGGAGTACGTTCGCAAGAATGAAACTCAAAGGAATTGACGGGGACCCGCACAAGCGGTGGAGCATGTGGTTTAATTCGAAGCAACGCGAAGAACCTTACCAAGTCTTGACATCCCTCTGACCGACTCTTAACCGAGTCTTTCCTTCGGGACAGAGGAGACAGGTGGTGCATGGTTGTCGTCAGCTCGTGTCGTGAGATGTTGGGTTAAGTCCCGCAACGAGCGCAACCCCTATCCTCAGTAGCCAGCATATAAGATGGGCACTCTGTGGAGACTGCCAGGGATAACCTGGAGGAAGGCGGGGATGACGTCAAATCATCATGCCCCTTATGATTTGGGCTACACACGTGCTACAATGGCGTAAACAAAGGGAAGCGAACCTGTGAGGGTGGGCAAATCCCAAAAATAACGTCCCAGTTCGGACTGTAGTCTGCAACCCGACTACACGAAGCTGGAATCGCTAGTAATCGCGGATCAGAATGCCGCGGTGAATACGTTCCCGGGTCTTGTACACACCGCCCGTCACACCATGGGAGTCAGTAACGCCCGAAGTCAGTGACCTAACCGCAAGGAAGGAGCTGCCGAAGGCGGGACCGATGACTGGGGTGAAGTCGTAACAAGGTAGCCGTATCGGAAGGTGCGGCTGGATCACCTCCTTTCTAAGGAAAAAGTAGAGAAACAAGATGTGTTTTACTGTTGAGTTATCAAGGCAACTGAATAATGATATTTCTGGTGCCGATGCGGTTGGGGGACACACCCGTTCCCATCCCGAACACGACGGTTAAGACCCAATCGGCCGATGGTACTGCACTGGAGACGGTGTGGGAGAGCAGGTGGGCGCCAGATCAAAAAGAAAGAAACAGGCGAAGCTGCCTGATAAAAATAGAACGGGCACTGGAAAGTGAGCTCTGTTGGAAACAGAGTGGAGCCAGAAGATTTTCGATAAGTCCGGTGCTAACCCTAAATCAGTCGGGAAGGACTGTTATAATAGCTGGTTTTTACCAGTGATCAGAGTTTACAAAAACAGTTTGTGAGTTCTGATGGCTGATAAAACATCAGTCAGCATTGTACCTTGAAAACTGCATACATGAGATTTGATTAAGTTAATCAAATATCCTTAAACGCAAAGTGTTAAGAAATTAATGCAAACGCAAAGATAGGAAGACATCGATTTATCTGTTATGAACAGAGTAATCAAACACATACGTTACGAACGTGAGTGTAAACTTCGTGAGAAGAAAGCACTTACTGTAGTAACACGAGAATCAAGAGACCGCATCACCTACGCTAGGGTGATGAAGCGAAAGGTCAAGCAATAAGGGCACAGGGCGGATGCCTTGGCACTAAGAGCCGATGAAAGACGTGATAAGCTGCGAAAAGCTTCGGGGAGGAGCAAATATCCCGTGATCCGGAGATGTCTGAATGGGGAAACCCGCATGAGCAGACCTCATGCATCCATACGCCAATCCATAACGTATGGAAGGGAACCCGGGGAACTGAAACATCTAAGTACCCGGAGGAAAAGAAAGAAACATCGATTCCGTAAGTAGCGGCGAGCGAACGCGGAGGAGCCTAAACCGGTGTGCGTGCATGCCGGGGTCATGGACTGCATTTAAGATTCAGCGAAGTTAACAGAACGGTTTTGGGAAAGCCGGCCGGAGAGGGTGAAAGCCCCGTACGTGAAAGCAGAGCTGACTGAGCAGGATCCGGAGTACCACGAGACACGAGGAACCTTGTGGGAAGTAAGGGGGACCACCCCCTAAGGCTAAATACTACTTAGTGACCGATAGCGCATAGTACTGTGAAGGAAAGGTGAAAAGGACCCCGGGAGGGGAGTGAAAGAGAACCTGAAACCCTGTGTCTACAAGCTGTGGAAGTACTTTATATGTACGACCGCGTACTTTTTGTAGAACGGTCCGGCGAGTTACGCTTACTGGCAAGGTTAAGCACTTCAGGTGTGGAGCCGTAGGGAAACCAAGTCTTAATAGGGCCAGAGTCAGTAGGAGTAGACCCGAAACCGGGTGATCTATCCATGTCCAGGTTGAAGCTGCCGTAAGAGGTAGTGGAGGACCGAACCCACATCCGTTGAAAAGGGTGGGGATGAGGTGTGGATAGGGGAGAAATTCCAATCGAACCCGGAGATAGCTGGTTCTCCTCGAAATAGCTTTAGGGCTAGCCTCGGTGTGAGTCTTGCGGAGGTAGAGCACTGAATTTCCTAGGGGGCGTCAAAGCCTACCGAAGAATATCAAACTCCGAATGCCGTGTAGATATCACCGGGAGTCAGACTGCACGAGATAAGTTGGGCGGTCAAAAGGGAAAGAGCCCAGACCTACAGTTAAGGTCCCAAAGTGCGCGTTAAGTGGAAAAGGATGTGGGATTTCGAAGACAACCAGGATGTTGGCTCAGAAGCAGCCATACATTCAAAGAGTGCGTAATAGCTCACTGGTCGAGAGGTCCTGCGCCGAAAATGTCCGGGGCTGAAACGCGCCACCGAAACTAAGGAATCTGAAAAGATTGGTAGAGGAGCATTGCATGCGGGAAGAAGCAGTACCGGAAGGAGCTGTGGACTGCATGGAAGAGAGAATGCCGGAATGAGTAGCGAGATAGAGGTGGGAATCCTCTAGGCCGAATATCCAAGGTTTCCAGGGTAAAGCTGATCTGCCCTGGGTGAGTCGGGACCTAAGGTGAGGGCGAGAGCCGTAGCCGATGGACAACAGGTTGATATTCCTGTACTGCAGTATGACAGAACTGTGGGGACACGTAAGGAGAGCGGGAGCCGGGAATGGAAAGCCCGGTACAAGCGAGGTACCAGTCACATAGGAAAATCCGTGTGGCAATGGGAAGACGTGATGTGGAGCGAAGATTAGTAGCGAAGCCCGTGAGCCATGCGTCAAGAAAAGCCGCTATCGTTCATATTGTACCCGTACCGTAAACCGACACAGGTGGATGAGGAGAGAATCCTAAGGCCGGCGGAAGAAGTATTGCCAAGGAACTCGGCAAAATGGCCCCGTAACTTAGGGAGAAGGGGTGCCTGCGAGAGCAGGCCGCAGAGAATAGGCTCAAGCAACTGTTTAGCAAAAACACAGGTCTATGCGAAACCGAAAGGTGAGGTATATGGGCTGACGCCTGCCCGGTGCTGGAAGGTTAAGAGGAGAGGTTAGACGTAAGTCGAAGCTTTGAATTTAAGCCCCAGTAAACGGCGGCCGTAACTATAACGGTCCTAAGGTAGCGAAATTCCTTGTCGGGTAAGTTCCGACCCGCACGAAAGGCGTAATGATTTGAGCGCTGTCTCGGCAATACATCCGGTGAAATTGAAGTGCCAGTGAAGATGCTGGCTACCCGCGCCAGGACGGAAAGACCCCATGGAGCTTTACTCCAGTTTGGCACTGGGGTCCGGTGTTGCATGTACAGGATAGGTGGGAGGCTGAGAAACGGTAACGTCAGTTGCCGCGGAGCCGCTGTTGGGATACCACCCTTGTGATATTGGGCTTCTAACCAGCCGCCGTAATCCGGCGGTGGGACAATGCCAGGCGGGGAGTTTGACTGGGGCGGTCGCCTCCGAAAGGGTATCGGAGGCGCCCAAAGGTTCCCTCAGAATGGACGGAAACCATTCGAAGAGTGCAAAGGCAGAAGGGAGCTTGACTGCGACACCGACGGGTGGAGCAGGTACGAAAGTAGGGCTTAGTGATCCGGTGGTATTAAGTGGGAATGCCATCGCTCAACGGATAAAAGCTACCCTGGGGATAACAGGCTTATCACTCCCAAGAGTTCACATCGACGGAGTGGTTTGGCACCTCGATGTCGGCTCATCGCATCCTGGGGCTGTAGTAGGTCCCAAGGGTTGGGCTGTTCGCCCATTAAAGCGGTACGCGAGCTGGGTTCAGAACGTCGTGAGACAGTTCGGTCCCTATCCGGCGTGGGCGCAGGATATCTGAGAGGAGCTGTCCTTAGTACGAGAGGACCGGGATGGACGGACCGCTGGTGGACCGGTTGGCTTGCCAAAGCCATGGCCGGGTAGCCAAGTCCGGAAGGGATAAACGCTGAAGGCATCTAAGCGTGAAGCCCCCCTCAAGATGAGATATCCCATTCTTAGTGAAGTAAACCCCCTTGAAGACGACGAGGTAGATAGGGCAGAGGTGGAAGTGTGGTAACACATGGAGCTGACTGTTACTAATCGGGTGAGGGCTTGACCAAGAAACGCAGGTTAAGAATTGATTCAAGAGTTTGATTAACGATCAACAAGCATGTATGTAGTTTTTAAGGTACAAACCTTAAATTAAATATTCCTCCTTAGCTCAGTCGGTAGAGCATGCGGCTGTTAACCGCAGTGTCGTTGGTTCGAGTCCAACAGGGGGAGCATGGTGCCATAGCCAAGTGGTAAGGCAAAGGTCTGCAACACCTCTATCCCCGGTTCAAATCCGGGTGGCACCTCTTAGAAAGCCCTGGAAAGATGAATTTCCAGGGCTTATTTTTACTATAAAAATGTACTTGCTGAAGACCGTGAAGCCAGACTTCTGAAAAATCGGACAGCATCCGGAAAGGATGCTGTCCGACAGATCAGGAATTTTTTTCTGTAAGCAGGATTCTTTTACGGTTATAAACCAGATGAAGGTACATGGCATCTTGGGCACGCAAAGCATCATGTTCTGCAATGGCATCTGCGATTTCACGATGTGTTTCAATTGTTTCTTCATGCAGAGCGCCACTGGTTGATTCGACAAATAATGGAATAGAGCTGTTAATTACGGGAATCAGCCGCGGAACAACAACATTTTTGCTGCTCAGCGCGATCGCTGTATGAAATTCAATGTCTTTTTGGGTATGATCCACATGTTTTTTTAATAATGCTTCAACATCATCACAAAGTGTGGTGATTTTTTTTATATCTTTTTTATTGGCGCGGGTGGCAGCCATTGCTGCAATAGAGGGTTCAAGCAGAAAACGGACTTCAAGAAGGTCATGGATCAGCTTCTGCTTGTTGCCGATAAAGGTTAATCCCAGCGGATCCTCCACCATTCCCGGAGATGATGCGATATAGGTTCCGGATCCCTGACGGATCGTCACGATATTTCTGGAAGCAAGAAGCTTCATTGCCTCGCGGACAGAGCTTCTTCCGGCATTCAGACGTTCGGACAGAACCGTTTCATTAGGCAGCTTGTCTCCAGGCTGCAGATTTTCCTTTAAAATAAATGCGATGATGTCTTCCGATAATTTTTGCGGAAGACTTTTTTCTTCTGATGACGAAATCATCATATGAGTTTCTCCATTTCTATTCGTTATTTCTTTTTATATTTTCCTTATATCTATAATAATTCCTTTAAACTATAATGTCAAAACGACAAAATGCACAAAAAATAAGACGATAATTTAGATAAAATTACAGTATTGCGTTTTTGCAAGAATGAATATATTATAAATACATCAGATGAATTGAAACGAAAATAAAGAAAATCAGTACAATTCAAAAGAAAAAACAACAGAAAGGTCAGATGTATTTAACGAAAAGTAAAACATCGGATGAATTAAGGAGGCAAAAGCAGAAAAAATGGAAGAAACAACATTTACAGCAGATCCAATGAGATTGATGCTTGCTGCGGCAGTGGGAATTGTGATCCTGCTGGTGCTGATCATCAAATTTAAACTGCATCCGGTTCTGTCAATGATGATTTCAGCGATCATCATCGGTGCAGGTGCCGGAATGCCACTGGAAATGATCTCAGACACAGTAGAAAAAGGTGTTGGAAAGACATTACAGGGAATCGCACTTCTGGTAGGACTGGGTTCCATGTTCGGCGGAATACTGGAAGTGAGCGGAGGCGCTCAGAGAATAGCGGAAACACTGATCGACAAATTCGGTCAGAAAAAAGCCGGTTGGGCACTGGGACTTACCGGACTGGTGATCGGTACAACCGTATTTTTTGAAGCAGGTGTTGTAGTACTGATCCCACTGGTATTCAGTGTTGCAAAGCAGACAAAAAAATCCACACTGTATTATGCAATCCCACTTCTTTCAGGTCTTGCCAGCGGATATGCTTTTGTACCGCCTTCTGCGGGATCTGTACTGGTTGCCAATGCACTTGGCGTAAACCTGGGAACTATGATCATGGTTGGAGTTCCAACTGCACTGATCTGTATGCTGGTTTCAGGAATTATCTGGGGAAATCTGGTTGGAAACAAAATTTTCACTGAACTTCCGGCCAATGTGGAAGAGATCAAAGATGATGGAAAAGAGTTGCCGCCATTTGGTCTGGTGCTTGGCGTGATACTGATCCCGCTTGTTTTAATCCTTCTCAGTACTGTATCTAAATACATGCCAATTCCGGCAGGAATACAGAGTTTTCTCGGATTTATCGGAAAACCGTTTCTGGCACTGACTATCGCAACGCTTGCAGCAATGTATTTTCTTGGAATCCGTCGTGGCTTTACCGGTACACAGTTAAAGAAAATACTGGATCATTCACTGAGACCGGTTGGAATGATCCTTCTGGTCATCGCCAGCGGCGGAGTGATCCGATGGATGCTTCAGGATTCCGGCCTTGGAAATATTATCGGACCGGCCCTGGAAAAAAGCGGTCTTCCGCTGATCCTGATCGCGTTTCTGATCGCAATCCTGGTAAGGGCATCTGTGGGAAGCTCCATTGTGGCAATGACCATGGCATCAGGAATCATGGCGACTATGCCGGCAGTAATGGATACAAGCATGCTTTACAGAGCTGCTATGTGCTGTGCAATCTGCGGTGGTGCAACTGCACTGAGTCATGTAAATGATGCCGGATTCTGGCTGGTAAGTACTTTCCTTGAGATTGACGAAAAAACGACATTAAAATCCTGGACAATCATGGAAACACTGATCGGTGTTACAGCACTTGTTGTAGGCTTTGTTATTTCAATTTTTGCATAGGAGGAAGAGCGTAATGATAAAGATACCGGTTTATTTAAGAGACATGTATGATGCAAAGCATCTTGTACAGGCTGCATCCGGCTGCCGGAAGGATGTGGAACTGATCTGCGGAAGATATGTCGTAGATGCAAAGTCCATACTGGGAGTATTCAGCCTTCCTACATTTAATAATGTGGAAATCGGAGCAGAAGAAGAGGATGTAAAGGAACTTAGAGAAAAGCTGGAAAATCTGAATCTGATCAGAGAATAGGAAATGGAGGAAAAAATCATGAAGTTAGTAAGTCAGGAAATGAGAAAGCTTGCACCGGAGCTTGATCCGCTGCGCCTTGGAACAGGATGGAAAAAAGAAGATCTGGGAAAGGTTCAGGTCATGGTGGAAAGCACTTATGGTGACAGCCATCCGGGAAGCGGACACCTGAACATCCTTGTGGAAGAAGTTCGTAAAGGAATCGCAGAAGAAGGTGGTTTTGGTGCACGTTATAACTGTACCGATATCTGCGATGGTGAAAGCCAGGGAACAGACGGAATCAACTACAGCCTGGCAAGCCGTGAAATGATCGCAAACATGATCGAGATCCATGCAAATGCAACACCATTTGATGCCGGTGTATATCTTTCAAGCTGTGACAAGGGTGTACCGGGAAATCTGATCGGACTTGCAAGAGTAAATATCCCTTCCGTATTTGTTCCGGGCGGAACCATGAATGCGGGACCTGAGATGCTGACCCTTGAGCAGCTGGGAATGTACAGTGCAAAGTTTGAGCGTGGAGAGATCGACGAAGAGAAGCTTGACTGGGCAAAATGCAATGCCTGCCCAAGCTGTGGAGCCTGCTCCTTTATCGGAACAGCTTCAACAATGCAGATCATGGCAGAGGCACTTGGACTTACACTTCCTGGTACAGCTCTGATGCCGTCAACAAGCCCGGATCTTCTTGCTTTCGCAAGAGAGGCAGGAAGACAGGCAGTAAGGATCGCACAGATGGAAAATATGCGTCCTTCTGATATCGTAACTATGGACAGCTTTGAGAATGCGATCCTTGTACACGCTGCAATCTCCGGAAGTACAAACTGTCTGCTTCACATTCCGGCGATCGCACATGAGTTTGGCATTGAGATCACAGGTGATACCTTTGACAGACTGCACAGAAATGCAAGATACCTTCTGGATGTACGTCCTGCAGGACGCTGGCCTGCTGAGTGCTTCTATTATGCAGGTGGTGTACCGGCGATCATGGAGGAAATCAAAGAACATCTCCATCTGGATGTGATGACAGTTACAGGAAAGACTCTCGGAGAAAACCTTGAGGAGCTGAAGAACAACGGATTTTATGAGAAATGCGACAAATGGCTTCAGGAATTTAACAAACGTTACAATGTAAACCTTACAAAGGAAGATATCATCCGTCCATATGACAAGGCGATCGGAACCGACGGAAGCATCGCTGTTCTCCGTGGAAACCTTGCACCTGAGGGAGCTGTGATCAAACACACCGCATGCCCGAAGGAAATGTTCAGATCCGTTCTCCGCGCAAGACCGTTCGACAGTGAAGAGGAGTGTCTGGATGCAGTTCTGAAGCATAAGGTTCAGAAAGGTGATGCAGTATTCATCCGTTACGAGGGACCAAAGGGAAGTGGAATGCCGGAGATGTTCTACACATCTGAGGCGATCAGCAGTGATAAAGAGCTTGGAAAGAGTATCGCACTGATCACAGACGGACGTTTTTCCGGAGCATCTACAGGCCCTGTTATCGGACACTGCAGCCCTGAGGCTGTTGACGGTGGCCCAATCGCACTTGTTGAGGAAGGCGACCTTATTGAGATCGACGTTATGGAAAGAAAGCTGAACATCATCGGGATCGCAGGCGAAAGAAAGTCTATGGAAGAGATCGACCAGATCCTTGCCGAGAGACGTAAAAACTGGAAGCCAAGAGAACCAAAATACAAAAAAGGCGTGCTGAGACTTTTCAGTGAGCATGCTGCAAGCCCAATGAAGGGAGCCTATCTGGAGTATTGATCATGAAACATAAATTTATTACTCTCGGCGAGATCATGCTGCGTCTGACACCGCCGGATTATGAAAAAATCAGAACAGCAACAACCTTTGAGGCAAGATACGGGGGAAGCGAGGCGAATGTAGCCCTTTCCCTGGCAAATCTTGGAATAGATGCTTCGTTTTTTACGGTAGTTCCGGACAACAGTCTTGGAAAAAGTTCTGTACGTATGATGAGAAGCAATGATGTGAACTGTGACAGTGTGGTTTATTCCACAGCGGAAGAAACTCCGACACACCGTCTTGGAACCTATTATCTGGAGACCGGCTACGGGATCCGCCCCAGCAAGGTAGTTTACGACAGAAAACACAGCGCTTTTTCCGAGTATGATTTCAGCAAAACAGATGTGAAAAAAATGCTGGAAGGATATACATGGCTGCATCTGAGCGGAATCACACCTGCTCTTGGAACAAAATGCAGGGATCTGATCTTAAACTGCCTGAAGGCAGCAAAAGAAATGAACATGACCGTAAGCTTTGACGGAAATTTCAGAAGTACGCTGTGGACCTGGGAAGAGGCCAGAGATTTCTGTACACTTTGTCTTCCATATGTAAATGTCCTTTTCGGGATCGAGCCGTACCATATCTGGAAAAATGAAGAAGACCACAGTGCAGGGGATGTAAAGGATGGAATCCCGTTTCAGCCGGATTTTGAACAGCAGGAAAAAGTGTTCCGGGCATTTGCGGACAGATATCCGAATATAAAATGCATTGCAAGACATGTCCGTTTTGCACATAGCTGCAGTGAAAACTGTCTTATGGCATATCTCTGGTTAAACGGAAAGACTTACAAAAGCAAGCGCCTGACCTTCCACATTCTTGATCGTGTCGGTGGCGGAGATGCATTTGTAAGTGGGATCATCTATGGCCTTATGAATGAGTATACACCGGAAGATACCGTGAATTTCGGTGTTGCTGCCAGTGCTGTGAAGCATACGATCCATGGTGATGGAAACATTACCGATGATGTATCTATGATCAGACATGTGATGGAAATGAACTTTGATATAAAAAGATAAAAAGGAAGGGAAATTCAGATGAAAGAGATAGCAGAAAAATTTCAGAAATTTGGTGTGGTTCCGGTTGTAGTGCTGGAAGATACAAAAGATGCAGTACCGCTGGCAAAGGCTCTGGTTGAGGGCGGCCTTCCATGTGCAGAGGTGACATTCCGCACAGAAGCAGCAGAAGAGTCTATCCGTCTCATGGCAGAGCAGTTCCCGGAAATGCTTGTGGGAGCAGGTACCGTACTTACAACAGAACAGGTAGACGCGGCTGTTGGCGCCGGAGCAAAATTTATCGTAAGCCCGGGCTTTGATCCTAAGATCGTAGACTATTGTCTGGAAAAAGACATTCCTGTTTTCCCGGGATGTATTACACCATCTGAGGTTGCACAGGCAGTGAAAAGAGGTCTTAAGGTAGTAAAATTCTTCCCGGCAGAACCGGCAGGCGGAATTTCAATGATCAAGGCTATGGCAGCTCCTTATACAGGAATCCGTTTTATGCCTACCGGCGGGATCAATGCGAAAAACCTTGAGGACTATCTTTCCTGTGACAAAATCCTCTGCTGCGGCGGAAGCTGGATGGTAAAAGGAGATCTTGTGAAGGCAGGAGAATTTGACAAAATAAGAGAACTGACAGCAGAAGCAAAAAAGCTTGCGGATTCCATAAGAAAGTAATCAAACTTAATACACATATTCAATAAAAAAAGCAGAACCCTGTACAACCAGGCAGAGTTCTGCTTTTTTGTCAATTATTGTGAAAATAGATCAATGAAGCAGGATCGGCAGAAGCTTTTTCCGCTTCAGCTGCCAGATCAGCTGCAGGACCCGCAGAAGGTTTTCGAAGATCCATTCGGTAAAGATAAAAGATCCCACCGAAGAAACCGGGAATCAGTCCGGCGTATCCACCGGCACATAAGATCACAGTCAGCTTCACCATCAGTTCTGTCTGAAGTTCCAGACAAACAAGTAATCCTGCAAGAATTCCGGCTACACTCCATCCAACTGTCAAAAGTGCAAGAAAAACAGCTGGCGCAGGGGCCTTTTTTAAATTTTGATCTAAGTGATTCCACAGTACTTTATACATAATCCATTCCTCCTGTTTTGCTGGAATTATACTTCTGCTGTTGTCAGCAACAGTCAGCCATAATATTGATTTCCTTTATCTGTCTGTATTATAGAAAAGAAATGTAAAATACAAATGCGCAGGAATGAAAAATCTTTGTAAAATATAAGTAGAAATTGCATTTTGAATTAAGAACCGATATACTTATAAATATAGTTATTGATAATATTCGATCACAGCCGAAAACATTTTTCTACAGCTGTGATACGTGAGTGAGAGAATTAAAAGGGGGCAGATAAAAGCCCCCTGAAATCATATAGAGAGTAAAGAGGAGGGGTGGAAATGGAGCATACGGAAGACTATGTGAAGCTGGAGAATGTATCCAAAATCTATGGCTCAAAAGAAGTGAAGATCATAGCTGTGGATGAGATCAGCTTCCGGATAAAAAAAGGAGAATTTGTGGTTGTGGTAGGACCAAGCGGTGCCGGAAAGACAACGGTGCTGAATATCTTGGGCGGAATGGATAAGGCCACATCCGGCAATGTTTGGATCGATGGAAAAAATATTGCAAAATATACAGACCGGCAGCTGACCGGATACCGGCGGGAGGATATTGGATTTGTATTCCAGTTTTATAATCTGGTGCCAAATCTGACTGCATTGGAGAATGTGGAGCTTGCGCTTCAGATCTGTAAGGATCCTCTGGATGCCAGGACAGTTCTGGAGGAAGTAGGGCTGAAGGAGAGACTGACCAATTTTCCGGCACAGTTATCCGGCGGTGAGCAGCAGAGAGTTTCCATAGCCAGAGCGCTGGCGAAGAATCCAAAGCTTCTGCTCTGTGATGAACCTACAGGAGCGTTGGATTATCAGACCGGCAAGGCAATCCTGAAGCTCCTTCAGGATACCTGCAGGGAACGGGGCATGACGGTTATTGTCATTACTCACAACTCTGCATTGACACCTATGGCCGACCGTGTGATCAAGATCAAAAACGGCAAGGTTTCCAGGATGACTGAAAATGCACATCCCACACCAGTGGAAGAGATTGAATGGTAGGTGACGGAATGAAGGCATTACACAAAGATTTCTGGATGGAGATCCGGAAAAGTAAAGCACGTTTTATCTCGATCTTTCTGATCGTGGCACTGGGTGTTGCATTTTTTTCCGGGATCCAGGCGTCTTCTCCGGATATGAGATATTCAGGAGATGCTTATTATGAAGCAGCAAAGCTGATGGATCTGAAGATCCAGGGAACACTGGGACTGACGCAGCGTGATGTAAAAGCGGTATCGGATATTGACGGTGTGGAACTGGCTGAGGGCGGTTACTCTACGGATGTTATGAGTGGAGAGGACGATGCCAGGAAGGTTCTTCATCTGGAAGCCATCAGCAGCAATTTTAATCTGCTCACAGCAGATGAAGGAAGGATACCGAAAAAAAGCGGTGAGATTTTTCTCGACAAGCCATTTGCAAAGAATCGGGGGTATAAAATCGGGGATACCATATCTGTCAGTGAGGATGGAGACAGTGAGCTTCTGAAAAAAACAACCTATACAGTTGTGGGAATTGGAAGCAGCCCTCTTTATATTTCATTTAACAGAGGAAATACGACTCTTGGATCGGGTGAGGTCAGCGGCTTCGGATACATTCTTCCAGAGGATTTTGAACAGGAAGCTTTTACCCAGATCTATATTATGGTTCATGAATCCGGGGATGTGATCAGCTATACCGATGCCTACGACAATCTTATCAAAAAGATCCGGAAACGCGTGGAAGGTATCGAAAAAGAACAGTGCAGCCTGCGCTACGAGGAGATCGTCGCAGAAGCCAATGAAAAACTGGATGATGCCAGAAAAGAGCTTGAGGACGGAAAGAAGGAATCCGAGGAAAAGCTTGGCGACGCGAAGAAAAAGCTGGATGATGGGAAGAAGAAGTATGAGGATGGAAAAAAAGAGTACGAAGATGGAAAACAGCAGCTCAGTGATGCAAAAAAGGAGCTGACCGATGGAAAACAGCAGCTTGCTGACGGAAGAAAGCAGATTGAAGATGGATGGTCTCAGCTTAACAGCGCAAAACAGCAGGTGGAAGACGGTCTGTCCCAGTTAAATGCTGCCAGATCCCAGCTTGCCGACTCCGAAGCACAGATAAATGAGAAGCAGGCAGAGCTGACTGCCGGATATGAACAGCTGACTGCCGCAAAACAGCAGGTAAGTGACGGCGAGGCCCAGCTCCGGGAAGCGGAAAAAACACTGGAAAGCAAACAGGCTGAGCTTGACAGTGGAAGAGAACAGTTGGAAAAGGGAAAGAATACGATCAAAGAAACAAAGGCTGCTCTCACCAGTCAGAAAGAACAGTGTGAGGCAGGACTTGTACAGGTTTCCGAGGGCGAATCCCAGATCAGTTCCAGTGAAGAAGCCCTTTCCGGGCAGCAGGCACAGCTGGATGAACTGACCAGTCAGAAAGAGGCATTAAGCAGTCAGGCGGCGGAGCTGCAGGCGCAGTATGATGCTGGTGCGGAAGCAGGAAAAACCGAGGAAGAGCTGGCGGAGCTTTCCACGCAGATCCAGACTTTAAATGGTCAGATCAGTGCAATGGAAGAACAGATAAATGCCGGTCAGGCACAGATCGACGGGGCGCAGGCAGAGCTTACTGCAAAAAAATCAGAGCTGGCCCAGACAAGAGCTACCTTGGAGAGCAGCCTTGGTCAGATCAATGAGGGCTTCAGCCAGATCAAGGAACAGGAAGAGACACTTTCCCAGACAGAAGCACAGCTGAACGCAGGCCAGGAAGAACTGGATAAAGGGAAAAAAGAGCTGGAAACAAAGAAAGCTGAGCTTTCAGCGGCAAAAGAAGAAATTGCGGCAAACCAGGCAACTCTGGATGATGGCCAGAGCCAGCTGGATTCGGCCAGAGCCCAGCTCAGCTCAGGGCGGCAGCAGCTGGAGGAAAAACAGGCCCAGTTAAATGCCGGTCAGGCAGAGATCCAGGCCAATACAGAAAAGCTTACCAGCAGTCAGGCAGAACTGGATGCAAATGAACAGAAGCTCCTGGATGGTGAAAAAGAGATCCGGGAAAATGAACAGAAATTAAAAGACGCCAAAAAAGACCTGGAGGACGCCAAAAAGAAGCTTTCCGATGGAAAGAAAGAATATCAGGACGGCAAAAAAGAAGCCGATGACAAAATTGCGGAAGCCCAGCAGAAGATCGAGGATGCCCAGAAAGAGGTGGATGATATTGAAACACCGGAGTGGATCGTCACGGACCGCAATGACCTTCCAGAATATTCGGATTTTGGTGATAACGCAGAGCGACTGAAAAACATCGGAAAGGTTTTTCCGATGATATTCTTCCTTGTAGCGGCTCTGATCAGTCTTACCACGATGACACGAATGGTGGAGGAACAGCGAACCCAGATCGGAACCATGAAAGCGCTGGGATACGGAAAAGCATCCATTGCATCCAAGTATCTCAGCTACGCATTTCTGGCTACAGTAGGTGGAAGTATCGCAGGAGTACTTTTCGGAGAAAAGGTTCTTCCGTTTATCATTATCCAGGCGTATGGAATCATGTACTGGAATATTGGCGATCACATGCAGCTGGATTATGAGTTACAATATGCACTGATCGCTTCCGGGGCAGCGGTGATCTGTACTATGGGCGCTACACTGTTTTCCTGCGCAAAAACCCTGGCAGAAACACCGGCATCTCTGATGCGTCCGCCTGCACCGAAAGAAGGAAAACGGATCCTTATTGAACGGATCAGCTTTATCTGGAAGCATCTGAGCTTTTCCTGGAAATCGTCCATGCGAAATCTCTTCCGTTATAAAAAGCGTCTTTTTATGACCATTTTCGGAATTGCAGGAAGCATGGGACTGATGCTTGTAGGATTCGGACTTTATGACTCCATTATGGATATTGCGATTCTCCAATATGACCAGATCCAGCACTATGATGCCATGGTGATCAATGATGAGGATGCCACAGACAGCCAGGAAAAGGATCTTCTGAAATTTCTGGACGGAAACAGCGAGATCGATCACTATACCCGTGTGCAGCTCACCAAGATGACGGCACCAAAAGAAAAGGGAAGTGTCAGTATCTATGTGTATGTTCCGGAAAATACGGAAAATTTTAAAGAGGATGTAACATTACGTGACAGAAAGTCCCACGAGCAGTATGAGCTTACCGATGATGGAGCGGTGATCTGTGAAAAAACGGCTTCTCTTATCGGTGTGAAAGCAGGAGACAAGATCACCCTGGAGAAAGACAACAGAAAGTATAAAGTAAAGATCACTGCTGTCACAGAGAACTATATGGGACATTACGTTTACATGACCCCATCCTGCTATGAAAAAACATTCGGGGAGAAACCGAAGTATTCAAGTACAGTATATACTATGAAAGAGGATGCAGAGAGTGATCTGGAAACTCTTGGAAATGCGATCCTGAAATATCCGGCAGCTTTAAGTATCAGCTATACAAGCAGCACAGCAGGTCAGGTAGAGCGAATGCTGGGATCCCTCGGAGCGGTGATCTGGGTCCTGATCATTTCTGCCGGAATGCTGGCATTTGTGGTACTGTATAATCTGAACAACATCAATATCACAGAGCGGCAGAGAGAGCTTGCAACATTGAAGGTCCTGGGATTTTATGATGGCGAGGTTTCCCAGTATGTATTCCGGGAAAATATCCTGCTGTCCTTCATAGGGATTCTGGCAGGCGCAGTGTTTGGAATCCTCCTTCACCGATATGTGATCACAACCGTTGAGGTAGATGCGGTGATGTTCGGAAGAAATATCAAGCCAATAAGCTTTGTTTACAGTGGAATCATTACCTTTGGGTTCTCCATGTTTGTAAATATGGTGATGCATTTTAAGCTGAAAAAGATCAATATGGTAGAGTCACTGAAGAGCGTGGAATAAAATAATGAAATGCCAGAAAGATCTTCGTATCCGGAAATATGTGAAATCCCAGGAAAAGCAGGCCTCTGTCTTGACAAAAAAAGAAAATTTCATTATAGTAGGAACATGGCAAAGGCGTTGAATAAGAGGAGTATGCAGATCTACGCTGACAGAGAGAAATGCACAGACGCAAGAGAAGCGCAGGCTGAAAGGCATTTTCAGATGGAGGACTGCAGAAGGTAGCTTAGGAGCCGGGAAACTGAAAGCAGAAATGCAGAACAGATGCAGATGCTGCTGTGTAGGTTTTCACGTACCCCGCGTTAAGGGACAAGAGATAGACGGGAATAACAGATGTTTTTTCCGGATAATGAAGGTGGTACCGCGAGAATGATCGCCCTTCGCACATTAGTTATTGGCTTTTGTGTGGAGGGCGTGTTTTTTCTTGCAGAGAACAGGAGCATTTTAAGGTTCCTATAATCAGAAAGATTCAGGAGGAAAACATGAGTAAAGAACTTGCAAAGACTTATGATCCCAAGGGTATTGAGGATCGTCTGTACAAAAAATGGATGGATAACGGATACTTCCATGCAAAAGTTAATCCGGACAAAAAACCTTTTACAATTGTAATGCCGCCGCCCAATGTAACCGGACAGCTGCATATGGGACATGCACTGGATGAGACCATGCAGGATATCCTAATCCGTTTCAAAAGAATGCAGGGCTATGAGGCTCTCTGGCAGCCGGGAACTGACCATGCAGCCATCGCTACAGAGGTTAAGGTAACAGAGAAGCTTCGTAAGGAAGGGATTGACAAGAACGAGATCGGCCGTGACGAATTTATGAAACATGCCTGGGCATGGAAAGAGGAGTACGGCGGAAAGATCATCAATCAGCTGAAAAAGCTGGGAGCATCTGCAGACTGGGAGCGTGAGCGCTTTACCATGGATGAGGGCTGCTCCAAGGCTGTTCAGGAAGTATTTATCCGCCTTTATGAGAAAGGCTATATCTACAAAGGCTCCAGGATCATCAACTGGTGTCCGGTATGCCAGACCTCTATTTCTGATGCAGAGGTTGTGCATGAAGACCAGGACGGATTTTTCTGGCACATCAATTATCCCATCGTAGGTGAGGAAGGACGTTTTGTTGAGATCGCGACCACTCGTCCGGAGACACTTCTCGGAGATACAGCAGTTGCTGTAAACCCGGAGGATGAAAGATATAAAGACCTTGTAGGAAAGATGCTGAAGCTTCCTCTTACAGACAGAGAGATCCCGGTTATTGCCGATGAGTATGTTGACAAGGAATTCGGAACAGGCTGCGTTAAGATCACACCGGCACACGACCCCAACGACTTTGAGGTTGGACGCCGTCATAACCTTGAGGAGATCAACATCTTAAATGATGATGCTACCATCAACAGCCTTGGCGGAAAATATGCAGGTATGGACCGCTACGAGGCACGTAAGGCCATGGTAGAGGACCTGAAGGAGCAGGGACTTCTTGTAAAGGTTGTTCCGCACAGCCACAGTGTTGGTACGCATGACCGCTGCGGTACAACAGTAGAGCCGATGATCAAACCACAGTGGTTTGTAAAAATGGATGAAATGGCAAAAGCAGCCATCAAGACTCTGGACGACGGAAACCTTCAGTTTGTTCCGGCACGTTTTGACAAGACTTACCTGCACTGGCTGGAGAACATCCGCGACTGGTGTATTTCCCGTCAGCTCTGGTGGGGACACAGGATCCCGGCTTATTACTGCGACGAGTGCGGTGAGATGGTGGTTGGAAGAGAGATGCCGGAGAAATGCCCGAAATGCGGATGCACACATATGCATCAGGATGAGGACACTCTGGATACCTGGTTCAGTTCCGCACTGTGGCCGTTCTCCACACTTGGATGGCCGGATAAGACACCGGAGCTTGAGTATTTCTATCCTACAGATGTTCTGGTAACCGGATATGATATCATCTTCTTCTGGGTTATCCGTATGGTATTCTCCGCACTGGAGCAGACCGGTGAGACACCGTTCCACCATGTACTGATCCACGGTCTGGTACGTGACTCACAGGGACGTAAGATGAGTAAGTCTCTTGGAAACGGTATCGATCCGCTGGAGGTTATCGACAAATACGGCGCAGATGCCCTTCGTCTGACACTGATGACAGGTAATGCACCTGGAAATGATATGCGTTTCTACTGGGAGCGTGTAGAATCCAGCCGTAACTTTGCAAATAAGATCTGGAATGCTTCCCGTTTCATTATGATGAACCTGGAGGGCAAGACAGTAACAGCGCCGGAAGACCTGAACGCACTGTGCAACGAGGATAAATGGATCCTTTCCAGACTGAACACAGTGATCCGTGATGTTACTGAGAATATGGATAAATATGAGCTTGGAATTGCCGTACAGAAGGTCTATGATTTCCTGTGGGATGAGCTCTGTGACTGGTATATCGAGATGGCAAAGGTAAGACTGTGGAAGGCAGAGGAAAACCCGGCAGCAGCAAACGATGCACTGTGGACACTCCGCACTGCGCTGACACAGGGACTGAAGCTTCTTCATCCGTTCATGCCGTTTATCACAGAAGAGATCTACTGTACACTGCTTCCGGATGAAGAGTCCATCATGATCTCTGACTGGCCGGTATACAGAGACGAGATGGATTTTGCAGATGCTGAGAAAGCAGTTTCAAGCTTCCAGGAGGTTGTACGTGGAATCCGTAACACCAGAAACGAGATGAACGTACCGCAGAATAGAAAGACCAATATCTACATCGTAGGCAAGGATGCAGAGTGCTGTGCACGTTTTGAGTCCTGCAAGAAATCCTTTACAAACCTTGCGTTTGCAAAAGAGATCCACGTACAGCAGGATAAGAACGGAATCGGTGAGGATGCGGTATCCATCGTTGTGGCAGACGGTGTGGTTTATCTGCCGCTGGAGGATCTGATCGACCGTGAAAAAGAAATCGAACGTCTCACAAAAGAGCAGGAGCGACTTACAAAAGAAATCGCACGCTGCGAGGGAATGCTGAACAATCCGAATTTTGTGAACAAGGCACCTGCAGCCAAGGTAGAGGCAGAGAAGGAGAAACTTGAGAAATACAAAGAGATGAAAGAGAAAGTGAACCTGCAGTTAACACAGATGGTGAAATAACGAAGGAGTGTTTTAATGAAGTGGTGTAACTTTTTCAATAAGATTTCGCTGATACTTCAGGCTCTGGGCTGTGCAGTCCTGTACTTTGTGATCGAGGCCATATGCAGGCACTCGTTCACAGAGGCGTGGACCTACATGACCACAAGGCCGCTTGTATTTGCTTATAATGCAGCGTTTATCTTTACGACGATGCTGATTGTTTATCTCTTCCGAAAGAGAATTTTCTGGCGTATCTTTGTGGGCAGCTTATGGCTGTTTCTGGGAATCGTAAACGGTGTGCTTCTTCTCAATCGTGTCACACCGTTTACAGGACCGGATGTGAAGAATCTGACAGATGGTCTCAGTATTGCAAAAAAATATCTGACCCATACCCAGATGACCATAGGTGCAGTTCTTCTGGGAATTGCGGTTCTGATCCTTCTGATCATCCTGATAAGGTCGCCGAAGTACAGAGGCAAGCTGAAATACAAGGTGAATATTCCGTTGGTCCTGGTCGGGGTCCTTGCCTTTGGAGGAATTACACAGCTTGCTCTGGAAAAAAGAGTTCTTTCCAATTATTTTGGAAACATTGCCATAGCTTATGAGGATTACGGATATCCTTACTGTCTGGCAACGACGATCTTTAATACCGGAATCAGTGCCCCGAGAGACTATTCCAAAAGCGAGATCAAAAGGATCGAGAAGTCGGAAGAAAATCTTCCGGAAACGAAAGAAGGCAGTCATCCGAATATTCTGTTTTTACAGCTGGAGTCCTTTTTTGATCCTACGCTGGTAAATTATCTGGAGCTGTCAGAAGATCCTATCCCGAATTTCAGAAAGCTGATGAAGGAGTATTCCTCCGGATATTATAAGGTACCTTCCGTAGGAGCCGGAACCGCAAATACTGAGTTTGAATCCATTACCGGAATGAGCCTTCATTATTTTGGACCGGGAGAGTATCCTTACAAGAGTATCCTTAAGGAAACTACCTGTGAGAGCGCACCGTATGTTCTGAAGAATCTGGGCTATACTGCTCATGCAGTACATAATAATGAGGCGAATTTCTACGGAAGAAGAAGTATTTTTCCGAATCTGGGATTTGATACCTTCACTTCGGCAGAGTATATGAAGGATGAAAACCAGAAGAACCCGTTGGGCTGGACCAAGGACAGTGTCCTCACCGATGAGATCGTCAAGTGTCTGGATTCTACAGAAGGGCCTGATTATGTATATACTATTTCCGTACAGGGACATGGAGATTATCCTTCAGAACCGGTACTGGAAAATCCGGAGATCACAGTTTCCGGGGCACCTACTGACGAGCTGAATAATAAGTGGGAGTATTATGTAAATCAGATCCATGAGATGGATAATTTTGTCAAAGAGCTGACTGACAGGCTGGCAGATTATCCGGAGGATGTGGTACTGGTCATGTATGGTGATCATCTGCCGACCATGGGACTGACCGTGGAGGATGTGGAGAATAAATATCTGTTCCAGACAGAGTATGTGATGTGGGATAATTTCGGACTTAAGAAAAAGAAAGAAAATCTTGCGGCATACCAGATGGCAGCAGAGGTTATGGACCGTGTAGGTATCCATGAGGGAAATGTTTTCAAGTATCATCAGGCAAGAAGAAACACCAAAAATTATCAGGTGGATCTGGAGACCCTGCAGTACGATCTTCTCTACGGAAAGCAGTATACATATGACGGAGCGAATCTTTTTGAGCGGACAAAGATGCGTATGGGAATCTATGATACCACGCTGGATTCCATTCAGGTTGTGTCTGAGACGGATCACACCTATTATATCCAGGGAACAAACTTTACGCCGTCCAGCCAGGTGAAGATCAACGGAGAATGGTACGATACGGTTTACGTGAATCCTACCAAGCTGATCATTACCGGAAAGGAACTGGATGATTTTGACCGGCTCTCGGTAGTGCAGCGAAGCAACAGTTCCACAAGAAAGGCCATGACAAAGAGCCATGACCGGGCGGTCTATGCGCTGCTCGCTGACAGCAAGTGGAAGCTTGACAGTGAAAAGAGCAGTTCTGATACAGGGTCAATGGAGGAAACGGATACAGCGTCAGAAACGGAATCCACAGAAGATTCCGGTGAAGAAAACAGTACAGACAACCAGTAAATGGCATAGAAAAGATACTCCGATACAAAAAATGTCGGATAAAATATTACGATTAGGACTGGACATCTTCCACCACTATTATATAATGGTATCGTAACGAACAGGAGGGGAGAAGCTTTTCTCCCCAAAAGTTCTTTACGAATACATTATAGATAAGTGATGGTTTTTTTTATGAATTACGAAGAAGCAGTTGCGTATATTGAAGATATACCGAGATTTACTACTAAGAACAGCCTGGACCATACCAGAGAATGCTTAAGAAGACTTGGAGATCCGCAGAGGAAATTCCGTGTGATCCATGTGGCAGGAACCAACGGAAAGGGAAGTACCTGTGCTTTTATCACATCGGTCCTTCGGGAAGCAGGATATTCCTGCGGACTTTTTACATCTCCTCATCTGGTGGAGATCAACGAGCGTTTTCAGATCAACGAGGAAGTGATCGATGACGATACTTTCCTTCGTGCTTTTGAAAAAGTTAAAAAGCTTTCCGATGAGCTGGTTGCGGAGGGAAGCTATCATCCCACCTATTTTGAGACACTCCTTCTGATGGGAATGGTGATCTTTGCAGAAGCCGGCGTGGATTATGTAACACTGGAGACCGGTCTTGGCGGACGTCTGGATGCAACCACTGCTGTGGAGGATCCGGCAGCCTGTGTGATCACATCCATCAGCCTCGATCATATGCAGTATCTTGGAAATACAGTTTCCGAGATCGCAGGAGAGAAGGCAGGGATCATGGTGCCGGGTGTTCCGGTGATCTACGATGGAAATGATCCGGATGCGGCCGGAGTGATGCGTGAGCATGCAGAGAAGCTGGGATGTCCATATTATGAGCTGAAACGGGAAGACACAGAGATCCATAAGATCACAAAGGACGGAATCCGATTTTCTCTTAAGGACGAGACATATGGCGATACCGTATTTGATATACCGTTTATCGCCCGTTATCAGGTTATGAATGCAGCTCTTGCGGTGAAAACCATTCAGGTACTGGAAGATCAGATTCCGGTATCTCTGGAGGCTCTGAAGGCTGGTATGGCAAAAACACGCTGGCAGGGAAGGATGGAAACGGTTCTTCCGGGTGTGATCGTGGATGGCGCACATAACGAAGACGGTGTTGAGAAGTTTGTAGAGACAGCAGAACATTTCCAGAAGGAATTTCCTCTGACTCTGCTGTTTTCCGCAGTGGATGACAAGGACTATACGGATATGATCCGCACGATCTGTAGCAGGATCCGTTTTCGACATGTGATCGTCACACAGGTAGGCGGATACCGTAAAGTTCCGGTAGAAGAGCTTGCGGAGATCTTCCGTGAAGACGGAGTACCGGAAGTGGAAGCAATAGAGGATGTTCCAGCAGCTTTTGAACGGGCAGTAAAGGAAAAAGGTGAGGATGGAATGCTGTTCTGTGTAGGATCCCTTTATCTGGTCGGTGAGATCAAGGCTGTGATCAGGAGGAAAAAATTATGATCGATTACGAAGAGGAACTGAAGAAATTTGAACCATGTCTGGATGTGGCAGATGTAGAAGGTGTCATTTATGACCGGGAGATCACAGATATCATGGATGTACTCCAGGAGATGCTGCGTGAGGTCAAGAGCAACAGACGTGTAAGATAAGGAGAAGTGGATGAACTGCATAAACTGTGGAGCGTTCCTGACGGATACAGATCTGGATTATTGTCCGCACTGTGGAGCCAATGTACTGATCCAGAAGAAGGTGGATTATCTTTCCAAGCTTTATTATAATCAGGGGCTGGAAAAAGCCAGCATCCGGGATCTGTCCGGGGCGATCAGCTGTCTGAAGCAAAGTCTTGCTTATGACAAACGGAATATCCGTGCAAGAAATCTTCTTGGTCTTGTATATTTTGAGACCGGTGAGGTGGTTGCCGCACTGAGTGAGTGGGTCATCAGCAAGAATATCCAGAAGAACCGAAATCTGGCTTCAGAATATATTGCCAGGCTTCAGGCAAACCAGAACAAACTGGAAACAATCAACGAAAGCATCAAGAAATATAACAATGCCCTCGCCATGTGCAGGGAAGGCCATGAGGATATGGCGGCCATCCGCCTGAAAAAGATCCTGTCCCAGAATCCCAAGCTGATCAAGGGGTATCATCTTCTTGCTCTGATCCAGATGAAGAATCAGGAGTGGAATAAGGCGAGAAGAACCCTGAAAAAAGCAGCCAGGATCGACAAGACCAATACCACCACACTTCGTTTCCTGCGTGAAGTTGACGAGCAGACGGGTGTTACCACAAAGATGGAAAAACGGCGTAAGGGCTTGTTTGGAAATGAAAAAAATGAGAATGATAATATTTCAGGAGAAATCGTTGTAAGGCCGTCGTCTTATAAAGAAAGATCAAAGATATCACTTTTCTTTACCACGGTACTTGGATTTGCGGCAGGGGCGGCAGCATTCTGGCTCCTTGTACTGCCGGCTGTGAAACAGGATATTTACAGGCAGGCCAATCAGCAGATCATACAGTACAGTGATTCTCTTTCCAGCCAGAGCGTGGAGCTTACCAAAGCTCAGGGAGAAGCTGCCCAGTCCAGTGATACGGCAGATGCAGTTGCCAAGCAGGCAGAGGAAGAGCAGAAACGCAGTCAGAGCTATGAGGCTTTGTTTAATGCATATACTGCCATGCAGCAGGAGGATCTGGATACAGCGGCGCTGGAACTACAGAAGGTATATGTGGATACACTGTCAGATTCTGCAAAGGGGATTTACAGTACTATCAGCGGAAAGACCGGTGTAAGCGGGATCGGGAGCGGAGCTTCTGACGGAACGTCCAGTGCTGACAGCAGTACAGATGGAACAGCTGAAGCTGGAGCGGATGCCGCAGCTTCGGATGGAGAAGATACACAGAGCTCTGACGGAGATTCCGGAGAAGACAGCAGCTACAGTGACGGAGGATATGAGGATTCCTCTTACGATGGAGGTTATACAGAATAAAAAATATCATAATTCATACAGAGGAGAAACCTCGGATAAGGGGAATGTGCGTTGGCGCATTCCTCTTTTTTTACCCTTTGGTCATGAGAAATGGAATAAAAAATCAAAAATGGGGGAATGATAGAATGACATCAGGTTTTGAAAAATCCGGAACCGTGCTGACTGTACATCTTCCGGCGGAACTGGATCATCCGGCTTCTGATGAGATCCGGAGAGATTCAGACCGGATTATTGGACATAACTATATAAAAAATATGATTTTTGATTTCTCAGAGACCGTTTTTATGGACAGTTCCGGGATCGGTCTGCTGATGGGTAGGTACCGGGCACTTGGCATGAGGGGGAAATGTGTGCAGGTTGTCAATGTGAACAGTCATATTGCAAAGCTTCTGCGGCTATCCGGAGTGGGAAAATATATTGAAATCTGTGGAATTAAAAAATCGGCAGGTGAACAGGAGGGTGTTTATGATGGAAAACACAAATGAAATGACGATCATTTTTGACAGCAGACCGGTAAATGAAGCACTGGCAAGAGTTGCTGTGGCTTCATTCTGCACACAGCTGAATCCTACGCTGGAGGAAATTTCGGATCTGAAGACCGCAGTATCGGAGGCAGTGACCAACTGCATCATACACGGGTATGAAGGAGAGATACATAAGATCCGGGTAGAATGTCGTCTCCGGGGGCAGGAGCTTCAGGTAGATGTGACAGATCACGGAGCCGGGATCCCGGATATCAAAAAAGCCATGGAGCCTCTGTTTACCACAAAGGCTGATAAAGACCGCTCCGGTATGGGGTTTACATTCATGGAGGCGTTTATGGATGAGCTTCAGGTGGAATCGGAGGTTGGCCGTGGAACTACAGTGCACATGAAAAAGATCATCAGGAGGTAACTATGGATCGTACTCTTGTCCTCATCGGGCGTGCACACCAGGGGGATAAAGCGGCAAGAGATCTTTTGTTTGAGGAAAATACAGGACTGATATACAGTGTGGCAAAGCGTTTTCTGGGACGAGGGGTGGAGATGGAGGATCTGTTCCAGATCGGCAGCATCGGACTTCTGAAAGCTGTGGATAAGTTTGACATGTCCTATGATGTGAAATTTTCCACCTATGCCGTTCCCATGATCATCGGAGAGATCAAACGTTATCTCAGGGACGACGGGATACTGAAGGTAAGCCGTTCTCTGAAGGAAAACCATTACAGGATCTATCAGGTGAGAGAAGCACTGACACGCCGGCTGGAGCGGGAACCTACGACGGGAGAAATGGCAGAGGAAATGGGAATTTCCATAGAAGAACTGGTAATGACCATGGAATCCGGTGCAGAGGTGGAATCTCTTCACAAAACGATCTATCAGGGTGAGGGAACGGAGATTTCTCTGATGGACAAGCTTCCGGAAAAAGAAAACCGGCAGGAAAAAGTACTGGACAGGATTTTTCTGGAAGAGATACTGGGAACTCTGGAGGCAAAGGAGCGGAGGCTGATCTATATGCGGTATTTTCAGAACATGACCCAGATGGAGATCGCTCATGAACTTGGCGTATCCCAGGTACAGGTATCCAGAATGGAAAAGAGGATCCTGCGCAGTCTGCAGGAATCCGCAGAGAAAAAATAAAAGAGAGCCATGAGAAATGCTGCTGTTTTCTCATGGCTCCTTTTTGTGGGCAGCAGATTTAGTCAGACTGCTGCTTTTTTATGAAAAAGTACATTTTTGTATTTGGAAAGTGCTCCAAGAAGGATCATACCGATCACACCGGCTGAGATAAATTCGCCGGCTCCTACTGTGAGCATCATAAACGGGATAGGAAGGTTAATGCCATATCCGTAACGAAGCACAAGAGGAACGATCACAATGTTGGAAACGATCGGCGGGATTGGGGCTGTCCATTTGCCTGTATTGCGAAGCTTGTAGGTAAAGAATGCACCGATAAGTGTGGCAATGCTTCCGAAAATGATGTCAACCGGAATCGCACCGCCAAGAAGATTGGCGATGATACATCCCACGAACAGTCCCGGGATGGCAGCCGGTGTGAAGAACGGAAGCACGGTCAGCGCCTCGGAAAACCGGATCTGAACTTCACCGAAGCTAAGTGGCGCGAATACCAGTGTCAGGACAACATATACAGCTGCAATGGCAGCTCCCTGTACCAGAAAATGAGTACCTTTGTTTTTCATGTTTTTTATTCTCCTTTAGTTTTGTTTTACGAGTGGAAGGTCACGAACACTCGGCACATTTATAGGCGGTGACCGCCTTGTAAGCCCTGTACGACCTTGGTTTTTGCGGGCTTTTGCAGCGAAACTGAGTATAGCATAAGGGGCGTGGAAATGCAAGGTACGATCCTGACTATTTGATAACCCTGGCCTGTGTGGACAGACCCTGGCTCTGAAACAGCTTTTTGTAAGAGGAAAGTCTGCTTGCCGGAACCTTTACAGTCAGTTTTTTGTAATTATTCTGACCTGCTCTTGTGAAGATATATTTACCTGAGCTTTTGGAAGTAAGACGTCCTGTCTGTATGGTGACAGAGGTAAGGGCCTTACAGTCACAGAAAGCTTTTGTGCCGATCGCAGAAACTCGGGAACCGATTTTTACAGTACGAAGACTTGTGCATCCCTGGAAGGCTCCGGCACCTATGCTTGTGATATTTCCTGAAATCGTTACCTGTTTCAGGTTTTTACAGTTTTTGAAGGCATTGGCTGCAATGGCTGTGACTTTGTAGGTTTTTCCGTTAGCTTTGACAGTGGCCGGAATCTTTGCAGTGACAGTATTGCGTGAACGTGGTCCCTTCAGTGCTACGGAAGTCCCGGTGGTATTGACTGTGTAGACATTATAAGCATCCCGGAATGTTTTTGCAGTCTGTGGCTTTGGTGTGGCTGCAGGAGTGATCTGGAAATTTAAGGTGATGGTTCCGTAGAAATGGTTATCACCGATGATCTTCAGGGTAGCAGTTCCTGCTTTTTTATTGTTCTGGTATGTCACATGATAATCATTGATGCCAGAAAGCTTTGCTTTTCCAAGAGTTACGGTTGGAACGGGCTTTATGTCAGAGCCTGTATAGGTATATGTTTTTTTGATCCCTGTTATAGCTGCATCGGAAATATTGCATGCATAGCTGATATTGTTTTTCTTGGCATATGTAACTGCGTAAGAGCCGTACGGAGCATGGATCTTGCAAAAATATGCATGAGAGTTGACATACCCGTAGCCGCCCCACACAGCATCCGTTCCAATGCTTTTAACAGTATCAGGTATGTTGATCCTGGATAGCTTGTCACAGTAGGCGAAAGCTTCTTTTCCGATCTTTGTGACCCCTTTCTGGATATCCACTTCTTTCAGCTCAGGAAGAGAAACAAAGGCCCTTTCGGAAATACTTGTGATCCCGGGCTTTATTATTACCTTTCTGATCTGGTTTTTGATAGCTTTCCAGGAGGAATCGTTGGAGAAGGAAAACCAGCCTTTTGTTGAAGAGACCGGGTATCGGTGGTTTTCCTCTGTGGAAATAGAAAGTGGTCCGTAGCCGGAGATCGTAAGGATACCGTTTTTGAAATTCCAGGTTGCGTTGTCACCTGCGATATGGTAAGTTTTTTTGTCAGCTTTTCCGTTGTCGGAATTAATGGAATAAAAGTTCAAGGTGTTGGAGTTTGAAGCATAATAAACGATCCTGGAATCCTTTACCACAGGCTGACAGTCAGAAATCGGAGCAGCTGTTGTAAACTCTTTGCTGAGACTCTTTCCCTTTCCGTCCACAAAAAGATAATGAAGGGTGCTGGAAGAGAGCGGATCGTTAGCGGAAGAGTTTTTCTTGTTATCGTCGGAGACGTATTCTTCCCAGGAAATCATAAAACGGTTGTCATTTATTTTGGTGATTTTTACGCCCGCAAAGCTTTTTCCTCCGCCTGTAAAGTTGGTAAGCTTCCTGGTAGTGGTTGCTTTTTCGGAAAAGTCAGACATTGGTGTGACGGACAGATAAAGGTTATGAGGCGTGTTTTCAGATACCTTATCATATTTGGACTGATCGATGGAAGTGCCAACGCATAATACACTGTCAGAGGAAACAGCCATGCCGTCAACGCTTGCGTAGCAGGCCAGTGCCCACACAGAAGTATGTGAGCCTCCGTATGGCAAAAGCTCTATGGTGGTGCAGGCAAGTGTAGTGCTGTCGTATCTGGAAAGCTTTGTACATCGTGAACCCTCACTCTGCTCCAGTACGTAGAGATAAGAACCTTGTGATTTGATATACTGTGCAAAGGAATGCCACAGATCGCAGGAAACGATCTTTCCTTTCATGGTTGCCTGGTCGATCTCGGCCATAAGGAAGCCCTGATGTCCCTGACCGACAGAGGGATCCACATATCCTTCGTGACCGGTAACAACATAGAGTTTGCCGTTGCTTTCTGTCATTTCCACACAGCCATAGTCAAAGGGCGTGCGGACCTCACCGCCAAAAAGCTCCGGGTTACTGGTAATTGCTGCTGCACCGTTCCGGTTCCAGTTTGTATCGTAGCGGATAACGCGGATGACCTCAGCGGAATCGTTTTCTTTGTTGTTTGTCTGGCCTTCTACCAGATAATATCCGTCAGATCCGGCATAAAAGCCACCCCACAGTGGAAGCTCCATGTTGATCTTGCGCTTGCTTCTGATCTTCAGATCATTATCGTAATATTCAACGCCGACAGAATTTTTCTGGTGGAAGACCCTCATGTATCCGCCGGAAACAGGAATAAGATCAGAGGTACGGCGTAACCTGACATTGAGATTGTCCTGTGCGGTTGGCGTAAGAGAGCCTGCCCGGGCTGTCTGTGGAAACAGGATCAGACAGAAGCAAAGACAGCAGAACAGAAATAGCAGAGATGTTAATTTTTTTAGCTTTTTCATAAGTTTCTCCTTTGTATGTGTTTTTAGATGATCTCCTGTTTAGATTATAATTCATGGGACAGAATTTACAATACAAAATCGGGAGTTATGGAACTCCCGATCCTCAGGATTTCTGTAAATTCTGTTCACAAAAACATCTTGAGGAAATACTGCTGGTGGGCAGTAACATCAGCAGCAGGAACCTTATGGAAACAGGGGCTTTTTTCTTGACAGTTTTTTGTGATATTGATAAAATATATTTCAGTATATAGGTTAAAGGGGCATTGGTTTTGATCTAAATCAATGTCTCTTTATTTTATATATCACACATATTACACCAGGGAGGTAGAAAGATGTTAAAAGTATGGATCGCAGGTGCCAACGGACAGATCGGACGGGCACTGAATGATGTTCTGGATCCAATGCAGATCGAGACTCTGAACACAGATCTTGATGAGCTGGATATCACAGACACAGATGAAGTGATCAACTTCGGTTCCATTAACCGTCCGGATGTGATCATCAACTGCACCGGTATCACAGATACCGATGAGTGTGAGAAGAATCCGGAACATGCATACCGTGTCAACGCACTGGGAGCAAGAAACTTAAGCATCGTGGCAAGAAAATGCGGGGCAAAGATCGTCCAGCTTTCCACAGATGATGTTTTCGACGGAAAGAGCAAAAAACCGTATACAGAGTTTGACGATACCAATCCGCTGACTGTTTACGGCCGTTCCAAGAGAGCCGGAGAGAACTATGTAAAAGAGTTTACACACAAACATTTCATTATCCGAAGCAACTGGGTATACGGAAAAGGCGGAAACAATTTTGTAAACCGTGTGCTGGAGACAGCAGAAAAAGGCCAGGCGCTTTCCGTTGCTTCGGATCAGTTCGGATCACCGACCAGCGCCAAGGATCTGGCAAGAATGATCCTGTATCTTATCGATACCAACGAATATGGAACTTATCACGTAACCTGCAGCGGTGTATGCAACCGTTATGAGTTTGCAACCGAGATCCTTCGCCTTGCAGGAAAGGAGATCGAACTGAGATCCGTGCCGACAGAGCAGTCAGATCTTTCTTCTGTCAGACCGCCATATGCCGTCCTTGATAATTTTATCCTCCGTATTATTGAAGTGTATGACATGCCGGACTGGAAAGCATCGCTGAAAGAATATATGGATGAAAGAGCGGAGGACTAGAATGAAAGAAAAAAATATAAAAGAGAAAACACAGCAGAAAAAGAAAATGGGCCTTACCACGAAGATCTTTGTGGCGCTGATCGCAGGTGCGATACTGGGAATCATTCTCTGTTACCTGGTTCCTGACAGCAGCTTCAAGAAAGATGTGATCGTGGAGGGAATCCTTTATGTGATCGGACAGGGATTTATCCGTCTGATGAAAATGCTGGTTGTACCGTTGGTATTCTGTTCCCTTGTCTGCGGAAGTATGTCCATCGGTGATACCAAGAAGCTTGGAACCGTAGGTGTGAGAACACTGGTATTTTATCTGGCGACTACAGCTCTGGCTGTTTCGGTTGCTCTGACGGTAGGTAATCTGATCAATCCGGGTGTGGGACTTGATATGAGCTCTATTCAGTCCTCCGCTTCCTCTGTGGAGACTATGGAGGCGACCTCTCTTACGGATACCATCCTGAATATCATTCCGGACAATCCGATCAATTCCCTGGCAAGCGGAACCATGCTTCAGGTTATCGTATTTGCCCTGATCGTGGGTGTGATCCTTGCGAAAATGGGAGAGCGCGCAGAGACAGTAGCGAACTTTTTCAGCCAGTTCAATGACATCATGATGGAGATGACCATGATGATCATGGCACTTGCACCGATCGGTGTATTCTGCCTTATCAGCAGAACCTTTGCAAACATCGGTTTCAGCGCATTTATCCCGCTGGCAAAATATATGATCGGTGTTCTCCTTGCACTGGCAATCCAGTGCTTCGGCGTATACCAGATCCTGCTGAAGATCTTCACAGGACTGAATCCGATAAAATTCATCAAGAAATTTTTCCCGGTTATGGCATTTGCATTCTCAACAGCTACATCCAATGCCACGATCCCGATGTCCATTGATACCCTGTCCAAAAAAGTGGGTGTTTCCAAGAAGATTTCTTCATTCACCATTCCTCTTGGAGCTACCATCAACATGGACGGTACCTCTATCATGCAGGGTGTTGCCGTAGTATTTGCGGCACAGGCTTTTGGTATCCACTTAAGTCCGATGGATTATCTGACAGTTATCGGAACTGCAACCCTTGCTTCCGTAGGAACTGCCGGTGTACCAAGTGTTGGTCTTGTTACCCTGACCATGGTATTTAATTCTGTAGGACTTCCGGTTGAGGCCATTGGTCTGATCATGGGTATTGACCGTATCCTGGATATGACCAGAACAGCGGTTAACATTACCGGTGATGCAGTCTGCACAACCATCGTTGCACACCAGAACCGTGCACTGGATAAAAACGTGTTCAACGAATCAAACTAAATATCCGGTTCAAAAAAAGATCCGACTCTGTCGGGTGAGAAAAAACGAAAAACGGCTGTACATATCGTAAGAGCGATATGTGCGGCCGTTTTTTTTCTGGATCAGGTAAGTCCCCTGCTTATTCCTGTTCCAGAACACCCATGACAGAGGGCAGTTCCAGCTGCTGATAGGTGTGAAGGATCTTTTCCAGCTCAAAGATGGCAGGGGTAAGAAACTTATTCTTGTGATAGACCAGCTTGAATTTCCGGTTCCATTCCCCTGCTTCGTTGCAGAAGACCCGGACTGAACGGTGACGGATCTCATGATGCATAAGACGGATGGACATAACAGAGAGCATCTGGTTATACAGCACTGCGTTCAGCAGTGCCTGCGGACTGTTGGCTTCCCAGGCAGTCCTGATCTTCAGATCATGGCGAAGGGTGTAATCTTCAAAAAGCTGTCTGGTACCGCTTCCATATTCCCGGACTGCAAATTTCTGGTTGTTCAGCTCCTGGTCATGGATGCGTCCTCTGCGGTAAAACGGATGCTTTTTTCCGGCGGCAAGGACCAGACAGTCGTCGATGATGGGAAGAACGACAAGGTCCGGGGAATGAATCTCACCTTCTACCACAGCAGCGTCCAGCTCAGAACGCAGAAGCTTCTGTTCGATATTTTGCGTGTTGGTGACAAAGGAGTAAACGTCAAGGTCCGGGATTTTTTTCTGCAGATCTAGGATAATGGATGGGGTCAGGCAGGTTCCCACAGTGAGGGTGGAGCCAAGCTTCAGGGTGGAAGACTGTCCCTGGTTCTGCATCAGCTCTTCCAGTTGCTGAAACTGGCGGATCATTTCACGGGCATGGGGAAGAAGAAGCTTTCCCCGTTCTGTGAGATAAAGCTTTTTTCCAAGACGTTCAAAGAGAAGGCCGTTATAATGAGCTTCCAGCTCACGGATGGCCTGACTGACTGTTGGCTGGGAAAGATAAAGATGTTTGGCAGCAGCACTCATGGAGCCCTGTTCCGCAACGGCCGCAAAAACAGTGAGATGGCGGATGGTCATATGGAATCTCCTTTTATTGTAAATTGGTATATAGGTAAAACCTATCATTTTTATAAAATAATATCATTTCTCAAATACATCTTCAAGTGGTATAGTAGGAAGTACGTGAAAACGATTTCAACATTGCAAAATACAGGGCAACGATACCGTGGGAAAGTATCGGAATGCCGGTGAGACCAGGAGGAGGAAATATGTCAGCATTAACTGTAAGCAAAGAGGAAGAGAAAAGACTGAAGGGGCAGGGGTTTTTAAATAACCGGGGAACCGATGAATTTTCTGCACGGGTGATCACTGTAAACGGAAAGGTGACAGCGGCACAGCACAGATGTATGGCGGAAGCAGCAGAGAAATTCGGCAACGGAAATCTTACCTACACGACCAGGCTCTCTGTGGAGATCCAGGGAATCCCCTACGAAAAGATCGAAGAGTTTCAGGAATTTATTGCGAAGGAAGGTCTGGAGACAGGAGGAACAGGAGCAAAGGTCCGACCGGTAGTATCCTGCAAGGGAACCACCTGTCAGTATGGACTTCTGGATTCCTATGCAATTTCAGAAGAGATTTTCCGGAGATTCTATAAAGGCTACCGTCAGGTTGCACTGCCGCATAAATTTAAGATCGCAGTAGGCGGATGCCCGAATAACTGTGTGAAACCAAATCTGAACGATGTGGGGATCATCGGACAGAGGATCCCGCACTTTGACAGCGAGGCCTGCAAGGGCTGTAAAAAATGTGCCATTGAAGCTGCATGTCCAAACAAAGTGGCGAAAGTCGTTGACGGGAAACTGCACATTGATGAGGAACTTTGCAGACACTGCGGAAGGTGTGTGGGAAAATGTCCGTTCCATTCCATCCCGGATGGTATCTACGGATTCAAGATCTATATCGGTGGACGCTGGGGAAAGAAAATTTCTCATGGAAAGGCCCTGAACCGGATCTTTACGTCAGAGGAAGAGGCACTGGATGTTATTGAGAAGGCAATCCTGCTTTTTAAGGACCAGGGATTAAAGGGAGAACGTTTTGCCGAGACTATAGAACGAATTGGATTCGAAAATGCAGAAAAACAATTATTGGAAAAAAATCTTCTGGAAAGAAAAATGGAAATTTTGTCCAAATAGAGATATAAAAAAACTTCCTATTATATAAGCTGTCTGAAACTGAAAAAATGCGAACAATAATATAAAAAAATTTTATTTCATTTATATAAAATTTTATTATATCACAATATTAACAAAAAACTAAGTGAAAATTCTGTTTGAAATATGCAAAATAATGTGATAAAGTATTAACAATACATGAACGGAGGTAAAAAGAGTGGAAAACTACATGTATTTGGTGCCGGTGGCAGCAGTACTGGCACTTCTGTTCGCAGCATACCTTGCAGCGAAGGTCAGCAAGCAGGATGCAGGAACAGACAGAATGAAGGAGATCGCAGGTGCGATCGCAGAAGGTGCCCGCGCCTTCTTAACAGCAGAGTACAAGATACTGGTTATTTTTGTAGCCGTACTTTTTGTACTGATCGGAATCGGAGTTGGAAGCTGGGTAACAGCAATCTGCTTCGTAGTAGGTGCTCTGTTTTCAACAATCGCAGGATACTGCGGTATGACCGTTGCAACAAAGGCTAATGTAAGAACAGCAAATGCAGCAAAAGAGGGAGGAATGAACAAGGCTCTTTCCATTGCATTCTCCGGCGGTGCTGTTATGGGTATGTGTGTTGCAGGTCTTGGTGCATTGGGTGTCAGCGTTGTGTATATCATCACAAAGAACGTTGACGTACTTTCTGGATTCAGCCTTGGTGCTTCTTCCATCGCACTGTTTGCACGTGTTGGTGGTGGAATCTATACAAAGGCAGCTGACGTAGGAGCTGACCTTGTAGGTAAGGTTGAGGCAGGAATCCCGGAGGATGACCCTCGTAACCCGGCTGTTATCGCGGATAACGTAGGTGATAACGTAGGTGATGTTGCCGGTATGGGTGCAGACCTTTTTGAGTCCTATGTAGGATCTCTGGTATCTGCTCTTACACTTGGTGCGGTAGCCGGAGCAGTTTCCGGTGTTCTCTATCCGCTGGCTATTGCAGGCTGTGGACTGATCGCATCCATCATTGCAACATTCTTTGTAAAAGGTGATGATAATTCCAATCCGCAGAAAGCCCTCACAAGAGGAAGCTATGTATCTGCAGCACTTGTTATCATCGTGTCCCTGATCCTCAGCAAGACTCTCTTCGGAGACATGAAGGCAGCCATCGCTGTGATCGCAGGTCTTGTTGTCGGTGTCATCATCGGAAACATTACAGAGTATTACACATCTGCAGATTATAAACCGGTTCAGGGAATCGGCGAGCAGTCTGAGACAGGTGCAGCTACAACTATCATCAGTGGTATCGCAGTAGGTATGAAATCTACAGCATTCCCGATCCTGCTGATCTGTGTTGGTATTTTTGTAGCATACGGTGTGGATGGATTATACGGAATCGCTCTTGCAGCAGTTGGTATGCTTTCCACAACAGGAATCACAGTTGCCGTTGACGCGTATGGACCCATCGCTGACAATGCCGGTGGTATTGCAGAGATGTCAGGTCTGGATGAGTCAGTTCGTGAGATCACAGATAAGCTTGATTCTGTAGGTAACACAACAGCAGCTATGGGTAAAGGCTTTGCGATCGGTTCCGCAGCTCTTACAGCGCTTGCTCTGTTTGTATCTTATGCGAATGCAGTAAATCTGGATGCGATCAATATCCTTGCTCCTCGTGTTACGATCGGTATCTTTATCGGTGGTATGCTTACATTCCTCTTCTCGGCCTTCACAATGGAATCCGTTTCCAAGGCTGCTTACAAGATGATCGAGGAAGTAAGACGCCAGTTCCGTGAGAAACCGGGTATCATGAAGGGTACCGAGAAACCGGATTACAAATCATGCGTTGCGATCTCCACAACAGCAGCTCTTCACGAGATGATGCTTCCTGGAATCATGGCGGTCGTTGTTCCGGTTATCGTAGGTGTTGTTCTTGGCGTTGAGGCTCTTGGAGGACTTCTTTCCGGTGCGCTTGTAACAGGTGTACTGATGGCAATCTTCATGTCCAACGCAGGTGGTGCATGGGATAATGCAAAAAAATACATCGAGACAGGTCATCATGGCGGAAAAGGCAGCGAGGCGCACAAAGCAGCCGTTGTCGGCGATACAGTCGGCGATCCGTTCAAAGATACATCAGGGCCTTCCATTAACATCCTGATCAAGCTTATGACTATTGTATCACTGGTATTTGCTCCTCTGTTCTTATCCATCGGAGGACTTCTGTAAATATCATTTCAGAAAAAAAGTAAACCCATATTATATAAAAAAAGCTCTTTGCAGAGAAATCTGCAGGGAGCTTTTTTTGTGCGACAGGCGGCGGAATTGTACGGATATGAGAGTGGACTCTGGTTATGAGTCAGTTTCTGGATTTTCTGTTCGTGCAGCCTGTTCAATCAGTGTCCGGTTTACATCATCCTCATAGGTCCGCATCTGCACCTGCATAGGTGTGGGATCATCGCTTAGCTTCAGATGCCCGAAATGATTAAAGAAGATCAGTACGCCGAGGCCGATCCCGATGGAGTAGGAAATCTCCAGGATGGTAAAGCCGGAGGAACTTTTTCCCGTAACAAGAGTGTAAAACTGGCTAAAAAGGCTGCCCATATCTACGTCATTATTAAAGGTCATAATGGAAAAAGCGGCGCCGAAAAAGGAAACCAGGCATACAAAAAGGATTTTTACATACCGGAAAATTTTCCCTGTGGCAGAGCTGATGCGGTAGGTGATGATAAAATCCGCTTCCCCGATGGGAGAAATATCAATGGAGGGTTCCAGCTTCTGGATCTTTTTCAGAAGATCCGAGACAGACATCACATAGCGTCCGGGCTTTTTCGCATCCAGAACGATCACAGGCATGACCCGCAGACGATTGAGGATTTTGAGGTCACTCATGGAAAGTGCAGCGATATCCTGAAGATATACATGTGGGTTGGTGACTTCAATGTTCTGATCCAGCTGCAGATAAAGAGTATCACTCATGAGAAAAAACTCCTTTCCCGGAATATTATTTTTTCATTTTTGGACGGAAGAAGAGACTGGCAAGATAAGAGAAGATCAGGGCGGAGGAAACTCCGGCAGCACAGGCAGTGAAGCCTCCTGTAAAAAGCCCAAGGATGCCGTCTTCTTCAATGGCTTTTTTCATACCCTCCCATAATACATGTCCGAAACCGATCAGCGGGACGGAGGCCCCGGCACCTGCAAAATCCACCAGCGGCCGGTAGATGCCAACGGCACTTAACAGGGCGCCGCTACATACCAGAAGTACCATCACACGGCCAGGCATCAGCTTTGTCTTGTCCAGAAGAATCTGGATCAGGGCACAGACAAGGCCGCCGAACCAGAATGCGTTAAAGTAATCCATGCTCATACCTCCATATGCTCGATGACAACTCCGTGGGCAATACCCGGAATACTGTCACCTTCATTAAAGCTTACTTTGGAAAGAAGCGCTCCTGTTGGTACAAAAAGGATCCGCTTCCATTCTCCGGATACAATCTTCGGAAGGATGTAGGAGGCAAGGACTACAGCAGAACAGCCGCAGCCGCTTCCTCCTGCGTGGGTGTCCTGAGAAGGATCGTCATAGATCAGGATACCGCAGTCTTTATGAATGGGAGAAAGCCGGATATTTTGTTCCTCCAGAAGATCTAGGAGGATTTTCTGCCCGATGATCCCCAGATCCCCGGTAAAGACGGCATCATAATCCGAAGGCGTCCGCCCGAAATCCGAAAAGCTTCGTGCAATGGTATCGCAGGCTGCAGGAGCCATACAGCCTCCCATGTTCATGGAATCCCTGAGACCGTAATCCATCACACGGCCGGCAGTAAGGCCGGTGATAGCAGCACAGCCTATGCCGGAGCGCAGAGGAGCTTTGTCTCCGGGAGGAGATGTACTTAGGATACAGGCACCGCTTCCGGTTACTGTCCAGGTGGCAGAAAACGGCCGCTGGTTTCCGTATCCCAGAGGAAAACGAAATTCTTTTTCCGCACTTGCGAAATGGCTAGAGGTGGCACATAAGACCCGTGTGCCGAATCCGGCGGTCAGAGCAAGGGAACCGAGAGAAAGTGCTTCCCCTATGGTGGAGCAGGCGCCGTAAAGACCGTAAAAGGGAATTCCAAGTCCAGCGGAGCCGAAACAGGTGGCTGATGTCTGAGCGAGAAGATCTCCGGCGAACATCAGATGGATATCTTCGTAGCTCAGTCCGGCTTTGCTTATGGCCTGAGTGGCAGTTTCTTTCTGCAGTGTGCTTTCCGCAGATTCCCAGGTGTCACAGCCAAACATGGGATCTTCACAGACCAGGTCAAAAAGATCTCCAAGAGGACCGTCCGCCTCTTTCTGACTGACGATGGAGGCGGCGCTTTCGATATACAAAGGCTGTGAAAATGCAATGCTGGCTGCGCCAAGTCTGAGATTTTTGCTCATGATATCACCTCCAGGATCTTCAGGATATAATAGATCACACCCAGTCCCCAGGCGCTTAAGATGCCGTAGAGGATCACAGGACCTGCAATAGTAAAGATCTTGCACCCTATGCCGAAAACCTGTCCTTCTGCCCGGAACTCAATGGCGGATGCAGCCACTGAGTTGGCGAATCCGGTAATGGGAACAAGACTTCCTGCACCGCCGAATTTGCCGATTTTGGGATAAATACCAAAGCCTGTGAGAAGGACGCTTAAGAGAATGAGAATGACAGAACACCAGGTTCTGGAATCGGAAGCATCTGCACCGAGAGCCTGTGCTGTGTTTAAGATAACCTGTCCAAGAAGACAGATCAGTCCGCCTGTGAGAAAAGCTTTTGCCATATTCAGCGGCAGACTGTGGGTGGGAGTAAGCTGCTTGACATATTGTTCATATTTTTTTTGGTTGATATTTTGCATATGGAAAATCCTTTCGTGAGATGGTAGAGTGACAGTAAGAATTACATCCAGCTCATGGCATAATAAAACAGGGAGCCCAGGGCTTTTCCGGCAGCAATGGAAATTATTACCGGAGAAAGCCCCTGAGAGAGCTTCAGCCGTCTGGCAAAGACGGGAAAGACTTTTGCGATCTCTGCCAGTGCAAGGATCCAGCCGCCCAGGAAAATTCCGAAAAATACTCCGCAGACAGCCAGGAAAAAAGGTCCCAGCGGAATTCTGATCGGAAACAGGGTGACGACGGTTCCGGCAACTGTTCCCAGAAGTGTCAGATCTTCATAAAGAAAAATCTGGTCAGCTGTATGCGTGATACCTGCATAGCGGGGAACAATGGAAAGGCCGATCAGCAGTCCGGAGACACCTCCTGCAACGATGATCCCGGCACAGAAACCGATAAAGCACAGAATCAGTTGTTGAAGCATGTACAGAACCTCCTTGTGGGATTGTATGGGAATAGTATGAGAAAATATAAATTTTTTATGCGAAAATCTTAAAAAACAAGAATATCTGTACATTTACGGACAGAGATAGTATAATAAAAAGGAATATGGACAGCGGCGGACAGGCGCTGTCTTTCTCAATCAAAAGAAAAAACAGTGTCAGGAGGACGGATATGCAGGATGCTTTTTCACGTATGGAATTGCTCGTTGGAAATACAGGTGTAAAAAAACTCAGCAGGGCGAAAATTGCAGTATTCGGTCTTGGCGGAGCCGGATCACAGGTGGCAGAGTCACTTGCGCGCTGCGGTGTGGGGAGTCTGACACTGATCGATCATGAAAAGATCACATTGACGAATATCGGAAGCCAGGTGCTGGCACTTCATTCTACTCTGGGAATGAGCAAGGTAGAGGCGGCCAAGAAGAGAATCCGGGATATTGATGAGAATATTTTGGTGCATACCTACGAAACCTTTTATAATGAGGAGACTGCGGGAATGTTTGAATTGCGTTCCTTTGATTATATTGTGGATACAATGGGAACACTGTCGTCAAAACTGCTTCTGATCAGCAGAGCAAGGGAGGGACGTGTGCCTGTGATCTCCTGCCTGGACATTGGGGACAAGATAGACCCGTCTAGACTTGAGGTTGCGGATATCAGTAGGACCACAGTATGCCCGGCGGCCAGGATCATAAAAAAAGAACTGCGTAAACAGGGAATACGTAAACTCAAAGTACTGTATTCCAGAGAACAACCGGCAAAAGAAAAGCTTTTCAGACGGAGAAGAACTATGGTGAAGAAGCCTGCCGAAGGAAATATTTCCTTTGTGACAGGGACTGCGGGATATCTGCTGGCGGGAGAAGTTGTGCGGGATATACTGTCAGCCGGAAACGTTTCACACAGCTGACAGCAAATGAGAAATTGAGCGCAGATCACGGACAGATCCAGTTCATGAGCATGAGTCAAGGCGGAACAGTAATGTCTGCTTTACAGAAATAAAACAGAAAGACTGAGGAAATAAAAAGTGAATTCAGAAATCATAAAAAAGTTCTGCGATCTTCTTGGAGAAGAACGTGTTTTTACAGGCGAAGCAATGAGCCGTCATACAACTTTTAAGATCGGAGGTCCGGCGGATTATTTTCTGATGCCGGATAAAGACACAGATGTGGGGCGTATCGTAAAAATCTGTAAAGAAAGTGCAATCCCTTATTTTATCCTTGGAAACGGAAGTAATCTTCTGGTAGGAGACGGCGGTTACCGTGGCGCGGTTATCCAGATCTACAAAAATATGTCTGCCGTTACCGTAGAAGGAACAGAGATCACCGTACAGGCAGGTGCGCTGCTTTCATCGGTGGCAGCAGCAGCAAAAAATGCAGCGCTTACAGGCTTTGAGTTTGCAGGCGGGATCCCGGGAACTATGGGCGGTGCGGTTGTGATGAATGCAGGTGCCTATGGCGGCGAGATGAAGGATGTTCTCACAGAGGTAACTGTGATGGATGAAGAGGGAGAGATCGTTACCCTTCCGGCAGATAAACTGGAACTGGGATATCGTACCAGCATCATCAAAACCGCAGGTTATATCGTGCTGGAAGCAAAGCTGCAGCTGAAGGAGGGAAATCCGGAAGTGATCCGTGAGACCATGAAAGATCTGACGATCCGTCGTACCACCAAACAGCCGTTGGAGTATCCCAGTGCTGGAAGTACCTTTAAGAGACCGGAGGGATATTTTGCAGGTAAGCTGATCATGGACAGCGGTCTTGCTGGATATCAGGTAGGTGGTGCACAGGTTTCTGAGAAACACTGTGGCTTTGTGATCAATGCAGGCGGTGCAACTGCCAGGGATGTCCGCACGCTGATGGATAATGTCAGGGATATCGTTTATAAGAAATATGGAGTTACGCTGGAACCGGAGGTGAAGTTCCTGGGTGATTTTGAAGCCTGATGACCATTTCTGGTACATCGTTTTCAAAATAATTATACCACTTACTTGTCTGTGGATCCGATTGCACAGACCTAAAAGGCTCAGCGTAGTCCGGCTTTCAGGTACCCAGGATACGAAACAGAGGGAACAGGAATGCGTATGTACGCTTTGCATATAACGGAAGAAGAAATGGAAAGGAAGAGAGACTATGCGTTTTGTGATCGTTACAGGAGTGTCAGGAGCAGGAAAAACAGCTGCACTTAAAATGTTGGAGGATATGGGATATTTCTGCGTGGATAATCTTCCAATCCAGCTTCTGGAAAAATTTGCTTCCCTTCTTCCTGAGATGCAGAGCGAAAATGTTAGAAATGTGGCTCTGGGGATCGATGCCAGAAGCGGAAGTGCCCTTGATGAACTGGAAGTAGTTCTGGACCGTATGAAGCAGACCGGGTATGATTACGAGATCCTGTTTATGGATGCAGAGGATTCTGTCCTTGTAAAACGCTATAAAGAATCCAGAAGAAGCCACCCGCTGGCAAGAGCAGGAAGAGTGGATGAGGGAATCCGCCTAGAACGTGAGAAAACAAAATTTCTCCGGAAACGTGCGGATTATATCATTGATACCAGCCATCTGCTTACCAGGGAGCTTCGCCAGGAAATCGAAAAGATCTTTGTGGATGACAGAGAGTTCAGCAATATCATGATCTCTGTGCTTTCCTTCGGCTTTAAGTATGGAATCCCGGCAGATGCAGATCTTGTGTTTGATGTGCGATTTCTTCCCAATCCCTATTATGTGGATGAACTGCGTCCTCTGACAGGCCTTGACGATGAAGTGTTCAATTATGTGATGGCCAGTGATACGGCGAAAGCCTTCGCGGACAAATTGGAGGATATGATCCGTTTTCTGATCCCTAACTACATTAAAGAAGGGAAAACAAGCCTTGTGATCGGTATCGGATGTACAGGGGGAAAACATCGTTCTGTTACGATTGCCAGAGAACTTTTTTCCAGGCTTTCCAAATCGGATGAATACGGTATCCGCCTGGAGCACAGGGATGCGGAGAAGGACAGACTTCTGAAAAAATAACTGTCGCGATGAAAAGGGTGGCAGGGAAACAGTAAAAGAGGGTTCGGGATGTCATTTTCAGGAAAAGTCAAAGAAGAACTTGCAGGACAGCTTAGTCTGGCCAGGCACTGTCAGGTGGCAGAACTGGCGGCACTGCTCTGCGGCTGCGGCCGTGTGGAAAAAATGTCGGATGGAAACAGAAAACTATGGATCCAGACAGAAAATGAAGCAGTTGCAAGAAAAAGCTTTACATTATTGCGAAAAACCTTTAATATAGAGACAGCGATTGTTATCCGGGAAGGATCTCATCTCAAACGGGGTAAGGTATATCTTGTTGAGGTTACGGATCCTGCCAGAACAGAGGAAGTACTGCAGGGGACAAAGCTTTCTGTGGATAACGAAACCGGTTTACTTGAAATGGATAATTCGCTTGTGGTTCAGATGAACTGTTGCAAGCGGGCATTTATTCGCGGTACTTTTTTGTCGTCCGGTTCGATCAGTGATCCAGAGAAAGGGTATCATTTTGAGATCGTGTGTCCGGACAGCAGGAAAGCAGAACAATTACAGGGGATTATCCGCAGTTTTCACGTAGAAGCTAAAATTGTGGTGCGCAAGAAATCATATGTGGTCTATGTGAAGGAGGGCGCACAGATCGTTGACATGCTGGCAGTCATGGAAGCGAACGTAGCCCTTATGGATCTGGAGAACATCCGGATACTTAAGGAAATGCGTAACACGGTAAACCGCAAGGTGAACTGTGAGGCTGCGAATATCAATAAAACGGTAAATGCGGCAGTGAGACAGGTGGAAGATATACAGCTGATCAGCAGAACTATCGGCTTTGAGAGTTTGAGCGATGGACTGGCACAGATAGCCAGGCTGAGACTGCAGTATCCGGATGCCACACTGAAAGAATTAGGTATGATGTTGAATCCGCAGGTGGGCAAATCAGGTGTGAATCACCGGCTTCGCAAGCTGAGTGAGATCGCAGATGAGCTGCGGGAGAACAAGGAGGAGCTATTATGATTAAAAAACCAATCACTATCAACTTATCCACTGGACTGGAGGCAAGACCTGTAGCACAGCTTGTTCAGGTGGCAAGCCAGTTTAACAGTGAAATTTATGTTGAGATTGGCAAAAAAAGAGTCAATGCAAAGAGCATTATGGGAATGATGACTCTGGGACTTGACGCTGGAGAAGAGATTACACTGTCTGCCAACGGTGATGATGAGAATGCAGCGATGGAGAGCATTGAACAGTATTTAAGCAACCAGTAATCAGTTGGAACAGAGCAGTCCGCGGAAAATGGTAGATTCCTGCGGATGTGGAATATAAAGGGATACAGACGGAAAGGAAGACCGATTCCCGCTGTATCCCTTTCCGCTTCAAAGTACCTACAAATATGAAAGAGGAAGATTACCTATGTCAAAAGTATTGAAATTTATCGTACATTTTGTTGTGATATGCACACTGATCTGTGTACTGGGACTTGTTCTTCCGCCGTTCTTCGGGGTGAGAACAGTGATCGTGGATAAATCCGATAAGGCAACGAACCTCCCAGTCGGATCTGTTACATATGCGATCCCGGAGAAGAGTTCTGCGATCAGCGCAGGTACTCCGATCCTTGTACAGAAAGATTCCGAGACATATAAATATACGATCACCAATCTCGATGCCTCCAAGGGAACCGGAACAGTAACAGATCAGTCCGTTTCCGGAGGAAAGACTTTTACCATTAAGGTTGGAGATTATGTTCCGAAAGTTGTAGTTACCATTGGCTATGTGGGATATCTTATGGTGGCTACAGAAAGTATTGAAGGCCTGATCATTCTTGGTCTGGTCGTATTGTTCCTGATCATCCTGTATGTGATCGCAGAGCTCTGGAAGAAAGAGCCGGATGATATTGAGGAAGATGTGAACGATCCGGAACCGGGTTATGTGAAGTCTAGGAAAGAACTGAAGCAGGAAGAAAAAGCACGTGCCAGAAGAATGAAGGAAGAAGAAAAAGAGATCATTCAGGAAGAAAAGGCACGAAAACACAAAAATAAAAAAGCAGATAAGCGTAAGGTCCGTACGGGCGGTTTCGTAGATGAAATTGACGAAGAGGATGTTACAGGCTATTCGGAGAATAAAAAGAAGGTTGCCATACAGCAGACTGCACAGACTGCCGCAAGTGAAGCTCATGCGGAACTTAAGAAAGAGATTGCAGCAGCCACTTCAGAAGAAGCAGATATGCTTTCCAGACTGGAAATGGCAGAACGTACGGTTGAAGAAAACAGAAAGCCGCATCCGGCCGGAAAGGTCGAAGAGGTTCCGGAAGAGGAAGAGGAGCCGGTTACCATTGGAAGCCTTGCGATGCCGTCTTATTCCGCAGCGCAGCTTGCAAGCCGCGTAAAGAAGGCCGGTGATGCACCGGATATCGTTAAGGATGACATCACGAAGGTTACACTGTTTGATTACTCGGATATCATCAGTGGTGATGTGGACGATATGGAAGAATAAAATAAGTACCTATTATATAAGAAGAAAATGGTTCAGAAATGAGCCATTTTCTTCTTTTTTAAAAAAAATCAAAAAAATTTAAAAAAAGGCTTGCATTCTGAAGAATCATCGTATATACTAATCCTTGCTGTGACATTGATAGCTATGAAGCGCGAGGTTGCTGCCACACTGGCAGGTTTTCCGTGGAGCGAATGTCAAGTTAGGAAACTGACGACAAGTCACTGTACAAAGTTCAATAACCATCTTGGGATGGGACGTGTGTGCAAATATACCATGACACACACGGAGATGTGTACAGTCGCCGCTTGTCGTACTGCTATATAAGTACGAATAGGAGGAGACTTTTTTTATGGCAAATCAGGTAATGAGAATCACATTAAAGGCATATGATCATCAGCTCGTTGATGCATCTGCAGCAAAGATCATCGAGACAGTAAAGAAGAACGGAGCAATGGTAAGTGGACCGGTTCCGCTTCCTACTAAGAAAGAGGTTGTTACAATCTTAAGAGCTGTTCATAAATACAAAGATTCCAGAGAGCAGTTTGAGCAGAGAACACATAAGAGACTTATCGATATCCTGACACCAACTCAGAAAACAGTAGATGCACTTTCCAGACTGGAAATGCCGGCTGGTGTTCACATCGATATCAAGATGAAAAACCGCTAATAATGTCATTTGACATTAACTATATGATTACCGAATGGTAATCCGCTATAAGGAGGAAGAAAGAAATGAAGAAAGCTATTTTAGCTACTAAAGTCGGAATGACTCAGATCTTCAATGAAGATGGAATGTTAATTCCGGTAACTGTTTTACAGGCAGGTCCTTGCGTTGTAACTCAGGTTAAAACTGAGGAGAACGATGGATACACATCAGTTCAGGTTGGCTTCGGCGAGATCAGAGAGAAACTGGTCAACAAACCGGAGAAAGGCCACTTTGACAAAGCTGGTGTAGCTGTAAAGAGATTTGTAAAAGAGTTCAGATTTGACAATGCCGGCGAGTATGAGGTTGGACAGGAAATCAAGGCTGATATCTTTGCAGCAGGAGATCATATCGATGCTACTGCAGTTTCCAAAGGTAAAGGCTTCCAGGGCGCCATCAAGAGACATGGCCAGTCCAGAGGACCTATGGCTCACGGTTCTAAATATCATCGTCATGCAGGTTCCAACGGCGCTTGCTCCGATCCGAGCAAGGTTTTCAAAGGAAAACATATGCCAGGTCACATGGGACATGTTCAGGTAACTGTTCAGAATCTTGAGATCGTACGTGTAGATACAGAAAATAACTTACTGTTAGTTAAGGGTGCTGTTCCAGGACCTAAGAAATCTTTGGTTACAATCAAAGAGACAGTAAAGTCCTTATAATAGGAAAGGAGGAGCATCAGAATGGCTAATGTAACTGTTTATAATATGGAAGGCAATGAAGTTGGCACAATGGAGCTGAATGACGCAGTATTCGGCGTTGAGATCAACGAGCATCTCGTTCATCTTGCAGTTGTTCGTCAGCTTGCAAATAACCGTCAGGGAACTCAGAAAGCGAAAACTCGTTCTGAGGTAAGAGGCGGCGGAAGAAAACCGTGGAGACAGAAAGGAACAGGTCATGCAAGACAGGGTTCCATCCGTGCACCACAGTGGACAGGCGGCGGTGTTGTATTCGCTCCGGTTCCGAGAGATTATGAAGTAAAAATGAACAAGAAGGAAAGAAGAGCAGCTCTTAAATCCGCTCTGACATCCAAGGTTCAGGATAATAAACTTGTTGTTGTTGACAGCCTTGCACTTGCTGAGGTTAAGACAAAAGAGATGCAGAAGGTTCTTACAAACCTGAAAGCAGAGAAAGCTCTTGTAATCACAGCTGACAACGATCAGAACGTAGTTCTTTCCGCAAGAAACATCGCTGACGTGGAAACTGCAACACCGGCTACAATCAACACATACGATGTTATGAAACACAACACCGTAGTTGTTACAAAGGATGCCGTTGCATCTATCGAGGAGGTATACGCATAATGGCAAGTATTCAGTACTATGACGTAATCATCCGTCCGGTTATCACAGAGAAATCCATGGCAGACATGGGTGAGAAGAAATATACATTCCTTGTACATCCGGAAGCTAACAAGACTCAGATCAAAGAGGCTGTTGAGAAGATGTTCGAGGGAACAAAAGTTAAGAGCGTAAACACCATCAACAGTGATGGAAAGAAAAAACGCCGTGGAATGGTAGTTGGAAAAACTGCTAAGACTAAAAAAGCTATCGTAGCTCTTACAGAAGAGAGCAAAGATATCGAGATTTTTGAGGGACTTTAATTAACAGATAAGTCCGAATATGTGCACGAAAGCACGAGAACAAATTCGAAAGGAGAAACATCATGGGAATCAAAAGCTATAACCCATATACACCGTCAAGAAGACATATGACTGGTTCCGACTTCTCTGAGATTACAGCTGCAAAACCAGAGAAATCCCTCGTTACTTCCCTTAAGAAGAACGCTGGACGTAACAATCAGGGTAAGATCACTGTAAGACATCAGGGTGGCGGAAGCAGAAGAAAATACAGAATCATCGACTTCAAGAGAAGAAAAGATGGAATCCCTGCAACAGTTAAAACAATCGAGTACGATCCGAACAGAACAGCTAACATCGCTCTGATCTGCTACGCAGATGGCGAGAAAGCTTACATCCTCGCTCCAGAGGGACTTAAAGTAGGCCAGAAGGTTTACAATGGTCCGGAAGCTGAGGTTCGTGTTGGAAACTGCCTCCCACTGGAGCTTATCCCGGTTGGTACTATGGTTCACAACATTGAGCTTCATCCTGGAAAAGGCGGACAGATGGTTCGTTCTGCAGGAAACGGCGCACAGCTCATGGCTAAAGAAGGAAAGTACGCAACACTTCGTCTTCCTTCCGGTGAGATGAGAATGGTTCCGATCGTATGCCGCGCAACTGTTGGTGTAATCGGAAACGGAGATCACAACCTTATTAACATCGGTAAAGCCGGACGTAAACGTAACATGGGTATCAGACCTACAGTTCGTGGTTCCGTAATGAACCCGAATGACCATCCACATGGTGGTGGTGAAGGTAAGACCGGTATCGGACGCCCAGGTCCTTGCACACCGTGGGGCAAACCTGCTCTCGGCCTGAAGACCAGAAAGAAAAACAAACAGTCCAACAAGTACATCGTAAGAAGACGCGATGGAAAAGCATTATCGAAATAATAAGGAGGAGAAAGCATGTCTCGTTCACTGAAAAAAGGACCTTTTGCAGACCAGAGCTTACTTAAAAAAGTAGACGCTCTTAACGCTGCAAATGATAAATCCGTAATCAAAACTTGGTCTCGCCGTTCCACAATCTTCCCGTCTTTCGTAGGACACACAATCGCTGTTCATGACGGAAGAAAACATGTGCCGGTATATATCACAGAGGATATGGTAGGACACAAACTTGGTGAGTTCGTTGCAACAAGAACTTACAGAGGACACGGAAAAGACGAGAAGAAGTCCGGAGTACGCTAGTCATCAGATTTATAACTGCCCGCTGTCAATTTAAGACAGCTGGCAGATAACTTAGATATCGAATTTAAGAAAGGAGGCACTTTAAGATGGCAAAAGGACATAGAAGCCAGATAAAGAGAGCCAGAAATGAGAATAATAGAGAGACAAGGCCGTCTGCAAAGTTATCTTATGCAAGAATTTCTGTTCAGAAAGCCTGCTACGTATTAGATGCGATCCGTGGCAAAGATGTACAGACAGCACTTGGTATCCTGACATACAATCCGAGATACGCTTCCAGCGTGATCAAAAAACTGCTTGAGTCAGCAGTAGCAAACGCTGAAAACAACAACGGAATGAACGCAGACAACCTTTATGTTGCAGCATGCTATGCAGATAAGGGACCTACAATGAAGAGAATTCAGCCGAGAGCACAGGGTAGAGCTTACAGAATCGAGAAGAGAACTAGCCATATCACAGTTGTGCTTGATGAAAGGTAAGGAGGAAAAGCATGGGACAGAAAGTTAATCCGCATGGCCTTAGAGTCGGAGTTATCAAGGATTGGGATTCCAGATGGTATGCAGAAGACAAGTTTGCTGACTACCTGGTAGAAGACTACAACATCAGAACATTCCTTAAAAAGAAATTATACAGCGCAGGTGTTTCCAAAATCGAGATCGAGAGAGCATCTGACAGAGTTAAGATCATCATCTACACAGCAAAACCTGGTATCGTAATCGGTAAGGGCGGCGCAGAGATCGAGAAAGTTAAAGCTGAGCTTCAGAAATACACAGACAAGAAGCTTATCGTTGACATCAAAGAAGTTAAGAGACCGGACAAAGATGCACAGCTGGTTGCTGAGAACATTGCTCTTCAGCTTGAGAATCGTATTTCCTTCAGACGTGCTATGAAGTCCACAATGCAGAGAACAATGAAGGCTGGCGCTAAGGGAATCAAGACTTCCGTATCCGGACGTCTCGGCGGAGCTGATATGGCTCGTACAGAGTTCTACAGCGAGGGAACAATCCCGCTTCAGACACTTCGTGCAGATATCGACTATGGCTTTGCGGAAGCAGACACCACATATGGTAAAGTTGGTGTTAAGGCATGGATCTACAATGGTGAGATTCTTCCGACAAAAGGAACTAAGGAAGGGAGCGATAAATAATGTTAATGCCAAAAAGAGTAAAACGTCGTAAACAATTCCGTGGCTCCATGAGAGGAAAAGCCCTTAGAGGCAATGTTATCAACTATGGTGATTTCGGTCTTGTTGCTACTGAGCCATGTTGGATCAGATCTAATCAGATCGAGGCAGCCCGTGTTGCTATGACCCGTTACATCAAACGTGGCGGTAAAGTTTGGATTAAGATTTTCCCGGATAAACCGGTAACAGCTAAACCAGCTGAGACTCGAATGGGTTCCGGAAAAGGCGCTCTGGAGTACTGGGTAGCAGTAGTAAAACCAGGTCGTGTTATGTTTGAGATTGCAGGCGTGTCCGAAGAGGTTGCCCGTGAAGCATTACGTCTTGCAATGCACAAGTTACCATGTAAATGTAAAATCGTTTCTCGTGCAGACTTAGAAGGCGGTGATAACAGTGAAAATTAATAAGTTCGTGGAAGATTTAAAAGCAAAGTCAGTTGCAGAACTGAATGAAGAATTAGTAGCTGCTAAAAAAGAGCTTTTCAATCTGAGATTTCAGAATGCAACAAACCAGTTAGACAATACAGGACGAATCAAAGAGGTTCGTAAAAATATTGCCAGAATCCAGACAGTAATCACTGAGCAGGCAAACGCTTCCAAATAGGACAGGAGGACATAATCGTGGAAAGAAATCTGAGAAAAACCCGCGTGGGTAAGGTTATCAGCGACAAAATGGATAAGACCATCGTAGTTGCAATTGAAGACCATGTAAAACATCCTCTTTACAAAAAAATCGTGAAGAGAACATATAAATTAAAAGCTCATGACGAGAACAATGAGTGCAACATCGGAGATACCGTTAAGGTAATGGAGACCAGACCGCTGTCCAAGGACAAGAGATGGAGACTGGTTGAGATCGTAGAGAAAGCTAAATAAGGAGGAAACCAGTATGATTCAGCAGGAAACTAGACTGAAAGTTGCCGACAACACTGGTGCAAAAGAAATCCTTTGTATTCGTGTTATGGGCGGCTCTACAAGAAGATATGCAAACATCGGTGACACAATCGTTGCTACGGTTAAAGATGCAACACCAGGCGGCGTTGTTAAAAAAGGTGACGTTGTTAAAGCTGTAGTTGTTAGAACTAAAAAAGGCGCTCGTCGTAAAGACGGATCTTACATCCGTTTCGATGAAAATGCTGCCGTAATTATCAAGGATGACTTAACTCCGAGAGGAACACGTATCTTTGGACCAGTTGCCAGAGAGCTTCGTGAGAAGAAATTCATGAAGATCGTTTCCTTAGCTCCGGAAGTATTATAGGAGGGTGCCGAATGTCAGCTATGAAAATTAAAAAAGGTGATACTGTAAAGGTAATCGCTGGAAAAGATAAAGGTAAGGACGGAAAGGTCCTTGCAGTTAACGTAAAAGACAACACAGTAGTTGTTGAGAACGTAAACATGGTTACAAAGCACGCTAAACCGTCCGCAGCTAATCAGAACGGTGGAATCGTGACAAAAGAAGCTCCGCTTCATATCTCCAACGTAATGCTCGTTGTAGACGGAAAAGCTACAAGAGTTGGATTCAAGATGGATGGAGACAAAAAAGTTCGTGTTGCCAAAGCAACAGGAAAGACAATCGATTAATTAAGAGAGGAGGCATATAAAGGTGAGTAGATTAAAAGATCTTTACAAGAACGAGATCATGGATGCCATGACCAAGAAATTCGGATACAAAAACGTAATGGAAGTGCCAAAACTCGAGAAAATCGTTGTTAACATGGGTGTTGGCGAGGCAAAAGAGAACGCTAAACTTCTTGACGCTGCAATCGCAGATATGGAACTTGTTACAGGACAGAAAGCAATCGCTACAAAAGCTAAAAAATCTGTCGCTAACTTCAAAATCAGAGAGGGTATGCCGATCGGATGTAAAGTTACTCTGAGAGGCGAGAAGATGTATGAGTTCGCTGATCGTCTTATCAACCTTGCTCTTCCACGTGTACGTGACTTCCGTGGTGTTAACCCGAACGCATTCGACGGCAGAGGAAACTATGCTCTTGGTATCAAAGAGCAGCTGATCTTCCCAGAGGTTGAGTACGATAAGGTTGATAAAGTAAGAGGAATGGACGTTATCTTCGTTACAACTGCTAAAACAGATGAAGAGGCACGCGAATTACTGACATTATTCAACATGCCATTTGCTAAATAGGAGGAAAAGATTCATGGCTAAGACAGCAATGAAAATTAAACAGCAGCGTAAAGCTAAATTCTCCACAAGAGAGTATACTCGCTGCAGAATCTGTGGCCGTCCACATGCATACCTGAGAAAATACGGAATTTGCAGAATCTGCTTCCGTGAGCTGGCATACAAAGGTCAGATCCCGGGTGTTAAGAAAGCTTCCTGGTAGGCCGAGGCGAAAGCAACTTTTTAATCATTTAACTAATATTCACACGACATGTAAAGTCTGAAGAAAGAGGAGGAAACTTACATGACAATGAGCGATCCGATCGCAGATATGCTTACAAGAATCCGTAACGCAAATACTGCAAAACATGACACTGTAGACGTACCGGCATCCAAGATGAAAATTGCTATCGCAAACATCCTTGTAGATGAGGGATACATCGCAAAATATGATCTGGTTGAGGATGGAGTTGTTAAAACTCTTCACATCACACTGAAATATGGTGAGGACAAAAACCAGAAGATCATCACAGGACTTAAGAGAATCTCCAAACCAGGTCTTCGTGTATACGCAGGCAAGGATGAGCTTCCGAAGGTTCTTGGTGGACTTGGCATCGCAATCCTTTCCACAAACAAAGGCGTTATCACTGACAAAGAGGCTCGTAAGCTTCAGGTTGGTGGCGAGGTACTTGCATTCGTTTGGTAGGTCTAAGCCGCTTAACGAAGCAGTCATATAGCTTTTAAACTGAAAACAGAGAGGGCCCATGCCCTCTCCGACAATCTAAGTAAGGAGGACAAATTTATGTCACGAATCGGAAGACTTCCGGTTGCAATTCCAGCTGGCGTTGAGGTTACAGTCGCAGATGGAAACGTTGTAACAGTAAAAGGACCTAAGGGAACACTTGAGAGAGCACTCCCGACAGAGTTAGAGATCAAAGTTGAAGACGGTCATGTAGTTGTAACAAGACCGAACGACTTAAAGAGAATCAAAGCCCTTCACGGCTTAACAAGAAGCCTTATCCACAACATGGTTGTTGGTGTAAGCGAAGGATACAAAAAAGAGCTTGAGGTTAACGGTGTTGGTTACAGAGCTGCTAAGCAGGGCAAGAAACTTGTACTTAACCTCGGATATTCTCACCCGGTAGAGATGGAAGATCCAGAAGGTCTTGAGTCCACAGTTGACGGAAACAAGATCATCGTATCTGGTATCAGCAAAGAAAAAGTTGGCCAGTACGCAGCTGAGATCAGAGACAAGAGAAGACCTGAGCCATACAAGGGCAAGGGAATCAAGTACGTTGACGAAGTTATCAGACGTAAAGTCGGTAAGACCGGTAAGAAATAATTAAGGAGAGTGAGAATATGATTAACAAAGCATCCAGAAGCGAAATTCGCGAAAAGAAGCATAGAAGATTACGTCATCATTTAAACGGAACTGCAACTACTCCTCGTCTGGCAGTATTTCGTTCCAACAAGCACATCTATGCACAGATTATTGATGACACAGTTGGTAAAACTTTAGTATCCGCTTCTACTCTCCAGAAGGACGTAAAAGCAGAGCTTGAGAACACTGATGATGTACAGGCTGCAGCAAAAGTTGGAACAGTGATCGGTAAAAAAGCTGTTGAGGCTGGTATCGAGAGCGTTGTTTTCGACAGAGGTGGATATATCTACCACGGAAAAGTTAAAGCACTGGCAGATGCAGCAAGAGAAGCTGGACTGAAATTCTAAGAGGAGGAAAAGAACACATGAAACGTAATCTTATTGATGCTAGTCAGTTAGAGTTAGAAGATAAAGTAGTATCAATCAAGCGTGTTACCAAGGTTGTTAAAGGTGGTCGTAACTTCCGTTTCACAGCTTTAGTTGTTGTAGGTGACGGCAATGGACACGTTGGTGCAGGTTTAGGAAAAGCAGCAGAAATTCCGGAGGCGATCCGCAAAGGTAAAGAGGACGCTATGAAGAAGCTTGTTACTGTTGCAAGAGACGAGAACAATTCCATTACACATGACTTCATCGGAAAATTCGGAAGCGCTGAGATGCTTCTGAAGAGAGCTCCGGAAGGTACTGGAGTTATCGCCGGTGGCCCGGCACGTGCCGTAATCGAGCTTGCAGGTATCAAAAACATCCGTACAAAATGTATGGGTTCCAGAAATAAACAGAACGTAGTTCTGGCAACAATCGCAGGCCTGAGCCAGTTAAAGACTCCGGAAGAGGTTGCAAAGCTCCGCGGAAAATCTGTAGATGAGATTCTGGGTTAAGGAGGATATGGAAATGGCAGATACAATCAAGGTTACACTGGTAAAATCTCCGATCGGTGCAGTACCGAAACACAAAAAAACTGTAAAAGCTATGGGTCTTACAAAGATGCATAAAACAGTTGAGATGCCAGACAACGCTGCAACCAGAGGAATGATTCAGCAGGTGCAGCACCTGGTAAAAGTAGAAGATTAAGGAGGTGCCAGAATGGAATTATCAAACTTAAGACCCGCAGAGGGTTCCAAGCATAGCGATAACTTCAGAAGAGGCCGTGGACATGGTTCAGGAAACGGCAAAACTGCTGGTAAAGGACATAAAGGACAGCTTGCTCGTTCCGGACACAAGAAACCGGGATTCGAGGGAGGTCAGATGCCTTTATACAGACGTCTTCCTAAGAGAGGTTTCACTAACAGAAACTCTAAAGAAATTATCGCAATCAATGTAGACGTTCTCAATCGTTTTGAGGATGGCGCAGAGGTTACAGTTGACAGCTTACTTGCAAGCGGTGCAATCTCCAAGATCGGTGATGGTGTTAAGATCCTTGGAAACGGCGAGCTTACAAAAAAACTTAATGTTAAAGTAAACGCTGTCAGCGAGACTGCAAAAACAAAAATTGAAGCTGCTGGTGGTACAGTAGAGGTGATCTAATGTTTGAGACTCTTAAGAGTGTTTTCAAAGTAAAGGAAATGAGAAGAAAGCTTCTCTATCTGATCTGGATGATATTCGTGATCAGAATCGGATCCCAGCTTCCTGTACCGGGAGTCGACAGTGACTTCTTTAAGCAGTGGTTTGAATCTAATACCGGTGACGCATTCAATTTCTTTGATGCGTTCACCGGCGGTTCCTTTACTCAGATGTCAATTTTCGCATTGAACATCACACCTTACATTACTTCTTCCATTATCATTCAGCTTCTTACCATTGCCATTCCGGCACTGGAAGAGATGCAGCGTGACGGAGAAGAAGGAAGAAAAAAGCTTACAGCAATCACACGTTATGTAACGGTTGGTCTTGCTCTGTTTGAGTCTATTGCCATGGCAATCGGATTTGGACGTCAGGGTATGATCCCGAACATGAGCTTCCTTAAAGGAATCGTAGTTGTTGCAAGTTTAACAGCGGGTTCCGCAATGCTTATGTGGCTGGGCGAGCGTATTACAGAGAAGGGCATTGGAAATGGTATTTCCATCGTCCTGACTATCAATATCGTGTCCAGGATCCCGAGTGATATGTCCCTTCTTTATGAGAACTTCGTCAAGGGCAAAACAATTGCAAAAGGAATGCTTGCAGCCTGCATCATTGCTGTGATTATTCTGTTTGTTGTAGTGCTCGTACTTATCCTCAACGGAGCAGAGAGAAGAATTCCGGTTCAGTATTCCAGAAAGATGGTTGGACGTAAAATGATGGGCGGTCAGTCCACAAACATCCCGCTCAAGGTAAATACTGCCGGCGTTATCCCGGTTATTTTTGCTTCCTCTATCATGTCTTTCCCGTCGATCATTGCTCAGTTCGCTGGCAAAGGAAACGGAACGGGCATCGGAAGTGAGATTTTAAGAGGACTTTCCTCCAATAACTGGTGTAATCCAAGTCAGATCCAGTACAGCTGGGGTCTGATCGTGTATGTGGTACTTTGCGTATTCTTCGCATACTTCTATACATCAATTACCTTTAATCCGTTGGAAGTAGCCGATAATATCAAAAAGCAGGGCGGTTTTATCCCAGGCATCCGTCCGGGAAAACCGACTTCAGATTATTTGACTAAAATCCTGAATTATATTATATTTATAGGTGCAGTAGGTCTTGTTATCGTGGCCGTTATACCGTTCTTCTTCAACGGTGTGTTCGGTGCGGATGTTTCCTTCGGCGGTACATCTATCATCATCATCGTAGGTGTTATCCTGGAGACCGTTAAGCAGGTGGAATCTCAGCTGCTTGTACGTAATTACAAAGGCTTCCTGAACTAATTGAAAATGAAGGTTGCGGTGCGAAAGTGTCGCAGCCTTGATTTGTAAACAGGACTGTCTGAAGATCAGGCAGAAAACAGGAAAATGGAGGGTATGCTATGAGAATTATTATGTTGGGTGCACCGGGGGCAGGTAAAGGTACTCAGGCTAAGAAAATTGCGGCGAAATATGGAATTCCGCACATCTCCACAGGAGATATTTTCCGTGCTAACATCAAAAACGGTACCGAGCTTGGAAACAAAGCAAAAACTTACATGGATCAGGGACTTCTTGTTCCAGATGAATTGACCTGCGACCTTGTTGTTGACAGAATTCAGCAGGATGACGCAAGGGAAGGGTATGTTCTGGATGGTTTCCCGAGAACAATTCCGCAGGCAGAATGTCTGACAGAGGCTCTGAACAAACTTGGAAGCAAAATTGACTATGCGATCGATGTGGATGTGCCGGATGATAACATCGTGAAACGTATGGGCGGACGCCGTGCATGTGTGAAATGCGGTGCAACTTATCACGTTGTATTTGCAGCACCGAAGACAGAGGGGGTCTGCGATACCTGTGGTGACAAGCTTGTACTCCGTGATGATGACAAGCCGGAAACAGTTCAGAAGCGTCTGAATGTTTATCATGAGCAGACACAGCCATTGATTGACTATTACACCACACAGGGTGTTTTGAAGACGGTAGACGGAACCAGGGATCTGAATGAGGTATTCCAGGAGATCGTTGACATCTTAGGAGAATAAGAATGTCCGTAACAATTAAGACACAGCATGAAATCGAACTTATGAGAGAAGCAGGCCATCTTCTTGAGAAGGTGCATGACGGTTTGATCCCTTACATCAAACCGGGTGTCAGCACCAAAGAGATTGATAAGATCGGGGAAGAAATGATCCGGTCTATGGGCTGTATTCCGAACTTTCTGAACTACGGAGGTTTTCCGGCTTCTTTCTGCATCAGCCTGAATGATGAGGTTGTGCATGGAATTCCATCCGAGGAGAAGATTATCCAGGACGGGGATCTGGTTAAGATCGACGCCGGCCTGATTTATAAGGGCTACCATTCTGACGCAGCACGTACCTATGCGGTAGGTGAAGTATCCAAAGAAGCACAGCAGCTCATTAAGGTTACAAGAGAGTGCTTTTTTGAAGGACTGAAAATGGCAAAAGCCGGAAATCATTTAAATGATATTTCCAAAGCCATCGGAGCCCACGCAGCGAAATACCGTTACGGTATTGTACGTGACCTTGTAGGACATGGAATCGGAACTCATCTTCATGAGGATCCGCAGATTCCAAACTTCCCGCAGAAGCGCAGGGGCATCAAGCTCCTTCCGGGAATGACCCTGGCCGTCGAGCCCATGATCAACCTTGGTCGTGCGGACGTGGCATGGCTGGACGATGAGTGGACAGTGGTAACCATGGATGGTTCACTTTCCGCCCATTATGAAAACACGATCCTCATCACCGATGGGGAACCAGAGATTCTGACGCTTACGAATCTGTAAGCAGCAATTGTTGTCATGACATAGGAGGTAAAAAATGTCAAAAGCAGATGTGATCGAAGTAGAAGGCACTGTTCTGGAGAAACTGCCTAATGCGATGTTTAAAGTGGAACTGGAAAACAAACATGTGGTACTTGCACATATCAGTGGCAAGCTCCGTATGAATTTTATCCGTATTCTCCCGGGAGATAAAGTAACGATCGAACTTTCTCCGTATGATCTTTCCAAAGGAAGAATCATCTGGAGAGATAAATAAGAAATATTGTAAAGGATGACCTGGTGGCGTCAAGCTGCCGGGTCTTTTTTTGCCTTTTCTGCAGAAAAGAATCTGAAGTGGAATTTATCACTCACATTTTTTTACGTTTCTCAGGCAGCGATACGGCTGCATCTTGGTCTGACTATGAAGTGGAGAAACCGGATACACTCTAAGAATGTAGAATAATTGGAAATCAGTGTAAAACTTAAACTTGTTGACAAACTGTGAAGTGAGTGTATTCAGGATATGCAGCAAATCGAAAATCCTGGCTGTACGAATATTATAAGATAAAACATAAAAATCCCTCGGAAATGATTAAAAAATCATTTTTCGGGGGATTTGTTTATGCAGATAATTTTTTATTTTACTTATGTTATCACCTTATCATCCGATCCCGCCCAGCACAACACCAAGGATCAGCACCAGAAAGCACACCGGAATATAAAGATATTTACACACCGGGTAAAAATATTTCGTGAATGGTTTCTCGCGGCCTTTGTTGACCTGACTTTCCACATAGCTCCGGCCGAAGATCCAGAAGAACATGATCCCTGCAAGTCCTGCGCCGAGAGGACAGATATAGATGGAAAGCACATCCATCCAGTCAGAAACAATGCCCTGGATAAGAAGCGAAACCACAACGCCGATCACTGAGATCACCATGCAGGAGGGAATCCGGCCAAGACCTGTTTTTTCCTGAACTGTGGCAATAGGAGCTTCATAAAGGTTCATAAGCGAGGTCATGCCTGCAAGGAACACAGCTACGAAAAAGATGATGGCAATGATCCGTCCGCCAGGCATGGTTTTGATCAGGTGCGGCAGGTAGATGAACAGAAGTCCGGGACCGCCCTGGTCAAGCTTGGCACCTGTGGTAGCCATGGCCGGAATGATAACAAGTGCTGCCAGCATAGCAGCCAGAGTATCAAAAAGTGCTACCCTTGCAGCAGATGCAGGGATATCTTCGCTGTCCGGAAGATAAGATCCGTAGATCAGTGTACCGTTGCCTGCAACAGACAGGGAGAAAAATGCCTGTCCAAGTGCGAAGATCCAGGTGGAAGGCTTTGCCAGAACTTCCGGCTCCACGCGGAAGATATAGCGGTATCCGGCAGCAGCTCCCGGCTGAAAGGCAACATAGATGCCAAGGATCACAAACAGTATAAAGAAGATAGGCATCATCACTTTATTGGCCTTTTCGATGCCGCTTCCAACGCCGTACATTAGGATAAACATGCAGATCACAAGAGCAGCCAGCTGCCAGAGATTATTTCCCCAGGCAGAGGCCATGCCTCCGAATTTGGCGCCAAAGGACTCAATATCTGCCGGTGCCAGGGTGGAGCCTGTAAAGGCTCCGAGCATATATCGGAAGATCCATCCCATAACAACCGTATAACCGATAGCCATGGCCAGTGCACCGATCACCGGTATCCAGCCCAGTGTTTCACCCAGCCTTCGTTTGCCTTTGGTTTCGCAGGCCATGCCGAAGGCGTCAATGGGCCCGGAACGTGTCCCGCGGCCAAAGCTCATCTCACCGATCACCCCGGTAAAGCCGATCAGTGCCACAAAAATAAAATACGGGATCAGGAACGATCCCCCGCCATACAGGGAAACTCTGGTGGGAAACATCCAGATATTTCCCATTCCAACCGCAGACCCGATGCAGGCCAGAATGAACCCCCAGCGGCTGTTAAAAGATTCTCGTTTTTTCATAAAAATAAAATTTCCTCTCTCCGTTGATCGTTTCAGTATAACATAATTTTGGAAAATAGGAAACTGCAGCATCTATACAGATCCAGGTATCTATACAGATCTAGGCGGATATTTGTGAGCCACATTTGTCACCTGCTCATAACCGTATAGCTGCGAAGCAGTTATGAGCCGGGCTCATCGGCGCAGGGCATTAGCATAAAATCGAAAATGATCCGGTTTGTGCCGTGACTGGGTATATTCAAACATCACACCGTCACTGTTATAAGTCTGGCTGGACACCACAGCCACGCAGTTATAATCCTTTACATTCAGATGAAGATATTTTTCATCAATTTCTGTAACCTTTTCCACAGTCATGATACGTTTGCTGTTGACAATGGTCATATGAAGCACCTGTTCCAGATATTCATAGATAGAATGACTGGCAATCTCGGCAGTAAGGCCGGGAACGGATTCCTTCAGAAAATAATTATGGTTGATGATCAGCGGGATATCTTCAAGATAATGGATACGCTGAATATAATATACTTCTGCACCAGCGGGAAATCCTGTGTAAGCTGACTGATTTTTGCTGATACAAAGTTCTGTAAAAAGAGCCACCTCCGTATGGGCATTCTGACCGTTCCTTGCAGCAGATTCCTTGAAGGTTTCGATCTCTCCGATGGTGAAAGCAGTCTTCTCGTTTGGACGGTAGATATTGCGGACACCTTTTCCCTGCATGGTCTGTACATAGCCGTCACTGACAAGAAGACTGACCGCACGTCGCAGGGTATTGCGGGAGCAGCCGTAAGTCTGGATCAGAGTGTTTTCGGAAGGAAGAAGCTCCTGATAGGCAAAGGTGTTGTCCTCTATTTTCATTTTCAGATCTTTATAGATATCTTCGTAAATACTTTTGGGCATTTCAATTCTCCATTCATGTTCGGTCAAAAATATATAGCAGGATTTATGATTTCTGAAATAATTATAAAAGATTTTCCCGGTAAGCGCAATGTAAATACCGTGGAATGTTTAAACAAGTTACAGAGTATATTGATATGTTATGAGGATAGTATGAGAAATATAGATGAAATCAATTTGTGGCCATTCAAAATCATGATACTGGATTTCGAACGCATATAAGCTGTAAGCGCCAGAGGGGCTTACGCGTAAACAAAAAAGGAAATGTGACAGTGTAAAAACAGATCACATTTCCTCTTATTTTATCAAAGCTAAAATAAAGTCAGGCCTCTTTTTTCTTATAGGAAAGATTCCTGAAGCTGCTGCCGTCAGAAGCTGTGCTTCGGGTAACTGCCGGTGTATCGGCTACGGTATTCCGGTCTGCACTGATCAGCCATACAGCATAGAAGGCAGGAACCAGACAGAGCCATACGCCTGAGAGACCGCAGGTCATATACAGGATCAGAGACAAAGCTGCACCTGTATGAAAAGAAAGCAGCGTCATTCCGTAGAATTTTGCTTTATCGCACTGTGTGCTGTCCTTTTTCATAAGGAACTGAGTGACAGCTGTGGTGAACTGGCGAAGGTTGTTGGTGGAAAAGATCGTGGAGCTGTTATATCCGCCGGGAGCCTTGAAGGTACACCACTGGAAAGGCATTGCAAAGAACACGGGGTAAAGAGCCACAACCGGAGACATTCCGGAAGGAAAGAATCCCAGGAGCAGGATCGCAAAGATATCGATCACGATACTGATAAAACGAAGATCTGCGGAAAAATGCTCTGGGATCCAGACCGTAAGGATAACAGCAGCCATATATATGAGAAGCGCACCCACACGCAGAAGCATATCCGAAAAATTCCTGCCTATGAGATCCCGCACAACACCAATAAGATTGGCTGTCTGGGCATTGCCGAAAAGATCTGCTCTTGACACAATGGCATAAAGCCCCAGGTATCCACCGATAAAAGATAAGGTGTAATGTATCAGAAAACGATATTTCATTTCCGTATGCATATGTAAAGATTCCTTTCATTAAAATAGGCAGATTCCATATGTCTGCCGGACTTTGCCACCCATTATAATACAGCCTGTAAAAAAAATCAAAAATTTTTTTAATTTTTTCTTGCATTTCAGGAAAACAGGTGTTAGTATATATTTCAAGCGCGCAAATACTGTGTATGAGTGCGCCTGTGAAACTGCAGATATGAGACTAATTTACGGAAGGAGGATTTCCAGTGAAAGTAAGATCATCTGTAAAGCCGATCTGCGAGAAGTGCAAGGTCATTAAGAGAAAGGGATCCATCAGAATCATCTGTGAGAACCCGAAGCACAAACAGCGTCAGGGTTGATTTCCATATCGGAACTTCTTTGGAATGTTTGTGAAACGTGCGGCTGCAGTATGAAACACCCGGTAGGGTTGTTCTACTGAACAGATAATAAGCATGTATTGCCTAATACCGAGAGGCAACAGCGGTTAAGATCCGCAATTTCGGAAAGGCTGTGATTCGCCAATTACAGCTGGGTGTTTTACCGAGGCACCCCAATTAGGAAACTAGAAAAGAAGGCGGCAGGTCGATATGTCCCATTTCACCTTGCGAGAGCAAGTGACATACGATATGCGGAACTTTCAGAAACAGAAAATGGAGGAAACAGTACATGGCTCGTATAGCTGGTGTAGACTTACCAAGAGAGAAACGTATTGAAATCGGTCTTACCTACATTTATGGAATTGGTAGACCAAGCGCAGACAAAATTCTTGCTAAAGCAGAGGTTAATCCTGACACACGTGTCAGAGATCTGACTGATGACGAGGTTAAGAGACTGAGTGCTGTTATTGATGAGACAATGACAGTAGAAGGTGATCTGAGAAGGGAAATCGCCCTTAACATCAAGAGACTGCAGGAGATTGGATGCTACAGAGGTATCCGTCATCGTAAAGGACTCCCGGTTCGTGGTCAGAAGACTAAGACAAATGCGAGAACTCGCAAGGGACCGAAGAGAACTGTTGCAAACAAGAAGAAATAATTTATAGATATAACTAATTAATTTCAATAAAAGGAAAGTGTAGGTTAGTTTTAAAATGGCAAAAGTTACAAAGAAAACGACAAAACGTCGTGTCAAGAAAAACGTTGAACACGGACAGGCACACATTCAGTCTTCCTTCAACAATACAATCGTCACACTGACAGATAACGAAGGAAACGCTCTTTCATGGGCAAGTGCCGGTGGTCTTGGATTTAAAGGTTCAAGGAAATCTACCCCTTATGCAGCACAGATGGCAGCAGAGACTGCAACAAAGGCTGCTTTAATTCATGGATTAAAAACAGTAGACGTTATGGTAAAAGGCCCGGGCTCAGGCCGTGAAGCTGCAATCCGTGCGCTTCAGGCATGCGGACTTGAAGTAACCAGCATTCGTGACGTAACTCCGGTTCCTCACAACGGATGCCGTCCACCAAAACGCAGAAGAGTCTAATTAGGAGGTAGTTGAAATGGCAGTAAATAGAGTACCTGTTCTGAAAAGATGCAGATCCCTTGGCCTGGATCCGATTTACTTAGGAATTGATAAGAAGTCCACAAGACAGTTAAAACGTGCAAACCGCAAGGTGTCTGAGTATGGTCTTCAGTTAAAAGAGAAACAGAAAGCAAAATTTATCTACGGAGTTCTTGAGAAACCTTTCCGTAACTACTACAAGAAAGCCGACAGAATGCAGGGCCAGACAGGTGAGAACCTTATGGTTATGCTTGAGAGCAGACTTGACAACATCGTTTTCCGTATGGGATTTGCCAGAACAAGAAGAGAGGCTCGTCAGATCGTAGATCACAAGCACGTACTTGTTAACGGAAAATGTGTAAACATTCCGTCCTACCTGTGCAAAGCAGGAGACACAATTGAGATCAGAGAGAAGAGCAAAGGCTCTGAGAGATATAAAGGAATCCTTGAGATCACTGGTGGAAGACTTGTTCCGGAGTGGATCGACGTTGATCAGGAGAACCTGAAGGGTGTAGTTAAAGAGCTTCCTACAAGAGAGCAGATCGATGTTCCTGTAAACGAGATGCTTATCGTCGAGCTGTATTCTAAATAATTAGTAACTGTTTACTGTGTCTACAGTTATAAAAATTGGTAATACCCTCGAATGTTGATTAACCCAGAAGGAGGGAACCTTATAGTGTTTGATTTCAATAAACCAAAAATCGAAATTACCGAAATATCCGAAGATAAGAAGTTTGGAAGATTCGTTGTAGAGCCTCTGGAAAGAGGTTATGGTACTACCCTTGGCAATTCTTTAAGAAGAATTATGCTGTCCTCCCTTCCGGGAGCTGCAGTAAGCCAGGTGAAGATCGATGGTGTACTTCATGAATTCAGCTCCATTCCGGGCGTGAAGGAAGATGTGACCGAAATCATCATGAATCTGAAATCTCTTGCCATTAAGAATCACAGCAGTGACAATGAGCCGAAGACCGCATACATTGAGTGTGAGGGCAAAGGTGTTGTTACAGCAGCTGATATCCAGGCAGATCAGGATATTGAGATCATGAACCCGGATCAGGTGATTGCAACCCTGAACGGTGGAAAAGACTGCAGACTGGCCATGGAGCTTACCATTACCAAGGGACGTGGCTATATCAGTGCAGACAAAGGCAAAACCGATGACATGCCGATCGGTATGATTGCAGTGGATGCGATCTACACACCGGTAGACAGAGTCAACATGATCGTAGAGAATACACGAGTTGGTCAGGTAACTGACTTCGACAAGCTTACACTGGATGTATATACCAATGGAACACTTGATCCGGATGAGGCAGTCAGCCTTGCAGCGAAGGTTCTCAGCGAGCATTTAAACCTGTTCATTGATCTTTCCGAGAATGCTAAGACCGCAGAGGTTATGATCGAGAAAGAAGACAATGAGAAGGAAAAGGTTCTGGAGATGAGCATTGATGAGCTTGAGCTCTCTGTTCGTTCCTACAACTGCCTTAAGAGAGCCGGTATCAATACGGTTGAAGAATTATGCAACAAGACTTCTGACGATATGATGAAGGTTCGTAATATGGGCCGCAAATCCTTAGAGGAAGTACTTGCAAAACTCAAAGAGCTGGGACTTCAGCTCCAGCCTACAGAGGAATAATCCGGAAACAGAGTAATGAGTGGGGTGTCAGCAGCAGGGCAGTAAGACCGAACAAGCATGTCCTGGTGTCCCACAGATGGAGGATAATAAAATGGCAAAATATAGAAAATTAAGCAGAACATCTAACCAGAGAAAAGCACTTCTCAGAAATCAGGTTACAAACCTTCTTCATCACGGAAAGATCGTGACAACAGAAGCTAAGGCTAAAGAGATCCGTAAGATCGCTGAGGGACTTATCGCTATGGCTGTACGTGAGAAAGACAATTTCGAGACAGTTACAGTAACAGCTAAGGTTGCTCGTAAAGATGCTGACGGAAAACGTGTAAAAGAAGTCGTAGACGGCAAAAAGAAAACAGTTTACGATGAAGTTCAGAAAGAGATCAAGAAAGATGCTCCTTCCAGACTTCATGCACGTCGTGAGATGATGAAAGTTTTCTATCCTGTAACAGAGGTTCCTGCTAAGGGCGCTGGCAGAAAGAAAAATACAAAAGAAGTTGACATGGTTGACAAGATGTTCAGCGAGATCGCTCCGAAATACGCAGATCGTAACGGTGGTTACACAAGAATCGTTAAGATCGGACAGCGTAAAGGCGATGCAGCAATGGAAGTTCTTATCGAGCTTGTATAATTTACTTCTGACCGATTTAAAGGACATTTGCAGAAATGCAGATGTCCTTTTTTTATATTCCAAAAAACTCGAAAAAATGCATAAATGGTGGGTTTTCGACCATAAATTACATTAAGATATCATAATTTGAATAACAAATCATGGTATAATATATAGAACAAAAAGTAACAATGATGGAGTAAAAGGGGATACATAAATCGGATATTTAAAAGCGGCGAGCTTTTATTGGAAGAATTGGAAAAGAAAAGGAAACCTGAGGTAAGCTGAAAGACTTCGAAAAACAGCTTGACGACGGTACATTTTTGCGGTGTCATCAGAGCTTTATAGTAAATATGGAACGGGTCACAGGAGCTGAAAATGACAGCTTCCATATCGGAGAGCATGTAATACCGATCTCCCGATCCTATAATCGGAATGCACACGAGAAATATGATGAATATCTGAGGCTTCAGCAGGAATATGACGAGGAAGAAGAGGATTAACTTGATTATTATCCTTTTTTAGCGTACAATCGGTAATGTATGAAATACGACTACACGTATGCGAAAGGATGATAAACATGGTCGGTGGGACTTTTGGTATTACCGGACAGAAACAATATAGGAATGATTTGGGACAGGTTCCCGGATATGATAAATTTGCAGAAGATAAAAAGGAAAGCAGCGAGGAAATGTTTTCCTTTACGTCTTGTGCATTTTTTTGTTGCCTGAGATGATGCGACGTTTTATACTGACATTGGAAATACTGTTTGTATCGCTTTTTCTTCTGGGAGGAAGTTTTCCGGAAACAGAAACTGCCCGGAATACATCAGGAGGATTTAGCTGGAAGGACTACAGGACCATTGCACATGCTCTGGGAGGTATGGACGGAAAGGATTACCTGAATTCCAGAGAGGGATTTCTGTTCATGTATGAACAGGGAGTTCGTCTTTTTGAATTGGATCTTTCCAGGACATCCGATGGAGTATGGGTCTGCAGGCATAACTGGAACGATTCCATGGGACAGTGGGATGGCAACGGAAAAAAAGTCCTTACAGAAAAGGAATTCAGACAAAGTAAAATATATGGGAAATACACCCCCATGACACTGGAGGATTTTTTCCTTCTTCTGAAAGATTATCCGGATGCATATGTGCTGATCGATTCCAAACAGTATTCTCTTCGCAATTATCAGAGAACACTGGAGGATTACAGTGATTATGTGGAAATCGCCAGGAATGCAGGTGCCGGTGAGACGCTGGATCGGATCATTCCGGAAATCTACAATGAAGCAATGTTTCCCGGAACGGCCATGCTCTATTCTTTTCCTTCCTATGTATATTCACTGTGGCAGGAGTATTCTGTGGAAGAGCTGGAGTATATTGCATCCTTCTGTAAAGAAAAGGGAATTCCGGCAGCAACAGTATACTGGGAGTATTGGTCAGAAGAAACGGAGAAGATCTTTGAAAAAAACGGGATCAGTCTGTATGTTTATACGGTTAATGACCGTGACCAGGCCAGAAGATACATTTCGCAGGGAGCAGAAGGAATCTGTACCGATTTCCTGACAGCGGAAGATCTGTGGTAAGAGAAATAAAAACAAAGGAATCAGAAGATTATGAAAATAAGAACAACCATTGCTGTGATGGCAGCAAAGATCACAGGACATGTCTGTAAGCTTATGGGCCGGCAGGGTGTGACCTGGGCCGGTAAGGTCGCGATGAAGATCTGTCCGGATATCCTGGAAGAGCTTTCTTCTCAGGTAAGAGAAAAAATATTTGTAGTATGCGGAACCAACGGAAAGACCACAACCAATAACATGCTGTGCGCAGGCCTTGAGGCAGAGGGAAAAAAGGTCATCTGCAATCATACCGGTTCCAACATGCTCAACGGAGTTGTGGCAGCCTTTGTATTGGGGGCAAAATTCAGCGGAAAACTGGAGGCGGATTATGCATGTATCGAGGTGGATGAGGCATCCACAAGACATGTGTTCACAAGGATCAGACCGGATTATATGGTTATGACCAATCTGTTCCGTGATCAGCTGGACCGTTATGGCGAGATCGATATCACTATGAACATCCTGGAAGAAATGATGAAAAAGGTTCCGGATATGAAGGTCATTGTCAATGGTGATGATGCACTGTCTGCATATCTTGCCATGGACTGCGGAAATCCTTTTGTAACCTACGGGATCAGCAAACAGGTGATCGAGAACAAAACAAACGAGATCCGTGAGGGCCGGTTCTGTAAGTGCTGTGGAGAAAGGCTGATCTACAGCTTCTATCATTACAGTCAGCTGGGAGACTACAGATGTCCGAAATGCGGCTTTAAACGTCCGGAGATCGACTTTGATGCCACAGATGTGAAGGTGGATGATCAGATTGCCTTTACAGTGGAGGATAAACGGATCGTGGCCAATTATAAGGGATTCTATAATGTGTATAATATTCTGGCTGCCTATGCGGGAATTCGTACCGCAGGCTTTAAGGCGGAGCATTTTAATGAGATGCTCCGGAAGTTTAATCCGGAGAACGGACGCAATGAACAGTTTCGGATCAAGGGCACCAGTGTTGTTCTGAATCTTGCCAAGAATCCGGCCGGTTTTAACCAGAACATTTCAGCTGTGATGCAGGACGGATCACCAAAGGATATCATCATTGTGATCAATGATAATGCACAGGATGGAAAAGATATCTCCTGGCTCTGGGATGTGGATTTTGATCTTTTCGGAGGGGACAATATCAATTCCATCACAGTCAGTGGTATCCGGTGTCAGGATATGCGCCTCCGTCTGAAATATGTGGATATCCCGTCCATGCTGGAAAATGATGTGGAGACAGCCATCCGCAAACGAATCGGGGATGGATGCGGCAATCTTTATGTACTTGTAAATTATACGGCGCTGTTTGGCACCAGAAATATCCTGAAGAAACTGGAGGGTGAGAAATGAAGATAACGATAGGGCATTTATATCCGGATCTTCTGAACCTTTACGGTGACAGAGGAAATATCCAGTGTCTGATGAAGCGCTGTCTCTGGAGAGGAATCGAGGCAGAAACCATAGCTTATGAACTGGATGACCGAATCGATTTTTCCAAACTGGATATCGTACTTCTTGGCGGTGGCTCCGACAGAGAACAGATGCTGGTATGTGAAAAGCTGAAGGAAATCCAGAAGGATTTCAAGGCGTACGTGGAAGATAATGGAGTTGTGATCGCAATCTGTGGAGGGTATCAGCTCCTTGGAAATTATTATAAGACGGATCAGGGAATGATCGAGGGTCTGAAGCTTGTAGATATGAGCACTGAGCAGGGAAAAGGCCGCCTTATTGGAAACATTGTGATGCAGAGCGATCTTTTTGATATGCCCATCGTAGGTTTTGAAAATCATGGAGGGCGTACCACCATCGGAAACAACAGATCCCTGGGAAAGGTTCTGTCAGGATACGGAAATGACGGACAATCCGGTGAGGAAGGGGTTGTATACAAAAATGTGATCGGTACGTATCTTCACGGACCGCTTCTTCCCAAGAACCCGCAGCTTGCAGATCTTCTGATCAGCCGTGCACTGGAAAAGAAATACGGTAAAAAGATCGAACTTGAGAAACTGGACGACAGCGAGGAACAGGAGGCAAACTCCTATATTTTCCATCGCTTTGTAAAAAACGAAGGATAAGAGGGCAGTATGGCAAAATCAAACAATCAGAAGGCGAAGATCCTGTACCTTGAAAAAATGCTGCGGGAAACAGGGGAGCATCGGGTAATATCTATGCAGAAGATCCTTGGGAATCTTGAGAAACAGGGAATCCGTGCAGAGCGAAAGAGCATTTATGATGATGTGGAGGTATTACGTTCTTTTGGAATGGATATCCGTTATACAAGAGAACGGCCGGGTGGGTATTATCTTGCCGGTGAGAGTGCCGGAGAGGAACAGCCGTCTGAAGAACCTGGGTTGATTGCGGAAACTAAGGAGATTCATGAAACTAAAGATATTCATGAGACCTCTGTGACAGAGTACCGGAAGCTTCTTGAGGCTTCAGCCGGAACCATAAAAAAAGAAATAAAACTTCTATGTACCGGAGCTGTACAGGCGGAAGTGCGTGACTTTTTCGGCACAGATGCAGAATATAAGATGAAAGATAGCGGAGATCTGACGGTAACTGCAGAGCTTCCGGAAAATGGAAAATTCTACGGCTGGCTGACCGGGATGGGCGGCAGTGTACGTATCCTGAAACCCAAGAAATCTGCAGCCGCCTACAGAGACTATCTGAAATCACTGGCAAAGGACTATAAAGGCTTATAGGAGAGATTTGATCATGAAGAAAAAAACAGCAATCCTGCTTGTGGGAGCTTTTGTCTTTACAGCAGCCTTTTCCGGCTGTGGAAAAAACAAAGAGGCGACAGAGGCAGCCAATGAAAGTGTGGAGTCTGAAGACCCGGAAGGAAAAGCCAAAAACAGCAATGATGCAGAGGAAGAAGAAAAAGAAGAAGCAAAAGAAACTGCGGCAGCAGATAAGAAAGTAGGTGTGTTTCTGCCTTCATCAGCAGATGATCCCCGTTGGTCTGCCGATGGAGAAACTCTTCAGAATACACTGGAAGATGATGGATATGATGCAGAGATATTTTGGGCAGATGAAGACAGTGATACGCAGGTATCACAGATCCAGTCCATTCTGGATGATGAAGAGCTTTCTGCACTTGTCATCGCACCTTCAGATGCTTACAGCATGAACGATGTGCTGGAGCAGGTGTATGAGAAATCTATCCCTGTGATTTCTTACGATCAGCTGATCATGGATACAGATAAGGTCAACTATTATGTTACCTTTAATACAAGAAAAGCCGGAAAAATGGTGGGAGATTCCATCATAAAAAAAATGGATCTGGAGAAAGCCCGGGAAGAAAAGAAAACTCTGACCATTGAGTTCCTTATGGGCTCTCCGGATGATCGTGACGCACTGTTCTTTTATAATGGCGTGATGGAGAAGCTTCAGGAATATTTCGACGATGGAACACTGGTATGTACTTCAGGAAAGCTGACCTTTGATGATACTGCAGTGATGCGTTCCGGAAGAAATACCGCAAAGAATGATATGGCGGAGATCCTTTCTCAGAATTATACAGAGGGTGCGCCGGATATTATCTGCACAGGTGCTGACGACCTTGCACTTGGGGCTGTGGATGCCCTGGAGGATGCAGGACATGTGTCTGGAGAGGATGGCTGGCCTATGATCACAGGAGGCGGCTGTGAGGCAGAAGCAGTGACCGCTGTGATCCAGGGAAAGATTGAGGATGATCTGCTGTTTGATAACCGTGTACTGGCAAATGACTGTGTGACGATGGTGGATGCTCTTCTGAAAGGGGAGAAGCCGGAGATCTCCGATTATGAGCAGTATGACAACGGGACCAAGATCGTGGGAACTGTGACCAGTGATATCCAGCTGATCGATGCAGATAATTATCAGATGCTTGTGGATGACGGATATTATGAAGAAAAAGAGATCATGCCGGAGGCAACTGCCACACCAACGCCGACAGTGACACCGGAAGCTACGGTGACGGAAGAACCGGATATAGATGAAAATACACCGGAAGCTGCATCGGCTTCATCGGAAAAGGAAAAAACGGAAATTTCCGGAACACCGACACCGGAGGAAACAGTAACTCCGACACCTTCAGAGAAAGCGGAAAAGGGTGCAGATGCATAGATCAGAAATGCTATCATGATCTGGCTGTGATAAAAATAAAAATACTCCCGGAAACAATGTATATAAGTTTCCAGGAGTATTTTTTATGATAAATCTTATTCACGGAAAGTAAGTTTGCCATCAGCAATGGAATCAATGATAGCAAGAGATTCCAGATGGATACCCATGTCACGGATGGTCTGTCCGCCGGACTGGAAGCCTTTTTCGATAACGATTCCGGCTCCTTCAAGAGTTGCGCCGGATTTCTTAACGATGTCGATCAGACCGAGAAGTGCACAGCCATTGGCAAGAAAATCATCGATCAGGAGTACGTGATCTTCCGGTCCGAGAAATTTCTTGGAAAGGATCACATCGTAAACTTTCTTGTGGGTGAAAGACTCTACCTTGGTGGTGTACATCTCGCCGTCAAGGTTCACACTCTGTGCTTTCTTGGCAAATACAACCGGTACATGGAAATACTGTGCCGCAATACAGGCAATACCGATACCGGAAGCCTCGATGGTAAGGATTTTGGTGATTGGACAGTGGTCAAAACGTTTCTTGAATTCTTTGCCGACCTCGTTGATCAGGTCAATATCCATCTGATGATTCAGGAAGCTGTCCACTTTTAAAATATTTCCTTCTTTTACTACGCCGTCTGTCAGAATTCTGTCTTTTAAAAGCTGCATGAAATTTATCTCCTTTGATTTATCACATTAATATATGTTTACTGCCCACGGACAGAGCAGTAATATTTTTAATATGTATCATACGACAATATTTGCGTGAGTGCAATTATTTTTGACAAAAAAACATAAAATTATTATAATGGATAGGATGACTAAGAAAGGAACAGGCACAGATGAAAGAGTACGAAGTAATCTGGGAAATTTTTAACAAATGTCCGAGAAATCAGATGCGTGATGTATTTGTGGAAGAAGTGGAGATTGCAGATCCGGAAGCGTATGTGAAACAGAAATTTCAGGGGAAGGATGTCTCCTACGAGAAGACAGTACTGGAAGACGGAACCATCATTTTTGACATTCAGACATCTATGATCCGGCAGCGCTGTTCTTTCACGGAGATCTGAAGGAGGAAATACACATGAAAGAAACACATGTGCACGTTCTCGAGGATGGAACCGTTCTTGAACATACCCACGGGGAACAGGAACATGTGCATACTCACGATGGCACACATCCTCATCATCACAGCCACGCACAGACCAAGGCCGTACTCAACAGACTTTCCAGGGCCATCGGGCATATGGAATCCATTAAGCGTATGGTGGAGGAAGGACGTGACTGCAGCGAAGTGCTGATCCAGCTGTCAGCCGTAAAATCTGCGATCAATAATACAGGCAAGATCATCCTGCAGGATCATATAGAACACTGCATCGTGGATGCAGTGGAGCATGGAGACAGGGATGCTATCAAGGAACTGGAAAAAGCGATCGACAGATTTATGAAGTAAGGTAAGGAGTTCATGAGAGATCGTGAATGAGAAAAATACACGGACAGAGAGCCAGTTCTGTCTGTGTAAATACAAAGAATGAGAGGAATCTATTATGGCAAAAGAGTGTAGCAATACATCCTGCAACAAATCAAGCTGTGAAGGCTGCGGACAGAAACAGCCCCAGAGCCTCATGGCAGAACCAAACGTTTTTTCTGACGTAAAACATGTGATCGGAGTTGTCAGCGGAAAGGGAGGCGTGGGTAAATCCTTCGTAACAGGCTCCCTGGCAAACCTGATGGCTTCCAAGGGATATAAAGTGGGCATTATGGATGCTGATATCACCGGTCCGTCCATCCCGAAGATGTATGGCATCAAGGGCAATGCACAGGGCAGTGACAATGGGATCTATCCGATGCCAACTGCAAACGGAATCGAGGTTATGTCTGTAAACCTTCTTCTCCCGGATGAGGAGACACCGGTGATCTGGAGAGGTCCGGTCCTTGCAAATATGGTAAAACAGTTCTGGAGTGATGTGATCTGGGGTGAATTGGATTATCTCTTTGTAGATATGCCGCCAGGAACCGGAGATGTTCCGCTGACAGTATTCCAGTCCCTGCCGATCGAGGGTGTCATGATCGTTACTTCTCCGCAGGATCTGGTCCGCATGATCGTCAAGAAGGCCTATAACATGGCTGATATGATGAAGGTTCCGGTCCTTGGAATCGTGGAGAACTATAGCTATGTGAAATGTCCGGACTGCGGAAAAGAGATCAAGGTCTTTGGCGAGAGTCATATCGATGAGATCGCTGCAGAACTGAAGGTTCCGGTCCTGGGCAAGATGCCGATTGACGTGAAGCTTGCAGAGCTTGCAGACAGCGGCCTGTTCAGTAAGATCGAGAATGAGTATATCACTGCGGCAGCAGACGTGATGCCGAAGGCTGAAGCGTAAGTAATAAGAATAATATCTGACCGATATCAATAACAGAAAAGACCACCGGAATTGAGTACATAAGGATCGTAATAACCTTATGGCAGATTCCGGTGGCTTTTTTACTGAATCAGGGAAGTATCCTGCTTCGATCGCGAAAAGCAGTAAGTGGCAGGAACTTGATCGTATCAGATCTGGGAAAAATATTTAAGAAAGCACTGGGCAGCCTGGGAAAGCTGCAGTGCTTCATGATGAGCGATCACGGCACTTCTTGCGGGCAGAGGTGTTTTCAGATGGACAGGTTCCAGACCCGGACGGTTGCGGAGCATATAATCCGGGATACAGGCAATACCAAGTCCGATCTCTGCAAGATCGATCAGCAGATCGTTGCTGTTCAGTTCAACCTCAGGCAACAGCTTCAGTCCCTGGGCTGCAAACACCTGATGAAGATATTCGCTGGTGGTACTCTTTGGAGCGAGCATCAGGATGGGATAATCCAGAAGATTTTCCATGGAAAGAGGCGATTTGCCCATGGTGAAATAGTCCGGATTTGCCACGAAGATATCCCGGAATTCCAGCACAGTCTGAAGCTTGGTGTGGGCTGAAAGCCGGGAATTCGGGTAGTTGGTGACGATCAGCTCAGCCTGGCCGTTTTCCAGAAGCTCCGCACATCCGATGGAGGTACTGTTGATGATCTTGATCCGTACCTCCGGATGATCCTTGTGGAAACGGCGGAGATAGGGGATGAGAAAATAGCGGCACAGAGTATCGCTGGCACCGATCCGCAGCTGACCGGTAAGATTTCCTTCTCCGGAAAGGACAGCCTCTCCCTCGTTTAGCATGGAAAGGGCCGGCTTTACATGCTGGAGAAGAAGCTCTCCCTCCGGAGTCAGGATGACCCGTTTGGTGCTGCGCACAAACAGAGTATGGCCCAGCTTTTTTTCAAGGTTTTTGACGGCCTGGCTTACTGCAGACTGTGAGATAAAAAGCTGTCTGGAAGCCTCCGAAAAGCTCAGCGTCGTGGCCACGTAATAAAACACTTTGTAAAGTTCAAGATTGATATCCATATGTGAAAAATCCTCCGCTTATAAATGATATAAGATATATTAATTTTACTAATGATATTTCCTATGATACTATATTTTCAGCAGAAAAGAAAGACTGAAATGCTTTCTGCACGTTTACCATCCTTATTATCGGATATAGAGAAAGGAGCCTTCTATGAGCAACGTAAGACGTGTGTATGTAGAAAAGAAACCTGCCTTTGCAGTAAAAGCAAAGGAACTGAAACATGAGATCAAACATTATCTTGGTATCAGCACTGTGACAGCAGTCCGTGAGCTGATCCGTTATGACGTGGAGAATATCTCCGATGAAGTATTTGAGAAAGCCTGCAAGACCGTATTTGCAGAGCCGCCGGTAGATGATCTGTATCTTGAAAAATTTGATGTGGCAGAGGGCGCACGTGTATTTTCCGTAGAATTCCTTCCTGGACAGTTTGACCAGAGAGCCGATTCTGCAGTGCAGTGTGTACAGTTCCTGGATGAGAATGCAGCACCGATCATCCGTTCAGCAACTACTTATGTAATCGAAGGAAACGTTACAGATGCAGAGTTTGAGGCAATCAAACATCACTGCATCAACCCTGTGGATTCCCGTGAGACAGGTCTTGAGAAGCCGGAAACACTGGTAACAGTATTCCCGGATCCTGAGGATGTGAAGATTTTTGACGGATTCAAGGATATGGCTGAGGCTGATCTGAAGGAGCTGTACGCTTCTCTGAACCTCGCCATGACATTTAAGGACTTCCAGCATATCCAGAATTATTTCAGAAATGAAGAGAAACGCGATCCTTCCATGACAGAGATCCGTGTTCTGGATACCTATTGGTCTGATCATTGCCGTCATACTACTTTCTCCACAGAGCTTACCAGCGTGAAGTTTGACGAAGGTGATTATAAGACTCCTATTGAAAAAACATACAAAGAATATCTGGATGCCCATAAGGATATGTACAAGGGCCGTGATGATAAGTTTGTCTGCCTGATGGATCTTGCACTTATGGCAATGAAGAAACTGAAAGCAGAAGGCAAGCTTGCAGACCAGGAAGAGTCTGATGAGATCAATGCCTGCAGTATCGTGGTACCGGTGGACGTGGACGGGAAAGAAGAAGAGTGGCTGATCAACTTCAAGAACGAGACACACAACCATCCGACGGAGATCGAGCCTTTTGGTGGTGCGGCAACCTGCCTTGGCGGAGCCATCCGTGATCCGCTTTCCGGACGTACCTATGTATACCAGGCAATGCGTGTGACAGGTGCAGCAGATCCTACCGTATCCGTAAAGGAAACTCTGAAGGGTAAACTTCCGCAGAAGAAGCTTGTCCGCAGCGCAGCCCACGGCTACAGCTCCTACGGAAACCAGATCGGTCTTGCAACCGGTGCTGTAAAAGAAATCTATCATCCGGACTACGTTGCAAAACGTATGGAGATCGGTGCGGTTATGGGTGCGGCTCCGAGACGTGCGGTTATCCGTGAAAATTCCGACCCTGGAGATATCATCATCCTTCTTGGCGGACGTACCGGCCGTGACGGTATCGGCGGTGCAACCGGTTCCTCCAAGGTCCACACAGAGGCTTCCATCGAGGTCTGCGGCGCTGAGGTGCAGAAAGGTAACGCGCCTACCGAGCGTAAGATCCAGAGAATGTTCCGCAGAGAGGAAGTCAGCCATATCATCAAGAAATGTAACGACTTTGGCGCAGGCGGTGTTTCCGTTGCCATCGGCGAGCTGGCACCGGGACTTCAGATCGACCTCGACAAGGTTCCGAAAAAATACGCAGGTCTTGACGGCACTGAGATCGCTATCTCTGAGTCTCAGGAGCGTATGGCTGTTGTAGTTGACCCGAAAGATGTGGATACTTTCCTGAAATTTGCAAATGAAGAGAATCTCGAGGCAATTCCGGTTGCAGTTGTAACGGAGGAGCCACGCCTTGTCCTTAACTGGAGAGGAAAAGAGATCGTAAATATCTCCCGTGCATTCCTGGATACCAACGGTGCACATCAGGAGACCTCCGTTGAGGTTGAGATCCCGTCAAAGGACGGAAATCTTTTCGAGGAACGTCCGGATGTAACAGATGTAAAGAAAAAATGGATGGATACTCTTGCTGACCTGAATGTATGCTCACAGAAGGGTCTTGTGGAGATGTTTGACGGCTCCATCGGCGCAGGCAGTGTATTTATGCCTCACGGTGGTAAATATCAGCTGACAGAGACACAGTCCATGGTTGCAAAGGTTCCGGTACAGAACGGAAAAACAGAGACTGTTACCATGATGAGCTACGGCTTTGATCCATACCTTTCCTCATGGAGTCCGTATCATGGAGCTGCCTACGCAGTAACCGAGTCCGTTGCCAAGATCGTTGCAACCGGTGGTGACTATAAGAAGATCCGTTTCACCTTCCAGGAATACTTCCGTCGTATGACAGAAGATCCTAAGAGATGGAGCCAGCCGTTCTCCGCACTGCTTGGTGCTTATGCGGCACAGATCGGATTCGGCCTTCCTTCCATCGGCGGTAAGGACAGTATGTCCGGAACCTTCAATGACATTGATGTTCCTCCGACACTGGTGTCCTTCGCAGTGGATGTTGCAATGGTAAAAGATGTGATCACACCGGAGCTCAAAAAAGCAGGAAGCAAGCTGGTATGGCTCCGTGCACCGAAGGATTCCTATGATCTTCCGGATTACCCGGCTCTTATGGAGCAGTATGATAAATTACACCAGGATATCCAGGCAGGCCGTGTGATCTCCGCATATGCACTTGACCGTCATGGAATCGCTGCTGCAGTCAGCAAGATGGCCTTTGGTAACGGCATGGGTGTAAAGATCGAGCATAACCTTGATCCAAGAGATTTCTTTGCTCCGGCATTCGGCGATATCATCTGTGAGGTTCCGGATGGAAAAGTCGGTGAGCTTGCCATTACCTATACTGTGATCGGTGAGGTTACGGATAATGCGAAGTTCACCTACGGTGATACAGAGATCACTCTGAAAGAGGCGCTTTCCACATGGGAAGGAACTCTGGAGAATGTATTTAAAACAGCAGCAGGAACCGAGGACGTCAAGGCAGATGACGGTTCCCTTTACAAAGCAGACAGCATCTATGTATGCAAACATAAGGTTGCAAAACCGCGTGTATTTATTCCGGTATTCCCTGGAACAAACTGCGAGTATGACAGCACCCGTGCATTTGAGAGAGCAGGCGCTGAGGTAGACGTAAAGGTATTCAAGAACCTTACAGCAGAAGATATCCATGATTCTGTAGAGCTCTTTGAGAAAGCCATCGATCAGGCACAGATGATCATGTTCCCGGGCGGCTTCTCAGCCGGAGATGAGCCGGATGGATCCGCGAAATTCTTTGCTACCGCGTTCCAGAACGAGAAGATCAAGGAGGCAGTTATGAAGCTCCTCAATGAGCGTGACGGTCTTGCTCTTGGTATCTGCAACGGATTCCAGGCACTGATCAAACTGGGACTGGTACCGTACGGTGAGATCTGCGGACAGAAAGAGGATTCTCCGACACTGACCTACAACACCATCGGACGCCACGTATCCAAGATGGTTTACACCAAGGTTGTCAGCAACAAGTCTCCATGGCTTCAGAAAGCACAGCTTGGCGGCGTATACTGTAATCCGGCTTCTCATGGTGAGGGACGTTTTGTCGCAAACGATGAGTGGCTGAAGAAACTCAAGGAAAACGGACAGATCGCAACGGAGTATGTACCGGTAGATGAGACTGGATATGAGGGTGAGTTTAACGTAAACGGCTCTTATATGAACATCGAGGGAATCACAAGCCCGGATGGACGTGTTCTCGGAAAGATGGCACACAGTGAGCGTCGTGACGCAGGCGTTGCTGTCAATATCTACGGAGAGCAGGATATCAAGATTTTCGAATCTGGTGTTGAGTACTTCAGATAATACCAGGGTTACGTGAGCTGCATGCAGTGGCAGGGGATTTCAGACCTCCCTGCCACTGTAAAAATACAAAAAAGCATATATTTTTTAAAAAATTAAAAAAAGTGAAAAAAACTGTTGACACAAGTCACAAACCATTATATAATAGCAAAGCGAGTTGCGGAACGGAAGAGTTCCTAAGACGAACAACTGTTATGGGATCTTAGCTCAGCTGGGAGAGCATCTGCCTTACAAGCAGAGGGTCATAGGTTCGAGCCCTATAGGTCCCATGTTACAAAAAGATATGGCGAGATAGCTCAGTTGGCTAGAGCACACGGTTCATACCCGTGGTGTCGAGGGTTCGAATCCCCCTCTCGCTATTTATATGGGATCTTAGCTCAGCTGGGAGAGCATCTGCCTTACAAGCAGATGGTCATAGGTTCGAGCCCTATAGGTCCCATGTTACAAAAGAATATGGCGAGATAGCTCAGTTGGCTAGAGCACACGGTTCATACCCGTGGTGTCGAGGGTTCGAATCCCCCTCTCGCTACTTAACAAAAGGTCTGAAGATTCAATTTTATTGGGTTTTTGGACTTTTTTTGTTATAAAATCCCGGCTGCCTGTGGTAAGACCAGATGTGAAAAGTTAAGATTGACATTTTACATCGTTTTTTTTATCATAGTAAAAGAATAGACATAACGAATCATTTCGGGAAATGAGGATTGTATAATGAAAAAAAGAATGCTTTTTGTTTTCAACCCCAAAGCAGGAAAAGGAAGAATCAAGATGCATCTGCTGGACATTGTGGATATCTTTAATAAAGGTGGGTACGAAGTGATCATCCGTGCCACGCAGGGACCGAAGGATGCTTATGAACAGGTGAAGGAATATGCAGATCAGGTAGATCTGATCGCCTGCAGTGGAGGTGACGGTACACTGGATGAGGTGGTTACCGGAATCGTGGAAGTGGGCAGCCAGACACCGATCGGGTATATCCCTGCAGGAAGCACCAATGATTTTGCCAACAGTCTGTTTATGCCGAAGAGTATGACTGCAGCTGCCTCCATGATCATGGAGGAGCAGATCTATCACTGTGACATCGGTAAATTTAATAACCAGACATTTGCCTATGTGGCTGCGTTTGGACTGTTTACCAATGTTTCCTATGAGACAGACCAGGATCTGAAAAATATCCTGGGACATGTTGCCTATGTGCTGGAAGGGATGAAGCAGCTTTTTGAGGTGAAATCCTATCATCTGAAGGTAACCTCCGATGAGCTGACTGTGGAGAATGATTTTATCTACGGTATGATCAGCAATTCCAGATCTGTAGGCGGATTTAAGAATCTTACCGGAAAAAACGTGGATATGAATGACGGACTGTTTGAGGTGACACTGATCACCAATCCGAAGAATCCGCTGGAGCTTCAGGAGATCATGACTGCGCTTCTTACTGCAGAGGATAATACAGATCTGATCTATTCTTTTAAGTCTGCGCATGTTGTGATAGAGTCAGAGGAGGCTGTTCCGTGGACGCTGGATGGAGAGTTCGGTGGAGATCAGACCCATGTGGAGATCGATAATCTTCATGAGGCCATGAACCTTTATCTTACCAGCAGTAAGAAACAGAAAAAAAGCCGGCTGAACCAGAAAATGCAGGAGATTAAGGAGATTACCCAGAAGAGCGAAGAATGATCCGAGTATCCGAAGACAAGGTGATCATACAGAGGTGAAAATGTCTTTCCTCATAAGAAAGACTGGATATACAGGAACGAAAAGGAGGAAGAAATGGGAGATTATATCAACGTAAAGGAAATCTTTGGCTGCGATGTATTTAACGATTCTGTTATGCAGGACCGTTTGCCGAAGAAGGTATACCGCGAACTGAAAAAGACAATAGAAGAGGGTAAGGAGCTGTCCATGGAGATCGCTGATGTGGTTGCACATGAGATGAAGGAATGGGCTATTGAGAAAGGGGCTACTCATTATTGTCACTGGTTTCAGCCGCTGACAGGTGTTACTGCCGAGAAACATGACGCATTTGTCACAGCGCCAAGAGAGGACGGCAAGGTACTCTTAAGTTTTTCTGGCAAGGAGCTGATCAAGGGTGAGCCGGATGCATCCTCATTTCCATCCGGAGGACTTCGTGCAACATTCGAGGCAAGAGGCTATACAACATGGGATTGCACATCACCTGCCTTTGTACGTCATGACGCAGCCGGCGGGATCTTATGTATCCCCACAGCATTCTGCTCCTACACAGGAGAGGCGCTTGACCAGAAAACACCGCTTCTTCGTTCCATGGAAGCGGTCAATACACAGGCGCTTCGACTTCTTCGCCTTTTCGGAAATACAACATCAAAAAAAGTAACTCCTTCCGTTGGAGCTGAGCAGGAGTATTTCCTGGTTGATAAGGAGAAATGGCTCCAGAGAAAAGATCTGATCTATACAGGAAGAACTCTTTTCGGTGCTATGCCGCCGAAGGGACAGGAGATGGATGACCACTATTTCGGAACCATCCGTCAGAGAATCTCCGCATACATGAAGGAAGTCAACGAGGAGTGCTGGAAGCTGGGCGTAACAGCAAAGACACAGCACAATGAGGTTGCACCTGCACAGCATGAGTTGGCACCGATCTACGCACCGGTAAATATTGCAGCAGATCACAACCAGATCATGATGCGTATCCTCAAAAAAGTTGCAAGTCGCCATGGTATGCGCTGCCTGCTTCATGAGAAACCGTTTGCAGGAGTTAACGGTTCCGGTAAGCACAACAACTGGTCCCTGACAACGGATGACGGGATCAACCTTCTTGAGCCGGGAAAAACTCCTCATGAGAATATCCAGTTCCTTCTTGTTCTCACCTGTATCCTGAAAGCCGTTGATGAGCATGCAGATCTTCTGAGAGAGTCTGCAGCAGACGTTGGAAACGATGAACGTCTCGGAGGAAACGAGGCACCGCCGGCAGTTATCTCCGTATTCCTTGGCGAGCAGCTTCAGGATGTTCTGGAGCAGCTGATCAGCACAGGTACCGCCACACACAGTAAGACCGGCGAGATCCTGGATACCGGTGTTAAGACACTTCCGGATTTCATGAAGGATGCTACAGACCGAAACAGAACATCACCGTTTGCGTTCACAGGAAACAAATTTGAGTTCCGTATGGTTGGTTCCCGTGATTCCATTTCCGAGTGCAACGTAGTTCTGAACACGATTGCAGCAGAAGTATTCCGCGATGCATGCGACCGTCTGGAAGCAGCAGACGATTTTGATACTGCAGTACATGACCTGATCAAGGAGTATGCGATCCAGCATCAGCGTATTGTATTCAACGGAAACGGATATGCACCGGAGTGGGAGGCAGAGGCAAAGAGACGTGGACTTCCGATCCTTCCGTCCATGGTAGATGCCATTCCTGCGCTGACTACAGATAAGGCTGTGAAGCTTTTTGAATCCTTTAATGTATTTACAAGAGCAGAGCTTGAGTCCAGAGCAGAGATCCAGTATGAAGGCTATGCAAAGGCTATCAACATTGAGGCCAAGACCATGGTGGATGTAGCTACTAAGCAGATCATCCCGGCAGTGATCCGTTATACAACGGTTCTTGCAGAGTCCATCAATTCTGTGAAGGCAGTGAGCGCAGCGCTTGATGTCAGTGTACAGACAAGTCTTCTGGAAAAAACCTCCGCACTTCTTGCTGAGACCAAGACAGCTATGGATAAGCTTTCCGGACTGATCGCTGAGTCGGAATCCCATGAAGAGGGACGTGACCGTGCTGTATTCTTCAGAGAGAGCGTGGTACCGGCAATGCAGGCTTTAAGAAAACCTGTAGACGAGCTTGAGATGATCGTAGATAAAGATATGTGGCCGATGCCATCCTACGGTGATCTGATCTTTGAGGTATGATCGGTTAAATAAAATCAGGAAATAAGAGATGTTCCCTGGGTGCAGCGGCATCTTTGAAATCAAATGACGGGACAGATGTAAGATCTGTCCCGTTTTTTACCTGGCGGAGAAAAAATCTGTAAGCGGTTATCCGTCATAGGATCATATAATAACTGCGGATGAGGATATCTGCGGCATTCAATCAGATTCAGGAGTAAGTATATATGATAGAATTAGAATTTTTAAAAGAACAGAACGTTTCCGAAAGCCTGATCCACGGCATCGAGGAGTTTCGAAAAAATTATAACGTTGACGAGGGGGCTGCAGCCAGAGTTACCAGACCGTCCATACCGTTCTACGGAAAAGAAATCCTGGAAATGGCCATTGCAGGACTTCTGGAAGGAGAAAATCTTCTTCTTGCAGGCCCAAAGGCTACGGGTAAAAATATCCTGGCAGAAAATCTGGCATATGCTTTTGGCCGTCCGGTTTATAATGTATCTTTCCATGTCAATACAAACAGCGGAGATCTGATCGGAACGGATACCTTTGTAAACAATGAAGTCTGCCTCCGAAAGGGCAGCATCTATCAGTGTGCCGAGTATGGTGGCTTCGGTATTCTGGATGAGATCAATATGGCAAAGAACGATGCGGTTTCTGTCCTTCATGCAACTCTGGACTATCGCCGCTCCATTGATGTTCCGGGCTATGACCGGATCGACCTTCATCCTGCGGCACGTTTTATCGGAACCATGAACTACGGATATGCAGGAACAAAGGAGCTGAACGAAGCTCTGGTTTCTCGTTTCCTGGTGATCGATATGCCAGCGCAGACAGAAGAAACCCTGGGATTTATTTTCCGCAAAATGTTCCCGGAGGCAAAGGAAAAGGCAGTGGAACAGTTTATCGGTGTATTTATGGATCTTCAGAAGAAATCCGTAAACAGTGAGATCTCCACAAAAGCGCTGGATCTTCGAGGTCTTCTGGCTGCTATGAAGATCGTTCGTGCAGGACTTTCTCCCCTGGCAGCAGTGCAGATGGGAGTGGTGAACAAAACCTTCGATATTTTTGAAAAGGAGATCGTGGACGATGTAGTCCGTACAAGGATCCCGGAAGAGTGGACGAAGGACGATGTCTATGCATAAAGATCTGACAGAAGAACTTTCTATAGAAGATTACAAGATGGAGCTGGAAAACCGGATCCGTAATCTCCTCTGGACGGTAAGCGGCGACTATACACTGGATGTGAAGCCGGATGTATCGCTGTTTCTCCGCTCAAAAGAGATCGCTCTTTACGATGGGATCAAACAGGGGGCTTTTGCCAGATATTTTGACAAAAATCTGCTTGGCCTTTATCTTGTAAAAAAAATCTATCTGGATGCCTCTGAGACGGAGCTGACCGGGCTGACACAGCTCTGTATCGAAGCGGCAGTGGGAGAGCGGATCTGTGAAGAGCGCCCCGGGGTTCGCCGCATGAGAAAAAAAGCTCTGGAAGATATCCTGGATCAGGAATATGAAACCCTGCCTTTCTACGATAAGTTGTTAGATAGGCTGAAAATTGCAGTATTCCGTGATGTACTTACAGGAAGCGTACAGCCTCTGGAGAAAAAACTGTCTGCATTCCGGGATCAGATCTATGCCTGCGCAGAAAGCAGAGATACCATGGAACTGATTCGGATCATCGACAGCCTCTATAATGCGGTCATCGATCCGGACTTTGAGAAGAAAAACGGTTCCCTTGAACGGGTAATGGCGGTGACGCTGGAAGAACTGACGGAATTTGGCTGGGAAGACTACCTTAATGAAGAGATGTATGAGGAAGCTCTGGAAAATTATGTGGAAAAGCTCACAGACCGGATGACAGATATTGAAGATTCCTCGCTGACACAGGATATGGAAGAAAAACGTAAGGTGAAAAACAAGATCACGGTGATTTCAGAGGAAGCTCTTCAGAAAGCTCATACCTATGTGGAACTGAATTTTGGAAAAACCTATCTCACACCTGCGGAAGAAAAAAGAATGAACCATCTTATGTGCCGGGGAATACACGGAGACTGCAGCCTGTATTTTACAGAAGGAATCCTGAAAAATCCGGTTCGTGATAATTATCAGTACCAGTATGCAAAGCGTCTGCGTAATAAGAACATATGGATCTATCATGACAAGCACAGAATTGCAAAACGAAATATTGCCATATTGACTGAACTCCTGAAAAAAGCACTGGTGATCCGAAGTGAAAATCAGGAAGTCCTATCAGACCGGGGAACTATCGTTCCTTCTAGGCTGTGGCGTATAGGCAGAAGCGGTGAGGCAAATCTTTTCAAGAGGATTCTTCGTGGAGACAATACGGATTTTGTGGTGGATATACTGATCGATGCCAGTGGTTCACAGATGAGTCGGCAGGGAGATGTGGCACTGCAGGCTTATATGATCAGCTCTGCCCTGAGCAATGTGGACATCCCTCATCGGGTTATGAGCTACTGTACATTCTGGGATCATACGATCCTGCACAGGTTCCGGGAATATGATGATCCGGTTTCGGCGGATGAGGATATTTTCAATTATGTGACTTCCTCCAATAATCGGGACGGGCTTGCCATAAAAGCAGCGGGATACAGTCTTTTGCAGAGGGAAGAGGAAAAAAAGATCCTGATCATCTTAAGTGACGGACGCCCCTACGATGTGATCATAAACCGCCCCAATGCAAAAAATCCGGCCCCTTATCAGGGAAAATATGCCATTTCAGATACTGCAACAGAGGTGCGGCGTCTTCGGAGCCAGGGCGTCAGTGTTCTGGGGGTATTTGCAGGCGAAGAGAAGGATCTTCCGGCGGAAAAGAAGATTTTTGGAAAGGATTTTGCCTATATCCGGGATATCGGAAATTTTTCGAAGATCGTAGGGCGATATCTGACAAAACAGCTGGAAACGGACAACTGAAAAAAAAAAGTATTTTATTTTAAATGTATAATATTCAATTGTAAGGAATAAGGTCACTATGTTAGCATAAAAGCTGCATAGTGACCAATTATTTGCTTATAATTATACAGAAAATTGTAAATAATATATAATATCTCAGATATAATTTCTTGCAAAATACTGCGAAATTTGCTATACTATATAACGTTACTAATTTACTAGATAAAGGGAGAGGAAATATGAACAAAAACACAGAGTTCAAACCTTACATTCCTGCGGAGAAAATCACTCCGGAGCTCACAGTTACATCTGTGATCATGGGATGTATTCTTGCTGTCATCTTCGGCGCAGCCAATGCTTACCTTGGTCTTCGTGTTGGTATGACAGTATCTGCCTCCATTCCGGCGGCAGTTATCTCCATGGGTGTTATCCGCGTGATTCTTCGCAGAAACTCCATTCTGGAGAGCAATATGGTCCAGACTATCGGTTCAGCCGGTGAGTCTCTTGCAGCAGGTGCTATCTTCACCATGCCTGCACTGTTCCTCTGGGCAGAGGAAGGACTTACAAGCAAACCAGGCATCGTTGAGATCACTCTGATCGCACTTTGCGGTGGTATCCTTGGTGTACTTTTCATGGTACCCCTTCGTAATGCCCTCATTGTTAAAGAGCATGCAACTCTTCTCTATCCGGAAGGAACTGCCTGCGCAGACGTTCTTCTTGCCGGTGAGGAAGGTGGAGCAAATGCTTCCACAGTATTCTCCGGTATGGGACTTGCTGCTGTCTTCAAATTTGTTGTTGATGGACTGAAGCTTCTTCCGGCAGATGTTTCTGCAGCATTTAAATCCTTCAAGGGTGAGATCGGTATGGAGGTTTATCCGGCACTTCTCGGTGTTGGTTATATCGTAGGACCGAAGATCGCATCCTACATGTTTACCGGTTCTCTTATCGGCTGGATGGTCATCATTCCGCTGATCTGCCTGTTCGGACCTGATACATGGATGTATCCGGCAGCAGAGGGAACGACCATTGCCCAGCTTTACGCAAACGGCGGAGCATCAGCAATCTGGTCTACTTATGTTAAATATATCGGCGCAGGTGCTATCGCAACAGGTGGTATCATTTCCCTGATCAAATCCCTGCCGCTGATCGTTACAACCTTCCGTGACTCCATGAAGAGCATGAAGGGAAGCAAGAACACAAGCACAGAGAGAACCGCACAGGATCTTCCGATGCAGTTCATCCTTCTCGGTGTTATAGCAATGGTATTTATCATCTGGATCGTTCCGGCAATCCCGGTAACTCTTCTTGGTGCATGTATCATCGTAGTTTTTGGATTCTTCTTTGCAACAGTATCTTCCCGTATGGTAGGTCTTGTAGGAAGCTCCAACAACCCGGTTTCCGGTATGGCTATCGCTACTCTTCTGATTGCTACATTTGCGATCAAGAGCTCCGGTAAAACAGGTATCGACGGAATGACAGCAGCGATCGCTGTTGGTTCTGTTATCTGTATCATCGCAGCGATCGCCGGTGATACCTCTCAGGACCTTAAGACAGGATACCTTCTCGGTGCTACACCTAAGAAGCAGCAGATGGGCGAGATGCTCGGTGTTGTTGTTTCCGGTCTTGCTATCGGCGGTGTTCTGTATCTTCTGGATGCAGCATGGGGCTACGGTACAGCAGAGATCCCTGCGCCACAGGCTCAGCTTATGAAGATGATCGTTGAGGGAATCATGGGCGGAAACCTTCCATGGGGACTTGTATTTGTAGGTGTATTCCTTGCAATCTGCCTTGAGATCCTCCGTATCCCGGTAATGCCTTTCGCAATCGGTCTTTACCTTCCAATCTACCTGAACGCAACCATCATGATCGGTGGTATCGTTCGTGGATTACTTGACAGCAGAAAAGGTGTTGACGAAAAAACCAAGACAGCTCAGTCCACAGATGGTACCCTGTACTGTGCTGGTATGATCGCCGGCGAGGGTCTTGTTGGAATTCTTCTTGCGATCTTTGCAGTTGTCGGTATCAGCCTTGATATGTCCGGCGTTGTAAACCTTGGAAATATCGGCGGCGTTGTGCTGATGATCATCATGATCCTGTCACTGCTTAAATTCTCTATCTGGAGAAAGAAGAAAGCCTGATGAGAAAAAACAAAAAGGATAAGAAACAGGATATCAACTATCTTGATCTGATCCCGGAAACAAACCAGTCGATCCGGTGGCACCGGGACCTGAAGCAGCGGATCATTCTTGAGATAGAGAATAAGGGTATGTTCAATACCATCGCGCAGAAGGTTTTTGGCAAGCCAAGGTTTTCCAAGGTTCATCTTGATGAAATGGGAACTTTTATCTGGCCTGAGATCGATGGAGCCAAAACCGTGCAGGAGCTTGCCCTGCTGGTGAAAGAGCATTTCGGAGATAAGGCAGAACCGCTTTATCCGAGAATCGTAAAATACTTTCAGATAATGGAAAGCTATGAATTTGTTCATTTTATAAATAAAAAGACAGAAAAATAGCATGGAGAACGGGAACGGACGCAGAATAGTGTACGGTCCCGTTCTTTTTATGACACGTTAGTGCGGGAAACTGATGCAGTTGTCATATGATACTATAGCATTTCTGGGATTTTCACAGCGGAATAGAAATATTGAGGACATTTCAAGACAGAAATTCCGGGAATTGCTGTAAAAAATGAAAGGAGCACTTTATGAGTCTTGTGAAAAAAAAGGACTGGTATCTGGATTATCTTCTGATCATAGTAGGAACCGGGCTGATGGCACTTGCCATCAATTCCGTTTTTGATGCAACCGGGCTGGTAACCGGAGGCTTTTCCGGTATTGCGATCCTGGTGAAGCACTGGACCGGTGGGATCGTAGATGGCGGGGTTCCACTGTGGCTTACCAATATCACGCTGAACATCCCGCTGTTTTTTCTGGGATGGCGGATCAAAGGCTTTTCCTTTGTAAAAAAAGCTCTGGTCGGTGAGATCTCCCTCTCAACCTGGCTTGCCATTCAGCCGGTGTGGAATATTGCGGGAGATGATCTCCTTCTGGCTGCTGTATACGGTGGTGTGATCTTGGGAATCGGCATTGGAATGGTTTTCCTTGGACAGGGAACCACAGGCGGAACGGATATGATGGCAGCACTGATCCAGAAGTATATGCGTCATTATTCCATCGCACAGATCATGCAGTTTATTGATGGGCTTATTGTGATCGTAGGAATGTATGTGTTCGGTATCCAGCGGGCCCTGTATGCCATCATTGCGGTTTATCTGGTAACAAAAGTATCCGACAGTCTGATCGAAGGTCTGAAGTTTTCCAAACAGACATTTATCGTCACGGAGAAGCCGGATGAGGTTGCCAGAGTCATTATGGAAGACCTGGATCGCGGAGCGACAGGGATCTGTGGCAAGGGGATGTATTCCGGTCAGGAGAAGACGATCATCTTCTGTGTGGTAAACAAAAAGGAAATTGTGAAGCTGAAAGAGCTGGTAGATGATATTGATCCCAACGCTTTTGTGATCGTTTCCGATGCAAGAGAAGTTCATGGAGAAGGTTTTATAGAGAAAAATTAGGCGGATTTCAACAAAAATTTGTAAATTTTTTCAGTTTTACTCTTTCATTTTTGGTGATTTTGTATTAAAATAGCCATAGATAGAGAGGGAAAGACAGAAGATAAGCATACACATAAGTGAGAAGGGATTGAACGGAATGATATCGAATCAGGTGTTACAGAATACGCTCGAGGGACTTAAAGAAATATCAAGGACGGAATTTTGTGTCATTGACACAGACGGCAAGGTACTTGCGTCTACCTTTTCTGATTTTGAGATCCAGCCGGCAGATATCCAGGCTTTTGTAGAATCCCAGGCGGACAGCCAGCTTGTCAAGGGATTTCAGTACTTTAAGGTCTGTGATGATTATCAGTTGGAATATGTCCTGGTAGCCCACGGAGATGATGAGGATACTTATATGGTAGGCAAGCTTGCAGCCTTCCAGATCCAGAATCTGATCGTTGCGTACAAGGAGCGTTTTGACAAAGACAGCTTTATCAAGAATCTTCTTCTTGATAATCTTCTTCTGGTGGATATTTACAACAGAGCGAAGAAGCTTCATATTGAAGCAGATGTCCGTCGTGTAGTTATGATCCTGGAACTGAACCAGGAGAAAGATCACAGCTCTGTAGAGAGCGTGAAAAGCCTTTTTGGCGGAAAGAGCAGAGATTTTATCACTGCTGTTGATGAGAAGAGCATCATTATAGTCAAGGAACTGGAAGAGGGAGAGGGCTATCCGGAGATGGATAAGCTGGCTCATACGATTATGGATACTCTGGATCTGAATAAAGATGGTGAGGATGTCCACATGGCATACGGTACCATTGTCAATGAGTTGAAAGAAGTTTCACGTTCCTACAAAGAAGCGCGTATGGCCCTTGATGTAGGCAAGATCTTCTTCGGAGACAGGGAAGTTATCGCATACAGCTCACTTGGAATCGGACGCCTGATCTATCAGCTGCCTATTCCTCTGTGTAAGATGTTTATCCGCGAGATCTTTGACAACAAATCTCCGGATGATTTCGATGAGGAGACACTTGTCACTATCGATAAATTCTTTGAGAACAGTCTGAACGTATCTGAAACTTCACGTCAGCTGTATATCCACAGAAATACGCTGGTATATCGTCTGGATAAACTCCAGAAGAGTACAGGCCTTGATTTGAGAGTGTTTGAGGATGCCATTACATTTAAGATCGCGCTGATGGTTGTTCGATATATGAAATATATGGAGACATTAGAGTATTAATAGCATTCGGAATGCAGGATGATAGTTTGATATATTAAGGCAACATATTAGAACTTTTAAACTGCCGCTTATTCCTTCCCGGAATAGGCGGCAGTTTTTGTATGAGTGTTTTTCATCATGGAATATTGTGTAAATGTCCCTCCTGTTTGGAAGTATTCACGAAGTGTGTTACTGAGAACGGAGTGAGCAGTAACGAATTTACATGAACTTCACAGATAACATTCATGACTCTATTGTAATTTTGGTATTTTTACGTTAAAATAAATAATTTGAAGAGGGCTGTTGATTACTGTTCACTGGTAATATTCCGCGAAGCGCATTACTGAGAATAGAGTGAACAGGTTACTGTTCACTGGTAATGTCCCGCGAGGTGTTTTTTGTGAGCGAAGGTCATAGAAAACCCGAGACATATCGCGCGAATTTATGCGATCAGCATAAATTCTGTGCATCGCGAAGCGTGTTACTGAGAACGGAGTGAACAGTAACGTGAACAGTAACAGTTGTAGGGCCCGGGAAATTTATTCTTGCATTTAAACAGAATATATATTACAATAATGTTACAAAAAAATTAAGAAAATTATGCTTTTATAATATAGAGGAGGATATATATGATCGATCTTGTAGATGTGAGCAAATCTTACGGCCCGGGTCTTCCGGCTGTGAATCATGCGAACTTACATGTTGATAAAGGGGAATTCGTATTTGTAGTAGGAAGCAGTGGCTCCGGTAAATCCACACTGATCAAGCTTCTGATGAAAGAACTGGATTCTACCAGCGGAACGATCACAGTCAGCGGGGAACGTCTGGAGAAGATGAAACACAGACGCGTTGCCAAGTATCGCAGAAAGCTTGGGGTAGTATTTCAGGATTTTCGTCTTTTAAAAGACCGTAATGTATATGAGAATGTAGCATTTGCGCAGCGTGTCATAGGAAGACCTACCCGTGTGATACGCAAACGTGTGCCGGAGGTTCTCCAGGAGGTAGGACTTGCAGGAAAGTATAAGGCATACCCGGATGAGCTTTCCGGTGGTGAGCAGCAGAGAGTTGCTCTTGCCAGAGCACTGGTAAACCGCCCGGACATCCTTCTGGCAGATGAGCCGACCGGAAACCTGGATCCGAAAACCTCTGAAGAGATCATGGCTCTGATGGAGCAGATCAATGACAGAGGAACCACAGTTCTGGTAGTTACTCACAATAAGGACATCGTCAATGCCATGCGCAAGCGAGTAGTCACCATGCACAACGGCAAGATCATCAGCGATGAGAAAGAGGGAGGATATCATGAGGCCTAGTACGATCTGGTATACCCTGAAGCAGGGCTTTAAGAATATAAAAAGAAACTGGATGTTTTCCCTGGCATGTATCATCACGATGGCAGCCTGCATTTTTCTGGTAGGCATTTTCTATTCCATCGTGAACAACGTCGGTAATATTGCCCATAAGGTGGAAGAAGAAGTACCGATCACAGTATTCTTTGATGAGGGCACTTCAGAGGAAGAGATCCAGGCGATCGGCGATGCTATTCAGTCCAGGCCGGAAGTGGCCAGGATGGACTATCAGTCCGCAGATCAGGCATGGGAAGAATACAAACAGAAATATTTTGGAGATGAAGATGCGGCAGATGGATTTAAAGATGATAACCCTCTTGCCAATTCATCCAATTATCAGGTATATCTTAATGATATTACCAAGCAGACAGAACTGGTGAATTATATCCAGGGGCTGGATCATGTCCGGAAGGTAAATCAGTCTGAACAGGCCTCCAGGACACTTGGTTCCATCAACAAGCTGGTTTCTTATGTGTCGATTGCCGTGATCGCAATCCTTTTGATCATTTCCATATTCCTGATCAGCAATACAGTATCTATGGGTATTTCTGTCCGCAAGGAAGAAATCGGAATTATGAAATACATAGGAGCTACAGATGCTTTTGTACGACTGCCATTCCTTCTGGAAGGTATGATCCTCGGTGTGATCGGTGCGGCGATACCGCTGATCTGCCTGTTTTTCCTGTATAATTCCGCTGTAGAGTTTATTCTGACAAAATTCAATGTATTGACAGGTATCGTGGATTTCATTCCGATCTGGCAGATTTATGAGGGTCTGGTTCCCATGGGACTTGGACTTGGTGTGGGAATCGGTCTTTTGGGAAGCTTTTTCACAACAAGAAAACATCTCAGAGTATAACCAAATAGCAGAGAATCTTATGTATCCGCATGATGTGTGATCATAAGATATACAGCGGCTGTCGGAATATCGGCAGCCGTTTTCGGTATATAAAAACCGAACGGCGCACAGAGGAGTACAGAAAATCTGTGACCTTATCGGCTTTGCCGGCTGTGCAGAAGAAAGGAAAAATATGAAAAATAAAGAATTCAAAAAAGGTATAGCCATTGGAGTGGCAGCAACGCTGGTTGTGACAGGCGCTGTTTTTACCAGCTATCAGAAAGTACTGTTTCCGAAAGGCAATGCGCTTTCCGATGTGAAAACGGTTCAGAAGCTGAATTACCTAGAAGAACTGATCGATGAAGAATATCTGGATGAAAAAGACGAAAGCAGCCTGCGTGAGGGGCTTTATGCTGGCCTGCTTGCCGGCCTGAAGGATCCGTACTCCACCTATTACACAGCAGAACAGTATAAAGAGCTGAATACTTCCAATGAAGGCTCCTACGTAGGGATCGGTGCCGTTCTTCAGAAGGATGACACCGGAGGGGCAAAGATCATACAGCTTTATGAGGGTGGCCCTGGAGAACAGGCGGGACTGAGAAAGGGAGATGTGATCAAGGCAGTAGATGGAGCTGATGTTACAGACAAAGAAACTTCCGATATTGCTTCCATGGTCCGTGACAGTGAGAAAGCTTCCGTAATGCTGACCATACAGCGGGAAAACGAAGAGAAACCTCGGGATGTCAAAGTGGAGATCCGGGATGTGGAGATCCAGACCGTTTCCCATGAGATGCTTTCCGGAGACACCGGCTATATCCGGATCTCCGAATTTTCTGAGGTGACCAGCGATCAGTATAAAAAAGCATTTGCAGATCTGAAGGAACAGGGAATGAAGAAGCTGGTTGTGGATCTCCGTGATAATCCGGGAGGCCTTCTTACTGCAGTCTGCGGCGTACTCCGCCAGATACTTCCGGAAGGACTGATCGTCTATACAGAGGACAAAAACGGAAAGAGGGAAGAGGAGACCTGCGACGGAAAAAATGAACTGGACATGCCGCTGGCTGTTCTGGTAAACGGAAACAGTGCCAGTGCATCGGAGATCTTTGCGGGTGCGGTGAAGGACTACGGGATTGGAACGATTGTAGGAACAACTACCTATGGGAAGGGCGTGGTGCAGACCATCCAGCCTCTTACCGATGGCAGTGCGGTAAAGATCACCATCGCAAAATATTTTACGCCAAAGGGCAATGATATCAACAAAAAAGGAATCACTCCGGATGTGGAAGCAGAGCTTTCCGGAGACATCACAGACTGGACAGAACTTACACATAAAGAAGACACGCAGCTTCAGACAGCCCTGAAAGAGATCGGACAGAGCTGACGCGTTCGGAGGGGAGAAAAAATGATAACTTTACAATTATTGCAGCAGATCATCGTATTTTTTCTGATGATGTCCTGTGGATTTACAGTGGTAAAATGCGGACTTATCGATGCAAAAAGCAGCAAGACACTTTCAGTCATCTGTATCTACATCATCATGCCCTGTGTAATGATCAATGCTTTTCAGATCGAATATTCCAGAAGCATCCGGAATGGCTTCCTTCTGGCAGTGGCAGCAGCCATCCTGATCCATATTTTTCTTCTGGTATTTGTACAGATCATCGGCAAGTCACTGAAATTAAGTGTGGTAGAAAAAGAATCCATCATCTATTCCAATTCCGGAAATCTGGTGATCCCTCTTGTAACGGTAGTCCTTGGGGAAAAATGGGTGATCTATGCCAGTGCTTTCCTGAGTGTGCAAATGATCCTGATGTGGACCCACGGACAGTCGCTGATGGAGGCGAAGGCCGGCATCAACTGGAAAAAAATCCTCTGCAACATCAATCTGATCGCTATTATCCTTGGAATCGTTCTGTTCTTCACGCAGATCAGACTGCCGGTGATCCTTGGAAACACCATGAGCCAGATTTCAGCCACCCTGGGACCTGTATGTATGATCATGCTTGGAATGACCATGACGGAGGTAAAATGGAAAGATATTTTCAGCCATTCCAGGATCTATCTGGTCACGATCTTGAAAATGGTGGTGACTCCGCTGCTCATACTGTTGTTTTTGAAGTATCTGCCCTTGGCTTCAATGGTAAAGGATGGAAAAACCATTCTGCTTATCAGTCTGATGGCAGTGATCACACCGTCGGCAACAACGGTTGTACAGCTGGCACAGCTCTACGATCAGGACCCGGTCTATGCCAGCACCATCAATGTAATGACAACGCTGGTAAGTATCATAACCATGCCACTGATGGTCATGTTGTATCTTGCCTGAGCATCTCAGGGAATCGTTACGGATAACTTTGTGTCAGGCAACATGCTTTGCGGATATTACCTGTGAACAGTGATCGGAAATCCTACCCTCATAATTGTAAAAACAAAATAAAAGTGATAGAATCAAATCATATGAGGGCAGAAGAACTACATCTGCTCATAGTGGAAAACATAGCACAGGATCATCAAAACAGGGGGATAGCATAAATGGAACGACATGCTTTTGCAATGAAAGTAAAAGAAGGAAAAATGAATGATTACCGTAAGAACTTAGGCGAGATCTGGCCGGAGCTTACTGCATATCTTGACCGTAACGGCATCCATAATTTCAGCATCTGGAATGCGGCAGACCTGATCTTCGGATATTACGAAAATGCAGACGGAGAGGTGATTTCTCCGGAAGAGGAGAAAGTAAAGGCAGCATTGACTGAAAAGATCGGAGATACTTTTACCTGGATCTCTACTCCTGGAAAAGACATGCGCCTGATGTATCATAATTTTGGTGTTGTGAGAGAAAACAAAGAGCTGATCCGCCACAGAATGTTCATGACAAAATTAAAAGACGGCTGTGAGGAAGAATATAAAGCCCGTCATGACGGACTTGTGGCGCAGAGAGGCGAAACAATAGATCCGGGCCCGGACAGCAACTTCAGCATCTGGAGTGCGGGCGGATATATTTTTGGATATGATGAGATCGACACAACCATGGAAGTGGAAGAAACACCGGAAGCAAGAGAGGCAACCATCGCATGGGAGACACGCCAGCTCGGGATCATGGACTGGATCACCAACGATGTGGACTGGATGACAAAAGAAGTATATCCATCCAGTGTACGTCTTGCATGGCATAATTAAAAAATGGGAAAATAAAAAGGAAGGAGGCCGGGGCTTTGTTTGGAGGTAGCCCCGGCAGTATGAAAAAGAAAAAAGTGTTATCAAAGGTAGTACCCTTTGCACATCTAATAATATACTCATATTTTGTGGTCATTCTGTGACGTCATTCTGAAAAAAGTATGAACAAAAAAGAAAAAATAACTGAACTCAAATCTTAACAATTCTTAAACTTTCCATATTTAGTTGAAACCATACGCCCCGACTGTTATACTGTGACTAGCAGATGTTAGCAGGAGAAGAATATGTTTTATTCCTGATATCAATAAAATAATGAGGCGTGAATTTATGAAACGTTTTTGGAAATATGTAACAGGGATCGTACCTGCGTACGGGCTTTTTCCCCTTGTTTTTTCATTTGTATTTAACTGTCTTGTATATTCCGGTTCAAGGGCGATCGCAGGCGGTTGGTATCATCACAATATAGAAAGTAATCTTGATCTGCGGCTCCCATTTGTGCCGCAGTTTTTGATTATCTATTTTGGCTGTTATGTATTCTGGGCAGTGAATTATATCCTTGCGGCAAGGCAGGAGCGGGAACAGGTTTACCGTTTTTTTACTGCGGATATTATATCCCGTTGTGTGTGTCTGATCATATTTCTGGCATATCCCACTACCAATACAAGACCGGTGATCGAAGGAAACGGAATCTGGGATCTGCTGGCCGGCTGGCTGTATTCCATTGATGCGGCAGATAACCTGTTTCCATCTATCCATTGTCTGGTAAGCTGGTTCTGTTTTCTGGGGATCAAGGATCAGAAAAGAATTCCGACATGGTATAAGGGGGTATCGTTTACACTGGCTGTGCTGGTTTTTCTGTCTACCATTTTTACCAAGCAGCATGTACTTGTGGATGTGGCAGGTGGTGTGATCCTGGCTCAGGTATGCTTTATTCTGGGACAGAAAACAAAACTCTGGCATATTTATGAACGGTTTGGAACTAAAATTGAAAAGAAGATCAACAGCTATACAGAAGGTGTCAAGTGATGAAGAGCAGAAAAAAGATCATATTTAACGGAGTGTTCCTGGCAGTAGTTTTTGCCCTGACTATCTACGGCGTTTTTCACGGAGAAGACCTGTCTTCCATGATGGATGCCATACATAGGGCAGATAAACGGTGGCTGCTTCCGGGAGTTGCACTGGTAGCATTTTTTATCTGGGGGGAATCCATCATTATCTGGTATATGATGCGTTCCAGCGGGATCCATCTGAAAAAAAGAACCTGCTTTCTGTTTTCGTCTGTAGGATTCTTTTTCAGCTGTATCACACCATCCGCCAGCGGCGGACAGCCCATGCAGATCTACTATATGAAAAAAGAGAAGATTTCCATTCCGGTGTCAACGGTGATCCTGATGATCGTGACGATTACCTATAAGCTGGTGCTTGTGGTGATCGGTATTGGGATCGCGATTTTCGGAAGAGGATTTCTTCACAAATATCTGGAAGGAATCCTGCCGGTGTTTTATCTGGGGCTGATGCTGAATATCTTCTGTGTCACTTTTATGACCATTCTGGTATTTCATCCGCTTTTGGCAAAAGCGATCCTGATGAAGGGCATGAATCTTCTGGAACGGTTTCATCTGATGAGGAAAAAAGAGGGACGGATGAAAAAACTGGAAGCTTCCATGGATACTTACCGAAATACTGCGGCATATCTGAAGAATAATCCGCTGGTGATCGTTAAAGTAATAGAGATCACTTTTATCCAGCGTATGGCACTGTTTGCAGTAACCTGGTTCGTATATCAGGCTTTTGGACTCCATGGAACCGGTTTCTGGGATATCCTTTTTCTCCAGGCAGTGATATCGGTATCTGTGGATATGCTGCCGCTTCCGGGAGGAATGGGAATCAGTGAGACTTTGTTTCTTACCATTTTCAGTCCGGTATTCGGTGGCCTGCTGCTTCCGGGAATGGTGCTTAGCAGAGGGCTGGGATATTACGGAGAGCTGCTGATCAGTGCGGTGTTTACTGCGGTGGCTCAGCTCACTATCGGAAAAAAGGAATCCTGAATAGATTTGATCGAATGCAGATCGCGGAGATCTGCTTGACCCAGATCAGGTAAGTCTCCTGTGGGACTGTGAATATAGCCTGACATGAAAAAGAAAAAAGAGGTGTGCAAATGATAGGATTTTATGATTACACGGTAATAATGACTTACATAAGCGTAGTTTCTTCCATGATCGGAATCTTCTGCGCTGTGACGGACCATATTTCAGCAGCGGTGTGCTGTCTTGCATTTTCCGGACTGTGCGATATGTTTGACGGAAAGATCGCAAGAACTAAGAAGAACAGAACGGAGGAAGAGAAATGCTTCGGGATCCAGATCGATTCCCTTGCAGATATCGTCTGTTTCGGGATCCTTCCCATTGTGCTAGGATTTAAGCTTGGAATGTGTCATATTTACGGAATAGCTATTCTTTTATTTTACGGTCTGGCAGGCCTGATCCGTCTGGCATACTTCAATGTTATGGAGGAAAAACGTCAGAATGAAACCTCCGAAAACCGAAAATATTATCAGGGACTTCCCATCACATCCATGTCTGTGGTCCTGCCGCTTCTATTTGTGGTATCCCTGCTTTTTCCGGAGTATAAATGGTTTGTGGTGCTCCTTCATATCGCAATGCTGACGGTAGGACTTCTGTTTATCCTGGATTTTAAATTCCGTAAGCCCACCAACAGGGAGCTGGTGATCATTGTTGCGGTAGTTGCTGTGGCAGTTCTTCTTGTACTTTTCTACAACGAAGGATGGTGGAAGTTCAATTATCTCTATAAGCTTTCCATGGAGAGAGGGGGTAATCTATGATCCGGACAGCGGACAGAATGGGGCATATTACAGAGGAGGATTCCTTTCAGAACAACCTTCTGGAAAAAATCTACGGTTCTGTAGCCGGACGCATGCTGATCCGGCCGCTGGTCACTCCTGTTGTTTCCATTGCCATGGGATGGATTCTGGATTCCAGGCTTTCGGCAGCAGCGGTGAAACCCTTTATACGGTTCAATCATCTGGATATGAGTGATTATGAAAAGCGTAAATATACTTCCTACAATGATTTTTTCAAGCGGAAGATCCGGGAGGGTGCCCGCCATATTGATATGGAACCGGGACATTTTATTAGTCCCTGTGACTGCAGGGTGAGTGTGTATCCGGTAGATGAAAAAGCCCGTCTTCATATCAAACAGACCGAATATACCATAGAGGAGCTTCTCAGGAATCCTTTTCTTGGAAAGAGATATCAGGGTGGCTATGTGTGGGTGCTTCGTCTCTGTGTTCAGGATTATCACAGATATATTTATCCGGACAATGCGGCGGAGTCCGGACGCATCAGGATCCCGGGGATCCTGCATACAGTCAACCCCGTGGCCAATGATGCCTATCCGATCTACAAGGAAAACAGCAGAGAGTATTCTCTTTTGAAAACAGAGAATTTCCGTACCGTGCTGATGATGGAGGTAGGTGCTCTTCTTGTCGGAAGAATCGAAAACCGGCCAGGGAAAGCATTTGTGAAACGGGGAGACGAAAAAGGAAATTTTGCTTTCGGCGGCTCCACCATTGTGCTGATCACCGAAAAAAATGCGGTAAAGCCGGATGAAGATATTTTAAACAATTCCCGTGAAGGAATTGAAACAAGAGTATTCATGGGAGAAAAGATCGGAGAATCCTTTTAGAGGGTTCTCCTTTTTTGCGGATAAAATTAAAAAAATGAAATTACGTTCACACACACAACACAAACCTGTGATATATTATGAGCAGTAGCAAAGCGGAATGGAAATATCCGCTTTAGAATGAACCGGAAGTAAAAGCTCAGCTTTTTGTAAAGAGGGATGATACAGAGCATTTCGGGCTGTCAGCAGCTGTCCGGAACAGCGACTGAGAAACGGAGGAAGATAGAATGGATGCATTAAAAATTCTTGTAGTAGATGACGAGAGCAGAATGAGAAAACTGGTAAAGGATTTTCTCACCAAAAAGAATTTCCAGGTATTGGAAGCAGGTGACGGTGAGGAGGCCATGGATATTTTTTATAAAGAAAAGGATATTGCGCTTCTGATCCTGGATGTGATGATGCCGAAGATGGATGGCTGGGAAGTATGTCGTGAGATCCGCAAAAATTCCAAGGTTCCCATCATTATGCTGACAGCAAGAGGAGATGAGCGTGATGAGCTTCTGGGATTTGAACTCGGGGTGGACGAATATATTTCCAAACCCTTCAGCCCCAAGATCCTTGTAGCACGTGTAGAAGCCATTCTTCGAAGAACGGGACAGAGCAACCCAGATGAGATACTTTCAGCAGGTGGGATTGTCATTGACAAGGCAGCGCATCAGGCAACGGTAGATGATAAACCGATGGATCTGAGCTTCAAGGAATTTGAGCTTCTGACTTATTTCCTGGAGAATGAGGGAATCGCTCTTTCCAGAGAAAAGATCCTGAATTCTGTGTGGAATTATGATTATTTCGGAGATGCCAGAACCATTGATACTCATGTCAAAAAACTGAGAAGTAAAATGGGCGATAAGGGCGAGTATATCAAGACAGTCTGGGGGATGGGCTATAAGTTTGAGGTAGGAGAATGAAAAAAACGAAGGAAAAAATAAAAAAGATCCACAGTCTCCGCCATCAGATCACAGCATACTTTATCGGTCTGCTGTTTTTATCCATTCTGACTATTACCGTGATCAACGGAGCCTTTCTTGAAAAATATTATGTGACAAAAAAGATCGATGTACTTCTGAATCTCCGAACAACTTTGGAAAATACAGATATTGACAAGATGATGAACAGCAACAGTTCGAAAGGTATGGAGAGTATTCCCGATGAGATCCAGAGAGCCTGCTCCAGAAACAATCTTTCCTGGGTTATCATTGACAGCAGCAATACCAGCTGGCTTTCCTGGGGCGAAAATGAAAAAATGCTTCAGAGCAAGCTGTTCGGATATGTCTATGATCTGGATGAGGACGGAGATAAGAGCCGGACCTTGAAGCAGGGTGACAATTATACCATCCAGCAGTCGCATGACCGTTTTGCGGGAATGGATTATGTGGAATGCTGGGGACAGCTGGATGAGGAACATTATTTTATCATAAGGACACCCCTTGAGAGCATCCGGGAGAGCGCTGATATTTCCAATAAGTTTTACTTTGCGGTAGGTCTGATGATCATAATCTTAAGTGGTCTGGTCATTATGGTCGTGACCAGGAGGATCACCCGTCCCATCAGTGAGCTTACGGAACTTTCCAGAAAAATGTCAGATCTGGATTTTGAGGCAAAATACGAGAGCAAGGTCGGCAATGAGATCGATGTTCTGGGAGATAATTTCAATCGGATGTCCTCACAGCTGGAGACTACCATCAGTGAACTGAAATCTGCAAATAATGAACTGCAGCGTGACATTGAGGACAAGATCAAGATCGACAAGATGCGAAAGGAATTTCTGGATAACGTGTCCCATGAACTGAAAACTCCCATAGCCCTGATCCAGGGCTATGCAGAAGGCTTAAAAGAAAATATTTCTGATGATCCTGAGAGCAGAGAGTTCTATTGCGATGTCATTATGGATGAAGCCTCCAAGATGAATAAACTGGTAAAAAATCTTCTCACACTGAATCAGCTGGAATCCGGCAAAGATGCAGTTGTAATGGAGCGGTTTGATATCGTATCCCTGATCCGCGGCGTGCTTCAGACCATGAATATCATGATCGGGCAGAAGAATGCAAAAGTGATCTTTGAGGCGGAGAAGCCGGTTTATGTATGGGCAGATGAGTTTAAGATCGAAGAGGTTGTGACAAACTATGTAAGCAATGCCCTGAACCATCTGGAGGGAGAGAAAGAAATCGAGATCAAGCTGCAGGATGAGGGTAACCGTGTGAAGATCAGTGTGTTTAACACAGGGACTCCGATCCCTGAGGCAGATGTACCGAATCTCTGGAATAAATTTTATAAAGTTGATAAAGCGAGAACCAGGGAATACGGCGGAAGCGGTATCGGTTTATCCATTGTAAAGGCCATCATGGAAAGCATGAACCAGGAATATGGCGTACAGAACTTTGATAATGGCGTGGAATTCTGGTTTACACTGGACCGGAAATAATAAAACTTTACCGTGATAATGTGAAAAAATGGGCGGCAGCAGAGAAAAGTCTTTGCAACCGCCTGTTTTTGCGTTATACTAAAGCAATGTAAATCGAAGGTGAGAGAGGAATATCGAGATACAAAAGAGCAGGAGGAAGCATTATTATGATAGGAATCATTGACTATGATGCAGGAAACATCAAAAGTGTGGAAAAAGCACTTCAGTATCTGGGACAGGAGACTGTCGTCTCAAGAGATCCCCAGGTGCTTCTGAAAGCAGATAAAGTAATCCTTCCGGGGGTTGGAAGCTTTGGTGATGCTATGGAAAATCTCAAAAAATACGGACTTGTTCCGGTAATACATGAGATCGTGGAAAAGGGAACGCCCTTTCTTGGGATATGCCTGGGACTGCAGCTGCTTTTTGAGAGCAGTGATGAGACACCGGGAGTGGAAGGTCTTGGAATCCTGAAGGGGAAAATCCTGCGCATCCCGCCAAGTCCGGGATTGAAGATCCCGCATATGGGCTGGAATTCCCTGCATATTCAGAACAGCGGAAGATTATTTAAAGGTATTCCGGAAAACACATACGTTTACTTTGTACATTCCTATTATCTTCAGGCAGAGGAGGAAGAGATCGTGAAAGCGACCACTCAGTACAGCACATGCATCCATGCGTCTGTGGAAAAGGGAAATGTATTTGCGTGTCAGTTCCATCCGGAAAAAAGCAGCCGGTGGGGCTTGAAGATCCTTGAGAATTTTGCGGCTCTTGAGTCAGGCACCGGAAAGGAGGCATAATCATGTTTACAAAAAGAATCATTCCATGTCTGGATGTAAATAAAGGACGTGTAGTAAAAGGCGTGAATTTTGTTGATCTTAAGGATGCCGGAGATCCGGTGGAAATTGCCAAAGCTTACGATGCAGCCGGTGCGGACGAGCTTGTTTTTCTTGATATCACTGCCTCCTGCGAGGAGCGTGATACCGTGGTGGATATGGTAAGAGCTGTTGCAGCCAACGTATTTATCCCGTTTACCGTAGGCGGAGGAATCCGTACCGTAGATGATTTCCGGAAGCTTCTCCGTGAAGGTGCAGATAAGATTTCTGTAAATTCCGCAGCTATCGACCGTCCGGAGCTGATCCATGAGGCTGCACAGAAATTCGGAAGCCAGTGTGTAGTAGTTGCCATTGATGCCAAGAGAAGACAGGAGGGCGGCTGGAATATCTACAAACATGGCGGAAGACTGGATACCGGTATTGATGCTCTTGAATGGGCAAAGAAGGTGGAAGAACTTGGCGCAGGTGAGATCCTTCTTACCAGCATGGACTGTGACGGAACCAAGGCCGGGTATGATATTGAACTTACAAGAGCCGTTGCAAATGCGGTTTCCATCCCGGTGATCGCCTCCGGTGGTGCCGGAACCCTGGAGCATTTTTATGATGCACTGACAGAAGGCGGAGCAGATGCGGCACTGGCAGCATCTCTGTTCCACTACAAAGAGCTGGAGATCCGGGAAGTGAAGGATTACCTTGCGGAAAAAGGAATTTCCGTGAGAAGATAAGTTGGATGAGAGGTGAGAGATATGGCTCCTATAGCAGGAGACTGGCAGGAGGCACTGAAAGGTGAGTTTCATCAGCCCTACTATGCCAAACTTTATAAAACCGTGATGACAGAATACAGAACAAGAAAGATTTTTCCGCCGCCGGAAGATATGTTCAATGCGTTTCATTTTACGCCTCTGCATCAGGTAAAGGTTGTGATCCTGGGACAGGACCCCTATCACAATGACGGACAGGCTCATGGGCTTTGCTTTTCCGTAAAAAAAGGTGTGGAAACACCGCCATCTCTGGTGAATATTTATAAGGAACTTGAGGATGATATGGGATGTTATATCCCAAACAACGGTAATCTGGAAAAATGGGCAAAGCAGGGCGTGCTTCTTTTGAACACAGTGCTGACTGTACGTGCACATCAGGCCAATTCCCACAGAGGGATCGGCTGGGAACAGTTTACTGATGCGGCCATCCGGATCCTGGACCAGGAGGATCGCCCGATCGTGTTTCTTCTCTGGGGGCGGCCTGCTCAGATGAAGGCATCCATGCTTCATAATCCGAAGCATCTGATCCTGGAAGCACCACATCCAAGTCCCCTTTCTGCCTACCGGGGATTTTTCGGATGCAAGCATTTCAGCAAGGCTAATGAATTTTTGAAAGCCAATGGGGTAGAACCTGTTGACTGGCAGATTGAGAATATTTAAGTTAGGGAAAGTAAAATGGGTAAAAAAAATGATAACACACTTGTGAAAAACGCCTCTTTTCTTATGGTTGCGGCGCTGATCTCCAAGATCATCGGAATGCTGTACAAGAGCCCGCTTTCAACCACACTGGGAAGCCAGAGTTTTGCACTTTTCCAGTTTGCACAGAATGTATATTTCATTCTGCTGATGATCGCGTCTTTCAGTATTCCACAGGCGGTATCCAAGATCATGGCGGAAAAGATCGCTTTTCACAGATATAAAGATGCACAGAAAGTATTTTACGGTGCACTGATCTATGCGGCAGTTGCCGGCGGTATCGTGGCGCTGATCTGTGTATTTGGTGCAGGAATCCTGGTTCCGGACAGTATGGCTAACGCCCGTCTGGCACTGCAGATGCTTGCACCCACAATTTTCATGTCCGGTCTCTGTGGTGTATTCCGTGGATATTTCCAGGCATACCGCAATATGATGCCTACATCGATCTCGCAGATCATTGAGCAGATCTTTGTGGCAACCTTTGCGCTTCTGATGTCACATGTATTTATCCAGCATTTTTCCGCAACAGGAGATATGGATCTGGTCCATCGCTGGGGTGCGGCAGGTGCTACCATGGGTACCGGAGCAGGTGTGGCTTCCGCGCTGATCTTTATGCTGATCGTTTATGGGGTAAACCGTAAGATCATCCGGAAAAGGATCGTCAATGACCGCCATTCTGTAAATGAGAGTATGGGTCATGTAATGAGTAATATCGTGCTCATCATCATGCCGATCATTCTTAGTGCTTTTATTTATAATGTAAACGGATATATCAACAGCTATATGTATTCCGGTATCATGGATATCAAGGGTGCTGCCAAGGACGTGATCCAGACCTTGTATTCCGAGTACGGATATTATATGACACTGATCAATATCCCGCTTACCCTGGCAAGTACAGCACCGACATCTATGATCCCTGAGGTTTCCGCGCATTATGCAATGCACGATATTGAAGGTGCAAATATGAAGACAGACCGTGCCACATGGATCAGTATGCTGATCTCCATTCCGGCGGCAGTAGGTCTTGCAGTTCTTTCCGGACCGATCACGAGACTGATCTTCCCGGGAACCAATGGCGTAGGCGGACAGCTTCTGATCCTGGGAGGAATCACCATTATCCTGAATGGCAACTCCAATATCACCAACGGTGTACTTCAGGGAATCGGCAAGCCGAAGCTCCCGATGATCCATGCAGCCATTGCACTGGTGGCAGATGTGATAGCCATGGCCCTGCTTCTGGTATTTACCAATCTTGGCGTTTATACCATTGTCATCGCCCAGATCGTTTATGCAGTTGTGATGTGTCTTCTCAACGACCGTTCCATCAAGAAATATATGGGCTATAAGAATCCATGGAGAAGTGCTTATTTAAGCCCGTTCCTTGCATCTATCCCGATGGGGGTTGTTGCGGGAGTGGTGTATTACGGATTGTATGCACTGATTCATTCCAATGTGATCTGCCTAGGTATTTCCGTGATCCTGGCAGCAGTTGTATACTTTATTGTATATCTGTTTGTAAGCAAGCCCGGTGAAGAAGAGCTGGGTATGATGCCTGGTGGAAGATATATGAAGAAGCTGGCGAGAATGATGAAGATCATCTGATCTGTAAGTCCGATCAGTAAACGGCAATACAGTTATTCGGTGCAGAACTCAAAGTGAACACAGCTAGCACAGGAAAAAATACTCACAGATTTGTTCCGGCAGATTTCCAGCCGGAGGATCTGTGAGTATTTTTTATTGTATCAGGTCTCTGGAAATGCAGGCTTTTGAAGAATGGATTCCTTTTAGACTTTTTTCTGTGAAAACAGTCTTATGATCTCCAGAGTAACGTTCACAGCGGCATCCATTCCTTCTGCTGTAATATGCTCATAAGGCCCGTGATAGGCATGTCCGCCGGTTCCGAGATTCGGGCAGGGCAGTCCCATAAAGCTTAACTGTGCACCGTCTGTGCCGCCGCGGATAGGCAGGATCAGCGGTGTGACACCGCAGCTGTGGCAGGCTTCCTCTGCCAGAGATATCAGCCATGGGCAGGTATCGATGATCTCTTTCATATTGCGGTACTGCTGGGTGATGGTAAGAGTTACGGTACCTTCCCCCCATTTTTCATTGAGGATCTCCGTGATATGGGTGAGCGTTTTCTGACGGATCTCAAAAGAAGCGGCATCGTGATCCCGGACAATATACTGAAGCTCAGCCTGGGAAACATCTCCTTTCATGGAACACAGATGGAAAAATCCTTCGTAGTCTTCTGTATTCCTGGGAGTGTCCGCTGCCGGAAGCATGGAGTTAAATTCCATGGCAATGAGGGCTGCGTTGATCATAGTATTTTTGGAAGAACCGGGATGTACATTAACACCCTGGAAGGTTACTTTTGCACTGCAGGCGTTAAAGTTTTCGTACTGGATCTCGCCTTCCGTATCACCGTCCAGGGTATATGCATAATCCGCACCGAATTTTTTTACATCAAAGTGGGCCGGTCCCATGCCGATCTCTTCATCCGGAGTAAAAGCAACGCAGAGAGGTCCGTGAGGTATTTTTTCCGTAAGGATATGCTCCAGCGCAGTGAGGATCTCTGCAATGCCGGCCTTGTCGTCTGCGCCCAGGATCGTGGTTCCGTCTGAGGTGATCAGGGTACGTCCGGCAAGTGAAGCAAGATGGGGGAACATTTCCGGGGAAAGAGTTCTGCCGCTTGTGCCGAGAGGGAGCTCTTTTCCATCGTAATCTTCTGTGATCATCGGTGTGACTGCATGGTCGCAGAAATCGGAAACCGTATCCATATGAGCGATAAAGCCCAGTGCTTTGCAGTGCTCCAGACCTTCTGTAGCAGGAAGATGTGCATAAACGTAACAGTGTTCATCCAGAGACACATCAGAGATCCCAAGGCCTTTCAGTTCCTCCACAAGAAGCCGGGCCAGGTCAAACTGGCACTGGGAAGAGGGGGAAGAAGAGCTTTCTTCATTGCTGGGTGTGGATATTTTTACATAGGATAGAAGTCGTTGGTATGCTTTCATAGAAGAATATTCCTTTCTGAAAAATTCCTTCCGGAACAGACGGCAGCTGTATTTATGGAATCCGCCTGTTTTTCCGGAGATAATAACAGTATACCACACAGTATCCGTATATTTTCAGAAAAAATCTCCCACGATGTGAAAACCTGTGCTATAATCTGTGAGATAATAAAAAACAGGAGGATTTGAGAGTGGAAAAAAGAATCATACAGGTCGAAGAAAAAGTACCTGCAAAGATGCTGATACCGTTAAGTATCCAGCATATGTTCGCCATGTTCGGAGCATCCGTACTGGTGCCATTCCTTTTTGGTATCAGTCCGGCTATTGTGCTTCTGATGAATGGTGTGGGAACACTCCTTTTTATTTTCATCACAAAAGGAAAGGCACCGGCTTATTTGGGCTCCAGTTTTGCCTTCCTTTCACCGGCTCTTCTGGTGATCAGCAAGTATGGATATGAGTATGCCCTTGGTGGTTTCGTTGTTCTGGGTATTGCTGGTATGTGCGTGGCATTGATCGTCCGCCAGTGCGGAACAGACTGGATCGATATCGTGCTTCCTACAGCGGCAATGGGACCGGTAGTGGCACTGATCGGTCTGGAACTTGCGGGAAATGCAGCAAGTACGGCAGGACTTCTGGACGAGAAGGTAGATCCGAAGAATGTGATCGTATTTCTGGTCACACTTGGAGTTGCGGTATTCGGGCAGATCCTGTTCCGGGGCTTCCTTTCTGTGATTCCGATCCTGATCGCGATCATTGCGGGATATGTGGCAGCAGGTGCATGCGGGCTTCTGGATTTTACACAGGTAAGGGAAGCGGCATTTTTGGCTCTTCCCAACTTTACATCTCCGAAATTTAATTTTGAGGCCATTATGACGATCTTTCCGGCATTGCTTCTGGTAACCTCCGAGCATATCGGCCATCAGATCGTAACCGGAAAGATTGTTGGAAGAAATCTTCTGAAAGATCCGGGTCTCCACAGATCCCTGTTTGCAGATTTCTTTTCTACCACAGTTTCCGGATGCCTTGGTTCTGTGCCGACAACTACTTACGGTGAGAACATCGGTGTCATGGCAGTGACAAAGGTTTACAGTGTACAGGTGATTGGTGGTGCGGCAGTGCTTTCTATCTGCTGTTCCTTCCTTGGTAAACTGGCAGCCCTGATCAGTACCATTCCAGGTCCGGTGATCGGTGGGATTTCCTTCCTTCTTTACGGAATGATCGGAACCTCCGGCCTTCGTATGCTGGTTGACAATCACGTGGATTACAGCAAGTCCAGAAATCTGACGCTGACAAGCGTTGTCTTTGTTGTAGGTCTTTCCGGAATTGCCCTGAAGCTTGGAAATGTTGAGCTTACCGGTATGGTGCTGGCATGTGTGGTTGCCATGGCATTAAGCCTTGTATTCTATATTCTGGACAAACTGAAGCTGACCAACGATCAGTGACAGGAAATATATTGCATAAAAAGCAGATGAAGAGGGAAATCTTTTTATCTGCTTTTTTTGCATTCAGAGAGGAAAAAGAAATCATGTATGGGAAGCCTTTTGTCGGATTTTCAGAGATCTTGTCAACAAAAAAACAGAGGGATTTTCAAGTATCTTATTGACAATCATTCCGTTTTATAATACTATGTAATACAGAAAACACGAACAAAGGTTCGGATTAAAGGAAACCTGATTAGAAAGAGAATAAAGAATAGGAGATTACATAATGATCAGTGAAGAGAAGCAGAAGGCGCTGGAAGCGGCTCTTGGAAATATTGAGAAACAGTTCGGTAAAGGCTCTGTCATGAAGCTTGGAGATTCCAGTTCCCATATGCAGGTGGAGGCAGTTCCCACAGGATGCTTAAGTCTGGATATCGCCCTTGGTGTAGGTGGTGTTCCCAAGGGACGTATCGTGGAGATTTACGGACCGGAGTCCAGTGGTAAGACAACGGTAGCTTTACATATGGTCGCTGAAGTGCAGAAGAGAGGCGGAATCGCAGGATTTATCGATGCGGAGCATGCTCTTGATCCTGTTTATGCCAAGAGTATAGGTGTTGATATCGACAACCTTTATATTTCACAGCCGGATAACGGAGAGCAGGCGCTGGAGATCACAGAGACTATGGTACGTTCCGGTGCTGTGGATATCGTGATCGTGGACTCTGTTGCAGCCCTGGTCCCCAAGGCTGAGATCGAAGGAGATATGGGAGACAGCCATGTAGGTCTGCAGGCCCGTCTGATGTCACAGGCACTCCGTAAACTGACGGCTGTTATCAGCAAGTCTAACTGCGTGGTGATCTTTATCAACCAGCTTCGTGAGAAGGTTGGAGTGATGTTTGGTAATCCGGAAACTACAACCGGTGGACGTGCGCTGAAATTCTATGCATCTGTCCGTATGGATGTACGCCGTGTGGAAACATTGAAGCAGGGTGGTGAGATGGTTGGAAACCACACCCGTGTGAAAGTAGTTAAGAACAAGGTGGCTCCGCCATTTAAGCAGGCAGAGTTTGATATCATGTTCGGAACCGGTATTTCCAGAGAGGGAGATATCCTGGATCTGGCTGCAGAATGCTCCATCGTAAACAAGAGCGGAGCCTGGTATGCATATGAAGGGGATAAGATCGGACAGGGACGTGAGAATGCCAAATTATTCCTGAGAGAGCATCCGGAGATCCGCGATGAGATCGAGAAGAAGGTTCGTGTACATTATCATCTGGATCCGGCAGATGAGACAGCAGAAGCAGTAGTACAGGCAGAAGATACAGAGAAGGAAGAGTAATCCATGCTGGATCTGGAAGAACGAAACCGTGCAAGAAAGAAAGCCATGCGGCTTCTGGAACATATGGACCGCACAGAGAAAGGCCTGACGGATAAACTCCGTCAGGCTGAATTTTCACCGGAGGCAGTAGAAGATGCCATTGCTTATGTGAAGTCCTATGGGTATATCAACGATGCCCGTTATGCCAGAACCTATATCTCCTTCCGCATGGAATCCAGAAGTCGTCAGAAGATCTTCTCGGAACTTCAGTTAAAGGGTGTGGACCGTCAGACTGCCCTGGATGCCTGGAATGAGATGGAAGAGCTTCTGGAACCGGACGAGCGGGAGGTATTACGCAGGACGATCGAGAAGAAATATGCGCCGGACACAGAGCTTGATGAAGGACAGATGCGAAGGCTGTATGGATATCTGGCCAGACGAGCGTTCCGGTATGAGGATATTTCCCATACCCTGGAAGAAATGAACATCCGGGTGAACCGTGATATGGAATAACTCGTTACTGTTCACTGGTAATGTCCCGCGAGGTGTTTTTTGTGAGCGAAGGTCACAGAAAACCCGAGACATACCGCGCGAATTTATGCGATCAGCATAAATTCTGTGCATCGCGAAGCGTGTTACTGAGAACGGAGTGAACAGTAACAATAACTCTGCGGAGAAAAAGAGCCAGTTTATATGTGCTAACCAAAATCTGCTTTTTCATGAGAAAAACTTGACATAAATGTGAAAAACAGCTAAACTTGTATTGTTGTATTTGTACAATGAAAACTAAATAAGGAGGTGCTCCTGTGGCAGGCACAATTATCGGTGTTATTGTCGCTGTGGTAGTCACGCTACTTATTGCAGTTCCTGTTACTTGCAAGGTTGCTGTTGACAAGAAAGTACGCAAGGATGCGGAAATCATAGGTACAGCAGAGGATAAGGCAAGGAATATTCTTGATGAAGCATTGAAAGCAGCAGAGACCAAGAAACGCGAAACTTTACTTGAAGTAAAGGAAGAATCTCTGCGAACTAAAAATGAACTGGAAAGGGAAACCAAGGAACGGAGAAACGAGCTGCAGAGATACGAGAAGCGAGTTTTGTCAAAAGAGGAATCTGTTGACAAAAAAGCCAATGCAGTGGAGAAGCGTGAGCTGGAATGTACAGCGAAATTTAACGAGTTACAAGAAAAAGAAAAACGAGTAAATGAACTTGAGGAAAAAGGAGTACAGGAACTGGAACGAGTTTCAGGTCTTACCTCCGAACAGGCAAAAGAAGAATTACTGAAATCTGTAGAAGATGACGTAAAGGTGGATGTTGCAAGACTCTATAAAGAGCTTGAGAACAGAGCCAAGGAAGATGCCAATAAGAAAGCCAGGGAATATGTAGTCAATGCCATTCAGAAATGTGCAGTGGATCATGTTTCCGAGACAACGATTTCTGTGGTACAGCTTCCAAGTGATGAAATGAAGGGAAGGATCATCGGTCGTGAAGGCCGTAACATCCGTACACTTGAGACACTTACCGGTGTGGATCTGATCATTGATGATACACCGGAGGCAGTGGTACTCTCCGCATTTGATCCGATCAGGAGAGAGATCGCCAGAGTGGCTCTTGAGAAACTGATCGTGGATGGACGTATCCATCCGGCAAGAATTGAAGAGATGGTAGAGAAAGCCCAGAAAGAAGTGGAAGCACAGATCCGGGAAGACGGTGAGAATGCTGCCATGGATGTAGGGGTACATGGAATCCATCCGGAACTTCTGAAGCTTCTTGGACGTATGAAATTCCGTTCAAGCTATGGACAGAATGCTCTGAGACATTCAATTGAGGTTGCACAGCTTTCCGGACTTCTTGCAGGAGAAGTTGGTGTGGATGTGCGTATGGCCAAGCGTGCCGGACTTCTTCATGACATTGGTAAATCCATTGACCATGAGGTAGAAGGTTCTCATATTCAGATCGGTGTGGATCTCTGCAAGAAATACAAGGAGTCCCCGATCGTTATCAACACGGTTGCGTCTCATCATGGTGATGTGGAGCCGGAATCTCTGATCGCGTGTATTGTACAGGCTGCTGATGCAATTTCCGCAGCAAGACCTGGAGCAAGACGTGAGACCCTGGAAACCTATACCAATCGTCTGAAACAGCTTGAGGATATCACCAATGAATTCAAGGGTGTAGAGAAGTCTTTTGCTATTCAGGCAGGAAGAGAAATTCGTGTTATGGTCGTGCCGGATCATGTAAGTGATGCAGATATGGTTCTCCTTGCAAGAGATATTGCAAAGCAGATCGAGGCAGAGCTTGAGTATCCTGGACAGATCAAAGTTAATGTGATCCGTGAAAGCAGAGCGGTTGACTACGCAAAATAAGCTTTCAATGGAAGAAAGTTCTGGAAATACCAAAGGCCGGACAGCTTTTTAGCTGGCCGGTCTTTTTTTGTCGTGAGGAAAAACGGTCATATTACTGGAAAAACAGGCGTAAACTGGTACAGGGTGAGTAAATGGAGAGTAAGACAGAGAACCGGAAGTGGAAAAATGCCGGACGTTTTCCGGCGGAGCTTCTTTTTATGACCGGAGTTTTTGCGGGAAATGTGTTGCCGAATCTGATCTGGAAAATGGAGTGGAAGCAGAAAACCCTGGCTTCTTTTTATCTGATCCGCAGCTTTGCAGGAAAAGATATTTCCGGCGGAGCTTATTTCCTGGAAGTGCTGCGACGAAGAGGAGGTTTTTTTCTTCTGTTGTTTTTATGCGGATTTACAATATTCGGAGTGCCTTTGACGGTCGCATATATGCTGTTTTTGGGAATGGAGACAGGAATGATCCTGGCATTATCGGTTCTGGAATTTGGTATTTATGGCGGTGTGGCCGGCGCTGGACTTCTGATGCCGCAGTATCTGGTCTATATTCCGGCGTATTTTTATCTTGCAGGTATCGTATACAGACAATCGTATGGGATCTGGAAAAATTATGGACTTGTGCCGCAGAAAACAGGGGCTTATTTTCGGCAGGGGATCACAGTTTTTCTGCTGTATACAGGAGGAATCCTCGCAGAAAGTTTTCTGAATCCCTGGATCGTAGAAAAAGTTATAAAGGGCCTGAAATTTTTTTGAGGAAAATTTCCACAATATCTAGTAATGGTTTCCATAAAATCTGCGATATTTGGTGGTTTGTGCCGGAAAGTGTTGAAATTGTGCGGTTTTACGATGAAAAACTGTTTGATTTTATGTAAAATTCACAGTATAATTCAGTCATAAACGAGTATGATTTTAGAGAAACGGGATGCAGAGAAATGGACATAGAGATACGGGAATTTATTACATATTTACATAATAGAAAAAGGACGTCACATAATACAGAAGTATCTTACCAGAGAGACCTGAAGAAGATGGCAGTGTATTTTGCAGATCGTGGGATCTATGATATCCGAGATGTAGGAGAACTGGAGCTGGAAGGCTATCTCAGCTATATGGAGAGAGGACAGTTCGCTTCCTCAACGATCTCCAGAAATGTAGCATCTATCCGTGCCTTGTTTCAGTATCTTTATCAGGAGAACAGGATCGAGAGGGATCCGTCTCTGGAACTGAAGCCGCCCAAGGTTGAGAAGCGGATGCCGGAGATCCTTACTGTGGATGAGGTAGACCGCCTTTTGAAACAGCCGGATCTGAATACACCGAAGGGAATCCGGGACAGTGCCATGCTGGAGCTTTTGTATGCTACAGGAATGCGTGTCAGTGAACTTTTGCGGCTGAATCTGGAGGATCTCAATCTGCGGCTTGGTTATGTAGTCTGTCACGATGAGGATAAGGAACGGGTGATCCCGATAGGAAATGTATGCAAAACAGCCATGGAGAAATATCTGAAGGAAGCCCGTGGAAAATTTGTGAAAGAAAATGAGACGGAGAGTCTTTTTACCAACTGTTCAGGAAAATCCATGAGCAGACAGGGATTCTGGAAGGTTCTCAAGGGATATGCAGAGGAAGCCGGGATCCAGCATGATATCACGCCGCATACACTGAGACATTCTTTTGCCGCACATATGCTGCAGAATGGAGCGGACGTGAAGAGTGTGCAGGAAATGCTTGGACATTCGGATATTTCCACCACACAGGTCTATCTGAATTTTGGCGTTGCGAAAATGCGAGACGTATATATGAAAGCACATCCGAGGCATTGATCTGTAAGAAATAATATAAAAAACGCGTTCAAAAAAGAACCGGCAGCTTCCAAAATGGAAGAATGCCGGTTCTTTTTTTGAACATAAATTGTAGAATGATCACAAATGTCTGTTCCCTGAACTGCAGATCAGACAGATCTTAGCAATTTTCAGCAATCGTGTAAAGCAGCTTCTCAGACTCATCCCAACCAAGGCAGGCATCTGTGATGGATTTTCCGTAGATGTGATCTCCACCGATCTTCTGGTTGCCTGGCTCGATATAGCTCTCGATCATGAGACCCTTTACCATGGAGTGAAGCTCAGAATCTACCTGACGGCTGTGAAGAACCTCACTTGCGATACGAACCTGCTGCTCGTAATGCTTGTTGGAGTTGGAGTGGTTGGTATCCACGATCACTGCCGGGTTGGCAAGGTTCTTTGCATGGTATTTGTCATAGAGAAGACGAAGATCCTCGTAATGGTAGTTCGGGATCGCTTCCCCATGCTTGTTTACAGCACCGCGAAGGATTGCGTGAGAGAGTGGGTTGCCGGTGGTCTCAACCTCCCAGCTTCTGTAAATAAAACGATGAGCGCCCTGTGCTGCAACAATGGAGTTCAGCATAACGCTGTAGTCACCACTGGTAGGATTCTTCATACCAGCCGGAACATCCATGCCGCTGACAGTCAGTCTGTGCTGCTGATCTTCAACAGAACGTGCGCCTACAGCAACGTAGGAAAGCAGATCAGAGAGATAACGGTAGTTCTCCGGGTAAAGCATCTCATCTGCACAGGTGAAGCCACTTTCGCGGATAGCACGCATGTGCATCTTGCGGATCGCGATCAGTCCGGCAAGAAGGTTCGGTTTTTTCTCAGGATCCGGCTGATGGACCATTCCCTTGTATCCTTCACCGGTCGTACGTGGTTTGTTTGTGTAAACACGCGGGATGATAAGGACTTTATCCTCGATTTTTTCCTGAACTTTGCGAAGTCTTAAAAGATAATCGCATACGGCATCTTCGTTATCTGCAGAACATGGTCCGATGATAGCGAGGAATTTATCGGATTTTCCGGTGAAAACGTCGCGAATCTCAGCATCGCGTTTCTCCTTGAGCGCCTGAAGTTCAGCATCGAGCGGATACTGATTGCGGATTTCCTCAGGAGTTGGCAGTTTTTTTATGAATTCAAAACTCATAGTACTTTATTCCTCCATAACTATAGACATTTCGATTATTTATTATAAACGATTATTGGCCGATTGTCGATAGGGAAATTTTAGCGCTTTCACGTGTAGAAGAGTAAGCAGCAGCTCACCCAGAAAAATCCCGTAAAAATAGCCTCGGATCCCTGTTGCCGGAATTATAAAAACAACGGAGAAAATACGGATGAGAATGCCGGCAATACTGTGGATCAGACAGAGCCCCGGTTTTCCAAGTCCCTGCAGGATGCTGGTGAGCATGGTGTTTGTATAAAGAAAAGGACAGATAAAAGACAGATACCGTATGTAGGTTCCGGCAGTCTGGCTGTGAAAAAGCAATGCTCCGAGGAATGGGCCAAAAAGAAAGAATCCGCTTCCGCATAGAAATCCCAGGAACATGCACAGAAAAAAGGTCTGGTCAGTGACACGGCGGATCTGCTGCTGCTCTCCCAGTGCATCAAGCTGTGCGATGGAAGGCATCAGCATCACAGCGGCGGAAGACGTAAGTGTGGAAGGAAACAGGAGCAGGGGCAGTGCCATTCCTGTAAAGATCCCATAGATCTTCAGTGAGTCTGAGGCTGTCATGCCGGAACGCAGAAGCATCTGTGGGATCAGGACCGCTTCTATGCTGCCGAGAAGTGTCAGAAGGATCCTGTTCAGGGAAATGGGAAAAGACAGTGTGAAAAGGTCCTTTATCAGCGGAAAGATCCTGACGGGAGTCTTTTCGTGTACAGGGTGATTTCCGAAATGAAAGGAAACTACCAGCAGCGACACCAGCGAAGCGGCAGTCTCTCCGGCAAGGGAACCTCCCGCTGCGATCAATGCAGTGATCGGACGTCCTTCGGAAAGAAAGATCAGATACAGGATATAGGTAGTGCCGATCCGTGCAGACTGCTCCGAAAGCTGCACGACTGCCGGAACAGAGGCTTTTTTCCGGGCATAATAATAGCTGTCAATGCAGGAATGAATGGCACAGAGAGGAATACTGACAGCTATTAGGCGAAGAAGACCGGCAGTCTGCGGTGTTTTCAGAATTGCGGAAGCAAAAAAATATGCGTGCTGAAAAAGCAGAAAACCGGCTGCAGCAGAAAAAAAGACAGCCATAAGTGTTCCTGTGACCAGCGAAAAACGTGCCTCCTTTTTCTCCTGAAGGGCAAGTCTGGATGCGATCAGGCGTGAAAGGGCAGACTGGATCCCTGTATAGGATAAAGCGGCCATAAGTCCCTGGAGAGGAAGAACCAGCTGATACAAACCAAGACCTTCCGCACCAATGGCATGGGAGAGGAATATTCTATAAAAGAAACCTGCGATACGGCTGATAAGGCCTGTGCAGGCAAGAATCAGGGTTCCTTTGAGAAATATTTTTTTTGACATGGATAACCTTGAGTCTTTTTTGTCAGTATATGAAGAAGTTAGTCTTGACAGAACCATATGTTTCTGATAGAGTAAACATGAAATCCGAGGAAAACACTGGGAATTGAAAAAGAGGTGAGCGGATGAAACTGTCAACAAGAGCAAAATACGGACTTAAGGCTTTAATAGACCTTGGTCTTTACAGTGAAAAAGAAGCGGTCTCGCTTCAGAGTATTGCGGGCCGTCAGAATATATCAGTCAGCTATCTGGAGCAGCTGATGGCACTTTTGAAGAAAGCGGGCCTTGTGAAGAGTGTCCGCGGCGCAGCCGGAGGATACTTCCTTGGAAGACCGGCAGAAGAGATTTCAGTGGGAGATATCCTTCGTGTCCTGGAGGGTGGCCTGGAGGCTGCAACATGTCCGGGAACAGAAGGTGACGGTGGCTGCCAGGGTTCTGATCTCTGCGTGGCTAAATTAGTGTGGAAGAGGATCAACGACAGCATCACAGATGCAGTGGATACCCTGATGCTCAGTGAGCTGATCGAAGAAAGCCGGAGAATACACGAAAAATAATTATCCTGAACAGGAGGAAAAGAAAATGGGAAAAATGATATATCTGGACAATGCGGCTACCACAAAGACCGCACCGGAAGTTGTGGAGGCTATGCTGCCGTATTTTACAGAGTTTTATGGAAATGCTTCAACCGTTTATGATTTTGCGGCAAACAGCAAGGCTGCCATCGCAAAGGCAAGACAGCAGATCGCAGATGTGATCGGAGCCAAAAAAGAGGAGATCTATTTTACAGCAGGTGGTTCCGAGTCTGATAACTGGGCTCTGAAAGCGACCTTTGAGGCATATAAAAATAAAGGAAACCATATCATCACAACAAAGATCGAGCATCATGCCATCCTTCATACCTGCGAGTACCTTGAAAAAGAGCGTGGTGCCAAGGTCACATACCTGGATGTAGATGAGAATGGTTTCATTGACCTGGATGAGCTTCAGAAAGCCATCACACCGGAGACCATCCTGATCTCTGTTATGGCTGCAAACAATGAGATTGGTACTCTTGAGCCGCTGAAAGAGATCGGACAGATCGCACATGAGCATGGAATCCTGTTCCATACAGATGCTGTTCAGGCATTCGGCCAGATCCCGATCAATGTAGATGAGTTCAATATCGATATGCTCAGCTCCAGCGGACATAAGATCAACGGACCGAAGGGAATCGGCTTCCTCTATATCCGTAAGGGCGTTAAGATCCGCTCCTTCGTACATGGCGGAGCACAGGAGAGAAAACGTCGTGCAGGTACAGAGAACGTTCCTGGTATCGTAGGATACGGTCTTGCAGCAGAGCGTGCAAACAAGTCCATGAAAGAGCGTACTGCAAAAGAAATCGAGATCAGAGATCATATGATCAGCAGGATCCTCACAGAGATCCCGTACGTACGTCTCAATGGAGATAAAGTAAAACGTCTTCCGAACAACGTAAATGTAAGCATCCAGTTCATCGAGGGAGAGTCACTTCTTCTGATGCTTGATAATTTCGGAATCTGTGCATCCAGCGGTTCCGCATGTACATCCGGTTCTCTGGATCCGTCACACGTTCTGTTAGCTATCGGTCTTCCTCATGAGATCGCACACGGATCTCTCCGTATGACCTTAAGCGAGGAGACGACAATGGAGGATGTTGATTTTGTAGTAGATAAGCTGAAAGATATTACTGCAAACTTAAGAAGCATGTCTCCATTATATGAAGATTTTATTAAAAAGCAGAAAAAATAATAAAAATACTTGCCAGGAGGAAAAAATAATGTATAGTGAAAAAGTAATGGATCATTTTCAGCATCCACGTAATGTCGGTGAGATCGAGAACGCAAGCGGCGTGGGTACTGTAGGAAATGCAAAATGCGGTGATATTATGAGAATATTCCTTGATATCGATGACGAAACTCATATTATCAAAGACTGCAAATTTAAAACATTTGGATGCGGTGCAGCAGTTGCAACAAGCAGCATGGCAACAGAACTTGTAATGGGCAAGACCATTGAGGAAGCTATGGAAGTAACCAACAAGGCCGTTATGGAGGCTCTGGACGGACTTCCGCCGGTAAAGATCCACTGTTCCCTGCTTGCTGAGGAAGCAATTCATGCAGCTCTTTGGGATTATGCAGAGAAACATCACATTAAGATCGAGGGTCTTTCCAAACCGAAGTCTGATATCCACGAGGGTGAAGAGGATACAGAAGAGGAGTATTGATCCCTTTTATTTATGATCATAACCGGGGCATGAGCAAGCTTCAGTTGAACAGAACCGTAAGCCATTGAAAGGACAGGTAAGTAAGAAGCATGACAGGACTTACGAACGAAGAAGTTCAGGAAAGAATTGCGCAGGGCCAGGTAAATAATAACGAAAACCCCAACACCAGGACATATAAGCAGATCATTCTGGAGAATACGTTGACATTCTTCAATTTTCTGAACCTGGTGCTGCTGGTTCTCGTACTGCTGGTTGGTTCCTACAAAAACTCCATGTTTGTAGGAATCATTTTTATTAATACCGTGATCGGGATCATTCAGGAGGTCCGTGCCAAGAAGACGATTGACAAGCTGGCCATCCTGACAGAATCCAAGACGGTTGTTCTGCGTGAAGGAAAAAAATGGAAAATTTCTACAGAGAAGCTGGTTGTCGATGATCTGATATTCCTGAAGGCCGGAGAACAGGTTCCGGCAGATGCGAAGATCCTGGAGGGAAGTCTTGAGGTCAATGAATCTCTGCTTACCGGTGAGGCAGACAATCTTCCGAAGAATCCGGGAGATGAGCTTTTTTCCGGAAGCTTTGTGACGGCGGGACAGGCCTGTTGCCAGATCATCCATGTGGGAAGTGACAACTATGCGTCAAGGATCACCAGCGAGGCAAAGGAATTCAAACGCCATAATTCAGAGCTTAGAAATTCCCTGAATGCCATTCTGAAGGTGATCAGTATCATTATCGTACCAATGGGTGCGCTGCTTTTTTATAAACAGTATTATTTTGTGGGAGACAATATCCGGGATTCTGTTGTCAATATGGTTGCAGCGGTCCTGGGAATGATCCCGGAGGGACTGGTCCTTCTTACCAGTGTGGCACTGACTCTGGGTGCGCTGAAGCTTGCCCAGAAGAAGACGCTGGTGCAGGAGCTGTACTGTATAGAAACTCTTGCACGCGTGGATACGCTCTGCCTGGATAAGACAGGAACTATCACAGAGGGTACCATGTGTGTGGAGGCGGTGGAGAACTATCCGCCGGTGTATGATGAGATTTCAGAGACAATATCCGGGAAAGATCCTGAATCCGGCGAAGGTGACAGCGATGGAACTGAGAGTTCTGCGACTTCTGCAGTTTCAGCAACAGATGCGATCGCAAAGGAGGATGGAAGCGCGAATCTCGTATTACAGGAAAAGTCAGAAGCTGACCCGGAGAAACATAGTCAGGAAGATCCGGAGAAGACCCGGGAGATCGAGCATATCATGGGAAATCTGCTTTCTGTGCTGAAGGATCAGAATGCCACTGCCGATGCACTCAGGGCAAGATTTAAAGTATCTCAGGATATGGAGCTGGATCATGTGATCCCGTTTTCTTCTGACAGGAAGTACAGCGGAGCTGCATTTACAGATACAGGTACTTATCTGATGGGTGCAGCGCAGTTTCTTTTTCCGGAAGGGAACCCGGAGCTGATGGAGTATTGTGGCAGATTTGCAGAGGAAGGTCTTCGTGTGTTGGTTCTTGCCCATAGTGTAAATGTGAGTGAGGGAGCGGAGCTTCCGGAGGGACTGGAACCTGTCGGACTTTTGCTTATTACCGATGTGATCCGTGCAGAGGCACCGGATACGCTGGCATATTTCGAAAGTCAGGGTGTTGATCTGAAAGTGATCTCCGGTGATGATCCGATGACGGTTTCTGCAATTGCCAGACGTGCAGGCCTTAAAAATGCAGAGCATTATATCGATGCGACAACGATCACAACTCAGGAACAGATGGACGAGGCAGTTGCAGAATATAGTGTGTTCGGGCGTGTAACACCTCAGCAGAAACAGGCAATGGTGAAGTCTTTGCAGGCTCAGAAGCATACGGTTGCCATGACCGGTGATGGTGTCAATGATGTTCTGGCGCTTAAAGAGGCGGACTGCAGTATTGCCATGGCTGAGGGCAGTGATGCGGCCAAGAATATTGCCAATGTGGTATTGCTGGATTCTAATTTTGCAGCAATGCCGGAAATTGTGAATCAGGGACGCCGGGTTGTAAACAATATCCGTACTGCGGCATCTATGTTTCTGATCAAAACGATTTTTTCCGTGCTGCTGTCACTGATCACGATCTTCTTCGGGGATTCCTATCCCTTTGAGCCGATCCAGATGTCTCTGATCAGTGCCTGCGCTGTTGGTATTCCTACATTCCTTCTGGCACAGGAGAATAATTATGAGAAGATCGACCATACATTTTTGCGTCATGTATTTATGAATGCATTTCCGGCTGCTGTGACCATCACGGGCTGTGTGTTCAGTGTGATGCTGGTATGCCAGAATGTATACCATTCCAATGTTATGCTGAATACAGCCTGTGTGCTTGTAACAGGATGGAATTATATGGCGGCACTTAAGACAGTTTACGCACCTCTGAATAAGTATCGAAAGGTGATCATTTACAGTATGCAGGTGATCTTTTTCGGTGCGGCGGTGGTTCTGCAGAATCTTCTGACACTGGGATCGCTGGAATTCGGAATGATCATTCTGGTGTTCCTTCTGATGACATTTTCTCCGATCCTGATCGATGTGATCACGGCCTGGCTCAGAAATATTTACAGCCGTTCGCTGGATAGTGGGGAACAGGGGAAATTTGCTGCATTTATTGATAAGCTGAGAAAATAATAATATGAGAAATAAAAAAGGACACTGCCCGTTGAAAATGGCAGTGTCCTTTTTTTGCAAATAAACTGTGAAGCAGTTATCCGGTGCAGAGCTGTGTAGAGAATGCAGATTGTGGATATCCGCCTGACAAAGCTATTATTTTGTGTGCATAAGCCAGATAAATCCGAAGGCCGGGATCTCTACAGCCTGTGCGTCTCTCTGAACTCCTGTGAGAAGATCTGTGTAGGTACCGTCCTGTTCGTTGATCCAGGCTACCTTATCCTGGTCGCTGAAGTTGTAGATGCAGATCAGCTTTTCTTCAGAAGTTTCTCTTACCAGGGCAAGGAGAGCTTTTTCCCAGGTTTCCAGTGTATGTGCAGAAACTTCAGGTGCAAATACCGAATGGCTGGCACGGATGGATTCCAGCTGTTCAAGGCTGTTGAAAATGCGTCCCTGGATCGTTTCGGCATCGGCTCTGTTCCGGGCAAGTGCCCAGTTGAAACGTCCATTGTGGAGCCAGCGAGGATCAGCTGCTTTGGAAATGTCTGTTTTATAGGTGTAGTCATTCAGCTGTCCGACCTCGTCACCGCTTCGAAGTACCGGAATTCCGGGGAGGGAAAGAAGCAATGCATGAAGTGCTACGTCATAGCGGATTCCCCGGCTGACACCCTCCATATTTCCTTCATAATCAAAACGCTCGATTCCTGCAAGAGATGCGGTTGTTCCGCAGAGCTCGGATTCCTCGGTTTCCGGATTTACATAAATTTCACCCCGGGCAAAGGAATCAGGGAAAATACCTGCCAGGAATTCATTCAGATAATCTCTGTGAGGCCCTTCTGTGATAAAGCTTCCTTTCAGGAAATCATAGTCCAGATTCCAGCGTACCGTGTTGCGGTTACGGAGGTAATTCTGGAATACCGGTGCCTGCGGAAGGTCTGCAGCTCTGTCGATTCCCCGGCGGAGAAGGGCAGTGTCCTTTGTGGCAACGGTATGCCAGAGATCGGACATCAGCTGGGTGCTGTTTACAATGTGAAGTTCCGGCATATCGGAAGTTCCGCCAAATGCAGCAGCCTCTGCAGGTGGGCGGTCTGTTTCGCCAAGGAGAAGAATTCCGGGGCATACGATCTCACACACCATTCGGGTCATACGCAGCAGAGAGTGAAGCTTCCAGAGATTTTCTTCCGGCATCATCGGAAGGATACCAAGGCTGAATACAGAAGCACCTTCATTTGCAAGCTCCATGATCTGAAGAAGCATTGCATTGAAATAAGCCGGAGTCTGGAGCACACATGGCGCACCGGACTGTGGGTCATCCACAGAAAGACTTAACGGGATCTCAAGAGCCAGGCGGATACCTGCTTTCCTACAGTTAGCTGCAAGTGTGTACAGATCTTCGGAGGTTCCGATCTCCGGGATAATGCGAAGAGAGCAGTTGGAGGTTGCCTGGAAAAGATCTGTCAGGTACAGAGTGTCTGCTTTGCATTCACTGATATAGTCCAGTTTATCGGACAGCCCGGAAAGAGTATCTGCGAAGTCAGCAGGATTTACAGCCATTCCGGTGAAAGTAGTCTTACGGAACCAATCAGGATCTGCAGCGCAGTTCTGGTCGGCTTCCTTCATGGAAAGAGAACGCTCACGGTAGATTTCTTTCATCTTTTTTGTGAGGCTTGAGAATGTGCCGGTAACTTCCGGGTGATCGCGGAACAGTTCGCAGTAAAGCCATTTCAGATCATTGTAGTAGTGTTTCAGACGTTTCTCGTAGAGGGCATCGTAAGCTGTGTCCTCCTTGGAAGTTTCGACTTTCAGAGGCTCGGTCTTGGAAGTAGTAACTTTCGCCGGCTCAGTCTTGGAAGTCTCGACCTTGATCGGTTCGGTCTTGGAAGTCTCAACCTTGATCGGCTCGGTCTTGGAAGTCTCGACCTTGATCGGTTCGGTCTTGGAAGTCTCAACCTTGATCGGCTCGGTCTTGGAAGTCTCGACCTTGATCGGTTCGGTCTTGGAAGTCTCGACCTTGATCGGTTCGGTCTTGGAAGTCTCGACTTTGATCGGTTCAATCTTGGAAGTCTCGACCTTGATCGGTTCGGTCTTGGAAGTCTCGACTTTGATCGGTTCAGTTTTGGAAGTTTCGACTTTAAGCGTTTCCTTCTTTACGGTTTCAAGTTTTTTCACTTCGGCTTTAGCATTTTCAACAGATTTGGCAGCACTGGAACTGGTGCCGGCAGCAGAGGTATTTTTTTTCAGTTGCTTTTCTTTTTTTGCCTGCATGGCAGCTTTCTTTTTCTGGAGTCTTTTTGTTGACATATAGAGTTCCTCCTTAGATAAAATGATATTTTCGGTATAAAAATGTAAACTCTCTCACCGGAGAGAGAAACAGAGCTACAGCTTATGAAAAACAGGACGGCGGTTTTTAAATACAGCATAATAGGAAAAACCACATTCACGGAGAACATCAGCCGCCTTGTCAAAAGCATAGCCGATCTTATCCGGAGTATGGGCATCTGCACCGATGGTGATGATCTCACCGCCAAGCTCACGGTAACGTCGGATAATATTGACACAGGGATTCGGTTCACCAAGCCCGTAGTGATAACCGCCTGTGTTCAGCTCGATTCCCACATTTTTGTGGATCAATGTCCGCAGGATCTCGTCCAGGATCTCCTTATATCGTCCGTAAGAATACTGACGGTTCTGATTTGGACCATAACGTACTACATAGTCGATATGTCCGTACACATCCATCTCGTCAAAAGCAGCGATATTTTCCAGGATGGATTCAAAATATTCCATGTAGCATGCGGATTCCTTACGGCCCTCAAAATAAGAAGGATAATAAGGATCGTATCCGTGCACCACATGGGAGGAACCAATAACGAAATCAAAGGGAACTTCTTTCAGAAGATCGGAAAAAGATTCTGCAAGCTGAGGCTGAAGTCCAAGCTCGATCCCGAAGTTAACCTGAATCTGGTCTTTAAAAGCATCCGCAAGACTCTCAAGTTTCTGGCGGTATGCAGGGATGTTCAGGGAAAAATCAAGATTTTCCGGAGTATCGGGATAATCCGGATCAAAATGTTCAGTAAAACAGATTCCCGTGAGACCCTGGTCTGCGGCAGTCTGGATCATTTCTTCCATCGGTGTATCGGAATCTGCGGAAAAAGAGGAGTGCATATGGCAGTCCCATAAAATTTTCTGGTCCATTTTGTACCTCCATATTCAAGCCTTTATATTCTGTGACAATGATCGTATCTGCCTGTTATGAATCCGGGAAAGTCAAACTTCCAGCGGGAATATAGATATCCGTTTTGGGAATCAGCAGGACAGAACTTTCTATCAGAGAATTATAGCACATTTTTCAGAAATTTTCTTAATATTTATTTTAATGTTCTTTTTTATAAATAGCTCTTGAATTTTTGTTTGGAATTAGGTACAATATGAAACAGGTTGATGTTTCTTTAACAAAGGAACGATTTAAATCACCATTCAATTCATAGGAGGAATTTATCATGGCAGTAAAAGTTGCAATTAATGGTTTTGGACGTATCGGTCGTCTTGCATTCCGTCAGATGTTTGGAGCAGAAGGATTTGAGATCGTAGCAATCAACGATCTTACATCTCCTAAGATGCTTGCTCACTTATTAAAATATGATTCTACACAGGGAAGATATGCTCTTGCTGATAAAGTAACAGCAGGCGAGGATTCCATCACAGTAGACGGAAAAGAGATCAAAATCTATGCTAAGGCTAACGCTGCAGAGCTTCCATGGGGAGAGATCGGTGTAGACGTAGTTCTTGAGTGCACAGGTTTCTACACATCCAAAGACAAAGCTCAGGCTCATATCGATGCAGGTGCTAAGCACGTAGTTATTTCCGCTCCGGCTGGAAACGACCTTAAGACAATCGTTTACAACGTAAACCATCAGGGTCTTACAAACGAGGACAAGATCATCTCCGCAGCTTCCTGTACAACAAACTGCCTTGCACCAATGGCTAAGGCTCTTAACGATCTTGCACCGATCAAATCCGGTATCATGTGCACAATCCACGCTTACACAGGCGATCAGATGACACTTGACGGACCGCAGAGAAAAGGCGATCTGAGAAGATCCCGTGCAGCTGCAGTTAACATCGTTCCGAACAGCACAGGTGCTGCTAAAGCTATCGGACTTGTTATCCCAGAGCTTAACGGCAAACTTATCGGTTCTGCACAGCGTGTACCTACCCCAACAGGTTCTACAACAATCCTTACAGCAGTAGTTGAAGGAAACGTTACTAAAGAGCAGATCAACGCAGCTATGAAAGCAGCTTCCAATGAGTCCTTCGGATACAACGAGGATGAGATCGTATCCAGCGATATCGTTGGTATGAGATTTGGTTCCCTCTTCGATGCTACTCAGACAATGGTACTTCCACTTGAGAATGGCACAACAGAGGTTCAGGTAGTTTCCTGGTATGACAACGAGAACTCCTACACAAGCCAGATGGTTCGTACAATCAAGCACTTCGGAAAACTTCTGAACGCTTAATTTTCTGCGAACGGGTGTAGAAGAATAGACTCAGAAAGGGTCCGGTCTGAAGAGGACCGGGCCCTTTTTTTCCAAAAGATCAAACAAAAAAATGTCTGAGGAAATGACTGTTAACAGAGCGGACAACAATACCGCTCGCCCTTATTCATCTGCTTTTGCAGAAATAAAAGTTAAGGAGATATAGAGATGCTGAACAAAAAAAGTGTTGACGATATCAATGTAAAAGGACAGAAAGTACTTGTAAGATGCGACTTCAATGTTCCGCTTCAGGATGGAAAGATCACAGATGAGAACCGTCTTGTAGCTGCTCTTCCTACAATCAAGAAACTGATCGCAGACGGCGGAAAGGTTATCCTTTGCTCCCACCTTGGAAAACCGAAGGGAGAGCCGAAACCGGAGCTTTCTCTTGCACCTGTAGCAGTTCGTCTTTCTGAGCTTCTTGGCCAGGAAGTAAAATTTGCAGCAGATCCTGAGGTAGTAGGACCGAACGCAAAAGCTGCTGTAGCAGAGATGAAAGATGGCGATGTAGTTCTTCTTGAGAACACACGTTATCGTGCAGAAGAGACAAAGAACGAAGACAAGTTCAGCGAAGATCTTGCTTCCCTCTGTGATGTATTTGTAAATGATGCATTCGGAACTGCTCACAGAGCTCACTGCTCTAACGTAGGTGTTACCAAATATGTAAAAACAGCAGTTGTAGGATATCTGATGCAGAAAGAGATCGATTTCCTTGGAAACGCTGTAAACAATCCGGAGAGACCATTCGTAGCAATTCTTGGCGGTGCTAAGGTTTCCAGCAAGATCTCTGTAATCAACAACCTTCTTGACAAGGTAGATACACTGATCATCGGTGGTGGTATGTCCTATACGTTCTCCAAGGCTATGGGCGGACATATCGGAACATCCCTCTGCGAGGATGATTACCTTCAGTATGCTCTTGACATGATGAAGAAAGCAGAGGAGAAGGGCGTGAAGCTTCTTCTTCCTGTAGATAACAGAATCGGTGATAACTTCTCCAACGACTGCAACATCCAGGTTGTAAAACGTGGTGAGATTCCGGACGGATGGGAAGGAATGGATATCGGACCGGAGACTGAGAAGCTTTTTGCAGACGCTGTAAAAGATGCCAAGACTGTTGTATGGAACGGACCGATGGGATGCTTCGAGATGCCGAACTTCGCTCATGGTACAGAAGCAGTTGCCAAAGCTCTTGCTGAGACAGATGCAACAACGATCATCGGTGGCGGTGATTCTGCAGCAGCTGTAAATATCCTCGGATATGGCGACAAGATGACACACATCTCCACAGGCGGCGGTGCTTCTCTTGAGTTCCTTGAGGGAAAAGAGCTTCCGGGTGTAGCAGCAGCTAACGATAAAGACTGATAAAAAATAAAGTGTTCCAAGAACACAAAAAAGGAGATAAAACCATGGCAAGAAAGAAAATCATTGCTGGAAACTGGAAAATGAACATGACACCAAGCGAGGCTGTAAAGCTGGTTGAGACTTTAAAACCGCTTGTTGTTAACGACGAAGTTGATGTAGTATTCTGCGTACCGGCTATCGACATCATTCCTGTTGTTGAGGCAGCTAAAGGAACAAACATCCAGGTTGGTGCTGAGAACATGTACTTCGAGGAGAAAGGTGCTTATACAGGCGAGATCGCTCCTGCTATGCTCGTAGACGCAGGCGTTAAGTACGTAGTACTTGGACATTCCGAGAGAAGAGAATACTTCGGTGAGACAAACGAAGACGTTAACAAAAAAATGCTTAAAGCTTTCGAGCATGGTATCACACCGATCATGTGCTGCGGTGAGACACTTACTCAGAGAGAGCAGGGCGTGACAATGGACTTCATCCGTCAGCAGGTTAAGGTTGGATTCCAGGGTGTTACAGCTGATCAGGCTAAGACAGCAGTTATCGCTTACGAGCCGATCTGGGCTATCGGAACAGGTAAGACAGCTACAACAGAGCAGGCTCAGGAGGTTTGCGCTGATATCCGTAAATGCATCGCTGAGATCTATGATGACGCTACAGCAGCAGAGATCCGTATCCAGTACGGCGGATCTGTAAACGCTGCAACAGCTCCTGACTTATTCGCTCAGGCTGACATCGACGGCGGTCTTGTAGGTGGCGCTTCCCTGAAACCAGATTTCGGAAAGATCGTAAACTACAAATAAGATTCACTTAAAAAGGGGCTTCGGCCCCTTTTTTTATATCTTTTTATAAAAAAACCAGAAAAACTCTCCCTGACACGGATAGCACAGCCAACAAAAAAGCTGCATCTGATCACAGTCAGAGAGAGTTTTTCTTATCTTCAGAGTAAGGATTGTTTTTCTCTGAAGCTTTTTCTGTATGTTCGTTCCTTTCGTCAGGCTCGGGAACGTGTTCCACAATGTCCTCGATCTCGCAGTGGAGAATGGAACACAGCCTGTCTATGGTATAAATTTCAACATTTTTATTTTTTCGAAGTCTGTCCAGAAGTGAACGGGTGATCTGGTAATGTTCATAAAGATCATACTGAGTGATTCCACGCTCCTTCATCGTGACCCAAAATCTGTCATATTTTATCATATATATATCCTGTCCGATTCATCCTTGAATTAATCTTATTATGAAGGTAAAATTGGAATCACAACAGTGTCCTTATATCGACACTACAGAAAGGAGAAGCAATGAGGAAGTTTTTTAAAATCTTAATTTCAGTGGTGATCACACTGTATTTTTCAGCTACCATGTTCTACTGCTTTGTGGCAGGAACACCGGATGACGGAAAAGGGGCAGTGATCTATATGATGTCAGCAGCAGGCCTGTCGATACTGTTTCCGGCTTTTACCTGCGGCTGCATTCATTACATCCTTTATCTCAGAAAAAAAATGGATGAAAGGAGCAAATGATCAGGATTTATGGTATGATAACAATAAATATCTGGCAGGGTATGTCGTTTCAGAAAACGGTTATCTGATAACGGCAGAAACGCATCAGATGGCTGTGCTGTGATGCAGCCGTTACGTATTATAATAGAAAGAAAGCCTGCAGCTGTGCGTAAGACGCTTATATGATCATTTGCGGAGGATTTTATGGGGAATATTCTGGATTATCTTGACTGGAGAGGAGATCTTACCTTTGAGCAGTCACCCTTTAATGAAGTTGACAATCTGATACTGGCGTGTTTTTCCTATCTTGATCTGGATGAGAGGGCAGAAGTAAAAAACGGAAATACTCTTTCTGTAGAAGAACTCTTTGCGGCTTTTTCCAGACGGGAAATGAAGAAGGATCTGAAAGCAGAAAGCGCCTTTCTGCAGAATACACCGGTGCTCCTTGAAAAAATGGCCTGTGCGGAGAGATTCCGGAAATGTACAGTAGGAGGCTTTGTCAATGAAATCCTTTCCAGTCAGGCTCAGCAGTTTGCGGCAGTGACTATAGGACTGGATGATGGAACCACATATATTTCCTTTCGGGGAACCGATGATACCATTGTGGGATGGAAGGAGGATTTTAACTTAAGCAACGGAGTTGTTCCTTCGCACAGAAAGGCGTTGGGATATCTGGAAACGCATGGAACTTATATACAGTCCATGCTGCGGATCGGCGGTCATTCCAAAGGAGGAAATCTGGCTATGTATGCAGCGATGCAGTGCAGTGACATCCTGCAGGAAAAGCTTCTTTCTGTCTATGATAATGATGGCCCGGGTTTCCCGGAAGGATTTTTCAGTCCCGGAAGAGTGGAAAGGGTTTTGCCAAAAGTCACTCGTATCATTCCCGAGGCATCTGTGATCGGTATGCTGCTCAGCCACCAGAAAGATCCGCGGATCGTAGCCAGTACACAGAAGGGGATCCTGCAGCATGATGCTTTTACCTGGGAGGTAATGGGGCCATCCTTTATAGAGAAAGAAAGTTTGACAAGAAGAGCTGCGGCGTCAGATCGAAGTCTTCATAAATGGATCGACCATATGGATGAAAAACAGAGAGAGCATCTCATCGGGGAACTCTTTTCTGTGTTGGAAGCAACCGGAGCAGATACCATTTCCCAAATCCAGGAAGGTGGTCTGAAAAGTCTGGCTGCCATGGTGCGCCAGCTGGATAAACTGGATCCACAGTCAAAAGCTATGGTGCAGGAACTGATCACCGGACTTTTTGGCAGCTGGCTGGAATTACTTCCTCTGCCGGAACTTGACAAAAAGCGTTTTCTGCCATAACATAGGAGTTACTTTGATAAAAATTGGAAAAAACGGAAAGGGGACATCAGAAAATGAACGAAAAAGTCGTAAATGCGGCCCTTCTTGGTCTCGGAACAGTAGGAACCGGTGTATATAAAGTGATCAAAAGCCAGGAGCAGGAAATGACAGCCAAGCTTGGATGCCAGGTAAAGATCACAAAGATCCTGGTGCGTAACCTTGAGAAAGCGTCCGGGAAGGTAGACGATCCTTCTGTTCTTACAACAGACTGGGCAGATATTGAGGGAGATCCTTCCATTGATATTGTGATCGAGCTGATCGGCGGGATCGAGCCGGCACGTACTTATATCCTTGCAGCACTGAAAGCTGGCAAGAACGTTGTAACTGCAAACAAGGATCTGATCGCAGTCCACGGAAAAGAGATCCTGGAAACTGCCAGGGCAGCGCAGAAGGATTTTCTGTTTGAGGCAGCAGTTGCCGGAGGAATCCCGATCATCAGCCCGTTGAAGAACAGTCTTGAGGCCAACCATGTAACGGAAGTTATGGGAATCGTAAACGGAACTACGAACTTTATCCTTACCAAGATGTCCCAGGAGGGAATGGAATTTTCAGATGCTCTTGCTCTTGCTACAGAACTTGGATATGCAGAGGCAGATCCTACTGCAGATATCGAGGGAATTGATGCTGGAAGAAAGGTTGCCATCCTTGCATCAGTTGCCTTTAATTCCAGAGTTACCCTTGATAATGTTCATATAGAAGGAATCACAAAGATCACGGCAAAGGATATCCGTTACGCAAAAGAAATGGGCTGCGAGATCAAGCTTCTGGGTGTTGCACGCTGTCAGGAGGACGGCGTTGAGGCCTATGTCTGCCCGATGCTGATCCCGGCAGAGCATCCCCTTGCATCCGTCAATGATTCTTATAATGCGGTTTTTGTACACGGAGATGCAGTAGGAGATACCATGTTCTACGGACGTGGAGCAGGTGAGCTTCCTACAGCAAGTGCGGTTGCCGGTGATGTATTTGAGGTAGTCCGTAATATGAAGGCAGATTGCTGCGGAAGAGTAGGCTGCACCTGCTATAAGACACTTCCGGTAAAAAATATGGCAGATACCCATAACCGTTATTTCCTCCGCCTGCAGGTAGAGGACCGCTGCGGTGTGCTGGCTGAAATCCTGGAGCATTTTGCAAAATATCAGGCAAGCGTGGCACAGATCATGCAGAAAGAAAGCAAGAGACCGGATACCGCAGAGGTTGTTGTGATCACCAAACTTGTAAGCGAGGGCGCTTTCTTTAAGGTTAAGGAAGAACTGGAAAACAGCGCATCTGTAAGAAAGATTTCTTCTATGATCCGTGTATACCAGAAATAATATCTTTCGCGTAAATTTACAGATCAGCCGTATCAGTTGTCGGGAAATTGAAAACAGACAAATTTTTGTCAAAGAAAACGTTGCAAAATTTCTGGATTTTGGTACTATATAAAATGGAAAACAAAAGAATCCTGAATGGTACAGAGGGTTTCAGAATCAGTGAAGAGCTGTGCCGGACAGATTTTCGATCAAAGATAAGAAGGGGAAAATTATGAGCAAAAAACCAACAGTTTTAATGATCCTTGATGGATACGGACTCAATGACAGACATGACGGAAATGCTGTATATGAGGCAAAAACACCGGTTATGGACGGACTCATGAAAGATTATCCGTTTGTAAAAGGCAATGCCAGCGGTCTTGCGGTAGGTCTTCCGGACGGACAGATGGGTAACTCCGAGGTTGGTCATATGAACATGGGCGCAGGCCGTATCGTATACCAGGAGCTTACAAGGATCACAAAAGAGATCCAGGACGGCGATTTCTTCAAGAATGAGGCACTTCTTTCTGCTATGAAGAATGCAAAAGACAACGATTCCGCGATTCATTTTATGGGACTTCTTTCTGACGGTGGCGTACACAGCCACAATACACATCTCTACGGACTTCTTGAGATGGCAAAGAGAGAGGGACTCAAGAAAGTTTACGTACACTGCTTCCTGGATGGACGTGACACACCGCCTGCATCCGGTAAAGAGTTTGTAGAGCAGCTGGAAGCTAAAATGAAAGAGATCGGCGTTGGTGAGATCGGTGTGATCTCCGGACGTTATTATGCAATGGATCGTGATAACCGCTGGGATCGTGTTGAGCTTGCATATAAAGCTCTTACACAGGGCGAAGGCGTAAAGGGAACAGATGCTGCAGCAGCAGTTCAGGCTTCCTATGATGATGACAAGACAGATGAATTTGTGCTTCCGACTGTTATCGAGAAGGACGGCAAACCGGTTGCAACTATTTCCGATAAGGATTCCGTTGTATTCTTCAACTTCCGTCCGGACCGTGCAAGAGAGATCACAAGAGCTTTCTGTGATGACGATTTTAAGGGCTTTGAGAGAGCAAAGAGACTGGATACCACATTCGTATGCTTCACAGAGTATGATGATACCATCCAGAACAAGCTGGTAGCATTCCACAAGGTTCTTCTTCACAATACCTTCGGTGAGTACCTTGCAGCTCACGATATGACACAGGCACGTATCGCCGAGACAGAGAAATATGCACATGTTACATTCTTCTTCAACGGTGGTGTTGAGGAACCAAACAAAGGAGAGGACAGAATCCTTGTAAAATCCCCGAAGGTTCCGACCTACGATATGCAGCCGGAGATGAGTGCACCGGAGGTTTGCGAGAAGCTTGTAGAGGCGATCAAATCTGACAAATATGATGTGATCATCATCAACTTTGCGAACCCGGATATGGTTGGCCATACAGGTGTTGAGGCAGCTGCGATCAAGGCTGTTGAGACTGTTGATGCGTGTGTTGGTAAGGCTGTAGAGGCAATCAAAGAGGTTGACGGACAGCTCTTTATCTGCGCTGACCATGGTAACGCAGAGCAGCTTGTAAATTATGAAACAGGTGAGCCATGGACAGCTCATACAACTAACCCGGTACCGTTTATCCTTGTAAACGCAGATCCGAAATACACACTTCGTGAGAACGGATGTCTTGCAGATATCGTTCCGACTCTGATCCAGCTTATGGGTATGGAGCAGCCGAAGGAAATGACAGGAGAGTCTCTTCTTGTTGAGAAATAAATAAGCTTCACGGAATCCCGGCAGATTTTTACGGATCTGCCGGGATTTTTTCATCCGATTGTTTCTGTTTCCACACATGAAAAAAATTTTCAAAATCATCTTGTAAAATCATTCCATTTCAACTATAATCCCTCTGATACATAAAAACAGGTAACTTTTGAGCAACTGTAAAGTTACAGAAAGAATAATAAAAAGAATAACAAAAAGCAGCACAAAGTTTATGAACGATCAAATTAAATGGGGGGAAAAAAGATTTCATGAAAACAGACATGACACAGGGAAAACCGGTAAAAGTGCTCCTGGGATTTACGATCCCGGTATTTATTGGTAATGTATTTCAGCAGTTCTACAATATGGTAGATGCGGTGGTTGTAGGAAAATTTGTAGGAACAAAGGCACTGGCGGCAGTTGGCTCAACAGGAACTATCATCTTTTTGATCATAGGCTTTCTTCTGGGACTTACTGCCGGTTTTACCGTACTGACTGCACAGAAGTACGGTGCGGGAAAAATGGATGAGATGCGTCAGACCGTGGGAAATGCACTGATCCTGACAGCGCTGGTCTCGGCAGTGATGACAGCAGTCAGCATGACAGGTATGCATGCACTTCTGAAATTTATGCATACGCCGGATGATATTTTCAAGGATGCATATGCTTACGTTATGATCATCTGCGGAGGGATTTTTGCCCAGGCATTATATAATATCCTGGCCAGTATCCTCCGTGCACTGGGAAACAGTAAGGTACCACTGTATTTTCTGATCTTATCTGCAATGCTGAATATTGTGCTTGACCTTGTATTTATCATCGTGTTTAAGCTGGGAGCACCTGGAGCAGCCTGGGCTACCATTATTTCCCAGGGAGTTTCAGGAGTCTTATGTCTGGTATATATCTGGAAGTTTGTGCCGGAGCTCCGTATGAAAAAAGAAGACTGGTATTTTAGACGTAACCTCGCAGCCAAGCAGATCGGTGTGGGAATCCCAATGGGACTGCAGTATTCCATTACGGCGATCGGAACCATGATGGTACAGTCAGCCTTAAATATGCTTGGCTCTTATGCGGTGGCGGCGTTTACAGCAGGAAGTAAGATCGAGCAGATCTTCACCCAGGCATATGTGGCACAGGGAACTGCCAGCGCTACCTACAATGCACAGAATATCGGAGCCGGAAAGCTTGAGAGAGTGCGGGAAGGCTTCCGGGCTTCGCATTTTATAGGAATTGTATATTCTGTTGTTGTTGGCAGTTTTCTGTTCTTTGCGGGAAAATATTTCGCATATCTGTTTATCTCAGATAACATTGAAGAAGTGCTTCCTATGGTAGCAATCTATGTAAAATGTGTGGCACTGTTTTTTATTCCTCTGTATTTTGTCAATGTACTGCGAAACGGGATCCAGGGAATGGGATATGGTCTTCTTCCTATGATGGCCGGTGTAGCTGAGCTTGCAGGAAGAGGGATCACCGCTACCATTGCAGCCGGAAAAAGTAGCTATATCGGTACCTGTCTTGCAAGTCCGGTGGCCTGGATCTTTGCGTCAGTGCTCCTTTGGGTAATGTACGTCTATGTTATGAAAGATATGGCGCGGAAGCTGTACGGTACAAATAAGTTATAAAAAAACCGTGAAATGAGATGCAATTTCCGGAAAGTATGATATAATGAAAAAGCTGGTGAGTAAGACCAGAAAGTATCAATGGAAAGATGCCTTTTTTGAAGGCACATGAACATAGAGGTGAATAAATATGAGCAACGATGAAAAGAGGGATATCGAGGACAGGATCAATGATGCCATGGCAAAAATCGTCAGTGATACTGCAGGAGAGCCTCAGCCTGAAAATAAAAATAACAGATCAGCTGCTCACAAGTCGGCAAGACCTTCGAAATCAGCAAGGCCAAGGAAGATCACCTACGTACCTATCGATGAATCTGAATTTGAACCTATCGTTATACCCGAAAAGAAAAAGCATAAGGCACTGAAGGTGACCGGAATGATCGCCGCCATGGTTTTGGTAGTGGCAGGCTGTGCATATGCAGGAGTATCTTATTATTACACCAGTCATTTCTTTGAGGGCACAACGATTAACGGGATCGACAGCTCCAACAGGACTGCATATGAGGTTGAGCAGGAGATCGCAAAAAAAAATGGAAGGCTATTCCATCCAGGTAAAGGCCAGAGATCAGGAACCGCAGACTATAGAAGGAACGGATATCAGTTATCGTTATATATCCAGTGGTGAAGTTCTGAAGCTTTTGAAAGCGCAGAAGCCCTATGAATGGGTGAGAGGATTTTTTGAAAAGACGACTTACACAGCCAGTGAGCAGACAGCTTTTGACAAGTCAAAGCTGGAGTCAGAAGTGAAAGCACTGAACTGTGCCCAGAAAGAGAATCAGGTAGCACCGGAGAATGCGTACGTAAGCTTTAATGATTCCGAGTTTACGATCGTGCCGGAGACAGTGGGAAGTGAACTGAAGGTAAAAGAAGCCTATCAGATGATCAGTGATGCTATCAGCAGCGATGACGGGGAAGTAGATCTTGGCAGTAACCCGGATGCTTATGTGAAAGCAGATGTGACCAGCGACAGTGCAGATCTGCAGGCAACGGTGGATGCATATAATAACTTTGCGAGGGCAAGCATCACCTACACATTTGGAGATGAGACAGTAACACTTGATGGAAGCACCATCAAGAACTGGCTGCAGTTTGACGAAAAGGGCCAGCTGATCCAGGATGATGCATCCTTCAAACAGCATATCGTGGATTATGTGGCACAGCTTGCAGCGGATCATGATACAGTAGGTACAGAGCGTCAGTTCCAGACAACAAGCGGAAGAACTGTTTCGGTTTCCGGTTCTGCATATGGCTGGAAGATCGATCAGGACGGAGAGGTGGCACAGCTTACCCAGGAGATCCAGTCCGGAGCTCAGACGACCAGAGAGCCGGTTTATTCCATGAGAGCCAATTCTTATGGTGTGAATGATCTGGGAAATACCTACATTGAAGTGGACCTTACAGAACAGTATATGTGGTATTATCAGGATGGAAATGTGATCTTTGAATCAGATATCGTATCCGGACTTGCAAGTGATCCCAAGAGAAAAACACCTCCTGGAATCTTCACCTTGTACTATAAGAAGAGCCCGGATGTGTTACGTGGCACCAAGAAACCAGACGGAACCTATTCCTATGAACAGCCGGTAACCTACTGGATGCCGTTTAACGGAGGCATTGGATTCCATGATGCAGACTGGCAGCCGTATTTTGGAGGCGATCGGTATCTAACCGGAGGTTCCCACGGCTGTATCAATATGCCGCCGGATAAAGCGGGAGAGCTTTACAACATTATCCAGTATAATGTTCCGATCGTCTGTTTCTATTGATCGGAGCTGTAGTCAAAAAACAAACAGGAGCCAGCCGGTGATCCGGTGTGTGGCTCCTGTTCTTTAGCAGGAGGAAAACATTATGTTTGATCAGTCATTCAGCTTTATACTTACAATCGCAGCACTGGTAGTAGGATTTATGCTTTTTACCGGACACGGTTCCTTTTTTATGAAAGGCGGAAACACACAGGCCAGAGCCCAGAAGTATGATGAGAAAAAAATGGAAAAAGTTTCAGGAATCTGTCTGATACTTATCGGAGTGGCTACAGGAGTTGACGCATTCACCACAAGTGTAGCAGCAAAGATCGCCTATGTAGTAATTCTGTTTGTGATACTTGCGGTATTTCTGTTTGTACTCAGAACAAAATGTATCAAAAAATGATCAGAAGTATCAGAACTATCCTTTAGGTAAAAAAGCAGAACTCCCCGTGAAACGGTAACCTGTCTGATCAGGCTCCGGTATCCGCGGGGAGTTTTTCTGTCTGTATTTAGTTTAATTTCGTTCGGCTGGTCTGCCGGAATGTCAGAGTAAAGATGATTCCCTTTACGATAGAAGTAAGGGAAAGTGCCCACCAGATACCATTGAGTCCCATTCCCGCATGAGTCAGCAGCATGGCAAGCGGGATTCTGGCCCCTGTCAGGATAATACTGATGATACTGCAGAGCTTGGTCATACCAAGGCCGGACAGTGCACCGATGGTCATCAGCTCAATGGCCATGAAAGCCTCACAGAAGCCGATGATGATCAGGTAATTTACAGAAATCCCAAGGGATTCCGGATCATGGAAAAACAGTCCGGAGATCGGGCGTGGGAGCAGCACAAAGGCTGCAGTTATGATAAGGCCCCAGATTGTCAGGATACCAAAGGAAATACGGTAGCCCTGGCGGATGCGGTCGTATTTTTTTGCACCGAAATTCTGTGCGGTAAAAGCATTTAAGGCAGAGGCAAAGCCGTCCGCGGTGTTCCAGGAAACGGATTCGATCTGTCCGCCCACACGTTGGACAGCAATGGCAGCAGCACCGAAGGCGGAAACCATTCTGGTCAGTACCATGGAGATCATACAGTAGAGCATGCTCTGGATAGCGGTTGGAAAACCAATGCGGAAGATATTTTTATAAAATTTTCCCGGAAAACGTGAAAAAAGATGAAGTTCACGAAGTACATTTGTTTCCAGCCCGGAAGTAAAGATCCGGAAAACCAGCACTGCAAAAACCAGAAACTGTGCAGTTACTGTGGCAATGGCAGCACCTAACGTTTCAAGCCGTGGAAAAGGTCCAATGCCAAGGATCAGGAGCGGATCCAGGAGCATATTTCCCACAAGTCCAAGAAAATTGGCCATCAGCGGAGATCTGGAATCTCCCTGGGCTGTAAAAAGTCCGGTGAGAGTCAGGTTCAGGAAGGAAAAAATGATCAGTCCGCAGGTGATCAGCATATAAGATCTGGCAGAAGAATATGCTTCCGGGTCTGTCAGATTAAAAAATCCGATCAGAGGATCAAGAAATATAATACTTGCTGCAGAAAATAAGAGACCGAAGAGAATGGTCATCTGCAGGGCACTGGCCGCGTAGGAACGTGCCTCTTTATAATCCTTCCGGCCGCAGGATTGTGCGGTGTTTACCTGTCCGCCCATTCTCGGAAGGGCTACCAGTCCCTGGGAAAGCCACACATACATGCCGCCCACACCGACACCGGCAACTGCCTTGGAGCCCAGAAGCCCGATCCAGGCCATATCTGTGATATTATAGGCAGTTCCAAGAAGGGAAGATGCCATGATAGGAAGAGCAAGCTCTGAAAGCGTTTTCAGGATCGGACCGGAAGTAAGGTCTATGGATTTTGATCTTTTCATACTCATCTGCATATCTCCGTAAGGTCAAAAGGCCTGGTGATCCGGTAATCCGGTTTATCCACCTGACCGAAACCGTATTCAGCAAAGATAAAAGGAACTCCTGCTTTCCGGCAGGCATTAAAGTCTCCTATAGTATCACCGATATAAACCGGATCGGAAAGATTATTATCCTCGCGGATCTTCATGATATTTTCCGCTTTGGCCATGCCGGTGTCACCGGGACAGAGATGGCCCTTGAAATAGTGTCCGAAGCCTGTGGATTTCAGGAACACTTCAATATATCCGGCCTGGCAGTTACTGACGATAAAAAGAGGAAAACGGCTGGAAAGAATCTTCAGTGTTTCCTCAAGATCCGGATACAGCGGAGCACATTTGCGAAGCAGTGCCTCGTGCTCTGCCTGGCAGCAGCCGTCGATGATACGAAGCTGTTCTGCTTCCGGAAGCTCAGGGAAAAGAGCCTTTGCGATATCCGGCAGCAGCTGGCCGAAAAGCCCCATCAGTCGTTTGGCGCTTACATCGGTATCCATGTGCTCCGTATGGATAAGGTAATCACTCCAGGCCTCAGCTACGATCCCGGTGGAATCCCAGAGCGTACCGTCAACATCAAAAATAATACTGTCCATCAGAAAAACCTCCCCAAAAAACTATGATATGTAAAAAAAGCAACCCTTTGTACTGGACATAGTACAAAACAAGTTACTGTTCACTCCGTTCTCAGCAATACGCTTCGCGATGCACAGAATTTATGTTAATCGCATAAATTCGCGCGGTATGTCTCGGGTTTTCTGTGGCCTTCGCTCACAAAAAACACCTCGCGGAATATTACCAGTGAACAGTTATCAAAACAATTCTATATGAGAAAAGAAAAAAAAGCAACTGCGCTTTTGAAGATTTTATGTTATAGTAAGGGTTACGAGGGAAAAACTATGAATTATAAGAATACGATCAGAGGTATATTCAAAGACAGGCCTAACCGTTTTATCGCTCATGTGCAGATCGGGGATCAGCTGGAAACGGTCCATGTGAAGAATACAGGCAGATGCCGGGAACTTCTTGTTCCGGAAGCAGAAGTGATCCTGGAAAAGAGTGATAATCCTGCCAGGAAAACGAAATACGATCTGATCAGTGTGAACAAGGAGGGCCGCTGGATCAATATGGATTCCCAGGCCCCGAATAAAGCAGCAGAAGAGTGGGTGGCGGCCGGAAATCTTTTTCCGGAGAAAGTGACTGTCAGGAGAGAAAAGACATACGGAAATTCCCGTTTTGACCTGTATGTGGAATCCGGGAAGCGAAAGGCTTTTATCGAGGTAAAAGGCGTCACTCTGGAAGAAAATAATATCGTGCGCTTTCCGGACGCACCTACAGAACGGGGGATCAAGCATCTCTGTGAGCTGATGCATGCAGCAGCTGACGGCTATGAGGCGTATCTTCTTCTGGTGATCCAGATGAAGGGTGTAAGGTATTTTGAACCAAATCGGGAGACACATCCGGAATTTGGAGAGACACTTAAGGCGGCAGCAGATGCCGGTGTTCACATCCTGGCCTATGACTGTGCCGTCACGGAAGATTCCATGAAGATCTGTGATCCGATACCGGTAAGATTATAGAAAGGAAACGATATGCCTGAAAACATTGCAGAACCCCTTCTGAAATGGTACGATAAAAACAAAAGGATCCTGCCCTGGAGAGATAAAGACAATGCCTATTATACCTGGGTATCTGAGATCATGCTCCAGCAGACCCGAGTGGAAGCTGTGAAACCTTATTTTCAGCGCTTTATTCAGGAACTTCCGGATGTAGCAGCCCTTGCGGCGGCACCGGAAGAGAGGATCATCAAGCTGTGGGAAGGCCTTGGCTATTACAGCCGTGTCCGCAACATGCAGAAAGCGGCTGTTCAGGTCATGGAAGAATATGGAGGCAGGATCCCTGAGGATTTTGAGACACTTCTCTCGTTAAAAGGAATAGGAAGATATACGGCAGGTGCCATTGCGTCCATTGCCTACGGAAAGAAAGTCCCTGCAGTAGATGGAAATGTGCTGCGGGTATACGCAAGACTCACCGAAAACCGTGGAGATATCATGAAACAGTCTGTACGGAAATCGGTGGAAAATGATCTTACAGAGCAGATGTCTGAGGACAGACCAGGGGATTTCAACCAGGCTATGATGGAGCTGGGAGCTGTAGTCTGTGTTCCAAACGGAGTAGCAAAGTGCGAAGAATGCCCGCTGGGGCATTTTTGCCTTGCCAGAAAGCATGGAACTGTAGAAGAACTTCCCGTAAAAGCACCGAAGAAAGCCCGCACCATAGAACAGCGAACGGTCCTTGTGATCCAGGACGGAGCAGGTACAGCGATCCGTAAACGTCCGGATACAGGACTTCTGGCAGGCCTTTATGAGCTTCCAAATGTGGAAGGACATCTGACGGAGAAGGCGGCACTTGCCCGGGTAAAAGCCATGGGGCTGGAACCACTGCGGATCGAAGCACTGCCGGATGCGAAGCACATTTTTTCCCATATTGAATGGAGGATGTGTGCTTATCGTATCGCTGTATCCTCTCTGGAAGAAGCACCGCAGGGGGAGTTCCTGTTTGTGGATAAGAGAGAATCCGATAAAAAATATGCAATACCATCTGCGTTTCGCGCATACACCAGATATATGAAGGAGGAAAACACATGAAACTTTTGAGCGTAGCAATACCATGCTATAATTCAGAGGCTTATATGTCAAAATGCATCAATTCCCTGCTGATCGGAGGAGAGGAAGTAGAGATCATCATTGTAGATGATGGCTCCAGTGACCGTACTGCCGAGATCGCAGATGATTATGCCGAGAAATATCCAACTATCGTAAAAGCCATACATCAGGAAAATGGCGGCCATGGACAGGCAGTCAACACAGGGATCAAAAACGCAACAGGACTTTATTTCAAGGTTGTGGACAGTGATGACTGGGTAAATCAGGATGCCTACTATGAGGTCCTGAAAACACTTTATGAACTGATACGTGGGGCTGAGACCGTGGATCTTCTCATCAGTAATTTCGTTTATGAGAAGCAGGGAGCTACCCGCAAAAAGGTCATGCAGTACAGACACTGTTTTCCGACAAACCAGATTTTCGGATGGGATGAGGTACGCCACATGAAAAAAGGCCAGTATCTCCTTATGCATTCCATGATATACCGTACAAAACTTCTCCATGACTGTGGAATGGAGCTTCCGAAGCATACGTTCTACGTAGATAACCTGTTTGCGTTTGAGCCGCTTCCCTATGTAAAAAATCTCTATTATCTGGATGTAAATTTCTATCGATATTTTATTGGAAGAGATGATCAGTCTGTCAATGAGAAAGTGATGATCAAGCGTATCGATCAGCAGATCCGTGTAAACAAACTGATGGTGGACGCCTATCTGAAGGCTAATGTGAGCAACCGCAGACTTCGTGCTTATATGTTCAGCTATCTGGATATCATCACAACCGTTTCTTCGATCATGCTGGTAAGAGCTGCAACGCAGGAATGCCTGGATAAAAAACAGGAGCTGCAGGATTACATCAAAGATCAGAATATGGGACTGTACCGGAAGCTTCGGAGAAGTCTCTTCGGAAGGGTGTCCAATCTTCCCGGAAGAGGTGGAAGAAAGATGTTTGTGGCAGCCTATAAGATCTGTCAGAAGTTTTATGGATTTAATTAAAAAAAAGCCCCCAACGGGGCTTTTTTTATAAATTCTGTTCCGGCTTCTTCTTGCGCATATGAGATAGGGAGCGCTGTTCCTCGTAATCCTCCACTCTCTGTGGATAGAACAGGAGATGTCCGAACAGTGCCAGTGTGGTACCAAGACATACATCGATCACGGAGTGCTGCTTGATAAACATGGTGGACAGGATGATCAGAACAGAAAGGATCAGGGCTCCTCGCTGAAGCCATTTCCTGTCTTTCAGTGCCTGGCAGTGATGAATGGCAAAATAAACAGCCAGGGAATTAAATACATGGATACTTGGCAGGATGTTGGTGGGAGTATCTGTCCGATAGAGCTCGGCCACCAGTCGTGTAAAGATGTTGCTTCTGGGGAATACCGCAGGGCGGAGATACTGAACGTTCGGATAGATGTAGGAAACAACAAGGAAAACCGTCATTCCCATCATCAGGTTGAAGATCAGCTGGAAATATTCCTTTTTATTCTTATTGCGAAACAGGAAATACACAACCGTTATTACCACATATGGAAACCATAAAAGGTACGGAATAATAAAAATCTCGCAGAACGGGATCATATCATCAAAAACAGTATGTACAACATGGTAGGCTCGTACAGGCCGCTGCTCCAGATATCCAAACAGGATAAGATAGGCAACGAAATAGATTGCTATGATAAAACCGTGCCTGTATTTTTTTATTTTACTCAACATTTTGCCGCTCCTTTTCTTGAGGTATGGCTGATGTCAGCCTTAAGCTTCTTTTTTGTTAAGTATCTACCTGCTACTATAACACAGGCATTATGATTTTTAAAGGTTTCTTTTCAATGGTCACAGAAAATTCACGCTGGATTCCGCCGGATTCTCCGTCTTTATGCACAGGAAGGGAATGGGCACTTGTAATATGTACGTTCCTGCACTGTAAAATATGTACACCGCGAATGCGGGTATGTTTTCCCCAGAGAGCGCTCGGCAGGCAGAACAGCATTTTCAGCTTGGAGATTCCTTCAATAACGATCACATCCAGTAAACCATCCTCCGGACTGGCGTTTGGACAGAATTTAAAGCCTCCGCCTTCATATTTCTGGTTCATTACAGCCGCAAACCAAGTCCTGCTGAAGGTTTGTGGCTTGTTCCCGTCAAGTGTTATCGTGACCGGGGACGGAGTAAGGAAGAGAAATTGCTTCAGTGCCACCATAAGGTAGATGAGTTTACCCATATGGAGACGGTTGAGAAATTTTTTGCCAGGTGTGATCAGGACTTCCTGACAGATTGCCGCATCGTAGCCCATTCCTGCACTGATGCCGAAACGGTAGGAATGGCTGCCAAGGTGGAGAACAGGAACATCCATGGAAATGGTCCGTCTGTTTTCAAGGATAGAGCGAAGCGCTTCAAAAGGATCAAAGGGCAGGCCCATACTGCGGCAGAAATCGTTGCCGGACCCGACCGGGATAAATCCGAAAACAACCGAAGACAGATCAATGATCCCGGTAAGTACTTCATAAATAGTGCCGTCACCGCCTACTGTTACCAGAGTTACCGGATCCTCCGGTGTTCCGGCGGCACTGATCCTTCGTGCCAGTACTGTGGCGTGTCCCACATATTCTGTGAGAAAATACTGATATGAGATCCCCTGACTTTCCATGATGCTGCGAAGCCGGTTCCAGACATTACGTCCCTCACCGGATCTTGAATTGGGATTCACAATAAAAGAATACATAATAAAAAACCTCCAAACAACTCTCTGCTTTATCATAACATTGACGTTCGGCTTTTACAAATTAAAATTTCTTAAGGATTTCTATATTTTACATAAACTTAACCTTTTTTCTATGTTGGATTTTACGAATGCACTTTATACTTGCACGTATCAGATGAAAAATGAAGCTGGAGGAAAATTATGATATATCTTGTGGAAGATGATGAAAGTATCCGTGAACTTGTTGTATATACATTAAACAGTCAGGGTCTGGAGGCACAGGGGTTTGAACGGCCATCACTTTTCTGGAAAGCGTTGGAAAAAGAACTGCCTTCACTGGTGCTTCTGGACATTATGCTTCCGGAGGAAGACGGACTGTCTATTTTAAAAAAAATCCGTATCCGTCCGGATGTGCGGAAGCTTCCGGTGATCATGCTTACGGCAAAGGGTAGCGAATTTGATACCGTGGTAGGTCTGGACAGCGGCGCAGATGATTACATTCCGAAGCCGTTCCGTATGATGGAGCTGATCTCCAGGGTACGTGCCCTTCTTCGGAGATCAGAGGACAATGGCGCAGAGGAGTATCGTATGGAAAATCTTTATGTATGTCCGGGAAGACATGAGGTAACTGTTGATCAGGAGCCTGTGAATCTGACACTGAAAGAATACGAGATGCTTTGTCTCCTTCTGAAAAACAGTGGTACGGTTCTTTCCAGAACACAGCTTTTAAATCAGATCTGGGGATATGAATTCGACGGGGAGAGCAGAACCGTAGATGTACATATCCGTACCCTTCGCCAGAAGCTTGGCCCGGCAGGAGATCTGGTGGAAACAGTTCGTGGAGTGGGCTATAAGATCAGCGGAAAATGTGCATGAACAGCTGCTGAGAGTAATATGAAAGTAAAGAGCATTTCGACGGAAAAAGGCTTCGGCCCTTTTCTGGACGAAGTGCTTTTTTCATGCTATAATAGTTGAACCCCGGAGCCATTAGGAAACAGGCTCCAAAGAGTAAGAGGTGAAAGAAAAAAATATGAAATCATTAGTAATTGCGGAGAAGCCATCCGTTGCCAGAGACATTGCCAGAGTCCTCCACTGCAGTCAGAAGGGGAACGGAACCCTGGAAGGAAAAGACTATGTAGTGACCTGGGCCCTGGGACATCTGGTAACACTGGCAGATCCGGAAGAATACGATAAAAAATATACCAAATGGGAGCTTTCCACGCTTCCCATGATGCCGGAGAAAATGAAACTGGTGGTGATACGCCAGACCTCCAAGCAGTACAATGCGGTGAAAACCCAGCTTTACAGGAAGGATATCGGGGAGATCATCATTGCCACAGATGCTGGACGTGAGGGAGAACTGGTAGCAAGATGGATCCTTGCAAAGGCAGACTGCCATAAACCTATTAAGCGTCTGTGGATCTCATCCGTAACGGACAAAGCAATCCGTGACGGCTTTGCCCACCTTAAAAACGGCCATGATTATGATGATCTTTACCGTGCGGCACAGGCCAGGGCGGAGGCGGACTGGCTGGTGGGAATGAACGGGACCAGAGCGCTGACCTGTAAATATAATGCCCAGCTTTCCTGCGGACGTGTGCAGACCCCCACCCTTGCCATGATCGCAAGAAGAGAGCAGGAAATCCGGGAATTTAAGCCGGAGGATTATTACGGGATCACTCTGCAGGCGGGAAATGTACGCTGGACCTGGCGTGACGGAAAAAGCGGAAGCCTCCGCACCTTTAAGAAGGAGCGTGCCCAGGAGATCCAGACAAAGGCAGGAAAAAGCAACCTTACCATAACAAAGGTTTCCAGAAAGCCGAAGAAGACCTATGCGCCGGGGCTTTATGACCTGACCACTCTTCAGAGAGAAGCCAATCAGAAATACGGCTTTTCTGCAAAGGAAACTCTGAATATCATGCAGAGGCTCTACGAGAATCACAAAGTCCTTACCTACCCAAGAACGGATTCCAGATATATAGGAAAAGATGTAGTTCCTACCATTAAAGAGCGTCTTCAGGCATGCGGGACAGGTCCTTATCGAAAACTTGCCGGTGCGCTGGTCAATAAACCGATCCAGACCAGTGCTGGCTTTGTGGATGACAAAAAAGTCAGTGACCATCATGCCATCATTCCTACAGAACAGTTTGTACAGCTGGATCATATGACCAACGAGGAACGGAAGATTTACGATATGGTAGTACGCCGTTTCCTGAGCGTGCTGTATCCGCCGGCTGTATATGAGCTGGTAAGCATGGAAGGAACTGCAGCAGGAGAAACTTTCGCTGCAAGCGGACGTATTGTAAAAAGTGCAGGGTGGAGAGAGGTTTATGAAGGCGGCTGGCAGGATGAGGATGAAGAGGAATCCGGTGATAAGCTGAAAGACCAGAAGCTTCCGGAGCTTACGGAAGGTCAGATACTTACTGTGGAAGGAGCAGCTCTTACAGCAGGCAAAACAAAACCACCGGCCAGATTTACAGAGGCCACACTTCTTGGTGCCATGGAAAATCCGGTTCATTTTATGGAAAGCCACGACAAAAAAGCGGCAAAAACCCTTGGTGAGACCGGTGGACTTGGAACGGTAGCCACAAGAGCGGACATCATCGAGAAGCTTTTCAACAGCTTTATGATGGAAAAAAGAGGCAATGAGATCTACATTACCTCCAAGGCGAAACAGCTTCTGGAGCTGGTTCCGGAAGAATTGAAAAAGCCGGAGCTTACCGCAGACTGGGAGATGAAGCTCAGTGATATTGCAAACGGAAAGCTCCGTCAGGATAAATTCCTCACAGGGATCCGTAAATATGCCTGTGAGATCGTAGATGAGATCAAAGGCGGACAGGGAACATTCCGCCATGACAATATGACAAACAAGAAGTGCCCTAACTGCGGCAAACATCTTCTGGCAGTCAACGGAAAGAATGCCAAAATGCTGGTGTGCGAGGACCGGGAATGCGGATACAGAGAGACAGTATCCAGGACCACCAATGCGCGCTGTCCGAAATGCCATAAGCGTATGGAGATGCTTCTGAAGGGAAAAGAAGAGACCTTTGTATGTCAGTGCGGCTATAAAGAAAAGCTTTCATCCTTCCAGGCAAGACGAGCCAAAGAGGGTGCAGGTGTGAATAAGCGTGATGTGCAGCGTTATCTTAAGAAACAGCAGAAAGAGGCCAATGAGCCGGTGAACAATGCATTTGCACAGGCGTTGTCAGGAATTAAACTGGATTAAATAAATTGCCTGTCCAGATATCCGGGGTTCGGATGAGCGGAGGACCGGATGCAGATACGTCGGTCGGAGAAATGTGTCTGGCAGAACAGGACAGCAGAAAGAGAGGAAAACGATTTGGGATTACAGGATGACAGAATGTCAGGAAATATTCAGGATATCGCAAGACTGATCACAAGACTTCTTCTTAAGGGAGATATGCCGCAGTATACACTTCCTGCAGCAGAGGCAGATTATACAGAGGCAGACCAGCTTTTTAAGAAGGTTATCGGACTTGCTGATGAGGGTGATATCAACGGAGCGGAAAATGAGCTTCTTATGAACATGGAGGAAGATGATCCAGATTATCTGGAGCTTGCCCTTACCTTTTATCTGCATCTCAATGATATGGACGTAGATTACCTGGATGATCACGATTATTCCAGGGAGGAGATCCTGGACGGGTTGAAAAGCCTGGCTGAGGACTGGGGAGTTACAGGACTGGAGGCACTTGTCTGATGCGGCGGGAGGTTACACTGGAGGAAATTTCCGACGGTCGTTTATACGAGGCAAATGACATGGTAAAGGCAGACTGTCAGGACTGTAAGGGCTGTTTTGACTGCTGTACGGGAATGGGAGATTCTGTTGTATTGGATCCGCTGGATGTATGGCGGTTAAGTCAGGGACTTCACTTAAGTGTGGACCAGCTGCTTGCCGGAAAAATAGAGCTTGGCGTCACAGACGGAAATATTCTGCCGCATCTTAGGATGACAGGGGCAGAGGAACGATGCGTATTTCTGAATAGCAACGGAAGATGCTCCATCCACAGCTTTCGTCCGGGCTTCTGCCGTTTGTTCCCGCTGGGAAGATACTATGAGGACGGGAGTTTTAAATACATCCTTCAGATCCACGAGTGCAAAAAGACCAGCCGCAGTAAGATCAAGGTCCGGAAATGGGTAGATACTCCGGATTTTCAAAATTACGAAAAATTTGTCTGTGACTGGCATTATTTTCTTCTGGATGTCCAGGCGGTTCTCTATGAGAGCGAGGACAGTGATCTGATCCGAAACCTGAACATGTATGTGGTGAACCAGTTTTACAGGAAGCCTTATGATGAGAAGCGGGATTTTTATGAGCAGTTTTATGAGAGACTTGCGGCGGGAAAAGAACTCCTGAGCCTTGGAGTGTGAAACAGACCAGGCAGCGAGGTGTCTGAGCTTACCTGCCTGAAAGTCTCTCGCGCGGAGGAAAGAAAGGATTTTTTGACATATGAACTTAAATCAGCTCACATATTTTGTGACTCTTGCCCAGATCGAAAATTATACCAGAGCAGCCAAGAGGCTGGATATAACCCAGCCAAGCCTGAGCCATGCGATCTCCAACCTTGAAAAGGAACTGCAGGTTCCACTTTTTGAGCGTCACGGAAGAAATGTGACCATGACCAAATACGGGGAAATGTTTCTGAAATATGTGCAGGACTCCTTACATATCCTGAATCTTGGTGTGGAGAGGATACAGGAAGCGGCAAGGATTCCGGGAGGAAGTATTTCCATCGGGTATATCCATACCCAGGGACGCAGATTTATCCCGGAGCTTGTCCGGGGGTTCCTTAATGAACAGGAGGGGAAGAAGATTGATTTCCGTTTTCAGAATGCAGCTACCGGAAGTCTGATCCGGGGTCTGAAGGAAGAGAAATTCGACGTGATCTTCTGTTCCCGGGCAGAGGGCGAGAAGGAGATCAGCTTTGTGCCGGTGTCAGAAGAAAAGCTGGTGGCTGTAGTGCCTGAGAACCATGCTCTTGCAGACCGAAATTCAGTGACCATAAAAGAGCTGGGGCAGTATCCGCAGGTGACCTTTACCCCTGCAAGCGGACTGTATTTTGTGATCCGGGAGCTTTTCGAAAAGGAAGGACTTTCACCGGAGACGGCCTTTGAGGTAGAAGAGGATGGTGCACTGGCAGGTATGGTGGCGGAGGAATTTGGTGTAGGCATTGTGCCGGATGTACCGGTGATCCATACACTTCCTGTGAAAATCTTAAATATTGAGAATCTGCACTGCCGTCGTTACATATACATGGGAATGATGAAAAACCGGTACCCAAGTGCGCTTGTGGAGCAGTTCCGGGATTATATATACAAGCATTACCGGATCTATGAAGTGATACAGTAGAATCTTGGTGATAAAATTTCTGTAAAAAATCTCTGCTTCTGTAAAAGGGCGGAGATTTTTTTGACACAGATCCTGGCGTGAATACTATAGCAATTCCATAAATTACTGCAAACAATTCAGTCCATCATAGCGTGAAGTCCGGCGTCGGATATCTTTGCCGTGCCTAAAAATTATAAAAATAATCTATAGATCACATGCGTAAATTCAATGAAAATTTGGGTTGAGATAAAAATGACCAGTTGGTATAATAAGGACAGATACTTGATTTAAAGTGATAAAGTGATGACGGAAATCCGTAATAAAATGAACGAAGTAAAGGAGATATTATGAACCAGTTAGAAGTATTAAGAGAAAGCCTTGGACAGTGCGATGAGATCATCCTGGACGCACTCCTTATGAGAAACAGGATCGTAGAGGACATCATGGTATACAAGGAAGCTAACGATCTTCCGGTACTTCAGCCGGAACAGGAGGCGAAGCAGAAAGGATGGCTGGAAGCCAGAATGGAAGGCAGACGTCATAAGAAAGAGGTCAATGATGTTTTTGCAAGCATCACACAGAACAGTAAAAGGATCCAGTCCAGAAATCTTTTCAATTATAATATCTTCCTGATCGGATTTATGGGAGCTGGTAAATCTACGATCTCCGATTATCTGAAGAATGTTCTTGCCATGGATGTTGTGGAGATGGATCAGTGTATCGTGGAGAGACAGGGAATGAGCATTTCCGATATCTTTGAGACTTACGGTGAAGAGTATTTCCGTGAGCTTGAGACAAATCTTCTGATCGAGATGCAGTCCAGATCTAATGTTGTAGTATCCTGTGGCGGTGGTGTTCCGATGCGGGAGCGCAATGTTACCGAGATGAAAAAAAATGGCCGTGTTGTACTTCTGACTGCAAAGCCGGAAACTATTCTGGAACGTGTAAAGGATAATCATGACCGTCCTTTACTTGAGAACAACAAAAATGTTTCATTTATCGCTGATCTGTTGGAAAAACGTCGCGCGAAATATGAGGCAGCAGCAGATATAGTTGTTGAGACAGACGGAAAGAGTGAGCTTGAGATCTGCGAGGAGCTGATCCACAGACTTCGTGAGGCAGAGGCAAATAAATAACTGCTGATCATAAAACAGAATAGTTTTACATATAAAAGGGACAGCTGTCCGATAAACCGTACAGAAACAGAACGGAGATCGGGCAGCTGTCCTTTATGATATAAAAGATCCGGACCATATATTTGCAGATGAACAGATCGTTTAATTGGTCTTATAAAAAATCTCCCTCGAGGTTTCCTCGATCACAAATTTTTTAAAGGCTTCCACGACCGGCGGATGGTATACATCCTTCAGCATGGCCATGTAGAAATTCCGCTGCCAGCTTGGAGAGACAAGGGGCAGGATCTTAAGGTTCAGAGAGTGAAGGATCGGGATATCCGGTGCAATGCAGATGCCGAAATCATTGGCAACAAATCCTGCGGCAACCTGATCCTCATCGATTTCAAAAGCCACATCCGGGTACTGACCGATGCTCTTAAATAACTGGTCAATGATCTGGCGGAGACCGCTTCTCTTCTTGAAGATGATCTGCTTGTATGGAAGCGTTTCCTCCAGATGAATCTCGGATTTCTCAGCAAGAGGATGTTCCGGCGGAACGATGACGACCAGATCCTGCTTGGCAACCGGAATAAATTCGATCAGTGGTTCGTCGTCAAATTTGGAACAGAAGCCGATATCGTATTTCTTTTCTTTCAGTCCGGTGAGGATATCGCCGGTAAGCACCTTATCGCAGAACAGATTGAAATGGATCTGTTTTCCCTTATTGGCATTAAGAAAGCTGCGGATGATCTTTGGCATAAAGTCAACACCCAGAGTTCTGAGAAAAGCCACATCGATCTGTCCTTCTCCCTTTCCTGCAAGCTGGAGACCGTTTACGGAGGAATCCAGCCGGTTCAGGGTTTGTTCCACATCCTCCAGAAAAGACTTGCCATATTTGGTGAGAGAAACATTCCGTCCGTTTTTTTCAAATAATTTCACTCCAAGCTCTTCCTCCAGAGAAGAGATCGCGTGACTTAGGCTGGGCTGTGTGATGGCCAGAACATCCGCAGCTTTTGTATAATGTTCCAGATGAGCCAGTGTCACGAAATAGCGAAGATGATACAGATTCATTTTTCAATACTCCTTTCGTAAGTTTATCTGAATGTTTTACTTCGAACAGATCCCCGGTAAGTCTGACAGACATAAGAGATTTGCCGGGCCGTATGCAGTGACGGCGGCAATACGGCTGAATATGTTTTATATAGTATAACATGATATATTGATAAAATCTATGGATTCTCCTGGTACAATCAATTTGTTTTGTATTTAACAAAGTTATATAATGCTTATAGAAAAAAGATACAAAATAATTTAAAAAAAACAAATAAAATTATTTAAATTTTCAGGAGGAATTATCATGTCAAAAGAATTTCCAATCACAATCAGTTCCTGGACACTGGGAGATCAGTGCAAATTTGAGGACCGTGTAAAAGCTGCCAAAGAGGCTGGCTATGAGGGAATCGGCCTGAGAGCAGAAACCTACGTAGATGCCCTGAATGAGGGACTTTTCGACGAGGATATCCTGGCGATCCTGGATAAATATGAAATGAAGGTAACAGAGGTTGAGTACATCGTGCAGTGGGCAGAGGAGCATCGTTCCTATGAGCAGAAATACAAAGAACAGCTCTGCTTCCATATGTGTGAATTATTTAACGTAAAACAGATCAACTGCGGACTGATGGAGAACTATTCCGTAGAGTACACAGCACAGAAGCTTCGTGAGCTTTGCCACAGAGCAGGCAAATACATCATCGGTGTTGAGCCAATGCCATACAGCGGAATCCCGGATGTGAAAAAGGGCTGGGCTGTTGTAAAAGCTGCTGACTGCGAGAATGCGAAACTGATCCTTGATACATGGCACTGGGTAAGAGCAAACCAGCCGATCGAGCTTTCCGTACTTGAGGGAATCCCGGCAGACAAGATCGTATCCATCCAGATCAACGATGTATGGGAAAGACCATATGCAACAACAATCTTAAGAGATGAGTCCATGCATGACCGTCTTGCTCCTGGAACAGGAATCGGAACAACAGTACCGTTCGTAAAAATGATCAAAGAAAAAGGCATCAGACCAAATGCCATCGGCGTAGAGGTTATCAGCGATGCAAACCTTGAAAAAGGTATCGAGTATGCTGCAAAACATACATATGAGAACACAAAGAAGGTACTGGAAGAGGTTTGGCCGGAAGTACTGTAATTAATATAAGAAACTAATATTTCAGACGGGCCCCTGTTTCCGACGTCATACCGGTGACAGGGCGTTACCGTGAAAGAAACAAAAAGATTGTTTCAAAGGAAAGGAGAACGCATATGAAATTCAATGCGATGTTTCAGCCGATCGAGATCGGTCCTATGACAGTAAAGAATCGTTTTGTTGTTCCGCCAATGGGAAATAACTTTGCAAACACAGACGGAACAATGAGTGAGCAGTCCGCTGCATATTACAGAGAAAGAGCAAAAGGCGGATTTGGTCTGATCACTATCGAGGCTACTGTAGTTCACAAGGGCGCAAAGGGCGGCCCGCGTAAACCATGTCTTTATGACGACTCTACGATCGAGAGCTTCCGCAAGGTTATCGACGGATGTCATGCAGAAGGAGCAAAGGTGTCCATCCAGCTTCAGAACGCAGGTCCGGAAGGAAATGCAAAGAACGCAGGAGCACCGATCACAGCAGCAACCAGTATCCCGTCAGTGTGCGGCCGTGATATTCCGAAGCAGCTTACAACTGAGGAAGTTTACGAGCTGATCAAAGGCTACGGTGAGGCTGCAAGAAGAGCAATGGAAGCAGGAGCAGATGCTGTTGAGATCCATATGGCACACGGTTATCTGGTAAGTACCTTCCTTTCTCCGAGAACAAACAAGAGAGTGGATGAGTTTGGCGGATGCTTTGAGAACCGTATGCGTTTCTCCCGTCTGATTATCGAGGAAGTTAAAAAAGCAACACAGGGAAAAATTGCAGTTCTTGCAAGAATCAACTGTGCAGATGAGGTTCCGGGCGGACTTGATATCCACGACAGTGCAGCGATCGCAGCATATCTGGAAAGTTGCGGACTGGACGGACTCCATGTATCCCGTGCCGTTCATATCAAGGATGAGTTTATGTGGGCACCGACTGTTATCCACGGTGGATTCTCTGCAGCAGAGGTTGAGGAGATCAAACGTGCGGTAAATATTCCGGTGATCACAGTTGGACGTTATACAGAGCCACAGTTCGCAGAGCTGATGGTAAAAGAAGGAAGAGCAGACCTTGTAGCATTCGGACGTCAGAGCCTTGCAGATCCGGCTATGCCGAAGAAAGCACAGGAAGAGCGTCTTGAGGATATGACTCCTTGTATCGCCTGTCTTCAGGGCTGTGTTGCAAACATGTATGCAGGAAATCCGGTATGCTGTCTGACAAACCCGTTCCTGGGTCATGAGGCAGAGCCGCTTGAGAAAGCGGAAGAGCCGAAGAAGGTTATGGTTATCGGTGGTGGTGTTGCAGGACTTTCCGCTGCATTTATCGCAAAAGAGAGAGGCCATGAGGTAACACTTTATGAGGCAGGAGATGTTCTCGGTGGAAACATGAGACTTGCTGCATATCCGCCGGGAAAAGGTGACATCACAAACATGATCCGCAGCTACATCCATCGCTGTCAGAAGGATGGCGTTAAGATCGTGATGAACTGTGAGGTAACTCCGGAGCTTATCAAAGAAGAGAAGCCGGACAGCGTGATCATTGCCACCGGTTCCAAGACTCTGATCCTTCCGATCGAGGGAATCGACAATCCGGCTATCATCCACGGCTCTGACCTTCTGGATGGCAAGAGAGCAGCAGGCAAAAAGGTTCTCGTTGTCGGCGGTGGAATGGTTGGATGCGAGACAGCTGCATTTTTAGGCGAGCAGGAGCATGATGTAACTGTTATCGAGTTCCGTGATACCGTAGGTGCAGACGTGATCCACGAGCACAGAGTATATCTGATGAAGGATTTCGAGGACTACGGAATCAAGGAAATCACCGGAGCAAAGGTATGCAAATTCTATGAAGACGGTGTAGAATATGAGACCGCTGACGGAGTACGTCACGAGTCAAGAGGATATGATTCTGTGATCCTTTCCATGGGATTCCGCAACTACAATCCTCTGGAAGAGAAGATCAAAGACCTTGTACCTGAGACACATGTGATCGGAGATGCTATCCGTGCAAGACGTGCACTGGATGCAACAAAAGAGGCTTATGAGGTAGCTTCCAGGATCTGATCTGCCAATCTATCCAATAAACCGGACAGTACAAAAATTAAAAAGATGACCTGTCAGACACCGGAGAAAATATATCCGGTGTCTGACAGGGGAAAATGCAGGAGGTAAAAAGAAATGGAACAGAGAATTAAAGGAACAACTGGTTTACTTGCACTGATCGGAAGCCCTGTAGGACATTCCGGATCCCCGGCTATGTACAACTTCAGCTTCCAGTACCATAACCTGGACTATGCCTACATGGCATTCGATATCAAAGAGGATCAGGTTCCGGCAGCTCTTGATGCAATGCGTCTGTTCAAAATGAGAGGCTGCAATGTAACCATGCCTTGCAAGAACAAAGTAGCTCAGTGTGTAGACGAGCTTTCACCGGCAGCAAAGATCATCGGCGCTGTAAACACCATCGTAAATGAGGATGGAAAACTTGTTGGACATATCACAGACGGTATCGGATTTGTCCGCAATCTGAAAGAGCACGGTGTTGATGTAAAGGGCAAAAAGATGGTAGTCCTCGGAGCAGGCGGAGCAGCTACAGCTCTGACTGTACAGTGTGCCCTTGACGGAGCAGCATCCATCGCGATCTTCAACCCTGACGATCCATTCCTTGACAGAGCAAAAAGAACTGCTGAGAAGCTTGCAAAAGAAGTACCGGACTGCAAAGTAAGCGTATATTGCCTTGACGACCAGGACAAACTGAGAGAAGAGATCGCAAACGCAGATATCCTCGCGAACGGAACACTTGCAGGAATGAAACCACATGATGACATCACACTGGTTGACAAATCCATGTTCCATAAGGATCTTGTTGTTGCAGACTGCGTATACAATCCGGCCGAGACAAAGATGGTAAAAGAAGCAAAAGAAGCAGGCGTGAAGCTTGCAGTAGGCGGAAAAGGAATGCTTCTGTGGCAGGGTGCAGCATCTTACAAGCTTTACACAGGTCTTGAGATGCCGACAGATGAGTACCAGAAATTTCAGGCTGAGAACGAAGGGAAATAAGAAAAATGAGCCAGACAGGTAAGAAAAATTTAGTGATTACTTCTATCGCGCTGTATTTTACATATTTCATCCATGGAATCGGAGCTTCCATCATGGGTCAGTACAAGCCGGAGCTTGCGGCTCACTGGGGAGCAAAGGCTTTAAGTGATGGAACTATGGATGTCAGCATGGTAGTATCTGTAATTGCCGCACTTGGACTTGGAAGACTGATCTCTCTTCCGTTTTCCGGTCCCCTGTCCGACAAATTCGGACGCAGATTAAGCGGAATCATCGGCGTGATCTGTTATGCAGCATACTTTATGGGAATCGCATTTGCTCCATCTATGGGAGTTGCCTACGCTTTTGCCATTGTAGGCGGTATCGCAAACTCCTTCCTGGACACCTGCGTAAGCCCGACATGTATGGAGATCTATGTAAATAATCCTTCTGTAGCGAACCTGTTTACAAAATTCTCCATGTGTATCAGCCAGTTTCTGCTTCCTTTCCTCATCGGATTTGTAGCAGCGGCGAATATGTCCTACAGAACCATCTTTATTGTTGCAGGTGCTGCGATCTTTATCGATGGAATCCTGATCCTGTTCCTGCCATTCCCGGAGAGAAATACAGCAGGTACAGTAAAGAAAGAAAAAGCAAAATTAAAGATCACTCCTGCAGCTCTTGCAGCAATCCTCATCGGATTTACAAGCTCTTCTACATTCATGCTGTGGCTGAACTGTAATCAGGAGCTCGGAAAGCTTTATAACTTAAGTGATCCTTCCAAGATCCAGTCCTTCTATGCAGTAGGAACCTTTGCAGCGATACTGTGTTCCTCTGTATTTATCAAAAAAGGACTGAAGGAGATCAATATCCTGATCATTTATCCGCTGATCTCTTTCATCATGCTGGGACTTTGCTACTTTATCCAGAATCCGACAATCTGTCTTATCGGTGGATTTGTGATCGGTTTTGCAGGTGCAGGCGGTGTGCTTCAGCTGGCTGTTTCCACAACTGCGGAGTTCTTCCCGGAAAACAAGGGAACTGCAACATCCATGGTCATGATCGCATCCAGCGTTGCGAACTACACCATTCTGACACTGGCCGGCTACATTACAAAGACTGCCGGAACCAGTGCTCCGAGAATGATCCTGCTTCTCAATATGGCAGTGACATTCATAGGAATCCTTCTTGCACTGTTCGTTAAGATGAACCGTGGAAAAGAGGCTTGACTGAATCAAGGAAATCCCTTGGGGTGAATATCCGTTTGACTACAGTAAAAAAAGTGAATCATTGTATGGATACAGACAAAGATGACTGAATCTGTGCAAAACAAAGTTCCAATTCGGGAACAATTCCCGGATTGGACTTTACCGTTTTTGAAAATGTTTGTTAATTAACAAACTTACAAAATAAAAGATACTATATATGTATTATCAAAAAAAACGACAAAGGAGAATCGTTATGGCACGTGCAGCAAGACAGCGAAGAGAAAACGAACTGCCCTACATTCCGTTTGGGCCATTTCAGATTCGTTTTCCGTTTATTCACTATAAAATTGAGTCCGTAGAGTTTATCCAGGGCCTGATCCTCGGGGTTACGGCACTGGCGGCGGTTCCTTATCTGGAACAATATCTGGGATTGCCTTATGAGCTGGCATGGAGCTGTGTGATCATAGAGACCATGCTGTATATGCTACACAGCTTACTTGGTGATCCGGTTGTACCGGGATGGATCACACCGACCCTTCCGCTGACGATCGTATTCCTGGAAGGCTTCCCTATGGGAAAAGAACGTATCCAGGCAATGATCGCCCTGCAGATGCTGGTTGGTCTCGTGTTCATATTTATGGGCATCACCAAGCTTGCGGATAAATTTGTCCATGCAGTACCAAATTCTGTTAAGGGTGGTATCCTTCTTGCTGCGCCGGTGACGGTTATGGCAGGACAGCTGGGAGAGGGCGGCAACATGCATAAGTATCCGCTGGCGATCGTTGCCGGTGTAGGCCTTCTGATTCTGATCAGCTTTTCAGATAAATATCAGGAGAAGAGAAAGAACAACAAATTCCTGGATCTTGTTGCCAGGTATGGAAACCTTTTCCCGTATCTGATTGCCATGGTGGTAGGTCTTCTTGTAGGCGAGCTGGATGCGCCTGGTTTGGAGCTGGGAACCTTTATCAAGATCCCGCAGTTCAAAGAGATCATCTCACAGGTAAGTATCTTTGGTGTGGGAATTCCGCCGGTCTCCATGTTTGTCAAAGCGCTTCCTCTGGCACTTGTATGCTATGTTATCGCATTTGGTGATTTTGTTACCACAGAGACACTGGTTACAGAGGCACGCCAGTCCAGAGATGATGAGTACATTGATTTCAATTCCAGCCGTTCCAACCTGGTCAGCGGCATCAGGAACCTGATCCTTTCCGTCATTGCCCCGTTCCCGCCGCTTTCCGGTCCGTTATGGGTTGGAATGACAGTATCTGTTTCCATCCGTTACAAGGAGGGAAAGAAAGCTATGAAGTCTCTGATCGGCGGTATGGCATCCTTCCGTATTGCAACGTTTTTAAGTGTGCTGATCATTCCGGTTGTAAGCTTCTTCCGTCCGATCTTCGGAGTCGGTTCCTCCATTACTCTGATGTTTCAGGCCTTTGTCTGTGCAAGGATCGGTATGGATTACTGCAGAACAGACCGTGACAAGATGATCGCAGGTGTTATGGCAGCTGTGCTTGCAACCCAGGGAACTGCATGGGCATCTGCATGGGCCCTGGCTGTAGGCTTCGGTCTGAATATCTTCCTTTCAAACTGGGACCCCAGAAAGAAAGAGGAGAATGCCATCGAGGATAAAAATTGATCAGAGGAATAACAAAGATATAAAAAACAGAAAAAGAAGAAGTGTGCTGGATGGGTCAGCACACTTCTTTTTTTGTCATGAGATTTGTTGTTTTTAATTATTATTTTAATAGATTTGCTATTATGGGATTAAAATTGCAAAAATTTGTTACATCAATTGGGTTTAAAAATTGGTTTATAATTCGCGTTCTGTTACAAAAATCTACCGTAGATCCTTTTTATGGGAGGTTACAGGATCACAGGCTTTTGTGGATAATGTCAAGAACCTGTGCAAGCTCGTTGACATTGATCTGTCCTGGTGCGGAAGCTTTGGTAGCTGCACCGAAGGTAAGGGCGGAACCGAAGGTTTCGCCGGCGAGACGGCTGACAACACCGGTACCTGCCATGGACATGGTAATGATCGGGCGGTCGGCGAACTGCTCGGACATTTCCAGCGTGGCACTTAAGAGTGTAAGCACGTCCTGTTTGTTTCTTGGCATAACAGCCATTTTCGGGATATCTGCGCCATAGTCCTGCATCATGCGAAGACGGCGCACGATCTCATCCTTCTCAGGAGTTGCGTCAAAATCATGGTTGGAAGCGATGACCTTTACGCCATAGCTGTGTGCTTCCTGGATCATGCTTTTTACGATCTCCTCACCTGTGAAGGCTTCTACATCAATGAGATCTACATAGCCGCTTTTTGCGACAGCCATGTTGAGTGCTTTGTAAGCTTCGTTGGAGATCGCTTTTTCTCCGCCTTCCTTTGCAGTACGGAAGGTGAAGAGAATCGGAGTGTCCTTTAAAACGGTCTGGAGATCTTTTGCCACATCCAGAACCTTGTCTGTGTCAAAAACGTCCTCAAACCAGTCAACACGCCATTCCACAACGTCTACGGGGATCCTTGCGAAGGTCCCTGCCTCAAGGAGGATATCATCCTTTGTCTGTCCCACGATCGGGACACAGATCTTCGGTCTTCCCTCTCCGAGTGTGATATTTCTTACCTGAACTGTTTTCATAATGGTCCTTTCTGATACGACAGGAACAGATAGCAGTTTAGTCGTCGTATCTGATGTTAAGAATCTCTTTCATATGTTCGATCGGCATCGGTTCGCCGGTCCACAGTTCAAATGCAGCGGAGCCCTGGAAAAGCATCATGCCAAGGCCGTTCATTGTCTTGCAGCCAACTTCCTTTGCCATAGAACGCATAGCAGTTTCAAGAGGGGAGTAAGGCACGTCAACAACGATAAGCTCCGGGCGGAAGTAAGACTTGTCCGGAACAACGGACTGACCTTCCAGTGGTTTCATTCCAACACCTGTCGCATTTACGAAAATATAACTGTCAGCCATTTCTTTTTTCAGTTGGTCAAGATCTGCCAGATCATAGAGAACAGCATGGCTTGAAGTTCTGGTATTGATCTTTTCTACCGTAGATACTGCACGGTCCCAGAATTCATCTTTGCGGTTGAAGATCACAATCTCGCCTACACCGTCAAGTGCTGCCTGGATCTCGATAGCAGTTGCGGCACCACCTGCACCTACGATGGTCATTTTCTTTCCGATGGCGTTGATGTTATTGTCTTTCAGTGCTGCCATAAATCCGATACCGTCTGTGATATGGCCTGTAAGATGACCATGATCATTAACAATGGTGTTTACAGCGCCGCACATTTCTGCTGCCGGTGAAAGCTCGTCAAGGTACTGGCCTACCAGAGTTTTGTTCGGCATGGAAACGTTGGAACCTCTCATTTTCAGAGTACGGATGGCCTTTACAGCATCCTCGATCTCGTCTGCACCAACCTCAAATGCAAGATATGCATAATCATAGCCAAGCTTTGCAAAAGCTTCATTCTGCATGGCAGGAGAGCTGGAGTGGCGGATCGGATATGCCATAAGACCAATCAGTTCGGTATGTCCTGTGATTCTTTCTGACATGGTAATAACTCCTCTCATTGGTAAAATCTGGATGAAGATTTGTCTTTTTTAAACCTCCCACCACATAGATCTGAAGAAGTTGCGGACATTCTCCGGACGGCTGCGGGGGAGGAAGACGTGGAAAAACTATGTTACGGATCACCGAGTGAACTGTAACATAGTTATATACACTTTCCGGTAGAAGGATTGAAATGTTCCCGGAAAGGGTATAGCGGAAAAATATTAAAGGTATCCCTTCTGCTCAAGAATGGTAAGGATATTGCGTCCTTCCTGGGTACCGTCAATGATTCGTCTTGCTCTCTGGCTGTCGCCGATGTTCATGATCTCAACATCCTCAGAAGAAAATTCCTCTGTGAGGTTCTGGTAAAGCTGTCCCTGAGCTCTCATTCCGAGACATACGAAGCCGTATTCAAATGGAAGCTCATAAGGCTCGCCGTCGCCTTTGACAAGGAAGGAAGAATCCTTAACCTCAAGGAGAGCAGTTTTTGTAAGCTGATGTACATTGTGTTTTTTCATCATGGTCTTTGTGTCATTCTTGCTTACCGGGTCAAGATCACGTCCGATCTGATCCATCATCTCAACGATAGAGATGTCTGCATTTCTGTCAGCAAAGAATTCCACAACATCAAGACCTACAGCACCGCCGCCTACAACAACAACCTTTTTGCCTTCCAGATCCTTCGGAAAATCATTAATGTGGCTGATCATACCAAGAATAGAATAAATATTATGGTTCTCGTTGTCAATACGATCCTTCAGTCCTGCGATCGGAGGCAGAAGCGGAGCGGAGCCGGTGGAGCTTACGATGATATTCGGATGGAACTTACGGATGTTTTCCGGTGTTCCTTCTGTGTTTTTGAAGATGTAAAGATTATCAAGCTGTTCAGCACGATGCATGAGATAGTGCGGGAAATCAGCAAGACGGTTCTTTGCAGGGATCTTTGAGATCAGAGATGCAAGTCCGCCAAGCTCATTGCCTTTTTCCAGAAGGAAGGTATTGCATCCAACCTCTGCGGCTGTACAGGCAGCTTCCAGTCCGGCAGTGCCACCGCCGATAACGACCACGTTGCAGTTTTTATTTACATGTTTTTTCTTATATACATCGCCCTCAAGAACAGATGGGTTTACAGTACAGCGGATCGGACGGTTTACACCGATACGGTTTCCGGCACAGCCAACGTTACAGGAGATACATTTGCGGAGGTCACACTCATGACCTGTGGCAACCTTGTTTACCCATGCAGGGTCTGCGATCAGACCACGGCCCATACCGATCAGGTCTGCATCACCGTCAGCCAGGATACGCTCAGCAACCTTCGGGTCACGGACATTACCCATGGAGATACATGGCTTGTTGAATTTTTCTCTTACGGCCTTTGCCATGTAGGAACGCCATCCGTCCGGGAGATAATTTGCATCGATTTGGTACTGGATGGAACCGTTAAGTCCGCAGGAAACATCGAAGATATCAACCTCTTCCTGAAGATGATCCAGGTATTCCAGAGTATCCTCCAGTGTATTTCCACCTTCCATCAGCTCATCCGCACTGAGACGGAGCATGATCGGGAAGAAAGGTCCTACCTGTTTCCTTACCTCATCGATGACCATACGACAGAAACGGGTACGGTTCTCAACAGATCCGCCGAATTCATCGGTACGCTTGTTTGTGATCGGGGAGAGGAACTGACTGATCAGATAGGAGTGTCCTGCATGGATCTCTACTGCGTCAAAGCCAGCTGTCTGTGCACGTTTTGCAGCCTCACCGTATTTTTTTACGATGTGAAGAATCTCGTCTTTGGAAAGAGGACGCGGGATCTCGCCGCCTTCTTTGGATGGAACGTCGGATGCGGAAACCGGCTGCATGTTGATCCTGGAAGAAACAGCGGAAGCTCCGGCATGGTTGATCTGGATCGCGATCTTTGTTCCGTATCTATGAATATTTTCACAGAATTTGAAAAGACGTGGCAGATAGTTGTCATGGTCGATGCGCAGCTGTGTGGTTCCGTTGGAGCCCTGCGGGGAATCGATACTTGCGTTCTCTACGATGATGAGACCTGTGCCACCCTTTGCACGCTGCTCATAATAATTGATATGAAGAAAACTCATTTCGCCGTTCTGTTCACCGTAGTTGGTGCCCATCGGCATCATAACAATACGGTTCTTGATAGTCATATTTTTAACGGTTAATGGGGAAAAAATATGCGGATAATCATTCTTCATCTGAAAAAAACCTCCCTGGTTATTTTAAATAGAATCGTTTGTTTGTGTTAATTATATAACAGAATAATCTATAAAACTAATTCATAATACGAGCAATATAATAAAAATAATCTATAGATTTTTGGATATCATCTTTCAGGCTGCAGGTACTTGCATGTTTATAATGTGAAAAAAAACAGATGTAGAAGGACAACTGGTTACTGAGAACGGAGTGAACGGTAACGCTAACTGGAAAATGGTATCGGATCCAGGGGTTTACATATATGATTTTAACGTGTTATCATAACAAATAAAAAAGATACAGAAAACGGAGAAACGGGCAGGCTGAAACGGATCAAATGTAAGACTGTATTTCCGCGTTCTGTAAAAAGACAGGAGATAGATAAAATGGAATTCTGGGATATTTACGATGCAGATAAGAAACCGACAGGACGGACTATGAAGCGCAATGACTGGTGTTTAAAAGATGGAGAGTATCATCTGACAGTTTTGGGCGTGGTAGCAAGACCGGACAAGACCTTTCTTATTACCAAACGTGTGATGACAAAGGCCTGGGCTCCGGGCTGGTGGGAGGTTTCCGGCGGTGCAGCCCAGGCGGGAGAGGCATCCCGTGATGCAGTACTCCGTGAGGTAAAAGAGGAGACCGGACTGGACGCCAGTGAGGCAGAGGGCGGATACCTTTTTACATATAAAAGAGAGAACCCGGGGGAAGGAGATAATTACTTTGTGGATGTGTACCGTTTTGTCATGGATGTGGAGGATAAGGATCTGAAGCTTCAGCTGGAAGAGACAGACGGATATATGTTTGCAACCCTGGAGCAGATCCGGGCGTTTGCCGCAGAGGGAAAATTCCTACATTATGACAGTATTAAGAAGGCGTTTGAGTTTTAAGCAGATTTCTGACTGGTTTTCCGCGAGGATTTGAAAATAAATGTTGTTTTTTGTGGATTTTTATTTTTAAAAACGTTGTTTTTTGACTTGTTTTCGAAGAATTGTCTTGACATTAAAATTGGTAAATAGTAAAATTAAATCAGATGAACTGCCAGACGGTTTTTTGACCATGAGCAGGTAGCAGAGCGGATTTCAAAGATCTGCTTGACTTTAGGAAGCTGTAAGCCGGATGAATGAAATCCGGCTTATAAAATTATCCAATATTATCAGATCGAGAATAATATAAAATTTTGAAAGCGAGGAATCATCAATGGCGGATGAACATAGAGATCAGATCAGAATCGTACAGGAAACCGTAGCCGGTAAGGAGATCACATTTGCCCATATCATGGGTGGTCCAGCACCTATCATATATCAGAAGCTTGGACTGAATCCGCAGGTGGACTATGGATCATCTGCAATTGGTATCATGAATATGACACCTTCCGAGTCTGCTGTGATCGCATCCGATATTGCTGTGAAGAGCGGTAATGTGTATCTTGGATTTGCAGACCGTTTTACAGGAACACTGATCATAACAGGAGAGATTTCCGATGTGCAGACTGCAATGGAGGAGATCGTGGATTATTTCCGTGATACTCTGGGATATGTAGTATGCAATATCACCAAGAGATAAGGAAGTGTACCATGGAAGAACGGATAACGAAGGAAGAACTGCTGGAGAGGCTGTTTCATGATGATTATGAGAACCTTAAGGGAAGAAGACTTCGGCTGACCCGGGTGAGAGTACCTGGAAAGGAGCTTTCCTTTGCACATGTTTTTACACCAAATGATAGATCGATATATGAGAATCTTGCGTTACATATCGGTGTTCATGAAGGTGAAGATCACAGAGGAGATGCCATCGGCATGGTCCGTGTCACACCCTGGGAGGCAATCGTGGTTGCGGCAGATGTTGCAGTGAAGGCAGCTCATGTGGAAGTAGGATTTATGGATCGTTTCTGCGGGACGCTGATCCTGACAGGCGGTTTTACGGAAGTGATGACAGCCGTGGAGGAAGTGGTACGATTTTTCCATGAGACATTGAAATTCGATGTCTGTAAGATCCACAGAAGCTGAGGCAGGACGGGATAAAAAATGAAAAAAATTTTTCTGATGGGTCGAAGTGAAGCCGGCAAAACATCCCTGACACAGGCGCTTAAAGGGGAAGAGCTTCATTATCATAAGACTCAGTATACCAATACAAATGAAGATACTATTGATTCACCGGGAGAATATGCGGAATCCAAGCATTTCAGCGTAGGACTGGCCTGCTTTTCCTTTGAGGCGGATGTGATCGCCATTGTACAGGCAGCCAATGAGCCCTTTAACCTGTTTAGTGACGGCAGCAGGAATTTTCTACTACGGCCGCTGATCGGGATCATCACCAAGGTGGATTCTCCCCATGCCAACATTCCCATGGTCAGACAGTGGATGGAGAACATGGGTTGTGAACGGATCTTCATGGTAAATAACAAGACCAGGGAAGGCATCAGTGAGCTGATGGATTATCTGCAGGATGATCTCCCGAAGCTTACGCTTGAACAGGCGAAATTCAAGCAGAGCCTTGGCCTTAACGAATGGGATTCCATGCCGGAAGGGGTGGAGTATCCGGAATCCATACGGTAAAATAGTAATATTCACGAAAAATGAATAAAAATACAAAATTCAAACAGAAAAAGTAGAAATTCCTCCGGAACTGTGATATACTGTCATTGTTTGGAAGATTCGTGGGCTGAAATGTAAGATCCCCAGAGCATGAAGGATAAAGAGGATAGAAACGGGGCTCGCAGATATATGGCAGAAGAGCTGTATGTCGGGAACACCGGGTATCCGTATCTGCCTTCATGTTCCGGGGATTTTTTATATTCTATACACAGATTTTCCGAATGGATGCAAAAGACAAAAAATAAGAAGGACAGGAGAGGAAAAGATGTTTGAATTATTTGAAAATCTGACCAACTGGCTCTGGGGACTGCCGTTGCTGATCACGATCCTCGCTACAGGCGTATATCTGACAGTACGTTCCGGTTTCTTCCAGTTCCGCCATTTTGGTTACATTGTGAAAAACATGTTCAGTAAAGAACGTCGCCAGGAAGGCGGAGATGACGGAAAGAGCCTGACACCGTTCCAGGCTATTTCCATTGCGATCGGAGGTACTGTTGGTGTATCCAATATGTCCGGTGTTGCAACGGCTATTGCAACAGGAGGACCTGGGGCATTATTTTGGCTCTGGATCGCAGCGCTTCTTGCCATGGTCATCAAGATGGCAGAGGTAACACTTGCTGTATACTACAGAGAGAAACAGCCAAACGGTGAGTACCAAGGAGGCCCGACCTACTACATGCAGAAGGGTCTTGGCGGAGAGAAAAAGCTTCCCTTCTGGAAACTTTTTGCAGTACTGTTCGGCGGCTGTATTTTCATGACATGGTTCATTACTTTGCAGAATTATACAGTATCAGAGGCTGTCGGAAGTACCTTCCACCTGCCGTACATCGTACCGTCACTTTTGTATGTGGCAGCGATCTATCTGATCATCATCGGCGGTGTAAAGAAAGTCGGCGTGATCTCTTCCTATATGACACCGATCATGTGCATGCTTTACATTGTAGGCTCTCTCGCAATACTGGTAGTGAATTTTGACAAGCTGCCGGAAACCTTTGGACTGATCTTCAAGGGTGCATTTACAACACAGGCGGCAGTCGGCGGATTTATGGGAGCCGGTGTTGCAACAGCAATGCGTCTTGGCTTTGCCCGTTCCGTATACAGCAACGAGGCAGGCTGGGGAACATCTCCTATGATCCATGCTTCTGCAAAGACAGACCATCCTGTAAAACAGGGACTGATGGGAGCATTTGAGGTATTTGCAGACACCATCGTAGTCTGCTCCATGACAGGTCTTGTTGTTATCATCACCGGCTACTGGAATTCAGGACTTCAGGGATCAGAGCTGACACTGACAGCATTTGAGTCTGGAATGGGCTCCATTGCGAGAGCACTGATCGCAATCAGTATTTTTCTTTTTGGATTAACAACATCAACCGGATGGTTCACCTACTACAGCGTGATCCTGAAGCACTGGCTGAAAAATAATCAGAAGGTTCTGAAGATCGCAGAGAAGGTTTTTATCCTTGGAACACCATTATGGGGTCTTCTGGTCACAGTGCTTACTCTTTACGGAAACGGAACACCGGCGCAGCTGTGGGTAATTGCAGACTTTACAACCGTATTCCCTACATTTGTAAATGTTGCCACATTATTTATCTTAAGTGGTACTTTCTTTAAACTGCTGAAGGATTACAAGGCGCGTTACATGGGAATCGGAAAGGTAGACAAGGATATGGCACTTTTCTACGAGGATAAAAAAGAAAAAGAGGAAAAATAAACAGTGGATACAATTTTTTTTAACGGATGTATAAGAACACTGGATGACAGTGAAAAAGTGGCAGAGGCTGTGGGAATCGAAAATGGTCGGATCGTTTTTGTGGGAACTGATAAAGAAGCAGAAGCTTTTTCCTGCAAAAAGCGGATCGACCTAAAGGGAAGGCTGATGCTGCCCGGTTTTGTGGATACACATATGCATATGCTGCATTATGCATTTGTGGAAAGATCTGTAAAACTGTTTGACTGCACAAGTGTTGAGGAAATGCTTGCCGCAGCAAAAAAAAGACTGGAGGAGAGCAAAGGTCAGAAGCTGACCTGGCTCTACTGCAGAGGCTGGAATGAGGAGCATTTTGATAAGCCACGCTATCCGCACAAGGATGAGCTGGATGCGCTCTCAACGGAAATCCCCATCATTATGGTGCGTGTCTGCGGGCATGTGGCTGTGTGCAACAGCTGCGGTCTGGAGCTTCTGAAAAAAATCCCGGAGTTCCCGGAGATTGAGAAGGAGGTTGACCTGGATACCGGACTTCTGAAGGAGAATGCAGTACAGTTTTATTCTTCCGTATTGGAAGCACCATCCCAGGAAGAAGTGGAAGACTACATCAAATACAGTGCGAAGAAGCTGAATGAATGTGGATTTACAGGTGTACAGTCCGATGATCTTGCCTCCCTTCCGGGGAAAAACTGGCGTCGGATCATGGCCTCCTATAAGGCACTGGATGCCAGAGGAGAGCTGAGTATCCGCCATTATGAGCAGTGCCTTTTTGAGCGGGCGGAGGATGCGAAGGCTTTTATTGAGGAAGGATATCGTACCGGACAGAGGGAGGATCACTTTACTGTCGGACCGATGAAGCTGATCCAGGATGGTTCCCTTGGTGCAAGAACAGCGGCCATGAATGAGCCTTACGAGGATTCGCCGGGAAATACCGGGATCATCACATTCAGTCAGGAGGAGCTTGACGATCTGTTTGCTTTTTTTGACCGGCATCAGATGCAGGCAGCGGTACACTGTATTGGCGATCGTGCCATGGATATGGTCATTGAGGCAGCTGCGAAATCTCCTTACCGGAAGGATAATAAAAAGGGCAGACATGGTATCGTACATTGCCAGATCACCAATCCGCGTATTTTGCAGGGGATGAAAGACCAGGATCTTCTGGCATATATCCAGCCGGTATTTATCGATCTGGATATGAACACAGTGGAACCTGCCATCGGCGCACACCGTATGGATAAGGTGTATGCATGGAAGAGTATGCTGGATATGGGAATCCATACGTCCGGTGGTTCGGATGCTCCTGTGGTAAGCTTTGATGCCATGGAGAATATTTATTTTGCAGTCACCCGCAAAAATATCAGTGGTCAGCCACAGGAAGGCTGGATCCCATCCGAAAAAATGTCTGTAGATGAGGCGGTGAAGCTTTTTACAAAAAACGCAGCTTACGCTTCCTATACAGAAGACGAGAACGGAACCATCGAAGTGGAAAAAAATGCAGACTTCGTAGTTCTAGAGAAAGATATTTATAAGATTGATCCGGATGAGATCAAGACCACGAAAGTGGATATGACAGTTCTTGGCGGTGAGATCGTTTATGAGAGAAAAGTAGAAGAATGACGGCAGTATAAAAAGAAAAAAGTGAGAGGCAGAGTCTGAGTGGAGCAGGCGCTGCCTTTTTGTGTGGTGCAGTAAAAAGTATAGAACAAATATTCGGTTGACCTATACTTTTTTTACGCTGAACGATATACTGTAAAAGCAACAATAATAAAGATAAAAGCACTCTCTTTACATATAGTAACAGGCAGTATTTACATATCCACAAATTTCAGAACAACAAGGAGAACCGTATGGATCATTTCAAATTACACTCCGAATATCAACCCACAGGCGACCAGCCTCAGGCTATCGAAAAACTGGTCAAGGGTTTTAAGGAAGGCAACCAGTTCGAGACTTTGCTGGGTGTCACCGGTTCCGGTAAGACCTTCACCATGGCGAATGTCATTGCCCAGTTAAACAAGCCAACTTTGGTACTTGCGCACAATAAAACACTTGTGGCTCAGTTATATGGTGAGTTTAAGGAATTCTTCCCTGAGAACGCAGTGGAATACTTTGTCTCTTAGCAGGGAATATTATGGAAGATCAGCAACGACTATTGAAAACAAATGCAAGATAGAGTATGGAACAGAGCAAGGATTAGCAGCACTGATTTATGGAGAAAAAGGGTTAAGCTCGTTGCCAATACAGGATATTGCAGGGGAGCATATAGATACAGATAATGAGTACATGTATTACTATTCGATTGAATTTATAAAATAGCACTAATAAAAAGAAGAGGATGTCACGTAATCTGCTTTGATTCGTTGGCATCCTTTTTTGACATTTAGGACAATAAGCGGGAATCCTCGGCAATTCAATTACCGAGATGAAAGCGCAGGATTGTGCATATCTGCACATTGAAATAATATAATAATCTCCCAATCCCTTGGTATTAATGCCGTAACCGGCATATAATCAATCGAAAATATGTTTGTTTTTTATTGTGTATTTCTACTTGTTATGTTATACTATATGTATGAAAGAAAATCTAATACATTACAGGACTTGTGTGTGTAATATTAATTACCATATGGTGTGGTCGGTGAAATACCGGCGGAAGATATTAGACCCAGAAATTGAGGAATACCTAAAGGAACTGGTGCAGCAGATTGCTGAGGATAAAGGTTTTACTGTTCATTTATTTGAATGTGGTGAAGGTGATCATGTCCATTGTTTTGTATCAGCTCCACCAAAACTGTCCATAACAGCGATCGTCAAGTATCTGAAGGGGATCACCGGCAGAAAACTGTTCGAACGTTTTCCGGAAATAAGAGACCAGCTATGGAAGGGAGAGCTGTGGAACCATTCCTATTATGTGGAAACGATCGGATCTGTATCGGAGGAAAATATCCGCCGTTATATTGAGCATCAGAGCAAGTCGTATTAAACCAAGGTGGAGTGTAGATCTCTATCTGCATAGCTGTCCAAAGGGGGAAGAGGAATGCTGCTGTCACACAGAACATCTGTAAAGATCCGGCCGGAATATTCCAATATCATAGGGCATATGTGTTATGCAGCTTCCAAACTCTGGAATGTCTGCAACTACGAACGTCATCATTATAAAGAGCTGGGACTGGAAAAGTATCCTGACTGGTATTATCAGAAAAAAGCGCATAAAGGAGATCTGTGGTACAGGCAGCTTCCGTCACAGACAGCACAGGAGACCTGCAAGCAACTGGACAAAGCATGGAGATCTTTCTATGTCCTGAAAAAGACTGGAGGGATCAAAGATCCAAATCCGCCCCGTTTTAAACAGGATAATATCCCGGTCACATACATGCAGATGGGGATCCGGCATGAGAAAGGTTCAGACCAGCTTCGGCTGTCTCTGCCAAAGAATCTGAAAATCTATATGGAAGAAACCTATGGGATCCATGAAAGATTTCTATATCTTGAAAATAAGATTTTCAGGGACATGGATCATATAAAACAATTGCGGATCTATCCGCCGGAAAACGGAAAATGTGACCTTATCGTTATCTATGAGATCGAAGGACCAGAGCAGCTTTCCCAGAATGGACATTATTTATCTATTGATCCTGGACTTCATAATCTGATGACCTGTTATGATTCCGGAAATGGCCGGACTTTTATCCTTGGAAGGAAATATCTTTCATTGGAAAGATACTTTCATAAAAAGATCGCCAGAGTGCAGTCTGTTTGGTATGCGCAGCAATCGGAAAGAGGGATAAGATATCCAGGATCATCGAAACATATCCAGAGACTTTACAGAAAAAAGCAGAATACAGTGAAGGATTATCTTCATAAAGTGACCAGATGGATTGCAGAATACTGCAGAAAAGAAGATATCCGCTGTGTGGTTGTGGGAGATATCCGAAATATCCGTAAAGAGAAAGATATGGGGCATAAGGTCAACCAGAAGTTTCACGGACTGCCATATAACAGGCTGTATATCATGCTGGGATATAAGCTGAAACTGTATGGGATCCAATTGATAAAACAGGAGGAAAGCTATACCAGTCAGTGCAGCCCGTTATCACCGGAAGTATCAAAAAGATATGCAGAAGCAACAAACCGAAAAGAACGGGGTATGTATATAACTGACAGAGTAAGCTACAATGCAGATGCAGTAGGCGCATTTAATATCCTGCGGAAATATCTTTCCGTATCCGGAAAGCAGAAGGAACTGTCCGTAACCGGACTAAAAAATCCAGAAGTAATAAAAGTAGCTGTATAGCCGAAAGGCAAGCAGTATTGGTGTCATGGACGCACCCTGAAAAAAGGCGGTATCCCGCCAGATTTCAGATGCTCTGGTAACTAAGTTGCCGAGTAGTTCACTTTTTATGACATTATAGATTTCATAACCTATTTCTTATTTTTCGGTATTCTCTCGGCGAATATCCTTTCAGCTTGTGAAAAAGCCGACTGAAATAAAGCTGGTTATCATATCCGACAATCTTAGAAATCTCATGGATGGAATAAGTTGTTGTTTCAAGTAACATCTGAGCATTGTTGATGCGGATTCCCACAATGAATTGCATTGGTGTAGAACCGGTATATTTTTTGAAATTTCGGATAAACCAGCTGACACTCATGCCTCGTGAGGCAGCATAATCATCAATATTGATATTTTGATTGTAGTTTTCACTGAAAAAGGTAACAGCATTATCCATCTCATGATCAAGGTATTCATTTTTTAATATGTGCTCTCTTGTCAGTTCCCGGTGGAAACTGATCAGAAGATGACGTAGCAAAAGGACAAGCATTTCCTCATAATTGTCTTGACAGCGTTGCAGCTCGATAATGATACGTTTGAAAATTTGTTCATATTCATTAGATGTACCCACTTGAAAGACACGTTCTTTATCCGGAAACCCATATTGACGTAAGATATTTTTTACATTGCTCCCTGTGAAGTGAATCCAGTATACTTCTGTCTTATCTTCTCCGTAATATTCATATTTTTGGAGTTCTTTCGGTCTGTACAGTACAATGTTGCCGGCTGGAACAATCGTTTCATTATTTACATTATCAAAATGAAAATGCCCACAACCGGCAGTGATATATATAATCTGATAATCCAGACGACCCTTTGGACGGTAGGTCGGAAGTTTGGGATGTCTGGAAAGACGGTAAGTACCACAGCTACCTACAATCAGCGGACGACTTTTGTCTTTGAAATCCATATGTGAGTGGTTCAAATAACCGGTGTTCAAATACATAGGACAGCACCTCTTTTCGTACTTTTTATCATTGTATCATTTAGTGCATATTTTGCCTAATCCAATTCATAGACATATTTTGCGAATTAGGATAAGCTATATATATAACATAACTAAGGAACGTAAACAAAAAGTAAAGTATAAGGTTTTCTTTAGGAAAACAAAGAACAAAAAAGTATATGTATTGGAGGAGAGCTATTTATGATCGTACCACGTTATTATGAAAATCTAAGCGTACTGCACGAAAACACAATGCCAGCCAGAGCCTATTATATTCCGGCATCCAGAAGAATGGATAACTTGGTGGAACACAGAGAAGAGTCAGATCGTATGCAGTTATTGAATGGAACTTGGAAATTCCAGTATTTTAACAGCATCTATGACATTCAGGATTCTTTCTTTGAGAAGAATTATGATACAGAAAATTTTGATGAGATTCAGGTTCCAAGTGTATGGCAGATGGCTGGATATGATACACACCAGTATACAAACATCCGGTATCCATTTCCGTTTGATCCACCATATGTGCCACAGGACATTCCGTGTGGAGCCTATGTACATACTTTTGAGTACAGTAGAGATGAGAAAGCGCCAAAATCTTTTTTGAACTTTGAAGGAGTAGACAGTTGCTTTTACGTATGGATCAATGGCTCTTACATAGGATACAGCCAGGTTTCGCATATGACCAGTGAGTTTGATGTTACCGATGTACTTCAGGATGGAACGAATACGGTGGCAGTGTTGGTAATGAAGTGGTGTGATGGTTCCTATTTGGAAGATCAGGACAAATTCCGTATGAGTGGTATTTTCCGGGATGTGTACATTTTGAAACGCCCAAAACAGGCAATCAGTGATTATCATATTAAAACAAGAATTGAGGATATGCTTGCGAAAGTAGAAATTGAAATGAAATTCTACTCTCCGTTAAATGTAAAAATTTCGATTGAAGATAGAAACGGAGCAGTTGTAGCACTAGGAAGTATTGCTGAAGAAGGAACAGCTGTATTAGAAATCGCAAGTCCGGAACTTTGGAATACAGAAAATCCATATCTATATAAACTGATTCTTGAAACAGAGAATGAAGTAATTGTAGATCACATTGCATTAAGAAAGATAGAGATTAAAGACCAGGTTATTTATTTAAATGGACAGAAGATTAAATTCCGTGGTGTCAATCGACATGATTCTGATCCGGTTACTGGATTTACAATCAATCCGGAACAGATTACAACCGATCTTACGTTAATGAAGCAGCATAATTTTAATGCAATCCGTTCCAGCCACTATCCGAACGCACCATTTTTCTATGAAATGTGTGACAAGTATGGATTCATGGTAATAGATGAAGCAGATATTGAAGCTCATGGTCCATTTATGATCTACAGAAAAGAAGACACTGATTACAATCGGTTCAAACGATGGAATGAGAAGATTGCAGATGATCCGGTATGGGAAGAGGCAATCGTTGATCGCGTAAAACTCATGGTGGAACGTGACAAAAACCGTTTCTGTATTGTTATGTGGTCAATGGGAAATGAGAGTGCTTATGGCTGCAACTTTGAAAAAGCACTGGAATGGACAAAGAATTTTGATCCAGACCGTATCACACAATATGAGAGTGCAAGATACCGTAATTATGATGAAACATATGATTACAGCAATCTGGATGTGTACAGCCGGATGTACCCAGCGCTTTCCGAAATTCAGGAATATCTGGATAAAGATGGAAGCAAACCCTTCCTTTTGGTAGAGTACTGTCACAGCATGGGAAACGGACCTGGAGATTTTGAAGATTACTTCCAGATGATTCAGGATAATGATAAAATGTGCGGCGGCTTTGTCTGGGAATGGTGTGACCATGCGATTGCTCATGGAACTGCTGAGAATGTAAAGACTATATATGCTTATGGGGGCGACCATGGCGAAGAAATTCATGATGGCAACTTCTGTATGGATGGATTAGTATATCCGGACAGAACGGTACATACAGGACTTTTGGAATACAAGAATGTTTATCGCCCGGCAAGGGTTATTTCCTATGACAAAGAAAGCGGAGAACTGGTGCTTCATAACTACATGGATTTTGATGACTTGAAAGATTATGTGAAGATTAGTTATGAGCTGACACAGGATGGTCTTGTGATCAGCAAAGGCATACTTCCGGAGTTTTCTGTGGCACCACATGGGGAAGGAAAAACAAACCTGAAGATCAATGTTCCAGAGAATGGGAAATGTTATTTAAAACTTATTTACCATCTGAAAAAAGAATTGCCACTGTTGGATGAAGACCATATTCTTGGATTTGATGAAATTGAGGTAAGTAAAGAGGATACAAAATGTAAACTTGCAGAGAAATGGATACCAAAAACAGTAGTGGACTCTGAATTACAGGTAAATGAAAATGATACACAGATTCATATCAAGGGGCGTGAATTTGCTTATACCATAGACAAACGTACTGCACTCTTTACAGAGATGAAATTCGCAGGGCGGGAATACTTGAACCATCCGATGGAATTAAATATTTGGAGAGCTCCAACAGATAACGATATGTACATCAAGTCTGAATGGAAGAAAGCCCACTATGATAAGGCTTACACAAGAGCTTACACGACAGAGGTCGTGCAGGGAAAGCATGGTGTGAAAATTACAAGCCATGCTTCCGTTGTGGCAGAGACAGTACAGAAGATTCTTGATGTGACGATCACATGGAAAATAGAATCTGCTGGAAAGATTGATGCAGATATTGCAGTAACAAAAGCTGATGAATTTCCGGACCTGCCAAGATTTGGTGTGAGGATGTTCCTGGATAAAAAACTTTCAGCTGCACGATACTTTGGAATGGGACCACAGGAAAGCTATTGTGATAAACATCAGGCTGCGAGCCACGGTTTGTATCAGGCAAATGTAGATGATTTGCATGAGGATTATATTCGCCCACAGGAAAATGGAAGCCATTATGATTGTGAATATGTAGAGCTTAACAACAGCCGATATGGAATTGTGGCATCCGCAGAAAAGGCATTTTCATTCAATGCTTCTTATTATACACAGGAAGAACTTGAGAAGAAAACGCATAATTATGAACTGACAGAATCAGATAGTGTAGTATTTTGTGTTGACTATGCACTAAATGGCATTGGTTCTAACAGTTGTGGTCCAGTTGTATTGGAGCAGTACCGATTTGATGATGTATTATTCCGGTTTCAGTTTACACTGATACCGTATGTAAAGGGATAATAAAGTTTCATGTAACCCGTAAACAAGGAAAGAGAGTCTGATTGTTATGTAAAGTCCGGATATACAGAGCAATCAGACAAAAACAGAGAAAAAACTAGAATAAGACATCATACTCTGTTAGACATCTTGAAATTCTAAGTGCGATGAAGATGAGGAGCAAAGAAATTCGATGGAAGAAAAAAAGTATTTGAAATGGTATAACAAAATTGGATATGGATCAGGTGATATTGCAGGTAATGTAGTCTATGCCTTCCTGACATCTTTTATGATGGTCTATCTGACGGACTCAGTAGGACTTGCTGCAGGTGTCGTAGGTACCCTGATTGCCGTATCAAAACTATTTGATGGTTTTACGGATATATTTTTTGGATCAATGATTGACAAAACACACAGTAAAATGGGAAAAGCAAAACCCTGGATGCTATATGGATATATTGGTTGTGCCATTACGCTGGTCTGCTGTTTTGCAATACCAGTCAGCTTGGGAACAACGGCTAAATATGCATGGTTCTTTATCTCTTATACACTGTTAAATGGTGTGTTTTATACAGCAAACAATATTGCTTATTCAGCACTTACGTCACTGATTACAAAGAACAGCAAAGAGCGTGTACAGATGGGATCTTACCGTTTTATTTTTGCATTTTCAACAAGTCTTCTGATTCAGGCGATTACAGTTGGATTTGTAGATAAATGTGGTGGAGATGCTGCGGCATGGAGAACGGTTGCTATTATCTATGCAATCATTGGTCTGGTCGTAAATACGATTTCAGCACTTTCTGTTAAGGAACTTCCGGAGGAAGAACTTAACGAAGGAGAAGTAAAGGATGATAATGAAAAGTACGGAATGGTACAGGCATTCAAGCTTCTTGTTAAAAACAAATATTACATGATGATTTGTGGAACATATATTTTACAGCAGTTATATGGTGCCATGATTGGAGCTGGCATTTATTACATGACATGGGTACTGAAAAATAAGAATTTGTTTGGACAATTTGCATGGGCAGTAAATATTCCACTGATCATTGCCCTGATTTTCACACCGACATTAGTTGGTAAGTGGAAAGGTATGTATAAACTGAACTTAAGAGGTTATGTCTTAGCAGTCATCGGTAGAGCACTTGTTGTTGTTGCCGGATATATGGGCAGTGTTCCGCTGATGATGGCATTTACAGCTCTTGCAGCCTTAGGTCAGGGACCATGGCAGGGAGATATGAATGCAGTTATCGCATCCTGCTCTGAGTACACTTATCTTACACAGGGAAAGAGAATTGACGGAACGATGTACTCTTGTACTTCTCTTGGCGTAAAAATCGGTGGAGGTATTGGAACCGCTGTTGTTGGATGGCTGCTTGAGTTCAGTGGATATATCGGAACAAATGCAACTCAGCCGCAGTCTGCACTTGATATGATGCAGTTTATGTATCTTTGGCTTCCGTTAATCTTTGATGTATTGATTATGTTTGTACTTTCAAGAATGAATGTAGAAGATGCAAATAAAAAACTGAAAGCAGAAAAAGAAATTGCTGCAGATGAAGTAACAGATGCATCAGACATAAATTAGAATTGACAGGAGAAAGCGTTGTCTGGTCGTTGCTCGATGAGACAGTGCTTTTTTCTATATATAAAGTGATTGAACTGTATTTTGAAAATAAAAAAGGACCACTTCATTTTTGTGAAATGGCCTTAAGAAAATATTCAGTTTTCACAAAATAGTCCTTTTAGTATTTATACATGGTAAGGATGCTCAAAATATTCAGTGTAGAATACTAAAAGGCCATTCAGATATTTTTTTAGGTTGCTCATTTGCAATTCCTCCTTTCCTTATTTACAAGTTGATTATAAGATAGGTGTAAAAGGATTGCTTGCCAAATCGAAAGAAGATATAGACAAATGTTGCAAAGGGGAGTATTTCATGCAGTTAAAATATGTTGACACAAAAGAGGAGATCATAGCAATAAATAGGAAGTCAAAACATATTGAACCACATCTTCATAATGCACTGGAGATCGTTTGTGTAACAAGTGGAGCATTAGAACTTGGTGTCGGACAGGAACTATACCATATGGAAAAAGGAGATATAGGCTTTGTATTTCCAGATGTTATTCATCACTATCAGGTACTGACACCCGGTGTAAATAAAGCGACTTATCTGATTGCATCGCCATTTACGATAGCCAAATTTGCAGATATCATGCAATCCATGGCTCCTGAATACCCAATCATCAAAGAGGAAAAGGTTGAACCGGAGGTATATAGGGTTATAAATGCAATTTTAGAGACAGAACAGTCGGATATTACTGTTGCACAGGCATATCTTCAAATTGTGTTGGCACGCTGCATAGGAAAATTAAATTTGGTAGAAAAGAGCAGTGTGGGGAGCAACGATCTTATTTACCAGACAGTTTCCTATATATCAGCAAATTTCAAGAAGAAGTTTTCGTTGGAAGAGATGGCAAAAGACCTGGGCGTGAGCAAATATGTTTTATCCAGACTCTTTTCCAAGACATTCCATAGAAACTTTAATCAATATCTTAACGATGCAAGGCTGAACTATGCATGCCATCGTTTGGAAAATACGAGTGATTCTATTACAAATATTTGTCTAGATAGTGGATTTGAAAGTCAGAGAACGTTTAACCGAGTATTTAAAGAAAGATATAAAATATCACCAAGTGATTATCGAAGTACTTGTGTGAAAGAGATGTTGTCATAAAAGGTTCTGTTGATCGAAATATTTACTTTGATTTTACAGTGCTATGTATTTGATTTCATGTGTGGATGATATAATATAAAAATATTTGTAGAAAATAGCGCTTTATTTTATTATGAAAAGAGTAAGGTGTATTCTAAAGAGACAAGAAAGGCAGGGCGCATATGAACATGATAAAATCCATAATCGATTTTAATGAAAAAAAAGGATTCATCTGTGATATGGATGGTGTGATCTATCATGGCAATCAGATATTGCCAGGTGTTCCAGAATTCATCCAGTGGTTGCATGATGAAAAGAAAGAATATTTGTTTTTGACAAATAATAGTGGATATACACCACGAGAATTAAATCAGAAATTGGCTAGGATGGGACTTGATGTGCCAGAAGAACATTTTTATACCAGTGCATTGGCAACAGCCGCATTTTTAAAAGAACAGGCGGCAGGCTGTTCGGCATTTGTGATAGGAGAAGCCGGCCTGTTAAATGCACTTTATGATGTAGGTATCACAATGAATGATGTAAATCCGGATTATGTTGTTGTGGGAGAGGGACGCTCCTATTCATTGGATACATTAACAAAAGCAACGAATTTAGTTCTGAAAGGTGCAAAGCTGATCGGAGCAAACTCAGATGTTTCCGGACCGATTGAGAACGGCATTGCTCCTGCTTGTCGTGCATTGATTGCACCTATAGAAATGGCAACAGGTACACAGGCATATTTCTGTGGGAAACCGAATCCACTGATGATGAGAACAGGATTGAATATGCTTGGATGTCATTCAGCAGAAGCTGTAATGGTTGGGGATCGTATGGATACAGATGTGATTTCAGGAATGGAAAGTGGTATGTCTACTGTATTGGTTCTCTCTGGATGTTCAACGAAGGATACACTCAAAACTTATGCTTATCTTCCGACAATGGTATTGAATGGAGTGGGAGATATCGCCAGTATGGCAAAAGCAAAAGAGGAATAGTGTGATTAGGCAAATACCAGGAGGTAAAGTATATGATGAAACTTGATAATTTTGTAGGAATGATGACAGGACATTTTGATAATAAGGATCAATTTAATAAGATGCAGGCAGAAGGGAAAACATATCCATATGCGGAACATGTAAATACAATCTGTAATGACAAAATAAATAACCTTCCTGAAGATTTCAAAGGAAAATTTGTTGTTGAAGAGAGTTATTATGAAATTAATGGAAAACGTCATGCATCTCCACATCTTTTCCTTATCACGGAAATAGAACAGGGAATTTTACTTTCTTCTTATAAAATTCCAAAAGGAGAAGATAAAAATACATTTTCATATGATTCTATGAAGAATGTTGATTACTCTAAACTAGAAAAATCTGAAAAATTTAATCCGGCACTTTATCATGAAAAGGACGGAATCTGGGAGGGAGGCAGCACAAGCCAGTTCTCTCCGGTAATGACATTCAAACTTTGGGAAAAGTTTTCCAACAATTTTCTGGAAGTATCGGAAAGCATGGAAGTTAATGGAAAGAGAACTTTTGGATATGATGAACCAATAATTTATAAGCGTGTATAATCAAAGGTCTGCATATTGGGATGAACTTCAGTTTGTAGAGGATTCGATGAATTTGCGTAATATTGGGCGTTACATGAATGTTAATTTAAGAAAATAATATGGTAAGCAAAAGCGGGATAACTTTTCAAATATAAAAATAAGCGATATTATAAAAATTCTTTTTCAATTAAAAATAAGAAATAATTATCTGCCGTACGACGGCAAAAGAAAAAAGCCGTCGTACAGCAGTCATTTGACACGCCCGTATAAAATGGCGGCTTTGACTTTTCAAAGTCGCTGTTTCTTTGCGTTTACGCAAACTTATCATATTGAGTGAAGTATCGAAAGTGATTGAAATAGACTTAATCCTGGAGGAATATTTCAACGCAGCATGATAAAAAATAGAATAGTAGTGATAGAAAAAAGTACAAATAAGAATCGAACATTTGTACTTTTTTCTTGCGTTAATCTATATACTTTCAAAAATTTATTTGATATAATAGGGACTGTTACAAGAACAAACAGTAAAAATATGACAGGACCGGAGGTTAGTATTTTCAGGTATTTCCGAGTGCTGTTTTATCCGCAAATATTAGTTTTGTGACTTTTATTTGTAACGAGGTGAGAAACACATCTATTCACTATAAAAATGAGCTTTTCGTTACGAATCTGGATACGAATTTTTGGCTGATAATGATCATAGTAAAAGTCACAAATGGAGGGATTTACCATGAATGCAGAAAAAGGACATTCGCAATCCGCTGACAATAGTCAGCTACTTGCTCATAAAAGCAGCCCACAGGGCGGACATGCTTTTAAATTAAAAGCCCCATACAAGCCAACCGGCGATCAGCCCCAGGCCATCGAGAAATTGGTCGAGGGATTTAAAGAAGGCAACCAGTTCGAGACTTTGCTTGGTGTTACTGGCTCCGGTAAGACTTTCACAATGGCGAATGTCATTGCCCAGTTAAATAAACCAACTCTGGTACTTGCCCACAATAAAACACTGGCGGCCCAGCTTTACGGCGAGATGAAAGAATTTTTTCCTGAGAACGCAGTGGAATATTTTGTCTCCTACTACGACTACTACCAGCCGGAGGCTTACGTTCCTTCCACAGACACCTACATCGCCAAGGATGCATCCACCAACGACGAGATCGATAAACTCCGCCTTTCTGCCACAGCGGCCTTATGTGAGCGGAAAGACGTGATCGTAGTTTCATCGGTATCCTGTATTTATGGCCTGGGTGCGCCGCAGGAATTTTTTGATATGATGATCTCACTTCGGCCGGGGATGGAGAAGGATCGTGACGAGGTTATCAAACAGCTGATCGATATCCAGTATACAAGAAATGAGATGGATTTCCACCGAGGAACATTCCGGGTGCGTGGCGATGTGCTGGAGATCTTTCCGGCTAACTCTACAGACCGGGCGGTGCGTGTGGAATTTTTTGGAGATGAGATCGAGCGTATCACAGATATCGATGTGCTTACCGGAGAGATCAAAAGTGTGGAAAGCCATGCAGCGATTTTCCCTGCATCTCATTACGTTGTGCCTCAGGAGCAGATCCGTCGTGCAGCAGATGCCATTTTGGAAGAGATGAAGCAGCAGGTGGAATACTTTAAAAGTGAGGATAAGCTGATCGAGGCTCAGAGAATTGCGGAGCGTACCAACTTTGATGTGGAAATGATGAAGGAAACGGGATTCTGCTCCGGGATCGAGAACTACTCCAGGCACCTGACAGGGCTTGCACCGGGGCAGCCACCGTATACACTGATGGATTACTTCGGAGATGATTTTTTACTTATTATAGATGAGTCCCATAAGACAGTTCCCCAGGTTGGCGGTATGTATGCCGGTGATCAGAGCCGTAAACAGACACTGGTGGATTACGGCTTCCGACTTCCATCTGCTAAGGATAACCGTCCATTGAGCTTTGATGAATTCGAGAACAAGCTTGACCAGGTAATGTTTGTATCTGCGACACCGGGAGAATATGAATATGACCATGAGCTTCTCCGCGCAGAGCAGATTATCCGTCCTACAGGGCTTCTTGATCCGAAGGTGGAGGTGCGTCCGATCGAAGGACAGATCGATGATCTTGTAGCAGAAGTAAATAAGGAAATTGAAAAGAAAAATAAAGTCCTGATCACGACCCTGACCAAACGTATGGCAGAGGACCTTACCGATTATATGAAGGATCTGGGAATCCGTGTCCGATACCTTCATTCAGACATTGACACTCTGGAACGTGCGGAAATCATCCGTGATATGCGCCTGGATGTGTTTGATGTGCTGGTCGGGATCAACCTTCTGCGAGAAGGACTGGATATTCCGGAGATTACACTGGTAGCGATCTTGGATGCAGATAAGGAAGGCTTCCTTCGTTCGGAAACATCCCTGGTACAGACTATCGGCCGTGCTGCCCGGAACAGCGAAGGCCATGTGATCATGTATGCGGATAACATGACAGAATCCATGGAAAAAGCAATCTCGGAGACAGAAAGAAGGAGAGCGATACAGGAGGCTTACAACAGGGAGCATGGCATCACTCCGACCACGATCAAGAAGGCGGTCCGTGATCTGATCGCTGTTTCGAAGAAGGTGGCAGAGACAGAAGTGAAGCTTAAGAAGGATCCGGAATCCATGAACCGAAAAGAACTGACGAAGGTGATCGCTCAGGTAGAGAAGCAGATGCGTGCTGCGGCAGCAGACCTGAATTTTGAGCAGGCTGCTGAGCTGAGAGACAAGATGCTCGAATTAAAAAAGAATCTGGAAGAATTAACGGAATAGGCTGCAAAGCAGCTGACAGTACAACACCCCTGGCTGTAATAGCCAGGGGTGTTGTCGGGTATGCTCGATCTGTTTTTGGGAAAAGCTTATTTTGTAGTTGAAAAGCCCAGGGAGCGCAGGGTGATGCCGGAGCCCTTGAGAAGATCAGTCCAATATGGAACAGCCATATCCAGAGTGTCGTTGGCAAGCTCGGAAGCATCTTTTTGTGTCAGGATCTGCCTTAGCCTGGAAGAACTGATCCTGGGAGCGGCCTCTGTAACACAGACTGTGCCAGGCAGAATTGCCGATTCTGCCGGAAGCATGGCCAGTACAAAGACTGTTATCAGAGATATCAGGATTTTTTTCCATTTTTTCATAGCGATCCCTCCTTCGAAAAAATATGATGGTTCTCTTTATTGATTGATTATAAGTAAAATTCCGGAGAAGGGCACTGGCATTTGTGCCAGTAACTTTGTTATAAAGAAGAGAAGAAGTTATGTATGCTGTTCCCGATAGGCGGAAGGTGTGATCCCCATTTTCTTTTTGAAACTGGTGCTGAAATAATATTGATTGGCATAACCACATTTCAGGCTGATCTCCTTCAGACTCATAGTAGTCGTAGTCAGGTAACGGGCGGCTGCGGAAATTCGCTGAGATGTGATAAAGTCACTGAGACTGATTCCCTGATTTTTTTTGAAAAGAGCACTTAAATAAGCAGGGCTTACATTGGCAGAGGCAGCAATATCATTGAGGCAGAGCGTATTGTCAGTGTAGTGTTCGTTGATATAGGAAATCACCAGTTCACAGAGCTTCTGGTGATAATCATTCATGGAGGAATCAAGCTTCCGACATAAAAGATGGCACAGATCCTTCAGCCATTGACATAGCTCTTCCGTATTATGAAACTCATTTATGTGGTTGTAAACATACAAAATTTTAGCTTCAAGGTCATGCGTATCCAGATTTAATTCATAGAAAAATTTCAGGATCCGGCCAAGAAGAGAATAAATCTGTATGAAAGCGAAATTCTTTGTGCGAAATTTCTGAGTGAGCCAGTCGGAAAAATTCTGAAACCAGAGATCTATGGCAGCGGTATCCTTTTTGCAGAGAAGCCGGATCAGTTCATCCTCCTTTGTATCTGAAAAATCTGCAACAGACAGATCGGAACCCAGAGCCTCTCTTCCGTCAAAGATATTCTGATGCGGGAAAAAGAATCTGTATTCCAGTGCATGTACGGCGCTTTTATAAGAATGGTTCAGGTTCCAAAAATCCTGGACAATTGTTCCAATACCTGCGTTGAGAGAAAGTCCCAGTGGCTGGCAGGCATCTGCGATTGAGGAAATAAGTCCGCTGGTAAGCTGGCGGAAGCTGTTGGACTGACAGCCGCTGTGTCCCAGAATGCACAGATAGCCATCCATATCCGGGAGAAGATACACAAAATCAAGAGAAGCGGTTTCCTCAGTTATCAGATCCTGAAGGTTGAAAAGCTCCATCTGAAACTTTTCAATCCCGTAAACAGCTTTTAGATCCGGAGCATTTTCAAGCTCCAGAATAACAACTGTATAAAAATCATAATTCAGCTCCAGGTTCAGATACTTAAGATAAGGCTTCAGTCGGTAGGCTGCTTCAGAAGACGGAAGGTGTGTGATCTCGCGGAAAAATTTTTCCGTAAGAAGAGGCCTGCTTTGTTTCAGAAGCTGGAGATTTTTCTGTTCCTTTTCCATCAGTGCAAAAGCGTTTTTTACCTTCTGGATAAGATAGGCATAATCCAGAGGCTTTTCGATATAATCTAGAGCACCGAGGAGCAGAGCGCGTCTTGCATATTCAAATTTATCATAGGCACTGATCAGGATGATCTTCACCATAGGATTGATCTCAAGAGCTTGACGGCTCATGGAAATGCCGTCAAGATCAGGCATTTCAATGTCAGAAATGATCAGATCTGCCGGTTCTTTTTTCATGGCTTCGATAGCAGAGGTTCCATTGTAGCAGACATGGATGATCTCTGCATTCAGTGTTTCCCAGTCTATGTTTTTTTCGATACCTTCTGCAGATAAGTAATTATCATCTACGATCATTATTTTTTTCATCGATATCTTCCTCCATCTGTTCGAATTCAATGGTGACGTATGTGCCGTTTCCGGGGTTGCTGCGGATCCTTACGGAACCGTTTCCGTATAATGGGTTGGAAATACGGGAACTTACGTTGGAAATTCCAAAATGCTTCTCATAATCAATAACATTATGCTCAATAGCATGGCGCAGCTGTGCAAGGGTTTCGGAGTCCATGCCGGCACCGTTGTCCTCAATGGAGATCACAACCGTATCATCGCCATAAAGAACATGGATCGAAATGAAAACAGCTGGTGTGCCCGAAGAAATCCCGTGCAGAATGGAATTTTCGAGAAATGGCTGAAGTGTAAACTTGCAGATCAGGAAATTTTCGATTCCATCTTCTGCTTCGATCTCCCAGTCCAGATTATCTTTATGACAGAGCTTTTCCATTTCCAGATAAAGCCGGGCAATTTCCAATTCATCTTTAATAGGAATAAGTTCCTTTGATTTACGCAGGGTAAGACGGTAAAAGGCAGTCAGATTTGCAATCATCTGATCAGCAATGTCAAGCTTTCCAAGGGACTGGCAGGTACGGATCGATCCCAGGATATTGTAAAGAAAATGCGGATTGATCTGTGACTGGAGCAGCTGGTATTTCAGACGTTCTTCGTTTACGGAAAGATTTACAATGGACTTCAGGTTTCCGGCTATTGTGTGCTGCATATCTTCAAAGGTGATGCCCAGTCTGTCAATCTCATCATACCTGGAAGGATCATCCGGGTGGGGAACAGTAACGATAGATAGATGTTCCGGGTCATATCCCAGCTGAAAGGCTTCCATTGCATAGGAAAGTGCAGTGATCTTCCGGGTAAGATTTTCGGAAAACAGGATAACGATGATAACAGTAAGGAGCAAGAAAATAAGGACAGTGATCAGTAAGGCACGGATCAGGATGTGCGTGTTGCCCTGAATATAGCTTTCCGGGATTTCGGTAACATGAAGCCAGCCATTGCTTAAGGTGCAGCAGTTATAATATTTGTCGCCGCTGTGAAAAGAAGAATCTGCATTTCCTTTGAGTTTCTGAAACTGTGCTTTGGAAATTCCGGATAAATTCAGTGAGGATGTATTTTTTGCTGCAATCTCTCCGTGATCTGTGAGAATGTAGCTGTATATGCGGGAATCCAAAGCAGCAGGCTACAGATAAGTGGTAAGCTCTGAGGTGTCCAGAGCAATGCCGTAGGCGTATTCCAGAATACCGGTGGCCTGATTTTTCAGTGCCCGGACGCAGAGGATCACATCGGCAGATGATTTTTTTGTGGACAGTATTTTAGGCAGAGGCATATTGGAAACCGGTATCCAGACAGAGGAAAAGCCTGAACCGGAAACAATATTTTTATCCAGACCATATGCAGAAAGCTCATCTGTGGAAAAGAAGTACAGGCTTTCTTTTGAACCGAGCTGATCGGGCTGCAGAAAAACATATATATGGAAGAAATCGAATGTGGATTTATACAGCGAAATATTGTTTTTTACAGTGGTGAATTTTTTCAGTGCATCTACCTTATTAGAGGAAGGCTGATTTAGGGAGTACATTTGAAACTGTATGGTATCTGCTACATTTTCAACCTGACCGAGGCGGTCGTTCAGCTGAGAGACCAGCTGCTTGTCAGTCATTACGGCAGAATCGATGATACGATCTCTGGCAATGTTATAGGAAATGTGATAGCTGATGAAGGTCAGGGAAATCAGAGGTACCATAGTTGCGATCAGAAATGCGAGCAGGAGCTTATAGCGAAATGAGGAAAAAATGGGTGGGATACATTTGTGGAATTTCATAGTACATACTCTCCTTTATGTCGAAAACAAATTAATGAAACCGAATCCAGCTGTGAAAAAAAGCCGTTACAAATATAGATTATATAAAAGGATTATAAAAAATTAACAACAAAAATACAAGAGAACGAAAAATAATATAAAGAAATCATAAAATATTGTATTTAGAATGAGGGGGCTCTCTGGTATCCTTAAACCATCAAAAACAGGTGTGGACAAACACGAAAATGTCCAGAAAGGAAGAAAGATATGAAGAAAAAAGTAATGAGTGCAGTTTTGGCAGCAGCGATGGTTGTGGGTATGGCAGGTAACGTGGTTACTGTTTCCGCAGAGGAGAAATATGATCTTACCTTATACAGCATCGACACCACAGACCCGGATTTTGAGGACTGGCTTGCAAATGTGGAAGATGCCACGGGCCTGAACATTAATGTAATTGCGGCACCTACAGATACAGATACCCGTCAGCAGAAGATCACCACAATGCTTTCCACAGGAGATGCTTCCGTGGATGTCATTCAGATCAACGATGAGATGAGTGCGGCATTTAAAAATTCCGGATGGCTGGAAGGACTGAATGATACAGTAATGACAGATGATATCGCTGATCAGTTTGCCCAGGGATATGTAAAGAATATGATCACAGATAAGGACGGAAACATCATCGGTGTTCCAGGCTATACAGGATATTTTGCATTCTGGGTAAATCAGGAGATCATGGATGAGGTCGGAATCAAATCCATTGATACAAAAGAGGATTTCATGAAGTATATGAAGGCTGTTTCCAAGGACGGAAGATTCGGCTACGGCGGTTCCTGGGAGAAAACTTATGCATTTAACGAGCTTGCACAGTTTGTAAACATGTTCGGCGGCGATTATTTTGACTGGACCAAAGAGGAAAACAAGGAAGCAGTTCAGTTCCTCCACGATCTGGTTGCTGATAAAGAAACATCCATCGAGCAGATCGCTGATAAATATGAGCAGATGAATCCGAAGATCAATGACGGAAAATACGGATGCTGGTTCATGTGGGGCCTTGGAACAGATTATGCAAAGGCAGATATGCTTGGCGCAGATAAGATCCACATGGAAATGGTACCGGATTTCAGCGGCAAGGGAGAGCGTGCGATCTTTACAGATTCCTGGAGCTATGTTCTCAACAAAGCATCCAAGAATAAAGATGCAGCTGTGAAATTCCTCCAGTATATGGCTGATGAAGGCGGAATGGAAGCTTCCTATAAAGCATTTGACAGATATCCTGCAAGAAAGGATGTTGCAGAGAAGGTAGTTCCGGATTCTGACCCGGCAAAAGAAATGTACAGCAGATATGCAAATGAATGCAATGTACAGGGACGTCCGATGGTGGCACAGACAATGGAATTTATCAGCGATATGGGAACAATCTTCCAGTCCTGTATGAAAGACGAGATTACAGTTGATGAGTTCTGCAAGAAGGCTCAGGATGTGGTAGATATGTATAAGTAAAAGATATAAAAAAACAGCAATGTAAAGCAGAGGTAAAAGTCTGCTTTACATTGCTTGATGAACAGGGAGGAAAGTTCCATGACAATAAGCAAAAAAAATATGAAGTGGATACCATGGCTTTTGATCCTGCCGGTTGTACTGATTCGAGGTTTTACAACAGTATATCCCATTCTGATGACTGTGAAAAACAGCTTCTTTAATATCAGTATCCTTGCAGGTATCAATGAATTTATAGGCTTCAAGAATTACCTGAAGGTATTTTCTGATCCTAAAGTGCTCACATCGATCAGCTTTACGGCAATATTTGTGGTTGCTTCCATGATCTTTCATGTGATCCTCGGAGTTATCCTGGCACTGATCCTGAATATGAAATTCAAAGGCCGCCGTTTTCTGAGGACCATCGTGCTGATCCCGTGGGCTATGCCTGCAGTAGTAGCCGGTATGGCTGCAAAATGGGCATTTAACAATGATTATGGTCTGATCAATGATTTTATCCGCTGGTTTGTACCGGGTTACCAGAACAGCTGGCTGATCAATACAGGTACTGCAAGAGCAGCGGTAATTGCAATGGACCTGTGGAAGGACCTTCCGTTCTTTGCAATTCTTGTACTTTCCGGACTTCAGTTTATTTCCGGCGATATCTATGAGGCAGCAAAGGTAGACGGTGCAAACGGGATCCAGAGCTTTTTCCGGATCACACTTCCGCTGATCGCAAAAAATGTCCTGACTTTATGTATTCCGTTCACACTCTGGAGACTGACAACCTTCGATCTGGTTTATTCCATGACATCTGGAGGCCCTGGAGAGGATACTGCGCTGATCGCATACAGAATCACAACAGAAGCATTTACAAATCTAAACGTAGGATATGCTTCGGCGCTGGCTATGCTGCTGTTTGTTGTAATGGCGATCTTCAGCTGGCTGAATATACGTGTTATGAATAAGTTTGACAGTTAGGGGGAATTATCGTGAAGAATACAGGAAAATATAATGTTTATCATGGAGTGGTAGCCGTTGGAAGATGGGTTCTGTTTGCAGTTGTGGCTTTTCTGATCCTGTTCCCGGTTTACTGGATCTTTATTTCTTCGATCACACCGTCAGGAGAACTGTTTAAAACACCGATCGATTATCTTCCGGATCATCCCACACTGGAAAGCTATAAATTTCTGATACAGAATGTAGGACTGCTTTCAAAGATCGGAAATACAGTTCTGATCGTAGGCATTACACTTGTGATCAGTACCGTGCTGTGTGCAATGGCTGCCTATGGCTTCTCAAGATTTAACTCAAAGGGAGTTTCTGTTGCATTTGCGTTTGTTCTGGCTACCATGCTGATCCCTGAGGTTGTCACAGCCCGCCCGCTGTATGAGTTTATGCAGAAGGTAAAGCTGTATGATACATATCCGGGACTTATCCTTCTTTATATCAGTACCGTTATACCGTTTACGGTTCTGATCCTCAGAAACTTTGTCGGTGAGATCCCGATCTCACTGGAGGAGGCAGCTGCTATTGACGGCGCATCTTTTTCACAGAGACTGTTTACGATCGTTCTGCCGCTGATGAAGCCGGCAATCGCTACGGTTTGCATTATCAACTTTATTACCTGTCTGAATAACTTTTTCACACCGTTGTTTTATTCAAATGGTATTCAGGTACTTTCTGTTTCCATCGTACAGCTTCCGTTACGTGACAACATGTATGGAGTTCCGTGGGATCTGGTCAGCGCCATGGGATGGATCATCCTTCTTCCGATCATTATCTTTGTAGCTGTTTTTGAGAAACAGATCATGGATGGTATCATGGCAGGTGGAGTAAAAGCGTAAATATAATATTTTTAATTTCCAAAAGAGAGGAGAAAACAGATATGTATCAGGCATTTACAGGCGGACTGGGAGGGATCGCACTTGCAAAGCATGGAAAAAGCCGTGCGATCAACGCAGAAAATCCTCATGGAGAAAAAGGCAGAGGCGGTATGGCTGCAAGTCATCTGGGACCGTCCAGAAAAGGAAGCCCGTGTCTCAGGGATATTGAGCCGGGAACTGTGGTAACTCTGGCAGAAATGGAAGGACCGGGACAGATCAATCATATCTGGATCACCGTTGATAACAAGACTACAGAGGCAGATTGCTTTGTACTGAGAGATCTTGTAATCCGTATGTACTGGGATGACGAGGAAACTCCTTCCGTGGAAAGTCCTCTGGGTGATTTCTTCTGCTGCGGATTCGGAAGGGAATGTTTTGTAAATTCTGTTCCGGTGGCTGTTGTTCCAAACAGGGGCTTTAACTGCTATTTCCCGATGCCGTTTAAGAAGAAAGCAAAGATCACACTGGAAAACCAGCATGCAAATAAAATCCCGGCTTTCTTTTATCAGGTAGATTACTGTCTCTATGATGAGCTTCCGGACGATATTGCTTATTTCCATGCGCAGTGGAGAAGGGAACGGTTGACAGAAAAAACAAAAGATTATACAATTTTGGATGGAGTAAAAGGAAAAGGCCATTATATAGGAACCTACATGGCACTTACCACACTGGAACGTTACTGGTGGGGCGAGGGAGAAATGAAGTTTTATATTGACGGAGATGAGGAGTATCCGACCATCTGTGGAACAGGAACGGAAGATTACTTTGGTGGTTCCTGGAGCTTTGCCAAACAGGTGGATGGAAAAACCGTGGAACAGAATTATAACACGCCGTATCTGGGATATCCGTATTATTCTGCCCATGACGAGCTGATCCACAATTTTTATCATAATGATGACTGCCCGCCAATGAGAGGCTTTTACAGATGGCATTTACAGGATCCAATCTGCTTTGAAGAGGATCTTCGCGTTACGATTCAGCAGATAGGCGTCGGATACCGTGGCCTGTTTGAACGACAGGATGATGTGGCAAGTGTAGCGTACTGGTATCAGACACTTCCTCATGCACCGTTCCAGCCGTTGATGTCAAAAGAGGATAGATGGCCCAGATAAAAAGGGTGGTAGAGATTGAAAAAACAGGTATTTTGCGGGGTATTTGCCCTGGCTCTGGCAGTGACAGGATGTGGAGTCCAGAAGAAGGAGGCTGCATCTGATATTGTGCCGGAGAACAGACAGGAACTGACGATCCTTCATGTGGATGCAGGCACAGAAGGCTTTGATTCTTTTATCAGCCAGGCGGAAAAAGATCTTGGAATAAAGATCCATATTGAAAAATGTCCGGCCAATGCGGACAATCGCCAGGCCAAAATAGCAACTCTTCTGACATCAGGAGATGATTCTGTTGATCTGATCACAGTAAATGATGAGATGATATCCGAATTTAAACATAAGGGATTTCTTCTTCCGTTGGAAGATACGGTTATGACAGAGGAGACAGCGGCGAATTTTCTGCAGGAATACCTGAAAGAAATATGCATGTCAGACGGACATATTTTTTCGGTACCGTTCAGGATGGATATCATGGCATTCTGGGTGAACCAGGAATTGCTGGATCAGGCTGGTCTGGACAGACTCTCCTGTCTCAGTGATCTTGAGATCCTTCAGAAAAAGCTTCAGAATACGGGAAAATATGCATATGGGGATGCATGGGAGATTTCTTACATATATAATAGTATCAGCGAGTATGTCGATTTTTTCGGAGGAGATTATACAGACTGGACGGATCCGAAAACAAGAGAAGCGGCAGAATATATGAAGCGAATGCTGGATACAGGGATGATATCAGAGGAGAATCTGATCGACCAGCATGACCAGCTGAATGAAAAATTTATAAACGGCCAGTATGGATGTATGTTTATGTATACCGGTGTGTTGAGTACTTTTCAGAATGCAGGCGTGTATGGAAAAGATAAGATCCATATGGCACCATTTCCGGAATTTGACGAGAAGGTGACCAATATCGCAACCTGGCAGTATGTACTGAATAAAAATTCTGATCATAAAGAAGCAGCTCTGAAGTTCCTTCAGTATGTGTCCGGATATGAGGCCAGTAAAAATTACGGACAGCTGACAAAAATGTGTCCAGCAAGACTGGATGTGATCGAGGATAAGAATTTTGATCTGGATGGCATTGAAATGATCCGGCAATATCTGAAAGATTATAAGCTGAAGGCAAGACCACTGTGCGCCGATTCCATAGAAGCTGTTTCGACTATGGGTACGGAATTTCAGAAATATGTGCTGGGACAGAAAACAGAAGCGGAATTTTTTACCGGAGCACAGAACTGCATAGACCAGTATTACAAAAAAGCATCGTACTGATGCTTTTTTTGTTGCGAAAAAATAAGAACTTTTTTTCAAAACATATTGACAAATATTTTACATGGTGATATCTTAAAGACTGTAGATGTTAGCACTCCACTAAAATGAGTGCTAACAGATATAAAAAAAGAATCAACATCCGTCAGGAAGAATAAAAAGGAAAGGAGATGGCTTCATGGAAGAGGTGTTGAATGAGCGCAAGCAAAAAATCTTAAAAGCAATCATCAAGACCTATATGGAGACCGGAGAACCGGTTGGTTCCAGGACCATTTCCAAGTATGCGGATCTCAATGTAAGTTCCGCAACGATCCGAAATGAAATGTCAGACCTGACAGATATGGGCTATATCGTCCAGCCTCATACCTCAGCAGGAAGGATTCCTTCAGATAAAGGCTACAGACTTTACGTCAATGAGCTGATGAAAGAGAAGGAAGCAGAGGTTGCAGAGCTGCGAGATCTGATCATTGAGAAGACAGATAAGATGGATAAGGTGCTTAAGAAGGTTGCGAAGGTTCTTGCTTCCAATACCAACTATGCTACCATGGTTTCCGTTCCGCAGTACAGCGGCAACAAGATCAAGTTCATCCAGCTGTCGAGAATGAGTGAGCTTCAGCTTGTGGCTGTGGTTGTCAGTGACAACAACACAGTCCGGAACCAGATCATCAATCTGGATGAGGAAATGGACGACCAGACGATCCTGAAACTGAATCTTCTTCTTAACACCAATCTCAATGGGATCCCGATCCAGGATATCAACCTTGGGATGATCGCCAGACTGAAGGAACAGGCAGGCAGCCACAGCGGTGTGGTGGCAACGGTTCTGGATGCAGTGGCAGCCACCATTCATGTGGAAGAGGAAGATATGGAGATCTATACTTCAGGTGCAACGAACATCTTCAAGTATCCGGAGCTTGCCGATAAAGAGAAGGCAACGGAGCTGATCTCCGCATTTGAGGAGAAGCATGAACTTGCCGATCTTGTAAAAGAACAGATGTCAGATGGAGAGAATACAGGAATCCAGGTTTATATCGGTGATGAGATGCCGATCCAGACCATGAAGGACTGCAGCATTGTAACTGCCAGATATGAACTGGGAGACGGAATGTACGGAACCATCGGGATCATCGGTCCCAAACGAATGGATTATGAGAATGTAGTGGACAGTCTGAAGGAACTGAAGAATCATCTGGATGACGTTTTGAAAAAGAAGAAAACTTAGAAAGGCGGTAGAAAAAAAGTGTCGGAGGAAACAAAGAAAACATCCGAAGAGCAGGAAACGGAGAAGGAAATCCCCGTAACTGACGGAAATCAGGAAGAAGAAAACCTGACACCGGAGGGAGAAGATCTGCCGGAGGAAGAAAACAATACTCCAGGCGAAGAAGCTGCCTCAGAGGATAAAAAAGAAGAAAAATCAAAAACTTCCTTCTTCGGAAAGAAGAAAAAAGATAAATCTGAGCAGAAGGTGGAGGAACTTACCGATCGCCTGAAGCGTACCATGGCTGAATTTGATAATTTCCGTAAAAGAACGGAAAAAGAAAAATCCAGTATGTACATCATCGGAGCAAAAGAGATCGTTGAAAAGATCCTGCCGGTTGTGGATAACTTTGAAAGAGGTCTTGCACAGGCACAGGAAGGCGATGCTTTTGCAGATGGAATGAAAATGATCTACAAGCAGCTTACCACAACACTGGATGAGCTTGGCGTGAAGCCAATCGAAGCAGTGGGAAAGGAATTCAACCCGGATTTCCATAATGCAGTGATGCATGTGGAGGATGAAGAGGTTGGAGAGAACATCGTGGTGGAAGAATTCCAGAAGGGTTACACTTACAAGGATTTCGTAGTACGCCACAGTATGGTGAAGGTTGCGAACTAACTGACAACAAACTTTATTTTAACAGATACAGACTAAAACAGGAGGAAAAAATCATGGGAAAGATTATTGGTATTGACTTAGGTACAACAAACAGCTGTGTAGCCGTAATGGAAGGTGGACAGCCGACAGTTATCGCAAATACAGAAGGCGCAAGAACAACACCATCCGTTGTAGCATTTACAAAAACAGGAGAGCGTCTGGTAGGTGAGCCTGCAAAACGTCAGGCAGTTACAAATGCAGACAGAACGATCTCCTCTATCAAAAGAGAGATGGGTACCGATTACCGTGTAACCATCGATGACAAGAAATATTCTCCACAGGAGATCTCAGCAATGATCCTTCAGAAACTGAAAAAGGATGCAGAGGCATATCTTGGTGAGAAAGTAACAGAGGCAGTTATCACAGTTCCGGCTTACTTCAACGATGCTCAGCGTCAGGCTACCAAAGATGCAGGTAAGATCGCAGGTCTTGATGTAAAACGTATTATCAACGAGCCTACAGCAGCAGCTCTTGCATATGGTCTTGACAATGAGAAAGAGCAGAAGATCATGGTATACGACCTTGGCGGCGGTACATTCGATGTATCCGTGATCGAGATCGGTGATGGCGTTATCGAGGTTCTTTCCACAGCTGGTAATAACCGTCTTGGTGGAGATGACTTTGATAAGAAAGTTACAGATTACATGCTTTCCGAGTTCAAGAGAACAGAGGGCGTAGACTTAAGCAACGATAAGATGGCTCTTCAGAGACTGAAAGAGGCAGCTGAGAAAGCTAAGAAAGAGCTTTCTTCCGCAACAACAACAAACATCAACCTTCCGTTCATCACAGCAACTGCTGAGGGACCGAAGCATTTCGATATGAACCTTACAAGAGCTAAATTTGATGAGCTGACACATGATCTTGTAGAGATGACAGCAGAGCCGGTTCGCCGTGCACTGTCTGATGCAGGTATCACAGCTTCTGAGCTTGGCCAGGTACTTCTGGTTGGTGGTTCTTCCCGTATCCCGGCTGTACAGGATAAGGTAAGACAGTTAACAGGCAAAGAGCCGAGCAAGAACCTGAACCCGGATGAGTGTGTTGCACTTGGTGCTTCCGTACAGGGTGGTAAACTTGCAGGTGATGCAGGTGCCGGTGATATCCTTCTTCTGGATGTTACTCCACTGTCTCTGTCCATTGAGACAATGGGTGGTATCGCAACTCGTCTGATCGAGAGAAATACTACAATTCCTACAAAGAAGAGCCAGATCTTCTCCACAGCAGCAGACAACCAGACAGCTGTAGATATCAACGTTGTACAGGGTGAGCGTCAGTTCGCGAAAGACAACAAATCCCTCGGCCAGTTCCGTCTGGATGGAATCCCGCCAGCACGTCGTGGAGTTCCGCAGATCGAGGTAACATTTGACATCGATGCCAACGGTATCGTTAATGTATCTGCTAAGGATCTTGGAACAGGTAAGGAGCAGCACATCACGATCACAGCTGGTTCTAACATGTCCGATTCCGATATCGACAAAGCTGTCAAAGAAGCAGCTGAGTTCGAGGCTCAGGATAAGAAACGTAAAGAGGCTATCGACACAAGAAACAATGCAGACTCCATGGTATTCCAGGTTGAGAATGCACTGAAAGAAGCTGGCGACAAGCTTGACGCAAACGATAAAGCAAGTGTTGAGGCTGACCTCAATGCACTGAAAGATCTTCTTGCACAGACAGCAAATGCTCAGGAGCTTACTGATTCTCAGGTTGCAGATATCAAGGCTGCACAGGAGAAGATGATGGAGAGCGCTCAGAAACTGTTCTCCAAGATGTATGAGCAGACTCAGGGAGCTCAGGGTCAGGCTGGTCCTGGACCGGATATGGGCAACATGGGCGGAAACGCTGGTGCCCAGGGCGGAAATGAAGCAGGATACGGCGATGATGTTGTAGATGCTGATTACAAGGAAGTCTAAGACAAGTAGGAAATAATTACAATGGCTGATAAAAGAGATTATTATGAAGTCTTAGGTGTGGATAAAAACGCCGACGACGCAACATTAAAAAAAGCATATCGTAAGTTGGCCAAGAAATATCACCCGGATGTAAATCCGGGTGATAAAGAGGCTGAGGCGAAGTTCAAAGAGGCGACAGAGGCTTACTCCGTTTTAAGTGATGCCGACAAGAGAAGACAGTATGATCAGTTTGGTCATGCAGCATTCGAAAACGGCGGCGGAGGCGGTGCCGGCGGCTTTGGTGGATTCGACTTCAACGGTGCGGATATGGGAGACATCTTCGGAGATATCTTCGGAGACCTGTTCGGCGGCGGAGGCAGAACCAGACGGGCCAACAATGGACCGATGAAGGGTGCCAACCTTCGTGCACGTGTGAACATTACTTTTGAGGAAGCGGTTTTCGGATGCGAGAAAGAGCTGGAGATCGTTCTCAAAGATGAGTGTACCACATGTCACGGAACCGGAGCGAAACCGGGAACATCACCGGTCACATGTCCGAAATGTAAAGGCCAGGGTCAGATCGTTTACACTCAGCAGTCCATGTTTGGTATGGTACGTAATGTTCAGACCTGTCCGGACTGTAATGGAACCGGTAAGGTGATCAAGGATAAATGCAGTGCCTGCCGTGGAACCGGATATACTTCTTCCAGAAAGAAGATCCAGGTATCTGTACCGGCCGGTATCGACAATGGCCAGTGCATCCGTATCCGTGAAAAAGGTGAGCCGGGAACCAACGGCGGTCCGAGAGGAGATCTGCTGGTGGAGGTAAATGTAGCCCGTCATCCGATCTTCCAGAGACAGGATATGAATATCTTTTCAACAGCTCCGATCACATTTGCACAGGCTGCACTCGGCGGTGAGATGCGTATTAATACCGTTGACGGTGAGGTTTCCTATGAGGTGAAACCGGGAACACAGACGGATACAAGAATCCGCCTGAAGGGCAAAGGTGTTCCGTCATTACGTAACAAGAATGTTCGTGGTGATCACTATGTAACCCTGGTAGTCCAGACTCCGACAAATCTCAATGAGGAAGCAAAGAAAGCTCTGGAAGCTTTTGATGCGGCATGTGGAAACCGTCCGTCAGAGGACAGCACATCCGAGACTTCCGAAAAAACCGAAAAGAAGAAAAAAGGTTTCCGTGAGAAAGTTAAGGAAATGTTTGAGGAATAAATAAAGTGAAAACAGGAAAGAGGCACAAAATGCCTCTTTCTTTTTTTTCTGTATTCGTGTATATTAAAAGAAGTGCCCGTTTTCGAGACAATAGAAAACAGGCGACAGACTGGAATGAAAATCCGTAAATGTGTATACAGCATAAGGAGATATAAAAGATGAAATGGAACCGTTTTACACTTAAGACAAAAACAGAGGCAGAGGATATTGTGATCTGTACACTTGCCGAGGTGGGGATTGAAGGTGTGGAGATCCAGGACAAACAGCCGCTGACCGATGAGGACAAAGCACAGATGTTTGTGGATATCATGCCGGAGGGACCAGCAGATGACGGGATCGCATATCTGAACTTCTATCTGGAAGAGGATGCGGATACCGAGGCAATCCTGAAAGATGTGAAGGCTGCACTGGAGGATCTGAGAAGCTTTGTGGATATCGGAGAGGCAACCATCACAGAATCCCAGACAGAGGACAAGGACTGGATCAATAACTGGAAACAGTACTTCCATCAGTTCTATGTAGACGACATTCTGATCGTACCGTCCTGGGAAGAAGTGAAGGCAGAAGATAAGGACAAGATGATCCTCCACATTGATCCGGGAACTGCCTTTGGTACAGGAATGCATGAGACCACACAGCTTGTGATCCGTCAGCTGAAGAAATTTGTGAAGCCGGGAATGGAGATTCTGGATGTGGGAACCGGAAGTGGAATCCTGGGAATCGTTGCACTGAAGCTTGGTGCAGGTCATGTGGTTGGTACAGATCTTGATCCCTGTGCAGTTCCGGCAGTGTCTGAGAACAAGGAGGCCAACCAGATCGAGGAGAAATCCTTTGACATGATGATCGGAAACATCATCGATGACAAAGAAGTTCAGAATCAGGTCGGATATGAGAAATATGATATCGTAACTGCAAATATCCTGGCAGATGTTCTGGTACCGCTGACTCCGGTGATCGTTGCACAGATGAAAAAAGGCGCTTACTACATTACATCAGGCATCTTGGATGTAAAGGAGGATGTCGTAGTGAAGGCTGTAAAAGACGCCGGACTGACGCTTGTTGAGGTGACTCATCAGGGCGAGTGGGTATCTGTGACAGCAAGAAAGGACTGATCTCATGCAGCGATTTTTTGTGGAACCTCATCAGATCGACAGGGACAGACATGAGATCCGTATCACAGGAAATGATGTCAATCATATTGTCAATGTGCTCCGCATGAAAAAAGACGAGGAGCTCTGGATCAGCGATAAGGAAAAAGAATATCACTGTGTGATCGAAAACGCAGGGGAGAATGAAGTCCTGCTTCATATCCTCTATGTACAGGAGCCGGATTATGAGCTGCAGAACCGTATTTATCTTTTTCAGGGACTGCCGAAGGCTGATAAGATGGAGCTGATCATCCAGAAGGCAGTAGAGCTTGGAGCATATTCCGTAGTTCCGGTTTCAACCAGACGCTGCGTGGTAAAACTGGATAACAAAAAAGCAGAAAAAAAAGTATCCCGCTGGCAGCAGATCGCAGAAAGTGCGGCAAAACAGTCCAAGCGTATGCTGGTGCCGGAGGTACATTCTGTGATGACCTTTAAAGAAGCCCTTGTCTATGCAAAAGAACTGGACGTTCTATTGATCCCTTATGAGCTTGCAAAGGGAATGAAAGAGACGAAAGAACTGATCCGGTCGATCGAACCGGGAAAAAGCATCGGTGTCTTTATCGGCCCTGAGGGTGGTTTTGAAGAGCAGGAAGTGGCAGATGCCATGGAAGCCGGTGCGAAACCTATCACCCTGGGACACCGGATCTTACGGACAGAAACCGCGGGACTCGCAGTACTTTCTGTTCTGATGTTTCAACTGGAGGATGAATAGATTATGGAAGCATATTTTGACAATTCCGCGACAACGAGATGCTTCGATGAAGTAAAGGATATTGTCTGCAAAACCATGACAGAAGATTTCGGAAATCCTTCTGCCATGCATAAAAAGGGAATGGAAGCGGAGAATTATGTCCGCAGAAGTGCCCAGACCCTTGCAAAATTACTGAAAGTGAATGAAAAAGAGATTCTTTTTACCTCCGGTGGAACAGAATCGGATAACCTTGCTATCATCGGTGGTGTGGAAGCCAATAAGCGTATGGGAAACCATATCATCACAACTGCAGTAGAGCATGCAGCAGTGGCCCAGCCTTTTGCTTATCTGAAGGAACAGGGCTATGAGGTGACCACTCTTCCTGTTGATCATCAGGGTGTTGTAAAGCTGGATGCACTGGAAACGGCTCTTCGTCCGGATACCATTCTGGTGTCTGTGATGTACGTGAACAATGAGGTGGGAGCCGTGATGCCGGTAGAAGAGATCGGAAAGCTTGTCCATGAAAAAAGTCCGAAAGCACTTTTTCATGTAGATGCCATCCAGGCATTCGGAAAGTATCGTATCTATCCGAAAAAGCTGGGGATCGATCTTCTTTCTGTGAGCAGCCACAAGATTCATGGACCAAAGGGCGTAGGCTTTCTCTATATTAACGAAAAAGTAAGAGTACAGCCGCAGATCCTTGGCGGCGGACAGCAGAACGGTATGCGTTCCGGAACAGACAATGTGCCGGGGATCGCAGGCCTTGGCGTTGCCGCAGATATGGTATACACAGATTTTGATAAAAAGATACAGCACCTCTATGCTCTGAAGGAGCGGATGGCAGAGGGACTTTCAAAGCTTGGCGATATCACTGTCAACGGAATGCCGTTAATGGAGGGAGCGCCACACATCATGAGTGTAACCTTCCACGGAGTACGGAGTGAGGTTCTTCTCCATACGCTGGAAGAATTCGGAGTATATATTTCCGCAGGAAGTGCATGCTCCAGTCATAAGAGAAAACCGAGTGCAACACTGACAGCTATGGGACTTTCAAGAGCGGATGTAGAGAGTACCGTCCGCATCAGCTTCTGTGAGGAAAATACCTTTGAAGAGGTAGATTACTGCCTGGAAGCACTGGGAAAAACAATTCCGATGCTGCGCAGGTATGCACGTCGATAGAGAATACAGAAGAAAGGGATTTTTATGTTAGTACATGCATTTCTGATCAAATATGCGGAAATTGCCCTTAAGGGAAAAAACCGCTATCGTTTTGAAGATGCTCTCGTACATCAGATGGAGATCGCACTCTCCAAGATCGAGGGAGATTTTGAAGTAAAAAAAGAGCAGGGAAGAGTTTATGTATTCTGCCCGGAGAATTATGATTACGATGAGGCTGTAGATGCGCTGCAGCATGTATTCGGTATTGTAGGCATCTGCCCGGTTATGATCTATGAAGAACAGGGCTTTGAGAAGCTTGCCGAAGATGTTGTGGGTTATATGAAGCAGTGGCATCCGGACTTTAACGGAAGCTTCAAGGTCTGGACGCGCCGCGCAAAGAAATCCTATCCGATCAGCTCCATGGAAGTCAGCGCTGAGCTTGGCGGACGTATCCTGGATGCGTTCCCGGAGGCAAGTGTAGATGTTCATCATCCGGAGCTGGATCTTTCTGTTGAGATCCGTGACAAGATTTACGTATATTCCCAGACCATTCCGGGCGCAGGCGGAATGCCCATCGGAACAAACGGAAAAGCCATGCTTCTTCTTTCCGGTGGGATCGACAGTCCGGTTGCCGGCTATATGATCGCAAAACGTGGTGTCAAGATCGATGCGGTATATTTCCATGCACCGCCCTACACCAGTGAGCGCGCAAAACAGAAGGTAGTGGATCTTGCCCGCCTGGTAGCCAAATACAGCGGACCGATCCGTCTCCATGTAGTTAACTTTACAGATATACAGCTTTATATTTATGATCAGTGTCCTCATGATGAGCTTACTATTATCATGAGAAGATATATGATGCGTATTGCCGAGCATTTCGCTAAAAAAGACCGTTGTCTCGGACTTATCACAGGTGAGAGCATCGGACAGGTTGCAAGCCAGACCTTACAGAGCCTTGCTTCTACAAATGAGGTCTGCACACTTCCGGTATATCGTCCGGTGATCGGCTTTGATAAAGAGGAGATCGTCCGTATTTCCAGAAAGATCGATACCTTTGAGACTTCTATTCAGCCGTTTGAGGATTGCTGTACCATCTTTGTAGCGAAACATCCTGTAACAAAGCCGAATCTTAAGGTGATCCGCCGTTCTGAGCAGAAGCTTTCTGAGAAGATCGATGAGCTTATGGAAACGGCTCTGAATACCACAGAGATCATTGAAATTCAGTGATCCGTTTTTAGATAAGAAAAAACAAACAGGGAACCTCGCTACAGAGGTTCCCTGGAATTACCGATATATCAGGAAAAGGGAGTTCATTGAGAACAGAAGGATTCTGAAAGCATGAAAAAAGAGGAACTGTATCCGATACAGTTCCTCTCAAATATACAGTATAGATTAGTCGATTGTATATTTGGAAATAATCTGCATTACGTTATCCAGAGCAGCGCCATCTGCATGGATGTTGAGGTCGATCGGCTTGGAAAGATCCAGGCTGAAGATACCCATGATGGATTTTGCATCGATCACATATCTTCCGGATACTAAATCAAAATCGCAGTCGAATTTGCTGATCTCGTTTACGAATGCTTTCACCTTATCGATGGAATTCAGTGAGATTTTAGCTGTTTTCATTATAATAACCTCCCTTGATAAATTTTTGTTGTTTTACAGCTTTCATCTTACCTGTCAGTACCCAAAAAGTCAAGGTGAAAAGAGATAAAAATTGTTTTAATAATTAGTTAAAGTGTAAAAAAAGTGAGGAAAAATGGGAAATAAAGTTGCATTACACAACCTGGGCTGCAAAGTAAATGCCTATGAGATCGAGGCCATGCAGCAGCTTCTGGAGGAGGCGGGATATGAGATCGTGCCTTTTGAGCCGGGAGCGGATATTTATGTGATCAATACCTGCACAGTAACCAATATTGCAGATAGAAAATCAAGACAGATGCTCCACAAAGCAAAAAAAATGAATCCGGAAGCGATCGTGGTGGCAACGGGCTGTTATGTACAGACCGGTGGCGAGAAATTGGAAAAAGACGAAGCCATTGATCTTGTTCTGGGAAATAACCAGAAGATCAATATTGTGGAGGCACTGGCCGAATATGCGGAAAACAAACCGGGCCATGGTTCCCATGTGATCAAGATCAATCAGACAAAAGAGTATGAGGAACTTTCCATTGATCATACAGCAGAACATGTAAGGGCATATATCAAGGTTCAGGACGGATGCAATCAGTTCTGTACGTACTGTATCATTCCCTATGCAAGAGGCCGTGTCAGAAGCCGGAATATTGAAAGTGTGCTGAAGGAGGTCCGTGCACTTGCGGAAAAAGGGTATAAGGAAGTGGTCCTTACAGGAATCCATTTAAGCTCCTATGGAGTGGATTTCCCGGAGGAGAAAAAAGAGACGCTGCTTTCTCTGATCCGTGCTGTGCATGAGATCGAAGGAATCAGGCGTATCCGTCTGGGATCGCTGGAACCGGGAATCGTTACAAGAGAATTTGCGGAAGGGATCGCGGCGCTGCCGAAGGTATGCCCGCATTTCCATCTTTCCCTGCAGAGTGGCTGTGATGAGACCCTGGAGAGGATGAACCGCAGATACAGAAGCGGGGAATACAGAGAGCGCTGTGAGCTTTTAAGAGAAGTGTATGGAAATCCGGCACTGACAACGGATGTGATCGTAGGCTTTCCGCAGGAATCGGAGGAAGAATTCCGGAAATCCTATGATTTTGTGGACAGCATCCGTTTTTACGAGACTCATATCTTCAAATATTCCAGAAGACAGGGAACAAAGGCGGCTGCCATGGACGGACAGCTGACAGAGGCGGAGAAATCCTTCCGCAGTGAGAAGATGATCGAGTTGCATCATCGTCATGCAGGGGATTATGAGAAATCCATGCTTGGCAAAAACCTGGAGGTACTGATCGAGGAAGAGTATACAAAGGATGGACGGACCTGGTATCTGGGACACAGCCGGGAGTATATAAAAACTGCTGTACCGAAATCGGAAGCTTATGGCGTAAATGATATCGTAATCGTAAAGGCAGAAGGCTTTCTTGAAGAGCATATCATGACCGGTGAAGCCGTGGAGTGAAGAACGGGATCGTATGTTGAAAGGTTGTTTGTTCCTGGTAATATTTTGCGAAGCGTGTTACTGAGAACGGAGTGAACAGTAACGTTGACAGTTTGTATTCGCAATCCTCGTTAAATTTAAGATTGTAATTTATGTAAATTTATATTAAAATAAAAAAGAATATATTTTAAGGACGTGAGAGACAATGGCAGAGAATAATCTGGGAAATACACAGTATTTCAGAACAAAACCGGATCAGGAGCTTCAGGTAAAAGAAGTCCTGGATCTGGTGTACAATGCAATGGATGAGAAGGGCTACAATCCGGTGAATCAGATCGTAGGATATATTATGTCCGGAGACCCGACCTACATCACAAGCCACAAGGGTGCGAGAAGCATGATCATGAAGGTGGAGCGTGATGAGCTGGTAGAGGAGCTTCTCACCGAGTATATCAAGAATAAGTCCTGGGAACGTTAATATGAGAGTACTGGGACTGGACTATGGCTCGAAGACCGTTGGGGTTGCAGTGAGCGATCCCCTTGGTCTGACAGCCCAAGGTGTGGAAACCGTATGGCGCAAGCAGGAAAACAAGCTTCGTCGTACTCTGGCACGTATTGAAGAGATCATTTCGGAGTATCAGGTTACGGAGATCGTTCTGGGATACCCGAAAAACATGAACAATACAGTAGGAGAGCGGGCCGAGAAATCTCTGGAGTTTAAGGAAATGCTGGAGAAACGTACGGGTCTGCCTGTTGTTATGTGGGATGAGAGACTGACTACCATGGCGGCAGACCGTACTCTGGAGGAGACCGGTGTGCATAAGGAAGACCGTAAACAGTATCTGGATCAGGTAGCAGCAGTCTTTATCCTGCAGGGATATCTGGATGCTGCCGCATACAGAAGAGAGCAGCAGGAAGGCGTGGAAGAATGATCGGAAACGCAAATAGATATTTTGAGCGGATCAGGTAGCAAATGCGGATTGTGAATATCCGCTTGACAAGAACGGATAAGGAAGAATTAAATATGGAAAAAATAATATTTCAGTCAGACGACGGCACAGCTGCTGAGTTTTACGTAGAGGAGCAGACCAATATTGCGGGTGTGACTTATCTTTTGGTGTCCGATTCACATGATGAGGAAGCAGACGCATATATTCTGAAGGATATTTCAGCTCCGGGAAGCACAGAAGCCTGTTATGAGATGGTCGAGGATGATGACGAACTTCAGGCTGTATATGCAGTTTTTCAGCAGATGCTGGATGACGTGAATTTTGAATGGAGGAGCGATTTTTGAAAAGCGAGAACAACGATGACAACAAAAATGCGGAGAGCAGAGTACAAGTTTCCGCAGGCGGTGCCAGAAGAACCGCAGCAAGACAAAAGAATGCCGGATCAAGAACAAGACAGTATCGTGGTGGCAGCAAAAACCGTCAGGATAAGCCTTTCCGGCCAACAGCAAAGAAAACAGCAGCCGGTGGCGCTGTAAAAAACAGCAGAAACACACAGAAATCGGCAAAGACCGGCGGCAGGCCATCCGGTCGGAAAACCGGCCGCAGAACAACATCCAAGCTTAAGATCATACCACTTGGCGGTCTGGAGCAGATCGGAATGAACATTACCGCTTTTGAGTATGGCGACAGTATTGTAGTTGTAGACTGTGGTCTTTCTTTCCCTGAGGACGATATGTTGGGAATCGATCTGGTCATTCCGGATGTAACATACCTTAAGGAAAATATTTCCAAGGTGAAGGGATTTGTGATCACTCATGGACATGAGGATCATATCGGAGCTCTTCCGTATGTGTTGAAAGAGATCAATGTTCCGATCTATGCTACCAAGCTGACACTGGGACTGATCCGCAACAAACTGAAAGAGCATAACCTTATGCGTTCTACCAAATTGAAAGAGGTAAAACACGGGCAGGTGATCAATCTTGGGGATTTCGCTGTGGAATTTATCAAAACGAATCACAGTATCCAGGATGCATCCGCACTTGCTATTTATTCACCGGTGGGAATCGTGATACACACAGGAGACTTTAAGGTTGATTATACACCGGTATTTGGAGATGCCATCGATCTGCAGCGTTTTGCAGAGATCGGCAAGAAGGGTGTGCTTGCACTGATGTGTGAGAGTACCAATGCAGAGAGACCGGGATTTACAATGTCCGAGCGTACAGTGGGACATGTATTTGATAATCTTTTTAATGAGTACCGTACATCCAGGATCATCATTGCAACCTTTGCATCCAACGTGGATCGTGTGCAGCAGATCATTAACACTGCATACCGGTTCGGAAGAAAGGTTGCTGTGGAAGGCCGCAGTATGGTCAATGTTATTTCCGTAGCGTCAGAGCTTGGCTATCTGCAGATCCCGGAGAACACACTGATCGAGATCGATCAGGTGAAGAATTATCCGGACGATAAGGTGGTTCTGATCACAACCGGAAGCCAGGGTGAGTCCATGGCGGCACTTTCCCGTATGGCAGCCAATATCCATAAAAAGATCACGATCAAGCCTAACGATACCATCATCTTCAGCTCCAATCCGATCCCCGGAAATGAAAAGGCAGTTTCCAAGGTCATCAACGAACTGTCTATGAAGGGAGCCAAGGTTATTTTCCAGGATGTCCATGTTTCCGGACATGCCTGCCAGGAGGAGATCAAGCTGATCTACTCCCTCGTAAAACCGAAATATGCCATTCCGATCCATGGTGAGTACCGTCATCTGACTGCACAGAAACACATTGTGGAAGATCTGGGAATCCCGAAGGAGAATATTTTTATCCTTTCTTCCGGAAATGTTCTGGAGTTGGACGGACAGGATGCCAAGGTGACAGGAAGCGTTCATACAGGTGCGATCTTCGTAGACGGACTTGGCGTTGGCGATGTGGGAAATATCGTACTCCGTGACCGTCAGCACCTGTCTGAAGATGGAATCATGATCGTAGTTATGACACTGGAGCGCCACAGTAATGTAGTTCTCGCAGGTCCGGATATCGTTTCCAGAGGTTTTGTGTATGTAAGAGAATCTGAGGATCTTATGGAGCATGCCAGACAGGTTGTGGAAACTGCACTGGATTCCTGCCTGGAGAACAATATCACGGACTGGGGCAAGATCAAAACCGAGGTCAAGGATGCCCTTGGAGAGTATCTGTGGAAACGGACCAAGAGAAATCCTATGATCCTGCCTATCATTATGGAGGCGTAGGTTCATGGATGAGATCAGCATGGAGATCGAGAAGCTTCTCGATGCTGTGCACAGAAGCGATGAATATCAGGAATATCAGAAACAGGCAGCCCAGCTTGAAGGGGATCCTGAGCTGAAAGCCAGAGTGATGAGATTCCGTGGAGATAATTTCAGACTGCAGAATCATTCAGACAAGGATGAGCTGTTCCATATTGCGGAACAGCTCAATCAGGAGTCTGCAAGTCTGAGACAGAACCTGAAAGTAAATGCCTATCTCGACGCAGAGCTTGCGCTGTGCAGACTGATGCAGCGGATATGCAGGACGCTGGTGGACGGAATCGACATACAGATTCCTGACTTATAGGAGGAAAGACTATGGCAGACACAAGAGACAAGGTTGGCAGGGCCGGCGTTTTTCTGGCTGGAGGGGTATTTAAAACCGCTGTATATATCTTTATTATCGTATTTCTGATCTGGGTTGGAAAATCAGCATATCAGTTTGGCTACGATGTGTTTAACCAGCAGGCTATGAGCCCGGGAGAGGGACAGCAGGTCACGGTAGTCATAAAAGAAGGTGCCTCTGCATATAAAGTAGGCAAGACACTGGAGCAGAAGGGTCTTATCAAGGATGCGCTTGCATTTACCATACAGGAAAGAATGTCCGCGTATCACGGACAGATCAAAGCAGGTACATACCTTCTCAGTACAGCTTATACACCGACCAGGATCATTGCAGTGCTGTCAGGAGAAGAGAGCAAGGAAGGATCGAACAGCCAGTGATCGTAGAAGAACGCATGCAGACCTATATCAATTCACTGGATATGGGGAATACTCCATTTCTGCAGGAGTTGGAGACAAAGGCACTTGCAGACCGGGTGCCGATCATCCGGAGAGATATGCAGAGCTTTATGAGGATGCTTCTGGCACTGAAACAACCGAAGCGCATTTTGGAGGTGGGGACTGCCGTAGGCTTCTCCACACTTCTTATGTGTGAGTATGGGCCGGAAGATATGGAAATTGTTACCATAGAGAATTATGAAAAAAGAATTCCTGTCGCAAAGGATAATTTCAGGCGCGCAGGAAGAGAGTCACAGATCACGCTTCTGGAGGGAGATGCCGGAGAGATCCTGAAGAATCTTACCGGAACCTTTGATATGATCTTCATGGACGCAGCCAAGGGCCAGTATATCCACTGGCTTCCTGACGTGCTGAGACTGATGAAAGAGGGAAGCGTGCTGGTATCTGACAACGTGCTGCAGGAAGGGGATATTATTGAATCTCATTATCTTGTGGAACGGCGTAACCGTACAATCTATAAAAGAATGAGAGAATATCTCTGGCAGCTGACTCACAGTCCGGTGCTTCGTACATCGGTGCTTCCTCTTGGAGACGGAGCGGCTGTAAGTGTAAAAACAGGAGAACAGGTTTATGAAACGACCAGAACTATTGGTTCCGGCGAGCAGCCTTGAGGTTTTAAAGGTTGCCGTCATATATGGTGCAGATGCTGTTTACATCGGCGGAGAAGCTTTTGGACTTCGTGCAAAGGCTAAGAATTTTTCAAAAGAAGATATGTGTGAGGGAATCGCATTTGCCCATTCCCATGGTGTAAAGGTTTATGTGACAGTAAACATCCTGGCGCATAACCGTGATCTTGAGGGTGTAAGGGAATATCTTCAGGAACTGAAGGAGATCGGACCGGACGCACTGATCATCGCAGATCCGGGAATCTTTATGTATGCAAAGGAAATCTGCCCGGAGATCGAGCGTCACATCAGTACACAGGCAAATAATACCAATTATGAGACTTACCGTTTCTGGTATAACCTTGGTGCCAAACGTGTGGTAAGTGCAAGAGAGCTTTCTCTGGAAGAGATCCGGGAGATTCGGGCACATATTCCGGAGGATATGGAGATTGAAACGTTTATTCACGGTGCCATGTGCATTTCCTATTCCGGAAGATGTCTTCTCAGTAACTTTATGGCAGGAAGAGATGCCAATCAGGGAGCCTGTACCCATCCTTGCAGATGGAAATATTCTGTTGTGGAGGAGAAGCGTCCGGGAGAATATATGCCGGTATTTGAAAATGAGAGAGGAACTTTTATTTTTAATTCCAAGGATCTTTGTATGGTAGAACATATGGAAGATATCCTTACAAGCGGTATTGACAGCCTGAAGATCGAAGGACGTATGAAAACAGCTCTTTATGTGGCAACAGTGGCAAGAACCTACCGCAAAGCCATTGACGACTGTATGGAAAGTCCGGAAAAATATCATGCAAATATGCCATGGTATCAGGAGCAGATCTCAAACTGTACCTACCGTCAGTTTACCACCGGATTTTTCTACGGAAAGCCGGATGAGAATACCCAGATCTATGACAGCAACACATATGTAAGAGAATACACATATCTTGGATTTGCAGAAGAGATCGATGAGAGAGGTCTGGCAAGACTGACACAGAGAAACAAGTTTTCTGTAGGAGAGACCATTGAGATCATGAAACCGGACGGAAGGAATATTCCGGTCACAGTGGAAGCCATTTATAATGAAGAGGGCGAAGCTATGGCGAGTGCACCACATGCTCAGCAGAGGATCTATGTGAAACTGACTGAGATGCCGGAGGTATTTGATATTCTCCGAAGAGGTGAATGATCCGAAAGGGTGGATAAGAGAGGAAAGGGGAGAACGAAAAGAACGTTCTCCCCTTTACTGATTTTCAGGAAAAAGAGTACGGAGTTTTCGAAGAGCGTTCTTTTCGATACGGGATACATAGGAGCGGCTGATGGAGAGATTTTCAGCAATCTCTCGCTGGGTCAGTGGCTCCTGGCCATTCAAACCGTAGCGGCAGCAGATCACCTGGTATTCCTTTGGGGAGAGTACTGTCCGGATATAACGGAGAAGATAGGAAATGCTGTCCCTTTTGAAACAATCATCCACAACATCAACGGGTGGACTTTCAATGATATCGAGAAGGCTGATCTCGTTGCCTTCTCGGTCTGTGCCGATGGGTTCATAGAGAGAAACTTCTCTGGAACGTTTCCTGCGGGCACGGAACATCATGAGAAGCTCATTGTCAATGCACCGTGCAGCATAAGTGGAAAGCTTGGAAGTCCGGCTGGGATCAAAGGTGGAAATGGCTTTGATCAGACCTATGGTGCCTATGGAGATCAGATCATCCGGATCCTCGTCACATCCCTGATATTTTTTTGCAACATGTGCTACGAGGCGGAGATTGTGTTCGATAAGGATATTTTTTGCTTTCGGATCGCCCCTTTGGAGCTGTAGAAGATAGAACTGCTCTTCCGCAAAAGAAAGCGGTTTCAGAAAGGTTTTCAAGGGTTCACCTCAAAGGGGATTTCCTTATAGCTTATGAGCCGGACGTGCTTTTCGTGCTTTTCCAACAGAAACTTTATAAAAAGGACAGAGGCGAACACCTGTTGCGCCACATTCTGATCTGGTGTATAATCATAAAATACGAGTGACAACAATCAGTGTATATTGATGAGGAGTATATATTTTGAAAAAGAGGATAGAACAGCTTCTTAACGGAAAATTTATTTATGAACAGCCTGAGCTTCTGTTTTCACAGGACCGTATTTTCGCTACGCTGAAGGCAGGAGAGACTACAAAGGATGAGATTTATTTCGGTACCGATGACAACCGCAGGATCAGTGGCTTTGTGACTTCATCTGACCGGAGACTGGTGCCGGGATTTGACCGCTTTTCCGGAACCACAGTGCGCATGCCTTATGGGGTAGATGCAGAGGGAATGAGGCCGGGAGAGAGCTTTGAAGGCTGGCTGTGTTTTACTACCAGTATCGGAGAATATAAGCTGCCGTTCACTGTACAGGTACAGACGGAAGAGGTGAAGAGTGCAGGCAGAAAGGTATCTTCTCTGGAAGAATTTCTGCACATTGCAAAGGAAGATTTCCATGAGGCTTACCGGATCTTTACAGAACGACATTTTTCCCTGATCCTGAGTGATCAGAGTGAGAAGATCCGTTCTCTTTATGCAGGAATGTCACAGCAGCCGGTGACCTATCAGCATCTGGAGGAATTTCTGATCGCAGCCGGTGCCAAGGAAAAGGTGACATTGAGTCTGAACAGAGAAGAGGCCGGTTTTTATGATGTCAGTGAATCTGTTCAGGAATCCCTTTATATCCACAGGAGCGGATGGGGACACCTGCGGGCAGATATTGAGGTAAACGGGGATTTTCTGGAGGCAGGTAAGCATGTGGTCACAGAAGAGGATTTTATCGGAAGTACCTGTGAAATAAACTATGTGATCCGCCAGGAAAAACTGGGAAAAGGAAATCAGTACGGCGAGATCATTGTAAAAACCCCATACCAGAAACTGATATATCACGTTCTTGCATCCAGAGGAACTGAGAGTGCCGTGAACCTGGATCTTCTGGAAAAACAGTACCGGATATCTCTGATGAAGGAATACCTGGGATATCTCTGTAAAAGAACAGATTTTCAGGCCTGGACAGCCTCTACTCATGAGAAGCTTGACCGTATGGGCGAAAACGGACTGAAATATCCGGAATATCAGCTTCTGGAAGCCTATCTTCTTCATCTGGAAGGAGAAGATGACCAGGCTTCAGAAATCCTTGAGCGTTATCAGAATAAATCCTTTCATCACAATGAACTGGAACTGGCAGGGATTTATCTGTATCTGTGTACACAGACCGGGCTGTACCGGGATAAGGAACAGGCCCTCCGCAAGGTACAGAATTTCCAGATGCAGAAGGAAGACAGCTTTATCCTTCTGAAACTGGTATTTGAAATGGATCATACGCTTTCTCCGTCAAAAAAGATCTTTCTGATGGAGGAACTTTTTGAGCGGGGATGTACAAGTCCTTTTCTGTATCTGGAAGCATGGAACCGTATTTGTGCAGATATGTCTCTGCTGCATCGAATCAATGGGTTCTGGGCCCAGGTATTCCTTTTTGCAGGAAAAGAACAGATGCTGACGGAAGAGCTGGTCATGCGCCTGGCATATCTTTCCGGTTATGAGAAAGCTTTTAACGAAAGTCTGTACCGTGCTATGGCCATGGGATGTGAAGCCTTTCCGTCGGATGATACCGTGGAAGCTATCTGTAAATATATTATGAAGGGAAATCCAAGAAAACCGGAATATTTTCAGTGGTTTTCCGCTGCCGTGGACCGCGGGATCCGGATCACACGGCTGTATGAATATTATGTGGAAACACTGGATACTTCTTATCGGAGAGTCCTGCCGAAACCGCTTTTGATGTATTTTACCTATAACAACAATACTCTCGGTGATTCCAAGCGTGCCTATCTGTATGCATGCATCATTGCAGGGAAGGAACGTGATCCACAGACATACGAAAGTTATCGTGAAAGCATGGAGGAATTTGCTTTCCGTAAGTTACGGGAAGGCCGGATGAATGAAAATTATGCCGCTGTTTATCAGGAATTCATGCGGGAACCATCGGACAGCGAAAAAGCGCAGGTGATCGCCTCCAGAATGTTTACCTGCCGGCTGTATACGGATGATCCGAAGGTTCGCAGTGTGATCGTCCGTCACAGACAGATGAAACAGGAAGAAATCTATCCGTGTATCCATGGGATCGCTTACCCAAGGATTTGCAGCGAAGATGCGGCCGTTGTATTTCAGGATGAAAAACAGAGACGTTATGCTACTACGGTAGATTATAATCTGACACCACTTTTTGATGATCGTGAGATGGTTCCGGCAGTGTTGGAAAAAGGGGCGGATGAACCGGCTGTGCTTTTGTATTACTGTCAGGGTCAGGAGATCAGTCGTAAGAATCTGGGAATTTTTCAGAAACTGGTCCTTTCACCGGCGTTTACCGATGAATATAAGAGGCTGATCCGCAAAAAGATCCTGGATTATTATCGGGATCACGTGCAGGGAGAAGATCTGGATGCCTGTCTGGAGATGATGGATTATCGGGAATATGCCATGGTCGACCGGAAAACCCTTCTGGAGATCCTGATCCAGCGGGGACTGTTTCCGCAGGCTATGAGCGTGGTGGAAGCATTTGGATTTGAAGGAGTAGAGGAGCGTGCGCTTCTGAAGCTGGTAAGCCGTATGATCATCCGCTGTGACTGCGCGGAAGACGAAGAGCTGATCGCACTTTCCTCTCATGTATACCGACAGGGAATCTATGATGAAGTGATCCTCATGTATCTGATGAAATTCCGGTTTGGACCTGTGGATGAACTTCTGGATATCTGGAAAAGTGCCTGTGGGTTTGAGATGGATACCTATAATCTGGAGGAGAGGATCCTTTCTCTTCTGATGTTTAACTGGGATTACCGGCCAGAGGGTGCGGATATCCTGAAAGCATATATCCGTCATTCCGGAAAAGAGAGTGTGATTGGTGCGTATCTGACTCTGATGTCTTACGGAATGTTTGTAAAAGAAATGCCGGAGATGCCTGGACTTAAGGAGTATCTGAAAAATCGCAGAGAAAAGGAGTGGCCCGGAGACCGGATCTGTGACCTGACCCTTCTGAAACTGCTTTCCGAAGAAAAAACTGCTGATGAAGAAAATCTGGAAATGGAGGAAAAAATCCTCTCCTCCTGTGTAAAGGAAGGAATGCTATTTGAGTTTTTCCGGAATCTGGATCAGAGTATCCTGCGACCGTATCAGCTGGATGATAAGACTTTTGTAGAGTATCATACTTCACCGGAGACTTTGGTCACACTGTATTATTCCCTGGATACAGGACTTGGAACTGTACCGGACTATAAAAGTGAACCGCTCAAAAATGTCTATGAGGGAATTTTTGCCAGAGCATTTACATTGTTTTATGGAGAGACCCTGCGATATTATTTCCAGACAGAAGATGAAACCGGTGTACACAAAACGGAAGAAAAAATACTGACCATGAGCCAGAGTAATGACCAGGCATCCAGCAAATATCAGCTGATCAATCAAATACTCTGTGCAAGGAAACTGGAGAAAGATACGGAAGTGAAGGAGAAGCTGGCACAGTATCTCCGGCAGGAACAGTACGTTAATGAAATGTTTGTCATAGAGAAGGAACCGGAAAGATGAATGAAATTCGTGACTTGATCATAGGAATTGATATTGGAAAAGAATACACACAGATCTGTTATTATGACAGAAAAGCAGAAGAAGCCCGTTCTCTTTCCATGAAGGTAGGAGCCAGTCAGTACGAAGCTCCGGGCTGTATCTGCTATCGTACCGATCACGGTGATTACTGCGTAGGCCTGGAAGCAGAGTATTTTGCCAGGGAAAAGGGCGGGATCATGATCGGAAATATCTATGATATCTGTCAGAAGGAAGAAAAGATCCAGGTGGCAGGAGAGGAAAAAGAGCCGGCAGAGCTTCTGGCACATTTTCTAAGGGGAATCCTGAAATTTCTGGGAATCCAGGATATCGTAAAGAATACCCGGTGCCTTTGTATCACATCGCCGGAGCTTAGTACACTTCAGGTACGGAATTATCAGAAGGCCTGCAGTCTTGCAGGTTTTTCCCGTGAGAAATATATGCTTATGGACTATGGCGAGAGCTTTTATTATTATGCACTGGGACAGAAACGGGAAACCTGGAATCGAAGTGTAGGCTGGTATGCCTTTGCAGGCGATACGGTAACTTTCCGGAAGCTGACCATCAACGGCTCTTCCAGACCGGTGCTTGTAAAACTGGAGGATCCGGTCAGTACAAAGCTTGAACCGGAAGAAGAGATCCGTGATGTGGGATTTTACCGTTTTATCAGTAAGACTCTCGGCAAAGAGCTCTTCTCCAGTGTGCAGATCACGGGAGAAGGATTTGACCAGCAGTGGGCACAGCAGTCTGTAAAGCTCCTGTGTCATCAGGGACGGAAGGTTTTTTACGGAAACAATCTTTTTGCAAAGGGAGCCTGCATAGCCGGTAAGGACAGGCTGGAGGATAAAAAACTCAAAGGTTACCGCTATTTAAGCGATTCGCTGGTGGCTGCGGACGTAGGGATGGATATGCGGGTGATGGGCTCTCCGGCTTACTATCCGCTGATCGAAAGCGGCAGCAACTGGTATGAATGCAGTGCATCCTGTGAGCTGATCCTGGATGATACCAGTGAACTGGTATTTGTGGTAAGTATTCCGGAAGAAACCGAGAAGAAACGTGTGGCCATGGCACTTGAGGGGCTGCCAAAGCGGCCTAATCGGACTTCAAGGCTTTCCCTCACGCTGAAATACGTATCGCCGAGAGACTGTGAGATCACAGTAGAGGATCTGGGCTTTGGCGAAATGTATCCTTCCAGTGGGAAGATCTGGAGGGAACTGGTACGATGGGATGAGCAGGAAGAAAGGAAGCAGGCATGAGCGGATATATTTTATGTCAGGTAAAAAAAGCAGAGAAGCCGTTTTATATCGAAAATATCAGTACCAATATCTATTCTATAGAAGAACTCTGCTATTATCTTTATAACAATCTTTATCTTGTGGACAGCTCATTGATCAGCAGTAAGCTCTGTACCTGGCTGGAGGAAGAACTGGAGCTTCCGAAGCTTGCGGCCAAGCTGAAACCTTATATTGGAAGAGAGGCCGGACTTGAAGAAGTACTGTATCCGATATTTAAAGAGATCAATTATCTGGCTTATGAAGAGCTTAAGACCTTAAACGGGCGCATTGAAGCCAGAAAACGTGAACCTGAAGAAATACGGGAGAAACGCAAAGGTGATGCGCTGATGGAGAATCGGATGTATGTGAATGCACTCCGTGTTTATCAGAAGCTTCTGGAGCATGGCGGGAAAGAAATCACCGGAGAGATGCGTGAAAGGATCCTGCATAATCAGGGATGCGCATACAGTTACCTGTTCCAGATGGATAAAGCGCTGGATTGCTTTTGGAAAGCATGGAAGGAGAATCATTCAGAGAAAGCGATGAAGGTTTATCTTCTGGCCTACCGCAGTGTTCACAGTGAAGAAGAATACAGGAAACGACAGGAAGATCTGAAGACAGATGAAATGGTAAGGCAGGAAACAGACCAGGCTCTGAAAAGCTTTGCCGGTCTCCCGGAGCAGCATATCGCATCCGGAGAAACCGACAGGATCCTGGAGGATCTCACAAGAGAATATCACAGAAGTACCGGCTCTTAAAGCTGTTCAAGAAGTCCCAGCAGGATCTGCCGGGCTTCTTTTTTTGTATATACGGATTCTTCCTCAGACAGGGAACAGAGGTAATCATTCAGGGCCTGTCCGATACTGGTCTCTTTCAGATAGATACAGAGAAAAGTATCTTTTTCGGAAAGAAAGCAGAGAAAAACGGAATAGTCAGACAGAACTTCTAGATGGATCCCAGTTTCAGGAAGTACGGAAGGCTTCAGGATCCTGCATTTTTCATGTCCCATATCTGTGTCAAGAAGATGCTTGAGGGCTTTTTTTCGTTCTTCTTTCGGAAGAGGGGTCTGATGGTAGGAATAAGGTCCGTCAAGGAGTCCGGTACGGGCAAATTTCCGGATCCCGTTCAGTGTAAAATAATTGCAGGAAAAGGCAGCTTCGGTAAAAGCAAAGGAAGTCTGGTTCAGAACCACTGCCAGCTGGGTATAGACCGGATCGGAAAGATCGATATCCCGGTTATCAAACAATGACTGGACAAAGCCCGGGCCATAGGACATCAGTGCAAGGCAGGGATGAGATTCCAGTGCAAAATTTGTTGAGATCTTTGTCTGCATGATAGAACCAAAGATATTAAGGATCCTGTCCGGAGAATCCGACTGCAGGAAGAATTGGCTGGAATTCTCAAGAGCCCGCCGGAATTCCTGTTGATATGCGTGGATCGCTTCCGGATTTTCAGTAAAAATACAGGTCATCATATCCGAGGATAACAGCAGCAGCTTTTTTTCAGTGAGTAAGAAAAAAGGAAACAGTTCATAGCTGGAAAACTCTCGGCCTGTCTGAGTATAGTAATAATATGGCTGGTAGCCCACAAAACCTGACAGGATCGGAAGGAGTGTGCAGAGAAAGGTTTCCAGATTCATGTTGTAATCCGGTGAGGCGGACGGGTTCTGGTGAAGCGGCAGAATCTGGATCACCGGTGGCAGTTTCTCATATTTGGGATAAAGATGGGAAAAGATCTGTACAAGAAGCCGGCAGTTGGCCGGAAGGTTGGTACGGATCGTTTCAGAAGAACCGGAAGACAGGATGTCCTCAAAAAGGCTCAGGACCTTCTTTTCCACATCAAGAGAAAAAGTTCCACGGTAAAAGGGAAAGGATGGAAGCCTGAGAAAACCCTCCCGGGAAATGACCTGCTGGGAGCTGATAACACCCAGAAGCTCCTGTATATATTTGCGGTTGTAATATATTTCTTTTCCGATTTTTTCTATTTTATATAATTCCATTAGTTCCCTGCGCTGGGAAGGATTGATCCGGAGGGAATCGCAGAACTGGCGCACAAAATCAATACCGGGAAGACGTTTCCCTGTGATCATACGTTGTAGCGAGGTACGGTCAAGTCCCGAAGAAGCAGATAACTGATAAACGTTTTCTCCTGTATCCTTTAGGTATTCCCGGCATTTGTTGCTGAAATCAGACATAGTAGTACTCCTTTTGGTGCTTATATGACATTATTATACGAAAACAGATCATGAATTGCAATAATTTGTAAAAAAACAAGGCACAATTAGAAGCACATATTGCGTAGGTCTTTCTTTGAAAATAAAATGTTAATATCAGAAAGAGCATGAGGGAGGAAAACACGGCAATGGCAGTGATGACGATCGCGATATGTGATGAAATACGAAAGGATGCACAGAAGCTGTACAGGCAGCTTTCCACACTGGTCCCTGATGCAGAGCTCCTTCTGTATCGGACCAGAGAGAGTCTTCTGAAAGGACTGGCAGAGGGACATAAGATCTGCGATCTGATATTTCTGGGGCTGGATGGTGATCAGGGCAGGAGTCTGGAAACTGTACGGACAATGCGCCTGAAAGGACATTATATCCCGGTTGTGCTGGTGGCAGAGAATGAAAAATTCTATAAAGAAGCATTTGAAGTGTTTGCCTATAACTATCTGGTCAAACCGGTTGAAAGTGGAGAACTGGAACATGTTCTGGTACATATCCTGGAGGTATGCAGGCGTGAAGGCGGAAGAGCGCTGTATTTTCGCTACAGGACACATGTTTATACACTGCAGCACGATCATCTGGCATATATATCCAGTAGTCTTCACAGTGTGACATTTCATCTTACCGATGGAAAAAAGATCAGCTGCAGAGCCAGGCTGGGGGATTTTTCGGGACAGCTGTCAGACAGCAGCTTTTTGAGATGTCATCAGAGCTTTTGTATCAACATGGAGAAGGTAACTTCACTTAAGAAGAACAGTTTTGTGGTCGGACAGACGGAAATCCCAATTTCCAGAACATATCTGAAAACGGCCAGAAAGAAATACAAAGATTATCTGGCAGAGCAGAAGGTTTGCTCTTGACAGCTCCTTTTGGGTATGTTACTATAACCATACGCTTTCGCGTGGTAGAGTGACCATGTGATAAAGAGATAACCGAAAAAAGGAGAATGACCATGAAGAAAAGAACAGTTGCAGTAGTAATGGCGGCAGCGATGACAATAGGAATGATGGTAACAGGAGTGAGTGTACAGGCAGGTGTTGAGGATAAGACCCTGATCGTAGGATTTGATGCTGAATATCCTCCGTTCGGATATAAGGATGATAACGGAGAATATGTAGGATTTGACCTTGACCTTGCCCAGGAAGTATGTGATAATCTTGGCTGGGAACTTGTTAAGAAGCCTATCAACTGGGATTCCAAGGATATGGAGCTGAACTCCGGAACGATCGACTGTATATGGAATGGATTTACTATCAACGGACGTGAGGATGACTATACATGGAGTGATCCATACATCAACAATGAGCAGGTGATCGTAGTTGCCAAGGATTCCGGAATTGAGAAGCTTGCGGATCTTAAGGGCAAGAACGTAGTGGTACAGGCTGCATCCGCTGCACTGGACGCATTGAACAATGATGACAATAAGGAACTGAAGGACAGCTTTGCATCTCTTACAGAGAATCCGGACTACAACACTGCATTTATGAATATTGATTCCGGAGCTGCAGACGCTGTTGCTGTTGATATTGGTGTTGCTAACTATCAGCTTTCCCAGAGAGGCAAGGATAAATATGTGATCCTTGACGAGCCAATCCAGAACGAACAGTATGGCATCGGATTCAAGAAGGGAAATGATGAACTGAAGGATCTCGTATGGGATGAGGTCAAGAAGCTTGACGAGTCCGGTGAGGTAGACAAGCTTGCAGATAAGTATGAGCTGGATAAGAGTATGCTCTGCATCAGCGAGGACAAGGATAAGACAGAGAATTCTGATTCAGCAGAAGCTGACACAGAAGAAAGTGCAGACAGCACAGAGAAAGAGACCGATTCTGAATCCAAATGATCCGGTACAGATCCGGTACAGTAAAAGCTGTGAAGATATTTTTTTAAGATATCCAACAGCAGCAGAAATAAGAAACATAGCAGAAGCTTTTGAAGCTTCCGCATAAAAAGGAAATGAGGGTGCTTCGGCGCAGAAAGAGCTGCCGTACACGCTCATTTCCTGTTGTTTACAGGAATTACAGGTATCAGTCCGATAAATGGGACTGATACTCCGAACCAGGAGGAAAAAAATGAGTTTTAGTGTAATGCTCCAGCAGCTGGCAGGAGGAATGCTGGTCTCTATTGAGATCTTTTTTGTAACCTTGCTGTTTTCTCTGCCGCTGGGACTTCTGATCTGTTTTGGCAGAATGTCCAGAAACAAAGTGATCCGTACCATTGTATCCGGTTACATATCCATCATGAGAGGAACGCCGCTGATGCTGCAGCTGATGGTGGTATATTTCGGTCCGTATTTTATCTTCGGGATCCGTATTTCCATGGGATATAGTCTGATCGCTGTATTTATCGCATTTGCCATCAACTATGCAGCTTACTTTGCAGAAATCTATCGCGGCGGCATTGAATCCATGCCGGTGGGACAGTATGAAGCTGCAAAGATCCTTGGATACAATAAGGTGCAGACATTTTTCCGCATCATCCTTCCACAGGTGATCAAGAGGATTTTGCCGTCTATTACAAATGAGGTCATTACGCTGGTCAAGGATACTTCCCTTGCGTTTGTTGTGGCAGTTGCGGAGATGTTTACCATTGCCAAGCAGATCGCAAGTGCACAGACAACAATGATGCCATTTGTGATCGCTGCGATATTTTATTATGTGTTCAACCTGATCGTGGCTGTTGTGATGCAGAAGGTTGAGAAAAGTATGAATTACTACCGCTAACCGGAATGGAGAGTATAAAATATGAAATTATTTGAAATGAAACATATCAAAAAAAGCTTTGACGGACTGGAAGTTCTCAAAGATATCTCTCTTGACGTGGAAGAGGGAGAAGTTTTAAGTATCATCGGTCCTTCCGGTTCCGGCAAGTCAACCATCCTGCGTTGTGCCACAGGACTTGAGACGCCGGACAGCGGCGAGATCATCAAAAACGGTGATGTGGGACTTGTGTTCCAGCAGTTCAATCTGTTTCCGCATTTTTCCGTACTGAAAAATATAGTGGATGCACCTCTGAAGGTGCAGAAGAGAAAGAAAGATGAGGTTTACGCCCAGGCAAGAAGCCTTCTTAAGAAAATGGGCCTTGCAGACAAGGAGAAGGCATATCCTTTTCAGCTTTCTGGAGGACAGCAGCAGCGAGTTTCCATTGCCCGTGCGCTCTGTATGAATCCGAAGATCCTGTTTTTTGATGAACCTACATCTGCACTTGATCCGGAACTGACCGGTGAGATCCTGAAGGTTATCAAGGATCTTGCTCAGGAGCATATCACCATGGTGATCGTTACTCATGAAATGAATTTTGCAAGAGATATTTCCGACCGTATCATCTTTATGGATAAGGGTGTGATCGCAGTGGAGGGAACGCCGCAGGAGGTATTTTCTTCCGAAAATGGCAGAATGAAGGAATTTTTGGGAAAATTCCATCAGGGTATGGAGTAACAAACGGTTGCTTTTAAAGAGGCAATGTTATATAATTTCAAGAGGCGTGAATTAACCAGATTCGGGCAGATAACGGATCATTCGCCATTCCGGCCCGGATGTATGTAATCAGGAGGATAATAATGAATACAGACAGATATGTAAGCCCGCTGTCAGAGCGGTACGCAAGCAAAGAGATGCAGTACATTTTTTCCCCGGACATGAAATTCCGCACATGGAGAAAGCTGTGGATCGCACTTGCTGAGACGGAACGTGAGCTTGGCCTTAACATCACCCAGGAGCAGATTGACGAGATGAAAGCTCATGCGGATGATATCAACTATGATGTGGCTAAGGAGCGTGAGCGTCAGGTTCGCCATGATGTAATGTCTCACGTGTATGCGTTTGGTGTACAGTGCCCGAAGGCAAAAGGTATCATCCATCTGGGAGCGACCTCCTGTTATGTAGGAGATAATACGGATATCATCGTTATGACAGAGGCACTGAAACTTGTCCGCAAGAAACTTGTGAACGTGATCGCTGAGCTTTCCAAGTTTGCTGCACAGTATAAGGATCAGCCGACTCTGGCGTTTACTCATTTCCAGCCGGCACAGCCGACAACCGTAGGTAAGAGAGCAACTCTCTGGACTCAGGAATTCCTGATGGATCTTGAGGACCTTGAGTATGTATTAAGCACTATGAAGCTTCTTGGCTCCAAGGGAACAACCGGTACACAGGCTAGCTTCCTGGAACTTTTTGACGGGGATCAGGAGACCATCGACAAGATCGATCCGATGATCGCAGAGAAGATGGGATTCAGATCCTGCTATCCGGTTTCCGGACAGACCTATTCCAGAAAGGTTGATACCCGTGTGCTGAATATCCTTGCGGGAATCGCTGCAAGTGCACATAAGATGTCCAACGATATCCGTCTTCTTCAGCATCTGAAGGAAGTAGAGGAGCCATTTGAGAAATCCCAGATCGGATCTTCCGCTATGGCATATAAGAGAAATCCGATGAGAAGTGAGAGAATTGCTTCCCTGTCCAGATATGTGATGATCGATGCACTGAACCCGGCGATCACATCTGCAACACAGTGGTTTGAGAGAACTCTGGACGACTCTGCAAACAAGCGTCTCAGCGTTCCGGAAGGATTCCTTGCGATCGACGGAATCTTGGATCTCTGCCTCAATGTTGTAGACGGACTGGTTGTTTATCCGAAGGTTATCGAGAAGAGACTGATGTCTGAGCTTCCATTTATGGCAACTGAGAATATCATGATGGATGCAGTTAAGGCAGGCGGAGACCGTCAGGAACTTCATGAGCGTATCCGTGAGCTTTCCATGGAAGCAGGAAAGAACGTGAAGGTAGAGGGTAAAGATAACAATCTTCTTGAGCTGATCGCAGCAGATCCGGCATTTAACCTGACTCTTGAGGATCTTCAGAAATCCATGGATCCGTCCAGATATACAGGACGTGCCAAAGAGCAGACAGAGGCATTTATCGCCAATGTGGTACAGCCGGTTCTGGATGCACATAAGGATCTGCTTGGCGTTAAGGTTGAGATCAACGTATAATTCCAAGATGTTATAAACATTAAGAAATGAACACAGACAGGAATGACGTGTCTCTGTGTATTACAGGCAGAGAACATGCCGTTCCGAATAATAGAGAAAGACACAAGGAGGAACTGTGTTATGGTAACTGCAGTAGTAGGAGCAAACTGGGGAGATGAAGGTAAAGGCAAGATCACAGATATGCTTGCTGAGAAAGCCGATATCATCGTAAGATTTCAGGGTGGAGCCAATGCGGGCCACACCATCGTAAATGATTACGGTAAATTCGCACTTCATACACTTCCGTCAGGTGTGTTTTACGGACATACGACCAGTGTCATCGGAAACGGTGTTGCACTGAACATTCCGGTATTCTTCAAGGAGTACAACGAAGTAGTAGGCCGTGGAGTACCGGCACCGAAGATCCTGATCTCCAACAGAGCACAGATGGTAATGTCTTACCACATTCTGTTCGATCAGTATGAAGAGGAGCGTCTTGGAGGCAAGGCTTTCGGTTCCACAAAATCCGGAATCGCTCCGTTCTATTCTGACAAATATGCAAAGATCGGCTTCCAGGTAAGTGAGCTTTTTGATGAGGAAGCACTGAAAGAGAAGGTTGTACGTATCTGCGAGACCAAGAACGTAACACTTGAGCATCTCTATCATAAGCCTCTTCTGAAACCGGAAGACATCATGAATGAGCTGATGGAATACAAGAAGATGGTTGAGCCATACGTATGCGACGTATCTCTCTATCTCTGGAATGCACTGAAAGAGGGAAAACAGGTTCTTCTTGAGGGACAGCTCGGAACTCTGAAAGACCCGGATCACGGAATCTATCCGATGGTTACATCCTCTTCCACACTGGCTGCTTATGGTGCTATCGGTGCAGGCCTGCCTCCATATGAGATCAAGAAGGTCGTAACCGTATGCAAAGCTTACTCCAGTGCAGTTGGAGCAGGTGCATTCGTTTCTGAAATCTTCGGCGAGGAAGCAGATGAGCTGAGAAAACGTGGCGGTGACGGTGGTGAGTTCGGTGCTACTACAGGCCGTCCGAGACGTATGGGATGGTTCGACTGTGTTGCATCCAAATACGGATGCCGTCTCCAGGGAGCTACAGACGTTGCTTTTACAGTACTGGATGTTCTGGGATATCTGGATGAGATCCCGGTTTGCACAGGCTATGAGATCGACGGAGAGGTGACAACAGAATTCCCGACAACTGTGCAGCTTGAGAAAGCAAAACCGGTTATTGAGAAGCTTCCGGGATGGAAATGCGATATCCGTGGAATCAAAAAATATGAGGATCTTCCGGAGAACTGCAGAAAATATGTAGAGTTCGTAGAAAAACATATTGGATTCCCGATCACAATGATCTCTAACGGACCAGGAAGAAACGACATCATTTACAGATAATTATTTTTACAGTATCAGGATTATGACAACAGGAAGCGCCGGGGAAGAATTTCTCCGGCGCCCTTTTGTTTCAAAGAGATATTCAGTTAAAATAACAGATAGAATAGCGGATGTATCATGTGAAAGGAAGCTCAATGAAAAATTTTAAAAGAATCGCGGCACTTGCAGGTGTTGTCATATTACTTCTTATATTCTGCCTTCCAATGGCATTTGCCTGGGGAAGCAGTGAAAACGCCCAGGCTTTGTTCCGGGGGGCTTTTGCGGCAGCAGTTCTGGTACCGATCGTAGCGTATGTTTTCTGGATGGCGTACCGGATCTGGGGAAATAAGAAGCCGAGAGAGGATGAAAACCGTATGATCGAGAATATTATTTTTGATGTGGGAAATGTGCTGATGGGCTATGACTGGGAAGAGTATCTTCGGAGCTATGACTTCCCGGAAGAAAAGTATCAGAAAATCGCAGATGCAGTATTTCGAAACCCGATCTGGGAGGAACAGGACCGTGGACAGCATGAGGAGTCCTGGTATGTAGATAAATTTGTGGAAAGTGCACCGGAATATGAAGCAGATATCCGTGAGGTGGTACGACGTGATCCGGAGTGTATGCATCTGTATGATTATGCGGAAACCTGGGTGAAATATCTCAAAAACCAGGGATATCATCTCTATGCCCTTTCCAACTACGGAACTTATATGCTGGATCGTACAAAGCAGGATATGTCTTTTCTGAAATATATGGATGGAGTGGTATTTTCCTGTGATGTGCAGCAGATCAAGCCTGAGGTGGATATTTACAAAACACTTCTGAAGCGTTACAGCCTGAAACCGGAGAAATCGGTATTTCTGGATGATCGTGCCGTGAACTGTGAGGGAGCCGGAAAAGCCGGTATCCATACCATCCAGTTTGAGAATCTGAAGCAGGCGGCGAAGGCGCTTGAGAAGCTTGGTGTGAAATGACCTTCAGTGTGAAAAGAGAAACGCAGAGGGCCTGCACCATCGCGAAGCCCTCTGCATTCTAAAGGGGAGGATATGATAAGTATCTCCCGGAACGGCATCTGTTATACAGAAAATATATAAGATCTTGTAATCTTTTATTCCCTGTTCTTCTTCCGGTATTCACCGGGAGTCATTCCATATGTTTTTTTAAAAGTACGCATGAAATGCTCCGGACTTTCATACCCTACAAGTTCACAGATCGCAAGATTGTTGAGAGAGGTTTCACGCAGAGCATGACATGCCTGGTTCAGCTTGATATCCCGGATGATCTGTAAAAATGTCCGTCTGGTAGACAGAGGATCTCAAAAAATTCATGTTCATGGGGAAGCCCTCAGGACGCACCGGCATTTTTCAGATTGAAGTTCGGAGAGATCGCCAAGGAGATGACCGAGGATTCTGCAGACTATGACGGATGGATCAGCAGAAGCTGGATACAGGAAGAATTTATCCATATCGATGTTCTTCCGGCAGAGCTGAAGCTTCCGAGAAGATATGCCTTCCGTTATATGGAGATCGAAGCTATAGATACTTCCATGAAATGGCAGATGGTAGTGGAAGATGTGTTCTGTACCAGTGTTTCTTCTGTCAGAATGGAAGATGTGAACTCGGTGGAAAGCGAGGATGAAATGATCTGCAGACTGGATCGTGTCAGCCTTCGTACTCTGCAAAACTGCATGCAGACCGTATTTGAGGACGGCCCTAAGAGAGACCGCCGTCTGTGGCTTGGAGATTTAAGACTTCAGGCGCTTGCAAATTATGAGACATTCCACAACATGAAGCTGGTAAAAAGATGTCTGTATCTGTTTGCAGGACAGACAAAGGACAATGGACAGGTAAGTGCCTGTGCATACCGTCAGATGGAAATCGCAAAAGAGCAGTTTGATGAAAACGGACTTATGAAAAACGGGGATGGTTTCTGGGGCTTTATCGACTGGACAGAGGGTCTGTGAACAAGCAGAGTGCAATGCAGGGTGTTTATATCTACTGTGCAAAGAAGGGACAGAAGATCGCAGAGCTCCTCGGAGATACGGAAAAAGCAGAAGAACTGAAAAAAGAGGCTGAGGCAAAAACAGCGTCTGCAAAAAAATATCTTTTTGATGAAAAGATCGGGCTGTTCGTCAGTGGCGACGAAAAACAGATCAACTATGCAAGTCAGGTATGGATGATCCTGGCGGAAGCAGTCAGCGGCGAAGAAGGAGCAGAAATACTGGAGCGTCTGGTGGAACTGAAACCGGAAAAAGGAATGGTTTCTCCGTATATGAACCATCATTTTGTGGAAGCACTTCTGATGTGTGGTAAAAAAGACCAGGCAATGGAATATATGAAATATTACTGGGGCGGAATGATAAGCTACGGTGCGGATACATTCTGGGAGCTTTATAATCCAGAAAATCCTGCAGAATCTCCATATGGAAGCAGCATTGTCAACAGCTACTGTCACGCATGGAGCTGCACTCCGACTTATCTTCTCAGAAAATATTTTAACTGAAGCAAGTAAGTCCCCTGCGGGGGCGCGAATATCTGCTTGAACTAAATCACAGTGTGATAAAATAACTCGGATATGAAACAGATGTATTTGATTTCTTCGCCAAAAGATGATATAATAAATAGAAATTGCGAAGCGGAATATAAATCTCCGTCTTATTTATCTAAAATTTTGGAAAAGAGGATCAGACAATGAGCGATATGACAATTCTTGAGCAGTGGCGTTCCATTGCTTATAATCAGAATGCAGATAAGAATAAGCTTCAGCGCTTCTGGGCAAATTATTTTAACATTGAGAAGAATATTTATGAGCAGCTTCTTGAGAACCCGGATGAGATCGTTTCCGGAACTGTAAAAGAGCTTGCTGAGAAATACGGTCAGGACGTTATGACTATGGTTGGTTTCCTTGACGGAATCAATGACAGTCTGAAGGTTCCGAACCCGATCGAGACTATGGATGAGGATACCAAGGTAAACCTTGCATTTGATAAAGAGGCACTCTATAAGAACATGGTAGATGCCAAGGCTGACTGGCTTTACAACCTTCCTCAGTGGGACAAGATCTTCACAGAAGAGAAAAAGAAAACCCTCTACATGGAGCAGAAGAAATCCGGCACAGTTGTGAAACCGCACAAGGTCGGAAGGAACGATCCGTGCCCATGCGGAAGCGGCAAGAAATACAAACACTGCTGCGGAAGATAATGAGCGTAAAGAAGAATCTGGATTACATTATCGTGTTAGGTGCCCATGTGGACGGAACACGGATGACACTTGCCCTTCTGGAACGAGCCAGAAGGGCTCTTCTTTATCTTGAAGAAAATCCGGGTACGAAGGCAGTGCTCTCTGGAGGAAAAGGCGATGGAGAAAACATTTCCGAGGCAGAGGCCATGTATCGCTACCTTACCGGTCACGGAATAAACGGGGACAGACTGATACGGGAAGAGGAATCTACCAGTACGAAAGAGAATTTGGAATTCAGCCGCAGAAAGATCGGAACCACAGACTGTTCCGTAGGCGTGGTGACGAACAATTTTCATGTATGGAGAGGAGCAGCCATTGCAAGAAAATGTGGATTCCGGGAAGTGGCCATGGTACCTTCCAGGTATCGAAGCTGGCGTCTTTTTATCTACATTCCCCGTGAGATTATGGCCATTATCAAAGACAAACTCATGGGAAATCTGTAGATCTGTGCGAGAAGAGAAATCTCAAAAATTTTGTCAACATGCGTTGACAAATAAAAATACTGCGCTTATAATGAACCACAGAAAAAGAAATAAAAAACACGTTGACGAGACGAGTAAGCTGTGAAACGTTACAGAGAGAGATGTGAAATGCTGGAAACATCTTATCGGGAAACAGCCGAAGACTACCTCCGAGTGGCCCCAATCAGGTCCGGTGATTCCGTTATCATCATAATTAAGAGGCTTTGCATCCTGGCATGACCGGGCAGCAGAGCAAGCAGGGTGGAACCGCGAGAATGAATGAACTCGTCCCTTACAGTATGTGATGTACTGTGAGGGATTTTTTTATTGCTGAATCTCTTGCAAAAGCAGACACATACTGTGTACCATAGAAACTTCATTTAAAATGAAAGGAGAAAAAACAATGATCATTACATTAAAAGACGGCTCAAAAAAAGAATATGCAGAAGCAAAAGCTGTGATCGATATCGCATATGACATCAGCGAAGGCCTTGCACGTGCTGCATGTGCAGGAGAAGTAAACGGAGAGGTCGTAGATCTTCGTACAGTTCTTGACAGCGACTGTGAGCTGAATATCCTTACAGCGAAAGACGAGAAGGGCCTTGCAGTTCTCCGTCATACAGCATCTCACGTAATGGCACAGGCTGTACAGAACTTATACCCGGAGGCAAAGGTTGCCATCGGACCATCCATTGATACAGGCTTCTACTATGATTTCGACCACGAGCCATTTTCACGTGAGGATCTTGACGCCATTGAGAAAGAGATGAAAAAGATCATCAAAAAAGGCGCAAAGATCGAGCGTTTTACAAAATCCCGTGAGGATGCCATCGCATACTTTAAAGAGAAAAATGAGCCATACAAGGTTGAGCTGATCGAGGATCTTCCGGAGGGAGAAGAGATTTCCTTCTATTCACAGGGAGACTGGACAGACCTCTGTGCAGGCCCGCACCTGATGAGTGTAAAAAGCATCAAGGCATTCAAACTTCTTTCTTCTTCCAGCGCATACTGGAGAGGCAGTGAGAAGAACGCAATGCTTACACGTATCTACGGAACAGCCTATGCTACAAAGGATGAGCTGAAAGAGCATCTGGAGCAGATGGAAGAAGCAAAGAGACGTGATCATAACAAGCTTGGCCGTGAGATGAAGATCTTCACAACTGTAGATGTGATCGGACAGGGACTTCCGCTTATCATGCCAAACGGTGTGATCATGATGCAGGAGCTTCAGCGCTGGATCGAGGATGAGGAGACAAAGCGTGGATACGTAAGAACAAAAACTCCTCTTATGGCAAAGAGCGATCTTTACAAGATCTCCGGACACTGGGATCATTACAAAGATGGTATGTTCGTACTTGGTGATGAGGAGAAGGACAAAGAGGTTTATGCACTTCGTCCGATGACATGTCCGTTCCAGTACTATGTATACAAAGCAGAGCAGCACAGCTACCGTGATCTGCCGATCCGTCTCGGCGAGACCTCCACACTGTTCCGTAATGAGGATTCCGGAGAGATGCATGGCCTGACACGAGTTCGTCAGTTTACTATTTCCGAGGGACATCTGATCGTAAGACCGGACCAGATGGTAAAAGAGTTCAAAGACTGTATCGCACTTGCCCAGTACTGTCTGCAGGTACTTGGTGTTGAGGAAGATGTAACCTATCATCTTTCCAAATGGGATCCGACAAACAAAGAGAAATACATCGGTGAGCCGGAGGTATGGGAAGAGACAGAAGGCCATATCCGCCAGATGCTTGAGGAGCTGAACATTCCATTCACAGAGGATGTGGGCGAGGCTGCTTTCTACGGACCGAAGGTTGATATCAACGCAAAGAACGTATACGGAAAAGAAGACACAATGATCACGATCCAGTGGGATGCACTTCTCGCAGAGCAGTTTGATATGTACTATATCGATGAGAATGGCGACAAACAGCGTCCGTACATCATCCACCGTACATCCATGGGATGCTATGAGAGAACACTGGCATGGCTCATTGAGAAATACGCAGGAATGTTCCCGACATGGCTCTGCCCGGAGCAGGTTCGTGTGATCCCGATCTCCGAGAAGTATAACGATTATGCACAGAAGGTTGAAGCTCAGATGAGAGAAGCAGGAATCCGCTGCTCTGTAGACGGACGTTCCGAGAAGATGGGATACAAGATCCGTGAGGCACGTCTTGAGAGAGTACCTTACATGCTTATCGTTGGTGCAAAAGAGGAAGAAGAGGGTAAGGTTTCCGTAAGAAGCCGCTATCTTGGCGATGAGGGAATGAAAGAGCTTGGTGAGTTCATTGACTTCATCAAAGAAGAGATCAAGAACAAGACGATCCGTAAGATCGAGGTTCAGGAAGAGAAGAAATAAACAAAACAGATGATTGACGGATAAATAAAAGGCGACCCGTGTGATAGGCGGGCCGCCTTTATTTTTGATCCGGCAATATTGAGACCACGCTGTGATGCGGAGGCGGTCAGTATTGCCGGATATTTTTTATTTAAAATATTTCTCCCTCACGAGCTCAACCGGCATGTCTAGTCCGGTCCAGATGTGGAAAGCCTTTACACCCTGGTGGAGCAGCATGTACATTCCGTTAAAGGTCGGACATCCGGCTTCCCGGGCTTCCCTGAGAAGTCTTGTTTCTCTTGGCTCATATACAACATCGGCTACGGTAAGCTCCGGATGGAACAGAGCCTTGTCCGGGATCACGGTGCCTGTCACATCCGGAACCATTCCCACAGAAGTTGCATTGATGAGGAGATTGCTTTCCTCCAGTGCGTCCTTCAGCGCAGTGTGATCATCCATCTCATGAAGGATCATCTCACATTCTGTCATATGAGACATTTTTTCTGCCATGGCAGCAGCACGTTCCCAGTAACGGCTGGTAGGACGTGCAAAAACATGGATCTTTTTTGCACCCTCCAGGGCGGACTGGCCGCAGATCGCCATTCCGGCACCGCCGACACCCATAACGGTGATAGTGCGCCCCTTTACATCACAGCCGGCATCTCTGGCAGACTGGGTAAATCCATAACCATCAGTATTAAACCCCTTTAATTTTCCATTGTCGTTGCGTACGGTATTTACCGCTCCAATCAGCTGGGCAGTGGGAGAAAGCTCGTCCAGAAGCTCCACGATCTTATTCTTGTTTGGCATGGTCAGGTTAAAGCCCTTGATCCCACAGGCTTTCAGTCCTTCCACAGCCTGGGGAAGGGTCTCCTCTGTTACATCAAAACAGAGATACACATAATCAAGTCCAAGATAACGGAATGCCTCATTGTGCATTAAAGGTGATACGCTGTGTGCCACGGGGCTTCCCAGAAGGCCGGTAAGCCCGGTATGTCCGGTAATATTGATCATTGTTCGATTCCCTCCTGTATCTCATATAATAGAATTTCTTTACGAAATATAATAAAAAATATTTTAGCACTATAAAGTGCGAAAATCAACAAATACAAATATTGTACGGAAATTTATACATTTTTGTCGCCGATTCATAGAAAAAATCTATAAATGTCGAGACAGACAGAAACGACCCGATAAGTTAGAAGAATCGACATCCGGATTTGACAAAATATGCAAAGAGCCTGCCCTATAATAAATACACTTACCAAAGTTGAGAATCGATGGCAGACGAAACAGCAGTGGGGGAAGCTTATGTATCAGAGGATATACATAGATATCGTTTTTATGACGAATTTCCTTATGGATTACATGCTTTTAAGACTTGTGGGAAAATTTCTGCATCTTGACGGGAAACGCAGAAGATGTGTGATATCCGCTGCCTTTGGATCTTTTGTATCCTGCCTGCTTGTATGTGTACCTTTTAAGATCATTTTTCCTGCCGCTGTACTGATCCATGGCGGCTGCGCTTTTTTTATGGCGTCGTTTGCTTTTCGACTGAAAAAAGGCGGCCTTCTTGTAAAAACCATTCTGGCTCTGTATTTCACAGCTTTTGTGGTTGGCGGGATCTATCAGGCACTGGAAACGGAAAGAACCATGACGGTGAAAATATTTCTGCTTTTTCTGGCAGGGATTTATGGCACACTTTATACTCTGGGATGTGTGACCGAGACCTTCCGGTTTGGAAGAAGAAATATTTTTCCGGTCACTTTGAAATATCAGGGGAAGCTGCAGCAGACATACGGCTTTTATGATACCGGAAATCTCCTTATGGATCCTGTGAAAAAACAGCCGGTATCGATCATCAAACAGGAACTTTTGGGAAGCCTGATATCGAAAGAGCAGGTGAAAAAACTGATGGATATTAAAGATAAACCAGAGGAACTGGAAAATACAGGATTTGTCAGTCTGCAGCCGCATTTTCTGAGCTGTCATACCGCAGATGGAAAAAAAGGACTGCTGCTGGCAGTGATCCTTGATGAACTTCTGATCCAGACTCCCGAAAGGGTGGTACATGTAGGAAAACCGGTGCTTGCTATAACATCCGAGCCCTCAGCTTTGGGAGAAGAGTACGAGATACTTTTGAATTCCAGACTATTAAATTGAGAAGGGGGCTTATGTTATGAACAGAGCAGCTGCAAGATCCTATCCGTTTCAGGTGATCCGGAAATTTATGTTCAATCGTCCGGGAGAGGTTTTTTATATTGGTGGAAATGATATCCTTCCGGCGCCGTTGTCAGCGGAACGGGAGGCTGAAGTGATCGAAATGTTGGGAACAGAAAAGGAAAAAGAGGGAAAGTCGGTTCTGATCGAGCATAATCTACGGCTGGTGGTTTATATTGCAAAGAAATTTGATAATACAGGGGTAGGTGTGGAGGATCTGATCTCCATCGGAACCATAGGGCTCATAAAGGCTATCAATACCTTTGATCCGGTAAAAAATATCAAGCTTGCTACCTATGCATCACGATGTATCGAAAATGAGATCCTGATGTATCTGAGGAGAAACAGCAAAACAAAGATGGAGGTTTCCATTGATGAGCCGCTGAATGTGGACTGGGATGGAAATGAGCTGCTGCTTTCGGATATCCTGGGAACGGATGACGATGTGATTTCCAGACGTCTGGAAGATGAGGTGGAGATCGCACTTCTTGGAAAAGCCATCAGCAAACTGACAAAGCGGGAACAGATGATCATCCGTCTGCGATTCGGCATCGGAAACCGGGAAGGAAGCGAGAAAACACAGAAGGAGGTAGCGGATCTTTTAGGAATTTCGCAATCCTACATTTCCCGCCTGGAAAAGCGGATCATGAAGCGGCTGAGGAAAGAAATCGTAAAGTATGAATAGATGAAACCGGAAAAAACGGTTTACCGGACAGGTTTCCCTTATGGAGGAAGTAAAACCAAAAAATATTTTTGAGACACCACAGAGAGATGAGCGTCTTGGATGGACCGGTGATGCAGAAATCTTCTGCCGTACGGCATGCTTCCTTGAAAATACCTATTCCTTCTACCGAAAATGGCTCCGTGATGTGGAGGCAGACCAGACAGAGGAGGGCGGTGTTGCCCATGTTGTTCCGGATATCATTTCCGGAAACGAAGGGGATAATTGGCTCCTTGAGCAGGGAAGTCATTCGGCAGCAGCGAGAAGATTTAAAATTCCGGGAAATACAGTAGAATTTGTCAGAGACCTTCGATATAATAAATACAGAGTGTTTACAGAGCTACAGAATGAACAAAAGAAGAAGGGGTGTGGCAGAATGATCGACATTGCACATGCAAAACAGGAATTCGAAAAATATCTGGATGAATACGACCGGGAGGATGAACAGATCTGTCTGAAGATCGTACATACCTATGGAGTGATGAAATACGCAGGAGAGATCGCCAGAAAAATGGAATGTTCCGGTGAAGATGTGGAACTTGCGGAGCTGATCGGTCTGCTTCATGATATTGGTCGTTTTGAGCAGATCCGTAGATTTCACAGCTTTGAGCCGGGAACCATGGATCATGCTGTGTTCGGTGCAGAACTTCTCTTCGGGGAGGAGAAGCTGATCCGGCGCTTCGTGGAGGATGATAAATTTGATGAGCTGATCGATGCAGCAATTCGGAAGCACAGTGATTTCAAACTGGAAGGAATCCACGATGCAAGAACACTTTTCCATGCAAAACTGATCCGGGATGCCGACAAGCTGGATAACTGCAGAGTAAAGCTGGAGGCGTCTGTTGAAGCCATGCTGGGAGTCTCTGAGAAAGCTGCAGGAGAAGGGCTGATCTCACCGGCAGTGTGGGAGTCCTGTCTCAGAAGAGAATCCGTGTTATCCGTAGACAGACATGTGCCGGTGGATTACTGGGTATCTTATCTTGCACAGTATTATGATATCAATTTTCCTGAGACCTGTGAGATCATCGAAGAAGAGGATTATATCACCAGGATCGCAGGCCGGCTGACGTACCAGGAACAGGATACCAGAACTAAGCTCCATATTCTCACAGAAGATCTGAACAGGTATCTGGAGATGCCGGCTGTGTCTGTGAAGGAATAGGAGTATAGCAGTTACTGTTCACTGGCAATGTCCCGCGAGGTGTTTTTTGTGAGCGAAGGTCACAGAAAACCCGAGACATACCATGCGAATTTATGCGATTAACATAAATTCTGTGCATCGCGAAGCGTGTTACTGAGAACGGAGTGAACAGTAACTCATAGCAGAGAGACTTGTTATATTTTTTTGTTTGGGGTTGACTTTGAGGTGGTTTTCGCCTAAAATATATCAAAGATACGGCGATGATGAGAATAGTACACAGGGAATTATCTCAGAGAGGGATCTGCTTTGGTGGAAGGATCCTGTGCGTGAACTGTGGAACCGGCCTCGGAGCTCTGCGTGATTGAAGCGTGGCGTGTGTTTCCGGCGTTAACGGGTGTTGAGAGAACAGCTTTTCAGGCTGTTAACTGGGGTGGTACCGCCGAAGTCATTCGGTCCCTTGTGAGGGATTTGGATGGCTTATTTTTTTGTCCATAAAACGGGATTGTAAATGCAGTGTACGGTTTATGGGACAGAAGAGTGAGCTGGAAGGATTCCGGATTGCTGTGGCTGCTTGACAGCCGGCAATATGTAACAGATCACAAGAAAAAGGAGATTTATCATGGCAAAAGAAAAGAAATTAGTACAGGCCATCACATCTATGGATGAGGATTTTGCTCAGTGGTATACAGACGTTGTTAAGAAGGCTGAGCTCTGTGGCTATACAAGTGTTAAGGGCTGTATGGCGATCAAACCTGCAGGTTATGCGATCTGGGAGAATATCCAGCATGAGCTTGACCGCAGATTTAAAGAAACCGGTGTAGAGAACGTTTACATGCCGATCTTTATCCCGGAGTCTCTTCTTGATAAAGAGAAAGATCATGTAGAAGGTTTTGCTCCGGAGGTTGCATGGGTGACTCATGGCGGCCTTGATCCGCTGCAGGAGAGACTTTGCGTGCGTCCGACTTCTGAGACTCTGTTCTGCGATTTCTACCAGAAAGAGATCCAGTCCCACAGAGATCTTCCAAAGGTATATAATCAGTGGTGTTCCGTTGTCCGTTGGGAGAAGACAACACGTCCATTCCTTCGTTCCAGAGAGTTCCTGTGGCAGGAGGGACATACTGCTCATGCAACAGCTGAGGAAGCGGAGCAGCGTACCATCCAGATGCTGAACATCTATGCAGACTTCTGCGAGGAAGTTCTTGCGATTCCGGTCATCAAAGGCCAGAAGACAGACAAGGAGAAATTTGCAGGTGCTGAGGCTACTTATACCATCGAATCTCTGATGCACGACGGTAAGGCTCTCCAGTCCGGTACAAGCCATAACTTTGGAGATGGCTTTGCCAAAGCATTCGGAATCCAGTACACAGATAAAGATAACACACTGAAATATGTTCACCAGACATCCTGGGGAATGACAACCCGTATGATCGGTGCGATCATCATGGTTCACGGTGACAACAGCGGACTTGTTCTTCCTCCGAGGATCGCTCCGGTACAGACTGTGATCATTCCGATCCAGCAGCGTAAAGAGGGTGTTATGGAGAAGGCTGACGAGCTTCTTGCAGCACTGAAGGCAGCAGGCATCCGTGCAAAGGTTGACGCTACAGACAAGAGCCCGGGATTCAAGTTTGCTGAGCAGGAGATGCGTGGTATCCCGCTTCGTGTGGAATGTGGCCCGAAGGATATCGAAAACGGCCAGGCAGTTCTCTGCAGAAGAGATACCCGTGAGAAATACACAGTATCCTTCGAGGAGCTTGCAGATAAGGTAAAAGAGCTTCTGGATACCATTCAGCATGATATGCTGGAGCGCGCACGTGCACACAGAGAGGCACATACTTACGTAGCAAAGAATTATGAGGAGTTCGGTGAGATCATCAACAGCAAACCGGGATTCATCAAAGCTATGTGGTGCGGTGATCGTGCATGTGAGGACAAGATCAAGGAAGATTTCCAGGCAACATCCAGATGTATGCCATTTGAGCAGGAGCAGTTAAGCGACGTTTGCGTATGTTGCGGAAAACCGGCTAAGAAGATGGTTTACTGGGGACGCGCATACTAAAATATAATTTATATTGCAGAAACAGCGGCGGGGCAAAATATGCTCCGCTGTTTTTATCCAATGCGTCGTAAAACCCCTTGCTTCGGCTATGGGGATATAAGACGCGTCCATCGAATTTATGCAAGTAATTGAAGATGGACAAAATAGTAATTGTATTAACTAATGAACCATAGTATAATATAAATATGAACATAACATATAAATTAAATAACAATGTCGTCTATTCCTGTAAATACCATGTAGTATGGTGTCCAAAGTATAGACGAAAAGTATTAATTAATGGTGTGGACGTCCGGCTGAAGGAGCTGCTCACAGAGTATGCTGCAAATCTTTCTGTAGATATTTTGGAAATGGAGATCATGCCAGACCATGTTCATATGCTTTTGGAAGTAGATCCTCAGTTTGGCATCCACAAAGCTGTAAAGTCATTTAAAGGCTATACGTCCAGAAGTTTAAGACAGGAATTTTCCTATCTTAAAACGAAAATGCCGACTCTTTGGACAAACAGCTATTTTGTATCGACGGTGGGCGGTGCTCCGCAGGAAACAGTAAAACAGTATATTGAAAACCAGAAAACATCGCAGAGACAAAAGGATAAGATGGGATAATGCAAAAAGGAATTAAATTTAGGATCTACCCGAACAGAGAACAGAAAAACTTCATCCATCAGACCCTGGGATGCTGCCGGTTCATCTACAACCGGGGACTTGCCATGCGGAAGGAAGGCTATGAAAATGGGGAAAAGATCGGCTATTCCCAGACTTCCGCCATGCTGACTGAACTGAAAAAGCAAGAGGAGTTTGCCTTTCTGAAAGCAGCAGATTCCATTGCATTACAGCAGTCTTTGCGGGATCTCGACCGGGGATTTGTGAATTTCTTTGAGAAACGGGCTTCCTATCCAACCTTCAAAAGTAAACATAACCGGTTCCAGTCATACAGAACGGTAAATCAAAAAGATAATATTCGTATTGTGGGAAGATATATCAAACTTCCGAAACTTGGATTTGTTAAAATACGGCAGTCGATGGAAGTGGAAAAGATTAATCACGTGATCATTGAGCACACACCGGCTGGAAAATATTTTGCGGTTTTAAATGTTGATTTTGAACCGGAACCACGCTCAAATGCTGGCGGAACGATAGGGATTGATGTCGGGATCAAAGCGTTCTACTCCGACAGTAATGGAAATACGGTATCAAATCCCAGATATCTGGAACGCTCAATGCGAAAACTCATAAGAGAACAGCGCAGGCTTTCCCGAAAACAAAAAGATTCCCATAACCGCGAGAAGCAGAGGATCAGGGTGGCAAGAGTGTATGAGAAAGTAACCAATCAGCGGAATGATTTCCTGCAGAAACAGTCAACGATGCTGGTGCGTGAAAACCAAACCATCTGTATTGAAGATCTGAATGTTAAGGGGATGATCCGGAATCATAAACTGTCAAAATCGATAGCGAGTGTTTCCTGGGCAAAATTTTTTGAAATGCTGGAATATAAAGCTGGCTGGTATGGAAATGAAATTCACAGAGTACCAACGATGTATCCGAGCAGTCAGACCTGCAGCTGTTGTGGCTACAGAAATCCACGGATAAAAAATCTAGGCATTCGTATCTGGGAGTGTCCCAAATGCCATGCGGTTCATGACCGGGATACGAATGCAAGTATCAATATTCTGAAAAAAGGACTGCAGATGCAGTCTGCATAAATATAAAAACTGTACCGTAGGGCATACGGGAACAGTATAAATATAGCTTGTGGACACTGTGTAAGACATTGCAGTACCGTAAGGTGTTTGCCAATGCAGTAGTGGGAGAAGCAAGAATCCCCCTGCTTTAGCTGTGGGGAGTGTCAAAATAGCGTTAAGGAAAACATATCAGAATATTATTCAGCTGCTGACATGGAGTTGATACAGCGAAATATAAACGTGTTTTGAATGGACAGCAGCGATCATCAAGAGGAGTTATTATGACGATCAACATACCACAAAAAGCAGAACAGATCCTGCGTACTCTCAATGAAGCCGGCTATGAGGCTTATGTAGTCGGCGGCTGTGTCCGGGATTCCATCCTGGACCGGGTGCCTGGGGACTGGGATATCACTACCTCCGCACTTCCAGAGCAGGTGAAGGAGCTTTTTCACAGAACTGTAGATACGGGGATCCAGCATGGAACAGTAACTGTAATGATGGGCAAAGAGGGCTTTGAGGTGACAACCTACCGTGTGGACGGAGAATATCATGATGGCCGTCACCCGGATGCCGTGACCTTTACTAGGAGTCTTGAGGAAGATCTGAAACGAAGAGATTTTACCATTAACGCCATGGCTTATCATCCGGAGCATGGACTGGTGGATCTGTTTGGCGGAATGGAGGATATCAATAGGAAGATCATCCGTTGTGTCGGGGATCCGGTGGAACGTTTTACAGAGGATGCTCTTCGGATGCTCCGTGCAGTGCGTTTTTCCGCACAGCTTGGTTTTACTGTGGAGGAAAATACGAAAGCGGCACTGGCGCGGATGTCGGGGAATCTGGAGCATGTCAGTGCAGAGCGTATCCAGACAGAGCTTGTAAAGCTTCTGGTATCCGATCATCCGGATTATCTCCGAACCGCCTGGGAGACAGGTCTTACCCGGGAATTTCTTCCGGAATTTGACGCCTGTATGGAAACCGAGCAGAATACCCCTCATCATTGCTATAAAGTGGGAGAACACATTCTGAAAAGTCTTACAGAAATCGAGAATGACCGGCTTCTCCGTATCACCATGCTTCTTCATGACATTGCCAAGCCGGTTGTAAAAAAGACAGATGAGAATGGCAGAGACCACTTCAAGACTCATGGTCCTGCAGGCGAGAAGCTGGCGGGGAAGATCCTGCGCCGTCTGAAATTTGATAATGTAACGATCCGAAATACCTGTCGTCTGATCCGGTATCATGATCTTCGTCCCACTCCGGACGCCGAGGATGTGCGGAGAGCTGTGAATCTTATCGGAGAAGAGCTTTTTCCGCTGTATCTGAAAGTGCAGAAGGCAGATCTTTTATCCCAGAGTACTTACAGGAGAGAGGAGAAGCTGGCACGGTTAAGCGGTGTGACGGAAGCTTATCAGGGAATCCTTGAAAGAGGTGAATGTACATCTCTGAAAACCCTGGCAGTTTCCGGAAAGGATCTTATAAAGGCAGGACATCCGGCCGGACCGGCACTGGGAGCACTGCTCGAAAGACTTCTTGACTGTGTGCTGAAAGATCCAACCCTTAATACAAAAGAAAAACTTCTTGAAACAGCAGAAAAAGACAGCATAAAAACCGAATAGAATAACAAAAATCCCCCCTGCATAAAATAGAACGTAAAATAAGGCAGGGGGGAACTTTTTTGTATGATTATGGGTTGAGCGTGCTGGAGCAGTATGGGCTTACGGCTTCATTCTCCGGCAGGGTGCGGGGGGCACTTCTGTGCCGGACAGAAAAAGGTCCGGTGATACTCCGGGAATTTCATGGCTCGGAAAAAAAGCTTTCCATGCAGCAGCAGCTTCTTGAAAAAATGAAAGAACAGAACTGTCTTGTGGACGCCTATCTCAGAAACAGGGAAGGCGTACTGGTAAGCAGGGACAAAGATTCTGTTCCATATACTGCACAGATCTGGTTTGAGGGACGGGAATGTGACACGAGATCCGAAAACGATATTTTAAAAAGCATCCGGACTCTGGCACAGATCCACAAGATCATGCAGCTTCCTGTGGAAATGGATTATGCGGGAAGAAATCTGCAGGAAGAATATATCCGGCATAATCAGGAAATGAAAAAAATACGCCGTTTTATCCGAAAAAAAGGAGCGGTCAATTCTTTTGAGAAAGATTATCTGAAAAGCGTGGAATGGTTTCTGCAAAAAGGAGAAGAAGCGGCAGCTATGCTGGAAACCACGGATTATAAAAATCTGCGGCAGCAGTCTCTTCAAAGCGGCAGTATCTGTCATGGCGAATATAATCAGCATAATGTGCTGATACTTGGGAAAAACACAGCGGTGACGAATTTCAGTCACTGGAGCTTTGATGTGCAGATGGCAGATCTGTACCGCTTTATGCGGAAAATCCTGGAGAAATACAGCTGGGATCTGCACCTCGCGCAGAAGATGCTTTCTGCATATGATTCCGTACGGCCGCTCTCGGAGTCTGAGTGGCAGAACCTGAGAGTCCGGTTCTGTTATCCGGAAAAATACTGGAAACTGGCAAATCATTATTATACACATAACAAGGCTGTGATCTCCGGAAAAAATGTGGAAAAGCTGAGAACCCTGATCCATCAGAAAAAACAGTGGGAGGAATTTTCAAAACAGTGCTTCAGGCAGTAATGATTCTGAATGTGACAAAAACAAAACTTCCCTTTTTCTGAAAATTGTTATATAATATTAAGTATCTTATATAAAGAAACAGGGAGGTATTTTGGAACATGGATTATAAAGAAATCTATAATCAGTGGCTTGAAAACCCATACTTCGATGAGGCGACAAAAGAAGAACTGAAAGCGATCAAAGACGACGAGAATGAGATCAAAGAGCGTTTTTATATGGATCTAGAGTTTGGTACGGCAGGCCTGCGTGGTATCATCGGCGCAGGTACCAACCGTATGAATATTTATGTGGTAAGAAGAGCAACCCAGGGGCTTGCAAACTATATTGCCAAGGTTGACAAGAAATCCCAGGGAGTTGCTATCGCATATGATTCCCGTCATATGTCACCGGAGTTTGCCCAGGAAGCAGCACTTTGCCTGGCAGCAAACGGGATCAAGGCTTATATCTTTGAGACACTTCGTCCGACACCGGAGCTTTCCTTTGCAGTACGTCATCTGGGCTGTGTGGCAGGTATCAACGTAACAGCCAGCCACAATCCTCCGGAATACAACGGATACAAGGTTTACTGGGAGGACGGCGCGCAGATCACACCACCTCATGATTCCGGTATCATGGGCGAGGTAAAGGCGATCTCCGACTGGAATACCGTAAAGACCATGGACAAGGAAGACGCAGTAAAGGCAGGACTTTTCGAAGTGATCGGACAGGCTGTCGATGATGCTTACATGGCAGAGCTTAAGAAACAGATCATCCATATGGATGCGATCCAGGCAGAGGGCAGGAACCTGAAGATCGTTTACACACCTCTTCACGGAACCGGCAATATCCCGGCCAGAAGGATCCTTAAAGAGCTTGGATTTGAGAATGTATATGTAGTACCGGAGCAGGAGCTTCCGAACGGGGATTTCCCGACAGTCAGCTATCCGAACCCGGAGGCAGCAGAGGCATTTGAGCTTGGCCTAAAGCTTGCGAAGGAAGTGGATGCAGACATCGTACTTGCCACAGACCCGGATGCAGACCGTCTTGGCGTCCGCGTAAAGGATAAAAACGGAGAGTATCATGATCTTACCGGTAACATGTCCGGATGCCTTCTTGCAAACTATGAGCTGAGCCAGAGAAAGGCTGTAAACGGAAGCCTTCCGGAGGACGGAGCTCTTGTAAAGACTATCGTTACAACAAACCTGGCAGATGCCATTGCCAAGGGATACAACGTGAATCTTATCGAAGTACTTACCGGATTCAAATACATCGGACAGCAGATCCTCGGATTTGAGAACAGTGGCAAGGGTACATATCTTTTCGGATTTGAGGAGAGCTACGGCTGCCTGATCGGAACCTATGCAAGAGACAAGGATGCCATTGTTGCTACCATGGCACTTTGCGAAGCTGCTGCTTACTATAAGACACAGGGCAAGACTCTCTGGGATGCAATGATCGATATGTATGAGGAGTTCGGTTACTATAAGGATGCCATTCAGGCAGTTACCATGAAGGGTATCGAGGGACTTCAGAAGATCCAGGAGATCATGACAACACTTCGTCAGAATCCGCCTGCTGAGTTTGCCGGACATAAGGTGACTGCTGTACGTGACTACAAGCTGGATGAGATCACAGATCTTGCAACAGGTGAGAAGAAGCCGACAGGACTTCCGAATTCCAATGTTCTCTACTATGAGCTTACCGATGATGCATGGGTTTGCGTAAGACCGTCCGGAACAGAGCCTAAGGTTAAATTCTATTATGGCGTTAAGGGAACATCTCTTGCAGATGCAGACGAGAAATCCGATGCAATGGGCAAGGCTGTTCTCGAAATGGTTGATTCCATGAAATGATAAAATGGTCACATTCCGCCTGTAATATGCGAAAAACCTTGACATTATAAGCCAAAAGCGGTATATATATAAAGCAAAGTCAAAAATAAGAGAACATCAATTATAGGAGGAAACACCATGAATAAAACAGAGTTAGTGGCAGCAATGGCGAAAGACACCAATCTTTCCAAGAAAGATGTAGAAGCTGTTCTGAAATCTTTTATCGATGTTGTAACAGATGAACTGAAAAAAGGCGAGAAGATTCAGCTGGTTGGATTTGGAACTTTCGAAGTAAGCACAAGAGCTGCAAGAGAGGGAAGAAATCCTCAGACTGGTGAGACCATGACGATCGAGGCTTCCAAGTCTCCGAAGTTCAAAGCAGGAAAAGCTTTAAAGGACGTTGTCAACGGTAAATAATCTGTTGGTTCAGAGTGATAACGGCAGGGGAAACCGGTTTTTGGTTTCCCCTGCTTTTTTAGGAGGAAAAATTATGCGTCTTGATAAATATCTGAAAGTATCCAGACTGATCAAACGCCGTACGGTGGCAAATGAAGCCTGCGATGCAGGAAGAGTTCTGGTCAATGACAAGCCGGCCAAGGCTTCTGTACAGGTAAAGACCGGTGACACTGTGGAGATCCAGTTTGGAAGCCGTAATGTAAAGGTTGAAGTCCTGGAAGTTAAGGAAACGGTAAAAAAGGATGAGGTGGAAAGCATGTTCCGCTATATCTGATGCAGGGACAGCTGCCGTTTGGGCTTGATGGTCTATTCCGGATGGATTTTTCATAAAATAAAAGAGAAATCATCCCCAGGGAGGTATGGATTGGACGAGAAGAAACCGGCAGCATTTCACAGTCTGATGCTGGAGCGGCAGAAAGGCGGCACCATAACGGGAATCCGGGAGGTGATCTCTTTCGATGAAAAAGAAATACTGCTGCATACAGAGGAAGGAAAGTTATCCATAAAAGGCGAAGGACTTCATGTAAAACATCTTGATCTGAAAAGCGGGCAGCTTAGCTTGGAGGGAAAAATCGACAGTCTTACCTATCTTGGCAGGAAAAAGGACAAAAAAGAAGGATCCCTTTTAAAAAGACTGTTCCATTAAAGCTAAAATGACAGCAAACCGGTTGATATTTTTTTGAAGAAGTTGTAAAATTTGGATGTATAAGCTCGTAAAAGGTAAAGAGATCAGATTGTGTAAAAAAGGAGCAGCAGATTGAAAAATCCAAAAAATGGAAAAGAAAAAAAAAGGATCGGATATAATTATCTTGGCATGGCGGGGATCATGGTGATCGCACTGGTGTTGCTGGGAAGCCTTATGCTGCAGAGTAAGACTCTGGAACGGCGCAGGGATTATTATGATTCCAAAGCTACAGCACTGGAGAAGTCCATTGAAAGTGAGAAGGAACGTACCAAGGAGATCGAAGCAGAGAAAGAACATATGAAGACCGACGAATATGTGGAAGAGGCGGCTCGTGAGAAGCTGGGACTTGTGAAAGACAACGAGATCGTGTTTCAGGAAGAAAAATAGCTGAAAATCAAAGGTTTCGACGAAATTTTTTTTGACATTTTCGTGCGGCTTTGACAGATATTTCAGGGATCTTCCTTTATAATGTTCAGTCAGTGAAGGTTATAAGGGGAGGGGAAAATATGCAGGAATGGATCATTGCCATGCTCGTAGTCAGCATACTGCTGATACTCCGGGACATGGCAAAAACTGTCTTTTCGGGAAAAACGAAGGAAAAAGAAGAAATGCTGCCGCTTTGTGAAAGCCATCCCCAGAAGGAAAAAGTGGAACGGTATGCAGCATCCTTCCGGAAGCTTGCGGATACATTCTACGGAATGCCTTACCGTAAGGAATTTTTGAGCGGAGGACAGCTGAACCGTATCATATCGGACACCAGTGCGGCTGTATGTTCCAGATGTTATCAGAGAGAGATCTGCTGGGGAGAGCGTGCCGGGGAAACCATGCGGGGCAGTGAGAATATGATCCGTACCATGGAGGAAGGCAATGAAGAGAGTATCCAGAGAGCACGCAGTGAATGGATGGGAGCATGTGGCCGTTCCGCCCAGTATTTTCAGGTCCTGAATGAGGGATTTCGTGAAGAAAGGCAGAATCTCGTGTGGGATAACCGGATGATCGAAAGCCGGCTTGCAGTTGCACAGCAGCTGACGGAAATCTCGAGGATCATGGATCATATGGCAGAAGAGCTGTATGATATCATGCCGGCAGATCCGCAGTTTCAGGAAGATCTGAAAAAGGCTCTTCGTAAAAAGCATGTACTTGTAAAGAATGTCTGGGTCATGGATAAGATCGAAGGAAGACGGCAGATATTTCTGAATCTGAGAGCCAGGAGCGGACAGTGTGTTTCCATGACAGAGATCGCACAGATCCTGTCCAGGATCTGCGGAAGCTCCATGACGCCGGACGCCGGCAGCCGCAGTATTGTAAATGGAGATTTTCGTATGGTCCATTTTGTGGAGGATGTCAGTTATCAGATGCTTTACGGAGTAGCGCGGCTTACAAGAGAAGCGGAAAAGGTTTCCGGAGACAATTATATCTGTCGTCAGGAAGAGGATGGCAGGTTTTTTCTCTGTCTGTCTGATGGGATGGGTTCCGGAATAGAAGCGTTTAAAGAAAGCGAGATCGTGGTAGAACTTCTGGAACAATTTCTGGAATCCGGCTTTTCTCAGGAAACAGCTGCCAGAATGGTGAATTCCGCACTGCTATTGAAAGGACGGGAAGGGATGTTTTCTACTGTCGATATCTGTGCGGTGGATCTTTATACCGGGATCTGTGATTTTCTGAAAGCAGGGGCGTCTTCCACATTTATTAAAAGAGATCACTGGGTGGAATCCATTGCTTCGGAAAATCTTGCAGCAGGCTTGGTCCAGCAGCTGGATTTTGATACTGCCTCAAGGAAGCTTTATCATGGAGATTATCTGATCATGATGACAGATGGAGTTCTGGATGCACTTCCTACAGAACGGGAAGAGGAAACCATGAAGGAGATCATTATGGATGTCCGGGAAAAAGAGCCCAGGGAGATGGGACGGGGAATACTGGAAAGGGTCCTGGGATACAGTGATTATCATGCCAGGGATGATATGACAGTAGTTGTGGCAGGATTGTGGAAAAAATAGAGTATTTTTGGTTACAGGAGAAAAAATGATCACACGTGTAAGAAAATATATCAGAGACAATCGGATGCTGAAAGCAGAGGATATGGTTGTGGCAGGGGTTTCCGGAGGGGCGGATTCCATAGCAATGCTTCATATTTTGAAAAGTCTTCAGAAAGAGATCGGTTTTTCCATGGAAGTGGTTCATGTCCATCATGGGATCCGGGGCCAGGAGGCGGACCGGGATGAGCAGTTTGTGGAAAAAATCTGCCGGGATTGGGGAATCCCTTTCCGGTCCAGGCATTATCCGGTTCCGGAACTTTCCGGAAAGTGGAAGCTGGGAGAAGAAGAAACCGGAAGAATCGTGCGAAAACAGGCGTTTCAGGAGGAAAAAAAGAGACTTGGTTTTTCCGGAGAACAGTCAAAAAAGAACGGACAGTTCCGGGTTGCGCTGGCACATAATCGCAACGATCTGGCAGAGACTATGCTGCATCATCTGGCAAGGGGAACCGGTATCCGGGGACTTTCCGGGATACAGGCGGTAAATGGTGAGATCATCCGGCCGGTTTTGTGTTTAGAACGGAAGGAGATCGTCAATTATCTGAAAGAGAGAGGTATTTCCTATATCACAGACAGCAGCAATCTTTCAGATGACTATACAAGAAACCGGATCCGTAACCATATTCTTCCGGCTATGGAACAGAAGATCAATGCAAAAGCGGTGGAGCATATGGCAGAAACCGCACGGGTTCTGGCAGAGGCAGATTCGTATCTTCAGAAAAAGGGAAGGGAGCTTTTGGCAGGCTGCCGGAAAGAAAATGGCTATCTTCTGGATGAAAAATTTTTTGCACAGGATCCTATCCTTCAGGAATATGCGGTGATGGAGGCGTTTGAGATACTGGCAGGAAAACGTAAGGACTTTACATCTCTTCATGTGGACCAGGTCCTTTCGCTTCAAAAAAAAGAAAACGGTCGTTATATCAACCTTCCGGAATCGCTGCGGGTAATACGACAGTACAGAGGGGTATGTCTGAAAAAGAACTCTGCATCAGACAGAGAGAATGCTGCTTCCACTGAAAAAAAAGTATCAGCAGGTCTCAGAGAAATGTCTATGGAGCTTCCGGTACCTGGAATTCTGGAAAGTCCTTTCGGAGTTTTTGAGTCGAAAATTTTTTCTTATAAGAAACAGAAGATTGAAGAAAAAAAGTATACGAAATGGTTTGATTATGATAAAATAAAAAATAGTCCATGCGTTCGGACTAGAAGACAGGGAGATTATCTTACTGTAAACAGTGAAGGCGGAAGAAAGAAGCTGAACCGGATCTTTATTGATGAGAAGATTCCGGCGGAGATGAGAGACAGGCTTCCGGTTGTTGCGGTAGGATCTGAGATACTCTGGATCCCGGGAGGACGGATGAACGAGAAGTATAAGATCACTTCCACTACAGGGAGAGTGTTAGAATTACATTACCAAGGAGGAGCTTTAGCATGAGCGAAAAAATCAGGGTTTTACTCAGTGAAGAAGAGGTAGATGCCCGTATCCAGGAAGTTGCAGATATGATCAACAAGGATTATGACGGAAAAGATGTACACATGATCTGCGTTCTGAAAGGCGGCGTTTTCTTTATGTGTGAGCTTGCCAAGAGGATCACACGCCCGGTAACACTGGATTTCATGTCTGTGTCCAGTTACGGTGATGATACGAAATCCAGCGGTGTTGTAAAGATCGTCAAGGATCTGGATCAGCCACTGGACGGGAAAGATGTTCTGATCGTAGAGGATATCATTGATTCAGGCAGAACCTTAAGCTATCTGCTGCGTATCCTGAAGGGCAGACATCCGGCAAGCATCAGACTCTGTACACTTCTTGACAAACCGGAGAGACGTGTGACAGATGTAGAGGTAGATTACTGCTGCTTCAATATTCCGGATGAGTTTGTAGTAGGATACGGACTTGATTATGCCCAGAAATACAGAAACCTTCCTTACATCGGAGTAGTGGAGCTTCAGGACTGAAAGGAGATTTAACCAAGTGAGCAAGCATTCAGGTAAGATAGGCCTGTACCTTCTGCTTATTGTGGCACTGATCGCAGGATATCTGTATCTCAATGACCAGGTATCTACCCAGGGCAGCTACACAATGGGCCAGCTGGAAAGGGCTCTGGAAGAAGACAAAGTGACGGATGCGGTGATCCATCAGAACAGAGAAGTGCCCACCGGTTATGTAACAGCAAACATTGTTTCAGATGGTCAGAAGACAGTCTACGTAACCGATGTAAAGGAAGCGGAGGCGCTTCTTGAAGAACATGATATCGATCCGACGATCCGCAATGTACCCAAGGACAGCTCCATGATCGGAACAGTACTTCCGGTAGTGCTTACCGGCGCGATCCTTCTCTTTTTCTTTATGATGATGAACCGGCAGATGTCCGGAGGCGGCGGAAGCAATGCGAAGATGATGAATTTCGGAAAAAGCAGAGCAAAGATGTCGTCCCCTGATGATAAGAAAGTAACATTCAAGGATGTTGCAGGCCTTCAAGAGGAGAAGGAGGATCTGGAGGAGGTAGTTGACTTCCTGAAATCCCCACAGAAGTATACCAAGGTAGGTGCCAGGATCCCGAAGGGAGTGATCCTTGTGGGCCCTCCGGGAACAGGTAAAACTCTTCTCGCGAAGGCAGTTGCAGGAGAGGCCGGAGTTCCGTTTTTCTCCATTTCCGGATCCGATTTCGTGGAGATGTTTGTTGGTGTCGGTGCTTCCCGTGTACGAGATCTTTTTGAAGAGGGCAAGCGTCATGCACCGTGCATCATCTTTATTGATGAGATCGATGCGGTAGCCCGTCAGAGAGGAACCGGTATGGGCGGCGGCCACGATGAGAGAGAGCAGACGTTGAACCAGCTTCTTGTAGAGATGGATGGTTTTGGAGTAAATGAAGGAATCATCGTAATGGCAGCGACCAACCGTGTGGATATTCTGGATCCTGCGATCCTCCGTCCGGGACGATTTGACCGTAAAGTCGATGTGGGACGCCCAGATGTCAAGGGCAGAGAAGAGATCCTTATGGTCCATGCCAAGGACAAACCGCTGGGAGATGATGTGGATCTTCGCCAGATTGCCCAGACAACCGCAGGATTTACAGGTGCAGATCTGGAGAATCTTCTTAACGAAGCTGCCATTGATGCTGCAAAAGAGGGCCGTCCTTATATCATGCAGAAGGATATCAAGAAAGCATTCATCAAGGTCGGGATCGGTGCAGAAAAGAAGAGCAAGGTCATCTCTGATAAAGAGAAAAAGATCACAGCTTATCATGAAGCAGGCCATGCGATCCTGTTCCATGTACTTCCTCATATGGATCCGGTATACACCATTTCCATTATCCCTACGGGAATGGGAGCTGCCGGCTACACCATGCCGCTGCCGGATAATGATGAGATGTTTAATACAAAGAACAAAATGCTGGAGGATATCACCACGCTTCTTGGCGGACGTGTGGCTGAGGAGATCATCTTCGGAGATATCACCACCGGTGCTTCCAATGATATCAAACGTGCCACAGAGACTGCACGCTCTATGGTAATGAAATACGGTATGTCTGAAAAAATTGGTCTGATCGCTTACGGCAACGATGACGATGAGGTATTTATCGGCCGTGATCTGGCACATACCAGAGGCTACAGTGAGGAAGTGGCAAGAGAGATCGATGGGGAGATTTCCCGTATCATCCGTGAGTGCCATGAGAACGCAGAGAGCATCATCCGTGAGAATATCGGCGTTCTTCACAGCTGTGCGGCCCTTCTTCTCGAGAAGGAAAAGATACATCGTGAAGAGTTTGAAGCACTTTTTACAACAGAAAAAGAAGAGGTTGCAAAAACAAACGAATAAAATGCACAAAAAAAAATATTGAATTTTGTGAACTTTGTGCACACTTTTTGGTGGACACATGGTACTATAAATACCGTAAAAACCCCCCAATACATTATATAGTTTTTGCTACACCCCATAAGAAGAAATACCTTCTCCAAAAAAGGCAGCTTAACCAGCTGCCTTTTTTACTGCCCAAAAATAAAAGACGAATTACGGAGAAAACAGATATATATGCTTGCGGGATGGAAAAATTAAGATAATATATTTAAAACATGGTACTAAAAACGGAATGAGGAAGATAGAATGTTATATGAAAGCATGGAGACTGCAAAGAAGATGCGGTATATACTCAATATGAGTCCGGTATTAAATAAAGACGCAATGTTCAGTGACGGGACGGAATATTACCGTACACCTGTGGAGCCGCGGGAAGGTGATACAGTTACGATCCGTTTTCGTACCCAGAGAAATAACGTGGACAACGTCTGTCTTGTGCATGACGGAGAATATCTGGAAATGAAGCGGGAAAAAACTTCCGGAAGCTTTGATTATTATACTGCACAGATCGTAATGGGAAAAGATCTTGTACGATATTACTTTGAGATCCATTCAGGACTTGTTACCTGTTATTATGATACAAATGGTGTAAGCACCAGACATGAGGAAAGGACAGAATTTGAGATCTATCCCGGATATCATGTGCCTGAGTGGCTGAAGGGTGCTGTGATGTATCAGATTTATGTGGATCGTTTCTGTAACGGAGATCCTTCCAATGATGTGGAAACAGGGGAATATTTCTATATCGGGGACACTTCCGTAAAAGTGGATAACTGGGAAAAGGTTCCGGCTGTGATGGGTGTCCGGGAATTTTATGGCGGCGATCTTCAGGGAGTTATGGATAAGCTGGATTATCTTCAGGAGCTTGGAGTAGATGTGATCTATCTGAATCCGGTCTTTGTCTCTCCCAGCAACCATAAGTATGACTGTCAGGATTACGATCATATCGATCCGCATATCGGAAGGATCGTAGCGGACTGTGATGGTCTGTTAAGTCCCGGAGACAGTGATAACAGTCATGCCCTTAAGTATATCCGCCGTGTGACCGATAAACGGAATTTGGAGGCCAGTAATAAGCTTTTTCAGGAGCTTGTGGAGGAAATTCACAGAAGAGGGATGAAAGTGATCCTGGATGGGGTATTTAACCATTGCGGATCCTTTAATAAATGGATGGACAGGGAACGGATCTATGAAAATCAGGAAGGCTACGAGAAGGGGGCTTATGTTTCGGCGGACAGCCCTTATCGTTCTTTCTTCTGCTTCCAGGATCAGAACCGCTGGCCCTATAATCCAACCTACGACGGCTGGTGGACCCATGATATCCTGCCAAAGCTGAACTACGAAGAATCTGAGGAGCTTTGCCGGACGATCCTTGATGTGGGCAGAAAATGGGTTTCGCCGCCGTATAACGTAGACGGCTGGAGACTGGATGTAGCTGCAGATCTGGGCCACAGCAATGATTTTAACCATCACTTCTGGAAAGAGTTCCGGAGGACAGTAAAAGAAGCCAATCCTGAAGCAGTGATCCTTGCAGAACACTACGGAAATCCGGAAAGCTGGCTTCGCGGCGATGAGTGGGATACGGTTATGAACTATGACGCTTTTATGGAGCCTGTAACCTGGTTCCTGACCGGAATGGAGAAGCACAGTGATGAGTACCGGGAGGACCTTTATGGCAACAGTGAGGCCTTTATCGGGGCGATGAAGCATCATATGCAGTCTTTGCATATGGGAGCGCTTTATGGAGCCATGAATGAGCTTTCAAACCATGACCATTCCAGATTTTTGACAAGGACCAATCACAGAGTAGGAAGGCTTTCCTACGCAGGCGCAGAGGCAGCATCTGCAGGCATCAATCCTGCCATCATGAGAGAGGCTGTTGTGATCCAGATGACGTGGCCTGGTTCGCCTACGGTATATTACGGGGATGAGGCCGGCGTCTGCGGCTTTACAGATCCGGATAACCGCAGAACTTATCCCTGGGGAAAAGAAGACCAGGAGATGCTGGACTTTCATAAACGCATGATCTGCATACACAAGGCATATCCGATTCTTGCAAAGGGTTCCCTGGAATTTCTGTGGAACGATCATCAGGGCTTGAGCTATGGTCGTTTTTCTGATTCTGAACAGATCATAGTGATCCTTAATAATCAGGATCAGGAGAGAGACATAAGGGTAACAGCCTGGAAAACCGGTGTAAGCCGGAAAGAAGCAACGGCTTTTCAGCGCCTGATGCTTTCTTCCGGAGAGGGTTATACGGAAATGCCGGAAGAATATATTGCAGATGCAGGGATTCTTCAGGTGAAGATGCCTGCATACGGAGCGATGGTGCTTCACCACAGGGCGAGGGATAAATACAAATGATGCACGAGTAAGGCAGAGAAAAAAGCCAATCTGTTCTTCCATTAGGAAGCAGATTGGCTTTTTGCATTGTGTTTTATGAGTTATTCTTCTGTAACGTGTTCCAGACCCTGATTCATGATGGTTGCCACATGGCTGTCTGCCAGGGAGTAGTAAATGGTTTTTCCATCTCTTCGAAATTTGACCAGTGACATCTGCTTCAGTACCCGGAGCTGATGGGAAATGGCACTCTGGGTCATGGAAAGACGATCGGCAATATCCTGAACACAGAGCTCTTCCACAGAAAGTACGTACAGGATACGGATCCTGGTAGGATCACCGAAAACCTTGAACAGGTCGGCAAGCCGGTACAGTGTATCATCATTGATCGGGTAATCTATATGTGTTTTCTTCATTTGCGCATCCTCCAAACTGTTAACTTCTATTGTAGCTGAAAAAAACGCACCGGTCAAATTCTTTTCTGCATCACTGGGGAGTTGTATGGATGCACAGGGATCCGCTGCAGGATATCTGCCCTGCAGAACGGATCTTATTTTTTATACAGGATACGAATGGAATTCAGCACGCAGATCATGGCAACGCCAGTGTCTGCAAATACGGCCATCCACATGTTAGCATGTCCGGCAAGACCAAGGATCATAACTGCGATCTTGATCACCAGGGCAAATATTACGTTCTGCCATGCAATACGGTTTGTGCTTCGTGCAATGGCGATGGACTGAGGGATCGCATCTACATTGGAATTCATAAATACGGCATCTGCGGCTTCAATGGCAGCATCTGCACCGCTTCCCATGGCAGCACCTACATCAGCACCTGCAAGAACAGGAGCGTCGTTGATACCGTCACCGACAAACATAACCGTTCCATGTGCCTGGCGGACCTTTTTCAGGGCATTGAGCTTATCCTCCGGAAGAAGCTTTGCATAGATCTCATCGATCCCGGCATCTTTTCCTACAGCCTGTGCACTGTCTTCGGAGTCTCCAGTGAGCATAACGGTGTGGAGACCAAGCTTTTTCAGAGAAGCAATGGCTTCCTTTGCGTCAGGTTTGATGGTATCGGAGATCAGCATATATCCTGCGAAGGTTCCGTTTACTGCCATAAATACTTCAGAGCCGTAAGCGGCTTCCTTTAATTCTCCGATTGTAACTCCGAATTTATCCATCAGCTTGCGATTTCCGCAGAGAACTTTTCCCTCCGGCATTTCCGCAACGATCCCGTGACCGGAAATTTCTTCCAGGGAGATCGGTTTTTCAAATTGGATCTCACGTTCCTTTGCGGCAGCAACGATGCTGTTCGCAATAGGATGTGTGGAGTTCTGTTCACAGCCTGCACACATGGAAAGGAGTTCATTTTCTGTGTATTTACCGGTGGCAACAACCTTCTGAAGCTGGAAGTTACCCTCTGTGATAGTACCGGTCTTATCCATGATCACAGCGCCGAGCTTACTTAATCCTTCGATGGAAAGGCCACCCTTGAAAAGGATACCCTTTTTAGAACCGGCACCGATCCCGGAGAAGAAGGCCAGCGGGATACTAAGTACAAGAGCACAAGGGCAGCTCATTACCAGGAAAGTAATGGCTGTGTAGATCCAGTAATGCCAGTTTCCGGTAACAAGGGATGGGAGTATGGCAGTTGCCACTGCGATTCCTACAACACAAGGAGTATAAACCCTGGCAAAACGTGTGATAAAGCGGTCAATCTTCGGTTTGCTTGCTGCCGCGTTTTCTACGGAATCCAGAATACGAGTGACCATGGATTCTTCCAGAGGTTTTTCCACGCGGATCTTAAGCTGTCCGGAGGTGTTGACGCAACCAGAAGTGATCTCATCACCTTCATTTACAGCAACCGGTACAGGTTCTCCTGTGATCGGAGAAGTGTCGATACGGCTGTTTCCCTCAATTACGATACCATCAAGAGGGATGCGGTCTCCGGGACGGACCAGAAGAATGTCTCCGATCTGAGCCTCTTCAGAGGGAATTACCTGGATATCATCGCCTGTGACCAGGTTTACAACTTCCGGACGAAGGTCTACGGCATCCATGATCTGCCCGCGGCTTCGTTCAACGGCTTTTTCCTCAAAAAGCTCGCCGATGCGGTAGAAGAGCATAACGCCTACGGCCTCAGCAGAATCATTGATGGCAAAAGCGGCAAGTGTTGCAATGCTCATGAGAAAGTTTTCGTCAAAAATCTGTCCGTGAGAGATGTTTTTGGCAGCTTTTACAACGATAACACCCCCAAGCGCCAGGTATGCGATCACAAATACAGGAAGAGTGGCACTGGTACCAAAGCCTTTGTGTTCCATGATCTCTCCGGCAACGAAGAGTACTGCACCGATGATAATACAGATGATATCTACGTTTTCCCTGGAGAAAAATTTCTTCTTGGAAGCGGTTTGGTGAGTCGCTGTTGTTGGGGACTGAGCCTTTGGCTTCGGATCCTTTTCTTTTACAAGAACTTCGGATTCAATGGATGTACAGATCTTACGGATTTGATCCAGGTATCGATCCGGATTCTTTGCAGTTAAGCGAAGCTGTTTTGTTGCAAAAGTGATGGTTGCTTCGGAAATGCCTTCAAGGTTTGCAATCTGTTCCTCCATTTTGGAAGCGCAGTGAGCGCAGCCTAGATTCTCCAGAAGATAGGTCTTAGTTGTTATGTCAGTGGAAGCTGCCGGAGCTGGATTTCTCGGAACAACTTTAACTTCAGACTCAATGGATGTGCAGATCTTGCGGATCTGCGGAAGCAGAGCGTCTGGATCTGCAGCCCCTAAGCGAAGCTGTTTTGTTGCAAAAGTAATGGTAGCGCTTTCGACGCCTTCAAGAGCCTGGATCCGTTCCTCCATTTTGGAAGCACAGTGAGCGCAGCCGAGGTTCTCCAGAATGTAGACACGCTTTGCGGTGAGAGCATTGTGGGAGTGACCATGGTGCTCATGCTCGTGATCCCCGCAGCCACAGCTGCAGTGCTCGTTATGGTGGTGATGGTGTTCGTGTGCATGATGTTCGTGTTCGGAATCCTCGCAGCCACAGCCGCAGTGCTCGTCATGGTTGTGAAGGTGCTTGTGTTCATGATGTTCGTGCTCGTGATCCTCGCAGCCACAGCCGCAGTGTTCGTCATGGTTGTGAAGGTGCTCGTGTTCATGATGTTCGTGCTCGTGATCCTCGCAGCCACAGCCGCAGTGTTCGTCATGGTTGTGAAGGTGCTCGTGTTCATGATGTTCGTGCTCGTGATCCTCGCAGCCACAGCCGCAGTGCTCGCCATGGCTGTGATGGTGCTCGTGTTCATGATGTTCGTGCTCATGATCCTCGCAGCCACAACCACAGTGCTCGCCATGGCTGTGAAGGTGCTCGTGTTCATGATGTTCGTGCTCATGATCCTCGCAGCCACAACCACAGTGCTCGCCATGGCTGTGATGGTGCTCGTGTTCATGATGTTCGTGCTCATGATCCCCGCAGCCACAGCCGCAGTGCTCGTGTTCATGATGTTCATGTTTATGATCCTCACAACCACAGCCGCAGTGCTCATGGTGGTGATGATGCTCATGTTCATGATCTTCATGGTCATGATTCTCGTAACCACAGACGCAGTGATCATCATGGTGATGGTGCTCATGATCGTGATGTTCTTCATGCTCATCATGGCTGTGATGCGCATGCTCGTGACCGCAGCCGCAGGAATCTGCGGACTTCATGGAATCTTTCTTTAATTTTTCTTCCATATGAACTCTCCTTGCTGATTCGTTTGTTTTTTTATATGAATATATGAATTAATGTTCATATGACTATTTAATCATATATAAAAATCTTTGTCAACAGCTTTTCAAAGAACGGATCAAAGAAAAGTAAAATTTATTGCAAAAGAAATATAGAAAATATTAATATATTCTGAAAAAATAATCTATTTTATTATTTTTATTTAACATGTTATACTTTCAACAAGTAAAGAAAGGTAGCAACATGTACAGTATCGACTTAAACAGTGACATGGGTGAGAGCTTTGGCGCATATAAGCTTGGCGGCGATGAAGAGATCATCAAATATGTCACAACAGCAAATGTAGCATATGGCTGGCATGCAGGCGATCCGATGGTAATGGATAAGGTAGTCCGCATGGCAAAGGAACGTGGCGTTATGGTTGGAGCCCATCCTAGATATCCGGATCTTCTTGGCTTTGGACGAAGAAAGATGGTTCTCTCTCATGATGAAGTTAAGAATTACGTCAGATACCAGATCGGAGCACTGGCTGCATTTACCAAGAGCTACGGAATGAAGCTTCAGCATGTCGCTCCTCATGGAGCAATGGGGAATGCCTGCCAGTATGACGAGGATATTTCCACAGCGATCTGCGAGGCAATCTGTGAGTATGACAAAGATCTGATCGTTTATTACTGTGCAGGAGCAGTTCTTGGTGATATCGCTGAGAGCAAGGGACTTCGCACAGCATCTGAGATTTTTGTAGATCGTGCATACATGGATGATCTTTCTCTTGTAAATTGTTAAAAGAATTATATTGTTATATGATTTCGTAAGTGATATACTTAAACATAAGGAAAACCGTGTGAAATTACAGTTTGCTTTTTGCACGGTTTCTTTTATATATGATAGTTAGTTAAAGCTAACAACAGAACGATGTGAAAGTACTTTTGACTATACAGAAAGGAATACATAATGCTAATGAATGTTTTTGAAGGTATACTGATTCCATTTGTTGGAACAACGCTAGGTGCAGCATGCGTGTTTTTTATGAGAAAAACACTTAGCAAGTTACTGCAACGTGCACTTGCAGGGTTTGCAGCAGGTATAATGGTTGCTGCTTCAATCTGGAGTCTTCTGATTCCGGCAATTGAACAATCTGAGAATATGGGAACTTTATCGTTTGTTCCGGCAGTTGTTGGGTTCTGGATTGGTATATTGTTTTTACTCGCACTTGATCATTTGATTCCACATCTTCATGTTGGAAGTGATCAGACAGAGGGACCGAAAAGCAAACTTGGCCGTACTACGATGATGGTGTTGGCAGTTACATTACATAATATCCCTGAAGGTATGGCAGTTGGTGTAATGTATGCAGGATTTCTTGCTGAAAATGCACAGATTACAGCAACAGGTGCACTTGCTTTATCACTTGGAATTGCTATCCAGAATTTTCCAGAAGGAGCGATTATATCCATGCCGCTTAGGGCAGAGGGTGAAAGTAAGAGAAAGGCATTTCTGGGAGGTGTACTTTCAGGAGTCGTTGAACCGATTGGAGCAGTAATGACGATTCTTGTCGCACAGCTGGTAATCCCGGCATTACCATATTTACTCAGCTTTGCAGCAGGAGCTATGTTATATGTCGTGGTTGAAGAACTAATTCCGGAAATGTCTCAGGGACAGCACTCGAATATCGGTACGCTTTTCTTTGCACTTGGATTTAGTTTGATGATGATCTTGGATGTGGCACTGGGGTAAGAGGAGAGGAAAGATTCTTATGAGAATATTGATTTATGGTGCTGGTGTGATTGGATCCTTGTATGCGGCTTTATTTGCAGAAGCCGGTTATGATACAAATATTTATGCCAGAGGTAAAAGACTTGAGGCTTTAAGAAATAATGGATTGAAATATAAGAAAAATCAGGAAGTAATAAAGGCAGAGATTAGGATTCTTGGAGAACTACCAAACGATGATATTTATGATTTTGTCTTGCTTACTGTCCGGGAAAACCAGCTGTATGAAGCACTTACTGAATTGAAAAATAATAAAAGTAATACGATTGTTACAATGATAAATTCACTGGACAGTTACAATAAATGGGAAGACATTGTCGGAAAAGGAAGAATATTACCGGCTTTTCCAGGAGCAGGCGGAAGTATAAATGATGATGGTATCCTTGATGCAGCACTTACTCCAAGGTTGATTCAGCCAACAACATTTGCAGAAATATCAGGAAATAAATCCGAAAGAACTAAGCAGTTTTCAGAGATATTGAGGCATGCTCATATACCATACCAGAAAGTAACGGATATGCATCTATGGCAGCTTTGTCATCTTGCTATGGTGGTACCGATTGCAGATGCGTATTATGAATCAGACGATCCGGAGAAAGTGGGAAAAGAATGGAAAATCATGAGGAAAACAGCAGAAAGGCTGAAAAGAAATTTTAATTTTTGGCGAAAACAAAAGGGTAAACTGTCACCATGGAAAATGAATATTTTTCGCTTTTTACCATTGTCATTTCTGACGATTATGCTGGCAGTTACATTTGGAAGCAGTTTTGGAGATAAATTTATGTATCAACATGCTATGAAGGCACCAGATGAAATGAGGGAATTGCATAAGCAGTTTTATGCTTATATGAAAAAAATGAAGAAATGCGGATGCAAGGCGAAAAAGGTACAGTGATTGGAGAAAAAAGCATGAAAAATGAAGAATATAAAAAATTGTCAATTAAAGAGTTTACAAAAGCAGCAGGAAGATATGAAAGTAACCATGCTGGCATTTACGAAATGTGCAAGAAAGATTATCCGGATATTCTGGAAGAATTAGAGAAGGAGCCATTTAGAGATTTATTAGATGCAGGCTGTGGGCCTGCTCCGATGATTTCTTTATTAGCAGAAAAACATCCAGACCGGTATTATACAGGACTGGATCTGACTCCGGCAATGATTGAACAGGCAAAAAAGAAAAATATACCAAATACAACATTTGTTGTAGGAGACTGTGAGAACTTTCCTTTTGAAAAGGATTCATTTGATGCAATTATTTGTTCTATGAGCTTCCATCATTATCCGGATCCACAGGCATTTTTTGACAGTGTGAAAAGATGTCTTCGCCCAAATGGAAGATTGATACTGAGAGATGTGACCAGTGACAATAAAGTATTGGTATGGCTAATGAATACATTGGAAATGCCGTTGGCAAATATATGCGGACATGGAGATGTCCAAGTGCCAACAAGAGATGTGGTCATAAAATGTTGCAAAAAAGCAGGATTAAAAGTAGAAAAATTTGAAATTCGTAAAGGTATGCGAATGCATTGTGTTGTGAGAAAACCTATGGGAAAGGCGATAGGAAATGAAAGATAAGTATCTTAGGGAAACACGAATGGTTGATTTTTCTAATCCGGCAATTCAAAAACTTATTCAAAATATGAAATGGAAGGAAATGGGTGAATTTGAAAGGATTAAGGCAATCTACAACTATGTAAGAGATGATGTTTTATTTGGATATAATATTGATGACGGAATTTCAGCTTCAAAAGTACTTGCAGATGGTTATGGACAATGTAATACAAAAGGAACTTTATTTATGGCACTTTTACGTGCCTGCAATATTCCATGCAGAGTACATGGTTTTACGATTGATAAAAGATTGCAGAAAGGGGCTATGACCGGGTTTGTTTACCGTAATGCTCCAAAAAGTATTTTCCATAGCTGGGTAGAAATTAATTTCGAAAATCAGTGGTACGAACTGGAAGCTTTCATTTTGGATAAAACCTACATAAAGAAGTTACAGGAACAAAATTCGGAATGTACAGGTGCATTTTGCGGTTATGGAGTAGCAGTCAAGGATTTCAGAAATCTCATTATTGAGTTTGATAGGAACAATACTTATATTCAGAGCGAGGGAATCAATCAGGATTTTGGTGTTTATGATTGTCCAGATGAACTGTTGAAGGAACATCATCAAGAAATTTCAGCCTTTAAAGCATTTGCTTATAGACATATTGGAAGACACCTCATGAATCGTAATGTCAGGAAGATTAGAGAACGATAGTTTTAAGCTTTTAGAATTAAAATTAAATTTGGAGGGTAATATGGCAGACAAAATACAAAATGCTTATGAAACATCAAAAAATATATATGACGATGTTCTTACGCAAAGAAATATTTTCAGCAAACTGTATATTAAGCTATTTTGGAGTGGCACGGATGATAATGATATAGCACGAAAAGTTTTATCATATGTTCCTGATGACTTTTCAGGAAAGCTTCTTGATGTTCCGGTTGGAACTGCTGTATTTACGGAAAACAAATGGAGCTCTCTGAAAAATGCACATATTACTTGTATTGATTACAGCATGGATATGCTTGAACAAGCCAGAAAAAGACTTGGTAGTCATGCGCATATCAAATGTATTCAGGGGGGTGTGGGAAACCTGCAAATGGAGGATGAATCTGTTGATACCGTTGTCAGTATGAATGGTTTTCATACATTTCTTGATAAGCAAAAAGCATTTCATGAAATATGGCGTGTTTTGAAACCAGGCGGCGATTTCATTGCCTGTTTTTATCCAATGCGTCGTAAAACCCCTTGCTTCAGTTATGGGGATATAAGACGCGTCCATCGAATTTATGCAAGTAATTGAAGATGGACAAAATAGTAATTGTATTAACTAATGAACTATAGTATAATATAAATATGAACACAACATATAAATCAAACAACAATGTCGTCTATTCCTGTAAATACCATGTAGCATGGTGTCCAAAGTATAGACGAAAAGTATTAATTAACGGTGTGGACGTCCGGCTGAAGGAGCTGCTCACAGAGTATGCTACAAATCTTTCTGTAGACATTCTGGAAATGGAGATCATGCCAGATCATGTTCATATGCTTTTGGAAGTAGATCCTCAGTTTGGCATCCACAAAGCTGTAAAGTCATTTAAAGGCTATACGTCCAGAATTTTAAGACATGAATTTCCCTATCTTAAAACGAAAATGCCGACTCTCTGGACAAACAGCTATTTTGTATCGACGGTGGGCGGTGCTCCGCTGGAAACAGTAAAACAGTATATTGAAAACCAGAAAACATCGCAGAGACAAAAGGATAAGATGGGATAATGCAAAAAGGAATTAAATTTAGAATCTACCCGAACAGAGAACAGAAAAACTTCATCCATCAGACCCTGGGATGCTGCCGGTTCATCTACAACCGGGGACTTGCCATGCGTAAGGAAGGCTATGAAAATGGGGAAAAGATCGGCTATTCCCAGACTTCCGCCATGCTGACTGAACTGAAAAAGCGAGAGGAGTTTGCCTTTCTGAAAGCAGCAGATTCCATTGCATTACAGCAGTCTTTGCGGGATCTCGACCGGGGATTTGTGAATTTCTTTGAGAAACGGGCTTCCTATCCAACCTTCAAAAGTAAACATAACCGGTTCCAGTCATACAGAACGGTAAATCAAAAAGATAATATTCGTATTGTGGGAAGATATATCAAACTTCCGAAACTTGGATTTGTTAAAATACGGCAGTCGATGGAAGTGGAAAAGATTAATCACGTGATCATTGAGCACACACCGGCTGGAAAATATTTTGCGGTTTTAAATGTTGATTTTGAACCGGAACCACGCTCAAATGCTGGCGGAACGATAGGGATTGATGTCGGGATCAAAGCGTTCTACTCCGACAGTAATGGAAATACGGTATCAAATCCCAGATATCTGGAACGCTCAATGCGAAAACTCATAAGAGAACAGCGCAGGCTTTCCCGAAAACAAAAAGATTCCCATAACCGCGAGAAGCAGCGGATCAGGGTGGCAAGAGTGTATGAGAAAGTAACCAATCAGCGGAATGATTTCCTGCAGAAACAGTCAACGATGCTGGTGCGTGAAAACCAAACCATCTGTATTGAAGATCTGAATGTTAAGGGGATGATCCGGAATCATAAACTGTCAAAATCGATAGCGAGTGTTTCCTGGGCAAAATTTTTTGAAATGCTGGAATATAAAGCTGGCTGGTATGGAAATGAAATTCACAGAGTACCAACGATGTATCCGAGCAGTCAGACCTGCAGCTGTTGTGGCTACAGAAATCCACGGATAAAAAATCTGGGCATTCGTATCTGGGAGTGTCCCAAATGCCATGCGGTTCATGACCGGGATACGAATGCAAGTATCAATATTCTGAAAAAAGGACTGCAGATGCAGTCTGCATAAAGATAAAAACTGTACCGTAGGGCATACGGGAACAGTATAAATATAGCTTGTGGACACTGTGTAAGACATTGCAGTACCGTAAGGTGTTTGCCAATGCAGTAGTGGGAGAAGCAAGAATCCCCCTACTTTAGCTGTGGGGAGTGTCAAATCAGGGGAAAATCGAAACGGACAGATTGGCTGGTAAAAAATATTCTTGCAAAGAAAGGGTGGTTTTCTCCACCGTTTCAGACGGAGAAAGAGCTGAGAGATATCCTTCAAAAACTATATAAAGAAACGGATATCCATGTTGACGGTTCTATGGTATATTTCCGTTGTGTGAAGTAATGCAATGATGCTGGATTTATAATAAAGTTTCAGATAATAAGTCTGGAACTTTATTTTTGTCTAAATGGATTATTGTCGTCCGTTCAGGTCTGGATAATGCTCGATTCTCATGTTAAGATAATAGAAAAAAAGGTTAGATGAAACTAATACAAAGAAATACCACTATGTGAAAGGAGAAGAAATTTGAATGTAAATGAAATTGCAAGTCTTGGAAGTAATGTGAAGCCTGTGATTCAGAATGAGAATTGCGCTGTTCTTATGTTAAATGATGCGACAGGAGAGGGCGTTATGACGGTTTACCGAGTAATGCCAGGTGTGATGATTTGTTTTTCAGACATGTACATGGAACAGTGCGCATCTGAATTTTATCTGTATTCTTTTGTGGCTTACCTGTATGAACTGGAGAGTGGGGCTGATTGCAGTGACGGGTGCTGCTGTTTCTCTGATTCAGGATGAAATTGAAATCGAATGGAATTTTGACGATATTTTTTCAGAACAGAGATAACTTGAGCAGGACAAGAATGATTTATCAGAAGATAATAAAGGTGCTGGGACTACCTGATGGAAACGTCAGATAGTCTTCGGCAGAAAAAAATAAAATTTTTTTGTCCTATACTTGACACATCCACATATGCTGAGGCATACGTTTTGCACCAGATGTGCAGAAGCTGGCCTAGATATCAAAGTTTTACAAATGATTATGGGACATAGTGACATAAGCATTACAATGAACATATACAATCACGTAGATGTTGCAAGAGTACAGAATGAAATAAAAAAGCTTGAAAATATAATGTAATAATCAGAGCCATTCCCTTTATCGGGCGTGGCTCTTTTATGACAATTTTTGTGACAAATAAAAGAAAATAGACGCAATCAGACGAAATATTGTTTTTCATGGAAATGCTGAAAATCCTTGTAAACAAAGTGTTCTTGATATATGATGAAACAAGTCGAAGCCCGTTGTTGCTTTATGTGGCGGAAAGCGGTGGATCAAAAATCCTGGTATAAATAATATAATAAGAAGAAACGGTAAAGCAGAAAATCTTCCTGACGGACTTGTGCTTACCGTTTTTTTTATTTCTGTCGTTCCCATACCTGGCCGATCGGGAAGGACGGAGTGGATTCTGCAAGAAAGTCTTCCAGTGCATTTTCGAAGAATTCCACGGCACGTTTGCTAGTGGACTTTGGATATTTATGCTTGATCTTATAGCAGACACGGTTTGGCGGTGTGTTTTTCAGTTCACTGATAAAAAGAGGCCGGTAATGGGAAAGCTCCAGGATCACAGACTGTGGTGCGACCATCCAGTTCCCCGGTTTTTTCCAGAGACGGTCCAAAAGTGTGATGGTATCTGCCGCAATGTGAGGCCTGGAAGCGGAGGAAAGCCAGCGGTCATGCCAGATCTGATAATTGTCATCCCAACTTAAAAACAGCTCCAGGGATGGATCCAGCTCATCGGTATGTATTGCCGGAGCCGGAATCACTGGCTGATCCGATTGTATCAGATAAAGTTTTTCTTCGAAGATTTTCTCTGTTATGATATTCTTGTAATGCAATTTGTGGTAGACAAATCCGATATCAATGCTGTGTTCTCCAAGAAGACCGTAGAGCTCTGAAGAGTGATGGGACTCGATGTTCAGGTCCAGCTTGGTCTGTTCATTTAAGATCCTGTCATACAGTGGTGCGAAAACAGCTACGTTCAGGCTGTCTGTACAGCCGATGGTAAGTAGCAGGGAATCCTGATTGCGCTGCAACTCCATAGTTTCCTTCCAGAGAGACATCCAGCGTTCCGCAAGGATGATAAAATCTGTTCCCTTGGCAGTCAGTTCCACCTGCTTGTGGCCTTTCTGACGGATCACAAGGGGAAAACCCAGTTCGTTCTCCAGAGATGTGAGCCGGTGGCTGACAGTAGGCTGGGAAAGAAAAAGAAGATCCGCTGTACGGGTGATGCTCTTGGTATTTACAATGGTGAGAAAGGTTTCGATTTCAGCAAGATTCATATGAACAGCTCCTTTTCTTTGGTGTTGTCTATAGGATGGTTTAAGCTTTGATAATATAAAAATTATTTATATTATACAGAGAAATTATTCGTTATTCAATAGTAAGCTTGTATATCAAAAGAAGAGAGGTTTTCATATGGCATTAGGATGTAGGATCAGACGAAATTTTGAAAGACCGTCAAAAGAATTAGTAGAAGCCTTCCGTGGAATTCCAGTTGCAAATATTGATGATAACTGTGGAAAGATCGCTGCCGTAGATTCCAGTATTTTCCCGCTGAACCCGAAGGCAAGACTTCTGGGAACTGCATTTACAGTAAATGCACCGGCAGGAGATAACCTTCTGTTCCATAAAGCACTGGATATGGCTCAGCCGGGAGATGTTATCGTTCTTGCAAACAAAGGAAGCAGGATAGAGTTATCCTTATCAACAACAGCCGTGGTCAGCTTGTTGTTGAGCAGGATCTGGCAGATGCTCTGAATAGTGGGAAGGTTTATGCTGCTGGTCTTGATGTTGTTTCTACTGAGCCGATCAAGGGGGATAATCCGCTTCTCAAGGCTAAAAACTGCATCATCACTCCGCATATCTCCTGGGCTGCTCAGGCTTCCAGACAGAGGATCATGGATATTACGGTTGATAATATCAAGGCTTTTCTGGATGGTAATACGGTTAACAGAGTTAACAAATAGATTTTTTTCGGTGTTTCGATTTCCTATGTATGATGTGTGAGGAAAGGACGGCTGTCTCGCTTTTTGGGGGGTGGCCGTCTTTTTCTTTGTGTGGTGGATTGAATGAACCGTACGCCGGGGATGTGGCAGCGGTACGGGCAGGGCTCCGTCGGCGGATACTGCTAAGGCTCCGGAAATCGGCTAAAAACATTGAGACAGGGGCAGAACTCGCCTCTGGCTCAGACAGCAGCCCCTGTCTCAATAACGCCGATCCCCGCAGCCTAAGCAGTATCACACCTCCTCCGCAGCAGCCCATACCGCTGCCACATCCCCGGCTGAAAATTCAACCGCAGAGAGCAGACAATAGAAGCGAATGTACATTCTGCCCAGTGCCCAAAAAACACAATATATAAAAATAAATCGGCACAACGTTCCACGTCCAACACCGAAGAATACAGGAACCAGATCGGCACAGTGTTCCGCATCCAACACCGAAGCATACAGAAAACGGCCTCAAAACAATCCATAACCAATAAAGCAGCCGGCCGTATCCCCCAAAAAATAAATCGGCACAGCATCCCGCATCCAACACCGAAGCATACAGGAACCAGATCGGCACAGCGTCCCACATCCAATACCCAAGCATACAGACACAAGTCAACACCCTCCCCTCATCCACAACCAAGAACTCCTTAAAAAAAGCCCGAGGGGTGTGCAGAGGGGCCGCGGCTTTGCGGCCCCTTTGCGGTTTTCTTTTTGCACAAAAAAATAGCTCCTACATCGCAAAGATGTAAGAGCTAAATTCGCTGGATGGAGAAGGATTCGAACCTTCGAAGGCGGTGCCAACAGATTTACAGTCTGCCCCCTTTGGCCACTCGGGAATCCATCCGTGAACAACAAATATATTATACATAACATTTGATAAAATTGCAAGCTTTTTCTCAAAAAAAATAATAATTCCCACAGCATCAGCATTTTTGGTAAAATACTGGACTTACCAAAGGAAATCTGCTATTATGAGTACGGTTGGATATAAAGGACACGGTTTTTCCGTATCCTAATACAGGTTAGGAGGATTTTATCATGTTAGTAAACGCAACAGAAATGCTGAAAAAAGCAAAAGCAGGCCATTATGCAGTTGGTCAGTTCAACATCAACAACCTTGAGTGGACAAAAGCTATCCTTCAGACAGCTCAGGAGCTCAACTCTCCTGTAATCCTTGGTGTTTCCGAGGGTGCCGGTAAATACATGACAGGTTATAAGACTGTTGTAGGTATGGTTAACGGTATGATGGAAGAGCTGAACATCACTGTTCCGGTTGCTCTTCATCTTGACCACGGCAGCTATGATGGATGCCTGAAATGTGTTGAGGCTGGTTTCTCTTCCATTATGTTCGACGGATCTCATTATCCGATCGATGAGAACGTAGCTAAGACTAAAGAGCTGGTTAAGATCGTTGCTGAGCACAACATGTCTCTTGAGGCAGAGGTTGGTTCCATCGGTGGCGAGGAAGATGGTGTTGTTGGTATGGGCGAGTGCGCTGATCCTGAGGAGTGCAAGAGAGTTGCAGATCTCGGAATCAACTTCCTTGCAGCTGGTATCGGTAACATTCACGGAAAATATCCGGCTAACTGGCAGGGCTTAAGCTTTGAGACTCTGGATGCTATTCAGAAACTGACAGGAGATATGCCGCTTGTTCTTCACGGTGGTACAGGTATCCCGGCAGACATGATCAAGAAAGCGATCAGCCTTGGCGTTTCCAAGATCAATGTAAATACAGAGTGCCAGCTTGCATTTGCTGAAGCTACACGTAAATACATTGAAGAGGGTAAAGATCAGCAGGGTAAAGGATATGACCCACGTAAGCTTCTTGCACCTGGAGCAGAAGCGATCAAAGCTACTGTTAAAGAGAAAATGGAGCTTTTCGGATCTGTCAATAAAGCATGATGAATCGAAAATAATATATGGAAGAAGCCGGAATGGGAGCAAGCCTGTTCCGGCTTCTTTTTTCATGGTAAAATATCAATATTTTTACTATATAAAAAAATCAACATGTTTCTTGATTTTTTTATATAGTGAAAATGACCTCTTCGATTTACAATAATATCAAGTTAATCGAGAAGCTGATTTGAAGCTTATCGGTCAGGAATATGCGAAATGGACGTTTTAAGCATATCCGCGAAACAAATTGAATATCATATAAGGTAAAGGAGAGGTACGATTATGAGAATGAAAAAAGCAACAGCATTTGGTCTTGCAGCTTTGATGGCAGCTACTATGATCCCGGCAGTTCCGGCTATGGCAAAAGGGGATGACAGTGAAGGCTCTGTTTATTATCTGAATTTTAAACCGGAGCAGGCAGATCAGTGGTCAGACCTGGCAAAGAAATACACCGATGAGACTGGTGTACCGGTTACCGTTGTTACAGCTGCTTCCGGAACTTATGAGTCTACTCTGAAATCAGAGATGGCCAAGGATGAGGTTCCGACACTGTTCCAGGTTAACGGACCAGTTGGACTTGCATCCTGGAAGGATTATTGCTATGACCTGAAAGACAGCGATGTTTATAAAAATGTGGAGAGTGACGATTTCGTACTGAAGGAGGACAGCGGTGCAGTTGACGGTATCGCCTATGTAATTGAAACATATGGAATTATTTACAACAAAGCGCTTCTTAAGAAATACTGTGAGATGGATGGCGCTGTGATCAAGTCTGCAGATGAGATCAACAATTTTGAGACATTAAAGAAGGTTGCAGATGATATCCAGGCTAAGAAAGATGACCTTGGAGTTGACGGTGCATTTACTTCCGCAGGCTTTGATTCTTCCAGTGACTGGCGCTTCAAGACACACCTTGCAAACCTTCCAATCTATTATGAGTACAAAGAAGACGGAATCACATCCACAGATGCGATCAAAGGGACCTATCTTGACAACTTCAAGAACCTGTTTGACCTTTATATCACAGATTCTACCTGTGAGCCAAGCCTTCTTTCCAGTAAGACTATCGATGATGCAAATGCTGAATTTGGTCTTGGAGAGGCTGTGTTCTATCAGAATGGAACATGGGCTTATGATAACATCAAAGATAACGAAGTAGCAGACGAGGATATGGGAATGCTTCCAATCTATATTGGTGTAGATGGTGAAGAGGACCAGGGACTTTGCACAGGCAGTGAGAACTACTGGTGCGTAAACAAAAAAGCAGATGAGAAGGATATCCAGGCAACTCTTGATTTCCTCAGCTGGGTTATCACAAGTGATGAAGGAAGAGAATCTATAAGCCAGGAAATGGGATTTACAACACCATTCAAGACCTTTGATGAGAATTATGAGTCTGCAAATCCGCTTGTAAAAGCAGCCGACGAATATGTAAAAGCTGGTAAAACTCCGGTTTCATGGAACTTTACAACCATGCCTTCTGAAGAGTGGAAAAACCAGGTCGGCAGTGCAATGCTTGAGTATGCACAGGGTACCGGCGAGTGGGATGCTGTGAAAACTGCATTTGTTGACGGATGGGCAAAAGAGTACAAAGCAGCAAATGAAGGCTGATAAGGTATAACTGAAACGTGATCACGAAGGGGTGGGCGGTTTCCGCCTGCCTCTTTTAATGAAGAGAGGATGTGTAAAGTAGGGAAGGATGCATCCTCAGGAGAAAGGAAGAGAAAACATGCAGAATAAGATGATGAAAAAGTATTTTCCGGTTTTTGTCCTGCCTACCCTGCTGGCATTTACCATTGGATTTATCGTTCCCTTTATCATGGGCGTATATCTTTCCTTCTGTAAATTTACCACAGTAACGGATGCAAAATTCGTGGGATTACAGAACTATGTGAAGATTTTTACTGAGGATGGAACCTTTGGACATGCATTATGGTACACCACCGCATTTACGGTTGTATCAGTAGTTCTGATCAATGTGATCGGTTTTGCAGTTGCGTTGCTTCTGACCAAGAAGATCAAAGGAACCAATATATTCCGTACTGTATTTTTTATGCCAAACCTGATCGGTGGAATCATCCTTGGTTATGTATGGCAGCTTCTGTTAAACGGTCTGCTTCTTCAGATCAATAAAACACTTACATATTCTTCTGTTTACGGATTCTGGGGTCTTGTGATCCTGATGTGCTGGCAGCAGATCGGATATATGATGATCATTTACATTGCAGGTATCCAGAATATCCCGGGTGAACTGATCGAGGCTGCACAGATCGATGGTGCGAACAAAGGACAGCTTCTGAAGCATGTGATTATTCCTATGGTCATGCCGTCCATCACCATCTGTACTTTCCTGACACTTACCAACTCCTTCAAGCTTTTTGACCAGAACCTTGCTCTTACAAATGGTGAGCCTTCCAATATGTCAGAAATGCTTGCACTGAATATTTACAATACCTTCTATGGACGTACCGGATGGGAAGGTGTAGGACAGGCGAAGGCCGTGATCTTCTTTATCCTGGTTGGAGCAATTGCCATGATCCAGAATCGTCTCACAAGAAGTAAGGAGGTACAGCAGTAATGAATAAAAAAGTAAAATTCAGCGGTCTGTGGACTGCGATCCTGAGTGTGGTATCTGTTGCTTATATTTTCCCGATTCTTCTGGTTTTGATCAATTCTTTTAAGAAAAAAGCATACATCAGCCGTTATCCTTTTGCAATCCCGACGGATAAAATGTTCGTAGGTCTGGAAAACTATGTAAATGGTCTCACAAAAACCGGATTTTTCCAGGCATTTGGATGGACATTATTTATCACAGTATTTTCTGTTGCGGTAATTCTGCTCTGTACCTCCATGTGTGCCTGGTACATCAACCGTGTTACCAACACGCTGACAAAAACCATGTACATGCTGTGCCTGTTTTCCATGGTTGTACCATTCCAGATGGTAATGTTTACTCTTTCCAAGATCGCAAACATCCTGAAACTGAATACTCCGTGGGGACTGATCATCATTTATCTTGGATATGGAGCAGGACTTGCGGTATTTATGTTCAGCGGTTTTGTAAAATCCATTCCGATCGAGATCGAGGAAGCTGCCATGATCGATGGCTGTACCCCGATCCAGACATTTTTTAAAGTGGTTCTTCCGGTTATGAAACCGACCTGTGTAACTGTAGCGATCCTGGAAACCATGTGGATCTGGAATGATTATCTTCTTCCATATCTGGTACTTGATATCAAGAAATATAAAACCATTTCCATTGCCATCCAGTATCTGAAGGGCGGTTACGGAACCATTGATATGGGAGCGATGATGGGCGTTCTTGTCCTTTCCATCATTCCGATCATTGCCTTCTATCTTGCATGCCAGAAATATATCATTGAAGGTGTGGTTGCAGGAGCTGTTAAGGGCTGACAAATTAGTTGAATAATGTTAAAATGAAAGAAAAACGGCCTGCTCTGCGTGCTTTTACGTGGATCAGGCCATATTTGGCGAGGTGAGGAATGTACAGAGTTTTGGTGGTAGATGATGAAAAACTGGAACGTGACGGAATCCGCTTTCTTCTGTCTATGGAGGAGGGAGAGTGGGAAATTTATGAGGCGGCTAATGGCAAGCTGGCATTAAATGAGCTGAGAAAGCATCCGGTGGATCTGATGCTGACAGATATCAAAATGCCGCATATGGATGGTCTGGAGCTTTCAAAAAAAGCAAGAGAGGAATATCCGGATCTGGAAATTATCATTTTCAGCGGTTATGGAGATTTTGCTTTTGCTCAGGAGGCGATCCGCTATGGTGTGACGGATTATGTACTGAAACCGGTGGATCCGGACCGCTTTCATGACACCATACAGAAGATCCAGAAGGAGATCGCATCCCGGAAAAATAAAGAGCAGCAGTCCATAAAAGAAAAGAGCTTTCTTCAGCAGTATTTTCTGTTGGGCTACATTTATTCCGGAGATCAGGAGCGTCTGAAGGAAGCGGAAGGAATTGTGGATTTTTCTGTCTGGGAGCAGTGGCACTGTGCAATTCTTATTGAATCGGATGAAGCTTTTTTTGATTCTGCCAGTGATGAGGTTCCCCTTGAGATCCGGGAAGAGCTTCGCCGTTCTTTCTTCTATCTGAATCTTAATGGCCGTCAGTCCTTGCTTCTTTTTAAGGATGTGTACTGTGATTATGTCCTTGTGGCAAAAAATGTCTATAATCTTCTGAAGCGCCTTCATCCTGTTCGCTTTCATCTGGCTGTAAGTCGGCGTTTTGACGGATATCAGGAATTGCCGGAAATCATGGAACAGCTGGAGCAGCAGATGGAAGAAAAATTTTATCATCCGGATATCCATGTCTACACCAGCGAGGAGGACGAGGAAAAAAATACCGGAGAAGAGGAGCAGGATTCCAGGCTTATGGAAAAAATCTCAGAAGATATTTCCAGAAAGGATGTGAAGCAGCTGTGGAGCCATTTCCGCAGCCTGGCATCCAAATATCAGTCCAATACCCAGTTTTCGGCCATGTATGTGAAATTTGTTTTTTCCAATGTGATAAGGGAGCTGTTTCAGGAGAATCGTTTTGCCGGAGAGCACAGGCTGGATCTGGAGGTGGATCATCTGTATGGCTGTTCTACCATTCAGGAGATCATTGAGGTTACAGAAAAAAATATCCGCCAGTACGAGGAGTTCCTGGACCGTTCCATGAGCGAATCCAGAGATGAGGTGGCAGCAGTCAAAAATTATATTTACAATCACTATGCGGAAGATCTGAATCTGGAAACACTGGCAGAAAAAGTATATCTTTCTTCCGGCTATCTCAGCTTTATTTTCAAGAAGGAGACGGGGATGAACCTGAATCGTTTTATCCGTGTGTTCCGCATGGAAAAGGCCAAGGAGCTTCTACGAACTACCAACATGAAAGTAGCCATGGTCAGCGAGCAGGTAGGATTTGCCAATTCTTCGTATTTCTGCCGGAGCTTCCGGGAATATTACGGAAGCAGCCCGGAGTCCTATCGGAAAGGAAACAATGAGGATGAAGAGTCTTCTGAAGAAGTATAATAATATGAAATACCGGTACAAGCTGACAAATCTTCTTGTGGTGGTATCCCTGGTGCCGATGACTGTGTTGGCACTGTATAGTCACAGTCGTATGAGTAGTCTTGTACGGAAAAATGAGATGGAGGATATGTACTCCATTTTGGAGCAGACCAGAGAAAACATTGACGGGCAGATCGAAATTTATGCCAGCCTTTTGAATTATCTTACCTATTCTCCTGAAATCCAGGAGGTGATCTTCAACAAAGATATGGATCGTTATACTGCATATGAACAGTATACGGAAGTTGTGGATCCGCTGTTGACGGTGCCGAAATCCTACCACGAAGCAATTCTGGGGATACATCTTTTTGCAGAAAGCATTCCCGTGCGCCATGAATATACCTTGGCTCCGCTTTCAGAGGTTGATGGGGAATGGTGGAGTGACAAATTAAATAATACCGTGACGGTTCAGTGGATCGTGGACCGGGATAATCGTCAGATCGCGGCAGTCAGGGAAATATATGATGGTAAGATCAGGGAGGCTGTGCTCTGTATTTTGTTGGATTACGGAAAAGTATTCCAGCCTCTGGCTAATATTATTGAACGGAATTCCGGAGGCTTTGTGGTGGATGATCAGCAAAATATCGTCTATCATGGAGAAAATCTGGCGGCCAGTGATATTTCAGCACAGAAAGAAACTGCAAAAAAGCTGGATCGTCTGAGGGAAGAATATACCTATGTCAGCAGCAGCGGACATGAAACAAGATGGACCTATTATTTTTACAAACCTCCGGCTGTGATCGAGAGCTCGGTTTCAAAAGTATTGATCAGTGAGATCCCACTGATCGGCTTCTGTGTTGTGATCATCATTGTGCTTGGAATGACGTTTTCTAAGCTGTTTACCAGAAAGATTGAGCAGCTTACCAGAAATATGGAACAGGTGAACCAGGGAAGCCGTGAAGTTACGGTTTACAGTGATTCCGGAGATGAGGTAGGACAGCTGGTGAGAAGCTTTCACCATATGATGGATGAAATTAATCGACTGATCGAAGAAGTGTATGAAAATAAGATCGCTCTGAAGGAATTTGAACTGAAAGCGTTGACTGCCCAGATCAATCCCCATTTTCTTTATAATTCTCTTTCTATTATAAACTGGATGGCGATTAAGAGCCGTCAGAAGGAGATCAGCCGTGTGACACTGGCATTATCTACATTTTACCGGACAGCGCTCAGTAAGGGAGCAGATATGGTGACTGTGGAAACCTGTATTCGGAATATCGAAGCTTATCTGGAAATCCAGCTGATCATGCATGACAATGATTTTAAGGTGGAGTGGAATATCGATCCGTCTGTGCAGCAGGAGTTGGTTCCGAAGCTTGCCCTGCAGCCCATCGTTGAGAATGCTCTGGAGCATGGCCTGGATGTGAAGGAGGAAGGGGAAAAGCTTCTGAAACTTTATTTCTTTGAAGAGAATGGAGATGTAGTGATCCGGGTTGAAGATAACGGAATAGGGATGGAGCAGGAGCAGGCAGAAAAGCTGCTCACATATCAGGCAAAAGGCTATGGTCTTAAAAATGTCAATGACCGTATGTGCATTTTATATGGAGAGAAATATGCCATCCGGATCCTGAGCAAGGTAGGTGAGGGGACAAGCGTTGATATGAGGATCCCGAAAGAGGTAAAAAAAGATGAGACTTAGTCTGGGAAAAACAGTGGTATTTCTGAGTACGATACTGAGCCTGGCACTTTTGACGGGGTGTTCTTTAGGAACTGCAGAAATGGAAAAAACAGATATAGACGTTCTGTCCGAAAAGAACAGTAGGAGCTGGGAACAGGCAGAAACCACGCCTCTGGGGAAATATCCGGAGCTTGTAACTTATACTCTGGGACAGATGAAAGGGGCTAATAATTCTAATCTTCCGGACGGGCAGACTTATGAGGACAATGCATATACCCGGTATCTGAAAAAAACACTGAATATTCAGAATAAGAATGTTTTTATGGAGAGTGAGGAGCGGTATGACGAAGCCCTGAACATCCTGGTCAAAGATCGGAATCTTCCGGATGTTTTTCTGGTGTCGGACAGGGAAACTCTGGAAGAACTGGTTGAAAATGATCTTATCGAGGATCTGACGGAAGTATACAAAAGCTGCGCTTCCGATAAAATAAAGGAAATGTATGAGAGCTATGGAGAGGAACTTTTGGCATCCGGGACTTTTGACGGAAAACTGTATGCACTTCCGGAGACTGCCATTGATGATGGGCAGCAGCTTTTATGGCTGAGACATGACTGGATGGAGCAGCTGGGACTGAAAGAACCGAAGACACTGGAAGAGGCTTTTTCAGTGATCCGTGCGTTTCAGGAAAACCGGATGGGTGCAGAGGATGGTGAAGATCCTGTGGGACTTGTCTGTGATCCGGGACTTGTGGGCACGGCCAGCACCAGCTATTCGGTGGACTCTGTGTTTGAAAAGTTCGGGGCATATCCGCAGCAGTGGATTGAAAATGCAGATGGGGAAATTGTCTATGGATCGCTGACGGAGGAGACAAAGGAGGCTCTGGGGTATCTCAGAGAGCTTTACAGGCAGGGAATACTGGATTCGGATTTTGCTTTACGTGCACAGAATAATATCCGTGATCTTGTGGTGAATGGAAAATGCGGAGCGTTTTTCGGGCTCTGGTGGACTCCGAATAATCCTCTTATGGATGAGTATCGGAAGAATAAAGAGGCAGACTGGGAACCGTATTATCTGACTGCGGATGTAAAGCGGACTGTGGAGGTATACTCTACGTTTCGAGATAATAAATATGTAGTTGTGCGTAAAGGGTATGAGCATCCGGAGATTGCAATGAAGATTTTGAGTGTGTTGTTTGACCATTCCAGATATGAGGCAGAGGATGCGGATGAGATGAACACTTATTTTGCCTTGAATGTGGATCCTACGGCGCGTCCGCTAATGATCAATGTGGATTATAATGAGGCTACTTATATAGTGACAAAGCATATCCGTGAGGTTCTTTATAGTCCGGGCGATGAGAAGACCAGGGAGGATCTCAGTGCCATTGAGGCGTCTTATTTTGATGCGTGTAAGGAGTATCTTGAGGCGGAGGTGCCTTCGGTAGAGGCCTGGGCGGCGTATAAGTCCAGGATCTCGGCGGTGGGGCTTCTGGTGGATGCGAATTACCGTGCTCCGGAGAAGAAGTATCTGGGGGATGGTGACGGGGAGATTCCTCAGACTTTGCGTTTGCTGGAGAAGAACGCATTTATCCAGATCATTATGGGGAGGATGCCTGTGAGCTCTTTTGACTCTTTTGTGGAAGATTGGTATCGTAAGGGTGGAGACAGTCTTACGGAGCGGGTCCGGGAAGGGCTTGTGGACTCGTGAGGCGGATGTATAGAGGGACGCTAGAGGAAGGTGCATTAGTCCGGGGGGGATGTGGTTGAGGGACGCCAGAGGAAGGCGGCTTACTGGACGGTAACTGACGTTGAGGCTCGAAAGCGTGGGGAGCAAACAGGATTAGATACCCTGGTAGTCCACGCGGTAAACGATGAATGCTAGGTGTCGGGGAGCAAAGCTCTTCGGTGCCGCCGCAAACGCATTAAGCATTCCACCTGGGGAGTACGTTCGCAAGAATGAAACTCAAAGGAATTGACGGGGACCCGCACAAGCGGTGGAGCATGTGGTTTAATTCGAAGCAACGCGAAGAACCTTACCAAGTCTTGACATCCTTCTGACCGGAACTTAACCGTTCCTTCCCTTCGGGGCAGAAGTGACAGGTGGTGCATGGTTGTCGTCAGCTCGTGTCGTGAGATGTTGGGTTAAGTCCCGCAACGAGCGCAACCCCTATCCCCAGTAGCCAGCGGTTCGGCCGGGCACTCTGAGGAGACTGCCAGGGATAACCTGGAGGAAGGCGGGGATGACGTCAAATCATCATGCCCCTTATGATTTGGGCTACACACGTGCTACAATGGCGTAAACAAAGGGAAGCGAACCTGCGAGGGTGGGCAAATCCCAAAAATAACGTCCCAGTTCGGACTGTAGTCTGCAACCCGACTACACGAAGCTGGAATCGCTAGTAATCGCGGATCAGAATGCCGCGGTGAATACGTTCCCGGGTCTTGTACACACCGCCCGTCACACCATGGGAGTCAGTAACGCCCGAAGTCAGTGACCTAACCGCAAGGAAGGAGCTGCCGAAGGCGGGACCGATGACTGGGGTGAAGTCGTAACAAGGTAGCCGTATCGGATTCAGCCGATCCAGATCTTTTTTCTGCCGGCTTAGATCACTTTGAAAAACTTTGACACTGAAATTGTGATACAGCTGGAATAAAAGTTCAAAGATCAGGATATTGCAGACGAGAGTCGTATGGTGGAGTAAAAAGATACAAAAAAACGGAGATTTATCGTTATAAAGACTATTGAAAATAAAAGAAGTTTGTAGTAAGGTAGTAGCTACAACGCTTACGAAAGGGAAGACTGTTTCGGGTGGGCAGTCTCCTTTTTGTGGAGAATTTTGGATGAAGAAAAACGAAAAACAAGGGGGGAAGAATTTATGGAGAAGGTAAAAGAGAAATCTTCTTTTTTCCGAAAGTTCGTAGGAGATAAGAGGTTTTATCTGATGGTCCTGTCTATTGCAGTACCGATCATGGTACAGAACGGAATCACAAATTTTGTCAGTCTTCTGGACAATATTATGATCGGTCGTATCGGTACCGAACAGATGTCTGGAGCGGCGATCGTCAATCAGCTGATCTTTGTATATAATCTATGTATTTTCGGCGGGGTGTCCGGAGCGGGAATTTTTACAGCACAGTATTTCGGACAGAAGGATCATGAGGGTGTCCGCCAGACACTTCGTTATAAATTGTGGATGGCAGTGATTCTGACAGCGATCACTATTATACTGTTTCTGACAGCAGGGGGTTCACTGATCAGCATGTATTTAAAAGGTGACGGGACCGCACAGGAGATCAGGGATACTCTTATTTATGGAAAACAGTATTTATGGATCATGCTTCTGGGACTTCCGCCATTTATGATGGTGCAGGTCTATGCAAGTACCTTACGTGAATGCGGTGAGACCGTACTTCCAATGAAGGCCGGGATCGTGGCAGTGCTGATCAATCTGATATTTAATTATCTTCTGATCTATGGTAAATTTGGATTCCCGGAAATGGGAGTAAGAGGTGCGGCTGTTGCTACAGTGCTCTCCAGATATGTGGAAGCCTGCATTGTCCTGAGCTGGACACATAAGCATACAGAAAAGAATATTTTTGCACAGGGTCTGTATTCAACATTAAAGGTTCCGGCGAACCTGACAAAGAAGATACTTATTAAGGGAACCCCGCTGCTTCTGAATGAGACTTTATGGGCAGCCGGAGTGGCCATGCTGACACAGTGTTATTCAGTCCGTGGACTGAACGTGGTTGCGGGATTAAATATTTCCAATACTATCAACAATGTATTTAATATCGTATTTATCGCACTTGGAGATTCGGTAGCCATTGTTGTAGGACAGCTTCTGGGGGCAGGTAAGATGAAGGAAGCCAGAGATACGGACAATAAGATGATCGCATTTTCTGTGTTCTGCTGTACCTGCGTGGCAGCTGTGATGTTTGTAATGGCACCACTGTTTCCAAGGCTTTACAATACCAATACTGAGGCACGTACTCTGGCGAAATATTTTATTATGCTCACAGCATTTTTCATGCCGCAGAATGCATTCTTGCATGCAACATATTTTACTTTGCGTTCCGGTGGAAAGACCATCGTTACATTTCTGTTTGACAGTGTGTTTATCTGGGTGGTAAGTGTAACGATCGCATTTACCTTAAGCCGTTTTACAGGTCTGCCTGTACTTGTGATCTACGCAATGGTCCAGGCAGCGGATATGATGAAATGTGTCATTGGATTTATCCTTGTAAAAAAAGGCGTATGGCTTCAGAATATTGTTTCATAGAATTTTTTGAAATCTTCCGGGAGGGGTGCTTCCAGGGAGATTTCTTTTTTGTCATTTTTGTCATGATGCATGGAAGCCCGGGTGTCGGAAGCAGATTCATCAATTGAAAATGGAAGTTGAAATTTAAGCTTCCATGCGTGGAGTGCAGCCCGGGAAAACGGATTCGATATGTCCGATAAACAGTACAGAGAATCACCCAGAAGAGGATGCCCGAGAGATGCCATGTGTACACGAATCTGATGGGTACGGCCGGTTTTCAAACGGAGCATTACAAGAGAAGCCGGAGCTGCTGCGTCAGGGCCGGTAGATTTCAGAACAGAATAAAGGGTTTCTGCATGTTTGCTTCCGGGAAGCGTGCCATCTGTGGATATGACCATTTTCAGACGGTTATCCGGGTCAGGTGCAAGGGGAACGGAGATCCTGTGAAAAGCTCCATCTTCATCCACAGGCATGAAACCGGAAACTGCAGCCAGATAGGTTTTCTCTGAAATCCCTTCTTCACGCTGGTTCTGTAATCTGGCGGCAGCAGTCTGGTTCCTGGCAAAGAGCAGGATACCGGAGGTTTCTTTATCCAATCGTCCGATAGACCGGACTTTGGTAGGCTCTCCTTTGGAACGGAAATAGGAAGCCACCTGGTTGGCGAGACTGTCACTGTAGTGAGAACCGGAAGGATGAGTGACAATCCCGGCAGGTTTATTTATGGCGAGGATATCCTGGTCTTCGTATATGATCGCCAACTCAGGAAGAAACTGTGACGTTGAAGCCAGTGAATGATAAATGTGAGAATTGACATCAGAACCTGCAAATTCTGAAGTTGCGGAATCAGAATATGAAATTGCGTCTGCGGAGAACTGGAAATTGTGATTGGACAAATTGACAGTAAAGGATGAAGATTCCAGCTGGGCAGAATCCACATCGTCTGCTTCCAGGCATACTATGATCTGATCCCCGGGATAAGCGGTTTCCGTTACCCGGCACTGTTGTCCGTTTTTTCGGATACCACCGGGACGGAACTTCGCCTGGCTGATCTGCTTTTTTGTAAGACCTGCCTGCGTGCGAAGAAAGCGGGAGACAGGTGCCGGAACAGCTGTTTTCGGGATATAGATAGTAAGATAGCGGTTCATTGTGAGGAATCCTCCGATTCTATTAAATTAATAAATATTTACAGGAATTTGGATGCAGGAGATTTTTACTTATGCTGATAATAAAAAACAGCAACTTGAGTCCGATCCCTCAGCTGCAGTTTATCCAGAATGGAACTGAGATAATTTCGTACCGTTCCCTCACTGAGAAACAGTTCTGCGGCAATCTCCTTATTGCTGTATCCGTTGGCAATCAGCCGGATGATATCCAGCTCCCGTTCGCTGATGTTTCTGGAAGCATAATCAAATCCATCGGAAGACTGCAGGAGTTCAGGGATTTTGGATATGATCTCTGTGCCGAATACGGTCTGGCCGGAGTAAACCGCCTGAAGAGCCGGAAGAATGCTGGTATGATCCTGCTTCAGAAGATAACCCTTTGTGCCGAGGCGGAGGGCTTTTACAATATATTCATCATCGGAAAAAGTAGTCAGAAGAAGAATTTTTGCCTCCGGAAATTCGCCCAGGATCTTTCTGGAAGCTTCCAGTCCGTCCATTCCTTTCATACGGATATCCATTAGAAGAATATCCGGAAGATACTCTCTGTACAGAGAGCAGGCTTCTTCACCATCAGAGCCGGTGGCAGTCACTTCGATATCCGGGTTTGCTTCAAGAATGGTTTTTAGTGCTCCTGCAACCAGGCAGTCGTCGTCTACGATTATAATTTTCATGTCAAAATCTCCTGTTTATGAGTTATAAAAAGTAAATTTACAGATCAGAAAAAACAGACGGATCCAATATGCCGGGAAAGTACTTTGATCAAATCAGGAAGGTTTCCGGAAAAGTGAGAAATATCTGTCTGATTCAATTAGAAAAAGATTTCGGGATCGTCACAAAGATCCGAAAACCATTCTCCTGCGTAATCTGGACCGTACCGCCCAGCGCCTTTGCACGGTCACGGATATTGGACAGTCCCATACCACCGGAAGTATTTTTTGCCTTATTGCTGTCTGATCCAGTTTGAATATCCGGAATTCCATTTTCCGGTGTCCCGTTATCCTCAATGCACAATTGATAAAGTGCAGGATGCTCCCGCAGAAGAATATCCACAGAATCCGCATTACTATGCCGCATCACATTGGAAAGCCCTTCCTTTGTAATACTGATCAGACTGTATTTCACCTCTCTTGGAATCTGCCTGGACATATCATAAGTAAGATTCACCGGGCAGAAGGTGAAATCCTTTACAAGTCCTTTTATGGCATCTTCCAGATCTATCGCATCATCATGAAGATCATGTACACTGGAACGGATGCTGTTCATAGCACCGTTCAGGGATTCTTCCAGATTTCCAAGCAGAGGATCAAGAGAATCATTTTTGTTGATGGTTTTGCAGGCAGCAGTCATAAGGATAGAACGGGATAGTACATGTCCCACATTATCATGGATCTCTCTGGCAATTCTGTTTCGCTCGCGCAATGTAGCAGCATAAATCTCGTAATCCTGTTTTTCCAGAAGTGCCTTGTTTTTTTCAGAAAGAAGAAGCGTATGTTCCTCACTGTCATCCCGGATCTGATGAAAATCCTGGTAAAGAGCCTGATATTTTCCGGCATAGAGCCAGAGAAAAAATGAGAGAACGAAACCAAAAATCCCAAGCAGACAAAGAACTGCCGGAAATCTATTGATCTGAAAAACCAGAAATCCCCAAAGTGGAAGCGCAGCCACTGCCAGAGGAAAAAGCCCAGCAGATAAGGTCTGATACAGCAGCAGCGGGAAAAACAGAAGAAGATCCGAAAACCACAGGGAACATAATCCAAAGATCACATAGCTTCCTGCAAGAACCGGAATGATATTTCCGGCGGGTTTCAATACTGGCAAAGAATTGTGTGAACAGGATTCTGTTTTACATACCCTGCACAGATAAGTAATGCAGCAAAGGATCACCGCAAAAAGGAGGGCAAACACAAGAGCCTGATCTGCAGGCACATAAAAAAATGTTAAAGTACTGTATAAAAGCAATAGTATGGAATCTGTAAAATAACGCATAAAAAATATACCCTCCTTTCTCAGAATTACAGCATTTTCCGAAAGTCAGGCAGATAACCGGCTAAAATTATCGTATCCTGTTCCAGGACTGTTCCAGGAGAACCCCTTTTGCTGCACAAATTTCTGAAATCAATGTGTCTTTATTATAATATACCGGTTCCTTCCCTGCAAAGAAAAATCTATCCTTCTGAAAAAGACATGACATTTGTCATTCGCAGGTGGTGACATTCAACACTTGGTGCAGAAAGAAGAAAAGGATATAATGGCATCATAGAAGAAATATGAATTTCTGCGAAAAAGACATAAAAGTCCTGCTTAATGGACTGTAAAAAAGGAGGAAAACATATGCCACAGAGTATGGTCCACATAGAAAATCTGGTAAAACGATACGGTGATCTTACCGCACTGAATCATCTGGAACTGGATATCCGGGAGGGTGAGATCTTCGGATTACTTGGTCCCAATGGCTCGGGAAAGACAACGGCCATCAGCTGCCTTTTGTCACTTCTGAAATATGACAGAGGTGAAATAAAGATATTCGGAGAAGAGATGAAGCCGGACAGCTATAAGCTCAAGGAACAGATTGGGATCGTGCTTCAGAATGTAGCCGTTTTTGATGAGCTGACAGTGCAGGAAAATATCGATTATTTCTGCGGCCTTTACATACGGGACAGGAAACGGAGAAAAGAGCTGGTGGAGGATGCCATTGAATTTACAGGTCTTGAAGATTTCCGCAAAATGTACCCGAAGAAGCTTTCCGGGGGCCTTTTACGAAGATTGAACATTGCCTGCGGGATCGCCCACAAGCCAAGACTGCTCATTATGGATGAGCCGACGGTAGCTGTAGACCCACAGAGCAGAAACAAGATCCTGGAAGGGATCCAGACGCTGAACCACCAGGGCTCCACCATTATCTACACATCCCATTACATGGAAGAAGTGGAGCAGATCTGTACCAGGATCGCCATCATGGATCACGGAAGAGTCATCGCTCAGGGAACAAAGGAAGAATTGAAGCAGATGATCAAAACAGGAGAGACCATCACCGTAGAAGCCATTGCCCTAGAAGAAAAAAATCTCCGGGATATCCGCACACTGGAGCATGTGTTTGATGTGCAGTATGAAAAACAGGTGCTGGTCGTGCGCTGTACCGATGCGAAGCATAACCTGATCCGTCTTCTTAATTATCTGCAAAGCCAGGATATTTCTTTTGGAAGAGTCTTTTCCGAACTGCCTACATTAAATGATGTCTTTCTGGAGATCACCGGAAAACAGCTAAGAGATTAGGAGGGATGGGAGATGTTGCATTTACTGAAATACAGTTTTCTTTCCAAGATCCGGAATTTTAACATTGTATTCTGGCCGCTTGTCTTTCCGCTTGTGCTTGGAACTTTTTTCTATTTTGCATTCGGAAATATCAATGAGGCAGATTTTCAGACGGTTCCGGTGGCAGTGGTGAAGGAAGCTTCTGCGGATACGTTTTTTATGACCTATCTGGATGAAGTGGAAAAAAGCAGTCCGGATCTTTTAAAAGCAGAAGAAATGTCGGAAAAGGAAGCGCTGGAAGCACTGCAGGATAAAAAAGTAGAAGGGATTTATTATGTGGGAAAAGAGCCTTCCCTTACAGTAGCAGGAACCGGAATAGAAGAAAGTATCCTTCAGACAGTTCTCGACAGCTGCGAAAACACCAGAACGACCATCACCAATATCATGAAAAAAATCCGCAGATGGATATGGAAACCATGAAATCCTTGTTAAGTTCCGACAGCCTGGTAAGGGAAGTCTCCCTTGGTGGCCGGACCATTGACGGAAATGTGCAGTTCTTTTACGCACTGATCGCCATGGCCTGCCTGTATGGATGCTTTATCGGATTTGGCTCTGCGATCGGGATCCAGGCCAATATCACACCTCTGGCAGCCAGACGGTGTGTAACGCCGACCCACAAGCTGAAGCTGATCCTTACAGACCAGCTGACATCTTTTTCTCTGGGCTATGTGGACGTGATCATTCTGATCCTGTATCTCCGGTATATTCTCAATCTGGATTTTCAGGGACAGATGGGAAAAATGCTGGTGGTATCTTTTTTCGGAAGTCTCATCGGTGTATCTATGGGAATGTTTATAGGCAGCTTCGGAAAAATGCAGGAAGGCGTCAGAATCGGGCTCATGCTTGGAATCTCTATGGTAAGCAGCTTTCTTGCCGGACTGATGAACGGAAATATGAAGGATATCGTGGAAAAAAGTGTTCCGTTTGTGAACCGGATCAATCCTGCATCACTGATCTCAGATGCGTTTTACTGTATCAATGTATATGATGATATGACCAGATACTATAGAAATCTGATCACACTGGCGGTAATGTGCGTGGTGCTGGTGATGGCATCCTTTTTCATGGTCAGGAGGGAACGTTATGACAGTATTTAAAGGCTATATGAGGATCATGAAAAAAAATACAGGTCTGATTCTCCTGTATCTGGGCATTTTTTTCGGAGTGACAATGGCACTTCAGGCAGCGGCCGGTAAGGAAACTTATACCAGCTATGAAAGCGAAAAAATAAAGATTGGAGTGGTGGATAAAGACAACGGACCACTTGTAGAAGGACTGGTAAAATGGCTTGAAGGTACGCATCACGTGACCATGCTGGAGGATAACAGGGAGAAGCTTCAGGAAGAGCTTTTTTACAGAAATGTAGAGTACATCGTGGTGATTCCTGAGGATTTTTATGAGAACTGTATGGTAAACGGTGAAAGTATTTCTGTGACCAAGGTGCCCGGATCTTATTCGGCATATTATGTGGATCAGCAGCTTGAGAGCTGCCTGAATACAATGCGGACATATCTGAAAGCCGGTTTTTCCCAGAAGGAAGCGGCAACAGCGATCCTGGATAAAAAAAGAGGAGAAGTCACCATGCTGGATACAGATGAAAACAGTGGTACGTCCGGATGGCTCTATTATTTCCGATATATTCCATATCTGTTTCTTGCATTACTTTGCTATGTGATGGGATATGTTCTGATGGCTTTCAAAAAAGACGATATACCAAAGAGAATGCAGGCATCTGCGATCTCTGCAAGACGACAGAGTCTGGAAGGGCTTCTGGCCATGTTTGTGATGGGTGGGGGCTTATGGGGAATCGGTATGGCTGGAGCCATCCTTATGTATGGAAAAACATTTCTCAGTTCAGAAAATTTCGGATACTATGTACTGAACACTCTGGTAATGATGGCAGTGGCACTTTCACTTTCCTATCTGATCGGTCTTTTTGTAAAAAATAGCAACATGTTAAGCGGGATCGCAAATATCCTGTCTCTTGGAATGTGCTTTCTGTGTGGTGTGTTTGTTCCCATGAATATTATGGACAGAAACGTCCTGAAGGTGTCTCAGTTTCTTCCTGTGTACTGGTATGAAAACGTAAATGAGACTCTTGGAAGTTATAGTCACCTAACAGGTGAGGCAGTTGTATCGGTGTGGAAAGGCATTGGACTGGAAGCTATGTTTGTGGTAGTTTTTGTCTGCATGATCCTGGCAGTGACCAGATATCAGCGGCAGAAATAACAGAAAATAATAGCAGATGGCTGTTAATTATGGTAGGATATAGCTGATAAAGATGATTTGCGGAGAAAAAACATGAAGAAAATACAAGTTTTAATAAAACCACAATGCAATGCAGAAATTCAAAATCAGTTTGCAACAAAATTCGGAGATCAGTGCGAATTTACATTTCAGGGCAAAGAAACTGAGGATGCGATCGCAGCAGCAGAAGTAGTGATCGGAGAGCCAGAGGAAGAAGAAATCCTGAAAGCAGAAAATCTTCGCTGGATCCAGCTGACCTGGGCCGGTGCGGACAAATATACAAAAATGAAAGCATTCCCGACAGGAGTTACATTAACCAATGCTTCCGGCGCTTTTGGAAAGATCATATCAGAATATGTGATCGGGAATATCATTGCGCTGTACCGTGAACTTCCGAACTACTGGAAGAACAAACAGAAACACCTCTGGGTACAGAATAGACCATCAGAAACCATATATGGAAAAAACATTCTCATCCTGGGAACAGGGGATATAGGAAGAAATATTGCCCATAGAATGAAAGCGTTTGAAACGCATGTGACTGGAATAAAAAGAACTGCAGTCCCGGAGCATTTGCAGCAGATGAAAGAGTTTGATGAGGTATATGATCTGACAGCGCTGGATCAGCAGCTTCAGAAAGCGGATATTGTGATCGGCTGTCTCCCGGGAACACCGGAAACAAAAGGCCTTCTGAATTACAAACGGCTGTATTCTATGAAAAAAGATGCAATTCTGGTTAATGTAGGAAGAGGAAGCCTCATTCCAACAGAAGACCTGATCAGAGTACTGGAGGAAGGCCACTTAAAAGGAGCGGTCCTGGATGTATTTGAAACAGAACCATTGCCGGAGACATCACCTCTTTGGAATATGGAAAACGTCCTTATCACTCCACACATTGCAGGCCCGAGTTTCGGTGGAAACGCTGAAGTCCAGGATATGATCTGGAACATCTGCATGGAAAATATGGAACGATATCTGAATGGAAAAAAATTAAAAAATATTGTCCGGTTAAAGGATGGGTATTAAATAAATTTAAGAAAGAGGCAGAGTGCATAATGATAACACGCCAGAAACTGATCGATCAGATAGAAAAATACAAGCCATATAATGAGCAGGAAGAAAAAGATAAAATCCTGATCCTGGACTGGATCAGAAATAATGAGAATGCTTTTTCCAGGGAAAATGCAGTAGCCCATATGACAGCTTCTGCCTGGGTAGTAAACAGAGAACGGACGAAAGTCCTTATGGTATATCACAACATATACAATTCCTGGTCCTGGCTTGGAGGACATGCAGATGGTGAGACGGATTTACTGTCCGTTGCTGTCAGAGAAGTAAAAGAAGAGGCAGGGATTTCCAATGTTCATCCGGTGTCAGAAGAGATTTTTTCCCTGGAATCCCTGACTGTAGACGGCCATATGAAAGAAGGGAAATATGTATCCAGCCATCTGCACTTTAACCTAACATATCTCCTTGAGGCAGATTCAGAAGAGGCTGTTTCCATAAAAGCAGATGAAAACAGCGGTGTAGCCTGGTTTTCACCGGAAGAAGCATTGATGAGATCAACAGAACCGTGGTTTGTGGAACATGTTTATATTAAGCTTTTGAAGAAAATGAATCTATGTTATAATGGGGTAAAGACAAAAGAGGTTTGACATTGACTGAGCAAATACGAAAAGCCGGAGGAGGCATAGAAAAATAAGATGAAATGTCCATATTGCGGAGGCGAAATGTGTGAAGGCCAGATCCATTCCTTCAATTCAGGAATAGAATGGAGGAGCAGAGGTGAATCTATGCGATTAAACACCGAAAGAGGCCTGTCGAAAATGCTATATGGTGATCGGATCGAGGCTTATCGCTGCGAGCATTGTAAGAAGATCCTTATATCTTATGAATGATCTTCTTATTGTAATGCAGGATATAGTTTTGCAGGGATCGATGGGAAGCAAGGTTAAAATAAAAGAATAAAGGACTGGATTGTATGAAAATGCAGTCTTTTTTTTATTCATAAGGAATAGGTAAACTGTTAGCTGAGAAAGGGGGAAACAAACATGAAAAATTATTCAGAGGATTCGGACAGACAGTATCACATTCAGGTAGCAAAAGGAGAAGTGGGACGTTACGTTATTTTACCGGGAGATCCGAAACGCTGCAAAAAGATCGCACAGTATTTTGATGATCCGGTTTTGTTAGCAGATAACCGGGAATACGTAACATACACCGGAACACTGGACGGAGTGAAGGTAAGTGTGACATCTACCGGAATCGGCGGACCGTCCGCTTCTATCGCAATGGAAGAGCTGTATCGGTGCGGGGCTGATACATTTGTACGCATCGGAACCTGCGGTGGAATGCAGCCAGAGGTAAAAAGTGGTGATATTGTTGTTGCAACGGGCGCGATCCGTATGGAGGGCACCAGCAAAGAGTATGCACCTATTGAATTCCCGGCAGTGGCAAATCTGGAAGTGATCAATGCACTTGTGGAAGGAGCAAAGAAAGAAGGATGTGAATTCCACACAGGTGTGGTACAATGTAAGGATTCCTTTTATGGCCAGCATGAGCCGGAAACCAAGCCGGTCAGCTATGAACTGATGAATAAATGGGAAGCGTGGAAACGTCTCGGCTGTCTTGCGTCGGAGATGGAATCCGCTGCTCTTTTTATAGTGGCAAGCCATTTAAAAGTACGTGTGGGCTCCTGCTTCCTGGTGCTTGCAAATCAGGAAAGAGAAAAGCTGGGTTTGGATAATCCTGTGGTACATGATACCGATAAGGCGATCCAGGTTGCAGTACAGGCGATCCGTGAACTGATCCGTGCAGATCAGGCACAGAAAAAAGAAGAATAACGTATACATGCCTGATTCAGGAAAGGTGGGAAAATTATGGAAGAAAAACAGATCAAAGAAATGATCGATCTGGCGATCAGACAGATGGACTATTCCTATGCGCCATACTCACATTTTCATGTAGGGGCGGTACTTCTTGCAAAAAACGGTACCTATTATACCGGATGTAACATAGAAAATGCTGCCTATACTCCAACAAACTGTGCGGAAAGAACTGCTTTTTTCAAAGCGGTCAGTGAAGGCATGAGAGACTTTCAGGCAATCTGTATCGTTGGCGGCAAGGATGGTGTTCCTACAGAGTATGCAGCACCCTGTGGAGTATGCAGACAGGTTATGATGGAGTTCTGTGATCCGGAAACCTTTCAGATCATACTGGCAGTCAGCAGAGAAAAATATGATATCTTTACGTTAAAGGAACTGTTGCCATTTGGATTTGGACCGGATAATCTGAAGAAACTGAAGTGATAAGCGCATGTGGATACGTGCAGAGATTTTCACGATATGAATGCAGTGAGAAGTAAAATATTGAAAAGTGATCGCCCGGATGTTGATATGACAGGCCGGGCGATTACTTTTTCTGCCATACAATAAAAAACGCTGAAAATCCTTAATTAAGGTTTTTCAGCGATTCTAATAGCAGGGGATGAGAGAATCGAACTCCCACCAAAGGTTTTGGAGACCCCTATCATACCATTTGACCAATCCCCTATATTAAATTGTGTTTTCATCACTGTTGCAATTATACATATAAAATATACAATTGTCAAGAGATGAGAGTGCTTTTTGTATAATAAAATATAAATAAAATTCTTCCTGTCATAAATCGGCAGAAAAGCGGAGATGGAGGGATTTGAACCCTCGCGCCGGTTGCCCGACCTACCGCATTTCGAGTGCGGACCCTTCAGCCACTTGGGTACATCTCCGGATGCAAACCTTTATTATTATATAAGGTATCCGGAGAAAGGTCAATCTTTTTTAAAACTTTTCTTTTTTGTATTATTGACGAATCTTCCAGACTATAATATGATAATGAGATAAAGTGTACAGACAGAAGTGGATGTGCAGAAATGGAGGGAATTATGAGCGATAAGAAATCTGCGATTCTCAGGGCGGCGAAGGGTCTTACTGAGAATTATGCTTCAGAAGAACTTTTTATGCCGAAGAGCGGCAGACGTCTGCCGAACCGTTCGGTGATCATTGATATAGTAAGAGATCTGAAATCTATTGTATTTCCGGGATATTTCAGTACGGATACCAGTGCTACCGTATTTCCGGAGTATTATGTGGGACACAGACTGAATGATCTTTATGACAGATTGAAGAATCAGATCGAGATCGCACTTCTTTATCACGGGGAGGAACCGGAAGAAGCAGCAGCTCATGCAGACAGAACTGCATGTGGATTTTTTGAGCAGCTTCCTGAGATCCAGAGACTGCTTCTGACAGATGTACAGGCTGGTTTTGATGGTGACCCCGCAGCCAAGAGCAAGGAAGAGATCATTTTTTCATATCCGGGATTATTTGCTATCTACGTGTATCGTCTGGCACATGTTCTTTATAAAGAAGAAATCCCATTTATCCCGCGCGTGATGTCGGAATATGCTCATGGCCGTACAGGAATCGATATCAACCCGGGAGCGACCATCGGAGAGTATTTCTTTATCGATCATGGTACCGGTGTGGTTGTAGGTGAGACTACAGAGATCGGAAATAATGTAAAACTGTATCAGGGAGTGACACTGGGAGCGCTTTCCACAAGAAAGGGACAGCAGCTTGCCAATGTAAAACGTCATCCGACGATTCGTGATAATGTAACGATCTATTCTAATTCCACAGTGCTCGGTGGTGAGACGGTTGTAGGAGAGAATACGATTATAGGTGGTAATACTTTTATCACAGAATCCATTCCTGCAAATACCAAGGTCAGTGCAAAAAGTCCGGAGCTTGTGATCAAGAAACCGAAGGCCCAGGTTTCTGCCACAAATGTATGGGAGTATTGATAAAAAATCCAATAAATAAAAAAAATAAAAAAAATAAAAAATTTCAAAAAACCTGTTGACAAATAAAACAGCATGCTATATACTAATCATCGTTGCAGCGGTCAAGCGATCGGTAATCACCGAAGCGACGATGCGCGGGTGTAGTTCAATGGTAGAACACCAGCCTTCCAAGCTGGATACGTGGGTTCGATTCCCATCACCCGCTTATGCGATAGTGGCGTAGTTGGTAACGCGCGACCTTGCCAAGGTCGAGACCGCGGGTTCGAGCCCCGTCTATCGCTCTCATCGAAGGATGAAGATTTATAATTTCATAACTGCGGGTGTAGTTCAATGGTAGAACACCAGCCTTCCAAGCTGGATACGTGGGTTCGATTCCCATCACCCGCTTGTGCGATAGTGGCGTAGTTGGTAACGCGCGACCTTGCCAAGGTCGAGACCGCGGGTTCGAGCCCCGTCTATCGCTCTTCGGAACTCTGAGGATGATCAGAGTTCTTTTTTGTTGCGAAAAAATCCTCTGCTTTATTTTTATGCAGCAGAGGATTTTTCGCGTTATGTGTTACTGCGTAGCTTATTCAGTTGTTTCACCCTGATCGATCAGAGTATAGAAGGTCAGAAGATAAAGCCCGCATAAGCCTACAAGTCCGTAGATGATCCGGGAGAGCCAGCTCATGCTTCCGAACAGGAATGCTACCAGATTAAAATTAAAGAAGCCGATCAGACCCCAGTTTATGGCACCGACCACAGCAATGGTCAGGGTGAAGTACTGCAGATATTTATTTGACATAAGTCACCATCCTTTCGTTATACAGGAAATAGTTTTTCATGGAATCAAAAAAATATACACAGGAATGAGAAAAAGAAAAACGGAAATTTCTGCCAGCCATGAAAAAATCATGAAGGAGAAATTTCCGTTTTCCTTGCATATGCAAGATAAAATGTAAATTTCCGGTTTATCGAATTTGGATCGTAAATATCCGCCAGGCGATTCCGATATCTTACTTCAGCTTCAGAATCTGAGAGGTTGTCTGTCCGCCGCTTACATTCAGAGTTTCTTTGCCCTGAAGCGTTACATCACTGGTAGTATCCTTCAGAAGAAATACCTGGCATACAGTGACGGTTTTTCCGGGATCAATGGTGCTCATGTAGTTATCTACAGCATCATCGCTGGCTTCCGGATAAGTTCCTTCCAGAACTTCTCCGTTCTGGGAAGCCTGCAGGGTGAAGTCTACAAATGCACTGGACTGGGAATCGCCGGAGTTTGTATAGTCGTAGTAGATCATCAGACAGGGATTTCCGCCGTAGTCCTTGGAAATCGCAAACTGTTTGAAACGGACGGAGAATTTGTCAGTTGTAATATCAATGGATGCACTTGTGCCCTCAGCAGAAGCCGTGCTGCCTGGGGTGGAAGAATCCTCCGCAGCGGCAGAACTGCTATCTGTGCTGTCATCCGTAAGCTGGGATGATATTTCGTCTTTTACGCTTTTGAAGTTTGCGCACATAACCTTGACGGTGGTGTCATCCAGAGAAACGATTTTCCAGTCGCTGCCGATTTTGATCAGAGGATAGGTAATATCGATCTCACTGTATTTCTCATCAGCTGTGGAAGCATTTTCGGCAAGAAGTGCAGCGAGCATTTCCTGGATATCATCCTGTGTCATTTCCTTTCCGGCATAGGCTGCGACAGCAACCTTACGGGTGTATTCCTGAATAGTTGCTGCATAGATATTGGTTCCGTCAATATATTTCATGTGAACCGTTATCCTGGCAGTTCCGTTCTGGATGTCAAATTTGTTTTTGGTGATCTTGTAGGTCATTTTTTTGTTGACGGTAGTGAAGAAATCTGTGTAAGCAGAATCACGGATATCTGCATCATCCAGAGCACTGAGATCATGACTCTGGAGAAGGTTCTCCATTGTGGTAAAATCCATGTTCTGCATGCCTGTGAGAAATTCTTCTGTGGCTTCTACCGGTTTATGGCGCTGCATCATATACCAGGCGGTTCCGCCGGCTGCGGCAGCGATCAGAAGGATGATCAGACAGATCACGAGAGGCTTTTTGCTTTTTTTCTTTCTGTGGGGAGTGTCGCCTTCAAAATCATTGGAGATCAATGATCTGGAGAGCTCATCGTCATAAAAATCATTATTGTCTTCTGTATTCATTATTCCTCCTTACAATAAGTCATTCTGGTTTTCGGGTGGGTAAGTCAGAGGATATCTGTTTGCATTTGCGGGCAAACAAGCATCACCCTATGTTACCGTAACGATTATATCATAGGTTTACTGTTTGAGAAACCCCCTGTGTTATGATATACTGGAAGACACAGAAAAAGTGGTTGAGTACAGGTGACAAAGCGGAATGCGAATGCCCGCTTTATGCAGCAGAAAAGGTGAGGTGAAATATATGTTACGGACAATTCAGTATTCATTTCCTTCAAAAGCAGACGGATTGGAAATTTCCTGTCTGGCAGTAGTGCCGGAGTTGGAACGTAATGAGAAATACCGTGGGATCATACAGATCGTTCACGGAATGAGTGAGTACAAGGAACGCTACATTCCTTTTATGGAATATATGGCAGAGCGAAAATATATAAGTGTGATCCATGATCACCGTGGCCATGGGAAAAGCGTACGCAGTAAAGAGGATCTTGGGTATATGTACGGTGGTGGGGCGGATGCCATGCTGCAGGATATCCATACGGTGAACTGCTTGATCAAGGATCATTTCCCAGGTATTCCGCTGATCCTTTTCGGACACAGCATGGGCTCTCTGGCAGTTCGTGCCTATGCAGCGCATCATGACAGCTGTATGGATATGCTGATCGTCTGCGGCTCACCCAGCTATAATGTATTTCGTCCGGTCGGAGTAGCTCTGGCAAAGGCGGGAAAGACTGTTTTCGGGCCTAAACACAGTGCGGGTCTGATCGAGATGATGTCTTTTGGAAGCTATGCAATGCACTTTAAAAAAGAAAAAAACCGTTTTTCCTGGATCTGCTCTGATCCGCAGGTTGTGCAGGATTATTCGGATTCAGAATACTGTGGATTTACCTTTACGGATGATGCATATCTGGCACTTTTTGACCTGATGAAAAGAGCCTATGATGTGAAGCACTGGAAGTGTACAAAGCCGGAAATGCCGGTGCTGTTTATCAGTGGGGCGGAGGATCCCTGCATGGGAAATGTGAGACAGTTTGCGAAGTCTGTCCGTGCCATGCGTTGTGCAGGATACCGGGATGTCCGGGGAAAATTATATCCGGGAATGCGCCACGAGATCCTGAATGAGAAAGACAGGGAAAAGGTTTATCATGATATATTTACATATATCTGCAAAAAAGGACTTTGAACGCTCTGTGACAGAGTGATATAATAAAAATCTGAGTGCTCCTGCAGACATCTGTGAGAGGGCGCAACTACTGAGAAAACAGGAGGATTCGTAAATTATGAGAGCAAGTGGGATTTTACTTCCAGTATCCAGTCTGCCATCGAAATATGGGATCGGATGCTTTTCTGAGGAAGCATATGAGTTTGTAGACCAGCTGGCAAGAGCAGGACAGAAATACTGGCAGATCCTTCCTCTCGGACCTACCGGATATGGAGATTCACCATACCAGTCTTTTTCTACCTTTGCGGGAAATCCGTATTTTATTGATCTGGAGGCTTTTGTAAAAGAGGGATATCTGGATAAAAGTGATTGCGAGGACTGTGACTGGGGTACAAACGAGAGCTATGTGGATTATGAGAAGATTTATAATTCCAGATTTCGGCTTTTGAGAAAAGCCTTTGAAAATTATGACTGTGAGACAGACCAGGAGTACCGTAAGTTTGTAAAAGAAAATGCTGCCTGGCTGGAAGATTACAGCCTGTATATGGCAATCAAGGACAGCCTGAATGGGATCAGCTGGATCGAATGGCCTACGGAACTTAAAAACAGAGAAAAAGCTGCATTGGCTGAAGAAAGAGAGAAGCTTGCAAAAGAAGTGGGATTTTACTGTTTCCAGCAGTTCTGCTTTTTTAAACAGTGGACAGCACTGAAAGCTTATGCAAATGCTAAGGGAGTGGAGATGATCGGAGACATCCCGATCTACGTTGCGTTTGACAGTGCGGATGCCTGGGCACAGCCGGAATTGTTCCAGTTTGATAAGGAAAATATTCCGATCGGCGTTGCCGGATGCCCGCCGGATGCTTTTTCCGCCACAGGGCAGCTCTGGGGAAATCCGCTTTATGACTGGGAATATCACAAGAAAACAGGCTATGCATGGTGGACACGCCGAATGGCAAATTGTATGAAGCTTTATGATGTGGTAAGGATCGACCATTTCAGAGGCTTTGATGAGTATTATTCCATTCCGTACGGAGATAAAACTGCCCAGTTCGGTCACTGGGAAAAGGGACCGGGAATGGATCTGTTCCGTGCGCTTGAAAAGAATCTTGGAAAGCTGGATGTGATCGCAGAGGATCTTGGTCTCCTTACAGACAGTGTGATTGAGATGGTGGAAGAATCCGGATTCCCGGGAATGAAGGTATTGCAGTTTGCTTTTGACGAGAATGAGGACAGTCCGTATCTGACGCACAGATATGAAAGGAATTGCATTGTTTACACAGGTACTCATGACAATGAGACAACAAGAGGATGGTTCCGCAATCTGAGCCAGCATGACCGAAATTTTGCCAGGGCCTATATTGGCTGTGAGGGCAAGCATGAGACTGCGGCAGTGTGGAGCATGATACGTGCGGCGATGTCCAGTGTTGCAGATCGCTGTGTGATCCCGGTACAGGATTATCTCGGCCTTGGAAATGAGGCAAGGATCAATGAACCGTCAACTCTTGGTGACAACTGGAAGTGGCGTATGAAAAAAGGCCAGCTCAATGAAACAATTATTCAGAAGATTTATAAAATGACAAAGCTTTATGGAAGACTTGTAAAAGAAGAAACGGAAGAGAAGGAAAAAACAGAAGCTGACAGGGAAAAGATATCTGACAAATAGAGAAATATAAGGATATCAGAAAGGACAGAAATACATCATGGAAAAACAGAAAAGAGAAAATAAGGAAGAGCTGCAGCAGGAAACTGCTGAGGAAAAGAATTCCGGACAGGGAAATTCTTCCACAAGAAGCAGTCTTCTGTGGATCTTTGCAGGCGGTTATCTTGTGTATACAGGATATCGTCTCTGTGCCAGTGTCATAAGCGGAGCAGAAGACTCCGGTGTGGTATTTCTGGCAGCGGGAGGTATTTTTGTTGTGATCGGAGCAGTGCTTTTGATCATGGCGATCCGTAATCTTGCAAAGGCTGGCGCACAGAAACATGAGCTGGAAGAAGCTGCTGCGAAAAAAGCGGCAGAGGAAGCTTCTCAAAATCCGGAAACCGTGGCAAAGAAAAAAATGTCAATTGCGGAGCGGGCGCATCTTGCGGAAAATCTGGATGACGCACCGGAGGAGAAAGACGAAAAATAAAACTGGATGCAGGTGAGAGTAAAATGCCTGCTGAGATATGACGATTAGTAATAGCAAAAACGGAACATCATAAGGCAAAAAAATCCTTATGTATGTTCCGTTTTTTAGATCAGGCAGATCGCAAAACAGTTATCTGCGTCTTTGCGCGTTTCTGCGTTTTTTTCGAGATTTTTTTCTGCCGGGGGTATGTAAGGTAGACCAACAGAATGCCTGTACCAGCAAAATTCCGATCATTGCTCCGCAGCTGTCGATCCCTACATCCCTTACGGAAGGTCCGCGGGCCTCTACAAAAGACTGGTGGTATTCATCCAGTCCGGCAAATCCCACACATACAAATCCGGCAAGGAGCATCAGCCAGATTCCCCGAACTCCGTATACATAGAAGGGGAAGGAAATAGATATGGCTAGCAGGCAGTATTCTGTCATGTGAGCAGCCTTACGGACATAAAATTCGATACCGGCAGCTTCCTGGGAAAGCTGTTCCAGGCTTTTGCCGGAAGCTAATATTTCGTTTTTGGTTTCTACGATCTGGTAGCTGATCTTGTAGCTCAGGGCACCGGAAACATCTCCGGTCTGTGCGGAAAAAGAGTAGATCACGCACATCATCAGGATCGCAGGTGTAAAAGAAAAAGGTTTTAATAATGTAATCAGTATTTTCATGGCTCTTAATATAGCACTCCCGTATGGAAAAGTCCAGAAAAATACAGAAAAAGAACAGGGAAAAGGAAAAACAGGGAGAGAAGGTTAAATGGGATAGGAGGTTAAAGGGGGAAGTGGACAGTAAGGACTGAAATGTGTTAGAATATAAAATAAATTTCAGGGGCATTTTTAAGAAAAAAGCAGCCCGGGATCGAATAGAAGAAAATTACAGGAGGAAATCAACAAATGAGTCTTGCAGATAATATATTTATTGACATGTGCAAAGATGTCATAGAAAACGGAACTAGCACAGAAGGTGAGAAGGTACGTCCTGTGTGGGAGGATGGAACTCCGGCTTATACCATCAAGAGATTTGGTGTTGTGAACCGTTATGATCTCCGGAAGGAGTTTCCGGCACTGACTTTAAGAAAAACAGCGTTAAAGAGTGCAATGGATGAGATTCTATGGATCTGGCAGCAGAAATCCAATAATATCCATGATCTTCACAGCCACATCTGGGACAGCTGGGCAGATGAGAACGGTTCCATCGGAAAAGCCTACGGCTATCAGTTAGGTGTGAAGCATCAGTATAAAGAGGGAATGATGGATCAGGTAGACAGAGTTCTTTTTGATCTTAAGAACAATCCGTACAGCAGAAGGATCATGACCAATATTTATGTACATCAGGATCTCCACGAGATGAATCTTTACCCATGTGCCTATTCCATGACTTTCAATGTAACCAAGGAACCCGGAAAAGACAAGCTGGTCCTTAATGCGGTGCTGAACCAGAGATCTCAGGATATCCTGGCTGCAAACAACTGGAATGTGTGTCAGTATTCTCTTCTTCTCATGATGATCGCACAGGCCTGCGATATGGAAGCCGGAGAGCTTGTTCATGTGATCGCAGACTGCCATATTTATGATCGTCATATTCCGGTAATTAAAGAACTGATCTCCAGAAAACCGTATCCTGCACCGACAGTAAAACTGAATCCGGAGATAAAGGATTTTTATAAATTCACCACCGATGATCTGATCGTGGAGAATTATGAGACATGGCCACAGATCAAAAATATTCCCATTGCAGTATAATTGCATAAAGAAAGGAAGAAAGAATGAATATTATTGTTGCAGCAGATAAAAACTGGGGAATCGGAAGAAATAATGAACTTCTGGTAAGTATTCCGGCAGATATGAAGATGTTCCGTGAGGAAACTACAGGAAAAGTGGTTGTTATGGGAAGAAAAACACTGGAGTCTTTTCCAAACGGACTTCCTCTGAAAAACAGAACCAACATTGTGATCACCGGCAACAGGGATTATCAGGTAAAAGGTGCGGTGATCGTTCACAGCATCGAGGAAGCACTGAAGGAAGTGGAGAAATATCCGGCAGAGGATGTGTACTGTATCGGCGGAGACAGTATTTACAAACAGATGCTCCCGTACTGTGATACAGCTCATGTGACAAAAATCGATTTTGCATATGAAGCGGATGCGTATTTCCCAAACCTGGATGAGGACCCGGACTGGGAGATCACAGCGGAGAGTGAAGAACAGACATACTTTGATCTGGAATATGCGTTTGTGAAATACGAGAGAAAAGATAGATAATGTGAGCACAGATCATAAAGCAGAATGAGAATGCCCGCTTTGTACAGAAAAACAATGAAGAAATAATAAAAAAACAGACCACCGAAAAAAATACGGCGGTCTGTTTTTTGGTGCTTAATGTTATGTATAATGACGAAAATCCGGTAATTACTCGATTACGTGGATCCATCCTTTCGGTGCTTCGATGCGTCCCATCTGGATACCGGTCAGTGTGTCGTACAGCTTCTGGATAACCGGTCCCATCTTCTCCATTCCGCTTGGGAAGCAGATTTCTTTGCCGTGATCATTGATCTTTCCGACAGGAGAGATAACTGCAGCAGTACCGCAAAGACCACACTCTGCAAAATCTTTAACCTCATCGAAGTAGACCTCACGCTCTTCAGCTTCCAGTCCAAGGTACTCCTTTGCAACGTAGATCAGAGAACGACGTGTGATGGAAGGAAGGATGCTGTCAGACTTCGGTGTTACAACCTTGCCGTCTTTAGTAACGAAGATGAAGTTTGCTCCGCCTGTCTCCTCAACTTTTGTACGAGTCTTGGGATCAAGGTACATGTTCTCATCAAAGCCCTGTTTGTGAGCATCTACGATAGCATGAAGGCTCATTGCGTAGTTCAGGCCAGCCTTGATGTTACCGGTTCCGCAAGGTGCGGCACGGTCATAGTCGCTGACACGGATCGTGATCGGTTTGGCGCCGCCTTTAAAGTACGGACCAACCGGTGTTGTAAGGATACGGAACTGATATTCGTCAGCCGGTTTAACACCGATCACGGCGTTGGAACCAAACATGTACGGGCGAAGATAAAGTGTTGCGCCGGAACCATATGGCGGAACCCATGCAGCATTTGCCTTAACAACCTGCTCAACAGCGTCGATAAATCTTTCCTTCGGGAATACCGGCATTTCAAGTCTTGCTGCAGATGCAGCGATACGCTCTGCGTTCAGGTCAGGACGGAAAGTAACGATATGTCCGTCTTCTGTTGTGTATGCCTTCAGACCCTCGAATACACTCTGAGAATACTGAAGCACACCAGCACACTCGTTGAGTACGATATTAGGGTCTGTGCTTAAAGTACCCTCATCCCATTTTCCATCTTTAAAATTAGACACGTATCTGTAGTCGGTTGGCATGTAAGCGAATCCGATGCTGGACCAGTCGATGTTCTTTTTTTCCATAACGATTCCTCCGTTTACAATTTTTACTTTTTACCATTGTAAAACTTTTACGTGATGACTTCAATAGTTTTTGTTCCTTTTTTTCATTTGCTTGTAATTTTAATATGATTTCGATATAATAAAAATTATCTATAGACTGGAGGGAAAAATGGACAATCACGAATTTGAAGACCTTGGAAAAAAGATTCAGGATATTGTAGATAATGCAGTGAATTCAAACAGCTATCACGAATTAAGCCATACGATCAACCAGACAGTAAATAAGGCCATTGATTCCGGAAGCGAAGCGCTGAAAAATGCGCTGAATTCCGTGTTTGATCCGGGTGCTGATCCGGAATTCCGTAAGAAAAGCTATACATACCAGAGCCCTTATTACGGAAGAAGCAGAAAAGCAAAGCAGCAGGCTGCAAGGAAACAGTCGGAACTGCTTTACGGAAAGACTACCGGTGAGAATCTCAAAGGCATGATGATGGCAGTTTCCGGTGGGATACTTTTAAGTGGCATGGGGCTTGGAGCCATGGTGCTTCTGATCTGGATGGGCATTGGACACAGCGGTGCACTTGCAGCAGGTGTGCTTGGAGTGATGTGTGCAGGCGCAGCAGGTGGCGGTGCTCTTCTTGGAGCGGGAACAAGCCGTCTCGGAAGACTGGGACGTTTCCAGAAATATATCCGTGCGCTGGGAGACCACACCTACTGTAATTTTCAGAAGCTTGCCCAGGCAGCAGGAAAGAACGAGAAATTTGTAAAAAAAGATATCAGCAGAATGATCCAGAAGGGCTGGTTTCTGGAAGGCCATGTGGATGAGCAGGGAACCTGTCTGATCACCAGTAATGAGACCTATCAGCAGTATCTGGAAACACAGAAGCAGCTGGAGCTTCGTAAACAGGAAGCAGATCCTAAGGTTCAGCTGGAGGAGAATATGAGTCCGGAAGCCCAGGAAGTCCTGAGAAAAGGAAATGAATTTCTTGTAAAGATCCGTGAGAGCAATGACGCCATTCCCGGGGAAGAAATTTCCGCAAAGATTTCCAGGATGGAAATGATCGTTCAGAAAATTTTTGAGCGTGCAGGAGAGCATCCGGAGGTGATTCCGGATCTTAAGAAAATGATGGATTACTATCTGCCCATGACTGTGAAGCTTCTGGATGCTTATGAGGATATGGATGGACAGCCTGTACAGGGCGAGAATATCACGGCTTCCAAGAAAGAAATTGAAGAAACCATTGATACACTGAATATTGCTTTTGAGAAACTTCTGGATTCCATATTCCGGGATACCGCATGGGATGTATCCACCGATATTTCTGTGCTGCATACAGTTCTGGCACAGGAGGGACTGACAGAGGATGATTTCGAAAAAATGAAACAGAATGTGGAAATGAAATAAGTACAACGAGCAGATCAGAAGCTGGAATACAGATATCTGCCGGAAGGTACAGCTGATCAAGGAGAATGCTTATGGGAGAAGAATTTAAAGACTTTGAGGTAGAAGCACCGGTGCTGACTCTGGAACCGGATCTCACGGAAGAAAAAGAAGAAATTGCAAAAAAAGAACCGGGGAAACCCCAGGAGCCTGCAGTAGAGGAACCGGTGTTATCTCCCCAGGAACAGAAAATCGTAGAAGATTTTGCAGCAAAGATCGATATTGAAAATACAAACCAGATCCTGCAGTACGGAGCCGGCACTCAGAAGAAGATGGCAGATTTTTCTGATGCAGCGCTGGTAAATGTGAAGACACAGGATCTTGGGGAGGCAGGAGAGCTTCTTGCAAATGTGGTAGGAGAATTGAAGGATTTTGATGCCACAGAGGAAAAGGGATTTTTCGGCTTTTTCAAAAAACAGACAGCGAAGGTGGAAACTCTGAAAAACCGTTACACAAAGGCCGAGGGAAATGTGACGAAGATCACGGAAGCTCTGGAGCAGCACCAGATGCGTCTGATGAAAGATTCTGCCGTGCTGGATAAAATGTATGAGCAGAACCTTGCATACTTTAAAGAACTTTCCATGTACATTCTTGCGGGTAAAAAGAAGCTTAGGGAAGTCAGAGAAGGCAAGCTCAACGAATTGCATCAGAAGGCAGCGGTAAGCGGACTTCCGGAAGATGCACAGGCTGCCAATGATCTGGAAAGCAAATGTGACCGCTTTGAGAAAAAGCTTCATGATCTGGAGCTTACCAGAACCATTTCTATGCAGACTGCACCGCAGATCCGCATGATCCAGAACAATGATACGACGATGATCGAGAAGATCCAGACAACCATTGTAAATACCATTCCTCTCTGGAAAAGCCAGATGGTGCTGGCTCTAGGGATCGCGCACTCCACAGAAGCCGCACAGGCACAACGGCAGGTTACGGATTTTACCAATGAACTTCTGAAGAAAAATGCGGAAACGCTTCACCTGGCATCTGTGGAAACTGCAAAGGAATCCCAGCGTGGTATTGTAGATATTGAAACTCTGAAAAAAACCAATCAGGAACTGATCCAGACACTGGATGATGTGATGAAGATCCAGCAGGAAGGCCGTGAAAAACGTCAGGCAGCAGAGGCAGATATGAGACGTATGGAAAACGAACTGAAAACAAAGCTGCTGGAGATCCGACGTTAGGAGTAAGAGTAAAAAGATAGTTCGGAAAGGAAAGGCAGGGCGTTTGAAGACACCTGCCTTTCAGGATTCATAAAGGAGATTTTTATGTACAGAGATCATACAAAAGTAATAAAAATTGGAAATCGTGTTATCGGAGGAGGAAATCCGATCCTTATCCAGTCCATGACCAATACGAAAACTGAAGATGTAGAAGCAACGGTTGCGCAGATCCTTTCACTGGAAAAAGCAGGCTGTGATATTATCCGCTGCGCAGTTCCTACTATGGAAGCTGCGAAGGCTTTATCCCAGATCAAAAAACAGATCCATATTCCGCTGGTTGCGGACATCCATTTTGATTATCGCCTTGCCATTGCAGCCATGGAGAACGGTGCGGACAAGATCCGTATCAATCCGGGAAATATCGGTTCCAAAGAGAGGATCCAGGCAGTTGTGGATACAGCAAAGGAACGGAATATCCCTATTCGTGTAGGAGTAAACAGCGGTTCCCTTGAAAAAGAACTGGTAGAAAAATATCACGGTGTTACAGCCGAAGGACTTGTGGAGAGTGCTCTTGATAAGGTGCACATCATTGAAGAGATGGGATATGACAATCTTGTGATCAGCATCAAATCTTCTGATGTTCTCATGTGCGCCAGAGCCCATGAACTGATCGCAGAAAAAACACAGTATCCTCTTCATGTGGGAATTACAGAAGCAGGAACTCTGTATTCGGGAAATATCAAATCAGCTATCGGACTTGGGATCATCCTGTATCAGGGAATCGGAGATACCATCCGTGTTTCTCTGACAGGCGCGCCGCTGGAAGAAGTGAAATCAGCCAAAAGGATCCTGAAAACGCTGGGACTTCGCAAAGGAGGCGTGGAGGTTGTTTCCTGTCCGACCTGCGGAAGAACAAAAATCGATCTGATCGGCCTTGCAAACCAGGTAGAGACTATGGTACAGGATATTCCTCTTGATATTAAGGTTGCGGTTATGGGCTGTGTGGTAAATGGACCGGGAGAGGCGAAAGAAGCAGATCTTGGAATTGCAGGAGGCGATGGTGTTGGTCTTCTGATCCGGCATGGAGAGGTTGTAAAAAAAGTACCGGAAACGGATCTTCTGGATACACTTCGTCAGGAACTTCTTACCTGGAATGAGCAGGAGTCATAATGGAGAAAGATTTTTTTGATGTATTTCCGCATCTTAAAGTGAAGAAAGAGCTGGAAGAACTTCTGGACATGGTATTTGTGACAAAGGTTTCCATGAACCCCGGAAGAACTCATCTGAGGGTTTATATCGAAAGCAGCCGCTGGATACACAAGAAGAATATTTTTGCGCTGGAGGATGAGATCGAACGGCAGTGCTTTCCGGGGATTCCCATGACTGTAACAGTTGTGGAAAAATTTCATCTTTCCGAGCAGTATACACCGGAGAACTTTCTGGAAAGCTACCGTTCCAGTATGGAGATGGAGCTGCGCAACTATAACATGCTGGAGTACAATCTGTTCCGTAGATCAAAAATCATTTTTACAGGAAAAGATACCTTGCGTATGGAGCTTCCGGATACGGTTATTTCCAGACAGAAAAGCGAAATACTTGTTGAATATTTTCATAAGGTTTTCTGTGAACGCTGCGGTATGGATCTGAAAGTGGAACTGGATTTTGTGGAAGTGAAAGAGAGTAAATACCGGAAAAATGCTGCACTTCAGATCAAACAGGAAGTGGAAAATGTCCTGAAGCATGCCAAACTCAGCGGGGATCAGGAAAGCGAACCGAAGCAGGAGGATACAGCCAGGGAAGAGACAAAGAAAACCTCTGGAGATAAGAGCGGCGAAAAGACAAACGAGAAGAAATCCGTTGACAAAAAACAGCAGAAGGTTCAGAAGGGGGATTTCCGCGGCAGCTTCGGATTCCGCAGGGACAGCAATCCGGATGTGGTTTACGGCAGAGATTTTGATGGAGAAACGATTCCGCTGGAGAGCATTACCGGTGAGATGGGTGAGGTTATCATCCGATGTCAGGTTATGGATGTGGAAGCTCGTGAGATCCGAAATGAGAAAACGATCCTGATCTTCCCTGTGACCGATTTTACGGACAGTATTGTTGTGAAGATGTTTCTGCGTAACGAGCAGGTTCCGGAAGTGACGGAAAGTGTAAAAAAAGGCGCATTCCTGAAGCTGAAGGGAGTTACCACCATTGACCGTTTTGACAGTGAGCTTACTATTGGAAATATTACAGGTATCAAGAAAATCGCCAATTTTACCAGCACAAGAATGGATACCAGTCCTCAGAAGCGTGTGGAGCTTCACTGTCACACCAAGATGAGCGATATGGATGGTGTCAGCGATGCAAAGGCATTGGTAAAACGTGCCTATGAGTGGGGACATAAGGCTATCGCTATCACGGATCATGGCGTGGTGCAGTCCTTCCCGGAGGCAAATCACTGCTTTGATGCCTGGGGCGGTTGTGTTCCAAAGGAGTCTGATTTTAAGGTGCTCTATGGAATGGAAGCGTATCTGGTAGACGATCTGAAGGGTATGGTCACCAATTCCAAAGGGCAGCGTCTGGATGGAGATTTTGTTGTTTTTGATATTGAGACTACGGGATTCTCAGCACTAACCTGCAGGATCATTGAGATTGGCGCGGTAAAAGTGGAAAAAGGACAGATCACAGATCGTTTTTCCACCTTTGTAAACCCGGAAGTGCCCATTCCGTTCCGTATTGAGCAGCTGACAAGCATCAATGATTCCATGGTCCTGGATGCACCTGTGATAGAGGAAGTACTGCCGAAATTCCTGGAATTCTGTGAGGGCTGCGTGATGGTGGCCCATAATGCGGACTTTGATATGAGCTTTATTATTGAAAACTGTAAACGGCAGGGGATTTCGGATGATTTTACTTATGTGGATACCGTTGGTATGGCTAGATTCCTTCTTCCTGCCCTGAACCGTTTTAAACTGGATACGGTAGCCAAGGCAGTAGGTGTTTCTCTTGATCATCACCACAGAGCTGTGGATGATGCGGCATGTACCGCAGAGATTTTTGTGCGGTTTGTAAAGATGCTGGAAGAAAGAGATATTTTTGATGTGGATGAGATGAACAGGCAGGGTGCGGTTTCACCGGATACCATCCGAAAGCTGCCCACATACCATGCTATTGTTTTTGCAAGAAATGAGACCGGAAGGATCAATCTGTACAAGCTGGTAAGCCAGTCCCATTTAAAGTACTATCACAGAAGACCAAGGGTTCCCAAAAGCGTGCTGGAAAAATACAGGGAAGGCCTTCTGGTGGGAAGTGCCTGCGAGGCAGGAGAGCTTTATCAGGCACTTCTTCGCAATGCACCGGATCAGGAAATCGCCAGACTGGTAAATTTTTATGACTATCTGGAAATCCAGCCTCTTGGGAACAATGCGTTTATGCTTGCGGATGAAAAACATGATATGATCAATTCTGAGGAAGACTTAAAAGAGATAAACCGGAAGATCGTAAAACTTGGAGAACAGTTCAAAAAACCGGTGGTTGCCACCTGTGATGTGCATTTTATGGATCCTCAGGACGAGGTTTACCGACGGATCATCATGGCAGGAAACGGATTTTCTGATGCAGATAACCAGGCCCCGCTTTATCTTCGTACAACGGAGGAAATGCTGGAGGAATTTTCCTATCTGGGAAGTGAAAAGGCGGAAGAGGTGGTGATCACCAATACCAATAAGATCGCGGATATGATCGAGAAGATATCACCGATTCATCCGGATAAATTTCCACCGGTCATTGAGAACTCCGAGCAGGATCTTAAGAATATCTGTTTCACGAAGGCCCACGAAATGTACGGAGATCCGTTGCCGAAGATCGTGGAGGACCGCCTGGACAGGGAGCTGAATTCTATTATCTCCAATGGTTATGCGGTAATGTATATCATTGCACAGAAGCTTGTGTGGAAGTCCAATGAGGACGGCTATCTGGTTGGATCCCGTGGTTCTGTAGGTTCTTCTCTGGCAGCGACCATGTCCGGTATCACGGAGGTAAACCCTCTGCCGCCTCATTATCTCTGTCCGAATCCGGACTGTAAATACAGTGATTTTGATTCCCCTGAGGTGAAAAAATACGCGGGTATGGCAGGATGTGATATGCCGGATAAGATCTGTCCGAAATGCGGTGCCAGGATGAACAAGGAAGGCTTTGATATTCCTTTTGAGACATTCCTTGGTTTTAAAGGTGATAAGGAGCCGGATATCGACCTGAACTTTTCCGGTGAATATCAGGCCAATGCCCACCGGTATACGGAGGTTATCTTCGGAAAAGGGCAGACCTTTAAGGCGGGAACCATTGGTACCCTTGCGGAAAAAACCGCATTTGGTTATGTGAAGAACTATTATGAGGAACGGGGGCAGCACAAGCGTTACTGTGAGATCAACCGTATCGTGAAGGGCTGTACCGGTGTCCGCCGTACCACTGGCCAGCATCCGGGAGGTATCATCGTACTGCCTATGGGTGAGGAGATTGAGAAATTTACACCTGTGCAGCACCCGGCCAATGATGTGAACAGTGATATCATCACCACACATTTTGATTACCATTCCATTGACGGAAATCTTCTGAAGCTTGATATACTTGGACACGATGATCCGACCATGATCCGTATGCTGGAGGATCTGACCGGCATCAGTGCAAGAACAGTTCCGCTGGACCAGAGAGATGTCATGTCCCTGTTTGCGGGAACGCAGGCTCTGGGGATCAGTCCGGAGGATATCGGCGGCTGCAGGCTGGGATGCCTCGGGATCCCGGAGTTTGGTACAGACTTTGCCATGCAGATGTTGATCGATACCAAGCCGAAATATTTTTCCGACCTGGTACGTATTGCTGGACTTTCCCACGGCACGGATGTATGGCTTGGAAATGCCCAGGTATTGATCCAGAATGGTACAGCTACCATTTCCACAGCAATCTGTACGCGAGATGATATTATGATCTATCTCATCGGAAAAGGAGTGGAAAGTGGTCTGGCGTTTACCATCATGGAGAGTGTCCGTAAGGGAAAGGGTCTTCGTGAGGAATGGATCCAGACTATGAAAGAGCATGATGTTCCGGACTGGTATATCTGGTCCTGTAAGCTGATCAAGTACATGTTCCCGAAAGCCCATGCGGCAGCCTATGTTATGATGGCGTATCGTATCGCCTGGTATAAAGTGTTTCATCCACTGGCTTATTATGCAGCATTTTTCAGTATCCGTGCCACTTCCTTTTCCTATGAACTGATGTGCATGGGAAAAGAACGTCTGGAATATTATATGGCGGAGATCCGGAAAAAAGGTGATGAGGCATCCAAGAAGGAACAGGATACACTGAAGGATATGAGGATCGTACAGGAAATGTACGCCAGAGGTTTTGATTTTGTGCCGATCGATCTTTATAAGGCAAAGGCACACCGGTTCCAGATCATCGGAGATAAACTGATGCCTGCTCTGGATACCATAGAGGGTCTTGGAGATAAGGCAGCAGAGGCAGTTGTGGATGCTGCCGCAAAAGGCAGATTCCTTTCCAAGGATGATTTCCGTGATCGTACCAAGGTCAGCAAGACCGTTATCGATCTGATGGATGATATGGATCTTTTTGGAGATATCCCGCAGTCCAATCAGATGTCACTGTTTGATTTTACGGGTTGATATATGATACCGGAAGGGCTTACAATAAATAAAAAATACTGCCGTTTATCCTGAAGGCTGATCTGGCAGTGAGAACTCCCAGGAGGATACCAGATACTATGAAAAAAGAAGAATTAAGATACCTGCAGCGACTTGCGGAGCTATATCCTACTATAGCAAAGGCTTCAACAGAGATCATCAATCTGCAGTCTATATTAAACCTTCCGAAAGGTACCGAGCATTTCATGTCGGACATTCATGGAGAATACGATGCGTTTTCCCATGTTCTTCGGAATGGATCAGGGGCTGTACGAAAAAAGATCGATGATGTATTCGGACATACCTTAAGCAACAGCGACAAACGTTCTCTTGCCACACTGATCTATTATCCGAAGGAAAAGATGGAGGTTGTAAAAAAACAGGAAGAAGACATGGAGAACTGGTACAAGATCACACTTTATCGTCTGATCGAAGTATGCAAGACAACGGCATCCAAATATACCCGTTCCAAGGTCCGTAAGGCACTTCCTGCAGACTATGCATATGTGATCGAGGAGCTGATCACAGAGAAAGCGGAAGTTCTGGACAAAGAAGCATATTACGATGCCATCGTCAATACGATCATTGAGATCGGCCGGGCAGAGAATTTTATCATTGCCCTGGCAGAACTGATCCAGCGTCTTGTTGTGGATCATCTTCATGTGCTGGGAGATATTTATGACAGAGGTCCGGGCCCGCATTTCATCATGGATCGTTTGATGAAATATCATTCGCTGGATATCCAGTGGGGAAATCATGATGTGGTCTGGATGGGAGCTGCTACAGGACAGAAAGCCTGCATTGCAACGGTGATCCGGAACAGCATCCGTTACCGAAATATGGATATTCTTGAGGATGGATATGGGATCAATCTCATGCCCCTGGCAACCTTTGCAATGGAGGCTTATAAGGATGATCCATGTACTGCTTTTGAGATGAAGGGAGATGCCAATAACTATAGTATTCTGGAAGAAGAGCTTGGACGGAAAATGCACAAGGCTATTGCCATTATCCAGTTTAAGCTGGAGGGGCAGCTGATCCGCCGGCACAAAGAATTCCATATGGAAAATCGTTGTTTGCTTCATAGGATCGATCCGAAAAAGGGAATGATCACACTTCCGGACGGAAAAGAATATCCGCTGACCGATACATATTTTCCTACTATTGACTGGAAAAAGCCATATGAACTTACTACAGAGGAAAAGGATGTAATGGAACGCTTGGATTCCGCGTTCCGAAACTGCGAGAAACTGCAGAATCATGTCCGGCTTCTTCTGGACAAGGGAGGCCTTTATAAAACTTATAATGGAAATCTTCTGTTCCATGGAAGTATTCCGCTTAATGAGGATGGAAGTCTGAAAGAAGTCCAGATTTATGGAAAAACCTACAAAGGAAAAGAATTGTACGATGTTCTTGAGACTTATGTGCGCCGGGCGTTTTTCTCTGTAAATGAGGATGAAAAGCGTAAAGGCAGAGATATTATGTGGTATATCTGGGCAGCTCCGAATTCACCGCTGTTCGGAAAAGACAAGATGACCACCTTTGAGCGTTATTTTATTAAAGATAAGGAAACACATAAAGAAACTAAAAATGCCTACTATCATCTTCTGGAAAATGAGGATGTTGTAGATGATCTGCTCCGTGAATTCGAACTGGATCCGGAAAAAGGTCACATCATCAACGGGCATGTGCCGGTTCACCAGAGTGAGGGAGAGAGTCCTGTAAAATGCAATGGCAAAGTTCTTGTGATCGACGGCGGTTTTTCCAGACCATATCAGAAGGTTACGGGGATTGCCGGTTATACACTGGTTTATAATTCCTACGGGCTGATCCTGTCTGCTCATGAGCCTTTTACTTCTGCGGAAGAAGCGGTAGCCAAGGAGCAGGATATTGTTTCCAACAGGGTGGCAGTTCACTACAATAACAAACGTACTCTGGTCGGTGATACCGATACCGGAACTGCTCTGAAGGAAAGGATCAGTGAGCTGATCCAGCTTCTGGAAGTTTACAGAAAAGGTATCATCAAAGAGAAAAAATAAGCAGAATTGAGAAATACAAGAAGGGTTTCCTGTATGCTATAGTAAACAGAGGTAATGCAGATGAGAAAAAACAAAAGAAGAAAAAAACGGCTGAGAGCAGTTCTGATCCTGTTGATCATTCTGTTTATTCTGGCAGGACTGGGAGGGATGCTGTATGTTTCCCACAGGGATAAAGTGGAAAAAGAACAACGAAGAGAGGCCGCATTGGCTGCATTGGACAGTATTCCGGAGGTGACAGCAACTCCGGCAGCAACAGCAACACCGGTTCCGACAGCGACGCCGACACCGTCATTGACACCGGTCCCGACAATCCTTCCGGCATTTGAACCGGAAAATTATCAGGGAATCTGGTACAGCGAAGACGGGCTGACAACGATCGATATTTATGATATCAGTCTGAAATCTGTTTCCTTTACCTATAAGAGAGTGAATGGAAAAGATCCTTCCATGACCGCAGAAGCAGATGTGACTGCAGAGGTAGCAGGAAATGCCACACAGTTCCGTTTTAAGGATTCCGAAGGGAATAAGGCAAAAGGAGAGTTTGTTTTCGATAAAAGTGGTGAGCTTTATGTGAAGGTAAAAACATATGAACGGGGAGATGGATCTCTGACCTATCCGAAAACAGAGTCTATTATGACCCGGCAGGAGCCATCCCTGGAAGTATCCGAAAATTCCGAAGAAGATGCTTCCTATAATGAAAGCAACGAAAGTTCCTATGAACAGGAATCCTACAGCGAAAGCAGTGAAGATTCTTCTGATGAAAATACAGAAGAATATGAGATTCCCTACGGAGAAGAAGAAACCTATTATACAGAATGATCAAAAAAAATAAAACACGGTAAAATAAAGAATCCCCGGATTTTGGCAATCAGGGAATCCCGATACAGGAATTCCCGAAACTGTTCCACATTTCCGGGGATCTCTTTATTTGATCATTTTTTTGCGGTCTGTGCGGCCGACGAGATAATCGATGCTGGTGTCGTAATAATTTGCCAGCCGGATAAGCATTTCGATAGGAATATTACGGGATCCCGTTTCATAATGGGAATAAGAACGCTGACTGATATGAAGAATCTCACTTAATTCTCTCTGGGACAGATCCGCGTCTGTACGTAAATCCTGAATACGCTGAAATTTCATTGTGCTCACCTCTTCTTTCTATTGAAAGTATAAAACAGAACGAAATGCACCCTTGCAAAAGAGAGCAAAATGGACTATACTAAATTTATTATCTTCTAAAATTCAGAAAATGTCTATCTGAAAATTCCCTTGTTTTTAACCAATGCGGATTTCGAATATCCGCCTGACCTGAAAAGACGAAAAGATGGAAGATCGGGATCCGTTTTTTTCGCAGAAAGGAATGTATTTGTTTGCGAGTGTTTTATCAGCAGCGATCTACGGAATGGAAGTACGTGAGATCCAGGTTGAGGCAGATGTCAGTGATGGTCTGCCTTCTTTTGCTATGGTAGGATTTCCCTCTGCCCAGGTGAGAGAGGCCCAGGAAAGAGTCCGGACTGCATTTAAGAACAACCGACTTTGTCTGCCACCAAAAAAAGTAACTGTAAATTTTGCACCTGCCGATATGAAAAAGGAAGGAGCCGGTTTTGACCTGCCTGTGGCGGCTGCAGTACTTGCGGCTGCCGGAATTCTGGAACCGGATCTTCTGGAAGGAGTTATGATCGTAGGAGAGATCAGTCTGAATGGAGAGATCCATGGGGTTGCCGGAGTTTTGCCACGGGTGATCCGCGCAAGAGAGATGGGCTTACGCTTTTGCGTTATTCCGGAGGAAAATATCCGGGAGGGGAATCTGGTGAAGGATATGCCGGTGTTTGGAGTAAAAAGTCTGAATGACATGATCCGATGTCTGAGAGACCCAAACACTTATACAAATGAGTATCAGGAAAAAGAAAAAACAGAAAATAAACCGGAAAAACCAAATGTTGATTTTGCGGACATCTGCGGGCAGGAAGGAGCCCGGCGCGCGGCCGAGATCGCAGTGAGCGGTTTTCATAATATTCTTTTTATCGGACCGCCAGGATCCGGAAAGACCATGCTGGCAAGACGTCTGCCTACTATTATGCCGGAGATGACATTTGAGGAAAGCCTGGAAATCACCAAGGTATACAGTGTGGCAGGACTTCTCACGGAAAAAGATCCGCTGATCCGGCAGAGGCCTTTTCGAAGTCCGCATCATACCAGTTCCCCTCAGGCTCTGGCAGGTGGCGGCAGGATACCGGGACCGGGGGAGATCACTCTTGCACACAGAGGTGTGCTTTTTCTGGATGAGATGCCGGAATTTTCCAGAAAAAGCCTGGAGATCCTGCGTCAGCCGCTGGAAGATAAGGAGATCCATCTGTCCAGAGCTGCCGGAACTTATATTTTTCCGGCCAGTTTTATGCTGGCGGCAGCGATGAATCCCTGTCCCTGCGGATTTTACCCGGATATGAACAGATGTCGCTGTACATCAGGGGAGATCACGCATTATCTTGGAAAGATCAGCCAGCCTCTCCTGGAGCGTATTGATATCTGCACGGAAGTTCCGGCAGTGAGTTTTTCAAAAATGAAAAAGAAAATTGCAGGGGAATCCTCTGCTCAAATAAGAAAGAGGGTGGAAGCAGTACAGGAGATCCAGAGAGAACGTTACAAAAAGGAAAAATTTTGCTTCAATGGGGAGCTTGACGGAAGAAAACTGGAGAAATACTGTGTAATGACGGGAGGGGCAGACAAACTTCTGGAGCAGGCATATGAGCAGTTTCAATTCAGTACCAGAGCATATCATAAGATCCTGAAAACGGCCAGGACCATCGCGGATATGGAATCTTCCGAAAAGATAAAGGAAGAACATATCTGCGAGGCGTTGGCTTACCGGGCATATGACAAGAAATACTGGTCATAAAACAGAAAAAAGGAAGGTATTTTATATGGAAGAAATACAGCAAACAAGGATCCGGTGTGCCCGGAAGGACAGTAGTGTTTATCCGGCAAGACTTAAGGAACTTCCCGGTATGCCAAAACAATTATATTACATTGAAAGCTTTCCGGATGATGCCAAACCTACAGCGGCGATCGTGGGAGCAAGGCTGTGCAGTCCTTACGGACGGATACAGGCCTTTAATTACGGAAAATTCTTAAGCGAACATGGTGTACAGGTGATCAGCGGTATGGCGGCCGGCATTGATGCTGAGGGCCACAAGGGTGCTCTGGAAGGTGGTACCCCGACCTTTGCCGTGCTGGGAAATGGTGTGGACATCTGTTATCCTTCATCCAGCAGAGGTATTTACCGGAGGATCCCCGAAAAAAACGGAGGGATCATCAGCGAATATGAACCAGGTACCAAAGGCAGGGCATATTATTTTCCGGCAAGGAACCGGATCATCAGCGGACTGGCAGATCTGGTGCTTGTGGTGGAAGCAAAAGAAAAGAGCGGATCACTGATCACAGCTGCCTGTGCACTGGAACAGGGGAAGATGGTATACGCCATTCCAGGAGCGGTAAATGATGCGCTGAGCAGAGGCTGTCACAAGCTGATCTACGACGGAGCAGGAATTGCATACTCTCCGGAAATACTTCTGGATGAGTGGGGATTATCTGTGAAAAAAAAGACAAATTTGTCTGAAAAAAGCAAGTTAGGACTTGCAACGGATTTGGATTTGGTGTATAGTTGTCTCGATTTACGACCAAAAAATCTGGATCATATTATCAGAAAAACCGGTTTTTCACCGGGAAAAACAGCCGGGATCCTGGGACAGCTTATTTTGATGGGGCTTGTGAAGGAAACCGGGAGACAGTATTATATCAGACTTGAATAAATGCTTTTTTGCCCGGAGATTTAGCAGGAGTTTTTAAGCCGGACAGGAAGGCAGAATGAGATTAGGAGAGGTAAAATGGCCAAAAATCTGGTGATAGTAGAGTCACCTGCTAAAATGAAGACAGTAAAGAAATTTCTGGGGGCAAATTATACAGTAGAAGCGTCCAACGGTCATGTGAGGGATTTTCCCAAGAGCCAGTTTGGTATTGACGTGGACAATGATTTTGAACCGAAGTATATTACAATACGGGGAAAGGGTGAGCTTCTTGCAAAACTTCGTAAAGAAGCAAAAAAAGCAGATAAGATCTATCTTGCAACTGACCCTGACCGTGAGGGAGAAGCAATTTCCTGGCATCTGATGCAGGCTTTGAAGACAGATACTGCAAAGATGCACAGGATCACATTTAATGAAGTAACAAAAACAGCAGTTAAGGCGTCCATCAAGCAGGCCAGGGAACTGGACATGAATCTGGTAGATGCACAGCAGGCCAGGCGTATGCTGGATCGTATGGTAGGTTATACCATCAGTCCGCTGCTCTGGGCCAAGGTAAAAAGAGGCTTAAGTGCAGGCCGTGTACAGTCTGTGGCACTGCGTATCATCTGTGACAGAGAAGATGAGATCAATGCATTCATTCCTGAAGAATACTGGAGCCTGGAGGGTGAATTTCAGGTAAAGGGTGAGAAGAAACCGTTGACAGCCAAGTTCTATGGAACAGATAAAAAACTTCCGATCAGAAACCGGCAGGAAATGGATGAGATCCTGAAAAGTCTGGAAGACTGTAAATATGAGATCACAGAAGTAAAAAAGGGTGAGAGGATCAAAAACGCTCCCCTTCCGTTTACCACAAGTACTCTGCAGCAGGAAGCTGCCAAGACACTGAATTTTTCTACGCAGAAGACTATGCGCCTGGCACAGCAGTTATATGAAGGTGTGGATGTAAAAGGCAGTGGTACGGTAGGTCTGATCTCCTATCTGCGTACAGATTCTACTCGAATTTCAGAGGAAGCAGATGCAGCAGCAAGAACTTATATTTCTGAGCAGTATGGTTTGGATTATGTTTCTCAGACAGAGAAGGCGATCAAAAACGGACAGAAGATACAGGATGCTCATGAGGCGATCCGTCCTACAGATATTGCGAGGACACCAGTTCTGGTGAAGGAATCCCTGACCAGGGATCAGTTCCGTTTATATCAGCTGATCTGGAGACGTTTTGCGGCGAGCAGAATGGCACCGGCACGTTATGAGACCACGTCTGTCAAGATCGGAGCAGGTGAGTATGTGTTCACGGTTGCAGCATCCAAGGTTGCCTTTGATGGCTTTATGTCTGTGTACACAGAAGAGGGCGATGACAAAAAGGGCAATGTTTTAAGTCAAAGTCTGGAAAAGGGTATGGAGCTGAAGCTGAAAGAACTGAAGCCGGAGCAGCATTTTACACAGCCGCCGGCACATTACACAGAGGCTTCACTTGTAAAGACTATGGAAGAGCTTGGAATCGGACGTCCAAGTACGTATGCGCCGACCATCACAACGATCATCAGCAGACGCTATGTATCCAAGGAACAGAAAAATCTTTACGTCACAGAGCTTGGAGAGGTTGTTAATAATATTATGAAACAGGCTTTTCCAAGTATTGTGGATGTAAACTTTACAGCAACTATGGAGGGACTTTTGGACTGCGTGGAAGCAGGTACCGTACAGTGGAAAACGGTTGTACGTAACTTCTATCCGGATCTGAAGCATGATGTGGATGAGGCTGAGAAAGAGCTTGAGAAAGTTGATATACAGGATGAGGTTACGGATGTGATCTGTGACAACTGTGGCCGCAACATGGTGATCAAGTACGGTCCTCATGGAAGATTTCTTGCATGCCCCGGATTTCCGGACTGTCGTAATACAAAACCATATTATGAGAAGATCGGTGTTGCATGTCCGAAGTGCGGCGGCGAAATTGTCATGAAAAAAACGAAAAAAGGCAGAAAATATTACGGATGTGAGAATAATCCGGAATGTGATTTTATGTCCTGGCAGAAACCTTCTGCAAAGAAATGTCCGAAATGTGGTAATTATATGCTCGAAAAGGGAAATAAGCTGGTTTGCAGCCAGGAAACCTGCGGATATGTGGAACAAAAACCAAAAGATGAAGATTGATTGAATAAATGCTTTTCCACCAATTTTCAGAAAATCCCGTTAAAAATAAAAAAATATAAAAAAGTCTTGTAAATTTCCAGAATAACGTGTAATATTAGACTAGAAAAACGATTTCTTTCAAAGTACGAAAGTGAAAGGAGGAAAAATGAGCGTTCAGTTGCTAGATAAAACTAGAAAAATCAATAAGCTTCTGCATAACAGCAGCTCAAGCAAGGTAGTGTTTAACGACATTTGCCAGGTGCTCATGGAAACCTTAAGTTCCAATATCCTGGTACTCAGTAAGAAAGGTAAGGTTCTGGGAGTCAGTATCTGCCCGGGTGTGGATGAGATCACAGAGCTGATCGATGACAAAATCGGCGGACATATCGACCCATTATTGAATGAGAGATTTCTTGGTGTTCTTTCCACAAAGGAGAATGTCAATCTCCAGACACTTGGCTTTGAGCATGTACCCGGAAATTATCAGGGAATCGTGAATCCGATCGATATTGCAGGTGAGAGACTGGGAACGTTATTCATGTACCGCAATGATCATCCCTATGATATTGAGGATATTATTGTCAGCGAGTATGGTACAACAGTTGTAGGCTTGGAAATGATGCGTGCGGTTCATGACGAGAACGCAGAAGAAGACAGAAAACAGCAGATCGTTAAATCGGCATTCAGTACACTGTCCTTCTCAGAACTTGAGGCGATCATCCATATTTTTGATGAGCTGGATGGGGATGAGGGTATCCTGGTTGCCAGCAAGATCGCTGACCGTGTAGGTATCACCAGATCCGTGATCGTAAATGCACTGCGTAAATTCGAGAGTGCAGGTGTGATCGAATCCCGTTCATCCGGTATGAAGGGAACTTACATTAAAGTTCTTAATGAAGTGATCTTTGATGAGCTTGAGGAGATAAAAGCACAGAGAAGCAAGAAGGCATAATGTGATCAGCACTGTCAGATGCTTGATATAAGATAAAGAACGTGACAAAAGAGACTTCCCGCTAGCGTGGGAGTCTCTTTTTTGTCTGTTTCATAAAATCAAAATAAATAATGAAATTGAGAAAACAAGAGAAAACAAGAGTATAAAAGAGATAAAATCAGAATAATATAGAAAAACCATATCTTAAAAGGGTTGCGAAAATATGTGAAATTCACTAATATAGCCATAGTGATTAGCACTCGTATAAAGTGAGTGCTAGCAGACGAAGATGGAACTTATAAAGGAGGAACATAGATCATGAAGTTAGTACCTTTAGGCGACAGAGTAGTATTAAAACAGGTTGAAGCAGAAGAGACAACAGCATCCGGAATCGTACTTCCGGGACAGGCACAGGAGAAACCACAGCAGGCAGAAGTTATCGCAGTTGGTCCTGGCGGAGTTGTAAATGGCAAAGAAGTAAAGATGGAAGTAGAAGTCGGAAACACTGTTATTTACTCCAAATATGCAGGAACAGAAGTTAAGATGGATGGTACGGATTACATCATTGTAAAACAGGAAGATATCCTGGCAGTTATTAAATAATATAAACATCTTATCGTATATCAATATAAATAGGAGGTCATTTTATCATGGCAAAAGAAATTAAATATGGCGCAGAAGCAAGAGCAGCACTTGAAGCTGGTGTAAATAAACTTGCAGATACAGTAAGAGTAACACTTGGACCGAAAGGAAGAAACGTAGTACTTGACAAATCTTTCGGTGCTCCGCTTATCACAAACGATGGTGTTTCCATCGCAAAAGAGATCGAGCTTGAGGACGGATTCGAGAACATGGGTGCTCAGATCATCAAGGAAGTTGCATCCAAGACAAACGATGTAGCAGGTGATGGTACTACAACAGCGACTGTACTTGCTCAGGCAATGGTTCATGAGGGAATGAAGAACCTGGCAGCAGGTGCCAACCCGATCATCCTCAGAAAAGGTATGAAAAAAGCAACAGATGTTGCAGTAGAAGCGATCAAGAACATGAGCCAGGCAATCAACGGCAAAGAGCAGATCGCTAACGTAGCAGCAATCTCTGCAAGTGATGAGCAGGTTGGACAGCTTGTTGCTGATGCTATGGAGAAAGTTTCCAAAGACGGTGTTATCACTGTTGAGGAGTCCAAGACCATGCATACAGAGCTTGACCTTGTAGAAGGTATGCAGTTTGACCGTGGATATATTTCCGCATACATGTCCACAGATATGGAGAAAATGGAGGCAACTCTTGATGATCCGTACATCCTGATCACAGACAAGAAGATCAGCAATATCCAGGAGATCCTTCCACTTCTTGAGCAGGTTGTTCAGGCCGGTGCGAAACTTCTCATCATCGCTGAGGATGTTGAGGGTGAGGCCCTTACAACTCTGATCGTCAACAAACTGAGAGGAACCTTCCAGGTAGTAGCTGTAAAAGCTCCTGGCTATGGTGACAGAAGAAAAGAGATGCTTCAGGATATCGCGATCCTGACAGGCGGACAGGTGATCTCCGATGAGCTTGGTCTTGACCTGAAAGAAGCTAAGATGGAGCAGCTTGGACGTGCAAAATCTGTTAAAGTTGCAAAAGAGAACACAGTTATCGTTGATGGTCTCGGTGACAAAGATGCCATTGCAAAACGTGTTGCACAGATCCGTGCGCAGATCGAGGAGACAAAATCCGAGTTCGATAAAGAGAAACTTCAGGAGAGACTTGCAAAACTGGCTGGCGGCGTAGCTGTTATCCGTGTAGGTGCTGCTACTGAGACAGAGATGAAAGAAGCAAAACTTCGTCTTGAGGATGCTCTTGCAGCAACAAGAGCAGCTGTTGAGGAAGGTATCATCGCAGGTGGCGGATCTGCTTACATCCATGCTTCCAAAGAGGTTGCAAAACTTGCAACAACACTTGAGGGAGATGAGAAGACAGGTGCTTATGTGATCCTGAAAGCCCTTGAGGCTCCGTTGTTCCACATTGCTGCAAACGCAGGACTGGAAGGCGCTGTTATCATCAACAAGGTAAGAGAGTCTGAGGTAGGTACAGGCTTTGATGCTCTGAATGAGAAATATGTAAACATGGTTGAGAATGGAATCCTTGATCCTGCAAAGGTTACAAGAAGTGCACTTCAGAACGCAACAAGTGTTGCATCTACACTTCTTACAACAGAGGCTGTAGTTTCTACGATCAAAGAGGATACTCCTGCTCCGGCACCAAACCCGGGAATGGGAATGATGTAATTTCAAGCAGGCAGGTAAATAATTTACAAAATGAGAGGGCCTGCGTCATGGACGCGGCTCTCTTTTTGTGTTATAATCAAAAGAAATCAGTAAATTACGAAAGGAAGAAGCAAATGAGTGACTTATATTCAGAACTTCTGGTAAAGAAGAAACAGACAGGGAAGGATCTTGTTATAAAATACGGTCTTATTGTACTGACCGTGATCATGGTTCTGGGAGGTCTGGTGCTGAATGCACTTCTTCTGGTTCCGGCTATCGCTCTTGGTGTTGCATGCTATTTTGTAATTCCGAAAACAGACCTGGAATATGAATATCTGTTTGTTAACGGGGAACTGGATATTGATATGATCATGTCCAAGTCAAAGAGGAAAAGAGTAAAATCACTTCAGCTTGCGGAGGCTGATCTTGTGGCACCTCTGAAATCCCACAGAATGGATTATTACAACGGAAATCAGAAGATGAAAACCATAGACTTTTCCTCAGGTATTGAGGATCATAAGCGCTATGCCATGATCGTAAGAGACAGCGGAGAAACCTGCAAGGTGATCCTGGAGCTGGATGATGAACTTGCCAATACCATGAAAAATTCTGCACCGAGTAAAGTTTTTTTGGATTGACATGAATCTTGTTTTTTGTTACACTAGTTCACAAATTTAAAATATCTTACACAAAGGGAGGAAATGCAATGGGTACTATTATTGGTGAAGGCATTACGTTTGATGATGTCCTGCTGGTTCCGGCTTATTCTAAAGTAATTCCGAATCAGGTTGATGTTTCAACGTATTTAACCAAGAAAGTAAAGCTGAATATCCCCATGATGAGTGCGGGAATGGACACAGTTACAGAGCACAGAATGGCAATTGCTATGGCCAGACAGGGTGGTATCGGTATCATTCACAAGAATATGTCCATTGAGGCACAGGCAGAAGAGGTTGACAAAGTTAAACGTTCTGAGAACGGTGTTATCACCGATCCATTTTATCTTTCAGCAGAGCATACACTGAAGGATGCCAATGACCTGATGGCGAAATACCGTATTTCCGGTGTTCCGATCACAGAAGGCAGAAAACTGGTAGGTATTATCACAAACCGTGATCTTAAATTTGAGACAGATTTCAGCAGAAAGATCAAGGAGTGCATGACTTCAGAAGGACTGATCACAGCTAAGGAAGGAATCACACTTGAGGATGCCAAGAAGATCCTTGCGAAATCCCGTAAGGAGAAATTACCCATTGTAGATGATGACTTTAATTTAAAAGGACTCATTACCATCAAGGATATCGAGAAACAGATCAAGTATCCGCTTGCAGCCAAGGATGCACAGGGAAGACTTCTTTGTGGTGCTGCGGTTGGTATCACAGCAAATGTGCTTGCACGTGTTGATGCGCTTGTGAAGGCTAATGTAGATGTGATCGTAATTGATTCTGCACATGGTCATTCAGAAAACATTTTAAAAGCAGTCCGCGAGATCAAGGTAACATATCCGGAGCTTCAGGTAATCGCAGGTAATGTTGCAACAGGCGAAGCTACCAAGGCTCTGATCGAGGCTGGAGTAGATGCAGTCAAAGTTGGTATCGGACCGGGATCTATCTGTACAACACGTGTTGTTGCAGGTATTGGTGTTCCGCAGGTTACTGCAGTTATGGATTGTTATGAAGTGGCTAACAGCTACGGAATCCCGATCATTGCAGACGGCGGTATCAAATATTCCGGAGATATCACCAAGGCCATCGCAGCAGGTGCCAATGTCTGCATGATGGGAAGCATGTTCGCAGGATGCGACGAGAGCCCGGGAACATTCGAACTTTATCAGGGAAGAAAATATAAAGTATATCGTGGAATGGGATCTATCGCAGCTATGGAGAATGGCAGCAAGGATCGTTATTTCCAGGAGAATGCAAAGAAGCTTGTGCCGGAGGGTGTTGAGGGTCGTGTTGCGTATAAAGGACATGTTGAGGATACCGTATTCCAGCTGATCGGTGGTTTAAGATCCGGTATGGGTTACTGTGGAGCAGAAAATATTGAGAAGCTGAAGACAACAGGCAGATTCATCAAGATTTCAGCTGCATCTCTTAAAGAGTCACATCCACATGACATCCACATCACAAAAGAGGCTCCAAACTACAGTGTAGATGAATAATAAAGGAAAAAAAGGTAAGACCGGTAAAAAGTCACCCAGGCCGTCCCATAGCGGGCGGCCTGTTTCCGTAAAGAAAACTTCCTCCGGGTCTTCCAGAAGAAAAAAGAAGTCTTTGAGAAAAAAGAACCCGATCAAGATCCTACAGAGGATTGTGCTGATATGTATCATTGTGATCGTTGCTTTTGCTGCGTGTGCGTTAGGATACGCATTTTTTGAGATGCGCATGGAACAGAGTGAAACTCAGTCCGGACAGGAAGAAATATCCGGGAATGCCAGCGGAAATGGCGGACCGGAACAATGGCAGGCAGAAGGAGCACCTTTTATTGATGTGGAGCTTCTGACACCGAATTCCTATTCCAGACCACAGATTTCTATCGAACAGGTAAATTATATAGCCATTCATTATACGGCCAATCCGGGATCTACTGCCATATCCAACCGGAATTATTTTGAAAATCTTGCGACAACGCAGGACAACAAAGTCAGCAGTCATTTTGTGATAGGTTTGGAGGGAGAAGTGGTACAATGTATTCCCACTTCAGAAATATCCTATGCCACAAATTCCAGAAATGTAGATACCATATCCATTGAATGCTGCCATCCGGATGAAACAGGGCAGTTTAATACAGCAACCTATGATTCGGCGGTAAAGCTGACAGCGTGGCTTTGTACACGCTTTGGACTGACTTCGGATCAGGTGATCCGTCATTATGATGTCACAGGTAAAGACTGTCCGAAGTATTACGTGGAAAATCCCGATGCATGGATCCAGATGAAATCAGACATTGCAGCACAGATCCAGACAGATTATGCATTACAGGGGAAATAAAGTGTTATTGTTTATTTTGTGAGCAACAAGAAGTCTGGAAAAATAATTTCTGAAAATAGGGGCTTGAAAATTAAGAAGAAGTATTGTAGTATAACAGCAGAAGCTGCATGACTGGCGGAAAGTAGGATTACCTACAGGGAGTGCAGTGAAGTGAGAAGCCGACCGCCTGGGCAGCCTGATAAGGGGTGTCCAGGCGGTTTTTTGTTACCGTTCATATCCTGGGATAAGCCCCGGGCCTTACATTAGACAAGGAGGACTGTGAAAAATGACGACATTTTCACTTGAAAAAGAACTGAAAGAAAATTCCTATCCGGGAAGAGGAATTGTGATCGGACGTTCCGCTGACGGGAAACATGCAGTTACTGCATATTTTATTATGGGAAGAAGCGAGAACAGCAGAAACCGTATTTTTGTTGAGGATGGGGAAGGAATCCGTACACAGGCTTTTGATCCGTCCAAGCTTACAGACCCGAGCCTGATCATTTATGCACCGGTACGTGTCCTTGGAAATAAGACCATCGTAACAAACGGTGATCAGACAGATACGATCTATGAGGGAATGGACAGACAGCTCACCTTTGAACAGTCTCTCCGCAGCAGAGAGTTTGAGCCGGATGCGCCGAACTATACACCTCGTATTTCAGGTGTTCTTCATGTTGAAGACGGTAAATTCAATTATGCGATGTCTATTTTAAAGAGCAATAACGGAAATCCGGATTCCTGTCTTCGTTATACATTTGCCTATGAGAATGCGGCGGCAGGACAGGGACGTTTTATCCATACTTATAAATGCGATGGAAATCCACTTCCAAGTTTCGAGGGAGAGCCGAAGCTGGTAGAGATCCCAAGCGATATTGATGAGTTTACGGATCTCCTCTGGAAGAGCCTGAACCAGGATAATAAAGTTTCTCTCTTTGTTCGTTTTATTGACATTGAGACAGGAAAATATGAATCCAGGATCGTAAACAAGAATAAATAAGAAAATAGGGATATCACAGAGAACGGAGGAGCTTTTTCATGAAAGAATTACAGTTAAAATACGGATGTAACCCAAATCAGAAACCATCAAAGATCTATATGGCAGATGGAAGTGAGCTTCCGATCCAGGTACTCTCCGGAAGACCAGGATACATCAACTTCCTGGATGCCTTTAATGGCTGGCAGCTGGTACGTGACCTTAAGAAAGCAACCGGACTTCCGGCAGCAACTTCATTTAAGCATGTATCTCCGGCAGGTGCTTCCATCGGACTTCCGCTGAATGAGACACTGGCAAAGATCTACTGGGTAGATGATATGGACTGGAAGAATTTTTCCCCGCTTGCATGTGCGTATGCAAGAGCAAGAGGTGCAGATCGTATGTCATCATTTGGTGATTTTATTTCTCTTTCTGATGTCTGCGACAAAGATACCGCAATGCTGATCAAGAGAGAGGTTTCTGATGGTGTGATCGCACCAGGATATACAGAGGAGGCTCTTGAAATTCTGAAGCAGAAGAAAAAAGGCAATTACAATGTGATCCAGATCGATGAAAACTATGTTCCAGAACCTTTGGAGCACAAACAGGTATTTGGAGTCACCTTTGAGCAGGGCCGCCAGGAGCTGGCAATTGATGATGCGCTGATCTCCAATATTGTAACAGAGAATAAAGAGCTTACGGAAGAAGCCAAGAGAGATATGAAGGTTTCTCTGATCATCCTGAAATATACACAGTCCAATTCTGTATGCTTTGTTAAGGACGGACAGGCTATCGGCGTTGGTGCAGGACAGCAGTCCCGTGTACATTGTACACGCCTTGCAGGTCAGAAGGCAGATAACTGGTATCTCCGTCAGTGTCCGAAAGTACTGGAGCTTCCGTTTAAAGACACGATCACACGTGCGGAGAGAGATAATGCCATTGATGTTTACATTGGTGAGGAATATATGGATGTCCTTGCAGATGGTGCATGGGAAAAGACATTCACAGAGAAGCCGGAAGTGTTCACAAAAGAAGAGAAGAGAGCATGGCTGGATGGTCTTACCGGCGTGACACTGGGATCCGATGCATTCTTCCCATTCAGTGATAATATCGAGCGCGCATATAAGAGCGGTGTAAAATATATTGCAGAGCCGGGTGGATCTGTACGTGATGACGCAGTTATCGATACATGTAATAAGTATGGAATGGTGATGGCATTTACAGGAATCCGCCTTTTCCACCACTAAAAGATGCATGCCTTGGCCATGATATGCAGCTGAAATAAAAGATAAAAAATATAAAGTCCCGAATCTGAATTTCTGGAAAAAAGAGATCAGACCCGGGACTTTTTGATCGAAAAAGGATAGTTTTAAAAATAAAAAAGAACTCTGAAAAACTCAGAGTTCTGAAGAGCGATAGACGGGGCTCGAACCCGCGGTCTCGACCTTGGCAAGGTCGCGCGTTACCAACTACGCCACTATCGCATATGTCTTATCGTTTCAAGTGTTTCCCTCAGCGACAAGACATATATTAGCATAGATTTTATATTCTGTCAAATGTTTTTTGGAATTTTTTTGAAATTATACACAACATATAAAGTTTATTCCAGACGTCTGAAATAGAACTTGTATATGACAATATTTCGGTGGTTTATGAGTTATTGTCTAAGTGGTAATAGCGCAAAACATGATCCGGATAGTATTGGTCACCATAGTCCCATGGACCGGCAGGATCATGAAGGGGATCATCTTCATCACGTTGTGTGCCGCCGCTTGCCATCTGAGCAAAGGCCTGAGCACTTTGGGCCGTCCACACAGTCTGACCGTTTTCTTCCAGATAAGCAAAATAGGAATCGGCTCCGAAATTGTATGCCTGCAGAGCCAGACGGATTTTGGAAAGATCAGTCGGACCGGTACAGACGGCCTTTTCCAGAGCATATTTCAGTTCCTGGATGCCACAGGAAATAGAGTAAGAAGGATCTGTGATACCATTGGGCTGCTGAGGATATCTGGTGTTGTAGGCTCCTTCTGAGGACTGCATGGGATCGGTACCCTGTCCGGAGCTTTCCTGCATCATCACAGCCAGGATCAGGTCTACATAGTCGGACATATCATATTGTGCTGCTTCGCTGGAAACCTCATCGCGATAAGCTTCACAGGCTGCATTGATCTGATGGGTTTCCTTCTGCCTGCCGGAAAATTTGGAAAAACGCAGAAGGATACAGCCCACGATCAGCAGAAAAAGACATGTCAGAAAGATCTTCTGCCTTCGCACCTGCTGTACACGGAGTTTGTGGCGCTGTTTTTTAGTAAGGGTTGGTTTCTTGTGTTTTGTATTCATATAAGTATTGTATCCGTTATGGATAGATTTGACCAGTTAAAAAATATGATCTTTTTGTTAAAAATTTCTGAAGACTGTCCTGTGAAATTGCAAAATATGATCTGATATGCTATGATAGTCGGGACAAACCGTAGAATGCCGGAAGAAAGGAGGCAAGATTTCATGCGAAAAAAGCTTCTGGCAATTATTTTATGTGCTTCTATGCTTTTCCCTGCATCCGTATCAGCAGAGGTACTGGGATATGAAGCAACACTGGATACATATACAAAGGAGAAAAAAACACCTCAGCAGTTTCAGATCGATGATGGGGCGGGAAATACAGTAAATGTTTTGGCGAAGAGTGATACGCTTTATGTTACAGCGAAAAATACGGAAATCCGGTCCAATCCGGGAGACAGTGGTACAGAGCTGCGTTCTGTGATCCTGGGAACGAAACTTGAAAGAATTGCAGTCTGTGACAATGGCTGGAGCAAGGTGACCTTCCAAAAGAAAGGTGAGGACAAGATCATCGGTTATGTTTCGGACAGCGTGCTCAGTGATACGGAGATCGTAAATAAATTTACAGATACAGTTACAGCGGCACAGGACAGTGATATCCTGGATTATCCCGGCAAGAAGGACGGAGAGGTTGTAGGAGAGGTCCTTCAGGATGATGAGCTGAAAAGAACAGGTACGGTAGATGCTATCTGGAGCAGGATCGTTTACACAGATGACAGTGGTTCAGATCACGTCGGCTATATTCCGACCAGCTGCCTGGAAGGTTATCAGGCTACGGAAGTGGCCAAGGCAGAGCAGGAAAAGAATACAAAAGCAGGATCCCTTACTAAGAGTTCCGGGGAGGGCGTTTTTGCGGATGCGGTAGATGGTGTAACTTCCACAGGTGGTTCCGGAAGTACCGCATCTGGCGTACAGATCGGAACGCCGGTATCAGTATCTTCTGACGCGACACTGAAACCACTGGGAACATTCCGGATCACGCATTATTGTCCGTGCAGCATCTGTTGCGGACCATGGGCGAATGGAATTACTTCCACAGGAGTAACGGCCACTACCAACCGTACGATCGCAGTGGATCCGAGTCAGATCCCATACGGTTCCAAAGTAGTGATCAATGGACAGGTTTATGTTGCAGAGGACTGCGGAGGAGCGATCCGGACCAATTGCATTGATGTATATGTGGCAACACACTCCGAAGCAGAGCAGAAGGGCGTGTTTTATACAGAAGTTTATTTGCTTCAGTGATCAGAAAAAGACTGCTGTAGATTCCACAAGGGATTTGCAGCAGTTTTTTGTATAAAAAAACTCTGACCAGCAGAGGCTATTCTGCGATCAGAGTAAAAAAATAATGCCCAGAGCCGGAATCGAACCAGCGACACGAGGATTTTCAGTCCTCTGCTCTACCAACTGAGCTATCTGGACATGTCTCTTTCGAGTACTTTGTTACTTTAACACATTTATGTAGAGAATGCAAGGAAAAAATAAAAAAAGCAGATGTTTTTCTGAAAAATCTGATTTTCAAAAAAACATCTGCAATATTATGGCTACAGATTTATCTGGCAGCAAGATAGATTTTTTCCATATCTTTCATGTTCAGCTGTTTGAACACACCGATGGTACGGGTGTCTTCAAAGCTGCATTTAAACGCCAGATCATGAATCTCCTTTTCTGTAAGATCAAGACCAAGCTCATGAAGGCTGGTAGGCATCTGGATGGAACGGAAATAGTCTTCCATGGCTTCTATGCCGGCAAGAGCAGTTTTGTTGAAGTCGGTACTGCAGGGAATGTCAAAGATATTGACTGCAAACTGGGCAAAGCGTTCCGGATTTGCATCATAAACGTAACGTGCCCAGCTTCCCCACAAAGCGGCAAGACCGGCTCCGTGAGCCACATCGTAGGTGCCGCCCAGTTCATGCTCCAGCTGGTGACAGGCCCAGTCACCACCGCCGGTTCCGCAGCCGGTAAGTCCATTGTGGGAAAGACTGCCGGCCCACATGATCTCTGCCCGTGCAGTATAATTATCCGTCTCCTTCATCAGGATCCGGGAGTTATAGATCACGGTCTGCATCAGAGATTCGCTGATACTGTCGGTGATCTCCATGGTTTCGATATTTACAAAGTACCGTTCCATAGTATGCATCAGGATATCCACACAGCCGCTTTCGGTCTGATATTGCGGCAGGGTATAGGTGAGGCGGGGATTTAAAATAGCAAAACGTGGGCGGCACAGATCGTTGCGGGCACTACTTCGTTTCAGCCAGCCCTCTTCATTGGTGATCACACAGGATCCGCTCATTTCACTTCCGGAAGCTGCGATCGTCAGGATAACGCCTACAGGAAGACAGGCTTTTGGGGTTTCGGTGCGGAGAAAAAAGTTCCATACATCTGTATCCGGATTGGCAAGTCCATAGCCGATGGCCTTGCAGGAATCAATAACGCTGCCACCGCCAACAGCCAAAAGAAAATCAACCTGTTCTTTGCGGCAAAGCTCAATACCTTCACGTACCTTGGAGAGACGGGGATTGGGAACCACACCGCCAAGAGTGACATAGGAAATTCCAGCTTCATCCAGAGAAGATCGGATCTCATCGATCAGACCGGAGCTTACTGCACTGTGGCTGCCATAATGGATCAGTACTTTGCTGCAGTTCTGCTCTTTTAGAACAGTGCCGATCTTAAGGTGTGTATCTTTTCCGAAAATAACCCGGGTAGGGGTAAAATATTCAAAATTTCTCATAGAGATTAGGCTCCTTTTTATGATTCATGATCTATTGATAAATATAAGGAATCTGTTTCCTTACAGGTCAAGCAGATATTTATGATCCCGCAGGGGTATCATCTTGATTCATTTAATTGGTTTAAAGTCGTTATAATAATAGCATAGAAGAGAAACAGACGCAAATAAAAGCTATTGAAAAAAAGGTGTAATTTTGGGGGAATGTGATATAATGACTTCTGTGAAGGAAAAGTGACCTGATCACAGAAACAGACCAATGCGAAGCGTATATTATAGAACAGATCCAAACGAAGAAGAAAGCAGGTGTCTGAAATGGAGAATATCATTATCATAGGAGCAGGTCCGGCCGGGATCTCGGCAGCACTTTATGCGGCAAGAGGAAATATGGATCCGCTGATCATAAATACAGGAATCGGTTCACTGGAAAAAGCGGAGAAGATCGAGAACTATTACGGACTGGAGCAGCCGCTGTCCGGCAGAGAACTTTTCGAAAGAGGTCTTGCCCAGGCAAGAGCACTTGGAGTACGGATCCTGGATGCCCAGGTTGTGGGAATGGGTGGTTTTGATACTTTTGAGGTGAAAACTACCGCAGGAGATTTTGAGGCACGCAGCGTGATCCTGGCAACCGGAAGCAGGAGAGCTTCTGCCAGGATTCCGGGAGTAAAGGAATTTGAGGGAAAAGGTGTCAGCTACTGCGCAGTATGTGACGCATTTTTTTACAGAGGAAAAGAAGTGGCAGTGCTTGGAAACAGTGATTTTGCTCTTCATGAAGCAGAAGAACTTTCTCATACCGCTTCCCGTGTGACGATCTTTACAGATGGAAAGAAACCGGAATTTTCAAGAGAAAATCCGCTTCCGGTTAACACCATGAAGATCCAGGCGATCGAAGGGGATGAGCGTGTTTCCGGCATCCGCCTGAAAAGTGATGTGTCCATGCAGGAAGCAGGTACCGGAGCAGATTCTTTTGTGCCGGCAGAGGGAGTCTTTGTAGCACTTGGTACAGCCGGAAGCTCGGAGATGGCCCGCCAGATCGGAGCGGAATTGAATGAAAAAGGAAATATCCGGGTCAATGAAGAGATGGAGACTACAGTTCCGGGACTGTATGCAGCAGGTGATTGCACCGGTGGACTTCTCCAGGTGGCAAAAGCTGTTCATGACGGTGCCCAGGCAGGACTTTCCGCCTGTCAGTATGTGCGGAAGCTTCTGAAGGCGTAAGCATAAGCTGATACTAAAAATAAATACAGGATCAAGGAGGAATTTTATCATGGCAAAAGTTTTTACAACAGACAATTTTGAAACTGAGGTATTAAAGGCAGAAAAGCCGGTACTGGTAGATTTTTGGGCAACCTGGTGCGGACCATGCAGACGTCAGGCTCCGGTCGTGGAAGAGCTTGCAGAAGCCGGATATGAGGTTGGCAAGGTTGACGTAGACAAAGAGCCATCACTGGCACAGCAGTACAAGATCATGAGTATCCCCACACTGCTGGTATTCAAAGAAGGAAAAGAGACCGCACGTTTTGTGGGACTGACATCAAAGACAGAGCTTGAGGCAGCGCTTCAGTAACCAAAACAGAAAACAGAAAAAACAGATACAGCTCTGGGAACCGAAATGGTTTCCGGAGCATTGTTGGTTTACTGAAAATTTTAGACAAGGGTTAATAAAAATATGGATGAGAAAATAATAAAAAAGAATGCAGTGCCTGTGATCGCGGCAATGATCACAGCGCTGGCCTTTTCTTTTACGGGCCTTCCAATGGATGGAAATACTTCTGTAGAGAAAATGAGCGATGTTTATAATGGATTGGGATGCACGAGCTTGCTTGCATGGATCCTGCTTCTTATTTTATACGTGAAAGGATGGGAGGGCTACCGGAAATACAGAAACTGGCAGGCACATGTTTTGGCAGTGATCTTTTCGGCGGGAATGCTTCTTGGAACTTCTTATTTTACAAATGGAAACTGGGATTTTCTGTTTGGCGCAAAGAAACAGATCCTGATCTCAGCCGGATGCTTTATAGGATTTTATATTATCTGTGATATGGGAATCACTTATTTCTGGAGGATTCCTGAGATGGAGTTCTTCCGAAAGGCCTGCGGGCGTATCCCGGCCAGAGAGGAAGAAGTAATGTGGTTCCGCCTGGCAAAGATATCTATGATCATTGGATGGACACCGTTTATCCTGGCATTTCTCCCAGGTTCGATCCCGGCAGATGGATTTCGGCAGCTGGATGTATTTTTGGGAGCTATGCCGCTGGACAATCATCATCCATGGGTCCTGACGATGATCATGGGTGGACTGCTGACACTTGGAAAAACTATCTGGTGTTATAATTTTGGAGTATTTTTGATCGTCATTGTGTTTACTTCTGTGGAAATCTGGTGTTACAGTGCGGTAGTCCGCTATCTGTACAGATGGAAGGCTCCAAAATGGATACTTTTTGGTACTGTTCTGCTGTTTGCATTTGTTCCCATATTTGGAAGCTATGCCCAGGCAGTGATCAAAGATGGATTATATACGGCAGTCATTACTTTGTATTTTGCAGTGTATATAGATATTTGTCATTCCTTTTCCAAGAGAAAGGCAGTATATTTATTTCTTCTGGGAATCAGTGTTTGTCTTACCCGAAATAATGGCATTCATCTGGTCCTGCCTTCTTTGATCCTTTTGTTTTTCTTCCTGGTAAAGGGCGCGAGGAAATATGCATTTATTGTAGCTGTCTGTGTTTTTGCCTGTTATCTGGGCGTAGAAAAGGGGGCAGCACCTGCCCTTGGCGTGGCACCTGGATCCCGATGTGAAATGCTTTCGGTACCGTTTCAGCAGACTGCCCGATATCTGAGAGAATATCCGGATGATGTAACCGCAAGTGAGAAGAAAGCGATCAACAGGATCCTGGATTATGATGTTCTTGCCGAGAAGTATAATCCGGAACTGTCGGATCCTGTGAAAATTACATTCAGGTTCAGAGATGATGATAATGATCCTAAATTGGATGGATACATGAAAGATTATTTTAAAGCCTGGTTTGCCATGTTCTGTCGTCATCCGGGAGTATATGTCCAGGCGACATTGAATAACACCTACAGCTATAATGATCCGTTCCATATGGGAAGAGGACAGCAGGGCGTGTACCGGTTCTACATAGATAAACTGTATCAGAAGAAATCCGGGATCGATGTCAGTTATGTTGGGCCAAAAAAAATCCAGTATATATTCCGGCTTTATGATGAATTATGGATGCGCGCACCTGGCCTGGGACTTATTTTAAGTGCAGGAACGTATACCTGGCTTACTCTGTTGCTGATGGGATATCTTCTGGTGAAGAAGCAATGGAAAAAACTCCTGATCTTTGCCATACCGGTGCTGAATATACTGATATGTCTTGTGTCTCCTGTAAATGGGATGATCCGTTATATGTGGCCGGTAATGACTATTATGCCGATGCTGTTCTGGTGGATCCTGCAGCCGGCACCTAAAACATCTTCAAATTAAAAAGTATTCATCATTTCATAAAGACGTCTTTTATCCAGAATGCGGATCGATCCCCGTGAGATCTGGATAGAGCCGTCTTTATTCATTTTTTTAAGGCTGCGGCTGACAGCTTCTCTGGCACTTCCGATGGAGCGGGCGATGGCTTCCTGTGTGAGAGCGAGCTCATCGGAACCGGTATCTGCAGCTTCATCCAGAAGAAAGGCTGCGATTCTCTGAGTCAGGGTCATAAAAAATGTCCGTTCGATTCCTGCGATCACATCTGAGAAATGTTCAGTTGTCCGTTTGTAGATGAAATTTTCCAGATAGATATTGTTTTTCATCAGCCGGGAAAAAGGAACTGCCGGAAGCAGAAGCAGATCACAGTCTGTTTCTGCATCGATCTGTACATCAAATGTAATGGCAGAAAGCATGCAGGAGGCGGAAAGAGTGCAGATGTCACTGTCCCTTAAACGGTAAAGGGTTGCTTCTTTTCCCTGAGCGGACAGTAGATAAACACGGAGAACTCCCTTCAGAAGAAAAAGAGTTCCCAGGCACTGGCGCTCTTCAGACTGTATGGCAGCACCTGCCGGGTAATGAAGCTCGCGAATGTTATCAAGAAGAAAATTCCGATCTTCTTCCGTCATATGTTCCCAGAAGGGAAACGCCTGAAAATAATTCAGACAGCTGTTTCGATCCATAAAAAGATTACTCCTTTATAAAAATATATAGTACTCATTTTAACGCTGTTTGGATGGAAATACAACAAAAACGGCATTTTTGCGGCAGGAGGGAAATCCCTGTTTTTCTATTTACATCCGGTGGCGGGAACGTTATAATCATAAAGCGAAAAGGATCAACAGAGAAATAATGAAAACTGCCGGGGAAAGAAATTATCCGACAGAAGTTAGGAGAATATAAAATTTGAAAATCTTACTTGCAGCATGCAATGCAAAATATATCCATTCCAATCTTGCGGTATATAACCTGAAATCCTGTTCCGGAGAATACAGCTCCAGGGTTGTGATCAAAGAATATACGATCAATCAGATCAGGGATGACATTTTAAAAGATATTTATCTGGAGCAGCCGGATGTGGTCTGCTTTTCCTGCTATATCTGGAATATTTCTTTTGTCAGGGAGCTGGTGCCGGATCTTAAGAAAATCCTTCCACAGGTGGAGTTTTGGGCAGGAGGCCCGGAGGTATCCTACGATGCGGTGGAATTTCTGAAAAAGAATCCTGCGTTTTTTGGAGTGATGGTGGGAGAAGGAGAGGAAACCTTCCATGAACTGGCAGGTTATTATATAGAAAGAAAACCGGAAACTTTGAGCGGGATCCGCGGAGTAGCTTTTCGTGATGAAAACAAAGGCAGGGATATTGTACACACGGGCTGGCGGGAATTGATGGATTTAAGTAAAGTTCCGTTTGCATACAGCAATCTTACAGAGTTTAAAAACCGCATTATTTATTATGAGAGCAGCAGGGGATGCCCCTTTTCCTGCAGCTACTGCCTTTCTTCCATAGATAAGAAGCTTCGGTTCCGTGATATTGAGCTTGTAAAAAAGGAATTGCAGTTTTTTATTGATAATAAAGTTCCTCAGGTCAAATTTGTGGATCGTACCTTCAACTGCAGGCATGACCATGCCATGGAGATTTGGAGGTATATTACGGAGAATGATAACGGGATCACCAATTTTCATTTTGAGATTTCCGCAGATCTTCTCCGTGCGGAGGAGCTGGCGCTGATGAAAACCATGCGTCCGGGCCTGATCCAGCTGGAGATTGGTGTACAGTCTACCAATCCTCAGACCATCAAAGCCATTCGGAGAACCATGGATTTTGAAAAGCTGAAAGGGATTGTAGAGCAGATCCACAGCTTTGGAAATATCCACCAGCATCTGGATCTGATCGCAGGACTTCCCTATGAGGGATACGACAGCTTCCACAAGTCCTTCTGCGATGTTTACGCACTGCGTCCGGAACAGTTTCAGCTTGGTTTTCTGAAAGTGCTGAAGGGATCATACATGATGGAAATGACAGGGGAATATCAGATTCTTTACAAGAATCGGGAACCCTATGAGGTACTTTCCACAGCCTGGCTGACCTACGGGGAGATTTTAAGGCTGAAAATGGTGGAAAGTATGGTGGAAGTGTATTATAATAGTGGGCAGTTCAAAAATACCCTTGTATTTCTGGAGAAGTATTTTGACGATCCTTTCCGGATGTATGAGGCACTTGGCAGATTTTATGAGAAAAAAGGATACTCGGAGATCTCTCATTCCAGGATGAGGCGCTATGAGATCCTTATGGAGTTTGCCGGAGAACAGAAAGAGATTCCGTCGGAAGCACTTTCCGATGTAATGCTCCTGGATCTTTATCTTCGAGAGAATTTAAAGAGCAGGCCATCCTTTGCTTCAGACCAGAAGCCGTATGAGCGGCTGATCTGGGATTACCGGAAAGCGAAAAAAATCCCGAAAACCGCCCATATCGAGGTGTTCCGGGACGGAAAGAAGCTTCTTTTTGATTATACAGACAGGGATCCTTTGACCAACAATGCGCAATTAACGGATATTACAGATGAGGTGAATAATAATTATGGGAATGTTTGATCCGAAAAAAAGAAAAGTGATCACAGCGATCATCGCAGTTATTCTGGTACTGGCAATGGTAGTTCCGACTGTGCTTTCACTTATCCTTTATTAAGGCGGCAGTTATGAAACTTGGAAAAAAAGCACTGGAGGCGCTTCAGGCAGAGATAGACGGACGGCTTATGCCGGGAGACGAGCTGATTGTGGCAGGCCCTGTGGCAGCAGAAGGAACTGCATGGATCACAAAGAATTATCATGACAGGCTGCGGGAGTTTTTTGCAGAACGGTTTCTCGAGGATGCTGTAAAGCTTCCTGAGGTTTACGGAACAGGAACAGAGAATGATAAAATTTGGAAAATGGCGGAAGAATCCGGAGCCAGTGCCCGATATCGGATGGGAGAAGGCGGCTTTCTTGCTGCCCTCTGGAAAATGGCGGAGGCATCCGGAGTAGGTCTTAGTGCAGATCTTCGAAGTGTGCCCATCCGACAGGAAACCATAGAGATCTGTGAGATCCTTGATGTGAATCCGTACAAGCTGCTTTCCGGCGGAAGTATTCTTATGGGAATCCATGGCGGTGATGCGTTTGTGCAGCAGTTGCGGCGAGAGGGGATCATGGCAGCAGTGATCGGGCAGACCGATTCCGGAAATGACAGGCTTCTTTACAGCGGCGGAAATGCCAGATATCTGGAACGCCCGGCAGAAGATGAGACCAAAAAGCTTGGCTTTTTGATCTCATGAGCAAGCAGCGAAGCGGATTGCGAATGCATATTTTGTATATTTAATGCTATGTAGAAAAGAGGAAAAAAATAAATGGGAGTTTTGAATATTGTGCTCCATGAGCCGGAAATTCCGGCAAATACAGGAAATATCGGAAGAACCTGTGTGGCAACAGGAACCAGGCTGCATCTGATCGAACCGCTTGGTTTTCGCCTGAATGAAAAGGCCATCAAGCGTGCAGGTATGGATTATTGGGAACATCTGGATGTGACCAGATATCTAGACTATGAGGATTTTCTCAAAAAGAATCCGGGAGCAAAGATTTATTACGCAACCACCAAGGCACCTCAGACTTATACAGATGTGCAGTATGAGGATGACTGTTTCATTATGTTTGGCAAGGAGAGTGCGGGAATCCCGGAGGATATCCTGGTAAACAATCAGGAAACCTGCGTGCGGATTCCGATGATCGGAGATATCCGTTCCCTGAATTTAAGCAATTCAGTTGCCATTGTGCTTTATGAGGCGCTGCGACAGCATAATTTTACGCATATGAATCTGGAAGGCCATCTGAGAAATTACGATTGGAAATAAGCCTGCAAAGAGTAAATAAAAACCTCTGATCTGGAAATACTGTAGGAGATATTGAGAGATATTTCTTTTACAGCCTTCCGGATCAGAGGTTTTTTGATGTTTTATTTTGCTTTTTCCAGTGTAAAGATAAATTCTGTTCCAACACCTACGGTGCTGATCACATTGATATTCTGCTTATGAGCGTTGATGATCTCTTTTACAATGGCAAGGCCAAGCCCGGTACCCTTGCGGTCTTTTCCACGGGAGACATCGATCTTATAGAAACGGTCCCAGATCCTGGAAAGACTTTCCTTTGGAATTCCGCTTCCATGGTCTTTGACTGAGACAAAAACCTTGCCATGATTGACCGTGGTTTCCAGTGTGATAGAAGAATTGTCGCTGCTGAATTTTACTGCATTGTCCAATAAATTGTACAGTACCTGCTGGATCTGTTCCATATCTGCACGGACAAAAAGCTCTTTTCCCGCAAGGAGGAGTTCCAGACGGATGTTTCGTTCCGAACAGGTTCCCTCAAAGGTGGCGGCTGTGGTACGGATCGTTTCATTGATATCAAAACGCCGCATATGCATCATACGCTTTTTGACATCCAGTTCGTTTAAGGTAAGGAGACTTCGGGTAAGCTTCTCCAGACGGGTGGATTCAAAAGCAATGACTTTCAGATAACGTTCCTGCATTTCCGGTGGGATGGTACCGTCCAGCATGGCTTCCACATAGCCTTTGATGGAGGTCAGAGGCGAGCGGAAATCATGGGACACATTGGAAATGAATTGTCGTTGATACTCTCCGTTTTTGTTCAGCTTGTCTGCCATGTAATTCAGGGAGTGGGAAAGATATCCCATCTCATCTTCAGAATCTACGGGGATCGTGTAGGTAAGATTTCCGTTGGCAAATTCCAGGGCACCCTTTAAGATTTCTTTCAGAGGTTTGTGGACCCTGTAAAAATAGATCAGAAGAAAACTGAAAAACAGTGCATAGATCACAATAAAGATCAGGATCATAACCTCTACGATATTGCTGCGGCTTTCGTAGAGGTTTTTCATAGGGTAGTGGATCACCAGATAACCAGTCACCAGATCCGTATCTTTTATGGGAACGACTGTGCTTAGCTGTGTGGTTTTTAATGTTCCGTAAAACGTACCGGAGGAATAGCAGGTATCTTCGTAGTCTTCCGGTCGGAAGTTCCTGACGGTGATATCACCGGAATCAGAGGACTGCTGGTTTGTGTTTATCAAAACGTTCCCATCTGTATCCATAACCCAGAAATCTGCATTTTGAAAGGCTGCTGCAGAGGAAAGAGCCAGGGAGAGGGATTCGTTTTTGGGGCTTTTTACAGCCTGACGAAGTTCATTTTTGGAAACCAGCTGGCTGGCAGTGCGGTAAAGGGACTCTCCGGTAGAGCGCTCCAGCCTTTTTTCTACCAGGTAGGAGCCACCGGAGGAAAGCAGCAGAAAGCAGATTCCGCCCAGCATAAAGTACAGGATCAGCAGTTTAGTATAAAGATGCTGTTTCATGAATCCTTTACCTCAAATTTGTAACCGATCCCCCAGACTGTGGAAAGAGCCCAGTTTGGGTTATCCTTGATCTTCTCACGTAGACGTTTGATGTGAACGTCTACGGTTCTGGTATCGCCAATGTATTCATAGCCCCAGATGTGATCCAGAAGCTGTTCTCTTGTGAAAACCTGATTGGGAGAAGCTGCCAGGAAATAGAGAAGCTCCAGCTCCTTTGGCGGCATATCGATCTGGTGTCCCATATAAGTTACAGAATAGTTGGTCAGGTTGATCACCAGATCCGGATAGGAAACACATTTTTCCTTTGGTGCGGCAGACGGAGATTTTACATGAAATCTGCGCAGTACCGCACGGACACGTGCCACCAGCTCTTTGGAGTCAAAAGGCTTGATGATGTAATCATCCGCTCCAAGTTCCAGTCCCAGGACTTTGTCAAAGGTTTCTCCCTTGGCGGAAAGCATAATGATCGGTACATCGGAGGTGTGACGGATCTCACGGCATACCTGGTATCCGTCAATGCCCGGAAGCATGAGATCCAGAAGGATCAGATCCGGGTGAAAAATATGGAACTGCTTCAGGGCTTCCTCGCCGTCATTTACGATCTTAGTCTCAAAGCATTCTTTTGTGAGATAGAGAGCAACCAGCTCTGCAATGTTGTTGTCATCGTCAACAATGAGGATTTTCTGTTTTGTAGCCATGGCTTCAGCTCCTTTTTATTTCTTGAATTCTACAATGGTCACGCCGGCATCGCCTTCTCCGAATTCGCCGAGACGGAAAGAAGCTACGTGCTTTTGGCGCTTCAGGTAATTGTGGACACCTTTGCGGAGGGCACCGGTACCTTTTCCGTGAACGATACGGACGGATTTCATGTGTGCGATATAGGCGTCATCCAGATATTTATCCAGCTCTGCAACTGCCTCATCTACGGTTTTTCCCAGAAGATTGATCTCTGTGGAAATGCTGGCTGCCTTGGACATACGGATCTTTCCGGCGCCGGTACGCTGCATGGACGGAGTGGTGATCACCGGCTCGTCCACAAGCTCCAGATCGGAGATATGAACCTTGGAACGGATGATACCCATCTGCACAAAGAGATATCCTCTGGAATCCGGATGACTGGAAACTGTTCCTTTCAGATTCAGGCTGAGCACCTTTACGGTATCGCCAAGAGAAAGATCGGATGGCTTCAGCTGTTTCTTTGGCTTTTGCTTCTGCTGCCTGGAAGACATTCCATTTTCGGCTTTTGACATACGTTTTTTCAGGTTCTGGCGTTCTTTTTCCACGGAAGCGGTATCTACGTGATCCTTCTGGAATTTATGGAAAAGCTTCATGGTCTGATCTGCGTATTCCTTGGTATCGCGGAGAATCGCATGTGCCTGTTCATTGGCTTCTCTGAGAATCCGCTCTTTACGTTCATCCAGCTTTTCTTCTTTTTCCTGAAGAGATTTTTTCAGCTCTTCTACCTGCTCTTTGTAACGGGCAATTTCAGCACGCTCGTTTTCGATGGTGACACGGCTCTGCTCCAGGGATGTCAGAACATCTTCGAAAGATTCATCCTGCTCGCTGATCTGTTCCTTTGCTTTGTCGATGATGAAATCTGGAAGCCCCAGCTTGGAAGAAATGGCAAATGCGTTACTTTTTCCCGGAACACCGATCAGAAGGCGGTAGGTCGGACGTAAGGTTTCCACATCGAATTCACAGCAGGCATTTTCCACACCTGGAGTGGAGAGGGCATAGATCTTCAGTTCGCTGTAATGGGTGGTTGCCATGGTACGGATACCCTGCTCGTGAAGATGTGACAGGATCGCAATGGCAAGAGCGGCACCCTCTGTAGGGTCCGTACCTGCACCAAGCTCATCGAAGAGGACCAGGGAATCCTGATCTGCGGATTTCAGGAAGGAAACCACGTTTGTCATATGAGAGGAGAAGGTACTTAAGGACTGTTCAATGCTCTGCTCATCTCCGATATCAGCATAAACCTCGCGGAAAAGTGCAAGTTCGGAACGATCCAGCGCCGGGATATGGAGACCCGACTGTCCCATTATGGTAAGAAGACCTACGGTTTTCAGAGAAACAGTTTTACCACCGGTGTTTGGTCCGGTGACAACCAGGAGGTCAAAATCATCCCCGAGACGGATGTCAATAGGAACGGCTTTTTTCTTATCGATCAGTGGATGACGGGCCTGGCGAAGCCGGATCCGGCCTTCTGTGTTGAAAACAGGTTCACTGGCGTTCATGTCCATGGCAAGTGCGGCACGGGCAAAAATAAAGTCCAGCTGTACCATGATGGAAAGATCTGCGTGAATAGCCTCCAGCTCAGCAGCTACCTGCTGGCTTAAGGATGCAAGGATCACTTCGATCTCTTTCTGCTCTTTCAGCTCCAGCTCGCGGATGTCGTTGTTCAGCTTGACAACAGCCATAGGCTCAATGAAAAGAGTGGAACCTGTGGCGGACTGGTCGTGGATCATACCGGGAACCTGGCCTTTATATTCAGCTTTTACCGGGATACAGTAGCGACCGTCGCGCATGGTGATAACGGAATCCTGAAGATAATTCCTGGCACTTCCTGCAACCAGAGAAGAAAGCTGGGTGTGTATCCGGTCGTTGGTGGCTTTGATGCTGCGGCGGATCTGACGAAGCGTGCTGCTGGCATCGTCACTGATCTCATCCTCAGAAAGGATACAGCGGCGGATCTCTGTGCTAAGGGGTGTCAGAGGTTCCAGTGCCGCAAACATTCCGTCAAGGGAATCGGTCATTCCGTCATCACGGTCACTTCTGGAATAGGCCTTTACACGACCGGTATTCTCAAGAAGACTGCAGACAGAAAGCAGCTCCAGTGCATTCAGGGCGCTGCCAACAGTAAGACGTTTTAATGTGCCACGGATGTCCTTGACACTGCCGAAGGAAATGCCGCCTTTTTTGAACAGGCGTGCAAGGGCATCGTGTGTCTGCAGCTGCATGGACCGGATCTCTTCAATGTCTGTGGAAGGGGTAAGCTCCCGACAGAGATCCTTTCCCATGGGGGAGGAGGCCTTGTCTGTGAGCAGATCTATGATTTTATAGTATTCAAGTGCTTTGTATGCTTTTTTGTTCATTGTTGCTGTAGTTACTCCTTTTTGTTACTTCTGTTGATTCTGTGCTTTTCTGCGTAACACAGGATATGCAAAAAAACACTTCGTTTCCTATTTTACATGATTTCCATAGCAAAGGAAAGTAAAATGTGTTATGATACTGAATAAAGCCCGGAAGTAAGTGGAAACTGTGCAAAAATGCCAGAAAGCCCGGACCGGGATGCGGCCAAAGATCATAAAGAAAGTCTGGCTATGAATGCAAAGTGTGAAGCGGATGTGTTCGTGAGTATGTCTGCTTTGAAAGTAAAAAGAACAGAAAGGCAAGAATTTTATGCGTTTTTTAAATGAATTACATGAGGGAGACAGAGTAAACGGGATTTATCTCTGCAAACAGAAACAGGCAGCTACAACGAAAAATGGCAAGCCCTATGAGAATCTGATCCTTCAGGATAAAACAGGGGTGATCGATGGTAAGATCTGGGATCCCAATTCTCTGGGAATTGATGAGTTTGATACTCTTGATTACATTGAGATCATGGGAGATGTGACAAGCTTTGCAGGCGCCATGCAGCTGAATATCAAGAGAGCACGCAAGGCAGGAGAAGGGGAGTATGATCCGGCAGATTATCTTCCTACCAGTGAGAACAGTGTGGATGATATGCAGAGCCAGCTGCGAGAGCTTATCAACAGTGTGAAGAATCCCTATCTTTTCCAGCTTCTGAAGAAGCTCTTTGTGGAAGATCAGGAATTTATGAAGATATTTGAGGGACATTCTGCAGCGAAGACCGTACATCACGGCTTTATCGGCGGACTGATGGAGCACACTCTTGGAGTGACACGTCTCTGTGATTACATGGCAAATGCATATCCGGTTTTAAACCGTGATCTTCTGATCACAACCGCACTTCTTCATGATGTGGGCAAAACGAAGGAGCTTTCTGCTTTTCCGATGAATGATTATACAGATGAGGGACAGCTTCTGGGACATATTGTGATCGGGGCACAGATGGTACATGATCTTGCAAAAGAGATCCCGGATTTTCCGGAGAAGCTTGAGAATCAGGTGATCCATTGTATTCTTGCACATCATGGTGAGCTGGAGTACGGTTCTCCCAAGAAGCCGGCACTTGCAGAGGCAGTTGCCCTGAATCTGGCAGACAATACAGATGCAAGGATGGAGACACTGACAGAAATTTTCCACGCAGACAAAGGCAAAAAAGAATGGCTTGGTTTCAACCGGCTTTTTGAGTCCAATTTAAGAAGAACAGGAGATATTTAATACATGGAATTCCGTAAAAACGATATACTCACTTTAGATATAGAGGATTGCGGAGTTGACGGTGAAGGTATCGGGAAAGCCGATGGCTTCACCGTTTTTGTGAAAGACGCCGTGATCGGAGACCGGATCAAAGCCAAGATCATCAAGGCAAAAAAGAACTATGGCTATGGCCGTCTGATGGAGGTGATCACACCGTCTCCATACCGTGTGAAACCTGCCTGCTCCATTGCCCGCCAGTGCGGAGGATGCCAGCTTCAGGCATTATCCTACGAGCAGCAGCTGAAATTTAAAGAGAAAAAGGTTCGTGGACATCTGGAAAGGATCGGAGGTTTTCAGAATCTTGATATGGAACCGATCATGGGGATGGAAGACCCCTATCATTATCGAAACAAGGCACAGTTTCCGGTAGGAAAAAATAAAGACGGAAAGATCATCACAGGCTTTTATGCAGGAAGAACCCACTCCATCATTGATAACCGAGAATGTATTCTGGGAGTGAAACAGAATAAAGAGGTTTTGGACCGTGTGATCGGACACATGGAAAAATATCATGTACAGCCTTACGATGAGGCCACGGGAAAAGGTCTTGTACGTCATATTATGATTCGTTACGGCTTCCATACAGATGAGATGATGGTCTGTCTGATCTTAAACGGAGATAAGATCCCTGCAGAAAAGGCTCTGGTGGAATCACTCTGTGAAATTCCGGAAATGACCAGCATTACCATCAATGTTAATAAAAAACGGAATAATGTGATTCTGGGTGATCAGCTTCGCCTCCTTTGGGGACAGTCCTATATAACGGACAGCATCGGAGATATTTCCTATCAGATTTCTCCCCTGTCCTTTTTCCAGGTCAATCCCATCCAGACCGAAAAACTGTATGGAAAGGCTCTGGAGTACGCCGGCCTTACGGGAAATGAAACTGTCTGGGATCTGTACTGCGGAATCGGAACTATCTCCCTGTTCCTGGCCCAGAAAGCAAAATTTGTCCGCGGCGTGGAGATCGTACCACAGGCCATTGACAATGCAAGAGAGAATGCGAAGCTCAATGGCATTGAGAATGTAGAGTTTTTTGTCGGAAAAGCAGAGGAAGTGCTGCCGAGAGAGTATGAGAAGAATGGCGTTTATGCAGACGTTATCGTGGTAGACCCGCCACGGAAAGGCTGTGATGAGGTACTTCTGAATACGATCCTTAAAATGAAGCCGGAGAGGGTTGTGTATGTGAGCTGTGACAGTGCGACACTGGCGAGGGATCTGAAGGTGCTGTGTGCGGAGGATTATGAACTGGTGCGGGTTTCTACTACTGATATGTTTCCGCAGGGAGTCCATGTCGAGACGGTTTGTTTGCTGTCAAGAAAAGATAAATAAAGGCTGAAAAGTGGCGCATTTCCGGGCTTTTTGCGAGGTAAGTATCATCAGAGAAGCCTTGCGGAAAGCTCGGTTTTCTTGTATGGAAACATATCTACTTGTCAGCCTGACCGAAGAAAAAGTGGATAGTTAGAAAATTGCGGTAGGGTTTAGGTTGTGGATTAGATGTCGTGGGTTGTGGCACTGGGATTGTTGTCAGAACCGACCGCAGTTCAAGCCACTCGATACTATGAGGCAGACTTGGCAGTGGAATAGATAACAGGAGGTGTCAGGACATGGATGACAGAAATCACGATGAAATTGTATCGGAACAAAATGAAAAATTAAGAATACAGAGAAATTATTATAGAAGACTCCATGTCGATGACCTTTGCATTCTTAATGCAGAGGAGTACTACGAGAGTCTTAAAGATTGGAGTAAGTTTAAAGAACCAAGAGATACGAGCAAACGTGATGCTGAGAAGGATTCAAAGGTAACATTCTGGTTGAAATGTAAACCAATCTTCTCCGATAAGGCAAAAAGAGAATTAGAAGAGAAACGCAAAGAAGCGAAGGTGTTGCAGCAAGAATATGAGCAGTATCATCAAAAAAGAGTTAACAGAATGCGTGCTCAATTTGAGGAACAACAGAGGAAGAATCATGAGTCAGTGGATGAAATGAAATCCATGTATGCTAAAGGTGATAAAAAGCAAATTATCAACTTCTTTAATGCAGTTTTAGTTAACGATGATTTTACGCTTGATATTTTATATAGGAAGGAAAGATATGACTCAGCCAGTGTGATTTTTGAGTATGATGAAAAAACAAAAACCCTTTCATATAGATACAGAATACCAAATTCGGATGAGATTTGTGTGATAGATAGATTTGTATACGATGAAGAAAGTGGAGAGGTTATAGCCAAAGAATTAGATAAAACCCACGCAAAAAGAGTAAGGATGCATTTACTCCAAACTCTCTTATTGCGCTCAGCAGCAAGGATTATTTGTTCAGATGAGTCAAAAAACATTGAATTTATTAATCTTACAGGCTTTATACGTTATTACGATAGGACATACGGAAATAATCGAGATATAAATGTAGTGAAGTTAAATATTAGCCGAGAAATAATACTTCAGATAAATCCAGAGCGAGCTAATATATCAGAATTGTTCGAAAGAGTGTTGAAAGGAAAATTCAAGACATCTGCAGGACTGTATGATAAAGAGCCAGTTGGATTGACTGAAATTAAGTAAGATAGGTCGATATTTTTAATTAAGGAGAGTATTGAGATGCCTAGAACCAGTAAAAATAAATTTGAAATAATAAATGATGAGATTCATATAAGCAAAGAGGGATGGCCTCTGATTGGCCTCACAACCTACAGAGAAGACTACTATGAGGAATTAACATCGAAGACTTGGACATTAACAAAAGCAAACAGCGAAACGGATGACAAAGGTTATTTATCAAATAAGACACTTGGATTATTGCATCGCTATATAGTTGCAAAGTGGTATGGACAGGATGTCTTGGATACTATGACACAAAAAGGGTTTGTAGTAGACCATTTGAATAATAATCATACTGACTGCAGAATATCCAATTTGGAGTTTTTGAAAAAAGCATATAATACGGCTAAAGGACAAGCGTTTGATGTTGATTCAAAAATGATGGAACATCACATAGCAGTTAATATTTTTAAGGATTTTTCCACAGGTTGTTATCAAATTACGATTGGCTGCAATGATGATATTGTTGGTGAAACAAAGGATGGAAAAAAATATCACATTACAGCAATCATGCTTTTATACGATTGTGATTACTCTATTGTAGTAAATGATGCAGAGAATATCCTTCGTATATATGAAACCGAAGGTCGAATTGATGTAACTAAGACATATGCCTGCGATGTTAAGGTTAGAAAAGCAATAGATATTCAATTGACTGAAGAAGAGAAGAATGGAGCTGTTGTAATTAGAGATGGAATTCCATACCTAATACTTGGAACGGGTAATACATTTCTGAATTCAGTGCATTTTGAGAAAGGTTGGCAACCACCTGAAAAGAAATAAATAAGGCTCCTCATCACCGGAGATTATCCAGTGGTGAGGAGCCTTCGTGCGTCTATGGAGTTATGCGTTAACATCGATGCTAACGCCTGATTTCAGTTCAACGGTGATGCGGTCATTCCAGATGGTTATCTGCTTGACCTAGCGTCGCACCAGTGACTCATCGAACTCGGTGAGGTGAACGGTCTGCTGTGAGATGTAATCTTGCAGGTCGTTGATTCGCTTTATTTGCTCGTCCCTTACGGCGGTGTCGACGGTGGTTTGCTGGCGGAGTTCTCGGAGCCTGAAAATTTCATCGGCAATCTCGTCGTAGGCTTCTTTGCTCTGGGCTTTCCGGATAAGCTCTTGCTGCAAGGCCATCAGCTTCTCGTCGATGTTCTCAACGGAAGTGGCTTGTGAAGCTCGGATGACCGAGGCTATATTAAGCTGCAGTTGTGCCTGATAGCTACTTTTGTCTCCAAGCATCTGGTTGATTGCTTTGACGACGGCATCCTGTAGAACCAGCTCATTGATGGTTCTTGCATGGCACTCCAGTCCGGTAGATTCCAGCCTGCTGATGCAGCGCCAGACGATGGACTTAACACCTCGGTTATTCCAGTGGAGCCTGCGGAACATTTCACCGCATTCGCCGCAGATGACGATTTGTGAGAAGCAGTGGTTGCAGCTGTAGCTGCGCTTCTTACCATTGGCGCTGGTCTTGACCACTCGTCTGCGGACCAGTTCTTCCTGAACCTGCAGGTAGATTTCCTTCGGAATAATGGCTTCGTGGTTATCTTCCACATAGTACTGAGGCATGAGTCCGTTGTTCTTAACTCTGGTTTTATTCAGAAAATCGGTGGTGTAGGTCTTCTGGAGGCGGATGTGGTATACCGCATAGCGGATAAGATAGAGAATGATTTTCCCTACGTTATAAATGATGAAGCCATATACCGCTACAAAAAAGGTGTATGCGATGACGTTAGCAATAAATAGATTTAAGATTTCTGTAAATTCATTCATAGATTGTCTCCTTTTGTCGAAAGATGTGCTGACGGCAGCAGAACCACCGCCAGCAGGTTGATAGATTACTTAAAGTCCTTCATGCGCTTTTCGTGGTATTCGAGATCACGCTTGTCCTTTTCGAGATCACGCTTTTCGCGTTTGTGGTCATTGATGATACTCTGAATCATAGAGACTGCAGTAGTAAGGCCAACACACGCGAAGCAGCCGATACAGATGTTTACAAGAATTGTGCTAATCATGATTGTTTCCATAGTTTGTCACCTCCGTTAGTCAAGAAAATCATCATCGTCATCAGTTGCAAAGTCAGATTCAGCAGAAGCCTTACCACCAAGAGGCTCACCATCACGAATCTTCTGCAGATTGTTAAGACCGCAGGCGATGCCCTTATTACCAGAGCTGTTGAAAGCATAGAAGCTGATGCTGGCACGACCGTAGACTCCAGAGTAAACCTCAGAACGAGTAAGGATAGGATTGCGGTCTGCATCTACGATGCCCGGAGCAGAGGTCGCGTTAGCATTCACAAAGTAGCTGCCAGCGTAAGCAGGGTCATCCGGTCTTTCAAGATCGCCATCACGAAGAGGAATCTTGAGTACGGAAAGAGCTGGTACGGACTTGCCGTTGCCCTTGAGCTTGGATTCACCTTCACGATATGCAGCCTCGATAGCAGCTTCAATCTTTGCGACAGTCTTTGTGTCGGACTTCGGGATAATCAGGCTGACACTATACTTCGGAGTGCCACCGTTGATGGACTTCGGTTCCCAGACGTTGGCGTAGCTCCAGCGTGTGTTAGGACCAGTGATAACCTTCATGGGATTTGTCATTTTTGCATTTTTACTCATTATCATATTCCTCCATAAAATCATTTTTTGCTGTGTTCATTGCCGGGCGCTTATCGCTCTCCGGAACAAGAGTAGGTTTGCCTTGTGGCTTTTCAATATAGGCTGCAAGGAGTTCTTCGAAGCGAGCTTTGCCGAGCAGGTTCTGCATGGCTGTGATACCAAGCAGCTTCTTTTCATAAGGGTCAAAACCAGCAGCTTTGACAGCTTTCGATACGGCGTCTTCGCTGGTGTATCTGCGGTTGGAACGACCCTCGACCAGCTTCCAGCCGGTCCATTCTTTACCGCTGATTGCCTGCTGGAGTGCATACTCCTTGATGTCACCTGCCCAAGCGACCAGTTCGTCGACACGGGAGAGGATGACTTCGATTTCCGAATCCTCCAACAGTGGCGGCAGCTTGAAATCGTGCTGTGCGAGTAGAAGATTGGCTTCCGCTCTGGCTCGGCATTCATGCTTTGCCTTACAGAATCCGCACCATTCACCACACAGGAAATTTCCATCACCGGCAAAGGCAAGGTCTGCGGTAAGCTTCAGAACTTCATCGGCCCATTGATACAGGTCATCCTTGCTGACTTCGCAGGTAGAAATGTTCTGACGTCTGGGCTGGTAGATGGTCATGCTGACTGTATCGATGTCATAGATGTCATCGAAGAGCTCCAGAGCGCCAAGGGCGTAACACTTCATCTGCGGATTGTCTTCAGCGGATACGAGAATTCCAAGACCGTGCTTGTAGTCAATTACGTGCATGGTACCGTCGCTGATGAGAATGGCATCAGATGTTCCGAAGCCTTGTTCTACCCAACGGGAGAAATCCACTCACTGTTCAATCAGAACAACAGGGTCGGAGCAGGTCTGCTTGGTCTCTTCCAAAAGCTCCATGATGAAGCAGGCATACCCGGTAGCACAATCTTCCATTTCGGTGTTGTATCAGTCGAGACTTTTTGTTGGATCAGTAGCTTTCATGCCAAGTGCTTTGCGGAGCTTGTATTCACAAAGAGAGTGGGCATCGGTGCCTTCTGCAGCATAATCACTACCTTTATCCTCGTAGGTTTCGCAGAGCCTTGCTGATGGTGGGCAGTGGAGCCAGCGGTCAGAAGAGGATGCGGAGAGGATTGCATGTCCTTTAGGTGGCATATTAGAGCACCTCCGCTTCCCTGAGCAGGGCTTCATAATATTTCGGGTTTACGAGTGACAACTTGCTTGCACCGTACTTTTTAAGAAGTTCTCGAATTTCAGCTGTATGTCCGGCACGAGATTTATCAGCCAGAACAGCTCGAACCTCCTCAAGAGTCAGTGTAGGTTTCGCAGGAACGGCAGGGACTTTTGCTTTTTCAGCGGCTTCGGATTCTCCTCCAAACTGCTGTGCGAGCCAGTTTGCTGCATCATTAATAGCAGTGGCAGCATTTCTCAGCTCTTCGATGGTCATAGCCATATCGTTCATTCTTGACATTTACTGTTTCTCCTTCCTCGGATTGTCTGTGTGCGGCGATGATTCTGAGATTCTTCGCCATTCTTGCGGATACCTGGCTGATTGCAGTGAGAGTAGCAATCACTTCTGAGTCAGTGCTGCTTCTGTTGTGAAAAGTTCGATTCACGATGTTCACCTCGCTTTCTGTAGGTCGCTTTGTTTCGCCTTACACTACTCAATGGAGGTGAGATTGCCGTTTGGCCGAAAAAATATAAAAAAGTTTTTGAAAAGAAAAATCGTACCCTGAAAAAACAGAGGACGACCATTCATATTAGATGTAGTCCCTAAGCTCGGAGCGGAGCTTCAGGAGCAGCTTGTCTCTACGATAAACGAATGTATTACGAGAGAGTCCCATTTCCTTGCCGCAGTCACGTTCAGATTTTCCCTGCATAATAAGCTGACAGATAAGACGACCTTCCGGGTCCAGCTCATTCAGCTTTGCATAGAGAGCGTGAAGAAGTTCTGCATCCTCTAATACTTCAGCGATAGCTGTAGATTCATCCGGAACATCGTCGAGCCAGCTCTTTTCGTTCCCGTCGCTGTCATTCACGGTGTTATCGAGGGAAAGCTGGTCGCCAGCCTTGGCATAAGGACAGGTTAAGCAATCCATGTCACATAAATAGCGCTTGCTTGCAGGGCAGACACAACGGCCATGCTCCTGCTGACGCTTGCGATAGGCGTTGATGTCACGATAGTAATTCGTGTAGAATTCCTTGCTGACGTCTACCCAGCTTTTAGATTCTTTGACGTAGATACGATGCGGTTTACTCTGATTTGCATTGTTTGACATATAAAAACCCCCATCTTGTCAATCCGAGATGGAGGTTTCTTGATGCTACCGGCAAAAGGGTATAGTGGTACCACGGTCAGGAGAAATCTCCATCTCATGTGTGCCACCAGCCTTTCCAGTTGCTGGGAGCGATATATTTAATTGAAAAGTCACGTCAGCACTGGAAAGCTGTCTGCGCAAACTGCTGAAGTGATTAATATAGGAAATGAATGAGTGAAATTATGTTGCTGTATCGCTGAACAAAAATTTGCGATGACAAACACAAATTTGACAAACGAAAAGCTCTGTGATATACTTGCTAAAGCGTGTATCTATATTCAGATGCGTTTTTCACTTCCTATGACCTAAGTATATAGGAAAGTGCATTTTTTACCGAACAACGCTGTACATGCTTATACACAGTTGTACACGCTTGATTCAAAATGGAGGTGTTTGGGATTGGCAGAAACTGAATTCAAAGTGTTTGCTCAAAAATTAGCAACATATTTTCAGGGAAATGATTCGCCTGAAGAATTTACAAGGATGCTTTTTACGAGAATATATTTCAATCCCAAGGGTGATTCTTTGTTGCATGATATGGAAGCAAGGACGCTACGTGGTTATTTTTATGGAGAACACGACATCACCATTTTGGCGAAGAAAATTAATAAGGATCTGGACTCTCAGTATTTTGAAGAATTTATCGATACAGAGACGGATGATACTATTAAAGGTTTATGCGCGGCATTTGCCGATGAGTGTCCCGGAATCAACAACGAAAACTTCAAAAATAAAATTGCAGAGAGATTTAAAGAAATTATTTGTAATGCAGCAACAATAAAGCGCAAGCGTAAGAAGAGAACAGAACTTGTTCCTCAGTCTCAAGAAAAAACAGTGGTTGCAACAATACCAACTTCTATAAAAGAGCAATATGGAGCATTGCTTGTGGCGGAAGAACGCAGTGTATGTCCAAATGATGGTTGTAGCACGCCATTATTTGTGAATGTTGGAGGGCAACTCGGAGTAAATTACGAAGTGACAATTATTGACCCATCTGTATCAGAAACAAAAATGGAAAATTTAATTGCACTTTGTCCAGCTTGTCATAGTAAATACATCACTGGAAGAACAGATGAACAGGTTCAGAGATTGTTACATATAAAAAAGAACCTCGTAGATGACTACGAGGCGAAGGAAACCGTCTCTATGCAGAAGATTGAGGACGGTATCCGCAAGGTGCTTGAGAAAATACCGAAAATGCAAGTACCTGCCAATATAGATTTGAATTATAATCCTGTGACATTAAGACAGAAGATTGCTGCAGATAATTTGATGCTTTATCTCAAAGCAAAGACGAATGTGAACGTATATTATAGTGCAGTACAGGATGCATTCACTGAGTTGAACGAAGAAAGGATTCTGCGATATAAACCGTTTTGTCTTCAAGTCAGGATGACATATATGAACTTGAATGATATGGGGTTATCACAGGATGAGATATTTGAAAAAATGGTTGATTGGTTACAAGATGCCACCCATGAGAATAGAAGCTCGTGTGAAGTGATTATTTCTTACTTCATACAGAAATGTGAGGTGTTTGATGCTATTACCGAATAAGTTAATATCGTATGACCAGAGTATCATCTCTAAGTTTCCGGTTGTATTGAAAGAACTAAAAAACGGTCCGGTGTCAGTGCATGATTTATACAAAAGAACGATAAAGAAAATGTCTGGTATTAGTGAGTTTATTGATACACTAGATTGTTTGTATGCACTTGAAAAAATAGAATTCGACGAAGAAGAGGAGGTGCTGCGCTATGCTGTATGAAATTGAATGCGATAAATTTGCTAAAAAAGTCAATGGCCAGCTTGTTCCTCGTGGCCGTATTCAACTTCGTGAGGGACTAAATACTGTGCTAGGTGATAAGGCTGCACAGAACTCAATTGGTAAATCGACTTTTCTTCTTGTTGTAGATTTTTGCTTTGGCGGTGATGATTATATCAATCCTAAAATATGCAAAGCAAAAGAAAAGCTGCACTCACATACTATTAACTTTGCTTTTAAGTTTGGGAATAAAATAGATTATTTTTGCAGAAGCACAAAAACGCCTTCTGAGATAGGTATCTGTGACTCGGAGTATAAAGTACAGCGGATACAAACTCTGAAAGAATTCAAGGATTACCTTTTGGAGGCGTATGGTATAACAACTCCTTCAATCTCATTTAGAGAGATGGTAGGGCGCTTTCTGCGTATCTATGGTAGAGAGAATTATGCGGAAAGATACCCTTTGAAATACGGGGATGTTAAGCCAGAATCCGCAATAGAAACATTGGAGAAAATGTTCAATGTCTTTGCATTTATTGAAGAATATAAAAGTGTTTATGATGATAAGAGTAAACGCAGTAAAGTGCGAGATGATGCAACTAAACTTGGTGAGATGACTAATGTCGCAAGAACTAAGAAAGAATATAACGCCAATGAAAAGGAAATCGAACGCCTTAGAACAGAATTACAAAAGTTGATGGACAGAGAGGATGCTGAGCTATCACAAGAAGAAACAGATAATTTAGATAAAGCGTCTGAAATTAAGGGGCAGCTGACAGTCCTAAAAAGAAGACGTAGTAGACTTGTGTCGCAGCTAAATGCTGTTAAAGCGAATATGTCTGGTGGTTTGGTTCCTGTTGAAGAGGATTTATCAGAGCTGTCAGAATTTTTTCCTGATGTTGATGTCCAGAAGCTATCTCAAATAGAGCATTTTCATGACAAGATGCATCACATCCTTTCTCAGGAAATGGGCGATGAGATAGCACAGCTTCAGATATTGATTGATGCTATTTCGGCTGAAATGGTAAGGCTTCAAGAATCACAAAGGAAATTTGGAATACCGGTGACGATCTCTAAAAAATTTATGGATAGGGTGGTTGAGATTCAGCGTCAAATAGATATTTTAGTTGCAAAAAATAAAGGATATGACAAATCCGCCAAACTAAAAACAGAGAAAAAAGAAGCAAAAGTTCAACTTGAAGATGTCCGTGAAACACAGCTTCAGGCAGTTGAAACAAGTATCAATCAGGAAATGACTCGTCTAAACGATTATATCTATAATGGTGAACGCTATGCGCCTACTATAAAATTTGGAAATTCTAGAAGTGGAAAGCCAACTTATGAATTTTGGACTGAGGACGATACTGGAGCAGGCACGAACTTCAAGGGATTAATTATTTTTGACCTTGCACTCTTACGGCTCACGGAGCTACCAGTTATAGCACATGATTCTAATATTTTTAAAAATATTGCAGACTTGCCGATAGATAAAATCATGGAGCTATACAACCAGAGTGAAAAGCAGATTTTTATTGCATTTGATAAAGAAGATACATTTTATGATGTGACACGTGACATTGTCCATTCGACTAAGGTTATTGAGCTTCATGAAAATGGAGGAGAACTATTTGGATGGTCATGGGCAAAGAAAGCAGCAAGAGAGAAACAAATTGCTACAGAAACTGGTGTGATTGAAGAGTCATAATAAATGGAGGTACCAGATGCGTATCAGTTATAACCCGTTATGGAAAATGCTTATTGATAGAGGCATGAACAAAAAAGAATTGAGAGAACTTAGTGGAATAAGCACAGCGTCAATGGCAAAGCTGGGTAAAGGAGACAATATTACTACAGATGTGCTTTTGAGAATATGCACGGCATTGAATTGTCAGATTAGTGATATTTTAGAAACTTTGCCAGATGAAGAAACTAAGAATAATGAAGATTAAAATTCGTTAGGAGGATTTGGATGGAGCAAAATAACAAAGTAGCCCTACAGGCAGCGAGCTCATATAATGCTGCCATAACAAGAGAACAATTTTTATTTTATGAAGTGCGAACTACTGCCAAGTTGCTCCATGAGGGATGCAGCTCAGAAGAAGTAGTAGAGCGTATTATTTCAGATAATTTATTTCAGTATCCGACAGAAAAGTCGGTGCGAAAGATGGCGCTTGCTTGCCTGAGAAGATTAGAGGCACTTGGTGATAATTCTTTAGTTGCAGCAATCGCAACGCAGCCATCCGATGTAGCAAAGCAGATATGTTTGTATGCCATGATGAAACAGTACCGCTTGATTTGGGATTTCATGATTACCGTCATCGGTGAGAAATACAGATTATCGGACACTACTTTTGGCAAGATAGACTTGAATAGCTATTTCCTGCGCTTGCAGGAGCAGGATGACTGGGTGGCCACATGGAGTGATTCTACGGTTACCAAGCTGAAACAGGTAATCGCAAAAATACTGGTGGAAAATGAATACATTGATAATATTAAATCTGTAAAGCTCAACCCGGTATGGCTCCAGCCTGTACTTGAGAATGCAATCCGTGAAAATGGTGATGAGATTGCTCTTCCTGCATTCAATTGCTTTTCGTAAGGAGGTAGGCCCAAGTGAGTGAATTGAAAGAAAGACTAGATAACCTCAGAGCCTTAATGCAGGAGCCAGAGTTTCTTGAAGGCAAAGGTTTAAGCAATGAGGTAAATATACGAATCTTCTGTTATGACCCATCCGATGAGATGATGGTCAGACATTTTATCGAGCAGATTATGACAGATCAGTCAATGAACTGTCACCTGATAGAACATAACTTATATGAAGTGTTTCTTTCTATCTGTGAAGATAAGCGCATTGCAAAAACAATACCTGCGATGGAAGAGAAAAAGGGTAAAGAATTTATTCGAGACCAGATGAGCCGTATGGCCAATAATACAGCTTTTGTAAATAAGATGAAATATGAACCGCATGAAGCTGGTGACGTACTTGTCATCACAGGAGTGGGAGATGCCTTTCCGTTTATCAGAGTCCATGATCTGTTAAATGCGATGCAGCCAGAATTTCCAGATGTTCCGATTCTGGTGTTCTATCCGGGCAATTATGATGGCCGTGATGTACAACTGTTTAATTGCCTGAAGAAAAATCCTTACTATCGAGCTTTCAATGTGATTTAAGGAGGAACAGTAATGGTTATTGGACAATTATTCCAAGAGGATATTAATCGTAAAATCAATGGCGTCGTTAAAGTAGACCAAGATGCCACAGATGTTCTTGTTCAGGAATTGGACGAGTATGTTATTACCAGAGATTTGAAGAAGCATTTCATTACCTTCTTTAATAATTATGGAGAGTCCTTCCGTGAAGGCACTGCAGATATCGGAGTTTGGATTTCCGGTTTCTTTGGAAGTGGTAAATCTCACTTCCTGAAAATGCTCTCCTACCTGCTTGCTAATCAGGAGGTACAGGGTGTTCGTACAGTAGAACGATTTCGTAAAAAATTTGAGGATGATCCGGCAACATTCATGTTGATTGATTCCGTTACTAAAGGGCATACGGACACCATCCTTTTCAATATCGATATTGAGGGTTCCATCAACAAGGACAAGACTGCTGTTCTTCGTGTTTTTGCAAAGATGTTCTATAACTACCTTGGCTTTTATGGGGAGAATCTTAAGGTAGCAAAGCTGGAGCAGTTCATCGAAAAGCGTGGAAAGACAGCAGAGTTCCGTCGTGTATTTGAGGAGAAAAATGGTGGCCGTTGGCTTGAGTCAAGAGATGCCTTCGCTTTCTTTGAAGACGATGTTGTTGATACATTGAAAGAGGTTCTCGGTATGAGCGAGGATGCTGCACGTAACTGGTTTAATGGAACCGAGACCGTAGAGACCAGCATCGCACAGCTTGTTTCTGAGATGAAAGATTATGTGGACAATAAGCCGGATGACTTCCGTTTGCTATTTATGGTCGATGAGGTTGGCCAGTATGTAGGTGGCGATACAGACCTTCTTATTAACCTGCAGTCTCTTGTTGAGAAAATCGGCAGTGAGTGCGGCGGTAAGATTTGGGTTGTTTGTACCGGTCAGGAAGCTATCGATGAAATCATCAAGGCTCGTGAAAATGAGTTTTCTCGTATTCAGGCCCGTTTCAAGACCAGACTTTCGCTGACTTCTTCTTCCGCAGACGAAGTTATCCAGAAACGTATTTTGAAAAAAAAGCCTGAAGTGGAACCGGCATTGGAACAGGTATATAGCCAGAATGATTCCGTTCTTCGTAACCTGTTCAGCTTTACTGATGCAATGTTGGACATTAAGGGATATACCGGTCCGCAGGACTTTGCCAGAAACTTCCCGTTCGTACCTTACCAGTTCATTATCATGCAGAAGGTATTTGCTGAAATCCGTAAACATGGTAACTCCGGTAAGCATCTTTCTGGTGGCGAGCGTTCGATGCTTTCAGGATTCCAAGAAGCAGCACAGAAGATTCAGGATAAGGACGAGTATGCATTAGCGCCGTTTTATCTGTTCTACGATACCGTACATACATTCCTTGACAGTTCTATTCGTCGTGTTATTGAGCGTTGCCAGAAGGCAGCAGATAACGGAGATGGCATTGAGCAGCAGGATGTGGACGTATTGAAGCTTCTGTACCTTATTCGTTATGTCGATGATATTCCGGCTAATCTTGACAACATCGTAATCCTTATGGCCAATGATATCCGTCTGGATAAGATTACGATGAGAGAGACTGTACGTGGCAGTCTCGACCGTCTGCTTAGCCAGAACTATATCGGAAGAACTGGTGACACTTATAATTTCTTGACTGATGAAGAGCAGGATATTCAAAGAGACATTTACAAAAATACTCAGGTCGATACCTCTGCAATCGTGGAGCGTATCGGTCAGATGATTTTTGCTGATATTTATACAACAAAGAAATATCGTCACGGAAAGTACGATTTCCCATTTGACCAGATGGTAGACACTACAAGCATTGGCGCGGTAACAGGGGGGATGAGACTTCGCATCATGACGGTAGCAACAGACACTGTCGAGAAGAGCGAATTTCGCCTTATGACTGAGTCTAAGAATCAGGCGATCGTTGTACTTGCTGAAACACCATATTACGAGTCATTGGAAAAAGCAATGAAAGTGCGTAAATATGTAAAGCAGCGTAATGTAGCACAGCTACCGAAGTCCGTACAGGACATCATTCGAAATCATCAGGATGAGGCTAACAAGTACGAAGCATCTGCAGAGGAAGATTTGAAGAAGGCAATCGTTGATGCAGAGTTCTATGTAGATGGAGAACGTATTGAAGTTAAGGGTGGCGATGCTAAGAGCAAGCTGGATCAAGCACTGGAATATTTAGTTACTCATGTTTATAGTGAACTTGGTCTTATTACAAAGAATGCGGATACAGATGCTGATATATTGGCAGTACTGCAGGGTGACCATCTGAATGGTGTTATGGCTGGCATGGAAGAAAACCATGACGCCGCAGTGAAAATGGAAGAATATCTGGAAATGCAGGACGCAAAGAAACTTCCTACTTCGATGGCAGATGTACAGAGCCGCTATCAGGCGATCCCTTATGGCTGGAAGGAAATCGACATTGCGGTTGTGGCTGCGATGCTGATTTACGACCAGAAGGTCACGATTAAGTACGGTGGCGAAACTATCCAGCCGGGTAATCCAAAACTTCCGGATATGCTTCGTAAGAAGAGTGAGATTGGCAGAACAAGCATCTCTAAGCGTCAGATCATTACGGCAACTAAGATGCGTGCCGTCAAAGAATTGCTGCGTGAATACTTCGATGTAATGGATGTTCCAGATGATGAAGATGGACTCGTTAGATATATTGTTGAGAAGTTTAAAGAACAGAAGTCTCATTATGAGAAGCTGAATGAACGTTATGAAGGTCATAAATATCCTGACCATCACCTTGTGACAAAAGCTCTCAGCCTTATGGAAAGTGTACTTTCTCAGCGCAAGGATAATACAGCTCTGATTGACAGACTTCTGAAAGAGGAAGACAACCTTCTCGATAATAAGGATGGCATGCAGAGCGTAGAGGGATTTTTCAAAAATCAGGTGCAGGTGTTCGATGCAGCAGTTCGTATGGAAACAGAGCTGAGAAACGACCTCTCTTATCTTCAGAAGGAAGAGGAGGCAAATCAGGCACTGAATCAGATTCGTAAGATTACTGTAGTGGATGCCGGACAGAGTAGTGTTTACAGACGTATCCCTGAGTTAAACGGATTGATGGATACTGTTCGTGAGGGTCACGGAAGGCTTCTTGAAGCAAAGCGTGCTGAGATCCTTGAAATCATCCGTCAGTGCTTGTCAGAAATCCATACTCTTGCTGGTGATGTTTATGATGCCAGAGCAATATCTGAGCGTGCAGATAAATTCTTTGATCAGCAGAAAGCAAGAGTGGCAGAGCTGGAAAGCCTGCAGCTTCTTGATGGTCTGGTACCTCAGATGTGGGAATATAAGGATGACACAGTCGATAAAATCGATGGTATCGTTCATCCAAAGACTCCGGTTGCACCAATCGTCAAACCGAAAGAAGGTGGAGCAGTAACTCCTCCAGCTCCAAAGAAGGTTATCAAGAATATATACCGTCAAGCGGCATTCCCTTCTAAGACTTTGGAAAGTCAGGAAGATATAGATGCTTATGTTGAACGAATGAGAGCGTACCTCACTGCAATGATGAAGGATTGCGACGGAATCAAATTAAGCTAAGGAGACCGTTATGAACAAGAATGCGATAAAAAAATTCGCCACTGAAGCTCGCAGGGAGTTAATCTCCCGTGTGAGCCAGAGGGCGTTGAAATACGGTATTTCCGATAAAGAGGTCGGAAATCCAAATGACGATAGCGTCAATGGGCATCTGCTTTCTTCTACCGAGAAGAAGCAGAGAGCTGCCTTGATTGCGCAGATTAAAGAAAAAGGATATGAGCAGGTTATGGAGGAGGTTGCCTACACATGGTTTAACCGTTTCTCCGCACTGCGTTTTATGGAGGTCAATGGATATCTCCCTAGTAGAGTGCGTGTTTTCACAGATGAAAACAATGCATTTAAGCCTCAGATTCTTACTGAGGCAATTCACATGGAGCTGGATGGACTTGATATGGAGAAAGTCTACGCCTATAAGGAAGCCAATGACAATGATGAATTGTATAAGTATCTTCTGATTACTCAGTGCAATGCACTTAATAGCGTGCTTCCGGGTATGTTCCAGAAGATTGCAGACTACACCGAGCTTTTGTTCCCGGACAACCTTCTTCGTGAAGGAAGTGTTATTCAGCAGATGATTGAGCTAATTCCTGAGGAAGATTGGAAAGACGCAGTTCAGATTATCGGCTGGCTGTATCAGTACTATAACAGCGAAAAGAAGGACGATGTATTTGCTGCCCTTAAGAATAATATAAAAATCACGAAGGAAAATATTCCAGCAGCAACCCAGCTTTTCACACCGGACTGGATTGTTCGCTACATGGTAGAAAACAGCCTTGGTCGTCTGTGGGTGGAAGGTCATCCAAACGATGAGCTGAAATCTCAGTGGAAATACTATCTGGAAGAAGCAGAGCAGGAACCAGACGTTCAGGCTCAGCTTGCGTCTATTCGTGAAGAGTACAAAGCGCTGAAACCAGAGGATATTCTGTGCATTGATCCTTGCTCCGGAAGTGGCCACATTCTGGCTTATATGTTTGACGTGCTTGTACAGATTTATGAGGCTTATGGTGTAGATACAAGAACTGCAGTTGCAAGTATTGTAGAGAACAACATCTATGGTCTGGACATCGATGACCGTGCAGCACAGCTGGCTTACTTTGCGGTAATGATGAAAGCCCGTCAGTATGACCGCCGCTTCTTTAGCCGTGGCATTCAGCCCCATGTGTATGCCATTGCGGAGAGCAACCATGTAGATTCGTTTGCGTTGGAGTATTTCTGTAATGGCGATGCCAAGCTGAAAAAGGCTATGGACACCATCATCAGCGAGCTGCATGACGCAAAGGAATACGGCTCTATCCTGACGGTCACACCGCAGGATTGGTCTGCACTGTATGCCCGTTTTGTGGAAATCGAAGAAGATATTCACATCTCTCGTGAAGCGGCTCTAAGAGACTTACTGCCGTTGGTACAGACAGCGGAAGCATTGGCGCAGAAGTATGACACTGTTGTGACGAATCCGCCGTATATGGGAAGCAACGGGATGGGTATCAAGCTGACCGGATATATAAAGACATACTACCCCATAAGTAAGGGGGATTTTTTCTCGGTTTATATTGAAAAATGCTTTTCTGTTTCAAGATATTACTGTGCACTCGTTACACCGACCGCCTGGATGTATAATCCGAGATATGTAGAGTTTAGAGAAAAATATATCGGTATATCGGATATTGTTTCGCTAATTGAACTTGGCGATAATGCATTTGAAGCTGGCTTTGGAACGACTGCATTTGTAATGACAAATAAAATGTCCGTTCCGTATATAGCAAAGTATATTGATGCATCATCACTTATTCACAAAGAAACATTTTACGAACAGCAGCCATATCTATCGATTTTAGCGGCATTTGGAGAAACGGAAGACAAGAAAATCTCATATCAATTACCGAGTCAGTTGCGGCATATTGTCGTTACTGCGCCCAAATTACAGGCTTTTGGTTGTGCAGGGAGCGGATTGCAAACAAACGATAACGGACGATTTATCCATGATTGGTTCGAGGTTAATATTAATCGTATTGAGTTTAATCATCGACCTGACAGATCATATTTACCAAACAAGCGCTGGTATCCGACCGTAAAGAATACCTCATCAAGAAAATGGTATGGAAATTTTTCGAGTGTTGTCAATTGGGAGAATGATGGAAAGGAAATTAAAGATCTTGTAATAAAAAAATATGGCTCGTATACAAGGCACGTCAAAAACCAAAAGTACTATTTCTACGAGGGACTAACATGGTCTCATTCGACGTATGGGAAGCCTTTTGCTATAAGATACTTACCCACTGGATGGATTAGCAATGTTGAGGGGCCAGCTATTTTTGAATCAGGTAATAATCAAAAATATATTTTGGGAATGTTAAATTCTAATGTAGCTATGACAATTCTGGAGCTAACGACAGGATCTATACACGTCTTAGCCACAGATATTGCGAACTTCCCTTGCCTAATTGATGCAAACTATGTTGAATATGTAAATGACGTGGTTTCGGAAAATGTGTGTTTTAGCAAAAAAGACTGGGATTCCTTTGAAACCTCATGGGACTTTCAGCGTCACCCGCTACTCCGCAAAGTTTCTACCATTGCCGAAGCATTTGAACAGTGGCAGGCTGAATGTGATGACCGCTTCAACCAGCTGAAAGCCAATGAGGAAGAACTGAATCGTATTTTCATCGACATATACGGGTTACAGGAAGAACTGACACCGGAGGTTGAGGATAAGGACGTCACTGTCCGCAAGGCTGATCTTAGTAGAGATGTTCGTTCCTTTATTTCCTATGCGGTTGGCTGTATGTTTGGCCGTTACTCTCTGGATATGGACGGACTTGCCTATGCAGGTGGCGAATGGGACAACAGCAAGTACATTTCTTTCGCTGCTGATAAGGATAACATTATCCCGATTTGTGACGATGAATACTTCGAGGATGATATTGTCGGTCTGTTCGTAAAGTTCGTGAAAACCGTTTACGGCGCCGATACGCTGGACGAAAATCTGAAATTCATTGCCGATGCACTAGGTGGCAAGGGGCAACCGAAAGAAGTCATCAGAAACTATTTCATGAATGGCTTTTATGCAGACCACTGCAAAACCTATCAAAAGCGCCCTATTTATTGGCTGTTTGACAGTGGAAAGAAGAATGGCTTCAAGGCACTAATCTATATGCATCGTTATCAGCCGGACACCATTGCTCGTATCCGTACTGATTATGTGCATGAACAGCAGGCTCGCTACCGTACTGCCATTGCTGATTTGGAAACACGTATTGCAAATTCATCTACCAGTGAAAGAGTGAAGCTGAATAAGCAGCTCAAAACACTGAATGACCAAGCTACGGAAATTCATACATACGAAGAAAAAATTCATCATTTGGCAGATCAGATGATTTCCATTGATCTGGATGATGGTGTAAAGAAGAACTATGCGATTTTTCAAGATGTCTTGGCTAAGATTAAATAAGGAGGTGGCAGCATGGCCAGTATGGATTTAGATACAATAATCCGAGATTTGAATAAGCGATTTGCTGCACCGCTGCCGGAATTCTATAAGCGTCGTATCATCTTCTGGTATGACGAGAATAAAGAGTTTGAGGACAAGCTGGATGATATTCAGGTGGATAATGCAAAGCTGCTGGTGCTTACTGGTACCAACAACTTTGCAGCCAAGAAGCTGTTGAATGTGGATGATACCACCAGCAACTATCTGGTTTACAGTCCGATTGCTTATGAGTCGCAGGAAGATGACTGGCTTTTGAATATCGAGCTTTACAGTGAAGAGTTCAGAGCTGATTTGGTGTCTATTTGGATGAATGAGATTGACCTTCCGGCAACTCCGGATTTTCGTAGACTTGTTAAGGTCTATAAGAAATTCTTCGGAGCACAGACCAGAAGAGCAACATTCGCAAAACTGAATAAAGGCATCAGCACACCATCGCAGATGCATCTTACTGTTATGGCGGCTATTTGTGGTACCAATAATGCACAGCCTAACAGTATTGTAAAAGCTGTCATTAGTGGTGGAAACGATATGGAAACCAACGAGGTATTCCAGAGCCTTGTAAACTATGGAGCTGAAGCCCCGTTCTGGGCACTTGTAAAGCAGGCTACCGGATACTTTGAGGGCGAAAGTTCTACAATTAACAAGCTAGTAACGCATATCTTGCTTACAGCAACGACCAGAACACTTCGTATGGAGTATCTGGCAGGACTCGATAGCTTCATTTCCACACCACATCAGGCTTGGTGCTATGACTTCGTATCTGAATGGATTGTAGGAGAGAATAGACAGGATCTTGTCGAAATTCTGCGAAATGTAGAAGAAGAGCTTATTCTTAGAAAGCGCTTTAAGCAGGTGCCATTGGATGATTTGGTGGGCACAGAGGTATTTCCTTGTGTGAATGAATGCATTCTGACTCAGATCATGACTGAAATCAGCAATCATATAATCAATGTAGATATGATCATAAACACGGTCGAGAAACGTCGAACGCTGGCGTGGTACGATGATGTGGAATGCTACTATGAAGGTATTCTTCAGGTAGCAAAAATGCAGGCGTTCTTTTTGGAACACTCTGCAGGATTCCATACTGTGGAGGCAAGAAATATCTGGAAAGAGTACACAGAAGATTACTACCGTATGGATACCTATTATCGTCACTATCATTTAGCGTTTGGAAAGAGCCTGACAGTGGGTAACGACCATCTGGATGATCTTTTCAAGCAGGTGACTGATAAGGTGGAAGGCCTTTATACACATTGGTTCCTTGGTGAGCTGGGTAATAATTGGTCTGATGCATGCGCAGATGAACTGGCTCAGTATGGTCGCATTTTGGAAGTGCCACAGCAGGTGGATTTCTATAAACAAAAGGTAAAGAACGAAGATAATCGTGTATTTGTCATCATATCAGATGCTTTCCGTTATGAGGTGGCAGCATCTCTGGCAGAGCAGCTTCGTCGTGAGACGCAGAGTAAGGTTTCTCTTGGCTCTTGTGCAGGTATTTTCCCGACCATCACAAAGTTTGGCATGGCTGCATTGCTTCCACACAAGCAATTGTCCATCAATGAGCGCAGTAACGGTGATCTGCAGATTCTGGCAGATGGAATGTCTACGGACGCAGGCAATCGCGATAAAGTTCTTAAGGCTACAAACAGCAATAGTGTAGCCTTGAAATATAAAGATATTGCACCGATGAAGCGTGCAGAAAGAAGTGCATTGGTTAAGGGTATGGATGTCGTTTATATCTATCACGATAAGGTGGATGAGGCAAGCCATACTTCTGATAGCATGGTATTTTCTGCATGCGATGATGCAATCGAAGAAATCAAAAATATTGTGAGAATCATTCGTAATGAGTTCAGCGGTACTCGTGTTTACATTACCGCTGACCACGGATTCCTCTATACCTACAGCCCTCTGTCTGAGGATGCCAAGGTGGATAAGACAACACCGAGTGAGCAGGATGTAGAGATTGACCGTCGTTATCTGATTACCCGTAAGGGAGCAACTCCGGATTATTTGCTTCCAGTAAAGTTTATGGATGATGGTTACGATGCATTTGTACCGAGAGAAAGCGTCCGTATTAAGAAAAAAGGTGGCGGACTTAATTTCGTGCACGGCGGTATTAGCCTTCAGGAAATGGTGGTTCCTGTTATTGAATATCATTATCTTCGTAACGATTCCAAGGCTTATCAGCGTAATAAGGCCAAGTATGACACGAAGCCGGTAGAAGTAGGACTTCTTTCTGCAAGCCGTAAAATCAGCAATATGATATTCTCGTTGAACTTCTATCAGAAGGATGCGGTTGGCGATAATCGCAGCGCAGCAAACTATTTGTTGTACTTTGTCGATTCTAATGGAAAACAGATCAGTGATACAACAAAGATTATCGCAGATAAGACCAGTGACAATGGACAGGAGCGAACATTCCGCTGCAGCTTCAATCTGAAATCACTGAAATATGATAATAGAGCAAGCTACTACTTAGTCATCGCAGATGAAACAGGTCTGCAGATGCCACAAAAAGAAGAGTTCCAGATTGATATCGCATTTGCGGTAGATGAGTTTAATTTCTTCAGCTAAGGGCTTGCTCGGAAGGAGCAGTAATGAGTGACAATCTTAAAGTGGGCGCAAGCTCTCGTGAAATTATAAAGGACAAACTGCGTCAAAACTTTGATGGTAAGATTGTCCGAAAGGATCTGACTAAGAAAATCAAGGAAGGTGCAAATGTGCCAGTTTATGTCCTTGAGTTTCTGCTGGGGCAATACTGCAGTTCAGATGATGAGGAGGTTATCGAGCAGGGTGTGCAGAATGTAAAGCGTATCCTTGCCGATAACTTTGTAAGACCGGATGAAGCGCAGAAGGTATTGGCTCATCTTAGAAGTCGAGGTAGTCATACCATCATTGACATGGTAACGGTACGATTGGATATTAAGAAGGACTGCTTCTTTGCGGAGTTTTCCAATTTGGGATTAGCCAATATTCCCATCACGGATGAATACCCAGAAAAGCACGACAGACTTCTTTGCGGTGGTATCTGGTGTATCGTTCAGCTGGATTATGAGACCGAAGGCGATAATAACTTCGGAATCATCGACGCAGATGGAAATACACTTCAGTCAAAGCAGAAAAAGCAGAAAGACATCTCTCCAATCAGCATTCGTAAGCTGACTCCAATTCAGATGCCTCATATCGATATCGAGGATTTGAAGAGGGGACGTCAGGCTTTTACCAAGGAGGAATGGTTGGATGTTATGCTGCGTTCTATTGGTATGGAGCCAGACGAATTGACTTATCGTGAGAAGTGGCTTCTTTTGACTCGTATGATCCCGTTGGTTGAGAACAACTTCAACCTCTGTGAGTTGGGTCCTCGAAGCACTGGTAAGTCGCATCTTTACAAGGAGATTTCTCCGAACAGTATCCTTGTATCCGGTGGTCAAACTACAGTAGCAAACCTGTTTTATAACATGGGTCGTAAGATTGTGGGCTTGGTTGGATTATGGGATTGCGTAGCTTTTGATGAAGTTGCAGGCATTCGTTTCAAGGATAAAGATGGCGTGCAGATTATGAAAGATTACATGGCATCTGGTTCCTTTGCACGAGGCAAGGAAGAAAAGGCAGCATCCGCTTCTATGGTATTTGTTGGTAATATCAATCAGAGCGTAGATGTACTTCTGAAGACTTCGAGTCTATTTGACCCGTTCCCTCCAGAGATGGGAACAGATACTGCATTTCTTGACCGTATGCATTGCTATCTGCCAGGATGGGAAATCCCGAAGTTTCGTCCGGAGCATTTTACAAATGATTATGGATTCATTAGCGACTATCTTGCAGAGTTCATTCGTGAGCTGCGTAAAGAGCAGTACGGTGATGCTATCGACCATTATTTCCGTCTCGGCAAGAATCTCAACCAGAGAGATACTATTGCTGTGCGTAGAATGGCAGATGGATATCTGAAGCTTCTCTATCCGGATGGAAGCTTTACAAAAGAAGAAGTAGAAGAAGTTCTCCAGATTTCCTTGGAGATGCGTCGCCGTGTTAAGGAGCAGCTGAAGAAGCTGGGAGGCATGGAGTTCTACGATGTAAACTTCTCCTACATAGATAATGAGACCTTTGAAGAACATTATGTTTCTGTTCCTGAGCAAGGTGGTGGTAAGCTCATCCCAGAAGGAATGTGCAATCCGGGACAGATTTATACTGTTTCTCAGGGCAAGAGTGGCATGCTTGGTGTATTTCGCTTAGAGAGTCAGATGCTTCCAGGTAATGGGAAGTTTGAGAGAACAGGTATTGGTAGTGACCGTGATGCAAAAGAAGCCACAAATACAGCTTTCAACTTCTTGAAAGCAAATGGAAACCGTATCAGTGGTTCTATAAGTACTACAACGAAAGACTATATTATTAATTATCAGGATTTGCAGGGCATTGGCATGACAGGAAAGCTAGCCCTTCCTACATTGATTGCGATGTGTTCCATTGCACTTGGTAAACCAACACTCAGCAGCCTTGCTGTACTTGGTGAAATTAGTATCAGCGGAACCATGATGAAAGTAGATGAGCTGGCAAATTCATTGCAGGTATGTTTGGACAGTGGTGCAAAGAGAGTACTTCTGCCAATTACATCGGCAGCAGAGCTTGGAACTGTACCAGCAGATCTGATTGGAAGTTTTAATTTGATTTTCTATAGCAGTGCGGAGGACGCAGTTTTTAAAGCACTGGGTGTAGAGTAAGGAGGTGCAGAAATATGCATAGCGAAGAAAAAAGAATATGGGGTATCCATACAAAAGACGACAATTTATTTCTGCATCAGGATGTTATAGCTATTGGCTGGAAGGACATGGGTGACCTGAGTTTGATTCAGGCTGACCGTGATGCCTTCAAGGAAAAATATACAGAAGTATATCCAGATGCCAAAAAGGGCAGCATCGCAAACGGTGCTGGTATGTTATATCGATTTACACATGAGGTCGGGATTGGCGATTACGTTGTATTTCCATCAAAGATTGACCGTCAGATAAATATCGGTGTGGTTGAAGGTGGATACGAATATCATCCGGAAGCAGCAGAATATGCACAGCAGCATAAAGTAAAATGGTTAAAACATCTGCCAAGAACCTCATTTTCACAGGGTGCACTGTATGAAGTTGGTTCAGCAATGTCATTTTTCGCAGTAAAGAATTATGCAGATGAGTATCTTGCGGCACTAGATAAAGGATTTAAGAAAAATGCCATGACTTCCGGACCAGACGAGGACGAGAGCGTTGGTGCTACAGCCGATGAGATTGTAGAGGCAACGAGAGACTTCATCCTGAAGGAACTGAGCAAGAATCTCAAAGGATATGACTTGGAGGAGTTCGTAGCTGATTTGTTAAGAGCTATGGGTTATCGTACCACGGTTTCTGCACATGGCGGAGACAGCGGTATCGATATTACAGCATATAAGGATGAGCTGCCACCTCGTATTCTGGTACAGGTAAAGAGTCAGGATAGTGATATTAAGGAAGCAACCATCCAGTCTCTGAAAGGTGCGATGCGAGAGGGCGACTATGGACTATTCGTGACGCTGTCCAATTATACGAAGAACGCTCAGAAGTATCTGGACAGCACACCTATTATACGTGGAATCAATGGAACTGAACTTGTAGATTTGATTTTGAAGTACTATCACGATCTGAGTGATAAGTACAAAAAGATGATTCCTTTGAAGATGGTGTACATTCCGGTAGCTAAGGATGAGCAAGCGTAATTAGTCTGATGATAGAGATAATTGTGGAACTATCCGGAAAATCCGGATAGTTCAAATTAAGGTCGAGTGCATGGAGATTGGTACATCCGTCAGGGCTAAAAATAGCCGTTGACCTGTTCTCTGTACGAAGAACGGACAAATGTGGAGGCGATGGCAGTTTTTCGTTAAATTTGACTTTTATGTTTGAATCACTATAATAGTAGAAACGAATAAAAAAGTTGAACTTTTTCCGTGAACAGGCGAGGTTCAGGCTGCGATATGGATAGCGAGTTGTATTAATACTTTTTGCTACAGAATTTGTTGATATGTTTCCGCAGACAAACGGAGATATTTTGCTACAGTCCACATCAGTCTGGATCGGTTCCCGAAAACTGACATCAATCAAGACGAATCGTCCCATGTAGAGACTGTGTGCCTCTTGAGCAACCGAAAACCAGATACCACGGTAAAACTCAGCGTGGATATGGATGATTACTACCGTATTAAAGATGGTAAAGAGCCTAAATAAAACCGAATAATACATTGAATCAAAGCAAGATAGAAGCTGTTGATGCGTTAGAAGACAACGTGTCAGCGGCTTTTTTTATCTGAAAATCTATTAGTCAAATCTGAAAGGAGTCAATTCTATGGCCAAGAAAAATGTAAGAAATATGAAGGTTTGTGGACAGAGCGGTTATAAATATGAGACGGTTCCGACAATTACATTAAAAGGAAAATGGCTGAAAGAACTTGGATTTCATCTTGGAGATTATGTACAGGTGAAATGTGAAAATGGTCAGCTGATTATCACACCGGATGTGAATAAAGCACAGGAGCAGGAAGCAAAAACAGCATTTATGGATGAGGAGATTAAGAAACTGAAAATCAGATACCAGAATGAAAAAGAAAAAATTACTGCAAAATATGTGGCGGAGCAGAGTGCCGGCTGTTATGGAAAGAAAGCATGAGAGGGGGAGAGGGTATGGCAAGGATTATTATGTGCGGATCATTTAAAGGGGGAGTTGGCAAGAATGCCAACTCCTGGAACCTGGCTTATTCACTGGCTGAGATGGGAAAAAGGGTTCTGGCTGTTGATTTTGACAGCTAGGCAAATCTGACAACCTGCTTCGGAGTAGAAAATCCTGCGGCTGTACCGGTGACGATTGGACATCTGATGATGAATCGGCTGGAAGATGAGGAAATGCCGGATCCATCAGAATTTATTCAGAGCAGAAACGGTGTGGACTTTATTCCATCATCCATGATGCTTTCGGCAGTGGACAGTAAGCTGCGGATGGAAATGGGTTCAGAGAAGATGCTGGCCGGCATTCTGGAGCCACTGAGAGGACTGTATGACTATATTATTGTAGACATCTGTCCATCGCTCGGAACATTGACGATTAACACACTGACGGCGGCTGATGAGGTGATTATTGCTGTCAATCCGCAGCTTCTGGCAATGATGGGATTGCAGGATTTTATCCGGACAGTGAAGAAAGTCAGAAGCAGACTGAATGACCGCCTGCAGATTGCAGGGATCTTACTGACTATGTGTGATGCCAGAACAAATCTCTGTAAGGTAATCACAGAACAGTTGACGGATACTTTTGATGGACAGATCCGGATTTTTAAGAGCATCATACCAAACACAGTAAAGGTGGGAGAATCAATTTATTATAGTGAGCCGCTTCTGGAGTACGCACCGGAGAATAAGGCTTGTAAAGCATACCGGAATCTGGCAGAGGAGGTGACTGGGGATGAAAGCTAATGCGCCAAAAAGAAAAGTATTTCAGGACGCACTGGATCTTCTTGCTGAGGATCCGGTGAAGAATACGCCAACACCTGTGAATGGGATTGTTTCTATTCCTGTTGAGGAAATCCATCCGTTTCATGATCATCTATTCCAGCTGTATGAGGGAGATCGCCTGGAAGACATGGTACAGAGCATTAGGGAGTATGGTGTGCTGAATCCGGTGATTGTGAGGAAGGCTGCAAGGGGGTATGAGATGCTTGCAGGGCATAACAGAACCAATGCGGCAAAGATAGCAGGATTGACAGAGGTACCGGCGATAGTGAAGACGGATCTGTTTGATGAGGATGCTTATGTATATTTGATCGAGACAAACCTGTTGCAGAGATCCTTTGCGGAACTGCTTCCATCAGAAAAGACAGCAGTGTTGGTGGCACGTTATGAGAAGATAAGCAGCCAGGGGAAACGGAATGATATCCGGCAGGAAATCGAGGCTCTGGAAGAAACCTGTGGACACAATGTCCACAAGTCACAGAAAAACCGTGATGGACTTGGTGAGGAATAAGGAATGACTGGAAGAAATATTGCCAGATACATGCGGCTGGACCGGCTGATTCCGGAGCTTAAGGATGCTGTGGATAAGGGGACGCTGGCAATGGTGGCCGCTGTGGATTTGTCTTATCTGAATGTGAAGATGCAGAAGCTGATCCAGCAGGTGGCAGAGGCTGAGGGAAAGAAACTGAAATCGAAGCAGGCATTGGAACTGCGGAAGATGGGAAAGGAGATTACAAAAGAAGGAATTGAGAGTGTGCTGGTGGGTAAAGAACGGAAGAAGCCGCAGAGTGTGTCTGCGAAACTGCCGGTGGAATTGTATGAGAAGTATTTTGCACAGACGGATGCCGGAGCAGTGCAGGAGATCCTGGAGAAGGCACTGGAAGGGTATTTTGGAAAGGAGGCAGCAGGTGTTTGGCAGGGAAGATCTTGAATGTCTGGATTTGGGGTATTTTGAGATTATTTATATGGATGATCGGGATGTGACCATCATGTCCCGGAATACCAGACATATGTGGTATATACATAATCCGGAATATCCATTGATGGGATCCTGTATTATATTTCATAAGCATAAGGTGTCCCATCCGTGTCATCAGCATGGCCGCAGTAATACACTGCGGCAGGCTGTGTGGAGTATTAAGAGACATGATAAATGGCAGATGGGTGGGAGAAAATAATTTAACGATTTCAAAAGAGATGGCTTGTGATAAGGATGGTGATTATTTTATAATATATAAAAAAGTTGGAAAGGAGGAATAAATTATACAATTTTTAATTGTCATCATAGTAGAATTAAGTTCTGCGATAGCAAAGTTTTAATACATAGATATGCAAATCATTCATTTTGGGACTTCAATAAAGGTTGTGCGCTCATGTCAAATGAAATAGTAAGTCATTATCGGATAAAGATATTCAGTTGATGACATTGAGCTTGAACTCTTCCTGATACAAGCAGGTCCTCACCCACAGCTTATTGCTTTTCGCAACCTCCACAGGGGAGTTACTTGATTCGGTTAAAATATATGTAAATTTTCCACCAAAATATTATTGACGTAAGAAAAACCACATGGTATTTTATTTTTGGAAAAAATGAAAATTATTTTAAAGGCAAACCTGTTGAAAGGCAGGGTCGCAAAGCCAGAAGGGACTAAAGTCAGAAAGTTTGACCATGTCAGCCGGTTGCCACTGTTTCCATATCATCATAATATATGGAAAAGATGTTTGAACAGGAGAGATTCCGATACCTTTTATACTATATAGATGTGTGATTTTAAAGAATATAGTAGGGACACTGGCAGATTTTGGCAGATGTCCTTTTTGTATGCAAAAATGGGTAACAAAACTAGCAGGGACAGGTTTTCTGTATACAGATAAAAGCAGGATGAAGAAGGCATAAGACGGAGAGAGGACTTTTATAAAATGAAAAATTATGAAGACAAAATATATTCATTAGGTGAGACTGTAACGGGGCAGACACAGGCCATGTCACAGGCCGTACAGAAAACACTGGAAAATAATGGCGGGGTAGGTATAATGACAGGATCTTATGACCAAAACCTGTCTATTTTGTCTGTGGATAATCTGCTGTTGCATAGTACAGGATATACATTCGATACTTTCATGGAACAGACAAAAGGCTCATTGAGAAATTTCTTTTATGACGAGGAAGATGTACTGGAGCGAGACCGTTTTTTGCAGCTTCACGGAACAGGGGAAGCACAGATCCTTGCAGCAGACGGTACAGTGAATAATGTACGGCTTTGTAAAGAGGATGCGACAGATGAGGCGGGCAGACAGATATGGGTTATGTCCGTACAGGTCAACTGGGATCATGTAAATCTGGCACTGCTCAATGAGGCTATCTATTCCGGCTTCTGGTATTTTGACTGTGACGAAAACAGTGAGATTGTGAATGCAAACTGGAGTCATGAATTTCGAAAAATGCTTGGCTATCATGACACCCTGGACTTTCCGAATAAACTGGAATCCTGGTCAGATCTTCTGCATCCACAGGATAAAGAAAGAGTAATGGTGCAGCTTCAGGCGGCAATTAAGGATAAGACGAACCAGATAAAATACCAGGTAGAGTATCGTATGAGAATGAAGGATAATCAATACCAGTGGTTTCGGGCATCGGCAGAAGTAATACGCCGTCTGGATGGTTCTGCCAGCAGGATTGCCGGGATTTTTATTAACATTGATGGGGAGAAAAAAGAAATCATGCAGGCACAAAAATCTGCTGCTTTCCACCGGGCTTTTACGAAAGCAGATTTGTGCGAGTATTATGTGAATCTGGAAGCGAATACTTTTGATACCTTTAAGGTTGAACCGTCCCTGATGACCGTCTTTGAACAGAGTCATACGTGGGATGAATTGATCCGGCATTTTGTGGATTCCTATGTTGTGGAGACAGATAAGAAGGCGGTATCCTCTTTTTACGACCGTGGTTATATTGCAGAAAGGCTGAAGGGGCTGGAAACCGAATTGGCTTTAGAGTGCCGTATCACTCTGAATGGAGAAGAACGATGGGTCCGCAATGTGGTCATACGTGGTGAAATAGAGGATTCAGAATATGCCATGATCTTTCTGCGTGATATCACAGAGGCAAAGGTAGAGAGCACACGGCATCTGCAGATGGTAGCGGATAATGCTTCCATGGAGCAGCTGATCCAGAGCATAGTGCGTCTGGTTGACCGCTTTGTTGTCTGTGATCTGGAAAATGACAGATATGAATTCTACAATCTGAATGGACAGATGATATATAAACCTCTGGGATTTTATCATGATTTTCAGATGCAGGTTCTTGAAAAATATAAGACACTGGAACCATTGGAAGCTATAGATATCCTGATAGCCCCGGATAATATTCGGAAAAAACTGAAAAGTGAAAATGATATTTATAAGTTTGAGTATTGCAGCCTGGATGAAAAGACTTATAAAATCGCTTCTTATATTCCCTTGGAATGGAAGAATGGAAAGCTGGAAAAGGTATTGCTGGCATCCATGGATGTGACACAGGAGAAGAAAGCAGAGATTGAATCCCGTCAGGCACTGAAGGAGGCTTACCGGTCCGCAGAAAATGCAAATCGTGCGAAAACAGAATTCCTTTCCAATATGTCCCATGATATCCGGACACCAATGAATGCGATTGTGGGTCTGACAGCAATCGCAGGAGCAAATGTTGAGAGCCAGGACAGAGTCATTGAATGCCTCGGCAAGATCACAGAATCAAGCCGCCATCTGCTGGGGCTGATCAATGAAGTATTGGATATGGCACGTATTGAAAGTGGAAAAATGACACTGGCACAGGAAGATTTCAATCTGTCAGAGCTGGTAGATAATCTTATTACACTTACGAAACCGGTGCTTGATGAACATAAACATAATTTTGATATACACATCAATCATATTGAACATGAGGCTGTCTGTGGTGACAGCTTGAGGATTCAGCAGGTATTTGTGAATCTGATGAGTAATGCGATCAAGTATACACCGGATGGCGGGAATATTATTTTTTCCATAGAGGAAAAGCCAAATGGATTTTCAGAACTTGGATGCTATGAATTTACGATTGAGGATAATGGGATCGGTATGTCACCGGAATTCCAGAAAATCATGTTTGAGCCGTTCAGCCGCGCGGATGACCACCGGACAACCAGAGTCCAGGGAACTGGTCTGGGAATGGCAATCAGCAGAAATATTGTGAACCTGATGAATGGCACTATTAAAGTGGACAGTACCTTGCACAAGGGAACTAAAATCACAGTAACAATTTATCTGGAGCTTCAGGAAAAAGAAAAAGAACAGGACAGAGATCTGATGAATCTGCCGGTCCTGGTTGTGGATGATGATAGGACATGCTGTGAAAGTACAGTTGCAACATTAAAGGAAATCGGTATTATGGGTGAATGGGTTCTCTCTGGCAGGGAAGCGGTTGAGCGCTGTTATGCACGGCATGAGTTGAAAGATGATTACTTTGCTGTTATTTTAGACTGGAAGATGCCGGATATGGATGGCATAGAAACAGCCAGACAGATCCGGAAGCGGATAGGAAAAGAGATCCCCATCATTGTACTGACATCCTATGAATTCAGCGAAATTGAAGAAGAAGCAAAGGCTGCAGGTATAGATGCTTTTATTGCAAAACCGCTGTTCCGTTCCCGGCTGACGGCAACACTGCGGCAGTTTACTTCAGGAAGAAAAGAAAAAATAGCAAGAAATTATCTGGAGAAGCTGTCAGAATCAGACTACACGGGAAAAAGGATTCTGCTGGTTGAGGATAATGAGTTGAACAGAGAAATTGCTGGTGAAATTTTACAGATGACAGGTGCAAAAGTGGAAACGGCAGAAAATGGGAAAATTGCAGTTGAAAAAGTGGAAGCTTCTCCGGAAGGATTGTATGATCTTGTTTTTATGGATATCCAAATGCCTGTCATGAATGGTTATGAGGCAACTGCAGCAATCAGGAGCCTTCCGGGTGAAAAGGGAAAATTGCCTATTGTTGCCATGACTGCCAATGCTTTTGCAGAAGATGTACAGCTGGCCAAAAATACAGGCATGAATGGACATATCGCGAAACCGCTGGATATGAATAAGCTGAATGATGTTCTGGAAAGCTGGCTGTAACTGATTTTCATGTGATCACAAAGTATATTACTAGGAACAGAGTGAACAGTAACAGTAACTCAGGTGATGCTGCATAAATCCTCAAATACTCCTTGCAATAAAAAAATACAGCAATTATAATATAAATACAAAAGCCGGATGCGGAGGCTGACTTCTGAAAACAAAGAAAGGAAGTATAAAATGGCAAAAATTTTAATCAGTCCGTCCAAATATTTACAGGGTGCGGGAGAAATGAAGAATCTTGGAACTTATGCTGCAAAGAGCGGAAAAAAAGCGTTGGTTCTGATCAGTAAAGGCGGATATAAAAGAATCGGTAAAACGATCGAAGAGAGCTTTGCTGAGAGTACCTGTGAGGTGGTTTTTGATTATTTTAACGGAGAATGCTGTAACAGTGAGATTGATCGTCTGGTAAAGATCGTAAAAGATGAGCAGTGTGATCTTACTATTGGTATTGGTGGAGGAAAGATCTTTGATACAGCGAAGGCAGTTGCATACTATGCGGGAACACCGGTATTTATCTGTCCGACGATCGCATCTACAGATGCCCCTTGCAGTGCTTTGTCTGTTATTTATACAGAAGAAGGAGTTTTTGAAAAATATCTGTTTCTTCCGGCGAATCCGAATCTTGTTCTGATGGATACAGATATCATCACCAAATCGCCGGTTCGTCTTACTGTGGCTGGTATGGGAGATGCACTGGCAACATATTTTGAGGCAAGGGCATGCAAGAGAAGCGGAGCAACTTCCTGTGCAGGAGGTAAGACAACAGAGGCTGCCATGGCACTGGCTGAACTTTGTTTTAATACCTTGATGGATGAGGGCGTAAAAGCTAAGATAGCTCTGGAAGCAGGAGTATGCACACCGGCAGTTGAGAAAGTGATTGAGGCTAATACACTTCTTTCTGGAATTGGTTTTGAAAGTGCAGGACTTGCAGGTGCACATGCGATCCATAACGGATTTACTGTACTGGAAGAATGCCATCATATGTATCATGGAGAAAAAGTTGCATTCGGAACCATCACACAGCTGGTACTGGAGAATATTCCCCAGGAAGATCTGGAAGAGATCATCTTATGGTGCATAGAAGTAGGACTTCCTGTTACTCTGGCAGAGCTTGGAGCTGGGAAGGTAACGGATGAGCAGCTTATGGAAGTTGCCACAACTGCATGTGCGGAGAATGATACACTTCACAACATGCCATTTGAAGTTACACCGGAAACTGTATTTGCAGCAATCAAAGCGGCAGATGCATATGGAAGATATTACCTGGATGAGGAATAAACAGATAAAAAGTAAATAGCTGATATAAAAATTGCAATCTGCAGAAACAAGAGTTATCAAGTATTGTTATCCTGCAGGTTGCTTTTTTTTATGTATGGCTGTAATATAACAGAAAGATCAGTAAATATTGGAACAGAAAACATACGGAGGAATATTTGTGGCAAAAAAACGAAAACCCAAAATGGAGCTTCGATATTATAAGATGCCGGAGGGGAGCCCCATCCTTGCATTGCTTGGACAGAAGTGGGTTCAGAATTATGGGAACGATATCGATTATCTCCATTTTCATAATTATCTGGAAATCGGATTCTGCTATGAAGGACAGGGATTTATGATACTTGGAGAGGATAAGGTACAGTTTCATGACCGGGATTTTACGGTGATCCCATCCAATTATCCACATACCACAAACAGTGATATTGGAACTATCAGCCGCTGGGAGTATCTTTTTATTGATGTAGAAGGATTCCTGGATAAATTTATTAATAATTCGGTAAAAAAAGAAAAAATCGTTCAGCGGATCAACTCCAGATCGCTTTTTCTGAATGAAAAAGAAAACCGATCCATGGCAGGTAAGATCCTTAAGATCCTGGATATCATGCGGGATGGAGAGGAATTTTATCTGGAAGAAGCTAAGGGAGTTTTGGCATCGCTTCTTGTGGAAATCGCAAGGATAAACCGGGATTCAAGCGAAGAACGTTGCAGCGAAGGCAGAGGAAAAGTCATGGATATGATCTCCAGGTTCCAGGATTATATTTCTGATCATTACATGGAGGATCTTCGTATTGACGAACTGGCAGAATACTGTCATATCAGTGAAACTCATTTGCGCCGGATATTTACGACTTATATGAAGATGAGCCCGCTGGAATACATTAATACGATCCGTATCCAGGCGGCCTGTGATTATCTGAAAAAAACAGATCAGCCAATTGCAGATATAGCACATAAGTGTGGTTTTACCACCAATTCCACATTTAACCGGAATTTTCGTCAGGTTACGGGAATGACACCTCTGGAGTGGAGAAAACGTCCGGAGAACTATGAACAGCAGCTTCTTAAGTTTGACATCCATTCAGAGGAAGGCTGGTAAAACAACAAAACCAGATCTGTGGATCTGTCACGACAGAATAGAAATATCAGACTGTATGCGGATCAGGCAGATAGAAAGAGGTAAGAAATGTACGATTACAGGATTGTGGAGCAGGTCTCCAGAAAAAAGAAACATATGTCAGGAGCTCTCAGAAAAGTAATGGTGATCTTTGCGGCAATTTTTGTACTGATGGGTATCACGATCTCTCAGGCATTCATGCTTCCGGGATTTCTTCTGGCGCTGCTTTACTTTGCTTATGACATATTCAGCCAGAGAGACTATGAATATACCATGGAAAACGGACAACTGACCATAGATGTGATCTATGGTAAAAAATATCGTAAAACAGCTCACGTGCTGAAGCTTGAGGAGATGGAAGTGACAGCACCTCACTATCATGAAAAAGTGGCAAAATATAAAAAGAATACCGGAACGGAGAAACTGAAAAAATACGATTATACCTCTTATGAAGATGATGTGCCTTACTATACCATGATCATTCAGGAAGATGGACGTAAAATAAAACTTCTTCTGGATCTGACAGAGGAAATGCTGCATACGATGAAAACGCAGTTTCCTGAAAGGGTTTATTTTGCATAATATGCAGAAATGTTTGTGAAATATGTATGAAAAACAACATAAAATTTTATGAAATAGAAACAAAAACCTTCTTTTTTGACAAAAAATGTTCGCACAATGTCAAAAAAGAAGGCTTTTTTGGGCATCCTGACGAATGTAAAAAGAAAAAATCCTCAAAGTGCATATTTTTTGTAAAAATATAGCGTGACAATAGTGCACAATCAATAAAATGGTTGAAATTGCACATTATATGAACAATTCTGCAAACTATAGAGGAAATACGGATGCTATAATCTATTCATAAGCAAACGGGAAATGCTTAATAAAGGAGGAAAAGTAAATGAAGAAAAAATTACTCGCAGTATTAATGACAGGTATCATGGCAATGTCTTTTGCTGCAACTACTACAGCAGTATATGCAAAAGGTGATGACGATAACACCCTGACTGTATGGGCATGGGATCAGAACTTCAACATCAAGGCTATGAATATTGCAGGTGAGCAGTATGCAAAGGATCACGAAGGATTCAAGGTTGATGTAGTTGAGACATCTTCTGATGACTGCCAGACCAAACTTACAACAGCAGCAAACGCCGGAGATTACAGCACACTTCCGGACATCGTTCTGATGCAGGACAACAGCTATCAGAAATATCTGAAGAGTTATCCGGATGCTTTTACAGATCTGAAGGATATGGATATCAACTGGGATGATTTCGGAAAACTGAAACAGTCCTACTCCATGGTAGATGACACACATTACGGAGTTCCGTTTGATAACGGTGCAACAATTGCCTGCTATCGTACAGATATCCTGGAAGAAGCAGGATATACCATTGATGATCTTACAGATATCACATGGAGCAAATTCATGGAGATCGGAAAAGACGTTCACGAAAAAACAGGTAAATATCTCCTTACAAGTGAAGCAACAGGTGGCGATACTCTGATGATGATGATCCAGTCCTGTGGAGCAAACTTCGTAAATGATGACGGAGAGGCTTATATCGTTGGCAACGATGTAGCAGAGAAATGCGTAGATCTTTATGTGGATCTTGTAAAGAACAATGTTGTTAAATTAGTAAATAACTGGGATGAGTACATCTCCACAATCACAGGCGGAGAGGCTGCCGGTATCGTTAACGGTAACTGGATCACAGCTACACTGATGGGAACAGAGGATCAGAAGGGTCTGTGGCAGATCACAACAATGCCGAAAGTTGACGGCGTTGATACAGCTACAAACTATGCAAACAATGGCGGATCTTCCTGGTACATTACATCCAACTGCAAGAATGTAGAGCTTGCTGAGGACTTCCTTGCAAGCACATTTGGTTCCAGCACAGACTTCTATGATGCAATCCTTCCGGAAACAGGTGCAATTTCCTGCTACCTGCCGGCTGGTGAGTCTGAGGTTTACAATGAGCCAAGCGAGTTCTTCAATAACCAGCCGATCTTCTCAACAATTGTAGAGTACTCTTCACACATTCCGGAATTTACAAAAACTCCGTACCACTATGAGGCAAGAGAGTGCATCAACACAGCTGTTGTTAATATTGTAAACGGCGCAGATAAAGAATCTGCACTTCAGGAAGCACAGGATACACTGGCATTCAAGATGACAGAGTAAAGCTGAAATATTAATGAAATACAGGGCAGGGGACTGCATGCAGTCCCTTGTCTTATGTAAAGGTTTAGATGTTTGAAAGGAGGAGTTCCTGTGAATTCCAAAAAAAGTGGCATGTCTCTGGTAGCGAAACAAAGAGCGGCCGGCTGGATCTTTCTGGCACCGGCAACCATTATGATCGCTGTCATGAGTTTTTATCCGATGATCCGCGCATTTATCATTTCTTTACAGACAGGTGCCGGAGCAAACATGAGGTTTGCGGATCCGATCTTCAGTAACTATAAACGTATCATGATGGATAAGGTATTCCAGCAGTCCATCGTCAATACTTTCCTGTATCTTATTATTCAGGTACCGATCATGCTGGTCCTTGCGATCCTGCTTGCACAGCTTCTGAATAACAAGGATCTGAAATTTAAAGGCTTTTTCCGTACATGTGTATTTCTTCCATGTGCAACATCTCTTGTATCTTATTCTCTGATCTTCCGTTCTATGTTTGCAACAGACGGTCTGATCAACAGCATCCTGATCAAACTTGGAATTTTAACAACTGGCTATAACTTCCTGGGTAACTCCACAAGTGCAAAGATCGTGATCATCATCGCACTGATCTGGAGATGGACAGGATATAACATGGTGTTCTATCTGGCAGGTCTTCAGAATATTGAATATTCTGTATACGAGGCAGCAAAGATCGATGGTGCCAATGGCTGGAAGACCTTCTGGAAAATTACCGTACCACTTCTGAAACCGACAATTATCATGACATTTATTATGTCGATCAATGGTACACTGCAGTTGTTTGATGAGTCTGTCAACCTGACAAAAGGTGGCCCGGCGAACTCAACCATCACAATGTCCCATTATGTTTATAATACATGCTTCATCAACGTGCCAAACTTCGGATATGCGGCAGCAATGTCATTTATCATATTTATCATGGTAGCGATCCTGGCCTTTATCAATTTGAAAGTAGGTGATACACGTGACTGAGAAAAAGAATAAATCCGCAATTCAGAGAAGATTGATCCCTACATATATTTTTCTGATCATCGTATCATTTATCTCTGTATTTCCACTGTACTGGATGATCTCTGCGGCAACCAATACATCCACAGATGTATCCAGAGGCCGTATCCTTCCGGGTACATATTTTATGCAGAACTTTAAAAACCTGACTGCACAGCAGCCGCTGTGGAGAGCTCTTGGAAACTCTCTGTTTTATGCAGTTCTTACTACAGTGATCTGCCTTCTGATCTGTTCTATCGCAGGTTATGGCTTTGAGGTATATCATGACAGATGGAAAGACAGACTGTTTTCCACCCTGCTTCTTGCAATGATGGTTCCGCAGGTTGCAACGATGGTTCCTTTATTTAAGATGTTTTCAAAAGCCGGACTCTTAAATACAGCGGTAGGTTTTATCCTTCCGATCATTTCCACACCATTTATGATCATGATGTTCCGTCAGAATGCCAGAGCATTTCCTATCGATATCATTGAGGCAGCACGGATTGACGGATTAAGCGAGGTAAGGATCTTTTTCCAGATGTTTATCCCGACTATGAAATCTACTTATGCGGCGGCAGCAGTTATCACATTTATGAATGCATGGAATTCCTATCTGTGGCCGAAGGTAATCATGACAGATAATAAGGCGATGACCATGCCGATGTTGATCGCCAATCTGATCACAGGATATGTAACGGATTACGGCATGCTGATGTGCGGCGTATTATTCTGTTCCATTCCGACCATGATCGTATTCTTCGTATTACAGAAACAGTTCGCAGAGGGCATTACTGGAGCTGTAAAATAATTTTAAAACAAAAAGGATGCTGCTGAAATCTTTAGGTATATTGTATAATATGCTTTAACTGAATTATGCAGGATCCTTTTCTTGACCAGAGCAGTTGTCTGGTATAAAGCTTCGTAGCAAAGCGGATGCTTTTGTCCGCTTGATGCGAATCAAATCATAAGGAGATAAAAAAATGGCAGAGCAGATCAGATATGACCATTATCTGCACGGTGGCGATTACAACCCTGAGCAGTGGCTGGACAGACCGGATATTCTGAAAAAAGATATCGAATATTTCAAAAAAGCCCATATCAATACCGTTTCCATGGGAATGTTTTCCTGGGCAGTGCTGGAGCCAGAAGAGGGAAGATATAACTTTGACTGGCTGGAAGAAGTGATCGATAATCTGTATAAAGAAGGAATTTATACGATACTTTCCACACCATCCGGAGCAAGACCGAAATGGATGGCAGATAAATATGAAGAAGTTCTTCGCATGGATCCGGATCGCACGAGAAGATTTTTCGGTGGAAGACATAATCACTGTTATACTTCTCCAGTATACAGGGAAAAAGTCTACAATATTAATAAGAAGCTTTCTGAACGTTTCGGAAAACATCCCGCAGTGCTTTTGTGGCATATTTCCAATGAATATGGCGGAGAATGCCACTGTCCTCTGTGCCGGGAAAAATTCCGGGAATGGCTGAAAGAAAAATACGGGACCATCGAAAATTTAAATTCCAGCTGGTGCACAACGTTCTGGAGCCATACCTATAACAGCTTTGATCAGATCGAAAGTCCTTCGCCAAAGGGGGAAAATGCTCTTCATGCACTTACCTTGGACTGGAAACGTTTTGTTACAGACAGGACTGTGGATTTTATGAAGCATGAGATTTCTGCGATCCGTGCAGGTGGTTCCGAGCTTCCGGCAACCGCCAATCTGATGTATGACTACAACGGACTGGACTATAAAAAATTTAAGGATGTTATGGATATTGCATCCTGGGATAATTATCCAAGCTGGCATAAAAAAGACAATTATACCACAGCGTTGGACGGAGCCATGCAGCATGATCTTATGCGAAGCATCAAGAAAGCACCGTTTCTTCTGATGGAATCCTGTCCCTCTGCGACCAACTGGAAGCCTATCAACAAGCTGAAAAAACCAGGAATACATCTGGCTGCCTCTCTGCAGGCAGTTGCTCATGGTTCAGACAGTGTTCTGTATTTCCAGCTTCGTCAGAGCCAGGGAGCCTCTGAGAAATTCCATGGTGCGGTGATCGATCACTACGGTGGGGATGATACTCGTATTTTCCGCGAAGTGACAGAGGTAGGAGAAGCGTTGGAGCAGATCCGGGAAACTGCTGGAAGCGTGACGAAGTCTCCGGTGGCTGTTCTCTATGACCGGGAAAATGACTGGGCGCTGAAGGATGCGCAGGGACCTCGAAACGAGGATATGCATTATCAGGAAACTGTACTGAAACAGTATCGTGCTCTCCGAAGAAAAGGCTATAATACAGATATCATCAATATGGAACATGAGCTGTCCCGGTACCGTTTGGTAACGGCACCGATGGCCTACATGTTTTATCATGGATATGCCGAAAAGCTTCGCACTTTTGCAAAAAACGGTGGTACTTTGGTAATTTCCTACTGGTCCGGACTTGTAGATGAAACAGATAAATGCTATCTGGAGGGAACCCCTCACGGACTGATGGAAGCAGCTGGTATCCGTACGGAAGAGATCGATGCACTTTATGACTGGGAAGAAAACGTAGGTATCCCGGAAACAGGAAATCATCTCAGAATTACAGAAAGCTATACCTGCAAAAATCTCTGTGAGCTTGCAAAGGTTTCCGATGCGGAAGTACTGCTGCGTTATGGAAGGGATTTCTATCAGGGGTATCCGGTACTGACTCACAAGAAATACGGAAAGGGCCATGTTTATTATGTGGCGGCAGATATGGAAGCAGCCTTTTATGAGGACTTTCTGGGAAGGGCAGCAGAGGAAGCAGGCGTGAAGATGCCGCTTACATTTATACCGGAAGGTATTTCTGTGACAACCAGAGAAAATGAGGATACGGAATATCTGTTTATCCAGAACTTCGGAGAAAAGACAGAAACAGTTTCTGTCTCGGGGGATTACGAAGTTCTCTACGGATCAACAGATGAAAATATTGCTCCGCTTGCCACCAGGATTTTAAAGCGGAAAAAATAATCACAGTAAAAAACACAGCAAAAAGTATAAAGCATATTTGTTTTCGGACGGTATGCTTTTTACTGCTGTCTGGGAAAGAGAAGGTAAAATGGCAGGTACACCAAAAGAAGAGATAAAAAGAATAGCGGATCAGTTTGCATTTACCGGAGAACTGGTTTCCTGCGGCCCCTGCGGAAGCGGGCATATCAACGAAACCTATATGCTTAGATATCGGATCGGAGAGATGGGGTCCATTAAGGTGATCCTTCAGAAGATCAATCGGGAGATCTTTCAGAAACCGGAAGAACTGATGGAGAACATTGCCGGAGTCACCGGGCATCTGAAAAAGAAAGTTCTTCAGAAGGGAGGAGATCCGGAACGGGAGGTTCTGAACCTGATTCCGACAAAGGACGGGAAGGCATTCCTGACAGATGAAAACGGAGAATGCTGGAGAGCTTATATTTTTATTACCGATGCAGTAAGCTATGATCTGGCAGAAAAACCGGAGGATTTTTATGAAAGTGCAGTTGCATTTGGAAAATTCCAGGAAATGCTAGCAGATTACCCGGCAGAGACTCTGCATGAAACGATAAAGGATTTCCATGATACAAAGAAACGTTTTCAGACTTTGAAAAATGCCATAGAGAAGGACAGCTGTCATCGTGCCGCATCCGTAAAAGCAGAGATCGCATTTGCGTTTCAGCATGAGTATCTGGCAAATGTATTCGGTGAGCTTCTGGCAAAAGGTGAGGTGCCCCTTCGGGTAACACACAACGATACGAAGCTGAATAACGTTATGATCGACCTGGAAACAGGAAGGGGAATCTGTGTAGTGGACCTGGACACGGTTATGCCGGGACTTGCTATGAATGATTTTGGAGATTCCATTCGTTTCGGGGCCAGCACTGCATTGGAGGATGAGAAAGATTTAAGCAAAGTTTCCTGTGATATGGAGCTCTATGAAATCTATGTAAAAGGCTTTCTGGAAAGCTGTGGAGATAAGCTCAGTGCAAAAGAGATCGAGATGCTTCCCATGGGAGCTAAGGTGATGACTTATGAATGCGGCATTCGCTTTCTTACCGATTATCTGGAAGGAGATCATTATTTTAAGATCGACCGGGAAGAACATAATCTGGACCGCTGCCGCACACAGTTTAAGCTGGTGGCAGATATGGAACAGAAATGGGATACTATGCAGACGATCGTGAAAAAATATCAGAAATAAAAAACAGGGGTTTTTACAATGGAGGTAAAGCGATGAGCGAAACAAAAGGAAGAGTGACTATTCCGACAGATCTGGATGTGATTCCGGAGACACTGAAAATGCTGGATGAGTGGGGTGCAGATGCCATCCGTGACTGTGACGGAACGGAATTTCCAGCAGAACTGAAGAAAACCGGCGCAAAGATTTATGCAACCTATTATACCACCAGAAAGGACAATGCCTGGGCAAAGGCCCATCCGGAAGAAATCCAGCAGATGTATATCATGACATCTTTTCACACGGCAGTGTCGGATACTCTGGAGATCCATCTGATGGATCATCTGTATCCGGATATGCTGGCTGTGAATACAAGAGATGATATCAGAAGATGGTGGGAAGTCATTGACCGGACTACAGGGGAAGCTGTCAGTACAGAGGAATGGTCATACGATGAAGAAAACGGAAATGTTGTGATCAGGCCGGCGAAAGAGTTTCATGAGTATACGGTAAGCTTTCTTGCATATATCATGTGGGATCCGGTACATATGTACAATGCAGTTGTCAATGACTGGAAGGATGTAGAGCCTCAGATCACTTTTGATGTGCGTCAGCCCGCAACACGTGCACATTCCATGGATCGCCTCCGCAGATTTCTGGATTCCCATGATTATGTGAATGTAGTACGATTTACTACCTTTTTTCACCAGTTCACACTGATCTTTGATGAGATGGCACGGGAAAAATATGTAGACTGGTTCGGATATTCTGCTTCGGTGAGTCCCTATATCCTGGAACAGTTTGAGCAGGAAGTGGGATATAAGTTCCGCCCGGAGTTTATCATTGATCAGGGATATATGAACAACACTTATCGGATCCCGTCGAAAGAATTTAAAGATTTCCAGGCTTTCCAGAGACGGGAAGTGGCGAAGCTTGCAAAGGAAATGGTAGACATTGTCCATGAATACGGAAAAGAGGCCATGATGTTCATGGGCGATCACTGGATCGGTATGGAGCCCTTTATGGATGAGTTTGCTTCCATCGGGCTGGATGCGGTAGTGGGAAGCGTCGGAAACGGAGCGACCTTACGTTTGTTCAGTGATATTAAACATGTAAAATATACAGAGGGAAGATTTCTGCCGTACTTTTTCCCGGACACCTTCCATGAGGGCGGGGATCCTGTAAAAGAGGCAAAAGTAAACTGGGTGACTGCAAGAAGAGCTATCCTTCGAAGTCCGATCCAGAGAATTGGATACGGCGGTTATCTGAAACTGGCTCTGGAATTTCCGGATTTTGTACAGTATATCAAGGAAGTCTGCCAGGAATTCCGTGTGCTCTACGACAATATCCAGGGAACCACACCGTACTGCGTAAAACGTGTGGCAGTTTTAAATTGCTGGGGAAAAATGCGCTCCTGGGGCAACCATATGGTACATCATGCCATCTATTACAAGCAGAATTATTCCTATTTCGGAATTATCGAGGCATTAAGTGGTGCGCCTTTTGATGTGTCCTTTATCAGCTTTGATGATATCCGTCAGGATAAAGATCTGCTGAATGATTTTGATGTGATCATCAATGTAGGTGATGCGGATACTGCACAGTCCGGTGGTGAGAACTGGGCAGATCCGAAGATTCTTACAGCTGTGCGGAAATTTGTCTATAATGGCGGCGGATTTATTGGCGTCGGTGAACCGGCAGCTCATCAGTGGCAGGGAAAATTCTTCCAGCTGGATGACATCCTTGGTGTAGAGGAAGAAAGAGGATTTAATCTTAATACAGATAAATACAACTGGGAAGAGCATAAAGATCATTTTATCCTGAAGGATACAGACGGAACCGTAGATTTCGGTGAGGGGAAAAAGAATATCTTCGCACTTCCGGATACGAAGATCCTTATCCAGAAAGATCAGGAAGTCCAGATGGCAGTAAAAACCTTCGGAAAAGGCAGAGGTGTTTACATCAGCGGACTTCCGTACAGCTTCTGCAACAGCCGTATCCTTTATCGTGCTGTGCTCTGGTCAGCAGCGGCAGAAAATGAGCTTTTCTGCTGGTTTTCTTCCAATTATAATGTGGAAGTACATGCTTATGTGAAAAATAAAAAGTATTGTGTGGTAAACAACACCTATGAGCCACAGGACACTACGGTTTACACAGGGGATGGAAAGAGCTTTGACCTTCATCTGGAAGCTAATGAGATCCGCTGGTATCAGATCTGAGAAAGCAGGATACAGGTTTACTGATAAAGAAAAGCTGTGAAATTGTCTGAGGGCGTTGACAGAGAAAAAAACTTATAATATAATAAATCCATTCCAAAAGTAGGAAAACAAAGCTGTTGTAATAGAGAAAATCTATTATAACAGCTTTTTGTTATTGCTGACAAACAATTTTGCTTACAAAGAGGAGGCCTATATGAACAAAAAGATTAAGACAGTGTTTTCATATCTGATGATCATTGTGGGAGCAATCCTGGCCAGTTTTTCTGTTGCCTGTATTTTGCTTCCCAATGATGCCATCGATTACGGAACTGCCGGAATCGCCATTATTATAAGCAAGCTGACAGGGTATAATCTGTCGTTATGTGTGCTGCTTGTGTTTCTGCCGTTTCTCATAGCTGGGGTCATTCTTATCGGTAAGTATTTCTTTGTAAAAACGTTCGTGGGTTTTGTTGTCTACACAATAGGTCTTTCCTACTTTGAAAAAATCCCTTTTGAGCTGAATACAGAGCATTTTATTGCAGTAGCCTTTGGAGGTGCGATCCTTGGTGTGGGACTGTCTCTGATCCTTCGAAACGGTGGCTGTATTGACGGTTCTGAGATCTTTGCCAATATCATTGTAAAAAAAGATCTACAATCATTCCGGAAAGGACTACAGTATTTCCTACATATTGATCGCATTTAATGCCTGTGTATATGGAGCTGTGTTTGTACTTCTTGACAGAGATTCCGCACTTTTAAGTCTTCTGGTATACATTGTGGCGACTTCCATCATTGATCATTTCACAGATCATTTTGAGGCACTGAAACAGGTGACGATCATCACAAAGGATCCTGATGCGATCATCTGTGATATTAAGGAGGAACTGAATAAAACCTGTACCATCATCAACTCTTCCGGCGTGATCGCAGGAGAGAACAAGACTTTGATCTGCTATGTAAATTATTTTGAACTGCAGGAAGTAAAAGAGATCATTTCAAGGAATAAAGGATCTTTCAGTACCGTTTCCACCATTGACGAGATCCTGCGGTAAGGCATGTCTGTAAATGAGAATGCAGATATTTCTTTTGCAGAAAAAGAGTGCTTTTTCTCCGAAAAATAAAAGCAGAAAAAGCAGTATTGTGATAAAATAGAAGAAAAATATTTCAAAGACAAACTAAAATGATCAGAAGAAAAGAGGTAGATAGATTATGATAAAAGCAGAAAAAAAGACACTGAAGCTTTCAGTAGAGAAGCCTCAGTATATTACAGTAAATGATATTACTTACGCACAGGTGGATTCCTGGTTTGGACATTGCAGGCGGGATCTGAAACTGGATATAATCTATCCAGAAACAAAAGATGGAAAAATCTATCCCTGCATCCTCTGGATCTGCGGAGGCGCATGGCTGATGATGGATAAATCCGCACATAATCTTTATCTGAGCAGACTGGCATCCAGTGGTTTTGTAGTGGCAAGTGTGGAGTATCGTACTTCCAATCAGGGCCCGTATCCCATGCCGCTGCAGGATGTAAAGGCAGCTATCCGTTATCTGAAAGCCCATGCAGACCGGTTCCGCATCAACAAAGAGCAGATAGGAGTTATGGGAGAGTCTGCCGGAGGATATCTTACCTGTATGGCTGCGCTGGACAATGATCCGGCTCTGGATGTGGGAGAGTATCTGGAAGAATCCAGTAAGGTACAGGCTGCCTGCCCATGGTATCCGCCTACGGATCTTTCCGCATTTCCGTGTGAATCTGCAGAAAAATGTGCTTCTTCCGCAGAATCCCTTCTGCTTGGATTTAATTCCATGTTAAATAAAGAAAAGGCATACCAGAGCAGTCCGGTTTCCAAGGTTACGAAGGATGCACCGCCATTTCTGATCATCCATGGCAACTGCGATCAGGTCGTTCCTTATGTTCAGTCGGAAACTTTATACGGACTTCTGGAGAAAAAAGACTGTGATGTTACTTTGCTGACACTGGATGGTGCAGACCATGCAGATATCCAGTTTTTCCAGGATGAGGTATGGAACCGGATCGCAGAGTTTTTCCATGAAAAACTGAAATAAATAAAAGACAGGAGCACAGATCATCCAGCAGTTGTTGTAAATATGTGATCTTGAAAAGACTAAAATAGAAAAGAGAAACACAAATGATAACATTAAACGATTATCTGTATTCCGGAGATACTCTTCTCCGGATACTGAAGAAATACATTCGGGATCTTAGGATAGAGGCGAAGGAAAAACACAATGAGATCGATCTGGTACACTGTAATTTTTTGATCCAGATCCAGGAGCTTCTGGAGCATAATGATTTCCTCACTGCCCAGTCTCAGAAGATCCGGGAATTTTATAAATATATGGCAGGGGAATATCCGTTTCTGGCGTTTACCTTCAAGGGAAGGATCAAATCCCTGATCCGTGCGGAGGAAAAATTTAACGGATATGTAGTAGAATTTATTTATGACTACTATAAAGAATATGGGGAATATCCTTCTGTATCCCAGATCAAGGAACGGTTAAGCTGTTTCCGCGATTTTATTGCCTACAGGATCGTTATCGCCATGCCCAGATGTCATCTGAAAAATGGTGAGAATGTCAGAGAAGAAGAGCTTCGTTATCTTTATGAGATCGCCAATATACTTCCGGGATTTCTGGAAGAAAGAGGATTTACCGCAGAGCCGGCCAGAGGAGTGCAGGAAAGTACATCGCCACTGCTCAGCAGGGAAGCAAAGCCTTACTATAGGGATTACATCTGTAATAACAGTGAGGATGATTATCAGTCCCTGCATATCACGTTTTATGATAACAGTTCCCGAAGCTATATGGAAGTACAGCTGCGGACCAAAGACATGGATGATGTTGCGGAGATTGGTTCCGCCAACCATTTAAGCTATGAGAAAAAACAGGAAAGTGAACGCAGGAGAAGGGACGCGATTCCCCAGGGGGAATGTATCTATTTTGATGAGGCTTATGAGCGGGGTATGCGACTTCTTGGACTGGATCTTGCTGCGCTGGACGTTAATATGTTTGGTGCGGTAAACAACAGCCTGATCAATGATGGCTGCGGACTGTTCCGCGGAAGGATGATCCTTCCTTATGAGCATCTTTCCCGTTTTCAGAATGATATCGTTGACTGAGGGAGGATGACATGAAAGACTTGACAAAAGGGAAGCCTTCCACATTGATCCTGTCCTTTGCGCTTCCTGTATTTCTGGGAAATCTCTTGCAGCTGACGTACAGCCTGGCAGATATCCGGATCGTGGGAAGCTTTCTTAAAGAAGATGCGCTGGCGGCAGTAGGGGCCACCAGTCCTTTAAGCGGGCTGATCATCGGTTTTCTGATGGGCCTTGCAAATGGATTTGCCATTGTCACCGCACAGAAATTCGGTGCCGGAAACCGGGAAGAAGTACGAAAATCCTTTGCGCTGTCTCTTGTAATGGGCAGCGTGATTTCTCTGATCCTGACTGTTTTGGGACTTTTGTTTCTGCATCCGATCCTGAGGTTCCTGAATGTTCCGGATCATTTGACGGGAACTGCCAGGCAGTATATCTTTATTATTATCGCAGGTATGCTGGCAACGTTTCTTTATGATACCTGCGCGGCATCTCTGCGCGCACTTGGGGATACGGTGACGCCTCTTGTGATCCTGGCGGTGTCTGTGACTTTAAATATCGCAGGAGATCTGTTTTTTATTCTGGTAGTAAAAGCAGGAGTGCAGGGAGCGGCCGTTGCCACGGTACTTTCACAGACGTTGGCATTTCTGATATGCTGGTTTTACATGATCCGCAGGTATGAGATTCTACGGCTGAAAAAAAAGGATTTTTTCGGTCTCGAAAGAAATATGATGAAAAATATGCTGAGTGCCGGACTTTCTATGGGACTTGTAAGCTCTCTTGTAAATCTTGGTACACTGGCACTTCAGACCTCCATCAATCGGCTGGGAAGAGATATCATTGTGGCACATACAGCAGCTCGTAAGATCACAGAGATGTTTATGATCATGTTTGGCGTGTTCGGCCAGACCATGGCGATCTTCTGCGGCCAGAACGCAGGTGCAGGGAGGATGGACCGGGTACGTCATGGAATCGGTCTTGCAGTTCTGTATACCTGTATCTGGTCCGTGATGACTGTGATCTTCAGTTTTACCATTGGAAAACAGCTGATCTATCTGGTCACAGGAAGCCATAATGAAACGGTGATCCGCAATGCCGCCAATTATCTTAAATTTGATACGATCTTTTATTTCGTAACGGCTGTGATCAGTGTCCTCAGAAATGCTATGCAGGGCCTTGGAGAAACGGTGATCCCTTTGGTTTCCAGTGCGCTGGAGATGATCGGAAAAGTAGTGATCGCGGTGACTCTGGTGCCACTTCTCGGATATACCGGCGTGATCGTGGCAGAACCGATAGTCTGGGTCATTATGGTGATCCCGCTGATCGTGAAGATACTTAAGATGCCTGAATTAAAGAAAACAGTCTGAGAGATTCGAAGATCCGATGAGAAAGATTCGCGTGAAAAATAAAAAGCACATTGTATGGAATGAGCCGCCACCGGAAAGTATGACTTTTGGGGTGGTTCAACCATAGCAATGTGCTTTCTTTAATTTTACATAGTTGCTGTCGCTTCTTTTACGTTTTCCTTTTCAGGAAAGATATGTCTGAAAATAAAACGTACGATCGGACCTGCATAGATCAGCTGCCAGAAGAATGCCATCGGGAAGTTGAATGCGGTTGTCTGAAGCCATACAGCTACGAACTGATTTCCTGCATCCTTAAAGAGAATGGTTGCGGCAAGACTCATTAATGGGCACATGAAAGCAACGGAAGGAACGGAGATCGCAAGGATCTTGCTGAAGGGATGACAGCTTTTGAAATCTACCATGCGCATTGCACAACCAAAAGCAAGCTTGGATACAATAAAGAAGTCAAGGATAAATGCGATCGGTCCCATGATCACCAGCTCATGAAAAGCGTCAAGGAACACGCGGTTTGTCATACTCCCTGTGTTCAGGGAAATGTTGTAGCAGATCATGGCGTAAACCATAAAAAATACCATGATAAGGGTAAAGATAACTTCCTGAAATTTGTTTTTTGGCATAAAAAATCCTCCTTTAAAATGATTAAGTGATAATGTAAAACCTCAGAGCATGTGTTGTTCGTTAATCATTCAGGAGAATGTGCGTTTCCAATATATGACAGGATTTTGTCATAAACCATATTCGGTTTTTTGACCAAATCAAACTGCGAAGCAGTTATTTGGCTGTAAGCAGGCAGCAGAGCGGTTTACGAATATCCGCTTGATACCGGCGGTTATGATATCATAAGTAGTAAAGCCTTGTCAATAAGTAAAATTCGCAACATCCTGCGGAATGTTCTGAAAAAACATGGAAATATCAGAAGAGTAATTGAGAAAAAAATGGCAATAACTCCTCTTGACCGTTAAAGTTAGATATAGTAAACTTGTAAACAGTTAGCGGATTCTAACTAATGCGTAAAATTTGTGGCGGGCCGTATCCCCTGACAAAATGCGGCCTGAACAGGAGTTACGGACAGGGCGAAAAGACCAGACAGGAGGATAAATATCAAATGGATTATTTAGAGATTGAGAAGGTCATTGGAAGAGAGATCATTGATTCAAGAGGAAATCCGACCGTAGAGGCAGAGGTTTATCTGGCAGATGGAACGGTCGGAAGAGGAGCAGCACCAAGCGGAGCGTCCACAGGAGAATTCGAAGCACTTGAGCTGAGAGATCAGGATAAAAGCCGTTTTGGAGGAAAAGGTGTTTCGAAGGCCATTGAAAATATCAATACAGTAATTAATGATGCGCTGGCAGGAATGGATGCATCTGATATTTATGCAGTGGATGCTGCCATGCTCAAAGCAGATGGAACAAAGGACAAATCAAAACTGGGCGCAAATGCCATTCTTGCGGTTTCTATTGCGTGCGCACGTGCGGCTGCGATTTCTCTTGACATCCCCCTTTACAGATTTCTTGGTGGGGTGAACGGAAACAGACTTCCGGTTCCGATGATGAATATCCTAAACGGTGGTGCACATGCTGCGAATACCGTTGATGTTCAGGAATTCATGATCATGCCGGCAGGAGCACCAAGCTTTAAAGAGGGACTTCGCTGGTGTACGGAGGTATTCCACGCTCTTGCTGCACTTCTGAAAGAAAAAGGCCTTGCAACAAGCGTTGGAGATGAAGGTGGTTTTGCACCAGACCTTGGAAGCGATGAGGAAGCCATTGAGTACATCCTTGAAGCAGTGAAAAAAGCAGGATATGAGCCTGGAAAGGATTTTGTACTTGCCATGGATGCTGCATCCAGTGAGTGGAAAGGAAACAAAAAGGGGGAGTATGTTCTTCCGAAATGCGGAAAGAAATTTACATCTGCGGAGCTTGTTGATCACTGGAAAAATCTGATCGAAAAATATCCGATCTACTCTATTGAGGATGGCCTTGATGAGGAAGACTGGGAAGGCTGGCAGATCATGACAAAAGAACTTGGAGGAAAAGTACAGCTTGTAGGTGATGACCTGTTTGTTACAAATACAGAGCGTCTTGAGAAAGGTATCAGCCTTGGCTGCGGAAATTCTATTCTGATCAAACTGAATCAGATCGGTTCTGTATCTGAGACTCTGGAAGCCATCAAAATGGCACATAAAGCTGGTTATACAGCGATTTCTTCCCATCGTTCCGGAGAGACAGAGGATACAACCATTGCAGATCTTGCAGTGGCACTGAATACCTGCCAGATCAAGACAGGAGCTCCTTCCAGAAGCGAACGTGTGGCAAAATATAATCAGCTTCTCCGTATTGAGGAAGAGCTTGGTGATGCAGCAGTATATCCGGGATTTCGGGCATTCAATATCAAGAGATAAGATCATAACTAACACATTTCTCAAAAAGGTACGCTTTGGCGTGCCTTTTTTTGGCGAAAATAAGGTTGCCAGATTTCTCAAAATAGTATATTATGATTTACAGCCGTGTGAAAAAATAAAATTGAATATTGGAGATGCTATGAAAGAATACGTAAATACTTTTATGCGTTACAGGTTTCTTCTGGGAGAGCTTGTAAAAAAAGGAATCAAACTGAAGTACAGACGTTCCTATCTTGGTATCATCTGGTCTCTTCTTGAGCCGTTGCTTACCATGATCGTACTGACGATCGTATTCGGTACCCTGTTTGGAAACAAGGATCGGACATTTCCTGTATATATCCTGACAGGACGTCTTTTGTACACATTCTATTCCAGTGCCACAAAAGCGGCATTGAAATCAGTAAGAGCGAATTCGGCAATGATCAAGAAAGTTTATGTGCCAAAATATCTCTATCCGCTGTCAAGTGTACTTTTTAACTATGTGATCTTCCTGATCTCACTGATCGTGCTGGTTCCGGTAGGAGCAGTACTTGGTGTGGAGCCGACACTTTATATGCTCCAGATCCCGATCGCGCTGATCCTGGTATTTCTGTTGTCTTATGGTTGTGGAATGATCCTTGCTACGATTGGCGTTTTTTTCAGAGATATGGAATATCTGTGGTCAGTAGCGCTGATGCTGATCATGTATACCTGTGCGATCTTTTATTATCCGTCCAGACTGCTGAAAAGTGGTTTTTCATGGATCCTGAAATATAATCCGCTGTACTGTACCATCGATGTTTTTCGTTCAGGAATGTTCGGGGAGCCGATGAACCTGCATTATGCGGCATACGCACTGGTATTCAGCCTTGTGACGATTGCCATCGGAATGTTCTGTTTCAAGAAGAAACAGGATGAGTTTATCCTTTATATTTAACAGGAGAAAAATATGGAAAAACCTGCAGTAGTTGTAGATAACGTAAGTATGAAGTTTAATCTCAGTAAAGAAAAGGTAGACAGCCTGAAGGATTACGTGATTAAATTCTTAAAAAAAGAAATTAAATATAATGAATTCTGGGCTCTTCAGAATGTTGATTTTGAGGTGAAAAAAGGTGACCGTGTAGGAATCCTGGGACTTAATGGAGCGGGAAAAAGTACTCTGCTCAAAGTAATTGCCGGTGTATTCAAGCCTACCGAAGGCAAGGTGGTCCGAAACGGACGTCTGGTCCCTCTTCTGGAACTGGGAGCCGGTTTTGATTCGCAGTATACAGGACGTGAGAATATTTTTCTGTATGGTGCGATGCTCGGATATTCCAAGAAGTTTCTGGAATCGAAATTTGATGAGATCGTTGAGTTTTCTGAACTGAAGGAATTTATCGATGTCCCTATTAAGAATTATTCTTCCGGTATGAAGGCAAGACTTGGATTTTCCATTGCCACACTGGTATCACCGGATATCCTGATCCTGGATGAAGTCCTTTCTGTAGGAGATGCCAAATTCCGGAAAAAGAGTGAAAAGAAAGTCTTAAGTATGTTTGATAAGGGCGTTACGGTACTGTTTGTATCCCATTCTCTGGAACAGGTACAGCGCTTGTGCAATAAAGCAATGATACTTGAAAAAGGAAAACTGATCGCATATGGAGATATTGATGAGATCTCGGCCAAATATACGGAGATGATCAGATAAAGAACAGAAGGCGGCCTAGGCAGTCGCATAAATAAAAAGAACCGGACAGTGAACGGTTTGAATAGCAGATAGCCAGACGATTTGCGGAAATGATGCAAATGTCTGGCTATTGTGTTATTATATTACGAAGAAAACAGGGAGGCAAAAAGATGACTTTACAGCAGATCCTTGAAAAGGTAAAAAAAGGCCAGCTCTCTGTGGAGCATGCAGAGGACCTTCTGAAAAAAGAGGGATATGAAGAAATGGATTATGCGAAGCTGGATACTACCCGAAAAGCGAGGACCGGTTTTGCGGAGGTAGTTTACTGTGCGAGAAAAGCAGACGAACATCTTTTGAATATCTATCAGAAGCTTTATGAGGAAGATGGAGAAGTCTTTGGAACAAGGGCGTCAGAACATCAGTATGAACTGGTAAAAAAGGTTCTTCCTGATGTGGTTTATGATCCTGTTTCCGGAATTTTGAAGATTGAAAAAGAGAAGGAGCATATCGGAAAGGTGGCAGTATGTACAGCCGGAACAGCAGATATTTCTGTTGCGGAGGAAGCTGCCCAGACAGCAGAGTATTTCGGCACACATGTGGAGAGGATCTATGATGTGGGAGTCAGTGGTATGCACAGACTCTTTTCCAGGCTGGATACCATCCAGGAGGCTAACTGTGTGGTTGCGGTAGCAGGAATGGAGGGTGCGCTGGCAAGTGTTATGGGTGGTCTTGTGAAACGTCCGGTGATCGCGGTACCTACTTCTGTGGGATATGGCGCCAGCTTTCATGGATTGTCAGCGCTTCTGACAATGATCAATTCCTGTGCCAACGGAATTGCAGTAGTAAATATTGACAACGGATTTGGGGCAGGATATCTGGCAACCCAGATCAATCGGCTTGCGGAGGGAAAATAAATGAGAAACAAATTATATCTGGAGTGTACCTCCGGGATCAGCGGGGATATGACAGTTGCGGCTCTTCTGGATCTGGGTGCAGATCAGAAAAAACTGGTGAGAATTCTTAAAAGTCTGCCGGTAAAAGGTTTCGACATAAAGATCAGCCGTGTGATGAAATCAGGGATCGATGCCTGTGATTTTGATGTACTACTGGATCATGAGAATCATGATCATGATATGAAATATCTGTATGGGCATGATGGAGATTCTCACAGCCAGGATCATGAGGAACATCATTATCAACATAGTCATGAAGCCCATGAGCATCCCCATTCTCATGAACATCATGTACAGGAAACCCATGGAAACAGTCATATATATACAGAAACGATGCATTCCCACCACGGACACCATCACCATGAACACCGTGGCCTTAACGAGATCATGGAGATTATCGACCATGCAGATATGACAGATCGTGCAAAATCCTATGGAAAAAGAATTTTTAAGATTCTTGCCGAGGCAGAAGCAAAAGCCCATAATGTACCGGTGGATCAGGTCCATTTCCATGAAGTGGGTGCAGTGGATTCCATTGTGGATATTCTTTCTGTTGCAATCTGTATGGATGATCTGGATGTGGAGGAAGTGATCGTTCCAAGACTTTGTGAGGGTAGCGGAACGATTCGCTGTCAGCACGGAATCCTTCCGGTGCCGGTACCGGCGGTAAGTAATATTGTAAGTGCTCATCAGCTGAAGCTGCATATCACATCGGTGCAGGGTGAACTGATAACGCCTACAGGAGCAGCCATTGTGGCGGCATTCCTTACATCAGAAAAACTGCCTGAAGATTTTACGGTGGAGAAGATCGGTATCGGAGCAGGCAAGCGCCAGTATGAGTGCCCGGGAATTCTCCGTGCCATGCTGATCCGGGAATCCGGGGAGGAGGCTTCAGGCAATGATGCTTGTACGGAAATAGACACCATTATAAAGCTGGAATCCAACATTGATGACTGTACAGGAGAAACGCTTGGCTATGTTATGGAGCTTCTGTATGAGGCAGGAGCCAGAGAGGCCAATTACATGCCTGTATTTATGAAGAAAAACCGTCCGGCATGGCTGCTTACCGTTCTATGTAAAAAAGAACAGGTTTCAGCGATGGAGCAGATCATTTTCAGAGAAACGACAACCATTGGGATCCGTCGCCAGGAGATGGAGAGAACCATTCTGAAAAGAGAGAAAAGAACGGTTACAACCCCGCTGGGAAATGTAGAAGTGAAGGTCTGCACTTTTGACGGACAGGAATATTATTATCCGGAATACGAAAGCGTAAAAAAACTTTGTGAAAAAACAGGGATTTCTTATAAAGAAGTATATCATATGGCTGTGCGGGGATAAGATCGGATTGGTTGCCTTGTATAATGCACTTACATATTGACACCTTTTCGAAAAAACTATATAAATGTATATAGAAAGATTATTGCCGGACGGAACAGTTGGCAACGACACAGTAAGGCAGAGGCAGGAGAAGGATTTATGGCGGTAACAATACAGCAGATTGCAGAACAGGCAGGGGTTTCCAGGGGAACCGTGGACAGAGCATTGAACCACAGAGGACGGATCAATCCGGAGGTGGCAGAGAGAATCTGCCGTCTGGCGGACGAGATGGGATATGTACAGAAAGAACGGAAACATTCCAGAACAGCTAAAGATGAAAGACTGAAGATCGGAGTGGTGACACAGCTTGCCAGATCTTCTTTTATGCAGGAAGTAAATCGTGGTATTGAGAAGGCAGCCGTGGAACTGAAAGAAAAAGGGATCCAGCTGATCCTGAAAGAGGGTCTTTCCGTTGATGAAGAGGAACAGCTGCAGGCCATTGAGGAACTGGAACAGGAAGGAATCCGGGGACTTGCGATCATGCCGGTAGACAGTGAGACTGTCCGGGAGAAACTGAATGCTTTGATCGAAGAGAAGAATATCCCAGTAGTAACCTTTAACTCTGATATTGTAGGAACGAGAAGAACCTGTTTTGTGGGAATGGATAACCGCAAGAGCGGACGTACCGCAGCCGGACTTCTTGGAATGCTGACAAGAGGAAATGGAAAGATCCTGATCATCACCGGATATTTCAGCAATCATGTTGACAATCAGCGAGTGGATGGCTTTGTGGAGGAAGCCAAGCGGGCTTTTCCACATCTGGAGATCGCCGGTGTTCACGGAAGCTTTGATGAAGCAGCTGAGGTGGAGCACATTATAGAAAATGCCATGATGAGTACTTCAGGGATCAGCGGGATCCTGGTGGTATCCGGAGGCCAGGCAGGAGTGGGTAAGGCATTTGAAAAGCTGAGACTTGACCGCAGGCCCTACGTTGTGATCTACGATCAGACTCCGAAGAATGAACGGGCACTGAAGAATGATCATGTGGATTTTCTGATCGACCAGAATGGATATGTCCAGGGGTATGAACCGCCAAGGATCCTGGCGGATATCCTGACAAAAGGACAGGAGCCGGAGAGAGAATATCTCTTTACAGATATCAAGATCAAAACAAAATATAACCTTTGAACATGTATTGTGCAAAGTATCATATAAAATAGTCTGCAGAATGAAAACTGCAGGCTTTTTTATATTACAGGAAATCTATAAGATACTACGATATGAAATATAGATTCCAAGGAAACGACTGTCTGGATACATTTGATTGCGTGCCAATAGCGTGCTAAAAAAATCAACACGCAAATGCACATGTAGATAATAGCTACTTTGAACAAAACAAAACTACAAAAATTGTATAGAATAACTGAAAAAAAGAAAAATGAAAAGAAGTACTTGCCCAAATTGTAAAACGGTGCTATATTAACATCATAAGAAACACGCAAGAAAGCACGCTAAATAAAAGAAAAAGCACGCAAATCAAAAAAGCACATAAAAAAGAAGTAAAAAATAAACCATCAAACAAACGGAGGTAAGATCATGAAGTATATCGAATTTGATGAATCCAGACCAATGGACCTGGTGCTCCTTGGAAGAGTTGCCATTGATTTTAATCCTGCTTACAACGATCAGGTAAAGGAGGAGTTCAAACCCCTGAAGAAGGTACATATGTTTGAGAAATTTGTAGGAGGATCTCCTGCAAACATCGCTGTAGGTGTTACCAAGCATGGCCTGAAAGCAGGATTTATCGGAAAGGTTTCGGATGATCAGTTCGGTGAGTATGTTGTAGATTATTTTGATGAGAGAGGAATCGATACCTCACAGATCACAAAATGTACAAACGGAGAGAAACTGGGACTTACTTTTACCGAGATGCTTTCTCCAAAGGAAAGCAGTATCCTCATGTATCGTAACCGTATCGCAGATCTGCAGCTTCATGTAGACGACATCCACGAGGATTATATCAAAAATGCAAAAGCGATCCTCATTTCCGGAACTGCTCTTGCAGAGAGCCCTTCCAGAGAAGCAGCGATCAAAGCAGTTATGCTTGCTAAGAAAGTAAACACAAAGATCATTTTTGATATTGATTACAGAGAGTACAACTGGAAGAATGCAGATGAGATTTCCATCTACTATTCCATCGTAGCTAAGGAAGCTGACATCATCATGGGCTCCAGAGAAGAGTTTGACCTTACAGAGAAACTGATCAAAGAAGGCATGACTGATGAGGAGAGCGCAGCTTACTGGCAGGCAAAAAATGCAAAGATCGTTGTCATCAAACACGGTATGAAGGGTTCCACAGCCTACACAGTTGATGGACAGAAGTTCAGCATCAAGCCATTCCCGGTTGAGGCAAGAAAAGGCTTCGGCGGCGGCGACGGATACGGCTCCGGATTCCTGTATGGACTGTATCAGGGCTGGGAGATCATTGACTGCCTGGAGTTTGGTTCTGCTGAGGCATCCATGATGGTTAAGAGCAACAACTGCTCCGATTCCCTTCCGGGACCGGATGAAGTTCACGCATTCATTAAAGATGAAAAAGAAAAATTCGGCGAAATGATCGCAAGAGTATAAAGAAAAGGAGTGGGAAAAATGGCAAAGACAGTAAGAATGACAACTGCACAGGCAATTGTAAAATTTCTGGATAATCAGTATGTTTCCATGGACGGAGTGGAGACAAAATTCGTAGAAGGATTTTTCACGATCTTCGGACACGGTATTGCTGTAGGACTTGGTGAGGCACTGGATACAAATCCGGGACAGCTGAAGGTTCTTCAGGGAAGAAATGAGCAGGGTATGTGTCACGTTGCTACCGCTTTTGCAAAACAGAGCAACCGCAAAAAAATCATTGCATGCGCTTCCTCCATCGGACCTGGAGCTGCAAACATGGTAACAGCATGTGCAACAGCAACTGTAAATAATATTCCGCTTCTTGTATTCCCGGCAGATACTTTTGCATCTCGCCAGCCTGACCCGGTTCTCCAGCAGCTGGAGCAGAGCAGCAGCCTTGCCATCAGTACGAACGATGCATTCAAACCAGTCTGCAAATACTGGGATAGGATCACAAGACCGGAGATGGTCATGACCGCTCTGATCAATGCAATGAGAGTTCTTACAGATCCGGCTGAAACAGGTGCATGCTGCATCGCGCTTTGCCAGGATGTTGAGGGTGAGTCCTTTGACTTCCCGGAGTACTTCTTCAAGAAGAGAGTGCACAGGATCACAAGACCGGTTGCAGTAGAGGAAGAGCTTGAGGATGTGGCAGAGGTCATCGCAGGAGCGAAGAAACCGCTTATCGTTGTTGGTGGTGGTGTCCGTTACTCAGAAGCTGGAGAAGCTGTTGAGAAATTCTGTGAAGAGTTCAAGATCCCATTCGGCGAGACACAGGCCGGAAAGAGCGCCTGCCAGTCTGGCAATCCATACTGCCTTGGCGGTATCGGTGTAACAGGAACCTACGCTTCCAACATCATTGGTAAAGACGCAGACGTGGTAATTTCTATCGGTTCCAGAATGTCTGACTTTACAACAAGCTCCAAGCATCTGTTCCAGAATGAGGATGTTCAGTTTGTAAGTATCAACAACTGCAGATTCCACGCATACAAGATGGATGCAGTAAAAGCAGTGGGTGATGCAAAAGCTACCGTAGAAGCACTAGCAGAAAAGCTTCGTGCAAGAGGATATAAATCTGCATACACAGATGAGATCGAGAAAGCAAAAGCTGCATGGGATAAAGAGATGGAGCGCCTTGGAAGCATTGAGTACACAGGAGATGATTTTGAGCCGCTGATAAAAGCAAGAGATCCACGTACGATCCCGGAATATGTAAAGCTTACAAACGGAAAGATCACACAGACAGCAGCGCTTGCAGCCATCAATAGAACTATCGACAAAGATGCAACCATCATCACAGCAGGCGGTTCTCTTCCAAGCTGTATGCAGCGTATGTGGAGAACAGACAAACGTGGCGGATATCATGCAGAGTACGGATATTCCTGTATGGGATATGAGGTTGCCGCTACCCTTGGCGTGAAATTTGCAGAGCCGGATAACGAAGTATACTGCGTAGTTGGCGATTCCAGCTTCCAGATGCTCCACAGTGAGATCATGACTATCATGCAGGAGAGACAGAAAGTCAATATCATGGTATTCGATAACTGCGGATTTGGCTGCATCAACAACCTTGAGATGAACCACGGAATCGGAAGCCTTGCAACAGAGTTCCGTTATACAGACGGCAAGAAACCGACTGGAGATCTGATCCCTGTAGATTATGCAAAGATCGGCGAAGGCTATGGCCTGAAGACCTATACCTGCCGCACAATCCAGGAGCTGGTAGATGCTCTGGAAGATGCCAAAAAGCAGGAGATCGCATGCCTCTTTGATCTGAAGGTTATCCCGAAGACTATGACAGACGGATATGAGTCATGGTGGGATGTAGGAATCGCAACAACATCTGAGAAAGAAAGCGTAAGAAAGGCCTGCGAAGGAGTTATGAAAGGCCGTGAAGAGGCAAGACTGTACTAATCTGGGAGGTAAGAAAATGAGTAAAGTATTTGGTTATCCGGAATATGACGAAAAAGGCGAAAAGATTCTTACAACATACGATAATGAGTACAAGGCCATGATGATGGACATCCGTGTTTACCGTATGAAGGCAGGGGAGACAAGAACATTTTTAAGAGAGGGTGAGGAGACAGCAGTTCTCCTCCTCTCCGGAAACATTACCTATAAATGGAACGGAAACGAAGCTGCAGCAACCAGAAAAGACGTGTTCACAGAGGGACCATGGTGTGTTCACGGATGCACAGGAACTGAGATTACAGTTGTAGCAAATGCAGAGTCACAGATCCTTGTTCAGTGCACAAAGAACGAGAAAGATTTCGGTGCAAAACTCTACAAACCGGAAGATGCTCCGTGGGGATATTCCTGCGTAGGCAAGTTTGGAAATGTTGCGAAGAGAAGAGTAAACACCATCTTCGATCATGACATTTCACCGGAGTCCAATATGGTTCTTGGTGAGGTTCTCAATGACAGAGGAAACTGGTCCGGATACCTGCCGCACAGACATCCGCAGCCTGAGACATACTTTTTCAAATTTGATCATCCGGAAGGGTTTGGAGCAAGCTTTGTCGGTGATCAGGTATTTAAGAGTACAGACGAGAGCTTTTCCGCAATTCCAGGAGGAGAGCTTCATCCGCAGGCAGTTGCACCTGGATATCAGATGTATACATGCTGGATGATCCGCCACATTGACGGAAATCCGTGGCTGCAGACAGACCGCTGCGAGGATGAGAGATATACCTGGCTTCATGACGCCGAGTTTTAAGGATTCGGAGATACTGATACTGGATCGTAAATAACAGGCAGCAGGAAGAGGAAAATGCTGTTGTTTGTGAGGAGCGGACAGCAGTAGACCTGCTGCTATTATGAAAAAAATTGTACTGACTGAAGGGAGATTTTGACAATGGCAAGAGAATTTATTGTACCTGGAGAAATTATTTCCGGTTCCGGAGCACTGGACATGGCAGAAGGAGCACTGAAACTCCTTGGTAAAAAAGCTCTGATCGTAACCGATAAAGTAATGATCGACCTGGGAAACTGTGCAAAAGTTGAGAAGGCGCTGACAAATCAGGGCATTGAATACAGCATTTATTCTGACATCTGTGGTGAGCCAACAGATACCATGATCGAAAAAGGCTTACAGATCTATAAAGATGAGAACTGTGACTTCCTAGTAGCTCTGGGAGGCGGAAGTCCCATTGACTCTATGAAAGCCATCGGCTCACTGGTAGTAAACGGTGGAAGCATTTCCGACTACATGGGAAAAGTGATCGATGTAAAGATGCCGCCAATGGCGGCGATCCCTACCACAGCAGGAACGGGATCTGAGGCAACACAGTTCACGATTATCACGGATACCAAAAAAGACATCAAGATGCTTCTTAAAGGCAAAGTTCTCATGCCGGATCTTGCCATTATCGACCCGCAGTTTACTATGACTGCACCTCCAAAGATCACAGCAGCAACAGGTCTTGATGCACTTTGCCACTGTGTGGAAGCTTATACATCCAGAAAAGCACAGACACTTTCCGATACTTTTGCAGTATCTGCAGTAAAGAGGATCTTTAAATATCTTCCGGTTGCATATAAAGACGGAAAGAATGAAGAAGCTCGTGTACAGATGTCTGTCGCTGCTCTTGAGGCAGGAATCGCATTTAACAATGCATCTGTTACCATTATCCATGGAATGAGCCGTCCGATCGGAGCACTGTTCCATGTAGCACACGGACTTTCCAATGCCATGCTTCTGAAGGAGTGCCTTACCTTTGCGCTTCCCGGAGCATACGACAGATTCGGAGCGTTGGGACGTGATATTGGTGTGGCGGATGCAACTGATTCTGATCAGGAAGCAGCTGAGAAATTCCTGAAAGCAGTAGAGTCACTTGTAAATGAACTGGATACTCCGACTCTGGAGCAGTTCGGTATCAATAAAGAAGAGTTCTTCAACGTCATCGACAAAATGGCACATGATGCCATGGACAGTGGAAGTCCTCAGAATACCATGCGTGATGTAACAGAAGAGGAAGTAAAAGAAATCTACAGAAAACTCTGGTAAAATGTAAATGTAAACCCTGCATTGCCAGATAGGAAAAGACTCCGGACCGGAGAAAAAGGCTCCGGAGTCTTTTTTCCCGTGGCAAATATAGCTGCAAAAGAAAAGGAGGCATATCCTTCATGAGAAAAAAGTATATCTGTATTCTGGTGGCAGTCATAGGAGTTTGCAGCCTTTCCGGATGCGGGTCTTCTGCAAGGAAAACAGAAGAAGAGCAGGTAACGATCGGTGTTGTTACAAAATCTAAAAGCAGTGAATATTGGTTGTCTGTCTGCGACGGGATGAAAGATGCGGCAGAAAAATATCATGCAGATGTGGTGATTCTGTCCCCGGATTCCGAAACAGAAGAAGAGGTTCAGAAAAATATGATCCGGGATCTTCTGAAAACCGATATCCAGGCGATGGCAGTTTCTCCTATAGATTCCTATGAATGCGAAGATTATTTAAATTTCGCAAGAGAAAAGGGGATTTCTGTATATGCCTGTGATACTCCCATAGAGGATTCAGAAATTCCTTATATTGGAATTGACAATGAAAAACTAGGCTATGAGCTGGGCGAGCAGCTTGCAAAGGCTCTGGATCATAAAGGAAAGATTGGCGTGATCGCCGGTGATTTTAAGCAGGCTGGACACCGGATGCGTGTTGCCGGATTTGAAAAATATATGGAAAAAGAGCCAGGGATCACCATTGAAATGGTTCGGAACGGATACAGCAATATGCGGGTTTCCCAGAAGGATGTGGATGAGATCCTGGTGAAGTATCCGGATCTTAACGGAATCATGACCACAAGTGCAGTGACGGCCCTGGGACTTTCAGAGGCAACTGAAGGACGGGAGATTTCTATTGTTTCCGTAGATGCTCAGGAAGATGCCTTGAAAGCGGTTCAGGATGGGCGTATTGTGGCGCTTGGCGCGCAGTCCGGTTATCAGATCGGTTATGAAACCATCCGGTATATTGTGAAGGATCTGGAGGGAGAGGGAACAGGAGAAGATGAGATTCTGGATTCCCAGGTGCTTACCGAAGAAAATATTGATACATATATGAAGGATGACGGACATTCTCATCCCTGATACAAGCAGGTTTCCATCCAAAAATAAAACACAAAACATAAAAATAGGACAAAAGAAGGATGTAGAGATATCAGAATCAGAAAAACTTTGGTACAGATTTAACAGTCAGGTAAAAATAATACCGAAAAAACTAAAATTTCTCATACTATGATAATCCTGTATTTTCGATAAAATAGAATCATCAAAAGGAAAGCGAAAATAAAAAACGAAAAGAAATGAAAGGGCGGGATAATAAGATGGAGAAGAAAAAACTTTCGGTATCAACAGGGCTGTGTTATGCTGGAGGAGATGTAGGATGTAATATCGTGTTCGGAATGATCGGAACACTGCTGACGCTGTTTTACACAGATTATGTAGGGATAAGCGCAGCAACAGTAGGACTGGTAATGTTACTTTCCAGATGCTTTGATGGATTTTCCGATCTGGTCATGGGTGTCATTGTAGAGAGGACCAATTCCAAATGGGGAAAATCAAGACCCTGGCTTCTGTGGATGAGCATTCCGTTTGCGCTGTCAGCAGTACTGCTTTTCACAGTGCCGCGTACAACAGGGATGCTTCAGTTTCTGTATCTCTTTGTAACCTATAACTTCTGTACGACCATATGCTATACAGCGATCAATCTTCCATATGGAAGCCTTTCTTCAATGATGATACGCGAATCATCAGAGAGAGATAAACTCAGTGTATTGAGAATGGGACTGTCACCTATCGGAAAGATCGTTGCAGCAACCTGTACACTGCCGCTTGTAAAGCTTCTTGGAAATGATCAGGCTGCATGGATCAAGGTTATGAGTGTATGGGCAGTGCTTGCACTTGCACTTCTGCTTCTCTGCTTCTTCAGATGTGAGGAAAAGGTTCAGATCGAAGCAAGAAAGAAAGATGAGAAGCTTCCGATTCCGACAATGCTGAAGGCACTTTTTGCAAATCAGTATTTCTGGGCAGTAATGCTTCTGTGGACAGTACAGAGTGTATCCTTTACGATCACAGGAACCATTCTTCCGTACTACTGTAAATATATTTTCAACAATGATACATGGATGTACAGCGCACTGTTCCTTACAGAAACCCTGGTTCTGGTAGTGGGAATCTTCATCTGCTCACCGTTGATCAAGAAATTCGGAAAAAGAAATATCGCATTTGTCGGTGGATTTGTTGCACTTGGCGGCCAGATTCTGTTTTTCCTGAATCCATACAGCTTCGGCTTCATGGTTATGAGCTGTGTCACACGTGCCATCGGACTTGCTCCACTGAACGCAGTTGTATTCAGTATGGTTGGTGATGTAGTAGAGTTCGGACAGTGGAAAAACCATATCCGTCAGGAAAGTCTGATCTTTGCAGGCGGTTCCATCGGAACAAAAGTTGGCGCAGGTCTTGCCTCCGCAGTGATCACAGGTCTTTTAAGCAGTTCCGGATATGTAAGCTCATCTGCAGGAATAACTGCACAGCCGGAAACAGCACTGGAGATGATCGTTTCTCTTTATAAATTTGGACCGATCCTCATTGCAGCAGTGATCATTGTAACGCTTTTCGGATATAAGCTTGACAAAATGTATCCGGCGATCATGCAGGAGCTTACCGAGCGCGAGGCACACGGACAGTTATAAACATTTTATTGTAAAACATATATTCAACCGCAAACAGGAAATCAGGCAGGGGTAGGATACTCCTGCTGTTTCCTGCGTTTATGGGCATATAGCATAGAGAGGCGTATATCCGCTTTACGGAAGGGAGGAGTTCTATGTTAAAAAGTATCCGGGCAAAGATATTACTGGCGATCCTGACAGTAACCATGTTTACTGCCTGTTCTCTTACGGGGGTATTTTATTTTCGGGCAGCAGGGATGATCGAAGAAAATTATTCCGGGATCCTGTATGGACGGATGCAGCAGACTATAAAAGATCTGGACGAATCCCTGAAAGAGATTTATTATGTGAATACGAGAACTGCCTGGGATACAGATATACGGAATAATGCGAAGGACTACAGCTGTACAGGAAATGAAAACAGCCTGGAAAATATGGCTGGGCTTCTCCGGGAACACAGTCGGGAATATAAAGATATCAACTCCCTTTACTTTGTCTTTCCAGACAAAAAAATGGCTGTGACTTCTGAGGAATTTCCGGTAAACAAGCAGGGGATTTCAGGAGAACATATCGAGGAATTGGAAAAAATACAGGAACTGGATTCCTTTCCGGTTCTTGTGGAATCTCCGATCCATGAAGGCGGCAGCTTTCTTTCTGTGATCCAGAAGGTAGAGGATGATAACGGAGAGATTCTGGGGTATGTTGTCGCAGACATCAGGGAACGGGCAATTTATTACGAATATCTGGAAGCTGTCAATGATGAAAAGATCACCAGAATAGTTCTGGTAGACAGAAATGATGAAATCGTGACATCCGGAGACTACAGTGACATTGGAAAAACATTTCCGGAGATTACAGATCAGAATGTTCCCAAAATGGAAGGCTATGCAGAAAAAAACGGTGTGATCTCTTTTTTCAGCAGAGGTAGCTTTTCAGACTGCGGCTTATATCTGGAGGTACCGAAAAAAGAAGTTTTAAGCGGACTTTCCCGGATGCGGCTCTTTCTGATCGGAATATTTGGTGCAGTTTTTGTGGCAGCTGTGCTGCTGGCACTGTGGCTCTCCAGAGTAGTCTGCGGACCGCTCAGATCCATGACTGGCACGGTTGAGAAGGTTGGTGAGGGAGATCTGAGCCTCCGTACAGAAGTGACTACTGCTGATGAGATCGGAACCCTCGGAAAAGAATTCAACCACATGCTGGATTATATCGAAGCTCTGATCGCCCAGGTGATCGAAGAGGAACAGCAGAAAAAAGATGCAGAGCTGGAAGCACTGCAGTATCAGATCACACCGCATTTTATGTATAATACATTGAACTCCATCAAATTTGCGGCATTTCTGAAAGGGGAAAAAGAGCTGGCGGGGCTTATTGGAGATTTCGTGGAGCTTCTGCAGGCCAGTATCAACAAAAAGGGAAGCTTCCTTTCTGTTGCCGATGAGATCCATATACTGAAAAATTATATCCATCTGCAGGATTTTCGCTATCAGGGAAGCTTTCAGGTGAAATATGAGATCTCTGAGGAAGCATACCGGTGCTATATTCCGAGACTGATCCTTCAGCCGCTTGTGGAGAATGCTCTTCTTCACGGGATCGACATCAAGCGGCAAACAGGAAAAATCTGGATCAGCGGAAACGTAAGTGAAGGAAAGCTGATCCTCATAGTAAAGGATAACGGCAGAGGAATGACAAAAGAGCAGATCCGAGATCTTTTTAACAGTCATGCAAAAAAAACAAACGGACTTTCCGCAGTGGGGATTCCAAATGTAAAAGAACGCCTGGAGCTTTATTACGGGACACAGGGAGGAATGGAATACGTAAGCAGTGGAAACGGTACGGAGGTCACGGTATTTCTGCCTGCGATCTATGATATGCCTGAAGAAGGGAGAAAAAATTAATGTACAGAACACTGGTGGCAGATGATGATTTTCTTGTAAGGAGCTATCTCAAAACCCTGGATTCCTGGGAAAAAGCAGGATATGAGATCGTGGATGATGCAGAAGACGGGGAGGAAGCTTATGGATTCCTTCAGAAAGAAAAAATCGATGTTCTTGTGACGGATCTTACCATGCCTGTGATGGATGGAATTGAGCTGATCAGAAAGATCCGTGAGGAAAACAGGGATATCTATATTATCGTGCTCAGCTGTCATGATGATTTTGAATATGTAAAAGAGGCCATGCGCCTTGGGGCGGATGAATATGTATTAAAGAACAGTCTGGACGAGGATAGTCTTTATGATACTCTGGAAAAATCAGCCCGGCTGATCGAGAAGCGCAGAGAAAAAAGTCAGGAACAGGCACGGACGAGAAAGCTGATCCATCTGGGAAGTCACGCTCTGAAGTATTATTTTTTTAACGGACTGATCTCGGGGATGCTGAAAAATCAGGCACGTGAGGAAAAGCGTGTGGAAGCCGGAATCGCCGGGAAATATTTTAACAGTGCTGTGATCTGTATGTTTATGGAGAACTGGGCAGAGAGGGAAAGACAATGGACGCCGCTGGAAGTGGAACAGTATTCCCATCATTTCCGTCACAGACTGCTGGAACGTACGGAGGAGCTTCTTGGGACAGAAAGTGAATTTACGGAAGTGGTCTATCTTGGCGCAGGGATTTTTTGCTGTTTTCTTGATCTTTCCGGAGACTGCAGGACATCGGCTATGCAGCAGAGACTGACTGAGGCAGCAGCGATCTGCTACCGGCACTGTCAGGAGGATCTTTGTGATTTTGGTATCAGTGTCAGCAGTGTCTGCATGGGAGAGGATGGGATCCGCCAGGCTTATCAGCAGGCCAGAGAAATGATGAAGCTGCATTTTTATGAGAAAAAAGAGATCCTTTATTTTGAAGGACGGAAGAAAGCGGACAGTGTTTTACCGGAAAGTGCTGAGAAGCTGGAAGGGCAGATTTCCAGGCTGAAGGCAGGGAAAGACCGAAAGAAAGCGGAGGAGCTTTGGACACAGGTTCTCGCTGACTGTCAGGATCGTTATACCGACGGAAGACTTCTGGTACAGTGGCTTAAGAAATTGAATCAGACAGCCGGAATTGAGAAAGAGCCCATCTGGTATGGAGATATTGAAAGCTTTGAGAAATTCAGGGAAAAGGGCAGTGCCTGTATTTCACAGCTTTTTGTGGGGGAAGAGGATGCTGTTCCGGAGGGGACCTCTGCTGCTGTGAAAAAAGCTCTGGAGTTTATCCGGGAACATTATGAAGCGCCGATCAGCCTTCAGGATGTAGCAGATGCGGCGGAGGTGAATCCTGCTTATCTCAGTTATCTTTTCAAACAGGAGATGAAGATCGGTTTTTCCAATTATGTGCAGGAGCTTCGGATCGACTGTGCAAAGAAGCTTCTTTCAGAGACGAACTGTAAAGTGAAGGATGTGGCATTGCGTTCCGGTTTTGGAGATTATCATTATTTTTCCAAGACATTTAAGAAGTTTACGGGCTTAAGTCCTGCGGAATACAGAAAAGAATCCGGATTATCATAGAAAGAGGTGCTTAGTATGGGAGTTACTATAAGGCAGATCGCGGAAGCTGCCGGTGTTTCCAGAGGTACTGTTGACAGAGCGTTAAATAACAGGGGCAGGATCCGTCCGGAGGTTGCTGAGAGGATCCGTGCCATCGCTGATGAGATGGGGTATAAGCCGAATCAACTGGGCCGTGCTCTATCCATGAGCAGAAATAATATTAAGATCGGCGTGATCCTGCAGGGTGCGGAAACACCTTTTATGAAAGAAGTTCTGAAGGGAATCCAGGAGGCGTGCGCTGAGGTGGATAATCTTGGTGGTACAGTCCTGGTCCATAAGATCGAGCATCAGAATGCGGAGGATGTTATTCTCGCCATGGAGAAGATGCGGATGGAAGAGGTTCGTGGTATTGCCATGGTTCCTTTGGATGAGGAACGTGTGAAAAGGGAAATTGACCGGTTTGTAGAGGAATTTCGGATCCCGGTGGTGACGTTTACTTCGGATGTGGAGGATACGAAACGGCTTTGTTTTGTAGGGCAGAACGGTGTGCAGTGTGGCCGTGCGGCTGCGGGGCTTATGGGGGAGCTGACCGGTGGAAAAGGAAAGGTTGTTGTGATTTCCGGCTATAGTACCAATACTTCTCTGAGTAGCAGGGTGGTTGGATTCCGTGAGGAAATTGCGCGGAAGTATCCTGGGATTGAGATCATTGGGCCGGAGTATTGCTTTGAGGAGAATGGCAGGGCCAGGGAAATTACGGAAGGGATATTTAAGGATGTTCCGGATCTTGACGGGATATATCTTACTTCTCATGGGGAGGAAGGGGTGTGTGAGGCAATTGCCGGAGCGGGGAAAGCTGGTCAGGTGAAGATGGTTGCCAATGATTTTATGGGGCGGAATTATGAGCTGATGAGGGAAGGATTTATTCATTTCCTGATCGGGCAGGATGCCAGGATACAGGGGTATGAGCCGGTGATGATTTTGTTCCGGCTGCTGTTTAATGGGGAAGCGCCGGAGAGGGCGAAGATTTTTACGGAAATATATATAAGGAATGAGTATACGATTCCGGAGGGGAGACACTGAAGTGGGGTGTCTCCTTTTTTTGTGCGGAGGGACGCCGCGGAAGGGGATGCTGTCTGGTCTGCGGCTTCGTCGGGGGCTGGCTTCTAGGACGCCGGAAATCTGCTAAAAGCGTTTTTCAAAAGTCCGAACTCGCGGCCTGCTGCCGCTCAGACAGCGGACTTTTGAAAAACAACGCAGATTCCCGCCGTCCAAGAATCAGCTCCCCTCCTGCAGAAGCAGAGCCAGACAGCATCCCCTTCCGCGGCTGGTGCTTCCAGCGAGAAAAAATGTCGTTTGACGATAGGTTGTGGGTCGTCAGCGCTGCGCTGGACGACTGCAAGGGCTGAGTTTGCGCCTGTTTGCAGGGAGAGTTTGGGCATCGGCGCTGCGCTGGATGCTTGAAGGGATGTAAGCTGTGATGCTGTGCAGGATGCTTGAAGGGGGTGGTGTGTGGGATGATTAGGGTGATTGTATGGGAATGTGTTGGAGATATTTTCGGTGAAGTTGACCTAAAAATATTACATATTGTGGCTAAAAATAGTTCTCGTCATTTTTAATAGAAAAAAGATGGTAATATTGTACAATATTAGGGGTTGCGATTTGTGTGTTGCGATGATAATATATTAAGCATAAAGAGCGTGTTCGGACACGCAAAGAGATTACATTGGGAAAATAAATCAAAAGGAGATCAAAACTATGATTAAAGTTGGTATTATCGGAGCAGGTAGAATTGGTAGAGTTCATATTACCAGTATCACAACAAGGGTGCCGGATGCGGTGATCAAGACGGTTGCAGATCCTTTCTTAAATGATGAGACTGCTGCATGGGCTAAGAGCATGGGTGTTGAGCACACGACTAAGGATTATAAGGAGATCATCAACGACTCTGAGATTTCCGCAGTTCTGATCTGTTCTTCTACAGATACTCATTCTCCGATTTCTGTAGAGGCTATCAAGGCTGGCAAGCATGTTTTCTGTGAGAAACCGATCGATCATGACATTGCCAAGATCAAAGAGGTTATCGATGCTCTTGAGGGCACAAATCTGAAATATCAGGTTGGTTTTAACAGAAGATTTGACCATAACTTTGAGTCTCTTCAGCAGGCTGTTGCAGCTGGTAAGGTTGGTAAACCGGAGATCATCAAGATCACTTCCCGCGATCCTGAGCCGCCTAGCATTGATTATGTTAAGGTTTCCGGTGGCATGTTCCTGGATATGACAATTCATGATTTCGATATGGTTCGTTATCTTGCAGGCTGCGATGCTACAGAGGTTTATGTTCAGAGCGCAAATCTGGTTGATCCGGCTATTGGTGAGGCTGGGGATGTTGATACAGCTGTTATCACTCTTCAGATGGAGAATGGTGCTATTGCTGTTATCGATAACTGCAGAAGAGCTTCCTATGGCTATGATCAGAGAGCTGAGGTTTTCGGTTCTGATGGTATGGCTGCTATTTCCAATGACAGCCAGTCTTCCACAGTGATCAGCAATGCTGAGGGTGTTACAGGTGAGAAGCCGATGTTCTTCTTCCTTGAGAGATACATGGATGCTTATGGTAAAGAGGTTGCAGCATTTATTGATGCGATCGTTAATGACAAAGAGACACCTCTTAATGTTTATGATGGTCTGAAACCGGTATTAATGGGTCTTGCAGCTAAGAAATCCAGTGAGGAGCACAGACCGGTTAAGATTTCTGAGATTATGGAATAATTCAAATAAAAAGGAGAATTGACCAATGTTTGATAAGAATAAAGTAAAGCTTGGTATTGCACCAATTGCATGGACAAATGATGATATGCCGGATCTTGGCAAAGAGAATACTTTTGAGCAGTGCGTCAGTGAGATGGCTCTTGCCGGTTTCACAGGCTCCGAGGTGGGTAACAAGTATCCGAAGGATCCTGAGGTTCTTAAGAAGGCTCTTGAGCTTCGTGGTGTTGAGATCTGTAACCAGTGGTTCTCAAGCTTCCTGATCACCAAACCGTTTGAGGAGGTTGAGAAGGAGTTCCGTGCACAGCTTACTTTCCTGAAAGCTATGGGTGCGAAAGTGATCGGCGCATCTGAGCAGAGCCACAGTGTTCAGGGTCAGATGGATACTCCGGTTTTCGGACATAAATATGAGATGAATGATGAAGAGTGGGATATCTTCTGCACAGGCATGAACAAGCTTGGTAAGATCGCAAAAGAGGAGTATGGTATTGCTCTTACTTTCCATCATCATATGGGTACTGTTGTACAGAGCCTTGCTGAGGTTGACCGTATGATGGAGAATACAGATCCTGAATATGTAAGTCTTCTTTTTGATACCGGTCACTTTACATACTGTGGAGAGGATCCTCTTGAGGTTGTAAAGAAATATGTTCACAGGATCAAACATGTTCATCTGAAGGATATCCGTCCAGAGGTTGTTGAGCAGGTTAAGAAAGAAAACATGAGCTTCCTTGCAGGCGTAAGAGCCGGTGCCTTCACGATTCCGGGAGATGGATGCATCAACTATGATCCGATCTTCAAGGTTCTCGAGGATGCAGGCTACGAGGGATATATGGTTGTTGAGGCTGAGCAGGATCCGGCTAAGGCTAATCCGCTTGAGTATGCAATCCGTGCAAGAAAATTCATTGCTGAGAAGACAGGCTTATAATTACGACAGGGAAATAGGTGCATGCTGATGTACAGTTAAGCGGAATAAAGATGTCCGCTTTGCATAGAAAAAGCGGTATCAGCCAGTAGTGCTTTGACACCGCTTTTTTCTGTAAGAAGATGCAAACAGTGTACGATAAACGGGACAGGAGGGCCGAATCATGGCACTTGTGAAAATGAAAGATCTGCTGAGACGTGCCGAAGAGAAAAATATTGGCTGCGGTGCTTTCAGTGTTGGTAATATGGAAATGGTAAGAGGTGCGATCCGCGCAGCAGAAGAACTGGATACTCCGATCATCCTTCAGATCGCGGAGGTGCGTTTGAAAAATTCTCCGCTTCACCTGATGGGACCGATGATGGTACAGGCTGCAAAGGAGGCTAAGGTGGATGTGGCTGTCCATCTGGATCATGGTCTTACTTTTGAGACGGTTGACAAGGCTCTGGAGCTTGGCTTTACATCGGTTATGCTGGATGCTTCTACGCTTCCTTTTGAGGAAAACATCGCCAGAGTAAAGGCCGTTGTGGAGAAAGCACGTAAATACAGCGCTACAGTTGAGGCTGAGCTGGGACTTGTGGGCGGAAGTGAGGATGGAAGCTGTGACCACGGTATTCGCTGTACAGATCCGGATGATGCGGTCGTTTACGCAAGAGAGACAGGTATTGATGCGCTTGCAGTTGCCATCGGGAATGCCCATGGTAATTATCCGGTAGCGCCGACGCTTGCTTTTGATGTATTGGAGAAGATCCATGAGAAAGTGGATATTCCGCTGGTTCTTCATGGCGGCAGTGGCATCACCGATAAAGATTTCCAGAGGGCGATCTCTCTTGGCATCCGTAAGGTGAATATTGCCACAGCAAGCTTTAACAGCCTGACAGCTCATGTGGAGAAATATATGGAATCAACAGACAAGCATAATTTCTTTGACCTCAATGAGGCTATGGCCCAGGGTACTTACGAGAATGTGAAGAAACATATTCTTGTATTTAATGAGCCATATCAGGAGTAGGCCAAGGATTTTCTTGTAAAAAAAGAAAAGGTCTGATAAGATGTTCTCAGTGAAAATAACTGGGAACATCTTTTTTGTGCCCATAAAAGAGGAGAGATAAAAATGGAACAGAAAGAGAATGTCTGTTCAGTTGCGAAGAAATGCGGCGGTTGCCGTTATCAGGGTGTATCCTACCAGGAGCAGCTTCGCAGGAAACAGAGAATTACAGAAGGCCTTCTGAAAAAATTCGGAAAAGTAGAGCCGATCATTGGAATGGAAGATCCCTATTATTACAGAAACAAAGTTCATGCAGCTTTTGGCCGTGACCGGAAGGGAAACGTAATTTCCGGGATTTATGAGGAGAAGAGTCATAGGATCGTTTCCGTAGATGACTGTATGATCGAAGATAAAAAAAGTCAGGAAATCATCCGTACCATACGTGGTATGCTGAAATCCTTTAAGATCAAGACCTATGATGAGGATACAGGATATGGACTTCTCCGCCATGTGCTTGTGCGGAGAGGCTTTTCCACAGGAGAGATCATGGTGGTATTAGTTACGGTTTCTCCAATATTTCCATCTAAGAATAACTTTGTAAAAGCTCTCCGTAAAGAGCATCCGGAGATCACTACGGTGGTTCTCAATGTCAATGACAGACAGACAAGCATGGTACTTGGAGACCGCAATATCGTACTTTACGGACCGGGATTCATCAAAGATCGACTTATGGGACTGACCTTCCGTATTTCTCCATCTTCTTTTTATCAGGTAAATCCTGTGCAGACAGAAGTACTTTACGGAAAGGCTATGGAGTTTGCGGCAATGACAGGAAAAGAGAGGGTGATCGATGCTTACTGCGGCACAGGTACTATCGGGATCATCGCTTCCGGGAATGCCAGGGATGTCATTGGTGTAGAACTGAACCGTGATGCTATCCGTGATGCCAGAATGAATGCCAGGGAAAACAAGATCCGTAATGTTCGTTTTGTTCCGGGAGATGCAGGATGGTTTATGGAAGGAATGGCAGCAGAGGGAGAGAAGGTGGAGGTTGTTCTCATGGATCCGCCACGTTCCGGAAGTGACCGTAAATTCCTTCACTCCCTTTTGACTCTTTCACCGGAAAAAATTGTTTATGTATCCTGCAACCCGGAAAGCCTGGCAAGAGATCTTGCCTGCCTTACTAAGAGAGATTACCTGGTAAAGAAGATGCAGCCGGTTGATATGTTCCCGCTCACCGATTCAGTGGAGGTTGTTTGCCTTCTGGAGAATCGTAGGACCAGACCGGGAAGAGCTTAGATTTTTGGCAGCTCACAGTGATATGCGATGCCAAGGGGCGTAACAAGAAGCGGATGGACCGGACGGTATACCGGAAGCTTCAGCCTCTTTTCAAAAACGGTAGTAAATTCCTTAAACATGGAAGAACCGCCAACTACATAAACAGCCGGAACCTGATAGCCCTTTAGAAATTTCTCGGTGATCACAGCCATTTTTTCTACAGTGGCCTTGATCACAGGGAAGATTTCATCTTCTTTTTCCGGAGTGGTTTTCAATACTTCGGCTTCCTCATAAGGGATCTTATAGTGACCGGCGACTGTCATGGTCATATGGCTGCCGCCGGTAGCTTCATCATCGGTGTAGATAACTTTTCCGTCTTTCAGGATGCTGATACCGGTTGTGCCGCCACCCACATCCACAACAGCACCGTCTGTGATCTTAAGGACAGCAGCTGCGGCAGTAGGCTCGTCCACGATATTTGTAACCTCGAAACCGGCACCCTCCAGAACATAGCCGATGCTTTTGACACTGCCCTCAGAAACTCCCGGAGGGATGGCAGCAGCACCGTAAGTAAGTTCTGTGCCAAGCCTTTCCTCCAGCTCATTTTTAAGCTTTGTCACAAGCTGGACAGATTCATAGTAATTGACGATCACTCCATCCTGGATCGCATGGGATGGTGCGGAAATTCCGGCTATGGGACGGTTATTCCGGTCGACAACGGCAAGAACGGTATTGGCAGTACCAAGGTCGATGCCTGTCTTCAGACGACCGCGGAATTTTTTACATTCACCTGTTTCTACAAGTTCTGCAAAATTGGACAAAGTTCTGTTTTTTAATTCCATTCAAAATACTCCATTTCTTTCAGACAGGGACAAAAAGAATTTTGCCCCTGATATAAATTCTAATAATTGCGGCCGGTAAAGATGGCAACGGATCTGGGCCGCATGCAGAAATCGTGTTCAATGCGTGGCTCCTGGCCTTTTTCGTAGAAATAACGGCCATTTCCGTCACCGAACGTGTTGACACAGAGATACCATGCACCGGGACGGGCAAGCTCCGGAAGTGTGACCGTTACGTCCTCCCAGTATGCGTTGATCACAATGTAGATCAGGTCATCAGTGCCTTTGCTCTTATCATAGCCTGCAAAGCTTACAGCGAAGGTGTGGGCATCTCTTGGAATGGTCACATCCCTTGCGTCAATGTTATGAGTGTGGATATTTTCCATACCGCATACTGCGTTGGGAAGCTTCCGGGAGATAATAGGGTGGTCTTTACGGAACCGGATCATAAATTTGAAAAATTCAAAAAGATCGTGATTTTTCTCCAGAAGCTTCCAGTTGATCCATGAGGTTTCGTTATCCTGACAGTAGGTATTGTTATTTCCGTGTTTTGTGTTTCCGAATTCATCACCTGCAAGGAACATCGGGGTTCCGCGGCTGGACATCAGTACAGCACAGGCATTCCGTATCATGCGGAAGCGGAGGGAGAGCACTTCAGGGTTGGTGGAATCGCCCTCTTCTCCACAGTTCCAGCTGCGGTTATCGTTGGAACCGTCGGTGTTATTCCAGCCGTTTGCTTCGTTGTGTTTTTCATTGTAGGAATAAAGATCATACATGGTGAAGCCATCGTGGCAGGTAAGGAAATTGACACAGGAATTGTATCCTGCATAATTGTCATTATGATCAGAATAAAAGCCTCCGTACAGATCACCGGAACCGGAAATACTCCATGCAGCGTCCCAGGCATTCCAGAAATCTCCCTTCAGGAAGGAACGGAGGCAGTCACGGTAACGGCCATTCCATTCAGCCCATCTGCGGCTGGCAGGGAAAGAACCAACCTGATACAGCCCGCCGGCATCCCAGGCTTCTGCGATCAGTTTGACATTTCTAAGGACCGGATCGTAAGCAAGGAGCTCCAGAAGGGGCGGATTGTTAAGTGGAGAACCGTCCTCATGGCGTCCGAGAATGCTAGCAAGATCGAAGCGGAAGCCGTCCACACGGTAGTTGATGGTCCAGTAACGTAAGCATTCAAGGATCATCTGACGTACAATGGGATGGTTACAGTTCAGAGTATTTCCACATCCGCTGAAATTGTAGTAATTTCCCTCTGGAGTCAGCATATAATAAACCTTATTGTCAAAGCCCTTAAAGCAGAAGGTTTTTCCCAGCTCGTTTCCTTCGGCGGTATGATTGAATACAACATCAAGAATTACTTCGATGCCATTTTCGTGGAGCTCACGGATCAGCTCTTTCAGCTCAGTTCCCTCACAGTTATGCTCCGGCTTGGAAGCATAGCTGGTGTTTGGAGAAAAGAAGTTGACAGAATTGTATCCCCAGTATTCCAGAAGCCGTTTGCCATTTACAGTACGGGCATTCATATTCTCGTCGAACTCGAAGATCGGCATCAGCTCTACGGCGTTGATCCCCAGTTCCTTGAGATAAGGGATCTTTTCACGAAGACCGGCAAAGGTTCCCGGGTGCATAACACCGGAAGAAGAATCCTGTGTAAAGCCGCGGACGTGAAGCTCATAGATGATCAGGTCACTGATCTTACGGGTGGACTGCGGCATGTCTTCCCAGTCAAAGGAATCACGTACCACACGGGCATGATAGCTTCCGATCTTTTGCTGGCCCCATTCACGCTGACCGGCAACGGCTTTGGCATAAGGATCAAGAAGAACCTTTGTCTTATCGAAGATGTGACCCTTTTCCGGTTCGTAAGGACCGTCAATGCGGTAGCCGTACTCCAGATCTTCGATGTCCAGTCCCATGACGATCATGGAGTAGACATCACCGATACGACAGGCATTGGGAAAAGGAAGGACTGCGAAGGGTTCCTCTTCTCCGGAGTGGAAAAGAAGAAGCTCGCAGGATGTACCGTGGCGGGTATGTGCGGTAAAGTTGACTCCGTTGGAAAGAGGAGTAGCGCCATTTAATTCAAAAAACCCGGGACGTACAGGAAATCCCGCAATAATATCTGTGGGCCGGGATGTCAGTGTATTCTCAGAGAGCATAGTCTGATTCTGTGTTTTCATTTCCGGTATCCTCCTTGGTGAAAATTTTTTTACAAACAAAAATATTATAACTGATTTTCAGAAAAAAGTACAGGCTGGGAACCTATGAAGTTCACGGGAGTTGACAGAGATTGCAGAAATGTGATAAAAACCTGTACAGAGATGAGGTGAAAAAGTGGAAGAAAAAAGAAGAGAAGAATGGATGGCCATTTTAAGACAAAGCCGGCTCTGCAGAAACCTGGAAGAAAAAGAACTCCTAAACCTCATGGAGCAGGAAGGAACGGTGCGGACTTATTCCAGAGGGGAGCGGATCTTTCAGGAAACAGACCGGCCGGATTCGGTTTATATGCTTCTTAACGGAAGTGTGATCATCGCAAAAGAGACGTTTTCCGGAAAAAGGATCCTTCTGGCGCAGCTGGAAGATCCAGGGGCTCTGTTCGGGGAGGTTTATGCCTTTATGGAGAAAGCTTCCTATGACATGTATGTGGAAGCGCTGACGCAGGTTTCCGTTCTGATCATGAGCAGCCGGATCTTTACAGACAGGGAAGAAAATAGTTTAAGCCGGAAACTTCGGGAAAATCTTCTTGAGGTTTTTGCCGGGAAGGCTTACAATATGAACCGGAAGCTTCGGATCCTTGGAAGTGGCAGTCTCCGGGAGCGGATCGTCCGTTTCCTTGTAGAATGCCAGGACAGTGAAGGACAGATCCACATGAATCTTTCCAGAGAAGAGATGGCGGATTATTTAAACATTACCAGGCCGTCTCTTTCCAGAGAACTGGGAAAGATGCAGGAAGAAGGAATCCTGGAACTTGACAGGCGTCAGATCCTTGTGAAAGATCAGGAAAAAATGGAGTTATATCTGTAAGGTAACATATGTTACCGAAGAATCTCCGGGATTTTTGTATGATGTCAGTGAAAACAAAAAAACATTTGCAGAAATATAAAAATCAGGGAGAGATGATATCATGATAAGAAAGATCGTACACATTGAGGAAGAGAAATGCAACGGCTGTGGTGCCTGTGCAGCTGCCTGCCACGAAGGAGCTATTGCCATGATAGACGGCAAGGCAAAACTGATCCGGGATGATTACTGTGACGGACTGGGAGACTGTCTTCCGGCCTGCCCTGCCGATGCGATCCGTATTATAGAGCGGGAAGCCGCAGATTATGACGCGGAGGCAGTGGAAAAAAGAATGAAGCTTAAGAAAACAGAGGCCTCGATGCCAGCAGGGAAGCCACACGTGTGCCCCGGAAGTATGGCAAGAAGCCTTAATAAAAAGCAGGAACCGCCGGTGCAGGCAGAGCAGAAAAAAGTTCCCCAAAATGCAGGGGAACAGACAAGCCGCCTTGCCCAGTGGCCCGTACAGATCAAACTGGTTCCTGTCAATGCACCATATTTTGAAAATGCACAGCTTCTGATCGCGGCAGACTGTACTGCCTACGCTTATGCAGGTTTTCATGAGAAATTCATGAAAGATCATGTGACGCTGATCGGATGCCCCAAACTGGATGAGGGAGATTATGCAGATAAGCTTGCAGAGATCATAGGAAATAATTCCATCCGGAGTATCCGTATCGTCCGCATGGAAGTTCCCTGCTGCGGAGGCATCGAGAATGCAGTGATCCGTGCCATGGAGCGAAGCGGAAAGATGATCCCATGGCAGGTAGTGACCATTGCCTGTGACGGCACGATCAGGGAGGAGCTGTAAGGAAAGGAATAAAAACAGCATGAGTGAAGAAACACTGGAGATTTCTTTTGATGAAATAGAGAAGGAACGGGAAAAATATCTTCTGGTAGATACCCGTGATAAAGTAACTGTGGAATATGGAATGATCCCGGGAGCGATTTCTGTTCCGGAGCAGGAACTGGAAGAACGGGCAGAAGAACTGAAAGGGGATAAGATTCCGGTTCTTTACTGTACCAGAGGACTTTTCAGCCAGGAAGGGGCAGGGATGCTCCGGGAAAAAGGAATTCCCGCACTGAGCCTGAAGGGTGGATATACAGGCTGGCTTTTCCAGCAGATGCGGAAAGAGTCCAATAAAGGGGACAGTGAAGAAGAGGAAAATGAAGCAATGGAACAGCGCCGGAAAGATATCGAGCTGAGTATCCGCAAGAAGTTCCACAAGCAGCTGTTTTCCAGATTCGCCAGAGGAATCAACGACTATGAACTGGTGAAGCCGGGAGACAAGATCGCGGTCTGTATTTCCGGTGGTAAGGATTCCATGCTGATGGCCAAACTGTTCCAGGAGTTGAAACGTCATAACAAGTTTCCTTTTGAATTGGTATTTCTTGTGATGGATCCGGGATATAATGAGGCCAACCGTGCGGTGATCGAACACAACGCCAAGCTTCTCGGAATCCCGATCACAGTATTTGAGACTGAGATTTTTGATGCAGTTTACAATGTGGAAAAATCTCCGTGTTATCTCTGCGCCCGTATGCGGAGAGGATATCTTTACAGCAAGGCAAAAGAACTTGGATGCAACAAGATCGCCCTTGGACATCACTATGATGATGTGATTGAGACCATCCTGATGGGAATGCTTTATGGAGCACAGGTACAGACCATGATGCCGAAACTCCACAGCACAAACTTCGAAGGGATGCAGCTGATCCGCCCTATGTATCTGATCCGGGAGGCAGATATCAAGCACTGGAGAGATTACAATGACCTGCATTTTATCCAGTGTGCCTGCAAGTTTACCGATACCTGTACTACCTGTCGTACAGATGGAACCAGTGTTTCCAAACGAATGGAGATCAAGAATCTTATTGCAGAGCTTAAGAAGGTAAATCCTCATATTGAAAGCAATATTTTCCGAAGTGTGGAAAATGTGAATCTTCATACAGTCATTGCCTATAAGAAAGATGGTGTGAAACATTCCTTCCTGGAAGGGTATGACGACTGAGAGATATAAATAATAAAAGCTGCCACCGGAGTTATGGGCCTGTTTGAGGCTTGCGGTTCCGATGGCAGTTTTTGCTTTTGGGTATATGAAATTATGGGGTAAATGTGTATTGTGAACATTTACGTGATCTATATGTTCTGCTTTGCAGCATGCTGGGCGCGGGCTTTTTCTCGCTGCCTGGTAAGGTCATAGTATTCATCAGAGACGATCCCACGGCTGGAAAGTGCTTCGTAAGTTTTCTGCTGTGCGGGGGTCATTTTCATTCCAATGGCGGAATTGACATCTGTCAGCACGCAGCCTGTTTTTTCTACCAGCCAGAAAAGAGCGGAATCATCTTCCGGGATCATTTTCCAGATTTCGTTTTCCGTATATGGTAAAAGGGCCATAAGGGTCTTCAAATGTCCGTCCTGGATTAGGCGGTAATCCCCATCCGGCATGATGATGCCGTCACCGTAGAGTTCTTTTTTCTTTTCCATTTCTTTCAGAAGTTCTTCTGTAAGTTTCATGATCGGCTCCTTGAGATTTGCTGCTTGGGGCAGCTTTTTTGTGCTGTTTTAACCGAATCAAGGAAGTCCCCTGCGGGGTTGCGAATATCCGTTTGACTACGAGTTAAAAAAATAACGAACAGCGCCTATATTGTATGAAGAGAAGATCAAAATGTCAATAGGTTAAAAAATATTTTTAGCTGTTTAACAAGAGTTACAATTGTGCAATATGGATATTTTTTCGGAATGATGCGTTAAATCTATGTAAAATTCGTCGTAAAACAGGGACTCCTGTGGTATAATAAGAATATTCAAAAAATTCGAGGAAGGACGATGCAGATGTTGAAAAACTGGAACCCGGAACAGATTCCGGAAAAAGAGGATATCAAAGTGCGTTTAAGTGCTGCAAGAACCAGATTATATGAATTGCAGATGGCTCTGAAAGAGCATAAGATTCCGGTGATCGTGCTGTTTGAAGGCTGGGGAGCTTCCGGAAAAGGAAGTACTATAAGTAAAGTGATCAAGAATATCGATCCTCGTTTCTTCAAAGTTGCGACTATGTCAGCACCTACAGAGGAAGAACTTCGGAAACCATTTCTTTACCGATATTTCAGGGAAATCCCGGAAGCGGGCAAGTTTACATTCCTGGATTCAGGATGGATGGATCAGACCTGTCGTGAACGTATGGATAAAAAGCTGAAGGGTGACAATTATTCAAAACGGATTGACAGTATCCGGAGATTTGAACGTCAGCTGACGGATAATGGATATGTACTCCTGAAATTTTTTATGCAGATCGATCGGAAAGAACAGGAAAAACGTATGGGCATCCTTCTGGAAAGCAAGGATACCAGATGGAGAGTCAATGAATATGATCTCTGGCAGAATGATCATTATAAGAAGTGCAGAAAGATTTTCGACCAGTATATGCAGGATACCAATACATCTGCGGCTCCATGGTATATTGTCGATGCCGGTGACCGGAAGTGGGCAGAACTGCAGGTACTGGAAACCATGATTAGCAATATAGAGGTTGCCATGGAAAACAGCAAACATGCAGTGCCGATCCTGCAGAATGTTTTTCCTCTGATGGAGATGCCCAGATTAAGCGAGATTCCTCTGGATGGAAAAGAAGTGGGGGATGAAGAGTACAAGGCTGAGCTTAAGGAACTGCAGGCAAAGCTTGGAAGCCTGCATAACCGTCTTTACCGAAAAAGAGTGCCTGTGATCATCACCTATGAAGGCTGGGATGCTGCCGGAAAGGGAGGAAATATCAAGAGGATCACGGAGGCTCTTGATCCCCGTGGATTTGAGGTACATCCTATCGCAAGTCCGGAGCCTCATGAAAAAGCCCGTCATTATCTGTGGCGTTTCTGGACAAGGCTTCCCAAGGATGGTCACATTGCCATCTTTGACCGGACGTGGTACGGAAGAGTGATGGTAGAACGTCTGGAGGGCTTCTGCAGCGAGAATGACTGGAGACGTGCCTACAATGAGATCAATGAATTTGAGAAGGAGCTTTCTGACTGGGGCGCTGTGATCGTGAAATTCTGGGTCCACATTGATAAGGACACCCAGCTTGCCAGGTTCAACGACCGCCAGAGCAATCCGGAAAAACAGTGGAAGATCACGGATGAGGACTGGAGAAACCGTGAAAAATGGGATCAGTATGAAACAGCAGTAGATGAGATGCTTCAGAAAACCAGCACTGCTTATGCACCATGGCACATTCTGGAATCCGTAGATAAGAAATATGCAAGGCTGAAGGCGCTTCGGATCGTGATCGAAGAAATTGAGAAAGCGCTGAAATAAGAGATAAAAGCTGCGGCAGGATAACAGATATTCTGCTGCAGCTTTTTGTCTGAAGAGAGATGAATCAATTCCGGAGATAGTTTCGCATACTGCGAAGAGCATGTTTTTCCAGTCGGCTGACCTGAGCCTGGGAGATACCAATCTCATCAGCTACCTCCATTTGGGTTTTTCCCTCGTAGAAGCGGAGATCGATAATGTGACGTTCACGCTCTCCAAGCCGGTTCATGGCATCTCGAAGAGAAATATCCTCCACCCAGTTTTCTTCCAGGTTCTTTTTATCACTGATCTGATCCATAACATATAGGGTATCTCCGCCTTCGGAATACACGGGCTCAAAAAGGCTTACCGGGCTCTGGATCGCATCCATGGCATAGACGATCATTTCCTTGTCGATACCGATCTCATCAGCGATTTCTGCAATGGTAGGCTCTTTGAGATGCTGCCGCATATAGTTTTCCCGGGTATAGATGGTTTTGTAAGCGATATCCCGCAGAGAACGGCTGACCCGTATGCTGTTGTTATCACGGAGATATCTTCGGATCTCTCCGATGATCATGGGAACTGCATAGGTGGAAAATTTTACCTGAAGAGTGGTGTCGAAATTATCGATCGCTTTGATCAGGCCGATGCAGCCGATCTGAAAAAGGTCATCCGGATTTTCACTGCTGTTCTGAAAACGCCGGATCACGCTTAAAACAAGCCGCAGATTGCCTTTGATGTACAATTCCCTGGCTTCTTCATCGCCAGCTTTGATTCTTTTAAAGAGCTCCGCCTTTTCTTCCTGATCGAGAACGGGAAGGGTTGAGGTATTTACTCCGCAGATTTCAACTTTATTCAGTGCCATCTTAGAATCCTCCTTGTCTTGTCAGTACATTAAGATGATTCTCAGAGGGCGGTTGAAATATACTTTTTCAGGGAAAATATAAAAAATAAAGGGCCTTGACAATAAGGAGGTATTTATTCTCCGGACAGCAGTTTTTCATTACGGAAATCAACAAGGATGATATCTTCGCCGATCTGGCGGATGCAGTCCCATGGAATGGAATATTCATTTTCTTTGGAAAAACACCAGCAAAATTTTCCCGGTTCCGGCATGATCAGGGCTTTCAGACGTGCGGTTTCACAGCAGAATTCCACATCAAGAGGGCAGCCAAGACTGCGGCAGGTATGGATATTGATCACTTCTTTTTGTTTCAGCTCACAGATGCGCATAAATTCATCACCTGGTATGATTTTATGGAAAATCTGTAAAATTTATGCAAGTCCGATTATTGACACATTATGTGCATTTATTTTATAATAAAAACAAATTTAGTAATGATTTACTGATCCGGAAAGGGGGAGAGTTCTGTGAGATGTCCGTTCTGTAACCAGGATAATACAAGAGTTGTAGATTCCAGACCTGTAGAGGATACCAATTCCATCCGCCGCCGCCGTCTCTGTGATGCCTGCGGAAAGCGTTTTACAACTTATGAGAAGGTGGAAACGATTCCGCTGACTGTGATCAAGAAGGATCAGAACCGGGAAAGCTATAAACGTTCCAAGATCCAGGATGGTGTTCTTCGTGCTTGCTATAAGCGCCCCATTCCCATTGAGAGAGTGGAAGAGATGATCGATTCCATAGAAGGAGATATTTTCCGGTCAGAAGACCGTGAGATCAGCAGTACCAAGATCGGAGAGATCGTTATGGAGCATCTGAAGGATCTGGATGCGGTGGCGTATGTACGATTTGCGTCTGTATACAGAGAGTTTAAAGATGTCAGTACCTTTATGGATGAGCTGAAGAAGCTGATCAATTAAGAGATTAAATGAATAGACTGCAAATGCAGGAGATTTCAGGCCGATTGTCAAAAGACAACCGGCCTTTTTTGAACGCAGATCGCGAAGCGACTGCGTTCATGAGCAAGTAGCGAAGCGGATTGCGAATGTCCGCTTTACACATGAATGTTTGATTTTTCAAAGATCGTAAAAGTGGATACAAAAAAACAGGAACCGCCTGGGAAAAATCCTCTGCGGTCCCTGCTATAAATATATATTAATGATTCAGGAAACTTAATTAAACAATACCCTGAGCTTTCATAGCGTCAACAACTTTTTCGAAGCCGGCGATGTTTGCACCTACAACATAGTTGTCTTCCATACCGTAACGTTTAGCAGCGTCATCAGCTTTGTGGAAGATATCGATCATGATGTGGTGGAGTTTCTCATCAACCTCTTCTCTTGTCCAGGAAAGTCTCATGGAGTTCTGGCTCATCTCAAGTGCAGATGTGGCAACACCGCCAGCGTTTGCGGCTTTACCAGGCATGAAGAGAACACCGTTCTCCTGAAGGTATGTTGTTGCATCAAGAGTAGTAGGCATGTTTGCACCTTCAACGACGTATTTGCAGCCATTTGCAACCAGTGTTTTAGCTCCGTCAAGACCAAGCTCGTTCTGAGTAGCACATGGAAGGTAGATATCACATTTGATATTCCAGATGCCAAGTCCCTCAGTGTAGGTAGCACCCTCAACACGGTCTGCATATTCTTTGATACGTCCACGTTTTACTTCTTTGATATCCTTTACGACGTCAAGGTTGATTCCGTTCGGATCGTAGACATATCCGTTGGAGTCGTTCATTGCAACAACCTTGGCACCAAGCTGAGTAGCTTTCTCAACAGCGTAAATAGCTACATTACCGGAACCTGTTACAACGATTGTTTTTCCTTCTACGGAATCATTGTGAGCTTTGGCGATCTCGTTGAGCATGTATACAACACCGTAACCGGTAGCCTCTGTACGGATCAGGGAACCTCCGAAGGAAAGACCCTTTCCTGTAAGGACACCCTCATAAAGGCCACGGATTCTCTTATACTGTCCGAAGAGATAACCGATCTCACGTCCGCCGACACCGATGTCACCAGCCGGAACATCTGTATCTGCGCCGATATATTTGCAAAGCTCTGTCATAAAGCTCTGGCAGAATGCCATAACCTCTCTGTCAGATTTACCCTTAGGATCGAAGTTGGAGCCACCTTTTCCACCGCCGATCGGAAGGCCTGTAAGAGAGTTTTTAAAGGTCTGCTCAAAACCAAGGAATTTCAGGATACCCTGATTTACAGAAGGATGGAATCTTAAGCCGCCTTTGTATGGTCCGATGGCGCTGTTGAACTGAACACGATATCCCTTGTTAACCTGTACAGTTCCGTTATCATCGATCCACGGTACTTTGAAGGAGATGATCCTCTCTGGCTCTACAAGACGCTCAAGGATGGAAAGTTTACGATACTCTTCCTCATTTTTGTCAATTACGACTTTAAGGGAATCGAGAACTTCCTTAACTGCCTGATGGAATTCTGGCTCGCCAGGATTCTGTGCTACAACTCTTTCATAAACTTCTTCTGTGTAAGACATTGTTGTTTCCTCCTCATCACATATTAAATTGCGTTGAAAACTAAATTCGAGTGCTATTATACATTAACATGCTAAAAAAGGGAAGTGCTAAATTTGATTTTTTTAAATTTTTATTTCTTGCGTTGAAAGCCTAAATGTGAGATGATATAGAATAAATATTTTTTGACTATGAAATTAAAATGGTTAAATAATAGTGAAAATTAGAAGAGGAGTGGTTTTTATGAGAACATTCGGGAAATCATCAAAGCTTGACAACGTGCTGTACGATGTGCGCGGACCGGTTGTGGATGAGGCTGCCAGAATGGAAGAAGATGGAATGGAGATTCTGAAGCTGAATATTGGTAATCCGTATCCATTTGGGTTTTCAGCACCTCAGGAAGTGATCCTGGATATGCTGAGTAATGTTCGTACTTCCCAGGGATATTCCGATTCCAAGGGCATTTTTTCTGCAAGAAAAGCGATCATGCAGTATGCACAGCTTCGCGGGATCCCGGGAGTTACCATTAATGATATTTATACGGGAAATGGTGTCAGTGAACTGATCAACCTCTGTATGCAGGCGCTGCTTGATAACGGGGATGAGATCCTGATCCCGGCTCCGGATTATCCGCTGTGGACAGCTACTGCAACACTGGCAGGCGGAAATGTAGTTCATTATATCTGTGACGAACAGTCTGACTGGTATCCGGATATTGAGGATATCAAGAGCAAGATCACACCAAGGACCAAGGCGATCGTTATCATCAATCCCAATAACCCTACAGGTGCAGTATATCCGAAGGAGATCCTGGAACAGATTGCAGACATTGCAAGAGAAAATGAGCTGATCATCTTTTCTGATGAGATCTATGACCGTCTTGTTATGGATGGATATAAACATACATCGATTGCATCCCTTGCACCCGATGTGTTCTGTGTAACATTTTCAGGATTGTCCAAGTCTCATATGATCGCAGGTTTCCGCATCGGATGGATGATTTTAAGTGGTGCAAAAAGTAAGGCGAAGGGTTATATAGAGGGAATCAATATGCTCTCTTCCATGCGTCTCTGTTCAAATGTTCCGGCACAGTCCATTGTACAGACTGCACTTGGCGGATATCAGAGTGTCAATGAATATACGCAGCCGGGCGGACGTGTTTATGAGCAGAGAGACTTTATTTACAAGGCACTGAATGATATTCCGGGAATTTCCGTTGTAAAACCACATGCGGCATTTTATATATTCCCGAAGATCGATACTGAGAAATTCAATATTTTCAATGATGAACAGTTTGCTTTGGATTTTCTTCATGAGAAACAGGTGCTTGTTGTTCCGGGCAAGGGATTCAACTGGAACCAGCCGGATCACTTCCGTATTGTTTATCTGCCGGATATCCGCCAGCTTGACAAGGCAATGAAGAAGATGAAAGAGTTCTTTGCTACATATAAGCAGGGCTGATCGCAGATAGACAAGAAGAGATTTGCGATCCGCATTCGCTGCCTGCTCATAACCGATAAACTGTAAAGCAGGTATTCGGTTATATTTTCGGCATAGACCGGAACCGAAAAAAATGTTATAATATATCTGAAATATCCCGGCCAGCTACGCCGGGATATACAAATAAGACCAGAATTGCTTGAGAGGGGAATGAGGAGGGACCGTTATCGAACAGCAATAAAACAGAAATCGAAAGGGGAAATAACTGATGAGCAAATTCAACATGAAAGTGACACCTGAGATTGAGAAACTTACCCAGATCTGTCGTGAGAATGACAAACTGGATCTGTCTTTATATGGCAAATACGATGTCAAGCGAGGCTTGCGTGACCTGAATGGAAAGGGTGTCCTTGCAGGACTGACCCAGATCTCCAATGTCCAGGCAACGAAGATCGTGGACGGAAAAGAGGTTCCCTGCGCAGGTAAGCTTTCTTATCGCGGGTATGACATTAAGGATCTGACAAATGGTTTTATCAATGACCGGCGCTTCGGCTTTGAGGAAGTAACCTATCTGCTTCTTTTCGGAAAGCTTCCGGATCAGGAAGAACTGAATGGATTTTCCGGGATTCTTGCGAACCAGCGTATGCTTCCGCGGAATTTTGTAAGGGATGTCATTATGAAGGCACCATCCAGAGATATTATGAACGCTCTGTCAAGAAGCGTGCTGACACTTTATTCCTACGACAAAGACCCGGATAATATTGAACTGGAGAATGTGCTCCGTCAGTGTATCAACCTGATCAGTGTTTTCCCGCTGTTATCTGTTTATGCATATCAGGCCTATAACCACTATGAGAGAGGCGAGAGTCTTTATATCCATCAGCCTAAAAAGGAGCTTTCCACAGCTGAGAATATCCTGCGTCTGTTAAGACCGGATAAGAAGTATACGGCACTGGAGGCAGAGATCCTTGATATTGCTCTGATCCTTCATATGGAGCATGGCGGTGGTAATAACTCTACTTTTACTACACATGTGGTTTCCTCTTCCGGGACAGATACGTATTCTGCGATCGCGGCAGCACTAGGTTCTCTGAAAGGCCCGAAACACGGCGGTGCCAACATCAAAGTCGTAAAAATGTTTAACGATATGCGTAAACACGTACATGACTACAGTGATGAAGAGGAGATCAGTGCATACCTTAAGAAGCTTCTTCATAAAGAGGCCTTTGATAAACGTGGACTGATCTATGGTATGGGACATGCGATCTATTCTGTTTCAGATCCACGTGCAGAAGTCTTTAAAGGCTATGTGGAACAGCTTGCAAGAGAAAAGGGCAGAATGAAGGATTATCAGCTGTATGCTGCAGTAGAGCGTCTTGCACCAAAGGTTATCGCAGAGGAGCGTAAGATCTATAAGGGTGTCAGTGCCAATGTGGATTTTTACAGCGGATTTGTTTACAGCATGCTGGATCTGCCGCTGGAGCTTTACACACCGATGTTTGCTATTGCACGTATCGTAGGCTGGAGCGCACATCGTATGGAAGAGCTTATCAATGTGGATAAGATCATCCGTCCCGCATATAAGAATGTCCTTCCGGAAGCAGAGTATATTCCTCTTTGCGAGCGATAGGAAAGGACTGAGGTGGAATAGATGTTCAGATGCTTTTTTCCGGATGAATATCTGGATTCTGCGTATGGGATCGATTATGAGAAGCTTTACAGAGAAGGATACAGAGGGCTGCTCTTTGATATCGATAATACCATTGTTCCCCACGGGGCACCGGCAGATGACCGGGCAAAGAAACTGTTTGAAAAGCTGAGGACTCTCGGGTTTCGATACTGTTTTGTATCCAATAACCAGAAACCTCGAGTGGAGCCCTTTGCCAAAGCAGTAGAGGGGGATTTTATAGAAAATGCCCATAAACCGGCTGTGAAAAATTATAAAAAAGCCTGCCAGGTGATCGGAATCGATCTTGACAGGACGATCTTTATAGGAGATCAGTTGTTTACGGATATTTATGGAGCAAAGAGAGCAGGGATCCGGACGATCCTTGTGAAACCGATTCATCCAAAAGAGGAGATCCAGATCGTACTGAAGCGATATCTGGAAAAAATAGTATTACATTTTTACCAAAAAGAGGAGGGAAAGAATTCATGAACCATATTGTAATCATCGGCTTTATGGGTTCAGGAAAGACACGAGTTGGAAAGAGACTGGCGAAGGACCTGGGGCTTCCGTTTATTGACGTGGACAGACTGATCGTGAAAAAAATGAACATGTCAGTAAAGGAGGTATTTGAACGCTTTGGAGAAGCATTTTACCGTGCGCTGGAGACTATGGCAGTCAAGGAACTGTCCACAGACAGCGAACGGAAGGTAATCTCTGTAAGTGCGGGATTGCCTCTTCAGGAGCAGAACCAGAAATATCTCCAGAGTATGGGAACGATCATCTATCTGAAGGGATCTGCTGCAACGTTGATCAAACGTCTGGAAGGAAGTAACAATCCCACATTGGAAGGAACTGAGAATAAAGAAGAGAAGATCAAGAAACTTCTGAAACAGAGAGATCCGGTTTATGAGAAGTTTGCGGACATTAAAGTTGTCACAGGAGTGAAGCCTTTTGATGAGCTGATCGCAGAAATTGAAGAAAAATTGAAGGCTTAAACAAAAAAACAGTTGAAAAATGGCAAAAGGTATTATAGAATAATCCATAGCGAAAAAGAACCGCATATATTAAGGAGGAAATATTTATGATTTCAGCAGGTGATTTCAAAAATGGTATCACACTTGAAATTGATGGAAACGTATGTCAGATCGTTGAATTCCAGCATGTAAAACCAGGAAAAGGCGCAGCCTTTGTAAGAACAAAATACAAGAACATTATCACAGGCTCTGTAGTAGAGAAATCCTTCCGTCCTACAGAGAAATTCCCGGCAGCACGTATTGAGCGTGTAGATATGCAGTATCTGTATCAGGATGGTGGTTTATACTACTTCATGAATACAGAGACATATGATCAGGTTGGTCTTACAGAGGAGCAGGTTGGCGATTCTCTGAAATTTGTTAAGGATAATGAGATGGTTAAGGTTTGCTCTCATAACGGAGAGGTATTCGCAATCGAGCCACCTCTTTTTGTAGAGCTTGAGGTTATTGAGACAGAGCCAGGATTCGCAGGAAATACAGCACAGGGTGCTACCAAACCGGCAACTGTTGAGACAGGTGCACAGGTTCAGGTTCCTCTGTTCGTAAACCAGGGCGACAAACTGAAGATCGATACAAGAACAGGTGAGTATCTCTCACGTGTATAATGCAGCAAAAAACCCGCGTAAGCGGGTTTTTTTGTGCCATAAAATTAAAAGATCATTTTGATAGTATTTAAAATACCAAAGTTTGAATGCATATTCCAGACTGTACAGGTAAGAAAAACTGTACAGTCTGGACTTTTTTTGAAATATCCTTGACACGAAAAATCATTCTGGTATAATTAAACCCAGTCAAAAAACTGACTAAGAAGTTCGTCTGTCCACCAGAGATGACCGGAAATGATCCTGTCACAGAAGTCTTTTAAGGGCTTGTACTGGTTTCGACGGGGGCTTTGAAGTTAGGGAAGCCATCCGCAGACTCCTGGACTGCGTACCAACCGGGAACTAAATATAAACGCAGACGAAAAGTTAGCGTTAGCAGCCTAAGCTGCTCGTCAGCCCCGTTGCACTCACACATCGGGAATCTGGCGTCGACCATGTGAGAAACCTTGCCGGGTAAGCTTTGCCCCGGTAGATGTATCATGAAGCTACTGAAGCAGTAAGCCTGTCGGTGGGCGTACTGCTGAGGGAATGTTAAATCAGCGACTGTGATGGGAGATGCCTTAAGGGATAGGCTTTCGGACAGGGGTTCGATTCCCCTCAGGTCCATTTATGGAACGTCCCGGAAAGACAGCATTTATGCGGCTTTCCGGGAATTTTTTTTACTTTCTTTATTACTCGTGGATATCAGGAAATTCTTCGCAGATACAGAAAGCGATGGTGATAGAATGAAAAAAACTCTGCTTAACAGAAAAAAGCAGAATAAGAAATCTGATTATTATGATTATAATCTGGTAGCTGTTATTGTACTGCTGGTGTGCTTTGGACTGGTCATGCTTTACAGCACCAGTTCATATATGGCAGAAGTGAATTATGGCAACGATATGTTTTATTTTAAGAAACAGGCACTGATCAGTGCAGCATGTCTGATCGGAGCGTTATTTATTTCAAAAATACTGGATTATCATATCCTTCTTCCTTTTACAACTGCGTTGTATGTGGCTTCGCTGATCTTTATGGGACTTGTGCGGACTCCGCTGGGACATTCCTCTCATGGTGCTACCAGATGGCTGTATATCGGACCGATCAACTTTCAGCCTGCCGAGCTGGCAAAGATCGCGGTTATTATCATGATGGCTTACATGATCGGAAAAATGGGACGAAAGGTGAAAACTTTAAAGAGCTGTATGATCCTGGGACTTCCGGGGGCAGGACTTGCGCTTGCGGCTTATATACTTACAGATAACCTGAGTACAGCCATGATCATTTTGGGAATAACAGTTGGAATGGTGTTTGTGGCACATCCGGATATGCGTCCGTTTATTGCTGTGGCAGCGGCAGGAGTGATCCTTATTGTGATCGGAGTACTTTTTCTGGTTGCGACGACCAAGAATAGTGACAGCTTCCGTGTTATGCGAGTACTTGTATGGCTTCAGCCTGAGAAATATTCCGATGAAGGCGGTTATCAGACGCTGCAGGCATTGTATGCCATTGGCTCCGGAGGGCTTTTTGGCCGCGGGCTTGGAAATAGTATCCAGAAGCTTGGAAGTGTTCCGGAAGCACAAAATGATATGATCTTTTCCATTATCTGTGAGGAGCTTGGAATTTTCGGAGGGATTTTTGTACTGATCCTGTTCGGATATCTTTTGTACAGGTTGTTTTTTATTGCGCAGAATGCACCGGATCTGTTTGGCTCACTGATCGTTACCGGGATTTTTATACATATTGCGCTGCAGGTGATCCTTAACATTGCTGTTGTATTGAATCTGATGCCCAATACAGGTGTTACCTTGCCCTTTATCAGTTACGGAGGAACGTCCATTGTGTTCCTGATGCTGGAGATGGCAATAGCTCTCAGCGTGGCCCGTCAGATAAAATTTCAAGAGTAAAATAGTTTTAAAATCAAAATATTTTTGCTCTGGAGCCATTTTTTGGGAAAATCCTCTTGACAACTGTTTTTGCAGACTATATACTTTGCTCAAAAAGAGGAAACAGATTCGATCTGTAATGATTAAAGGAGAAAAAAGACATGTTAGAAAAAATGAAAGAAATGCTTGCAGAGCAGTTAAATTGTGAGGCATCAACAATTACACCGGAGACATCTTTCAAGGATGATCTTGGAGCAGATTCTCTTGACCTGTTTGAGCTGGTTATGGCTCTTGAGGATGAGTACAATGTTGAGATCCCGGCAGAGGAGCTTACAGATCTGAACACAGTTGGAGATGTGATCGATTATCTTAAGAACAAAGGCGTAGAAGCATAAACAGGAATCAAGGATCCTCTGGGACGACGGTGTCTCAGAGGATTTTTCTGTATATGCGAAGATACGGGAGAGGGATGGCAGGGCATTCCGCCGGAAAACCTATGGACATTTTGAAGGATTTGGGTATATAATAGCACCTATAAAGAGAAACAACAAAAACGAGGAGAAAAGAAATGACAAAGATCAGAACAAGATTTGCACCGAGCCCTACAGGAAGAATGCATGTGGGTAATTTAAGAACAGCTCTTTATGCTTATTTGATCACAAAACATGAAGGCGGAGATTTTATCCTCCGTATTGAAGATACAGACCAGGAACGTTATGTGGAGGGAGCTGTAGATATCATCTACCGTACTCTTGAGAAAACAGGACTTCTCCATGATGAGGGACCGGACAAAGATGGTGGATTTGGCCCGTATGTACAGAGTGAGCGTCAGGCAACAGGCATGTATCTGAAATATGCCAAACAGCTTATTGAGCAGGGTGATGCATATTACTGCTTCTGCGGCAAGGAAGAGCTGGAAAGCATGAAACGTACGGTTGCAGGTAAGGAGATCTCTATTTATGACAAGAGATGTTTCCATCTTTCCAAGGAAGAGGTTCAGCGCCGTCTGGATGCAGGCGAGCCGCATGTTATCCGCTTTAATATGCCAACAGAGGGAACCACTACATTTCATGATGTTATTTACGGAGATATCACCGTTAACAATGAGGAGATGGAGGATCTGATCCTGATCAAATCTGACGGTTATCCGACCTACAACTTCGCAAATGTAATTGATGATCACCTTATGGGAATCACACATGTTGTAAGAGGTAACGAATACCTTTCCTCTTCACCGAAGTATAATCGTATTTATGAGGCATTCGGATGGGAAATCCCGACCTATGTTCACTGTCCGCTGATCACAGACGAGACACATCAGAAGCTTTCCAAGAGATGTGGACATTCTTCCTATGAAGATCTGATCGATCAGGGATTTGTGACAGAGGCAGTGATCAACTATGTTGCACTCCTTGGATGGAGCCCGGCAGACAACCGTGAGATCTTTTCTCTTCCGGAGCTTGTGGAGGCATTTGATTATCATCATATCAACAAATCACCGGCAGTTTTTGACATTGCCAAGCTGAAATGGATGAATGGTGAGTATATCAAGAAGATGGATCCGGAGGCATTCTATGAGAGAGCACTTCCGTATCTGAAAGAAGTTCTGAAAAAAGACTTTGATCTTAAGAAGATCGCAGGAATGGTTCAGACCAGAATTGAAGTATTCCCGGATATTCCGGAGCTTGTAGATTTCTTTGAGGCAGTTCCGGAGTATGACAGTGCGATGTACCGCCACAAAAAGATGAAAACAACAGAGGAGACTTCTCTTGCAGTTCTCAAGGAAGTGCTTCCGGTACTGGAAGCACAGGAGGATTATACCAATGATCCGCTGTATGCATCTTTAAGCGCTTTTGTAAAGGAGCACGGATATAAGAATGGTTATGTTATGTGGCCGCTTCGTACAGCAGTATCCGGCAAGCAGATGACACCGGCCGGTGCAACAGAGATCATGGAGATCATTGGCAAGGAAGAGACACTGAAACGTGTACATGCAGCAATCGAAAAGCTTGAAAATAAATAAGAGTGTGATCGATAATCCAGTTATGAAACGAAATCCATCTCAGAAAAGGGCGATCGCCCACCTGTCAGGACCTATGATGGTTCTGGCAGGCCCCGGTTCGGGGAAAACTTCCGTCATAGTAGAAAGAACAGCACATATGATCCAGGAAGGGAAGATACCGGCTTCCTCTGTTCTTGTTGTGACTTTTTCCAGGGCAGCAGCAGTGGAAATGAAAGAACGGTTTCTGAAATTTACCGGTGTTCAACGAACCGGCGTTACTTTCGGGACTTTTCACGGAGTGTTTTACGGGATCCTCAAACAGGCTTATGGTCTGAATGGAGGAAATATCCTGTCCGAAGAAGAAAAATATGCGATCTTAAGAGAACTGGTGGTAAACTGTGCTGCAGAACAGTCCCAGGAAGGGGATTTTGTGGAAGATATTGCCAAGGAGATCAGTGTTGTAAAGGGTGGAAGAATCGCTCTGGAGCATTATTATTCTTCCTGCTGCCCGGATGAAGTGTTCCGACAGATCTTTCAGGGATATCGAAAAGTCCTGAATGAAAGAAGAAAACTTGACTTTGATGATATGCTGTTGAGCTGTTATGAACTTCTGAAAAAACGAAAAGATATCCTGTCTGCATGGCAGAAAAAGTTTCACTATATTCTGGTGGATGAGTTTCAGGATATCAATCATCTTCAGTATGATATCGTGAAGATGCTGGCAGCACCGGAGAACAATCTGTTTGTGGTGGGAGATGATGATCAGTCTATCTATCATTTCCGTGGCGCTCGCCCGGAGATCATGCTGAATTTCCCGGAAGATTTTAAAAATGCGGAGACGGTGATCCTGAATATCAATTACCGGTGCAGTGGAAATATCCTGGATACAGCCATGAAGGTAATCGATCATAACGAAAACCGTTATGCAAAAAAACTTTCCACACCAAATGAACCGGGAGAGCCGGTGCAGATAAAAGAATTTCGAAATCCCAGAGACGAATATATGGCAGTTGCAAGCCTGCTGCGGAACCGGATGGAAGAAGGGGATAATATTGAAGATACAGCGCTGCTTTTCAGGACTAATCAGGAAACCGAAGGACTGGTCGCTGCGTTGATGGAGTATGGGGTTCCTTTTACTATGAAGGAAAAACTGCCCAACCTGTTTCGACACTGGATTTGCCGGAATATGATCGCTTATTTGAAAATGGCAGAAGGAGACCGGAGCCGCAGTACATTTCTGGAGATCATGAACCGGCCAAACCGATACATAGCCAGAGACGCTCTGACAGAAAAAAAAGTTGATTTTAAAGCATTGGGAGAGTTTTACAAAGACAAAGACTGGATGTGTGACAGGATCACAACGATGGAGACACATCTTCGGATCTTAAAGACTATGGCCCCTTATGCAGCCATTAATTTTATCCGGAATGGCATGGGATACGAAGAATACTTGCAGGAATATGCAAGGTATCGTAAAATAAAACCGGAAGAGCTTATGGAAACCCTGAACCGGATCCATGAAAGTGCCAGAGGAATGAAAACATTGGAAGAATGGATGGCCTATATGGACGAGTATACCAGAAAGCTTGAAGAACAGGCGAAGAAACAGGATGTGAAACGGGAAGGAGTGGTGATATCCACTCTTCATGCGGTCAAAGGTCTGGAATATGACAATGTATATATCATGAATGTAAATGAAGGCAGCATGCCTTATCGGAAGGCAGTCCTGGAGGCACATCTGGAGGAAGAACGGAGGCTTTTCTACGTTGGTATGACACGGGCAAAGAAGAAACTCTGCCTGTATTATGTAAGACAGCAGTATGAGAAGGAACGGGAACCGTCCCGTTTTCTTGAGGAGGCCGGATTATGAATGGGATTATTTATTATACGAAGATCAGAGATGAATATAACGGCAAGAACATGGAGCATATGATCGGGGAAAAGCTTCTGGAAATCGGACTTGAGCGGGAATTTGGACGGAAGCTTGCTTTTGAGCCTCGGTCAAAGGGGGAACATGGGAAACCGTTTTTTACCCTGCTTCCAAGAATTCATTATAATATCACACATTCCGGAAAATATGTGATGTGTCTGTTTGCCGGAGAAGAGGTGGGCATTGATGTGCAGATCCACAAGAAGGTAAATTACGAACGGCTCCTTGAAAGAATGGTGCCGGCAGATATGATACGGGAAATCCTGGATGCAGATGATATGGAGAAAGCCTTTTTTGCCCAGTGGGTTTTGAGAGAGGCATATATCAAATGGACCGGAGAGGGACTGTCCAGGGATCTGCGTACGATTTCCATGGATAAGGGAAATTACATAATGCTGGAGCTGGAACCGGGATACAGTGGTGCAATCTGGTCCAGAGACAGCCTGGAATTACGATTTGAATACGAAGACATCATTTTGAGATAGCAAATAGAGACGATGAAATGAACAAAGAGATGAAACGCAGCTTCAGGATTTTCATTCTGAAGATCCTGGCAGTTGTTTTTGTGCTGTGCATATGTTATTTTTTATATGCATTTGTTTACCGTGCAAAAACTGAGCTGCCCACAAAAGCTGTGGTGACAAACCGAGGTGCTGCAGTGTATACACTGCGGGGACAGAAACAGATGCTTTCCCAGAAAGAGGATTTCTCTTATTTTGCCTTTGATGGGAGAGAAAAAGAGAAGGAATATGGAACATATGTCATTCCCGGGCTGAAGAATACCAGGACGCTGCTCACAAAAAAGGGTGCCACTCCTGCCATGTGTACGTCCATGACGCCTCAGGGACTGGCGGTTACAGAGGATTATGTGCTGGTCAGCGCTTACTGCAGCACACAGAAACATAATTCGGTCATTTATGTGATCGATAAGGAAAAACATAATTTTATTAAAGAAGTGATACTGCCTGGACAGCCTCATGTGGGAGGACTTGCCTATGACCCGGAGCATAAGTTATTATGGTATTCCTCCAATATCAACGGGATCGCACAGGCAGTGAGTATAAAGATGGATACAATAGAAGCCTACGATTATGATGACAGCCATCTGCCGGTGGATACTTTCCAGATAGTCAGTCTTTATGGGATCGTGAGAGATTCTTTTATGACCTTTTATAAGGGATGTCTGTATGTAGGCTGCTTTGAAAAATATAACGAAAGTGTAATTGCACGATACGGAGTTGACGAAGAGGGAAAACTGATCAATACCATGGACGAGAAACTGGGCATGGATTTTGAAATGGCAGTTCCGTTGGATTATTCCACCATATCGGAGCAGGTTCAGGGAATTGCTTTTTATAATGATAAGCTTTTGATCTCTCATTCTTTTGGAATCCTGCCATCCAGGCTGGTGTTTTATGAACAATCCGATAAGCGTTTGTATGTAAACGAGAATTCTGCCAGAACTTATCGTTTTCCGGAACGACTGGAACAGATCGTGGTGGAGGGTGACAGTCTTTATGTGATGTTTGAATCCTGTGCCTATGCATACCGTGCGTCCTCCGTAAATATTGTGGATCGGGTCCTGAAGCTGAATCTTTCGAAGATGGAGACCTATGACGAAGAAGAAAGTCTTTTTTTTCTGTCGGAATAAAGAAAAAACGAGAGAGCATCAAAAAAGACAACAGGTACTAAATCCGGCATGTCCGCAATATATTTAAGTGTAAGAGGTGAAAACATGGACGCAAACCAGATCCAGAACCTGTTTGCCAGTAATGTCCGCCAGCTTCTGGTGGATGCAGACCTTGATTATGATAAATTATATGAGATACGTCTCCGCGTGGGAAGACCTCTGTTCCTCACTTATGATGGGGGAGAATGTTTCCTCCGGCAAAAAGATACAGAACCTTATCTGGTTACGCGGGAGGATCTTAAGGAAACACTGGAGTATGTCAGCGGCTATTCCCTGTATGCTTATGAAGATGAGATTCGCCAGGGGTTTTTGAGTGTACAGGGTGGGCATCGTGTAGGAGTTACCGGAAAGGTGATCCTGGACGGAAACCGTATCCGTGGGATGAAATATATTTCCTGCATCAATGTCCGTCTGGCACATGAGATCCAGGGATGTGCAGAAGAAGTGCTGCCATATATCCAGACAAGAGAGCAGATCATGCATACCTTGATCGTTTCTCCGCCCAGATGTGGGAAGACCACGCTTCTTCGGGATATCATCCGGCAGATGAGTAATGGATGGGGAAATATTTCTGGTGTTACGGTAGGAGTAGTCGATGAGCGCAGTGAGCTGGCCGGATGCTATCAGGGGATCCCTCAGAATGACCTTGGAATGCGTACGGATATCCTGGACGGCTGTCCGAAAGCAGAAGGGATGCAGATGCTGATTCGGTCAATGTCGCCGGTTGTGGTTGCTGTGGATGAACTTGGAAAAGAAGAAGATTTCAAGGCTGTGGAATCAGTTATCCATTGTGGATGTCGTCTGATCGCAACTGCACATGGAGCTTCCATGGAAGAAACATTATCCCAGCCGTTTTTCCGGAAATTGTGGGAAGCGCGGGTTTTCCAGAGATATATTTTTCTGGGAAAGCATGAACGTGCAGGAATCGTGGAAGGAATCTATGATGAAAATGGGAAATGCCTATGTACCGGATTGTAGGATGTATTCTGGTAGTGGCGGCAGGAGCCGGAATGGGATTTTCCGGAAGTATGAGACTTTCGGAGCAGATCCGTATACTGGAAAAACTGCTCCAGATGGTGATCTGCCTGAAAGGCGAGATCCGCTGCGGGAATGCATCACTGCCGGATGCTTTTTATGGAGCAGCAGGAAGAATGAATGGAAAATACAGAGAGTTTCTCATCAGTGCCGCGGACAGGATGAAAGCGGGAACAGGAGAAAAACTTTCACAGATATGCAGGGAATGTGCGGAAAGCGCCCTGAAAAAAAGCTGCCTTACCCATGGGGAAAAGGACGCTTTTTTTTCTTTCGGAGAATATCTGGGCTATATGGATCTGGAAATGCAGATGCGACAGCTTTCCCTGTATGAAAATAATCTGGAAGCAGAGATATTGAAGCGGAAAGCGGAGGTTTCCGGAAAGAAAAAACTGTACCAGGGAATTGGGATTCTTGGAGGCCTGCTGCTTGCGGTTCTCCTGGTATAGTATTGTTTATCAGACAGTAGTAAGAAGGACAGGCTTTCAGAAGAAAAGGAGGGATCATTTGGAGGTCAGTATCATATTTAAGATCGGTGCAGTAGGGATCCTGGTCTCTGTTCTTTCTCAGATCCTGAAACATAGCGGAAGGGAGGAACAGGCTTTTCTGGTGAGTTTTTCAGGACTTCTTTTAGTACTGTTCTGGATCGTGCCGTATATTTATGAACTTTTTAAAAATATCCAGCAGCTTTTTGTACTGTAGGGGAGGGAAAGAACCGTGGATATTCTGAAGATTTCTGTTCTGGGAGCGGCAGGGGTTCTTCTGGGGATTCTTCTGAAAGACCGCGCACCGGAGTATGTAAGCCTTGTTACGATGGGAATAGGTCTTGTGATACTGGGATTAGCGGTAGGGAAGATCAGCTATCTGTTCCAGTCCCTGGAGAGACTGAAACAGAGTCTCCCGATTGATGGAAGCTATATCACTACTTTGCTGAAGATGATCGGGATCACCTATATCGGACAATTTTCATCCGGTATATGCAGAGATGCAGGATATTCCTCCACTGGTGCACAGATCGAACTGTTCTGCCGGTTATCTGTAATGGTTTTAAGTATGCCGGTTCTTCTGGCACTGCTGGATACCATACAGGGATTTCTTGCATGAAAAGATATTGGTCAGAGATTTGTGCAGCCCTGTTTCTGGCTGTAGTTATAAGCTGTTTTGGCGGTGTGATCGTTTATGCTTCTTCGGCGGAACAACAGATCACAGATCAGATGGAGCTTACCGACCTGCAGTTCATGGTAGATGAGATGCTTGGAGAAAAAACATTTTCTGTTACAGAAGCGTTTCACAGACTGCTGTCAGGGGAAGAGGTGCTTTCGGAGGAGAGTGTGCGGGAATTTTTGCACAGTCTCCTTTTTTATGGTATTGAAAGAGAAAAAGAGCTGATCGTGAAGTTGCTGCTTTTGCTGTTGTTTGCTGCCATTTTTTCCGGGTTTGCCGGTGCCTTTGATAACGGGCAGGTGGGAGAAATCAGTTTTTATGTGGTGTATCTTCTTGTTTTTACTCTTCTGATGAACAGTTTTTCCGGTTTGAGTGCATCACTGCTTTCAATGCTTGCGTGGATCACGGAGTTTATGAAGGAACTTTCACCGGTGTATTTTATGGCAGTGGCAGCAGCGTCAGGTGCATCCAGTGCAGCTGCTTTTTATCAGGGAGTATTGCTTCTGGTGTGGCTTTTTCAATGGATCCTGGAACGAGTACTGCTTCCCGGAGTGAGTTTATATATTCTTCTGAAATTTGTAAATCATCTTTCCAGGGAAGAAATGCTGGGAAAAATGGCTGAGCTGATCGAGACTGTGATCTCCTGGGGGCTTCGGACATTACTTGGAGTGGCAGCAGGACTGCAGGTGGTGCGTGGGCTTGTAGCTCCGGTAATGGATTCTCTGAAGCGGAGTGCTGTAGGAAAAACTGCAGGTGCTCTTCCTGGGATCGGGAGTGCGGTAAATGCAGTTACGGAACTGGTCCTTACCACAGCTGTTCTTGTAAGAAACAGTCTGGGCATTGCGCTTTTACTGGTGATCCTGGCGGTGGGGGCGGGGCCGTTGGTCCGATATGGACTTTTGTCACTGACCTATCGCTTTCTGGCGGCTGCGGCGCAGCCTGTATCAGACAAACGGCTGGTAGAAGCCTTTGGCACCATGGCAGAGGGATGTGCACTTCTGATGAGAATCCTGTTTACTGCGGAAATTTTATGTATGCTTACATTTCTGATCCTGATGGCAGGAGGAGGCTTGGGATGAGAACAGAACTTTATCAGTGGATGAAAAGCCTGGCTTTTTTTCATGTACTTACTACAGCACTTCTGCATATTCTGCCTGATAAGCGTTATGAGCAGTATATACGGCTGTTTATGGGGCTTCTGTTGGTGCTTTTGATCTGTACGCCTATATTTGCCGTAGTGGGAAAAAGTGAAGAACTTCTGTCCGGATTCAGCAATAATTATGGGAGAGAAGAACAGGTACGTATGGAGACAGAAGCAGAAGGAATAAGGGAAACATTTCTTAAAGGAGCATATGAACAGGAACTGAAGGATCAGGTTCAGGGTATCCTCAGGAAAGAAGGGATTTTTTCGGCAAAAACAGAAGTAGATATGGAAAAAGAGCTTCAGCTGACCATAACACTTTATGGAACAGTCACAGAAAAACAGAGGGAGGCGGTGAAAAATGAGCTCGAAAGAATCTGCGGACTCAGGAAAGGACAGTATCAGATCCTGGCTTCTGAGGTTGGGATGGAAGGAGTGGGGAGTTTTCCTTCTTCTGGGAATCCTTCTTCTGGTGGCAGGACTTCCGGTAACCCGAAAGAATAGTAAAACAGCAGAGGATCAGAATGCGGAGAAAACCCGCCTGGAGAGCCGCCTTGAGGAACTGCTTTCCAATGTGGAAGGAGTCGGAGAAGTGGAAGTGATCATTATGACCGGGGATGAGGGAAATACGGAAAACTTTTCCATAAGCAGCAAAAATGAAGTTACCGGTGTGCTGGTGGCGGCCCAGGGAGCAGGCAGCGCAGTGACAGTCCAGAATATTCAGCAGGCAATTATGGCATTATTTCAGATCGACGCTAATAAAATTAGAATAATGAAAATGAAATGAGGAGAGTAGAAGTGAAAAAGATCATGAAGAAAAATCAGGTAATCATCACCTCGCTGGCCATTCTCATTGCTGTGGCCGGATATCTGAATTTCGCAGATGTGGATCTGGGATTTAAGGATAAGGAGACGAGTACAGACAGCAGCAGTATCCTGGATGACGTGGATTATGACCTGACCGATGAAACAGCCCTTCTGGATGAGAACGGGGCAGATGGCACAACCCAGTCGGAGGTGATGGATACCGCATCCCCGGGCGAGGCCGTACTTACCGGTGCTTCGGATTTTGCAGCACAGGCAAAAGTCAGCAGGGAGCAGGTGCGTTCCCAGAACAAAGCGGACCTGCAGGCGATCATCAGTAATAAAGACATCAGCGAAGAGGAAAAACAGAATGCTATTAACACAATGGTTTCCATGACAGATCTTACAGAAAAAGAGGCGGCTGCAGAGCTTCTTCTGGAGGCGAAGGGCTTTGAAAATGTGATCGTAAATCTAACGGGTGAAACTGCGGATGTTGTGGTGCCGGATGCAGATCTGGAGGATGCAAAACGTGCACAGATCGAGGATATTGTAAAGAGGAAAACCGGTGTGGCAGCAGAGAGCATTGTGATCACGCCTCTGAGTCAAAGTAAAAATGCATCGGATGTCATAAATACTGCAGATGAAGCTGAAAAAAATACGGGAGGTGCAGAGGATAATGCGGAAAGTACAGGTGAGGAGGTGCAGGATACCGCTGCATCTGTGGAAAGCGATCCGGCGGATCAAACATCTGAGGACGCAGAGACGGCTGCAGATATCCAGAACGATCAGACTATTGATACAGAGGGAATTTACGACTGAATTGCCTTGACAGCAAAGCCTTGTCTATACTAGAATAGGAAAGGTTATAGTAAAATAGAGATATCAGAGAATATACAGGAGGCTCACGTGTCGAAGTATACGAAAGAAATAGAAAAAAGAAGAACATTTGCCATCATCTCTCATCCGGATGCTGGTAAAACAACATTAACAGAAAAATTTCTGCTGTATGGAGGGGCCATCAATCTGGCCGGAAGTGTAAAGGGTAAGGCTACGGCCCGCCATGCAGTATCAGACTGGATGGAGATCGAGAAGGAAAGAGGTATTTCCGTTACTTCATCCGTTCTTCAGTTCCATTATGACGGATATTGTATAAACATTCTGGATACACCTGGACATCAGGATTTCTCCGAGGATACCTACCGTACATTGATGGCTGCGGATTCAGCAGTTATGGTCATCGATGGATCCAAGGGTGTTGAGGCACAGACCCGTAAGCTTTTCAAGGTCTGTGTTATGAGACACATTCCGATCTTTACTTTTATCAATAAGATGGACAGAGATGCCAACGATACTTTTGATCTTCTGGATGAGATTGAAAAAGAGCTTGGTATTGCAACCTGTCCGATCAACTGGCCAATCGGTTCCGGTAAGAAATTCCGGGGTGTGTTTGATCGTAATACAAAGAAGATCCTTACCTTCTCCGATACACAGAAGGGCACCAAGGAAGGTGTGATAGAAGAGATTGATATTAATGATCCCCGTGCAGATGAGGTCATGGATCCTGAGCAGAAAGAGCAGCTGATGGAAGAAATCGAGCTTCTGGATGGCGCAAGTGCGGAGTTTTCTCAGGAAGAGGTTAGCAAAGGACAGCTGACACCGGTATTTTTCGGTTCTGCTCTTACCAACTTTGGTGTGGAAACGTTTCTGGAGCATTTCCTGAAGATGACCACTTCTCCGCTTCCGAGAACTGCAGACTGCGGACCGGTAGATCCTATGAGTGATGATTTTTCAGCCTTTGTATTTAAGATCCAGGCGAATATGAACAAGGCTCACAGAGACCGTATCGCATTTATGAGGATCTGTTCAGGCAAGTTTGATGCGACCAAAGAGGTTTATCATGTGCAGGGAGACAAGAAGATGCGACTTCTTCAGCCGCAGCAGATGATGGCAGAATCCCGTCATGTTGTGGAGGAGGCTTATGCAGGTGATATCATCGGTGTCTTTGACCCGGGTATTTTTTCTATTGGAGATACCATCTGCGCACCTGGAAAGAAATTTGCCTTTGAGGGGATCCCGACCTTCGCGCCGGAGCATTTCGCACGTGTGCGTCAGATCGATACCATGAAGAGAAAACAGTTTGTAAAAGGTATCAACCAGATCGCTCAGGAAGGTGCGATCCAGATATTCCAGGAGTTTAACACCGGTATGGAAGAGATTATTGTGGGTGTTGTCGGTATCCTGCAGTTTGATGTCCTGAAATACCGTCTGGAGAATGAGTATAATGTAGATATCCGCCTGGAAACACTTCCATATGAGCATATCCGCTGGATTGCCAACAAGGAGATTGTAAAAGTAGACAAGATCGTGGGAACTTCTGATATGAAGAAAGTCACAGACCTTAAGGGAAATCCGTTGCTGCTCTTTGTCAATGCATGGAGTGTTGGCATGGTTGAGGACAGAAACCCTGATCTGGTACTGACAGAATTCAGTAAATAAGCCCTTTTATTTCATAACTTTTTTTGATATAATAGTATAAAATTACGAACAAAAATATTATATCCGTAGGAGGGTTTCCCATGGCAGAAAAAAGAACAACATATAAGATACAGGATTTGGACGGAATCGGTGAAGTTCACATTGCAGATGAGGTTGTTGCGATCGTTGCAGGACTTGCAGCAACAGATGTGGATGGAGTTGCTTCCATGGCAGGAAATATCACCAATGAGCTGGTAAGTAAACTTGGAAAGAAGAATCTGTCCAAGGGCGTGAGAGTAACCATTCTGGAAGGAGTCGTTACCGTGGATCTGTCACTGAATATCGAGTATGGCAGAAACATTCTTGAGACAAGCAAGAAGGTTCAGGAGAAGGTTAAATCCGCTATTGAGAATATGACAGGACTTGAGGTTGCAGATGTAAATATTCATATTGCCAGCGTGGATATGGAGAACGAAAAAGGAAAGTAAACCTTTCCTTTTTTCCGTCTTAGGAGGAAATTATGAGAAGAAGAGAACAGAGAGAACATGTATTTAAACTTATGTTTATGACAGAGTTTAATTCAGAAGAAGAGATGACAGAACAGCTCTCTCTTTATTTTGAAGGTCTTGGAGAACTTTCAGAACAGGACCAGGAATATATGAAGAAGAAGTACGCACATGTGAAAGAACATCTGGAAGAGATCGATGCACAGCTGAACAGTGCAAGCCGTGGATGGAAGACAAAGCGTATGAGCCGTGTGGATCTTGCGGCACTTCGTCTGGCAGTATATGAGATGGAATATGATGCAGACGTACCGACAGGAGTAGCTATCAACGAAGCGGTAGAACTTGCCAAAAGATTTGGCGGAGATGCTTCCGGCTCCTTTGTAAATGGAGTACTGGGTAAGATCGCATCTGAGAAGGATGAGAAGAAAAACGAGGAGGAGACTGCTGACACAGAAGAGAAGGCAGCAGAAGCCCCGGAAGAGAACGCATGAGAAACGTCTATTCTGTCGGTCAGGTAAACCATTATGTCAAAAATATGTTTACCCAGGATTACTTTCTCCGGAAAGTCTATGTAAAGGGAGAGGTATCCAACTGTAAATACCATACCAGCGGACATATTTATTTTTCCCTGAAGGATGAAACAGGCACATTAAGCTGTGTGATGTTTGCGGGAAACCGCAGAGGTCTTGCTTTTCGCATGAAGGACGGGGATAAGGTAGTTGCAGGCGGAATTGTAGACGTATATGAGAGAGACGGGCGTTATCAGCTTTATGCAAAAGAGATCACACTGGAAGGTGCTGGTGCCCTCTATGAACGGTATCTGGCACTGAAACAGGAACTTGAGGATATGGGGATGTTTGCACAGGAATATAAGCAGCCCATTCCTCATTTTATTCATACCCTTGGCGTGGTGACAGCACCTACTGGTGCAGCAGTACAGGATATCCGCAATATTGCAGGCAGAAGGAATCCATATCTGCAGGTGATCCTTTATCCGGCACTTGTGCAGGGAGAGGGAGCGGCGCAGAGTATCGTAAAGGGAATCCGGATGCTGGATGAAGCAGGGGTGGACGTGATCATCGTCGGCCGTGGAGGTGGCTCTATTGAAGATCTCTGGGCCTTTAACGAGGAGAGCGTTGCCCGTGCTATTTTTGAGTGCAGGACACCGGTGATCTCGGCAGTGGGACATGAGACGGATTTTACCATTGCGGATTTTGTAGCAGACCTGCGGGCACCTACACCATCTGCTGCAGCAGAGCTGGCAGTGGATGATTTTCGCAGTGTTCTGGAGAGTTTTCATATGTACGGAGACCGTCTGCAGCGTGCCATGAACAGTAAGACAGAACTTTTTGCCGCAAAACTTAAGGCCTATGAGAACAGATTCCAGTATCTGAGCCCGGAGTCCATGTTACGTGAAAAACGTCAGTATGCATCGGAGCTAGAGGAATGCCTGCGTTCTTCCATGGAACAAAAGCTTACAGAGAAAAGACATGAACTGGCAATATGGATCCAGCGGTTTGAGGGACTTTCTCCATTAAGAAAGCTAAATGGAGGATATGCATTTGTGTCCGACTCAGACGGACATGCGGTGACAGAGATCAGTCAGATAAAAAAAGGTGACAGGATCTCCATTGCAGTAACCGATGGAGTCATAGAAGCAGTTGCGGATCGCATCAGGAAGGAAGAGCGATAATGGCAGAAGCAAAGAAAGAAGAGAAATCCATAGAAGATACTTTTGGGGAGCTTGATTTGCTTGCCCGGAAGCTGGAGGATAAAGAAACACCTCTTGAGGAGTCTTTCCGCCTCTACAGACAGGGAATGGAGCTCCTAAAGGATCTGAACGGAAGACTGGATACTGTAGAAAAAAAGATGCTTCAGATGAATGAGGATGGGACATTTCGTGAATTTTAAAGAAGAACTGAAAAGAAGAACAGAAGAAGCAGAACATGTGATCCGGGAATATCTTCCGGAAGAATCCGGTTTTGCAAAAACCATGGCAGAGGCCATGAATTACAGTATGACGGCAGGTGGAAAGAGACTCCGCCCGATCCTGATCAGGGAAACCTACGAGCTGTTTGGAGGAAAGGATAAGCTTTGTGAGCCTTTTATGGCGGCTATGGAGATGATCCATACACATTCGTTGATCCATGATGATCTCCCTGCACTGGATAACGATGATTACCGAAGGGGAAGGCTGACCACACATAAAGTATACGGAGAGGCCATGGGCGTTTTAAGCGGTGTGGCACTCCTTAACAGAGCTTATGAAGTGATGCTTTCCGCCTTTGATCTGACCGAGGATAAAGACCGTGTGATAGCCGCTATGCGGATTATTGCAGATAAGACCGGCATCAACGGTATGCTTGGTGGACAGAGTGTTGATGTGGAGAATGATGGGAAACCTCTGGAACACAAGATGCTGGATTATATTTACAAAAACAAGACCTCCGCATTGATCGAGGCTTCCATGATGACCGGTGCTGTGCTGGCAGGGGCATCTGAGAAAGAACTTAAGGTTGTGGAGCAGGCTGCAGAAAACATCGGGCTGGCTTTTCAGATCCAGGATGATATCCTTGATGTGACCAGTACCCAGGAGGAACTGGGAAAACCGATCCACAGTGATGAAAAAAACAACAAGGTTACCTATGTAAGCCTTGTTGGAGCCCCGGCAGCAGCCAGCAGGGTTAAAGAACTTTCTGACCATGCGGTAGAACTTTTAGACGACCTTGACAGGAAGAACGGATTTCTGGATCTTCTTGTGGAAAGTCTTGTCAGCCGCAGGAAATAGAAAGAACAAAGGAAGGGTACAAATGATTCTGGAAAAAATTAAAAAGCCAAATGATATTCATAAAGTTTCATTGGAGGATTTTCCGCGCCTTGCTGAGGAAATCAGGAGCTTTTTGATCCAGAGTGTAAGTGAGACAGGTGGCCATCTGGCATCCAATCTGGGTGTGGTGGAGCTGACTCTTGCTCTGCATAATGTGCTTGATCTTCCACAGGATAAGCTGATCTGGGATGTGGGACATCAGGCTTATACACATAAAATCCTTACAGGAAGAAAAGACGGCTTTAAGGATCTTCGTAAAGAAGGAGGTTTAAGCGGTTTTCCAAAAAGGAATGAAAGTAACTGTGATTCGTTTGATACCGGACACAGTTCCAATTCCATTTCCGCAGGACTTGGCTATGTCCGTGCCAGAGACCTGATGGGAGAGAAATACCATGTGGTTTCCGTGATTGGAGATGGTGCGCTTACCGGTGGGATGGCTTATGAAGCATTGAACAATGCGGCTGAGCTGAAGACTAATTTTATTATTATCATCAATGATAATAACATGTCTATTTCCAAGAACGTAGGAGGAATGTCCACCTATTTAAGCGCTCTGCGTACAGCTGAGACTTATACAGGAATGAAGATCGGCGTGACAAAAACACTCAAAAAGATTCCCCATGTTGGAACCGCCGTGGTAGATACGGTCCGAAAGACCAAGAGCAGCATCAAGCAACTGATCATTCCCGGAATGCTTTTTGAAAATATGGGGCTGACTTATCTGGGACCGGTAGATGGTCATAATATGCGCCAGATGATGAAGCTTTTTAATGAGGCAAAGAGAGTGGAGGGACCGGTTGTTGTCCATGTCCTTACAGAAAAAGGCAGAGGCTATGGACCGGCATCTTCCCATCCGGAGCGTTTTCACGGAACAGGTCCTTTTGACATCCAGAGTGGCAGACCCCTTACAGCAAAAACAGCGCCGACATATACGGATCATTTTTCCGGTGCAATATGTTCTTTGGCAGAGAAGAACAAAAAAGTAGTTGCTATTACAGCTGCTATGCCAGATGGAACCGGACTGAACCGATTCCGGAAGAAATTCCCGGAGCGTTTTTTTGATGTGGGTATTGCGGAAGAACATGCAGTAACCTTTGCGGCAGGCATGGCACTTGGGGGAATGGTCCCGGTTTTTGCGGTATATTCTTCGTTCCTGCAGAGAGGAATCGATCAGATCCTTCACGATGTATGTATGCAGGATCTTCATGTGATCTTTGCCATTGACAGGGCAGGATTTGTCGGAGCAGATGGTGAAACACATCATGGATGCTTTGATTTATCCTATCTGTCCATGATTCCCAATATGACAGTTATGGCTCCCAAGAATGGAAAAGAGCTTGAGGAGATGTTGAAATTTGCAGTAGAAGAGCTGGATGGTCCCTGTGCGATCCGATATCCGAAAGGATCGGCATGTACCGATATGGAAGAATGTCATGAGCCACTTAAGAAGGGCAGAAGTGAAGTGATCACTCCAGGCAGTGAGATTGCAGTTCTCGGGGTTGGCAGCATGGTTTCTGTCTGTCAGAAGGTCTGTGAAGAGATAAGAGATCACAAAATAGCAGGAGCTACGTTTGTCAATGTCCGTTTTGTAAAGCCTCTGGATACAGAGCTTCTTGATCGGCTTTCACAGAACCACAGTCTTTTGGTCACTGTGGAGGAGAATGTAAAAAGCGGTGGGTTCGGAGAACATGTATCTGCTTATATGGAAGCCTGTCATCCGGAAGTAAGAGTTCTTCCACTGGCAATACCGGATCATTTTATTGAGCATGGAACGGTGGACCGTCAGCGAATGAAAATAGGTTTAAATGTACAGGGAATCCTGGATGCGGTAGAACAGAGCTGGGAAAATCTTGTGAATAACAGAAAATAAAGGACATAGCCTTTGCAGAAGAATACGAAGCTGTGAGGCATTTTACAGCCCGGCACATAAAGAGCCGGGCTGTTGGAGGATAATATGAAAAAAAGACTGGATATCATGATGGTGGAACAGGGACTTGCACCGTCACGCGAAAAAGCAAAAGCGTATATCATGGCCGGGGAAGTATATGTCAACGGTCAGAAGGAAGACAAGGCTGGCTCCATGTTTGCTGAGACTGTCAAGCTGGAGGTAAGAGGAAAGACTCTTCCTTATGTCAGCAGAGGCGGACTGAAGCTGGAAAAAGCCATGAAAAATTTTGGCGTGACACTGAAGGATAAGGTGTGCATGGATGTAGGCGCATCCACCGGTGGTTTCACAGATTGTATGCTTCAGAACGGAGCGGTCAAAGTCTATTCCATTGATGTGGGATATGGACAGCTGGACTGGAAACTCAGGAATGATCCAAGAGTTGTATGCATGGAAAAAACAAATATCCGCTATGTGGTACCGGAAGATCTGGAAGGTCCGGCAGCATTTTCTTCGATCGATGTTTCTTTTATCTCCCTTACAAAAGTGCTTCTTCCTGTAAGAAACCTTCTCACAGAGGACGGAGAGATCGTATGTCTCATCAAACCTCAGTTTGAGGCCGGCAGAGAAAAAGTCGGAAAAAAAGGCGTTGTCCGTGATCCGAAGGTCCATGAAGAAGTCATTGAGAAAGTCAGAGATTATGCCATGAGCATTTTTATGGAGCCCTGTCATCTTTCCTTTTCTCCCATCAAGGGACCTGAAGGAAATATTGAATATCTCCTTCATCTGAAGAAACATCCGGAAGGAACAGAAGTACCTGTGAGTCTTGACGTATCCGTAGAGGATGTGGTAAAGGAAGCCCACGGACAGCTGGACTGATGTTTGGAAAGGACTGAAGCAATATGGACAGATTTTATATAATTCCAAACAGTGCCAAGGATCCGGAACTGACATTTTCTAATAGGATCATTGCCTATCTGGAGAAGCATGGTGCCAGGTGTCATGTGCAGAAGATCACCGAAAAAATGGAAGGACCGTATCATTATACGGACCCGGATGGGATTCCGCAGGATACACAGTGCATTATTGTGCTGGGTGGAGATGGAACACTTCTGCAGGCTGCAAGGGATGTGGTGCATCTGGATATCCCTCTTCTTGGAATCAATCTGGGAACTCTGGGATTTCTTGCCGAGGTGGATAAAAATTCCGTGTATCCGGCTCTGGATCGGCTTCTGTCAGATGACTATGAGCTGGAAGATCGTATGATGCTGGAAGGAAAGATCTATCGGGGAGAAGAACTTATTGGAAAAGATATCGCATTAAATGACATTGTGATCGGAAGAGAAGGACATCTCCGTGTGATCCGTTTCAAGAATTATGTTAATGATGCATATATGAATTCATACAATGCAGATGGTATCATCATTTCCACTCCGACCGGTTCTACCGGATATAGTCTGTCAGCGGGAGGTCCCGTGGTTTCTCCCAGTGCCAGTATGATGATCATGACCCCCATCGCTCCCCATACCATGAATACCCGAAGTATCATTCTTTCCGGGGAAGAGGCAGTTACAGTAGAGATCGGTGAGGGAAGACATAATACCATTGAGAAAGCGGTGGCCTCTTTCGACGGAGATACCCAGATATCCATGGTCACCGGTGATCGGATCGTGATCCGGAAAGCCACAGTCAGGACAAAAATCCTCAAGCTGAACCATCTGAGCTTTGTGGAGGTTCTGAGACAGAAAATGAGTAACAGCTGATGCAGGAGGTTCAATTTTGAAAGTAGCAAGACATGAAAAAATTATCGAACTGATCCGTCAGTACGAGATCGATACACAGGAAGAACTTGCGGCAAGACTGAATGAGGCCGGTTTTAAGGTTACGCAGGCTACCGTATCCAGAGATATCCGTGCTCTGAAAATGACAAAGGTTGCAGGCAGCAACGGAAAGTCCAGATATGCGATCCTGGAAGAACATACACCGGATGTGTTAAGTGATAAATATTCCAGAGTTCTGAAAGATGCAGTGATCGCTATGAACATCGGACAGAATATCGTAGTGGTAAAAACAATTCCGGGAATGGCCATGGCGGCAGCAGCAGCTCTTGATGCCATGAAATGGCCGGAAATCCTGGGATGTATTGCCGGAGATGATACCATTATGTGTGTGGTGAAAACCTCTGAACAGGCACCGGGTGTAGTTCAGAAGCTTGGCGGGATCTTATCCAGAGGAAAATAAAATGACAGAATATGTAAATGCTTTATACCAGAAAGGAAATCAATGTTAGTACATCTGCATGTAAAAAATCTTGCACTGATAGAGGAATCAGAGGTGGAATTCGGACCAGGCTTAAATATCTTAACTGGTGAGACCGGAGCCGGAAAATCCATTCTGTTAGGATCCATACAGCTTATCCTGGGTGGAAAAACTTCCAGAAGCATGATTCGTGAAAATGCTTCCTATGCCCTGGTAGAGTTGCTGTTTCAGGTTGAAAACACGAAAGCCAGAGAGTCCCTTGCGGCGCTTGACATCTATCCGGAAGACGGACAGGTGCTGATGTCCCGCAAGATCATGGACGGCAGAAGTATCAACAAGATCAACGGAGAGACAAGTACTGTCAGCCAGATGAAAGCAGCAGCAGCCTGTCTTCTGGACATTCACGGACAGCATGAGCATCAGTCACTTCTTTATGGAGACCGCCAGCTGGCTATTTTGGATGTATATGGAAAAGAACAGATCCTTCCTGCCAGGGAGAAGGTCCGGAAAGCTTATCAGGAGTATCGGGACTATGTGGATCAGCTGAAAGCACTGGATATGGATGAGGAACAGCGCAACCGTGAAAAAGCCTTTCTGGAATTTGAGATCAATGAGATCGAGGAGGCAGCTCTTATTCCAGGAGAGGACGAAATACTGGAGGACCGCTATCGGAAGCTGAGCAATGCCAGAAGAATCATGGAAACAGCACAAATGGTCCGTGGGATGACCGGATATGAACAGGGCGCCGCAGATATGACCGGAAATGCCCTGAAAGAGTTTTCAAGAATTGCAGATTACGATAAGGATCTTGCACCTTTACAGGAAGCTCTTGTGGAAATCGATTCACTTCTCAGTGACTTCTGCCGTGATCTGTCCTCTTATATGGATAGTTTGACTTTTGACGAAGAAACTTTTTTTGAAACAGAAAAAAGACTGGATCTGATCAATAGTCTGAAGGCAAAGTATGGACAGACGATCCATGAAATTTTGTCTTATCAGAAGGAACAGCAGGAAAAATTAGAAAAACTTCAAAGATTCGAAGAAAATTTCCGGTTACTGAAAGAAAAACTTATGCAGGCAGAAAAGATTCTTGAGGAAGCTTCGCATGAACTTTCAGAGATACGGAAAGAATACAGTAAGCAGCTGGATGAAAAGATTATCGAAGGATTGAAGGAACTGAATTTTGAGGATGTGAATTTTTCTATCCGTTTTGACCGCAGAAAAAATTATACAGATAATGGTTATGATGCGGTGGAATATGAGATTTCCACAAATCCAGGTGAAAGCAGAAAACCGCTGGGACAGATCGTATCCGGTGGTGAGCTTTCCAGGATCATGCTTGCCATCAAAGCGATCCTTGCAGATAAAGATCAGATCGATACACTGATCTTTGATGAGATCGATACAGGGATCAGTGGGCGTACTGCACAGAAGGTCTCTGAAAAAATGGCAGTGATCGGACAGCACAGGCAGGTGCTTTGTATCACACATCTTCCACAGATCGCAGCAATGGCAGATACCCATTTTGAGATTGAGAAACATGTAGAAGGAACAGAAACCATCACCCAGATCCATCCTCTGGAAGGAGAGGAATCTGTTCGTGAGCTTGCCAGACTTCTGGGCGGTGCCCAGATCACGCCGGCTGTTCTTGGAAATGCAAGAGAGATGAAGGAATTGGCACAGCAACAAAAAAATACAAGACTGAAATAATTTATACGTTACATACTAAGAGAGGACGGCCGAAAGGTCGGTCCTCTTTTTTAACCGAATCAAGTCAGTTTCCTGCTTCAGTTGCGAAAAGCAATAAGCAGTGGGTGGGGATTTGCTTGTATCAGAAAATTACAAAGGATGTGACGTAAGATGAACAGAAAAAGAAAATATCGATGTTGGCTCCTTGTATTTCTTGCGCTGGATCTGATTCTGATGGGATGGCTGGGCTACCGGCTTCTGGACAGAAAGATCCCGGATCAGATCCTGGTGGATCATGAGGACAGCCGGGAAGTAGCCAATCTTCTTAAACGCCCTTTTATCAGCTTTGATGATGCGATCACCGTTTCAGGAAAAGACAGCTATAAGTTGCACTGCAGACTCTTGGGAGTGATCCCTTTTAAGGATGTGAAGGTAAAAAATATAACTGCAAAAGAAGTATATGCAAGCGGAGATGCAGTAGGTATTTATATGCAGACGAAAGGAGTTCTGATCATTGATACAGGCGAGATCCTTTCGGAAAGTGGTGAGATGGAAGAACCGGCCCGGGACATTGTAAAGCCGGGAGATTATATTGTGGCTTTTGATCAGAACCGGATCCAGTGCAAGCAGGATCTTCTGGAGGATCTTGCAGATCTTTGCGGAGAATCTGTAACACTGAAGGTCCGCCGGGGAAAAGAGACGATTCCCCTGTCCCTGACGCCGGTGAAAGATGATAAAGGAAACTATAAGCTTGGCATCTGGGTGAGGGACGATACACAGGGAATCGGAACCCTGACTTATGTGGACGAAAATGGAGGGTTCGGTGCTCTTGGTCACGGGATCAGCGATGTGGATACCGGCGAACTTTTAAGTATCGCAGATGGAAATCTTTACAACGCCCAGATCCTGGGGATCCGGAAAGGAGAAAAAGGAAATCCCGGAGAACTATCTGGCCTGATCCGATACGAAGCTGACAATATCCTGGGTGAGATTTCCGAAAACAGTAAAAACGGCATTTTTGGAACTGTGGATGCTGATCAGGTGAAAAATCTGGATCTGAAGAAGATTCCTGTAGGTTACAAACAGGATCTGAAAATTGGACCCGCATCTGTTCTCTGCTGCACAGACGGCGAAGTAAAAGAATATGCCGCAGAGATCACCAGGATCGATATGAACCATGAGGATTCTAATAAGAGCTTCGTGATCCAGATCACAGATAAAGAACTCCTGGAAAAAACAGGTGGGATCGTTCAGGGAATGTCTGGAAGTCCTGTGCTTCAGAACGGAAAACTCTTTGGTGCCGTGACTCATGTATTTGTGCAGGATTCTACCGGCGGATATGGGATTTTTATTGAAAATATGACAGGCAATGCATAATCTGCAGTTGAGGAAAGAGGCACAAAAACATGGAAAAAGTCCGGGAAAAGTGCCTCTTTTTTATATGGGGAAAAATGCCGGATACAGATGGAAATACCTGCATTTTAGTGAATTTTGTGATATATAAGAGAAAAAATGTCGAAAAATATCGTACGAAAGTGTGATAAAATAACTACTTTTATCTTGATTTTACTACAGGATTTCCACTATAATAATTTTGTCGCCAGCAAGGGGAAAGCGCAGGCAGCTAACAGTGTCGGTTACTGCCGTGGTGACAGGGGGTATGTCTGGAAACCCAAGGAGATAGAAGTTAGGAGGGTCCTCATGGACAAATTAAATGTTGCAATTGCTGATGATAACGCGAAAATGACAGACATGCTCGGTCAGATGATCGAAGAAGATAAAGACCTTGAACTGGTCGGAAAAGCACACAACGGAGAAGAAATCTGTAACATAATCAAAGATAAGGAGCCGGATGTGGTGATTCTCGACATCATTATGCCGAAGATGGACGGCCTTTCCGTTATGGAGAAATTTTCCCATAACGCAAATGTCAAAAAAGTTCCAGTGTTTATCGTATTATCTGCAATTGGACAGGAGAGGATTACAGAGGATGCATTCAGTCTTGGAGCAGACTATTATGTTTTGAAGCCTTTTGACAACACCACACTTTTAAACCGGATCAAACATATTCGGAAGATTGGGGACAGAAGAGTGCGGGAGATTGCAAGGCCAGGTATCACAGAAACCAAAAAGCCTCAGCCGGAGAGGAATCTGGAAACCGATGTGACGAATATCATTCATGAGATCGGAGTTCCGGCACACATCAAGGGGTATCAGTATTTAAGGGATGCGATCATTTTGTCTGTCAATGACATGGAAATGCTCAATTCCATTACCAAGGTATTATATCCAACCATTGCGAAACGCCATCAGACAACACCGAGCAGAGTGGAGCGGGCGATCCGACATGCGATCGAGGTGGCATGGAGCCGGGGAAAGATGGATACCATTGATGAATTGTTTGGATATACTGTAAGCACCGGAAAAGGGAAACCCACGAATTCTGAATTTATAGCACTGATCGCAGATAAAATCAGACTAGAATATAAAAATCGGTCTTTAAATTAGATGAATTTTGGAGTATAATCATAAATAAAAACGGGTGTACCCAGGGAGGGGAATACAGATGAAAAAAATTCTGTTTGCTACATCAGAAGCAGTACCTTTTATCAAAACAGGAGGACTCGCTGATGTTGCCGGCTCACTGCCTAAGTGCTTTGACAAAAAATATTTTGATATACGCGTGATCTTACCGAAATATGCCTGCATGAAACAGGAATGGAAAGACAAAATGGAGTATGTGACCCATTTTTATATGGATCTGGGATTTAAGAACTGCTATGTAGGCATTATGCAGATGCAGTATGACGGGATCCAGTTTTACTTCATTGACAATGAATATTATTTCAGCGGTCCGAAACCATATGACAGTGCACCATGGGATCTTGAGAAATTTGCTTTCTTTTCCAAAGCTGTGTTATCGGTTCTTCCGGTGATCGGATTCAGACCGGATATCATCCACTGTCATGACTGGCAGACAGGACTTGTTCCGGTTTACCTTCACGATTCTTTCCAGGAGAATGAATTCTTCCGTGGAATCAAGACTGTTATGACAATACATAACCTGAAATTTCAGGGTGTATGGGATGTTAAGACTGTTAAGGATATCACAGGCCTTTCCGATTACTACTTTGCGCCGGATAAACTGGAAGCATACAAGGACGCAAACTTCCTGAAGGGCGGTATGGTATTTGCAGATGCCATTACCACAGTAAGTAATACCTATGCAGAAGAGATCAAGACACCGTTTTATGGTGAGAAGCTGGACGGACTTCTCAATGCGAGAGCCAACAGCCTGCGTGGTATTGTAAATGGTATTGATTACAATGAATTCAATCCGGAGACAGATCCGAATATCACCAAGAACTACAATGCAAAGAACTTCCGCAAGGAGAAGATCAAGAACAAGATCCAGCTTCAGAAAGATCTTGGACTTGAGCAGGATCCGAAAGCTATGATGATCGGTATTGTATCCCGCCTGACAGATCAGAAGGGATTTGATCTGATCGCTTATATCATGGACGAACTGTGTCAGGATGCGGTTCAGATCGTTGCTCTTGGTACCGGTGAGGAACGTTATGAGAATATGTTCCGTCATTTTGACTGGAAGTATCATGGCAAGGTATCTGCACAGATCTACTATGATGAGGCAATGTCTCACAGAATTTATGCAGCATCTGACGCATTTCTGATGCCGTCACTGTTTGAGCCATGTGGCTTAAGCCAGCTGATGAGCCTTCGTTATGGAACTCTTCCGATCGTCAGAGAGACCGGTGGTCTGAAGGATACAGTTGTCCCGTACAATGAATTCGAGGGAACCGGAACAGGATTCTCCTTCGTAAATTACAATGCACATGAAATGCTTGCTACGATCCGTTATGCAGAGAGTGTATATTATGACAAGAAACGTGAATGGAATAAAATGGTAGATCGCGCGATGGCTGCAGATTTTTCCTGGAACAATTCCGCACGTCAGTATGAGGAAATGTACAATTGGTTAATTGGTGAGTAAGGATTCACCGAAGCGGTTCTTGCAATAAAAAGGCGCAGACGACAGATAATATGTCGTTTGCGCTTTTTTATTGCGGGAATATACATGGATGTTATTGTATGTCTGCAAAAAATATGAAGGTGTTTGTTTATCAAACAGGAATTGTGCTAAAGTGAGAAAAAATATAAATGTTAATGATAAATAACTTTTGAATTGGTATTATTTGTACGAAACTTATCAGATTAATCAGTTATTGTCAAATAACTTAAATTGTGTTACATTTATATTAGTGCATCGTTTTTGAAATAACTATACCATTCACTTGTCTGTGAATCCGATTGATATAGTTATTTACGAAACGATGTACCAGTGGATAATACAGATATATGTATTGACCATGTAAATTGTACTTATGATGAGGTGACAATATGACACTGGATAAATTAAAGACTGGAGAGTGTGGCAGAATCATCAGTGTTCGTGGCGAGGGGGAGCTGAGACATCATCTTCTGGATATGGGGCTTACACCGGGGACAGAAGTGTCTCTTCGTAAAACAGCTCCTATGGGAGATCCGGTACAGCTTGTGCTACGCGGATATGAGCTGACATTGCGGCTGGCGGAAGCTGCAAAGATTGAGATCGTATCGATCGAATCCATGACGGAAACGAAGAAAGAAAATGAACGGCATCAGCCGATTGCTCATCCTGGTGTGGGAGAACTTGGAAAGGCTCGAGATTATCGCAAGAACCGGATCGGTGATACGATTCCCAAAGGGGAACCGATCACGTTTGCACTGGCAGGTAATCAGAACTGTGGAAAGACAACTCTTTTTAATCAGTTGACAGGTTCCAATCAGCATGTTGGTAACTTTCCGGGTGTAACTGTTGACAAGAAAGAAGGAAGCATCCGGAGGCATCCGGAGGCAACGGTAACGGATCTTCCTGGAATCTATTCACTTTCCCCGTATTCCAGCGAGGAGATCGTAACAAGAGATTTTCTGCTGAATGAGAAGCCGACAGGAATCATTAATATTGTAGATGCTTCCAATATTGAGAGAAATCTTTATCTTACCATGCAGCTGATGGAGCTTGGAATCCCAATGGTGCTGGCCTTAAATATGATGGATGAGGTAAGGGCAAATGGAGGCTCTGTTCGGATCAATGAACTGGAGGAGATTTTAGGAATTCCGGTTGTACCTATTTCAGCAGCGAAGAATGAAGGAATTGATGAGCTGATCGATCATGCAGTCCATGTTGCAAGATACAGAGAAGCACCAGGAAGAATTGATTTCTGTACTGACAATCAGTCACCGAAGGATCCGGTAGGCGCACTTCACAGATGTATCCATGCAGCCGTTCATCTGATCGAACCCTATGCAAAAAAAGCAGGACTTCCTGTACGTTTTGCAGCTACGAAGATCGTAGAGAAAGATTCTCTGATCGAAAAACGTCTGGCTTTGCCTGAAGGTGAAAAAAAGGTTCTTGATGGGCTGGTACATGTTATGGAAAAGGATGGCGGTCTGGACCGTGAGGCAGCTCTTGCGAACATGCGCTTCAATTTTATTGAAAAGCTTTGTGAGAAAACTGTGGTAAAACCGGCAGAAAGCCGTGAGCATAAACGAAGTGTCGCCATAGATCGTATCCTTACCGGAAAATATACAGCAATTCCCTGTTTTGTGGGAATTATGGCAATTGTATTTGTGATGACGTTTAATTATCTGGGAGCCTGGCTTTCAGACGGAATGACTATGGTCGTGAACGGGGTAATTGCACTTATTGGCAGGGGACTGGAGGTGGCAGGTGTCAGCTCAGTACTGCAGTCACTGGTTGTGGATGGAATTTTAAGCGGTATCGGAAGCGTGATCGGATTTCTTCCTACGATCGTTACTTTGTTTTTCTTCCTGTCAATCCTGGAAGATACCGGATATATGGCTCGTGTAGCCTTTGTTATGGACAAGCTCCTTCGAAAGATCGGACTTTCCGGAAGAAGCTTTGTGCCGATGCTGATCGGATTCGGCTGTTCGGTGCCGGCCATTATGGCAACCAGAACATTATCCAGTGAACGTGACCGGAAAATGACGATCCTGATTACTCCGTTTATGAGCTGCAGTGCCAAGCTTCCGATCTACGGACTTCTCACCAGTGCATTTTTCCCGAAGCAGTGGAGAGGAGTTGTGATGATCAGCCTTTATTTTGCAGGAATTCTCTGCGGGATCCTGTATGCGCTGATCCTGAAAAAGACGAAATATAAGGGAGAGCCGGTTCCGTTTGTCATGGAGCTTCCCAATTACCGGCTTCCTTCTGCAAAAAGTGTAGGACAGCTGATCTGGGAAAAGGCGAAGGACTTTATCCAGAAAGCGTTTACAATTATTTTTGCGGCAACGCTGATCGTGTGGTTCCTGCAGAACTTTGATGCAGGTCTTAACCTTGTTACCAGCACAGATCAGAGCCTTCTGGCAAAGATCGGAAGTATCGTGGCACCACTTTTTGCTCCGCTGGGCTTTGGTGACTGGAGAGTATCCACCGCATTGATCACGGGCTTTATGGCAAAAGAGAGCGTTGTGTCTACGCTGACAGTCCTTCTGGGCGGAAATACGGCATTGCTTCAGACTTTATTTACACCGTTTACTGCTTACGTATTTTTGATCTTTACCTTGCTCTATACACCCTGTGTTGCAGCTATTGCAACTGTGCGTCGGGAGATGGGAACTGTAAGAGCTGCCGCTGGTATTGTAGCAGTACAGTGTGCCACTGCATGGATCGTTGCGTTTGCGGTACATGGTGTGGGAATGATGCTTGGATTATAGAAAAAATACCTTACATATGGCTTTTCACAAACTGCAGAAAACATTCTGCAGAGGTTGTGAGAGCCATATTTTTTTTATGGGCAATTCCAATAGATAGCTTTTCCAGTCCGTTAACCGGGACAGCAACAAGCGAAGGCTGACGAAAGAACTGAAAGCTGCTTTCTGTAAGAAGACTGATCCCTTCGCCAATTTCCACTGCGCTGACAATAGATTCTGCACGGGCAGTACGCAGAAGCTGAGGGTGGATCCCTGCATTATGAAAACTTTGCATACAGAAACGGTAAATGGAAGTGTGCGGAGGCATCAGGATAAAAGATTCTTTTTTCAGTTCGGAAAGAGAGACCGATTTTTTGGACGCGGAGGGATGAGCTTCAGGAAAAACAGCAACCAGACGGTCTGCTGTGAGAGCATGAAAAGTATAGAGCTCCGGGTCTATCATGTGTTTTCGTACAAAGATCAGATTAAAAAAGTCTTTTTCAAGACCGGAAAGAAGTTCTTCGTCTTCTACCTCCTTCAGAGAAAAAGAAAGCTCCGGGTGTGTATCACAAAAACTGTGTATCACAGAAGTAAGATGGTACTGAGAAAGAAAAGGAAGTGTTCCAATATGAAGTGCCTGGAGCTTACTGTCCTTAAAATAGTACACCGCTTCCAGAGAACGATGATACTGTCTGGAAATCTTAAGTGCTTCTTTGTAAAAAAACTCTCCTTCAGGAGTAAGCACAGCAGTACGCTTGCTGCGGTCCCATAAGGTAAGCTCCAGTTCTTTTTCCAGTTTCATGATCTGCTTGGAAAGGGAGGACTGGGAGATATGCATAGCTTCTGCAGCATCAAAAAAAGTCCGGGATTGAGCTGCACAGATAAAATAGTCGATCTGTTCAAGGGTCATGGTAACACCTGCCTTTTAGAAAATAGTGACGAATCATTCCATATTGGAAACAATTATATCATAGAAAGAATTGATTCACCATGTAAAAAAGAGATAAAATAACATAAGAAAATAAAGATGTTACTGAGAACGGAGTGAACAGTAATATAAAGATAACGCAGGAGGTTTTTTATGGCAGAAAAAGTAAGAGATCTGAGAAGTGCTCTGGCACTTCTGGAGCAGATGCCAGATCAGCTGATCGAAACAGAGGTGGAAGTTGATCCGATGGCAGAGCTTGCAGGGGTATATCGTTATGTAGGAGCCGGTGGAACGGTGAAGCGTCCCACAAAGGAAGGACCTGCCATGATCTTTAATCGTATAAAAGGACACCCGGATGCAAGGGTAGCTATCGGTCTTCTGGCAAGCAGAAAAAGAGTTGCTGCTTTACTTGACACTCAGCCAGAAAATCTTGGAAAGATGCTCTGCAAAAGCGTGGAGAATCCAATTCCACCGGTCGATCTTGAAGGCGATGCACCGTGTCAGCAGGTGGTGCATAAGGCAGCAGATCCGGATTTTGACCTCTATAAGCTGGTTCCTGCGCCAACGAACACACCGGATGATGCGGGCCCGTATATCACACTTGGCATGTGCTACGCCACACACCCGGATACTGGAGTTCACGATGTGACCATTCACCGTCTCTGCATTCAGGGAAAAGATGAGCTTTCCATTTTCTTTACACCTGGTGCCAGACATATCGGAGCAATGGCAGAGCGTGCTGAGGAGCTGGGACAAAGGCTGCCGATTTCTATCAGTATCGGAGTTGATCCTGCTATTGAGATCGGTTCCTGTTTTGAGCCGCCTACAACACCACTGGGGTATGATGAGCTGTCTGTAGCCGGTGCACTGCGCAAAGAGCCGGTGGAACTCTGTAAATGTTTAACCGTTAACGAGCGTGCCATCGCCAATGCGGAATACGTGATCGAGGGAGAAGTGATCCCGGGTGTGCGTGTAAAGGAAGATCAGAACAGCAATACCGGATACGCCATGCCGGAGTTTCCGGGATATACAGGGCCTGCAAGTGATCAGTGCTGGCTGATCAAGGTTACAGCAGTGACACATCGTGAAAATCCGATCATGCAGACCTGTATCGGGCCAAGTGAGGAGCACGTATCCATGGCGGGAATCCCTACAGAGGCCAGCATCTATGGCATGGTGGAAAAAGCAATGCCTGGAAGGCTTCAGAACGTATACTGCAGCAGTGCCGGAGGTGGAAAGTATATGGCTGTCCTTCAGTTTAAAAAGCTTTCTCAAAGTGATGAGGGAAGACAGCGTCAGGCTGCACTTCTTGCATTTTCCGCCTTTAGTGAGCTGAAAAATGTATTTCTGGTAGATGAAGATGTGGACTGCTTTGATATGAATGATGTACTTTGGGCGATGAATACGAGATTCCAGGGGGATGTGGATGTGATCACCATTCCGGGTGTCCGTTGTCATCCTCTTGATCCGTCCAATGATCCTGCATTTTCTCCAAGTATCCGTGATCATGGAATTGCATGCAAGACTATTTTTGACTGTACGGTGCCTTATGATCTGAAGGAAGATTTTCACAGAGCCCGTTTTATGGAACTGGATCCGGAGAAATGGCTGAAAAAATGAAAAAGAGAATTATAGTTGGTGCGACAGGTGCAAGCGGCCTGCCGCTCCTTGTAAAATGTCTGGAGATCATCCGGGAGAATCCGGATTTTGAGTCTTATCTGATCATGAGTTCCAGTGCAGAGCTGACTCTTCGCCAGGAGACGGAGCTGGAACCGGAGGATGTGAAACGATTGGCAGATCATGTATGTGCACCGGGAGAAATTGGGGCAAAACCGGCCAGTGGTTCTTTCAAAACAGAGGGGATGCTGATCGTGCCCTGCAGCATGAAGACGATCGCGGGGATCCACAGTGGCTATGCGGATAATCTTATTCTGCGTGCGGCAGATGTGACGGTCAAGGAACAGAGAACACTGGTGCTGGCAGCCAGAGAAACACCGTTAAGCGGGATTCATCTCCGAAATCTTTATGAGCTTTCCATGCTTCCGGGAGTGCGGATCATTCCGCCGATGCTGACGTTTTATCATAAACCGGAGAGCATTGATGATATGGTGTATCATATTGCGGCAAAGCTTTTGGAACCGTTTGGGATCGAAGCAAAGGAGTATCGCAGATGGAATGGATTGTAAAAGAGTGTGTGGAGACTGCAGGCTGTAAGCTGGAGGTCAGTGCTGCATTTGTTGGAGAGGATGTGCTTATCTGTCTGAAAGGCGGAGAGAGACCTCATCTGGGATGTGTGGTGCAGACGGAACCGAGAGTGTCTCTGACAGGGGATGGTTCTGTGAGTGCGACTTCTTCAGTTTTGAATTTTCCGGGACATAAGGACGAGGTGATCTGCCGGTGGATGGCGGAGCAGGTTTCGAAAGAGCTGGGAAAGAGAGTGGTTTGCACCGGGGGATTTCATAAGGATGGTATTTCGGAGAAAGAGATCCGGGAGGTGCAGGGAAGTGTTGTGCGTCTGACAGAGATGGTGATAGAAGGACTGCAGCGGTAGTTGAGTAACGAACGGCCGGAACCTGCTAAAGTTATTTTCCAAAAGTCCGAAACTTTCTTCGCTCAAACAGCGAATTTTTGAAAAATAACGCAGATTCCAGCCGTCTAAAATGTTTCTGTATTCTATTTATTTTCAAATATATTCTCACGGGTAATATTCTTAGCCCACTTCCCACTGAGATACCTTTTGATCACCCATGGCCACTTCACAAATTCATCCGTACAGAGCAGAAAATACACCCACATAACCGGCAGCTTCAGTACAAAAGCAGCGAAGAATCCAAGGGGTACTGCATATATCCACATATCAATGGTATCACAGATCAGACCAAACTTTGTATCACCACCTGCCCGGAACACACCGGCGATCAGGGTTGTATTTACGGCAGACCCCATAATATAGTAGCTGTTGATCAGAAGCATATATTTCAGATAATGCATGGCAGTGGGTGTCAGGGACGCAAATCTCATTACGAACGGTGTGATGGCAAGAACGATAAGTCCGCCCAAAAAACCTGCAATAACAGTAAGCTTCAGTGTTTTGGAAGCATAACGCCTGGAACGTTCCAGATCGCCCTGCCCCATAACATTGCCTAGAAGGATACCTCCTGCACTGGCAATACCGAAACAGAAAACAGAGCCGATATTACGGACTACTACAACCAGAGAATTGGCAGCAACCGCATCCGTACCAAGATGCCCCAGGATTACAGAGTACATGGAAAAACCAATACTCCAGGAAATATCATTGCCAAGAGCCGGCAGGGAAAGCCGCACGAAATCACTGAACAGCAGTTTGTTTTTTGTGAACATACATCGGAGATCCAGTCGGACATTTTTGCTGAAAGCAGAAACAATAAAACAGGCGATCAGCTCGATCATTCTGGAAAGTGCAGTAGCAATAGCCACACCGGTAGCACCAAGCTTGGGTGCTCCGAACAATCCGAAGATAAAAGTCGCATTCAAAAGAATATTCAGTCCAAAGGCCAGCATATTCATCGCCATGCTGGTAGTCACCCGTCCAATGCTTCGAAGAACAGCCAGATAAACCTCCGTCATACCCCAGCAGATATAGGTGATACCCATAATGCGGATATAGGAAGAACCAATGGCCAGAAGCTTCGGATCGTTGGTGAACAGCTTCATCATCATCTGTGGCATGGTAAATGCAACGAGCGCCACGAGAACAGAGATGATCATGGAAAAACGAAGAGCGATTCCCTCGATGATCTGAATGGCTTTGTAATCTCCCTTTCCATAATACTGGGCACAAAGCAGGGTGGCTCCCGTACCAAGACCGTAATATACCATAAACAGGACATTGGAATAATTCGCTGCTAGAGATACTGCGGAGATGGATGACTGACCTACAAAGTTCAGCATGATAACATCGGCAGAATTTACTGCTGCACTTAGCAGGTTCTGAATGATGATGGGGATGACAAGCTTAACGATCTGTGGATAAAAATCATCCCGCTGTGAAAGTTGATTTCTCATTTCTTCCTCCAAAAATACAATTACAATGACGTGAAAACCAGTAGATCACATACATGGTAACTGTGTCAGCTTTTGTAAAAAATGAAAGCAGACATGATTGCACGATAACATAGTTTACAGGCAGTGTCAATCGGCAAACTGCAAAATTGTTTAAACAACTTACGGGAAAATGACGAATACAAAAAATGAATAAAAAATGCATAAAAAACCATATCAGCAGTTGTTGAGATTTCCAATCCATGATAAACTGAATGAAGATATTTTTCAGAGAAAGAGGAGTAAAAAATATGCCAGTTTTTGATTTCAGCGCAGCACCGGCAGATAAAAAAGAGACAAAAAGCCAGTGCACATATACAACGTTTCGTTCCAATGAAACAAAAGCCACACCGGAGAAACCGGTGCTGATCCTGGATAACAGCAAAAGAGAGTGGAAACATCATTCTTGCGGATATTTTTCCAATCCTGCGAAGCAGACTGCATTTGAGTTTAAGGAAGAGGACGGTGTTTTTCCGGCAGACATCCTGAAGATCGATTCCCGTTTTACAAGCCTGATCAAATGGCTCGGAGAAAATCATATCAACATCCGTCTTTCAGGACAGAATACAGAAGAAGGATATGCTGTTTACAAAATCCGCGAGATCGCTTTTGGCGGAGGCACCAAGCTTTCTGCTGAGGACGGATTTCTTCAGTTTATGATCGAGCGTCTGTTTGCAAGCAGTGCGCCGGCAGAAGAAAATGAGAACGATGAGGAGGAAGAAGACGGTGACGATATGAAGCTTACCAGTATTCAGAGTATCACCGACTTTATGAACTGTGCCGGAAAGACTATGCCGGATAATATCCGTCTCTGGGCAAGAAGAAATCTGGCAGTTGCCCGTTCTCATGAGGTTTCTCAGGAGGAAAGACGCCATGCCCAGAGAGCACTTTCCATCATGATGAATATTCAGTGGAAGCATAATTATTTTGAGTCTATTGATCCGAAGGAAGCACGCCGTATCCTGGATGAGGAGCTTTATGGAATGGAGCGTGTAAAACAGAGGATCATTGAGACGATCATTCAGATCAACCGTACTCATACACTTCCTGCTTACGGACTGCTTCTTGTAGGACCGGCAGGTACCGGTAAATCTCAGATCGCTTATGCAGTTGCAAGAATCCTGAAAATGCCGTGGACAACCCTGGATATGAGTTCGATCAATGATCCGGAACAGCTTACAGGAAGCTCTCGTGTTTATGCAAATGCCAAGCCTGGAATCATCATGGAGGCTTTTTCCATGGCAGGAGAATCCAATCTGGTATTTATCATCAATGAGCTTGACAAGGCTGCATCAGGTAAAGGAAACGGAAATCCGGCAGACGTGCTTTTGACACTGCTGGATAACCTTGGTTTTACAGATAACTATATGGAATGTATGGTTCCGACAGTTGGTGTCTATCCTATTGCCACAGCCAATGATAAGGCACAGATCAGCGCACCTTTGATGTCACGTTTTGCAGTGATCGATATTCCGGATTACACACCGGAGGAAAAGAAGATCATCTTTTCCCGATTTGCGCTTCCCAAGGTTCTGAAACGCATGAGCCTGAAACAGGAAGAATGTATCGTAACGGATGAGGCGCTGGACGCAGTAATTAAGAAATTTGAAGATACCACAGGAATCCGTGATCTGGAGCAGGCTGCGGAGCATATTGCGGCCAATGCCCTGTATCAGATCGAGGTAGATCATGTGAAGGCTGTAACCTTTACCCCCGAGATGGTACAGGAGCTTCTGGACTGACAAAGGGATCTGTTTTGTAATGATAAAAATGCTTCCGGAGATTTTTTCGGAAGCATTTTTGGCTGAGGGAATGCACCTGTGTATGCCGGGCCTGTCTGATCGTAAAGGAAAATTATAAAATAATGAAATCAGGGATTGCCTGAGAAAGTGTAAATGTGTATAATGAGATAAAAGAGCGTGCGCGTGAACACAAAGCACACAGGAGAGGTTTTGGAGGGTAAAATATGGCAGTAACATTACAACAGATTGCGGAAGCAGCAGGAGTTTCAAGAGGCACTGTGGACAGGGCACTGAACAACAGAGGCCGTATCCGCCCGGAAGTAGAGGAAAGGATCAAAAGGATCGCCCGGGAGATGGGATATCAGCCCAGCCGTGCCGGTCGTGCCCTTGCCATGGCAAAGAGGAAAATCCGTATCGGTGTGATCCTTCAGTATATGGAGACTCCTTTTATGCAGCAGGTTTTAAAGGGAGTCCTGGAAGCAAAAGAAGAAGTGGAGAGCTTTGGCGGAACAGTAAAGATCTATGAGATCGAAGGCGTGGAACCGGAAAAAGTAATGGCTGCAATGGAAGAACTCCGGGAAAAGGGGTTTAATGGAATCGCGCTGACTCCATCAGAGGATCAGCTTTTGAGAGCGAGGATCGATCAGTATCAGGAAGAGTATGGAATTCCGATAGTTACCTTTAATGCGGATCTGGAAGATACAAAAAGGTTATGTTTTGTGGGACAGGATACCTTTCAGGCCGGTCGTACGGCAGCAGGCCTGATGTGGGAGATGACAGGCGGAAACGGGCAGGTTGCCATAATTTCCGGACAGGTTGCCAATCCTGGTCTGATCAGCAGGCAGAAAGGATTTACGACAGAGATTAAAGAAAGCTTTCCGGGAATCGAGATCGTGGATATAAGGTATTCTTATGATGACGAATGGGTGGCATCCAAGATCGTGGAAGAATTTCTGGAGCTTTATCCGGAGCTGACCGGGATCTATATTACGGGTCATGGTGTAAAGGGTGTCTGCCAGACCTTGCAGAAGCTTGGAAAGGATAAAACCATGCATGTGATCGCCAATGATTTCCTGGAAGAAAATCTGAAATGGCTGAAAGAGGGGACGATCAATTTCCTTATCGGTCAGGATGCGGCTGTACAGGGACATTCTCCGGTGATTATTTTGTTCCAGCTTCTCTTTGACAGCAAGGCACCGGAAAAGGAATACCAGTATACAGATATTGTGATCCGGACGAAATATAATATGGGTTAAAAAGTCAGTATAAACATTAAAATTGCTGTTGTGCACGGAGTCTATAGTCAGATTATATACCAAGGTTCTGTACAGAAAAAAAGCAGATTCAGGAGGAAAAATGAATTATAAAAATGTAAAGATCGCAGAAGGTGCCAGGATCGCAAAGCAGTCTGTGATCCTTGGAAATGTAACGATCGGCCGTGACAGCTGTGTATTATATTATGCGGTGATCCGCGGAGATGATGCGCCGGTAGTGATCGGAGAAGAAACCAATATCCAGGAAAACTGTACCATTCATGTGAGCCACAACATGCCGGTCCATATCGGAAACAACGTTACTGTGGGACATAATGCGGTGATCCATGGATGTACCATCGGAGACCGGACATTGATCGGAATGGGAGCCGTGATCCTGGATGGTGCAAAGATCGGAAACGACTGTATCATAGGAGCCGGAAGCCTTGTGACTAAAAATACGGTGATCCCGGATGGCTCCCTGGTAATGGGAAGTCCGGCCAGGATCAAACGAAACCTTACCTGGGAAGAGAAGCTTGGTATCGTGGAAAACAGCAAAGAATATCTTGCTGTGTCCGAAGAGATGAAAGCGCAGGATGTATTATAAAAAAGTGAAGAAGACATTTGTAAACGGACAGCTCCGACTGCTTTGTAATATGAGAAGCAGTCGGAGCTGTAACTTTGTTATATAAAATGCTTATATTTATCGTTTTTTTATTTATCGATCACTTCCACCGGTGTGTCATCCCGTGCATCCAGATCGTTGATATATTTTTTGGTCTCTTTTACGATCACATTGGAAAGCAGTAGTACTGCGATCAGGTTTGGAATAGCCATCAGTGCATTCAGGATATCCGCTACGGTCCATACCAGGTTCAGAGAAATAACAGGGGAGATGGCAGCTACCGCAATATACAGCACACGATAGGGGATGAGTCCCTTTTTGCCGGAGAAATACTCCACGCACCGCTCGCCATAATATGCCCATCCAAGGACTGTAGAATATGCGAAGGAAATGATACCCACTACAAGGATCACAGGACCAAGAACCGGGATCTGCTGAAAAGCCAGTGTAGTAAGAACACCGCCATCAGTGATATTTCCCATGTCGATCGAAGGATTTTTCATAATACTGGTTACCAGAACAAGACCGGTCATCAGACATACCACAACGGTATCCCAGAATGTACCGGTGCTGGAAACGAGAGCCTGACGAACCGGATTTCTTGTCTGTGCGGCAGCAGCGGCGATGGGGGCAGAACCCATACCGGATTCATTGGAAAAAAGTCCTCTTGCGATTCCATACTGCATGGCCATCATGATACCACGTCCTACAAGACCTCCTGCAGCAGCACCAGGGGTAAAAGCAAATTTGCAGATGGTTTTTACTGCGGGAATGATAAAATCGAAATTGATCCCCAGGATGATGATACATCCGATCACATAGAAAAATGCCATAAACGGAACAAGACGTTCACATACATTGGCGATGGATTTGATCCCGCCGAAAATAACAAGGGCAGTAAGAACTGCCACAGCAATGCCGATCGCTGCTGGCGAAATATGAAGGTTCTCATTACATACCGTTGCAATGGCATTGACCTGGGTAGCACATCCGATTCCAAAGGAAGCAAAGCCACCGAAAAAGGCAAAGATCAGACCAAGCCAGCGCATATTTAATCCGCGCTCCAGGGCATACATAGCACCACCCTGCATACGGCCGTCTTTGGTTTTGACGCGGTATTTTACAGCGATGAGAGACTCACTGTATTTGGTGGCGATTCCGAAGACACCGGTAAGCCAGCACCAGAGGACTGCACCGGGACCGCCAAGAGCAATGGCAGTACCGACCCCGATGATATTTCCGGTTCCAATAGTGGAAGCAAGGGCTGTTGTCAGGGCGCCAAACTGGCTGACTTCACCTTCCGCATTGGTATCTTTGGTGACAGACAGGCGAATGGCGGTACCGATCTTACGCTGGATCACACCGGTACGGATGGTCATGAAAATATGGGTGCCCAGAAGTAAAATGATCATCCACCAGCCCCACACCAGACTGTCGATCTGGTTTATCACACTTCCGATTGCATTCATCATAGAAATCTCCTCCCTTTCTCAAAGCGAAATATCGCAGGACTGCAGAAATAGCACAAGGGCGTACAGACATAGGAAATATGTGCTGTACGCCCTTGTACGTTACGCTCTTAAGTTTTGATTATTGTGTCAATTATACAGGAATATTCAGAATAATGCAATAAAAATATTCCCTCTGAACAGAAGATTTTTTGCTTCAATATATGTTGATCAAAACACTACAGGACCTTCTTCGCAGTACATATAAAATCCCGGGCGTACTGTGGGAGATAGGTACCTTTTCGGTATGCAATTGTCAGTGTGCTGAAGACGCCATCTTCACCAATGGAAAAACAGGCTGGTTTTACAGGGAGGTCCATATTTTGAACATAGGTTTCCGGGGTGAAACACATACCAAGTCCTTGCATGCAGAGTTTGACACAGGTTTCTGTGTTGCGGCTCTGTATTGGCACATAAGGCTTGATATGGGCAGCTTTCAATGCTTCCAGCGAAAGCTGTCCGGTAGTCTGTTCCGGAAAATGCAGGATAAAAGGCTCTTCTGCCAGAAGTGAGAGATCAAGCTTCGGGTATATGCCGTGAGTGGATACACTGCCGGCAGCAGCCAATGGGTGCTCCGGAGGCATGATCAGAAGGATTTCTTCTTTTTTCAGCAGTTCGTATTCCAGCTTGGGGTGTTTATGTACTTCATTGAAAATGCCAAAATCAAGCTGATCATTGAGCAGAAGTTTTTCCTGGATAGAATATGCCTCTTCCAGGATATTGACCTTTACTTTAGGATATTTTTGAAAAAAAGAGGTCATGATCTGAGGAACCATACAGGTACTCCTCATCAGTGGGAAAGCAACGTTCAGTTCTCCTTCATTATTTTCTGTAAGATCTTTCAGCTCTTTTTCCCAGTCCTGTTGTATCTGCAGGATCTTTCGGGTATACTCCATATATTTGCGGCCCGCAAAGGTAGGTGTATAGCTGTTTCCGCTGCGGCTGAACAGCTTGGTCCCCATTTCTCGTTCCAGTTTCTGGAGATGCTTGGTCAGGGTTGGCTGGGAAATATAAAGCTCCTGTGCGGCTTTTGTAAGATTCTGATATTTGGCAATGCAGAGAATGTACTTCAGTTCATGATAGTTCATGTTTTCCTCCAATTATTCCATTTTGGTATAATTTTTATGTATAATATGAATTTGACTTCCTGATATGCATATTTTACAATACATCCTATCATCATATCAAGGGGGAAAAAATAAATGAAAAACTGGCTGGAAAAACAGTTCAGACTGTCTGAGTTCAATACAAATATAAAAACAGAACTTCTGGCAGGACTGACAACTTTTGTAACTATGGCATATGTGCTTGCCACGATCCCAAATATTCTGGCAGGCGCCGGTTATGATAAACACACGACTCTGACAGCTATGATCATTCTGATCATTGTGACCAGCTGTGCAATGGCATTGGTTACCAATCGACCGTTTGCTCTGGCTCCGGGACTTGGAAGCGTTGGAATTATTGCGTCTATGATTACCAATGAAGGCGTAAGTATGCCGATCGCAGCAGGTGTGATATTCTGGAGTGGTGTTCTTTTTATCATAATTTCATTCTTTGGTCTGAGAGAAGCCGTGGTACGTGTGATCCCGGTAAGCCTGAAACAAGCGGTTAGTGCCGGTATTGGTCTGTTTATCGCACTTCTTGGTGCAAAAAACTGTGGATTGATCGTGGCAAATGATGCAAAAAACTGTCTTTCCTTTGGAGATCTTGCATCTCCATCTGTGATCGTAGCAGTGATCGGATTTCTGATCCTTCTGGTGATCAAGGTACGAAATATTCCGGGTGGTATGATTCTTGCGATCCTGCTGACCACTCTGGCAGGAATTCCTTTCGGTGTTACACATGCTCCGGAATCCATTTTTGCATTTCCGGCAGGTATCGGCCATCAGTTCCTGAAAGTTGATTTTATGGGAGCGCTGAATTTTGCTTATATTCCATTTCTGATCGCTCTGTTTGTACCGGATTTCTTTTCTACATTCGGAACAGTTCTGGGAGTGGGAGCAAAGGCAGGCTATCTGGATAAGGATGGAAATCTTCCGGGTATTGATAAATGCTTTAAGGTAGATGCGATTGCAACAAGCTTTGGAGCATTGTTTGGAATGCCGAGTCTTACTACTTATCTGGAGTCATCTGCAGGCGTAGAAGCAGGAGGAAAAACGGGACTTACGGTTATTTTTACAAGCATTTTCTTCGGACTTTCGCTGTTTCTGGCACCACTGGCTCTTGTGATCCCATCTGCGGCAACCGGTCCGGTGCTGATCTATATCGGCATCAATATGCTTGGTGCTATGAGAAATATTGATTATTCGGATATTACAGAGTATATTCCGGCATTTTTATGTGTAACCTTTACGATTTTTGCAAATAATATCGCAAATGGTATCTGCGTGGCGCTTCCGGCTTATCTCGTTATGAAGATCGCAGCAGGAAAGATCAAAAAGGTTGAACCGGTCATGTATGTACTGGTAGCAGTCTGTCTGTTGTATTTTTATTCAATTATCTAAGGATGGTGAAATGGTATGGAGCAGGTTCATCTGCTGATCAAAAACGCAAAGGTATTTAATTCCTATCTTAAGAAATTCATATCTGCCAATGTTGCGGTGAAAGATGGAAAATTTTATTACATAGACAGAAAACAGGATACGGATCTTCAGACTGACAATGTGATCGATGCAAAGGGATCATACATGATTCCAGGACTGACAGATATTCACATGCATATTGAGAGTTCTATGGCCACACCGGCTTTTTTTGGAAAATGTGCAGGAGAAAATGGTGTGACGACGGTGGTTTCAGAGCCTCACGAAATGGCCAATGTCAAAGGGATCCGAGGGATTCTGGAAATGATTTCGGCGGCAAAGAATGCACCTATTGATATTTTTTACGGGATTCCAAGCAGCGTTCCGTCAACCAGTGAAAAGCTGGAAACAACAGGCGGGATCATTGACTGCAGTGCAATGAAGCATCTGCTGGAAGAAAAAGATGTGGTATGTGTAGGCGAAATCATGAATTACCGGCAGATCATCCGGGAAAATGATCTGGAGATCAGCCGGTTTCTGGAATATCTGAAAAAAGACCATCCGGGATATGTGATCGAGGGACACTGTCCGTCATTACTGGATCTGGATCTTGCAAAGTTTCTTTATCTGGGTATTAATGGTGATCATACAGAACATACTCTTGAGGAAGTAAAGCAGCGGATCGAAAACGGAATGTTTTTTGAGATCCAGGATAAAATGCTGAAACCGGAAATCCTGGAATATATCTGCCAGAACCAGCTCTACGAGTATTGTTCCTTTGTAACAGATGATACTATGGCAGATGTTTTGTATGAGCAGGGACCGCTGAATGCAGTGGTACAGAAAGCGATCGATATGGGATTTCCGATGGAACAGGCAATCTACTGTGCCACATATACACCGTGTCAGCGGATGCATTTTTATGACAGAGGAGCTATCGCACCGGGAAAACTTGCGGACTTTATGCTGCTTAAAGATCCGTCCGTTCTTAAACCGGAAGCTGTATTCAAAAATGGTGTTCCGATTTATGCAAAGGATGAACCGCAGTTGCCGCTGTCTGCTTCCACATATGAATTTCCGGCAGATTTTTACCGGAGTGTACAGCTTCCGGATATTTTTCTGAAGGATTTTCAGGTGAATGCTCCTTTTCAGGAAGGATATGCAACGGTTCGTGTGATAGAGATCAATCCGGATCGTACCCATACTACTGAAAAACTGGTGGAAATGCCGGTGAAAGCCGGAAAGATCTGCTGGGAAAACAGCGGATGTCTTCTGGCTATGGTGGTGGAACGTCATGGGAAGAACGGAAATATCGGCTATGGATTTCTTACAGGCTCCTGCTTGAAAAAGGGAACTGTGGCAACAACATATTTTCATGATCATCATAATCTCTTTGTGGCAGGAAGCTCTCCGGATGATATGTTATTTGCTGTAAACAGGATCCGGGAACTGCAGGGGGGATTTCTGACAGTAAAAGATGGAAGGATCCTTTCTGAACTTGCACTTCCGGTATGTGGGCTTTTATCCGAAGAATCAATCAGGGAGAATGGCCTTGCATTGAAGGCGGTAAGAAAAAGCCTTACAGATCTGGGATATGTGCATAATAATCCGATCATGTCAGTGGCAACACTTGGATTACCGGTAAGCCCGGCACTGAAGCTGACTGATAAGGGACTGGTGGATGTAAAAAAAGGAGAAATTGTTCCGCTGATCGTAAACACAAAGAAAAATAAATAACGTTGTTCTTATTGCAGCAATATAAGCCGGACGTGAGTCGCGGAAGGCGGCATAATAAGGCATAATAATCAGATATCGTTGTAAAAAATCTGCATTTTTCAATCTTATGATTGGAATCTGCAGATTTTTTGTTATAGAGAAAAAACAAAAATCATGGTAAAATAAAAATGCAGGACAAAAAAGGTTAGATCAGGAGAAAACGTATGAAAAAGAATCACTTTGAATTAAAAAATTATGTTATGGCAACCGGCGTTTTTATCTTGGCGGTTATAGCAGGGATTCTTATTTTTTTCGAGTGTGTGCAGAGGGCTGTACAGGTGAATTCTCAGAATACATTGAAGATAAATGTGCAGAGACAAAGTGAACATTTGCGGACGATACTGGATATTAATTATCAATATCTGAATGAGATTGCCTCTGCAATGGGAAAATCAGAAGAACTTTTTTCAGAAGAAAATAAAGAACAACTGATATCTATTTATGAAAAGACAGACCTGGAGAGGGCTGCTCTTATTGATAAGAATGGAGATGCATACTACGACAATGGAGTAACCAAGAATGTTTCTCATCGCAGATATTTTCAGGAGGCTATCAGTGGAGCGCAGACCATCAGCAATCCCCTGGAAAGCAGTGTGGACCATAAGGTGCGGGTGGTTTTAGGTGTGCCGGTATACAAAGACCATAAAGTGATCGGTGTGTTGGGCGGATCCTGTAATGTTACAGCGCTGAGCCATATGCTTTTTAATGATCTTTTTGATGGAGCGGGAAACAGTCTTCTGGCTACAAGTGATGGAGAGATCATTGCCTTTGACAGTGGTTCGGCGTCTGGTACGGAGATCACATATGGAATCAATCTTTTTAAATATTACGGAGAAAAAAATCTCAAAGGAAAGAATACTCTTCAGGATATTCAGGAAGATTTTAAAGTTGGCGAAAGTGGTCTGGTGAAGTTTAGTCTCAAAGAGAGAAAAGAAGAGGACCGGTATCTGGCATATATGCCTCTTGGATACAATGACTGGATGATCTGTTATGCAATTCCTGTAAAAAGTGCACAGCAGGCTTATGAATTCATTTCTGGTTATGAAATCCTATTTATGGGAAGCTTCTGTATTCTGGTGCTGCTCCTGCTCCTGTATATTGTTGTAAGAAATAATCAGGAGAAAGCGGAATTGGTACGTTCTGCCCAGAAGGATGCGCTTACAGGCGTTTATAACAGAGAGAATACGCAGAAGGTGATCGATGCTATTCTGAGAGAAAAAGCTCCGGAAGGCTTTCATGGCTTTTTGATCCTGGATATGGATCATTTTAAAGAAGTGAATGATGTTTACGGACATGTCATGGGAGATAATGTATTAAAGATGCTGGGAGGTTTTCTTAAAGAGCAGTTCCGGGAACAGGATGTGATCGGGCGTATCGGCGGGGATGAGTTTGTGATCCTGCTCTGTAATATCGGTTCCCGGGAAAATATGGAGAGCAGAATAAAAAATCTTCATGAAAAGCTCAGGGAGATCCGAATGGAAGGAATGGGAGAGTATACATTTACTTTTAGTGCAGGAATTGCTTTTGCACCACAGGATGGAGATACCTTTATGGAACTGTATCAAAAAGCAGATCTTGCCCTTTATCAGGTGAAACGCTCCGGAAGGAATGGCTACAGGATCTATAAATAACAATAAAAAAGACAGAAGATATCCTGAAGAGAAAAAAGGAAATCTTCTGTCATTTTTTGTATAAATTGGAATGGGAAGCTTTGATATCCTTATGCTTCCGGAATTTTTTGAATGATCGTTCTGTTTATGACAACTAGGAAAGTTACGGACACGATCAGAGAAATGATCTCCGCAATGGGGAAAGACCACCATACTGCGTGAAGTCCACCGATGGAAGCAAGGATATAAGCTGCAGGTATCAGGACAAACAGCTGACGCATGATAGACACGATCATACTGAATACAGCTTTTCCGAGTGCCTGGAATACAGTTCCCGCAATGATACAGAACCATGCGATCAGATAGTGGATTCCTATGATACGAAGTGCAGGGATTCCGATGGTAAGCATATCTTCGGAAGCACTGAACAGTCCCAGCAATGTTTTCGGAATAAATTCAAAGGCAAGGAAACCAATGAATGTAAAACAGAATGCGATGGACATGCTGACTTTGACAGTTTTAAGCATACGCTTTCTGTGGCGTGCACCATAATTATAGGCAATGATCGGTGTAATGCCGTTGTTAAGTCCAAATACAGGCATGAAGAAAAAACTCTGCAATTTGAAGTAAACACCAAATACTGCAGTTGCAGTGACTGTGAACTGTACCAGGATAAGATTCATGCAATAGGTCATGATAGAACTGATGGACTGCATGATGATCGATGGAATACCTACTGCATAAATATGGCCGATGATCTTAAGGTCAGGACGGAAGCCCCTGAAGCTGAGCCGGACTTCATGATTAAATTTATGGTTGCAGATTCCTGCAACGACGCAGGCTACACACTGTCCGATCACAGTAGCTGCAGCAGCTCCGGTAACACCCATTTTCGGAGCACCGAACAGACCAAAGATCAGGATCGGGTCAAGGATGATGTTGGTGATGGCACCGCACAGCTGAGAAGTCATGCTGAATATGGTTTTTCCTGTGGATGTGAGCAGACGTTCAAAGAAAAACTGTCCAAGCAGACCAAAGGAGAATATCATAACTGTGCTCAGATATTCAATCCCAAATTTAAGGATCTCAGGGTCTGCGTTATGTACCTGGCTGGCATAAAATGGTTTTACTACTGTAAATCCAAGGATCAGGAAAACCAGATAGCTTAAGCTATACAGGAAAGCAGCATTGCTGGCTGTCCGATCAGCTTTTTCAAAGTTCTTTTCTCCAAGGGATTTGGAAAGCAGTGCGTTCATACCCACACCGGTACCTGCACCTACTGCGATCAGAAGTGTCTGCAGTGGAAAAGCCATGGAAACTGCCGTCAGAGCATTTTCGGAAAGCATGGCTACGAAAACACTGTCCACAATATTGTACAATGCCTGCACCAGCATGGAGATCATCATTGGCAGAGACATGTTTAGTACAAGCCTTCCTACGGGCATGGTCCCCATTTTGTTTTCTGCTATGGGAGCAGATGTACTTTTTTGATTCATATTTCCTCCATTTTGTATTTTGTAGTTTTTGGCTTAATTATATATATTAGCATGAAAATATGAGGGATTCAAGAGAAGAATATCCTTCTGACATTATTATAAATGGTTCATACTATAAGTATTTAAACGATTTTGATAGTTGACATGAATTTTCAGATATGCTATGCTTATAAAGATTTTGAAGGACAAGAAAGAGTCTTTTCAAAGCAATTATTTTGGACCACTCCATTTTGGGGTCAAGGCCATACGGACAGCCGGGTCCACTGCCGCTGATGGTAACTTTGGTTGCCTTATTGATTGAGTTAGAAGCTCAAATTTTATAAGTTGGTTCCTTTGATAACCGTCATGCGCCTGTTGCGCAGACTTGTGAAACGGTCAATAAGAGTAGTAAAAGTATGATTGCTATATAGACTCTGACATATATCATCCGGATTCTGATCTCATGTAAATATGAGGATTCTCACATTTATATGCGATGAAAAAAATCAGGAAGAATGATCTAAGCAGGTTTACGGTTTTGTATCGGCCTGCTTTTTTTGTGCGGATAAAGGAACTGGAAATGGAGAAGCAATGAACAGAAGTCGTTTTAAACTGGACCAGAATCATGCTCCAATTCATGAAGCTCTGGAAAAATTCCTGCGTATGAGAGTAGTACCTTTCGATGTGCCGGGACATAAAAGAGGAAGAGGAAATCCGGAGCTTACGGAATTTCTGGGACAAAAATGTGTAGGTGTGGATGTAAACAGCATGAAGCCGCTTGATAATCTCTGTCATCCTGTATCTGTGATTCGGGAGGCGGAAGAGCTGGCAGCAGATGCTTTTGGAGCAGCGCATGCATTTCTTATGGTTGGAGGAACTACAAGCTCAGTGCAGACTATGGTGCTAACTGCCTGTAAGAGGGGAGATGAGATCATTCTTCCCCGAAATGTCCACAGAAGTGTGCTGAATGCGCTGGTTTTGTGCGGAGCAATCCCGGTCTATGTGAATCCGGAGGTGGATCAGAGACTTGGGATTTCTCTTGGAATGCGACGTGAACAGGTGGCAAAGGCAATTAAGGAGCACCCAAATGCGGTGGCTGTGCTGGTGAACAATCCCACCTATTATGGAATCTGCAGTGATCTTCGCGCAATTGTACGCATGGCTCATGAAGCAGGAATGCTGTGTCTGGCAGATGAGGCACATGGAACTCATTTTTATTTTGGCGGAGGTCTGCCGGTTTCGGCAATGGCAGCTGGTGCAGATATGGCGTCTGTATCCATGCATAAAAGCGGCGGAAGCCTGACCCAGTCCAGCCTTCTTCTTACAGGACCAGGTGTTCATGCCGGTTATGTCCGTCAGATCATCAATCTGACTCAGACTACTTCAGGCAGCTATCTTCTGATGTCAAGTCTTGACATTTCGCGCCGGAATCTTGCACAGCGAGGACGCCAGATTTTTCATCAGGTAGCAGATATGGCAGAGTATGCAAGGGAAGAGATCAATGCTATTGGCGGCTATTACGCATTTGGAAAAGAACTGGTGAATGGAGATTCGGTTTTTGATTTTGACATTACGAAATTAAGTGTACATACCCTGGATATCGGACTTGCAGGGATTGAGGTTTACGATATACTGAGAGATGAATATGATATTCAGATCGAATTTGGTGATATCGGAAATATTCTGGCCTATCTGTCGATCGGAGATCGTGTCCAGGAAATAGAGCGGCTGGTAAGTGCTCTTGCGGAGATCCGCAGGCGATTCCAGAAGGATAAATCAGGATTGCTGGATCAGGAATATATCGATCCTCAGGTAGTGACAAGTCCTCAGGAAGCTTTTTATGCAGAAAAATGCAGCCTTCCTCTCAGAGAAACCGAAGGCAAGGTATGCAGCGAGTTTGTAATGTGTTATCCTCCGGGAATCCCGATCTTGGCTCCGGGGGAACGGATCACTCCGGAAATCCTGGATTATATTGAATATGCCAAGGCAAAAGGATGCAATATGACAGGCCCTGAAGATCCGGATATATTGCGTTTAAACGTGCTGGCAGGGAGGTAAAGAAAATGGAAATGTGGTTTTCGGAATTTCATACACCGGATGTGAAGCATAGTATCCGGGTAAACCGTCAGCTTTATTCAAAGCAGAGCGACTATCAGAGAATTGATATTTTTGAGACACCGGAATTTGGCAGGGTACTCACACTGGACGGTAATGTAATGCTCACAGAGCGTGACGAATTTATTTATGACGAAATGATCACGCATGTACCTATGGCTATTCACAAAGAAGCTAAAGATATTCTTGTGATCGGAGCAGGAGACGGCGGAGTTGTACGTGAACTGACCAGGTATGACCGTGTCAGCCATATTGATCTGGTAGAGATGGATCCTATGGTAGTAGAAGCCTGTCGCGCATATCTTCCGGGAAATGCCTGCAGGCTGGATGACAGGAGAGTGCACCTTCATTACGAAAATGCGTTGAAATATATACGCCGCTGCGAAAATAAATATGATCTTATTATTGTAGATTCCTCGGATCCCTTTGGCCCATCGGAGGGATTATTTACCCGTGAATTTTACGGAAACTGCTATAATGCGCTGAAGGCGGATGGAATCATGGTCAATCAGCAGGGAAGTCCTTTTTATTCCGAGGATGCGCATGCCATGCAGCGCAGTCACAAAAGAATTGCCAGTACTTTCCAGATCAGCCGTGTTTACCAGGCTCATATTCCTACCTTTGCTGCCGGCTACTGGCTGTTTGGCTTTGCAAGTAAAAAATATCATCCTGTGGATGACCTGGATTCGAAGGCATGGAATTCACTGAATCTTCGCACCCGTTACTATACTACAAGGCTTCACAAAGGTGCATTTTATCTTCCGGCTTTTCTGGAGGAAATGCTTCAGGAGGTGGAGGACTGATTTATGATCTTACCAAATATTGAAAATTTTATCGGTTGTGACAGCAGCTTTGAGGAAGCAGAAATTGTTCTTTACGGAGCTCCCTTTGATTCGACCACAAGCTTTCGTCCGGGAGCCAGGTTCGGTCCTTCTGCCATTCGTCATGAAAGCTTTGGACTGGAAACCTACAGCCCTTATCAGGATCGTGACCTTATGGATATCCGGGTATTTGACAGTGGAGATCTAGAGCTTTGCTTCGGCAGCAGTGAAAAGGCGCTTGCTGATATACAGGATCGTGCAGAGGAAATCCTGAAAGAGGGAAAAATGCCGTTGCTTCTGGGGGGAGAGCATCTGGTGACACTGGCTGCTGTGAGAGCTGTCGCCGGGAGATATCCGGGACTTCATATTATTCATTTTGATGCGCACGCAGATTTAAGAGACGATTATCTTGGTGCCCATTTAAGTCATGCGTGTGTTATCCGCAGATGCTATGATATTCTGGGAGATGGGCGGATACATCAGTTTTGTATCCGAAGCGGGGAGAGAGAAGAATTCCGGTTTGCAAAAGAGCATACAGATTTTCATCCCTTTACCTTTGAAGGCCTGGAAGAAACCGTACAGGAATTGGCCAGGAAGCAGGTTCCGGTATATTTTACCATTGATCTGGACTGTCTGGATCCATCTGTATTTCCGGGAACCGGTACACCGGAGGCAGGAGGCGTAAGCTTCCTTGAATTGCTTGCTGCTATCCGGAAGGTATCAGAATTAAATATTGTGGGAGCAGATGTCAATGAGCTGGCACCTATGCTGGATCCAAGCGGTGTTTCCACAGCTACAGCATGTAAGGTGGTCAGGGAACTGCTGCTGGCGGTGGCAAAATAAAAACAGTTACGAGAATTGAGTATAAAAAAGGAGACAAAAAACATGAGCAGAGTACTTGTAATCGGCTGCGGCGGAGTAGCCAGTGTAGCAATTCAAAAGTGTTGTCAGGCAGATACTGTATTTACAGAACTGTGTATAGCAAGCAGGACAAAAGAAAAATGTGATGCACTTGCCCGGAAACTGGAAGGAAAAACAAAAACAGTTATTACCACCGCAAAGGTGGATGCGGATGATGTAAACCAGCTGATCCAGCTGATCAATAGTTACAAACCGGATCTGGTAATGAACATTGCGCTTCCGTACCAGGATCTGACCATCATGGATGCATGTCTGGCATGTGGTGTAAACTATATGGATACGGCAAACTATGAGCCGGAGGATACGGATGATCCCAAATGGCGTGCTATTTACGAAAAACGCTGCAAGGAAGCGGGATTTTCCGCATATTTTGATTATTCCTGGCAGTGGGCATACCGGAAGAAATTTGAAGAGGCAGGACTTACAGCACTTCTTGGCTGCGGCTTTGACCCGGGTGTTACCCAGGCATATTGTGCATATGCATTAAAGCATGAGTTTGACCAGATCGATACCATTGATATTCTGGACTGCAATGGAGGAGACCACGGATATGCATTTGCAACCAACTTTAATCCGGAAATCAATCTTCGTGAGGTAAGTGCGCCCGGAAGCTACTGGGAGAATGGACACTGGGTGGAAATCCCTCCGATGGCGATCAAGCGGGAATATGATTTTGATCAGGTCGGCGATAAAGATATGTATCTTCTGCATCACGAGGAGATCGAGTCCCTTGCCCAGACAATTCCGGGTGTAAAGAGAATTCGTTTCTTTATGACCTTCGGACAGAGCTATCTGGATCACATGCGCTGTCTGGAGGATGTGGGAATGCTTTCTACTACTCCGATCAACTATAATGGACAGGAAATCGTTCCTATCCAGTTTTTGAAGGCTCTTCTCCCGGATCCGGCCAGCCTGGGTCCACATACTAAGGGAAAAACTAATATTGGCTGCATTTTCACCGGGGTAAAGGATGGAAAAGAGAAAACCTATTATATTTACAATGTTTGTGACCACCAGGAATGTTATAAAGAGGTTGGAAGTCAGGCAATCAGCTATACGACAGGCGTTCCGGCTATGTGCGGAGCATTAATGATGCTTACCGGAAAATGGATCCGCCCGGGAGTGTACACAGTAGAAGAATTTGACCCGGATCCGTTCCTGGAAGCACTTGACAAATATGGACTTCCACGCAGCGAAAATCATGATCCGGAGCTGGTGGATTAATGGAAAGAACAGATACAAGACCACCCTTTGCAGCGTCCGGCGGAATTATTCCGCCGGAGCTGCGGAAGATCAAAACACCTTGTTATGTTCTCGACGAAGCGGCGCTTATAAAAAATGCAGAATTAATGGGGAATATTGCCAAGAGAACAGGCTGCAAAATGCTCCTGGCACAGAAGGCTTTCAGTAATTATGACTGCTATCATCTTTTGGAACCATATTTGACAGGAACAGAAGCAAGCGGACTGTACGAAGCCAGGCTTGGTGCCCAGGAGATGCCCGGAAAAGAGGTACATGTATTTTGCGCCGGATATCGTGAGGATGAATTTGAGGAGCTGCTTAGCTTTGCAGATCATATAGTGTTTAACTCTCCTTCTCAGCTTCTTCGCTTTGGAAAAAGAGTGAAGGAGGCCGGGAAAAGTGCAGGGCTTCGGATCAATCCGGAATGCTCTACCCAGGAGGGACATGCTATTTATGATCCCTGTGCCCCAGGCAGCCGCATGGGTACCACAAGGGCACAGTGGGAGACTGCTGTGAGAAAGCATCCGGAGCTGATCGGATTATTGGATGGTATTCATTTTCACACCCTTTGTGAGCAGGACTCTTCTGATCTGGAAACTACTCTTACAGCAGTAAAGACGAAATTCGGAGATCTGATTTCTCAGATGAAATGGCTGAACCTGGGAGGTGGACATCATATTACAAGACCAGGCTATGATATTGCACGGCTTGAGAAGTGCATCAGCGCAGCAAAGGAAGAATGGAAAGTAGATGTTTATCTGGAGCCCGGAGAGGCATGGGCCTTAAATGCAGGATTTTTTTTGACAACTGTTCTGGATGTGCTGCAAAATGGTGATACCCGGCTTGCAATTTTGGATGGAAGTGCTGCCTGTCATATGCCGGATGTTCTGGAAATGCCTTATCGTCCTCCTCTTCTTGGAGCAGATGAACCGGGAGAAAATGCAGTCACAATCCGGCTCGGAGGACCAACCTGCCTGTCAGGAGATATCATAGGAGATTACAGCTTTTCAGAGCCGTTGAAGTATGGAGACATTCTCATGTTTGGTGATATGGCCATTTATACAACCTGCAAGAACAATACCTTTAATGGAATGCCTTTGCCTGATATATGGCTGAGACATGGTGATAAAACCATGGAACGTCTTACTGATTTTGGGTATGAAGATTTTAAAGGCAGACTTGGACGCTGCAGGAAATAAGAGCAGTTTTTTTGAAAAATAATATTGACAGATTTAATGAAAAATGGTGCTGAACATAATATCCAACACCATTTTTTTATATAGTCTGGTCCAATGATCATAATCTGACATGGTGTAGCTATTGGTGTCATAAATACAGGAAATACTGGGATTATTTCATGTTTCAAAAAGGTGTGGATCTGCATTTGGTTAAGATAATTTGACAGGTTCTTATAAAACAAATAAAATTGATAAAATATGTAAAGTTTTAGTTGGATTTTAAGTATTTTGTGGTACACTAATATAGTATATCAAAAATGGGAGGGAGATTCAAAAATGAGCAAAAACGAAGGAAAAGGGTTAAAGTCTTTTAACAAGGGATTCCAAGTGCCTGATACCTACATTATCATCTTTTTTGTAGTTGTTTTCGCAGCACTTATGACATTTCTTGTACCAAAGGGATTTTACGAAACACAGGATATTTCATATATGATCAATGGTGTTGAGAAAACCCGTACAGTAATCAAAGACGGAAGTTTCCAGTATCTGACAGATGATACAGGAAATGTAGTAACAGAAGGAGTAGCACTCTTTAGTGGAGATGGTGGAACAGGATTTTTCAACTATATGTATAACGGAATCGTAAATAGTTCTGCAATCGAGATTATCGCATTTCTTATGGTAGTAGGTGGTGCATTCGGTATCATGATCCGTACAGGTGCGATTGAATCTGGATTGATCGGATTGATCCGTAAGGCAGAGGGAGCAGAAAAACTACTGATTCCGATACTTTTCGTACTGTTTTCTCTTGGTGGAGCAGTTTTCGGGATGGGAGAAGAAGCGCTTCCGTTTACTATGATTCTTTGTCCGTTGTTTGTAGCAGTTGGATATGATTCAGTTATCGCAGTTCTTGTTACTTATGTTGCAACACAGATTGGTTTTGGTTCATCTTGGATGAATCCATTCTCTGTAGGTATTGCACAGGGTATTGCAGGTATTGACGTATTCTCCGGAGCAGGATTCCGTATGGTAATGTGGGTAGTATTTACAGCACTCGGCTGTGGAATGACTATGTTCTATGCATCAAAGATCAAAAAGACTCCGACAATCTCAATCGCATATAAGACTGATTCATATTTCCGTGAGCAGAATGAAAAAACAGGAATTGACGAAGGACATTCATTTGGTCTTGGACACATTTTAGTTCTTTTGACACTGGCTGCTACAGTAGTATGGGTAGTTTGGGGAGTTATGACTCAAGGATACTACATGCCGGAGATTGCTACACAGTTCTTCATTATGGGAATTGTTTCCGGTGTGATCGGAGTTATCTTTAAACTGAACGACATGAAACTGAATGATATCGCAATATCATTCAAAGATGGAGCAAAAGATCTGATTGGTGCTGCACTTGTTGTTGCTATGGCACAGGGTATCATGCAGGTTCTTGGTGGATCTGATCCGACCACACCTACAGTTATCAATACAATTATGTATAATATTTCAAATGCATTGTCTGGAGTTTCCGGAGCGGTTGCAGCAGTACTTATGTATCTGTTCCAGTCCGTATTTAACTTCTTTGTTGTATCCGGAACAGGACAGGCTGCGATCACAATGCCGATCATGGCTCCACTGTCAGACCTGTTAGGTGTTTCACGACAGACAGCTGTAGTTGCATTCCAGCTTGGTGATGCATTTACAAACCTGATTGTTCCTACATCCGGATGTCTGATCGGATCTCTTGCAATTGCAAAGATTGAGTGGTCTAACTGGATTAAATTCATGTGGAAATTCCTTGGCGTCTTAATGATTGGTGCAATCATTACAGTTCTTATTGCAGTTGGAATTGGATTCTAAAACATGCATTGGATAATTGGGAGTGATTTATGATGAAATTAATTCAGAATATTGATGTTTATGCTCCACAGCATCTGGGGAAAAAAGATGTACTTGTGATCAATGATAAGATTATTAAGATTAAAGATCCAGGTTCTATATCCGCAGACGGATTTCTTTCTGAGGCAGAAATGATCAATGGAGAGGGGTTACTTTTAACTCCGGGATTCATTGATAGTCATGTTCATGTACTCGGAGGCGGTGGCGAAGGTGGATTCGCCAATCGTACTCCAGAAGCAACTATGGAAGGACTTACGAAGTTTGGAGTAACAACAGTTGTTGGCTGTCTTGGAACAGATGGAATCGGTCGTGATATATGTGCACTGGTTGCAAAGACAAAAGGATTGAATGAGCAGGGAATGTCTGCATACTGTTATACAGGCAGTTATCAGATTCCGGTTCGTACGTTGACTGACAGTATTGTGAAAGATATTATGATGATTCAGGAAATCATTGGAACTGGAGAAATCGCGATCTCTGATCATCGGTCTTCACAGCCGACTTTTGAGGAATTTGTACGTGTCGTTGCGGATACAAGACTTGGTGGTGTTCTTTCCGGGAAAGCTGGTATTGTAAATGTTCATCTTGGTGACAGTCCGAGATGCTTAGATCTTATTGAACGGGTGGTAGATGAGACAGAGATACCGACTTCTCAAATACTGCCAACACATATCAATCGAAATGAGCTGCTTTTCTGCAAGTCAATGGAATATGCGCTGAAAGGCGGAGCAGTAGATTTTACCGGAAATGAAGATATTGACTATTGGGAAACTATCTGTGATGAGGTACGAGTATGTAATGGTATCAAACGGATGTTAGATGCAGGAGTAAATCCTAACCGCATGACAATTTCTTCTGATGGACAGGGAAGCCTTCCGATGTACAGTAGTGATGGCGAATTCCTTGGAATGGGCGTTGGACAGTCCAGCTGCCTTCTGAAGGAAGTTAAAGAGTGTGTGTTTAAAGCGGATATCCCGTTGGAAATTGCACTTTCAACAATAACATCCAATCCGGCAGAAATCCTTCGCCTTAATGGAAAAGGAAAGATTGAAGAGGGCTATGATGCGGATCTTTGTATCCTGGATCAGGACCTGCAGCTTGTTGAGGTAATAGCAAGAGGTAAAACAGTGTATACAAAATAGAATCAGAAATATCCGGTATAAGAACAGATGTGTTCCGTACCGGATATTTTACTAGCATACATTCTAATAGATGGGGGCAAAATAATGCTGACTTATACATATGTTTCAAAGGGAAAATTTGAACTAATGGAAAAACCGAAACCAGTGCTCATGCATGAACGAGATGCTATTGTAAAGGTGACACTGGCCAGCATCTGTTCCAGTGACCTGCATATTAAACACGGAAGTGTTCCGCGTGCAGTCCCGGGAATTACAGTTGGCCATGAGATGGTAGGTATTGTTGAGGCAGTCGGTTCTAAGGTGACGCATGTAAAACCGGGAGACCGGGTGACTGTAAATGTAGAAACCTTTTGCGGAGAGTGTTTTTTCTGTAAGAAAGGATATGTAAACAATTGTACCGACAAGAATGGTGGCTGGGCACTTGGCTGTCGTATCGATGGGGGACAGGCAGAATATGTCCGGGTTCCTTTTGCAGATCAGGGATTGAATAAAATCCCGGAAGGTGTTACGGACAGACAGGCTTTACTGGTAGGAGATGTTCTTGCTACTGGTTATTGGGCAGCACGTATTTCTGAAATCACAGAGGAAGATACTGTACTGATCATTGGAGCCGGTCCAACAGGAATATGTACTTTACTTAGTGTTATGCTGAAAAACCCAGCGAAGATCATTATATGTGAAAAGGATGAGACACGTATTCGCTTTATTAATGAGCATTATCCGGAGACTCTTACTGTTTCACCGGAAGACTGTAAAGAGTTTGTTAAGACTAATAGTGAGCATGGTGGAGCTGATGCAGTCCTTGAAGTTGCCGGAGCAGAATCGACATTTAAACTGGCGTGGGAATGTGCCCGACCAAATGCAATCGTGACAGTGGTTGCGCTTTACGATAAAGCGCAGATGTTACCACTCCCAGATATGTATGGTAAAAATCTCACTTTTAAAACAGGTGGAGTGGATGGCTGCGATTGCGAAGAAATTCTGAAGCTGATATCAGAAGGTAAGATCAACACGGAACCGCTGATTACGCATACCTATCCGTTAAACAGGATTGAAGAGGCATATGAATTGTTCGAAAATAAGAGAGATGGTGTGATTAAAGTAGCAGTGGAATGCTGAGAAACAGGTACGGGAGGCTGAACAATAGTGAGTTTATCACAAGTAATTTTACCCGTGATCATAATGCTTATTATTGGGATAATCTGCAGAGAGAAAAAACTGATCCGCCCAGAGGGAATTGAAGGACTTCAGGCATTGGTTATGAATTTTACACTTCCAATCTCATTGTTTTATACTTTTTATCGGGCAAGTATTAAAGCAGATACTGTGATATTTCCGGTTACCTTCTTCGGAGTGACCGCAGGTGGGATTTTTGCAGGAAGGCTGCTTTGTAAACTTGTAAAGGAAAAGGATGTCTATTTTCCCTTTACACTGACAGGATATGAGGCTGGAATGCTGGGATATGCTCTGTTTGGTATTCTGCTTGGAAATGATAAGATCACGCAATAACTTCCTTAATCTTGCCCCATTTTGCCAAGATGGCAGCTAAAACACACATTTCACAAATCCCCGAAATCCATTGCAAAACAGGGCATTTCCGGGCAAATCAAGGAGAAATAAAACAATGATAAAAATATTTTTCATCTGCCACGGCAGAACTCCATGACTACTCGCAATCCTCGGAATAATGGAGCAAACTGGGGCATAATTTGGCGTCCGCCGGGGGTGAGACTACCAGGAGACTACAAATAAACGACTTTAAATTCGGGAATGTAGGGGCAATCGTTAATCGGGTATATATTGTATGCACCCCTTGCTGATAATCGTTAATCTGGTTCTACCAGGTGACTACTACACTTCAAAATTAAAAGTTTTCTTTCCATAATATATGGATTTGTTCTCTTGCACCGCCCATGTGGAAACTGTGTGCCTTTTGGGCAAACGAAAACCAGATGCCACGGTAAAACTCAGCGTGGATATGGATGATTACTACCGTATTAAAGATGGTAAAGAGCCTAAATAAAACCGAATAATACACTGAAACAAAGCAAGACAGAAGCTGTTGATGCGTTAGAAGATAACGTGTCAGCGGCTTTTTCTTTTTATCTAAAAATCTATTAGTCAAGTCTGAAAGGAGTCAATTCTATGGCAAAGAAAAATGTAAGAAATATGAAGGTTTGTGGACAGAGCGGTTATAAATATGAGACAGTTCCGGCGATTACATTAAAAGGAAAGTGGCTGGAAGAACTGGGCTTTCATCTTGGGGATTATGTGCAGGTGAAATGTGAAAATGGTCAGCTGATTATCACGCCGGATGTGAATAAAGCACAGGAGCAGGAAGCAAAAACAGCATTTATGGATGAGGAGATTAAGAAACTGAAAATCAGATACCAGAATGAAAAAGAAGAAATTACTGCGAAATATGTGGCAGAGCAGAGTACCGGCTGTTATGGAAAGAAAGCATGAGAGGGGGAGAAAGTATGGCAAGAATTATCATGTGCGGATCATTTAAAGGGGGAGTTGGCAAGACTGCCAGCTCCTGGAACCTGGCTTATTCACTGGCGAGATGGGAAAAAGGATTTATCTGTGCTGGAAAAGAGTATCGGGGACGGGGATCCGGAAAAGTCTTCCCTGGATCTGTTTTCCCTTGAGATGTTCGAGAACATTGCGTATGTGATGGCGAAGCATGCGGATCCGTCGATTCCGGATAATCCGGAGGAATGGCTGGATGAGTTTAATACATTCAGTATTTATCAGGTTCTGCCGAAGCTGATCGAGCTGTGGGGAATGAACATCAGGACGGATGTGGAGGCTAAAAAAAACTTCATGCAACAGACCGTGAAATGACAACTCCCCTGTTTCTTCTCCGGTGTGTGCAGCTGGGAATTTCCATCCGGGATCTGGATCTGCTGACTATCGGGATGGTGAATGATATGTTTGTGGAGAGCAGGAACGATGAGTATAAAGGATGGAGACAGGTTGCCACACAGGAGGATTTCGACAGGTTCTGATCTGATGAAATGTGGTGACAGGATGATTCAGAAAGGGTATAATGGGTTTATCAAATCAATATTTACTGAATTAAGTTAATCGTGCCATATGGCTTGATTATAAATACAAAGATAAAAACGCAATGTACATTAAAAATGTATTAGAGCTGGTAGGTAGCCCAGCCGTCCTATGTAAATAGGGTAAGTAACCTGCCCCTCCGGGTTGTCCATTCTTTGTTCATTTTATTTTAGGAGGGATTCTTATGGACAAAGTAAATGGAAAACTGACGGTATATTTTGAAGAACCATTTTGGGTAGGCGTATTTGAGCGTATTGAAGATGGTAAACTATCTGTGGCGAAGGCAACATTTGGTGCAGAACCAAAAGATTACGAAGTACAGGAATATATTCAAAAATACTATTTCAGTTTGAAATTCAGTCCGGCTGTTGAAACTATTGTAAAGGATATCAAAAGAAATCCGAAACGGATGCAGCGAGAAGCAAAAAAGCAGATGCTGGAAACCGGCATTGGTACAAAATCGCAGCAGGCATTGAAATTACAGCAGGAACAGAACAAACAGGAGCATAAAGAGAGAAGCCGCAAGAAAAAAGAGGCGGAAGAACAGCGAATGTTTGAATTGAAACAGCAAAAGAAAAGAGAAAAGCATAAGGGACATTAAAGTCCCTTGGGCTTTTCCTCAAATCGGAAGTTAAGGAGGGCATTTATATGAAATTAGCAGATTTAGCTACGGGTCCAGACTGGATAATATGGACTGTCTTTGTGGTATTTGCTGTACTTTCTATAATTTTACTTTCTGGGCACGGAAGTTGGTTTATTTCTGGATACAATATGGCTTCAAAAGAAGAAAAGGAAAAGTATGATGAAAAGAAGTTATGCAGAACAACGGGAATTGGAATGTCTATTATAGCAATTCTTATGTTAATTATGGGTTTGTTTGAAAACTTTCTTTCTGCATTTTTTATATATATTGCAGTGGGAATCATTATGGTTGATGTCGTGGTGATTATCATTTTGGGAAATACGCTATGCAGAAAGTAACAACTTAAGTTTAAGGAGGTAGTTATGGCTTTTGATTTTAAGAAAGAATATAAAGAGTTTTATATGCCTAAAAATAAACCAGCGATTGTAACAGTCCCAAAAGCAAATTATATTGCAGTCAGAGGAAAGGGTAATCCAAACGAAGAAGGCGGGGCATATCAGCAGGCAATTAGTGTATTATATGCGGTTGCATATACTTTGAGAATGAGTTACAAGACAGATTATAAAATTGCAGGATTTTTTGAATATGTAGTTCCACCACTTGAAGGATTCTGGTGGCAGGAAAATATACATGGTGTAAATTATGCAGATAAAGATTCATTTAATTGGATTTCAGTTATCCGCCTGCCTGATTTTGTGAATCAAAAAGATTTTGAATGGGCTGTTGAAACAGCAGCTAAAAAGAAAAAAATAGACTGTTCATCGGCAGAGTTTTTGACTATTAATGAGGGATTGTGTGTTCAAATAATGCACTTGGGGGCATTTGATGATGAACCTGCAACTGTTGCACTTATGGATGCTTATTTGGAGCAGAATGGATATGTTAATGATATGAATATGGAAAGATTACATCATGAAATATATCTGTCTGATGCAAGAAAGGTTGCCCCAGAAAAATGGAAAACGGTCATTAGGCATCCTATAAAAAAATTGTAAACTTCCAGTTTTGTTGATAAAAAAATGAAGACGATAATGAAAGCATTTGTCAGGGATGGCAGGTGCTTTTTTTGTGCCCGGAGTGATCCGGGTATTTTTGTGCCTTTTTTATGGGATTTAGGGGGTGAGCCGTATGGCAGGGAACAGAATCAGGGGGATCACTGTCGAGATTGGCGGCGATACCACGAAATTGCAGACTGCCCTGAAAGGGGTTAATACGGAGATCAGGAATACGCAGAGCCAGCTGAAAGATGTGGAGAAGCTTCTGAAGCTGGATCCGGGGAATACGGAGCTGATCGCACAGAAGCACAGGCTGCTGGCACAGGCGGTTTCTGAGACCAGGGAGAAGCTGGAAACTTTGAAGACTGCACAGCAGCAGGCGGATGAGGCACTGCGGAACGGGACGATTTCCCAGGATCAGTATGATGCCCTGCAGAGGGAGATCGTTGAGACGGAACAGAGACTGAGGAGTCTGGAAGAACAGGCGAACCAGTCTGCGACTGCTTTGCAGAAGATCAGGGCAACCGGTGAGAAGCTGCAGACAGTTGGAAACAAGATTTCTTCCGTGGGACAGAAGCTGCTTCCTGTGACGGGAGTGGTGACAGGGCTTGGAACGGCGGCGGTGAAAACTGCCGCTGATTTTGACTCTGCGATGAGCAGGGTGGCGGCTGTGTCCGGGGCAACGGGATCGGATTTTGACAGCCTCCGGGATAAGGCCAGGGAGATGGGTGCCAAAACGAAGTTCTCTGCGACTGAGGCTGCGGATGCCATGAACTATATGGCGATGGCCGGCTGGAAGACGGAGGATATGCTGTCCGGTATTGAAGGCGTTATGTATCTGGCTGCGGCATCCGGGGAAGACCTTGCAACGACTTCTGATATTGTGACGGATGCGCTGACGGCTTTTGGGCTGACTGCAGCGGATTCGGGACATTTTGCGGATGTGTTGGCGGCTGCTTCCAGTAATGCCAATACCAATGTGTCCATGATGGGCGAAACGTTCAAGTATTGTGCACCGGTTGCCGGAGCGCTGGGATTCTCGGTTGAGGATACAGCGGAAGCCATCGGTCTGATGGGCAATGCCGGTATCAAGGCTTCCCAGGCCGGTACTTCCATGCGTTCCATCATGACGAACCTGACCGGGGATGTGAAGCTGTCAGGGTATGCGAAGAAGGATAAGATCAGTGTGCAGTATTTTGATGTGGAGACAGCGGAACTGAAACTGGCAGAGATGTATGTGACGGGGTATAAGGCGAAGCTGAAAAAAGATACCAGTTATAAGGGATTGTGGACGGTTAGTTTTACGTTGAAGGAGATGTAGGGAGATGGTATAATGGGAGCATCCAATCGGAATTTATAAAGGAGAATATTGATGAAACTATTTTTATGTTCGCATTTTTCAAGTGTAGGAAGTCTGATAAAGGAAGAAATTGAAAATAAGAAAGTCGCATTTATTCCAACAGCTTCGCTGCGTGAAGGCTACACCGGTTATGTCGGCTCGGCTCGAAAATTATTCAAAAAGTTGGGAGCAATCGTAACTGAAATTGATATTTCAACGGAGGCTTATTCAACGATACAGTCTGTTTTTGAAGATGCAGATGTGATATATTTTACCGGCGGAAATTCTTTTTTTCTTATGGACCGACTCCGTAAAACGGGAACTGATGGGCTGCTGAAAAAGGAATTGGCAAATGGAAAATTGATGATCGGCGAGTCGGCAGGCGCAATTATATGCGCTCCAAGCATCCAATATATCCAGCAAATGGATGAAAAGCCGGAGGACTACTCACAAGAAGATGATGCAGGGCTTGATTTGATTGATTTCTATGTTCTTCCGCATTATCTTACAGCACCATTTAAGAAAGTTACCGAGAAAATAATGACTGAGTTTTCGGATTTGAATCTATGCCCAATTAACAACCGTCAGGGAATTGTAATTGACGGTGAAGGTTCAAAGGTTATTTGCAAAGACTAATTTGAAAATTCCAGTTTACAGAACTGAATCAAAAGAGCTCGAAGGAGCTCTTTTTCCTTTTTTATAATAGTATCATTATGGTATAATAGAGACATTAAAATCGGAATTTCAGGAGGTGTTTTTATGCCACAAATGAATAAGGGAGGAAAATTTATTTTCGGGAAATCACTCATTCGGACGGATGGAACATTGCGGATTCCACCGCAGGCAATGGAAGAATATCACATTGCAGATGAAGGAAAAGTATATCTTTTTACCGGAAGTAAGATTACCGGTGGCTTCTGCGTCACCCGGAAAGGCCTTTTGCATCCGTCAAAACTTGGTCACATTTTGGACGATACTCCACCGTTGCTTGATTACTCAGCAGGTTCTGGCGAATTTATCAAATACAAGGGGCGTTCCTACTGCTGGGTAGAGATTTCACAGGAGGGGCAAATTCTTCTTACGAAGAAAATGATGGATTTTTTGAAGGTGAGACCTGGAATGGAGCTGCTCTCTATCCGCAGTAGCGACATCGCGTTTACGATGGGAGCTAAAGGACCGCTATTGGAAAAAGCAGAAAACTATGATGGTGAAATTCCGCTTTTTTAAGTGTAACAATTTGAATTTGTGGAGGATAACTATTGTGGATAAAGCAGTTATTTATATACATGGAAAAGGTGGTAATGCTGAAGAAGCTATTCATTACAAACCGCTCTTTAGTAATTGTGATGTGATTGGTCTCGACTATACTGCACAGTTTCCATGGGAAGCAAAAGAAGAATTTCCATTACTTTTTAATTCAATTTATAGAAACTACAAGACGGTTGAAGTAATTGCCAATAGCATTGGAGCGTATTTTGCTATCAATGCCTTATCAAATCAGCAAATAGAGAAAGCATATTTTATTTCGCCCGTTGTAGATATGGAAAGGCTTATTGCTGATATGATGATTTGGGCAAATGTTACAGAGGATGAACTCAAAGAGAAAAAAGAAATTCAGACAACCTTTGGAGAGACTCTTTCATGGGATTATCTTTGCTATGCAAGAGAAAATCCTATTATATGGGAAATCCCAACGCACATTTTGTATGGTGAAAAAGATAATCTTACCGCTTATGGAACGATATTTGAATTTGTACAGAGGACTAATTCAACATTTTCTATTATGAAAAATGGAGAGCATTGGTTTCATACGGATGAACAAATGAAATTTCTTGATGAATGGATAATAAAATCTTCCAAATAAATTCCAGCTTGCAGGGAAGTTGGTTATCACGGAGATGAAGAGAAATGGATGAGAGGAAAGCGTATTGGTTTGAACAGCCATATATGCCGCGGATGAAAAATATTGCGGTGGCTCCTGTTATTCTGGAAGATGGAAGGCTGTCCTTCTGTGTTCCGGGGGATGATGGTCCTCCGTGGTCAGGGGTGTGGAACCTGACAGGAAAGGTTGTTCTGGACGGGGATGATTATTTTGAGTTCCAGTGTGATGATGAAGTGATGCACAGACGAGGCGGAACATACAAGTTTTGTGCATTGGATATTGCTACATTCAGACGGGAAACCTGCCGGTAGATATCACAGGGAGAAGAAATTGCAGACTGCTGTAAAACAACAGAAGAACTGCATGAATGGTACCTGAAACACTGGACTTACAACAGATAGGATGATTATATTTACGAAGGCATCAGTCACCTGGTTGGCTGGTGCTTTTTTCGTGGGGAAATGGAGGTGGCGGGATGTATCCTGTGTCGGATGCTTTTCTGAGGGCAGTCAGGAGTAATACAAGAAAATATTTCTGGACGGGTACGATCGTTACCAAGGGCGGAATGACGTATGAGTTCGGGGCAAAGGAGATTGTGAAGGGTTCCGGGTATATTTCCAGGCAGTGCTGTGGGAGTACGGAGATTGAGCTGGGAACGGTGTATGCTGCGGAGATGGGGATCACACTTCTGAGTGATATTGACAGGTATACGCTGGAGGATGCTCAGGTGACGCTGGTGTTTCATCTGGTGCTGGCGGATGGTTCGGTGGAAGATGTGCCGATGGGAGTTTTTGAGGTCAGTGAGGCGAACCGTCTGGCGAAGTGCCTGGAACTGAAGGCGTATGATTTTATGCTGCGGTTTGATAAGAGTTTCAACGGATTTGAGACTGTGGGGACTGCTTATGATTTTATTACTTTGTGCTGTAAGCGGTGTAAAGTGGAGTTTGCGAATAAGAGGGCGGAGATTGATGCCATGCCGAATGGCGGGGTGACGCTTTCTGTTTATACTGAAAATGATATTGAGACCTGCCGGGACGTGCTGTTTTATGTGGCACAGGTTCTGGGAGGTTTCTTTATTATCAACAGGGAGGGAAAACTGGAACTGAGAAAGTACGGGAAGGATCCTGTGATGAAGGTGGAGCAGAGACACCGTTTTTCTTCCAGTTTTTCGGATTTTATTACCAGATACACGGCAGTGAGTTCCACCAACAAGCAGACGCAGATTGCAGAGTATTATGCTCTGGATCCGGATAACGGGCTGACCATGAATCTGGGTGTGAACCCACTTCTGCAGTTTGGACTGGCAGAGACCAGAGAGATGTTGTGCAGGAATATATTGACGGATCTGTCAGTGATCAACTATGTACCTTTTGATTCGGATACCATCGGGAACCCTGCACTGGATCCGGGGGATGTGCTGACGTTTGCGGGAGGACAGGCGGATGAGGGACAGATCACCTGTATCACTTCCATCCGGCAGAAGATCGGTGGAAAGCAGAGCCTGAAATGCGTGGGGAAGAACCCGAGGCTGGCTCAGGCGAAGTCAAGGAATGACAAGAATATTTCGGGACTGCTGAATCAGATTGAAGACAATGCGAAGACCGGGAAGATCGGGATCCATACGTTTACCAATGCTTCCGCGCATGAGATCGGGCAGACGAAGGTGAAGCTGATCAGTATCCAGTTTGCTTCTTCTGAGGAGAACCATATGCAGTTTTTCGCGCAGGTTGTTGTGGATGTGGCTGCGGATCCGGTGGAACGGTCTGCGGAGGCTTCCGGGACTGTGGTGATTCCGTTTCCGGGCGGAAGCGGCAGTGGAACTGGAAGTGGTACGGGTGGTTCTGATGGAACTGGGGAGACATCGGATGCAGGAAATTCTGAAAATGATGCGGCAGGGAATGAAGGTGGAAATACTTCCGGGAATGCGGACGCTGGAAGTGCGGATGATACTTCCGGCGGAGCAGATGCAGGATCCGGATCCGGGAGTGGTTCGGAGGTTGCTGTGGATGTGAGTCTGCCGGTGAAGTGGCAGGAGGACGGACAGGCGGTCTGCCATGTGGCCTTTGAATTTAATAATGAGGAGATTGTGGAGCATTGTCCGGTGGAAACCTGGCATTCCGGGAAACATATTTTGTCACTGTATTATCCAATTGAGAAGATTGTTGCCAATTATACGAATACGTTCAATGTGTATCTCTGGATGGAGAATGGCAGCGGGACGGTTGATGTGGGAGACTGCATTGCTTCTGTCAGTGGACAGGCAATGGCGGCTGGGGAAGCCTGGGACGGAAAGCTTGAGGTGGAAGATTATACCAAGAGATTTGCCATTGGCGGAGGACTGGATGTAAATGGCTTCCGGGATTCGCTGTCCATGCAGATGAAGGAGACGGTGAACAGAGGCTTTGAGGTGTATTTTGCTGAGAGAGCGGGAATCAGCGGTTTTTGCAGGCCGGTAGAAATGGAGGGTGTGTGATGAAGTTGAAAGGTGAAATGGTCATTGAACTGACCGATACGAATACGGGTGCGGTGGAAACCGTGCAGGAGACGAACATGATCACGGAGGCGGTGAATAATATTCTGGGGCTGAATCCCATGGGGATTTATCTGAAAGCCAGCGGGGAGTATGACAATTCTGTTTTGTGGAACGGGACGCTGCTTCCCATCTGCCCGAACATGATCGGGGGGATCCTGCTGTTTCCGGCAGTGCTGGAAGAAAAGGCGGATCATATTTACGAGCAGGGGAAGAACCTGCCGGTGGCTTATGCTTCCAACAATGTTAATTCCGGTTCCAATGTGGCGAGGGGAAGCCTGAACCAGACGGAGAGCAAGAAACTGGACAATGGATATAAGTTTGTGTGGGAGTTCACTCCCAGCCAGGGAAACGGGAATATTGCAGCTGTGGCACTGACCAGTGCCCTGGGCGGGCAGAATGCTTTTGGCAGTGCGGCAGGGGATGCCAGCACGTTCCTGCTTCTGAAAAAGGTGGATATCGGGGATATCCCGAAGGCAAAGCAGATGACACTGTTTGAGGCAGTGGAGCTGGATTTTGAAAAGAACCTGCTGTATTCCATCACCTTTGGGACTTCCAGTGTGACCATTACGAAGATCCGGATCCCGGTGTTTAACATCGGGCTGAATGAGAAGCTGGATGATACCACGTATACCGTACTGGAGGAGCAGACACTGACAACGGAAAGCTTTACGTTCCTGGGGGATTATACAAAGTACGGGGAGTTTATGGACGGGCATGACGGATACTGGTATGGATTTTCCAATGAGCCGAATTCTTCCGGGGATGCGAAGATGGTATGGATCCGGATCTCCAAAAAGGATTATTCCTTTACGGAGGGAAGCTGGACACTGTCCAAGGCGAAGCTTTCGGAAGTGGGCACAAGGGCAAAGGACGGTTCCTATCCGGAACGGAATGTAAAATGCTGTGTGAGGAAGGGGTATCTGTATGTGCCTTCTTATGATAAGAAGGGAGTTTATAAGATCAATACTGCAAATTCAGCGGATGTGACACTGATCCCGCTGGGCTTTACTTCCAAGCTGAAATCCCTTGGGGAGGCTGGTTCCTGTGAGGTGTATATGACACTTCTCGGGGACATGATCGTGGCAGGGGATTTCCAGATCACGGCGGATGACAGGGTGATCAAGACGCAGGGGAGCGCAAGGTTTGAAGCCATGGCAACGCCTTTGTTCCAGTATAAGAACTTTGTGTTTATGTGGGGCGGCAGTTACGGGAAGGAGCACAGGTGTGCTTATCTTCTGACGCCTTATCTGGCAAGTATCAATAATCTTTCGTCAGCGGTGGTGAAGAATACGGACAAAACGATGAAGATCACGTATACGCTGACGGAGGAAATAATGTAGGTCTTTCTGCCGAAAGGCATGGAGATAGAAAACTTATTTACGGCAGTTCTCAGAAATGGGGGCTGCTTTTTTCATGGGAGGAGGATTCTGGCATGAAGGAATTTTGGAACTTTATTCAGATGGTTTTTATGGCTGTAGGCGGATGGCTGGGCTGGTTTATGGGAGGCTGTGACGGGCTTCTGTATGCCCTGATCGCTTTTGTAGTGATCGATTACCTGACCGGGGTGATGTGTGCTTTTGCGGACCATACGCTTTCCAGTGAGGTGGGATTCCGGGGAATCTGCAGGAAGGTGCTGATCTTTCTGCTGGTGGGAATGGCCAATATTTTGGATGTGGCTGTGATCGGGAACGGATCCGTGCTGAGGACAGCGGTGATCTTTTTCTATATTTCCAATGAGGGTGTGAGCTTGCTGGAGAATGCAGGACATCTGGGGCTGCCGATCCCGCAGAAGATGAAAGATGTGTTGGAACAGCTGCATGACAGAGGGAAAGGAAGTGATGGGGAATGAGACTGGTTGAAAGTTTTCTGACTAAGAATCCCTGCTATACTGCAGGGAGAAAAATTACTGTAAAAGGCCTGATGCTTCACTCGGTTGGATGTCCGCAGCCGAGAGCACAGGTTTTTCTTGATTCCTGGAATCACACTTCTTTTGGAAGTGCATGTGTGCATGGTTTTATTGATGGAAATGATGGAACGGTGTATCAGGCATTGCCATGGAACCACAGGGGATGGCACTGTGGCTCCGGTAGTAAGGGAAGTGGAAATAATACGCATATTGGTGTGGAGATGTGTGAGCCTGCCTGCATCCGGTACACAAGCGGATCTGGTTTTACCTGCTCCGATCTGGCGAAGGCAAGGGCATCGGCAGTGCGGACGTATGAAGTAGCGGTGGAATTGTTTGCCATGCTTTGTAAGAAGTTTGGTCTGGATCCGCTGGCAGATGGTGTGGTGATTTCCCATAGAGAGGGACACGCAAGGGGAATTGCTACAAATCATGGAGATCCGGAGCATCTGTGGAAAGGTCTGGGACTGCCTTATACGATGGATGGATTCAGGAAAGCTGTGAAGGCTGCTATGTCTGGGAAAGCTGAAGGGACGCAGGCTTCTGTGTTTCTGGGGATTTCCGATGAGAAGGCAGCGGAGCGGATTGGAGTGCTGTGTGCAGAGGATATGAAAACCAGTGGGATTCTGGCTTCGGTGTCTGCGGCGCAGTTTATTCTGGAATCGGGTTATGGCAGGACGGAACTGGCGCAGAAGGCAAATAACTGTTTTGGGATGAAGTGCGTGTTGTCTGGGAATACTTGGAATGGAAGTATCTGGGATGGAACCAATAAGTACCGGAAGAAGACGCAGGAGGATGATGGAACCGGAAAGCTGTACACGGTGACTGCGGATTTCCGGAAGTATGTCTGTGTGGAGCAGTCTATTGCGGATCATTCGGCTTATCTTCTGGGAGCGATGAATGGAAAGAAAAAGAGATATGCAGGACTGGCTGGGGAGAAGGATTACCGGAAGGCTGTTCAGATCATTAAGAATGGCGGTTATGCAACGGATAGTTTTTATGTGCAGAAGATCTGCGTTATTATTGAGAAGTATGGGCTGACACGGTTTGATGGCGGGAAGACGGAAAAGGAGATCTGGTACCGTGTGAGGAAGAACTGGCAGGATGCGGAGAGCCAGGTGGGGGCATTTAAGGTGCTGGAAAACGCAAAGAAAAGTGCAGACGAGCATCCGGGGTTTTCGGTGTTTGATGAGAATGGAAAGGCAGTGTACAGTTCCGTGGATAAGAAGCAGGAAGAGGTGTTTCGTCCGTATCTGGTTCGTGTGGAGATTTCGGATCTGAATATCCGGAAGAAGCCGGGAACGGATCAGGAGAAGGTTGGAAAATATACGGGTGTTGGCTGTTTTACTATTGTTGCTGAGGCTGACGGTGTCGGAGCATCAAAGTGGGGGCTGCTGAAAGCGTATGAGAAAGAGCGGAATGGGTGGATCTCGCTGGATTTTGTGACAAGAATATAATAGTGAGTGATGAGGCTTTGCATTGCGGCGGTGGTCGTGGTGTGAAGCCTTTTTTTGTTAGGGCAAAGCCCTGTTTGCCATTGTGGAGTTTTTCGTTGATTCGAAAAACGGAGCTTTTGGTCGCTTTCAATATAACATCCGGAATCGAGGTATCTTTTTTTTCTGCAAAATCACGAACTTTGCTCATTTATAGATATCAGAAAAAGGAAGATACTTTGAGGAATCTTTACGAAAAGAAAAAAGAGAAGTTAATCTCATATATCTGCTTCTTGGCTAGTTTGGGATTAAAAGTAACAATCCTTTTTTCTGTTATCTTGAACTTTTTAATTTTTCCTGTTTCGGAGTCCTTGAATTTATATTCAAACTCATCTACACATTCTTTGATGCGGTACAAAAGTATTAAGCAGTTAAAAACAAAAATCCAAGAAGATATTTACTAATCTTATTGACATAGAACAAAAAATGAATATAATCATAGTTGAACAACTATTCAACTTCGATTATACGAGGTAAGTGTATGTCTAAACCGTCTTATATTTGTAATTGTGATGTGATTCATGAGGATATTGTGAATGATGTGAAATCCAAGATGCAACCCAAAGATGATTATATCCAGTTGGCATCTTTATTTAAGCTATTTGGAGATGGTACCAGAGTACAAATCTTACACGCTCTGGAACAGAGTGAGATGTGTGTATGTGATCTTGCTGTGCTACTGGGGGTAACGAAATCCGCAATCTCACACCAGTTAAAGGCATTGCGTCTTGCGAATTTGGTAAAATTCCGTAGAGAAGCGCAGATAGTTTACTACTCTCTGGCAGATGATCATGTGAAAGAGATTATTGATAAGGGATTTGAGCATCTATGGCAGAAATAATATTTTTAGCGTTATAGTTGAGCAATTGAGCAACTAAACAAATTACAAGGAGGTCATTATGAAACGAATATTTTTATTAAAAGGCTTGGACTGTCCGAACTGCTCCGCAAAAATTGAAAAAGAAGTCGGAGAATTGGATGGAGTACAATCCTCAGTTGTAAATTTGATGAAGCAGACGCTGACAATCAATGTTGCTCCAGCTGCCGCAAATACAATAGCCAGTCAGATTGAAACGATTGTCCACAGCCATGAGCCGGGTGTGGAGGTTCAGGAAGAAACAATTATCCCCGTTACAAAGAGTTATTTGTTAAAGGGCTTGGACTGTCCAAACTGCTCCGCAAAAATTGAAAAAGAAGTCGGAGAATTGGATGGAGTACAATCCTCAGTTGTAAATTTGATGAAGCAGACGCTGACAATCAATGTTGCTCCAGTTGCCGCAAATACAATAGCCAGTCAGATTGAAACGATTGTCCACAGCCATGAGCCAGATGTAGAAGTTTCCGAAATTGCACAGGAATACTATATACCTGCAAAAAAACAGGATACCAATACATCCTATAACAATGAGGACAAGAAGTTGACGATTCGTTTAGCGATTGGCGCAGCAATCTATGGTATTGGTATGGCATTGACAGTTTTGGCGAAAGTGCCACTGCCTGTCGAGTTAGTTTTTCTCATTGTCTCCTATATTATTCTTGGCGGGGATGTTGTATGGCAAGCTGTGAGGAATATTTCAAAGGGACGTGTGTTTGATGAACATTTCCTGATGAGCGTTTCTACGATTGGTGCTTTTGTCATTGGTGAATATCCGGAAGCAGTTGCTGTTATGCTGTTCTATCAAGTTGGTGAATTTTTCCAGTCATTGGCTGTTGAGCGTTCCAGAAAATCTATATCAGATTTAATGGATATACGTCCGGATTGTGCTACAGTCAGAAGGAACGGAGAATTGATTACCATATCTCCTGAAAGTGTTGCCATTGGCGAGATTATTATTGTAAAGCCTGGTGAAAAAATCCCATTAGACGGTGTGGTATTGGATGGAGATTCTATGCTGGATACGAGGGCTTTAACTGGAGAATCGGTTCCGAGAAGCGTTCATAAAGGAGACGAAGCACTTTCCGGTTGTATGAATCAGACGGGTGTTTTAACGATTAAGACAACGAAAGCATTTGGTGAATCTACTGCTTCAAAGATTATTGATCTTGTGGAGAATGCGTCCAGTAGAAAAGCACCAACAGAAAATTTCATTACTACATTTGCACGTTATTACACTCCTGTTGTTGTAATCTTAGCAGCTATTCTGGCAATTCTGCCACCGATCCTTCTTGGTGGAGGTTGGACAGAGTGGATTCGCAGAGGATTTGTTTTCCTTGTGGTATCTTGCCCATGTGCATTGGTCATTTCAATCCCGCTGACTTTCTTCGGAGGTATTGGTGCGGCATCTAAACGAGGTGTTCTTGTAAAAGGAAGTAATTATTTAGAGGCGCTTAATAATGTCAGCATTATTGTGTTCGATAAAACTGGAACACTTACAAAGGGTGTTTTCAATGTGACTGATATTCTGCCTGCAAATGGATTTTCAAAAGAACAGGTTCTGGAGTATGCGGTCCAGGCAGAGAGCTTTTCTAACCATCCTATTGCAAAATCCATTCTCTCTGCTTATGGAAAAGAAATTGACCAATCAGTTATCTCTGATTACAAGGAAATTTCCGGATATGGAATCAGTGCCATGGCAGGAAAGAAGAAAGTTTATGCTGGCAATACGAAACTTATGGATTCAGAGTATGTGGAGTACACAGCCTGTGAAAAAGTTGGTACAAAGGTTTATGTAGCAGTAGATGGTCAATATGCCGGATGCATTCTGATAACAGATGAAGTAAAGCCGGACAGCAAAAAAGCAATTTCTGATTTGAAACATATCGGTGTGGAAAAAACAGTCATGCTTACTGGTGATGATGAAAAAATCGGAAAGGCTGTTGCGGAAGAATTGCAGTTGGATGAATATTATGCACAACTGTTTCCTGATCAAAAAGTGGAAAAGGTTGAGCTTTTAGACAGTAAAAAGAGACAGGGAAGCAAATTAGCTTTTGTTGGTGATGGTATCAATGACGCTCCTGTCCTTGCTCGTGCGGATGTTGGTATCGCAATGGGTGGTCTTGGTTCAGATGCGGCCATTGAAGCTGCGGATGTGGTTCTGATGACAGATGAACCATCTAAGCTGGTGGATGCGATTGATGTGGCAAAAGCGACAAAACAGATTGTCATGCAGAATATAGTGATTGCCCTTGGAATTAAGAGTGTGTTCCTGATCCTTGGTGCTCTGGGTATAGCTGGAATGTGGGAAGCTGTATTTGGTGATGTAGGCGTTACCATAATTGCCGTCTTGAACGCAATGAGGATTTTGAAAAAATAAGAAACGAGGTGGCAATGTGAAACGGAAATTGATTCTGTTAGCAGTTACAATTGTTTTTCTTGCAGGTTTCGGTGCACTTTTGCATTCACCGCCTTCTATGATTGATGCAGTCACAGGAGCAACACCGAAGTCAAAAAAGGCGGCTCAAGCCTCCGCACAGTTGGAAGGCTCTTATGTTCTCGGTATTAATATGATGTCAGATGGTCTCGACAACGAGAACACCCGGAATAAATTAAAAGAATTGGCACTGGACGATTCGGAAACAAATGAAACAGATCTCATGAAAACGGACATTAGTTTTCGGTTATATGTATCTGAGACGGATTATCCGCTTGTCAGTTATGCTAAGAAACTCTGTGACAGGTTGAAACAGGCCGGCTTTTTCGTAGATCTGAAAGAGTACAGTAACACAATGATGCTATCAAGAGTGGTAAGTGGAAAGTATGATGTATTCCTGGCATCGGATGATTTTATTGACGTTACAACGCTAACACAGATGGACTATATGATCATGGACAGCGAAGAAATGAGGTGAGCGGGAATTTATGAGAAAATGGAATACGATTTTGTCTGTTTTAATGCTTCTCATTTTTATGATTCATGGAATCATGGGCAGCTTTATGCTGAACGGAGTTGGAAGTAGTGCAGGGAAACTTCTTGCATGGATTGGTGTTGGTATTCTTGTTGTGCATACGGTGATTGGTGTCATCCTGACAGTTCAGAGTTTACAGACAGCGAAGCAATCAGGAAAAATGTATCTGAAACAAAACGTCATATTTTGGGCGAGACGAGCCAGTGGGATGGCAATACTGATTCTGCTGTTATTCCATATTGGCTTGTTTGGAAAGGTGCAGAATGGGACATATATTTTGTTCCCTTTTACAACTGTAAAGATGGTAACTCAGCTTTTGTTCGTAGCGGCAATCTTTGTCCATATTTTTATCAATATCCGCCCATTGCTCGTATCACTGGGAATCATCAGTTATAAAGAACGAAGGAGTGATATTTATTTGATCCTTTCGGTGCTTCTTTTTTTTATAGCGGGAGCGGTTATTTTATATTATATTGGGTGGCAATATCTATGAGTAAGACAATTATTATTATAGGTGCTGGACTGGCAGGACTTTCAGCGGCTTTGCAGGCAGCGGAAAATGGATGCAATGTAAAACTGGTTTCCTCCCTTCCGTCAGAGCGGGCACAGTCTGTTATGGCGGAGGGCGGTATCAACGCAGCTTTGAATACAAAAGATGAAAACGACAGTCCCGAAGAACATTTTACAGATACAATAAAGGCAGCATGTGGTCTGGCAGATCCAAATGCAGTTTGGGGAATGACACAGGCAGCACCGGAGCTGGTGCACTGGCTGCTAAAACTTGGAGTTAAATTTAACATGAGTGGCTATGATGATGTGGATCTGCGGAATTTTGGCGGGCAGAAAAAGAAACGGACTGCTTTTGCACAGAGCGATACCGGGAAGCAGATCATGACAGCTATGATAGACGCTGTTCGCAGGAAAGAAGCATCTGGTATGGTAGAACGGTTCAGCCATCATTCTTTCCTAACACTTCGTCTGTGTGGCAATATTTGTTGTGGCTGCGTAATCAGGGATGAATACAGTCAGGAGACTGTGGAATTACCGGGGGATGCGGTTATTGTTGCCTCCGGTGGTATGCACGGATTGTTTGGGAATACAACAGGTTCGCTGTCCAATACGGGAGAAGTAACCGCAGAATTGTTCCGGCTTGGTGTTCCTCTGGCAAATGGTGAAATGATCCAGTATCATCCGACTACTGTGGAATGCGGCGGGAAACGTATGCTTATCAGCGAGGCAGCTAGAGGGGAAGGCGGCAGGCTGTTTGCTCTCAGAAACAATCAGCCGTGGTATTTCATGGAGGAAAAATACCCGGAGCTTGGAAATCTGATGCCCCGTGATATTACCGCCAGAGAAATATGGAAGGTCAGCCATGAATCCGAGGTATTTCTTGATATGACGGAAATATCGAAGGAGATCATTTCAAATAAGCTGTCTGGCTTAGCAGATGACTGCATAAGGATATCCGGAAGGAACCGGTGCCTGTTTTGCCAGGAATCCACTACTTCATGGGTGGTATTCTTGTGGATGAACAGCACAGAACGTCGATTCAGAATCTTTATGCTGCCGGGGAATGCTGTGCCCAATATCATGGTGCAAACCGTCTGGGTGGTAATTCCCTGTTGGGCGCATTGTACGGAGGACGTGTTGCGGCAAAGTCAGCCTGCGAACAAGCTGACGGCGTAGTTTTATCTTGTGCGGCGCAGATAGATATTCCACCAGTGCAGGAAATTGTGGGAACAAAGCAATTAAATCAGGCTATGCAGGATTCTCTTGGGGTTGTTAGAAATGGAAATTCCCTGTTAAAAGGGATTCGGAAAGTGCAGGAACTAAAAGGAACTCTGCCGTTGCTTGGTCTTGCAGTTCTCCAAAGCGCCTTTGCCCGAAAAGAAAGCCGGGGAGCGCACTGGCGGGAGGATTATCCTGAATGCAACAACAGGGATTTTCTCAAAACGACGGTGGCACGATTTGACGGAAAGCAGATACAAATTTCCTTTATGTCTGTTCCAGAGAGGCGGTGATTAACTTGGTATATAAAGTACGGATTCGGCGACAAGAGAATCAGAAATCAGACAGTTATTGGCAGGAATTTGAGTTTGACGGAAGCAAAAACAGCTCTGTTGCCAATGTTTTAAAGGAATTGAACAGTAGAACACCTTTGAAAGATAATTCAGGGAATATAGTTACTCCCATCAGCTGGAAATGTAGCTGTATGGTGCGAAAATGTGGGGCTTGCGCCATGCTGATTAACGAACGTCCGAGGCTGGCATGCTCTACATTTCTACATACGTTAAAAGGTTCTACAATCACCTTGGAACCTTTAAGCAAATTTCCGCTTGTAAGAGATTTGATCGTTGACCGGTCAATTCTGTTTGAAAATTTGAAAAAACTGAACCTTTGGCTTGAAAGTGAAGCTTATATGAATCCGTGGACACATGAACCGAGATACCAGTCGGCACGCTGTCTGATGTGTGGCTGCTGCCTTGAAGTGTGTCCTAACTTCTCTGCAAATGGGACTTTCGCAGGCGCTGTTGCTGCAGTCAACGCATTTCGGATTCTGAATGAAGAACAGGAAATAAGCCATCGGAATGAGGTTTCAACTCAATATAAGGAAAATTATTTTGAGGGATGCGGGAAATCATTAGCTTGCCATAACATTTGCCCGATTGGTCTGCCTGTCGAAGAATTGATCGTGAGGTCAAATTCGGTAGCTATTTGGGGAAGACAGTGAGTATCAAAACGCTGATTAAAAAAAACATGATTAACCTACATCTATGGTTTTACCAAAAATAGAGACATATCCTTTGTTTCGGTGTGGTAGCGGTTTTATTATGGACTGGATTCCGTCAAGGATGAATTTGATGCTTCCCTGAGAGAGTATATCCAGTCGGAAGAATATGTCTCAGCAAAGCAGCAGAAGAGATATTGATCAAATTATGTCAATGTCTCTTTTTTTATGGAAGAAACAGGCTGATCAGAAATATGCAAAAGAGTAGCCTATTTTAATTATTTAACGAAAGGCGAACAGGGGTGTTCACAAGGGTGTGCACCGTTAAATTGTATCAATTTCGTGGTCGCAACGAAACCTTGCTGTTGTGGATATTATATGAATATATTTTGCGCTAGAATAATTATTGGGTATATGTTAAAATATAAAGAACATATATTCGAACGTTTATCAAGGTGGTGTATAGCATTGACAAAGTCAGAGAAACTACGAAAAATTCAGGAAATATTGGAATTAAAGAATCCACAAGAGAATCTGTATGCAGATCTGTTAAAGACAATAGGAGATTTGAAAACAAATTATGGGGATTACATGATTACGGAGCCGATTGACTGTAATGAGGAACTGAAACGTGTTCCGGGAGCGGATTATGAACTTTGTACGGCGTTGCTGACAATGCTGCTGAGAGAAGATCATTTTTCCAATGGTTCTTTTGAACGGAGATTTGCTGACGGGCAGGTGCTTCCTGTTCTGGTGAGGATGAAGGATGTTTTGAGTGCAGGAGTGTGATTTTATGAAAGTCGGGGATACTGCATATATTGTGGAATCAAACAGGTATGTGAGAGAAGTGGAGATCCGCAGGTGTTCCGGCGGGATGTTCCTGGTACGTTTTACAGATACGGGCGGCGGAATACAGGTGAAGGCTCACAGGCTGTTTGCAACGAGGGAAGAAGCTGAAAAGAGTATTGAGAAGGCACCAGAGACAAAGAGGGTGCGTGGGAATCCGTATGACCGATGGTATTGAACGGATGATAAAGTAAATAAATGATCAGGGGAAACCTGTTGCTGTTTGCGGAGAAATCTGTGGATGGCAGCGGGTTTATTTTTTTGTCCGGAAAGTCAAAAAATCAGGGACCAGGACTCCTTGGAACAGTAGGAGGTGGTTTTTGGCTATGGGAAAAATTGAACTGATCGATACCGGCAGACTGACGGAGAAACAGGCCAGGATAAACATGGAAAAGTGTGCAGAGTTTCTGGCAAGAATGATCCAGAAGTACGGGGATGTGGTTCTGGGGGAGATTGAGGAGAGAAATGCACAGCTGCAGGGGAAGTGATCGAGTGTGCCGGTGGTCTTTTGGGGCTGCCGGTCTTTTTGCGCTAGGGAAACCGCATAGGAGAAGGTGGATTTTGGGGCAGTTTTTTTGGTCGTTCTGCGAGTTGGCACAGACTGGTGATTCCGATATATTTTATGTACGGCAACCGTATGACGATGGGCAACCGAAATGAGGTGAAGATTTGAGAAAGAAATGTTACATATATACCCGTGTTTCTACGGCAATGCAGGTGGACGGCTACAGTCTGGAGGCACAGAAAGAAAGGCTGATGAAGTTTGCGGAGTTCCAGGAAATGGAAGTGGTCAGGGAATACTGTGATGCTGGTAAATCCGGAAAGAGTATTACGGGCAGGCCGGAGTTTCAGAGGATGTTGCAGGATGTGTCTGAGGAACGTGACGGAGTGGCATTTATTCTGGTGTTTAAGCTGTCACGTTTTGGAAGGAATGCGGCGGATGTTTTAAATTCCCTGCAGTTTATCCAAGATTATGGTGTGAATCTGATCTGTGTGGAAGACGGAATTGATTCCTCTAAGGATTCCGGCAAGCTGACCATCACGGTGCTGTCGGCAGTGGCTGAGATTGAAAGGGAGAATATCCTGGTCCAGACAATGGAAGGAAGAAAGCAGAAGGCCAGAGAGGGAAAATGGAATGGCGGACAGGCTCCTTTCGGATATGATCTGGATTCCAAGAATAGCACTCTGGTGGTGAATGAGGAAGAAGCGGAGATTGTGCGGATTATTTATGACAAGTTTGTGCATACGGATATGGGGGCAGATGCTATCTGTAATTATCTGAACCAGAGAGGTTATACGAAGAAAAAGGTCAGGGGGCATGAGCTGAACTATTTTGCCAGAGGACTGATCATGAAGATTTTGGATAATCCGGTTTATACTGGGAAGATTGCTTACGGGAAGAATGTTACGGAGAAGGTGAAGGGAACGAGGGATGAATACCGGCGTGTGAAGACTGATGATTACCTGCTGGCAGATGGACTGCATGAAGCGATTGTGGATGAAGAGACGTGGGAGGCGGCGAGAGAGAAAAGGAAGAGGACAGGGGTTAAGTGGAATAAGACACATAGTCTTGAACATGAGCATATTTTGTCGGGACTTTTGAAATGTCCGGTGTGTGGTGCTGGAATGGCAGGAACTGTGAGGAGAAGGAAGAATAAGAAATCTGGTGAATATAAGGATGACTTCTATTATAGATGTCAGCACAGGAGAAAGATTGATGAGGAACATTTCTGTGATTTTAAGCCATCACTGAATCAGAATGAGATCAATGCAGAGGTGGAGTGGTTCATCAGAGGGATGATTGCTGATGAAAGGTTTCATGAGTATATTGGAGAAAGATTGCAGGAAAAGGTGGATGTCTCGAATCTGGAAGAGGAACGGAATCAGCTGAAGGGACAGTTACAGCAGGTTGTCGGGGCGAAGAATAAACTGCTTGTGATGCTGGATACTTTGGATGCTGGCGATAAGCATTATGCAAGGAAGTTCCAGGACATGCAGGACCGTCTGGATAATCTTTACGACAGGATTTCTGGTTTTGAGAATGAGATTGCCGATGTGGAGGAAAAGATTAAGGCAGCGTATGGAAGACAAATTGGTGAAAAACAACTGTACCAAATCCTGCAAAAGTTTGATATACTGTATGCAGAAATGTCAGATATTGAAAAAAAGGAATTTATGCAGTTGTTTATTGATGCAATTGAGTTATACCCGGAAAAGATGGATGATGGGCGCATCATCAGGTAGATTGATCTGGCATTTCCGGTGTATTATGAAGGTTTTGAAGGCGAAGCAATTCGGTTGCTCAACGAAAACACAGTCGAGACGGTATGTTTATTGTCCAAACTCCACGAAGCGAAGCATCATGTGAATGTGAGACTTGACATGGACGAGATGGATTTAACGGCGGCTGAGAGCAAGGCTACTTATGAGGAGATAAAGAAGTATGTTGCAGAGTATAATGATGGGATGAAGGTATCTAATCTGTATATTGCACAGGTGAAGAGAAAGTGTGGAATTGAATTAGCGGAGAATTTTAATATTCCTAGGTCAGAGGGAGCAAAGCAACCACAATGTCCGAAGGAGAAAGAAGAGGCAATTATTGGGGCACTGAAAGCATTTCAGATGATTTAAAATCACAAAGAGGAGTGAATTACATGATGTATAATCCACAACTTGATACATTTATCTGCGTTGTAGAAGCTGGAAGTTTTAGTAAAGCGGCAGAAGAATTATATATAAGTGCACCTGCGGTTATTAAACAGATAAATTCTTTGGAAAACAGCTTAAATTTGCAATTATTTGAAAGAACACACAGAGGTCTTATTATTACGGAAGCTGGTAAATCGCTCTATCAGGATGCAAAATATCTGATTCAATATTCAAAAGAATCGTTGATACGGGCGCAGGAAGCAATGAATCATAATGAAGAAATCATTCGTGTTGGAATATCTCCGATGACGCCACCGGAAGTTTTTGTGGAACTTTGGCCTAAGATACAGAAAATATATCCGGAGATGAAGTTTAAATTGATTACATTTGAAAATACACCAGAGAATGCAAGAGAGATACTGGCTAATATGGGAAAGAATATTGATGTGATAGCTGGAATCTTTGATGAAACAATGCTTGAACTCAGAGGCTGTGATGGCACTGAGATTTCAAGAGAACCATTTTGTGTGGCGGTATCAATTCATCACAGGCTGGCAAAAAAAGAAAAAATAACACTTGATGATCTGGCTGGAGAAAATCTTATGCTCATGCGAAGAGGATGGAGTTATTATGGCGATATGCTAAGGGATGATATGATGAAAAATCATCCTGAAATCAATATTGTAGACTTTAATCTGTACAATGTAGAAGCATTTAACCGATGCGAAAACAATAATGAGGTATTACTGGCATTCAAGAGCTGGGAAAGTGTTCATCCACTGATCAGAATCATTCCAGTAGAGTGGGATTATACTATGCCGTTTGGAATTCTTCATTCGAAAAAACCGTCCATTAAGGTTAAGCGGCTGATAAATGCTATTAACAAGGTAAAATAAAAATTGAATACATGCGAGTAGAAACCTAAAGGTTAATACTGAATAACAAAACGAGACTTCTAATGGAGTCTCGTTTTGTTATACTTTAGCTGAAGTGAAAATGGAGGATACTATATGCAGATAAAGAGGATAGCTCTTGGAGGAATCATCATGACTGTTATCATGTTCAGTGGGTGTAGCACAATAGTCCAGAACCTGGCAATCGGGGAAGAAAAAACGCAGGAAACAGGAAAAACAGAGCAAGAGAGCGTGACAGAGAAGGATATCAATATGAATGAAAAAGAAAGTTTTAATGCAGAGAGTAATATAAATGATGTTATCCATGATTCAGCTTTCGATGATTATGGCAGACTCATATTTCCGGTAGATATGGAAATAGAGGACAATCTGAAATTAAAAGACGTCAGCTCTATTTTGCCGTGGTACAGCGAAGTCAACACCGATAAAACAGTAGAAATCGTAAATTATATGAAAAATCAGGCAATGAATGGTGAGCAGATTTTTTATCCAATATACAGTGAAGAAGAAATGCAGGCAGATGCGGATAAAAAGGATACAGGTTTATTGTTCTTTCGGGGAAATGCAGGAGCAAAAACAACGATTATCAATGCAGGAGGAGGCTTTGTATATGTAGCCGGAATACATGATAGCTTTCCTCATGCCTTAGAATTGTCAAAGAAAGGCTATAATGCATTTGCTCTTATTTATCGTCCGGGAGCACAGACTGCCTGTGAGGATCTTGCCAGAGCAATTGCGTTTTTACATGAAAATGCAAAGAAACTACAGATTGATATGACGGATTATTCTCTCTGGGGTGGCTCAGCAGGAGCAAGGATGGCGGCCTGGCTTGGTTCTTATGGAACAGCTTACTTTGGAGAAAAAGAATATCCTGCACCGGCTGCGGTGATTATGCAGTATACAGGACTTTCCCAGGTGACAGGAATGGAGCCGCCAACCTATGCCTGTGTCGGAACAAGTGACGGAATTGCATCATACAGAAGTATGGAAAATTATATTTCCCAGATACAACAAAATGGCCCAAATACAGAAATAGAAGTATTTAAAGGCCTTTCTCATGGATTTGGATTGGGAGAGGGGACTGTAGCAGAAGGATGGATTGATCGTGCAATATCTTTCTGGGAAGACAATATGAATGCTTTAGATAAGAGGTAGGATATGAAAAATAAACGATTTACAGCAAAAATATTGATAGATATAGGAATGACGATATGTTTGCTTCTTCTTATGCCATATAGTCTGCTCAGCGAGACTGCACATGAGTGGATTGGTATGGCGATGCTTGTGCTTTTTATTTCACATTACATACTGAATCATAAATGGGTGACCTCTGTAAGGAAAGGAAAATATAATGCGTTCAGAGTGATACAGATAGTACTGGTTATCATCATGCTTATTCTTATAATGGGTTCCATGATAAGTGGAATATTATTGTCAAATCACATATTTAAATGGATAAAGATTTCCGGAACATATATGACAGCCAGACAGATACATATGTTTTGCGCATACTGGGGACTGGTGGTGATGTCATTACATCTCGGATTTCATTGGAATATAGCGGTAGCAATGGCAGGACGATTATGGGAACATCCATCCGTCATCAGAACATGGGCAGCAAGATCTGTCGCAACCACAATTGCAGGTTATGGTTTATATGCATTTTACAGGAGACAGATAGGAGATTATCTGATTATGAGGATGCATTTTGTATTTTATGATTATGAAAAGGGGATCTTTCCTTTTCTGCTGGATTATCTGGCAGTAATGATGTTGATAGCATTTATTGGATATTATAGTGGAGTGTTTCTAAAGAAAACAGGTAAGAGAAAACGAAAAGGTTCATACTGAAAGAAGGTGGTGTATTTATGGAAAAGCGGAAATTAGTACTTACAATTATTGGAGTTGTTATTTTAGCAATGGTAATCATGGTATATATCTACTTTTCAAAACCCGGCAGGGATGAAAAGAAGAATCAACAAACAATAAACCAGGTACAGACCGTACAGCAGAAGACAGATGAGAAAAAAGAAAATACAGAAAAAAATACATCCGGAGATGAATTGGAAAATGTTACGCCGGGAAGCGAAGAATACCAGGGCTTCCTCCTGGATAATGTTCTTCATTCTCCAAATGAAGGGGACATTCATTACAATGTATATATTCCGGATGCATATGACGGGACAAAGGAATATGCACTATATGTAACATTACCCGGATATCAGGGATTATATTTTCAGGGCGTGGGAGAAAATATCCGGACAGAAGATTTTGGATTTGAAGCACAGAAGTATATTACCGATATGATTATTGTAGCTCCACAGTTAAATGACTGGGGACAGACATCAGCAGATCAGACAATTGAACTGACACAGTATTTTCTGACGCATTATATTATTAATCCATCGAAAGTATATATTAATGGTTATTCCGGAGGAGGAGAAACCCTGTCACTGGTATTGGCAAAGCAGCCGGAATTATATACAGCGGCACTTATGTGCAGCTCTCAGTGGGATGGTGCATATGAGCCGGTTGTGGAGATGAAAACGCCGGTATATTTTGTGATTGGCGAAAGCGACGAATACTATGGATCAGAACCTTTTAAAGAGGCATACCAGCAGATACATGAGCTTTACAAAGAACAGGGATTACCGGAATCAGAGATTGATAAACTGGTGGTACTGGATGTAAAAGATAAAGATTACTTTGAAGGAACACCGGTCACTTATCAGCATGGCGGTGGCTATCTGTTTTGTCGTGACAAAGAAATTATGGGATGGCTGTTCAATCAGTAAGAACCAGAATAAACCGAAAGGTTAAGACTGAAAAACTTATCGAAACTTCTCAAAGGAATCTATCAGTATTAGAGTATGAATGTAAGATGAATGAAAGAAAACAAGGAGGATACGACAATGGAATATATTTCATTAAATAATGGTGTAAAAATGCCAATACTGGGATATGGCGTATATCAAGTAACAAAAGAGGAATGTGAAAGATGTGTGCTTGATGCTTTAAAAGTTGGATACCGGGCGATTGATACAGCACAGAGTTATTTTAATGAGGAAGAGGTTGGGAATGCAATCCAAAAGTCAGGCATTCCAAGAGAAGAAATCTTCCTTACAACAAAGGTGTGGGTCGAACATTATGGATATGAAGAAGCAAAGAAATCAGTTCTTGAATCCATGAAAAAGTTAAAGACAGATTATCTGGATCTGGTATTGCTTCACCAGCCATTTTCAGATGCTTACGGTGCTTACCATGCATTGGAAGATCTGTACGATGAGGGAAAAATCAGAGCAATCGGAATTTCCAACTTTTATGTAGACAGAATGGTTGATTTTGCATCCTTCAACCGTATTAAACCTATGGTAAATCAGGTGGAAACCCACATCTTCAATCAGCAGAAAGAGATGAAGGAATGGGCAGACAAATATGATATCCGGTTAGAAGCATGGGCACCATTCGGTGAGGGCAGAGGAGGCACCTTTGAGAATCCTGTCATCGCAGAGATTGCAGAAAAATATCAGAAGACTCCGGCACAGGTTATGCTTCGCTGGCATATTCAGAGAGGGGTAGTGGTTATTCCGAAATCAACACACATTGAGAGAATGGAAGAAAACTTTAATGTTTTTGATTTTACACTTTCTGATGAAGATATGAAGACTATTGCAGAACTGGACAAGAAGACAAGCTCCTTCTTCTCGCATCAGGATCCGAATATGGTGGAATGGTTCGTGAAGATGGTTGAGGAAAGAAAAAAGAATAATGACAGTTCAAAAGAAAAAAAGAACTGGTAAGCATAAGAGGAAAAATCAATGAAAGTATTACTTGTCAATGGCAGTCCACACAAAAATGGCTGTACTTATACAGCTCTTTGTGAAGTATCCAGTGCATTAAACGAAAATGGCATAAGTACAGATATTTTTTGGATTGGAAACAAGCCGATTTCAGGGTGTATTGCCTGCAGAAAATGTCAGGAAAAAAATAAATGCATCCTGGATGATATCGTGAATGAATTTCTGGAAATAGCAGGGGATTATGACGGATTCGTATTTGGAACTCCGGTACACTGGGGTGGTGCAGGCGGTGCAATCACATCCTTTATGGACAGAGTCTTTTATGCCGATTTAAACGGTGGCGGCGACAGATTCCGCCTGAAACCTGCCGCTGTGGTAATTTCAGCAAGAAGGGCCGGAACAACGGCCACATGGGACCAGGTAAATAAATATTTTGGTCTGATGCAGATGCCGATCATTACATCGAGATATTGGAATATGGTACATGGGACGAATCCGGATGAAGTAAAACAGGATCTCGAAGGAATGCAGGTTATGCAGATCCTTGGAAACAATATGGCATATTTCATTAACTGTAAAAATGTTGCGACAAAAATGGGAATTGAAATGCCAAAGGCACCGGATTTTGTATTTACCAATTTCATCCGATAGAAATTAGCGTGACAAACATTTTATACGACAGGAGGTGACCTTAGAATGAAAACAAAGAAAATAGCAGCAGTACTCTTAACATGCATCGTGGCAATCGGTTTGATGGCAGGATGTGGAGCAAGCAATACAAACCAGTCTGCTTCTAATAATGACAGCCAGTCTATAAGTACAAACCAGTCTGGAAATGAAGAAGCGGATACAAATTCCGAAAACACTACAGATACAACAGAAAATACATCAACAGGAAATGGAAAAATATTGGTTGTATATTATTCAGCTTCAGGAAATACAAAAGATGTTGCTGAAAAGATAGCAAAAATTACAGAGGCAGATCTGTTTGAAATAGAGCCTGTGGAGCCATATACAGATGATGACCTTGACTGGACAGATGATGACAGCCGGGTGTCAAGAGAACATGATGATGAGAGCTTAAGAGATGTGGAACTGGTGTCTACAACAGTTGATAACTGGGATTCATATGATACGGTATACATTGGCTATCCTATCTGGTGGGGAATTGCAGCATGGTCAGTAGATAACTTTGTAAAAGAGAATGACTTTACAGGAAAAACAGTCATCCCATTCTGTACAGCAGCGACCTCGGGAATCGGTGACAGCGGTAATCTTCTGGAAGAGATGACAGGAACAGGTGACTGGAAAGAAGGGGAACGATTCCATGGTGGAGCGTCTGAATCAGATATCAGTTCATGGATAGACAGTCTTGGATTATAAAAGAATAAAAAAATATTTGGAGGAATCGTAATAAGTAAGACATAACCTTTAGGTTTAAACTGCCTAACAAAGAGAGACTTCTGTCCGGAGTCTCTTTTTCTTATACTTACAGTAAAGTTTGAAATATAGAAAAGGAAGATAAAGATGGAGATAAGAATTTTAGGAAGAGACTTAGAAGTATCAGAAATCGGATTTGGATGTATGGGAATGAGTCATGCATATGGAACTGTTTCAACACAGAAAGAAGCAGAAGAATTGATTGAAAAAGCGATCGATGAAGGCTGCACATTTTTTGATACGGCAGAGATATACGGAACAACAGAAGACCCTCATCACAATGAAAAACTGCTTGGGAAAGTGTTAAGGCCATATAGAAACAAAATTGTCCTTGCATCAAAGTGTGGGATACGTTTTGATGAAACTGCAACAACTGTAAATAAACCTTTGATTCCTGATGGACGACCGGAGACGATTAAAGCATCGATTGAGGGATCTTTAATGAGACTTAACACAGACCATCTTGATTTATATTATATTCATCGTATTGACATGACTGTACCGATTGAAGAGACGGCAGGAGCTATGAAGGAGTTAATGGAGCAGGGAAAAATCACACACTGGGGGTTATCAGAAGCCAGTGAAGAGATTATTCGACGTGCACATAAAGTATGCCCGGTTACAGCGATTCAGAACAGATATTCCATGATGTACAGGGATTATGAGAAATTATTCCCGGTGCTTGAAGAATTGAAAATAGGATTTGTTGCATTTTCGCCGCTTGCAAATGGATTACTGACAGCAGCATATCATTCCCATGGGGAATTTGAAAAGCCGGGAGATTATCGAAGCGCAATGCCACAGTTTACAGAAGAAGGATTAAAGGAAAATAATGAATTTATGTCCTGGATGAAAGTGATTGCAGAAGAAAAAAATGTCACGCCTGCACAGATTTCTCTTGCCTGGATGCTTGCAAAGAAACCATATATCGTACCAATTCCGGGAACAAGAAAAGTAAATAGACTGGAAGAAAATATGGAATCAGCAGATATAAAGCTGACTCAGGATGAAGTAAAATCTATTGATGAGATGCTTGCCCATATGCCGATGTCGCAGGTGTTTGGAGGTTCAAAAATACAGAAGAAATAAAAGAGGTGAGCAATGAAAACAAGGAAAAAGATAACCATCGGGGTAATAGTGGCTTTCTTAGCGGTAGTCATGGTGGGTTATATCTATCTGTTTACAGGGGCTAAAATAAGTAAAGGAGAATAGAGATAATGAAGAAAATGTTAGTTGTATATTATTCCTGGTCAAATGGAAACACGAAAAGAATTGCAGAGCAGCTGACTAATGGGACAGGTGCAGATATTGCGAGAATCGAAACAACAGAGCCATACAGCGGCAGTCATGAAGATGTGGTTGAACAGGGAAAAAGAGAGGTAGAGGCAGGCTTTATGCCTCAGATCAATCCGATATCTGTAAATCTTGCTGATTATGATGTGATTGCTATCGGAACTCCAACGTGGTGGTATACGATGGCACCTGCAGTGCTTACATTTTTGACAACAAATGATTTTACAGGAAAGACAGTGATTCCATTTATGACAAATGGTGGATGGCCGGGGCATGTTATAAAAGATATGGAGGAAAATTGCAAAGGAGCTGCCTTTGCACATGAAATGCAGATTCAGTTTGATTCCAAAGGAAAAGATCATCTGGAAACTTCAGAAGAGGTGATTACAGAATGGATTGGGCAGATAAATACTGATATAAACAAATAACCATAAGGAGAGATAAAACAATGAGAAAAAATTTTGGAGCAAAGCCATTTTTATATCCACAGCCGGTTATGATTCTGGGAACCTATGATGAAAATGGAAAGGCAAATGCAATGAACGCTGCATGGGGCGGAATTGTAGGTGCAAATGAGATTATTGTAGATTTGTCTGCCCATAAGACAACAGACAATATTATAAAAAATAAGGCTTTTACAGTAGGGGTGGCAGATCTTGAACATCTGGTTGCCTGCGATTATGTGGGAATTGTTTCTGCAAATAAAGAAGCAGATAAGATGAAAAAAGCAGGCTTTACTACAACGAAAGGTGAATTTGTAAATGCACCAATCATCAATGAACTTCCATTGACTCTTGAGTGTGAACTTGTAAAAGTCATTGATGGCAGCAAGTATCTTGCGGAAATTAAAAATGTAAGTGCAGATGAGAAATATCTCGGTGATGACGGAGAAATTGATCTTAGTAAGTTTACACCAATTACATATGATCCGGTACATCACGGATATTACAGACTTGGAGAACGTGTGGGAAATGCTTTTAAGGATGGAGCAAAGTTAAAATAAGGACAGGTGATTAAAGTGAAAAAAATTGTACAGACAGCAGGAAGAAACGCACTGAATGAATTTGCACCACAGTTTGCACATTTTAATGATGATGTTTTGTTTGGAGAAAACTGGAATAATCAGGATATTGATGTAAAGACAAGATGTATTATAACAGTCACAGCACTTATCGCTTCAGGAATGATTAATACATCTTTAGTACATCATTTTGAAAATGCAAAAGCTCATGGAGTGACTCAGAAAGAAATTGCAGCCGTGATTACCCATATAGCATTTTATGCAGGGTGGCCAAAAGGATGGGCGGCATTCAATCTTGCAAAAGATGTCTGGAGTATAGACGAAGGTGATCTTTCATATGAAGATGAAGCAATGAGAGCTCATGCTAAAAAAATGATATTCCCGATTGGAGAGCCAAATGATAAATTTGCACAATATTTTACAGGGAAAAGTTTTTTGGCTCCTGTGTCTACGTCACAGGTTGGAATTTTCAATGTGACTTTTGAACCTGGTTGCAGTAAACTGGATTATGTAGCATAAGAGTGTATAGCGTGTCTGTAGTCTGATTTTTGCCATAAATAAGTACAGGATACACAGAGAATAGAAAAGAATGTGTATTCAGTTAAATAAGAAATAGATAGCTGGTATGAGAGAACAAGGAGTCTTTCATACCAGTTTTTTTGTGGGAAAAGGGATAGGTTGCACAGAATCTGCCAGGAGATTTCAGTAGGTTTGGTGAATAGCTTTCTCCCAGAAGTGTGGTATAGTCTTGTGCTTGGAACAGGAAAACTACACAGAAGGGAGACACCGATATGACAACACAGCCAGATATCATCTGGAATGAGCAATGCTTGGGGATACGGATAGGAGAACAGGTTTGCACCTATCTGAAAAAGCATGATGCGGAATACCAGAGACTGCAAAATAAAATACTGGAACTTACAGAGAGGTATCCAGTAATAGAAACATTTATGGAGTCGAATCAGGCAATCAGTCTAACGACAGAAGAGCATAAGGCAGTGCATCAATATTTCCGACTGGAAAGCGAAAAGGAAATGATAGAAGAACAGTACCATTTTTATATGGGACAGGCTCAAATGATCTCCTATGGAGCAATGCTTGGAAAAATTAAAAAAGCAATATTGGGAAATGATGACGGTGACACAAAGAAACTGCTGGAGTTGCTGCTGGATACCTGGATTGATGAGGTTGAAGATCAGCTGAAAGAAAATACAGTGTACCAGGGAATGCTTGAAAAAATATCGAAATATGAAGAACAGGTTCAGACAATGGGATTATCAAAAGAAAAGCGAAAAACAATAGACAAATACGTTACTGAAGTTAGTGAGAGATGGATATTATATGCGGAATCTTTATATCAGGCTGGCATGCAGAAAATTCTGGAACTATTAAATTTGTAAAAAAGGGACGGATAAAATGGGGAAGCACGAAAGGAACTTCCCCATTTGTCACTTCTATTCATCTTTGCCATCAATGAGAAATATGTATGAAACCTGAAAGATTTCAGCAATGGCTTTTAATTCAAGATCAGTGACATAACGCTTGTTTGTTTCGATTCTGGTGATTACATTTTTATCCATATCGTAACCAGCTAACTGGAGTTTATAGGCAAGATCACGCTGAGACATATTGTGGGTCTTGCGAAGTTCAATCAATCGCTGGCTAATCAGATTCTTCTCACCAGACTGTGTCCTTGGCTTTGGCATCTTAAATCTCTTCCTCTCTGGTAAAAGGATGGCTTGTCTCACTTTTTGCACCATCTGTATTGATTTTAACGATTGGACAAGGTAGAATCGGTTGTAAAAGTGAGACAAGGACAGAAGAGAAGGGAGAAATATATGGAGCAGGCAAAAATAGAGCAGCTTGCATTTTTATATCTATGCAGCGAGCATGATAAAAGGTTATTGCTGAAAAAAGAAAAAATGCCGTTAGCTGATTTTGACAGGTTGACCTACTTGATTTACCATTTAGGTTTTAAGGAATATCATATAAAAGTATGGATGGAATTTGCTGGGGACTTCCAAAAGGAATGGGATTGCCTGGAAGCACTTCAGGAAACAGGTGGGTGTGTTGGAAACATAGATAGTACAGAATCAGAAGTTAAACTCCATGAGATGTGGATTCAGGATTTTTGCAAAAGCACACCAAAAGAGATCGGAGAGTGGATACAAGACCTAGATTATAAATAAAAAATATGATATCATTAGTGGTAGAAATCGAATTTTGTTAGGAAATGATACGATAATGAGTAGTGATAAAGAAATTGCTCATAGCATTGCGATATATAAAGCTATAGGGGGATGTTATGACAGAACAGCAGTATAAGGATTTATTGATAGCAACAGCAAAGATGAGTGATTATGAGCATAAAGATGAGGTGGTGGAGGCGCTTAAAGTTGCTTCTGTTTCATTTCAAAAGGAATGGGCTTTTACATATCATTTGCCAGATCATCGTCAAGAGTATATTATTATTAGCGTTGTTCCAGATAAATTAATTGTCTTGAAAGAACATGAAGATTTTGTTGATGATTTGTGCAAACAGGTTTATGAACCAAACGATTATAATGAGTATAGCGGATTGGTATTAAAACCCGGAATACTTAATATTGCACCAGAAGAAGTAAGCCAAGAGATACTTTTTGATGATATACAAAATCGGATAATTGATGAAATTCGAGAAGCAAAGTTCTCAATTTGGATAGCAATGGCATGGTTCACCAATAAAAAAATATTTGATGAATTATTGAAAAAAAGAAATGAAGGGTTAGATGTAAAAATTATTATTGATAATAATCGTGTTAATAAGGAGAAACCTTCGTTCACTTTGGAAGATCACTTTGAGGTTTATCGGGTGGATGTGATGTCAGAGCGGTACAAAAATATAATGCATAGGAAGTTTTGTGTGATCGATTTAGAAGTTGCAATGCACGGTACTTTCAATTGGACAAACGCTGCAAACTATAATAAGGAACATTGGGATGTAGATCATAATAGAGAAACAGCAAAAACATTTGCAGAAGAATTTGTGAAAATGAGAAGAGATGCTGAATTGTCGATGTTGTGGCTTGATTTTTGAATGGAGTATGTTCATGGATTTAAAAGAATTTTATTTTCAAAATATAAAGGAATCCGAATACCATTATCGTTTTCTGGAATCTGTTAAAAAGGTAAATTATACATATAATATTTTTTGTGGTGAAGAGGAAACTCAGAATTATCAATTTGAGATTTATGATGTTGAAGAAGCAATAACTAAATTTAAAGAACTGTGTCAGCCAGATGTTGATTTTTCAGGTGAAAATAAATGTTGGTTTTATCTAATAACATATTATCTACATATGCTCGGTTATGAGATAAAAGAGTTTCCTAGAATACTAGCAAGGCCCCCTGTTGATCCAACAGACTTTACATATAGAGATATTAGAAATCGAATTATTGCTCTAGGTGGAGATGATAATGGAACTGTTCGTTATGCGACTAGAAGAACCTTTGTAGCAGATCTGACATTTGAGCAAAAGTCTTGTAATATTGAGGTGAACGATTCTATAAATCAGAAATTTATTGAAATTTCTACTAGACAGGCATCTTTCAATAGTATGCATATAGATGAAAAAATTGCTGAGATTGCAAACCTTATTGAAAACCTGTTGAAACAAGATGGAAAATTTATCACACCAGAATATGAAGATGTATGTTGTGGCTTCATTGACGATACGATAGTAAAGAATTATAGAAAGAAAATGCAGTGCTTTAGACATTGCACAGATGAAGCAATAGAGGAAAGAAAGACATACTCCGAAGAACAAAAAAATTTCCTTGTTGATTATGGACTTACAATGGTAAAAGCTATTCATGAATTGGTGAAATAAAGAATAGTAACATAGGCAGCTAGTAGGAACATTTTAAAGCAGTATTTATGTGCTACAAGAACAGAAATAGAGAATCCAAGTTATAAATTAATTAAAAGTGATAGCATACAGTTATGCATATTTGTTTGTAAATATACATAACTGTATTTTTTATTACGGGCAGGGCTCTTCGGGGTTCTGCCCTTTTTCTCTTTTTCCAGACCAAAAGACCACCTGCTGGAAAAGAACAAGAAAAACCAGAAAGGATGTGGTGACTTATCATTATAGGAATTGACCATGGATATTATGCCATAAAAACTCCCCATGTATGTTTCCCGACCGGACTGACCGGATACGATTACGAGCCGTATACCATGCAGAATGTCCTGCAGTACAATGGGAAATTTTATGTGTGTGGAACCGGGCGGCAGACGCTGGTGAGAAGTAAGACTTCCAATGACAATTATTATCTTTTGACAATGGCAGCCATTGCCCAGGAAATCCGCTATCGCCGGGGAGAGCGGAAAACAGATGTAGTTCTGGCAGCCGGTCTTCCACTGGCAAGTTTTGGCAGGGAGAAAAAAGGCTTCCGGGAATATCTGTTTCGGAAAGAGCAGCCTCTGCGTTTCCGGTACGAGGATGAGAGCTATGAGATCCGGATTCAGGATGTAAAACTGTTCCCACAGGGATACTCAGCCCTGGCTCTCCACCCGGAATGTGTTCGGGACGAGCCTTCTGTTCTTCTCGCAGATATCGGTGGCTGGACCGTAGACCTGATGCGGCTGGACAACAGTGTTCCAAATGCCGCTACCTGCCGCAGCCTGGAACTTGGTGTGATCCGGTGTGTGGATGAGATCACCGAGCAGGTACGCAGAAATACCGGACTGTCTGTAACGGATATTCAGATCGAACGTGTTCTGAACGGCCAGAGCTGCAGCATGGACCCGGCCGCAAAAGAAATCATTATCCGGCAGGGAAGGCTCTACACGGAGAAAATACTGTCTGCAATTATGGAAGCTGGGTTCGATCTGAAGGCAATTCCGTCCGTGATCATGGGCGGCGGAGCCAGCATTCTGAAACGGCACGTGACACCGCAGGACGGGCTGTGTCGGCAGATTTACCTGACAGACGTACACGCCAATGCTTCCGGCTATGAGCGGATTGTGGGGCAGATGTGCGCGAAGTAAAGAGACCTGTTTTCTCGTTCCGCCTGAACCTTGATAACCCAGATCACAAAAAGGCATGGGAGATCCTGCAAAGTGTTCCAGATGGACAGAAGAGCAGCTATCTGGTTCAGGTGATTTTAAAAGATCAGGAAAACAACCAGCTGGAGAAAAGCATCCGGCAGGCAATCCGGGAAGAACTGGCAGGTGTTTCCATTTCTGGCTCCGGGGAGAGTGTTTCAAAAAAGGAAGAAATCCCGTCCCAGATGCTGGATTTTCTCTCCGGGCTTGAGGATGCATTCTGAAAAAGTCAAGTCTTTCCTGGTGATAAAATAGCCAAATTTCAAGCAGTCAAATTAGTATAAATCACGGATTTTTGAAAGGGGTGATGCCTATTGAATGTTATTGGATCTGCATCCTTTGGGAGCTTTTGAGAGCCTCATATTCGTTGGGTATTGTGAATAGCTTTCTGTCACGTTTTAGGGTATGTTGTATGTAGAAAAAAGAAAGGAGAACGAACACAATGGAGATGAAAAACATATGCGGAAAAATCCCGGTAGAGCTGCATGAAAAGCTAAAACTGGAAGTCGAAGAGTTAGGAATCAGCATACCAAAATACCTTGAAATGGTAATCGAAGAACACATGACAAGAAAAGGAGAAAAGACGAACATGGCAGATTTAAGAACAGTAGCAGTACAGGTAACCGAGGATTTATTTTCCAGACTGAAAGCAGTCCTCGCCAGGAATGGCATGAAACAGAAAGACTTCTTAATCGGGCTTATCGAAGATGCAATCGAAAAAGAAGAAGCCAAATGGAAAGCAGAGTCAGAGGAAGCCGAAGAAACAGAAATGGAAGATCCTGAGACTGCGAAATCAGAACCGGATGAAGAGTCAGTAGAACCTGAAGCAGAAGAGCCTGAGACAGAAGCACTGGAAGCTGAAACAGACGGAGAAATGACAGAACCGGACGAAGCTGAAGCAGATGAAGAGCCGACAGAGCCAGAAAACGAAGAGCCAGCGGAAGCAGAGCCAACAGAACTGGAAACCGAAGAAGCAGAAGAATCTGAGCCAGAGGAAGCGGAATCAGAAGAATAGACATCACAAAACAGAAACCAAGAGACGGAAACGGTGCAGAGAAATCTGCACTGTTTTTTTCGCAGCGAAGGGAGGCTGATAGCCGGAACAATTCGATTTTTTGACCTGTTCAGTGGAATCGGAGGATTCCGAGAAGGGCTGCACAGGGCAGGGGGCTTCACCTGTGTCGGACACTGTGAAGCAGATGCATATGCAGACCACAACTACCGGGTGCTGTTTGATACGGAAGGAGAGTGGTTCTGCAATGACGCAAGAAATATTGAAACAGAACGAATGCCGGACTTTGATCTTTTATGTGCGGGATTTCCTTGCCAGGCATTCTCAATCGCTGGACGAAGGGAAGGATTTGCCGATGCAAGAGGAACCCTTTTCTTTGAAGTTGCCAGACTGGTTGCAGACAAACGACCTGCGTATTTTCTCCTTGAAAACGTACCCGGTCTGCTTTCGCATGACAAAGGGCGGACGTTTCACACCATCCTCAGTACGCTATCTGAACTGGGGTATCATGTCGAATGGAAAGTGCTTAACAGCAAGGATTTCGGAGTCCCCCAGTCAAGGAAGCGGGTGTATATTGTCGGATATCTTGATGGAAGATGTGCCGGAAAAATATTACCTTTCCCAAAAGCAAATGGAACAGCTCTTATACAAGTCCATGCTGGCAAACAGGGAGAAAGAGTCTACGCAGAAGAAGGACTGAGCTGCACGCTGACCAGCGGGGCTGGTGGTATGGGCGGCAAGACCGGATTATACGAAGTCGGTATCCCAATCAAGGAAAACACCCGAAAAGGATACAAGATGGCCTACGAGGGGGACAGCATCGATCTCGGATATCCGGGAATCAACAGTCGCAGGGGGAGAGTCGGGCATGAGATCGCCCATACCCTGACGACCGGAAACCAGCAGGGAACACTGCATTTTGTAGATATCTCCCCTCCGCCGCTGGTGACAGACGTTGCAAGATGTCTGAATACCAGACAGGATTCCAGCATCCATAACCACAGAGGCGAAAGTTCCGGGGTGCTGGTGGAAGAACCGCCAAGGGCAGTGCTGACACCGGCCAAGGAAAAAGTCCGCCAGAATGGAAGAAGGATGAAAGAACCGGAAGAGCCAATGTTCACCATTACGGCAACTGACCGTCATGGAGTGATTTACCACGGCAGAATCCGCAGGCTGACGCCAAGGGAGTGTCTGCGGCTGCAGGGATATCGGGATGGTCAGATTTCCAAGATGGAAAAAGAAACATCGGATAACCAGCTTTACAAGCAGGCCGGTAATGGTGTCACTGTCAATGTCATTGAAGCAATAGGCAGAAATTTGAAAGCAGTAGATGAAGAGATCCAAAGCGGCTCACCTGTTCCAGAAGCGAAGGGTGGGTGAAGCAGATCGACCTAAAAGACCAGTATTTTGGTACAGAGATTGAGATGACAGGTATCAGCCGCTATGATGCGGCTGTTGCGATTGGAAGAATGTTCGGAACAGAGCCATATCATATCCGTTCTTACGATTCCTGGTGTGTAAAAGATTCAGATGGAAAAACGTGGAAATTTTCAAGAGACAGCAGTATCGACTGTGAAAGGCTGGCAAATGGTACTGTAATAGATGCCGATGGAGATTATTCGACAGAAATGGTATCCCCGAAATTGGAATATTCGGAAATGGGGAAACTCCAGGAAGTGGTGCGGTGTGTCAAAAACGCAGGTGCTTTTGTCAATTCATCCTGTGGCATGCATGTCCATGTGGACGCATCCAATCATACACCAAGGAGTCTGAAAAATGCACTGACGATCATGTACTGCAAAGAGGATATTCTGTTCAAAGCCTTAAATGTACAGACGAGAAGGGAAGATGAGTATTGTCAGAAAGTCCGTCCTATGGTATTGGAGAAGATCCGCCGGATGCCAAACAGCACCATCACGATGGAAAAATTCAAAAGGGCATGGTATGAGGGAAATGACGGAAGCTCCGAGCATTACAACTGGACAAGGTATTATGCCTTAAACCTACATGCTGTTTTTTCCAAGGGAACACTGGAATGGCGTTGTTTTGAAAGCACCCTCCATGCAGGAAAAGTCCGGTCAAACATTACGCTGGCACTGGCCATATCCGCACAGGCGATCAACCAATCCTGTACCCATGCCAAAAAGACGGAGATTGGGGATAACCCGGCATTTACATTCCGTACCTTTCTACTTCGTCTCGGATTGATCGGGGACGAGTATAAAAATGTGCGGAAGCATCTGCTTGTCAATCTGGACGGGGATAAGGCATGGCGGTATGACAAAAGCACCTATGCCTGTCTGCAGAATCCAAGACGGACAGAAGATGCAAGATAACAGAATAACGAGAACAGACCGGCCGGGTGGAAACATCCGGCTGTTCTTATGCAAAATGAAGAAAAAGAAGAAAGAGGTAGAAAACATGAAGAGTAAATATCGATTCAGGCGAATCCTTTCAGGGGTGATGGCGGCAGTCACCATCTTATCCACGGTCATTTCACCGCTGACGGTGTATGCTTCGGAAGAGCCGAAAGCGGCGGAACCGCCAGCGTATGAATCCGTAAAGGATCAGCTGGATGAAAATGAAGTGGTAAAAGCCACCGATCTGGAGCTGGAAGTCGGACAGGACTTTGATGTTTCCACGGATTTTACAAATTTGGAAATCAAGGACGAAAGCAAAGTCAAAGTGACATTCCAGAAAGCAGAGAATGACGCCGGGGAGAACTTCAGCACCAGCCATGCAGACACTTACCATGCCGTTTATTATGTGGAGCCAGTCAACCAGAACCATCCGGTTTATCAGATTGGGAGAAACCTGATCGTAAAAGAGCCTGTGGCAGCGTCTCAGAGTGAACCACAGACAGAACAGGCAGTTACAGAAGAGGATACAGGTTCTGATGATGAGGAAGCTGCCTCGCAGGAAGAAACTGAGACAGAGCCTGTAGAGACAGAAATTGTTGAGCCGGAGACAGCTGAATTTGAAACAGAGGAAGCGGAGACAGAAGAACCGGAAGAAACAGAACCCGAATTTCAGGACGGACTTTCCGAATCCGAGTTTGATGCTGCATTAGAGGAATCCGAAACAGAAAATACAGCCGATGAAGAATCCGGGCTGACACTCAGCGATGTCCTGGAGCAGGCAGGGGAACAGGATATTGACCTGATGGCAATGGAAGATGGGGAAACCGTTTCATTCACCGCAGTCAATACCAGTACAAGGGCAACACAGGACGTAAATGTGACAAGAGGGACTGCATACTATTATGCAGACTACGGTCTGGGTTCCTACGTAACTTATAAATATACTGTAAAATTTGGAAACGTGTCTGCAACTGCCTACTGTGTGCAGCCGTCCAAGGCAGGACCAGGGGATGGTGTCTATAAGATTACCAAACTGGGTGACAGCAAAGCACTGGCAAAAGTATGCTACTACGGCACAAAAGCATCCGGCGAAAATGGATTTTTCTCAGAGAAACATCCTGATTTTTCCGCTGGAAAACAATTTATCATTGTCCATCTGGCAGCGTCTTATGCCAATAACAGCGGTGACGCTTTTTCCGGTACGAATGCAACCGGACAGGCTCTTGCAAAAGAACTATATGATTACTGTATGAGCCAGCCGGAGATCCCGGAAGTGGACATGAGTTTCTCCAATGCAGATGTTACCGCATATATCAGCGGCAACAGCCAGAGAACCGAAGAGATCACCTTTAAGGCATCTGAACTGCAGACCATCACCATGAAACTGCCGTCCGGTGTCAAACTGCATAACGTGACAACGGGAAAAACAAGCAGTGCAGGTGCATCCGTGGAGATCTGCGGCGGTACCAAATTCTATTTATCGGCACCGCTGACACAGGCTGTGGATGTCAAAGGGGAATGGTCTGTTACCATGAAGGGAAGCATCATCAAAGACTATTCCGCTTACAAGATCACAACCGGAAGCGAGACACAGGACCTTGCCCTGGTATTTGGCGAGGGCGTGACCGATGAGAAGTATGTAGATTTTAAAGTGTCATGGGTAAAACAGGCAACTCTGGAGATCGTAAAGAAGGACCGCAAGAGCAACAAAGCCATCGCAGGTGCAGTTTATGGCGTTTACAGTGACAAGGATGGAAAGAACTTGATCACAAAGATGCCGGCCACAGATGCCAACGGAGCTTCCAGCGTTACGATCACCAAAACACAGGATACCGTATACCTGAAAGAGATCTCCGTACCAAACGGATATCTGCTGGATATCAAAGCCTACGATGTGAAACTGGTCATCGGGGATACTGTAAAACAAACCGTTACCGATGCAGAGCAGATGGCAAGCCTGACTGTTTATAAATTAGGAGAAGTCCTGACCGGAGCAAAGGTAACTGATGATGATGTTTCCTTTGTTTATACAGAGCAGAGACAGAAAGGTGCGGTTTATAACGTTTATGCCGCAGCGGACATTGTATCCGCAGATGGAACTGTCATTTATAAAAAAGACGCACTGGTCAAAGCCGGACTTACTACTGGGGATGACGGAAGTGCCACACTGGATAATCTATATCTGGGAAAATATGTGGTAAAAGAAATGCAGGCACCACAAAATCTGGTATGCACAGGAGAAAGCCAGGAGATCACACTTTCCTATGCCGGAAGCAATGTAGAGAAAGTCATGGGAAGCGTAACATTCAAAAATGCCCGCCAGAAAGCAAGCGTGAGTGTATATAAACAGGATAAAGAAACTAAGAAATATCTTCCGGGAGGTACCTATGGTCTGTATGCCGGAAATGACATCAAAGCAGCGGACGGAACCGTTGTGGTCAAGAAAGATACCCTCATTGAGAAGACAGTGACCGGAACAGACGGAAAAGCCGTATATCAGGCAGACCTGCCGATCGCCAACAGCTACTACATGAAAGAGGTGGCTGCACCGGCCGGATATACCAGAAACAGTGAGGATGTGTACTCTTTTACGTTCCAGTACACCACAGACAAAGAGGCAACCGTTTCTTTCAGCCACACGTTCCAGAACGAGCGTGTCAATGCGAAGATCAAACTGGTAAAAGAGGATTCCGAAACCGGAAAGACTGCACAGGGAGATGCAACCCTTGAGGGTGCGGTTTACGGACTGTATGCCCGTGAGGATATCGTTCATCCGGATGGACAGACAGGTGTCCTTTACCCGGCAGGAACGCAGATTGCAACCCTGACTACGGATGCAGATGGAAATGCAGAAGTCGCAGACCTCTATCTCGGAAAGTATTACGTGAAAGAATTGACGCCGCCTGTTGGATATCTGGCAGACCCGGAAGAACATGATCTGGAGTGTAATGACGAGGGAGATCTGGTTCAGACGGTAGAACGTACCGCAACTTCTCTGGAAGATGTGATCAAACAGCCGTTCCAGGTCATTAAAGCAGCCAACAATGGTAAGACCGATGCCGATCTGTTAAAAGGTGTGGGATTCAGTGCATATCTGGAGAGCAGCCTGAAGAAAAATAAGGACGGTTCCTATGACTTTGCATCTGCAACTCCGGTTGTACTGACCGCAGACGGACAGACAGAAATGTTCACGGATGAGCGTGGATATGCATGCTCCATTCCGCTTGCATACGGAACCTACATTGTAAGGGAGACCACCACACCGCACAACTTCACGCCAGTCGATGATTTTAAGGTTGTGATCTCAGAGAACTATCCGGATCAGCCGCAGGTATGGCGTGTGCTTCTGGATAAAGAGTTTGAAGCAAAATTAAAGATCATCAAAAAAGACGATGAGACAAAGAAATCTGTCCTGGTTCCGAATACCGAGTTCAAGGTATACGATTTGGACAACAAAAAGTATGTGGAACAGGTAACCACTTACCCATCCACTACGGTACATAAATCTTATTTTACCGATGAAAATGGATACCTGATCCTGCCGCAGAATCTTGCTTGTGGAAATTACCGCATCGAAGAAGTGACTGCACCAGATGGATATACCCACAGCACCAATACCGTGGAAATCAAGGTAGACAGTGATACCGCATACCAGGAAGATCCGGTCAGCGGTGACCTGATCATCGAGGTGGATTTTGAGAACCACCCAGCTAAGGGCAGACTGACCATCCGCAAAGAAGGCGAAGTAGTCAAAGGTTTTGATAAAGATTTTACTTATGAGGAAGCCAGCCTTGCAGGAGCCGTGTTTGAAGTTTACGCCTCCGAGGATATCTATACCGCAGACCATCAGACAGATGAGAACGGCAACCGTTATCTGGAATATGCCAAGGACACACTGGTGGCAACGGTAACGACCGATGAAACCGGAAGTGCCGTAATCGAGAATCTTCCGCTCGGAAAATACCGTGTAGAAGAGAAAAAAGCACCGGAAGGATACACCTGGAATGCCAAAGGAGAAGAGGTAACCTTTACCTATGCCGGACAGGATACCCCGGTTGTAGACGAAGAAGTGACATTTACCAATGAACGCCAGAAGGTAAGCATCACCGTGGAAAAACAGGATGCAGAAACCGGAAGCGTGGTAGCTGGAGCCGTCTTTGGTCTTTATAATAAGAATGAGATCAAATCCGGTGACAATGTAATCGTGAAAGCGGACACCTTATTACAGGAGATTACAAGCGATGAAAAGGGACAGGCACACTTCACCCTGGACCTGCCGCTTGGAACTTATTATGTAAAAGAAATTTCTGCACCGGACGGTTTTGTATCCTCTGATGAGGTACTGGAATTTGATGCCACCTATCAGGGACAAGACATCCAGACCATTAAACTGAAATCGATTAAGAAGAACCAGCCGACGACCATCGAGGTGACAAAATCCGATCTGACCACAGGCGTGGAGTTGAACGGAGCATCCCTTTCTGTTCTGGATGAGGATGGAAACGTGATCGACAGCTGGACTTCCGTAAAGGATGAGCCTCATGTGATCAAATATCTGACTGTTGGAAAAACCTATATCCTCCGTGAATCCCTTGCACCGCATGGTTATTTAAAGACTACGGATGTGAAATTCACCATCGAGGATACCGCAGAAATACAGAAAGTGGAAATGCAGGACCATGTACCGAAAGCACTGCTGATCGTAAACAAGAAGGGCGAATTCCTCGATAAGATCACCCTGCTGGATAACGTCAAAGGTGTTGTGGAACATTTCTTTGAGTACATTACAGGAAGCCTGACAGACGTTACCTTCGAAATCCGTGCTGCCGAAGATATCAAAGCAGCTGATGGCGTAAGCCCGGACTATTATTCCAAGGACGAACTGGTAGCAACTGTAACTACCGATGCAAACGGTGTTGCAGAAGTATCTGACCTTCCGGTTGGAAAATATTATGTCAAAGAGGTAGGCACAGCATATGGTTATATCCTGGATGAAGAACCACGATATGTAGATCTTTCCTACCGCGATCAGGATACCCCGGTTGTCGTATACGATGAGGACTGGCAGAACAACCGCCAGAAGGTGAAAGTGAACGTCCTGAAGAAAGAAAAGGATACCGACCGTGTATTAAAAGGCGGCATCTTTGGATTGTACACTAGGAACGACATCCTGTCCGCATCTGGAAAGGTGCTGATGGAAGCAGATACCCTGATCGAGTTAAAAACAACAGATGTAGATGGAAAGATTTCCTTTATTGCAGACCTGCCGATTGACGGAACCTATTATGTGAAGGAGCTGTATGCACCGGATGGATTTGTCACCACCGGAGAAGAACAGGAATTTGTTTTTGAGTACCAGGGAGACAAAGAAGCAGAAGTGTCCTATGAGTTCGTATTTGAAGATGAGCCGACAACCGTGGAACTTTCCAAAACCGATCTGACCACAGGCGAGGAACTGCCGGGAGCCAGATTACAGCTGACGGATGAAAACGGGGCTGTTGTTGAGGAATGGACATCCACCAAGGAGCCGCACATCATCAAAGAACTGGTTGTAGGAAAATCGTACACCCTGACAGAAACCAAGCCGGCCGATGGATATGCCACTGCGGAAAGCATCACATTCACCGTGGAGAATACTGTAGAGATCCAGAAACAGGTAATGGAAGATGATGTGACCAAAGTGGAGATCAGCAAAACGGATATTACCGGAGATAATGAGATCGAAGGAGCCAAACTGACCATCACAGATGAAAATGGCAACATCGTAGAAACCTGGACTTCCGGTAAAGAGCCGCATTATATCGAAAAACTTCCGATTGGTAAATACACCCTGAAAGAAGAGCAGGCTCCAAACGGTTATGTCGTTGCAGAGGAGATCACCTTCGAGGTGGCAGATACCGCAGAGATCCAGAAGGTAGCCATGAAAGATGACACCGCAAAGGGACGCCTGATCATTGAGAAAACAGATAAGGATACCGGAGCAGCACTGAAAGATGCAGAATTTGAACTGAGGGATGCGGATGGCAAAGTGGTAGAAACCCTGACCACTGATGAAAACGGCCATGCAACCAGCGGACTGCTTGCAATCGGAACTTATAAGGACGGCAAATTTGATAAGGCAGCCACCTATTATCTGGTTGAGACCAAAGCACCGGAGGGCTATCAGCTGGATGAGACCAAACATGAGGTGACATTTACCTATGTAGATGACAAAACTCCAGTGATCGAAGTCATCCAGAAAGTGACGAACGAGAAGCTGCCGGAGGATACCCCGTTTGTAAGCAACCCGAAAACAGGCGATGACACCAACCTCTGGATTCCGGCCCTGTGCCTGATTCTTTCCGCAGGCGGTCTGATCGGCATGGGTGTGGCATCCAGAAGAAAGAAGAAAAAAGGGGGCAGATAGGCTGAAACAATTATATTTTGCGTATGGAAGCAACATGGATCTGGACCAGATGGCATATCGGTGCCCAAAGGCGGAGGTGGTAGAAATCGTCCGCCTGGAGGGGTATCGGCTGACCTTTGCAGCCGCAGGAAGCGGCCTTGCCACCATCTTCCCGGAAGAGGGAAGCCATGTGGACGGCGTCCTCTGGTCACTGACCGGGGACTGTGAAAAGAGCCTGGATCTTTATGAAGGCTATCCTGATTTTTACGACAAGCAGGAGATCACTGTCAAGAACAAAGATGGAAGAGAGATCAAAGCCATTGTCTATATCATGACAAAAGATTACATGCAGAACTTTAATCCGCCCGGACGGTCGTACCTGACTGGGATCTTAAAGGGCTGCAGACAGAACCAAATCCCGACAGAGCCGATCCTGAAAGCAGCAAGGAAACCGCCTGTGCCGGGAAAGACGCAGAAGAGTCAGCCAAAGAAGCAGAGAAAAGCCGGACAGGAACGATGAAGAAAAAACCAAAGACAGGAATCTTACAGAGGTTTTTCAAGATCATCTGCCTTGCAGTGACGCTGACAAGTGCCGGGTTTCTGATTTACCACATGGTATATCTTCCAATGGAGAACAAAAAGCTGGTGGCAGAGCTGAAAGGGAATTTCCCGGAGCCGGAAGCTCCGGGAGCCTCAGGCTCTGAAAAGAAAGACCAACCAGCTGGAAGAAAATGCCCGGTGGCTGCGGTAGACCTTGTTTCTCTTCGGGAACAATACCCGGATGTGCAGGGATGGCTGACAATACCGGATACCGGGATTGATTACCCGGTGCTTCAGTCCGAACAGGAGAATGGGGAGTTTTACCTGAAACGGAATTACAAAAAGGAATATGACATCAACGGAAGCCTGTTTTTACAGGCAGACTGTAAAGTGTCTGAAAGTCGGAACCTTATCATTTACGGTCACAACATGAACAGTGGGGCAATGTTCGGAAATCTGGACTTATATGCAGATGAAACGTACTATCAGGAGCATCCCTTTGCTTATCTTCAGACAGAGGATAGCATTCAGGAATACCGAATTGTCACGGTGCTGAAAGCAGACAGGAATTTGTTCCCATTCCAGCAGAAACTCGCAGATGCGGAGGCAGTGCAGGAATATTTAAAAGCAGCTAAGCAGAGGGAAGTGTTCGAAACCGGGGATGATTACCTGAAGTGTATATACGATAAGGTTTTGACGCTCGTCACGTGTTCATATGAATGGAGCGGTGCCAGGAACATCGTCCTGGCGGTGCCGGTTTCCGGGGCAGTGTGGAGTCAGAAGTGTTCGTAAGTACCAGAAAAGTGCAGAAAATGAGACAAATAATGACCGCACGGGCAGGGATGTGTTCAAAACAGGGGGATTATGTAAGGGTGTGCATTGGTAGTATTTAGGTTGAAAAAAGTGTCTGAAAGTACCAGAAAAGTGCAGAATGTGAGACAACTTATAACCCAGATCCGGCAGAAAGTGTTCCAGAAAGGAGCGTTTCCTGCCGTTATTATTTACTTGGAAAGGATGGTAACGATTATGAAACGATTTTATACAGCAGAATCCGTAACAGAAGGACATCCGGATAAGCTCTGCGACCTGATCGCAGACAGCATTCTGGACGCGTGTCTGAAAGAGGACGAAAATTCCAGAGTGGCCTGCGAGGTGCTGGCGACCAAAAGGAACATCATTGTGGCAGGAGAGATCACCAGCCGATTTGAGCCACAGGTGTTTGAAATCATCAAAAAGGTGCTGGAGAGTGCAGGCTATGAAGCAGAGGAAATCCACATGGATGCCCTCATCCACAAACAGAGTCCGGATATCGCCGAGGCAGTGGAGAGATCCAGAGAACGAAGGGCAGGGACTGTTTCTGTTCAGAGCGGACTTGCCAGCGGTGCCGGGGATCAGGGCATCATGATTGGTTACGCCTGCGATGAGACACCGCAGCTTATGCCGATGCCAGTGGTTCTGGCGAACCGCATTGTAAGGGAACTGTCTGCAAGCCGTAGAAGCGGATATATCACGGGAATCTTGCCAGATGGAAAGGCGCAGGTGACCGTGGAGTATGAAGATGACAGACCTGCCCGGCTGGATACCGTCATTGTGTCCTGCCAGCATGAAAAGGAAAAATCCCTTCGGAAGCTGGAGCATGAGATCCGGGAGAAAGTGTTACGCCCGGCACTCCGTATGCTGCCACCGGATGAGGATACCAAGATCCTGATTAACCCATCGGGCAGATTTGTGTGCGGAGGTCTGGATGCAGACACCGGACTGACCGGAAGGAAACTAATGGTGGATACCTACGGCAGCCTGGTACCGCATGGCGGCGGTGCATTCTCCGGGAAGGATTGTTCCAAAGTTGACCGTTCCGGGGCATACATGGCCCGTTACATCGCCAAAAACATGGTAGCTGCCGGACTTGCCAGCCGATGCCAGGTGTCCCTTGCCTATGCCATTGGGGTTGCCCAGCCAGTCATGGTGCAGGTGGATACCTTTGGAACGGGAAAGATCTGTGCGGATGACTGCCTCGCCGCAGCGATCCCTCTGGTGTTCGGGCTTACCCCAAGCCAGATCTGTGACACCCTGCACCTGAAGCGGCCAATCTACCGACAGAGTGCGGTGTTCGGGCATTTTGGAAGAAAGGAATTCCCGTGGGAGAAAACGGATAAGGCAGAGCAGCTCCGGGATACCGTGATGTAATGCCGTGGATTCCGGAAGAAGAAATCAAACGTGCAAGGGAGATCACCGCCATTGAATACCTGAAGAAATATCAGCCAAACCGTCTGAAAAAATCTTCAGCCAGAAATGAATGGGAGCTGACAGACCACGACAGCTTTAAGATTAACGAGCAGACCAGCCAGTGGCACTGGAAATCCAGAGATATCGGGGGCACCAGTGCTTTAAATTTCCTGATTCATGTAGACGGGTGTTCTTTTCTGGAGGCAGTGCAAATGCTGAAAGATGAGTATCCCACCTATATCCCTCCTCCAGTGGAAGCAAAGCCAAAGAAGCCATTTGTCCTGCCTACGGCCAGCCCAGACTGCCGCAGGGTGTTCCGCTATCTGAAAGAGCGGGGCATCAGTGGCGAGGTCTTACAGCGGTGTGTTCATTTGGGAATCTTATATGAGAGTCTGCCCTACCACAATGCCGTGTTCATAGGACGGGATGAAAACCAGGTGGCAAGATATGCTTTCCTGCGTGGGATTTACGATGCCAGCGGAAAGTCTTTTAAGATGGAACAGGCCGGAAGTGAAAAGGCATACGCTTTTTGTGTTCCGGCGAAATCGGGATGCAGACGGGTTGCTGTTTATGAAGCCTGTGTGGATGTGCTTGCCCACATGACATTGGAACAGAGACAGGGAAGCCGGGATAAGTACCGTCTGGAGCTTGGCGGGATCAGCGCACCAAAAGAAGGGCAGAGCCAGCGGAGCATGAAAAAGCCGCAGGCATTGGAACATTTTCTGTCCCAGCACCCGGAGATCACCGAGATCGAAGTGTGTACCGACAATGACTTTGCCGGACGGTGGGCGTGTGAACATATCCGAAAAGCCTACGAGGGAAGCTATCGGATCATCGAGAACCTGCCGGAAATCGAAGGGGCAGACTGGGCAGACATGGCAAAAATGGCTGCCCGTACACCGGAGAAACGGCAGAATAGGGAAGCGAGGTGATGCTTTGAAAGATAAAATAGAAGTGGAAATGCTGTCACCTCTGATGGCAGAGTTTATTCCGGACTATTCAGATATTGTGAATCTGGATGATGCGGAGCCATTGGGAGGACCTGACCTGGTGCAGTATCAGACATCCATCGCAGAAAAGGTTGACGAAATCAATCGGCTCGGTATGCCTGACAACCAGCCATGCAACCTGATCGATTATTTTGACCAAAACAAGGACATTAAGGAAAAAGTGGAACGCATTACAATGGCGGTAAAGGAACAGGAGGGCGTTTTATATGGCTGTGCAAACCTGACACTCCGGGAGAATCTGACACCAGAGGAATACCGTGTGGTGGGGCAGTATCTGAGAGGGCAGTACAGCGATGGCTGGGGAGAAAGTCTGGAACAGCGGGAGATCAAGGTAGACGGTGGTGAATTATACTTACATTTCTATGTTGGTGCCGGCTCGGATTTCCAGATACAGGTGAAAGCACCGGAAAACGGTGTGCAGGAAAAGCAGCCGGAACAAAAGCCGTCCCGTCTAGAACTTAAGCTCTTAGGGCATGACGGAAATATTTTCTCAATCCTTGGGGATGCCGCAAGACTGCTTAGACGTGCCGGGATGTCCGAACAGGCCAACGAAATGGCGGATCGTGTCCACAAGAGCAGCAATTACTATGAAGCGCTGGGAATCATCAGCGAATACGTGGAAACCGAGCTGTCGGACCACCGTGAACAGCCCAGAACGCCAAGAAAAGAAACATTGAAAAAAGAGGATACCTGCCGATGAGCAGTTCCACAAAGAAAAGCACTTCCAGAGAAATCTGGAAAATAAGCGACCGAAAGGATGATGCCTATGGGAAATACCCTGAAACTTGAAGATCTTTTAAAACCGGACTGTGTGCCGGATGAGTCTGCCGGAGGGGAGAACTGGCGTATCCTGCATGGAGATACCTTAAAACTGGTCAAAGGATTCCAGCCGGGGATCTTTGATGCAGTTATAACCGATCCGCCCTATGCGTCCGGGGGAACCAAGCAGAACGAACGCAACCGAACTACCAACCAGAAGTACAGCAGCATGAAAGCAGAAAATGCCCTGCCGGATTTTGATGGGGATAATAAAGACCAGCGTTCCTGGACCCACTGGATGGCAGAATGGCTGTACGATGTGCGGAAAGCCTGCAAGAGAGGGGCTCCGATCTGCCTCTTTATTGACTGGAGACAGTACCCGTCCATCACCGATGCCCTCCAGTGGGCAGGGTGGATCTGGAGAGGGACTGCCGTCTGGGACAAGGGGAACTCCCGTCCGCAGAAAGGCAGATTCCGCCAGCAGGCAGAATATATTGTATGGGGAAGCAACGGACCGATGCCGATCAACCGCCCGGTGTCCTGCCTTCCGGGTGTGTTCCGTTATGGGAATCCCCAGAACCGCATCCATGTGACAGAAAAGCCGCTCCAGCTGATGAAGGATGTCATCCAGATCTGTGAGCCGGGCGGCCTGATCTTAGACCCGTTTGCCGGAGCTGGTACTACCATCCTTGCGGCGACAGAGTCGGGGTTTCAGGCAGTCGGCATTGAAGTGACCGATGCGTATTATAAGCTGGGAAGCGACCGTGTCCGCATTGCACTGGAAGCTGGGGAAGAAGCGGAAAACAAAGAACCACAGTAGCCGGATGTCTGGCAGACATCTGAAAAAGAGAAGAAAAGAATCCAGATGTCCACAAGACATCCACAGAGCGGAATGTTTTGTGGGTGTTTCTTTTTGGAAAAACGCCGGGCAGAGGAAACCTGTCCGGCCAGGAAAGGAGATGGTCGTATTGGAACAGGCACTTGCTTATGTCTGCTGTTCTGCAGAAGAAGGAAAGACCAAAGTACAGCGGTACTGCCGGAAGATCTACGAACTGGGATATGTGCCGATCTGCCCGCAGTACAGCTTTTCCCCATTCCTTGATGACGGGGATGCAGAGGATATGCAGGCCATGCGGAGAATGTCCCACCAGATATTAAGGCGGTGCAGGATGGTGGTTGTCTGCGGAAAAGAGACCACCGGGACGATGAACACGGAGATCAGCATGGCTGACAGACTCCATATCATCTGTACCACACTGGATGGGTTGAGCAAAATCAAGGAAAATGAATGATTCAGAAAAACGACTGGTTCAGAGGGGACGAAACCGGATGCGACTGGTTTTGCAAGCATAGCGTTTGGATATCCAAACGCACTTTGGGGAGAACCCCAATCCCCCATACCGAGCCGTAAACAGACGAAAGGAGAACGAAAAAATGTTGGGATTTATACTTGGCACAATGACCGGAGGAGTAATGGGCGTTTTTGCAATGTGTCTTTTCATAGCTGGAAAACGTGAGGATGAGGCATTGGAGCGGTGCCGGATGAAACCAAAGGAGATCATTGACCACGGCGTGTGCATCTGTTTTGTAAACAGCCAGGGAGAGGAACTGTTCCGTCTGGCAGACGGGGAAAGCCTTGTGCAGAATGCCCCAAATGGAGAGCGGAACGTATCCACCTGCCACTATCTGGATGCCGATTCTGCTATGATTGATGGGAAAAAATGGAACCTCCTGGAATTCGCAAAAGAGATGGAAAAGAGAGGGATCATGTTCGCCCCGATGGAGCTGTGCCAGGTATCGGAAAGGGGGTGAGGTCCATATGAAGAAAAAGATCATTGCTGCAGCGGTAGCCATCGGCGTCCTGGCAGGTTTCCTGATCTGGAAAAATCGTGAAATGTAATGACGCAACCAATAACCCGTTGGAAAGCAGGTGAAGAGATGAGAAAAAGGAACCATGTGATACCAGTCCGCCTCAATGCAAAAGAGCTGCGTTTTCTGGAAGAGCAGGTAGAAAAAAGCGGCCTGTCCCGTGAGGAATACATCCGTTCCATTGTCATGGGTGGCGAAGTCCGGGCAAGACCCTGTGAGCATCATACGGAGCTTTTGCGGAAAATATCCGGTCTGTGCAACAACGCCAATCAGCTTGCCCATGTAGCCAATGGCTGTGGGATGGCCGGGGAAGAGAGTATCCGGGAAATGCTCCGCATGACGAAAGAGACATGGAGGCTGGTCAAAGAGGAATGGTAGCCGATGGCATACACCAGTATCATCCCGGTCAGCCGTCTGGACAATTCCATCACGTACATCCGAAACAAGGATAAGACCACCAAGAAAGGGCAGAGTGCCGGCTCTCTGGAAGAAGCCATCGATTACGCCATGAATCGGGACAAGACGGAGCGTTCCGTTTTTGAGGATGCCATCGGCTGCGTCTGTGAGACTGCCTATCAAGATATGGTAGCTACGAAGAAACGATACCACAAGATGGACGGAGTACAGGGGTACCATCTGGTGCAGAGCTTTGTCAAAGGGGAAGTCACCCCGGAGCTTGCTCACCAGATCGGCATGGAAATGGCAGAAAGGCTCCTTCAGGGAAAATACGAAGCAGTCATCACCACCCATCTGAATACGGAGCATTACCACAACCACATCGTGTTTAATTCCGTGAGCATGGAAGATGGGAAAAAGTACCACAGCAACAGCAGGAGTTACTATGAGGATGTGCGGAAAGCTTCGGATGCCTTATGCCTGAAATACGGCTTATCTGTCATCGAACCGAAAAACGGCAAAGGGAAATCCTATGCACAGTGGATGGCAGAACAGGACGGAAAGCCGACCTGGAGAACCTCGATCCGTCTGGACATCCGGGATGCTGTGGCAGAGAGCTTCACATGGAAACAGTTTCTGGAACAGATGAAGCAGAGGGGATACCAGTGGAAGCTGAACCGGAAGTACATTGCATTAAAAGCACCGGGGATGGAACGGTATATCCGTCTGCGGAGCCTTGGGAAGCATTACTCGGAAGAGAGCATCCGGCAGTGGATCTTGCAGCCCAAGAGCAGGATACCTGCTGGAAAAGAAGGAGATTCCAGATTCCCTAAAAAGAAGTTAAAAGGGATACAGGCCCTGTACTATTCCTATCTGTACCAGATGGGTGCCCTAAAGCAGAAGCCGAAAAGGATCTCCCCGGTGCTCCGGGCAGACATCCGAAAACTGGATGCCAGGATCGAGCAGATGGAATTTCTACAGAAGCATCAGATTACTACCCGTGAAGAGCTACTCGCCTACCGCACATCGTTGGAAGAGAGGGTACAGGCACTCACGAAAGAGCGGAAGCGGCTCTACCGGAGCGAACCGGACAGTGTCAGGATCGGTCAGATCACCGAAGAACTGAAGCCGCTTCGAAAGGATATCCGCATTTGTATCCGGATCGAACAGCAGTCCCAGGAGATGGAAGAAAAGATGCGTCTGGCAGAGCAGATCCAGAGACAGGAAGAAGAACAGACGGAGAAAAACAGAAAACCGAGAACAGAAAGCAGGTGAACAACATGAATTATGGAGGCGATGCGGCGGACCAGATCGTCCGGTATTCCCTGGACGGCGTGGACCACGGGCTCAGGCTTTCGGGTACGCTGGCAAAGCATCTGGCGGTATTTGTTGCCGCCGTATTAAAAGACCAGAAGAAAACGAGGGGCAAGACCAGAATGGTGCGGATGTTAAAGGAGAACAAGCCATTGAAGTTCTTCACTGTGCCATCTGACCGCCTGCGTGAATTCTGCAGTGAGGGCAGGAAACGAGGACTGCTCTATGTGATCATCCGGGATAAAAAGAACCCGGAGATGAGCGAGGTCATGGTCTTTGCCGATGATGCAGCCAAAGTCAACCGTGTCATGGATAAGATGAACCTTGATTTTGTAAGGAGCGAAGTCGGGGAAGCTGTCCATGAGGTAACCGCCGGAATGGAAGCACCGGAAACCGAAGCAGTACAGGAAACTGTGCAGATGCCGGAGGGCGAGGTGCAGTTTGAAATCAGCGATCTGGACGAAGCATTCCAGGTCGGTGACATGGACTTTTCTGAAGAGGAAAAGAACCAGAATCATCCCGAAAAGGAGTTTTCCGAACCGGAAAATTTTATCCCGGTGCAGGAAGAGGGGGAAGAGAATCTGTCCGGCTCTTCCTTGCACAGCAGAAATATTTCTACCGGGCAGGAAAAAGGGACTGATGCAGGGCAGAGGGAACAGAAGCGTCCCAGTGTCCGCCGGGAGCTGGAGAACATCAAACGGGAGAAAGCAGAGGAATCCCAGAAGCGGAGCCGGGAAAAGAACCGTGGACCAAGGAAAACGCAGAAGAAAGCAAGAAAGAAACGAAAGGTGAAAGCGAGGTAGGAGATGGACCTGACAAAATTTTTAGGGCAGGACTCGCAGGAGCAGTCCGCCCAGCGGTTATCGAAAGAAGAATATGCCGCACAGAAAAAGCAGGAGAGGGAAGAAATCTGGGGTATGATCGATGGAAAGGCACAGGAGGTCTTCCAGAATGGGGACTCCTTAAAAGGATTCCTTGATTTTATGGGACAGTGCAAGCCGCAGAGGACAGACAACCTGTTCCTGCTTTATGCACAGAATCCGGAGATCCGGCAGGTCAAGACCTTTGAAAAATGGAAGGAAGAAGGCAAGGTAGTCAAGACCGGAAGCAAGGGATACAACTTCATTGTCGGACAGGAATATGAAAAGGACGGTGTCATCCAGCAGGGGTACTCCATCCAGAAAGCCTATGACATCAGCCAGATCCGTACCAAGCAGCCAGAAGAGGCAGAGCCAAAGCCGATGGACCAGCTGATGGAAGCACTGCTGACCGACAGCGAGGTACGGATTCAGATCGCAGACAATCTGCCGGATAAGGTACAGGCACAGTACATCCCGAACAAGCGGACGATCTATGTCCGAAATGGCATGAGCGAAAATGCAACGTTCCATTCCATCAGCCGGGAGCTGGCCTGTGCATCCCTTGACCATCACGATGGAAGCTACAGCCGGGCAGGGGTATCGGCACAGGCCTATTGTGCGGCGTATGTGACAGCACAGAAATACGGCGTGGATGTCTCCGGTTTTTCCTTTGACAAGGTATGCCAGATGCAGGCATTCGGACAGAAAGATCCGAAAGAACTCCGCTCCTTTATCCAGGATGTAAAGAGTGCAGCCTATTCCATTGGCAAGCAGGTAGACCGCAACCTTGGCAAAAGCGAGCAGGAATTTATGACCGATGAATTTGCCATCCCGGAGGAAAAAACGGAGAAACCTGCCAAGAGTAAAAAGTCCCCGGAACGCTGATAAAAAGGGGCTTTTCCGGCTCTTTTGCAGTAGCTTTCCGGGAGGAAGTGTGGTATGTTGTGGTTGAGAAAAAAGAGGAAAAAAGGAGGCTCGCCTATGACAAGAATGCGATATGTAAAGATGGACCGGATCATGAACCACATGCTGATCCATGCACTCCGGGAAGTGTTCCGGCAGGAAAAAGAACAGGGGCTTCCGGTGGATACCACACGGGATCTGGTTCTGAAGCTGGCAGAGCAGGAAGAGGGAAAGCTCTACCTGACAGAAGCCGAACACAGCAAATCCGTGGAAGCCTTAAACCAGCTCCGGGACACATACCTGAAAAACGGACGCTATTCCGATGGGATCGACAGCGTCCTGTTAAAGATCATGAAATCCAGATACCGCCCATACCGTGGAAGGGGAAGATGAAGAAAGGATGTGGTACAAATATACAGAAATATGACACAAGAAAGAATAGAAGCCATGCGGAGAAGATATCCGCCGGGAACCGAGGTCACGCTTAACAGCATGGAGGGGGAGAGCCACATGCCACCCGGCTTAAAAGGTAAGGTGGATATGGTAGACGATGCAGGGCAGATCCACGTAAACTGGGAGAATGGAAGCAGCCTTGCCCTCGTTCCGGGAGTGGACAGCTTCCACATTACGGACCTGCCAAGAGCAGAGAGGCCCAAACAGCAACCATCCCGGTAACAAACAGCCGGAAGTCAGACTGGGTGATTTGGCTTGCCGGACTGCCTGTCATCTGGTGGGTAGCAATCCTGCTTGCGGATGCCATCCAGCCGGGCAGGAATCTTTTCGAGCTGATGGAGGTTCTCACAGAAAAGCTGAACCATCCCTTCCAGTTTCATTATACGGAATACACCATCAAGTCGATGCTGGTCTGCACGTTACTTTACGCAGCCGGGATCGGCATTTTTTATTCCAGTCAGAAGAACTACCGCAGAGGGGAAGAACATGGCTCTGCCAGATGGGGCGATGCCCGGCAGATCTGTAAGAAATATAGCAAGAAGCCGTACTCCCAGAACATCCTGCTGACACAGAACTTCCGCATTAGCCTTGACACCCACAAGCACCGCAGATGTCTCAACATTCTCGTAGTGGGAGGCTCCGGTGCAGGAAAATCCAGAGGCTTTGCCCTGCCAAACATCATGCAGTGCTGCTGTTCGATGGTCATCACCGATCCGAAAGCCGAACTGCTCCGAAAGACAGGCGGTCTGCTGGAAAAGAAAGGATATGAGGTGCGTGTTTTTGACCTCATCAATCCCGACACATCTTTTTGCTACAATCCATTCGAGTATGTCCACGATGACAAAGACGTGCTCCGTCTTATTTCCAATCTGATACAAAACACCACACCCAAAGGTTCCCAGTCCTCCGATCCGTTCTGGGAGAAGAGCGAGACCGCACTGCTTCAGGCACTGATGCTGTATCTGCTCCACGAAGCTCCGCCGGAAGAACAGAACTTCGCCATGATCATGGAGATGTTAGGTTCTGCCCAGGTAAAAGAAGAGGACGAGGACTACGAATCCCCTCTGGACATTTTGTTTGATCGTCTGGAGATGCGGGACCCGGACAGCATTGCCGTGAAGCAGTACCACATCTACAAGCAGGCGGCAGGTAAGACAGCAAAATCTATTCTAATCAGTTGTGGTGCAAGACTCGCACCCTTTGATATTGCGGAACTGCGGGAGCTTATGAGTTATGACGAGCTGGAATTGGATCTGGTTGGTGACAGGAAAACTGCATTGTTTGTTATTATTTCAGATACCGATGATACCTTTAATTTTATTGTTTCTATTATGTACACACAGCTTTTTAATCTGCTCTGTGACAGAGCTGATGATGTATATGGAGGCAGACTTCCAATTCATGTGAGGTGTCTCCTGGACGAGTTTGCGAACATCGGACAAATTCCTAAATTTGAAAAATTGATTGCTACGATTAGAAGCCGGGAAATCTCAGCTTCTATTATTTTGCAGTCAAAGTCTCAGCTTAAGGCAATTTATAAGGATAATGCCGATACCATCGAAGGGAACTGTGATACGACCTTATTCCTGGGGGGAAAGGAAAAAACGACATTAAAGGAAATAGCGGAGATTTTGGGAAAAGAAACCATAGATCTGTATAACACATCGGATACGAGAGGCAGTCAGCGGTCTTATGGAATGAACTACCAGAAAACAGGAAAGGAGTTGATGAGCCAGGATGAAATAGCAGTTATGGACGGAGGAAAATGTATTCTGCAGGTGAGAGGTGTCAGACCATTTTTCTCAAATAAATACGATATTTGCAAACATAAAAACTACAAATATCTGTCCGATTATGACAAAAAGAATACCTTTGATATTGAAAAATATCTGAATACTAATCTGATACTGAAACCAGAGGATGAAGTGGAACTGTATCAGATGTAACTTCTCGACAAATTGTCGGGAAGTGGATCATGGGAGGAAATCATGAATAATTTGGAAAAAAGGAACAGTCGGTATCCATCGACGAAAATGAATATACCGACTGTACGTGTGAGGAATTTTCCAAGTAGAAAATCCTATGCTTAGTGTAGCACAAAAGGCAGGGTTTATATAGTGTTTTCTTCCCTTTCTGGAAAAAATCTAAGAAAGGACTGGAAAATGTAAGTTTTCCAAAGGTACACTTATGGCATTTTTTACAACGGCAATTACGACCTTAAAAACATTGGTTTGTGCGATCGGAGCCGGACTTGCAGCCTGGGGAGTGATCAATCTGCTGGAAGGATATGGAACGGACAATCCGGGTGCAAAGTCACAAGGAATAAAACAGTTCATGGCTAATTAAAGGGAACAAAAAGAAAGGGAATGCACAATCCAGACGGTATCAGCGGCAGGCTACAAGAATAAATTGTGATTTCACAAGATTGGTGTTATAATAAGAGAAAAGTTCCTGCCGGGGCAACCGCCCCGGTGGTATGGATAGAAAGGCAGGAAAACAATATGCACATCAGCTATAAACCACTCTGGCACACACTGTTAGAGCGTGATATGAGAAAAGAGGATTTAAGGCTTGCTGCTGGTATGACAACAAATATGATTGCCAACATGAGCAAAGAGGGAAAGCACATCAGCATGGATACATTAGCCCGTATCTGTGAAACTCTGAATTGTGAGATTACTGATGTGATTGAGTTAGTACCAGACGAGCCTGCTTCCACAGGAGGTAAGGAACATGAGCGAATTGAAACCAAGAATAACGGAAAACGGAATTGATTATATCCTTGTCGGAGATTACTACATTCCAGGCTTGAAACTGCCGGAGGAACACCGCCCTATCGGAAAGTACGGACGAATGCACCGGGAATATTTAAGAGAAGTCCACCCAGCCAGATTGAATACATTGATACTGACCGGAGAATTGTTGACATATCTTGCAGACCTGAATGAACAGGCACAAAAACGGTTAGACACTATCATGGAGCAGATGAAAGCTACCGAGGGCGTGACAGAGGAATTGAAGTGTACCCGACAAATGGAATGGGTGCAGCGTTGCAATAACATTCACAACAGGGCAGAAGAAATTGTTTTGTATGAGATGATTTATTCATAACGGGAGCAATTAAATCGGAGGTATATAAGATGATTGAAATTGTATTTGGTGAAAGTGCCTGTGGAAGTTTGAAAATTGCCCAAACTTACGGCAAGGGAAAGTATAGAGGAAGTGCTGTTTCAATATTTATGAGGCACGAAGACGGGAGTGTTCCATCTTCAGATGAAATGAAAAAGGCACAGCTTCAAGCACAGGAACAAGAACGCATTGCTTGGGAGAATGCTATTCCATTGGGAGGCAAGAGCAGTGATGTTTATTGTTTTGATATGGCTCTTAGTGTGGGAGATATTTCTGATAATGGAATTGGCGAACAGCGGAAAAATATTTTCAAGAAAATGCTGTCTGTCTGCTTTGTAGAGGATTTAGATTATCAGGTTGAAGAAAAAATACAGAAAATTAAAACTACATTGACCTCAGTGATTGAACGATATGTAGCTGGGGAAGAAATTCGCATTTGGTATAGCTATAATCCAGATGAGCTTTGTGGTATGTATTGGCTTATGAAACAACTTCAACCATTAAACTGCCAGACAACAATTTATTTGGTTAAGTTACCTACATGGGAATATGGAAAAGAAAATACTATGACATCCAAAATAGCATGGGGCGAGGTCTCTCCTGGCGAATGGGGAAACTATATAACTCTACAAGAGAAAGCTAATCCTGTATTTCTTTCAGCTTGTACTATGAAATGGAATCAACTTCAAAATGAAAATGCACCTTTGCGTGCAATGTTAAATGGTAAATTGCAAAGCGTTTCAGAAGATATATATGATAGTTTCATTCTTCGTGAAATTGCGGAACAGCCAGAGCAATTCAAAATGGCTATTGTCATAGGTAATGTTTTAGGAAAATATCAACTTGGAATTAGTGATGTATGGATTTCCAATCGCATTGATAAAATGCTTGAAGATGGTGTGTTGGAAATTATACAGGACGCACCAAAGGGAGAAACAAATTATCGCCGAATATTAAGAAAACGAATGAAATAATAACCACAGCACAAACCGCTGCTACATGGAATCCAACAAACCATGCAACAGCGGTTTTCCTTTACCGTTTTTTCCTCTGGCTGATAGGCGTTCCCATTTTCTTTGATTTTTTGAGAATACGAATGAACCAGCGAAATTCTTCTTCTGACAGGTTTTTATAGTTGATACCAAGCTGCTTGCAGTAAAGGATAACCAGTTTTTCATCTCGACTGCCCTTGAAATTTTCGACCGCTTCCAGATTTTCTTTCAGTTCATCGGCAACGGTAGTTTGGGGCGCACTCTCGCTGTCCTTTTTGTGGAATTCCCGAATATCCCGGATAATCAGGTTGAGGTCATCCAGAACCATGTGACTGAAATACTCATCATCACTGATATGTGCGGCTTGCAGCACCTTCAAATGCGGGTCATCTTCGCCGGGGCGATACCGTTCAATAATTTCATGCCGGACGGTATCAACAAGGGAGTTGAGATTTTGGATTTGCATGGTGGCAATCCCGTCCACATAAATCTCAATGTCCGCAAGAAACTTGATAAAGTCCTTATGGGTGGCAAGTTCGCAGAGCAGACGGTTGTTAATCCGACCGCTTTTCAGCAGTGCCACCATCTCATCGTTCAAATGCAGCTCCGTCAGTGGCGTGTTGATCTGCTCCCTGTTCTCTGTCCGGCACAGCAGATAATCGACGGAAACCCCATAGAAGTCTGCCAGCGTGATAAGGTTGCCATGATTGATTTCCTTATAATCCTCTTTTTCATAACTGCCAAGGGCTGATTTAGAAATGCCCGTCAGCTTTGATAGTTCTTCCAGATTTAAGCCTTTGTCTTTGCGGAGTTCCCAAAGGCGTTCCTGTATGCTTGTTGCAACTTTCATGGGCGCACGCTCCTTTCCGGTGGTTTTATTTCTGCCGTTTAACTGGATTATATCACACTTTCCGCAATCGTGGAAATTTCTGATTTTCCCCCTGATTCCTACTTTGTGGATATACGGCACAGGGCACAAAAATGTTCTATGATACAGGTAGTTCATCGATGGATTATTCCAATCGAATGACCAGCCTGTGTGGGATATGCTTCCCCGGCGATGTAGCGCCATGACTTTTGGCAGGGATATGGAGGAACCCTGACCGAAACGAGCGTACCAAAGGGAGCGATACGCCGCTGTGAGATTCAGGGGAGGAACGACACCGGGGAGAACTGGCGAACTGACACCGAAATGATACCGAAACACGACAATTTGATAGGGAGATAGTCTACCCTATCGCTGAGACTTCGGGAGATTTTAAGCGGCTCTATGGCTGTAATTTTGCCGAAAATCGCCCCGAAACCATACACGAAAACGGGAGGAAACGTAACATGCCGAGAATGAGCAAAAAGCGGAAGCATGAGCTTTCCTTTTACCTCAATGACCGGGGGCGTGTCACTTACAACGAATTATGCCGGAAATGCCAGCATGGGTGCAAGCAGAGCTTCCGGGCGGTTGTGATTGACTGCCCCCGTTATTTATCCAAACGAGCAAAGAAAAAGGAGGAACACACCGAATGAATTTTGAATTTATGACGATAGACACACCATTGCCGCCCTGTATGCCATTTCCCAGAGCGTTGACAGGATTTCCAGTCAGCAGCACCGCAAAGGTCATGTACTGCCGGATGTTGGACGCTATGCTTTTCAGAGGGCAGGCGGACGAGAACGGGATTCTTTTTGTCTGCTTCCCTATCACAGCCATTGCCGCAGTCCTGTCCCGCAGCCTCATGACGGTCAAGCGTTCTTTGAATGAACTGGAAACCGCCGGACTTATCATGCGGGTGCGTCAGGGCGTGGGAGAACCGAACAGGATTTATGTGCTGATACCGGGAAAGGAGGGCGCTACCCTTGCCTGATACCTCAAAGCTGGGAAAGCTCAACCGGGAGTTGGAGAAAAGCGAAAAGAAACTGCGGAAAGCCATCAATGATGAAAAGGCATTGCAGCACCAGTTGAAGCAGCTTACCCGAAAGGAACGGACGCACCGGCTCTGTACTCGTGGCGGTATGCTGGAAAGTTTTCTGCAAGAGCCGGAACGCCTGACGGACGATGATGTCATGCTGTTGCTGAAACTCATTTTTCACAGGCAGGACACGCAAGATATATTGAAAAAACTGCTGGAACGGGAGAAGCCGGAAACCCCTTAGTTTACTAAGGGCGCAATTATACACCACTCGGAGGATGGTGCATTGCGTTCTCCGAAGGCTCCTCGCCGGAGGGCTGTGATTTTCCGCAGTCATGGTCTGCTCCAAATCAAACAGGGGACGCTACACTTCCCCTGCGCTGGCTGCCGCCAGCTACCCTTTTGTGGACTTGCCATCTGGGAACACCTTGCCTTGCAAGCTGTTCCCAGCCGACAAGTTTAAACAATCTTAATAACATCACGCTATATTTCGATACGGTGTTGATGTATAATGAGATTATAAAACATTTATGATTTAGAAAAGAGGGCTAAGTATGCACAGAATATATAGTGCACTTATTGACATCGTAGCGGCTGCTATCTTTATTGTTCCACTACTGGCTTTATATGGGAAAATTTCTCTTCGCAGCTTGAAGCAAACGCTTATATATATTGTGTTTGCGTTTTATCTTGTGGCAGTTTTATCTCTTGTTGGTTTTCCAAGTGTGTTATCTTTGAATTTAGATTTTACAATCAATATCATTCCGTTAGTCGATATGATTTCTGATTTTGTAAATGCTTGTTTAAATGTTCTTTTGTTTGTGCCATTAGGCTTTTTATTGCCTATGTTATGGAAAAAATACAAGGCAATAAAAAACACAATGTTATTTGCAATGTGCATGACTATTGCAATAGAGATTTCACAAATCTTTACTTTTAGGACAACCGACATTAACGATATAATTACAAATATGGTAGGTACATTAGGTGGTTATTTCATTGCTAAGCGGATTACAAAAAATTTTACACAGTATCCAGAATTAAATGCAGAAAATAAAGACTTGTATATTATCTGCGGAACAGTAATGTTAATAATGTTTTTACTACAGCCATTCACTGCATCCTTACTATGGGAGCTGATTTTGTGATTTACAAGTTCGAAATGCTCCCTAAATTTCTTAATAACTAAATACCAGCCGCCCCCAGCGGCACACCAGGCAGGAAATCTGAAAAAGGTCTCCTGCTTTTTTTCTGCCCAAAATCGGAAAGGAGGAACACAAAATGCCCTGTCCACACAATCAAATCTCTATTGTACAGCGCAGCAATCGCCAGTCTGCTGTTGCCGCCGCTGCCTACCAAAGCGGCGAAAAGCTGTTCTGCGAATACGACCAAGAAATAAAGCACTACCCGGAAAAGCGTGGTATCGTCCACAACGAAATCATGCTTCCGGCAAACGCCCCGCAGGAGTACGCAGACCGCAACACTCTCTGGAACGCCGCCGAAGCGGTGGAAAAACAATGGAACTCCCAGCTTGCAAGGCGGTGGGTGCTTACCATCCCAAGAGAGATACCGCCTGACCAGTACGCTGTCCTTGTCCGGGAGTTTTGTCAGCAGCAGTTTGTTTCCAAAGGCATGATCGTTGACTTTGCCATCCATGACCCCTATCCTCCGGGACATAATCCACACGCCCATGTCTTGCTCACTATGAGGGCAATGGACGAACATGGGAAATGGCTTCCCAAGAGCCGCAAGGTTTATGACCTTGATGAAAACGGGGAACGGATTAAGCTGCCATCCGGCAGGTGGAAAAGCCACAAGGAGGATACGGTTGACTGGAACGACCAGAAGTATTGTGAAATCTGGCGGCATGAATGGGAAGTCATCCAGAACCGCTATCTGGAAGCCAATGACCGCCCGGAGCGTGTGGACTTGCGTTCCTATGCCAGACAGGGGCTTGATATTGTCCCTACTGTCCATGAGGGGGCTGCTGTCCGGCAGATGGAAAAGCGTGGTATCCAGACGAATATCGGCAACCTGAACCGGGAAATCAGAGCCGCCAACCGCCTGATGAAGTCCATCCGGCAGCTTATCCAAAACCTCAAAGGCTGGATTACCGAGCTGGGAGAAAAACGGAAAGAGCTGCTTGCACAAAAGGCAGCGGAGGAAGCGACACTTCTTCCCAATCTGCTGATGAAGTATATGGAGATACGAAAGGAAGAAAGGAAGGACTGGACAAGGGCTGGACAGAACCGTGGGACTTCACAGGACTTAAAGGCAGTCAGCGAAGCCCTGTCCTATCTCCGGCAAAAGGGGCTTTCCACTGTGGAGGATTTAGAAGCATTTCTGGAAGCGTCCGGGAAATCAGCCGCCGATTACCGCAATCAGATGAAGCCCAAGGAAGCCCGCAGCAAAGTGATTGACGGGATTCTTGCCAGCCGGACAGACTGCAAGGAATGTGAGCCTGTCTATGAGAAGTACCGGAAGATATTTTTTAAGAAAACAAAGGAGAAATTCAAACAGGAACACCCGGAGGTTGCCCGGTATGAGAAAGCCGCCGCCTACCTTGCCAAGCACCCGGACGATAAGGACAGCACCCAAAAGGAGCTGCAAGAGGAACAGGAAAAACTTGTTGGCGAAATCGCAGGGCTGAAAGAACCTTTAACCGAGGTACAGGAGGATTTGAAGAAGTTGCGGGACATCCGCTACTGGGTACGGAAAGCCACCCCCGGCACAGAGGAAAGCAAAGAGCCGCCCAAGAAGCAGCCTATCAAAGAAGTCTTGCAGGATAAGGCAGACGAGAAAAAGGCTCAAAGAACTGCCCCGGCACAGGCGAAACACAGACAACAGGATATGGAACTTTAACAGGCACTTGCCATTTTCAATCAGAGAATGTCAGGTGCTTTTCTTATTTTCAAGGAGGGATAGATTTGAATGTATTTGAAGCTGTGAAGCAGTCCGTCACAACAAGGCAGGCTGCGGAGCATTATGGAATCCATATAGGTCGGAACGGGATGGCTTGCTGCCCGTTCCATCACGATAAAACCCCAAGCATGAAGCTGGATAGGCGTTACCACTGCTTCGGCTGCGGTGCGGATGGGGATGTGATTGATTTTGCCGCCGCCCTGTATGGGCTGGGAAAGAAAGAAGCCGCCGTACAACTGGCACAGGACTTCGGGCTTTCCTATGAGGACTGGAAACCGCCGGGAAAGGCAAAAAAGCCCAAGCCCCGGCAGAAATCCCCGGAGGAACAGTTTCAGGAAGCAAAGAGCCGCTGCTTCCGTACCCTTGCCGATTATCTTCACTTGCTGATGGCATGGAGAATGGACTACGCCCCGCACTCCCCGGAGGAAGCCTTTCATCCCCGGTTTGTGGAAGCCTTACAGAAGCAAGCCCATGTGGAATATCTGCTGGATGTGCTGCTGTTTGGGGAGACGGAGGAAAAAGCGGCTTTGATTACGGACTACGGAAAGGATGTGATACAGCTTGAACAGCGAATGGCAGAGCTTGCAGCCGCAGACGCAGCAAGAACTAAAAAACACCATGAACGCCATGCAGCCGCCCCAGAGCATTGAGGAAATCAAGGCGGGGCTGGAAACTACCGAGAAAGGCGGTGTCCGTCAGAGCATACGGAACTGCCTGACCGTATTTCAGCGTGACCCTCTGCTTTCCGGGGCTATCGCATACAACATCCTGACCGACCGCAAGGACATCATAAAGCCCATCGGCTTCCACAGAGAAAGCACCGCCTTAAACGATACGGACATGAAGTATCTGCTTCTCTATCTGGAAGAAACCTACGGGCTTACCAATGAGAAAAAGATTGATAACGCCATCGGAATTGTGGCGAATGAAAACAAGTATCATCCCATCCGGGATTATTTAAGTTCCCTTGTGTGGGACGGAAAGGAACGAATCCGCTTCTGCCTGCGGCACTTTCTGGGGGCTGACGCAGATGATTACACCTATGAAGCGTTGAAGCTGTTCCTGCTGGGTGCAATCTCACGAGCCTTTCAGCCGGGGTGTAAGTTTGAAATCATGCTCTGTCTGGTAGGCGGTCAGGGGGCTGGCAAGTCCACCTTCTTCCGTCTGCTGGCAGTCCGGGACGAGTGGTTCTCCGATGATTTGCGGAAGCTGGACGATGACAATGTGTACCGCAAGCTGCAAGGTCACTGGATTATCGAAATGTCGGAAATGATGGCAACCGCCAACGCCAAGAGCATTGAGGAAATCAAGTCATTTTTAAGCCGGCAGAAAGAGGTTTACAAGATACCCTATGAAACCCACCCGGCAGACCGCCCCCGTCAGTGCGTGTTTGGCGGCACTTCCAATGCCCTTGACTTCCTGCCCCTTGACCGTTCCGGCAACCGCCGCTTTATCCCCGTCATGGTGTACCCGGAGCAAGCCGAGGTTCACATTTTGGAGGACGAAGCTGCTTCCAGAGCCTATATCGGGCAGATGTGGGCGGAAGCGATGGAGATTTATAAAAGCGGCAGGTTCAAGCTGGCTTTCAGCCCCGCCATGCAGCGCTATCTCAAAGAACACCAGCGGGATTTTATGCCGGAGGACACCAAAGCCGGGATGATACAGGCATACCTTGACAAGTACACCGGGAGCATGGTCTGCTCCAAGCAGCTTTACAAGGAAGCCTTAAACCATGCCTTTGACGAGCCGAAGCAATGGGAAATCCGGGAAATCAACGAGATTATGAACCAGTGCATTTCCGGCTGGCGGTACTTCCCAAACCCAAGAATGTTTTCCGAATATGGCAGACAAAAGGGCTGGGAGCGTGAAAACCCGGCAACGGACTCCGGCAACCCGTCTGAAAAAACGATGGACGGTTTTGTGGAGGTCACAGAACAGATGGAGCTTCCATTCTGAAAATGACAGCCCGTTGCACCCCCTGTTGCTATCCCGTTGCCGAGCCGGTTGCCGGGAAAAACCCCTTATTTCCGGGCTTTTCTCCCTTATAACAACCAAAACAACAGAAAAATAAAAGAAAAGTATAAATAGTAACCATCGCCAGATTGAGATTGTTTGCAAGGTCTTTTGAAGTCCGTTGCCGGACTTCGTTGCCGACACCCTCTGTCTGGCTATTTTCATGTATGGAGGATAACTGCCTATGGCAAAAAACAAAACAGAGATTCATGTGACCACTGTATTTGACGGGGAGCTTGACGCAACCGATGTGTTCGTCAGCCTGATTTCCCAGAAATATGGAAAGACAAATTCAAAAGAATATCTTGCTAAAAAGAAAGATTTGAAGTATAATGAAGATGAGGTTCAAAAGAGCCAGATACCGTCTGGATTGTGTGGGTAAATGGCTATGATGAACGAAATGGAATACAGAACAATCGGTTCGGCACTTGCCGGGGGCTATCGTGCAGCGGTCTATTGCAGACTGTCAAAGGACGATGACCTGCAAGGCGAAAGTGCCAGTATCGCAAACCAGCGTGATATGCTGGAAAAATACTGCGAAAAGCAGGGATGGGAGGTTGTGGCAGTCTATCAGGACGATGGCTTCACAGGTCTTAATATGGAGCGTCCTGATTTACAGAGAATGTTGAGAGCCATTGAGCGCAGGCAGGTCAACCTTGTCATCACGAAAGACCTCAGCCGACTGGGGCGGAACTATCTGCAAACCGGGCATTTGATTGAGGACTTTTTCCCAAGAAACGGTGTCCGCTATATCGCCATGAATGACGGTATCGACACCCTGCGGGATAACAACGATATTGCCCCGTTCAAGAATATCCTGAACGAGATGTACAGCAAGGATATTTCCAAGAAAGTCCATTCCTCTTATCTTCTGAAAGCGCAGAAAGGACAGTTTACCGGGTGTCTTGCCCCGTTTGGGTATCGGAAAGACCCGGAGGACAAAAACCATCTGCTCATTGACGAGGAAACCGCCCCGATTGTGCGGCTGATTTTCGGATATGCCCTGAACGGTCATGGTCCGAACTATATCCGCAGACGGCTGGAGGAAGAAAAAATCCCCTGCCCCACATGGTGGAACCGGGAACGGGGGCTTCGCAATACCCGCACCAAATGGGAAAAGAAAGACCCGGAAAACGGGCGGTATATGTGGGACTTCTCCGTTATCAAAGACCTTTTGATGAATCCCGTCTACACCGGGGCGATTGCTTCCCAGAAAAAGGACTACCGTTTCAAAATCGGCACGATTGGGGAAAAGAAGCCGGAGGACTGGATTGTGGTGGAGGGACAGCATGAACCGCTGATTGACCGCATGAGCTTTGACATTGTGCAGAACAAGCTGAAATCCCGCCAGCGTCCGGGGCAGACCAATGAAATCAGCCTGTTTGCCGGACTGATAAAATGCGGCGAGTGTGGGAAGTCGCTGACGATACGCTACACAAACGAAAAACATCCCCAGCAGATTTATTCCTGCAAGACCTACAATGCCTTTGGAAAGAACCACTGCACCCAGCACCGGATTGACTATGACACCCTTTACAGCCATGTGCTGCGGAAAATCCGGGAATGTGCCAGAGCTGCCCTGATGGACGGGGAAGCGGTTGCCGACCGCCTGACCAATACCTGTGAAGCCGAGCAGCGGGAACAGCGGGAAGCAATGGAACGCTCCCTTACAAGGGATGAGGAACGGATTGAGGTTCTGGACAAAATGGTAATGCGGCTTTATGAGGATATGATTGCAGGGCGTATCAGTGAGCAGAACTTCAACACCATGCTGGAAAAGACACAGACCGAGCAGACGGAGCTTAAAGCAAAAGTGTCCGAGGGCAGAAAGCGGCTGTCCGATGAAGTCCAGCTTGCCAATGACGCAAAACAATGGGTGGAAGCCATTCAGGAATACGCCAACATCACAGAGCTGGACGTAGCCACCCTCAACCGCTTAATCAAAGAAATCGTCGTGCATGAGCGCATTGACGAGGATAAAACAAGACACATTTCTATCGAAATTCATTTTAATCTCAAACCCATCCCGGAGGTGGAACAGGTCACTGCCTGACCTGTCCCGCCGGGACGGTTCTCTTAAAAACACCATATAGATTTTTTGTACGCCGCCGCCCGCCATCGAGCAGAGTTTTACACCTAATTGGGGATAAAACAGTTGATGGCGGGCGGTGGCATCGTACTGATTGGAATAAACCTGATTCCACAGCTTGCAACTTTGTTTGGATAAATAAATGGGTGGAATAACCGAAAAAATAACAGAGTTCATAAAGGATCTGCTAACAGGCTGGATCACATCAAACCTGGATACCATGTTCACCGATGTAAATACCAAAGTAGAAACGATTGCTACAGAGGTTGGGAAAACACCCCAAAATTGGAACAGTGGCATTTTTTCCATGATAAAAAATCTGTCGGATAATGTCATTGTCCCCATTGCGGGGATGATTATTACATTTGTACTGTGTTATGAGCTGATTTCCATGATTATGGAAAAAAACAATATGCACGATACGGATACGTTTATGTTTTTCAAATACATTTTTAAGATGTGGGTAGCGGTATATCTGGTTACTCATACTTTTGATATTGCGATGGCAATTTTTGATGTAGCGAATCATGTGGTATCCAATGCTGGCGGTATGATAACCGGTTCCGCATCTATTGATGTTACAGAAGCATTGAAAACGCTTCTTGAAACGCAGATTGAAGATATGGGAATCGGAGAATTACTGGGGCTTGGTCTTGAAACGATGCTGGTCAGTTTATGTCTAAAAATCATATCAGTCCTGATTACCGTCATTTTATATGGACGAATGATAGAAATATATCTTTATGTCTCTGTGGCACCTATTCCGTTTTCAACATTTACGAACAGGGAATGGGGAAGTATTGGAAATAATTACGTGAAGGCATTATTAGCGTTGGGATTCCAGGGATTTTTTATGATGGTATGTGTTGCGATTTATGCAGTTCTGGTAAATGCTATTACAGTTGCGGATAATCTTCATACAGCTATCTGGTCAGTTGCAGCATATACAGTTATTTTATGTTTCAGCCTGTTTAAGACCAGTTCCCTGGCAAAATCAATCTTCAATGCACATTAGGAGGAAACAAGAATATGGCATATGTTCCAGTGCCGAAAGATTTTTCAAAAATAAAGACAAAATTAGCACTGAATTTAACTAAAAGACAAATTATATGTTTTTTTCTGGCAGGAATTTGTGGTGTTCCGGTCTATTTGCTGACAAAAGCAGGACTGGGAACAGATGTGGCAGCAACGCTTATGATCATAGTGATGCTGCCATTTTTCTTTTTTGCAATGTATGAAAAGGATGGATTTCCAGCAGAGAAAATATTGCTTCACATTATCCGGCAGAAATTTTTAAGACCTGGAATCAGGGTCTATCGTTCCCAAAACTTATATGACCGGATTATAGAGTACGATAAATTAGAGAAAGAGGGTGCATGGCTTGAGAAAAAGGCAAAAGAAGCCAGGGAAGCGAGAAATCCGTTCCATTTCCTTAAAAAAGCAGACCGAAAAAAATAAGAAACAGAAAACCGGACTTACGAAAGAAGAAAAAAAGCGTCTGAAAGAACTTCGGATGATAAAAGCGGAGAATCAGAAGAAGAGGAAGCCTTTTACAGCGCAGGATACGATTCCATATAAGGAAATATATAAGGATGGTATCGGCAGGACGGATGATAACTATTATTCAAAAATGGTGCAGTTTTACGATATAAATTACCAGTTAGCGCAGAATGATGATAAAGCGGCTATTTTTGAGAACTATTGTGAGTTCCTGAATTCATTTGACAGCTCTGTTGAGGTACAAATTACATTTCTTAATCAACAGGTGAATTTTGATGAGTATGCAAAAAATATTGATATTCCAGAGCAGGATGACTGTTTCAATGATATTCGGAAAGAATATTCGGATATGTTGAAAATGCAGCTTTCCAAAGGAAATAATGGGCTTGTAAAAACAAAATATATTACATTTTCCATTAAGGCGGATAATCTGCGAAATGCAAAATCCAGGCTGGAGAGAATTGAAGCCAGTGTATTGAATAATTTTAAGGTGATGGGAGCCATGGCAGAGCCTTTAAATGGGGTAGAACGTCTGAAAATTCTGCATGAGGTGATGAATATGGACACAAAAGAATCTTTCCATTTCCATTATGGGATGGTTGCAAAAACAGGTCTGCAGACAAAAGACTTTATTGCACCTACCGGATTTGATTTTCGCAATGACAGCTATTTTCGGATGGGACAGACTTTTGGATGCGTGTCATATTTACAGATTACATCACCAGAACTTACGGATAAACTGCTGGCAGATCTGCTGGATCTGGAAGAGAATCTTATCATCAATATGCACCTGCGTCCAATTGATCCCAAGGCAGCTATTAAAAGCCTGAAAAGTACGCTGTCAAATATTCAGAAAATGAAAATTGAAGAACAGAAGAAAGCGGTCAGAAGCGGATATGATATGGATATTATTCCAACGGACATTTCTACATACGGAGAGGATGTGGAGGGATTGCTCAATGAAATCCAGTCCAGGAATGAGAAACTTTTTGAACTTACTTTTTTGCTGATGAATACAGCGGACAATAAGAGAAAACTGGACAATATTGTGTATCAGACTGCAGGAATCGCCCAGAAATATAATTGCAATATACGGAGACTTCAATATCAGCAGGAACAGGGACTTGTGGCATCACTACCACTGGGAATGAACCAGACTGGAATACAGAGAATTATGACTACGACTTCTACAGCAATCTTTGTTCCGTTTACCACACAGGAACTTTTCCAAGGCGGTGAAGCTCTTTACTATGGCTTAAATGCACTGTCAAACAATCTCATTATGGTGGATCGGAAACGATTGAAAACACCTAACGGCCTGATTTTGGGTACTCCTGGTTCCGGTAAGAGTTTTGCAACGAAAAGAGAAATTCTCAATGTTTTCCTGATTACAGACGATGACATTATTATCTGTGACCCGGAGGGAGAATATTTTCCGCTGGTAAATGCCTTAAATGGTGAAGTTATTAAAATCAGTGCAAAAAGTAATGATTACATCAATCCTATGGAAGTGAACCTGGATGTTATTTATCATCCGGAGAAATACAGGATTAATGGCGATGTGGAGGATATTGATACCATTATTGCTGATAAAGCAGAGTTTATCACATCTTTCTGCGAGGTCATTATGAAGAAACCTCAAAATGCAGAATTAAATGGTGATGAGGTTTCCATGATTGACCTGTGTGTAAAAGACATTTATAAAAAATATCTTTACAATAATCCAAAACCGGAAAATATGCCGACTCTGCAGGATTTCTATGAACGTCTGAACTTTTATGCACCAGATAAACCAGCAGCACAGAACATTGCCAACAGTCTGCAGTTGTATGTAACAGGATCGCAGAATGTATTTAACCATCGAAGTAATGTCGATACGCAGAACAGAGTGGTATGCTTTGATATCCGGGAACTTGGAACCACACTACGAAAAGCAGGGATGTTGATTGTCCAGCATATGGTTTGGACAAGAGTATCACAGAACCGCAGTCGCAGGAAATCAACCCGTTATTATGTGGATGAATTTCACCTTTTGCTGAACCAGCCACAAACTGCTAATTATTCTATTGAAATGTGGAAGAGATTTCGTAAGTGGGGTGGAATCATTACAGGAATCAGTCAGAATGTAACAGATTTTCTTGGCTCTCTGGCAGTAGAAAGTATTGTGGGAAACAGTGATTTTATCCTGATGTTAAATCAGCACAGCGGGGATCAGAAGATCCTTGCGGAGAAATTGAATATTTCCAAGCATCAGATTTCTTTTGTAAATAACAGTAATGCAGGAGAAGGGCTGCTTTTTTACGGAAATGTAATCATACCTTTTGCAGACAGATATCCGCAGGATACCAGAACCTATGCTTTGATGAGTACTAAACCGGATGAGATTCAGACTTAACGGACAAAAAAGCAGAGGTGAGGTACATTGGGAAAACAAAAATATACGGCGAAAGAGAAGAAAGTCAGCCGTATGACCAGAAATGGTCTGGTTGAGGAAAATCTTGCAACAAAGGAGACCAGAAAAGTTACAAACAGCGATCAGGAGTTGCCTTATAAACAGAAGGATGTAGAACAGGCATTTATTACTTCTGAAAAGAAGAAAAACTCTCATAAAAAAGCTGAAAAGAAACAATTTTCCGAAAAAGTTCAGGAGGGAAATCCTGCCAAAAAAGAAGAGGCTGCAAACAGTCCTCCGGGAAAACGAAAAACACAGGGACGGTACAGATATCGGGACAAGCCTGCAGGTGTATCTGTGGATTCAGCGGTAGAAATACGTGAGCGCAAAGAAAAACACAGGAGCCAGTATCAGCGACAGAAAAAGAAACAGCAGAGACTGCAGTTTGGAAAACTGGAGACAGATGGAAGTCTGAAGAAAGAAAAGAAAACTTCGGCTGAAACAGATGGAGGACATTTTCAGGCAGAGAAGAATGATGTTTCTACAAACCGAAAAAAAGGAAAGCAGAAATATAGCCGAAAAACAATAAAAACTTATCAGGAAGTGGATAAGGCTGCAAGAAAACAGGAAGCTGAGAGGCAGAACAAAATTCCGAAAGATTCTGTTTATACCAAGAAAACAAATGAGGAACAGAAAGCAAAGGTAAAGTACCATTTATATTTCGACAAAAAAACAGGGAAAACGGATGGTAAAAAGAAAACCTTGTCTTCTGTTCCAAAGAAAGCATTAAAAAATGCAGTATATCAGAAAGCAGGCGAAGACGAAGAGGAAAACAGTGCTGTAGATGCAGCACATAAGCTGGTGCGTTCAGGTGAGTGGATATTACAGGAACATAGCAGTAGAAATATCCGGAAGAACCGCAGTCAGATACATAAAGAAAACCGTTTAGAGCAAAGAGCCTGGAAGAGTGCATCCAGGTATCAATATCAGAAATATCTGGAAGAACATCCAGAGATGCAGAAAAAGCTGATCAGAAAATTAATACAGAAGCAGAGGATTAAGCGAGAGTATCAGATGGCATACCGGGCTGGGAAGATTGCAAAAGAAACAAAAGACACCTCAATCCGGTCAGTAAATCTTGCTACTAAAATTGCAAGAAAGGCACAGGAAGTATTTGTAAGAAATGTAACTACTCTGATCTCAATGGGGTTGTTATTGATTTTGCTTCTTTCCGTAATGACAGGATTTGCTTCCTGTTCGGCTATGTTTTCTAATGGAATTTCTACGGTAATCGCTTCCAGTTACATTGCGGATCCGGACGAAATTGAAAAAGCAGAGTTGTATTATACGCAGTTGGAAGCCAGTCTTCAACAGAAAATAAACCAGATGGAAGCCTGGTATCCAGGAAAAGATGAATACAGATATAACATTGGTGAAATCGGCCATGATCCCCATACATTGATCAGTTATCTGACTGCCAGGTATGGGGATTTTAAGTTTGATGAGATAAAAGGAGAACTGGAAACAATTTTTTCTTTACAGTACGGAATCACCGTAGAGGAAAAAAGTGAAACCCGGCAGGAAACATCTACAATACAGGTAGGGCAGTCATTGGGAAATGTTGTGACCAGTGGATACTGTAACTGTCCTATCTGCTGTGGCGTGTGGAGTGGAGGACCAACTGCTTCAGGGGCAATGCCACAGGCTAATCATACGCTTGCGGTTGATGCTGCAAACCCATTTCTTCCAATGGGGACGAAAGTAGTGATGAATGGGATTGAGTACACCGTAGAAGATACTGGAAACTTTGCCCAGTATGGTGTCCAGTTTGATGTTTATTATGATAATCACGCAGTAGCTGAGGCACATGGTCATCAGACCTGGGAATGTTTTCTGGCAGAGGGCAATCAGAACTCTGTGGAAGTTACCCGTACAGTAACTGCAGATGTACTGAATGTTTCTGTTCAGGCAAAACCGCTTAGAAGTGTTATTCTGTCCAGAATGGAAGAGGATGAGCAGGAAATTTATGAAGAGGTCTATTCCAACAGAGGAAATTTACAGACATATAAAACTCCGGTTGAGTTAAACTGGTATGCCTATATCAGTACCTATTATGGGTATTCTGTAAACAATGGAACCGGGCAGACACAACTTCACAGAGGTGTGACGGTTAATGTACGACAGGGAACAGAAGTGAAGTCAGCGATGAATGGTTTTGTTGTAGATGTAGGATATAGCGGAACTTTTGGAAATTATGTAGTTACGCAGGATAAAAAAGGTGTGCAGATTAAATACGCTTATCTGCAGAGCATTTCGGTAGCAAATGGTCAGGAAGTAACAACAGATACTGTAATTGGTACAACGGGAAGTACAGGAAGTGCAACCGGAAGCCAGTTATATTTGGAACTGGTCAAAGATGGGGAATATTATAATCCTGTTTTTTATATCAGTACCGGAGATAGCGGGCTGTATGGTGGAGGCGGCAGTTATGATGATGAGACTGTGCGGAGATTATTTGCGGAAGCAGACAAATATCTTGGTATGCCGTATGTATGGGGCGGTTCCAGCCCGGAGACTTCTTTTGACTGTTCTGGTTTTGTAAGCTATGTGTTTACCAATTCGGGTGTCTGCAATATGGGAAGACTTACTGCACAGGGAATTTATGACATTTGTATGCCTGTATCACCAGAAGAAGCAAGGCCAGGAGATATTATCTTTTTCACTGGGACGTATGATGCGGGAGAGCCGGTTACCCACGTAGGAATTTATGCCGGAGATGGACAGATGATCCATTGTGGAAATCCAATTCAGTATACGTCCATTAATTCTGCATACTGGCAGTCTCATTTTTATGCTTTTGGCAGGCCATAAGGAGGGGCGTATTTGAACATTGAACGAATAAAAGAAGAACTTGCAAGAACCTACGTTAAGATTGAAAAGCTACAGAAAAAAGCAAGGGATCTGGAAGAACAGAAGAAACAGGCAGAGGATATGGAGTATCTAAAAATTATCCGAAGCAATGGAGTTTCCGCAGAGGAACTTCAGTTGATGATTGATATCAGCAAGGAGGAACAAAAAAAGATATTGGAAACCAGAGAAAAGGAGCAGACAGAAAATGAAGAAATTTCATAAAAGAGCAGCTGTATTTTTAACCGCAGCTACGTTAGCAGGACTTCCGGCAGGAGCTTTCTTTTATAGTTCGCCCGGAAGTCTGACTGTATGGGCAGATAATGTAGAAGTGGAATCATCAGAAGAAAGCAGCCCGGAAGATGTTGATTTTTCAGATGGATCAGAAGTTGAAATTCATGCAGATCCAGTGGAACAGGCACAGGAAGATGCAGGAAATGATGTGACGGAAACACCAGAAGTAGGGATTACCTTTACAGAACCCGAAGGCTGGCAGACAGATACGGCAACCGTAAAAATTCAAGTGGAAGATACAAAGAATACAGGTGCTTTTTCTATTGCAAAAGTAGAAGCAAGACTTTCAGAAAATGGAGGATGGTCAGACATAACCGGAAATATGGAAGTATCCATCTCTTCTAATTGTAGTATTTATGTGAGAGTTACCGATCAGAATGGAAATACTTATGAGCAGAATCGTTACATAGAGTGTTTTGATAAAACCAAACCAACTATTATTGCGGCTGCGAAGAATGGGATACTGATCGTGCAGGGAGTTGATGCGGAATCGGGAATTGCTGCTTTGTATGTCAATGGAAATGAATTCACAGAACTGACGAATAATACGTTAAATGTCCGTTTGCAAAAAGCGGATACTTCCTATGAATACTTTACCCTGCAGGCAAAAGACAAAGCAGGAAATATGTCAGAGATCTATAAAGTAGGAAACCCTTATTATGAAAATCCAGATGCAGTAAAAGAGAATACAGAGGTTTCCGGAACGGAGCAGAATGCAGCTTCTTTGCCAGCCGATGGAACTGCAAGTAAGCCCACCAGTGCTACGGCAACCGTAACGGAACATCAGACAACGAACGAGACTGCTACTGCACCAACAGAACCAGAAAACACAGGAAATGAAACGGATACAGAAGCAGATACCGGACGGGTGCAGGGAGAAAGTTCTGCTTCCGGCATGACAACAGGAACAGTTCAGGACAAAGGGGGAAAGGAATTTTATACGATCAAGACAAAAAGTGATAAGGTTTTTTATCTGATTGTAGATAAGGATAAAACGGATGAAAATGTTTATCTTCTTACAGAGGTAGGCGAAAATGATCTTTTGAACTTTACGGATACCAACATGGTCACACTTCCACAGAACCAGGCTATTGCAGAATCCGCACTGCCACTTGAAACAGAGAAGATCACAGAGACACCGGAACCAGAAGTTACGATCATACCGGAAGAAAAGGAAGAACCTGAGAAGAAAAGCAATAATTCCGGCACGATTTTATTAATGCTGCTGGTTCTGGCAGGAGTTTGTGGTGCTTACTATTATTGGAAATTTATGAAAGGAAGAAATACTTCTTTTGATTATGAAGAGGACGAGGACGACGATAAGGAGGAAGAAGATACAATTCGTGAGGATGATGAAGAATTAGAAGAATATGAAATGGAAGGTGAAGTAGAAGACGAAGAATCAGAGGAATAACTTTGTTTCACTTAATTACAGCGACAGGTGCAGAAAGGAGATAGAAAATTGCAGCTTGTAATTGCGGAAAAACCCAGCGTAGCCAGAAACATTGCGAAGGTGCTTCATGCCACAAACGTAAAAGATGGCTATCTGGAAGGAAAAGAGTATCTGGTTTCCTGGTGTATTGGGCATTTGGTTGAACTGGCCAGTGCAGATCAGTACCGGTATGACTGGAAAGCATGGAAATATGAAACACTTCCCATGATCCCGGAGAATTGGAAATATCAGATTAAAGAAAGTATCAAAGGGCAGTTTCGGGTTTTAAAGGAACTGCTTCACAGAGCAGATGTCACAGAAATTATATGTGCAACAGATGCAGGAAGAGAAGGGGAGTTGATTTTCCGTCTGGTATATAACCAGGCAGAATGTAAACTTCCCTTTAAAAGACTGTGGATTTCTTCCATGGAGGAAAAAGCAATTCTGGAAGGATTTCAGCAGATGAAAGATGGACATGAATATGATAATCTTTATTATTCTGCGGTGGCGAGAAGTGAAGCAGACTGGCTGGTGGGAATTAATGCCACCAGACTGTTTACGGTGCTGTATCACCATCGGTTGATTGTAGGTCGGGTGCAGACACCTACACTTGCAATGCTGGTGGAACGGGAAAAGAGCATCGAGAACTTCCAGAAAGAGAAGTATTATCTGGTTCATCTTCTGATGGATGGATTGGATGCTGTAAGCAACCGGATAAAAGAGAAAAGTGCTGCCGTTCAGATGATGGAGGATATGAAGGATGAAACTGCACAGATTCTTTCAGTAAAGAAAGAGAAGAAAAAGGTACAGCCGCCGAAATTATATGATCTGACCACATTACAGAGGGAAGCAAATCGTCTTCTTGGATTTACGGCACAGCAAACCTTGGACTATACCCAAAGCCTTTATGAGAAGAAACTGGTGACGTATCCAAGGACGGATAGCCAATATCTTACAGATGATATGGAAGAAAATGCGTTTTTGGTTATTGATGCGGTAAATAGAGTATTTCCAGAAATATCAATGAAGGGTTCGGAACCAGAGATAAAAAGACTTTTAAACAGCAAAAAGGTATCAGATCATCATGCAATTATACCAACGGTAGAAATTGCAAACACGGATTTAAAAGCACTTCCAGAGACAAATTGTCAAGGACTTTTTAATCAAATTCACAAAAAAGGTGCCAGAAGCACCGTATGGCTCCTGACACCTCGTTTAACAGCTTACATTTTTCCGTCCAGCAGGTCTTTGCAGAGATACGCATAGTCTGGCAGCTGGTTGATATATGGCTCCCAGCGCCGCTTGATTTCGGCCAATTCCAGCGGATCGGCTTCCTCCAGTGCATGATCGTTGCCCGTCATATACAAAACATCCATAGCAACATCATCCAAACACTTGCAGCAGAGATCAGCGGCAGATTCTATCCTGATACCGGTATCCACATAGACAGGATTTACGCCAATCGTCAGCCAGACATAGCCCACCTTGTCCGACCAGAGCAGTTCAAAATCAGGGCTTTGCCGCAGATGTTCCGCAAAGACTTCCTTTACTCGCTCAATTTCATGTTTCTCTTTTTCTGTGTAAAGCATTTTCGTGTCCTCCTTGACAAAAATTTTGGTGCGTACCATCATCAGTTTAGCACAAGGCGGCTTCGTTTATCAGTCTGTCACATCTGCTGAATTTCATTTTTGAGCATACGCTTGATTTTATCGCTCATGGTTTCTGTGCTGGTATTGCTGAAATGGACATGAACCTTGTAGGTCGTCTTGCCGATTTTCTTTACCATCGCCGGCGTGTTTTCCGGCGCTCTGGACGCAGTAGCGGCGTCTGCCACCTGCATAGTACGGGGTTCTTTGTTCATGGCGCTCCTTTCTCCGGGCGGGTCTGTGCCGCCCAGTAAAAAATCAGTCTTGCTTACTGTTTACAATGTCTTTTGCTGCCTGTCGGGTAGCACCGGCATTTTCTTCCCTGAAATTCTTCCCGTCAAAAAGAATCGGCGCACACCGTTCCAGAATACGGTCATAGATACGGGCGTGGGCCAGATCAGGCGGGTTTTTCAGCTCGGACAGTTTCAAGTTTGTTGTGATAATCATGGGCCTGCGGCTGCGGTAGCGGCTGTCGATGACGAAAAACATCTGCTCCATCGCATACTCGGTACTGCGCTCCACACCCAAATCGTCAATGATAAGCAGGTCGTACTCGTCAAAGCTGGCGATAAAGTCGGCCCTGTCCTCGGAAAACATTCCCGTCAGACGGTTCAGGATGGTGGGAAAGTTCGTCATCAGCACCGGCACATCACGGTCAAGCAGGGCATTGGCGATACAACCGGCGAAAAAGGACTTGCCAGTTCCCACATCCCCAAACAGAAGCAGGCCGGTGTTGTTCCTGTATGCCTCCTTCCAGTTCTCCACGTAGGCGCGGGCCTTGTCCATCAGAGGATTTTGGCCGTTGTCGTTGGCAAAGGTGTAGTCGTACAGATAGCGGTCTTGCAGGCCCTGGGCCTTCCGGCGCTTGATGCGCTCCATGCGGCGCTGCCGTTCCTCGGCGGCCTTGCGCTGTTCCTCGGCCTCCCGCTGACACTGGCAGATACAGCGGGGCATGAAGTAGCCGGGTTTCCCAAAGCATGGCACAACGGTCTGCCTCTGGCCGCCGCACTTTTTACAGTGAATGAGGCCGTCTGCCGGGTCTATGTACTCGTCCCCGGCCAGTTCCATACCGGCGGCTGCCTTGTCGATCAGCGCCCGGATTTCTGCGGTAATCTCCATCATACGGTTTCATCCTCCTTTACGCTGTAATCACGGTTGCGGGTGGGCGGGGCCGCCTTTTTCGCGTCCTCACCGGCCCAGCGCCGGATGGTGGCGGCATGGCTCTGATACCGCTTACCGGTAGAGGCCATGTATTCGGACAGCTTTTCGATGTACTGGCCCCATACAGTGGGAAAACTGGCCTGCAAGTCTGCCAGTTCCTCGTCCGTCAGGAAAACATTCTGGTAACGGCCATAGGCGCGGGCGGAGCGTCCCTTCTCTATCTCTCTCTTTATCTCTATCTCTTTCTCTAACTCTATCTCTATCTCTGGTGGACGAATGTCGGACAAATGTCCGCCGTTTGTCCGGGGCGCGGAAAGAGCCTTGTTTTGGAGCCTCGCCGCACGCTTTCGCTCGGCCTCGGTAGAGGACTGGCCGATTAAAAGTTCGATGTTGCTCATGTAGAATGTGCCGCTGTCCAGCACCTCCACAAGACCCAGCTTCAAAAAGATCTGCAAGGCTCTCTCCACAGTGCCGATCTGCTGGCGGGTAATGGTGGCGATAATCTGCGCCGTGTAAGGAATGTCCTCGTCAAGTTGAAGCCGTCCGCCATGTTTCAGCGATTTCAGATACAGCTTGAGCAGAATGTTGGAATACAGCACACCATCCTGCATACTTTCCAGCAGCACGATGGAATCATCGTCAAAATAGTTTTCTTTGAGTTTCAGGTAATAATATTTTCGGTTGTCTGACATAGGGTTCCTCCTTGGGGTTTCTCTTGGGATTCTGCACGCATTTTAAGGCCGTTTTATGGGTCAGAGGATAAATCTATCAGCCTGCCTTTGACACCCTCGAAAAAAGCCTTGATTTACAAAGGTTTTTCAGCCCCTAAAGCGTGACATTTCTCCCGTTGTTTCCGCTTGCGCTTTGCGGCATTGATCCGCTTCATGCGTGCGGCACATTCCGGGCAGTATTTGGCTCGGTTGGAACCGGGGGTAAACAGCGCCCCACATACGGAGCATTTCTTAGCATTCAGCCGGTGGAACAGCGCCGTTTCCAGTTCCTTATCCTGCGGCAATACCGCCGCCCGAAACCACCTGCACAACAGGGAATAGGAAATGGACTGGACACAGACACATTTCTCCCCATCGTCCAGGGCGATACAGTTTCCGTCGATGTAGTTACAGCACTCATGCACCAGCCTCCGCACTCTGCGGTACTGGCGGTAATCCATGACTGGGATAGGTTCAGACTTATTGTTCTTCATAAATGATTTCTTTCATAAAGCCGGTAACCTCCTTGAATGAATTTATTGTTAAATATTCGTGCAAAGTATTGTTTTCTTCGTGCAAATGGCATATACTATAATTGCCAGCAGAAAGGGGTTGATCGTATGGCTGGAAATACCACAAACATCAGTATCCGCATGGACGCAGATTTGAAAGCGCAGGCGGACGCACTGTTTACTGAGCTTGGCATGAACCTGACTACGGCGTTTAACATCTTTGTGCGCCAGTCGCTTCGTGAAGGCGGCATTCCCTTTGAAGTAAGGCTGGAACAGCCGAACAAGGAAACGATTGCTGCCATGCTGGAAGCGGAAAGGATTGCAAAAGACCCGTCTGTAAAGGGATGCAATGACCTTGACGAGTTGTTTGCCGACCTGAAAAAATGAGGAAAACAAAGTACACCGTCAAGTACACGACCGCTTTCAAAAAGGACTACAAGCGGGCAATCAAGCGCGGCCTGAAAATCGAATTGCTGGAACAGGTCGTGGCGCTGCTGTCGATGGGCGAACCGCTGCCGGATAAAAACCGCGATCACGATTTGTCCGGCGATTGGGCAGGCCATCGAGAATGTCATATTCTCCCGGACTGGCTGCTTGTCTACCGCATAGAAGATGATGTTCTGGTGCTGACGCTGGCCCGCACCGGCACACACAGCGACTTGTTCGGCAAATAAACAGTCTGCCGCCGTATGGGGAAACCTGTACGGCGGTTTTTCTGTGTGCAAAAGTATGTCGTGAAACGCGGTAGCCCTTACCGCTCCGGCTCCCGGTCGTGAGACTTGTCCCGTTCCTGTCTGGACAGCTGCTCGGCGGTTTTGCGGAGCCGTTCCACTGCTTTCAAATCCTCCCGCATGGATTTCATGGCAAGCGTGTCCGTCTGCTTTCCAGCGGCCAGCTGGTCAATTTCCAGCTGCCATGTCTTCGGGGTGATTGCCTCGCCGTTGTCTTTCAAGTCTTTCAGATACCGGGTCGCTGCGTCATACAGAATCAGTTCCCGGCTGTGGCGCTGCTCAAACTGTTCCCGCTTTTCCGGCTTTACTTTGGCAAGCTGCTTGTGGATGGACTTGTACTGGTTGTACTGTTCCCACATCTCCCTGCGCTCGGTAAGGGTAGTGATCCGGCGCTCGGCCTTGACGATCTTTCCGCGCAGGTCATAGTAACGGCTGTTCATATCAGTGATTTTTTCATGAAGCTGCTGCATAGACTGGATGCCGTTTGCCTGCAAAAAGCTGAATAGTGCAGCGCTTTCTTGCAAAGCCCGGATTTTGCCGGTGCGGGTGCGGGGAGCGTCCAACTGCTGCTGGGCCTCCCACAAGGCGGTCAAGCTGCTTTGCTGTGTTTGTGGTTTTTCCGTTTCGGCTTTCGACCAGCGATAAAGACGGGTAATGCGGGCTTTGATTTCTTTCAGCAGCTTGTTGTCGGCGGCGATCTGCCGGTTTACTTCTCCCTTGTCGGTGCGGATGCCGCGCTTTTCCATTTGGCTGGCAGCTGGCCCCAGATGGACAGAGGGGATTTTATCAATGCCCTGCCTCCTGTAGCTGCGATGGTCAATGCGCTCCGGTCTGCCGGCAGATTCCAACGCCCGGTTGGTGCAGGCCGCCCATGCCGCCCGCCAAATCTCCACATTCCCTTTGTCGTTCCAGTCGGTGGTGTCCTCCCGGTGGTTCTTCCAGCCGCCTTTCCCGTCCGGGATACGCTGGCCGTTTTCGTCCAGGTCGTATGCCTTGCGGCACTTTGCGCCCCATGCGCCATTTTCTTTCAGGGGCCGGACGGTCAGCATGATATGAACATGGGGGTTGCCGGTTCCCTTATCATGGATAGCAAAGTCGGCACACATTCCTTTGTCTACAAAGTTGTCCTTCACATAGGCACGCACAAGGGCGAGCTGTTGTTCGCCGGACAGTTCACGGGGCAGGGCTGCTTCAATCTCGCGGGCAAGCTGGCTGTCCCTTGCTTTCTCGATTTGCTCCACGCTGTTCCAGAGGATAGATCGGTCTGCAAATTCCGGCGGGGCGTGGGCAGGCAGTATGATCTCCGCATGGACAATGCCGCCTTTCCGGGTGTAGTCGTGGGTCATTCCATCCCATTCATTTGTCAGCTTGGTTCCGCTGCGGTAAGCAGCTGCGGCAACAGCAGAACGGCCTGCGCTGCGCTTGATGATACTGACGGGGATATGACAGAAATCTATGGGGAACACCTCCTTTCAGTGAGGGCATAACAGGCTCTGTGGAGCCGGACAAACGCAAAGCGGGTGTTTGGCTGTGCAGAGCGCACAAGGGGTTTGGGGAGCGTAGCTTCCCATCGCGGACGAAGTACGCAATGCCCCCGGCAGGGCGCACAGCACCGGCAACGGTGTATAAGTGCGCCCTTGTAAACAAGGGACTTATGGCGTGCCCTTGTAAACAAGGGACTTATGGCGTGTCCCCGGATTTTGGCAGGTTTGCAGTCAATTCCGCAGCCCCCGGAAGATGGGACAGGGCAATCAGAAATGTTTTGACCTCCGCGCCGGAAAGGTCGGGAGCCAGCGGGAAAATCCCCTCCAAAACGGCTCCGCGCTCAATCAGGCGGCGGGTACGACCCCTGCGTTCTTCATTCCGCTGCTTGTTCTCTAAAATCTTCTTGCGGTTTTCAAGCTGCCGGATCTCCTTCAGGACTTTCTCCCGTTCTTCTTTTTGGGGGTGGGCTGTAATTTTTTCGTTCATGTCAGGCACCTCTTTTCTTTGGAAATACTCATAGATTGACCGTCCATTTCTGACGCGCAAAGTACCGGCGCAGCCTCCGCAGTGCAGCGTGGATGGATTTTCCCGCCTGTGATGGTGTGATACCCTCCATTGCGGCAATATCTTTCACTTTCATACCCAGCATATAGCGGGCGTGGACACGGCGAGCCTGCATAGGCGGCAGGGAAGAAATGGCTTCGTACAATCGCCGTATCAGTTCTTCGTATTCGGCTAATTCTTCTTTTTCTATCAGGTAGTCCTCCGGCGATGGCTGCGCCCAGCCGATGGCGGCATTTTCGATTCCATCGTTACAATCAAGGGAATAAAACGCCTTATACCGGAACATCTTGCGATCTCTGGCGGCCTCGGCCCTCTTATCCAGAAGAAACGCTTCGACGATCTCATCGGACACCTCCACAAAAATGTCCTCTTTGCAAAATGGATAATATTGTTTGAGATTGATGGTCTGCATAGGCACGCCCTCACTCTGTTTGAAAAAGGTCATCATAGCAGCGGCGCATATTCCGCAGCCCCCGGTGGATGGCAACGCTGACCTTACTGCTATGGATACCCTCTCTCCGGACGATTTCCGGCTGCTTGATACCGGCAATGTAGTAGGCGTGAACACGGCGGGCCTGTGTCGGAGTGGCATGAGCCAGAGCCGCAGGCAGAGCTGCAATCAGGTGCAGGCGGGTGGTCATTTCTTCTCGTTCCAGCAAAATATCTTCCGGCGATCTGCTGTGTTCCAGTGCGTAATTTTCCAGCCAGCTGTATGCGTCCAGAGAGTAGTAGGCGCGGTGGTAGACTTTCCGACGCTCATAGTTCTCCATCTCCCGCTGGGCCTGATACATCGCTGCCCATACCTTGTCCGTAACATCCACAAACTCGTCATGCCGGTAGTGGGGATACATCCACCGCAGATTGATTGTTTTCATAGGCTTACCTCCTGAAAATTGGAGAGGCGGGCAGCTCGTCCGCTGTCCGCCCCTCGCTGAGATAAGGGAAATGATCCCTTTCACTTGGTAGCCAGAAAACAGGTCATTCGTTAAGCCTGTTCTCAAAGAAATTTATAAATTTTTTTCTGACCGCTTCCACACTTTGATAAACAGCCACTTTGGAGCAGCCGCACAGCACACCGATCTCTGCAAGGCTCAGCCCGTCAAGCGCATAGAGCAGGAACCGGCGGCGCTGGGCCTCGGTACAGGTGTCCAGAACAGCCATCAGCTCATGCAGCGTTTCCATGCGGCAAAGGTATTCCTCCGGCGTTTCGCCGTAGCCCCCTACGCCCTCGGTGGTAATGATGTACTCGTCAAACTCCCGGCCATCCCAATGCCGCCGCTGTTCATGGAACAGGTTCTCCGTTTTATGATCGGCCCGGTCAAGAAATTCATAGACTTCCAGCGTAACCTCCACGGCCACAGCTTGTCCGTTATAATTGATGGTAACTTCCATCTGCCTTTCCTCCATTCAGATTTTTTGGGTAAATCTGAATGGGGCGGCGGGGAGCGGCACCGGGGATAAAGTTCGAGCCATGCTGACCCGATGTTCCGGCTCCACAGGGACAAAAAAGCGCCCGGACGGCATAAAGCCATACGAGCGTAATAGAGTATATTTTGCTGTTTAGTTACATGGTATAGTGCATACTTCTGACCGCATTGCTCCGCTGCTGGGAACAGACTTTTTTTAGCTGGTGCAGGTCATGGGTACTGTGAAAAAAGGCAAGCATAGACACGGCGGCAATCCTCCTATATGCCGCCGTGGATTTACACGGTGTTAGGTCGTCGGGTTTCTGCTTTTCGCAAAAAGAAACGGCGGCTCTGTTTTTTCAAAGCCGCCGGAAGATAGCATAGGCGCGTTAATAGATCTGCTTTACGACGGCTTTTTTTCTTTTGCCGTCGTCCGGCAGATTATTTTTTTATGAGTAAGGGCGAAAAATCAATCGTAATCATAAAATTATGGTCATGTATTTCAATTATTGGATTTGTACAATTCATCATAAGTAATAGCTTTTTCACAATGTAAAGTCCTTGTCCAGACGTACCATTACTTCTTGAAACATCTGCTACATAAAAGCGTTCCAACAGTTTTGAATATTCTTCTGTAGGAATAGATGCAACAGGATTTTTAATACAGAGTTGTACAGAATCTGCAATATTAATTAGTTGAATTACAACATTATTTGTAGTGGATGTTACCGCATTGAATATAAGATTTTGTATAATGCGAATACACGCCTTTCTGTCAGCATTAAGATAGATGTCCATATTAGGTATTTCTATTTGGGGTTCAATTCCATTAACGCTGAAAATCGAATAATTGTCTAGCAGGATTTCAGTAAGCAATGAGCATAGCTCAACCTTTTCATAGTAAAATGGATATTGTCCTGCTTCTAAAAGAGAGATTTGATAAAAGTCATCTATGAGACGTTCTAATCTCAATGCTTTTCCGGATAATGCTGAAATATATTCCGCTCTTTTTTCATCAGGCGCACTTGATAGAAGTTGCAAATATCCGCGAATGGAAGTTAGTGGTGTCCGTAAATCATGAGAAAGGCAAGAAATATTCTCTTTTAATTCATTCTCCTTTTTTTGAATTTCGCCCAGATAAATATTATCTTTTGATACAATCTGATTTATGATTTCAACCAAATGCTCTAACCGCCTATCAGATAAAGACACTGTAACTAACTTTTTCGTTTTTCTATTCAGAATAGCATTTAGTTGGACGATTACTTTATATATCTGTATTTTCCAGTTAATTAAAGAAATTGAAAGGATAATGACCAATGCTATCAGAACAAGAAACATAATCGCCCAACCCATATTCTACCTCCCTTTTACTTGATTTCTTTTCTAATCATAATAAGACCGCCAACAATCAAAAGAGAAATGCACCCTATGAAATAGAATGGTAAATGCTCAATAATACCCATTGTGCGACAAGAGCTGAAATTCATCCAATAGTACATAGGATTTCCATATACAAAAATTTTTAAGGGTATTGAAACCGTCTCCATATCACTCCATAGCATTAAGTAAACAGACGCTCCACTGAATACATATAAGCAGCAAATCCCTGTTACAATCCCTGTATTTTGAATAACGACACATAAAAAAATAGAAATGCTTTCTAATGCTAATAAAACCGTTCCGCAAGCAAGAGCCCATCCCAAAAGGTTTATTACTTCACTCGCAGTTGGAATGTAACCGGATTGTATGATTTCAATAACGAAAAATGTAGCTACAAAAATCAGATACGTTATCAGAGACACCACCAATATTGTAATCGCTTTGGTGTAGTAGAGAATAGTTCGTTTAGTGCCGTATGCAACAGATAATTTGATTGTTCCCGTATTATATTCTTTTGTAAAAAATATGGTTGCAAATAAAATGCCAATAATCCAGAAAAAGGCTGTATATGCAAGAGATGAGCGGGCAACAGTTTGAAACGTTGGTATTTCACTAGATAGATAACACTTAGCTTGAAATCCGATTACACTTTCTGTTCCATCTCCGGCTCCAAAAAAAGTCATGTCACCAAGTGCAAAAGAGACCATTATAACCGCCGCACATACGCCTAATATAGTTATCAATATCTTTGAGTGACGCAATTTATAAAATTCAGCTTTAAAATGGTTAATCATTTTGGCACCCTCCTATCAAATTAGTGTAATAAGTTTCAAGACTATCTCCAGATTGTGCTAACTGGTAAATCGTAATGTTATTTGCACTTAGCAACGCTGATACTTTTCCGGCATTTTCAACATAATCATATAGATGAATACTTTTGTCTGGCATAACAGTAAAATTTGAAGTATTCAGTTTGCTTTCCAATAAAACACTAGCAGCAGCTACATCATTCACTTGCAACAACAAATGCTTTTTGCAGCGTTTGTCTAACTCTGTAGCGGTAATTTCCTGTAAAAGTTTCCCCTCATGTAAGATACCATATCTATTTGCTAATTGATGAAGTTCCGTGAGAATGTGACTTGAAATCAAAATAGTGATTCCACGTTCTTTATTTAGTCTTTTGAGTAAGTTTCTTAATTCGATAATTCCAGTAGGGTCTAGTCCGTTAATTGGTTCATCTAGTACGAGAAATTCAGGATTCCCAAGCAAAGCGATTGCGAGAGCTAGTCTCTGCCGCATACCCAAAGAGAAATCTTTTGCTTTTTTCTTTCCGGTATCTTTCAAACCAACTAATGCTAAAGCATTATCAATGCAACCTTTTCCTGGAATACCGCGTTGCAAACGTTGTACCTCCAAATTTTCATAGGCTGTCATATCAAGATAAAGAGAAGGGCTCTCAATAATACAGCCAATGCGATCACGCTGCTTTGCAAGTTTCTTATTGCTTTCACCGAATAAAGCAATTTTGCCAGTAGTAGGTTCCGCCAGTCCGGTTAGTAAACGAATCATTGTTGTTTTACCGGCACCGTTTTCTCCGATAAACCCATAAATATCTCCTTGCATTACAGACATAGATACTTGATTTAGGGCTAGTGTATTGCGATACTTTTTTGTGATGTTGATAGCTTCAAAAACTGTTACGTTCATATTTTCACAGCTCCTTTCTTGTTATTTAGTATCGCAGACAATTCCTTGAATAATCTAAAGGTAAAGCTAAAGATTATCTAAAGCTCACTTTGCAAATCGGTAACCCAAGCCCCATATGGTCTTAATTCGGCAGCCTTCGCCCTTTAATTTTTTTCGTAAGTTACTTATATGTGTGTTAATGACATCATTATCCCTTGCAAATGGTTCTTGCCAAATACTTTCATAAAGATTTTGCTTAGAAAAAACTTTATCAGGATATTTCGCCAGTAGTTCTACAAGTTGATACTCTTTTGCTGTAAGCACAATAATTTCGTCTGCAACAGTAACTATTTTTGAAGATGTATTAATGGAAAGTTCTCCAAAGGTCAAACAAAGATTGGGAGTATCTTTTTGACTTCTTAGCAAATTGCGTTCAATTCGCGCTAGTAATTCGTCCAAATCAAACGGCTTTGTTAAATAGTCATCAGCACCCAAGCGTAGCAGTTCGACTTTGTTGAATGTTAAACTTTTTGCAGAAACAACAATTACAGGTACGTCTGAAAATTTTCTGATATTTCTAATTAACTCATCTCCACTGATAAAAGGAAGCATTAAATCTAAAATAATTAAATCCGGGGATAATTCTTTTATACGTTCAATCGCATTTGCACCAGTAAGTGTGAAGAAGACTTGATAATTGTACTTTTCCAGATGGTCTTTTATCATAACGCAAATTTCTTTATCATCTTCGATAATTAAAACATTATTCATGTTGAAACTCCTTTCTGCGTCTATCAGTCGGCTTTTCCGCGTCCTTTGGGATCAGCCAAACACCAGCCATATTCACAGCGCCGGAGATACGCCCACCAGCGCAATAATAATTTGTACTACGAGGTGTCACGCCCCACTTTTCGGCGGCCTCTTTCAATGTCATATAGTCCATTTCGCACCTCCACAGAGTACATTATAGTTCTCTTTTTCGAACAATGCAAGAAACGGGATATGAATTATAAACTTCAACCAACCTGCATATAGCAACATTCCACAGGCAAAGTATGAATTATACAATGTAACTGGGTGATGTTATATGGCGAAAGTTGAAGATTGTCCCGGTTTTGAAACCTTCGGCGCAGATGTCAAAGCTGCACGAGAGGCAAAGCGTCTGGCACGAAAAACATTGGCAGAAATGGTTGGGATTGAATGGCGGTATCTTGCCAACATTGAGAATCAAGGTGCGATTCCGAGCCTGCCTGTGATGATCCAGTTGATTAAGGTCTGCGGACTTCCCGTGGAACGGTATTTTAACCCGGAGATTATACGAGAAGAAAGCGAACAGCGGCAACGGGTCAGCCACAAGCTGAAGCTTTGCCCTGAAGAATACCTGCCGATTATCGAAGGTGCCATAGACGGGGCGCTCAAAATGGAACAGACTGCGAAGCAGAAGGAGGACGCATAATCGCGGCCTCCTTCTGGCGTTTCTGTATCATGTTTCCCTGCACTTTTCCAAAAGTTCCCGGCACCTCTGCTGGATTTCTCCGGTTTCTGTCACAGTCAGGTCACGGTCATTTCCAGTAATCTTATCTTCCAGAAAGTTGGCGTATGTACCCAACAAAGCGTTCCGTAAATCCTCCGGGGTTTTCTGTATTTCAGCGCTGTACCAGTCATTCCGGTGGGGTTCCCATGCCATCAATGTATAACCGTGGCTGGTCTGAACCACCTCATACAGTGGATCATCATCCAGATATGCCTGAAACACTTTCAAAATCTTTTCAAAGGTCAGCATTTCCCGCACCTCCCATTCAGCTGCAAATCAGTTCCCTGATTAAAATTTCCTCAATCTGTGCCGTTAATGTGTTCATCAGCCCCACCCAACGCATAGGGTCACAGGCTTTCAGTTCTTCCGTGACACCCGCAGTCTCCATCATGTGAGGCAACATGGTGTCCACGCGCTCCTGCGCTGTCCGGTCAATCTCTAACAGGTGTGGATACAGCTTCTCGCTCATCAGCAGTTGGTTGTAGAGAATGGGGCGATGTTTCTTTAGGTAGGATTTTCTCATCCTGCCGTACTTGCCGATAGAAGTTCCCGGCTGTTCAGAAAGTTTTAGGTTGGGTATATCATAATCTCCACAACGAATGTAAGTCAACTTACTCATTTTCATTCTCCTTTGCTTCGTGATGATTAGACTGCTGCGCTGGCTGCTATGCTGCCTTTGCGCGGTTCTTCTTTTGGTAGCTGACCGATAGTAGAAAAAACACCTTTTTTCATATCCTCAGCCCGGATCAGGGCTTTCTTAGCGTCCATTTCCGCTTTTTTCTTCGCCTTGATTTTGTCCTCATACCGTTTCTGTGCACCGCTGGCTTTCCGCTTCAAATAGTTCTGATGGAGCCTGTCCTTGCGTTCTTCTTTTTTCTGCAGTTCTTCCTGTTCCTCCGGGGTTAAAGGAACCGGCTGTAAGGATGGTGGGATATAGCGTCCTAAAAAATTGAAGTAGATTTCAATTTCCTGCGTGGTGTCCTGGCTGCCTTTTCGGGCGCGTTCGTGGACAAGGATTTTCTCTACAAACTCGTTGAGCATGGTGTTTGTCAGAGTGTCAAAATTCTCATACTTATCAATTAGGGCTATAAATTTCTCTGCGGATTTCTGGCTCTGCTCATAGCCGGTAACAGCCTTTTCCAGCTCTGCAATTTCAATCTCAAGTGCGTCCTGCTCTTTGGCATACTGTGCATCAAGCGCCTTATATCGTGCATCCGGCAGCTTGCCGAGGGCGTTGTCCTCATAGATTTTGCAAATCAGTTTTTCCAGTTCTCCGGCTCTCTTTTGAGCAGCAGCCAGACGCCTGCGCTTTTTCGATATATCGGCACTCTGTTGAGCAACCTGCGTCTCCTGAACAGTGTGAATAAATTCCGTCCGGTCATTTCTCGAATATTCAGCGATAGCCCGGAGCGTGTCGGAAACCAATGTCAGGACAGCACTCTCATTGATACGGTGTTGTGTAGGGCATAGTGTCCCACACGGAACTTTGGTATAATTGGAACAGGTATATTGAGAAACCCGCTTGCCATTGTTGGTGCGGTGGACATACATCTTGCCGCCGCAATCGGCACAATAGAGCAAGCCTGTGAGGGGAGCCGCTTCGCCCCAGCCGTTTGGATAACGCCGTACATTGCTGCGGATTTTCTGCGCCAAATCAAAGGTCTGCTGGTCGATAATGGCTTCATGGGTATTCTCAAAGATCGTCCATTTGTCCTCAGAAACATAGTGGCTTTTCTTGTCCTTAAAGTGCTTGCGGGTCTTGAAATTGATGGTATGCCCTAAATACTCTCGTTTTTTCAAAATGTTCACGATGGTAGATGATCCCCATCCATAGGGGTCTTTGACCGGCTTTGAACGGTTCACACCCTCGTTGAAGCGGGCAAGGTGTACGACAGGAATTTCAATCCGGTCTGCGGATAGTTTGCAAGCAATCTGATAAGGCCCATATCCCTCCAGCGTGAGGGAAAAGATACGGCGTACCACTTCGGCGGCTTCTTCATCTACCAGCCAATGCTCCCGCTTTTCGTCCCATAAGTAGCCGTAAATCACGGTGCCTGTCAGGTGCTTACCACTCATGCCTTTTGACTTAAACACAGAGCGAATTTTCCGGCTGGTATCACGGGCGTAAAATTCATTCATAATGTTGCGGAACGGGGTAAAATCGTCATCGCCTTTCAGACTGTCCACACCGTCGTTGATGGCAATTAGACGAATGCCTCGCTGCCGCAAAACCTCCATAACCTGACCGACCTTCAGATAGTCACGCCCCAACCGGCTCATGTCCTTGATGACGATTGCCTCTACACGCCCTGCCTCCACTTCCTCCATCATCGCCAAAAATCCGGGGCGGTCAAACCGGGTGCCTGAGATACCATCATCGGTAAAGTGCGTAGGGTTGGGCAGCCCATTCCGGCGGGCAAAATCCTCTAACATCTGTTTTTGGTTGGATATGGAGTTGCTCTCGCCCTGTAACTCATCGTCCCGGCTCAGGCGCTCGTACAGTGGGGTAATTTTTTCATTTCTCATGGCTGTACCTCCTGAAACAAAAATGCTCTAAGTGATTGCTTCACTAACCATGACAAAATCATGATTAAGAAGTCACTTAGAGCATATATCACCGGGTGGAGAAAAAGAAATTCTTATGCTGATTGCATCAAAGTTATTATGTGCATCGGAACAGGAATACATATATGAGAGTATTAAGACTGAAATTTCCTGTCATGGAGAACTGTTTACTGCATCTGGAAAGAATGTTCTCCAATATGGATGGAAAGAAGTGGAAGAACGGTTCTTTAAATCATATGGGAAAAATGCAGAAAAGCCAGAAGAGGAGGAAAGTGATTTTCCAGATATAAAAATAGGACAGGTATTTGAATGTGTTGTTGTAAAATTTAGTGAACATTTTACAGCACCGCCGAAACATTATACGGAGGATACGCTCCTTAGTGCCATGGAACACGCTGGAAGTTCGGATATGATAGAAGACGCAGAGAGAAAAGGGCTTGGAACTCCGGCTACCAGGGCAGCGATTATTGAAAAACTGATTGAGAAAGGCTTTATTGAGCGTAAAAAGAAGCAGATATTACCTACAGCAGATGGAAGAAATCTGATCAGGATTCTTCCGGAAATGATCAAATCACCAAAACTTACAGCAGAATGGGAAAATGATCTGACACTGATTTCCAGAGGCCAGAAAAATGTAGAAGAATTTCTCTTCGAAATTGAAAAAATGGTTACCAAATTGGTAAGTGATAATGGACAGCCAGTGGAAGAATACCAGAAACTATTTTCAGATGGTCGGAAAGAAATTGGAAAATGCCCAAGATGTGGCAATAAGGTTTATGTGGGAAAGAGAAATTATTATTGTTCAGGAAGTGATTGCAGTTTTACTTTATGGAAAAATAACCGATTTTTTGAGAGTCAGGGAAAAATACTTGATGAAGCAACTGTCAGGAAGCTGCTGAGTGAGAAGCAGGTGCATTTCAAAGATCTGGTATCAGAGAAAACAAAAAGGAAGTATGAAGCAACTATAAAGATGGAGGTTTCAGAAACCGGAAATCCAAAGTTTCAGTTGATTTTCCCGGAACGGAAGAAAGGAAAAAAGAATGAAGAATAAAAAAAATATGAGAAGATTTTTGTCGGGATTCTTGGCAATGCTTACAGTGTTATCTACAATTCTATCTCCAATACTGTCCTATGCGGCAGATGTAGTGCCAGAAGAGCCACCGTTATACGAAAAGGTAAAAAATGAACTTGATGCAGATGAGGTGGTAAAAGCAAAAGATCTGGAACTGGAAACAGGCAGTATTTTTGAAGTGGAGAAAGATTTTACCGGACTGGAAATACCAGATGAAAAAAAGGTGAAGATCACTTTCCATGAGGCAAAAAATGAGGAAAAGCAGGACTTTACAACAGATTACGAAGATACATACAAAGCTGTTTATTATGTAGAGCCAGTAAGTGGCCACCCAATTTATCAGATCAATCGTAAGCTGATTGTAAAGGAAGCGGTGGTGCAGGTTGCTGAATCTGAGAATCAGGAATCTGTAAGCAACCAGGAAGATGAGAATGAAGCAGAAGGCGAGGAACCAGCCATAGGCACTGCAGAGAGTGAAGAACCTGTGCAGGATGAGGTAAATGTAGAAATTCCGTCAGAGGATAAAATCTATGAAGAAGTAACTCCGACAGAAATTCCGGTTGAGGAAGAGCCAATAGATACACCAATCCCGGAAAATCCGTCTGAGGAAGTTTCAACAGAAGAACCTGCCATAGATGATAATCCGGATACAGACAGCACATTTGAAGAAATTACAGATACAGATCCGGAAGAAATGCCAGAGGCGACAGACGACTCTTTTACAGATGAAACAGAGAAAACAGAAGATGCAGATGGAAATTATCAGGTAAATATTGTTCGTGGAGAGGAATTTCATATTGAGCTGAACCATGAAGATGGACAGTATCAGCCAGGAGAAACCGTTGTATTTTCCGGAGATATGCCGCAAGGCAGCTTAATTGCAGTAGGAACAACAAAAGTACAGGCAAACCAGACAGAGAATACAGAAGATTTATTGTATTCAGAGGTGACTTATCACGAAGAATCGGATAAATTCAGTTTTGAAATGCCAGCAGATGACATTGACCTAAGTGTTTCCATGGATCAGGCAGAAAATGGTATCATGTTACTTGCAACCGATACTCCATGGGATGATGCAACAAATATTGAAGCAAATAAATATTACTATTATTCAGATGGCCAGCTTCATCCGTTTGATACAGTTATGGGACAGGGTGGAAATGACAGCTACAAATATGTTCGTTACAAAGCAGGCGGAAAGACTTATACAGTAAATGCGTATTGTATGCAGCACTCCATGCAGTCACCTCCAAGTGGGACAACGTATAAAAATATGGTTGAACTGGATGAGGGCGGAGATGATAAGTATCTGCGGAAAGCTTTGTTCTATGGATATGGCGGTCCTGGATGGGGACATACATTCAACGGATATAATGTAAAATCCATCATGGAAAAATATGGATGCAGTTCTGAGACAAGAGCCATGCAGCATTATCTGGTTGATTATTTATATGATGGCGAATCCGGATTTGGAGGTGCGCTTTCTACAACCGCTAAAAATATGCTGAAAGAGATTAAAGCAGCTCTTGCTAAAATGCCTGATCCGACAGCAATGAAACTTCTTCCAGGACTTTCCGTTAATGCAACGGGAAAGGAAACTGAAAGTTTTACCTGGAAGGCAAATGAAGCATTTACCATTACCATTCATCTGGAGAACGGAGTAAGCCTTGTTAATGAAACCACAGGAAAAACGGCATCTGGAAATGTCACTGTAAAGGGTGGAGAGAAATTCCATCTTGTAGCTACAACAGCCAATATGGGCAGTCTGAAAGGAAAGTATGCGATCACTTCCAATTTTCCCCTGGATTTCCATGCAATGCTTTTAAAACTGGAGAGTTCACAGGACATTGGTTTTGGCTACTATACAGATTCCTCTGACCTGCAGATTACAGTTGACTGGCCGGAAGAAGCAGTTATTGAAATTACAAAGAAAGATGGAGATACTGGAAAAAATCTAGCTGGAGCCGTGTATGGGGTATATAGTGATAACGCCTGCACAAAGCTGATTGTTAAGATGCCGCCAACAGACAGCAATGGTTCTTCACGTGTAACTCTTACCAAGACACAGGATACTGTTTACTTAAAAGAGATTACAGCACCGGAAGGTTATGTTGTCCAGGCTTCTTCGTATGGAGTGAAATTAGTAGTTGGCAGTACAACCAAACAGACTGTAACGGACAAAGAGCAGAAAGGAAATCTGACCGTTTATAAAGAGGGAGAAGTTTTTGTAGGAGCTGTATCTGATGAAAATGGAACTTCATTCCAGTACGAGAAACGCCGTCAGAAAGGAGCCGTTTATAACGTATATGCTGCCGAGGATATTGTAACAGCAGGTGGAAAAACAGTTTACAAAAAAGGCGCAGAAGTAGCGAAAAATCTGATCACAGGTGAGGACGGTTCTGTAACGGTAAAGAATCTTCCGCTTGGAAGCTATAATGTAACAGAAGCACAGGCCCCGGAAAATTTTTATAATGCAAAAGAAACAAAAAAAGTAACCATTTCTTATGCAGGGCAGACTGCAGAAGCGGCTTTCTCAGAGACTACCTTTACAAATGACCGTCAGAAAGCAGTGGTGCAGGTGATAAAGAAAGACAAAGATACTGAAAATACACTATCCGGAGGGCATTTTGCTCTGTTTGCAGCGCAGGATATGAAAACTGTGGATGGAAAAGTAGCAGTAAAAAAAGATGCTCTGATTGAGACTGCAATTACTGGTACTGATGGAAAAGCAGCATTTAAAGCAGATCTTCCAGTGGGATTTTCTTATTATGTAAAAGAAGTCCAGGCTCCGGCTGGTTATGTCAGAAATGAGAAAGATACTTATTCTTTCCAATTCAGTTATACCAATGATGAACAGGCAAAAATTTCTTTCAGTCATACTTTTGTGAATGACAGGGTCAGTGCTGCAATCTCTTTGAATAAAAAAGATGCCGAGACAAAAGAAAATAAGGCACAGGGAGATGCTTCCCTGGAAAATGCGGTGTATGGACTTTATGCAAGAAACGACATTACCCATCCAGATGGAAAGACAGGCGTTATTTATAAAGCCGGAAGCCAGATTGGTACGCTAACTACCGATAAAGAAGGAAAAGCAAGGATAGAGAATCTTTATCTTGGAGAGTATTACATCAAGGAAATTACCCCATCCGTAGGATATCTGGCAGACGAGCATGAATATGATCTTGTATGCAGTGATGAAGGTGATCTGACAGCGGTTGTAGAAAAAGAGTGTACCTCACTGGAAACGGTGAAGAAACAGCCGTTTGAACTTATTAAAGCTGCCAATAATGGAGACACAGATGCTGCATTACTATCCGGAGCTGGATTTAGTGCATATTTGGTATCTTCTTTGGTGGTAAAAGAGGATGGAAATTATGATTTTTCCTCTGCAGAGCCGGTTGTGATCGGTGAAAATGGAGCAACAGAAATTTTTACAAATGAGAAAGGTTATGTAAAATCCATTGCAATTCCATATGGAACATATCTGGTGAGAGAAACTACAACACCCCATAATTACAAACCTGTAGATGATTTTATTGTCCGGATTACAGAGAATAAACCAACAGAGCCGCAGACATGGAGAGTTCTTTTGGACAAAGAATTTTCTGCAAAACTGAAAATCATCAAACAGGATGATGAGACTAAAAAATCAGTTTTAATTCCGGGAACAGAGTTTAAAATTTATGATATGGATCATGAAAAATATGTAGAGCAGGTAACTACATACCCGACAACTGTTACACATACCTCATATTTCACAGATATAGATGGATATCTGATACTGCCTCAGAATTTAAAAATTGGTCATTATAGAATCGAAGAGGTAACAGCACCGGACGGTTATACCATTAACAAAAATTATGTCGAAATACAGGTGGATACCAATACCCTGTATCAGACGGATCCGGTTTCAGGTGATGCGGTCATTGAAGTGGTATATGAGGACCATTCGGTGAAAGGAAAACTCACTGTACAGAAAAAAGGAGAGGTTCTTTCGACCTATAAGAATGATTTTAGGTATGAAGTTCAAAACCTTTCCGGTGCAGTATATGAAGTATATGCTGCAGAGGATATCTATACAGCAGATTTCCAGAAAGATGATACAGGAAAAAGAATCCTGAAATATGCAAAGGGTGAAAAAGTTGCAGAACTGACAACGGATGAATCCGGAAAAGCAGAGCTTGATAATCTGCCTCTAGGAGAATACAAAGTTGTAGAAAAGACTGCACCGGAGGGATTTGTATTAAATGAAGAAGAACAGAAGATTTCTTTCGTCTATGCAGACCAGAATACACCAGTGATCTCACAGAGTGCAGAGTTTATAAATGACCGCCAGAAAGTAGAAGTGTCAGTTGTGAAAAAAGATGCTGAAAATGAGAAAGGGCTTTCTGGAGCAGAGTTTGGTCTTTACGCAAAAGAGGATATAAAAGCAGGGGATAAGGTACTGGTAAAAGCAGACGAACTGCTTACAAAAGCGGTAACAGGTGAAGATGGAAAAACTGTTTTTGAGCAGGATCTGCCATTTGGAACTTATTATATAAAAGAACTGGCAGCACCAGATGGTTTTGTATCTTCAGATGAGCAGATTGAGGTGACTGCGAAATATCAGGGACAGGAAGTAAAAACAGTAAAACTGGAAACCGTTTTTAAGAATGAGCCGACAACAACTGAATTTACGAAATCAGATATTACAACAGGTGTGGAACTTGACGGAGCAACACTGACGGTTTTGGATTCAGACGGAAAAGAAGTAGAAAAATGGACTTCTGTAAAAGGAAAAGCTCATGTAATAAAAAGACTCCATGTGGGAAAAACCTACACACTTCGGGAAGAGTTTGCACCATATGGTTATCTGCAGGCGGAGGAAGTGAAATTTACAGTTTCTGATACTGCAGATGTTCAAAAAGTAGAAATGAAGGATGCTGTTCCGGTTGGACGAATCATCATCAATAAAAAAGGTGAATTTGTCAAGGAAGTTACCTGGAAAGATATGCTGGCAGGCGGCATGGACGCAGCATTTGGCTATGTTACAGGTTCTTTGAAAGATGTTACTTTTGAAATTTATGCAGCGGAGGATATCAAGGCTGCAGATGGGGAAAGCAGTGATTATTATAAAAAGGACGAATTGGTAGCAACAATTACGACAGATGCTCTTGGATATGCAAGATCAGAAGATCTTCCTTTAGGCAAATATTATGTAAAGGAAAAAGAGACGGCGGATGGATATGTTCTGGATGGAGAAATCAGAGAGGTTGATCTGACTTATCGTGATCAGAATACTCCGGTTGTGACTTATGATGAGGACTGGCAGAATAACCGCCAGAAAGCAAAAGTAACTGTAGTTAAGAAAGAAAAAAATACAGACCGTGTTCTGGAAGGCGGAGTATTTGCACTTTATACAAAGAATGATATTTTAAATGCAGAAGGCGAAGTAATCCTGAAAGCAGATACCATGATCGAGCAGAAAGCTACGGATCAGGATGGAAGGATTGTATTTACGGCAGATCTTCCAATCAATGGCAACTACTATGTAAAAGAAGTGCAGGCTCCTGCTGGATTTGTGACAACAGAAGAAATCAAGGAATTTGATTTTGCTTATGCGGGAGAAGAGGTTGCAGAAGTATCCTTTGAGTTCACTTATGAAGATGAGCCAACTACTTTTGAAATCACAAAATCAGATATTACAACCGGGGAAGAATTACCAGGTGCAAAACTGAAAGTATCCGATTCAGAGGGAAACGTTGTGGATGAGTGGACTTCCGGAAGCACACCACACATCATTAAGGAACTGGAAGTTGGAAAGAAATATACATTAACAGAGACAATTCCTGCTGATGGTTATGCAACTGCAGAATCCATTACGTTTGTAGTAGAAAATACTGCAGATATACAGAAAGTAGAAATGCAGGATGATACAACAAAAATTCTGATCAGTAAAGTTGATATGACAGATGGAAGCAGCGAGGTCAAAGGTGCTAAACTGTATATTCTTAATGAAAACCAGGAAGTTATGGAAAGCTGGACATCTGGTGATCAGCCCCATTATGTAGAGAAACTTTCAGTCGGCACTTATACGTTGTTGGAGGAAACAGCACCGAAAGGCTATATTGTGGCAAATAAAGTGACATTTGAGGTTAAGGACACCGGAGATGTTCAGGGAGCCAAAATGGAAGATGAACAGGCAATGGGCAAGGTAATCTTAAATAAAACGGATAAAGATACCAAGAAGCCAATGAAAGGTGTAGAATTTGCCCTTTGTGACAGCAAAGGTAAAGTTCTGGAAACTCTGGTAACAGACAGTGCTGGTCATGCAGAATCAAAGAATTATCCGATTGCGACTTTTAAGAATGGGCAGTATAAAAAAGCAATCACATATATCCTGAAAGAAACAAAAACACTGGATGGCTATCAGCTTGATGAAACCGAGCATAAGATTCAGTTTGAATATGTCAATGACCGTACTCCTGTGATTGAATATACTCTGGATCTGACAAATAAGAAAGCTCCGGAAAAAGACACTCCGGAAACATCAGAAAACCAGGGAGTCAGCACTCCTGGTTCCCATGGTTCTGATGCGACTTCTGTATCCAATTCACCAAAAACAGGAGATAATACAAATATTGCTATTTTTGTGCTGGCACTTGCAGTATCAGCAGGATGTCTGGGAACTGTAGTGACAGTTAAGAGAAAACGCAAATGATAATATAAATAGTGTTCTGGGGCTGTGGTTACTGCACAGCCCCATTTTGAAAAGGAGAAGAAATTGAAATTAGGAGCAAGAATAAGAAAAATCCGTATGTTTCGCAACATAACTCAAAAGGAATTGGGACGCAGATTAGGATATGGGGAAAGTAGTGCGGATGTGAGAATCGCCCAATATGAAAGTGGACAGCGTACACCGAAGCAGGAAACGCTTATCCGGATAGCAGAAATATTGGAAGTTGATGTCCGAAATTTTTTAAGTCCTGGAATTGCGACAATGGACGAATTAATGGAAACTTTATTCTGGATGGATGAAGAAAATAGAGGGCTTTTTCATCTGTTCCTGCTAAATGATTCAGAAAGTGAAACAGTTGGAATCACAATGAGGGATAAAAAAACAATGTCTTATCTGCAGGAATGGATGGGGAAAAAGCAGAAACTGGGCGATGGAAGAATCACAGAAGAGGAATATCTGGAATGGAAACTGCATTGGCCAGAGGATAAGAGAAAAACAGAATATAAAACCGTATGAAGTAAAAAGGAATTGCTTTGCGGAGAGTTACCTGTTAGAATATTACTGGAGTAACCGTGTACAGGGTTGGTAAAAACCTCCTGGATTTTCAGATCCCGTTAAGGGATACAGAAGAAGGGAGGTGGAGCGAATGGATACATACGAAGTCTTGAGCTTATTGTTCTTAGGCGGTACGTTTCTGATTGCTTTGCTTGCCTATTTGGATAATAGGGACAACAAGCGAAAAAAATAGCCTACCCTGTCTGCCAACAGGATAGGCAGCTCTCTTTGAGAGCAAAATAAATTAAAACCTAATCCAGGAGCATCCACCTTGTGGGCGGTTACTCTTTTCAATTAGAATATAGCATTTTCTCTCCGAAAAGTAAAGTACATTTTATACAGCCAATTCTAAAAAGAGTAGGCTGTTTTTTTATTGACAGGAGGGAAGTTAAATGTCTAAACTACAGGACATCCGAAACTTGGTGCAGGAACATGCCGTATCAGTGAGCAGTTCGCCAGGGGATTGGATGGATTATATGGACACAGCATCAAGGTTATATCGTTATTCTTTTTCAGACCAGCTTCTGATCCATGCACAGCGTCCAGACGCAACAGCCTGTGCATCACTGGAACTATGGAATGAAAAGATGTTACGCTGGGTAAATCGTGGTGCAAGAGGAATTGCCTTGTTTGATGAAACCTGGCAGAATACCAAACTTCGTTATGTGTTTGATATTTCGGATACCCACATGGTAGCCGGAGGCAGAAGCCCATATCTTTGGAAGATGCAGGAACACCAGAGAGAAGAGATCCTCACCCATCTGGCAGAAGTCTATGCTCTGGAAGAAAAGGATGCGGCAACTTTGCAGGACGCATTGATGGCGGTCGCAAGGGAAATGGTCAATGACAATCTGGAGGAATACCTGGATGGATTGGAATATGCTGTAGAAGGTACTTATCTGGAAGATCTGGATGAGGTGACGATCCGCAGTGATTTTCGTCAGCTGGCAACAGACAGTGTTTACTATCTGCTTTCCAGGCGATGCGGGCTTGACCCGATGGAACTTCTGGAAGAAGAGGACTTCATGCATATCACAGATTATAACCGTCTGTCAGTTCTCACCTTCCTTGGAAATGCGGCAAGCCAGCTCAGTGAGAGTATTCTGATTGATATTGGAAAGACCGTACATAAAATTTCTCTGGAAGAAGCGAGAAAAGAGGTTGAAAAATCCAATGAAAGGAATTATAATAACTTTACCACGTTAATACGCGAAATTAAAAATCAGGATGCAGAAACGAAAAAAGAAGAAAATATTGAAAATGAAGGAGGAAACGATTATGGAACTGACATATCATCGCAAGGGAGATTACCTGTTTCCGAATCTGACCGTCGAAGAGGAAGAAGTGACGATCGGGAAATATGGGATGCTGCGGAGGACATTTCTGAAAGAACACAAGAACAGCCTTTATCAGAGCCTGTTCCTGACCGGGAAGCTGAACAGCCATCTGGAACAGATCGAGAAAGCAGCACAGGAGAGAATGGACAGCCAGATGGAGAAATTACTGGAGAAGAATCCGGCACCGGACAAGGAAGCAGATCCGATGGCATGGACAGCACACATGAACGCACTGATGGCAACAGCGGAAGAGAGCATCTTGACGGAATTGGTATACAGTTAGTCGAAGATACAAGAGAAGATGGATTGAGTAAAGCAGAGGAAGAGATCGCCTCTGCTTTATCTTTGCCCGAATATCCAACCGCAAATGAACAAAGACGGCAGATCGAGGAAAGGGCAGCTGCCCTTTATGCCGGAGAAATCCCGATTCCAGAGGAAGTTGTTGATGAGATCTTACGGACAGGAGGAAACCGGAAAGCCAGCCAGCTCCGGGTCATCTATAATTTCATGAGTGAACAGACACCGGAGGAATATACGGAGTTTGTGAAGCGTGAATACCGCAAAGGGGGAAAAGGCTTTCAGATTGATGGAAATGAATATTCAGTCTGGTTTGATGAAACCGGGATGCAGATCGCAGTAGGGCATACAGTTACAGACCATATCTTAGATAAGGCATTTTTATCATGGGAAGATGTCAGCGGACGTATCCATCAGCTTTTAGATCAGGGTGAATATGCACCGCAGTCTGTATTGGATGCGGCAAGAAGTAATGCAGTAAAAGAACACGCCCAGGCTCTTGCCTATATGAAAGGGGATATGGCAGAAGGAGTAGCGGAGATTGTTTTTGACGAAAAGGACTTACCACATCTTCGCAGTATCTATCCGGAGATCACGGATTATCTGGAAGAAAAGCTGGAGGATCCCCAGTGGCTTTCGGAACTGAATGAAAGACTGGATGCACTGGCAGAAGCCTATGAAGAAAATCATTCTATTATGCGTTTCCATCATTATAATCCTGTAAATATCTCAAAGCAGTTTCAGAAGTTTGCGGATGAGGTCATCCCTTATCAGGCAAGGGACGGATTTGTGTGGAAAGAACATCAGATGTTTATTACGCAGGATGAGATAGATTCTTTTCTCGCAAGGGGTGGCCCTTATTCAAAAGATAGGCTCAAAACGTATTCTTTTTATCTGTTAAATGAAAATGAAAAATCCAGAACAGATTTTGTTAAAGAAAAGTATGGAGCTAATAAAAGGATTCATGCACTGCCTGATGTAGATGATTTTTATGTAAATTATGACAGGAAAGGACTGCTTCTTGCAAGAGGTGATGATAATAGCCCATATGCTTCAATTTCATTATCTTGGAAGAAAGTTGCCAATAGAATATCCTATTTGATAAAGAATGACCAGTTCCTGCAGGCAGAAGATTATGCTCGTATGCCGGAATATGAACGGGAACAGATGGCGAATAAGATACTTAGTTTTTATGCTCGTCTTCCGGAAGGAATAGACAGACCATTTACCAATGACTTTTTTGGGGCTGTGTCGAGAGCAGAATTGATGGCAGTGTTGGAAAGAACAGAGCAGACAGAGGAACTGTTACAGAAGATGGATGCAGCATTGGCAGCTTTGTCATTAGATTTTGAGGCGTATGGGACAAACTATCAGCAGAAAACAGAACTTCTTTCAGAACTCCACCAGTATGCAGAAGGAACCTATACGATATTTCCGACACCGGAAGCAGAACCGTCTTTTGTGGAACCATCCGGGCACCAGATGACCATGTTTGATTTCTTAGATACGAAGGCAGTGGCAGAACCGACCGTAGTAGATATGTCAGATGTGGAGAAAATAGAAGAGGAAGAGGTTACTGCCGAAGAATCTATTCTGAAAAGTCAGGAACAGGAAAAAGCTGTGTTAGAACCACATAACTTCCGTATCCAGGATAATGACCTTGGGGCAGGCGGTCCGAAAGCAAAGTATAAGGCAAATATGGAAGCCATCCATTTGTTACAGACTTTGGAGAAAGAAGAACGTCTGGCAGCACCCGAAGAACAGGAAATCTTATCCCGTTATGTTGGCTGGGGTGGCATCCCACAGGCATTTGAGGAGAATAACAGTAGCTGGGCGAATGAGTATCTGGAATTAAAGAATACCTTATCGCCAGAAGAATACAGTGCAGCAAGGGCATCGACCTTAAATGCTTTTTATACATCCCCGACCGTGATCCGAAGTATGTATGAAGCACTGGAAAATATGGGACTGAAACAGGGAAATATCCTGGAACCATCGTGTGGAGTCGGTAACTTTATGGGACTGATTCCGGAGAGTATGGGCAAAGCCAATATGTATGGTGTGGAACTCGACCCGGTTTCGGGCAGGATCGCAAAACAGCTTTACCAGAAAAACAAGATTGCCGTGCAGGGATTTGAGGAAACCAGTTATTCGGACAACTTTTTTGATTGCGTGATAGGTAATGTTCCATTTGGGGCGTATCAGGTCAGTGACCGCAGATATGACCGGCATCATTTTATGATCCATGATTATTTTATTGCAAAATCCCTTGATTTGGTGCGTCCCGGTGGCGTAGTTGCAGTAGTAACTTCCAGTGGAACGATGGATAAGCAGAATCCGGCAGTGAGACAGTATATCGCAAACCGGGCAGAATTGCTTGGAGCTATCCGATTACCGAATAATGCGTTCCAGAGAAATGCTAATACCAGTGTTGTTTCTGATATTTTGTTTTTCCAGAAAAGGGACAGGGCATCCATTGAGGAACCGGAATGGTTAAATCTAAAGGAAACACCGGAAGGTTATTCGGTCAATGCTTATTTTGCAGAGCATCCGGAAATGGTGCTTGGTGATTTTACTACAGACAGTACCCAGTACGGAAAGCAGGAAGTGACCGTAAAACCAAAAGAAGGCATTACCTTAGAAGAACAGTTAAAAGAAGCGATTAGGAATATCCATGGCACGATCACGGAACTGGAACTTTCGGATACAGAGTTGGAAGAGGATGTTGTCTCTATCCCGGCAGACCCGGATGTAAAGAATTTCAGTTTTATCGTAGTGAATGAGGAAGTCTATTACCGGGAAAATTCTGTGATGAACCGCATGGAGCTTCCGGCAATGACAGCGGAACGTGTCAAAGGGATGGTGAAGATTCGTGATGTTACGAATGAACTGATCCGGTGTCAGATGGAAGAGGGAAGCGATGAACAGATCACAAAGCTGCAGGGAAAACTCAATGAAGAATACGATACCTTTACAGCAAAATATGGTCTTATCAGCAGCAATGCCAATAAGCGGGCATTTAGTCAGGACAGCAGTTATTGTCTTTTGACTTCTCTGGAATTTCTGGATGATAAGGGAGAACTGAAACGGAAAGCGGATATTTTTACCAAAAGGACGATCCGCAGGGCAGAAACCGTAACTTCCGTGGATACTGCCAGTGAAGCACTTGCGGTTTCCATTGGTGAGAGGGCAGGCGTTTTCCTTTCCTATATGGCACAGCTTTCCGGGAAAACAGAAGAGGAGCTTACCGAAGAACTGGCAGGGGTGATCTTTAAGAACCCGATCGGTGAAAAATGGGAGCCATCGGACGAATATCTGTCTGGAAATGTGAGGGAGAAACTTCAGATCGCCAAACAGTTTGCAGAAGATCACCCGGAATATCAGGTGAACGTGCAGTATTTGGAGCAGGTACAGCCAAAAGATCTGGATGCGTCAGAGATTGAGGCAAGACTTGGGGCAACCTGGATCTCCGAGGATTACATTACACGGTTCATGACAGAAACATTCCATACACCAAGATATTATGTAGGGAGCAAGGTCAAAGTCCAGTATGCCGAAGTGACCGGACAGTGGAATGTTATGGGAAAAAATGTGGACAGCTACGGAAATGCCCTTGTTACTTCCACATATGGAACACAGAGAGCCAATGCCTACCGCCTTTTGGAAGATGCCTTAAACCTTAGAGATACCAAGATTTATGACACGGTACAGGATGCCGATGGGGAACACCGGGAATTAAATCGGAAGGAAACGATGCTGGCACAGCAGAAGCAGGAGCTGATCAAAGAGGAATTTAAGGAGTGGATATTTAAAGACCTGCACCGACGGGAAAATCTCTGTAAAATTTATAATGAACGATTTAACAGCATCCGTCCACGGGAATATGATGGAAGCCATATTCAGTTTGTCGGCATGAACCCGGAGATCACCTTGATGCCACATCAGAAAAACGCAGTGGCTCATGTGCTGTATGGAAATAATACGTTACTGGCTCATTGCGTAGGAGCAGGAAAGACGTTCCAGATGATCGCAGCCGGTATGGAATCAAAACGGCTGGGACTCTCACAAAAGAATCTTTATGTTGTGCCAAACCATCTGACCGAGCAGTGGGGCAGTGATTTCCTACGTCTCTATCCGGGAGCAAATATCCTGGTGGCAACGAAGAAAGACTTTGAGCCGGCAAACCGAAAACGGTTCTGTTCCCGTATTGCGACAGGGGATTATGATGCCGTGATCATCGGCCATACGCAGTTTGAGAAAATCCCTCTTTCAAGAGAACGGCAGATTGTCATGCTGGAAGATCAGATCGCAGATATTACGTTTTCCATTGAAGAAGCGGCACATCAGGCAGGGCAGAATTATACCATCAAGCAGTTGGAAAAAACAAAGAAGAGTCTGCAGGCGAGGATGAAGAAACTCAATGACCAGACCAGAAAGGATGATGTAGTAACTTTTGAGCAGTTGGGTGTAGACCGGCTGTTTGTGGATGAGAGCCATAGTTTTAAGAACCTTTTTTTGTATACAAAAATGCGGAATGTGGCGGGTATCTCACAGACGGATGCACAGAAAAGTTCGGATATGTTTATGAAATGCCGGTATATGGATGAACTGACAGGCGGCAGAGGAATCACCTTTGCTACAGGTACTCCTGTATCAAATAGTATGACCGAGCTTTACACTATCATGCGTTATCTCCAGTATGACACACTCATGCGTATGGGTATGGGACACTTTGATTCCTGGGCGGCAACGTTCGGAGAGACAGTAACCGCAATCGAATTATCACCGGAAGGAACGGGCTATCGTGCGAAAACACGGTTTGCCCGTTTTTTTAATCTTCCAGAGCTGATCTCCATTTTTAAGGAAGCTGCGGATATTCAGACATCGGATATGCTGAATCTTCCTGTACCGGAAGCAGAGTTTATCAATGAAGTCTTAAAACCAAGTGAAGAACAGCAGGAAATGGTCAGTGCCTTTTCGGAACGTGCGGAAGAAGTAAGAGCCGGTCTTGTGAATCCAACGGTGGACAACATGCTCAAGATTACCAATGACGGAAGAAAATGTGCATTGGATCAGAGGCTATTAAATGAACTCCTTCCGGATGCAGAAAAAAGCAAGGTCAATACCTGTGTGGAAAATGCTTTTCAGGTATGGGACGAGGGAAAAGCAGATCGGACAACACAGCTGATCTTCTGTGACTTGTCTACTCCAAAAGGGGATGGGACTTTCAATGTATATGATGATGTCCGAAACAAACTGGTTGCCAGGGGAATCCCGAAAGAAGAGATTGCGTTTATCCATGAATACAACACGGAGACAAAGAAAGCAGATTTGTTTGCAAAGGTACGGGCCGGGCAGGTGAGAATCCTTATGGGTTCCACTCCAAAACTCGGTGCTGGTACCAACGTACAGGACAGGCTCATTGCCCTCCATCACCTTGACTGTCCGTGGAAGCCGTCTGATCTGGAACAGCAGGAAGGACGTATCTTAAGACAGGGAAACCAGAATGACAAAGTAAAGATATTCCGGTATGTGACGGAGAACACTTTTGATGCGTATATGTGGCAGATTTTGGAGAATAAGCAGAAGTTCATCAGCCAGATCATGACCAGTAAATCCCCGGTCAGGGCTTGTGAAGATGTGGATGATACGGCACTGTCCTATGCAGAGATCAAGGCACTTGCCACAGGTAATCCGCACATTAAAGAAAAAATGGATCTGGATGTGCAGGTGAGTAAGCTGAAACTCTTAAAGGCAAACCATACCAGTCAGATTTACCGTCTGGAATCCGATATTGCAAAGAATTTCCCGGTACAGATCAGTGCATTGAAAGAGCGGATTGCCGGGATGCAGGTGGATTCGCAGGTAGTAAAAAGCGTGGATTTACAGGATAATGACACGTTTGCCATGACGGTAGGGAATGTCCTTTATGAAGATAAGAAAGAAGCAGGCGAAGCGTTGATCGCCGCCTGTGCAGGTTTAAAAACCGTCAGCACCGGCGGAAAGGTTGGGGAATATCATGGGTTTACGTTATCTGCTTCCTACAATATGTTCTCCAATGCGTTTGAACTGACGGTCAAAGGAAAATGCTCTTATAAGCTGGAGATCGGAAAAGACCCTGTAGGAAATATGCAGCGTATCCATAACACGCTTTCTTCCATTGACAGGAAGCTGACGGAAAGTGAGCAGAAGTTAGAAACCGTACAACAGCAGCTTGCTACTGCACAGGAAGAGGTAAAGAAGCCATTTCCGAAAGAAACAGAGCTGAATGAAAAGATGGAACGGCTATCCGAGTTAAATGCATTGCTGAACATGGATGAAAAGGGTAATGAGACGATTATGGCAGATGAGGATATTGGCAGAGAAGGAAGCAACACAGACAGCAGGGATGCCATAGAAGAAAAAGAACTTCCGGAAACAGCAGACAGAATCCATAAGCCGTCTATTCTGGAACGCTTAAAGCAGGAGAAGGCACAGCAGAATACAGCGGAACAGCCATCTGTACAGAAAGCTGCAAAGAAAAAACATGAACAGGAGTTATAAAAGATTTCCCGTCAGAGTTTTCTCTGGCGGGGACATAAAATGGAGGGTTTGTTTATGGCAAATAATATAGAAAAACAGTTAAAAGAAATATCGGAACGGCTGGAGCAGGGAGTAAAAGAAATCTTTACTTCGGAGAGATATACAGAATATCTGAATACCATGTCCAAGTTCCATAATTACAGTTTTAATAACACCCTTCTGATCACCATGCAGAAACCGGAGGCTATTCTGGTGGCAGGGTATCAGGCGTGGCAGAAGAAGTTTAACCGCCATGTAAAGAGAGGGGAAAAAGGAATCCAGATCATCGCACCGGCACCCATCCGTGAGAAACAGGAGATTGAAAAGATTGACCCTGTAACAAAAGAGCCAGTGATCGGGGATGACGGTCAGCCGGAAACAGAGATTGTGGAGATGGTCATTCCAAGGTTTCGTGTGACAACAGTATTTGATGTCAGCCAGACAGAGGGAGAGCCGATTGCAGAACTGGAAGTACCGGAACTTACCGGGAGCGTACAGTTTTATGACACGTTCATGGAAGCATTGCAGAACATTTCCCCTGTGCCAATCCGCATGATGCAGATAGAAGGGGAAGCAAAGGGGTATTACCATCAGACAGAAAAGTATATCGCAATTCAGGAAGATATGAGCAATCTCCAGACCATGAAAACCGGAGTCCATGAGGTGAGCCACGCATTGCTGCATGACCGGGAAGTAATGGATGTGGAAGGCGTCTTAAAAGACCAAACAACAAAGGAAGTGGAAGCAGAAAGTATCGCTTATATTGTCTGCAACCATTTTGGTCTGGATACTTCAGAATATTCGTTTACCTATATCGCCAGCTGGTGCGAGAGCAGGGATATGAAGGCGTTGAAAGCATCAATGGATACCATCCGAAAAACATCTGCAGAGATCATTGGGAACATTGAGGAGCAGATGCATGAGCTGGAAAGAGAAAATATCATGCAATATGAAGAAAAAGAAGCATCTGCCACCAGACAGGAAAAACTGGAACAGGACAGTGCGGAAATGATTGATGAAACTTTGCTTTTTCATGGAGAAAGCGGTCGTTTTGCAATCTATCAGATGGATACGGGCGGAGAGCATACTTATCAGTTTATGGGGTTTGAATCGGCTAAAAAATTAGGCTATACCATTGAGGGGAAAGACTACAGGATGGTGTATGCGGCTCCGTGGACACCAACGATTACATTAGAGGATATTTTTGAGAGATTTAATATCAACCGCCCGAACGATTTTCATGGACATTCCTTATCGGTAAGCGACGTCATAGTTATAAACCGGACGGCGGAGACAAAGGCTTATTATGTGGATTCTTTCGGTTTTGAGGAACTTCCGGACTTTGTACAGCAGAGAATGGAGATGCTGGAAAATAATCATACCAGAGCCTATCCCCCAGTCTATAAAGGAACACTTGCTCAGGCAATGGAAGAAAGGGATGTAGATGCCTATCTGGATTCCAGAAAGTTAAACATTGATTGTAAGAAAGCAATCGAGGAAGCGATCGCATTAAAATTTGACGGATTGCATTTAGAGGAAGATGCCGCAACGCAAGTGTTAGAGCAGTTTGGAGAAGAACGTATGACGTTTGTTATGGCAAATACGCTCCGGGAACTTTCTTATGACGGCAGATTTTCCAGGCAGAACAAAGACTGGGCAGAACATATCGAAATCCCGGAAAATATCAATCAGGGGAAGAATCTGAATCAGGATTATGTGATAGAAAGCCATCCAGCAGTGTTAGATGGTTTTATTGATATGGCAAGGGCAGAGATCCGGATGCAGAAGATTGAACAGGCGTTAGATGAAGCGGAAGTTACCATTACAGCAGATACCAGAGGATTTGAAGCAGATGGACATGCGGGAACCTGGCATACGGTGGATGAAAGAGAGTATGCAGGGGAGAAGTTTTTCTTCATGGAACATGATGAGTATGGTTCAGATGTGGCAGGGATTATCGTATCGGAACATGGTCAGCTTATTGCAGAAGATCTCTGGAATGGGTATGATGCAGGAGCATTGGAAGCTATTTCAGAATATCTGCAGGAGAAAGGGATTTCTGTAGAGGGACTTATGCCGGAACTGGAGCCGGATGAACTGGCATATAAGATTGACGATAGGTATTTTGCAATCCAGAGAACAGAGGAAGGCTATGATTATACCTTTTATGCTTTGGATTATGATGAGATCGACGGCGGTGCCTATGATAATCCTGATATTTCTATGCGTCAGGCAATGGAAGATATTCTTGAAGATGAGGATATGTCCCTGGAAAATGCCGTTCCCGTTGACTATGAGGATTTGATGGCAGAAGTGGAAGAAGCAGGCGAACGGCAGATGCAGCTGGCACAGTTATTAAAGAATTGTCCACCAAGTATTTTTGAGGATTATGACAGGGAAAGAGCAGTGGATACCTGTGAGGGAATTGTAATGCAGTTTACCAAGAGCAAAGGGTATCTGACCGTACAGGCAACGGAAGAAGGCTATTTTTATATTTTTTATGATTCTGACCTGCACGAAATCCATTCCAATGATTATGACGATCCCAAAGTATCTGTTCAGAAAGCTACTTATGAAATCTTAAAAAGTGAAAGAATGGATGATATGGAATGTGTCAAAGTGGACTATAAAGAATTTGAGGCAATGACCATCCAACATTCAAAGGATTTACTACAGGCAGGTGAGCTTCGTGCGACTTCTGAGATTGGAAGAGATGAAGCAGCATTAAATGGTCTTAGCAGGGCAGAAGTGGAACGGGGTGTCTTGTATCACGCACAGGGTATTCTGGAAGATATGGGATTAGAAAATGAAGTAGAGCTGCTTGCAGCAAGGGTGCATGGTTCCAGAAGCAGAGAGGAACTTTACAGAGATGATTCTGACCTTGATGTGGTGCTTTCTTATCGTGGCAATATCCGGGAGGACAGTTTCTTCAATGAATTAAATGCTCATGGTATAGCAATGGCAGGTATTAAGGTGGACATCAATCCTATCGCAGAAGAAAGAATCACTCTGGCAGAATATATGAAAGAGTCAGAAGCCTATCTTGATCAGAAGGAAATCGAAAAGCTGGCGGTGGATTTAGATAATTTCAGCTATGAATATGACACTTACGAGTATAAAGATATCGTTGAGAACAGGGAAGAACAGGTGAAGAAAATCACAGAGGACATTCTGAATAAGAAAACAGGGTGTTTAAAGGACTGGTTGGTTGAAGTATCGGAAGAATCTGATATAGACAGTGATGTGATAACTGCCCGGTCACTGCTCTCCCGTTTAGAAAATGCAGAAACCTTTTCTATCTTTACCAGACAATCAGAACAGGAACAGCCAGAAGCTACGATCAGTTTCTATGTAGCAGAGTGCATGGAGTTCCCGGTCATGGGTGAGTACCATAATAATCTTACTCTGGAAGAAGCAATCAAAATCTATGAAAGTATTCCGGCAGAACGCCTGCATGGAATCAAAGGGATTGGTTTTGATCTGCAGGACGGGGATGAGGATTATTCCGGGGAATACGGACTCATGAGTGGAGACAGGATAGACAGGGATCTGATTGATATGATTCCACATTATAAGGAAAGCCCATTGGTACAGAAAGCAATCAATGACATGGAAAAGTATCTGAATGAGAAACATGGAAAAGTGCAGGAGGCAGAACAGACCGTGGAAGTGAAACAGAAAGTTTCAGAAACACCATTCAAGAAAGAATCCGTATCAGTAGAATCGAACCGGGAACAAAACAAAGAGCCTGCAAAGGGTGGAAAAGGGGAACTGAAAAAATCCGTGCTGCAGTCGTTAAAAGAGTTCCAGGCAAGAGCAAAAGCACAGGAGCAGAAAGAAATGGCAACTGAAAAATCCAAAGCACATAAGAAGGGAAATGTAGAATTATGATGAATCTTGCAATGAACTTTGATACAGATGAATGCTTAGTGACCGCAATGTTTGATAAAGGCAACCGAAATGATACGATGGAAGCTATCGACAATATCATTCCATTTCTGAAAGGGGATGCGGATATGATCGGGCTTGTCTGCAATACCATAAGAAAGCTGTTCTGCATGAGTGATGAAGGCTATGAAATTTTTCTTATGGATCTGGAAGATTATAAAGCGGATTTGGAAGATAATTATAAAAAATAGAGAATATTTTGTGTGAATTAGTGTTAGATAGAATTTATTTAAATTGGAGAAAGTAGCCAATCCGATTGAGAAACTGGCACATATTATTAATATGATAAATTTTATTATTGGCTTTTAAATTTCACAATGCATCATAGTAAAATAAAGCGAGTATGTAAAAGAGCAGTGTAATTAATGATATAATAAAAAGTAAGAAAAATATTTTTGACTATCTTTTTGTACAATTTATTCGTTATATATAATAGAAAGTGCTTTCAGTAGAAAAAGGAGGAAAGAAGTGGATGCAGATTTTCTTTTGATTCACAAAATGAAAAATGGTGATGAAGAAGCTATAGAGGTATTCGTAAAAAAATACTATTCAACTATACGGAATTATTGTCGATTACATACATACACAGACTGTGATGCAGAAGATATTACTCAAGCAACATTTGAACACTTTTTTCGATCATTTAGATCGTATCATCATTTGGGAAAGACTGCTAATTATTTGTATGTGATTGCTCGAAATTTATGTCGGGATAGTTATAAGAAAAAAAGAGATATTGTGATGGAAGCGTTACCAGATAAGGGGGAAAATCCAATTGCTGTAATTGAGAATAAAATAGATATAGAAGAATCAATAAAAAAACTTCCAGAAGATTTGCAGGAAGTAGTTATTCTACATTATTTTCAGGATTTGAAATTAAAAGAAGTAGCAGATATTATTGGCATAGGACTTCCTCTTGTAAAATATAGGATAGGAAAAGCAAAAGAATTGTTGAGTGTTTATCTGGGGGATAAGAAATGATGATGACAGTTGATGAAAAATTGCATGCGTATGCAAAAAATCAGAAGGATAGAAATATAGATGAGAAAAAATTACAACAGACCATTATAAAATCGAAAGAAGCATATTGGGATGGAGAAATCGAAAGAAATATGTCATGGTTAGAATTTTTATATCAGCAAGCTTCGTATATACAGAAGCACTGGTGGTTTGCTCAAGGGGCAGTATTACTAATCCTTTGGATGACAATGTTCTTATCAGACAGTAGTATTTATACAAGGCGCTGCATGGGGATTTTGGCACCGAGTTTTGTAATATTGATACTTCCGGAACTCTGGAAAAATAGAAGCAATGGGGCTATGGAAGTAGAAGGTGCAACATTTTTTTCCATAAAGAATATATATGCCGCACGAATGCTACTCTTCGGCATGGTAGATGTTTGCCTATTGAGTGTGTTTTTGATAACCAGCACTTTTGTGTTACAGATTGCATTTATGGATATCTTAATACAATTTATTTTGCCAATGAATGTGACATGCTGCATATGTTTTCGATTACTTTGCAGTAAAGGAGATGATTATGTATCTTCCACATTATTTTCCTGTCTGATTTGGATCGCTGTTTGGACGCTTGTAGTTCTCAAAGATAGTATTTATGAGCATATATCTACATCAATATGGTGTGGAATGATGATATTATCTGTTTTATATTTGTGTTACAGTATTTGGCGAGTATGGAAATGCAGTGAAAGATATTACGAGAGTAATGGGGCAAGTGTATAAGACTATTATGGTGTCAATTACGAGAAATCACACAACGGTCGTAATCAGAGAAATGTGAGGAATTTGATTATGGAATTAGAATTGAAAAAATTAACAAAAGAATTTCAGGGATTTAAAGCAGTTGATGATATCACGCTGACGATGAGTAATGGAGTTTATGGGCTTCTTGGTGTCAACGGTGCTGGAAAAACAACGCTGATGAGAATGCTCTGCACACTTATTAAACCTACTTCGGGAAGCATATTATGTGATGGAAAAGATATTTTTGCATTGGATGGCGAATATAGGAGAATTCTTGGTTATTTACCTCAAGAATTTGGATTTTATCCGGAGTTTTCGGTTCATGATTATTTAATGTATATTGCGTCAATTAAAGGAATGCGAATAAGTATTGCACGAAAGCGTGTAACAGAACTTCTGCGGCAGGTTGGGTTGGCTAAAATGCAGAATAGAAAAATGAAAAAATTGTCTGGAGGAATGAAACGCCGTGCAGGGATTGCCCAAGCTATGCTAAATAACCCAAAGATTTTGATCCTCGATGAGCCTACTGCAGGTCTGGATCCGAATGAAAGGATACGTTTTCGAAATCTGATCAGTGAATTGTCACAGGATCGTCTCGTGCTATTATCAACACATATTGTGTCGGATATTGAATACATTGCCAACCAGGTGTTATTGATGAAAGATGGAAAGATTAGCCATTCAGGAACACAAGAAGAGATTATTCAGTCAGTACCAGTAAAAGTATGGAGTTGTGTAGTTGCAAATAATGAAGTTGAAATGTGGCAAAAACAGTTTAAAGTCTCAAATATGAAAACACTTTCGGATGGAATAGAATTACGCATTTTGTCTGAAAAATCTCCACACTATAATGCGAAAGAGGAAACGATGACTTTGGAGGACATATTCTTATATTATTTCGGAGAGAAAACAGGTGATGATTATGACGTATTATGAAATAAAAAAAGTTTTTTCAAAAAAAGGAAGTAAGGTTGCGCTGATATTTATTTTTATTGTAATTTCAGTAGTCTTGTCTTTTATCATCGGGGATAATAAATATGTGAATCGTAATGGTGATGCGGAAAGTGGAATATCGGCTATGTTAAAGGTTCGTGAGTTGAAAAAAGAATGGTCAGGAGAACTGACAGAGGATGTGCTTAGAAAAATTATTGAAGAAAATGTCAGGATTTCACAGACACCGGAAGCTAAGTCGAATGATTTTAGACAGAATGATATAGCATATAGTCAAAGACAGGGTTTCATGGATATAAGGGATTTACTAAATTGTGATTATGGAGAGTTTAACGATTATAATTATTATCTGGCAGATTCTCTTTCTCCTGATGAAGCAGTAGATTTTTATTCTAATCGTATCAAAAATTTGAAAAATTGGTTAGAAACTGATGGAAAGGATCAGTTTTCTGAAAAGGAAAAAAGTTATTTAATAAGAGCGTATGAAAAAATGAAAACCCCTTTATATTATGATTATCAAGCGGGATGGAAAAACTTATTTCAATATTCACCCTCAATAATTATGATTTTGACATTGGTATTAGGTTTCCTTTGTGCAGGTATTTTTTCAGGTGAATTTCAGCTGAAAGCGAATGCAGTTTTTTATTCTTCTTATTATGGCAGAAATAAGGCTGTATGGGCAAAAGTGAAAGCAGGAGCAATCATAATAACGGCTATTTACTGGGCGGTTATGTTGTTATACACTATGCTTGTTTTGGGAATTCTTGGTGTAGACGGAGCAAATTGTCCCATACAGTCTAGTATGAGTGGGTGGAAGAGTATTTATAATATCACGAATGCTCAGGAATATATTTTGATAGTTCTTGGTGGATATCTGGGATGTTTATTTATGCAATCTCTAACTATGTTGGTTTCTGCGAAGACAAACTCATCAGTAATAGCGGTAATCGTGCCTTTTATTTTGATTTTTCTTCCATCATTTTTATCAGGAACAAGTCTACCATTATTAAATAAAATTTTGGGACTTCTTCCAGATCAAATGCTTCAAATGAATCAGGTAGTTAAATTTTTTAACTTGTATGAAATCGGAGGAAAAGTGTTTTGCGCAGTTCCTATTTTAATAATATCGTACTCCATTCTGCTATTATTGATTGTTCCAGTTATTTATTTTATATATCGCAGAAAAGAAGTTTATAATTAGATGAAGAAACATCTGTTAGAGGGAGTGAAAACATAGGAAAAATATTATTATTATCGTTTAAAGATAGTGAAGAAGAAATGATAGAGTCTGTTCTTGCTGCTTTGAAAACCGGACGAAATATATATTGTGATGAAAAAAATATAAATCCATTGAAAATACATTATGGAGATATTGTTATTTTATTAGCCACAAGAGAATTATTCCGAAAGCAGAAAAAAATAGATTTGTCTTTTACAGAGTTTGAAATTTTGCATTTATTAATGCGAAGTCCTGGAAGAGTGTTTAGTAAAGAACAAATATATGATATAATCTGGAATGAACCCTATTCGGGTGATTACAATGTTGTTATGCGACATATCTGCAACATTAGAGAAAAGATAGAAGATGATCCTGGACATCCGGTATATATACAAACGGTGCGCGGTGTAGGATATCGGTTTAACGGAAATTTAGGCAGCGAGTGAAATCGCTGCCTATTATTATGGTTTTACAAAGAAGGAAGTTTGTTATGAGAAGATCTTTGTATTTTAGGAGCATCCTGTTTGAGATATTTGGACAGGTTTTGATGTATCAATTCCAACTCTTTTGTTTCTTGCTTAAAGGAAACGTATTGAGTATTTATTGACTTCTTGTTGGAAATAAGATTTGAAAGTTGCTCCTGTAACTTATTAGTATTAAGATGCTTGGGAAACATCCGGAGAAACCATTACCTCAGGGTGTCGTAAAGTTCTTTATCAAAGAAGGCTTTGAGATGCCCTTTCTTTTTTTATCCAAATCTTTCCTCTTGTTTACATATATAAACCTAAGAAAAAGCTTGACGTTTAAATATTACAAGTGTAATATTTAAGAAAATATGAAAAAAGGAGAAATAAAACTATATGAGAAAAAAGAAAAGAAAAAAACACACGAAGATTATTACAAAAATAGTTTTATTTAGCGGTATATTGATTGGTGGTGGAATCGGTATTGTAACAATAATGAATTGTAATGTTCCTGAAAAAAGACTAATGGAATATATGAAATATATTGAAAAAGGGGAATATGAGCAAATGTATGCCATGCTGGATCAGAAAAAAAGCAGCATGAACAGTAAGGAAGAATTTATAGAACGAAATTCTAAAATATATGAAGGCATTGAGATGTCTGATCTGTCCATAACCGATATTACAGTAAAAAGACAAGAAAACGGAAATGCGGCAGTTTCCTATACAACAAATATGCAGACTGCTGCAGGAAATGTAGAATTTACCAACGATGCGGTATTTTCACATGATTGGACAGGATATCATTTAATCTGGCAGGATCAGTTGATTTTTCCAGAGTTATCTGCAACGGATAAAGTTCAGGTAACGTCAGAAGAGGCAAAGAGAGGAGATATTTTAGACAGAAATGGTCGTCAGTTGGCTGGAGAGGGAACTGCATCTTCGGTAGGAATTGTTCCGGGCAGGATGGAGAACAGAGAAGATACAATAAAAAAACTGGCAGAGTATCTTGGAATTGGAGCAGACGAAATTGAGGATAAGTTAGAAGCCGGTTGGGTAAAAGCAGATTCTTTTGTACCAGTAGCAACAATTCCTAAAATACAAGAGGTCGATCTTCTGACAGTGAATCCGGATAAAACTGTTCTGGAAGAAAAAGAAAAGCAGGACACATTATTGAAGATTCCAGGTATTATGTTATCTGATGTAAAAGTACGAACTTATTATCTAAAAGAAGCTACCTCTCATCTGGTAGGGTATGTACAGGCGGTTACAGCCGAAGATTTGCAGGAACATAAAGGGGAAGGGTATCGTACAAACAGTGTGATTGGAAAGACTGGACTGGAAACGCTTTATGAAAAAGAACTAAAAGGAACAGATGGGTGTGAAATCTGTATTGTAGATGCAAATGGAAATAAAAAAAGTGTTATTGCATATGAGCCTAGAAAAGATGGAGAAGATATCCATACTACGATTGATGGTGATCTTCAAAGTACTCTTTATGAACAATTTAAAGAAGACAGAGGATGTTCTGTAGCTTTGAATCCTTATACAGGGGAAGTATTGGCGTTGGTAAGTACGCCATCTTATGATAATAATGATTTTGTACGTGGAATGGACAACAGCCAGTGGAGTGCATTAAATGAAAATGAAGACAGGCCTTTATACAACCGCTTTCGCCAGACATGGTGTCCTGGCTCAACTTTTAAACCTGTAATTGCTGCAATTGGATTAAAAGTGGGGGCATTTACTGCAAATGACGATTTTGGAAATGAGGGTCTGGCGTGGCAGAAAGATTCCTCGTGGGGAGATTATACAGTGACTACACTTCATGATTATGAACCTGTGATCTTGAAAAATGCGCTTATTTATTCAGATAATATTTATTTTGCAAAAGCAGCATTAAAAATTGGTGCGGATCAACTGATGCAGTCTCTAAATCAAATAGGATTTAATCAGGAACTTCCATTTGATATTAAAATGTCAGAGTCCCAATATTCTAATATGGACAAGATAGAAACAGAAATCCAGCTTGCTGACAGTGGGTATGGACAGGGACAGATTCTGGTAAATCCTTTGCATCTTGCAAGCATTTATACGGCTTTTCTAAATGATGGAAATATGATAAAGCCATATCTTCACGCGGATGGTGGAAGCACTTCCAGTGAAATCTGGATAAAAGATGCTTTTTCACCACAAATTGTTTCGGAGGTTATGGAGGGGTTAGAGGGTGTAGTGAATAACCCGGAAGGAACTGGTTATGGAGCATGCCGGGAAGACATTAGATTAGCAGGAAAAACCGGAACAGCGGAACTGAAAGCTACAAAAGAAGATACATCTGGAACAGAAATTGGCTGGTTTACAGTTTTTACTACAGATAGAGATACAAAGAATCCTATTTTGCTCATCAGTATGGTAGAGAATGTGAAAGATATTGGAGGAAGCGGTTATGTGGTGGAAAAGGATAAGGCGATACTGGATGAATATCTTGGTAATGAATAATTTTTACCTTTAAATATTACAAATGTAAGAGGAAAATGATATGAAAAAAATTTGGAAAATATTTGTGGGAGTTATTTTTCTTGCTGTCTGTAGTGGATGTGGCATAAAGAAAGAGCAGAAAAAGACAATTGAAGATACGAAAGAAAAAATTTACAGAGAGTGTGAAATGCTAGCAGAAGGCTATCAGAGCATATATGAGAATGCTGTGAAAGAAAATGCACTATATGAGCTGAGTACAATACAAAAAAGTATGGATTATTTTGGAAAATATGGATATGCAGTAATTGATTCCTACAATCAGCTGGATATGGTTCAAAGTATTAAAGTAGATGATTTTTTGAAAAAAGCAGAAAAAGAGAAGAATGGAAAAACTACTATATTTCAAGTTATAGCAGGGGATCATTTTATCCGGTATGATCTGAAAACCAAACAGGGGAAAATAGACGTTGAAGTAAGCTCTTTTAAATGGAAAGAGGACACTTGGCAGGAAACATATTATCATGAGTTTAGAGTTAATTCATGGAAATATACAGAAAACGGGTATTTCTTTATGGAAGAATATCATCCGGCTGGATATGATGGACCGTCTGGATATCGGGCCTTTCGGGTAGTGCCGTTAAATAAAAAATGCAGGGAGCTGAATCGAAAATATATACTTCCTTTTGGATATACACTTAATAAATTGTTTACTTCTAATTGGAGTGAAAAAAATTATGATGGAATAAATTTTTATGATGTTTTTGACCGTTTACTTTCAATGGAAGAAAAAACTGATGAATTTAAGGAAGGAAAGACTTATGAAATCCCAAAAGAATCATTTGAAGCGATATTTCAAAAATATTTTAATATAAGCGCAGAGATACTGCAGACAGGAACGGTATTTCACACGGAAACACAGACATATCGGTATCGAACCAGAGGAATCGTATATGATTTTGCTCCCACACCATATATTCCATATCCGGAAGTTGTTTCCTACATAGAAAATCAAGATGGAACAATAACACTGGAAGTAAATGCGGTATGGCCACAAAAAGAATTAGATCAGGCGTTTTGTCATAGCGTAACCATTCGGCTGTTAGATAAAGATAGATTTCAATATGTATCCAATTATGTATCAAGGTCAGAAATAGAGGTTACCTGGTATACGGAAAGATTATCAGACGAAAAGTGGGAGGAATGTTATGGAGATAATTGATATGAGTACAAAAAGAAAACTGAAAAAGATGGTGAGTGTTTTATTTATTTTGGGATGCTTTTTCATAGGAAATACAAAATGTAAAGGGGCTGATTTAGAATATATTTCACAGGAAACTGCGAATTATGCTGTACAAGAAAGAGGATATGATTTGCCAGTAGATGAAGTCGTGAAAGAAGAAGCTATTGAAGATTGTAAGAATGTTATGAATCAGATGAAAGCCATTTATCAAAAGGCGGATAAAGGAACTTCATCGAATGTAGTAGTTTCTGAGACAGTAATGGAAAAAATGCAGGAAGTATTAAAGGAAAAAAATGTCCCTGTTATTACATCAGCGCCGTATTCAAATATGGCTAATTATTCTAAAATGGAAGAATTTCTTTTCAGGGCAGAACAGGATCTGCCAGGAGATATCGTCTTATATAGGATTAACAGGGATGGTGGGATAGAAAGACTCAAATTCAATTATGATGGGACAGATATGTATTTGTTGGCTGCGAAAGTTGTTTGGGGTATGAACGACAATCCATCTATTGTATATGTTTCGTATACAAGGATAGAAGAATGGAAATATACAGAAAAAGGCTGGTTTGGTTATACGCTATGTGTTCCAAAATATCCGGAAGTATCAGAAGCGGTTGATGGCAGTTCTATGATAAGAATTAAACCTTTAAGTGATGAATGCAGGGAAGTTTCAAAGAGGTGTGTGTATTTGCTTGGATATCAGGGGAATAATCTTTTATGTTCTGATTGGGATAGATCTGATATGGAAGGGTTAGATTATAATGGTTTATATGAATATTTATATCGAATGAAATACGGGGAGAGATATGAGTTTTCAGGTAACTCAAGTGGAATTCCGGCAGAAGAGTTTGAAAATCTGATAATGGAGTTTTTGCCGATAACAGCGGAGCAAATTAAAAAATGGGCAGCATTTGATTCGGAACATCAAACTTATGACTGGGAACGATTAGGTTGTTTAAATTATAGCCCTACTTATTTTGGAACATCTTTACCGGAGGTCGTTGAAATAAGAGATAGCGGAGAGGGAAACAATGTGCTGGTTGTTGATGCTGTATGTGATACATTTATATGTAATGATGCCGTTATTACAAGTGAGCTGACTGTTAAGTTCAACGATGATAAGAGTTTTAAATATATGGGGAATAAAATTCTGAATAATGGTACGAAAGAAGTTCCCAAATATCAATATAGAATAAAAAGAAAGAACTGATAACAACTATCAGCCCTTTCATATTTGTTAATTCCATATATGTAATTTTTTTAAGATATCAGAAGTGATTTCAAATGCTTTTTTGCCAGTTGCATTAGAATCACTTTGGATATTGGTTGCAAAATAATAGCTGTTATCGGAAGTTTCTACATATCCGATAAACCAGCCGTTGATATCCTGTCCGTTGACACGACCGGTTCCAGTTTTTCCGTAGAAATTACCATTAGGTGTACTGGCAATTTTTATAGCATTTTTAACAGAAAATACATTTTGGGAATTTAGATGGAATTCATTTGTGTTAAATTTTTTCAATAATGTTACTTGCTCTAAAGGCGAGATTTTTAATGAAAAATCGGACCAGTATAAATCCAGATTTGAACTGGTTGTCTGGTTTCCATATTCTATTTTATTCAAAAATTCCTGGACTCTGTTAATTCCGAGCTGCGAATCAATTGCCTGGAAATACCAGTTAACGGAATTTTGCATAGCAGAGTTTAAATCCTGATCAGCTTCCCAGGATGGAAAAGGAAAGGCATCACCATTCCATGTCATGGAAGAGTGTTCTGGTGTGATGATTCCGGATTCCAACCCTAATAATGCATCGTATATTTTGTAGGTAGACTCTGGCGGAATACGTTTGGTGGCTTCTTCAAGATCGTATATTTTCCAGGAATCCAAATTATTGTCATACAAAACAAATGATCCATCATATGTTCCAAATGTTTCGGATATATCTAACAGGGAGATATTTTTGTCTGTATCACTAAAATGATATACGCTTTGAGTAGAGGCATCAATGGATAAAATGGGTGTACATCCAATAAAAACAGCACTAATGACCAGATAAATTATCAATGCTCTCATTTTTTGATAAAGAGTTTCTTTCCTAAAAACGGCGATGTTGAGAATACGTCGTTTCATCTGCCTGAAATTTCCGGACATTCCAACTGCCAGTGGAGAGGAAAAAGAGGATATTTTTTCTGCAAAATTAATCAGTGTAGTTCCATAAGCTTGGTATTCATCAGCAGAAATCATCTGCAATACAGCAGAATCACAGGCTATTTCACGGTCACAGAGAATTTCTTTTAAAGTGTACCAAACAAAAGGGTTAAACCAGTAGAGTATATTACTTATGACCATGAGGAAGCCAATAAATGTATCTTTGTGACGGTAATGCTGTAATTCGTGTAGCAGCATAAAGCGCATATCATCAGGATTCAGTTCGGAAATTAAATGGATGGGAATGTAAATTCTGGGATGTATTATTCCGATTAAAACTGGTGATTTTAAAAATGCAGTACTGTAGACTGATACTGGGTGAGAGATTTTAAGTTCCTTTAAACAATTGTAATAAATAGTTTTTACCTGCTGATTTTGAAGCGGGAGAGCAGATCTTTTTATGGAACGTACATAGTTTAATGAATGAAGGGTGAGGACTGACATAATCATAACACCCGTTATCCATATTAGAAAGAGTATGGTATTCAAGCCTCCAGAAAATTGACTACTAATGGAAACTGAAAAATCATTCACCTGGTTTAACAAAATATTTTGTGTATTACTGGTAAGTTCGGATAGCGTGTCGGTACCAGAGTTAAGTCCTGAGTCAGTTTGAAAAAAATGTAACCATGAAAAAAGTTGTGAGCCATGAATCTGTACAGGAAAAAATGGCACGGCAAGTAGTAAAAATAAAAGAAAACAGAGATGGTACTGTGTAGCCGCAGATAAATATTTTTTCAGAAGTTTTTTTGTTCCGATTATTACAAGTGTAAAAATACATATGAAGATATTACTGATTAAAAAGTGGATAATCCAGTTGCTCATTCAAAACCTCCTATTTCTGATGTTTTGATAATAAATGGCGTAAGTTATCAATTTCTGTTGAAGAGAGCTTATCGTCTTCAAGGTAAGAAGCCAGCATAGAAGAAAGATTTCCATTATAATATCGCTTTAAAAAAGAATTGCTTTCCTGGCGTATATATTCATCTTCTTGGACTAATGGAGTATAGACAAATACCCGGCTTTGTTTTTCGTAGGAAAGAGCTTTTTTGGAAACAAGTCTCTTGATAAGAGTTTGAATTGTTTTTGGACTCCAGCTGGTAGTTAGAGTAAGTTTTTCTGTAATTTCATTTGTATTGATGGGAGCATATTTCCATACAATTTTCATAACTTCAAATTCGGCTTCTGAAATTTGGGGTAGTGACATAATAAAATCCTCCTGCTAAATCCTACATATGTAATAAATATATTATATTACTTGTAGAAGAAAAAAAGTCAAATGGCAGATGATATATAGAATATAAAATTAATAATGTAGAGGCAATAAAGGTGAAAAAGATAGAAATTATTGAGAGAATCACAGATGCTAATGGAAGCATAAGTGAAAACATATTGACTAGCTGGGAACATAAAAACCAATTCATACCGGAAATTATAAGGTTTGGAGAATTAAAAATATATCTACAGGAACGAATTGTTAAAAAGAATGATAGTGATGTTCATCTTTCAAAATATGAATATGATATTTTACTTTTTTTAGCGAAAAGTCCAGGTAGAATATTTGGAAAAGAAATGGTTTATGATCTGGTATGGAATGAACCTTATTCCGGTGATTATAATGTGGTTATGCGACATATCTGCAATATCAGAGAAAAAATAGAAGATGATCCTGGACAACCATTATATATACAAACAGTACGAGGTGTAGGATATCGGTTTAACGGGAATTTAGGCAGCGAGTGAAATCGCTGCCTATTATTATGGTTTTACAAAGAAGGGAGTTGGTTATGAGAAGATCTTTGTATTTCAGGAGCATCCTGTTTGAGATATTTGGACAGGTTTTGATGTATCAATTCCAACTCTTTTATTTCTTGCTTAAAAGAAACGTATTGAGTATTTAGAGATTCTTTTCTGGAAATAAGATCTGCAATTTGCTCTTGCAACTTATTGGAATTAAGATGTTTCAGGTTTATACCATTTTCCTGTAAAATATGTTCAGCACCCGCGAAAAGAATAATTTGAGATTCATATTTACGGAAATAACGATCTGGATCTTTGGAGCTTTTATAATGGTCGTCGTAAATTTTATTTTTCTGATATTGTTCGGCATATTTTAGCATTTCTCGAAGATGGCGTATCTGAGACTCGAGAGAAACAACAGAGGTATTTACCTCTTTTTGCTGCATATGTAACAAGGCTATGCGGTCTTCAAGTTCTGAAAAATTATGTAGATTATGTGTGAACATCTTGTTATATTCAGCAGAGACAATTTTTAAATTTTCCTTATTTGCCCATTTCTGAAGTCCAATGTTTCCTGCTATATTGGGAGTGTTGGTGTCTATTAACTTATTACGAACAGAAGGAACAGTAGTTCTGTGAAGCTTATTATTAATGCGTTCTTTGATACGTTCCTTAGTAAAGTTTTTTCCTAAAGATTTAGCACTTCCACGCACTGGACGGGACATATCGGGAGAACGAAAGGTAATGTATTTTCTGCTGTTTTCGCCAAATTCTGCGTTTTTTATTTCATATCCTTTAGCTTTCATAAATGTAAGAAATTCTGAATAAGTGGAAACGATTCGGATTGTCTGGTTGATATCTTTTCGCAGCTGCGCTTTTTTACTGGATTCAGATTTATTTGCAGCCCATTCATTGTATTTCATTCCCTTTTTACCATCTGGCATAATTGTGGACAGGTTATGTTCCTGGCATAAAGTGTCGCTGAGATTTCGTATTTTCCAGTAATTCTTTTTACAGTCATGATAATGAGAAAAAGTGATATTATCTGCAGAACAGAAAATCAAATGGTTATGTACATGACCTTTATCAGTGTGTGTTGTCAGAACATAGGAGTATTTTCCCTCCAGTAAGCGATCCGCAAGTTCTTTGCCAATTTGATGGGCTTCTTCATATGAAACTTCACCAGGGGAAAATGCCTGAATCAGATGAAATGCCTTATTTGTATTGTGCGGATCTCTGCAGTCATGTGTATGATCCAAAGTGTATTTAAAGTCAAGAACGGCTGTTTCGGGAGAGCAGGCAAAGGAAGAAATATATAGATTCTGGTCAGTTTTATCTGGATTGCAGATGTATTCTATTGCTTTATTAACGGTTGTTTTGATACCATGGATTTTTGTAACTGCCATATTTTTTCCATTAACTCCTTTATATCGTCCAGGTCCTTTGGGTAAACTGTATTGGTACTGTTTATACGATGGGTGATCTGATTCAAATTGCTGCTGATATTGCCCAACAGGGTATTCATTTTTCGGATATGAGAGTAGTCTACTTCATATACAAATCCATATAAGATCATTTTCCGTAGAAAGGCAGATTTGCTTTTCATCCTGGAAAGACGATATTTTTCTTCTAAAATGTATTGTTCGTCATCATTCAAATAAAATTGTACGGGATGAATTCTGGTACGTTTGCTCATTGAAATCCTCCAATTCGTTTTTTTCTATAAAAAAGAGTACAAAAAAACTGTCTAACCAGTTCGGCTATGACAGTTATGGTACTTGGTTTTTTGTTGGTTTGGACAGATGTATCTGTAAGTTATTTTAACAGGACTGGGTGAAAGCGTCAAATTAAGAAATTATAAAATATGAGAGGGCCAGGGATACTCCCTGATATATTTTGGTAGAATGAACCGGAAAGGGAATTTGACAAAATGAGCCAGTTGTCATGACACTGGCAGTGCTTGCTTCTTTTGGGGTGTAGCCTGCAAAGCAGGCTATGCAAAAGCTATAAAACATAAATGGAACTGTGAGAAGTGGTTGAGAATATAATCCTGATAGCGTATAATCAGAGCAAGAAATCGTAAGTGAGGGATAAATTTGAAACGTGAGGAAATTTTTCAATATGTGAAAGAGCAATATGGAACGGAACCGGAATATTTATGGAAAAAAGATCCTGATTCTGCGGTGCTTCGACATAAAAATGGAAAATGGTATGCTATAATTATGGCAGTGGAAAAGAAAACACTGGGATTAGAAGAAGATGGAAAAATTAATATCCTAGATGTAAAATGTGACCCTGATCTGGTTGGGATGTTAATTCAAACGTATGGATTTTTACCGGGGTATCATATGAATAAGCGACACTGGATTACGATTCTTTTGGATGAATCTGTCAGTGAAGCTAAGACGCTAGATTTTCTGGATATGAGTTATGATTTAATTGACAGTGGGAAGTAATTAAAATTTAAAAGGAAGCCTTTCAGAAAAATCTCTGATCGGCTCCCAGGTATTCATTCTGGATATGTATAAGTTGGTCTTTGCAACAGGATATTTTCCCAATCTCGTTCATGGCGCAACACTCGGAGAATATGAATTTCTTTTGTTTCTTCCATTATAATATAAAAAATAATAGATGGCGGAAAAGATCTTTTATGTATGGAATATCCTCTGTACAGAATTTGAGTTCGGGGAAAGGCAGTACTGAACTGGCCTAAATTCTGCATTTGTTCTTTCAGATCAGATTGAAAACGGTCAGCACGTTGCTGGCCGAATTCTTCTTCAATATAATCTGCAATGTCTGTGACGTCGTAAATTGCTTCCCAGGTTAAAATAATTTTATATTCTTGCATTTCTTCGTGCATCCCTTAATTCTGTGATTTTGCGAAAAGCATCTTCCAGTGGCAATTCACGACCAGCTTCCATATCATCAATTCCCCGGTCTAACATGCGGAGAAGATGATTGTTTTCCTGGTTTTTATCGGTTGTAGGGATTTTTTTTGTTAATTCCATGAAATCACTCCAATCATACGGTTTATAAATAGTGTATGTTGTTCAGAAGTATCTATCCATAGTTTAGCATAGAATGGGCAGCAATACAATTGAATTATTTTGCAGGAGCGTCCGTCAGACCAAGAAGATATTCGCAGGAAACATTAAATACTTCGGCCAGTGCGACAACTTCGTAGTCGGGAACGAAACGTGTGCCTTGTTCAATTCGCAGGATTGCCAGATCATTAAAATCATATCCTGCAAGTTGTAATTTGGCAGCGAGTGTTTTCTGAGTAAGATTATGAGCCTTTCGTAATTCTTTTACCCGTTGTCCTATTCTGTTTTTACTGTTCGTTTTTTTATCCCAATAAATAATCATTCTGATCCTCAAAAGTTTCTAAAGATGAAGTATTATTATTGATTTTAGGGAAAAATATTGTTACTATACTTCTAAAGATGAAGTTTTTGGAAAGTTTATTTGATTTTTGAAATAAGAAAATGATAATGCTGCCTGTAATGAGAAATAATTCTAATGAGAGGTGGAAAGAAGATGAATGAATTTTATGAAGCAGTATCGAATTTATTTGAGGAATTGCGCTGTGACTCCGGAGAAAGAGAATATACAGTACAGCCGGAAGAATGGAAAGAAGCAGAGAAGAATTTGAAACAAATACAAAAGAAGCTGCCACTACATCTGGAAAAAATCCCAGAGCGTGAGCAGAATTTCTGGAATAAATATCTGGATCAGTTAGAACATTTCCATTATGAAGAGGAGCAGCGGGCTTATTACCAGGGAATGATGGATGTAGTTGAGTTTCTTATTAATATAGGGGCAATAAAGAAATCCACGAATGTTAAGAGAATGATAGAAAAATATGCACGTTAAGAGTGGCGGTATGGGAAACCATACCGCTTCTTCAGAATAATTCAGATAGAATTCAAATGAATTTCAGGGATCTTGTTTATCGTGGTCTGTAGGAATTTTGTATGTGCGCAGGTATGCTTCTACGATGGCAAGGATAGCGGTAATTTGCTCATCGTTGCATTTTGACAGGTACATGAGCAGGCGTTGATAATCAAGATTATCTGTATGATTGTTTGGATAAAACAATGGTTCAGGAGGAACATTTAAAGCGCGTACCAGTTTTCTGATTTTATGAAAACTGGGAACTCGGCTCCCATTTTCAATTTCCTTTAAATATCGGCTGGACATTTCTGCTTTTTCAGCTAATTCTTCATAAGTCAATTTTTGCTCGTGTCGGGCGTTCTTAAAAAACAATCCCAGTTCTTTATCTGTTTGTTTTGGCATATGATACACCTCCATGTTTAGTGTATAGTTCCCTTTCTTGAAAGAAAATGAACTAATATTTCACTAAAAAAGAGGGTGATATTTCACTTTTTAAAAGACATATAAAATTCTGAATTTCCGTAAAACAGATCCGGAGGTATTGGAAAGATTAAGAATTTTATTGTCTGGTATCACATCCGTCATTACGTGACGGATGAAATAGATAAATAGTTCAAAAAAGCAAATAAATTTCTTTACCTCAAAAAGTGAATTATATACCACAAGAAATGATGGCAAAATATTATCTTTTGATATAAATAGCGTCCGATGGGCTAAAAACTACCCATTAGGACGTTTTTTATATACCTCAAAATACAGGAAAAACAATTTTCTCGTATTTATTAAGAAATTTTTTAAAAATTTCTTCCCACACCCCGACAAATGCACTCATCCGTTTGGGATATGTGTGAAGGGGAAGCAAGAACTTTGCTTATTGCCTACCGGCGGGGAAGGAGGTGAACTCTTATGGAGCAATCCTCTTTTCAAGATGAGCAGACAGTCAGACATCAGTTTGATTCTCTGTGCAAGCTGGCATTGAAAAGTGAAGTTATTAATTATGAAAAGCATATGGCATATCGCCAGAAGTATGAAGTGATGTTGTCAGAATTATCAGAAAAGGAGTTGAGCAGACTTTTTATAATGGATGAGCATGAAATGGAAACACATCGTTTTCAGGTTCTGGGTTACGACATAGAAGTCAAAGATGCATTGATTGCTGAAGCATTGCAGACACTTACTGAAAAGAAAAGGAATGTTGTTTTATTATCATATTTTATGGATATGAGTGATGCAGACATTGCCAGAGAAATGAATCTTGTACGCAGCACAATTAATGAGCATCGTAGACGATCACTGGAACTGATGAGAAAAAATATGGAGGAATCTGCAAATGAAAAAAAGTAAAAAACAGAAATGCGCATTTGATTTGCTGCCATTCCATGTTATTGAGGCAGCATCAACTGGTGATACTGAGGCAATCCAGGCAGTGTTGAAGCATTATGAAGGGTACATAACAGTTTTGGCTACCAGAAAAATGTTTGACGAATTTGGACAGGTGCATTACTGTGTAGATGAAACTCTGCGTCAACGCCTGGAAGCAAAACTGATTACTAAGACCTTGGGATTTGATACGAAATCATATGTAAGGAAAAGTAATCAGTAAAGGGAGTATTTAATATAGATTCCTTTTCCCCTTCAGGAATTTTGTACCTTGAAAATTGTATATTGTTTTACATACAGGACGTGAAGATATGTAGAGCCACTAGGTAAATCCGCCATGATATATCTGCTCTGTTAATGGAGTAAATACGAGGAAATGCTGAAATATAACATTGAAGTAAAGGTATGGAGCGAGAAGAATTTGACAAAATGTGTAGCAGCTGCACAGGGCGACGAAGCATATCTGTGATAATGATACTTCCAGAAAAAAATCTGGTCATATTTAATGACGGTGCAAAACCGATGTGGGCAGAGTACTGAACTGCCACCTGTATTGTAATTTTATCTGCCGATGACAGTGTATAAAATTGTAAATTGTCATGGGCAGATAAAAATGTTTTGTCCAAAGAGAAAAGGAGGAGAGAAGAGTGGCGATTAAAATTGAAAAAGGTAAGATTCCAATTTGGGAAAAATATATGCTTACGGTGGATGAAGCAGTGCAATATTTTGGAATAGGTGAAAAGAAAATAAGGATGCTTATTTCGGAACATCTAAATTCAGAATGTTGCTTTACAGTCCAGGTGGGGTGTAAGTCATTGATTAACCGTAAGAAATTTGAGGCCTTTCTGGATCAGACTACGTCTTTGTAAAAAATATACGAACAATTTAGCACTTTAAAGTGGAAATGCTAGCCCTGGTATGATATAATACCTATATCGTGCTAGGGCTTCTTCGTGGAAAGGGGCGAAGACGTTTGGGTAAAACAAAACGTGACCAAAAACGACGGGATAAAAAAGGTCGAATTTTACGAAACGGAGAAAGTCAGAGAAAAGATGGAAGATATGCGTTTGTATATACAGATTGTTATGGAAAGCAGAAGTTTTTGTATAGTTGGAAATTAGAGCCAACAGATTCTCTGCCAACTGGATGCAGACCATGCTTAGCTCTAAGGGAAAAAGAAAAAAATATCCAAAGAGATTTACATGATGGTATAGTACCTTACGGAGGAAATTTAACAGTTTTAGATTTGGTTCAAAAATACATTGGACAAAAAAAGGGGGTTCGTCATAACACTCAGGCGAACTATGATTTTGTGATCAATATAATAAAAAAAGAAGAATTCGGAACCAGAAGAATAGATAAAATAAAATTGTCGGATGCAAAAGCATGGTTTATTAAACTGCAAGCAGATGGAAGAGGATACAGTTCCATTCACAGTGTGCGTGGAATTGTAAGACCTGCATTTCAGATGGCAGTTGAAGATGATTTACTGCGCAAGAATCCTTTTGAATTTCAATTATGTACAGTTGTCGTAAATGACAGTGTTACAAGACAGGCAATTACAAAAGAACAGGAAGAGTTATTTCTGGAGTTTATCCGAAATGATGACCATTACTCAAAATACTATAATGGAATGTTTATTTTGTTTAAGACTGGGCTTCGTATTTCTGAGTTTTGTGGATTGACAGTGAAAGATATTGATCTTCAGGAGAGAAAAATCAATGTGAATCATCAGCTTCAGAGAACCAGAGGAATGCAGTACGTCATTGAAGATACCAAAACTTCAAGTGGAACACGAATGTTGCCGATGACAGATGAAGTTTATGAATGTTTTGAACAGATTGTGAAAAACCGTAAAAAAGTAAGGGTTGAGCCGATTATAGATGGATATAGTCGATTTTTATTCCTGGATAAAAAAGATATGCCTGAGGTAGCACTCCATTGGGAAAAACATTTTCAGTGGGCGTTAGGAAAGTATAATCGTACTCATGAGGAACAAATGCCAAAGATTACGCCTCATGTATGTAGGCATACATATTGTTCCAATATGGCGAAAGCTGGAATGAATCCGAAGGCACTCCAATATTTAATGGGACATTCTGATATAGGGGTTACGTTAAACGTATATACGCATCTGGGATTAATTGATGCAAAAGAAGAGATGAATAGGATTGCAAAACTGGCATAGTATGATAAAATAATAGAAAAAAGAATTAAAAATAATCTGATTATAAGGTTCTTAGAAAGCCTGTTTTCCAGGCTGATTATTACTAAGAAGTTACTAAATTTGGATAAGAAAATATACGAATTTATGCTGTGATATACAGGAAAATGACAGGATTGAAGATTATCGGAAAATGCCTGCAAACAGCGTAAATACAGCATTTCAAGGAGTTTTAAGCAATGATAAGAGTGTTATTTGTCTGCCACGGCAATATCTGCAGATCAACCATGGCCGAGAGTGTTTTTACGCACAAGGTAAAAACGCTCGGCCTTTCAGATCAGTTTTTGATCGATAGTTTTGCAACAAGTACAGAGGAGATTGGGAATCCACCTCACAGAGGAACAGTGAACAAGCTGAGAGAAGTGGGAATACCACTGGTTCCGCACAGAGCGAAGCAGATTACGTGGGCAGATTATGAAAAATCCGATTATATTATTGGTATGGATTCTGCTAATATGCGTAATCTTAACAGGATGCTGAAGAATGACCCGGAAGAGAAGCTTTATAAGTTTCTGACTTTTGCCGGATCAGGACGGGATATTGCGGATCCTTGGTATACAGGAAATTTTGACGAAACTTATGAAGATATACAGGAAGGTTGTGAGGGATTTCTGGATTATCTGGAGAAACATGGAGAAATCCATTACTGATATTTCGGAATGAGACACAAATCTGAAACAATACAAAAGGTATGACAGCAAAAGGCAGCGGAAGCTGCTTTTTCTGTCGATGAAAACTTCTTTACAAATCTGAAAACTTCTATTATACTTGTCCATACAGCAAGCAACTCAAATTCAGCAGAGAAATCTGCTCTCTGCAATTCTACAGTGGAAGTTCTTTCCACAGAAATATCTAATCATGTTATCAGATCAGAATCATTTTGTGCGTCGTTGTGAGAGCGCACAGGATTTTGTCAGGACATTCGTCCGCTTTGTTTCGCAGAAAGGAAATTAAATATGGAAAAAAGTTATGAAACTTTTGTCACGGACCTGAGAAAGCTTCTTCTTGCGGCTATGGATCTGAAGGAAGAAGAAATTTATTTTTCAAACGATGGAGAGAAATATGGCTGTTTGGGAGATAGGCTATTTGTAGAGAGTGGTCATATGGAAAAGGCAAAAACAGTCTGCGGGTTGCATACAGAAGAACTTTATAAAAGGTACTGTCAGGAACATTCTTTTGAAAATATCGTTCATGATTGTGTTAGGGAGATAAAAAAAGTCAGTGAAAATTGTGTGCTATGTGATTTGGACGATCTGAAAGATTATGAGAAGGTAAAAAGCAGACTTTTTATTCGACTTCTGAATGCAGATAAAAACAGGACTATACTGAAGGAGTTGGTTCATCACGAAATCGGAGATATTGCTTTAGTGGTTTATTATCTTGCAGGAGAAAAAGAGGGATATGTTCTGAGTGCAAAGATCAAGAAAAGCTTTGTGGAGAAATGGGGAAAAGATGCGGATACTGTTTTCGAAGCTGCTCTAATAAATACATATTTTATCAGTCCACCAAGAATCTATCATTGGGAAAAAATGCTGTTTGATAAGACATATGAAGGAGATAATTTCATGGATATCCTTGGAACATACCATCCAAATAAAGGGATTGCCGGGAATTGCCTGAGTACAGAAAAGCGTACTAATGGAGCGGCAGCAATCTTTTTGCCCGGGGTAGCCAGACGTCTTTCTGAACTTCTGGGTTCAGACCTGTATCTGGTTTTTACCAGTGTTCATGAAGTAATGGTCCATAATGCGGATGTGGTTTATCCGGAAGATTTGAAAGAAGTTCTAAGTGATACGCTCGAGAAAGCAACTCCGGAAGAGGATTATCTGACATCTTCCATTTATCGATACAGCAGAAGGAGTGGTGAATTCTCTGTGGAATTGAAATGAGATAAAGAGAGGTGACATATGGAAGTGCTTTGAGTTTATCGTTATTTGGCATTAGAACAGAAATTAAGGCCGGAATCCATCATAAAGAATGAAATTCCGGCCAGGTTCTTTCCATGTGTTATGCTGTTTGTCTAACTATTATAAAAGTTCTTTTTTGTGGTTTAGCTGAGAAGTGCGGAATCGTTGGAAAATTCTTCACCGCTGGCTTCTTCGAATTTGTCCAGGAGATCTTTGACTGTAAGCTTTTTCTTTTCTTCGCCCTGGATATCCAGAATGATCTTTCCCTCCCACATCATGATCAGACGATTGCCGTGAGTGATTGCATCACGCATGTTATGGGTGATCATCATGGTTGTCAGATGATCGCGGTTTACGATCATGTCTGTGATCTCGAGAACCTTGGCTGCAGTCTTCGGATCAAGAGCAGCAGTGTGCTCATCCAGAAGAAGAAGCTGAGGCTTTTTTAAAGTTGCCATCAGAAGTGTCAATGCCTGACGCTGGCCACCGGAGAGGAGTCCGACTTTGGAAGTGAGCCGGTCCTCAAGACCAAGACCGAGAATCTTCAGGAGTTCGTGGTATTCTTCCCGTTCCTGGCGGGTAATGCCCGGACGGAGAAGGCGGGATTTTCCGCGGCGTTTGGCAAGAGCGAGATTTTCTTCAATTCCCATAGTTGCAGCAGTTCCGGTCATAGGATCCTGGAATACACGGCCAAGATACGCGGCTCTTTTATATTCGGAAAGTTTTGTGACATCGGTTCCACCGATAATGATCTTTCCGGAATCTACAGGCCAGGCACCTGCAACTGCATTCAGCATAGTAGATTTTCCGGCGCCGTTTCCTCCGATGACTGTAACAAAATCACCTTCGTTCAGATGAAGATCCACGCCGTTTAAAGCAACCTTTTCATTGATGGTGCCCGGATTAAATGTTTTATGTATATCGATCAGTTTCAGCATGATCATTTACCTCCCTGTTTGGCTTTTGTAAAGTATTTGCCCTTCCAGTATGGGAAAGCAAGGAAAAATGCAACGACGAGTGCGGAAAGCATTTTCAGAAGGTCTGTATCAATTCCCATCCAGATAACAATCTGAAGTACCAGATAATAAAGAATAGAACCAAATACAACGCTTAACAGCTTCAGTGCAAAGTTGCGGAAAATACGGCTGAAGATCGCTTCACCGATAATTACTGCAGCAAGACCGATAACGATAGAACCACGTCCCATGTTGATATCTGCAAATCCCTGGTACTGTGTGAGAAGAGCGCCGGAAAGAGCAACAAGTCCGTTGGAAAGCATCAGTCCCAGAACCTTATTGCGGTCTGTGTTGATACCCTGTGCACGGGACATGCTTGGATTACATCCGGTCGCACGCAGGGAACATCCGAGTTCAGTTCCGAAGAACCAGTAAAGGACTGCAATCAGAATGATGATCATAATTGCTACGATAAAAAGCGTATTCTGTGTTAGAGCAACACCCTTGACACGTCGAAGGGATACCAGAAGATTAAATTTATCAACATTGATCGCCTGGTTTGCTTTTCCCATGATCTTCAGGTTGACAGAGTAAAGGGAAAGCTGTGTCAGGATTCCGGCAAGGATAGCCGGGATGCCCATAAAGGTATGAAAAATACCGGTGGCAAGACCGGCCAGAAGTCCGGCTCCTGTTGCAACCAGCATGGACACCCATACATTGTGTCCGCTGAGCATCATCATGATACAAACAGCGCCGCCTGTACATAAAGTTCCGTCAACGGTAAGATCCGCAATATCAAGAATGCGGAATGTAATGTACACACCGATCGCCATGATTCCCCAGATAAGCCCCTGTGCGGCAGCTCCTGGAAGTGCGGTTATTAAACTCATAATCTGCATGTTAAATTATCCTCCTCTTTTTTATGCACGAACAGCGAGAAGGGGAACTCCCTTCTCGCTGTATCAGTGTATAATAGGTTTTTTACCGATTATTCAGCTGTTTTATCTGTTTCGATTGCTTCATATCCATCCGGAATTTTAATACCAAGCTCGTCACAGATGTCTTTGTTGTATTCTTTTGTGAATTTTGGTGCATATTCAATCGGCATTTTGGAGATATCTTTACCATCCTGAAGGATGCTGACTGCCATTTCGCCGGTTTTGTATCCAAGATCATAGTAGCTGATGGAAAGTGTTGCAACACCACATGCCTGGCAGATACCTTCTTCACCAGCGATTACCGGAACCTTTGCCGGAAGACAGATGTTGTTGATGATCTCAGTATTGGATGCTACAGTATTATCTGTAGGTGCATAGATCACATCACTGTCATTGGCAGCTGTGGTAACAACGGATGAAAGATCGTTGGAATCAGAGAATGCATAATCTTCACAGGTATAACCAAGCTTCTCAAGAGCATCTTTTACTGTATCTACCTGATACTGGGAGTTTGGCTCTGCTGAGCAGTAGAGAAGTCCGACATTTTTTGCATCCGGGAAAAGCTCATGGAGCATATCGGCCTGCTCATCAAGAGGAGCAAGATCGGAAGTACCGGAAATGTTCCCGCCTACTGTTCCGTCAAAGTCATCGATTCCAAGAGCGACACCATATTCGGTAACGGCTGTTCCAAGGATCGGGATATCGGAAGTTCCGGCAGCTGCAGCCTGAAGAGATGCGGTTGCGTTTGCAAGGATCAGGTCTGCCCCTTCTGAAACAAAGCTGTTGATAATGGTAGAACAGGTATTAGAATCACCCTGTGCATTTTGCTCGTCAAATTTTACGGAATCACCCATCTTTTCAGTGATGGCATCCTCAAAACCCTTAGTTGCGGCATCCAGTGCGTCATGCTGGACCAGCTGGCAGATACCTATTGTGTAAGTCTTTTCTTCTTTGGCGCTTACTGTGGCAGCACAGGTTCCTGTTACAAGAGCTGCTGCGAGTACAGCTGTTAAAATACGCTTTTTCATATTGTTTTCCTCCTCACGATGTTGCTGCATTTTTGGATTATTTAAAAATACAACACTGATTGTGTTAATATAACACTTTAACGCTTAAAAGTCAAGAAGAATTAACGTGAAAATATGTTGAATAAACAGATCCGGAAAACAAAATAAAGCATGAAATGAAATGCAGGCACAGGAAAAAACATACAGTCATATCATATTGTGAATGAAATTCTCAAGGAGAAAGAACATGGCATATAAAATCGTTCTGGATGCCGGACATGGTGGAGAAGATCCGGGTGCTGTTTATAAAGATCGCAAGGAAAAGGATGACAATCTGAAACTGACCCTTGCAGTAGGAAAGATCCTGGAAGAGAATGGCGTGGATGTGGTTTATACCAGGACTACAGATATTTATCAGACTCCTTTTGAAAAAGCGAAAGCTGCAAATGAAGCTGGAGCAGATTTTTTTATTTCTTTTCATCGCAACAGCAGTTCCAAGCCGGAACAATACAATGGAGTTGAAGTACTGATCTATGATAAGAAAGGCATTAAATATCAGATGGCACAGAATATCCTGGGAGCATTGGGAGAACTGGGGTTTCGGGAACTGGGCGTAAAAGAACGTCCGGGGCTGGTAGTGCTCCGGCGCACAAAAATGCCGGCACTTTTGATCGAGACCGGATTTATAAACTCGGAAAAGGATAATCAGCTTTTTGAAAAAAAATTCGAAGAGATTGCCAGAAGCATCGCAGATGCCATTCTGGGAACATTGAATGAGGAAACGGTGGAAGAGCCATTGTATTATCGGGTACAGACAGGAGCATTTCGAAATCGGGAAAATGCAGACAGGATGTTGTATCAGCTGACAGATCAGGGATTTCCGGCGTTTATCCTGAGAGAGAATGATCTTTACAAAGTTCAGGTAGGAGCATATATGCAGCTTGGAAATGCGGTCAATATGGAACAAAGGCTGAGGGACAGTGGATATAGCACAGTGATCGTTACAAAATAGAAAACAGATGATCTGTTAGTGCATCTGCCACGAAAGAGTGATATGATTAGGCAATACAGAAAGCTGGATAAGGGATACCTGTCAGATAAATATCTTTTGATCCGGGATTTAGCTGCAGATGGTAAAGAAAGGACATAGAAAATAATGTACGAAGAGTTTCTGAAACAGATAGAAGATTTCATGTTTATAGAAGATAAGCCGGAAAAAGCGGATGTGATCTTTGTTCCGGGAAACGGATATCCTCAAATGGCGGAAAAAGCAGCGGAGCTTTACAGGAATGGGTTTGCACCAAAGATCCTGCCCAGTGGAAGATACAGTATCACAGCAGGGAGATTTACAGGAGTTCTTGACAAGAAAGAATGTTATTGTGGGACATACAAAACGGAATGGGATTTTTTGAAAGATGTTCTGATGCAGAATGGTGTACCGGAAGAAGCGATTCTGAAAGAAGATCAGGCAACCTACACTTATGAGAACGCAATTTATTCCAGACAGGTAACAGACAGAGAATACCTGGATATCAAAAAGGCGATCCTCTGCTGTAAAACCTGTCATGCAAGACGTGCGTTGATGTATTACAAGTTGCTTTATCCGGATACGGAATTCTTTGTGAGTTCGTGTTGTGTGGATTCTATAGATAAAAATACGTGGATTATGACAAATGATGGAATTGATGAGGTAATGGGGGAAATAACTAGAATAATTAAACAATTTTCATTGATGCTCAAAAAAAATTAATTTAGGGGTGTCGTAAAAAAAAGAATTGTGTTATAATGCATTTGACGAAAAAAAGAAATATCTGTTACGAAAGATTAACAAGATATTAATTTTTGGAGAAATATTGGTTCGAGCGCATGTTACATGCGTTCGATATTTTATATAACTGAATTTTTTGACAAAAGGCAAATATGAATCTTAGATTTTGAATATAGAGGTGCAGATTATTATGAAAAAGAACACAAAGATTACATTTAGCAGAAGCTTTTCAATACTGGCAGCAGCGGCATTGTCCATGACACTGATCGGAGGACAGACCTTTCCGGCATATGCGGAGAACTCTTCAGGTATAGAATCCGGTGCTGTGATCCCGGATAATATAACTATTGACAGCCCTACAGCTCTTGCTAACATTGCGCTCCCATCTAATGCGTATGGAACTCTTTCCTGGGCAGATAGTTCTTATGTTCCGGACAAACGTGTGCAATCCTGTGGGGTAGTGTTCAAACCTGCTGCAGGTGCTGACCTTTCAGGCCTTCCGGGGTGGGACAGTAATTCAGGAACACTTACAGGTTCCGTGACAGTTGTGGTCAGCAGCATTGACAGTACAGAGGAAAATTCCGGAAGTGAGGAAAGCTCCGATTCTTCTGATTCAGATTCAGGAGAATCCTATGGAACCGATGATAAAGAGGAAAATGGAACCGACGTCAATGAGAATGATGCAGATACTTCTGTAAAAGAAACAGAGGACAGCACTGCAGAGAATGAGGAGAAGAACGAAGGTCTGCAGGATGACAGTGCTCAGGAAAATAAAGAAGATCCGGAGACAACAGGAAAAACGGAGCAGTCTTCTTCAGATTCTTCAGATACAACAGATGCAGCAGATGCCAGTGGAGAGGAAAAAAGGGATCCGGAGATAACAGAAGCTCCGGAGGTAACAGCTGCACCATCTGAGGATAATAAAACTCAGGATGGGGAAGAAGCAGAAGCTGTGGAAACTCCTGCTGTAACGATAACTCCGGCGGCAGAAGATGGTATGGATCCTGATGCAGCATCTGAGAATAGAGACGATGAGAATCATGAAAAAAATAACGATGCTGAAATTACCGCGATCCCGGAAATTACGGAGACTCCTGATACTGAAGAAAACAAGGATAATATTTTTGACAGGAAAGATGATACAGAGGATAAACGCCCTCAGAATGCAGCTACCGATCTGACAGAAACAGAAAAAGAGGAAATTGCGTCTCAAAATCATACTTGTGATGGAATAACTGTATCAGGAATCGATCTTCCGTGGTATGTACAGTTTCGTGTTTCTGGTGGTGAGGACTATCAGTTTACCAATGAAGAAGATGCAACAATCTTTAAATCCTATGAGTTTGAACTCTGGGATACACAGAATAATACAGAGTATAAAATTCCGGATGGGGAGTATATCAGTGTGACTGTACCTGTAAAGGCCGGCTATACATATTCGATTGAACACCTTCTTGATAATGGCGCAATGGAGACCATCATTCCAAGCATGGATGGTGATACAATGACTTTCAGTACACATTCATTCAGCCCATTTGGCATCGCTGGAAGTAAATCTCTGGTAGGGCCAGATGCTGAAAGCAATACAGGTGCAACGGTTACACCTGCAGCTGATGCTTCATCTTCGGATACTGCATCTTCAGGTACTGCAGATTCTGCAGAAACAGACAGTACAGACACCAATACGGCAGAGACATCTCAGAATCTGACTTCAGATAGCACAGATCAGGAACAGTCTTCTTCTCAGAACAGTGATACGGCGGAGAATGAGGCTGAAGAACAGTCTTCTGCAACAACATCTAAGAAACAGGTAAATACCGGAGATAACACTCAGATCCTTCCGTTTGTGATCTTGTTTGTGGCAGCGGCAGTTGTAGCTGGTGTAGCAGTGTTTTTTAAGAAAAGAAAGAAGTAATGAATACGAATAAGAGAAAAAGCTCTCCCATATAATGACTGTGGGAGGGCTTTTTTATGAAGGGAAAAGCAATATTACGATCATTGCTGCTAGCCTATGGAGTGACAGGACTTTTTCTTCTGATACTGGCGTTTCTGCTCTTTCAGTTTGAATTTGGAGGAGGAACGGCGGCGGTGGGGATCATTATTATTTATGTAGTATCCTGCCTGGTCGGAGGTTTTATGGCGGGAAAGATCATACGGAAAGACCGATATATATGGGGGATCGTTACCGGGCTTTCCTATTATGTTCTGCTGCTTCTGGTATCTTTTCTGGCACAGGGGAAATGGGATATGACCTTTGCCCATGCGTTGACTACTTTTTTCATGTGTCTTGGTGGCGGAGCCATTGGTGGGATGCTGTCGTAAAAGCTTACAAAAAAATGCTTTGAAAATCGATGATTTTATGCTATACTAGGCGAAGAATAGAATACATAAAGGAGGATATATCATGGAACATATCAAGACATTAAATACAAAGAACCTTCAGAACACGGTTAAGAAGGGTGGATGTGGCGAATGTCAGACATCCTGTCAGTCTGCTTGCAAGACTTCCTGTACAGTAGGAAACCAGAGCTGCGAGCATAAATAAGAAGCAGCCGTTGAATGAGTGGAAAGCAGCGGGAAATCCGCTGCTTCACTTGTTTTATCTGAAAGTAACAGGTATCCAGCAAAACGCGCCGGAGGGCGCGTTTTGTCGGGTTATAAAAGAATTTTAGAAAGGATTGCGGGAAGATGAGTCTGATTCACCGTTATCAAAGTAATGGATATAATATTGTGCTGGATATCAACAGCGGCTGTATCCACCTAGTAGATGAAGTAACCTATGAGGTGCTGCCGTATCTTGAAGAAGGCATGGAAGTGGCTGCCATTGCTGAGAAGCTTGGCGACCGTTTTAAGAAAGAGGATGTGGAAACCTCTGTAACTGAATGTAAGAAGCTTCAGGAACAGGGAATGCTTTTTACAAAAGATATTTATGAGAATATCATTGATGAATTTACCAAAAACCGCCAGACCGTTGTAAAGGCTCTTTGCCTTCATATTGCTCATGACTGTAATCTGGCATGCAGATATTGTTTTGCAGAAGAAGGAGAGTATCACGGAAGACGTGCGCTGATGTCTTTTGAGGTAGGAAAAAAAGCGTTGGATTTCTTGATCGCTAATTCCGGCTCCAGAAAGAATCTGGAAGTGGATTTCTTTGGCGGCGAGCCTCTTATGAACTGGCAGGTTGTAAAGGATCTTGTGAAATACGGAAGAGAACAGGAGAAACTTCATAACAAAAAATTCCGCTTCACATTGACAACCAACGGCGTTCTTTTAAATGATGAGGTGATGGAATTCTGCAATAAGGAAATGGGAAATGTTGTCTTAAGCGTGGACGGTAGAAAAGAAGTTCATGACTACATGCGCCCGTTCCGTAAGGGTGCAGGAAGCTATGATCTGATCATGCCGAAATTTGAGAAATTTGCGGAATCCAGAAATCAGGACAAGTATTATGTAAGAGGAACCTTTACTCATCATAATCTTGATTTCTCTCAGGATGTTCTGCATCTGGCAGATCTTGGCTTCAAGCAGATTTCTGTTGAGCCGGTCGTGGCAGCAGATACAGAAGAGTATGCGATCCGTGAGGAGGATATCCCACAGATCCTGGAACAGTATGATATTCTTGCAAAAGAAATGATCAAAAGAGAAAAAGAGGGAAAAGGATTCAACTTCTTCCACTTTATGATAGACCTTACCGGTGGTCCGTGTGTATACAAACGACTTTCCGGATGCGGCTCAGGAACCGAGTACCTGGCTGTTACTCCGTGGGGAGATTTTTATCCATGTCACCAGTTTGTGGGTGAGGAACAGTACCTTATGGGTAATGTAGACGAGGGAATCACAAAGCCTGAAATCGTAAAAGACTTTGGAAGATGTAACGTCTATACGAAACCGGACTGTAAAGACTGTTTTGCCAGATTCTACTGCAGCGGCGGCTGTGCGGCAAATGGTTACCATTTCGGCGGAGATATCCGGGGAAATTATAAGATCGGATGCGAACTCCAGAGGAAGCGTGTGGAGTGCGCTATCATGATAAAAGCCGCTTTGGCGGAATAAGAGAGGAAAAAGAAAATGAAGAAAAGTAGAGGAATTGCAGTGCTGCTTCTGACAGCAATTGTCACAGTATTCTTCTGCTATGTGGCTGCGGTAGGCATTGGTCCTACAGGAACAGGTTCGGCTAAGAATATCAACACCGGACTTGATCTTGCCGGCGGTGTCAGCATCACATACCAGGCTAAGGACAGCAATCCGAGCAAGGAAGACATGTCCGATACTGTTTACAAGATGCAGCAGCGTGTTTCTCAGTACAGTACTGAGGCACAGGCATATCAGGAAGGTTCCAACCGTATCACCATTGAGATTCCAGGAGTATCAGATGCAAATGCGATCCTGGAAGAACTTGGAAAGCCAGGTTCTCTGTATTTTATCGATCAGACAGATGCAGACGGAAACCAGAATTTTACAACAGGAAACAGTGAGAGTGGATATGTTCTTGCAAGAAGTATTGAGGATATCCAGAAAGCCGGATCTGTTGTGCTGGAAGGTACAGACGTTGCAGACGCTGAGGGAGGTGCTTATCAGGATTCATCCACAAGCTCCCAGAAATATGCAGTCAGTCTGACTCTTACAAAGAATGGAAAAACCAAATTTGCGGAAGCTACCAAGGCAAATGTTGGAAAGCAGATCGCAATCGTATATGACGATCAGGTTTTAAGCGCTCCGAATGTAAATGAGGAGATTTCCGGCGGAAAAGCTCAGATCACCGGAATGGCAAGTACAGAAGAGGCACAGAATCTTGCTTCTTACATAAGAATCGGTTCCTTAAGTCTTGAGCTTACCGAGCTTCGTTCCAGCGTAGTTGCTGCACAGCTTGGTGAAGAAGCCATCGCAACAAGTGTAAAAGCCGGAGCGATCGGTCTTGTGATCGTTATGCTGATCATGATCATCGCATACCGTATCCCAGGTCTGGTTGCATCTGTTGCACTGGTTCTTTATACAACCTTAATGCTGATCACACTGAATGCCTTTGATATCACCCTTACGCTTCCGGGTATTGCAGGTATCATCCTGGGCATTGGTATGGCAGTGGATGCCAATGTTATCATCTACGCCAGAATCCGTGAGGAGATCGCGGCAGGCCTTTCTGTCCATGCAGCGATCAAAAGTGGATTCGGCAAAGCGTTTTCCGCTATTTTTGATGGAAACATCACAACACTGATCGCGGCTTGTGTGCTGATGTGGCTTGGCTCCGGTTCTGTTAAGGGGTTTGCCTACACGCTGGCAATGGGTATCGTGATCTCCATGTTTACAGCACTGGTTATATCCAGGCTTGTTATTAATGCGGTATACGCAATTGGTGTTCGTGACCCGAAATTCTATGGCATTGCCAAGGAACGTAAGGTTGTGGATTTCGTTGGAAAGAGAAAAATCTTCTTTGCTGTTTCCATTATCCTGATCCTTTGCGGACCTGTAGGAATGCTGGTCCACAGTAATGTGATCGGTGACAAAGCCATGAATTACAGTCTGGAGTTTTCCGGCGGTACTTCTACCAATGTAACCTTCAATAAAGAGATGGATATCAAGGAGATCGATTCCGAGGTAACACCGGTTGTTGAGGCAGTGACAGGTGATAAGAATGTACAGCCGACCAAGGTGCAGGGAACCAATCAGGTAGTGATCAAAACACGTTCTCTGGATCTTAAGGAACGAGAAGCACTGAATAAGGCATTAGAGGAAAATTTTGATGTAGATACAAGTCTGATCACATCGGAGAATATTTCCGCTACTGTCAGCAATGAGATGAGAAGAGACGCTATCGTAGCGGTTATCGTAGCTGCGATCTTCATGCTTCTTTACATCTGGTTCCGTTTTAAGGATATCCGCTTTGCAAGCAGTGCAGTACTCGCACTTCTTCATGATGTCCTGGTCGTACTTGCGTTTTATGTTATTTCCAGAACATCTGTGGGAAACACATTTATTGCGTGTATGCTGACGATCGTAGGTTATTCTATCAATGCTACTATTGTCATCTTCGACCGTATCCGTGAGAATATGAGAGGCAGAAAGAAAGTTGAGGATGAGAAACTGAAAGAGATCGTAAATACCAGTGTTACAGAAACTCTGACACGAAGCATTTACACATCCCTGACAACATTTGTAATGGTTGCAATTCTTTATGTAATGGGTGTTTCCTCAATTAAAGAATTTGCAGCACCGCTGATGGTAGGTATCATCGGTGGAGCATATTCTTCTGTATGCATCACTGGTGCTCTGTGGTACACCATGAAAACATTCAGAAAAAATCGTGTTGCAGCACCGGCAGCTGTAGCAGCTTCCGCAAAGATTTCTTCCGAGAAATCTGAGAAAAAGGTAAAACAGCCATCCGGACAGCAGACAGCTCAGCAGCCGAAGAAGAAAAACCGTAAAAGAGTTGCCGAGCGCCTTGCAGCGCAGGAGGCAGCAAAGCAGCAGAATGATGAGGAGAAATCTGAATAAAATTGCTGAATAACAGAAACGTTCCGTACCGGGAAAGAATATTTCCTGGCGGAACGTTTTTTTTGTGTGGCATAAAAAACTTGCAGCTATGCAGGAGTATGAGTTACAATACGGTTATTGTGTTGCTTTGAAGAAAGAAAGCGGCAAAGCATCAAGGAGGAAACAACATGGAACGATGGGTTGTTGCTGCAAAACGGGCGGACTTTGCGGCAATTGGAAAAGAGTTCGGAATTGATCCGGTGATCGCCAGACTGATCCGAAACCGGGATGTACAGGACAGGGATGAAATTCGCAGATATCTTTATGGAAAGGTGGACGAACTGGCTTCTCCACATTTGATGAAAGATGTGGATAAGGCAGTGGAGATCCTGCGGAATAAAATAAAGGAAAAAAAACGCATCCGTATTATAGGCGATTATGACATTGATGGGGTAGTATCGACCTTCATTCTGATCAAAGGACTGAAGCGTGCAGGAGCTCTGGCAGATACATATATTCCGGACCGTGTGGCAGATGGATATGGAATCCATGAGCACCTGATCGAAAGAGCAGCGAATGATGGGATTGACGTAATTGTTACCTGTGATAATGGAATTGCGGCGTACAATGAAATCACTATGGCTAAAGAGAAGGGAATGATGGTGATAATAACCGATCATCATGAAATTCCCTATAAAGAAACGGAAGATGGAAGAGAACTGATCCTTCCGCCGGCTGATGCCATTGTAAATCCAAAACAGCCGGACTGTAATTATCCGGAGAAAAGATTGTGCGGAGCAGTTGTTGCGTTGAAGCTGGTGACAGCTCTCTATGAGGCATGCGGGATTCCGGAAAAAGAGCTGGAAGATTTTCTGGAATTAGGAGCCATTGCCACGGTGGGAGACGTGATGGATCTTCAGGGTGAAAACCGCATCCTTGTAAAGGAAGGCCTAAAACGACTTTCCCACACTTCTAACAAAGGTCTCCGTGAACTGATCCGTGCCAATGGCCTGGAGGATGGGCCGATCACTGCCTATCATGTAGGGTTTGTGCTGGGACCATGTATCAATGCCAGTGGAAGACTGGATACCGCTGCACGTTCCCTGAAACTACTTTGTGCGGAGACGGAAGATGAAGCAGCAAAACTTGCCGGTGATCTGACTGCGCTGAATCAAAGCAGAAAAGCTCTCACAGAAGAGGGAAAGGAAGCAGCGATCCGTATTGTGGAAGAGACAGAAATCGGACAGGACAGGGTTCTTGTGATCTATTTACCGGACTGTCACGAAAGCCTGGCCGGAATTATTGCGGGACGTATCCGGGAAAAGTACAATAAACCGGTCTTTGTCCTGACGAAAGGTGAAACAATGGTGAAAGGCAGCGGACGTTCCATAGAAAGCTATTCCATGTTTGAGGAACTGGTAAAATGCGGAGATCTGATGGAACAGTATGGCGGTCATCCTATGGCGGCAGGATTATCTATTAAAGAAGAAAATGTGGAAGAGTTCCGCAGACGGTTAAACGAAAACTGTACTCTGACAGAAAAGGATCTGGCTCCAAAGATCCTGATCGATGTGCCAATGCCGGTTTCCTATATAAATAAGGAACTTGTGGAAGAGATATCCCTGCTGGAGCCTTTTGGAAAGGGAAATACCAAACCGATTTTTGCACAGAAGGGACTTCGGGTTTTAAGCAGCCGTATTCTTGGCAAAAATAGGAATGTGGCAAAGCTTCAGCTGTCAGACAGTACCGGCTGTGTAGTGGAAGCAGTATATTTTGGAGAAGCAGATGAATTTGTTGATAGAATAAAAAACTGTGGAAGTATTGCGGTCACATATTATCCTGAGATCAACCGTTATCAGGGAAGAGAGACCTTACAGATCGTAATCCGAAATTATATTACAGAATAACAGGAGAAGGTATCACTAAAATGCAGATCCTGACAGCGAGTAATTGACTGTAAAACAGGAAAGAAGGCTCTGTACTGGGCAATATGCAGTCCAGGGCCTGTCGTAATTCCGCGAGTTCTGTCGGGTTGCACATTGATTCCCTACAGAAAAAGTGCTATACTATCTAACATCTGATTGACAAATTAAATCATTGGAGGTTATTATGAAAAAAATAGAAGAATATGTAAGAAGTATCCCGGACTTTCCAGAGCCAGGGATTATTTTCCGTGACGTTACCAGCGTCCTTCAGGATGCGGATGGATTACAGCTTGCCATTGATTCTATGCAGGATTGTCTGGAGGGTGAGGAGTTCGATGTGATCACAGGTCTTGAATCCAGAGGCTTTATCTTTGGTATGCCGATCGCATATAATCTTCACAAACCCTTTGTTCTGGTCCGCAAAGCAGGAAAACTTCCATGTGAGACCGTTTCCAGAACCTATGAGCTGGAGTATGGAAGTGCAACTATCGAGATGCATAAGGATTCCATCAAGCCGGGACAGAAGGTTGTTATTGTGGATGACCTGATCGCTACGGGCGGAAGCGTGGAAGCAGCCATCAAGCTTGTGGAGGAGCTTGGCGGCGAGGTTGTCAAGGTGGTTTTCCTTATGGAGCTTGCAGGTCTGAAGGGACGTGAGCGTCTCAAAGGTTATAATGTGGCATCTGTGATCTGTTACGACGGAAAATGATTTTTTGTCGGTGGAAGGGGATGTGAACTGTTGTAGTCATACGGCAGTATGAAATTGTGCACAGGCAGGTGGGATTTAATGGCAGAGACAAAAAACACGGAAAAACAAAACATTGAGATACAGAAGGAAGAAGAAAAAAGAGAGTCTGTCCGGAAGGCAGATGCGGCGGTGAAATCCATGCATGATTTTACAAGCCCTGAGGTTCTTTATCAGGAGCTGATAAAAAGTGTGAAGAAATATCATCCGTCTACAGATATTTCCATGATTGAAAAGGCCTATAAAGTGGCCAGTGAGGCACATAAGGATCAGAAACGTAAATCCGGTGAACCTTATATCATTCATCCTCTTTGTGTTGCGATCATCCTTGCGGATCTTGAGCTGGATAAGGAGACCATAGTGGCAGGTCTTCTTCATGATGCGGTAGAAGATACTTGGATGACGTATGAAGAAGTAGAAAAGGAATTTGGTTCTGAAGTAGCGCTTCTGGTAGATGGTGTTACCAAGCTGGGACAGCTGTCCTATTCCAAGGACAAGGTAGAGGTTCAGGCTGAGAATTTAAGAAAGATGTTCCTTGCAATGGCTAAGGATATCCGCGTTATCCTGATCAAGCTTGCGGACCGTCTTCATAATATGCGTACCCTGCAGTATATGAGACCAGAGAAACAGCAGGAGAAAGCAAGAGAAACCATGGATATCTATGCTCCCATCGCGATGCGGCTTGGTATTTCCAAGATCAAGGTGGAACTAGATGATCTTTCTCTTAAGTATCTGAAGCCGGATGTTTACTATGATTTGGTAGAAAAGGTTGCTCTTCGCAAAAGTGCCCGTGAGGAATTTGTTAATTCTATCGTGAAACAGGTAAAGCAGCATATGGAGGATGCCAATATCAGGGCACAGGTGGATGGCCGCGTGAAGCATTTCTTCAGCATCTATAAGAAGATGGTCAATCAGGATAAAACCATTGATCAGATTTATGACCTGTTTGCTGTACGCATCATTGTAGATACTGTGAAGGACTGTTATGCAGCTCTTGGTGTTATCCATGAGATGTACAAGCCGATCCCCGGCAGATTTAAAGATTATATCGCAATGCCGAAGGCCAATATGTATCAGTCTCTGCATACAACGCTTATTGGTCCTAACGGACAGCCTTTCGAAATCCAGATCCGTACATTTGAAATGCATAAAACTGCAGAATACGGTATTGCAGCTCATTGGAAATATAAGGAAACTTCCGATGGTAAGAAACCTGGAAAGAGTGAGGAAGAGAAGCTGAACTGGCTGCGCCAGATCCTGGAGTGGCAGCGCGACATGTCCGATAACCGGGAGTTCATGAGTCTTCTGAAAAATGATCTGGATCTTTTTGCGGACAGTGTTTACTGTTTCACTCCCCAGGGAGATGTAAAAACACTTCCCAATGGTTCCACACCTATTGATTTTGCATACAGCGTGCACAGTGCAGTAGGAAACAAGATGGTAGGTGCCAGGGTCAATGGCAAACTTGTTCCTATTGAATATAAGATCAAAAACGGTGATCGTATTGAGATCATAACATCCCAAAATTCTCAGGGCCCCAGCCGTGACTGGCTGAAGATCGTAAAGAGCACACAGGCTAAGAATAAGATCAACCAGTGGTTTAAGAAAGAACTGAAGGAAGATAATATCCTGAAGGGTAAGGACATGCTGAATCAGTATGCCAAGACCAAGGGCTTTAAACCAGGCATATATACCAAGCCACAGTATATGGAATCGGTAATGCATAAATATGGTTTCCGAGACTGGGATTCTGTATTGGCAGCGATCGGACATGGCGGCCTGAAAGAAGGTCAGGTGTTTAACAAGCTGGTAGAAGCCTATGAGAGGGAGCATAAGAAGAATCTTACAGATGAACAGGTCCTGGAGGCAGCTTCCGAATCACAGGAGAAGCTTCACATTGCCAAGAGTAAGAGTGGCATTGTAGTAAAAGGCATTCATGATGTGGCAGTTCGTTTTTCCAAATGCTGTAGTCCGATCCCAGGAGATGAGATCGTAGGCTTTGTAACAAGAGGAAGAGGGATCACCATTCATCGTACAGACTGTGTGAATGTGCTCAACATGCCTGAGATTGACCGGAAACGTCTCATTGAAGCAGAGTGGCAGATGCCGGACAGAGCGGATTCCGAGAAATACGAAGCGGAGATCCAGGTTTATGCAAATAACCGTACCGGACTTCTGGTGGATATTTCCAAGATCTTTACAGAGAGGAAGATCGATCTTCGTTCCATTAACAGCCGTACCAACAAGCAGGAACGCGCCACGATTTCCATGTCCTTTAATGTATGCAGCAAACAGGAACTGAATTCTCTGATCGAAAAGATCCGTCAGGTTGAAAGTGTTCTTGATGTAGAGCGAACAACGGGCTGACCCGATAAACGGAGGAATTTTTATGAGTAAACTTGAAATGCAGCAGTGTGTGCTGGGCCAGGTGTTTACCAACTGCTATTTTCTGAAAAATAAAGAGACCGGAGAACTGCTGATCGTAGACCCGGGAGACTATGCAGAAAAAGTTTTTCAGAAAGTATCTCTTATGCAGGGAAAACCGGTGGGGATCCTTCTGACACATGGTCATTTTGATCACATCATGGCTGTAAAGGAAGTGAAGGAAAAATATCAGATCCCGGTTTATGCATGCATGCAGGAAGAAGTGATGCTGGCAGAGCCCACGATAAATATGACTGCTGTTTATGGAAGTGCCTGTTCAATTAAGCCGGATGTTCTTCTGGATGACGGGCAGATTTTCGAAGCGGCAGGATTTTCCATCCAGATGTTCCACACACCGGGACATACCAAAGGAAGCTGCTGCTATTATATCAAAGACGAAGGTGTGCTTTTCAGCGGAGATACATTGTTTTGCGGCTCTGTAGGAAGAACTGATTTTCCTGGCGGAAGTTCTGCTGAGATCGTAAGAAGCCTTCACAAGCTTGTGGATACTTTGCCGGAGGATACAGAAGTATTTCCGGGGCATGACGCATCCACAACCATTGGTTATGAAAAGAGGTATAATCCATTTGTATAAGATTGGCATTTTGTTTCAGAACAGAGATTTTGAGCATGATGTGTATGAACTGATCAAAGCGTTTTATCCCGGAAATGAGATCGTTTCTCTTTATGAAGAGGATGATGCGGATTATGATATCCGCTTCCGGGTCTCACGTGATGAAGAAGGTTATACCATCAGTTACAACAACGGAATAGAGAAAAAAACAGCTCATGGGGCTGTGATAGAAGGGCAATCCAGTGGAGAAGCTTCGGATGCCCTTATTTCTTGCAATGATGCCCATGATATCCGCAGAAAAAATAAAGACGCGATCAAATACGCTCTGTATCAGATGCTTTCCAAAACTACAGGAAAGACACTTCCCTGGGGAAATCTTACAGGCATCCGTCCTGTGAAAATGGCTATGGGAATGCTGGAGTCCGGAATGAAAAATACGGAGATCGCCAGATATATGAGAGATCAGTATCTGGTAAGTCCGGAGAAAACAGCTCTTGCAGTTACCATCGCAAATCGTGAGCGGGATATCCTGAAAAACATTGATTATGAAAACGGTTACAGCCTTTATGTTGGCATTCCTTTCTGTCCGAGTATCTGTCTGTACTGTTCATTCAGTTCCTATCCGCTGGAGAGATGGCGTAAATATGTGGAGGCGTATCTGGACGCGCTGGTAAAGGAAATCCGGGCTGTTTCCGGGATGATGAAAAACCGGAAGTTGGATACGGTCTATATCGGTGGGGGAACACCTACCACACTGGAGCCGGATCAGCTTCGGAGACTTCTTGGCGCGATCACGGAATATTTTCCTTGTGAGGAGCTGGAAGAATTTACGGTTGAGGCAGGAAGACCGGACAGTATAACCTTGGAAAAGCTTCAGGCGATCCGGGAGTTTCCGGTTACCAGGATTTCTGTAAATCCACAGACCATGAATCAGGAAACCCTGGATATCATTGGCAGACGTCATACAGTAGAACAGACAAAGAATGCGTTTCATCTGGCAAGAAAAGCCGGATTCGACAATATCAATATGGATCTGATCGTGGGTCTTCCCGGCGAAGATATCACAAAAGTGCAGCATACACTGGACGAGGTAAAAGCTCTCGGGCCGGACAGCCTGACCGTGCATTCTCTTGCTGTGAAGCGTGCGGCAAGACTGAATATTTTCCGTGATAAATACCAGGAGATGACCTTTGAAAACAATCAGGAGATCATGAATCTGACTATGAAAACGGCCTACGAGATGGGAATGGGTCCTTATTATCTGTACAGACAGAAGAATATGAAGGGGAATTTTGAGAACGTCGGGTATTCTGAGGTTGACAAAGCAGGGATTTACAATATACTGATTATGGAGGAAAAGCAGCCGATCATCGCACTGGGTGCAGGTGGTTCCTCCAAGCTTGTGTTTGATCACGGACAGCGCATTGAGCGTGTGGAGAATGTGAAGGATGTTGTCAATTATATCACACGCATCGATGAAATGATCGAGAGAAAACGCGAGGGCATTGCAAAATGGCTGTAGACGGAAAGGAGAGACGGATCCTTGAAAAGCGTACAGAAGATAAGTGAAACTACGCAGGACCGGATTCTGGAAATGGATCTTTCCGCAGAGCTGAAGCATGGGGTTGTTGTCAGTAACCTTGCCTATGATGTGGCAAAGGAGCTTGGTCTTGGTGAGAAAGAATGTTATCAGCTGGCTATTGCCGGAATGCTCCATGATATAGGCAAGCTGAAACTGGAAGGATACATTAATGGCCAAGAGCAGAATCCGATGGTCATTGAAGAACTGAAATATGTTCGCATGCACTCCACATTAGGTTACGAGATCCTGAAAGACCAGGGATATTCCGATTATGTTCTGGAAAGTATTCTTTATCATCATGAGAATTTTGACGGCAGCGGTTATCCCAGCAACAGAAGCGGAAAGGATATCCCTATGGGTGCAAGGATCCTGAGAGTATGTGATGTATATGCGGCTTTGAGTATGGACAGACCATATCGGAAAGCTCTGGAAAATGATGAAGTTTTAAGACTGATGATCGATGAGATTAAAAACTTTGACATGCAGGTGTTTCTTGCATTTCAGAGGGTGATTCATAAAGGAGGAAACTATGGCATTAAAAAAGAAACCGGTTACAGGAATGAAGGACATTTTACCGAAGGAAATGGCAATCCGTAACTATGTGATGAATATGATCAGAGAGACGTACGGAACCTTTGGTTTTTCCGCAATTGAAACTCCCTGTGTAGAACATATTGAGAATCTCTGCAGCAAGCAGGGCGGTGAAAATGAAAAGCTGATCTTCAAGATCATGAAGAGAGGCGAGAAACTGAAACTGGATACTGCAAAAACAGAGAATGATCTGACAGATTCCGGACTTCGCTATGACCTGACCGTACCGCTTTCCAGATATTACTCCAATAATGCAAACGAGCTTCCGGCTCCGTTTAAGGCACTTCAGATGGGAAATGTATGGAGAGCTGACCGTCCGCAGAGAGGTCGTTTCCGTCAGTTTATGCAGTGTGATATCGATATCCTGGGTGAGCCGACCTATCTTGCTGAGATCGAGCTTGTACTTGCAACTACAACGCTTCTTGGAAAACTGGATTTTCAGAACTTTACGATCCGTATCAATGACAGAAGGATCCTGAAGGCAATGGCTCAGTACAGCGGATTCCCGGCAGAGAGCTTTGATACTGTCTTTATTATTCTTGACAAGATGGATAAGATCGGCATCGAGGGAGTTGCAGAGGAGCTTGAGAAAGAGGGCTTTGAGAAAGAGAGCATTGACACTTATCTTGGACTTTTCCGTGAGATCACCAACGATGTTGAGGGCGTCCGTTATATTAAAGAAAAACTTTCTGATGTTCTGGAAACAGGTATTGCAGAGGATCTTGAAACGATCATCAACACTGTAGAATCTGTAAAAACAGCAGACTTCAAAATGTCCTTTGACCCTACACTGGTACGTGGAATGTCCTATTACACAGGTCCGATCTTTGAGATTTCCATGGATGAGTTCGGCGGAAGCGTCGGTGGAGGCGGACGTTACGATGAGATGATCGGTAAATTTACAGGAAATAATACCTGTGCTTGTGGTTTCTCCATTGGATTTGAGAGAATCGTTATGCTGCTTCTTGAGAGAGGCTATGAGATTCCAACCAAGAATGGCAAGAAAGCATATCTGATCGAGAAGAACATGCCGGCAGACAAGCTTCTGAACATCCTGAAACAGGCAACTGAGGAAAGAAGTGCAGGTACACAGATCAATATCTCTATCATGAAAAAGAACAAAAAATTCCAGAAAGACCAGCTGGCAGCAGATGGTTATACAGAGTATGTAGAATTTTTCAACAGAGACTGAAACTGCCCGTCTGAAAACGGAGATAGCAGAGTAAATTAAAATGACTATGAAAAAAATAGTCAGAGGAGGATAAAGAGATGGCTGAAAGCATGCAGGGACTGCACAGAACTTGCCGATGTGCAGAAGTGACCACAGAGATGGTCGGAAAAGAAGTAACATTAATGGGATGGGTGGCAAAAGCCAGAAATAAAGGAGGTCTTGTATTTGTGGATCTTCGTGACCGTTCCGGGATCATGCAGCTGATTTTTGAGAATGGCAGCATTGACGAGGAAGGCTTTACAAAAGCAGGTAAACTGCGTAGTGAGTTTGTTATTGCTGTAACCGGTACCGTAGAGAAACGTGGAGGAGCAGTAAACGAGAATCTTGCAACTGGCGAGATCGAGCTTCGTGTAAAATCCCTCCGTGTTCTTGCTGAGGCAGATGTTCCTCCATTCCCGATCGAGGAGAATAGCAAGACAAAAGATGAGATCCGACTTAAATATCGTTATCTTGATTTAAGAAGACCGGATCTTCAGAGAAATATCATGATGAAGAGCAAGGTTGCCCAGCTTACAAGACAGTTCTTTACAGAAGAGGGATTTCTTGAGATTGAGACACCGATGCTTGGAAAGAGTACTCCTGAGGGAGCCAGAGACTATCTGGTACCATCACGTGTTCATCCGGGAAGCTTCTATGGCCTTCCACAGTCTCCGCAGCTGTACAAGCAGCTTCTGATGTGCTCTGGATTTGATCGTTATATCCAGATCGCAAGATGCTTCCGTGATGAGGATCTTCGTGCTGACCGTCAGCCGGAGTTCACACAGATCGATATGGAGCTTTCCTTTGTTGATGTAGACGATGTTATCGATGTTAACGAGAGATATCTTGCATTCCTGTTCAAAGAAGTTCTGGATATCGATGTAAAACTCCCGATCCAGAGAATTACCTGGCAGGAAGCTATGGATCGTTTTGGTTCCGACAAGCCGGATATGCGTTTCGGTATGGAACTTCATGATGTCAGTGATATCGTAAAAGACTGCGGATTTGGTGTGTTCACAGGTGCGCTTGAGAACGGCGGAAGTGTTCGTGGTATCAATGCAGAAGGTCAGGGCGCAATGCCGAGAAAGAAGATCGATAAGCTTGTTGAGTTCGTAAAAGGTTATGGTGCAAAAGGTCTTGCATATATTGCCATTGCAGAGGACGGAACCAGAAAGTCTTCTTTCGCCAAGTTTATGACAGATGAAGAGATGGATGCTCTTGTAAAAGCTATGGACGGCAAGCCAGGAGATCTTCTTCTTTTTGCAGCAGATAAGACAAAATTGGTATACGATGTACTGGGAGCACTCCGTCTTGAGCTTGCAAAACAGATGGATCTTTTAGATAAAAATGAGTATCGTTTCGTATGGGTAACAGAGTTCCCGCTTCTTGAGTGGAGCGAGGAGGAGAACCGTTTTACAGCAATGCACCATCCGTTCACCATGCTTATGGAGGAGGATCTTCCGCTTCTTGACACAGATCCGGGAAAGGTTCGTGCAAAAGCATACGACATCGTTCTTAACGGAAATGAGATCGGCGGCGGCAGCGTGCGTATCCATCAGGATGATATTCAGGAAAGAATGTTTGAGGCACTTGGCTTCACAAAAGAAGCTGCACATGAGCAGTTCGGATTCCTTCTGGATGCCTTCAAATATGGAGTTCCGCCACACGCAGGACTTGCATATGGCCTTGACAGACTTGTTATGCTTATGGCAAAGGCAGATACGATCCGTGATGTTATTGCATTCCCGAAGGTTAAGGATGCCTCCTGTCTGATGACTCAGTCTCCTAGCCAGGTAAGTGAGGCACAGCTTCATGAGCTGGGACTTGACCTTGAGCCGCAGAAAGAAGAGGAAGAATAAAAGATCATGCAGCCGACAATCTATACATTTCTGATCGTTTGTCCACTTGTATTTCTTGCCGGATTTGTAGATGCTGTAGCAGGCGGGGGAGGACTGATCTCCCTGCCTGCTTATCTTTTGGCCGGAGTTCCTGTACATAATGCTGTTGCCACCAACAAGCTGTCATCAGCAACAGGAACATTGATCTCAACTGTCCGTCTGTGCAAAAATAAATTTGTGGACTGGATCCTGGTGCTTCCATGTATTCCAATGGCACTCCTGGGATCTTCCATAGGAGCTCACCTTGCGCTTATAGCCAGTGATAAGCTCCTGCGTTATATGCTGATCCCGGTTCTTCCGGTGGTTGCTTTTTATGTGCTGCGCAAGAAAAATATGGATGAGAAGGGTGGCGAGATCGCCAGAAAAAAACAGATCCTGCTCTGTGCCGTATGCTCTCTTGCTGTAGGATGCTACGATGGATTTTATGGACCAGGAACAGGAACTTTTCTCCTGCTTTTGTTTACAGGATTGGGAAAAATGAGTGTGGCAAAAGCTTCCGGTACCATGAAGGTTACCAACCTCTCTTCTAATGTAGCGGCTCTTGTTGTATTTCTGCTCAGCGGAAAGATTGTGATCATGCTTGGAATTGCAGCGTCAGTGTTCTCGATCGCAGGACATTATACCGGTGCAGGTATGGTTATGAAAAACGGAAGCCGGATCATACGGCCTATTATTCTTATAGTCCTTGCATTGCTTTTTATAAAGATCATATCCGGAATATAAAAAAGAAGAATATAAAAAACCCGTGAAGATCACGCTTTCCTGTCAGAGAAAGCAGATATTCACGGGTTTTCTAGCTTTTATTCTTTATTCGTTATCTTCGGTAGAATCTTCAGGAACCGGTGAAGCGGTAAGAGTTCCGAAGATGGCATTGCCTAGTTCGGTACCTGCATTCTCAAGCTTCCAGGATGCACCATCGTTTGTGAGATGGAAGGTAGCAGTGGCAGTTATGGTTGCCTGATTATTCCTGATACTGTCCAGAAGCAGTTCATGTGATTTGTTGTAACGCTTCTGGGAACCGTCGATCACTGCATCAGCAGAAGCCAGATAAGTATTCAATTCTTTTTCGTACTGTGTAAGAATGGAATTACTGTCAAATGTGGTAAGCTCTGCGTCCACTTCAGCAAGATATCCGGAAACAGAGGTGCTTGATATTTTGTAGTTAAAACAGGAGTGAAACTGTTCCATAAGGGCAGAGGCAATGGCGTTTTTTGCCGAATCTGAAGTGTTCAGAATGGAATCCAGCCCTAAATAATTAGCCATCTGCTTTACATCCATTTCCTGAAGCGTTTTCAGATAGACGGTAAGCGTTTCGGCAGGCGGCACAAGATCAGGATCGGACAGATAGGTGATAAGGCCACCGACCAGATCATTTTCGAGAGAGGAACTGTGCGTAATCTCCCAGTCAGGTTCTGAAGAAGATCCAAGATTGTTTAGTTGGATGGAAGTATTGCGTTCTACAGAACTGTACGTGTTATTCTTGAGAAGCTTGTACAGGAGCAGATAACGCTGCTCCAGGGAATTTCCGTTATCATTTTCTTTACCGGAGGCGGTTTCCAGTATTTCTTCCTGAAGGCTTGCAGAAACAAAATCACTGGCAAGAGCTTCAGCATCCAGAGTAGTAAGCTTAAGCTGCGCAGAAGCATTTTTTTCGTCGCTATCAACGGATATATCCAGGATTTTGTAATCGAAATTCTGAAAGAAGAGAGAAAATACTTCTTTTATGTCAGCAGAAAGCTTTGTGCTGTCATCAGAATCCGGAAACAGTTCCTGATAGGATATGTACTGCATGGTTGTTTCAGAGTCCAGATTTTTAAGAAGATCCAGATCTTTTTTGATCGCCTTCTCCGCATGAGCTTTGGCCGACTGGGAGCAGCTACATAAAAAAACTGAGAGAAGAATGATCATCAAGAAAGCCAGCAGATGTTTCACTGTCTTCATATTGTTCTTTCCTTTCAAAAAAGTTATATTACAACATTTTAGCAGATAAAGTACCGAAAGTCAAAATATCGCAAAAATGGAGAAAAAGGAGACTTTTTTATGAAAAATCTGTGAAATCTGCATCGTTTTCTTCAGGGACTTTTCTTTTTAGAGTGAATCTGCTATGATGTTTGAAGCAACAGATAGTTTCAGTACGATGCTGAGAAAAGGGGACAGATATGAAAAAACGTATTTTGATCGCACTTGGAGTCCTTGTACTTGCAGCCGGTATCGGAGCCGGTGGATGGTATTATTATACACATCATGCAGGGTCCGCAGGAGGCAGCGATATTGTATATGTAACAAAGATAAGCAAGCTTTCGGAAATGGATTCCGGAGTGGAAAACCGATATGCAGGTGTTGTGGAACCGCAGGAAACGGTTCAGGTAAAGATCGAAAGCGGCCGAAAGGTAAAAGAAGTTCAGGTAAAGACCGGTCAGGAAGTCAAGAAAGGGCAGCTTCTTTTTCAGTATGATCTTGGAAGTATCCAGCAAAGTCTTCAGGAAGCACAGCTGGCCTTGGACCGCCTGAAAAACGAACAGTTAAGTATATCTGATCAGATCACCACACTGGAAGCTGAGAAAAAGAAAGCTACAGCAGATAATCAGCTTTCCTATACAATAGAGATCGAAACACAGAAAATGAATCTCAAGAAGAATGAATATGATCAGAAAAGCAAACAGGCAGAGATCGATAAGCTTTCCCAGGCAACGCAGAATACCGAGGTGCGCAGTGAGATCGATGGAGTGATCCAGAAGATCGATACCTCCAAGATGGGCGGTGATGATTCTGAGGGCGTGGAGGATACGCTGACAGAAGGCACGACGGATTCCACAGATTCCAGTTCCGGAAACAGCTCCGGCAATGCATTTATCACGATCCTGAGTACAGGTGCTTATCGTGTAAAGGGAACGGTAAATGAAATAAACCGTGATTCGATCATAGAGGGAACTCCTGTGATCATTCGTTCCAGGGTGGATTCTTCAAAAACCTGGAAGGGCACCATGGGCTCTGTTGACCTGGATAATTCTACCAGCAACAGCAGTTCGGATATGGCAATGTTCGGAATGTCCAGTGCCAGTGATGATCAGACATCATCCAGTACCTATCCGTTTTATGTGAATCTGGATTCATCTGAGGGTCTGATGCTGGGGCAGCATGTGTATATTGAACCGGACGAAGGACAGGATGAGAAGAAGTCCGGTATCTGGCTGAACGATTATTTTATCGTGGATGCGGATACAGACAGCCCATATGTCTGGATCGCAAACGGTCAGAACAAGCTGGAGAAGAGAGATGTCATATTAGGACAGTATGATGAAGATCTTGGGGAATATGAGATCGCAGACGGACTTTCTGAAAAAGATAAGATCGCATTTCCGACAGATGAGCTGAAAGAAGGTATGTCTGTCACAGAAGGTACTGCAGATCAGACTACAGCGGCGATGTGGGATGATTCCGAGGATGATGAAAGTATTGATGATTCTGCGTACACGGAAAGTGATGGCTCAGAGCCTGAAATGATCGAAGATGGAGCGATCGACAGTGACATGATGGATGCGACAGACGATATTTCTTCGGGAGATGACCTTGTTCCGATGGAAGGAGCGCCGACAGAATGATTTTGGATTTAAAAGGAATATATAAGGATTATCAACAGGGGAAAATGACGGTACCTGTATTGAAAGATGTAGATTTTTCCATGGAGGAGGGAGAATATGTGGCGATCATGGGACCTTCTGGTTCCGGAAAGACTACACTGATGAATATTATCGGATGCCTGGACAAACCTACCAAGGGAACTTTTCTCCTGAATGGAGAAGATATTGCCAAATGTACAGAGAATGAGATGTCAGATATCCGTCTGAAAACGATCGGATTTGTATTTCAGAGCTTTCATCTCCTTCCAAGGCAGAGTGCGCTGACAAATGTGGAACTGCCGCTGAATTATGCAAGGGTTCCCAAAAAGGAGCGCCGGGAACGTGCACGAAAAGCTCTGGAGCGTGTAGGCCTTGCCGACAGGGTGGATTTTAAGCCCAACCAGCTTTCCGGAGGACAGATGCAGAGAGTGGCTATTGCAAGAGCGATCGTAAACAATCCCAAGCTTTTGCTTGCAGATGAGCCTACCGGGGCACTGGATACGAAATCGGGAGCACAGGTTATGGAACTGTTTCAGAAGCTGAACGATGAGGGAGTTTCTGTGCTGATGATCACACATGACCCGGAGATCGCGGCACATGCCAAACGGGTTGTTATGATCCGTGACGGTGAGCTGCAGGAAAAGAGGTGATAGAATGAAAGTGGTGAAGAGAGTGATCGTTGGTGTACTGGTTGCGGCATTGGCAGCCGGAGGAATCTACACAGGGCTTATGCATGTGAAAGAATCCAAGGTAACAGAGGTGCCGGTAACCAGCGTCAGCAATCTTCAGACGGACTGGTATTCGGAGACAACACTGGATGGAACCATCACCACGAATGTTTCTCAGAATGTAAATATGGATAAAGATATGATCATCGAGAAAATATATGTATCCCAGGGTGATGATGTAAAAAAAGGCGATAATCTGATCTCCTTTGATATGACACTTGTAGAGATGGAACTGAATATTGCAAAGCTGAAACAGCAGAAGCAGGAGCAGGATCTGACCAAAGCACAGAACCGTCTGACAAGTCTTCAGAATGGAGGTCCCATCGAAGACAGTACAGACAGTACTGATGATACGGACCTGAATCTTACAGGTGGTGATACAGGAGGTGACGGAGAAATGACAAATACCGATACACCTTCCGGAAGTGACGGAGACGAGGATATGCAGTCAACTACTGGTTCCGCGGCTACTGCAGATGGCAGCTATCTTGCAGCGGTTTCCTCCAAGCCATTACTTCTCAGTGCCTTTACAGATACAGAAGGAGATCTTGAAGATTCTGCAGAGAAAGTTACCGAAGAAATGCCGTCCGGAGAAACGACGGACAGTGAAACAGAGCAGATGACCGGAGATGACACAGCGGATATGGAAGAGGATACAACTGCATCCGATGAGGATCTGATCATGGATCCGACTTACCAGGATCCTACTGTCAATGATATTACAGACGGAGAAACTACGGACTGGGGTTCCGGAGAAGATGACACCCCAACGGTATCTCCGACACCGACTCCCACACTGGGACCCAATGAGCTTCCTGATCCAAATATAACAGAACCGGAAATTCCGGGGATCACAGATGGTGAACCGGAATTTTATCAGAAGCTGGATTATACTTCTCAGCCGTTTACAGGAACCGGTACGGAAGAAGATCCCTATGTTTTTCTTGTAAGCAGTGCCAAAGGCAAAGTTACGGTGATGGGATCCTTCTTTAACAGAATGGCGGGATACAGTGAGGATGGAACCAAAGTGGTCCAGAAAGGCGGCAGCTGGTTCCAGCTGGAGTTTCATGAGAATGATACCATTGCTGATTTTCAGGACAGAACACTTTCCTGTACAGGATATTATCTGATCGATGGAAGTCTTCTTGAAAATCCGGTATATATGTATGCGGAAACAGAATTTACACTGGACGAGGCTTCCAAATATGACAACAATGATGATGAGATACCGGATGACAGCGGTGATGGAGATGACGGTACTGATGGCACAACCATGTCAAGAGAGGATGCGATCAAGATCCAGAAAAACAAGATCGCAAGTTTGAAACTGGATATTGAGGAAAATAATCTGAAAATCACTAAGCTGGAGAACAAAATAAAAAACAAGCTGATAACAAGCAAACTGGATGGAACGGTTGCTTACATCGGAGATGAAGTCACAGGTTCTTATAATGGAGATGCTTTTCTGAAAGTAAAAAGCAAGGATGGTTTTTATGTTACCGGAACGGTCAGCGAACTGATGCTGGATCAGATGAAGGAGGGAACACTTCTTCAGTGTACCAGTTATAATTCCGGCAGCTTTGAGGCGAAGGTACTGAATGTATCCGATTACCCGGTGGATTCTTCAAATGCTTATTATGGTGGAGATTCTAATCCCAATGTATCGTATTACACCTTTAATGCAGAGATCACAGATCGTTCATTGCAGTTTACCGACCAGGATTATGTGACGGTATCTCTGAAGTCAAATAAACTTGCCGAAGGCAGTATGGTTGTGATGAAGGCATTTATCCGTACGGAAAATGGAACCAGCTATGTATACAAAGACGTGAAGGGAACACTGAAAAAGCAGCAGATCACAGTGGGAAGCATTGTAAACAGCGGATATTATGCAGTTGTAACTTCAGGTCTGAAATCCGATGATCTTCTTGCTTTCCCATATGGTGATGCCGTGAAGGAGGGAGCCAAGACAAAAGAAGTGACTTTGGATGATATGTACAATGAATAAATAACAGGAAGGAGAAATTTCATGTTTGAAAATATACGCCTGGCTTTTCAGGGAATATGGTCACATAAGATGAGATCCTTTCTGACCATGCTGGGTATTATTATTGGTATTGCATCTATTATTGCAATTGTATCTACGATCAAAGGTACCAGTGAGCAGATCAAGGAAGATCTGATCGGGTCCGGAAACAATACCGTACAGGTTATGCTCTATGACGGAGACAGTACATACGATATGGATTATGGTTCTTACGGAAGCTCGGCCACACCGCCGGTTATTTCTGATTCCCAGAAAACGGCGATCGGAGACTTGGATCATGTGATCAGTTCTACATTTTATTACAGTAGCCAGTCTGCCAGTGTTTATTATAAAAACACAAGCTTTCAGGGCGGAACCGTGTACGGGATCGACAGCAATTATCTGAAAACGATGGGATACCTGGTCCAGTCCGGGCGGGGATTTGTACAAAAAGATTATGACAGCTACCGAAAGGTTGCTCTTGTGGATTCCAATGCTGCACAGAATATTTTCGGAAGTGAGAGCCCTGTAGGGAAAACCATTGAGGTGGGATCAGAACCGTATATCATTGTAGGTGTGATCACTCAGAGTGAGGACAGCATGCCGAAGATCAATACGATTTCTGAATACGAGGAATATTCGCAGACGATCATGGGAAGCGTGATGATCCCGGATACTACCTGGCCTGTTGCATTTAAATTTGATCAGCCGCAAAATGTGACAGTCCGTGCAGACAGCACAGATAATATGAGTTCTGTAGGAAAAGCAGCAGAGGATATTCTGAATACAGGAATCCAGAATGAAAAAAACAAATCGAACTTTAAATATAAAGCGGAAGACATTATGGAGAAGGTTAAGAATCTCCAGAAGCTCAGCGAAAGTACCAATCAGCAGCTGATCTGGATCGCAAGTATCTCCCTGCTTGTTGGTGGTATCGGTGTTATGAATATCATGCTTGTATCTGTCACAGAACGTACCAGCGAGATCGGACTGAAAAAAGCTATCGGAGCAAGAAAAAAAGTGATCCTGGGACAGTTTCTGACGGAAGCTTCGGTGCTGACCAGTATCGGAGGAATCATTGGTGTGGTCCTTGGGATCATCCTGTCAAAAATGGTGTCTCAGGTGTCAGGAGCACCAACAGCCATCAGCGTTCCGGCAATTATCGGTTCTGTGGTATTTTCCATGCTGATCGGTCTGATCTTCGGACTTCTCCCATCTGTAAAGGCAGCTAATCTTAATCCGATCGATGCCCTTCGCAGTGAATAAAAAGATATACATACATATAGCATCTGCAATTGCCGGAAGGATTCCGGCGGCAGATGCTTATTTTTATATCTGAAAGTATTGTTCAGGTTTTATGAAGCTCTGCGGTCTTTATTTTGTCACTTTTGCTGTATATATGACAAAAAAAGAAAGTATAAATAGAGTTTTTACAGGTTTTTTAGAGATCATAAAAAAATCGTGGCAGAATCTTTGGATAGTGTGATATAATACATCATAAGTGGGCAAATATAAAAACAGAAGGAGATAATTTCATGAAGGTTTTGGAAGGTAAATCTGTATTTTCCGGTATTGCGATCGGTAAGATCTCAATCCTCCAGAAAGTTGACGCCAGTGTTAAACGTGTTCACGTGGAGGATCCGGAAGAAGAGGTAAAGCGTGTGGAGGCAGCCAGAGAGCAGGCTGTGGCACAGCTTCAGAAGCTTTATGACAAGGCTCTTCAGGAAGTTGGAGAGTCCGGAGCGGCAATCTTTGAGGTTCATCAGATGATGCTGGATGATGATGACTATCTGGATTCCATCCACAACATTATCCGTACAGAGTCTGTAAATGCAGAATATGCGGTTGCAACAACTGGTGATAACTTCTCATCAATGTTCGCACAGATGGACGACGATTATATGAAAGCAAGAGCAGCTGATGTAAAGGATATCTCAGACCGTCTGGTACGTGTGCTTTCCGGCCATGGAGATGGAGAGCTTGAAGCATCCGAGCCGGTGATCGTAGTTGCAGAGGATCTTGCACCAAGTGAGACTGTACAGATGGATAAGAGCAAGGTTCTTGCTTTTGTCACAAGAAAAGGTTCTTCTAACTCACATACTGCGATTCTTGCGAGAACCATGAATATTCCGGCGCTGATCAATATTGAATACGATGAGTCCATGGACGGTAAGATGGCAGTCGTAGACGGAAAGAGCGGAAATCTGATCGTTGAGCCGGATGCAGAGACCCTTAAAAAATATGAGGATATGCGTGCCGATGAACTTGCACAGCGTGCAATGCTCAAAGAACTGAAAGGTAAAGAAACTGTTACCAAGAGCGGTCGTAAGCTCCACCTTTATGCCAACATCGGAAGTACAGGTGATGTTGCGAATGTACTTGCCAATGATGCGGAAGGCATCGGACTTTTCCGAAGTGAGTTCGTATACCTGGAAAAAGAAGACTATCCTACAGAGGAAGAGCAGTTCCAGGTTTACAAGACCGTAGCTCAGAATATGGCCGGTAAAAAAGTTATCATTCGTACTCTGGATATCGGAGCGGACAAGCAGATCGATTATTTCAATATGGCGCATGAGGAAAACCCTGCAATGGGATATCGTGCGATCCGTATCTGTCTGGACCGTCCGGAAGTATTTAAGACACAGCTGAGAGCACTTTTCCGCGCAAGCATGTTCGGAAATATTTCCATCATGTATCCGATGATCATCTCTGTAACAGAGGTGAAGCAGATCAAGGCCATTGTAGCAGAAGTAAAAGCAGAGCTTAAGGAACAGGGGATCCCGTTCCGTGATGACGTGGAGCAGGGTATCATGATCGAGACTCCGGCAGCTGTTATGATCAGTGATCTTCTTGCAAAAGAGGTTGATTTCTTCAGTATCGGAACCAATGATCTGACCCAGTATACACTGGCTATTGACCGTCAGAATGCAAAGCTTGACAACATTTATGATTCCCATCATGAGGCAGTTCTACGTATGATCCAGATGGTTGTGGATAATGCACACAAAGAAGGTATCTGGGCCGGAATCTGTGGTGAGCTTGGTGCGGACACTACACTTACTGAGAGATTTGTAGAGATGGGACTGGACGAGTTGTCCGTATCTCCGACATTTGTTCTTCCGGTTCGAAAGATCGTAAGAGAAATGAAATAAAACACAGATCATAAATATATAAGGATATTTTTGATAAATAGTGTGACAGCTGCTGTGCATAAATATTTGTATGGCAGCTGTTTTTTTAGTTACTGTTCACTGGTAATATTCCGCGAGGTGTTTTTTGTGAGCGAAGGTCACAGAAAATTTCCAATTGTGATATAGAAAAAAATATGATACACTAACATCATGGCTTTCTACAGCAGTTCAAAGAATTAGTCCATCAGGGGCTGATGTATTAATTCTTTGAACTGTGAGATAACAGACCAGGAGGAGAGAAAGAATGGGCAAAATTGCCATTGTAACAGACAGCAACAGCGGTATCACACAGGCCCAGGCAGAAGAGCTTGGCGTTTATGTGATACCGATGCCGTTTTATATTAATGAAAAAATGTATCTTGAAGGTGTAACTCTCACACAGGAAGAGTTTTATGAGAAGCTTAAGAAGGATGAACCAATCTCCACATCTCAGCCAAGTCCGGCTGATCTCTGTGATCTGTGGGACAAGCTTCTGAGAGATTATGAGGAAATCGTTCATATTCCGATGTCAAGCGGATTGAGTGCATCCTGTTCTACTGCAATGGGACTTGCTATTGATTATAATGGTCGTGTTCAGGTAGTGGACAATCAGCGGATTTCCGTAACACAGAGACAGTCTGTAATGGATGCTAAGATGCTTGCCGAGGCAGGAAAAAGTGCTGCAGAGATCAAGAAGATCCTTACAGATCAGAAACTCGATTCCAGTATTTATATCACACTTGACACCCTGAAATATCTGAAAAAAGGTGGCAGGATCACACCGGCAGCAGCAGCCATCGGAACGGTTCTGAACCTGAAGCCTGTACTTCAGATCCAGGGAGAGAAGCTGGATGCCTACGCCAAGGTCCGTGGCAAGAAGCAGGCCAAACGTGCCATGCTGAAGGCAATGAAGAGTGATTGGGAAACACGTTTTAAGGAATACGCATCTGACGGTGAGATGTGTCTTCAGGCTGCTTATACAGGAAATCTGGAAGAAGCAGAAGAATTTAAAAAAGAGATCCAGGAGGTATTTCCGGGAATGGAGATACATATGGATCCCCTTTCTTTAAGTGTTGCCTGCCATATCGGTTATGGTGCCCTTGCAGTCGCATGTTCAAGAAAAGTGACGTTATAAGCATAAAATACAGAAACAAAGATATGAGGAGTTTGAAACATGAAGAAGATTATGGAACAGATGGCGGAAGAACTTTCCGCAGCATTTGAAAAAGCAGGTTATGATCCGTCCTACGGAAAAGTTACTGTTTCCAACAGACCGGACTTATGTGAGTATCAGTGTAACGGTGCTATGGCAGGAGCCAAAGCATATCACAAGGCACCGTTTATGATCGCTGATGATGTGGTAGCACAGCTGTCAGACAGCCGGATCTTTTCCAGAGCAGAAGTTGTAAAGCCTGGATTTATCAACCTGGATGTGAAACCGGAATTTGTTGCAGAATACATGAATAAGATGGCAGAGGACGAGAAGCTTTCTGTTGAGATTGCCAAGAATCCGAAGACGATCATTATCGACTATGGCGGACCAAACGTTGCCAAGCCGCTTCACGTAGGACATCTCCGTTCTGCGATCATCGGTGAGAGCATCAAGCGTATCGGACGCTTTGTAGGACATAAGGTGATCGGTGATGTACATCTTGGAGACTGGGGCCTTCAGATGGGACTGATCATCACCGAGCTGAAACACCGGAAACCGGAGCTGGTATATTTTGATGACAGCTTTACCGGTGAATATCCGGCAGAAGCACCGTTTACTATCAGCGAGCTGGAAGAGATCTATCCATGTGCCAGTGGGAAGTCCAAAGAGGATGAGGCTTACCGTAATGAGGCACTGGAGGCAACCCACCTTCTTCAGCAGGGAAAACCCGGATACATGGCTCTCTGGAATCACATTATGAATGTATCTGTAACAGACCTTAAGAGAAACTATGCGAATCTGAACGTAGATTTTGACCTCTGGAAAAAAGAATCCGATGCACAGCCATACATTCCGGATATGGTAGAGGATATGAAGAAGCGAGGATTTGCCTATGAGGATCAGGGCGCTCTTGTTGTAGATGTAAAAGAAGAGAGTGATACCAAGGAGATTCCTCCATGTATGCTTCTGAAATCAGACGGAGCTTCTCTCTATACGACCACAGACCTTGCTACTATCGTAGAGCGTATGAAACTCTTTCAGCCGGATGAGATCCTTTATGTTGTTGACAAGCGTCAGGAGCTGCATTTTATCCAGGTATTCCGCTGCGCAAGAAAAACCGGTCTTGTAAATCCGGAAACCAAGCTTTCCTTCCTTGGTTTCGGTACCATGAATGGAAAAGACGGTAAACCGTTTAAGACAAGAGAAGGCGGTGTTATGCGTCTGGAGAACCTGATCGCAGACATTGATGAGGAAATGTATCGCAAGATCGTGGAGAATCGTAGTGTAAAAGATAAAGATGCAAAGGATACTGCCAAGATCGTAGGACTTTCCGCAATCAAATACGGAGATCTTTCCAACCAGGCGACCAAGGATTACATCTTTGATGTTGACCGCTTTACATCCTTTGAGGGAAATACAGGTCCGTATATCCTTTATACTATCGTTCGTATTAAGTCGATCCTGAACCGTTATGTACAGGAGGGAGGAGATTTAAGTACAGGTAAGATCCTTCCGGCAGTCAATGCCAGTGAGAAGAACCTGATGCTTCAGCTTTCCGGCTTTGCGGCAATGGTTGAGAACGCTTTTGAAGAAAAAGCACCACATAAGATCTGTGCATATATCTATGAGGTATCCAATGCATTTAACAGCTTTTACCATGAGACCAAGATCTTAAGCGAAGAGGATCAGGCACAGAAGGAATCCTTCCTTCAGCTGCTCCAGCTTACAAGAAGAGTGCTTGAGACAAGCATCGATCTTCTTGGATTCTCTGCACCGGATCGTATGTAAGGTATAGCTTTGCAGATACAAACACTATGAATAATGACAGACCGCCGGATAAAGAGACATTTTTGTCTGCTATATTCGGCGGACTTTTTTATATAGAAAGTTCTTTGCAAAAAGAACAGGACGTGCTATAATAGGACTTATCCTAAACGAGGGCAGATCACAAATATCTGCCTGACTATAAGTTATCTGTTTTTTTTCAAACCGGAATTCACCGGATTATCCCAAATCAATAAGAAACGTAATCATAAATATTGTCTGACAGAAATGAGAGGAAGGTGATCTGTCTGATCGGAAATGTTCTGAAAGAACGTTATTGCATTGTAGAACAAATTGGACATGGCGGAGGTGGAAGCCTTTATCTGGCAAAAGATATGGAGCTTGGTATCTGCCGTGCAGTGAAAGAGATACCGATCGCAAAGAAAAAAGAAGCCAGACTCATGCAGCATCTGGAATATCCTGCAATACCGAAGATTATCGATTATGTGGAAACAGGGGAGTACTGTTATCTGATCATGGAATATATCAAGGGTCAGTCGCTGGGAGAACTTCTCCGTTCAGGAAAACGGTTTTCTTTACGGGAAATCCTTGCTCTGGGAAAGGAGATTGCCAGAGTATTGGAATATCTTCACAGTCGGAAGCCACCGGTCTGTTACGGGGACCTGAAACCGGATAATCTTATGTTTTCTGAAACCGGGCATCTGTATCTGATAGATCTTGGAAGTGCCATGTTCGATCATGGAAAAAGAAAACAGATCTGTGAAGGAACGAAAGGCTATGCGGCGCCGGAGCAGTATCAGGGCTACTTAAGACCGGGAAGTGATATTTATGCTCTGGGGAAGACCCTGGAAAAGCTTTGCGGAAAAAAGAAATGGCAGTGGATTTTATATCCGGATTTTTTCTGGCTTCTGTTCCGATGTACCAGAAAACAGGAAAAATACAGATATTCGGATATGTCAGTGGTTCAGAAGAAAATCCAAAAGCTGGAAAACAGATATCGGATGATCACTTGGAGAAAACGATTTCTGGAAGCGGCAGCTGCAGGGATTCTGATAGGAACACTGATCTTGATAGCAGGATTGCTGAAAACGGAAGAATTTTCTGTGGCGATCTCAGAAGTAACAGATTTGTATTACGAAGCCAGACAGTATCCGGAAGACTCAAAAGATCGGGAAAAGTGCTGTATGGCAGCGGAAAAGAGACTCCAGAGGTTAAGTAGAAATTATGGGGAAAAAGAACAGCAGCGTCGTATTGAGCTATTGCTGGCATGGAATGCGGAGCTTTTGTGTGAACCGGAAAAAGCGGCTTTATATTATGAAAATCTTCTTCTGTATGATGCAGAATATCCTGTGGCTTACGGAGAATATGGGATGTTTCTTATTCGGACCGGGCAGAAAGAGGCCAGCAGAAAGCTGTGGGAAGATTATAAAAAGAAAGAAAAAGCGGAATTACTGGATGACAGTGAAAGCAGAAATCTGCAGCTTTGGGAGGAGATTAATGAGAAAAAGAAGAGAAAGTGATCAGAAAAAACCAAAAGAAATGAAAATTACTAGTAGGAAAACCTGTTTTATTGTTTTGTTTCTGCTGGTCTTATGCAGATGGATGATCCCTTCCATTGCTGTCTATGGATTTGATGTGTCAGGAATGGATAGTTTTGATACCGGCGGATTTGATATGAATGTGGGAGAAGGAACCGGACAGCTACCGGAAGACTGGGAAGAAAGCTATGCAGGAGAAGGAAGTGATGATAGTAATTGGAACAGAGAAGAAGGAAATACTGAGGAGTATTCCGCTGCCTGGGCAGAATCAGAGAATGATCAGGAGGAGTCTGCACAATGGAATTTAGATTTTCAGACAGATGAGGTACGTTCTCAGGAAGAAAGCTTTATGGAAAATGGAGAAGATCCGGGGGTCGGGGGAGAAGGCTATGAAGTTCAGGAACCGGATATCAGACAAGATGAAAATCCGGGGATAACTATTCCGAAAGAAGCAGAGATAGCTGATACGCTTGCGGAAAAACTGACGGAAACGCCGATACCAACAAAACTGCCAATACTGACTGAACAACCAATCCCCATACAGACAGTGACAGCAAGTCCATCTGTAACGTTGACTCAAAAACCAGTTCGAAAGTCAGTGACAGATGCATCAAAGAGGGAGAAGAAGCAAAATCCGGCATTATCTTACTATCGGACAGAACCAACAGGAACGTCGGATAGGAAAAAAGAAAAAGAGCAAAAACCGGTGATCCGAATGAAAACAGACGGTAACAGGATCCGGATAGAGATCAGTCCGGATATTCCGTTCCAGATCCTTTCATTTCGGATCAATGGAAAAGAATGTGATTTTTACTGGCAGGGAAAAAAGCTTCTGGCGGAATTACCGAAAAAAAGCAGAAATCCCTGGAAAGCAGAACTCATGGGTTTTGTGAAATCCGGGAAGCTGTACTATGAAACCATGGACTTACCAGAAAAACAGTGATACAATAGGCATACTTACTGATTATTTTATACAACAGGAGGAATTTATGTATAAGGCAATCTTTTTTGATCTGGACGGAACACTGACAGAATCCGGAGAGGGGATTACGAAATCTGTACAGTATGCACTGGAGAAGCTTGGAGTTTCGGCACCGGAGCTGGAGCCATTGAAGGTTTTTGTGGGTCCGCCGCTTCTGGAACAGTTTATGAAATATGCGGGATTTGATAAAGAGACAGCGCAGAAGGGAATCGAATATTACAGAGAGCGGTATTCAGAAAAAGGAATGTATGAGAATACCGTTTATCCGGGCGTGGAAAACACTCTGGCAGAACTGAAACGTCGTGGCTACAGAATGGCTGTGGCGTCTGCGAAACCGACCTTTTACGTAACACAGATCATGGACCATTTTAATCTGAGCCGGTATTTTGAGGTGATCGCCGGGACGGACCTCAATGGACCGAAAGTAACCAAATCTCAGGTGATCGAGGAAGCTCTGGAAAGAATGAGCCTTTCTGACCACCGTGACCAGGTGATCATGGTGGGTGACAGAGAACATGACATTCTCGGAGCCAGACGATGCGGGATCCAGTGTGTGGCTGTATCTTACGGATATGGAAGCAGAGAAGAACTGGAAAAGGCACAGCCTCTTCAGATCGTAGCTTCCGCAGATGAACTTCTGAATTTTTTCGTCTGACCCCTCTGCACAGACAGAATATTTTTCAAATAGTGTGGAGGGAGCTTTATCCGGCAGGAATCCATTATCTTATCGGACAGATCCTCGGAAGCGCCGTGCTTCTCTGGCTGACAGGGCATGTCGGCAACGCACAGGAAAGGTACTATAGTTATACGCTGGTGATCACCGGACTTACCGGAGTGTTGGTTATGTTTCCGGCAGTATATTTTTACCGGAAGGATCGTATAGGAAGGCTGATTGGCGGTTTGACTTCCGTTGAGGAACAAAGGCTATCTATTCCTGAAATGCTGCTTCTTCTTGCTGCTGGAGCCGGATTTGCCCAGTATGCCAATGTGCTGGTGGCGATCCTGCAGAACTGGATCTCATCCAGCTATGGAGAGACGATGACGAAGATTACCTCAGGAAAGAGTTTGTTTATGATGATCTTCTGGATGGGGATCATAGCGCCTGTTGCAGAAGAAATGATCTTTCGCTGGCTGATCTATCTGCGACTTCGGGATCACTTTTCTGTACTGTTTTCCGCTGTGATCTCTGCGGCGTTTTTCGGAATTTATCACGGAAATGTCCTGCAGGCTGTGTATGCGTTTGTTCTGGGAGGGATTTTTGCGTGGTTTCTGGAGATGGGCGGTAATAAGTGGACCAGTGTGCTGATGCACATCGGAGCCAATACCTGGATACTTATTTTCAGTGAATACGCCCAGACTCTGGTGGAAAAAGCCGGAGCAGGAAGCCTTCTGATGATCTATGGCGTTTTTGCGGCAGCGATGATTGGAGGATATCAGTATTTTGCACGCCGGGGAGAAAAACGTGGCTACCGGGCTGTCTGATCCAATGTGGAACACGAATGTCTGCCTGCTACTGGATCAGGCAGAGTGATAGATGAATATTTGCTTTACAGAGAATCTGTAGTGGAATCATAGTATAAGGATGCCATTACAGATTTTTTTATAAAAATATGCCGGAATCTTTTGCTGCCGGTAAATTTATATAGATTTTATATTTATTTAAGAGACCATTTCTTGCGTACCTTTGTATCATGTGCTATCATAAGTGTATTAAAAGAATTAATACACTTAATACACAGATTACAGAGAAAGGAGCGTCGTATGTTATTCTTGGACTATCAGGACAGACGTCCCATTTACGAGCAGATCGTAGAGAAATTCCGGATGCTGATCCTGTCAGGAGCTGTGGAGCCATCTTCCAAGATGCCGTCTGTGCGGCAGCTGGCCGTGGAATTATCCATCAATCCCAATACCATCCAGCGGGCATATATGGAACTGGAGCAGCAGGGGCTGATCTGTCCGGTGAAGGGAAAAGGCAGTTTTGTCACAGACAGCAGCAGGATCAGGCAGATTGGTATGGAAGAAACCTTAAGTGAGCTGAAAAAGATCACAGAAAAGGGAATGGCTCTGGGAGTAGGGGAGGAAGAAATGATCGGTGTGATCCGCTTATGCTATAAGGAGGGAAACAATGATTGAGATAAAAAACTGCAGCAAAGCTTTTGGTAAGATACAGGCAGTAAATAAGGTCACCATGGATATCGGGGAACGGGAGGTTTTTGGACTGATTGGCTCCAACGGTGCGGGAAAAAGTACTCTGCTCCGTATCATGGCCGGGATCATCCGTCAGGACAGAGGAGAGGTGCTGATGGATGAAGAACCGGTTTTTGAAAATGAAAGGATCAAAGAGCATTTTTTCTACATCCCGGACGATGCATATATTCCGGCAAATTACAATGCTCTGGACATGGCAGAATTTTACCGTTGTATTTATCCGGGATTTCAGCAGGCGCGTTTTGAGACAATGATGAAGCAGTTTCATCTGGATGGAAAACGAAAAATCAGCACTTTTTCCAAGGGAATGAAGAAACAGCTTCTGGTGATCCTGGGAATCAGTACAGGAACGAAATATCTGTTTTGTGATGAAACCTTTGATGGCCTGGACCCGGTAATGCGCCAGGCAGTAAAAAGTATTTTTGCATCGGAGATCATGAGTCGTGAATTTACGCCGGTGATCGCTTCCCACAATCTTCGTGAGCTGGAAGATATCTGCGATCACATCGGGCTTCTTCATCAGGGAGGAATTCTCCTTTCCAGAGATCTGGAGGATATGAAATTCCACATCCATAAGATCCAGTGTGTACTTACTGACAAAAAGAAAGAAGAAGAATTAAAGAAAGAGCTGGATGTTTTGAAAACAGAGCATCAGGGCTCCCTGCTGCTTATTACTGCAAGGGGAACAAGAAGAGAGATCATGGAGAAGATACAGGCAAAAAATCCTCTTTTCTGCGAAGTGCTCCCACTGACTCTGGAAGAAATATTTATCAGCGAAACGGAGGTGGCAGGCTATGAAGTCAAAAATTTATTCCAGTGAGTATATGAAATCCTCTTCTAAAGGACAAAGATGGATCCCGGCATTTGCCATGATCGCATTTCTCCTTGCATTTCCGGTAGCGGAACTTATTCTGATGGGAAAATGGAATGAGCGCAGTTATACTCAGAGTCAGCTTTCCTATCTGTATTCCAGCCTGTGGAGCAGTGACTTTCTCACAATGGGAGCAGCTGTGGCTGCGGTAACCGCATGTTTTGCAGCAGTAAGCGGCTTCTGGTATCTGTATTCCCCGAGAAAAGTGGATTTCTATCACAGCCTTCCGGTAAAGCGAAGTGCACTGTTTCTGCACAGAGTATTGTTGGCTGTTCTTTATTATCTGGTGCCATATGTGATCATGGAATTTGCTGCGGTATGCATCGGGGCAGCCAGAGGATATTACAGCCTTTCCATTATGAAAAAGGCACTGATCCTGCTGGTGCTCCATCTCCTGATGTATCTTCTGGTGTATTTTTCCACAGTGCTGGTGATCGCCTGCACCGGTACCATGTTGATGGGAGCACTTGCATGGGTAGGGCTGTTTACCTACAGTATCGTTCTGGCAGTGATGCTGCAGTTAAGCGGACATTTATTTTTTGATACCTGGTACGAGGGCAGTTACGGAATTCTGGCAGCAGTGCGGAATCTGGGATCTCCTCTTATGGTGATCGTAAGCTTTATAGATAGATACAGCAGCGGAAGCTTTGGAAAGCAGTTGCTGATACTGATCCTCACGCTGTTTATCATGGCAGCACTTTCCTGGATGGCATTTTGCAGACGAAGGTCAGAGAATACCGGAAAAGCTCTGGTATATACCTGGATGGAGCCGGTCTTAAGTGCCCTGCTCACAATACCATCCGGACTGGGGATCGGTCTGATCTTTTATATGATTCCGGAAGATTCATCCAAAACAGCATGGTGGATCTTCGGAATGATACTGGGAACGATCCTGGTCCATGGAATTCTGGAAGTGATCTATGAAATGGATTTTCGCAGATTTTTCCGCAGAAAAGTGCAGCTTATGATCCTTGGAGGTGTTGTGGCAATCTGTGCGCTGACCATGAAAATGGATCTTCTGGGATATGACAGTTATTTTCCGGCTTATGACAATCTTCAGGGAGTTGTGATAAATGTAAGCAATCTTTCATATACAGAGCAGCTTTGCAATGTGGAAAAAAAAGAAAACGGAATCTATAAGATCCGGTATACTGCCACCTCAGACAATAGTTCCGGTCTGCTGGATCAGCCGGTGATGAAAAGTAAAGCATTATATAACAGTCTGAAGGATATCAGGCTTCAGAATGAAAAAGGAAAAAAATCAGGAAGGCGCATGTATGTGCGCTACATAAATAAACAGGGATTCAGTGTATGCAGAGGCTATATTGTATCCTCTGCACAGGCACAGAATCTTATGGAAGCCCTGTATGATGAGCAGACATGGAAAGAAGACAGATATTCATTTTTCCAGCTGGACAAACAGTATCTGAAAGAGGTTACCGGTATTTTCTGTGACGGAGATATTCATTCTTTATTTGAAAAAAATGCAGAGAAGCGTCAGGCACTGGCAGAGGCACTGAGAAAGGACATTCTGGAAAACGGCGGTCAGACAGTAAAAGACCAGCCATGTGCAATGCTGATGTTCGATTATACGGAAATTCCGTCAGAAGGCTACATGGATGAAGGGGGAATGAATGTACCGGCTGTGCAGGAAGGAGAGAATGTGTCCACATCCGTTCTGGTGTATCCGTCATATAAGAGAACACTTGCAATTTTGGAAGAAACAGGATATCCTCTTTCTATGGATGAGCTGTCTGTTGAGTATATTGATGTTTATTACTTCAGCTCCGAAGCTGCCGGCGAAGATGATGAAGCTTTTTCCGACACTGAGCCCATTTCGGATCTTGAAGAAACAGATAACGGTTATAAAGTCCGTTACGATAAAAAGGAACAGCTGGAAGCTCTGAAAAAATGTATCCGTCCATCACAGCTGGTAAACGGATGGACTATCTGGAATGCAGATGCCACAATGGAAGTGGTTCTGGAAGGACAGGAGAGCACCGGCGGGGATTCCGGACTTTATATGACATTTACCGGAGAGATCCCGGATTTCATCAAAGCAGATGCAAAGGCAGCCCATGTAACAGAATGGGAGGTAAATGATTAATGGAAAAACCAGTCCGGCTGGATAAATTTCTGGCAGATGCCGGCGCAGGTACAAGAAGCGAGGTAAAAAAATACATACAGAAGGGTCAGGTGCAGGTTAACGGGAAATCTGTGAAGAAACCGGAGCTGAAAGTAACAGAAGAAGATCAGGTGGTTATGAACGGGCAGGAGATCCATGCTGCACCGGAATATGTATACTATCTTTTTAACAAGCCGGCAGGCTGTGTCAGCGCAACGGAGGACTTCAGAGATAAAACGGTTCTTGACTACATTGAAGAGAAAGACAGAAGAAAGGGTCTTTTTCCGGTGGGACGCCTGGATAAAGATACAGAAGGCTTTCTTCTGATCACAGATGACGGTCCTCTGGCACACGAGCTTCTTTCTCCGAAAAAGCATGTGGATAAGACCTACTATGCAAAAGTATCTGGGAAAGTGACAGAAGAAGATGTCGTGAAGCTGGCAGAAGGCGTGGATATCGGGGAAAAAGATCTCACACGACCGGCAAGGCTGGAGATCCTTTCTACCTGGGAGTCCGGTACAGAATCTGCAGAAGCCGGTAAGAATTGGGAATCTGAGATCCGACTTACTATCCACGAGGGAAAATTCCATCAGGTAAAACGGATGATGGAGGCACTGGGAAAAAAAGTAACTTATTTGAAAAGACTATCCATGGGGCCGCTGGCGCTTCCTTCAGATCTTCCGACAGGAAAATATCGTTCGCTCACCGAAAAAGAGCTGGAGCTTCTGAAGTCTGCCGGAAACCGCTGAAAAACAGAAAAAAATTGGAAAAATCCCCTTTACATAAGGGGATTTTCTATGCTATAATTCAGAAGTTGCAAAAATAAGCACGCACGGCGATTCTATAAGGATGGTGCCCTACGGTGTGAGGATGGGTCCAGAGAGAAGGCGACCTGTGCGGAAGAATTTAACCAAAAAGGAGAAAAGACATGAGCGTTATTTCAATGAAGCAGCTTTTAGAGGCAGGTGTTCATTTCGGACATCAGACAAGAAGATGGAACCCTAAAATGGCTCCGTACATCTACACAGAGAGAAATGGTATCTATATCATCGATCTTCAGCAGTCTGTAGGAATGGTTGACGATGCTTACAATGCAGTAGCAGATATCGTTGCCAACGGTGGACACATCCTTTTCGTAGGAACTAAGAAACAGGCTCAGGATGCTATCCGTACAGAGGCAGAGCGTTGTGGAGAGTTCTTCGTAAATGAGAGATGGCTTGGTGGTATGCTTACAAACTTCAAGACAATCCAGAGCCGTATCGCAAGACTGAAAGAAATCGAGACAATGGAAGCTGACGGAACATTCGACGTACTTCCTAAGAAAGAAGTTATCGAGCTTCGCAAAGAGCTTGTTAAGCTTCAGAAGAACCTTGGCGGAATCAAAGAGATGAAGAGAATCCCGGATGCTATCTTTATCGTAGATCCTAAGAAAGAGAGAATCTGCGTACAGGAGGCTCATACACTTGGAATCCCGCTTATCGGTATCTGCGATACTAACTGTGATCCGGAAGAGCTTGACTATGTGATCCCGGGAAATGACGATGCTATCCGTGCAGTAAAACTCATCGTTTCCAAGATGGCTGACGCTGTTATCGAGGCTAAGCAGGGAACTGCTGAGGCAGATGGCGAGATCGAGGCTGAGTCTGAGGAGTTTGCAGCTACAGAGGAATAATTCGTATAAACAGAATATTTCAGGAGGAAACGAACAATGGCTATTACAGCAGCACAGGTAAAAGAGTTAAGAGAGATGACCGGCGCCGGAATGATGGATTGTAAGAAAGCTCTTACATCTACAGATGGTGATATGGATAAAGCAGTTGAGTTCCTGCGTGAGAAGGGTCTTGCTACAGCACAGAAGAAAGCAAGCCGTATCGCAGCAGAGGGTCTTTGCAAAACTCTGGTAACAGAGGATGGAAAGAAAGCAGTCGTTGTTGAGGTTAATGCTGAGACAGACTTCGTTGCAAAGAATGAGAAATTCCAGGGCTATGTTGCAGATGTTGCAGCACAGGCACTTAACACAACAGCAGCTGATATCGATGCTTTCCTTGCTGAGGCATGGGCACTTGATACAACTAAGACTGTAAAAGAGGCTCTTGCAGCTCAGATCGCAGTAATCGGCGAGAACATGAACATCCGTAGATTTGCTCAGGTTGAGGAGCAGAACGGATTCATCGCTTCCTACACTCATATGGGTGGAAAGATCGGCGTTCTTGTAGACGTTGAGACAGATGTTGTTAACGATGCTGTTAAAGAGATGGCTAAGAACGTAGCTATGCAGATCGCAGCTCTGAAACCGCAGTACACAAGCGACAAGGAAGTAAGCGCTGACTATATCGAGCATGAGAAAGAGATCCTTATGGCTCAGATCCAGAACGATCCGAAGGAGTCCCAGAAACCGGCTAAGGTTATTGAGGGAATGATCACAGGACGTATCAAGAAAGAGCTTAAAGAGATCTGCCTTCTTGACCAGACATACGTAAAAGCAGAGGACGGAAAACAGTCCGTTGCTAAATACGTAGAGCAGGTAGCAAAAGAGAACGGCGCTAAGATCCAGATCAAAGGCTTCGTTCGCTACGAGACAGGCGATGGTCTTGAGAAAAAAGAAGAGAACTTCGCTGAGGAAGTTGCAAAGCAGATGGGTAAATAATCCATTAACTTAAGTTTTCATTATATTATTTTAATAAGTCTGAATTTAAGTATTTAAAAACCTTGAAAGCCGATGGTGTAGATTGATAACAGTCAAAGCCATCGGTTTTCTTTATCCAAATATCTTGGACACTCTGTCAAATATATTCTCTGGTTCTTCCTGCCACATCAAAATAAGTATGCTCATGAATTGACAGAGATAATCGATACTTTTAAAACGCCTAAATGTCACGGCCTGCGCCTGTTTCCGCTTATAATTCCTCACTATTTGTGCCGCCAGCCAAAGGCGGCGGAATGGAGATTTTTATGAAATATACCCAGGATAATGGAAAAATTAAATTATGTGAAACTGATAATATGGATCATCTCGTGCGGTTAACACAAGCGTTGAATGAAAATAATATTCTTTACGAAACGAGATTGAAAAAAGGAACATTTATCAATAATCTTTTTTTCTTGATTTTTTATCATACTTTTGCATCGGGAATTGATCATAAGAATGAAACAACATGTATTTATGTACTAGAAAAAGATTTTGCTGCTGCCCAAAAAGCAATAGTAAACTGCAGATAAAAAAATTCATCTTCCAAGGCACAGGCTCTGTGTGCTGGCCATCGGTCTTTGCCTGCGTGCCTGTTTGTCAACCAAAGCCTGAGAATAGTAATACGACGATTGCCTGCCAGTAACTAATATTCCGCATGGAATGAGTAAAATAAAAATTTCGCTTTACAAATAACAGATAAAGTATTAAAATAAACAAAAAGATATCTTCAGGGCAGGGTGAGATTCCCTACCGGCGGTAAAGCCCGCGAGCCGAGAGGCATGATCCGGTGAGATTCCGGGGCCGACAGTACAGTCTGGATGGAAGAAGATGATAGTACAGTTGATTTTTTGAATGAATGTAGTATCAGAGCTCTGAGATGGTGATCCATTTCAGAGCTTTTTATATAGGGAATCAGACATTCATTTATCGATCATATGTAACAGATCAATTCTACCCTGCAGATATTTCTGCAGGTTTTTTTTGTATCTGGTACATCGTTTTCGAAATAAATATACCACTCACTTGTCTGTGAATCCGATTGCACAGATCTAAAAGCCTCGGCGTACCAGAGCGTGTTTGAAAAATCATTCCTGCAATCTGCACGCCCCACTTTGCGGTATATTTTGCCCGAATTCAGTTGCCGTAGCCCGCTACGGCGCCCTCATCCGGACAAAATCTCCCACAAATTGTGACGCACATCTTGCAGAAAGCCTTTTTCAAACACGCTCTAGACAAAGAACAGGAATAAGAAAGAAGGAATAGAAATGACGGATCAGGAATATATGCTTCGGGCGATTCAGCTGGCCAAAAAAGGAGAAGGCTGGACGAATCCCAATCCGATGGTAGGGGCAGTGATCGTAAAAGACGGAAGGATCATCGGGGAAGGCTATCATAAAAAGTATGGAGAACTTCACGCAGAACGTAATGCTATTGCTTCTCTTACAGAACCAGCAGAAGGTGCGGTGATTTATGTTACACTGGAGCCTTGCTGTCATCATGGAAAAACACCTCCATGTACGGAAGCGATCATTGAACAGAAGATCAGAAAAGTGGTGATCGGTTCCCGAGATCCGAATCCGAAAGTGGCAGGAAAAGGTGTACAGATGTTAAGGGAAGCCGGTGTAACAGTAGTTGAAGATTTTATGAGAGAAGAATGTGATCAGCTGAATCCGGTGTTTTTCCATTATATTACTACGAAAACCCCATACGTGGTGATGAAATATGCCATGACACTGGATGGGAAGATCGCAACGAAGACAGGAGCATCAAAATGGATCACCGGAGAAGCGGCAAGAAAAGAAGTACAGCATATGCGGCATCAGTACATGGGGATCATGGCAGGTATTGGAACTGTGCTTGCAGATGATCCGATGTTGAACGTCCGGGTAGAAGGCTGGAAAAGTCCTGTCAGGATTGTGTGCGACAGTAAGCTCAGGATTCCGCCGGACAGTCAGATTGTAAAAAGTGCGGAAAAGTACCGGACGATCGTGGCTTATGCAGATCAGAAAAATACAGAAGAAAAAATAAAAATATTACATACTATGGGAGTTGAGACCATTTACTGTCCGGATGAAAAGAATCAGATAGACCTTAAAAAGTTGATGACAGATCTTGGAAACAGGGGTATTGACAGCATCCTCCTGGAGGGAGGCGGTACGTTAAATGACAGTGCCCTGCGAGCCGGAATTGTAAAGGAAGTACAGGCTTTTGTGGCACCAAAGCTGTTTGGTGGTGTGGCCGGGAAGACACCGGTAGAAGGTATCGGAGTTGAATTCCCGTCTGAAGCAGTAGAACTGAAATATATAGATATCTGCCAGATCGGTGAGGACATCCGGATAAGATGTCAGGTGTGTGAGAAAAAACAGGAGGAATCATGTTTACAGGAATCGTAGAAGAGAAAGGAAAAGTCCGTTATATACAGCTGACAGGAGAATCAGGGATCCTGGCAGTGAAAGCCCGGAAAGTCCTGGAAGGGACAAGGATCGGTGACAGTATTGCTGTGAATGGTGTGTGTCTGACAGTTACGTCGATCCAGCCGGACGGATTTACTGCTGATGTGATGGCAGAGACGATCAGAAGAAGCAGTCTTGGCAGTTGTAAAGCCGGAAGCCAGGTAAACCTGGAACGTGCAATGGCTGCAGATGGCAGGTTCGGGGGACACATAGTAAGCGGCCATATTGATGGGACTGGAGTGATACGTTCCATGCTCCGGGAAGAAAATGCCATCTGGGTATCAATTGAGACATCGCCACAGATCTTGCATCTGATCGTGGAAAAAGGATCCGTTTGTATTGATGGGATCAGCCTGACAGTTGCAAGGGTTGATGAAACTGGTTTTCAGGTGTCGGTCATTCCACATACAGGAGAAGAAACCACCCTTTTGGAAAAGGTGCCGGGGGATCTGGTTAATCTGGAAAATGATGTGATTGGAAAATATGTAGAAAAATTGCTTGGCATCAGAAAAAACGAAGAAGAGAAAAAAGAATCCGGAATTACGATGGAGTTTCTTGAAGAATTCGGGTTTTAGAACAGGAGGATATACAGTATGTCACAAAATTATCAGTACAACACAATTGAAGAGGCACTTAGGGATCTTAAGGAAGGAAAAATAATTCTGGTCACAGATGATCCGGACAGAGAAAATGAGGGAGATCTGATATGTGCGGCAGAGTTTGCGACCCGGGAAAATATTAATTTCATGGCGACTTATGCAAAGGGTCTTATCTGTACACCGATGAGTGCAGAAATTGCGGCGAGATTGAATTTTCCGCCGATGGTTGCTGAGAACACGGACAATCACAGCACAGCATTTACCGTGGCAGTGGATCACGCAGATACAACCACCGGTATCTCTGCGGCAGAACGCTCCTATACCATTATGAAGTGTGTGGATGATCAGTCAAAACCGGAGGATTTCAGAAGACCGGGACATGTATTTCCGCTTATTTCCAGAAAAGGCGGGGTTCTGGTACGAAATGGCCATACGGAGGCAACAACAGATCTTATGAGACTTGCCGGACTGAAAGAATGCGGCGTGTGCTGTGAAGTTATGAAAGAAGATGGCACTATGATGCGTACATCACAGCTATGGGAAATGGCAAAAGAGCATAACCTTACATTTATTACGATTCGTGATCTGCAGGATTATATAAGAATACATGAAAAGCATGTAAAGGAGGAAGCAGCTGCAAACCTCCCAACGCAGTACGGTGATTTTAAAATGTATGGCTATATCAATGACATTACAGGAGAGCATCATCTGGCACTGGTAAAAGGTGATCTAGGAGATGGTGAGGATGTGCTTTGCCGTGTACATTCGGAGTGCCTGACAGGAGATGCATTCGGATCGCTCAGATGTGACTGCGGCCTGCAGCTGCAGACAGCGATGCGCCAGGTAGAGGCGGAAGGCAGAGGGATCATTCTGTATATGAGACAGGAAGGCAGAGGAATCGGACTGATCAATAAGATCAAAGCCTATGCGCTTCAGGAACAGGGATATGATACCGTGGAGGCTAATGTGAAGTTAGGGTTTGCACCGGATCTCAGAGAGTACTGGGTTGGGGCACAGATACTGTCAGACCTTGGTGTGAAATCATTAAGATTACTGACCAATAACCCGGATAAAGTCTATGGGCTTGGCGAATTCGGGCTGAAGATCAATGAGAGAGTACCATTGGAGATTCCGGTACAAAAATATGACCGGAAGTATATGAAAACGAAGCAGGAAAAGATGGGTCATATTTTTAAGGAAATAAATTTATAAAAAACAGCAAATAGCAGGAGGAAGAAAAAATGAGACAGATCAATTTAGTAGAAGGAAAAGTAGTAGCACCGGAGGGAATGAAGGTTGGTATCGTGGCAGCGAGATTCAATGAGATCATTGTGAATAAATTATTGGGAGGGGCAGTCGACGGACTGGTAAGACATGGAGTAGAAGAAGAGAATATTACTGCAGCATGGGTGCCGGGAGCATTTGAGATCCCGCTTACAGCACAGAAAATGGCACAGTCAGGAAAATATGATGCAGTTATCTGCGTGGGAGCTGTCATTCGTGGAGATACTTCACATTATGATCTGGTGTGCAATGAATCTGCCAAGGGGATCGCACAGGTTGAACTTGCAACAGGGATCCCGGTCTTATTCGGAGTGATCACGACTGAGAATATCGAGCAGGCTATTGCGCGAGCAGGAAGCAAAGCAGGTAATAAAGGCTATGATTGTGCGTTATCTGCGATCGAGATGGTCAATCTGATGAAGCAGCTCTAATAGATAGGGAAATAAATGATGACAAAAACAATCATATTCGATTATGATGGAACGATCCATCATACCATTGGAATCTATGAACCGGCATTTCGTGAAACCTATCAGTGGCTGACAGAACAGAAGGCTGCAGAAGAACGGGAGATAGGCTCGGCGGAAATTGCCGGCTGGCTGGGATTTAACAGTAAGGAGATGTGGAATACATTTTTGCCGGAGCTGGATCAGAGCTATAAAGAGCAGGCGAGCAGGATGGTAGGAGAACTGATGGTCAGACAGATCAGGAAGCATAAGGCAGTGTGGTATCCGGGAGCAGAGGAGATGCTTACAGCCTTGAAGAACCGGGGATATCATCTTGTGATCTTAAGTAACTGTAAAGCTTCCTATCGTGAGGCGCACTGGAAGGAATTTGGGATGGAACGATGGTTCGATCATTTTTATGACTGCGAATCGTATGGATTCCGTCCAAAGACAGAAATTGTGCAGGAAATCATCCGGGAATATACAGGCCCTTATCTGGTGGTCGGAGACAGGAGGCAGGATCTGGAATGTGCCAGAGCCTGCAAAAGCCCATTTATAGGATGCCTGTATGGATATGGTGAGAGCGGGGAGCTGAACGGAGCAGATCGTCTTGCAGAACATATAGAGGATATACCACAGTTGGTGATATGAGGATGAGCTCAGCTTTATCCGAAAGCAGAAGCTGTACACTGACAGAAGGCATAGGACTGACGGGAACGGCATAAATATTATAAAAATCCGAAGGATCCTGAAATATGATTTCCCTCAGTCTATGTATGATCGTAAAAAATGAAGAAGCAGTTCTTGAGAGAATTTTAAAGCCGGTTTCTCAGGTGATGGATGCGATCCTGATCGCAGATACCGGTTCTTCAGACAGAACAAAAGAGATCGCGGAGCAGTATACGTCGCAGGTGTTTGATTTTCCCTGGTGTGATGATTTTTCTGCTCCGCGTAATTTTCTTCTGGAAAAAGTCCGCACCGATTACTGGATGTGGCTGGATGCGGATGATGTCCTGGATGAAGAAAATCTGGAAAAACTGAAGAGTCTTAAAGAAACTCTGGATCCCGGAACAGATGTTGTAATGATGGAATATGCGGCAGGGTTTGACCAGAGCGGGAGAACAACATTTTCTTATTTTCGGGAGCGGATAATGAAAACATCCAGAAATTTCAGATGGAATGGGGCAGTTCATGAAACTGTGATTCCGGAGGGAAATATCATTTATTCAGATGTGGTGATCCGGCACCGGAAATGTGGAAAAGGTGATCCGGACCGTAATCTTCGCATTTATGAAAAAATGCTGGCAGGAGGAGAAACGCTGGAACCCAGACATCAGCTTTATTATGGGAGAGAACTGTATTATCATCAGCGTTATCCGGAGACAGAGGCTGTGTTGGTGGAGTTCCTGAAAAATCCGCCCGGATGGCTGGAAAATAAGATCGATGCCTGTTTTGTACTTGGACAGTGTTACCGGAAAATGGGAGAAAAAAAGTACGCACTGGAAGCTTTTCTGTACAGCCTGACTATGGATGTGCCGAGGGCGGAAATCTGTTGTGAGGTCGGAAAGATTTTTCTGGAAAGAGAGCTTCCCAGACAGGCTGCCTACTGGTACGGGCAGGCGCTCACTGTGCCTTCAGATAAGAAAAAGGGTGGATTTTTTATGGCTGAGTGTCATGGATTTGTGCCATATATGCAGCTTTGCGTTTGTTATGATAAAATGGGATGCCCGGAGCAGGCATTCTTTTTTCATAAGAAAGCGATGGAACTGAAGCCGGAAGATCCGGGAGTATTGTATGACCAGAAATATTTCCGGGAAAAATATGGTCTGTCATAAAATGAAAGACATATTTATTATATTTTCCTGGCAGGGTACAGGCTTGCGGGGATCCTATGCACAGGTAAAAGCTGTTGTCATATACTGTAGGGAAAGTTATTTTCCTATGAGGTGATCGAAGAATGCTGTTCAGGCATCGAAAACGTAAGGAAATGGAAATGCAGCAGGACAGTCATGAGGATTTGTCCTGTATGTCCTGTTATGGAAATCATAGTTCCTGTGGATGTGACAGATGTGGAGCAAGAGGCTGCCCAGGCCCTGTGGGACCTACAGGACCAACCGGTCCCAGAGGCTGTCCGGGAGTTCCGGGTCCTATGGGTCCTCAGGGACCGCAGGGGGAACCGGGAATACAGGGATATACGGGAGCCACGGGCCCGGCTGGAGCAACGGGTCCAGCGGGAGTCATCGGTCCGACGGGAGCAACAGGAGCCACCGGTCCTGCAGGAGTAACAGGTCCGACGGGAGCAACGGGAGCGACAGGAGCAACAGGAGCCACGGGTCCAGCGGGAACGACGGGGGTAACAGGTCCGGCTGGTGCGATCGGAGCCACGGGTCCAGCAGGTCCAACAGGAGCAACAGGAGCCACCGGCCCTGCCGGAACAGTAACCCCGGCAGCTGCTGTTGGAAATGCAACAACGGTAGATGATATTGTGGAGGATTTTAATGCACTTCTTGCAAACCTTCGTGATGCAGGACTCCTGGAAAGATAGTGAAATGATAAACACACGTTACTGTGCGGCTGCGTATTTTATGCAGCCGCTGCATATTCTCCATAAAAATATTTCATTGTAGCTTTCCGATGAAAGGTGCTATAATATTCTTATGTAAGTATGAACATGGGGGATGAAATCGTGAAAAAAAACAAGTATGAGATCGATATGTGTAATGGGTCGATCATGGACAAGCTGATTTCGTTTTCACTGCCGCTGATGCTGTCCGGTATCCTGCAGCTGATGTTCAATGCAGTGGATATCGTGGTAGTGGGACGTTTCAGCGGAAGTGAGGCGCTGGCGGCAGTAGGCTCCACTACCGCACTGATCAATGTGTTTACCAACCTTTTTATCGGGATTTCTCTTGGTGCCAATGTGCTGGCAGCCAGATTTTATGCTGCCGGTAAGGATGAAGAAATGTCAGAAACAGTACATACATCGATCCTGCTGGCTCTGATCAGCGGGATCATCATGGCAGTTCTGGGAGTGATCTTTGCCAGAATCTGCCTGGAACTGATGGATACACCGGACGATGTGATCGATCTTTCTACTCTTTATATGCGTATTTATTTCCTGGGAATGCCGTTTTTTATGCTGTATAACTATGGTGCGGCGATCCTGCGTGCTGTGGGAGATACCAAGCGGCCGCTGGTCTTTCTGATCATTTCCGGCTGTGCCAATGCGCTTTTGAATCTGTTTTTCGTGATCGTGTGTCATTTAAGCGTGGCCGGTGTGGGAATCGGAACGGTGATCTCTCAGCTGATCTCCTGCATTCTTGTCCTTCGGTGTCTGTATCAGACAGAGGGAAGCTATCAGCTGCGTTTTTCAAAACTGTCCATAAAGGGAGAGTACCTGAAGCAGATCTTCCAGGTGGGACTGCCTGCCGGGATCCAGAGTACAGTGATCAATTTTTCCAATGTACTTCTTCAGTCTTCTGTAAACTCCTTTGGTTCCATTGCTATGGCAGGATATACAGCAGCCAATAATATTTTTGGATTTCTGTATGTGTCCGTGAATTCGGTTACCCAGGCCTGCATGAGCTTTACCAGTCAGAATTATGGTGTGCGAAAACCGAAACGTATGGACCGGGTGCTTGTTGACTGTATGATCCTGTCCTTTGTCGTATCCTTTGCCATGGGCTGTGGTGCATACTTTTTCGGTCCGCAGCTTCTGAAGATCTATACGGAAGACCCTAAGGTTATCCAATGCGGAATGGAGATTCTTGCCTATACCACAGTTACCTATTTCCTCTGCGGACAGATGGATCTGTTTCCGGGAGCACTGCGCGGAATGGGACGCTCCGGTGTCCCCATGATCCTGTCTATTATCGGAACGGTCGGCCTTCGAATTGTGTGGATTTTCGGAATTTTCCCGGCTCACAGATCACTGAAAGTACTGTTTATTTCTTATCCGGCATCCTGGATCCTTACGATCATCATGCAGGTGACCTGTTTCTGGTTTGTAAGGCGGAAAGTTCACAGGCAGCTTCTGGGAGAGACTGCAGAATAAAAACGAATACACAGAATATCAGAAAAAGCGGATAGAATTCCGCTTTTCTGTGTTTACGGGGAAAATAAAACAGGTCAACTCATGTCCATTTTGCAAACAGGAGACATTGGAGCTGGAAAATAAAGAATATGGAGGAAACATGGAATTATTAAAACCTGATTATTACGACGAATTTACCTGTATTGCAGACAAATGCACCATCAGCTGCTGCAGGGAATGGAAGATCAACATAGATGATGAAACCTACAGAAACTGGAAAACCATCCAGCCGCCGTCAGAGGTGCCCGGACACAGAAGCTGCCTGCAGGCCTATACCATGAAAAAGGACGGCAGCCGGATCATGAAGATGACGGAAGAGCACGATTGTCCTTTTCTTGCAAAGAACAGACTGTGCTATCTGGTAAGTGCTTATGGGGATTCGATGCTTTCAGAGACCTGCCAGATTTTTCCAAGGGAGATCCATGAATTTCAGGATCATAAGGAAGCGACCATGATGCCCTGTTGCCCGGCTGTCCTGGACATCTGGAAGGGGAAGAAAAGAATCGCTTTTCCGGAAACTCCAAAAGAAAAGGAACAGCCGCTTTTTCTTGTGCGCCGGAAGGTTATGGATCTTATAATGGATCCTGAAAAAACACCGGAGGAAATCCTTCTTGAAAGTTTTTATGTTCTGAAGGAACTTCACTGGAACATGCCGCTTACCACAGAGCTTGTGGAAGATTATTTTTCAGAGAAAACGATTCGCCAACTGGAACATGCTATTAATGAAATAGAGCTGCCTGTTCTGGATACCATGGACGAATGCAATGAACTTTTGCAGGACCTGGCTGTAAATTACCGGAAAGAGGGACTTTACCGGAAATATCTGGAGCCGGTGATGGAACTTGCGGAGGAATTGTCCGAAGAATATGAGGAAAAGGAACTGGTGGAAGCCCGGGAGGATTTTTATCGGAAATTTCGTGTATATGAAGACCTTCTCCGGAGCTTTCTTGCCAACGAAGTATATTCAGATCTTCTGACACCGGAGGGAGATCTGGAAGATGCCCTGGTCCATATGCAGTGGATCGGTATGGAATATGCCACCATCCGCCAGGCTGTTTTTCTTCGGTGGCAGAAAGATGGACGGGGATCTCTTCCCTACGAAACACTCCGGGATTATATGGTAGTGATCTCCAGAATGACCGGATATGAGGAAGACGATATCCGGGAATATCTTGAGAACAGTTTTGAAGAGCTTCTGTGGGAGTGGGGATATTTTGCGCTGATCACAGGGAAATGACTTTATAACTTAAAGTTATATTAAGTATTAAAAATATACATTTTAATTATATGATGTTTTGTGTTAGAATATAGGACGAATAGGGCAGCGGAGGAATGACTGCCCTGAAATGGATAACGATCAGAAAGGAACTTGTTTTATGGATAAGGGAACAATTTTTAAATTTCATAATGACCTTGATACCGATCAGATCATTGCATCCCAGTATCTGCTTCTGCCGAATCTGGATGAAATGAAAGGCCACACATTTGAATCACTGGATCCGGATTTTTCCAAAAAGGTTAAACCGGGAGATTTTGTAGTTGGAGGAGAGAACTTCGGATGCGGATCCTCCAGAGAGCAGGCACCGGGTGTTCTTAAGGCACTTGGAGTAAAGGCAGTTATTGCGAAATCTTTTGCCCGTATTTTTTTCCGCAATGCCATTAATATCGGACTTCCGGCAATTGTCTGTAAGGATCTTCCGGATGCTGTGAAGACAGGAGATACCCTGGAGCTTCATATGTCCGAGGGAACTGCTGTTGCCAATGGTAAGACTTATTCCTGCACAAAACTGCCGGAATACATGCAGAATATACTGAATCAGGGCGGCCTTATCGCTTCTCTGAACCGTGAGGAGGAATAAGAGATGGGAATGACGATCGCAGAAAAAATCATCGCGGCAGCGGCTGGAGTGGACAGTGTAAAACCCGGAGATATCTATACAGTTCAGCTGGATCATCTGATGAGCAATGACGGAACCACACATCTGACTGTTGACATGTACAACAACAAATTAAAAAATCCACATATCGCAGATACAAAGAAACTGGTATTTATCGTAGACCATAACGTACCGTCTGACAGCCCGAAAACAGCGGCATCTCAGAAAAAGATGAGAGATTTTGCAAGAGAAAATAATATTGATTTCTGGGAAGGAAAGGGTGTCTGCCACCAGATCATGATCGAGAATTATGTCCGTCCGGGACAGTTGATCTTCGGTGCTGACAGCCATACCTGTTCCTACGGAGCACTTGGTGCTTTCGGTACCGGTGTAGGATGTACAGATTTCCTTTACGGAATGGTAACCGGAACTTCCTGGGTCATGGTTCCGGAAACCGTAAAATTTAACCTGACAGGGAAGCTTCCTGAGGGCGTTTACGCAAGAGATCTGATCCTTACCATTATCGGTGAGATCGGGGCAAACGGCTGCAACTATCAGGCAATGGAGTTTACCGGTGAGGGCGCCAGAACCTTAAGCATCAGCGACCGTATGGCACTTTGCAACATGGCTGTTGAGGCTGGTGCGAAGACAGGAATCTTTGAGGCTGATGATAAAGCTCTGGAATATCTGAAAGAGCATGGACGTGAGCCAAAAGCGGTATATCACAGCGATCCGGATGCTGTTTACGCAAGAGAGTATACCTTTGATCTTTCAAAAGTCCGTCCGGTTGTAGCGAAGCCAGACTTTGTTGACAATGTGGTTCCGGCTGAGGAAACCTGCGGCATCAAGATCAACGAAGCGTTCCTTGGCTCCTGCAATAACGGCCGTATTGAAGACCTCCGTGTAGGCGCAGAGGTGATCAAAGGCAAAAAAGTTGCAGAGGGAGTTCGTTTCCTGGTTGTTCCTGCAAGCCAGACCATCTATCGTCAGGCATTAAAGGAGGGGCTTATCGATATCTTCATGGAAGCAGGGGCTATTGTTATGAATCCGAACTGCAGTGTATGCTGGGGAAGCTGCCAGGGTGTTATCGGCGAGAATGAGGTCCTGATCAGCACAGGAACCCGTAATTTTAAGGGACGTGCAGGGCATCCGAGCTCCAAGGTTTACCTGGGATCTGCGGCAACAGTTACTGCATCTGCCGTTGCAGGTGAGATTGCAACTGCTGACAGAGTATAAGAGTTTCAGAAAAGATTTAAATAATATATTCAGAAATTATCAGAGGATGATCCGTTCCGGCGTGGGTTCTTATAACAGGGCAGACAGAAAACATTTGCCTGATGATACGGAACAGAATAAACAGGAGATATACATATGGAAGCATTTACAGGAAAAGTGTGGGTACTGGGCGATGATATTGACACCGATATCATCATTCCGACCGAGTATCTGGCGCTGAAAACCATTGACGATATGAAACAGTACGGATTCAGTCCCCTTCGCCCGGAGCTGGCAGGACAGATCCAGAAAGGTGACATTATTGTAGCAGGAAAGAACTTCGGCTGCGGTTCCTCCAGAGAGCAGGCACCGGAGATCATTAAAGCACTGGGCGTACAGTGTGTTATTGCGAAATCTTTTGCACGGATCTTTTTCCGCAACTCCATCAACAACGGCCTTCTTCTTATCGAACAGCCGGATCTTCACGACAATGTGAAAGAGGGAGATGAAGTTACAGTTGTGATGAACGAGCATGTAGACCATAACGGAAAACAGTACCCGATTGCTTCTCTTCCGGAGAATCTGATGGATATTATTCAGGCTGGCGGACTTGTAAAAGCCATGCGCAAACTGAACGGTCTGGACTAAGACGGAAAGGAGAGAAATAATGGGTGAGACGATCATTGAGAAAATTATCAGACATAACACAGGCAAAGCAGTAAAGCCTGGCGATATCGTGACGGTCAATGTTGACAGAGTGATGATCCATGATATCTTTATTCCGTTTGTAGCGGACAAATTTGAGGAGATGGGCTTTCAGAAGCTGTGGGATCCGGACAAGGTTGTTCTGATCTATGACCATCTTGTACCGGCAAGTCAGCAGGATGATACCAGACATTTCCATGTGGGAGATGCTTTTGCAGCTAAATATGGCATGAAAAACGTACACAGAAGTGACGGTATCTGTCATCAGCTTATGACTGAGGCAGGTTATGTTAAACCCGGTAATATTGTATTTGGTACAGACAGCCATACCACGACTTATGGATGTGTCGGTGCGTTTTCTTCCGGCATCGGTTACACAGAGATGGCCAGCATCCTGGGAACAGGAACCATGTGGATCAAGGTTCCGGAAACCATAAAGGTTGTGATCGACGGAGAACTTCCGGAGAATGTGATGTCCAAGGATATCATCCTCCGCCTGATTGGCGACCTTCGTGCAGATGGTGCAACTTATCGTGCACTGGAATTTTCCGGAAGCACCATTGAGAACATGTCTGTGGCAAGTCGTATGACCATGGCAAACATGGCGATCGAGGCAGGTGCAAAATGTGCACTTTTCACACCGGATGAGAAGACTGCCGCTTACTGTGAGACAGAGCTTGATGAGTTCCAGAAGAGTCTTGTAGGCGATGAGGATGCCGTTTATATGAAGACCATGACTTATAAGGCAGAGGATTTTGTACCGGTTATGGCTTGTCCGTCACAGGTGGACAAGATCCGTGATGTCAGCGAGCTTCAGGGTGAGACCATCGATCAGGTATTTATCGGTTCCTGTACAAACGGACGTCTGGAAGATCTGATGGCAGCAGCAGAAGTCCTGAAGGGCAAAAAAGTTGCAGACTTTGTAAAACTGATCGTAACTCCTGCAAGCCGCAAGATCTACCGTCAGGCCATTGAACTTGGTATTCTGGATACGCTTGCTGAGGCAGGTGCCATCATCACACATCCGGGATGCGGACTTTGCTGTGGAAGAACCGGCGGAATCCTGACAGACGGGGAGAAGGTTGTGGCAACCAACAACCGTAATTTCCTGGGACGTATGGGAACTTCCAAGGTTCAGATCTATCTGGCATCTCCGAAAACTGCAGCAGCCTGTGCGATCGCAGGTAAGATCGTAATGCCGGAATAAGCAGCAGAAGATCCGTTCGGAAATACTGCTGACAGAAACATAAAAAAGAAACGTATGAAAGGACAGATTTTCGCGAGGAGTGGCAGTCTGTCTTTTTTTACCGGATCAGAAGGATCCTGGATAAGTCATTTTTACAGAAAATGGGATTTATTGTATTATAATAACAGCCAGTGTGACAACATAACATATATTACATAAGACTCGAGGGATAAGGGTATGGAGAAAAGATCAACCATCAGTAAAAAGACACTGAAGATCATACTTGGAATCTGCATTGGCGTAACGATCCTGGCAGTGGCAGGGGTATTTGTCTATACATACTTGGCAGATCATAATACGCTGGGACGGAAGATTTCCATATGGGGAGTGAATGTTTCCGGACTGGATGCAAAGCAGGCAGAAGAAAAGATCACTGCGGAATTTGCAGATCGTCCGGTATCCTTTCAGGAAAATGATCAGGAAGTTTACAGTACAACTTTGAAAGAGCTGGGCTACAGTCTCAATGAAGAAGCCCTTCTGAGTAAGCTTACAGAAATTCAGAAACAGCGGGAAGAGAGCCGGAAGCTTTTTCCAAAGGAAGAAAATATAGAACCGGAATGTCAGATCGAGGAAGATGAGGAGCAGGAAAAGCAGGCTCTTGATCTTTCAAATTTCGGTACGGAAGAAAGAAAAGCTTCTATTGATGCAGCCATTCAGTACGATAAGGAGAAAAAAGAATTCACCCTTGTGAAACAGGTACAGGGGACGGAAATCGATCCGGATAAGCTGGAGACTACCGTGGACATAAATCTGAACGCAGCATTTGATACGGCTCTGCTTGGGGATACCATCACAGTACCGATCAACAAGCATGTGTATGTAAGTCCGACGGTCACTGTAACAGAGGATATGAAAAATAAGATTACAGACCTGAACAGCCAGCTGAAGAAATACCGCAGCAGTACAGTAACTTATACATTCGGAAGTGAAACGGCTGTTCTGGATTCCGATACGATCACATCCTGGCTGAAGGCTGAGGGGGAGACGCTGACTTTAGATGAAGAAGCCATTAAAGCCTACATCAGTGAGCTTGCCAACAAATACAATACCATTTATGTTCCCCGCACCTTTCATACATCTGCGGGAACGGATGTGACCATTGAGGGAAATGAGTACGGATACCGGATCGATCAGGACGGAGAATATGCTCAGCTTCTGGAAGACCTGAAAAGTGGTACTGCTGTAACAAGAGAGCCTGTTTACAGCAAAAAAGGATACCAGAGAAACGGAACAGACGATCTGGCAGGCAGTTACATAGAGGTCAGTCTGGATGCACAGCATTTGTGGCTGTATAAGGACGGATGCCTTGTGACGGAAACAGATATTGTCAGCGGTAAGCCGGTGAAGGGGCGTGAAACATATCGTGGTGCATGGCCGATCGCCTACAAGGCGAGTCCCTTTAACCTTACCAGCAATGAATATGGTTACGATGTAAAGGTTAATTACTGGATGCCTTTTGTCTACGGACAGGGACTTCATGATGCGTCCTGGCAGTCATCCTTTGGCGGGAACCGTTATAAAACCAACGGAAGCCACGGTTGCATCAATCTGCCTAAGGATCAGGCAGCACTGATCTATAACACCATTGATGCAGGTTATCCGATCATTATTTACTGATAGGAGCAAAAAAGCTTCGGAGAGATCCGGAGCTTTTTTTATGCCCGAAAATGAAAATTATCATGGAAGCAGGATCGTAAATGATAAGGTTTTTCAAAAGTACGTTAAAAAAAACACAAAAAAATATCGAAAAAGCCTTGTCGAAACAGAAATAACGTGATATGATGATCTCGGAAATCGAGCTAATACACTTCTTAATTGCGGAGGAAGAGTGTTTTTCTCTTTTATTTGGGTGCAAATTGATAAAAAAACTCAAATAAGTGTTAGTTGAGATTTCATTTTTTTATTCATGTATCGTTAAAAAAAAGACAATATATGAACAAGAATATCTACTATAAACGTCAGATTTTAGACTAAGAAAGGATAATGAAAGGTATGAAGTACAGTTATTATCCGGGTTGCACCCTGAGAACAAAGGCCAAAGATCTGGATGAGTATGCCAGAGCCAGTGCCACAGCCCTTGGGTTTGAGCTTGAGGAGATCGAGGACTGGCAGTGTTGTGGTGGTGTTTATCCGCTTGGCACAGACGAGATCGCCACAAAGCTTTCTTCCGTCCGTGCGTTAAACCAGGCAAAAGAAAAAGGCCAGGATCTGGTGACGATCTGTTCAGCCTGTCATCATGTGATCAAGCGTGTCAATGATGATATGAAAAATGTGGAAGATATCCGGACCAGAGCCAACAATTATATGCAGCTGGAAGCTCCCTATGAAGGAGAGACAACCGTTCTCCATTATCTGGAGGTTCTCCGGGACAGAGTCGGTTTTGATAAACTGAAAGAAAAAGTAGTAAATCCTTTTACCGGAAAGAAGATCGGAGCCTATTACGGATGTCTGCTTCTGAGACCTGGAAAGATCATGGCATTTGATGATCCGGAAAATCCAAGGATCATGGAGGATTTTATCCGTGCCCTTGGCGCTGAGCCTGTGATCTATCCTTACAGAAATGAATGCTGTGGAGGATATATATCCCTGAAAGAAAAAGAAATGTCACAGAATATGTGTGAAAAGATCGAAGAAAGTGCAGCCGGATTTGGCGCAGATATGCTGATCACTGCCTGTCCACTGTGCAAATATAATCTGAATAAAAATGCCGGAAACAGACTGCCGGTTTACTATTTTACAGAGCTTCTGGCAGAAGCCCTTGGCGTCAAAGAGGAGGTGGCAAAATGAGAGATAACCATTCTGCTGCGGAAAAAATAAAGGAGATCAGCGGGACCAATCCTCTGAAATGTATGAAGTGTGGCAAATGCTCTGCTACCTGCCCATCCTTTGACGAGATGGATATCAAGCCTCATCAGTTTGTGTCCTACGTGATCAATGAAAATATCGAAGCACTTGTAAATTCAGCATCCCTGTGGAAATGTCTTTCCTGTTTTGCCTGTGTGGAGCGCTGTCCGCGAGACGTAAAACCCGGAAAGATCATTGACGGGGCAAGACAGCTGGTTGTCCGGGAAAAAGGCGGAGACTATCTTTCACCAAATGAAATTCCGGAGCTTCTTGATCCGGAGCTTCCTCAGCAGCTGCTGGTAAGTGCATTCAGAAGATACAGGAGGTGAGAAAGTGCAGAGAATCGGTGTATTTGTCTGTCATTGCGGAAGTAATATTGCCGCTACGGTAGACGTAAAAAAAGTTGTGGAAGTCATAGCGAAAGAGCCGGGTGTTGTACACGCCGAGGATTACCAGTATATGTGTTCCGAGGCAGGTCAGTCCAGAATTCAGGAAGCCATCCGTGAAAAAAATCTCACAGGTGTGGTTGTCTGTTCCTGCTCCCCGCGTATGCATGAGACAACTTTCCGCAAAGCAGCGGAAAAAGCAGGCCTGAATCCATACATGGTGGAGATCGCAAACATCCGTGAGCACTGTTCCTGGATCCACAAGGATATGCAGGAGGCTACGGAGAAGGCCGTGATCCTTGCAAGAGCAGCAGTAGCAAAAGTCAATTTAAATGCTCCTCTTCAGCCGGGAGAAAGCCGCGTTACAAAGAGAGCACTGATCATCGGAGGCGGTATCGCCGGAATCCAGACAGCTCTTGATATTGCTGACGCAGGCTATGAAGTTGATATCGTGGAAAAAACGCCAAGTATCGGCGGAAGAATGTCACAGCTTGACAAAACCTTCCCTACTCTGGACTGTTCCGCATGTATCCTTACCCCGAAAATGGTGGAGGCTGCAGCCCACGAAAAGATCAATATCTATACATACAGTGAGGTGGAAAAGGTTTCCGGTTTCGTAGGAGATTTTACTGTTGATATCCGCAAAAAAGCACGCAGTGTCAACATGGACAAATGTACAGGCTGCGGTGTCTGTCAGGAGAAATGTCCGTCCAAAAAAATCCCTAACGAATTCAACAGAGGCCTGAACAACCGGACAGCCATCTACACGCCGTTTGCCCAGGCAATCCCAAATGTTCCGGTAATCGACCGGGAGCATTGCCTGAAATTCAAGACCGGTAAATGCGGTGTCTGTTCCAAGGTATGTCAGGCAGGAGCTGTTGATTATGATCAGCAGGACGAGATCGTGACACAGAAATACGGAGCTATCGTAGTGGCAACAGGATTTGATACCATCAAACTCGACCGGTATGATGAATACGCATACAGCCAGAGTAAAGACGTGATCACTTCCCTGGAACTGGAGCGTATCATGAATGCTGCAGGACCTACAAAAGGACATCTTGAGCGCCTTTCCGATGGAAAAGCACCGAAGGAGATCGTATTTATCCAGTGTGTTGGAAGCCGTTGCTCCGATGACCGTGGAAAGCCATACTGTTCCAAGATCTGCTGTATGTACACAGCTAAGCATGCCATGCTGATCCGTGATAAATATCCGGATACCAATGTGACGGTATTTTATATTGATGTCCGTACACCTGGTAAAAACTTCGATGAGTTTTACAGAAGAGCAGTTGAGCAGTATAGCGTAAACTACATCAAAGGTCAGGTAGGAAAAGTAATTCCGCAGCCGGATGGAACACTTCTTGTTCAGGGCTCGGATCTTCTTGATAATAAGCAGATCTTCAAGAAAGCAGATATGGTAGTTCTTGCAACAGCCATTGAGCCGAATCCGGATGTACGTAAGATTGCTACTATGCTTACTGCAAGTATTGACACCAACAATTTCCTTACAGAAGCCCATGCAAAGCTTCGTCCTGTAGAATCACCGACAGCAGGAATTTTCCTTTCCGGTGTATGCCAGGGACCAAAGGATATCCCGGAGACAGTTGCCCAGGCAGGAGCTGCGGCTGTAAAGGCCATAGGGCTTCTTGCAAAGGACAAGCTGACAACCAATCCATGTACGGCAAGATCCGACGAGCTTCTCTGTAACGGATGCTCTACCTGTGCAAATGTATGTCCTTACGGAGCGATTTCCTATGAGGAGAAACAGGTCAACGATCACGGTATCCGTGAGACAAGAAGAGTTGCGGTTGTCAATACAGCACTTTGCCAGGGCTGCGGTGCCTGCACAGTAGCCTGCCCGTCAGGAGCCATGGACCTTCAGGGCTTCTCCAACAGACAGATTATCGCGGAGGTGGATGCAATATGTCGATAGAAACAAAGGAAGAATTCAGACCAAAGATCGTGGCATTCTGCTGTAACTGGTGCAGCTACGCCGGAGCAGACCTTGCCGGAAGCAGCCGTTTGAGCTATCCGGCGGATGTAAAGATCATCCGTGTTCCATGTTCCTGCCGTGTCAATCCCATGTTCATCCTCCGTGCCTTTGAAAAAGGAGCCGATGGTGTGATCATGTGCGGATGTCATCCGGGAGACTGCCATTACAGTACCGGAAACTATTATGCAAGAAGACGTATGACACTTCTGTTTTCAATGCTGGATTATATTGGGGTGGAAAACGGAAGAACACGTGTGGAATGGGTATCTGCCGCAGAAGGCGTGAAATTTTCACAGACTATGAATGAGTTTGTTGAGAAGATCCATTCACTTGGTAAAAACGTGAGATTGGAGGATATAAGATGCAGGAGCTGATAAAACGTGCAAAAGAACTGCTTGCAGATGGCACGGTAGTCCGGGTTCTTGGGTGGAAAGCCGGAGATCTTGCCTTTAATCCGGAACCAGCCTATTTTGAAACACCGGAATCTCTGGAGGATTTTGTCTATGATGGATTTTGCGGTGCCAATTTAAGCAAATATATGATCGAAGCTTCCAAGCTGGAAGGAAAAACCATGGTCTGTCTGAAGCCCTGCGATACATATAGCTTTAACCAGCTTTTGAAAGAGCATCGTGTAGACAGAGAAAAAGCCTATATCGTAGGTGTTGGCTGTAAAGGAAAGCTGGATATTGAAAAGATCCGCAAAATGGGGATCAAGGGTATCCGGGGAATTTCCGGAGCAGAGATTACCGGAGATGCAGAGACATTGACTGTGGATACTGTTTACGGAGAAAAAACCTGTGCATACAAAGATGCCATGCTGGAACGCTGCCATGTATGTAAAGGAAAAGAGCATAAAATTTACGATGAACTGATCGGTGAGTCAAAGGAGACAAAGGACGCTGACCGTTTCGCAGAAGTTGAGAGGATCGAGGCAATGAGTCCGGAAGAAAAATTTGCATTCTGGCAGAGCGAGCTGAGTAAATGTATCCGCTGTAATGCCTGCCGTAATGTATGTCCGGCCTGCAGCTGCCGCAAATGCGTTTTTGACAGCAACAAGTTCGACAGCGCCCAGAAGGCAAATGTGGATTCCTTTGAGGAAAAGATGTTCCATGTGATTCGTGCCTTTCATGTAGCCGGAAGATGTACGGACTGTGGCGAGTGTAGCAGAGTCTGCCCGCAGGGAATTCCCCTTCATCTGTTTAACCGTAAGTTTATCAAGGATATTGATACGTTTTACGGTGAGTATCAGGCAGGCGAGGATGCGGAGTCAAAGGGTCCGCTTACCAGCTTTACCTTTGAGGATGTAGAGCCAGGGATCGTGGCAGAAAGGGGATAATGTATGTATAAGATCGCAGTAGAAAATTTGCCGGCATTATTCCGGAAAATTGCCGCAGACCAGGAATTATATTTACCGGTAAAGGTAAGTGAGCAGGTGAACTTCAAGGCATGGAGCGAGGATGCAGAAGTTTCCCTTGAAACACTGAAAACCGTGAAATCACCGAAGGATGCTTTCTTTCCGCAGAGTGAAAATCTCTATACCTGTAAAAAAGATGGGAAAAATATCAGCATTGAGCCTCAGGCACTGAAAGACCAGAATTTTGTCGTATTCGGAATGAGAGCCTGTGATGTACAGGGCGTGAAGGTTCTCGACAAGGTGTTTCTTGGGGATCCGGTGGATACTTTTTACCAGGCAAGAAGAGAACATGGAACTATCGTAGCTCTTGCCTGTCATGAACCGGAGGAAAGCTGCTTCTGTAAAGTATTTGGCATTGATGCCGCAGATCCGGAAGCAGATGTTGCAGCCTGGATCATCGAGGGAGAGCTTTTCTGGAAGCCTCTCACAGAAAAGGGAAATGCTCTGACAGAAACTGTGAAGGAGCTTTTGGCAGATGCTGATGAGACAAGGGTAGAAGAGGAAAAGAAGGCGATCCGTGATATTATCGAGCTTCTTCCATATACACATCTTTCACTGGAAGGATGGGCGCAGGAAGAATACATGGACCGTTTCAATTCTCCTGTATGGGAGAAACTGTACAAGCCTTGTCTTGCCTGCGGAACCTGTACCTTCGTATGTCCGACCTGTCAGTGTTATGACATCAAGGATTACGACACAGGGCACGGTGTTCACCGTTACCGCTGCTGGGATTCCTGCATGTATTCTGATTTTACCATGATGGCTCATGGAAACAACCGTACCAGCCAGATGCAGAGATTCCGTCAGAGATTTATGCATAAGCTTGTTTATTATCCGTTAAATAATGACGGTATGTTCTCCTGTGTTGGCTGTGGCCGCTGTGTGGAGAAATGTCCGGAATCTTTAAATATCGTAAAAGTCATCAAGGCCTTTGAAAAACAGGGAGGTGAAAAGAATGAGTGAATGTACCTGTCATAAGAATTATACACTGGATACGCTGATCCCCAAGGTTGGCGTGATCACAGATATCCGTCAGGAGACACCGGATGTAAAAACCTTCCGTGTGGAAGCTCCGGAGGGTGGAAAGCTTTTCGAGCATATGCCAGGACAGTGTGCCATGGTCTGTGCACCAGGCGTCAGTGAAGGTATGTTTTCCATTACTTCTTCTCCGACTGTAAAGGATTATCAGGAATTCAGCATCAAAAAATGCGGATCTCTTACTGATCATCTCCACAGCCTTCAGGTTGGAGATGAGATCGCAGTCCGCGGACCATACGGAAATCATTTTCCGGTGGAAGATAAGTTAAAGGGAAAAAATCTCCTGTTCATCGCAGGTGGAATCGGTCTGGCACCTCTTCGTTCCGTGATCAATTATGTGCTGGATAACCGTGAGGATTACGGAACAGTAGATATTCTCTATGGTTCCCGTTCCGCAGATGATCTGGTGCAGCTTAAGGAAATCCAGGAAGTATGGATGAAAACAGAAGGTGTAAATGTATATCTTACCATTGACCGCGAGCAGGAAGGCTGGGACGGTCATGTGGGATTTGTTCCGAATTATCTGAAGGAGATTGGTTTTGATACCAATAAGACCGCTCTGGTCTGCGGCCCGCCGATCATGATCAAATTCGTTCTGGCAGGACTGGAAGAGCTGGGCTTCTCCAGAGATCAGGTATATACCACACTGGAGCTTCGTATGAAATGCGGTGTCGGAAAATGCGGCCGCTGCAACATCGGAGACAAATACGTCTGCAAAGACGGCCCGGTATTCCGGTGCGATGAAATAGATGAATTGCCTAGTGAGTACTGATAAGCAAAAGAAAGGACTGGTAATCTCAAATGGAAAATAATATGGTAAACGTATATTTTTTCGGTAAAAAATACAGCGTTCCCGGTGATCTGACCATTATGACAGCTATGGAATATGCCGGTTATACATTAAAAAGAGGATGCGGCTGCAGACACGGATTCTGCGGTGCCTGCGCAACCATCTACAGGATCAAGGGACAGAATGAGCTAAAAACCTGTCTCGCCTGTCAGACACAGGTGCAGGAGGGAATGTATGTGGCAAGTATCCCGTTCTTCCCTACAGACAAGAGACTTTATAATATAGAAGATCTTAAGCCGAACCAGCAGGTAATGATGGAGCTCTATCCGGAAATCTACAGCTGCATCGGATGCAATGCCTGCACAAAGGCCTGTACACAGGACTTAAATGTCATGCAGTATATTGCATATGCACAGAGAGGCGAGCTTGAGAAATGTGCAGAGGAATCCTTTGACTGTGTAAGCTGCGGCTGCTGTTCCGTAAGATGTCCGGCAGGAATTTCCCATCCGATGGTAGGCCTTCTGGCAAGACGTCTCACCGGTAAATATATCGCACCGAAAAGTGAACATCTGGAGAAACGTGTGGAAGAGATCCATGAGGGCAAATTTGATGATATGATCGAGAAGATCATGCAGAAGCCGATCACAGAGATGCAGGAACTTTACAACAGCAGAGAAATCGAGAAGTAGGAGGGCGTAAAACATGTATGCACCATATCCAGAAAATATGATGGAATCCATCAAAAAGGTAGAGGCTACAAGAGCAGAGCGTATGGCAACAGAGCCAAGACGTCTGAGTGCAGATGAGAAAGATGCTCTTCTCAAAAAATTCCATCCGGATTATAACCCGGATGCATTTGCAGAGATCAAGGTAGGACCGAACAAGGGACAGAAAGCACCACTGGAACTGACAAAAATGCTCCATTCAGAAAGCCGTCTGCTCAACGAAAAAATCGATCTTACAAAAATCGATTATGATGTAGATGTACTCATCATCGGTGGTGGCGGAGCAGGATCTTCCTGTGCCATCGAGGCTCATAACGCAGGTGCCAACGTTATGATCGTCACAAAGCTCCGTATCGGTGATGCCAACACCATGATGGCAGAAGGCGGGATCCAGGCAGCAGATAAAGAAAATGATTCCCCGGTACAGCATTATCTGGACTGCTTTGGAGGCGGACATTTTGCCGCGAAACCGGAGCTTGTAAAAAGACTGGTAATGGAAGCCCCGGATGCGATCAAATGGCTCAACGACCTTGGTGTTGAGTTTGATAAAGCAGAAGACGGAACCATGGTCACTACACATGGCGGCGGTACCTCCAGAAAGAGAATGCATGCTGCAAAGGATTATTCCGGATCAGAGATCATGCGTACTATCCGTGATGAGGTCTTAAATCTTAAGATCCCGGTAGTGGAATTTACCTCCGCTGTAGAGCTTCTGAAGGATGAAAAAGGACAGGTTTCCGGCGCAGTCCTTCTTAACATGGAAACCGGAGACTATTCCGTTGCAAGAGCAAAAACAGTTGTAATTGCAACCGGTGGTGCAGGAAGAATGCATTACCAGGGATTCCCAACATCCAACCATTACGGAGCAACTGCTGACGGACTTGTGCTTGGATACAGAGCAGGCGCTTCCCTTCTTTATCAAGATTCTATCCAGTATCATCCAACAGGTGCGATTTATCCATCACAGATCCTTGGTGCCCTGGTAACAGAGAAGGTTCGTTCCGTTGGTGCACAGCTTGTAAATGCAAACGGAGAAGCTTATATTCATCCGCTGGAAACCCGTGATGTAAATGCTTCCGGTGTTATCCGAGAGTGTGAGGAAGGCCGTGGCGTTGAAGTTCCAGGCGGACGAAAGGGTGTATGGCTGGATACTCCGATGATCGAGATCCTGGGAGGTGAGGGAACTATCGAAAAGAGGATCCCTGCCATGTTCCGTATGTATATGAACTACGGTATTGATATGAGAAAAGTTCCGATCGTGATCTATCCGACCCTTCATTATCAGAACGGTGGTCTTGAGATCAACGGAGACGGCTTTACAAAAGAAATCCCGAACCTTCTGGTTGCAGGAGAGGCGGCAGGCGGAATCCACGGAAGAAACCGACTGATGGGAAATTCTCTTCTTGACGTAATTGTATTTGGAAGAAATGCAGGTAAAAAAGCAGCTGCCAAATGCAAAGAGGTAGAGCTTGGCACCATGAATCTGGATCATATCAGAAAATATGAAGAGGAACTGAAAAATGCAGGCGTTGATACAGGAGACGTATCTCCTATGCTTCTGCCGAAATATGCCCGCCACGAACGTTAAGTTAAAAATATGTTATGATAATAAAAACATATGAGATAAGCGAAAGGAGTCTATTATGAGAGAAATCGAAGTAAGCAGACTTACAGAGGTTATCGAAAAACTCTGTATCGAAGCCAATGAACATCTCCCGGAAGATGTGAAGGATGCTATCAAAACCTGCCGTGCCTGCGAGGACGGCGAGATCGCAAAAGGTGTCCTTGATAACATTATCGAGAATTTTGATATTGCGGACAGTGAGAATGTTCCGATCTGTCAGGATACCGGAATGGCATGCGTATTCCTTGAAATTGGTCAGGATGTCCACTTTACAGGCGGAGATTTAAATGATGCCATCAATGAAGGTGTACGCCGCGGATACGATAAAGGTTACCTGAGAAAATCCGTTGTCAAGGATCCGGTACGCCGTGGAAACACAGGTGACAATACACCGGCTATGATCTATACAGAGATCGTTCCTGGAGATCAGGTGAAAGTAACTGTAGGACCAAAAGGCTTCGGAAGCGAGAATATGAGCCAGATCCGTATGTTCAAGCCATCTGCAGGCCTTCAGGGAATCAAGGATTTCATTCTTGAGGCTGTAGAAACTGCAGGTCCGAACCCATGTCCGCCTATGGTAGTTGGTGTTGGTATCGGAGGAACTTTTGACAAATGTGCACTTCTTGCAAAGAAAGCGCTGATGCGTCCTCTGAATACAGAGAACCCGGATCCTTACTATGCAGATCTTGAAAAAGAGATGCTGGAGAAGATCAACAAGCTTGGTATCGGACCTCAGGGCTTTGGTGGAAAAACCACAGCTATCGGTCTGAACATTGAGACTATGCCTACTCATATCGCAGGTATGCCATGTGCAGTTAACATCAACTGCCATGTAACACGTCATAAAACGGAGGTGCTTTAATATGGAAAGAAGAAAGATCACACTGCCTCTGACAAGAGAGCTGGCAAGAACTCTCCATGCAGGCGACCAGGTTTTATTGACAGGAACTATCTATACATCCCGTGATGCAGGTCACAAGAGAATGTGCGAGGCCCTTGCAAAAGGAGAAAAGATTCCTTTTGACCCTACAGATGCTACTATTTACTATGTAGGTCCGACTCCGGCAAAACCAGGCGAAGTCATCGGCTCCGCAGGCCCTACAACCAGCGGCCGTATGGATGCCTATGCACCGACTATGATGTCCGTAGGCGCCAGAGGAATGATCGGAAAAGGTGCCCGCCTTCCGGAAGTCGTAGATGCCATGAAAAAATATGACGGCGTATATTTCGGAGCCATCGGCGGTGCAGGTGCACTTCTTGCAAAATGCATCAAAAAAGCAGAGCTTATCGCTTACGAAGACCTGGGCGCAGAAGCACTCCGCAAGCTTTATGTGGAAGACATGCCGCTTGTAGTCATCATTGACAGTGAGGGAAATAACCTCTACGAAGAGGGACGTGCAGAGTACCTGAAAGAGCACGCAGAATAATCTTTTGCCCCAAAATGTGATATTGTGATATATTTCAAAAAGGAATAAAAAAAGGATAAAAGTCCGACAGTAAATGCTGAAAATCCGTGCAGAAGCATTTATTGTTGGGCTTTTTAATTTTATCATTTCACTTTCAATTTAATCATTCTTGCGAAAATGATCAAATTAAAGTTGACAATGATAAGATTGATTTATATACTTGAAGTAAATAAAATCGAAAAAAGAGTGATAAAGAAGGTGATGAAAAATATATGAGACAGTTTGATTATCGGGAAAAGTGGAAAAATCTGTTGACTCCTGAAATTGTATCTTACCTGACACAGATACATGAATTTAAAGGAGAACAAACTCTTTTTATTGAGGTCAAAGCAGATACTCTTACACAATTAGTTGAAATCGCCAAGATTCAAAGTACGGAAAGTTCCAACAAAATAGAAGGTATTTATACATCAGACATCAGATTGCGGGAATTGGTAAAAGACAAAACAAGGCCAAGGACAAGAAATGAACAGGAAATTGCCGGATACAGAGATGTATTGAATACAATTCATGAAAGCCATGACCATATCCCACCAAAGTCTGCGATTATTTTACAGCTTCACAGAGATTTGTATAAATTTGAAAGTTACAATATTGGAGGGAAATATAAAACTGCAGATAATGTCATTGAGGAAGAAGATTCTCAGGGAATAAAAAAAATACGGTTTAAACCAGTACCGGCATGGGAAACACCGGAAGCAATGGAAGAACTATGCAGAGCATTTGAAGAGGCAATGGCAACAGGAGAAATAGATCCGCTTCTTTTGATTCCAATGTTTATTCTGGATTTCCTATGCATACATCCGTTTAATGACGGCAATGGAAGAATGAGCCGTTTACTTACACTGTTACTTTTGTACAGATCCGGCTATATTGTGGGAAAATATATCAGTATCGAGAGAATGATAGAAAATTCAAAGGAATTATACTATGAATGTTTAAGGGAAAGTTCTGAGAACTGGTATGAGAATAAGAATGATTATATACCATTTATAAAATATATGCTTGGCGTTATAGTAGGAGCATACAGAGAGTTTTCTTCAAGGATAAAATTGCTGATAACACAGAATATATCAAAACCGGAGCGAATAGAAGAGATTATAAAAAACACTCTGGGAACAATTACAAAAAAGGAAATCGCAGAAAAGTGTCCGGATATCAGTGTGGTAACGATACAGAGAACACTGGCAGAATTACTGACAGCAGAAAAAATTTTAAAAATCGGCGGCGGAAGGTATACGAAATATACCTGGAATAATGAGCGATAGATGGGAGATAAAAAATGATCACTGGTGAATTAAAAAACAAAATAGATGGTTTATGGGATATATTTGCGGCAGGAGGACTTGTCAATCCACTGGAAGTAATCGAACAGATTACATACCTGATGTTTATTCATGATCTGGATGATTCCGATAATATGCGGGCAAGAGAAAGTGCAATGCTTGGATTGTCATTTCAGAGTATTTTTTCCGGAGAAGTAAAAATAGGTGAGAGAACAATTGACGGAAGTCAGCTGAAATGGTCCGTATTCCATGATTTTCCGGCAGACAGAATGTATATGATCATGCAGGAATGGGTATTTCCGTTTATAAAAAATCTTCATAATGATAAAAACAGTGCATATTCCAAATATATGGACGATGCGATATTTAAGCTTCCGACACCACTCCTTTTATCCAAAGTGGTGGATTCTCTGGATGAAATTTACAAACTTATGAATGAAATCCAGACAGCAGATGTCAGAGGAGATGTATATGAATATCTTCTTTCAAAAATAGCTCAGTCCGGACGGAATGGACAGTTCCGTACACCAAGACATATTATCCGGATGATGGTTGAGATGATGGATCCGTCCAGTGATGAGATTATCTGTGATCCGGCATGTGGAACCTCCGGATTTCTGGTTGCAGCAGGAGAATATCTGAAAGAAAAAAGAAAAGAAGAAATTTTTTATGATAAGCAGAAAAAAAATCATTACATGAATCATATGTTCCATGGATACGATATGGACCGCACCATGCTTCGTATTGGAGCCATGAATATGATGACTCACGGAATAGAAAATCCTTATATTGAATATCGGGATAGCTTATCTGATCAGAATGCAGATAAAGATCAGTATTCTCTTGTGCTGGCAAACCCACCTTTTAAAGGAAGTCTGGATGCAGAGTCCGTTTCCGGAGATCTTCTTAAGGTTTGTAAGACAAAGAAAACAGAACTTTTATTTCTGGCTTTGTTTTTGAGGATTATGAAAATTGGAGGAAGATGCGCTTGTATTGTACCAGATGGTGTACTCTTTGGATCATCACGGGCACATAAATCCATCCGAAAAGAAATTGTTGAAAATCAGAGACTGGAAGCTGTAATATCCATGCCTTCCGGTGTGTTTAAACCCTATGCAGGAGTTTCCACAGCAATTCTTATTTTCACAAAAACAGAACATGGCGGAACCGATCAGGTGTGGTTTTATGACATGAAAGCAGATGGCTTCAGTCTGGACGATAAACGTACTCCGGTTACGGAGAATGACATTCCAGATATTATAGAGCGTTTCAAAAACCTTGATAAAGAAGTGGAACGGAAACGAACAGATCAGTCATTTATGGTACCGAAAAAAGATATTGTAGAGAATGATTATGATCTCAGTATTAATAAATACAAAGAAATCGAATACACTCCGGTGGAATATCCGCCAACATCAGAAATCATGGCCAATATCCGGGAACTGGAGCTGGAGATCGGAAAAGAAATGGATGAGTTGGAGCGGTTGTTGGGATTATAGAAGAAAGGATGGCAGATTCGAAAATTCGGGTTTGTAGGTAAGCGCAAAATAATTCGACGGATTGTGTTGCCCTAAAAATCATTCCATAATAATCATTAGAAAATGCAAGCATTTCACTTTATCTTCTCTTGCCAGAAATGATAGATGCGAGCATTTTACTCTATCCGATTTATGGAGGTGTGCTCATGAGAAGCAAAAGAATACCTGCCGAAGAACAATACCGTCTCATCATGGAATGCCGTCAAAGTGGATTGACCGATCATCAATGGTGTGTGGAACACGACATCAAACCGGGGACTTTTTACAACTGGGTAAAAAGGCTGCGTCAGAAAGGTTGTGTGGATTTGCCAGCGTCAACCGGACGCAGCTATCGTGCACCGGAAAGCCAGGAAGTTGTCAGAATGGATTTTCATGATACTGACCCGCTCCCATATGAACAGCCATTCAATGTGATTCCGGTAGCTACGGAAAGAAATAACCTTTCCGTAGCAGAGCCAATGAAGCTGTCTGTAGGAAGCTTCCATCTAACAATACCAAATGGAACAGATCCTCAGCTTCTGGCTCAAACGCTCCGCATTGTGAAGGAGTTGGAATGTTAGGGGATATCACAGCCGCCGATGAAATCTATATCGTAACAGGCAGAACGGATATGCGGAAATCCATTGACGGGCTGTGTGCTATTGTAGAGGATCAACTCCATATGGATCCAAGGCGAAGTGCCCTGTATCTTTTCTGTGGAAAACGTTGTGACAGGATCAAAGCTTTGCTCTGGGAGTCTGACGGATTTGTGCTGCTGTATAAACGCATGGAAGTCCAGGGCAGGTTCCGCTGGCCCAGAAATCAGCTGGAAGTAAAGCAACTGACCTGGCAGCAATTCGACTGGCTCATGTCCGGGCTTGAAATCGAACAGCCAAAGGCATTCAAACCTACGGAATGATCGCGTAAAACATCTATGCCAACCAACAGAAAGGGAGGGGGTTCTCACCCTATATCATGTCTGAAATCCCTTGTAAATACTGGGTTTTCTGCTTCTTTTTCATTGCTTTTTATGGTATAATAAGAGCAGTGAAAAAGGAGCAGAAAACATATGGCCGGTAATTCAAAAGATTCAAAAATCCTCGCGTACAAGGACCTGATCAACCAACTGAATAAGACGATTTCCACACAGACAGAACTGATCCAGTCTTTACAAAAAACATTGGAAGCAGACCGTCTGGAAAAAGAAAACCTTCGTCAGCAGATTGAATATCTCACGAAGAAGCTTTTTGGTACTTCCAGTGAAAAACGGAAAGATATCGATGGTCAGCTGAATCTTTTTGATGAAGCCGAGCAGGAAGCAGATCCGACATGGAAACAGGAACTTCCTGATGACATCACTGTTCCGGAACATAAGCGAAAAGCACGACGGACACATGCAGATCTCTTTAAAAATGTTCCTTCCTGCGACGAGATCATTTCTCTTCCGGAGGAGGAGCGGAACTGTCCAACCTGCGGAACACAGATGGAATGTATTGGGAAAGAATTCGTCCGCCATGAATTCCGGTTTACCCCTGCCAAAGGGAAAGTAGTAAATATCTATCGTGAAACCTATAAATGCCCGGAATGTGCCATATCAGAGGAACACCCGGATGATCAGACATTTGTCAAAGCGCCTGTCCAGGAACCATTGATCCCAGAAAGTTATGCATCGGAATCCGTTGTAGGATGGGCAATGCACCAGAAGTACCAGAATGGCCTGCCATTAAACCGGCAGGAATCGGAATGGAAGCAGCTGGGTGTCCCATTAAGCCGGGCTACGCTTGCTAACTGGATCATTTACTGTGCCGAGAATTACCTCTGTCATGTTTATGATTATTTTCACCGTCAGTTACGGATGCGTAAATATCTGATGGCAGATGAAACCCGGGTTCAGGTACTGAATGAGCCGGAGCGCAATCCTGAAACAGGTTCCTGGATGTGGCTCTTCCGCAGTGGAGAAGATGGGCTTCCGCCGATCCTGCTCTATCATTACACAGAGACAAGGGCAAAGTTCCATGCAGCATCTTTCTTGCAGGGGTTCAGCGGATATCTGGAGACTGATGGATACCAGGGTTATAACAATCTGCCGGATATCAAACGCTGCTCTTGCTGGGCACATGTGAGACGTTACTTCACAGATGCCATACCGAAAGGGAAAGAGTATGATTACAGCCTTCCGGCAGTGCAGGGAGTACAGTTCTGCTCCAAGCTGTTTGATTGTGAGCGGTACTCAAAAGCAAAAAATCATACTGCGGAGCAGAGAAAACAGTTCCGTCTTGAAAAGGAGAAGCCGATACTGGAGGCATTCTGGAATTGGCTGGATCAACAGCGTCCAAATAAGGGAACCCGTTTGGCGAAAGCGGTGAACTATGCCCAAAATCGGAAAGACACCCTGATGACCTATCTGGAAGACGGTCATTGCAGTTTATCCAATAATCTTAGCGAGAATGCAATCAGACCATTCACTGTTGGCCGGAAAAACTGGCTGTTCAGTGCCAGTCCGAAGGGAGCTGCCTCTAGCGCTATTGTGTATACAATGGTTGAGATGGCAAAAGCGAATGACCTGAATACCTACAAATATCTGACATACCTCTTATCACAGCGGCCAGACGCTAAAATGTCAGATGAACAGCTGGAACAGCTTGCCCCATGGAGCGAGACTGCGAAAGCGAACTGTCAAAACTAAACATAGAGTAAAACGCTTGCATCTATCATTTTGGTGCAAGCGTGATTCATGGGCAGCGTAGCAATATTTTGCGCTTACGTTTGTAGGGGTGATGATAGATGAAATTAATAGATGTTTGTGATTTTCAAGGTGGTTCACAGCCACCTAAAGAGGAGTGGGCTTTTGAAGAACAGGATGGATATATTCGTATGCTTCAAATACGAGATTTTACGCAGAGTGAAAAAGTGATTCCAGAATATATCAAGGTAAGCAATAGTACAAAAACATGCGAAGTAGATGATATTTTAATTGCAAGATATGGTGCATCTATTGGCAAAATTTTGACAGGATTAGCAGGAGCATACAATGTTGCAATAATGCGCACAGTTCCTGATACAAGTAAAGTTCAGAAAAGATATTTGTATTATTACTTAAAGTCACCTTATTTTCAAAATGCAATATTGAATGTAGGGTCAAGAGCTGCACAAGCTGGGTTTAATAAAGAAGATCTATCTAAGTTAGAAATAAAATGCCCAGCGCTGATAGATCAAGGTGAGATTGTGAGTGTTTTAGAAAAAGTTGAGTCAGTAATTCAAAAAAGAAAACAAGAATTGCAATTATTAGACAATCTCATAAAAGCCCGATTTGTCGAACTCTTTGTAGGAAAAAAATATGAGATAGTTAAGGCTGGGTCAATAATAAAAGAGATGCGCAATGGTGTATCGCCTTCAACAAGCGGAGGGCATTTCGAGAAAGTATTAACATTATCAGCAATAACCCAAGGAAAATTTGATGATAAGGCATGGAAGGAGGGCTTTTTTACTGATTGTCCATCGGCTGAAAAACGAATAACAGAAGATGATTTTTATATATGTCGTGGAAATGGAAACAAATCATTAGTAGGGATGGGAGTATATGCATTGGAAAACAGACCAGATTTGGTTTTTCCTGATACGGTTATTGCAGCACATATAGATACGGAACGAATGGTTCTTCCATATTTGTGGATAATGTGGCAACAACCGGAAGTTAGAAAGCAACTTGAATCTGGTGCTAGAACAACGAATGGTACTTACAAAATTAATCAAAAAGTTATCAGCGAAATAAAGATTATCTGTCCACCGATAAATGAACAAGAGGTATTTGCCGACTTCGTCAAACAAGCCAACAAATCAAAAGTTAAAGTGCAAAAAGCACTGGATGAAACACAAAAGTTATTCGACAGTCTCATGCAACAATACTTTGGCTAGAAAGGGGAGAGCTGAATGGCGATAATGACGGTGTACCATGGTGGATATCAGGCTGTAGAGAAACCGGAAATTCGAAATGGATGTAATACAAAAGATTTTGGAACTGGTTTTTTCTGTACGATTATAAAAGAACAGGCTCAAAGATGGGCCAGGAGGTATGATACGAAGGTTGTATCTGTCTATGATGTGCGTTTAAAATCGAATCTGAAAATAAAAGAATTCAAAGATATGACAGAAGAATGGTTGGATTTTATAATTGCATGTCGGAGTGGGAAAGACCATGAATATGATATTGTAATCGGTGCAATGGCAGACGATCAGATTTATAATTTTGTTTCTGATTACATGGACGGTACGATTACCAGAGAACAGTTTTGGGTTCTGGCAAAGTTCAAGTATCCAACTCATCAGATAGCATTTTGTTCCAAAGAATCATTGAAATGCCTGAAGTATAGAGATTGTGAGGTGCTATAAATGGCAGGAGAAGGACATGAAAGCAAAAAAGATAATGATTTATTTTACACATGCAGCCTGATCGATTACATTGCCAGGAAAACAAAGAATACACGGGCAGATGTTGTAAATAAACTTGGAAAGCAGAGAATTGATAAAATCTATGACCTGGCAGATATTTACCATTGTGACAACATTGACAGAGTCAGTGAGGATTTTATTGAAGAAGCAGGAATGCAAGAAGGAAATTTTAACAATGTGGGTGATTGTAAATATAGCATTCCATCACATTGGGACATTGGAAAAGTATATAAGCGGCTGATAAAAATGGTTGCTGCAGATGAAAATATTGGAATCGTAGATGCTTTAATAAAAGTATACAATTCCTTTATCAGTGCAAAGATTGATGACTACAACAGCAGTGTATATTACGAAAATCCGTCATATATATTTGAATCGTACCGAGAAAATAAAATGCTATAAACAAAATGGTTGAAGGATGCTGGTATATCTTGAAAGGAGTATGCCAGTATGGAAGAAAAAATAGTAAAAATACTGAATGAAATGTCAGAATATCTGTCAATTACACAAATGAAAAAACTTCAGGAAGTAATCTTAAAAGTATGTGCAGAGAATGAAGCTGACAAAATGGAAATATCCAATATAGATTTTCTTAAAATGTTTCTGGACGCAAAGAAGATAGAAGGTTGTTCAGAAAGAACTATTCAATATTATAAAGTTACGGTAGAACATTTGTTATCCCATATTGAAACATCTGTAAGGAAGATTACAACAGAAGAAATACGGACATATCTGGCAGAATATCAGAAAAATAATAAATGTTCAAATGTTACGGTGGATAACATTCGAAGAAACATTTCCAGCTTTTTCTCCTGGTTAGAGGAAGAAGATTATATTTTAAAAAGTCCTATGAAACGGATTCATAAGATTAAAACTAAAACGGTAGTAAAAAGCGTTATTACAGATGAAGGAATTGAACGACTTAGGGATAACTGCAAAGAAATCAGGGATCTGGCAATTATAGATTTACTATATTCTACAGGAATACGAGTAGGTGAACTGGTAAATCTGAATGTTGATGATATTGATTTGGAAGGGCGTGAGTGCATTGTATATGGAAAGGGAGACAAAGAGCGACGGGTATATTTTGATGCAAAAGCGAAGGTGCATTTAAAAAAATATATTGATCACCGAAAAGATAATAATTCTGCATTGTTTGTAACCCTGGATGCACCACATGATAGGCTAAAAATAAGCGGAGTGGAAATTCGTTTAAGGGAATTAGGAAGACGAATTGATCTGGAACGCATTCATCCCCATAAATTTCGAAGAACCATGGCAACCAGAGCAATAGATAAAGGAATGCCAATAGAACAGGTGCAAAAAATATTAGGACATTCACAAATTGATACAACGATGCAGTATGCGATGGTGAATCAAAACAATGTTAAAACATCTCATCAGAAATATATGAGCTGAATTTTATTCAAATTCGGGTTTGTGGTGGGATGCTTTAGATGGAAAAAGTAAAATTATCAGATATATGCAATCCTAAACAGTGGAAAGCTATTTCGACAAGCGATTTGCTGAACGAGGGATACCCGGTTTATGGGGCAAATGGAATAATTGGTTATTATAATGAATATAATCACGAGAATCCGGTTGTAACTGTTACATGTAGAGGTGCAACTTGTGGTTCAATAAATATTACGGTTCCAAAAGCATATGTTACAGGAAATGCAATGTGTTTGGATGATTTAAGAAGCGATGTAGAGATAGAATATTTGTATTATTGTCTTAAACATTATGATTTCAAAAATATTATTAGTGGCTCTGCACAGCCACAGATTACGAGACAGGGAATGGAAAAAATCTATATCATGCTTTGCTCGCAAGAAGAACAGAAAGATATAGTTAATAAATTAAAAAAAACAGAGAAAATAATTAAATTAACGAAACAGAAATTACAGTCATTGGATAACCTTATTAAAGCCCGATTTGTCGAACTCTTTGTAGGAAAAAAATATGAGATAGTTAAGGCTGGGTCAATAATAAAAGAGATGCGCAATGGTGTATCACCTTCAACAAGCGGAGGGCATTTCGAGAAAGTATTAACATTATCAGCAATAACCCAAGGAAAATTTGATGATAAGGCATGGAAGGAGGGCTTTTTTACTGATTGTCCATCGGCTGAAAAACGAATAACAGAAGATGATTTTTATATATGTCGTGGAAATGGAAACAAATCATTAGTAGGGATGGGAGTATATGCATTGGAAAACAGACCAGATTTGGTTTTTCCTGATACGGTTATTGCAGCACATATAGATACGGAACGAATGGTTCTTCCATATTTGTGGATAATGTGGCAACAACCGGAAGTTAGAAAGCAACTTGAATCTGGTGCTAGAACAACGAATGGTACTTACAAAATTAATCAAAAAGTTATCAGCGAAATAAAGATTATCTGTCCACCGATAAATGAACAAGAGGTATTTGCCGACTTCGTCAAACAAGTCAACAAATCAAAAGTTATCAATCAGCTTTTACAGAAATGGAATTATATGTATCACGTTACAATCGAGAAAGTGAAATAAAGCAAAAGAAATGTTTTACGGAGATACGTGAGAGAAATTACTTACTACGAGGGGGATGAAATTTACAATGGTATATTTTCAGAAGAGGGTTAAATATGCAAAATGAAATAATTTTATTTGAAACTGCTGATAAGGAAATAAAATTAACTGTGTCTGTCAAAAATAATACCGTATGGCTTAATAGAAATCAGCTAGCTAAATTATTTGGAAGAGATGTAAAGACAATTGGTAAACATATTAATAATGCATTAAAAGAAGAACTGGATAATTCAGTTGTCGCAAATTTTGCGACAACTGCTTCAGATGGAAAAGTGTATCAAGTAGAACATTATAATTTAGATATGATTATTTCTATAGGCTATAGAGTCAAATCTAACAGGGGTGTAGAATTTAGAAAATGGGCAAATAATGTTCTGAAACAGTATATCCTACAAGGCTATGCAATCAATAAAAAAAGATTAGAAGCCTTACAGAGAACAGTAAATATTCAAACCAAAATGCTTGCATGTACTTTGGAAATAGATGAAGCAGAGGTGCTAAAAGCTGTTGATTTATATACAAATGCCTTGATGTTATTAGACCAGTATGATCACCAGTCGATTAAAAAGCCTGCAGGAAATAAAGCCATATACAGAATTACATACGAGGATTGTAGAAATATGGTGAATGCAATGGAAGATTCATTTCATTCGGATGTCTTTGGTGTTGAAAAAGAAACGGGGAAAGTTGAAGGTATTCTTGCAGCAATTTACCAAAATGTTTTCGGAGGAGAGGTTTATCCTTCTTTAGAAGAGAAAGCCGCTAATCTTTTGTATTTTATGATAAAAGATCATCCCTATGCTGATGGATGTAAGAGAATTGCTGCATCGTTATTTTTGGAATTTTTAGCTCGCAATGATGTACTCTACAAAGATGGACAGAAAAGGATAAGTGATGGTGCATTAGTAGCAATTACATTGATGATTGCAGAGTCAGATCCAAAAGAAAAAGATATTATGGTTAATTTGGTAATGAATTTATTGTCAATGTAAAGTGAAAGTAAAAGAGGGAGATTTCACAATGGTAACAAACTTTGATTATTTAAAAAATGAATCAAAATTCTCTGCATTTGCGAATGTTGCCATCTCTGCAGAGAAAATTATATTAGCAGATCCGGATGCGAGTATTCTTAACAGCCGGCGGGCTATGGAATTTGCTGTGAAATGGTTGTATTCTGTGGAGAACAGTTTGCAGATTCCGTACCAGGATAACCTTCACACTTTGATGAATACAGAGGAATTCAGACAGTTAGTGGGACCGGATCTTTGGAAACGGATGGATTATATCCGCAGATGTGGAAATAGTGTGGCACATAGCAATAAAAAACCTGGCAGAGATGCAGCGATGCTGTGTCTTGAAAATCTGTCGATTTTTTTAGATTACGTTGCATATTGTTATGGAGAACAGTATCAGGAACATCCATTTGACAGGTCGATGATTGATGGCAGAATTGAGAAGGCAAAGGCATCCAGGGAAACAGCCAGAAAAGCAAAGGAAACACTTCTGAAAGAACAAGAAAAAACTGCCCAGCAGGAACTGGATCTACAAAAACTGATGGCAGAAAATACTTTTCTTAGGGAAGAATTGTCCGCACGCCACGAGAAACAGCAGCAGACATATGTTCCGAAACCTCTGGATCTGTCTGAATATGAAACCAGAAAACTTTACATAGATTCCATGCTCATTGATGCAGGATGGACACAGGGAAAAGACTGGTTAAATGAGATGACTGTGACAGGAATGCCGAATAAATCAGGGATTGGACGTATTGATTATGTTCTCTATGATGATATGAATAAACCTCTGGCAATTATAGAAGCAAAACGTACCTGCAAGGATATTGCTGAGGGCAGGCAGCAGGCGAAACTTTACGCAGATCTGCTGGAAAAGAAATATGAACGACGTCCGGTAATTTTCCTTACCAATGGTTTTGAAACCCGGATCATAGACGGACAATATCCGGAAAGAAAATGTTCAGTTATTTATTCCAAACGGGATCTGGAGAAATGGTTTAACCTTTTGAGTATGCGTACAAGCCTGCAAAATATTTCTGTAGATAAAAAGATTGCAGACCGCTATTATCAGGAAGCCGCGATAAAAGCAGTATGCCAGAGCTTTGATGAAAAGAATCGGAGAAAAGCCCTGCTTGTTATGGCCACAGGTTCCGGAAAAACCAGAACAGTAATGGCTTTGTGCAAGGTACTGGTTGATGCGGGCTGGGTGAAGAATATACTTTTTCTGGCGGACAGAAATTCACTGGTAACACAGGCGAAAAGAAGTTTTGTAAACTGGATGCAGAATTTTTCCTGTACAAATCTGGTTGAAGAAAAGAATAATTATATGTCGCGATGTGTTTTCTCCACATATCAGACCATGATAAACTGTATTGATACGATAAATGACAAAGAAGGAAAAGTTTTTACCTGTGGTCATTTTGATCTGATCATTTGTGATGAAGCGCACAGATCTATTTATAATAAGTATAAAGATATTTTTACATATTTTGATGCACTGCTTGTAGGACTTACCGCAACACCGAAAGATGAGATTGACAAAAATACATATGAAGTGTTTGAACTGGCAAACGGAGATCCCACTTATGGATATGATCTGGCGCAGGCGGTTAAGGATGGATATCTGGTTGATTATCTTTCGGTGGAATCCAGGGTGAAATTTATTGATCAGGGAATTGTATATGATGAACTTTCAGAAGCAGATAAAGAAATCTATGAAAATACTTTTGAAGACGAAAATGGAAAGCTTCCGGAAGCGATAAATTCGGCTGCATTGAATACCTGGATTTTTAACGAAGATACAATTAAAAAAGTTCTTCATGTCCTGATGAGAGATGGGATTAAAATTGAATACGGACAGAAGATTGGAAAAACAATTATTTTTGCGAAAAATCATGATCATGCGGAAAAGATTCTTGAGATTTTTAATAAGGAATATCCGCATTTAAAGAATTATGCTATGGTGATCGATAACAGAATGAAATATGCACAGAGTGCAATTGATGAGTTTTCAGATCCGAAAAAACTACCGCAGATCGCAATTTCTGTAGATATGTTAGATACCGGAATTGATGTACCTGAAGTTCTTAATCTTGTATTCTTTAAGAAAGTTATGAGTAAAGCAAAATTCTGGCAGATGATCGGACGAGGAACAAGACTATGCCCGGGATTGTTGGATGGGGAAGATAAGAAAAAGTTTTACATTTTTGATTTCTGTGGGAATTTTGAGTTTTTCCGAATGAATAAAGGAAAGGCAAGCGCAAATCTGATGGCGTTGCAAAGTGCAGTTTTTAATCTTCAGTTTGAGATTTCGTACAAGCTTCAGGATATTAAATATCAGACAGATAAATTAACTGCGTACAGGACTGCACTTGTAAAGCACATGACTGAAAAAGTAAAAGAGCTCCCAAGAGATAGTTTTACAGTTCGCCAACATTTGAAATATGTAGAATTATATTCAGAAGAGTCGAACTATCAGATGCTTACTTATGAAGATACTTTACTTGTACGGGAAGAGGTTGCACCCTTGATTTTGCCTGAAAGTGATGAAGTAACAGCAGTACGTTTTGATGCACTTATGTATGGAATAGAACTTGCATCTCTGGTTGGAAAGAAATATACAAGTGCGCGAAAAGATCTTTTAAAAAAGGTTTCCGGAATTGCCGGAGTGGCAAATATACCGGAGATTCAGGCACAGACAGAGCTGATCAATCAGATTTTGCATACAGATTATGTGGAAAATGCAGGAATTGATGAATTTGAAAATATCAGGAAAAATCTGAGAGATCTTATGAAGTATATTCCGGATAAGAGCAGGAATAAATATATGACCAATTTTACAGACGAAATTCTTTCAACGGAATGGAAAGAAGCAGAATTGGAAAACGATGATCTGGAAAATTATAAAGTACGAGTAGAATATTATGTCCGACAGCATCAGGATAACCATGTAATAGCTAAGCTGAAAAAGAATCAGTCACTTACAGAAAAAGATGTAGCTGAACTGGAAAAAATTCTCTGGAGCGAGCTTGGTACAAAAGAGGATTATGAAGCAGAATTTGGCAGAAAGCCATTGGGAGAATTTGTCAGAGAAATGGTAGGTCTTGATATGAATGCAGCAAAGGAAGCTTTTTCAAAGTATCTTGAGGATGTAAATCTGGACAGCAGGCAGATTTATTTTGTAAATCAGATCATTGAGTATATTGTTCATAATGGAATGATGAAAGATCTTTCTGTTTTGCTGGAATCTCCGTTTACGGATCGTGGGAGCATTTCGGAAATCTTTACAGATATGGGTGTTTGGCTTGGAATAAAAAAAGTCATTGATACGATCAACGCAAATGCTGCTGCATAAACATCCACCTCTGTAAAACATAAAATTTCAACCGGATTTACAATAATTTAACCATAAATCCGGTTGACAAAACCCGGCCGGGAACGTTATAATGGCCGGGTTGATAAAAAAATTAAGAAAAAAAGGCAGGTGAACAGAATGGACAGTTGTGATTCTCATGGGCGAAGTTGTAGCTCTCGGAGTGAAAGATGGAAAGAACAGAGAGGGATGAGAATGTTCCATTCTGTTTTAAGTGTACAGAATATCTGTGAGAATATTATATCTATATATCAGAAGGATATATTTGACAGGATGTATCGGTGTCATCAGAATCTGTACGATATTATTACATTATAATTGTAGCAGGATTATAATAGATATCTTTTTCATTCTTCTCATTCTGAGAATCTTACAATAAAGCGATCATGTATAAAATTCATTTCGCTTTATACTCAAATCCCAAGGAAACACAATCAAAAATCAAACAGCACATAGACATGCTTTAACATGTCTGTTTTTGGTGTGCGTATTTTGTGCGATACTATGTGAGGAGGATGAGAAATGACAAAAAGAAATCAGGATTTTTCAAAAGATATTCTGAGTCTGATCCGAAGCAGTGTTTCTCCGGCAGTTTTAAGTGAAAGGCTGCAGGATTTCCACGAAAACGATCTGGCGGAAGTATTAAGAGAATTAAGCACTGCGGAGCGCAGCAGACTATACCGTATCCTGGAAAGCAGTATGCTGGCAGATGTTTTTGAATATCTGGAGGAAGAAGAAACTGTACAATACCTGGAAGAGATGGATGTAAAAAAAGCGGCAGCCATTCTTTCCAAAATGGAAACCGATGCCCTGGCAGATGTTTTAAAGCAGATCGATAAAGAAAAACGCAAGCTTCTGATCCAGCTTTTGGATGAACAGGTGCGGAAAGATATCGAAATGATCCGCTCCTTTGATGAGGATGAGATCGGAAGCAGAATGACAACGAACTGCATTGTGATCCGTGAAAACCTGACCGTAAAGCAGGCCATGAGTGAGCTGGTTTCCCAGGCGGCAGATAATGATAATATTTCTACGATCTTTGCAGTGACGGACAGAGGGGAGTTTTATGGAGCCCTGGATCTGAAGGATCTGATCACAGCAAGACAGGACCACCCTATGGAAGAGCTGATCGTAACTTCCTATCCATATGTGTATGGTACTGAGCAGATCGACGACTGTATGGAACGACTGAAGGATTATTCTGAAGATTCCATTCCTGTGCTGGACGATGACAATCGTTTCCTTGGAGTGATCACATCCGCAGGGATCATCGATCTGGTAGACGATGAGATGGGAGAGGATTATGCAAAGCTGGCTGGTCTGACTGCAGAGGAAGATCTGAAAGAACCTCTTTTTGAAAGCATGAAAAAAAGAATGCCCTGGCTGATCGTTCTTCTGGGCCTTGGCATGGTGGTATCTTCTGTTGTGGGAATGTTTGAAAAAGTAGTTACCTGTCTGCCTATCATCATGTGCTTCCAGTCTCTGATCCTGGATATGGCAGGAAATGTTGGAACCCAGTCCCTGGCTGTAACCATCCGTGTACTGATGGATGAGACGCTGACGGGCAGACAGAAAGCAGAGCTTGTGCTGAAGGAAATGCGGATCGGTCTCTGCAACGGTGGTCTGCTCGGTATTCTGTCTTTTGTACTGATCGGATTGTATATCTTCTTATTTAAAGGAAAAACACTCGTTTTTGCCTATGCAGTATCCGGCTGTATCGGATTATCCCTGCTGGTGGCTATGCTGGTATCCAGTGCAGTGGGAACCTGCATACCGCTGTTTTTCAAAAAGGTTGGTGTGGACCCGGCAGTAGCCTCAGGTCCTCTGATCACTACGGTGAATGACCTTGTAGCCGTGATAACATACTATGGAATGAGCTGGATATTCCTGATCGAGATGTTCCACCTGGCTGGCTGAGAGTAAAATGCAACTATGTTCATAAAAATAGACAGATATCAGAAATCTGTCGAATAACAGAAAAGTTACCAATAAAAAAAATTCCGGATCGAAAGATTCGGGATTTTTCTTTACATACGAACAGAAAGCTACTATAATAAAAGATACGCTTTGCCCGTTTAAAACGTTGCAGAAATAAATACAAACAACGGGCAGAAAAAGAGAACAAAACGATCACATGGGGTGATTGGGGAAAGGAAACAGTAACATGATAGTAACAATGATCGAAAAGGTCTATTCATTTCTGTGGGGAGATCTGATAAGGATCCCGCTTCCGGGAGGAAGTACGCTGGGAATCTCACTTCTGATCCTGCTTCTGATTCCGACTGGTATTTATTTTACCATCCGGACAAAGCTTCTGCCGATCCGTCTTTTTCCGGATATGGTGCGAGCCCTGTCAGAAAAGAAAAGTGACAAAAAAAATCTTTCAGCATTTCAGACGCTGATCGTATCTACAGCTACCCGTGTGGGAATGGGAAACCTGGTCGGTGTGGTAGCTGCAATCTCAGCAGGAGGTGCAGGAGCGGTATTCTGGATGTGGATCACGGCGCTGATCGGTTCCTCCACTGCTTTTATCGAAGCGACCCTGGCACAGCTCTATAAAGAAAAGGATCCTCTTTATGGTGGCTACAGGGGCGGTCCTGCCTACTATATCCACCGCTATTGGGAAGAAAAACAGGGCAGAAAACGAAAAAAGGTTCTGCTTTCCGTTCTGTTTGCCATTTCCGGCCTGATCTGCTGGTGTGGGATCAGTCAGGTTATCAGCAATTCCGTCACGGCGTCTTTCAAAAATGCTTTTGATATTCCGCCGCTGTATACTACCATCGTGCTGGTAGTGATCGCAGCTGTGATCGTGCTTCGGAAGAATGCAACGGTTAAAGTTCTGGATCTTCTGGTGCCGGTAATGGCAGTGCTTTATTTTGTGATCACGCTGTTTATTATATTTACAAATCTTGGAAGTATGCCGGGAGTATTTAAACGGATCTTTGAAGAAGCTTTCGGATTTCGTCAGGCTGTTGCCGGCGGATTTGGCGTCGTGCTGATGAACGGAGTAAAAAGAGGCCTTTTTTCCAATGAGGCGGGAAGCGGCTCCGCTCCCTGTGCAGCAGCGGCAGCAGAATGTGACAGTCCGGTAAAAGCCGGATTTGTCCAGGCCCTGGGTGTATTTGTGGATACGATCGTGATCTGCAGCTGTACAGCTATGATCATGCTTCTGGCCCCGGAAGATCTGGTCCAGGGACTTGCCGGAATGGAACTTCTTCAGACAGCCATGCATTATCACCTGGGACAGTTTGGAGTGATCTTTATTGCGGCAACGCTTTTTATGTTCAGCTTTTCCACATTCCTGGGAATCCTGTTTTATGCAAGAGGCAATGTGGCCTATCTTTTTGGTGATAACTGGGGTTCACAGACAGGATATAAGGTGCTGGCACTGGTGATGCTGTTTATCGGTGGGATCGCGGCTTACACATTTGTATGGGATCTGGGAGATGTAGGAATCGGCCTGATGACGATCTTTAATATTTTCATGCTGTATCCTCTTGGGGAAAAAGCACTGAAAGAGCTGAAGATCTATGAAGCGGAAAAGAAGAAAAAATAAAACTGTTTACAGACCTTGAGAGCATATGGTAATATCAGGGTAAAGCGCTAAAAGATTAAAGAGTTCTGACAGCCGGAAGGAGTCAGACTCTGTGAAATATCAACGGTAAGTTGGATCAAGAGGAGGATATGAAAGATGTATATTACATGTCTGGACGTAGAAGGTGTACTGGTACCGGAGATCTGGATCGCATTTGCAGAGGCAAGCGGAATCCCGGAGCTCAAGAGAACAACCCGTGATGAGCCGGATTATGATAAGCTGATGAACTGGAGACTTGGAATTCTGAAAGAGCATGGTCTGGGATTGAAAGAGATCCAGGAGACTATTGCAAAGATCGATCCCCTTCCGGGAGCAAAGGAATTTCTGGATGAGCTGAGATCTTTTTCCCAGGTGATACTGATCAGTGATACCTTTACACAGTTTGCAACTCCGCTGATGGAGAAGCTTGGACGGCCGACACTTTTCTGTAATTCCCTGGAAGTAGCAGAGAACGGAGAGATCACAGGCTTTAAGATGCGCTGTGAGAAATCTAAGCTGACAACTGTGAAGGCACTGCAGTCCATGGGATTTGAGACTATCGCAAGCGGAGATTCCTACAATGATCTCGGAATGATCCAGGCAAGCAAAGCAGGATTCCTTTTCCGCAGCACAGAGCAGATCCGTGCAGATCATCCGGAAATTCCGGCTTACGAAGAGTACGATGAACTTCTTGCAGCGATCAGAGAAGCAATGAAATGAAGAAGGGAAAGTCGGAATGATCAACGAAAGAATTGTGATCGAAGAAAAAACAAAGGACTATAATGAGGCATGGATAGAGACCTATTTCTGGCAGGAGTCGGAAGAACTCTATCCGGGACAGAAGCGTCCGGTCATGGTGATCTGTCCGGGCGGAGCTTATGGCATGACTTCTGACAGAGAGGCAGAAGCCATTGCTGTCCGGTTTATGGGAATGGGCTATCACACAGTGGTACTTCGTTATAGTGTGGCACCTGCCAGATATCCGGTGGCTCTCCGTCAGCTGGCAAAAACAGTAGCTCTTCTCAGAGAGAACAGCGATAAGTGGCATATTGAAAAGAATAAGATCATTGTGTCCGGTTTTTCGGCAGGAGGCCATCTGGCAGCTTCTCTGGGAGTATTCTGGAATACGGAGGAGCTTGCAGGGATCACGGGAATGGAAAACGAGAGGATCCGTCCCAATGGCATGATCCTGAATTATCCGGTGATCACTTCAGGGGAAGTTGGTCATGAAGAAAGCTTTCGAAATCTTCTGGGAGATCGTTATGAGGAGCTGAAAGATCGGATGTCTCTGGAATTTCAGGTTACGGAAGATACACCCAGAACCTTTATCTGGCATACCTTTGAGGATCAGACGGTGCTGCTGGATAATACACTTCTCTTTGTTCAGGCACTCTATAAAAAGGGCATTCCAGTGGAGTATCATGTTTTTCCGCAGGGACCCCATGGGATCGGCCTGGCAAATGAGCTGACTGCCAACGAAAACGGCAGAGGAATCGCAAGAGCCTGTGAACCATGGAGTGAGCTTGCAGGAAAATGGCTGAACCGAGAATTCCCATGGTGGAACGGGGCAAAGATCGAAAGATAATACGAGACTGCTGTGTCGGATAAAATATCCTTTTTACCGGGAAACCGGTAGAGAGGGTATTTTTTATGATTGTGATGCATGTGATGACTGCTGTATTTGTCGGCTGTTTTGTCTGGCTCATCTGATGATAAAAGCTTTGCAGGGCTTTGGTGTGGATCTGGATCAACATTCACATTGCAGAAAGAAAGGAATTTTGATAATTATGGATAAAAATCAGATTTTTATTACCAGTGGTACGGAATATAAAAGAATGACAAAGGAGCTTCTGGAAAAAGCGGATCTTCAATCTCATATCGGGGACAGAAAGAAAAAGATCGGGATCAAGCCGAATCTGGTTTCTCCTTCAGAGGCTTCCTGGGGTGCAACGACTCATCCGGAAGTGGTTGCAGGAATTATCGAGTATCTGAAGGAGCATGGCTTCCGGGATATGGTGATGCTGGAGGGATCCTGGGTAGGAGATAAGACAAGGGAGGCCTTTGAGACCTGTGGCTTTGACAGGCTTGAGGAAGAGTATCAGGTGCCGTTCTGGGATATGCAGAAGGATAAGGGTATTTCTGTGGACTGCGGCGGAATGGAGCTGAATGTCTGCGAGCGGGTAAAGGAGATTGATTTTCTGATCAATGTGCCGGTTTTGAAAGGCCATTGTCAGACAAAGATCACCTGTGCCCTTAAGAATATGAAGGGGTTGATCCCAAATAAGGAAAAGAGACGTTTTCATTCTCTGGGGCTTCATAAACCCATTGCTCATCTGAATATGGGGATACAGCAGGACTTTATTGTTGTGGATAATATCTGCGGGGATCTGGATTTTGAGGATGGCGGAAATCCTGTCGTGATGAACCGGGTGATGGCTGCCTGTGATCCGGTTCTTGTGGATGCGTATGTGTGTCAGATGATGCATTATGAGGTAGCTGAGGTTCCTTATGTGAAGCTGGCAGGTGAGCTTGGCGTGGGCTGCTCAGATATTTCCAAAGCAGATGTCAGATTTCTGGAGGATGGTGCGGATCAGAGGATGCCGATATCCAGAAAGGTTGTGGAGCTTGCGGATGCCGTAGAGGAAGTGGAATCCTGCAGTGCCTGCTACGGGTATCTGATCCCGGCATTGGAGATGCTGAAGGAAGAGGGGCTTTTTGAGAAGCTGGATGAGAAGATCTGCATCGGACAGGGGTATCGTGGTAAGACGGGAGTGCTTGGTGTGGGACACTGTACCTGTAAGTTTCAGAATTATGTGGAGGGGTGTCCGCCGTTGGAGGGGGATATATATGAGTTTTTGAAAGAGTATATTGGTGAACGGACGCCGGGGAAGTGACAGTCCTCCGGGCCGGACTCCGTCGGGGGATGCTGCTAAGGTTCCGTGAGCCGGCTAAAACCATTGCGGAAGGGCCCAGAACTCGCCTTCGGCTCAAACAGCTGGGCCCTTCCGCAATAACGCCGTCTCCCGCAACCTAACCATCATCACCCCTCCTCCGTAGCAGCCCGGAGGACTGTCACTTCCCCGGCTGACGTTTCAGCCGGAGAGGTGGAAGCGGACGCGTGGTGTCCTGTCCTTACGTTTTGATGAGTTGAGCGTCCGCAGTTGGAGGTGTGGGAAGAATATGTTGCTTGTTGAAAAATTAATAGTTAATATTTCAGTGTTGTACAATGAGTTGGAAGTGTGGGAAGGATAGCGTCTGGTCAATAAATATTTTGGTGTTGCTCAATGTGTTGGAATAGTGGGAAGGATACGTCTTCTTGTTGAAAGGTGTTATGCCGATGAGATCGGCACAGCCTGGCGTTTTAAACAAACGCAGAATCCATCACCCTGTCAACAGCGTAACATAATCAAAACGTACGGTTCATAGCGGGGCCAGAGGGAAGGGGTGCAGGGGAGGGGAAACGGCCTTTCGCAACTATGAGTGCTTCCCCTCCCCTGCGGTTTCACTTACGCTTCCAAAGCGTAAAAACATTTTTTAGAAAAAATTTTCAGAAAAAAAGAATCCTAAAGACATCTCTTTACAATCTCAATAATCTGCTCCATAGAAAACCGGCTGCTGTCAATACAGAGATCATACTGTGTCATATCCAGCCATTTGCTGTCTGTAAAGTATTCATAGTAAGCCTTTCTCTCTTTATCCATTTTTTTGACCAGCTTCCGTGCGCTGGCTTCTTCTCTGCCGGTACGGCGTATCACATTCTGAACTCTTTCCTCAAAAGGTGCATGGATAAAAAGTTTAAGTGATTTATCCTTCAGGATATTGGTCGCACAGCGGCCGACAATTACGCAGTCCTCTCTCTGCGGAAGGGACAGGATGATCTTTCTCTGGAGATCATAGAGCACATCGTTCATTGGTACAAAAGAGAAATTATCTGTAAACTGCAGCTCACTGTCAACGGGAAATACCCACTGACTGGCTTTTTTCTCGTCTACCTTTGCCAGGGTGTCGAAGGGGATATTGTTTTTCTTGGCAGCCATGTCGATCAGTTCTTTATCATAAAAACCGATGTCCAGGTTTTCAGCCAGAGTCTTGCCGATAAGGCGTCCGTTGCTTCCAAACATACGATTGATGGTGATAATACGTTTTGCCATAAAGATACCTCCTTTATTTCGGACCGAAAGCAGGAATATCTGATTTTCGGTAGTTTTTCTTACTTCTTTTATAACATATTTCGGTAAAAAATACCAGAAAATAATATATAATTTTTAAAATAATATTTAATATATACAAAAAATAATGGCAGCAGACAGAAAATATAATTAATTATTTGTATTTGTATATGAAAAACAGGATGCCTTTTTCACCGGGTTTTCACAGATCACACAAAGTCTTTATGCATTTTTCTTTTAAAGTATTTTTAAAACAGAGAGAACATACACAGCATATTTTGAGGTTAAGGAAAATGAAACGACGGCGTAAAAGGCTTATGGTGATCATCCCGGTGGCGGCTGTCTGCGTGGCAGGTGCGGGAACTGTGGGATATTTTAAAGTGGCGCATACGAAGCCGGCGCAGAAAACAGCAGCGAAAACGTAATCGGTGGAGGCGAAAAAAGGGAACCTTTCCAAGACAATTGTGGGTACCGGTAATCTGGATCTGGCAGAAAATGCGTTTACAGAGCTCCTGATGGAACGCTTTGAGCAGGACGAAGACGCTTTTTCCATTGTGGATCAGTCAGAGATCATGGAAGCCATGTCCGGTGTCACCAACACCATGTCTCTGATGATCGGTGTGCTTTTTGGCCTGTATCCGGCTAACAAGGCAGCATCCAGGAAGCCTATTGATGCGCTTCGGTATTCCGGCTAAAAAGAAATTATAATAACGTGATTTGTGAGATGGATTTTTTGTCAGAACAAATCGCGTTTTTTTATCTGGAAATCCGCACATTGATAAGGTATAATCTATAACAGTTAGAGGAATATCTCTGCCGGGAGGATGGAACTGCCAGCAGGGAACTGCCGAGAAAGGGATGACAGTAAATTTGAACATCGTGGAGAAATGTGTTTCATGCCTGAATATAAAAGAATCTTATGAGCTGGCCAGGCGCATGGAACAGGAAAAAACAAATCCGGTTCTGGGATACCGTACAGCAGGCTCCCTGGCAGAGCGAAAAACCGGAGATATGCTTTTGGAAGAAATGAAAAAAGCCGGTCTCACACAGGTAGAAAAAGATAAGATCCGTGTGGATGCATGGGAATTTAAAAAAGCTGTGATGCGCTGCCATGACAGAGAGGGAATCTGCCGGGAGATCCAGCTTGGAGCATATCAGACGGATTTTAAGACCAATGGCTTTCAGAGGTTTGATCTTGTATATCTTGGAAAGGGTACAGCTGACGAATATAAGGATATCGATGTGAAAGGAAAGCTGGTTCTTATCGAGATCAATCAGAGAGAAGAATGGTGGATCAACTACCCGGTGTATCAGGCACACCTGAAGGGTGCAGCAGCTCTGATCGCCGTACAGAGCAGAGGATACGCACAGATCGATGATACGGCTTTGAATGCACAGGATATCGCAGGACCTTCCTGTGCGCCTGCATTTTCCATGTCACGGGCAGACTTTCTTATGATCCGTCGGCTGATGGAGGAAAAAAATGAGAATGGGAATCGTGTTCCGGAGCTTTCCGTGGAATTTGATGCGGACACAGAGGTGATCAGAGACCAGTATACCTACAATATCGTTGGCAAAATCCCGGGAACCGATTCGGATTCCATGATCCTGTTAAGTGCTCACTATGATTCCTATTTTGAGGGATTTCAGGATGATAATGCGGCAGTGGCCATGATCATTGGAATTGCCAGGGCGCTGCTCCGTGGTGGCTATAAACCTCGCCATACTATTGTGGTATGTGCTCTTGCAGCAGAAGAATGGGGGATTTCCGACACAAAATATGACTGGTCCACAGGTGCTTACCGCCAGGTATTTGAGGCGAGACCGGAGTGGCAGGGGCACGTGATCGCAGATCTGAATTTTGAGCTTCCGGCTCATGCACACAGTACCAGAGATGCAGTACGATGTACCTATGAGTATGCGGATTTTGTGCGCAGCTTCGTGGATGCTGTGCAGATGCCGGAGGGGATTTATCCGGAGGGCATGACCACGTTGTATCCCATTGAAACCTGGTCTGATGATTTTACCATGGCTATTTCCGGGATCCCGTCCATGGTCAATGATTTCAGCGGTGGTCCCTTTATGGAAAATTATTATCATTCCCAATACGATAACCAGGATGTTTATGAGGAAGAGGTATACAGATTCCATCATGAATTTTATCTGAAACTTCTTCTGGCTATTGACAGCCTTGCTCTGCCGCCAATGGATTTCGGGCGGGTACTGGACCAAAGTATTAAGACCCTGGATACGGATCTGTGTATGCAGACCGGCGCCGACAGTACACTCCTTCTGAAAAAAACAGAAGAGGCAAAAAAAGCGGCTGCCATCCTTGCAGAGCAGGTACGGCGCTTCAACAGCCTTCCGGAAGAAAAACGTGACTGGAAAAAAGCCGATGCCATTACCGAAAAGCTTCTCGGTGTATTCCGAAAATCCCAGGATTATCTGGTACGTCTGGACTGGGATGACAATGTGATCTTTCCGCAGCAGGCAGTGCAGAACAATCTTTATGCACTGAAGAAAGCGATGGGATATCTGGAAAAAGGAGAGATCGCACCTGCGCTGGAGGCTTTTTACAGTATTGACAACAACTGTTATGCCTTTCAGTTTGAGCGGGAAGTCTTTTATCATTTTACGGAATATATCTTGAAGCAGTCCCCGGATCGCCTGATGTGGGGAAAGGGCAGGATCATCCATCATGAGAACCTTTATGATCTTGTGGAAAGGCTGAAGGAAAAGAAGCCGGGTGACAGTCTGGAGGCGGAAAAGCAGAGCCTCAAGGAAGCCTGGGAAAGACAGAAGCGTTATTATGCCGATGATATTGAATATCTGATCCGTGCAGCGGAAAAGCTCAGGAATCTGATCTGCGAGGTCAGTGATATGTTTGAAAAAGGAACAGAATAAAACCATACCTGGAGGAAAGAATGGAAAGCCATAATTTATACCGAGTGAAAGAAGAAGATCTGGATAAGCTGATCCGGATATTGACCGTATGTTTTTCGGAGGATCCTCTGTATCATGCACTGATCCCGGACAGGGATACCAGAGAACGGCTGATGCCGGAGCTTTTTACCTGTGATCTTACGGAGTTTTTTGAGACCTGCGAGATTTATGCAGACAGCAGTGAGTTGAACAGTATCCTGGTAGTATCCGACGGAACGGAGCATGAAGCAGCCTTACATAATCTGATGGTGGATTTTTTTGCCCTTCTGAAAACAGATGGCTATCTGATCAAAGAGGATCCAAGTCTTGCGACCCTGCGGAAATTCATCCAGGGAAAAGACTATCTGAATTCCAGCTGGACTTCCCAGCTTCATACAGCAGAAAGGCTTCATGTGATCTATCTGGCAGTGGCGCCGAAGATGCAGCATCACGGTCTTGCTGAAAAGCTGATGGATGAGGTGATCGATTATGCGGACAGGCATAAGCTGATGATCTCTCTGGAAACCCATAATCCGGCAAATGTTTCTATGTATGAGAAATTCGGATTTAAATTATACGGCATTGTACAGAAAAAAGGATTTGATCTGAAGCAGTACTGCATGATCAAACAGGCATAGGAGGAATTACGATGCAACGAAAATGGTGGCATGACAAGGTGGTATATCAGATATACCCCAAGAGCTTTTATGATTCCAACGGAGACGGGATCGGAGACATCCCGGGAATCATCAGCAAGCTTGATTATCTTAAGGAACTGGGAGCAGATATCCTCTGGCTTTCCCCAATCTATAAATCTCCCCTTGCAGACCAGGGATATGACATTGCAGATTATTATGCGATTGATCCGAGGTTTGGGACCATGGAGGATATGGATCGTCTGATCGCAGAAGCAAAAAAAAGAGAAATGTACATCCTTATGGATCTGGTGGTAAATCACTGCTCCGATGAGCATGAGTGGTTTCAGCAGGCCATTAAGGATCCGGACGGAAAGTATGGAAATTTCTTTTATATCCGGGACAAAAAGGATGATAAAGTTCCCTGCAACTGGAGAAGCTATTTCGGTGGTCCGGTATGGGAAGAGCTTCCGGGACATCCGGATAAACAGTATCTCCATGTATTCCACAAGAAGCAGCCGGATCTCAACTGGGAGAATCCTGAAGTAAGAGAGGAAGTCTACAAAAACATCCGCTGGTGGATGGAAAAAGGGCTTGGCGGATTCCGTATTGATGCCATTATCAATATCAAGAAGAAGCTTCCGTTTTCCGATTATCCTGCCGATCGTGCAGATGGGCTCTGCAGCGTCGGGAGGATGCTGGAGGAGGCAGAAGGGATTGGAGAATTTCTGGGAGAGATGGCTGAGAAGTGCTTTCATCCCTATGATGCTTTTACTGTAGGAGAGGTCTTCAATGAAAAGGAAGATGAGATCAAAGATTTTATCGGAGAAAACGGATATTTTTCATCCATGTTTGATTTTGAAGAAACCTGTTACGGAAAGAGCGAGGATGGCTGGTATGCATCCAAACCGTACCTGACTCCGGAAGAGTACAAGAAGTGTATTTTCCATACGCAGAAAAAGATTGGGGATACCGGCATGATCTCCAACATTATTGAGAATCATGATGAGCCAAGAGGTGTCTGTCACTATATTTCTCCGGAAGACCGCTGTCCGGATTCAAGGAAGCTCCTGGCAGGTGTTTATTTCCTGCTGAAGGGAATTCCGTTTATTTATCAGGGGCAGGAGATCGGTATGGAAAATATGGAGTTTACTTCTATGGATCAGATCGATGACATCAGTACCATCGATGAATACCAGGTAGCGCTCCGTGCCGGATGCAGTGAAAAAGAAGCGCTTGATGCTGCTTCCGCATTTTCCAGAGACAATGCCAGAACTCCGGTACAGTGGAGCGCAGAGAAAAATGCGGGATTTTCAGAAGGAGAGCCGTGGCTTGGGGTCAATCCCAATTATAAGGAGATTAATATAGAATCCCAGTTAACGGACAGTGATTCCCTCCTTTCTTTCTACAAAAAGCTGACTGCATTGAGAAAAGCTCCGGAATATAAAGAAACGCTTGTATACGGAACATTCGCTCCATATCAGGAAGAACAGAAGAATCTGATCGCATATACAAGAAACGGTGAGAAAAATCTTCTGATCCTGGGAAATATGCAGGCACAGTCACAGAAGGTATCTTTGCCGGGAGAAGTAAAAGAGGTGCTTCTGAATAATCAGAAAGCTGTGGAGATCACAGAAAAAGAGATCATTTTGAAACCGTATCAGTTTATCGTTCTGGAGACCGCTGACTGATGCGGCATCAGAACAGCAGAGAAAAAAACAATAGCTATTTAGCTGACAGTCTGTTAAAATAAATGCTCGGCTGAAAAAACAGCCGTAAAGAAAGAGAATGAGAATTCAGAAGGGAATAAAGTATGCTGAAGATAAAGAATTACGTAAAGGCAGAAAGCCTTGAACAGGCATATGAACTGAACCAGAAAAGAACAGCCTGTGTGCTGGGCGGTATGGTCTGGCTGAAAATGGGAAACCGGAACATCATGACAGCCATTGATCTGTCAGGTCTTGGGCTGGATACTATTACAGAAACAGAAGAAGCATTTGTGATCGGCTGCATGACACCACTTCATGCGCTGGAAACCCACAAAGAGCTGAATGCCTATACAAACAGTGCTATCCGTGAAAGTGTACGGCACATTGTGGGTGTGCAGTTTCGAAACTGTGCCACAGTGGGCGGAAGTATTTTCGGAAGATTCGGATTTTCTGATGTACTGACCATGTTTCTGGCACTGGATACCTGGGTGGAGCTGTACAATGGCGGAACCATTCCGCTGGCACAGTTTGCATCCATGGAAAAGGATAACGATATCCTGGTAAATATCATTGTAAAAAAACAGCCGCTGAACAGTGTGTACTTAAGCCAGCGGAACAATTCCACAGATTTTCCTGTGATCACCTGTGCGGCTGCTCTTATTGACGGAAAAGCAAGAACCGTTATCGGCGCCAGACCCGGAAAAGCAATGATCGTGGAAGATGAAGAGGGGATCTTAAAAGATTTTGCACAGATGAATGCACAGCAGAAAAAGGATGCAGCAGCATCTTTTGCCGCATATGCAGCGGAACATGTTCCTACAGACAAGAACATGCGTGCTTCAAAAGAATACAGAAGTCTTCTTGTGAAAGTCCTTACAAGAAGAGCCTGGGAAGAGATCGGAGGGAGAGCAGAATGAATATCACTTTCTGGCTGAATGGTGTAAAACGGCAGGCAGAGGTACGTCCGGATGAACTGCTTCTGGATTTCCTGCGGAAAAACAGCTGTTACAGCGTAAAACGTGGCTGTGAGACTGCAAACTGTGGTCTCTGTACTGTGCTGATGGATGAACGTCCGGTACTGTCCTGCTCCATGCTGGCTGCCCGCGCAGACGGGAAACGGATCGTGACTCTGGAGGGAATGCAGGAGGAAGCAAAGGAATTCGGCGCTTTTATGGCAAATGAGGGAGCAGAGCAGTGTGGCTTCTGCAACCCGGGATTTATCATGAATGTATTTGCCATGTTAAAGGAACTGGAAGATCCCACAGAAGAGGATATCCTGGAGTATCTTTCCGGAAATCTGTGCCGTTGCTCGGGATTTGTGGGACAGACCAGAAGTATTCTGAAATTTCTCGACTATAAAAAAGGACAGGAGGAAGGAAAATGAAATACGTAAACAAGCCGGTGCCAAAAACAGATGCAATGTCGCTGGTAACCGGAAAACCGGTCTATACCGATGATCTTGCACCTTCTGACTGCCTGATCGTCAAGATCTTAAGAAGTCCTCATGCCAATGCCTGGGTGGAAGAGATCAAGACAGATGCTGCAAAGAAGATCGAGGGGATCGCCTGTGTTCTGACCTATGAGGATGTTTCTCACAAAAGATTTACCCTGGCCGGGCAGACAGCACCGGAGATCAGTCCATGGGATCGTTATATCATAGATAAGCATGTGCGTTTTGTAGGTGATCCGGTTGCCATCGTAGCCGGCGAGACAGAAGAGGCAGTAGATAAAGCCCTGAAGCGCATTAAAGTAAAATATCGTGTGGAGGAAGCAGTTCTGGATATCCATACAGCCAAGGATAATCCGATCCTGGTGCACCCGGAGGATGACTGGTATATGCCGATCCCGGCCGGTGGAGATAATAAACGGAATCTCTGTTCCTCCAATGTAGAAGAAGTGGGTGATGTGGATGCCATGCTGGAAAAATGTGCGTATACAGTAGATCAGGTTTACCACACAAAGGCAAACCAGCAGACCATGATGGAGACCTTCCGTACCTACTGCTATATGGATCATTTTCAGAGACTGACGGTGGTTTCTTCCACCCAGATCCCGTTCCACATCCGAAGGATCGTAGGAAATGCACTGAATATTCCGTCTTCCAAAGTTCGTGTGATTAAGCCACGTATCGGAGGCGGCTTTGGTGCAAAACAGTCTTCTGTCAGCGAAGTTTTTCCGGCACTGGTAACCTGGGTTACCGGACGTCCGTCCAAGATCGTTTTTTCCAGAAAGGAATCCATGATCGCATCTTCTCCGCGTCATGAAATGGAAGTCCATATCCGTATGGGTGCGGACGAAAACGGTATTGTAAAGGCAATCGATCTTTATACCCTTTCCAACACCGGTGCCTATGGAGAGCATGGGCCTACAACCGTAGGACTTTCCGGACATAAATCCATTGCATTATACCGCCATACAGAAGCCTACCGTTTTGCCTATGATGTGGTCTATACCAATATGCAGGCAGCAGGCGCTTATCGTGGCTATGGTGCCACACAGGGTATTTTTGCTGTGGAGTCCGCAGCAGATGAGCTGGCTCATAAGATGGGTATGGATCCGGTAAAATTCCGTGAGCTGAACATGCCAATGGAGGGAGAGGCACTTCCGGGATATCCGGATGTACCGATCAACGGCAGCTGTACCATGGATAAATGTCTTGCCCGTGCAAAGGAAATGATCGGATGGGATGAGAAATATCCGTTCCGTGATATGGGTAACGGCAAAGTACGGGGTGTCGGCATCGCCATGGCCATGCAGGGCTCATCTATTGCAGGGATCGATGTCGGCGGAGCAGACATTAAATTAAATGAGGATGGTTCCTATACCCTGGCACTTGGCTGTTCTGATATGGGAACCGGCTGTGATACCATTCTTGCCCAGATGGCAGCAGACTGTCTGGATACAGATATGAAAAATATCGTGGTATTCAGTGTGGATACAGATATTTCTCCTTATGATTCCGGTTCTTATGCATCTTCTACAACCTACGCTACCGGAAATGCCGTGATCCAGGCATGCGGAGAACTCAGAAAGAGAATCCACGCTTTTGGCGCACAGATGCTTGGGGTATCTGCAGAGGATTCTGATTTTGACGGAGAAAAAGTCCGCACAGAAGACGGAAAAGAGGTAACGCTGCAGCAGATCGCAGGAAAAGCAACCTGTGGAGTCTGCAGTGAGCTTCAGGTTGTAAAAGAATATTCTTCTCCGATCTCTCCGCCACCGTTTATGGTAGGTGCAGCTGAAGTGGAGATCGATAAGGAAACCGGACAGATCGATGTCGTTGATTATGTGGGCGTGATCGACTGTGGAACCCCGATCAATCCAAATCTTGCCAGAGTGCAGGCAGAAGGCGGTATCGGTCAGGGTATCGGAATGGTTCTGTATGAGGATATCCAGTATACAGATAAGGGAAAGATCCGTAACAATTCCTTTATGCAGTATAAGATCCCCAACCGTATGGATATTCCGAAGGTACGGATCGAGTTTGAAAGCAGCTACGAGAAGACAGGTCCTTTCGGTGCAAAATCCATTGGTGAACTTGTGATCGATACACCTTGTCCGGCTATTGCCAATGCGGTTTATAATGCAACAGGTGTACGTGTCAGAGAGCTCCCGATCACTCCGGAGAAGGTTGCAATGGGAATCCTTGCCAGAGAAGCCGGAGAGAAGGTGTGAAATGCAGGAGCTGATACTGGCAATTGCCGGACTGATCCTGGAGCTGCTGGTATTTTTCTGTGCAGGAAGTCTGCTGACACGGATACTGAAAATGAAGACGGAAGTAACCATGGAACTGGTCTTGGGATATCTTTTGTATTTTGCGGTTTTTGAGATACTTGCAGTTCCTATGACACTGAAATGGGTAAAACTGAGTACCTTTTCGTATCTGTGGATGGTGATCATGGCAGCTTGTGTACTGGCAGCATGTCTGTTTTCGCATAAACTTTGGAAGGGACAGCTGGACCGGATAGGAGAAACATTTCGGAAGCATTCACTGCTGCTGCTTTTGATCGCTGCGGCAGTGATCCTGCAGTGTTTTCTAGTGGCTGCATATCAGGACGTTACTGCAGATGCAACACATTATATTGGCGCAGTAAGCACTTCCGTGTATACAGACACTCTTGCTCGATACAGTCCGCTTACCGGTGTTATCCAGAGAAATTTTAATCTCCGCTATGATCTTTCAGCATATCCGATGAACAATGCGGTGTGGTGTGTCCTTCTGGGCATCCACCCGATCGTTCAGTCCAAGGTCGTGATGTCTGTGATCAACATGCTGATGATCAATCTTCTGATCTACCAGATCGGAAAAAGCTTTTTTCGTGGAGATGAAAAAAAAGCAGACCTGATGGTTCTTTTTGTGTGTCTGATGCAATTGTTTTCTTTTTCTATCTATACAACAGGAACCTTTGCGTTTATGCGGGTTTATGAAGGGAAGGCCCTGCTGGCAAATATTTCTATCCCGGCAGCGCTTCTGGTAAGTATACGGCTCTGGCTCAACAAAGATGGCAGAAATAAAGAGAGCTGGGTGCTGCTTTTCATTGCTGCAGTCAGTGCGTTGACGTTTTCAGGATCCTCCCTTATTTATCCTGCGGTAGTCAGTACGGCGATCCTTCCGGTGATGGTGCTGAAGAAAAAGCTTTCCTACGCGATTCCCTATGCGCTTTGTATGCTGCCGGGATTTTTGTATGCCCTGGTTTATTTTTCGGCGAAGCTTGGATGGATCGCATTTCCGGCATCATAGGAAACTGGGAAGATACTATGGATAGGAGAAGAAAATGGCGGGAGTAACGATCGAAGAACTGGGACTGCGTTTTGTGCAGATCTGTATGGAAAATTACTGGAGTGGCTGTATGCTGCCTGTATTTTTTCTGGCAGGTATACTCTGGGATATTTTTTACCGCAGGAGAAAAGAATCTAGAGTATTCCTGTATTATCTAGTCTTTCTGGCACTTACGGTATATAATCCGGTTCTTGTAAAATATGTGATACCAAAGGTACATTTTGAAAGTGAATATTATCGCTTTATCTGGATCCTTCCGGTGATCCCGGGTGCTGCCTATTATGCTGTACGGATCGTAGAAGCGGTAAGGTTTCGATGGCTGAAGGCTGTAACAGCGCTGATCCTTGCGGCAGTGATCGTCACTACGGGGACACCTGTTCCCGGCATTGCAAAAGATTATGTGATGGCGGAAAACATCTATAAAGTCCCGAATGAGCTGCGCTCAGTATGCGATGTGATCCATCAGGACTGCGATAAAGAACAACCCAAGGTTGTTTTTGACAATGAGCTGAATCTGGTGGCTAGACAGTATGATCCGTCACTGATTCTTGTTCTGGATCGTAATTTTATCCTGTATCGTGCAGGAAGTACTGTGGTAGGAAACTACGAAAACAGCAAGGCCTACCAGATCCAGAAAGTGATCATGGATGTGATCAGTTATCAGATGGATGTAGGGATCGATAAGTTCCGGCAGGTATTGAAAAGAACGGAAACCGATTATCTCGTTCTTCCGGTAGATCTTACAAATCATGACTATATCCGTCAGGCAGGATGTACCCCTATTGCACAGACAGAAAAATATGTGGTATACAGGTTTGAAGGGTGAATGTGTTCGCCCTTCTGGCCTGGAAAAATGACTAAAGTGCGTAAAATGATACGGAGAACGGAGTGAACAGCAACCATAAAATGTGTGATGAATATGTACTGTTTAAAAAAATCTTTACAATTTCATGGATTTGTGTTAAAATCATAAACAGTGTAAACCTACTTTGATAATTTCATACCTGAATTTAGAAGTTATGTTTTTCATTATGCACCTGTAGCTCAGTGGATAGAGCAGTGGTTTCCGGTACCATGTGCGGGGGTTCGATTCCCTTCAGGTGTGTTACCCGGAACAGTGGGAATTGTTCCGGCGTGTTGTTATGATAAGGAGGACAAGAACTTGGATGATTTCAGAGAATGGTTATCAGATAACCTTCGCTATTTTATGTTAGGCGGAGCCATTCTGGTGATCGTGCTTGTTCTGATCTTTGGCGTCCGCGCCTGTGTTGGAGGTAAGAAGGGGAATTCCAATAAAGATCAGACAACAGCCCAAAGTAACCAGGAAAATGATCCTTCTTCTCCGGCAAATGATGGGGAGACAGACGAGAAGAAAGACGCCAGTTCCGCGGCAGATACGGATGCGGAGACAACCATGGAAAAAGCCAGCACGGAAGTAACCGAGCTGATTCAGAGCTATTATAAAGCTTTTGGGGAAAAAGACATTGCAACACTTAAGACGATTGAGGACGGATTTACGCCGGCTGATGAGTCGCAGATTAATTCAAGGGATTATATTGATGGGTATGAGGTACAGAATGTTTACGCTAAGAAGGGACTGACGGACGATTCGTATGTCGTTTATGTAGTCTTTAATTATATCTGTACTGGAATTAAGACTCCGGTTCCGGCACTGAGCCAGTTTTATGTGGAGACGGGCAGTGACGGCAATCTGAAGATCAAAGGTGGTGCTGATGACGATGCAGATATCAGTGCCTATGTGAAAAAACTGGAATCTGAGAAGGATGTGCAGGAGCTTATCACAAAGGTAAAGACGGACTATGAAGCTGCGCAGGAGAGTGATCCCTCTCTGGCAGAATTCCTTCAGGGCCTTGGTGAAGATGCCAGTGCTTCCGCAGATGCAGGAACAATGCTTACAGTTACAGAGGATTGTAATGTTCGTGCTTCCGCAGATTCAGAGGGTGAGGTTATCGGTGGTTTTTCTGCAGGAACGGAAGTTGAAAAGAAAGGGCAGGAAGGCGACTGGATACAGGTTGATTATGATGGACAGACCGGTTATGTCTATAGTGGTCTGTTAGAATAATAAGGGTTAATAAAATGCAGGTTCCGGAAGAACCTGCATTTTTGTTGCCCTGATATAACGAAAGATCATTTTTTGAGTGAACCGTCTGCTGCCAATGAGTATTTTTTTCCATTTACGGTGATGGTTCCGGTCTGCATGATTCCGTCTTCGTCCAGATAATAACGTTTTTTGCCTAGGGTGATCCAGCCGGTCTGCATGATTCCGTCCTTGTTGAAATAATAACGATGACCATCTGTGTCGGTAAGCCATCCGGTATAGGCGGTTCCGTCAACCATAAATTTCCAGTTGGTGCCATCCGGTGTCCAGACTCCGTTTTCTGCCTCCGGCGAAACCTTTTCTGTTTCGGGAATCTCTGTGGAAACAGGAGACGGTGTGGCGGAAGGTGAGGGAGCGCCGGAAGATATCGATGCATCTGTATGGTGATCGCGATCTGAACTTGGTTCAATAGTCGAAATATCGCTGGTATTTATGGAAACTACGGAAGTACTGCTGCTTTCAAAAGGACCGGCCGATGACTGGGTAAAGAGAATACCGCAGATCAGACACAGGAAAACAGCGACAAAGATCAGCAGCCGGTTCATACGTGGAGTATGCTCTGACATGTTTTTCCTCCTGATATTTAAGTATATTTCTGTTTATCATACAATAATGAGAAAGAAAATACAAGAAAAATAACCGGTTGCGAACACGTGGGAAAAAATATATAATAGAACAATGGACGAAAAAATCAGAATCAATAAATATTTAAGCGATATAGGAGTCTGCTCAAGAAGAGAGGCAGACCGACTGACAGAAGCGGGGAGAGTTACTGCTAATGGAGAACTGGTTTCCACAGGAATGAAGATCCTTCCGGATGCGGAGATCTGTATTGACGGAAAGCCTGTAAAAAAACAGGAAAAAAAGATCCTGCTTCTTTTTCATAAACCAAAAGGTATTGTCTGCAGCACCAGACAACAGCGGAATGAGATGACAGTAACAGAATATCTGGATTATCCGGTGCGGATCTATCCCATAGGACGGCTGGATAAAGATTCCGAAGGACTGCTTCTCCTTACCAATGAAGGAGATCTGGTGAACCGTATCATGAAGGCGGGGAACTACCATGAAAAGGAATATCAGGTGACCGTGAATAAACCGGTGACAGAAGAATTTATCCGTGGTATGGGCGGCGGAGTGCCGATCCTTGATACGGTCACACGTCCCTGCAAGGTTACAAAAACAGGGAAAAACAGTTTTCGTATCATCCTTACCCAGGGTCTGAACCGCCAGATCCGTCGTATGTGTGAATATTTCGGATATAAAGTCGTAACACTGAAACGTGTTCGGATCATGAATCTGTATATTAATGGCCTGGAAGAGGGGAAATATCGTGAGATCCGGCCGGAAGAACGAAAAGAACTGGAGGAGATGCTTTCCTCCGAAAAATCAGAAAAAAGGACGGGAGGAAGCCATGAACGAATCATCCATAAAAAAAATGAAGGAGCTGGGAGAAAAGCTCCGGGAAGCGTCCAGGGCCTATTATCAGGAAGACAGGGAGATCATGTCCAACGTGGAGTACGACGCCCTGTACGACACTCTGAGCGCACTGGAGAAAGAAACAGGGATCGTTCTGGCAGACAGTCCAACCGTTAATGTAGGATATGAGGCAGTGGAGCAGCTCCCCAAGGAGGAACATGAGAGACCGATGCTGTCTCTGGATAAGACCAAAGAGAGAGAAGCTTTGAGAGAGTTTATCGGGGAACATCCTACACTTTTATCCTGGAAGCTGGATGGCTTAACGATCGTGCTTACCTATGAAAACGGAGAGCTTATAAAGGCAGTTACCAGAGGAAATGGTATTGTGGGAGAGGTTATTACCAATAATGCCAGAGTATTTAAGAACATACCTCTGAAAATTTCTTTTAAAGGGAGACTGGTACTTCGCGGAGAAGCCATCATTACCTATTCGGATTTTGAAAAGATCAACGAAACTATCGGAGATGCAGATGCCAAATACAAAAATCCCAGAAATCTCTGCAGTGGTTCTGTCCGCCAGCTGAATAACGAAATTACAGCGAAGAGAAACGTTCGGTTTTATGCTTTTTCTTTAGTGAGTGCGGAAGGCGTAGATTTCCGGAATTCCAGGGAGGTGCAGTTCCGGTGGCTGAATGAACAGGGCTTTGAGGTTGTGGAATATCGAAAAGTCACAGCTGAAACTCTGGATGAAGCGATGGATTACTTTGCGGAAGCAGTTACGACCAATGATTTTCCGTCAGATGGGCTTGTGGCATTGTATGATGATATTGCTTACGGAGAATCTCTGGGAACTACGGCCAAGTTTCCAAGGAACGCCATGGCATTTAAATGGGCCGATGAGATGCGTGATACGAGACTTCTGGAGATTGAGTGGAGCCCGTCCAGGACCGGACTGATCAATCCGGTAGCAATTTTTGAGCCGGTGGAACTGGAAGGAACCACAGTGAGCAGGGCCAGTGTGCATAACATCAGTATCATGAAGGAACTGAAGCTGGGGATTGGAGATACCATTCGTGTATACAAAGCAAATATGATCATTCCTCAGATCGCGGAAAATCTGACCGGAAGCGGTAATGCACCGATCCCGCATACCTGCCCGGCCTGCGGACAGGAAACGGTAGTGAAGAAAGAAAACGATGTGGAATGTCTTTTCTGCGTCAATCCGGAGTGCCCGGCCAAGAAAATCAAATCCTTTGGGCTTTTTACAAGCAGGGATGCCATGAATATCGACGGACTTTCCGAGGCAACACTGGAGAAATTTATTGCCAGGGGATTTATCCATGACTTTGGCGATATTTTTGAGATCAGCCGGTATAAAGATGAGATCGTGGAAATGGAAGGCTTTGGGCAGAAATCCTATGATAATCTTATGGAAAGTCTGGAACGGGCGAAAGAGACTACACTTCCAAGAGTGATCTACAGTCTTGGGATCGCAAATATCGGTCTGGCTAATGCAAAAGTGATCTGCCGCCATTTTGACAATGATCTGGACAGGATACGTCATGCCAGTCTGGAAGAGGTCAGTGATATTGATACCATCGGGCCGGTCATTGCCGGAAATCTGGTAGCTTATTTTAGGGATGAGGATAATGATCGCCGCCTGGATCATCTGATGAGCTTTCTTCATATTCAGGAGGACAGTCCCAAACAGGAACAGATCTTTGAAGGAATGAATTTTGTGATCACAGGAAGTCTGGTGCACTTTGAAAATCGAAGTGAGGCCAAAGAGCTGATCGAATCCCTGGGAGGCAAGGTTACCGGTTCAGTTACCAAAAAGACCAATTATCTGATCAATAACGACATCCAGTCCAATTCATCCAAAAACAAAAAGGCAAGAGAACTGGGGATTCCGATCCTTTCAGAAGAAGATTTTCGGAAACTTGCCGGAGTGCAGTAAAGGCCGTACAGACTGGAGATACTTTTTATCTGAAGAAAAAAGCCGAGCGGCTCCTTTATAAGAGACGCTTTATATATAAGGAGGGCAAACAATGCCGATCAAAACACAGGGGGATCTTCCGGTAAAGGAGATCCTGGAGAGAGAAAATATATTTGTAATGGACGAAAAACGTGCCATGCACCAGGATATCCGTCCGATCCATATTCTGATCCTGAATCTGATGCCGCTGAAAGAAGAAACAGAGCTGCAGCTTCTGCGTTCTCTTTCCAATACACCGCTGCAGGTGGATGTGACATTTATGGCTGTGGAGAGCCATGAAGCCAAGAATACATCTCTCAGCCATCTGAACAAGTTTTATGAAACATTCACCGATATAAAGAAACGTAAATTTGATGGAATGATCATCACAGGAGCACCGGTGGAGCAGATGCCTTTTGAGGAAGTGGATTACTGGAATGAGCTGACTGAGATCATGGATTGGACTGAGAAGCATGTGACTTCCACGATCTTTCTCTGTTGGGCAGCGCAGGCCAGTCTTTATCATTTTTATGGCCTGGAGAAAAAACCTCTGGATAAGAAAATGTTCGGACTTTTCCAGCACAGGGTACTGAACCGTAAGATCCCTCTGGTCCGGGGCTTTGATGATGTATTTCTTGCGCCGCATTCCAGACACACAGAAGTTCCTATTGCAGATATCCATGCATGCAAAGACCTTACGGTCCTGGCGGAAAGCGAAGAGGCTGGTCTGTTCCTTGCAATGGCAGAGGGAGGACGTAAAATCTTTGTTATGGGACATCCGGAATACGACCGCGTGACTTTGGATGGCGAATATAAGAGAGACCTTGCCAAGGGTCTGCCTATTGAAATCCCGAAGAACTATTACAAAGATGACGATCCAAACAACAAACCACTCCTTACCTGGAGGGCCCATGCCAACAACCTGTATACGAACTGGTTGAATTATTACGTATACCAGAGTACTCCGTATGACCTGTACGGGACACCGGATTTCAGGGAAATTTAAGGAATATGAAACCCGCATGGTTGAGCCATTTCCCGGGATTTGACACGAAAAAGTCCGAGGGCGAATAACTTCACGTAAGTTACCGTAATTTCACGTAAGTTTTTACAAAAATGGAGTAAAAATGGGGTACGGAATTAAAAAAAATGGGGTATGACATATACCTAAAAATGTATAATAGGGAATTTCACACAGTAAATGCCTGACATTGCCAACTGAATATTTTAAACATCTAAATAAGTCCATGTACTTGTATAACTACAGGTATGTGGGCTTATTTTAGTGCTTAAAAATAATAGGTAAAGTTTGCGAATTAGTATGAGAAATGGTTTATCAAATTTGAAATAAATAACGGAGAAATAAAGCATATTTGAAAAAATAAGCACTTCATAGACAATAACAAGGAGGAAATGACAATGAACAAAACAATATATGAAGCAGAATTTACTAAAATGGTACATGACAAATTGCGAGAAGCTAATAGACTGCACGAATATGAAAAAATATCAAAAGATAAGCTAGGCGGGAATTACTGGGATACCTATTGGACAATCCGCTATATGCTTCGTACAATAGAGGACATTTTGGCTAATGGGGATAAATTATCATTAAATGGATTTTTCACTGTAGCACCTAAACTTTATAAAGAAAAAACAGTACGTTCTGGAATGGAAAGAACAGGCAAAAATGTGTATGAGATTCCAGATAGATATTTACCGAAATTTAAACCTTGTGCGAGGTTAAAGCGTGCTTGTAAATCATATCAAGATTACCTCAAAGAAGAAGCAAATAATCAAGATGATGGATACGAAGAAGGAGAAGAAAACGAATGATATGTAAAGAATGTAAATATATGAAATGTTACGCTGTTAATAAGAGAATATATTATTGTGACCATGAGGATAGGTCAGATGATATGGGTAAGCTGGGTGAAGATACTTTACCAGATATAACTCCTGAGTGGTGTCCAATGGTTAATATGACTGTTACCGAAAAAGAATAATTATAGATGAGAAAGGATTGCAGAAAGATGGAGTCAACTAATACAGAAATGAAAATGCAGTATATTCTTGATGAGAATAAACAATTGGTAGAGATACCAGAAACAGAAATGTTACCTGTAGAATATCCAATTCAATGTAAATTAATCAGTGCATTTGAAGTATTTGTAAGAGTACCGCAGACAGAAAACTATTGGATTTCTAATTACGGAAGAGGTGTAAATAACCATAGAAACCCAAATAAGAACAAATTCTATGAGCATAAACAAGGACAATGCCATTATACGGTCTATGAAGTGTGGCGAACACCAGAAAAAATCAGAGGGAAACTGACAGGCAAAATCATAGTTGAGACAACTAAGAGAGAAACCAGTCCAGAGGAATTAGTAGCAAAATGCTTTTTGAAGCAATATAGAGGCAGATTCAAAGTGTGGCATAAGAACGGTGACTTTGCGGATAATTGGTATAAGAATCTGATCTATGTTTCTGATAAGGATTTTAGAAATCTGAAAGCAGGTAAGATTACATGGAAGGAACTAGGCTATGAGCAGGAATATATAGAATATATCAATAGTGCCAGAAGTAAAGCTATGGCTGCATACGGTGCTATTTTCAGTCGTTGCAAGGGAGAAGATAATAGTGAGAGTGCACATAAATGTTATGATGATGCTGAAATGTGTCAGGAATGGAAAGATGATTCGCGGTTATTCATCAAGCAATATTTAGAGTTGTATTACGAAGTACCAGGAGAATCAATGGCAGTTGACAAGGATTTATTTGGTAATGGCAGTAAGGTGTATTCTCCAGAGACAATTTGTATTCTGCCACAAGGATTAAATACATTGCTTGCTAACAGCAAAAAGCATTATAAGGATGGGGAAACACCAGACAATGTACTTCCTCTTGGAGTAAGATATAATGGTAAAATCAATAAATATTACGGACAGATTACTTATTTTGGCACAGAAGATATAATTGATCTACCATATCGGGACACAATAGAAGAAGCTTTTGCAGATTATAAGAAGTTTAAAGAATGTGATATTGCGATCACGGTGTCAAAATACAGAGATAAGATACCAGAATACATATATGAGAAGCTGCTTACGGTGCGAGTAGAGCCATATTGAGATAATTATAGGCATATCAGGGAAAATAATCCTTGGTATGCCTATTTTTTTACATTTTCATAGCGAAAAAATAGAATTTATGACGTATAGAATATAAGGATTATAATGGCTGATCGTCATCTGATGGGACATACACACAAATATCCTGTATCTGACAATTAAGGATACGGCATAAATCATTAACAGTACGCATGGAAATATCCTTATTGTGTTTTAGACGGTGCATGGTACTATGTGACATGTGATGTTTATTTGTCAGTGTATACCAATTTTCATTTGAATTTTTGAGCGTTTCCCAGAAGGGAGAGTAATCAATCATTAGTTATCCTTCTTTTTTCTTGATAGAATAACCATAAAATATCTTTTTACTCTTGAATATCTTCGCAATGACGAATATAATGGAGCATATAAGAAATTGTGAAAAAAGTGTGAAATAGAATACGGCAAACCCAGAGAAATCTGGCGGCGCAAAACTATAGGGTCTAAGCAAATGTATGACAGCCAGTTGCAATTTGGATGATTAAGGCATTGCTTTTTTCTTATGGAGAAGTGATGTCTTTTTTAAATAATTTTACGGAGAAAGAAGCGTATGATGAAAAAGTTTTTTAAGAAAATCTCTATTTACACGATGACAGCAATGCTTGCTTTTTCAACAGTACCAGGAACAGTACAGGCACATTCTGGAAGAACAGATTCAAGTGGAGGACACCATGATAATAAAAATGTGAGTGGTTTAGGTTCTTATCATTATCATTGTGGTGGACATCCTGCACATTTACATGATGGCGGTGTATGTCCTTATAGTAGTTCTGCTGCTACGTCAGACACATCAACTACTTCTGAGGTGAGTACAACGACATCTGGTGGAATGGGAACTTTTAAATTTAGTGGTGGCGCTGCTGGTTCTGGTGGCGGATCTTTTTCTGGTGGAGCAGCAGACGTAGCTTCTACTTCACAAACAACAACTACAACAGCATCAGCATCTAATGTAATACAATTAAATGCGGGAAATAGTGTTACAATTTCCAAAGACATAATCAAGATTGTGCAGGATGTTTTAAATCAAAAAGGATATGATTGTGGCTCTGTTGATGGTATTGCGGGAAATAAGACTAAAGAAGCTATTAAGAAATTTATAGACGAGAATCAATCAGACAGTACAGATAATGCAATTGTGAATATGGTTGCTAAAGGACTGGGGATTAAATAAAGCAATTACAAGATAAAAGGAAGTATTAACAGACATGAATACCAAAAAATTTTTACCGTTACTCATTAAATCGACTCTTATGTTAACATCAATAGGAATGTTGACTGCCTGTGGAGAATCATCGGATAATACTTATGATTCTTCTGTAACATCTTCAAATAGTTATAATGCATCAGATTACAGTAGTGATTCGTATTCCAGTGATTATGGTTCATCGGATTATGATGACGATTCAAATAGTTACAGTTCTTCTTATGATTCAAATGATTACAGTTCATCAGATTATGATAATGATTATTCAGAAGGACATTCTTATGATAAAAGTGATCCGTTTTACTCTGCCAACGATGTTGATGGTAATGGTAAGTTGACAGACGAAGAATGGCAAAATGCAATGGATGACGCAATAACCTATTACTATTATAAATCACAAGAGGAAAATTGATTTAAATAATATTACGCTATATCTTATATTGACTTCTGTAAAATAAAGCGTAAATTTATACTTAGATGTATGAGATTTGAACATTCACAATCATAACAAAGGAGAACTATATGAATTATATTAAAGAAGAGGATAACTGGATATTTGCAGAATGTTCAGAGTGCAATATGATAATGAAATTCAGAAAGAATGAACTGAGTTTAGATAAATCAAAGAAAACATATACATTAAAAGAACCAGTTGAATGTTTTTGCGGTGAAATGAGTGGCGTTATTACAGATGTGCCAGTAACAGAAGAAAATAAAACAGTTGTATATGCTGCTCCTGCACCATCATATACTGCTCCTACAAAGAATGTTCCGCATTGTCCTACTTGTGGATCTGCTAATATTACCAAAATATCCTTAGGTGCTAAGGCAGTAGGCGGCGCAATGTTTGGAATTTTCAGCAGTAATATAAGGAATAGCTACAAATGTAACAATTGTGGCTATAAATGGTGATGTGCATGGAATACTTTAAGAAATTACAATGTTATAAACCAAAGAAAGCTATTATTGATTCTCCGATAAGTATAGAAGAAGTTGCTTTATTACAAAATTCTGTTGATAAGGACATTCTTGGACGAATAAAATTCATCAATCGTTCACAACAATCCATCATAGCAATTTTTGTTCATCTGAGTGCATTCAACATAGCAGGTGAACCTATTCAGGTAGAAAAAGAACGGTATATTTATCAAGATATGAAAATAAATCCAGGAGAATTGTATGGAAATAAAATTCCATTGCATCTTTCTGATGATACAAGATTGTTAAGCGTAAAATTGGATAAAGTTGTTTTTGAGAATGGAACCATATGGGATGCTTCTACAGGAACAGAATGTGAATATATTACGCAAGAAGAAATATCTATACCAGATATAATTGTTGACGAAATGCGAAAAGAATTATCGACATACTTTCCACACATAGAGTATATTCATTATTACTATGAAGAAGGAGAAAATTTCTGGGAATGTACCTGCGGTAAAGTAAATCATATATCAAATGAAACATGTTCTTTCTGTGAAAATGGTAGAGATGCACAAAAAAAGTATCTTGTGCAAGATAAACTTATTCCTTTGATGGCTCAAAATGCACATGACAAACAAGAAAAGGAAGAAGAAGAGACTCGTAAAATATTAGAAGAAGCAAGAATTGAAAAAGAAAAACGTTTTGCTGAAAGAGAGAAGGAAAAACAACAATTCAAAGAAGTAGAAGCAAAAGATAAAAAAATTAAACTATGTATTTTAATAGTATCATTAATTTGTATTTCTCTTGCGATAATAGTATCGTTTTATCAGAGAAAAAATCCGAATAAAAATACATATAATAACGAACAAGAAATATTGGATTCTGAAAACTCAAGAGAAGAACAAGAAACATTTGATATAAATTCAAAAGAAAAATATAGCAAGGAAATAGTTGAAACAGATCAAAGCGAATATGAAAATAATCGAAAAAATATAGCACAATATTTTATAGACCCAGATTCCAAAGATACTATCATGATATCCAATTTACTTGCTTGCAAAAATAAGGATAGAGAATATTTTGAAAAATATACAGGTGTAAATTTAGCTAATTTAGAAACTTATGAGCCAGATTCGCCAAATTTTAATGGGGAATATTCTATTAAATATACCTTAAATGACATTACTTTATTTGACCAAAGAGGATTTTTAAATATCTATTTCAAAAAAGAAAATACAGAAGCGGACTATTTGTTGGATGAGATTTCCTTTTCATTTGATAAGCAACCGGATGATCGGCAAGAATTTTGTATTTCTAATGTAAAAAAAATGCTTGGAAAGGATTATGATTCTTATCAAGATGATCCTAATTATGGAATTTATTGTTCTTGGGAATATGAGTTTTTAAAAGTAACTATTTTAGATGTTGCCTTTAATACAGATGTAGCAACTACAGATATCTGTTTTTCTTGAAATTGAATTTTATATAAGAGAGCTTGATAGTGGTTCGAACCACTTCGAAATTTACTCATATCATGAAAATGGAACACATCCACCCCATACAGACACAAGCTCTTTTCTCTGAAATGTAAACCACCCGGGGTATACCGTTTCTGTATCCTATTATCATTCAGGCAATCAGAACCAGACATCAAGATAGCACGATACCACTAGAAAAAAGTGTATACAATCTACAATCCATATTTTGATCCATCGACTGCCAGAATATAATAAGCCCGTAACATTCTAATTTATATATCAGATAGCACGGAGAAATCAGACCGCCCCATATAGCTTATAAGAATAGACACAGGCAGCAGAGAGACAACGGCGTTTTACAGACAGGACATAGAACAATATCCCCGAATAAGCAAACTGGATCATAACAAAAAATAAAGGCTAGGAGAATCACGCTGGGTTCTCTTAGCCTATTTTTTTACGCTTCACCAATGATGAAATTAACTGCCTTTTCTGCTTTGCTACTTGCTGATACTATAAATTTGTTGTCGTTCTTGAGAACCTTCAACCAACTCTGGATATACGCTGCACTGTTACGGAATGTCTTAGGCGTTTCAATTCCTAATAGATTCATGAGAGATGCGCTTCCGATTTCTGCAACCAACTCTTCCTTGCTGTAAGTCTCTGATCCGAAAGCTGCAACAGCTCCGGTCTGTAATCTGTTTAACCTATTCTTGTGTCCGGTGCTGTGTGTCAGCTCATGAAATATTGTGCTGTAATATTCGTTGATGTTCTTATACTGTTCTTTAAGTGGTACGACTACACTATCATCTGATGGCCTGTAATATGCTCTATTGCTTTTACATTCTGTGAAGTTCAAATGTTCTCTATTGATATAGTCTGTGATGATCTTATCTGCTTCTTCAATTGGCTCTATCGCATCGTTGAGCTGTTCAGATGCAAGTGGCTCAACTCCTTCAACCTGAGAGATATGAAATACATTGTAATATCTCAATAAAGGTATCTTCTTGGTTTCTTTCTCGCCTGTCTCTGGGTTTGTTTCTTCTGCTTCAAAGATTTTCCAGAAAACAACGATTTCTGATTTCTCACCTTTGCGGACATGGCCTCCAAGCTCTTGCCACTGTTTAAATGTGGCATATTCACCGGAATGTTGGAGAAGCATCTGATTTAATAAGCTATATGGTCTCTTGCTGATCCGGTTAAATGCTCCTGATCTCACGCCAGTCCACGGCTTTTCCCACGGGATATTACCTTTTTCCAGTTCTGCAATAATTCTTGCTGTTACCATTTCATATACATTTGCTTTTGCCATTTGCCTTACCTCCATGTGATTTATTATGAGATAATAGTACACTATAATATGTACTATGTAAATTGACATAGTAAACAAAAATATGTACATAAAATTATTAAAAGTACACTATTATATTTACAAACATAAGTAAATCAAAAAATAAATTGAATTGTAAAATAAGTTATGATATGATTCATATATCGAAGTGATTGAACAGTAAAAGGAACGGTGATAATAAATGTTTGCACAAACTGTGAAAGATATAATTGAAGATAATAAAAATAATGGTAGAGTAATTAATCAAAAAGATCTCGCAGAAATTTTAGGTATGACAAAGCAAAGTTTTTCTAATAAGATGCAAAGAGATACATTTACAGTAGCAGATGTTGTTAAGATTGCAGATTATTTAGGTATGCAGTTAATTCTTAAAGGCGAAAATGATTACATTATAAAATAGAGTATTCTTATAATAGTAAATGATTAAAGAGAGCAATGATAAGTTGCTTTCTTTTTTTATGTCCTAAAATAAGTACACAAAAAGATGTACAAAATACCTAAATTAAAGTAAATTATTTTGTGTACTTTACCAATTTACAAAGTACATGAAATAGTGTACTATAATCTCAACAACAAAACAACAGCAACACACAAGCAACCGGATAGCCGAAAGCTTCCAATACTTGAAACCATATACCTGTGATGCTTCGCAGTGGTCAAGCAAATAGTCAGGAAGATGATTCAAGGGTTGCAACATAAGAGATCAATTCACAGGAGGATAAAACATATGTGTAGAACAATGAACGAACTTGAGAAGGTTGTAGCAGATTACAGAGGACTGAAAGCTATGAAAGAACAGCTTGACGAAGAATTAAAAGCTGTGGAACGTGAGATCATCGGTTATCTCGATTCCAATGAGAAGCTTTCCGAAACCGGTAACGACTTCACAGTAAAGATTTCCACCTGTGAGCGCCGGACAGTTGATACAAAAAGATTGGAAGCGGATCTTGGTAACCTTGCAGAGTATCAGAGAGTTAGCCAGTACCGCAGATTATACGTTAAATAAGAAGCTGATCCTTCCGGTGGAGGTTAACCGGAGAAAGGACAACATGATGTTAAACATCTTTAAGCGCAAGAACAAACCGGATCACAATAAACAGTCTGCTGAGATCAGAACGATTCATAAGAATATGAATGCAGCTGCGGATCAGTACGAAGCAACTCGGCAACAATTACTGAAGAATCTGGAACTGATTAACACGATCTTATAAAGTGGTCATAGCCACTATAAACAGGGCTTTAAGCTATGAGCGTTCCCACTCTTACAGGGTGGGAGGTAGTCAAAAGAACAGGAGGACATACATAATGATGTATTCAGAGTTTATTGAACACAGCAATTTCACAGAACAGTATATCTCATTTACAGAGTATACAACTTTCATTGAGCCAATCTACATGGCTGCGGATCAGATTCCTACAAAGCAGGAGTTTATAGCACTGCTGAGAGATGCTTTTAAGGCTCTTGTAAATCCTGTAGTTGAGAAAGCTATGCATAGTTTATCACTTGAAGACAAGCTTATGTATCTTGAATGTGGTTCTCAACAGGTGCAGGAGTATCTTGAAAGAATCGACTTTGAAGCCCGTAAACTTGCATATCAGTATTTAAAACTGATGCTTACATTATAAATTACATTCGCTGTGCTATCGGCATGACGGGCAAGGAGGACAGAAATCATGAGAAAAACAGAAACAGTGATGACCTATGACCAGTGGGAATATAGATTCAAGAAAGCACTCAAAAAGACAATTAAGCAGAAACTGAATACAGCATTACAGTATGTTGCTTTTTTCATTCTCATGGTTGGCTTTCCTCTGGGAATGATTGCACACTGGTTATTGTTTGGATATTAAGAGAAGGGAGAAACGTATGGATGAGCAGAAAATGCGTAAAGGTTTGGAGAATACAAAAGTAACAGGAACGTTTGCTGTTACATCTAAAAACGGAATTATCCGTAATATTGGAAACAGTACTATCATGCAACCTAAAGTACAGTTCTGTGGTAAGCCTATGAAATGGTTTGACGATAGCAAATTATTGAAGAAGAAACAGAAATAAGAAGAGAAGTATATACATATGGGAGAATGCTTGTGTGTTCTCCCTGAAATATAGACAACAGGAGGATTATAAGAAATGGCAGTAAAATATCCAAAATTTAACGAGTTAAAGAAGGAGCCAGCTTTTAACTGGTTGGTAAAATCCGAGGGTGAAGATTTTAAAACTAATAAGGCAATCATTCGCTTAGATATGTTTCATCCAAACAGGAAAGTAAGTATTTCAAACGATATGAAGAAAGCTATTTTAACACTGTTAAAAAAGTATATAGATGTAGAACACAATCCATGCACAGATGTAACCATTAATGTAGAGTTGCAAAAGGTATTTGATCGTAACAGCAAGCGGAAACCTAAAACGGAAATCTACTACATCCTGTGCGTCACTGTTAAGAAAATGAATGGTGAAACTTGTAATTTAAAACATACAATGGAGATTCATAACGTAAAAGGTTCTGGATTATTATATAAATCCTGTAAAATTTATGCCTATGACTCATTGAAACAGTTCATTCTTAAGTAAAAGATGGAGGTGTAGCGGTTGTATACTGTAAAAGATTTTGATCTTTTAACAGGAGAATTAAATTGGTCAACGGGAGAATTTGACTATTCCCGTGACTCTCCTAAAATTATCACGCTTAATCTTTTTGCACCTGAACGAAGAACAATACTTCCATATGAGATTAAAGAGCAAGTTGAAGTCCTGGTGCATGATTTGGTACAGCGGTATCAGATTAAGACTGAAGAAGTGTTTCTTCTGGTAAAAATGAGCAAGATATATAATATAAAAGAAACACAGAATCTGTGCAAGTACAATATTGTTACAACTCTTTATTGGAAAGATATTGATAGCTTTTGTTCACATGAAGAAAATACAGAGATTACTACTCAGAGTAATGAAAAGCTGTATACTGTTTGCAGAAATTATTTCCGTAATGAGATGGAAAAAGTATTATTTGCATAGGAAAATATAAATAAAGGGATTGGGAAATCTTAAGATATAGGAACGGAAAATATAAAACATAGTGATTTAGTATGAAATAAACTATTCTTTGTAATATTTGGCGGTATTACAGGGAATAGTTTTGCTGTATATGGTGTTCGAGAATCCTAGGATATTCAATAAACACAAGGGTTTTTCGGAATCATATGGTATATAGTTGTGGAATATTGTGTAAACTTCGAGGATAGTCAGTAATAGCAAGGGATTATGAACTAATTCCTGGTAAAATAGTAGGAATTAATAAGGTGAAAAAACTATATACGTTGAAAATACAACGAAGAACGAAATTAAATACGAACTATTTTTCATGATTTTGGTATAATGCAGGAAAATGAGAAAAGTGCTGAAAAGCCTTGATTTATAAGGCTATCTGGGAGTTTTCAGTTTATAAGAAATAGTTTGATAATCAAAGTAAATATCAAGGATTGTTGTTCGTGATTAAAATATTTTTGGGTTATGAGAGAGTGACACTACACAATATATAGTATATACAACATGAATAATATACAACATATAGCACATCAAAAACCAATTACATACAATATATACCACATAAAACACCAACATTATCCCTGCTGCAACATCAATACATTATTATTCCTGTTTATAATAATTGTCACCAGATGACAATTTTACGGCATTTTGCCAGAATGTTAAACAAATCATTCTATACTGGGTGAGGTTCTAGCAGACCCTACCCTTATATATTCATTCAGAAAATCGCCATTACAGAAAAATATAGACCTATATATGAAAAACAGGCGAAAGAGAATAAACAAAATGCAATGATGATAGCAAGACAAAATAATGAGAATAATAAGAATGAACAGTTTTCGCAGATTTCTTCAACAACTGTCGATTCTAAAAGTAAAATTGATGTGCGTGCTAAATTAGCAGAAACAGCAGGTGTATCAACTGATACATATTCCAAAGGAAAGAAAATATTAGATTCCGACAACGAGAAACTAAAGCAAGAAGTTCTTTCAGGTGAAAAGAGTATCAACGCAGGATATAAAGAATTAACTGGAAAGAAAGAGAATTAGTATATATAACCGTTCCCAAATCTGGGAACGCTATCATATCACTTTCAGAAAATCAAATTAGTTATAATTCTGAAACCGTTTCCCAAAAAGGAAACGCTTATCAGTTCACAAAAATACTAAGGTAGTCATTCTGTGAACAAATTTAAAAAGACTGCCGGTTAGTAAGAGAGTTTAACACGACAGTCTTAAAAGAAATTTATCCGACTTTTTTACCATCAATTACAGTAAAATTTCTTGCGCGGTTTTCTTTTTCAAGTTCTCGCATTGCAATGTCAGCAACACGTTCTGCAAATTTACGATGATGTTCATCCCAACCACCATCGTCCTTTATGATATGTTGTTGAGCAGCAGCGCCGTAAATTGTGCGTCCATCAGGCATTTTGGCAGATAATCTTGACATATGATATGACCTCCTAAACGAAAATATTGTGCTATACATTATAGATCACATAAATAAAAAGTCAAGAATAATTATATTAAAAAACAATAAAAAATATTTCTGATACCTTTGCTTTATGATAAAGAAATATATATGAGCTAGATTTAGTTATAGATTCAACCCCTCACAGAATCAATTCTATGCCAGAAATCCTTATATATAGACTTAAATTCTGGACGGAAACCATCTACCCTAACAACTTTACCCTTAAAGCATTTGCATTGAAATTTGATGGTTATTTCATTAATATATTGTAAAGAAATGAGTATAACACGACTGCTGCTGTGATGATATTTATATCTGCTTTGTCAGAATCAAAAAACAGGTTGCTGAACAGACATGATCTATATTATAATGTACATATAACCAAACTCACTTGGAGGTGATAATATGCCATTACTTAAAGAGGAATATAGAAAAGAAGAGAAAATTAATGGTGTAATCTATAATATGTCACCATCACCGAATTATCAGCATGGAATTGTTGACGGTAATATTTATTCCATCATAAAGGCAGGATTAAAAGGCAGCTTGTGTTTACCCTTTATGGAGAATCTGGATTATAAATATCATCCACAAGAGAATAATGATTATGTAATCCCTGATGTAATGATCGTTTGTGATCGCAAGCATTTGAAAGGTGGTTCTTATACTGGAACACCTAGATTCATCGTGGAAACTCTTAGTCCTGCAACTGCATTAAGGGATATGACCGTAAAAAAAGAAATTTATCAAAATGCAGGTATATCAGAATATTGGATTGTTTCGCCAAAAGAAAGAGCCGTACAGATTTACTATCTCGAAGATGGCAAATATGAGTTAAAGGATAGCTGTATTCTCCAAGATGATCCAGATGAAGACCACTACAATGCTGATACAGTGATAACACTAAGAGATTTCCCAAATATTTCTATGACATTGGCAGAAATGTTTGAGAACGTAGAATAAAGATTAAATAATAGACGATTTTACAAAAGAGGATTTTCATATACAAATAGTAGTATAGAAAATTCTCTTTTTTTATAAAAGGAGCTGTCAAATAATGAGTATTATAAATTTTTTTGTAGAATTTACACCGTGGTTAAAAGAATTTGTTTTTGATCAAATACTTACAGAGATAATTAATGTGCAAATTATGCTTAAACGGAATGCCAGTTCCGCTACTGCGGAACTGCTATTCCATTTTTAACGGTACGAAGTACCGCTAGATGATATCATTCTGTTTCACGCATATTTATACCGTTCATCTCCAGACGATATGTATGATGTTTATCTGTGATTCGTGTAAGGCACGCATCAGCGTAGGTATTATCAGCAAACATATCAAACCATGTACTGACTGGAAACTGTGAGATGACTACAGTTGATTTTCTTCCATCCCTGGTGTCAAGGACTTCAAAAAGATCCCGGCATTTATCAAGATCGAGATCTATAAGGCCGAAATCATCGATCACAAGCAGATCCAGCTTGGTCAGTTTATTCAGGTAATCCAGATTTGTGGATTTGATGCGTGCCTGTTCCATTTCACTCATAAGTGTGTTCGCTTTTATATACTTTACACTCTTGGACTGCTTCATTGCAGTTATGCAAAAAGCATTGATCAGATACGTTTTTCCACTGGCAGAAGAACCTGTTACAATGAGATTTTTTCCTTCTTCTATCCAATGGCAGGTACTCAGACGTTCTATTGTCTGGGTATCAAGCTGACGTTCTGGACGGTAAATGGTTTCATCAAGATCTGCCGCCGGGTATCGCAGATGTGCTTTTTTCATCAGACGATTAAAGCGTTTATCTGCCCGTGCCTGCCACTCTGCATCAACCATTGCTGTCATGCGTTCCATAAACGTGTTCAGATCTGCATTGGGATCTTTCATCTGTTCTTCCAGGATATGTGCCATTTCCGGAACGCGGAAACTCTTCAGACGCATGATCAGAGCTTGTTCCTGGGGTGTTAATGTAATGTCATGGGATGAACTCATTTGTATGCCTCCTTTCCACGGATGTTTGTATGGGAAGGAAGTTTTCCGTTTATACCGCTGCTGGAATGATTATTCTGGACCATGCCAAGCACTTTCTTGAAATAAGAATACTTGCAGGCATTAGCTTCTACGCATTTCTCAGCAGCCTCCCGAACCAGTCGGTGAGGAACATCCTTACAGGAATGGAGTACACCGGCACAGCTGTTGTATGCCTGTTCCTCGTGTTTGGAACTGCGGAGTATCCTGTCAATAAGAGTTACCATAGATTCTCCATAGACAGATGCCCACCGTCTGTAATAAGCTCCGTCATGTGCATTCACTTCTTTGTAATACAGGTGTTCTGGTGGCATATGACTGTCATCTGTAATGTAAAGAGGAAAATCACGATAAGATCTCGGATGTCGGCAGATCAGCCGGTTATACTCGTCGCAGATCCGTATCTCCGTCATGGTAGCCTTAAGAATTGCAGACTTCCCCTTATAGGTATACAATACAGAATAGTAGTGGGCATCATACTCAAGGTGGTAATTATCTGGAACTTTAAGAAAGTATTTATAATCACAAAGTGTATAACTTTCGCCTGGAAGCTGGTTCATACGCGGTTTGTCATACTTTTCAAATCCATTCATGCGGGATTTCCGAATGTCAGATTTTTTCTGGAAAGGACGCTGGTTGATGTCCGCTACGATCTTTTTGACCGCAGCATTCAGGGCTTCCAGAGAGGTATAAGTGTTTTTCTTTAATTCTTCTACCAGATGCGTTTCTAAGAAACGCACATGATTTTCAACGGTCGGTTTGCCTTTCGGTTTCCTTGGCGGCGGAGGCAGAATGACCGTATCATAGAAGGTCTCCAGATCTGAAAAGGCTGACTGCAGCACAAGTTCATCTTTGCTATGCATGGTAACAGCTGTTTTCAGATTGTCCGGGACAAGATATTTAGGAACTGCCCCATAATAAGACAGTGCGTGTACTGTGCCGGCAATAAAATGTGGAAGTTTTTCATCCAGAAAGATTTCTGCATAAACAAGGCTGCTAAAACCAAGTGTAGTCGTAAAAATGTGAACTTTCCGAAGTTCGCCAGTTGCTGTGTCCAGTAGCAGTTCCGGCTGGTCGCCTACCCAGTCAATATACATCTTTTCACCAGGGATCCGTTCCACAGGCATAGATGTTTTTGAAGTACCATAAGTATCTACCATAAAATCACGATACAGCTTATAAAACTGGGCAAGCTGGTAACCATTGGGATGCTCTTTTTTATAATCGATCCATAGAAAGCTCAAGTCGGCATGCTTTCCCATTTGGATCATTTGCTCATGTATTTTTTCAAAATCAGGTAGTGGAATGTCCTTATGTCGAAGGTTTTCTTTTGGATAGATGAGATCAACAACCTTTGCGGGTGGCATTTGCCGAAGATCATCCAGTGATAATCCTGAATCATTATAGCGGTTCATGATCAATGCAATCCCGCTCCGTCCAATCCGGTAACGTTTTTGTACGGCGTCATAACTGACTTTACTGAGTCGAAGTTCTATGACTCCAAGAATAGTATTGTAGTCGTGCATAATAGTTCCTCCTTTGCACAGTGATGAATAATAGTTACATCACAATAATAAAGGAAAAACGTACCGCTTTGAGCAGAAAACGCATACCGCTAAATCAGAATGGATGTACCGGTAATTTCAGAATAGGCGTACCGTTCGAGCAGAATTTGCATAATTAATGCAACTAAAAATAGACTTTTTAATGGTCATTTAAAGAAAATTGAAAAAGGAAAATTTGAGATTGCATATACTACTGTTGGGTATAAATATTGGGAGAAAGATATTCCATGTAATGGGGATTATCTTTTAGATGAAACTGGATTACCAATTCGAAATATGGGACAAACTGGCGTAGATATTTTACATATGGATGTTTTTGTAAATGGAAATCAAACAAGAAATATAACTTACAAGGAAGGAGAAGATCATTATTCAACAGGTGAGATTAATTCTACAAAAAATGTAAATTTAAATCTAAACGAAATTGATAAAAAACATAATGAATTAAATGTTGTAATAATATTATTAATGAAATCTGATAAAAATATGTATGTTCAAGAAATAACCATAAAATTTCAACGTTGCGATGAAAACAGGTGGCGTAGAATTTCGTGTAATACAGATATATTTTTTAAGAAATCAAAATTGGATTTGGAAATAAAACGCATTTCAGAGTCTTGAAAATTTTTGTCGACATGATTTTAAAAGAGATATTTGAAATATGTAATAGACATAATTTAATATGAACAGTATGAAAGCCTCTCAGGAGTTAATCTGGGAGGCTTTTTTCAAAATCATCTACAAAAGAATAAAATTTATTTAATTTCTTTATTACCTCTAAAGGCATTTTCCCTGATATATGAAAAGTTATACCAGAAGATAAAAGTCTGATTTTGCCTAGTAGTATATATCCATCTGTTAATTGATCATCAATTGATATTTTTGGAAAAGGCAAGGATAATCCTCTTGATACAGGTGACACGGATGCTAATGTATAAATATAATTAACTGCATTATCAATGAGATTTGTAAAAGTTAATTGAGGATTTTCTTCTTTTTTTACTATGACATAACAGTGTTTTTGAATTTTACCTTTAGTTTGTTTTGCGGAAATAGAAACGTCTGAATAATTAAAGCTATCAATTGTAAGAATAGTTCCAACCTCAAGATCATGGGAGCTGTCAGTATTTAATTTTATATCTGGGATATGCTGGACGACATCTTCTATTTTACAATGATATTCATTGCATATTTTATCAACAGTAGTCAATGTAATTGGTTCGTTTTTTCCCATTTTAGCTAGTGTGGCATTTGATATTCCTATCGACTTGGCAAATTCCATTTTACTAATTGCCATTTCTTTTAACATTTTCCATAAGGGATCGTATGAAAGAGCCATAAAGTTTCACCTCCATCTTTCTTTATATCTTAGATACATAATATCACTAATTTGCGTAAAAGTAAAACTGAATTTAAAAAAGTAGAATAAATATGTTGACAGAATAGAATCCATGAGTTACAATAAGCTCATAAAAACAGAACAAGATGTATAAAAACAGAAATAAAGGAGCGTGATAAACTTAACCATAAACCTAATCAAATCGTAACATTATAGATTGATACAAACAAATGTTCGATGATATAATGGCGTTACGGCAAATAAAAAAGGAAAGTAACAGCATCTCCTACAACGCTGAAACTTCCCTTTAGTTTGGAAAGAGCTTCCTACGACTCAATCCAATATGTAATTGTACAGGCATCACGAATGAAGTCTATACTTTTCCTTAGACAAGATAAAGTATATCATTAATTTCATTTTTGTGCAAGTCTGCACAATTTATTTCCAAATAAAAAATTTAAGGGCAGCGAGATATGACAGGTAAGCTATGTACTTTTGTACATTTGCAGATCGGTTTATTTCCTGTATCCAAATGTACTATGAAAACTGAATAACAGGAGGATCGCACTATGATAATAGATTATTTTCTATACCATTTATAAAAATGGTGTTGCTTTTGGATTCTTGGGTTATGCCAAGGGAGAAAGTGCATCTATAGGCATAAAGAAATGATAATTTGAAACTTGGATTTCATCTTGATTATGAGGAGAAATTATATGAGTAAGACATGGGAAAATAGAGCATTGTCAAAATCTAAAGTGGCATTGGTAGAAATGCAGCGCCAGTTAGAAATCATATCTAAAGATGTAGAACAGGCAAGTAAAAAAAATCAATTAGACCTGTTGCAGAAAATTGATATTATTGAGGACTGGTATGCACTTTATCATATTGTATGTAAAGAGCATAATTTTGAGTGCAAGGATTGTCCTTTTATAGAAACTGCAACTGAGGAATGGGATTCAGACACAAACAGTTATGAAACTTATTATGATTGTAAATTTGAGTTTGGATCTGGATATGCAGGTGACATAATACCATACATTGAAAAGTATCGAGAAAAAATCGACAGATATAAAAAGAAAGAAGATGAAGAACAAATCTATACTTCGAGAGGATGGCATAAGAGATATCAATAAGTAAAACTTGATTCCGTTTTAAGTTATAATATGGAATCAAAAATTTTTACCTTAATGATACGAGATAATCAGTGAACAATAAAGATTCGTGGAGGTGAAAAACAGTTGAGTCACGATTTAAACAGAATTGAATATGTGATTATAAATATCATGCTGAAAAACTTTGCTATAGATCATATGCATTCTATGTCATGTGAAGAAATCTGTGATATAGAAGGACGAAGTAAGATCAGTACCATTTATAAGCACATTAGGAAACTAGAAGGTCTTGGACTTGTAACCAAGGGAGCAAAGATTGAAAGAGCATATGGTTACATATTAACAGATAAGGCAATTGGGATGATGCCTAAATCAGATAATGCGAGGGAGGACTAAACTAAAATGATTAAGAATAAAACAGGTTTTGTAGGAATCGGCGGATATGCAGGAAATCAGTTGCTTCCTTTTTATAAGAAAAACTATCCATGTTTGTTTATTAATTCAGCACATCAGGATTTGGATAGTTTAAAAGAAGTAGATGCATCCGACAAATATCATATTCCTGGTGGAGAAGGGTGTAATAAGAATAGAAAGAAATCGAAAGAACTTTTCCGAAAGGATATTGACAATATTATTAATGCAGTTAAAGAAAAGTTTCCTGGAATAGAATATCTGTTTGTTGCGGCTGCATTAGGTGGTGGAACTGGTGCAGGTGGAGTAGCAGCAATGAAAAAGATTGCAATGGAAGAACTTGATTTGAAAGCGTGTGGTACTATTACAGTTTTACCTGATACGAAAACAGAATCTGTTCAAGCTTTGATTAACAGTTATGAGACTTTAGCAGAGATCGAATCTACATTAGATGAACCTGGAGCCGTATTTATTCTGGATAACAGTAAAAACAATAATAAGATGCGGATTAATGAAATGTTCTTCTGGTACTTGGATGCATTACTAACCAGTGATTGCAATTCAACTCTTGGGAATGTAGATGATGCTGAGATTGGACAGTTGCTTTCAACTCCGGGGGTTTCCATTATCAGTAAGCTTGGAAAGGATAAATCAGATATGCAGAACTTACTGAGTACCTTCCATAATAATATTTACGCACCACTTGAAGAAGATAAGGTGATTAAATATATCGGATTGATTAATTCTGGAATGGGAAAAGGAATCCGTATAGAAGATATTTATGAAGAAGTTGGAACACCTCTTGATACTTATGTTGGATATGAAGCAGATTCAACACTTTGTGTATTATCTGGATTGTCATTGCCATATACAAAGATGGATGAGATTAGAGAGAAAATTGATGCAAGTAAGGATACCATCAAACGAAATATTACCGCACAGAATAACAGTAGGCTTACTAATAATTTAGGATTTTTTGATGAAGTTTCAGAAAAACCAAAGGAAAAGAAGAAAAGTAATAGAGATATGTTGTTTTAATTCAATGACTATTTGTAAGAGTTTGGTGTAGTTCATAAGAGATAAAACATATTTAGAGAATAATTTATACGGAGGACAAAAGACATGATGACAAAAGATTCAGCAACAGTAGAACAGTTTATGGAGTGGGTTGGAGATGCAAAAGTAATGATTGCTATCAATTCATATGAAGTATGTGAAAAAATAATGGGAGTAGAGATTCCTTTTGCAGAAGTTCACTATGACAAAAACAAGAAAGAGATTATTTTCTCATCTAAGGACAAAGCATCACTGATACTCAAAACGGACAGCATTGAGCGTATTGATAAACTCAGCGAGAGAGATACCTGTTATTCCATTCGCATGAAAGTATACAATATCAATTTTAGCGTAATCAGACGTTAATACAGGGAGGATTCAGAGCATGAACTTGATCCATACCTGATACTGATAAAACCATCTGAAATCAGAGGTGATGAAGAGTATGTTTGCAAAGTCCTCAGAATGATTATGAATCAGTCAATTAAACTTGATAAAGAGATTGAGATTCCATCACGTAAATATGTAGTGGAACTTTAAGACACACAGAGAAATATATATCAGTGGATGGAGCTGCATCTGTCCACTGAACATAAAAATTAATCAAAAAACGGAGAGAATGAAAATGATCAGAATTGAAGCAGTTGCACAAAACGGGATTCCAACAAAACATGAACCATTTATCTTAACTGATAAAGAAAACGAATACTATTGGGATAATTTGAAAGAAGAAATCACATCACTTGAGACATATGAAGATTTAGATGAGTGCAAAAAACAACAGCAAATTGTAAATCTTTTTTGGAATGCAACAGTTTGCTATATCCAGGCGAAGACATTCGGTGCATTTAGTCAAGGGAAGATTGCTTTTGTTGCATATGATACATATGGAGATTTTCCTATATGGGTGATTGCAGCAGATAACACATCATATTCTGGAAATTTGTATTATAGATGCTTCGATGCAACAGACATGAAGCATAGAGATAAATTTGCATGGGCATTAAGAAAAAAGGAGAACTAAACTTATGTCAGAAAAGATTATGAGTGGAATTATGAAAGCGGTAAATAAAAATCTTGAGCGTGACATTGCTAAAAAGCTTAATAGCTTATGTAGCAAATATTACAACAGCAATAAAAAGCTTCAGGAAATGATTTCTAAAGAGAATTTTGCCGATGTTATCAAGAGAGCAAATGTTGATTTCACAAATGGAAATCTGAATGTTTCCGTAGATCCCAAAGATGATGATATCGTTGCAGAAGAGAATAAAAAGAAATTCGATGAATTCTGTAATGAGTTTTTCAATCAGGCGGTATCTGAATATTTTGCAATTCATTAATCGGAAATTGAAACAGAGAACTAACTAATATACAGTACATTGCATCGGTATATCTGGTGCAATGTACCACTCAAAGATACAGGAGCAAAAAACATGAAGAAGAATACAACACCTAAAAAATTATTGGATGCCATTAATAATAAGAAGTTATCCGTTATCGGTGGCAAGATTTATTCAGTTGATATGGTAAGAAACTACCCACCAGATCAATTTGTAGAAGAATTAGAGTTCCTTTGTGAGTCAGGATGCTTTTCAGAGATGATTGATATTAAATATGAAGTTGCTGTGGGTCATGTATTGTTAGACATTGGACGGATGTGTGCAAAGGATATTTATGCATTAATGCAACTTGACATTGCTGATGGTGTTACATCACAGGAGATTAAGGAGCTGCTGTTATATACGGATTACTGAACTAATAGGTAACACGGGTTCGATTCCCGTACTGATTATATGTATAGAGAAAGGAAAAATTGAAAATGTCAGAAGAGAAGAGAGTATTAACAGGAACAGTTAAATGGTTTGATGGAGAAAAAGGTTACGGATTTATTACAGTGGATGATACAGATTATTTTATGCACTATTCCAGTATCAACTTACCAAAAGGAAGGAAGTATCTTGATAAGAACGATACAGTTGAGTTTGAACCAGGAAAGAATGACAAAGGATTACTTGCAACAAATGTAACACCTGTACTCACATTAGATATGATCCGAAAAGCTTTGAAAAAAGAAGGACTGTATGTAAATAAATTTCAAAATGCTTACGGTGTTGAGGTCTATCATGTGGTGAATGAGAATAATGTGATTCAGTCATCAGAGCAGGGAATGTATTTTAACGAGCTTGCTAAATATGCTGAGTTAGTTTCATAGGGACTAAATAACAGAGAACTATAAATCAAAAGGTCAGTTTGTGAACTGGTAAAGAACATTGCAGGGTTATTTCCTTAGTTCAACCGATGAAAAAATAAAGAAAGGATGAAAGAAGAATGTATACAGGAGCAAAAACACCAATGTACATAGTGAGATCACTTAATATGACTAATTGGCTTTGCAATAACGGATTCAAGATTCTTAAAGTGGAAGATTCCGAAAAGGATGCAAAATATAAAGTATTTCTGTTCGAAGATACACCTGAGCTGCACCATATGATGATGCAATTCCCGAAGGGAGTGTGACTCATATGGCAAATGGCAACAAAAAAGAAAAATATTTTTCAGATATTATCGGAACATCATATAAAGACTGGAAAAATACGCAGGTTATTTTTGATGGTGGTACAGGTACGGGAAAAACATATTTTATAGTAAATATTCTTGGGAAATATGCAAGAGAAACAGGTAAAAAAATCATATATTTATGTAACAGATCTAAATTGAAAAAGCAAACATATGAAAATGTAGAGGCTTTAAATTTGCAAGATGTAATATATGTGACTACATATCAGGCGTTGCAGAGCAAAATAAAGTGCAAAAAAGAGATAGGATATTTTGATTATATTATTTCTGATGAATGTCATTATTTCACAAATGATGCACTTTTTAATGAATATACAGATCTGGCATATGATTTTATATGGAGGCAAAAGGAAAGCGTTATAATTTACATCAGTGCTACTGCAAAAGTATTTTTTTACTGGTTGAAGAAAGAAAAGAGTGATATTCCCTGTTTTGAGATACCGAAGTCATATGATTATGTAGACAATGTATATTTTTATGACAAAAAATTACTGATTCCGAAGGTGGATTCCATATTAGAAAATGAGCCTGATAGCAAGATTATTATATTTTGTAATTCAATATCCAGAATGTCGGAACTCTATGAAAAATATGGAACTAAAGCCAACTACATTGCATCTAAAAATGCAAGGAAAGTACAAGAGATATGTGATGATAATTGCATTTATGAACATGATGATGGAAGTGTAACATTTGATAAAAGAATACTCATTACTACAAAAGTTTTGGACAATGGAGTTGATATCAAGGATAAGAAAGTAAAACATATTTTCTCTGAGATATTAGATGTAGATTCTGCAATTCAGGCACTTGGAAGAAAGCGAAAAATATCAGATGATGACCATTGCACGTTTTATATTAAAAATTATACAGGACAAGCATTACAGGGATTGATTAATACAAATGAATGTCAAACAGAACCAGTAATGTTATATAAAACAAATTATGAAGTGTTTTGGGAAAAATATGGATATAACCGTAAAATGCTTCGTACCAATAAGATATTTTATACGCAGTTTGACCCAGAAAAAGAGAAAAATAAATTACGATATAACAGAATGCGATTAAAAAAATATCTGATGGATACTGATACGTTAAGAGATATGAAAGAATCCAGTTATAAAAATATTATGATGTGTTTGCTTGGAGAAGAATTGGCATCAAAATCATTGGACTTAGATATGCAGTTTAAAGAAACAGATGAATTTTTGGAGTATTTAAAATCAATAGAAGGAAAATGGTTATATGCCGATGATCGTAAGAAAATTGTAAAACGATTTGAAGATATAGGTGTCAAACTTAGAAGAGCAGGAATAAATACTTTAAATGGTGCTCTTGAAGACCAATATGAAAAACAATATAAATGTAGATTCCGTAACAAACAGTTGGATTCAAATGGAAAACTCACTAGAAAAAATCTAGTGGACAAAAGAAAGAAACTAGATGATGGAAGTGAAAATATAAATAGAGATAAGACATATTGGATTTTGGAATAGTCATTAAAATATTCCGGGGGTAAAATTGGCATTCCACTATATATATAGTGAAGTGACAATCTTCCCCCCAAAACATAAATAATCTGCTTAAAAGAGATAATCCAGAATGTGTCATATTTTTTATGTTTCGTAGCGTAGCGGAGAAATGTAAAAAATTGCACATTGTGATGCTACTAATTCTCTGTTCACAAGCTTGCTTGTGGGCAGAAATTAGGAGTCTACTGTCAGAGACATAAGATGCAAACAGAAAGGCGAACACATATGTATAGAAAAACGATACAGCATGAGAAAGAGAATTTATCCAATGGACTAATCAGTGAAGAATTAATATATGCCTGTCTGATGACTTGTGAAAAGGTTATCAGCAAAAATGCATATTTAGAGAAGAAATGGGGCAAATGGTATGAGGGTCTTACTGGATCAGCAGATGCTAGTAACTATAGAGTAGATCGACTTACATGGATGGATTATAGAAAAAAATTACAATCCCTGCTGCTGGATAAATATTCTATGAAAGAAATCATACAGAATACAAAGTCTACAAAAGTATATACAGACACCGCACCAAAGACAATGGTAAAGACAGTTATTAACTTGATAGATACAGGTAAATATGAAGTGCTTCTTTGATGATATAGTTTCCAACAGGTAGACGGCAAGTTGTTGAGCAACTTACCGAATTATTTTCCTTGCTGACGCAAGAAAAATATCATAGAGAGAAAAGCAGTTGAATAAAGGAAGATTAATTATGTCACTTAAAAGAGAATTTATAGATATGCTACATTTGATTATTGATCCGTTATTAGAAGATGAAGAGAGCGGTTATTATGATATTGAAGAAGATTCTTATAGAAAAATCTGTATGAAATATTATGGTGAAGATGTTACCCTTGTGAACTTCTACGAATGTGATAGTGATTGTTCAAAGTGTTCAGAATGCAAGCATATGAAAGTAGACGTTTCTTTTTTTGACGGAGAATGGACTAGAAATTATTTGTTCGGTAACAAACCAGATGTAAAAGGAATTATTCCAATCAAAAATAGAAAGCAGTTAATGAATGAGATGTTCCATCTAAAGAAAGACCTAGAATATTATAAAGATTTCTGTGCTGAGTTTGGCAAGAGATATGATGATTATTTACAGTATGCAAGAGAGTTTGCAAAGCAGTTAAAAGAGGATTTTGTTTATGTAATGGATGGAGAATCTTATTCAACATTGGCTATTGATCCAGAACGTCTTCCGATAGTATTTCATACAGATTATCGTAAAGATACAGACTTAAAAAGCAAGACATTCGTAGCTGGAAATATGACTGCTGTTGGTATGCAAAGCCTTATAAATATTTATTGCTGTATGGACGCAGAAAAAGAAATTAAACAACGCTTACGGCATGAATTGATACATTATTGCCTCTATATTAATAAGACAAAACACGACGATGATGATGCATTATTCCATGCTTTATGTCAGATATATGATGCAAACGCATATGAAAAAATGCCAGATGAAGAACAGATATTATATGATAAATTTAATGCTGCATTTGATAATTTGAATGCGTTGAAAGAGAAACAAAAGTTAGAGGAAGATTCTACGGCATATAGAAATGCAAAGCTTATACTATTGTTTGCAATAGGTTTTAATCCTCATAGTGTGGTGGAGAAAGATTTTTTGAGTACTTGTACTGAGACATTAAATAAAATGAGCAAGGAAAGAGATAATGTAGCATAAGAGGATGTAAAATTTACGATGAAATCGGTATTTCTTTGAAGAATGAAAGGGGAGTATATAAATATGAATACAAAAGAAGATTGCACATTTAAAATCCGTAGTGTGCAAGCAAACAGAATTTATCAGGTGAATAATGGATATAAATATGATAAGAATAGCAAGAAAGAAATTCAAGAGAAAGATATACAGGATTGCAGATTAACATGGAGAAATGCTGTCATAAACGATAGCATATTTTCAAGATATATGCTTAAACATGGGGTTAGAGTTTCTAAAAAAGAAAGTGTTGATTTTATTTCAATGAAGTTTGAATACTCTGTTCCACAATACAATGAAAAAGAATTATGCTGTGATGAAAACGAAAAACCAGACGATGTACAAAATGGAGTATCCACAAAAAATCTTAGAGAAGATTACTATACCAATGGTGTTAATATTACATGGCATAAATATGATAAAACAACAGGGATGCCAATTCCAGAAGCAGATAAAAATATCTGTTATAAAATGCTTATGCGGAGTCCTGGCAAAGCTAAAAAAGGTGAGTGCATTTTTATAAAAGATAAGTTACTGGATACAGCAAGAAATTATTTGACAATGGGATTATATGAAAAAATGCCAGATAAAAATGCTAAAATTGTAGAGCTATCTGCATACAGTACACTGATCACGGCAACAGCATTGGATTATATTCATATTCCATTGAAAAATATGCTGATTGTAAAGGACTTAAAAGCAGCAGTCAATATTCCTGCATTACTTGTGAAGACGGATAATGATAAACAATGTCTTGTGGAAGCGCAAGATGATTACAAAGTAACAAATACCTTATGGGATGGAATGGGACTAATTGATGATTCTATCTTCCCAGAGGGCATGGAAGGCTTTATCTATTGCAGAAGTCACTTCTTTAAATCGTGCCTGTTTCGGGGCAATATCCAACAGTATTTTAAAGATTATTACAAAACTGAATACGAGACAGCAACAGTTACGGATATGTTTGGAAATGTCATGAAAGTATCTGATGTAAAGGTGATCGTAACGGATAACTCTATCAAATGGCTGAAATTTAAGGAACTGATGGGAAATACAGATGCCGAAGCTTATAAGTATTACAAACGCTTTATGAAAAAAGATGGAGAGCAATTTACGATTGTAAAGACAGCACATAAGAGCAAGTATGGTGATCTCCAACGTAGTTCATATCAAATGAATAATAGCTTGCCAACAGTAGACAGAACAGTGTTAGAGAGCATAGCTAAAACAAGTATTGATTATTACAATAGTATGATTATAGATGATGATGCTTTTATTGAGTATCTAAAAATTGGTGCGTCAAAAAAATACTGCATTAATAATATGCTGATTGATCTGGATAAAATCAATTCCCACTTTAGGTATACACCATTTTTTAAAAAGAAAAAGAGTGATATGCTGTCACAATTCAAGAACAAACGATTAAAACTAGGAAAGCTCTTGCAGTATGGTGACAATCTAACAATATGCGGTAATCCTGTCGCACTTTTAAAATATATTACAGGTGAATTAAAGACAAATGATGGATATGTAGAGGATGACTGTTTCAGTTGCTTTACTCAAATGGATGAAGGGATTGAATGTTATACCACAAGATTTAATGATGGTGAATGTCTGGCAGGTTTCCGAAGCCCACACAACAGCCCTAATAATATTGTTCATCTGATTAATAAGTATCCTGATATATTACAAAAATATTTTTCTAAATTGAGTGACAATGTAATTGTGATTAATGGAATATATACAGATGTACAAGATCGTCTCAACGGGCAGGATCTGGACACAGACAGCGTTTTTGTTACCAATCAGAAAGATATTGTTGATTTGGCGAGAAAATCATATAGTGAATATGCAACGATTATCAATGAAATTCCGCTACTGGGAGCCAGTAAATATGGCAAAGATATGAAGTCATATTATGATATGGATTATAAAATTGCTCTGTCCCAGAATGATGTAGGGTATGCAAGCAACTTGGCTCAGTTGGCATTAAGCTATTATTATGACGATGGCTTTAAAGATAATAGATTATTGAATATATTTGTTATTTGTTCTGTTTTGGCACAAGTGGCAATTGATTCTGCAAAACGCATTTTTGACGTAGAAGTCACATCAGAGTTAAGAAGATTAAGTATAATATGTAAGGAAATTATTAAGAGTAAATGGACAGAGGACAAGCAAGGTGTTTATTATCCTCGATTCTATGCGGAAATCATGAAAATGAAAGATTCTAAAAAGAATATTCCAGATAAACAGATTGGAGAGTTTGTTTGCCCTATGGATATTATATATAAACTCATTGAAGAGAAAGTAATTGATACACGAAAACAAAAGAAGTATCAGACAGTGACAGATGGGATTTCTTATGTTTTCCGATATGACAAAAATGAATTTGCAGGATTTAAGCGAGACAGTAAGCAATATTACAAAATAACATCAATTGTTGAAGAATATTATAGACGTGTGAAACGGATTAGTACGAATGAAAAAGATTATTCTGAGCAGGTGTCATTTGAATTTGAAGGATGTATGGCAAAATTAAAGAAACTGAAAATTAATAAAGCTACAATGGGATCATTAATCCAATACGCATTTAGTCAGCATTGTAATATTAGAACTAAGTTATTAGTTTCTTTGTATGAATATAACAAAAAAATATTCCTGGAATGCTTTATAAATGACCAAAATATACAAAAAACTCCACCTAAAATTGCGTAAACCCTTGATTTTACGGGCTTCTGAATATCTCTCTATGAGGGAGAAAGAAAAGACCGTAAGCTCAGTACTTCTTCCCACACGGTTACACTTGCTCCCAACGAGTGTAACCGTATCGCTGATATTATCGACATTATGCCGTTTCAATATAACCCTCATCTGTATACGATCGAAATATACACCAGAAGTTTAACTTCTGGTGTATATTTTTACAAAATTTTTTAATTAAAAAATATGTTAGAAAAAATAATTGAGCAAAGGAGCATATATGGCACAAGATGAATTAAGAAAGCTTTACAATGAAAGATTGATAAGAGAAAAGCAATCTTATATAAGCAATGTGACGCATATCAGTTCAAGCTGCTTATCACAGTTTAGACATGGAAGATTAGAATTATATCCGAAGCAGTATGAACGGCTGAAAGAATATCTTTCAAAATAAATCATTGAAAAGGAGAACAATTAATTATGAAAACTAAAAAAATGGTATTAACTAACATTGAGGCGAACAATATTATTTGCAATTTTGCGAAATATAATCAGCAGGAAAATGTAATGACCATGATTAATAGAATTACGGAAAAGAGCACTCTTCAAACAAAATGGAATATTTTAAAGAATTTACAAAAAGTAAATAAAATTAAAATAGCTTACAATTGGGAAATCTCAAAAATTCAGTCCGAATATGAGGATAATGAACATTCTACAGAGTCAATTATGAAAGATGAAAAAGGTAATCCCGTAAAGGATGAATATGGGGACGAAGTTAAAATCAGAACGGTTAAACCTGAATACCTTTCTGAGTTTCAGAAAAGACATTATAATCTTATGCTACAAGAAAACGAGATCAATTTCAAGCTTATCACTATTGATGATATTGAAGATGCAAACCCATCTTTTGCAGACCTTGAAATGCTATCATTTATGATTGATGATGAGGACGAATAATATCGTCCTCTTTTTTTGAAAGGAGGTGCGATTTATTTGGCTCAATTAAATAATTTGATCGTGACAGGTAGTTCACGATTTTTGAATAAGGTTTATTTTAGCAACGATGGTACATTTAATGGAAACATAAACATAGATAACGGTGGATTACAAATATATGGCAAAACCGCATTAATGGGATATGATTCTTGGCTTCGTATTAATGAACCAAAACATTTTACATCAGGTATTTATTGTGGCAATGGAACATTGAGAACTGATGGAGAGTTTCAAGTTGGAGATAATGGAAATTGCTTTAAAGCGAACAGTTCGGCTATTACTTGCAATAGATCATTGATAGTAAATGCGGGCGTTGATTTTGGATATGGTGCTACAATTAGAAACGCAGGTTTGGAATTATATTTTTCAACTCCATTTATAGATTTTCATTTTAATAACAGCAATAAGGATTTTACTTCAAGAATTATTGAAAGTAAAGAGAGCGTTCTAAGCATCAATGGCGTAACTTGCTCAAGTTCAAATTTAGCTGCAAACAATGTTAGTGCAACAAACGTCAATGTTTCTTCACGTATTAATGCGGATGCTGCAACAGCAATATTTAATAATGTCTATGTTAAAGATGAACTTCGTAGTACAACATGGGCGATTGATAATATTACAAATCTAGGTTCTACATTCTATGTATCTCCGTGCGTTATCTTCACAAATCCAAGTGTTTATATTAATTCAAAATCTGGCACTACTGTTACTCTTACTATTACTGATAACAATATTATAAGTTCTACTATTGGAGGTCAAACATGGACTTCTGGCAGTAAGATCAAGCTTATGGGACGTATCAATACATCAGTTCTTGGTGTAGTAAATGGTACAATGGTAAGACAATTAAATACTACTACTGCTAAAACAGCATATATCACATTAAATTTTGCAACAACTAATGACTGTGCAGGAATTGAGCAAGGTAAGACTTATTCTGGTTCAGCTATTGGTGATTTAAAAATGATGATGTATGAGGTCAATCTTAATGTTAATGGTATAACTAAGAACAGACCTGTAGGAATCAGAATGTCGTCTTATAATGAAGATAAGAAGTCAAGTATTGATATCTATAATGGAACAGTTGATGACGGAAAACCAGTTGTAAGAATGGGTGTGCTTGATGAACTTCCGGCTGTTAATGGTGAAAAGCCCACGGGATATGGATTTTATGCTGTAGGTAATGCTTTCTTTAGTGGTCGAATTGTAAGTGGTTCTGGTAAGATTGGTAACTGGAATATCGGCACTGATTCTCTTTATGTCCCTAATAAAACTGGTATATCTTCAAATACTGGTAAATTTGCATTTTGGGCAGGTGAAAGTAACAACAAGAATGGTGCAAGTGATACAAACGCTGTATTTAGAGTTGGACATAATGGTGTATTAATTGCTACAAATGCAGCTATTACTGGTATCGTTACTGCAACTTCCGGTGCTATTGGTTCATTCACATTAGATTCTACTTATCTTCAATCATCAGATAAAACTGTAGGATTGAGTGCTACGGCATCTGACTGGGCTTTCTGGGCAGGTGGTGCAAACACAAATAATGCTAAATTTAGAGTTAATCATGCAGGACAATTATGGGCTACAAGTGCAACTATTACTGGTAGTATTACAGCTACGAGTGGTAGGATTGGTAACTGTAGTATTGAAAATGGTCGCCTTGTCCTTGGTGATACCATGAATTATGCAAATCTTAATGCTAATACATATGGTAATTATGGATTCAAATTAGTTGCTGATGGAAATAACAATCCTTGGTTTCAACATTCACCACAGAGAGATATTCAAATAAGTCCTGTTGACTATAATTCATATAAGTGTAATGGTGGTGAATGGTTCAGAATCGAATTTGAATTTGCGTCTACAGTACAAGCAACTGCAACTGATAACTATGGTGCTAATACATACGTAAATATCAATATTGGATTATATGGAATAAAAACAAATGGAGCAAGTTGTTGGTTTATTCCATTTGGAGGACGATCCAATTCTTCAGGAACCGTTCAAAAAGTTTCTACTGCTGTGCAACTAGATTCGGATGTTAGAAGTTTTTCTGTTTGCATACAATGTGCAGGTTCAGGTACATTTTCTGGTACGCTTAAAATCCGTAATGTTTCTGTATATAGAATGATGGGGAATGAGTTAATAGTTGATGGTGCGATTACGGCAGCTAAAATTAAATCTGGTGAAGTTACATCGGATAAAATTGCAGCAAATGCGATTACAGCAGATAAGATCAACGTATCTCAATTATCTGCTATTTCTGCTGATCTTGGTAGTATAACAGGTGGTTCAATTAATATTGGAAATGGAAAGTTTAAAGTTGATTCTAGTGGTAATTTTACTGCCACAAATGGCAGTCTTACTGGAACAGTTAATGCTACTACTATGAGAGCAAAACAATCAATTTCTGTTTATAGTGATACGTTTGATACCTATCAGAAAATTATCGAATGGTCAGGGCAATCTGGTTTAAATATAGGTTTAATAGGTGATGGAAAAACATCTGGGGTATCAGGCGCAAGCATTATTTTATATGGTAAAACAATTTATTGCTATGATGATTTATCAGTCCTTCTAAATTTGAACGTAGGTAAAAATTTAGTTGCCGAAACAATATCAGCTACTTCTACAATATCAGCTAATTCAATTGATGCTACTGCTATATATACAAATAATAAAAATACCTCTATGGGAGTAAATTTATATACAAGTGGAACATTGACTGTTAAAAGTGGAACAACGTTAAAAAGTACGTTACATGTTGATGGAGAATCAGGATTTTATGGAAAAGTAACAGCTCGAAGTTCCTTTGCGTTTCTTGATTATAATGCAGAAGAAGATGCTAATGCAACTGCCGTATTTAGACGACCTATAGCATCGGCGGGTTCTAATAAAACCAAAGTTGCTTTTTTACAATCTCAAACAGGAAATAAAATCAGTATTCGTGCACAATATGGATCTACATCATGGGGCACAGCAACATTTACTGGCTCAAGTTCAGACATACGATTAAAAAGAGATATAAAAGATTCTTCCGTTAATGCTTTATCGAAAATTATGCAAATGCAAATTAGAGAATTTAACTGGAAACAAACAGGAGTGCATCAAGAATTAGGATGCGTTGCGGATGAATTAGAGTTAATTGATCCTCTTCTTACTACTGGTGGCGGATATGATAAAGATGGTACTATGAATGTGAAGTGCATTAACACTTTATTGTTGACAGAATATAATTCTAAAGCAATTCAAGAACTTGGAAAAGAGAATGAAAGGTTAAATGAAGAAATTATAGGATTAAGACAGCAGCTTTCTAAAACAAGAGGGATTGTTGAGTCTATTTTGAAAAGGAGTGCGTAAAAATGCACTCCTTTCTAACCTTATAGTAAAAATTTATGAGATAGTATGAATTGAAATATTCTAAGGAAAGTAGAGAGAAAAAATTATGGGAGTAATATTTACATCATGGGGCGCACTCAAAGCGGCAATACAAAAAGAATGTGAAGAAGCGTTACAAGAAGCTATGGAAAAATCTTATGAGGACACAAAAAATAATGTGAATGATTTCTATACTGTACCAGAGGGCGATTATCATAGAATAGGTGCATTAAAAGAATCACCAACAATGTTTGTATCTGGTATGTCAGGTGAATTATCGTTAAATACAGGTTACGGGTATTCCCCGGCAGGAAGAGATACAAATACAATCTACAATTATGCAGAATCTGGTGGACTGATTGGTAATGGTGGATTCTGGATGAAGACCGAAGCGGATGTACAGAAAAATATAAATGAATCGTTTGGAAAACGGTTCAAATAGAAGAACACAAGAGACTATCTAATAGGTTGTTTTTTTAAATTAAAAATAATATTACAATATGATAATACAAAGAAAGTGAGGTACAAATGTCAGATTTTGAAATAAATGTTAAGGCTGATCTGGATACATCAGAAGCCGAAGAGAAGCTAAATGCTCTGACCAAAGAGCAAAGAAAAATAAAATTGGATGTGGAAGTCAATCAGGATTCTGCAAAGAAATTACTATCTAATATTGAAAAAGGTCTATCGAGTACTAAGCTCGACACATCTTCAATCGCAAATCAATTAGCAAATTCTTTTAATATCTCAGATTCAAAAACTATCAATAAATTAAAATCCCAAATGAATAATATGGTTTCCAGCTTGGCGAAGACATGGAACGGCAAAGATTTTGATTTTTCCAAAGCAACAGGTTTTTATGCAGGATTGAATGGTCTTGAAAGCACTGTGGCTAAAAGTGCGAAAGTGATTAAGTCCAGTTCGGGTATTTATGATAATTTCTTTAATTATTTCAAGGATAAAAAGATTTATGTATCAGATGAGCTGAAAAATGCTTTAGGTGGTGATACTTATAAGGAATTGCTGCAAAATAATGTAGGTAAAATTGTTCGTGATGCTACAAAAGGAGTCTCTATTGATTCTATCTGGGGAGAAATGAGCAGCTTGTTCCCGGAACATTTTTCTGCGGATATTACAAATCAAGCAGACCAAATTGTTCGTGCTTTTGACTTGATGAAACAGGCAAGAGCCGATATGACACAAAGCTTTTCTGTGAATGAGCTAAAAGGTTCAGAATTTACAGCAATGTCGGATGCTATTGCACAAGAAGTAATATCTGCCGCAACCAAAATGAAAGATGCTCTACAGACCAATATCATGTCTGCGACAGAAGCCAATAAGTCAACAATTCAGCTTGATGTTGAAGTTAATACAGAGAAAATTGCTTCTGATATCCGTTCTGCTATTCAGAATGCAGGAACAGGGAACGGAGAAGCTATTAATGTAGATGTTAAGTTAAACGAAGAAGAAATTGTATCAAAGCTTCGTAGCTCTATTAGTCAGTTAAGCACAGGGGATGAACCTGTAAAAGTAGATTTAAAGATTAATGAGGAATCGTTAAAATCTAATCTGACTGCCGCATTAACAGATGTGGATATTCCTGTTAATTTTAAAGTGGATGCAGAAGAAATAGAATCACAGATACGTTCCGCAATTGAGAATATCAAGGATGTGAATATTGACGTACATGTTAATGCTGATACATTACGGGAATCAGTTGGAAGTGCGCTTGATACTACTACACAGACCGAACAGGAAATCAGTGTCCCCAACATTGACAGATCTGGTTTAACCTATATGCAGGAAGCGTTAAATAATGTAAATGCAGCAGGACAGAGAAGCCAGGGAATCTTTTCTTCATTGGGAAGTAGTTTCAAGGAAGCATTCAGCGCATATAGTTTAGCAAATCTAATGCAGGATGGACTGTATAAAGTTACAGATGCAGGTAAAGAAGCACTTTCAACAGTTAAAGAGTTTAATGATCTTGAAACTGACTTATCTATGGCTACAGGTGAGAGTCGTTCTTATGCAAGGGAACTGATGCAGAGTTATAATGATTTAGGTCAGGAATTAGGTAGTGTGACTTCTGATGTTGCGAAATCTGCGGATAGTTGGTTAAGACAGGGACGTTCCATGTCTGAAACAAACCAACTTATCAAGGACAGTATGGTTCTGTCGAAAGATGCACAGATGAGTTCTGAGGATGCATCTGAGGTATTAACTGCAACTCTGAATGGTTTCCAGATGAGCGCAGATCAGGCGAGCAAAGTTAATGATATTCTTACAAGCATTGACCTTGAGTCTGCTTCTGATGCAGGTGGTATCGGTTCAGCACTGACAAAAGTTGCATCACAGGCGAATAATGCAGGTGTCAGTCTGGAAAAGACGGCTGCCATGATCGCTACAGTTAAAGACGTAACACAAGCAAATGATGAGACAATTGGTAATGCTATGAAGTCAATCCTAGCCAGAATGAATAACATTAAGGCAGGGAAGTTTGTAGATGACAATGGCGAAGCATTAAATGATGTTGAAAAGGTTCTGAATAAAATTGGGATTTCAATGAGAGATAACAATGATCAGTTTCTTGATTCAGAAACAATTCTTGATACTGTTGCTGATAAATGGGAGTCATTTGATAAGAAAACTCAAAAGGCGGTCAGTACAGCTTTGGGCGGCACATATCAGGCAAACTCCATTACCGCTATGTTAGATAACTGGGATAAAGTACAGAAATTGACAGATGTTGCTTATAATTCTGAAGGAACAGCACAGAAGAAATTTGAGGATAATTATTTAACTTCTCTGGAAGCAAAGACAAACGCATTAAAAGCGAGCCTTGAAAATCTAGCCACTACTACAGTGTCAAGTGATTTATACTCTGGATTTCTTGATGGTTCTAAAGCAGTAGCAGACTTTGCAGCAAATACAAATCTATTACAATCAGCACTTGCAGGACTTGGAACTGCTGGTGGTGTATATGCTTTCAAACAACTGATAGACATGTTTAAGGAATTTTCTGATTTTTCAAAGGCACTTGATCTATCAAAAATCTCGGATATGTCAGAAAATTCATTTTCTAACTTAATGAATTTGTCTAAGGGATTATCAGAAGCTCAGACAAAATTATTATTATCCAGTAGCGCATTATCAGAATCTCAAAGAACTGCTATATTAATGTCTCAAGGAATGGGGGAAGCAGAAGCACAGGCGGCTGTTGCTGCAATGGGATTAACCACTGCCAATGAAACTGCTGCTGCCAGTACCTTTACATTATCCGGTGCTATGGAGGGAATGCTTGCAACACTGATGGCAAATCCTCTGATTCTGGTTGCAGCAGGTGTTACCGCAGTAGTTACAGCTTACAGTGCTTATAAAAGATCCATAGAGGAAGCAGTAAGCTCTGCGAAAAGTGCAGGAAATACATGGGAAGAGAACACAACTTCCATACAGGATAATATCAGCAGGATTCAGGAGTTAAGGACAGCCCTTGCATCCGGTACATTAACAGAGCAGGAAGCAGCAGATGCAAAGAGCGAGCTGTTATCCATACAGGAATCTTTATCCGAATCCTACGGAAATCAGGTCAGTGGGCTTGATCTGATAAACGGATCTCTTACGGAGCAGATCGCATTACTGGATCAGGTGAACGAAAAACAGTCCCAAAGCTTCTTGAATGAAAATAAAAAGGGTATTGACAAAGCCCAGAAAGAGATGGAGAAAAACCGTCATACATACTTGGGTCGGTTCTATGATAACGGATCAAAGGAATCGGAAGCAATCAAGAAATCCATAAAGAAGCTTCAGGAAACCTATGGAGAAGATGTATTTAAGCTGGACAGTGCAGACGGAATCACGATGGATATTCAGTTTAATGCGGATGCTTCTACGGCAAAAGACGCTTTGAATGATTTCATGACTGAGGTTTCCGGTATTGAGGATCAGTTTGGTGAAACGGATGTAACCGATCAGCTTGCTAACAATGCAGCATCCGGTCTGACAAAAGCAAAGGATGTTCTCAGTGAATATCAGGATATTTATAAACAGGCACAGGAAGCAGAGTTGCTATCCGATGATAAGCTGTATAAGTCCGGTGATACGGAACAGAAAGCTTCCAAGTGGATCTCAGACTATGCAAAAGCGGTTGAGGATTATAATAATGCGATTGCCGATGGAGATAACAGCAAGATTACAGAAGCATCCCAGAAATTCTCAGAACTGGATAGCACAGTAAACAATCTGGTGGAGAATACAGGGATGGCCGCTTATGTAGATCAGGTAAAAGAAATCCGGGACGAGCTGAATGATACAGCCATTGCCAATGATAAGTTTACCAAGGCCGTAAATGGTACGGACACAAGTAAGTTTGGAAAGTCTGTCTCGGATAATGCAAAAGCACTGAAGGAATGGAATCTTTCAGATACAGACTTTCGATATGCTTTTGAGACAGATGGGATACAGAAGGGTGAGGATCAGATCAATACTCTGGTACAGGCTGCCTTAGATGCAGGTGTTATTAGTGATACTTCTGCCTCCAGTGTGGCGAATCTTGCCAGTATGCTTGCAGAGTTGGGTGTAATCTCTTCCAGTACTGGATCTTCTCTGGATGAAGCAGCGGATTCCATTGGGGATATCAGTGAAAGGATTGATAAAGCCAGTGCTGCATTAACCGGAATCCAGAAAGCGGAATCTGTTCTGGATGCACAAAGCACAGGAAAATCTATCTCTCTGGATGATTTCAACTCAGACGAGCTTGCAGATTATACTTCCGCTCTGGAATATAATAACGGAGCCTTACAACTGAACGCAGAGAAAGTACGTGAGTTACAGAAAGCCAAGGCAGAGGAACAGATACAGACCAACAACAGCCAGAAAGCAGAAAAACAGAATCAGTACATGCAGAACATTGCACAGATCGAACAGCTTCAGGATCAGTTAAGAGGATTAACCGATGCAAAAGGTGAGGAAGCACAGGCAATACAGTCCAGTATTGATGCTCTTTTATCGGATAATGACGCTATTGTAAATCAGTGCAATCAGCTGGATCTGCTCTCTGCATCTCTCAGGGAAGCAACTGGGGCTTACCAGAACTGGCTTGACAAACAGAACGCTTCGGAATCGGGTGATATGTTTGATGATGCTATGGGAGCTATGGAAAAGATCGACAACGTAACCAAAAACAGTGATTCTGAGGATTACGGAAGGGTCGGAACAAACTCTTATAAGGCAGCCGTGGATTTTATTGTTCCTGATACCGTGGATAGCCAGGACGCAGAAGCCGTTTCTTCTTATATGAGTTCTATTGAACATTACTTTAACCATGACGAGGACGGCAACCGGATCGGTCTTGATGTGCAGGAGTTCTGTGCAAAAGCTACCAAGGCTGGACTGATGGAACTGGATGAAGCTAGTGGCGAATATAAAGTTGCAGGCCAGAAAACCATGGAGGATTTTGCGGAGGGATTGAATCTTTCTATGCCAATGATTCAATCCATGTTTGGTGAGATGGAAGAGTTCGGCGGAGAGTTTGACTGGGCGGACGAAGCTACAAAGACGTTAGGTGATATGGCAGTTGCAGCCGGGGAAGCCAAGGGGCGGATTGAGGAAATGTCTGGTGATACCGACATGAATATCCAGATTGATGTTTCCGACATTGAGAACACGGAGGATAAAGTCAAGACGTTGGACAATACCATATCTCAGATGCAGAATTACAAGACTACTCTGGATGTGGATTCCTCTCAGGTGGATGATGCCAACGCAGTTATCCAGTATTGTGTTACACAGAAACAGATGTTGGAAGCTCCTGCGGTCATGTCTGTAGATACTTCACAGGTGGATGGTGAGCTTGGAAATGCGTTATCTTTATTACAGCAGTTTCAGGAAGCTCAGAACAGTGTAGAGCTACAGGCTTCAGTTGGTGCAGATACCTCGGAAGCACAAGGCAAAGTGGATAGTCTGGTTGGTGAGATTCAGGGATTAAGCCCGGAAATCAAAGCAACACTGGGAATTGATGGATCTTCAGAAGCTTCAATTACAGCTTCGATACAGGGATTATCACCGGAAATCATGGTAAAAGCTGGTGTGGATTCTTCTGCCGTGGATGCCTATGCAGCAGAAGAAAAGCAATCTTCTGGTAAAGTGACATGGGATAATGAAACCGGGGCTGTAGATGCGTTTGCAGCACAGGTACACCGTTCTTCCGGTCTTGTATCATGGGGAAATGAAACTTCCAGAGTAAAGACACATTTCACAGCAACCGGAACCGTGAACTGGACAAACACAACACCACCAACAAAAGGTGCAGGTGGCGCAAATGGAACAGCTCATGCCAGTGGAACAGCTCATGCATCAGGTTCAGCACAGTATAATCACCTTTCAGGCCATGCACAGGCAAGCGGTAACTGGGCTACTAAGACAGGCGGAACTACTCTGGTAGGTGAGTTGGGTCGTGAAATTGTAGTGAATCCTGCAACTGGTACATGGAATACCGTAGGTGATAACGGAGCAGAGTTCGTGAATATCCCGGCAGGAAGTATTGTATTCAATCATCTTCAGACGGAAGCTTTATTAGATCGTGGGTTTATAAACAGCAGAGGTCTGGCACAAGCAAGCGGATCGGCTATGGTCAGAGGTGGAATCCCTGTAAAACAGGCCAGTATTGCATCGAAACATACGACTTACAGTGGTTCAAAATCTTCCAATAAAAAGACAAATACCACCCCAACATCTTCTGGCGGTAGTAGTACCTCTGGCGGAAACTCTGGCGGCGGTGGCGGAGGTGGGAATAATTCTTCAACCACTTCTAAACAAAAGCACGCAGAGCAAGTATTTGACTGGGTAGCAAGAACCCTAACAAAATTCAAAGATACTGTAGAAAACATATCTAATCGTATCAATGATTATGTATCTTCTGCATTTAAGAAAACAATGCTCCATCGTCAAGAGAAAGCTATAGTAGAAGAAATTAATGCAAATAAACATGGTGCACAGTCTTATACCAATAAAGCTAATTCTATTGCATCTGGATATACATATTATTACACACCAGAAGGTTCTGATACTGAACAAAAAATGAATATCGTTATTCCAGATTCTTATAAGAAAGCTGTTCAAGGTGGATACTGGAATATTGAAGATATGGATACTACTACAGACTTTGGAAAAGGTCTTGCAGAAGCAATTCAGAAATATCAGGATTATTATGATAAGGCAAAAGACTGTACACAAGAAGCTCAGAATTTGTATAATGAGCAATTAAAAGTATTTGAACAGTGGGCGAATATGCCAACTGAGGATGCAGGTAAAAAGATTGATACATTAACAAATAAAGTCAACGGGCTTAAAAGTGCCATCTCTTCTTTATCTACAGGTAAATCTGGACTTGCTTCTATTGCTAGACAAATCAAAGTAGATAATCCTAATATAACAAAAGCAGAACAAAAATTAAACAGTGCAAAGAAAACACAAAGCAACGCACAAAAAAAGCTTACCTCTGTGAGAAAAGCACGTGGTAATGCTGTTAAAGTAGCTACACAATCAACCATAAAAGTTGATTCAGCTTCTTCTAATTTAAGATCGGTTTTAAATAAATCAAATGCTTCTTCTGCTAGAAAAACACAAATCCGAAAAGCTATAAATTCAGGACAAACAATTAACACAAAGGGATTAAAAGGTACAACTCTTAAAGCGGCACAGCAATATAATTCAGCGGTTAAGAAGAATGCTAAAGACATGGATAGAGTTAGCAGAACTGAGTATCAGGTAACGAGCGCACAAAGACATTTATCAATTGCAAATAGAAATGTAAAAACTCAGCAGACAAATCTTACTAACGCTAAGAAAAATCTCACTACAACGCAAAGAGCAGTTCTTAGTACACAGAAATCAAAGAAAACTTTTGTTGCACAAAACAAATTATTGGATTATCAGACATCAGCATCAAAACAAGAGAATGCATATCGTCAATCTGCTTTGAAAGCATCTAAAAAGAATATGCGGACTTATAAAAATAATGTTGCTAATCGTAACAAATCTAAAAAAGCATTGTTGGCTACAAAAGGGAAAATCACGACTGCACAGAGAAATGCTATAAAGAAGAATCAAAAGGTTGATACTTCTAATATAAAAAATCCTAAGTTAAAGAAACAACTGGAAGCATATAACAAATATGTAACTGGTTCAAATCCAGATAAAGGACGTATTCTCTCAAATGCTTTAAGTACGGCTCAGAGTAATGCTGACCAGGCTCAAGCTGAATACGCTGCTATGCGTGTTACAAATGAACAAGAGAAATTCAAGAATGTCCAGAACTATTATAGCGGATGGAATGATAGATATTCCAATTATACAGAACAACATCAGAAGAAATATGAAAAATCAGAAGCACATGGAAATTATACAAATAGTAAGAAATATGATACACAAATCAATGACTTACAAAAACAAAGGAAGTATAAACAAAATGAAGTAACTGATTTACAAAAACAACTGAATGCATCTGTAAAAAGTGGAATTATTAAAAAGGGTTCAGAAGAATGGTTGGAAATGACCAATCAAATTCTTGAAGCCCAAAATGCGGTAAGTGATTTTGATACACAGATTGAGCAAGCAAAACAGGATAAAATTACAACTGTTTATGAAGAAATGTTTGATCGTGCAATCGAAAAAGCAAATCGGCTAAAAGATAAGATTAGTTCTATTAATGATCTTATCACAGAAGATATGATGATTGACAAAGACACCGGAAATCTGACAGAAATGGGTGCGTTATCCATTACGATGAACTCTCAACAGTTAGATACAGAACTGAACAATCTTCAAACATATGTGAAGAAGCGTCAGCAAATCATGGATGATTTTGCAAACGGTTCTAGCAAATCAAAATATGGTGAAAAGACATATGATGAATTAATGTCTGAGAATGATTCAGCTATGCAGGAATCTTTGAAGAATGTAAATAATTATAGGCAGTCTATTATCAGTATTGTTACCAATCAGGCTAAAGCTGTACAGGATGCAATGTTCAAAGAAATTGATGCCCGTAAAAAGGCACTCAAGAAAAAGAAAGAGTATTACGATTATGATAAGACTATTAAGAAGAAAACAGATGAGATTGAGCTTATCAAGCAACAGATTCGTGGACTTGAAGGACTGACGGATGCAGAATCTAAGGCGCAGAAAGCACGACTTGAAGCATCACTCAAGGATAAACAGGATGATTTAGATGATACTGTACGTGACCATGTATATGACATTACAGTGAGTGGTCTGGATGATCTTGAAACTCAGTTGAGTGAAGATTTTGAGAAGTGGTCTAATCAGTTAAGTTCAGACCTTGCAAAAATGTCAGATGCTATTAGTGGTGCTATTAATGGTGCTGGTGAAAACTACAGTGACATGATGGCAGGTATTGATTATATCTTGAATAATATTGGCGGTATAACTTCTGGTCAATATTTTACTAACCAGGATAAATCCAATATGAAAAACTCTAATTCCCTTGATACTGGATATAATTCTGGACATCTAAAGGGATACGCAAAGGGAACAAAGCGTGTAGGTTCAAATCGTATTGCAATGACAAATGAAAATGGTCGTGAAATCATCGTCACAAAAGATGGTTGGATTACCCCATTAGAAGCTTCTGATATGGTAATTCCAAATGATATTACAGAAACTTTAATTGATATGGCAGAACGTCAGCAGAATTACGCAATGAATAGTAACTTTAAAATGCCAGAACTTAAAGTTAAGGATGCTTCTGGAAACAGTGTAAACAATGTATACAATAAATTTATTGTACAAGGTGATCTAACACGTGATACTCTTCCAGAGTTGAATAAGATTCTTGATCTTGCAAGTAGTAAGACACAGAATGATATCCGTAAGAATAAGCGGAGATTTGGATGATGAAAGTAGGTGGCTATATGCCACTTACTAAACCTCATCCATTTCATTATAAATATCAAGAATATTTATATACTCAAGACTATTTTATGAAAAATAAATTATTTGCATCATTTATAACGAGAGATATATTGTGTATTACAAATAGAGTTCCTATAACTGGAAAATACCTTTATAGATGTCACGTTTTTCGATGGTATCATGATATTGAATTAAATATAATTCCTTTCAGATCAGAATATAATAATGAAATTGTATCATTATTCCTGGGTGAAGAAATATAATTTGATATTGTATCAATGAAGGTGACATATGCTAATATAAACTTGCCAGATGGCTTGTAAGATAAAATTATATGGAATGTAATAAATTGTGACAGGTTATAACTGAATAGGTTGTAACCTGTTTTCTTATATATGGAAAGCAGGGAGGATTTATGACTGAGAAAAAAGTACCATTATGGGAAAAATATACATTAACGCTATCTGAGGCATCGGAATATTTCAATATTGGGATTAATAAAATTCGTGAATTAATAAAAGAAGAAAGATGTAATTTTGTTATTTATGTCGGAAAAAAAGCAATTATCAAAAGAGTTGCCTTTGAAAAATATTTAGATAGTGTTACATATCTGTAATGTGTGAAAAGTTGATATTTAACAGAGTGTATGATAGGATATAAATGTGAAATTGTTACCTATTATACATTTACTTATATAGAAAAGGAGATGTATCAATGGGAAAAGATTTAAAAGGTAAAGAATTAGGCAAGGGAATCCGTCAAAGAAAAGATGGTAAATATTCAGGCAGATTTGAAGATAGATTTGGAAGGAGAAGAGAAGTATATGGCTCTACACTAAAAGAAGTGAAAAATAAATTGGCTTTAGCAGTCGCAGACAATGAAAGATTGAGAAATGTTGTTGAGCCAAGCACAACACTTGACCAATGGTATGAAAAATGGATGAAAGTATATAAAATTCCTGTTATCAGACTTAATTCTAAAAAACACTATGAAACAGTATATACAAAGCATATTCAGCCATATTTAGGGAATAAGAAATTAACAGATATTTCAAAGTTGATGATAACTGATACTATTAATCAAGTACATGCCAAAGGATATCAGTGGGAAACTTTAAACAAAATAAGGATACTTCTTGTTGATATGCTAAATAGAGCTATGGAAGATGATTATCTCGTAAAGAATCCTGCAAAAGGAGTAAGGCTTCCAGTTAACAGACCACAAAGCGAAGCTAAAGCACTTACAAGAGAAGATCAGACAGATTTCTTTGAATGTAGTGCAGGTACTTTTTATAACAATCTTTTTATAGTTGCCATAAATACTGGATTACGTCCAGGCGAGTTATTTGCACTGACAGAAGATGATATTGACTTTGGAAAAAATGAAATCAAAGTAAATAAGACTCTATTGTATCAAAAACTGGATGGAGATACACAGAAAGAATTTCATATTGATCCACCTAAGACGAAATCAAGTTATAGAACAGTGCCTATTAATTCATTCTGCAAGGAAGCTTTACAGGAACAGATCATACTTCATAAGATTATATGCGATAACTCTCCTTATAAAGGAAAGCTTGATTTTCCAGAGTTGTTATTTACTACAAAATTTGGAACACCATTAAACTCTCAGTTATATCTTCAAGCAATTGGCAGAATAGTAGACGAAATCAATCTTACAAAAGATCCACTGGATGCAATGGAGAAATTTTCAGGGCATACATTTAGACACACATTTGCTACACGCTGTTTTGAAGCAGGAATCCCACCGAAGACAGTACAATCATATCTTGGACACGCTTCTTTACAGATGACTATGGATTTATACACGAGTGTTTTGGATAAGAAGAAAGTTGATGATATGAAACTACTGGAAGATACTATTGGATTAGAGAAAACTAATTCTCCATCAGTAACTAAAAAAATCATTCAATTCGGTGCTTGAAAATGGGGTATATATGGGGTATTATATAAAATATTTGGTGTATAAAATCTCGAAAAGTACCGAGAAATCAACGTTTTGAGAGGTGAAAAGAGTATGACTTTTGATAATTATTACGTATACCAGAGTACTCCGTATGACCTGTACGGGACACCGGATTTCAGGGAAATTTAAGGAATATGAAACCCGCATGGTTGAGCCATTTCCCGAGATTTGACACAAAAAAGTCCGAGGGCGAATAACTTCACGTAAGTTACCGTAATTTCACGTAAGTTTTTACAAAAATGGGGTAAAAATGGCGTAAAGAACAAGAAAAAATGGCGTAGAGAAAATCCTACATATACGATGGAACCTTTTCAGCAAATAACCCATCTGTCGTAGTATATGAGAGACGAATTTCAAGGCTCATGATAAGTCGAGACTGTAGAGGTACAGTTTGCGGACAAGTCATGAGCCTTTTTTTACTTTTTATTCTGAACTTTTATGCCAAATTTTCATATCGTTTATCTGTTATTTATCCAGTATTCACATCTTCACCGGGACTTGCATATATAGCTGCCCTGTGAGTACGTATTTGATCTGTAAAGGGATTGAAAGCGTTAAGACGAGGATTTGTTCGCTTGAAAAATAAAAACGGATTATAGGACGAATTACAAGGCCGAAAAAAGAGCAGATCCCCGATTTAGGAATCTGCCCCTCTATGAAAAGACTAAAGAGAGTTCTTTTTATTTACAGTTTGTTTGATATTGGTAATAATGAAGCCGTTTTTGTTATTGGCTTTTTTTAAATATATTTTGTATGTTCCCATATACCCATAGTTTTTCTTGGTCATCCAATTATAAAAGTAAAGATTATATGTTACTTCGTATGTCTTGGAACCTGTTTTCATGATCTTTTTTACGACACCATTTGGAGAATCTTCGCCCCAGTTACCGCCAGTATAAACAATCTTACCATTCTTATTACAAAGCAAGTAAGAAGGATTTCTAGGGATACCATATTTTGTAAATTTCGTAAATTTTACGGTAGAAGTATTGAAGTAAAGCTTCAGTTGTGGCTGAATTTTTTTCTTTACGTAAGAAATATTTTTCTCCCACAAATTGTAATTTTTCATAGTTACCATGGTTGTTCTGGCGTAATCATCGAATTTGAAATATTGCCTTCTACCACAACAGTAAGCAAAATAACTGTCAAATCCTTCTAACATCTTAGTAACCGATTTGCGGTATGTTTTTGTTACGTCTTTTCTGGTGGCTGCTGATGCTGAGATCGGGAGTGAGAAGATCATGATAACAGACAAAAGAATGATAAGTGATTTTTTGAGCTTCTTTTTCATAGATGTTTCCTCCTTCAATGATTCTTGATATCATAAGAATACTGCAAATGATGAAGGAGAACAAGGTAAAAATAATTTTCTAAGTATCCACCATGTTTCCGGATACACGGCAATACCTCAGATGTTACCCAGCGTTTGAAACGTTTTGCAGATTCAAGTTTACTGCTGAGGATGAGAGAATAGAGACCGGATTCATTGATAATGGTCATTTTCTGGATTCCAGAGGGGGTGTCGTGATTCACGACGCCCTTATCTTCGACATCCACATGACGACTTAATGCATCTCTTGTATTACTATATCCCAACGCCATTGCCACATCTTTTCCCACGAACCAAGGTTCTCCATCTTTCTCAATGCAGCGCAGATTTCCGAATTCTGGATGATTAAAGATTTCGCACTGGGAAGTGGAAGAAGGGGTACAAAAACCAGATACCTGAATTAGGTATAAGGTTTTATATAATTTGCGTACCCTGCCACCAAATTTACTTATTGACCTGCACCGTCGATTTGACAGGTCAGCTTTTTATATATTATAGCATACTTACACATCTTTCCCAAACACCTCACACATCATCTTCACTCCAAGACAGAAGCCGTTTCTGAAATTCTGCTCCAACTCGTCTGTCAGAAGATTAAGGTTCTCATTCATGACCTGATCCAGAGCGGCCGCCTGATCTTCTGTGAGTTGTTCTTTAAGAATATGATAACCATGTAAAGCCTGATCCTTATGTATACGGTACTTGTCCAGGGTGTCCAGTGTGGCTGCACTTACATGTGAGTTGTAAAGCTGATCTATGATATCCATAATGCTATATTCCTCTCTAATACGATTGTTTCTATCTAGTGACAATAATATCATGTTTTCCAGATATACTCAATACAAAAGTTACTAATTAGTCACAGGAGTATATCTTATGCAGTGGATTTTACAGGACGTTCCAATAGGTAGAAATATCCAGAACATACGGATGAAAAAGAACATGACACAGGCTGAAGTCGTAGGTCAGTTACAGTTGATGGGAAGCAGTATGTCCAGAAGTACACTTGCTAATATTGAATCGGGCAGAAGAAACATAAAAGCCAGTGATCTTAAAGCATTGCAGAAATTATTTGCTGTAGACTATGAGGAATTTTTTGAGGACTAAGAGGATAAAATCTTATCTCATAGAACAAAATGAACTAAAAATATCAATACTGATATCTGGTAATAATTACCGAAAATTACGATCCGTTTTTAGACTAATTGCTGAAATATATAAATTTTCTTTACAACTTCAACTAACGGTGCTATGGTTAAAATGATTACAGAAGAAATGTGCTGTAAGCGTACCTTACAAAGTCTTGGAAAATAATTAGTAAATGTATATTCCTTCTTTGCGCTCGTTGAGAAGGTAGTGTATATGCCATGCGGGATATGCCACGTTGAGGATTATTATGCCATGTCATATAGAAGAACACCGCTTGCTAAGGTAAGCAAAAGTAAAAATAAAGTGATTGTTTGATACACAGGTATAGTGTATCTTTTTTTTACACCAAAAAATAAATTCAGAATATTTTTGAAATTAAAATCAGAAAGCACATACAGGACTACTAATACAAAAGGAAGGGAGGTAAACACTTATGATTATGAGTTTTAAAGATGCACAGAATTATAAGGAGTATGCAGATTCTACGGACGACCTGATTAAAAAGTGTGAGGATATTGTTAATAATCTTACTCCTGAAGAGGCAAATGCAAAATGTAATTGTATTATTCAGTTCGGTGATCGTATAATAACAAATAAAGAACATTACGAAGACTATGTGCGATATGTAAAAGATGCTGTAAAAGGAGCAAAACGCCAAACGGAAAGTATGAAAAATTATTATGAACGTTACAGCGTCCCTAAAGCATATATAGAGCTTGAAGAGATGAAGTATATTTATAATCAAATTTGTACTAAATCAGGAACTCCTCCACAGATGGAACAGTTAATAAGAAACACGTATGAGGAGTTTAAATATAGGAACAGTCCTAGTTTGCGAAGGAAGAAAGAAGAGGAAGAACGCAGAATAAAGCAGATGCAGGAGGATGTTAAGAAATATACCAGCCCGGACGAACCAACGGTTGGTTATGCTGAATTAATGAGACGCAAGGCAGCTGCAAATCCTCCTAAGACTTCTTTATCTCAGGATGAGATTAGACGTTTTGATATGATGAGTGAAGAATGGCTGGTGAAATGGTGTCATTTCTCATATAACTGGTATTGGGTTGTACCATGTCTGCTATTATGTATTGTGGCCAACGGAGGACTGATTGCTGCAATCGGATTAATTGTGTTTATGATATGTGGCGAGATATACTCCATGAGAGTACAGGAATACTGCGGCGTGATCTTGCCATGGTACCGGGATTCTGGAAAAACATTGGAGAAGAGGATCATTAATAAGTACATTAAGAAGTAAAAGTAATATAACAAGGGGAGAGAATAATATGGGGAAAATGTCATTTACAGAACTTCAAGAGGAAATATATACTGAAGAACTGAAAAAAATTGAAAAAGAAAGTAATGATTATTACAGTGAATATTTATCTTTAAAGCATAAAGAAGATAGTTATATAGATTGGTATATAACTGTTTCGAATGAATGTATGGATGATGTTCAAAAGAATTCACTTAATAAATATAAACTAATAAAAATGTTAGATAATATGTCTGTGGAAAATGTTGAGAATGGAGAGTTTAAAAATCTGTTAAAATTACATCAAAAAGTAAAGAATACTTTGCAAAAAAAAATAGAAGCTATAGAACATTATGAGAACATGATTGATCTCAACATTCTCCAATTAACAAGAAGGATTACATCACAAAATAGTATGTTAAAAAATATATATGGCAGTACAAAAAAGCAATGAGTGACTTTGAGCATTCGGATAAAGACTATTTATTTTTAGATACTAATATAGGATATCTTATTATTATGAGAAATTTTATAAATTTGAGAGAATGGGAACGTTCAGGAGTTTTAATAACAAATCTAAAAAATTATACGATTACAAATGAAACTGATACAGGTGGTGTTGCTGAAGAATGTTATAGGTTGTATCGAGAGAATCCAGATTGTGAAAAAAGAATATATACCATTATTTCACCAAATGATATATGTAAAAAACTTGACCCCGTCCCATTTCATAAAGTATATCTTTTACATGCTCAAACACAATTTGAATCTTATGGAAGAACAAAAAGTTTTTTAATTATAGGAATGATGATGTGAACATATTTCCAATTTTCCCAGCAATCACACCGATTATTCCGATTGTTACCCTCAAAATTTTTGTCGGTTAGTCTATCGGAAAATCCGTTAAAACACTCAGTTTATTCGTCCTGAGTGGTGTAAAATTCGATCACTGGAATTGAACAGAATCGACCAGAAAATCACCGGAAAGAGCAAACGGCAGCAGGTTGTATTAAGCTTAAGTTATCGTGCAGCTGTTGTTGCTCCGGTAAGGTCGATTCAGAGAGGATGAAAAGAAGGTCAGATCTGTAGAAAGTGCAGGGAAGATCTAGGAGAAATAGCTGTACTAAGTGTGAGATGGAGCTGCGGTGGAGCCGGGACGGAGTTGTGGTGGTGAGAGGACGGATCGGGTTGGATGGTTGGAGTAAAATCTGAGGACTGGAAGATAGAAGAATCCAAGATGAATATTGTTAAATCGGGGCCGAGTTGGATCTGGCAGGTGAGCGGAATGAGATGTGCCTGGTTGGTGATGGATCGGTGGGATTGACAAACTCTTAACATGTGAGCGGGTGTTCATATGTATACATCCACAGAATATGAGTACGATAACCAATTTTTTGAGCTACCATTTGAGCAGAAGATTACAGTATTATTCCTCACTGTAAGTAATTTCTGCTGCCAGATACAAGCTTTTTCAGACTGGATCACATTATCCTTCTACGATCAGGACGGATTAGTATGATCCAGAAATATCCCATATGCAGCTTGTAGCAATTCAAAATTTCATCAGAGATATAATAAAAAAGTTGGCGATTCCCTATATAGAGCAAGGGTTTACGCCAACTTTTCTTCTTCAGAAAAGCTTCAATTTTTGAGCATGGTCAGCACATGACTATGTTAAAAACTTAACACATTAAAATCAATCAGCAGATCATTATAGATTCCAGCCTTAACAGAATCCGTAAAGGAATACTCGTCCATTGTTGATTGTTCAAAATTGTATACAATAATTCTGCTCTTGTCAGGATCAACAATCCAATATTCTTTTACACCTGCCGTTCTGTACTTAAAGAGCTTGGTATAATAATCCATCCGTTTACTTGCAGGAGAAACGATCTCTATAATCCAGTCAGGAGCACCATTGCAGCCCTTATCATTCAGCTTGTTTGGATCACAGATAACAGAGATATCCGGTTCAACATATGTGTTCGTGGATTCATCCAGATAAACTGCAAACGGGGCAGCATAAACTTGGCACTGTCCCTGATGATCTTCAATGTAACGATCAATAATACTGGTGAGCCTTGTTGAAATCCGTTGATGCTTGCGACTAGGCGGAGCCATGTAATAAATCTGTCCGTCAATCAGTTCGGCACGTTCTCCCTCTGGAAGTGCATATATATCTTCTATAGTATAAGTATTTTCTTTGAGTAATGGCATATTTCACACTCCCTTCTTAATAAGTCATGTCCCTGTTCTCATTATAACGGATTGCAGCAAAACATTCAACGCTGATTCGTTTGCTCTATCATCTCAGAGAGCAGTTCCTTCTTATATTTATAGAATGTCTTTCTGGTAATCCCGGCCTGAGTAATGGTTTCCAGATCGTTGAGTGATCCGCCGAACGTTTTGTTATGCTTCAGGATGATTTCTTTTGCTGCTATAGATTTCTTCGTTACAAGCTTTGAACCGGAAGCCTGTCCGATCTGTTTACCAGAAAGTCTTGCTGTCTGCATTCCTTCTTTAGTACGTTGCCTGAGATCCTGAACCTCTTTTTCTGACTGTTCAAAAGCAAGCCGGATCTGTTCTTTGGCAAGCAGGAGCAAATATTTATTGATCCCTTCCAGAATACAGTCAATGTCGGTCCCTGTTGTTGGGATGCCACCTTGCAGCGCACTTTTATAGGTCTCTGTGTTTATGTGTGGTTCCTTCAGGAATACAAGATTAATTCCTTTGCTGAAAAGATCCTCATACATGGTAAAACCTTCTTCTGCATCACGGGACATTCTGGAAACCGAATCAAAGATAATGGTATCACCTGCGTTGAGCTTTTTCAGGAGTTTTTCAAATTCTCTTCGTCCCTGAAATTTCGTTCCGGTAAAAACTTCTCGGATGATCTCAGACTGTGGATATGCAGCAAGGATATTCCTGATCTGCCTTTCAATGCTTTGCTGTGGTGTGCTGATTCTTGCGTAACCAAAATATCTGTTCATGATGTTCCCTTCCTGTAGTAAATTTAAGGCTCCCTTAAAATGACACTGTAATAAGACTGCCTTGGAGCCTGAAATGGTAATGGTTTTACTACTTTTTGCATACTACCTTACTTTTACTACTAATTTGTCAGCAGATGTTTACGGAATTTATGCCATGCACGGTTATAAACCTGTCGAGCTGTTTCTGTTGGCTTCGCTTCCTGTTCAGCCTGAGAAATGATCTGGTCAATGGTTGGCTCCGGTATACAGAAATCAATCATCAGCTTTCTGAGATCTTTTTTCCAGATGGGACAAGCTGTATAAGGTCTGTTTTCCGCAAGTATGTAGTTCCTCATAATTGATACCGCCTTTCTGATAGATTCTATTGCCTTGGAAATCCTGCTGCCAGAGAGTGAACCCGGCAGCAGGAGAGAAGATTATAATTCTTTCAATGGGATGCTGATATCTTTGCATACAAACTCATAGGTGCTTTTTCTCTGAACACTGATAAGAGCAGTATCTTTCTGAGCGTCAGGATCAAGTGCAATGTGAATAATATAATTGTATGGTCTGCTGATAAAAGGATCTCCGGTTTCGTTTTCTTTGCGTTCCAGTATCAAAAGAAGATCATCAACAAATGTATTCATGCGTGACTGTTTGCTCCATGGCACACGTTCTGAGACCTGCAAGATTACATTCCATGTATCTTCCGCCATAACGATTGCCCCGAATTGCTCCATGTCACCGACAAGAGTTCTTACAACCTCGATTTTCTTAGTTTCTGTATTATAGTGTTTCCAACTCATAGTGTAGTAGGAAGAAAACATGAATTAATATGGTAATGGCTTTTCTAATTGGACTCGGAGTGGCTTTTTCTGTTGGACTCAGATTGGTTGTTTCTGCTGGTCTTAGGTTGGCTGTTTCAAGCGGACTTTAACACTGAAAAACATTCCTACAAAATGTAGGAATAAATGCAATGTTTATGGTATGAAATGCGGCTGGTCTTTTGCATTTATTTTGATACAATCATTATATAAAAGACATGGAACTGAAATAAGAATTCTTGGTTACTGTTCATTGGTAATATTCTGCGTAGCGTGTTACTGAGAACGGAATGGACAGTAACAATTCTTGATGCAGGCCAGAATATGTTAACGGGAGGATAAATAGTATGATAATCATAGGTGAAAAAATCAATGGATCCATCCCCTCTGTGGCGGAGGCGATCGCAAACAGAGATGCAGAATTCATCAAGCAGCGGGCACTTGCTCAGGCAAACTCAGGAGCAAGCTATATCGATTGTTGCGCATCTGTTCCGGAAGCAGAAGAAGTAGAAACCTTGAAATGGATGATCGACTGTATTCAGGAAGTGACAGATCTTCCGATTTCCGTAGACAGTCCCAGCGCAGATGTTCTTACAGAAGCTTACAAATTCTGCAGAAAACCGGGTATTTTTAACTCTGTATCCGGTGAAGGGGATAAGATCGATAAGATTTTTCCTCTTATGGCACAGCCTGAAAATAAAGGGTGGCAGGTTATCGCACTTCTAAGCGATGATACAGGTATCCCCAAAAGTGCGGAAGACAGGCTGAAGGTATTTGACAAGATCATGGCAAAAGCGAAAGAGTACGGAATTTCACCGGATCGTATCCATATTGATCCATTGGTTGAGATGCTCTGTACATCTGAAGATGGTATTGCGATGAACGTGGAAGTAATTTCAAGTGTCCGTAAACAGTATCCAATGATCCACATTACAGCGGCGATCAGCAACATTTCCTTCAATCTGCCGGTACGTAAGCTTATCAATTTCGGATTTGTGGTACTTGCAATGAATGCCGGCCTTGACAGTGCGATCATGGATCCTACAAACAGAGATATGCTTGGACTTGTATATGCAACAGAGGCATTGCTTGGTCTGGATGATTACTGTATGGAATACATCGGAGCATACAGAGAAGGTCTGATCGGACCTGTAAAAAAATAAATAAAACGCATATGCGGAATGCGGATAAAAAGCGGAGGTGTTTGATTATGTCAAAAATCACAGAAGTAGCAGAATTGGTAGAAAAAGGAAAAGCAAAACTTGTAGGTGCAGCTGTACAGTCAGCTCTTGATGAAGGCTGTGAGGCAACAGAGATTCTTAACAGCATGATCGATGCAATGGCTGTTGTAGGTGAAAGATTTAAGAACGGAGAAATCTTTGTTCCGGAAATGCTGGTAGCAGCCCGTGCAATGAAAAAGGGTGTTGAGGTTCTGAAACCACATCTTGCATCCGGCGCTACAGGAAGTATGGGAAAACTTATCATCGCTACTGTAGCAGGAGATCTTCATGATATCGGAAAGAATCTTGTTGCGATGATGATCGAAAGTGCCGGCTTTGAAGTTATTGATCTCGGTGTTGATGTACCTGCATCGAAGGTTATTGAATGTTACAAAGAAAATCCGGATGTTAAGGTAATTGCACTTTCAGCGCTGCTCACAACTACAATGCCGGCTCTGAAAGATACAGTTGCAGCACTTAATGCGGAAGATTTCAGAAGCAATGTTAAGATCATGGTTGGAGGAGCACCGATCACGAAGGAGTTTGCAGATGAGATCGGCGCAGATGGATATTCAGAAGATGCAGCAAGCGCAGCAGTTCTTGCAAAAGCTTTGGCAGCATAAGGGAAAATAAAACGGGCCGCTCTGTATTGTCTGTGCATGGCATAGACGGCAGAGCGGCTTTTGCTTTACAGTGACCATCGGAGGGATGAAAATGTACCGAATAAAATTTATCAGGGAGGAAAAGGAGATCCTGGTGGAACCGGGTACCAGGATCCTTGAGGCGGAAAGAAAAGCAAAGCTGGTTCCTGATGCACCCTGCGGAGGCCGGGGAAAGTGCGGGAAATGTCGTGTTAAAATAGAAGATCACATGGTGCTTGCATGTCAGACGGAAATCCATAGTGACCTTGAAGTAGATACATTGTCCGGATGCCAGGAAGAGGAGATCCTTACAGAAGGAATGCAGAGACCGGTTGCGTTCAGGCCTGATCTGAAACAGAAAAAAGTGATTCTTAAGAAACCGGAGACAGGAGACAACCGCTCTGAATGGGAGCGGCTGACAGAACAGCTGGATGTGGAAAAACCTGTTCTGCCTGATACTGAAATTGCATCGAAGCTTTACGGCTGCAGAAAAGAAGCAGAAGAATGGTATGTGATCTGTGCAGGAAATGAGATCCTGGATATCAGCAGAGAAGAGAAAAAAATCTGTTTTGCGGCTTTTGATATAGGTACCACGACGGTGGTCGGCTATCTTATGGATGCATTGACCGGGAAGCAGCTGGCTCTCAAGAGCAGAATGAACCCACAGACTCAGTATGGCGCAGATGTGATCATGCGGGCGGATCATGCTCTGGAGCATGGCGTAGAGCAGCTGACCGGCTGCATACGGAATGCGGTTGATGAAATGCTCCAGGAACTGGCAGAGGAAGCAGGAAGAAGCACATTAGATATCTGTCAGGTATCTGTGGTAGGAAATACCTGCATGCATCATCTTTTTCTTGGGATTTCTCCGGCATCGCTGGTCCATGCACCGTATAATCCGGCGATCAGTCAGGGGCTTACACTGAATGCAGAGCAATATGGGCTCCATATCCACAGAAAGGGGCAGCTGCTTATGCTGCCTGATATAGCCGGGTATGTAGGGGCAGATACCTGTGGCTGCATTTTGGCGCTCAGACAGGATCAGCAGAACGAGATCAGCCTTATGATCGATATTGGAACGAACGGGGAGATGGTCCTTGGAAATAAAACGAGATTAGCCTGCTGTTCAACAGCTGCCGGTCCGGCATTTGAAGGTGCAAAGATCGAGTGCGGGATGCGTGGAGGAGCAGGAGCAGTAGATCATGTAGTATACAAAGATGGAAAATGGGAATACACGACTATAGGAAATAAGGCTCCGGCAGGCTTATGCGGTTCAGGTCTGATCGATCTTGTGGCACAGCTGTACCTGGCTGGCTTTATTGATGAAAGTGGTCATCTGGAAAGCGGCCAGGAAAAGGCGGGAGTGTTTGTGCTGGTACCTCCGGAAAAGTCGGGAAATGACAGGGGCGTTTATCTGACACAGAAGGATATCGGAGAGGTACAGCTGGCAAAAGCGGCTATCGCAGCGGGAATCTTTCTTCTTATGAAAAGACTGGAGATCACAGAAAAGGATATTAAACGGGTCTATCTTGCCGGTGCATTCGGCAATTACATGAATCCGGAAAGTGCGGCAGCGATCGGGATGTTTCCGGCCGGACTGCTGCCCAGGATACAGCCGGTGGGAAATGCGGCAGGCGAAGGTGCCAGGATCGCACTCCTGAATGAAGAGGAAAGAAAAGAAATGGATCGGACTGTCAAAAATATGGATTTTGTGGAGCTGGCAGCTTCGCCGGAGTTCCAGGACTGTTTTGTGGATGGCTTATGCTTTCCGTAATGCGAGGAGAATGGATATGCTTAATATAAAAGAACTGGAAGAGATGGGAAAAAAGGCAGGATTTTCTCATGTAGCACTTCTGAAGAGCGATTCGATCCAGCTTATGCCGGAGGTAAGGGAAATGTGCAAAAATAATACCTGCCATATGTATGCAAAACGCTGGAGCTGTCCTCCCGGATGCGGAGATCTTGAAGTATGCAGAAAAAAGATAGAAAAGTACAGGGAAGGCATTATTGTCCAGACAGTGGGGAAACTGGAGGATCCTTTGGACGGAGAGACGATGATGGAGACCGAAGCGGTTCATAAACAGAATTTTTATGAATTTGAAAAAATGCTCAGAGAAAGATGGCCGGGCATGCTCCCCATAGGGGCCGGGTGCTGTACAAAATGTAAAACGTGTACATATCCGGATGCTCCATGCCGTTTCCCCGAACAGGCATTTTCTTCGATGGAAGCCTATGGAATGCTGGTAACACAGGTATGCCAGGCAAATGGTCTGGAATACTATTATGGTCCCTGTACGATCGCCTATACCAGCTGTTATCTTCTTGAATAGAACAGGAGTGAAAAAATGAATGACAGAGAACGGGAGGCATATCTGAACAGGATCGGATATGAGGGTGAATTAAGAACAGATAAAAAATGTCTGGAAAAGATAATGGACCTTCATCTTTGCAGTATTCCCTTTGAAAATCTGGAAGTTTTTGACGAGGGAAGGATTCCTTCTCTGAGGTCGGAAGATATTTATGAGAAGATCATTGTCAGAAAACGAGGCGGATATTGCTTCGAGCTGAATAAATTGTTTTATGAGCTTCTGAAAGCTTTGGATTTCCGTGTGATCCCTGTGGCGGTAAGGATATTGTGGAACCGGGAAGAGCTTCCGCCGGTCCTGCACCGGGCAACCCTTGTTATTTTTGAGGAAGGAAGCTATTACTGTGATGTAGGATACGGAGGTCCCGGACCCAAGAAGCCGGTTCTTATGAAGGATGGTATCCACAGAGAAAAAAACGGATGGTACCGTGTTAACATGAAGCCGGGAAATACAAACGGAGAGATACTTGTTGAACGAAGGAAAGAAGAAAAATATCTGCCAATACTCAGATTTTCACAGACTCCTACAGTAGAAGCAGATTTTGAACTGCTGAATTTCTATTGTGCAAAATCTCCAGATGTATTAATTACCAGAAAAAGAGTGGTGAGCATCTGCAGACCGGAAGGAAGTGTTGCGCTGACCGGGGATGTTCTTACAATCCAGAAGGAAGATGGATCCATTGAAACGAAAATAAGCGATTCGGAAGAAACCATCAGGCTATGGATGGAACATTATTTCGGATTGGAGTTTTTACAGATATAAGCAGAAAAAAGGACCAGGTTGTCAGGTGACAGTCTGGTCCTTTTCCTGCAGAAGAAAGCAGAGCTGCAGAAGAAGCCGGTCTTTCGGATTATCCAGATCAACCTTTGTGAGTTTCTGGATGCGCTCCAGACGGTAGGTCAGGGAACTTCTATGTATAAAAAGCTCACGGGCTGTCTGAAGAGAATTGCGTTCATGCTCCAGATAGACCTTGAGTGTGTGATACAGCTCAGTATTGTTTTTTCGGTCATAATTCTGCAGTGCATCCAGCCGTGAAGAGACCAGAAGCTCGGGACTGATCTGATGGCTGATCTGGGAAAGCATATATTCCAGAAGATAAGCATCAAAATGATAGCACCAGGCCATGCTCTGACTTTTTTTGCCCAGGCGCAAGGCGGAAACAGCCTGAATATATCCCTGAGGGATCAGGAGAAAATCACGAAATTCAGAGCTTACTCCCATTTTAAAAAGCCCTTCGCGCAGGATGATCGCAAGTGAACTGATAACATCGGAAGATACAGAGTGCTTAAAGGACAGATTAACGATCACAACGATTCCCTGCTGATAGGTAAAAGCCAGACCTTCCGGGATCTGGGCTTCAATGTGTCCCAGTGTGGCGATGGAAGAGTGCATACGGTCATCCTGCTGCTGGGTTTCCAGACGAAGTACAAGATACCGGTCATGGCGATTCCAGTTCAGATACTGGATCTGATCGGTAACTGCCTGTAGTTCTGTGAGCTTTCCGGAAAGATACTCCGTGAAAAATTGCCGGGAGTCATTTCCCATTGAAATTTGGAACAGATTGTGCCGACGGATGCACAGCTCGATAAAGGAGCCAAGATACTCAAGAGCAGAAAAATGTCCGGGCTGTATCTCCGTCTGGAGCTCATCCACACAAAGTCGGCCCTGATAATTGCCGCTGACCCAGAGATTCATGTAGAGGATACGGTAACCGCGGAGCTCTTCGGAATAAATATTGGCGCCGTGGGTGATAAGTGTGCGCTGGTATTCGGCGTCAAGCTTGAAATCCTGAATCAGGCTTAAAGGTGCGATGAGTCTTCCTGTACGCTGGTCATGGACCCATTCGGACATACCGGTTACGTGCCGGGGAGAAGAAAGGATATAAAAGTTGGTGTCGTGGGCAAAAACCGGATTATGAAATATATCCAGACTGGCTTCCAGCATCTCATTCAGCGGATCGATACTTCCAAGCGCAAGCTGGAGTTTACTGTCCCAGTCAGAATATCTGTCAAAGGTCTGCTGTATCTGGTTGAAGACCTCAGAAAAAGAAAGGGTTCCCTTAATGTGAAGGATCCTGCAGCTTTCGGAAAAGCAGGAAAGATCACCGGAGCCCACCACTACAAATGCGATGTTCTGGTATCGCAGGAAGCTTTCGGAAAGAGAATTGCCGAAGACAAGATAAAGGTAGCATGGCTTCAGCAAGGCTCCTGCCTGATATATGCGAAGACCATCCAGCGTCAGGGGGTCTTCACGGCAGAGGATGGAAACATCCTCTTTTTTCTCCGCAAAATCGTCAGCAATGATCTGGAGATTAAGATGGAAGCCTGTATGCGGGCTATTCACGAAATGCTCTCTTTTGTTCAAAATATTTCCTCCAATTCATAAAAGCCTTGTATTTATAGGAAATTATAACATATTAGACGGAAAATAAAAAGAAAACGGAGAGGGAATTATTTGTGCATATTTACAATAATAACTGTACAAAAAGTATGAAGCATTGGAGAAAGAATGAAGAAGTGTGCGGATTTACGAACAAGAAAAAAACAACTATACTATAACCATCAAAGGTAACGTGAAGTTGTGGAAATGGCCGGTCCCACAAAAAACAGCGAAGGGGGAAAGAAAATGAGTAAAAATGAAATACCGAAACAAGATCCGAAACAGAAAAAGGGTCTTACAAATGCCCTGAAATATTTCTTTGGTGTTGGTGATGCCGGATTTGTTCTTATGAGTAATATCGAGACATTTTACTTTATGACATTTCTGACGGATCTGGCAGGCTTTGCAGCTGGTGTGGCTGGTGTGATCAATTCCGTATTTACCATTGTTGATGCCTGTCTGTCCTGGCTTTACGGAGGAATCATCAATGGCACAAAAGCAAAGAAATGGGGGCGTTATCGTTCCTGGCTGATCATGGTTCCGTGGATGGTGCCGTTTCTGTACGCATTCATGTTCATACGTGTCAGTGATAATGAATGGCTTTCGGCAGTGGTGATCATTGCCGCATCCATCGCATCTCATGTGGCATGGAATTTCAGCTATGTTGCCAATGCAACCCTGATCAGTATTGTTGGTAAAACACCGGAAGACAAAGCAACGCTTGCATCCTCCAGGGCAACCTGGAATAACATAGGCGGTCTGTTGTTTTCCTATATGGGTCTTCCATTTGCAACACTTCTTGCCGGATATGTCGGTGAGAAAAATAAATTTGCAGCAGCAGCTTTCTGCCTGGGTATTCTGATGGTCGTAACCTATTTCGCCCATTTCAAGATGACGGAAGGCTATGAAGAGATTGAAACGGAAACCGCAGGAAAGAAAAATGACAAAACAAAGATCACGATCAGAGAGATGTTTGCTTCCCTGTTTCAGAATCCGCCTCTTATGGTCCTGATGCTGGCAGACCTTGCAAAATGGTGTGTGAAATTTGTAACAGCAGCATCTGCTATTTACTATTTCAGGGATGCAATGGGAAATCCGGGACTGATGACCACTTATCTTCTCTGTGTTGCCATCGGTGCCATCATCGGAGCTTTTTCCATGAGATACATTGCAAAAGCAATATCGTCCCGTACAACTATGATCATTGCTTATGCAGGAATGGCAGTATCACTGTTCCTTGTATATATTTTCTATGGAAATGCAATGACAGTGATCGCCCTTATGACACTTGCCCAGTTCTTCTATGGTATGGCTTTTGCAGCTTCACCTGCACTTTATGCGGACACTGTAGTGTATGCAACATGGAAGAGCGGAAAAGATGCATCCGGATGGATTATGGGATTACAGAATCTTCCGCTGAAGATTGCCGTATTCTTAAGAGGAACGATCCTCAGCGCCTGTCTTGTGGCGGTAGGCTGGAAATCCGGAGTTGTTCTTGAGGGAACGGCCCGTCAGGGAATGACGATTTCCTTTGCACTTGTTCCGGCTATTTTCTGTCTGGCAGGTCTTCTACTTCTGGTGTTTGGATTTAAGATCACAAAGGAAAAGGTTCTTCAGTATCAGGCTGAGATTGACGCAAGATCATAAAGATAAGTGATCGGGTATTTTGAAAGATCACAGGATAATAAAGGAGGAAGCATTATGTTGAAAGCATCGGAGATTTTACTTGAAACGATAAAAAAGGACGGCAGGCCAGAACGACTTCTGAGACAGTATGAGGGTGCGACCTTTTACCCGCCGAACCCGGCAAATAATTATGTGCGTGGAAACCGTCACCGTGGTATGGAGCCTATGAAGGATCTTTTCGGAACTGAGATCCTCTGGCCCCAGGAACAGCTGGCTGCAATGCCACATGTAACAGAGGACAACAAGGTCATTGATGATATCACAGAATGGAAAGAGCAGCTGGTGATTCCGGATATTGTCGGTCAGTGCTCGGATCCGGCTTTATGGGAACCATTTAAACAGAAGGCACAGGAGATAAAGGATTCAGGAAGCCTTTTCATGGCATTTATGCCTACAGGTGTTTTTGAGAGGCTTCACTTCCTGATGGGATTTGAGGATATGCTGGTGAACTTCCTTCTTGAGCCGGAGGATATGATGGATCTCTGCAATGCCATTGGGGAGTACCGGTTCCAGCTTACAAAGCTGATCGTTGATAATCTCCACCCGGATATCATCCTTTCCCACGATGACTGGGGTTCCAAGCAGTCCTTGTTCATCAGTCCGGACACATGGAGAGAATTTATCAAACCACAGTATGAAAGATCCTATAAATATATGAAAGACCATGGAGTGATCGTCATGCATCACGCAGATTCCTTCATGGAACCGATCATAGAGGATATGGTTGATCTTGGGATTGACATCTGGCAGGGAACACTTCCGCAGAATGATATTCCGAAGCTCCAGAAACAGCTGAACGGAAGAATGACACTTATGGGCGGAATCGATGCTTCGATCGTAGACCGAGTGGATTCCACAGAAGAAGAGATCCGCAAGGAGGTCAGAAGAGCATGTGAGGAGTATGCACCACACGGACATTTCATTCCATGTATTACCTATGGAGGTCCCGGTTGTCTGTTCCCTCATGTAGATTCAATTATTGATGACGAGATTGAAAAATATAATAAAGAGGTATATGGAATTCATTAAAAGCGCCAATTGAATAAAAAAGAACCTCAAGGTATGATTGAGTTGCATCTTGGCGGATGTAAACAAAACAATCAAGCACTGGAGGTTCCAAATGAATTATACACAGAATGAAAAGATTGAGCAAGTAACAGATTCAACAATGGTTGTCGGAGTTGATATCGGAAGCCAGATACATTATGCAAGAGCTTTTGATAACAGAGGACGCGAACTTACAAAACGTATTTTTTCTTTTCATAACGATCTGGAAGGGTTCAATTCTTTCAACCTTTGGGCAGAGACACTTAAGACTGAGAATAAAAAGACTGCAGTTCTGATCGGCTGCGAGCCAACAGGTCATTACTGGTTTGCGTTTGCGAAGTATGTAAATGATCATCAGAAAAGATTAGTAATGGTCAATCCATTCTCGGTTAAGAAGATCAAGGAACTTGATGATAACAGTCCAAAGAAAACAGATTCAAAAGATCCAAAAACAATCGCAAAACTAGTTGTGGATGGGAGATATTCAATCCCATACATGCCAGAAGGCATTTATGCCGAAATAAGAGACCGGGTATACAGCCGTGACAGGATCAGGAAGCAGCACAACATATCTGCAAACAGGATCCAGAGATGGCTTGCAATACATTTCCCGGAATACCTGGGATTATATACACGATTTGATGCAATAAGCGGCCTGGCAGTGCTTGAAAAAGCACCATTGCCAAAAGATGTGATTGCGCTTGGAGTAAATGGGATCTGAAAGATCTGGCATGATAAAAAGATGCGTGGCAGAGGAGTTACTGAAGATAGGGCAAAGACCCTGGTTGAAGCTGCGCACAACAGTGTTGGACTTGACGGAGGGATTGGAACAAAAAGTGAATTATATATGCTGCTCAGGTTTCCAGCACGGTTTATCTTTACGGAGAACCGAAGACAAGTACCGTCTGGGCATCTATTGATCTGAAGCAGCGGCAGCTTTTTGATCTGGATTAAAATTTACATAATCTTTATTTGATTATTTGAAAAAACAGTGCTATAGTAAAGTTGGTTCCGGTAAACGGATGATTTATGGATCCCAGAAGAGGACCGGGCGGAACCAAATTACTGTTGACCGGTCAGGATCTGGATCAGGAAAGAAGGAAGAGGGAAAAAATTGCGTAAAAAATCACATATACTGTTAGGCAGATACCTGGCTGACCAGATGTCTGAGGTGTACAGTCTCCAGCAGCACAGAAAAGCGTTTTGCCTGGGCAATATCATGCCTGATCTGAAACCATCGTTTCTCACCACCAGACATGAGTTTTTCGGAACATTCGATCACCTCCAGAATAAGATGAGGGCGCTTGTCGAGAAGAACCCGGAGGAAGAGAATGCCAGAGTATACTGGAGAAGATTCGGTGAGGTCATGCATTATATGGCTGATTATTTTACTTTTCCTCATAACAAAACATACAAAGGAAATCTTGCAGCACATAATTCTTATGAAGCTGAGCTGAAGAACCGCCTGAGAGAATGTATCCTCAGCGGCGCAGCAGACAGCCAGCTGGAAGAAGCGAAGCAGTTTGAAAGCTTTGAGGAACTTGTGGAATATATCCGTGAGCGTCATGCATATTATCTGGAAAGCCCGCGGTGCATTGCCGATGACATCCGTTTTATCCTTCGGGTGTGCTATCAGGTTGTACAGGGGATTTTTCAGCTCTGTGTCAGAAAACAGTTTCATATGGGCGGACAGCCGGCAGTGACTGTCTGACAGTATATAAAAAGCCGCAGTGTGTGAGAGCACTGTGGCTTTTTTACGTTATGGTAAACTCTAAAAAATCTTACAAAAATGTGAATAAAAAGTGAAAAATAGATGAATTGAAGGAGATATCCTACCAGAACAGTTGATTTCACGATTTTCGTATGCTAAAATAAATTGAATTAAACTTTAAGTTATCAAACGGTTTAAGGCAGACCTTTATTATAGGGGAAGTAAAGGGATGTTCAAGGAAAGAAGGGAGCATCTTAATAAATATGAAGAACAAGTACCTGAATAAGTTTTTTTGCATCACGATGTTATCAGCTATGGTACTGGCAATTCCAACCGGAGTAAAAGCCGCCGAGGAAGCAGATAATGTTGTTGCTGAGGAAGGTGTTTCAGGAAACGGGAGCGAGGTAAGTGAACCGGAACCAGAAGTTCCGGAAGTTCCGGCAGAACCGGTGCCGACAGCTGCACCGGAACCGGAAATAACTGCTGCACCTAACCCGGAACCAACTACAGCGCCGGAGCCAACAGATACACCGACACCGGAGCCAACTGCAACACCTGCGCCGACGGGAACACCGGAGCCGACAGCGACACCTGCACCAACGGCAACACCGGAACCGACAGCGACACCTGCACCAACGGCAACGCCGGAGCCAACCGCAACACCTGCACCGACGGCAACACCGGCCAGGGATGACTCTGCAAAGGTACAGGCGGTGATCCGGAAGATCAAAGCACTGGCAGGCAGAACGATCACAGCAGCAGATAAAGCGGAGATAGATAGCGTACGTGCAGCTTATGAGGCACTGTCTAATACAGAAAAGGCCAAGGTTACGAATTATAAGATCCTGACTGAGGCAGAAGCCAAGCTTGCAGCTGTCGACAAGAACGACAGTGATAACAAAAAAGATAACAAAAAAGATGATAGCAGCACGGAAGATAACAAGAATACAGAGATCACAGATGGAAATAACGCCACAGCAACACAGATCGGAGATCCTGTTTATGTGACAAATATGGTATCCAATCTCCATGCGGGCAAGGATTTTTATCTGGATAGTCTTAAGAGCAATTATCATCTGTCCTTCTCTGATGATTTTGCTTCTGTAATGGAAGAGATCGAAAGAGAATATAAAGAGAAGAACAAGCTTACCGATACGGAGAATACACTTCTGGTAAGAAACTGGCAGGATATCCTTGCTGTTTATATTTACGAAAAGAGCAAAGCAGGAGCAACGTCATTTACATTGGATGCATCCTGCAAGGATGATCTGGCAAGGATCTTTGCGGAGATGAACCCCATCGTCAGGGACAAGCAGGATATTACCAAGATATCCTACGGAAATCGCAAGATCAACTACTACATCAAGAAGAACAATATTGCAAAGAAAGACAGAAGCGTCCTTAAGAAATATGTGGAAACAGACTGTAAGCTTCTCTGTGCGGTAGTTACCGCATCCAAAGGCTTTGTCCGTGAAAGCGTGGGAGACAATGTTTCTGAGGATCGTGTAGATGTTATCACCGCAGCGTATTCACTGGTTGGCAAGGTCGGATATTTCTGGGGCGGCAAATCTACGGTGATCGGAGAAGATCCAAGTTGGGGCTCCGTTGAGAAGGTATCAGCAGACGGCAGCAGAAGCTCCGGTACGCTCCGTGCATATGGTCTGGACTGCAGCGGCTTTGTTACCTGGGCAGTGATCAATGGATATAAGGATCAGGGAATGCAGGCAGCAGTTGGAGACGGAACCTCTGACCAATGGGAGAAGGCCGGTGTTGTCAGCGAAGCAGATGCACAGCCAGGAGATCTGGTATTCCAGAGAGGACCGGAAGCAGGAAGCAACAACCACGTTGGTATCCTGTGCGGAAAGACGGATTCCGGCGACTGGATTGCAGTACATTGTTCCTCAAGCAAGAATGGTGTAACGGTTGGTGAGGCATACAGTGCAAGCTTCCGTTATATCAGAAAGCCATCCTTCTATCAGGATACAACAGCGGAGGAAAATAAGACCACAGCTACAGAGAATGATGTTCTGACAGAGGAGAGTGCAGAAAAGCTCCTCACGGATGTGGTTAGATCTGATGCACTGAAGGATGCACTGGCATCCGGTGATACTGTTTCCAGTGACCTTCTTGCAGATTTTAAGAATAAGGCTTTGCAGGAGGATGAGGAAGAAGATGAAGTTGAGACGCTGACTCTGGATCAGGAGACCATGGACGATGCAGTGGATACATTTGATGATGATGTAGAAACACTGGAAATGGAAAACTAAGGGACAGCGATTGAAGATAAGGGCAGTCTCCCACGGGAGGCTGCCCTTTCTTACAATCGCTGCTTCAGACATAGGACATGATATTATGAAAAAAAGAAATTTCTGCCCCATGGCAGCCGCAGTGCTTACAGCTGCAGTGATCCTTCAGCCCTTTAGCACTTCGGCAGGGGCACTGGGTCAGATCCGCTCCATAGCAAAGAGCATTATTTCAGGCGAACCAAAGGAAGTAGAGGAACTGCGTCAGATGGAGGTTGCCCAGAGCGAAGAAGGGCATCAGGAATATTATTTCAAACAGCTTACGGAAGAAGAGCAGAGAGTATATCGGGAGCTGCTGAAAGGAATCCGTGCCCGGGAAAAGGAGTTTTATCTGACGATCTCCGATGATGACAGTATTGACAGAAGCTATCATGCAGTATTGAAAGACCACCCGGAGATATTCTGGGTCCACAATCGTGAAAAAATCTACAAAACTACGTATTCAGACAGTGATTACTGCGTTTTTACTCCGGGCTATACTTATACAGACAGCGAGATCGATGAGATACAGACGGCCATGGAGCAGAGCTTTCAGGAGGTCAGAGCCCTGATCCCGGAGGATGCCGGTGATTACGAGAAGGTACGCATTGTTTATACGTATGTTATTGACCATACCCAGTATCAGACTGGGGAGGATGATCAGAGCATAGCAGGTGTTTTCTGGAAAAAATCTGCAGTCTGTGCCGGATATGCAGGAGCTGTCCAGTATCTTCTGGAAAGGCTGGATATTCCCTGTATTTATGTGGACGGAAGCACAAAAGGAAGTACAGAGGGTCATGCATGGGATATTGTAAAAATAGGCCAGGAGTATTATTATGTAGATGCTACCAATGGGGATCAGCCGGATTTTTTAAATGGAGATGCCGCACAGCTGGAAGAACATAAGACGATCATTTACGATTATCTCTGCCCTTTCCCGGAAGAATATGAAAAAACCTATACACCATCGGAAGAACTGACAGTTCCGGCATGTACTGCGAAGGATCTGGATTTTTATGTGCTGAACCAGGGGTACTTTGAAGATTACAGCTGGCAGGACATATATGATTATTGTAAGATGAGACTGGATAATGGTGCGGCTGTAGTGCGTTTCAAGTTTGGCAGTCAGGAAGCTTTTTCCGAAGCCTGTCAGGAACTGCTGGATGATGGCGTGGTACAGAATGTGGCACAGTATTATATGAAACTTCACGGACTTGGTCAGGTGGAGTATCATTATGGAGTGATGGATAATTTTTATACCATATATTTTATTTTCTGAAACATCTTCGGGAAGATTTCCGGAGGTTTTGGAAAGAGAGGAGTAAGTTATGAATATGGATATGTTGTCAAGAGGATTTGACATACTGCAGAGAGCAGGAGGTATGGAACAGATCAGCCAGCTGATGGTGATCGTATATGGAGTGCTCTGCGTTTTCGGGCTTTTGAACTGTATCCTGGGATATCGTATCCTCCGGTTCTGGATGATGATCTTTGGATTTATCATCGGAGCAGGCGCCGGCTTTGGTGTAACCTATATGTCCGGTGTTCAGGATAAAATGGTGATCGCAGGTGCCATGGCGGGACTGGGGATCGTACTGGCTGTTGTTTCGTTTCTGATCTACAGGGCAGGAATCTTTGTACTGGGATTTGGTATCGGAATAACATTGAGTATCTATCTGGTCCATCCGACCAGTTCTTTTTCTTTTTTCCTGTGCATCCTTATCGGCGTGGGACTGGGAGTACTTGCTATGCGTTATGCGAAAGGAGTGATCATTGTCGGAACCAGTATACTGGGTGGTGTTCTGGCAGGATTATCCATTGCAAAGATCGCAGGGCTGGCGCAGTTTCCATATGGCGTCGGTATGGCAGCAGGAATTGCGATCCTTGGTATGCTGATCCAGTTCGCCATCAACAAAGACCGATACGATGAGGAAGATGACGAAGAAGAGGATGACGACGATGGAACTCTGCCGGAGGAGACCAGGAAGCCGGCAGGAAGGGACCGTAGAGGAAACAGTCGTGAATACACCTCTGACCGTAACAGGGACGATCACAGATATACATACGAAAACCGGGCAAACGATGACCGGGAAAGCCGGGGTGAAAGACGTTCCCGCAGACCATCTGACAGAGAAGGACGCAACTCTGACAGACGAGAAAGAAATTATGCAGACAGCCGAAAAAGATCCGGAAGCGAAAGAAACAGCAAAGGCAGTTCCACTGAAAGAAGAAGCACTTCCGGAACCTCCGGCAGAAACAGAACCTCCGACAGAAATTATGCTTCGGATGACAGAAGAGGCCGCAGATACAGCCAGAGCAGCAGCACCAGGGAACGAAGGAATGCAGGAACGGGAAGCAGATCCCGCTATGCAGATCCGGAGGATCATGAAGACTGTGATCGTTTTGATGAGTCGGAAAACAGGGATAGCTATGAAGATTTTGAAAAACTGCAGCAGAAAAGACGCCGGATGGATATTGAAAATATGGCGGATTTTGATGAGCAGGAAGAATATGGAAATTACAGGAATGACCCGGATCTGATGAATGATGAGGATCTGGATGAGCTTGATGAGTGGAAAGACAACTGAGAAAAATCCGAGGAGTGACAGAAATGGGAAAAGAAGCCAAAACAAACGCGATGAGAATGCTGGATCGAAAAAAAGTAAAATATGAAGCAATCGCATATGACTGTGGAGAGTTCATAGATGGGATCCACTGTGCAGACATCACAGGAGCCCCTCATGATCAGTCCTTTAAGACCCTGGTCATGGAAGGGAAAAGCGGCGGCTACTATGTGTTTGTAGTTCCGATCGAGAAAGAGGTGGACCGTAAGGCAGCCGCAAAGTCTGTAGGCGAAAAAACAGTAGATATGATCCATGTAAAGGATCTTACAAAGATCACGGGCTATATCCGCGGAGGCTGCAGCCCTCTTGGAATGAAAAAAAATTATCCGGTGGTGTTTGACCAGTCTGCCGAAAACTTTGATGAGATCTATGTAAGTGGTGGAAGAGTAGGCCTTACCCTGAAGGTACCGCTTAAAGATCTTCTGGATGTAACACAAGGCAAGCTTGCTCCGATCACCATGGAGTAAGCGCATATAAAACAGATAAAAAAACTCCCCTGACTGCCTGTAAAGGCGGAAGCAGGGGAGATTTTTTATTACAGAAGCATGGGATTTAGTTATCCTGTGCGTCCTCTTCGTTAACCTGGAATACGTGACGCTTCTTGGCCATTTCGTCGCTGGCAAGATACTCGTCGTAAGTGGTGATCTTGTCTACCAGCTTGCCGTTAGGAAGGATCTCCATGATGCGGTTTGCAGTTGTCTGTACAAACTGGTGATCGTGTGAGGTGAAAAGGATCACTCCCGGGAATTTGATCAGTCCGTTGTTCAGTGCTGTGATAGACTCCATATCCAGATGGTTGGTTGGCTCATCCAGGATCAGGATATTGGCACCGGAGATCATCATCTTGGAAAGAAGACAGCGAACTTTTTCACCACCGGAAAGAACACGGACACGTTTTACACCATCCTCACCAGGGAAAAGCATACGGCCAAGGAATCCACGGACGTAGGTTGCGTCCTTGATCTCGGAGTACTGTGTCAGCCAGTCGGTGATAGTAAGGTCGTTATCGAATTCCTGTGTGTTATCCTTCGGGAAATATGCCTGGGAAGTGGTAACGCCCCATTTGTAATTTCCTTCATCCGGCTCCATTTCACCTGTAAGGATCTTGAAGAAGGTTGTGATGGCCTGCTCGTTGGCGCCCACAAAGGCAACCTTATCTTCACGACCAAGAGTGAAGGAAATGTTGTCCAGAACCTTTACTCCATCAATGGTCTTGGACAGATTTTCCACCATGAGGACCTCGTTTCCGATCTCACGGTTCGGGCGGAAGTCGATGTATGGATATTTACGGCTGGAAGGACGCATGTCATCCAGCTGGATTTTTTCCAGGGCACGCTTTCTGGAAGTCGCCTGCTTGGATTTGGAAGCATTGGCGCTGAAACGGGAGATGAACTCCTGGAGCTCTTTGATCTTCTCCTCTTTCTTTTTGTTGGCCTCTTTCATCTGCTTGATCAGAAGCTGGCTGGATTCAAACCAGAAGTCGTAGTTTCCGGCATAAAGCTGGATCTTGCCATAATCGATATCAGCAGTATGTGTGCAGACCTTGTTCAGGAAATAACGGTCATGAGATACTACGATAACCGTATTGTCAAAATTGATCAGGAACTCCTCCAGCCATTCGATAGCAGGAAGATCCAGGTGGTTGGTCGGCTCATCAAGAAGAAGGATATCAGGATTTCCGAAAAGAGCCTGTGCAAGAAGAACCTTGACCTTCATACTACCGGTAAGGTCTGCCATCTGTGTATAGTGGAACTCGGTGTCGACGCCGAGACCGTTGAGAAGAGTAGCAGCATCGGACTCTGCTTCCCATCCGTTCATTTCTGCAAACTCACCCTCAAGCTCGCTGGCACGGATGCCATCTTCGTCTGTGAAATCTTCCTTTGCGTAAATGGCTTCTTTCTCTTTCATGATCTGATAGAGTCTTTCATTACCCATGATGACAGTATCCAGAACCGGATAAGCATCATATTTGAAGTGATCCTGCTGCAGGAAAGAAAGTCTCTGACCGGGGGTGATCACAATGTCGCCCTTGGTAGGCTCAAGCTGACCGGAAAGGATTTTGAGGAATGTAGATTTTCCTGCGCCGTTGGCGCCGATCAATCCATAACAGTTACCCTCTGTAAATTTGATGTTAACGTCTTCAAACAGCGCTTTTTTTCCAACGCGCAGTGTGATGTTATTTGCTGAAATCATATCATACCTCTTTTTTCATTAAATAAATATCGTTTCAATTACATACGAAAGCATTACAATCGTTTCCTATTGTACCGTAAACTGAAAAATTTGCAAGCTGTATTTTCCTTTTTTCGGCTAAATAAAGGAAAAACAGGGGATTACTATGAATCACAGGAAAATAATAACCTTTTATTATATAAAAAAATGGGTTATACTGTCGTATGTGGTAATGAAGTATTCCGGGGATATGGATATCCGGCTCTCTGGCACATCAGAAACACCCAGGAACGTGGCAGATCGGATGGAATGCGGAAACTATCATAAATCAGCAGCTTAGTTGAACAGAAGAGAGGTTAAAAATGTTTATCACCAGAGAAAGCGATTATGCGATGCGGGTTATCCGCGCATTGATGTGGGAGCCGCGTTTGAGCGTCAGCGAGATCTGTGAGAGGGAATCGATCACAGCACCCTTTGCATACAAGATACTGAAGAAGCTTCAGAATGCAGGGCTCGTGGAAGGATACCGCGGAGTTCATGGCGGTTACGCGCTGAAGAGAGATCCGGAAGAACTGTCATTATATGAGATATACAGTGCGATCGATCCGGATATGTCCATCATTGAGTGCCTGAACGGCACATATCAGTGTCCAAGGAACGGACAGGACGGAGTTCCCTGCCATGCACATGATGAGCTTCAGGAGATCCAGGATCAGCTGTGGACAATGCTCCGTCGGAAATCCATGAAGGATCTTTTCGGAAAAGAGGAGAAGTGATTCCCGGATGTGAGTTGGGATAAGCGTATGAGATGATAAGGAGAGCAGTTTGGAGAGGAAAAATTCCGAACAGCTCTTTTTTATTTGTGAAAAAGATAACGGCGTTTGTACAGGATAATATACAAAAAACAATGAAAGAAAATGGACATAACTGGGAATCTATGATATAATAACCAATGGAATTTTAGGCCTTCATAAGCCTAAATAATATATTTTTTAACAAACCTTTAAGGAGGAAAAAACAATGGCAAGAAAGATGAAAACCATGGATGGTAACCATGCAGCCGCTCATGCATCATACGCTTTTTCTGATGTAGCTGCTATTTACCCGATTACCCCTTCATCTGTAATGGCTGAGGCTACAGACGAGTGGGCAACTCAGGGAAGAAAGAACATCTTTGGACAGGAAGTACAGGTTACAGAGATGCAGTCTGAGGCAGGTGCAGCAGGTGCCGTTCACGGTTCTCTGGCAGCAGGTGCCCTGACTACAACCTACACAGCTTCCCAGGGTCTTCTGCTTATGATCCCGAACCTTTACAAGATCGCTGGTGAGCAGCTTCCGGGAGTTATCAACGTATCTGCCCGTGCACTTGCTTCCCACGCACTTTGTATTTTCGGTGACCATTCCGACGTTATGGCCTGTCGTCAGACTGGATGTGCAATGCTTTGTGAGTCTTCTGTACAGGAGGTTATGGACCTTACACCGGTTGCTCATCTTGCAGCAATCAAAGGAAAAGTTCCATTCATCAACTTCTTCGACGGATTCCGTACATCTCATGAGATCCAGAAGATCGAGACATGGGACTATGAAGATCTGAAAGATATGGCAGATATGGACGCAATCGCAGAGTTCCGTAACCGTGCTCTGAACCCGAACCATCCATGTCAGAGAGGTTCCGCTCAGAACCCGGATATCTTCTTCCAGGCAAGAGAGGCATGTAATCCATATTATGACGCTCTTCCGGCAGTTGTTCAGGAGTACATGGACAAAGTTAACGAGAAGATCGGAACAGACTACAAACTGTTCAACTACTACGGAGCTGCTGACGCTGAGCACATCATCGTAGCTATGGGTTCCGTAAACGATACCATCGAGGAGACCATCGATTACCTTATGGCAACTGGCAAGAAAGTCGGTGTTGTTAAAGTTCGTCTTTACAGACCATTCTGTGCACAGGCTCTTATCGATGCAATCCCGGATACAGTTAAGCAGATCTCTGTTCTTGACAGAACAAAAGAGCCAGGAGCTCTTGGCGAGCCTCTGTATCTTGATGTTGTTGCAGCTCTTCGCGACAGCAAGTTCAGCGATGTTAAGATCTTTACAGGACGTTACGGACTTGGTTCCAAAGATACAACACCTGCACAGATCGTAGCAGTATATGAGAACACTGAGAAAGAGAAATTCACAATCGGTATCGTTGATGATGTTACAAACCTTTCTCTTGAGACAGGCGCACCACTTGTTACAACACCAGAGGGAACAACAAACTGCAAGTTCTGGGGACTTGGAGCTGATGGTACTGTAGGTGCTAACAAGAACTCCATCAAGATCATCGGTGATAACACAGACATGTACGCTCAGGCTTACTTCGATTATGACTCCAAGAAGTCCGGCGGTGTTACAATGTCTCACCTTCGTTTCGGTAAGAAACCGATCAAATCCACATACCTGATCCACAAAGCAAACTTCGTTGCATGTCATAATCCGTCCTATGTTAACAAATATAACATGGTACAGGAGCTTGTTGACGGAGGTACATTCCTTCTGAACTGTGCTTGGGATATGGAAGGACTTGAGAAACATCTTCCAGGACAGGTTAAAGCTTTCATCGCTAACCACAATATCAAATTCTACACCATCGATGGTGTTAAGATCGGTATTGAGACTGGCATGGGACCAACACGTATCAACACAATCCTTCAGTCCGCATTCTTCAAACTTACAGGAATCATTCCTGAGGAGCAGGCTATCGAGCTTATGAAAGCTGCTGCTAAAGCTACTTACGGACGTAAAGGTGATGACGTTGTTAAGAAGAACTGGGCAGCTATCGATGCCGGTGCTAAACAGATCGTAGAGGTTCAGGTTCCGGAGAGCTGGAAGAACGCTGAGGACGAGGGACTCTTCATGTCTCACGCATCCCACGGTGCTCAGGAAGCTCAGGACTTCGTAAACAACATCCAGTGCAAGATCAATGCTCAGGAAGGTAACAGCCTCCCAGTATCTGCATTCAAGGATTATGTAGATGGTACAACACCATCCGGAACAGCTGCATATGAGAAACGTGGTATCGCAGTTAACGTTCCTGTATGGGTTCCGGACAACTGTATCCAGTGTAACCGCTGTGCATACGTCTGCCCGCATGCTGCAATCCGTCCGGTTGCTATGACAGCAGAAGAGACAGCTAACGCTCCAGAGGGAATCAAGACACTTCCACTTACAGGAATGAAAGACTATACATTCACAATGACTGTATCCGCTCTTGACTGTACAGGATGTGGTTCCTGCGCAAATGTCTGCCCAGGAAAGAAAGGCAACAAAGCTCTTGAGATGGCTCCGCTTGAAGCTAACACAGAAGAGCAGAAATTCTTCGATTACGGTGTAACACTTCCTCAGAAGGAAGACGTTATCGCTAAATATAAAGAGACAACTGTAAAAGGCAGCCAGTTCAAACAGCCGCTCCTTGAGTTCTCCGGCGCTTGTGCAGGTTGTGGTGAGACACCATACGCTAAGCTGATCACACAGCTCTTTGGTGACAGAATGTACATTGCAAATGCTACAGGATGTTCCTCTATCTGGGGTAACTCTTCACCATCTACACCATACACAACAAACGCTAAGGGACAGGGACCTGCATGGTCAAACTCTCTGTTCGAGGATAACGCAGAGTTCGGTTATGGTATGCTTCTTGCACAGCGTGCGATCCGTGGCGGTCTGAAAGAGAAGATCGAAGACCTTGTAGCTAACGGAACAAACGAGGATGTTAAGGCAGCTGGTCAGGAATGGCTGGATACTTATGCTGTAGGCGCAACAAATGGTGCAGCTACAGAGAAACTCGTTGCAGCTCTTGAGGCTTGCGGATGTGACAAGGCTAACGAGATCCTTGCACAGAAAGACTTCCTCTCCAAGAAATCCCAGTGGATCTTCGGTGGTGACGGATGGGCTTACGATATCGGATTCGGTGGTGTTGACCACGTTCTTGCAAGCGGACGTGACATCAACGTTATGGTATTCGATACAGAGGTTTACTCCAACACAGGCGGACAGTCTTCCAAATCTACACCGACAGGTGCGATCGCTCAGTTCGCAGCAGGCGGAAAAGAGACTAAGAAGAAAGATATGGCATCTATCGCAATGAGCTATGGCTATGTATATGTAGCACAGATTTCCATGGGTGCTGACTTCAACCAGACTGTAAAAGCAATCGCAGAGGCAGAGGCATATCCGGGACCATCCCTGATCATCGCTTACGCTCCATGTATCAACCATGGTATCAAGAAAGGTATGAGCAAAGCTCAGACAGAGGAAGAGCTGGCAGTTAAGTGCGGATACTGGCACAACTTCAGATTCAACCCGGCTGCTGAGAACAAGTTCAGCCTTGATTCCAAGACACCGGATATGGAGAACTATATGGACTTCCTGAACGGTGAGGTTCGTTACAATTCTCTGCAGCGTCAGAATCCTGAGAAAGCTGCAAGACTGTTTGCTAAGAACGAGTCTGAGGCTCAGGCTAGATATGAGTATCTGCAGAAACTTATCACTCTTTACGGAGCAGATAAGAAAGAAGACTAATTATTGATCAATAGTTACTGTTTATACAGTGTGCTTGCTGATTAAGCATTAGGTGACAGGCCTGCGGTGTTTAGCGCACCGCAGGCCTTTTTTCATATACAGGAGAGACATATATGAAGAGAATTTTTTCGAAGGAGAAATCCCGGAAAGAGAAAAAAGCAGATTTTTATATTCTGTATACGATTGTTTTTGCGGCGATCTCGCTGTTTATTTACAGTTGTTTTTATTTCAATGGAAAATCCCTGATCTGGAGTCATGACGGTGTTCCGCAGCACATCAATGCATTGGCCTATTATGGAAAATATCTGCGGAATGTTCTGCAGACGCTGGTGACGGAGCATAAGCTTTCCCTTCCTATGTGGGATATGCATATCGGATACGGTTCCGATATCCTTACAACACTTCATTATTATGCGATCGGTGATCCGCTGACCTTACTGTCCGTTTTTGTACCGGAAAAAGACACAGAGATCTTATATGAGCTTCTGATCTTTCTCCGCATTTATCTGGCGGGTATCACATTCAGCATTTACTGCTTTTACCGCAAGAATCCCAAACAGGCTACATTTCTTGGAAGCCTTGTTTATATTTTTGCAGGATGGACCATTTATGCGTCCATGAAGCATCCATATTTTTCCAATCCCATGATCTATCTGCCGCTGGTCCTTATGGGAATTGAAAAGATTTACAAAAAAGAAAAGCCATACCTTTTTATCTGTGCGACGGCTGTAGCGGCAATGTCTAATTTTTATTTCTTTTATATGATCAGTATCTTTATGGTGCTGTATGCAGCTTTCCGGTATTTTGGAATATTCCGTAAGCGTTCAGTAAAAGATGTATTTCAGTGGTTCCTGAAATTTGCTGGCTTTTATCTGGTCGCACTTATGATCGCTGCACTGATCTTTTTACCTGTGGTCATGACTCTGTTTGGAACAGAGCGCTTTCAGGCGCAGAATTATGTGCCGCTGTTATATGACCGCATTTACTACGAAAAATATCTCGGCTGCCTGATCGGCGAAAATATGATCCAGTGGGGAGTTGCTGGATATTCCGCAGTTGCAATGGCAGGCGTGTTTGTGATCTTTTCCAAAAAGAAAAAATATACGGGACTGAAGCTGGGCTTTGTGCTTCTGAATCTGTTTTTGCTGATCCCCTTTGCAGGTCATGTACTGAATGGATTTTCATACGTGTCCAACCGATGGATCTGGGCGTATGGAATGCTGATCGCATATATCTTGGTACAGGCATATCCGGAACTGTTTACGCTGGGCATCAGGGAAAAACGACGGATATTTGTGATGCTGCTGATATATGGCGTGCTGGCACTGTTTTCAGAATCCGCTCGTACGGAACGCAATATCATGGCACTGATGATGCTGGTCCTGGCTGTGTTTACAGTGGTTTCCTACGGAAACGTATTTACACAGGGAAAATATCTCTGTGGAATGATCGTGGCCGTGCTTGTGACAAGCATCCTTCTGAATGTTTCATACCAGTATTCTTACGAAAAAGATTATCTGTCAGAATTTGAGGAAAAGGATCAGGCGCTGGAGAAGCTTCAGTCCGGACCGGACAAAGCGATCCGGTCAATGGACGATTCAGCGGTTACCAGATATGACCAGTACAAAACGGGCTCTTATGTAAACACTGCCATGTATATGGGAACCAACAGTACTTCCTATTATTTCAGTGTGGCCAATGGAAATATCAGCCGTTTCTTTGATGAGATGTATCTGAATACCCCCTGGGATTATCATTACAGCAGCCTAGACGGACGGAGTATCCTAGATCGTCTTGCCTCGGTGAAATATTTTGCCATCAAAAAAAGCGGATATGGGTATCTGCCATACGGCTATGACAGTGAAGCAGCAGTCACAAAAAAATACAGGATCTACGAAGACGAGGATTCCCTTCCTCTTGGTTATACCTATGATTCCTGGATCCCCAGAGAAAAGTATGAAAAGCTTTCCGTGACCGAAAAGCAGCAGGCACTCCTGCAGGGGGCAGTTCTGGAGGACAGCAGTCTTTCTGAGACAGACCTCATCTTTGACGATAAGAAAGCAGATTTTACACTGGAAGCAGGAAAAGGCTGTAAGATCAAAGACGGAAAGATCATTGTGGCCAAAGAAGGAGCAACCGTACAGATCGGATATCAGGGAGAGCCGGAGGCAGAGGTTTATCTTGTGGCAAAAAATCTGGATTTTAATGCCTATTCTCCACGTGCAGTGGTCAGTGATAAAAAATGGGATTCCATGACAGAATATGAGAAGAATACCGTGCGTTATGAAGACAATAACTGGCGCTACTGGAAAGAAAGCAAGGAATCAGCAGTGGATGTTTCGCTGGGCTCCGTGGACAAGACTATCCGGATCTTTACAGATAAATACAACGGCTACAGCGGAAGACATAATTTTCTTCTGAATATGGGATATAAAAACTATTCTGCAGGAACTATGACACTGACATTCTCCATGCCGGGAGAATATACCTTTGATGATCTGTATGTGGCATGTCAGCCCATGGCTTCTGTTGAAGAACAGACAGAGGAGCTTGGAAAAGAAAGTCTTCAGAATATCAAAACGGAGACAAATTGCATTCGTGGAGATATCACAACCACTTCCGATAAGATCCTGGTATTTTCCATTCCATACAGCGCAGGCTTTACCGCCTATGTAGATGGAGAAAAAACAGAACTTGTGCAGGCAAACAGTATGTATATGGGACTGGAATTAAAAAAAGGCAGGCATACGATCGCACTCAGATATTGTACACCGTATATTGTGCCCGGAATGATACTGACGGTGCTTGGCCTGATCCTGTTTGCCGGGATCGTAATATCTTACCGGCGCCAGGGAAAACAAAAAGAAAGGGGAAAACAGGAGAAATGAGCCGATTATCGGTAGTTTTGCCTGCCTGTAACGAGGAACCGATGGTGGAGAAAACCTGCCGGACTCTCAGAGAGCTCCTGGGGCAGGCCGGGATCCGTTATGAACTGGTCCTGGTAGATGACGGTTCCTCTGACGGGACCTGGGCAGCCATAGAAAAAGTATCCAGGGAAGATAAAAATGTGACAGGTGTGCATTTTTCCAGAAATTTCGGAAAAGAAGCAGCAATCGTGGCCGGCCTTGCACAGGCATGCGGAGATGCGGTGGCAGTGATGGACTGTGACCTGCAGCATCCGCCGGAAATCCTCTTGGAAATGTACCGGCTCTGGAAGCAGGGCTACGAGGTTGTGGAGGGCATCAAGAAAAACCGGGGAAAAGAAACTCTTTTTCACAGAAAAAGTGCCGGATTTTTCTATCGGATCATGTCCCGTGCCACCGGCTTTGATATGGAAAACGCTTCCGACTTCAAGCTGCTGGACAGGAAAGCGGTGGAGAGTGTTCTCGCCATGCCTGAGCGCAGCATGTTTTTCCGGGCGGCATCATCCTGGATAGGCTTCAAAAGCATCTCCGTACCTTTTGAGGTGCAGGAGCGTGAGGCCGGAGAATCCAAATGGTCTGCAGGAACGCTGATCAGCTATGCGTTTCGGAATATCGTGGCATTTACAACACTTCCGCTGCAGTTTGTAACAGCCGGTGCTGTGGGTTGCTTTGGGTGCTCCCTGCTCCTTCTGGTCTATTCTCTGGTCCGGTATTTTTCCGGGCATGCGGTGGAAGGCTATACCACACTTCTGATCGTGATGCTCTTTATCGGAAGTGCTGTGATGATGAGCCTTGGGATCATCGGATATTATATCGCCAGGATCTATGAGGAAGTAAAACGTCGTCCAAGATATATCGTATCAAAGATCATACGAGGAGGAGATACCAATGAAAAAGTGGATCCTTAAATTCTATGAAAATGATGTGATCCGTTATATTTTCTGGGGTGGTTGTACGACTCTCGTAAATCTGTTAAGCTTTTATATCATGAGGGCAATGGGAATCCCGCTGATGAGTGCCAACATCATATCGATCATCCTGGCGATCCTGTTTGCCTATGTTGTGAATTCCAGATTTGTATTTCATGACCGCTGTGAAACATGGAGGGATCATATACGGCCCTTTCTGAAATTTATAAGTGCCCGTCTGGTGACCATGGTCATTGAGGTAGGTGGCGTATGGCTTCTGGCGGAGATCCTGGGATTCCGGGATATGTTTGCAAAATTCTGCACACAATTTATCGTGCTGGCGTTGAATTATATCTTTAGTAAATTTATTATTTTTACCACAGGTAAAAGGATTGGAGGTAGCAAATGATGACTTTGGATGAGGCAGTGAAGAAAGTCCGCCCTCTGGATGAAAAGGCTATGGAGGGGGCGAGAAAGAGATGGGACAGTATTGCAAAGCCCCTGCATTCTCTGGGAGAGCTGGAGAATATGCTGACACAGATCGCCGGTATCACAGGTACACCGGAGGTACGTGTGGAGAAAAAAGCAGTGGTTGCCATGTGCGCGGATAACGGAGTTGTAGAAGAGGGTGTGACCCAGACCGGACAGGAAGTGACGGCTGTTGTGGCTGAGAATTTTCTGGAAGGGACTACTACCTGCTGTGTGATGTGCCGTCAGTGTGGAGCAGAGCTTTTTCCTGTAGATGTGGGAATGGTCACAGATACAAAGGTCCGTACAGATCTTAAGGTTGCTTATGGGACCAGAAATATGACCAGAGAGCCGGCAATGACAAGAGATCAGGCGATCCGTGGCATCGAAGCCGGAATTGCCATGGCAGAGGAGCTGAAGGAAAAAGGCTATCAGGTTCTTGCAACCGGCGAGATGGGCATTGGAAATACCACCACCAGCAGTGCGGTAGCAGCTGTGCTTCTCGGAAAACCGGTGGAAGATATGACCGGACGTGGTGCCGGATTGACCAGTGAAGGGCTTGTACGGAAGATCAATGCGATCAAAAAGGCGATCGCCCTGAATAATCCGGATCGTTCAGATGCCATTGACGTCCTGGCAAAGGTAGGTGGACTGGATATTGCAGGAATGGCAGGAGTATTCATTGGAGGAGCAGCACTTGGAATGCCGGTTGTCATGGACGGATTTATTTCCTGCGTATCTGCACTGATCGCAATAAAGATCTGCCCGCAGGTAAGTGATCATATCCTTGCGTCTCATGTATCCAAAGAGCCTGCAGCACAGCTGATCCTGAAGGAGCTTGGCAAGGAAGCGATCATCCACGCAGGCATGTGCCTGGGCGAGGGAACCGGAGCTGTGGCACTGTTTCCGATGATGGATCTGTCCTGTGCAGTATATAATTCCATGAGTACCTTTGGTGATATCAATGTAGAACAGTACGAGGAGCTGAAATAATATGCTGGTTGTTGTAACAGGAGGCAGCGGAAGCGGAAAATCTGCTTTTGCGGAAGAAACCGTACTTTCCCTTGGCGAAGCCAGAAGGATCTATATCGCCACCATGCAGGCTTTTGACGAAGAAAGCCACAGGCGCATCCGCAGACACCGGCACATGCGTGCAGGAAAAGGCTTCGAGACAATAGAAAGATATACAGAGCTGGATGAGCTGCTCATCCCGAAGGACTGCGTGGTCCTTCTGGAGTGCATGTCCAATCTGGTTGCAAATGAGATGTTCCGGGAAGGCGGCTTCCACCCGGAGGTGGCAGAAAAGATCACAGAAGGAGTGAAAAATCTTCTTTCCCAGGCAAAGCATGTGGTGATCGTCACCAACGAGATCTTTTCAGACGGGATCCTCTACGAGGAAGAATCAGAACAGTACAAAAAAGAACTGGGACAGATCAACCAGAAGCTGGCAGAGATGGCAGAAGAGGTTGTGGAAGTCGTATACGGGATCCCTGTATGGCATAAAGGAGGAAAGGAAACATGAAAAGCTTATGGAACAGTTTTAAGGCAGCCTTTGCCATGTTTTCAAAGATCCCCATGCCCATGGTGGACTGGAAGAAGGAAAACATAAAATATATGATGTGCTTTTTCCCCTTTGTGGGTACTGCCATCGGCATCCTGACCTGGTTTGCAGGAGGGATCCTCGGAGTGCATGCAGCTCTGGAACCATTTTTTCTCGCTGTGATCCTTACTGTGATCCCGGTATTTGTTACCGGCGGCATTCATGTAGACGGGCTTCTGGACACATCGGATGCATTAAGCTCCTGGCAGGAACGCACAAGGAGGCTGGAGATCCTGAAGGATTCCCATGCAGGTGCATTTGCCATTATCACAGCCTGTGTATATTTTATCCTCTGGCTGGGAGCCTGGGATCAGCTCCTTGGAAATTATAACGGGATCTGTATCATGAGCCTGGGCTTTATGATGTCCAGATGTCTTTCCGGGATCGGTGTGATCACATTTCCCAAGGCAAGGACAGACGGGACTGTGGCAGAATTTTCCAGAAATGCGTCAGAGATCGCAGTGCGAAATGTTCTTATCACGATGTTTGTGATCCTTGCAGCGCTGATGATATGGGTAGATCCGGTCCTGGGTGTTCTGGCAGCTGTCAGCGCACTTCTGGTATTTTGGTGGTATCACTATATGGCTTTGAAATATTTTGGAGGGACCACAGGTGATCTTTCCGGATTTTTCCTTTGCATCTGCGAGGTTGTGATGGCACTGGTGCTTGCTCTTGGTGGCACGTTTAATCTGTAATGAAGATTTGGATGAGGTAAAAAAGATATGGAAATGATAATCGGAGGCGCATATCAGGGAAAAGCTGCCTATGCAAAAGCACAGTTCCCGGATGTGGACTGGAAATTCGGAGGAGAGATCACAGAAGAGGAGCTTTTGAAGGCAGCGGGTGTTCTGGGATTTCAGGAATACATAAGAAAAGCTCTGAAGGCAGGAGAAGATCTCACCGGCCTGGCAGAAAAGCTGGCACAGCAGGATCCGGATGTGATCCTTGTCAGTGAGGAGGTAGGCTATGGGATCGTTCCGGCGGATGCTTTTGAACGGCAGTACCGAGAAGCTGTTGGCCGGGTGTGCACTGCACTGGCTGCAAAAAGCAGCAGGGTCACAAGAGTGGTATGCGGGATCGGGACGGTGCTGAAGGATGATTAGATTATATCTGATACGACACGGACAGACACCCGGAAATAAGCTTCAGCGTTATATCGGAACAACGGATGAACCGCTGAGCACGGAGGGAAAGGAATTTCTGGAAAAGCTGACCTATCCCATGCCGGAGGCCCTTTATGTAAGTCCGCTCTGCCGCTGTGTGGAAACTGCGGGAATCCTTTTTCCGGGAAAAAGCTTTCATATCATCGAAGAGCTTTCCGAGTGTGATTTTGGAGAGTTTGAGAATAAAAATTATAAAGAGCTTTCCGGAAATCAGGATTATCAGAGGTGGATTGATAGCAATGGAACGCTTCCTTTTCCGGGAGGAGAAAGTCGAGAAGCGTTTAAGCACCGGAGCCTTACAGGATTTCAGAAGGCTGTCACACAGTGTATCCGCAACAACATAAAGACAGCGGCTCTTGTGATACATGGCGGTACGATCATGAACATTATGGAAGAATATGCGGACAGACCCAGGGCTTTTTATGAATGGCATGTAAAAAACGGCGGCGGTTATCTGGCAGAGCTGGAGCCTGCGCTGTGGCAGAAGGGACGGAGAGAGCTCTGTGTCCGTGAATCATATATGGAGGGTTAAGTTATGAATGAGCAGAAGATCAGCTGGAAACGCAGCGACTTGAAATGGCGTGGAAAACAGGCATTCAAAAAAAATTACTGGTCAGCAGTGCTGGTAAGTCTGGTGCTGGCTATTGTGATGGCAACCGGCGGAAGCGGTGCGGCCACTGGCAGTGCCGGAAATGTGGTAAGTCCGGACTACGGTGTTACAACGTATCGTTTGGGTACGGATATCAATGGTGTTACTTCTTATGTCAGCCATGTATTTCGCTCCCCACTGGCAGTGCTTTTTGCACTTCTGAGTGCCAGTGCCGTGGTAGCTGTGGCTCTGATCGGAATTCTTTTTCATTTCTTTGTGGGAAATGTTTTGGAGGTAGGCGGAAGAGATTTTTACATTGAGAACCTTTATTCTGTACCCGGGCCCGGAAAGCTCCTCAGTGTATTTCGTTCCGGAAATTACGGTAATATCGTAAAAACCATGTTTTTACGGGACCTGTATCTTGTATTGTGGACGCTGCTTTTTATTATTCCCGGAGTGGTAAAATCCTACGAATATAAGATGATCCCTTATCTTCTTGCGGAATATCCGGATATGAGCACAAAGGAAGTATTTGCAAAAAGCCGTGAGATGATGAACGGACAGAAGATGGATACCTTTATCCTGGATCTTTCCTTTATTCCCTGGTCTGTCCTTTCGGCAATTACGGCCGGGATCGCGGGACTCTTTTATGTATCCCCGTATAAGGATGCAACCTATGCGGAGCTTTATGATACTCTTGCGGCAGGAATGCCGGGAAACGGACGGCAGGTGTATGAAGATGAAAGCAGCGGCATATACGGATAAAATGATCCTTGTGAGAGGTGGTGGAGATCTGGCCACAGGAGTGATCCACAAGCTTCATCAGAGTGGCTATCAGGTCCTGATCCTGGAATGTGACCGTCCAAGTGCCATCCGCCGTCATGTGGCCTTCTGTGAAGCTGTTTATGACGGAACTGCAGAGGTAGAAGGCGTTGTGTGCAGGAGGATCACGGAGAACGATATCCGGACCCAGTGCAGGAAATGCTGGGTACAGGGAGAGATCCCCCTTCTGACAGATACCCATGGAAAATATATCCGCGAACTGGAGCCGGAGGCAGTGATCGATGCCATCCTTGCAAAAAAGAATCTTGGGACCAGCAGGGATATGGCACCACTGACTGTGGGACTTGGCCCGGGCTTTACCGCAGGGGAGGATGTGGATTACGTGATCGAGACCATGCGCGGCCATAACCTGGGAAGGATCATAAAAAAAGGCATTGCCCTGCCGAATACCGGAGTGCCGGGACTGATCGCAGGGATCGGAAAGGAACGTGTGATCCATTCACCGGCAGCCGGTAACATGAAAAACATCTGTCAGATTGCAGATCTTGTTGAAAAAGACCAGGTGATCGCCATGGTAGGTGATACGCCGGTGAAGGCTACCATTTCCGGCGTGATCCGGGGGCTGATCCGGGACGGCTACCCTGTTTTTGAGGGAATGAAGATCGCGGACATCGACCCAAGGGCAGAACAGAAGAAAAACTGTTTTACGATCTCAGACAAGGCGAGGTGTATCGCAGGGGGAGTACTGGAGGTGCTGCTTTCCTGCGGAGTGCTTCCGGGAACAGAGAAAGCTGTGGGGAATGAGAATCTGTGACCGATACAGAGCCTGGTGCCCCTGAAAGAAGTTAGAAGATAAATGGAGTGTGTCATGAAGAAAAATGAAAAAGCGCTTACTGTGGCATTCACAGGAGGCGGCGGAAAGACCAGTCTGATCCTTGGACTGGCAGAAATATTTTCCGGACAGGGAAAACGTGTGATCGTGACCACAACCACGCATATGGCATGGGAACCGGAACGTCCTTTTGCGGAGGCAGAGGACATTCCGGGAGCATGCCGGCTTATAGAACAATACGGATACGTCATCGCGGCTCATCACAAGGCCGGGCAGCCAAAGATTTCCGGCCCCGAAAAGGAGATCCTGGAAAAGCTGCCCGGCTTTTGTGATCTTCTTCTTGTGGAAGCTGACGGATCCAGGCGCCGACCCCTTAAAGTGCCGGCTGTTCATGAGCCGGTGATTCCTTCTTTTGCAGATGTGGTAGTAGGAGTGATCGGTCTTGACTGCATCGGCAGAAGGATTTGTGATACGGCACACCGTCCGGATGATGTTGCGGGATTTCTGGGAAAGCGTACAGATGAGCCTGTGACATGGATGGATGTGTGGAAGATCATCCGGTCTGAAGACGGATTGCAAAAAGGCGTGGACGGGCGAAGATTTCTTGCGTATCTGAACAAGGCAGATACTCTGGAGGATCCTTGTGTGGTGGAGAAGCTTATGGCACAAGGTCAGGAGTCTGGGATCATGGTGATCTGCGGAAGCCTGCAGAGAAGTGTAAACAGCTAGTACAGCGAAAATTAAGTTTCTGCTATATTGACGCAGGATGATTTCTTCATCTGCAAGGCGGAGGAATGAGGCGTAGCGGTGGCTACGACGATTGACGACAACGCAGCAGATGAAAAATCAGGCAAGTCAATATGGCGGTTACTTAATATTCGCTGTACTAGAATCGAAAGGAAGTGGAGCGGTGATATGAAGCTGGGACTGATCATGCTGGCAGCAGGAAACAGCCGGCGGTTTGGAAGCAATAAGTTGCTGTACGGGATAGACGGAATGCCGATGTACAGGCATATTCTCCTGGAACTGAAAAAAGTGAAAGCAGCACTGGAGGAACAGGGGCACAGGTGTGAGATCACAGTTGTCACACAGTATGAGGAGATCGCGCAGGAAGCAGAGAAGCTTGGCGCGTGGTTTCTTTATAATCTGCATCCGGATGAGGGGATATCTTCCTCACTGAAGATTGGGCTGCGGGTCAACCGGGAGATGGATGCTTGTTTGTTTACGGTGGCAGATCAGCCGTGGTTGCGGTGGGAGACGGTTTTTGGACTGGTGGATGTGTTTTTGAGAGAGGGGAAGGGGATCGCCTGTGTGGAGCATGATGGGAAGACGGGGAATCCCTGTGTTTTTTCGAAGAAGTATTATGGGGAGCTGATGAAGCTTTCCGGTGATGTTGGAGGGAAGAGGGTGGTTGTGGCACATCGAGGGGATGTGGCTGTGATGAAGGTGGAAGATGGACGGGAGATGGTGGATGTGGATGTGGTTTTTGCGGACGGACGCCGGTGAGGTACCGTCTGGTTTGGGCTGGGGCTTCGTCGGGGGCTGGCTTCTAAGGCGCTGGAAATCTGCTAAAACCGCTGAAAAAAATCCAGAACTCGCTCCTGCGTCGCTCAAACAGCTGGATTTTTTCCAGCAACGCAGATTCCCACCGCCTAAGAAGCGCACCTCTCCTGCAGAGCCAGCCCAAACCAGACGCTACCTCGCCGGCTGACGTGCGAAGGAGTGGAGGGCTAGAGTGAAGGTGTGAGGTTGAAGAAGATGACAAAAAGAACTGTTGACGTGTGGCATAGAGAATGAGCTAGGGTGAAAGCACCGTGTCTGAGGCAATTTTCACGCATACAAAAGCCAGCAGGGAACCGCCCTGGCGTGGCGGGATGCTCTGCAGAAGTCAGCGGACGACGAAGCCCTTCCCGCTACGCCAGGGCGGTTCCCTGCGTACGTTCGTTATTATAATATAGATATTTCCTACATAAAGTGATTCTTAGCCGCTTCTTCCTCAGCCAGACGAACCGTCTCACCGGAAGGATTGGAGATCACTGCCGAAGCTACGATCTCACAAGGCGGGTTTCCTTTTACACTGTCAACGGCAGCCGTAACAGCAGAAACATCACCGGTCAGAAAAACAGTGGCATGTCCACCACACTTTGTCTGCCAGGTAAGAAAAGAAACATCAGAAGTCTTCAGCATCTGGTCGATCACCAGGATTGCATTACTGCTGCCAACAACCTCAACTAAACCAAAAGCACCATAATTCATAAATCCGTCGCCCCCTTTATTTATTGATCGTCATCTTCAGTGCAATCTCAGTATCCTCAGAAGGAGAAGCAATCACAGTATGAGAAACAACCTTACCAAGAGGTTTGGCTGCCTCCAGCGCAACCTCCATAGCTGCATTAACGTCAGAAACAGAACCACGCATCTTGACACAGGCGCCACTCTTCAGACGGTTACGCTCAACACTTTGGATCCTGACATTGGCTGCTTTGGAAGCAGCATCAAGAGCAACAAAACAGGCAACCAGGTTATCAAGCTCAAAAACACCTACAGCCATGCCCTTATAATTATTATCCATAAAAATACCTCCATGCGGAACAGATTCCCAGTGATGTGGTTTTTTGACCGATTTTACGTGGAATCATTACCGTTTTTATGGCTTTATTATAACTTTTTTAGACAAAAATAGCAAGAAATAAATACACGGATAATCAGATAGTTACTGTCCATTCCGTTTTCAGCAACATGCTTCGCGATGTACAGAATTTATGCTGATCGCATAAGTTCGCGCGGTATGTCTCGGGTTTTCTGTGATCTTCGCTCACAAAAAACAGTTTGCGGGATATTACAGTGAACAAACAGTAACGTCTGATATTTCCGCAGCAGCCTTACAGGGAAATATTTACTTTGCATATCAGATATAGTATATTTACAATAGTAAAAAAGTAGGAAGGTGTAAAGAAATGCAGATACATCAGACAGACTTTTCAACAGGAAATGTCTATCGTAACATTATGGAAGTGGCTGTGCCGATGATCATTGCACAGATCCTAAACCTCCTTTACAACATTGTAGACCGGATCTATATCGGAAGGATTCCTGAGATCGGAGCCACTGCACTGACAGGAGTGGGACTGTGTTTTCCTATTATCACCCTGATCACCGCATTTACCTATCTTTTTGGAAATGGAGGAGCACCGCTTTGTTCCATGGAACGGGGAAGAGGAAACCGGGAAGAAGCAGAAATGCTCATGGGAAACACCTTTGTGATGCTGATCGGCACAGGAGTGATCCTGACAGCCATTGGCCTTATCTTTTACAGACCGATCCTCTATGCCTTTGGCGCCAGTGATGTAACCTTTTCCTATGCGGCAGACTACATAAGGATCTATCTTCTGGGAACCCTGTTTGTGATGATCACTTTGGGAATGAACCCGTTTATCAACAGCCAGGGCTTTGGAAACACAGGGATGCTCACGATACTGATCGGTGCGGTACTGAACATTCTTCTGGATCCCCTGTTTATCTTTGGGATGCACATGGGAGTCCGGGGAGCGGCTTTGGCGACTATCATTTCCCAGTTCTGTTCCGCCATCTGGGTCTTACGCTTCCTTACAGGAAAAAAGGCGATCCTGAACCTGAAAAAAAGCGCCATGAGGATCTCCTGGAAAAGAGTGGGCAGTATCGTAAGCCTGGGTATGTCCGGTTTTTTTATGGCATTTACAAACAGTCTTGTGCAGGTGGTATGCAATGCCACACTCCAGACCTGGGGTGGTGATATCTACGTTGGTGTCATGACAGTTTTAAATTCTGTCCGTGACATTTTCACCATGCCGGTCCATGGGCTTACTACAGGTGCTTCTCCGGTCATGAGCTTCAATTATGGAGAAAAAGCATACGACAGAGTCAAAAAAGCAATTAAATTTATTACAGCTGTCTGTGTGATCTATACCCTGGCAGGCTGGGGAATCCTGAAGCTGCTTCCGGAATTTTTCATCCGGATCTTTAACAGCGATCCCGGGCTTCTGGAAAAGGGAGTTCCTGCCCTTCATATTTACTTTTTCGGCTTCTGCTTTATGGCCTTGCAGTTTACCGGACAAAGTGTGTTCGTAGCACTTGGAAAGGCAAAAAAGGCTACCTTTTTTTCTCTGTTCCGAAAGGTAGTGATCGTGGTACCGCTGACGCTCCTGCTGCCTCACGTGAATGGCCTGGGAACAGACGGCGTGTTCTGGGCGGAACCGGTTTCCAACCTTGTAGGCGGCTGTGCATGCTTTTTCACCATGCTGGCAACAGTACTGCCGGAGCTGAACAAACGTAAGGCATAAGACGGGCCGCGCGAATTTATGCGATTAGCATAAATTCTGTGCATCGCGAAGTGTGTTACTGAGAACGGAGTGAACAGTGACTTTAAACGGGCCGGATAAGGGTTTGCGGGAAATTTTGATATGTGTTAGAATGGACGGGATGATTTGAAAGTCCGGCGTATAGCCGGACAGGAATGAGAGGAAAATATAATGGCTTTATTTCAGGCATTTCGGGCAGTAAGACCTGCTTCGGAAAAAGCAGAAAAGGTGGCTGCACTTCCCTATGACGTAGTCAGCAGAGAGGAAGCGAGAAAGATCGGGGAAAAAAATCCGGAATCTTTTCTCCATATAGACCGTGCAGAGATGGATCTGGATCCGGAAACCGATCTTTATGATCCGAAGGTTTATCAGAAGGCAAGGGAAAATCTGGATCGTTTCCAGAAAGAAGGGATCCTGATCCAGGATGAGAAACCGAACTATTATCTGTATGAACTGATCCGTAAGGGAAGATCCCAGACCGGGATCGTAGGTGTCAGTTCCATTGATGATTACATGAATGGTGTGATCAAAAAGCATGAGCTTACAAGAGAGGATAAGGAGCAGGACCGCATCCGTCATGTGGATGTCTGTGATGCCAACACAGGCCCTATTTTTCTGGCGTGCAGATATCCGGCAGAGCTTCTTACTCTTATGGAAGAATGGAAAAATGCACATGTTCCTGTGTATGATTTTACTTCCGATGACGAGATCACACATCGTGTATGGGTCGTAGATGAGGAAGAAAAGATCCGGACTATACATAGTCTTTTTGGCGGAATCTCCTCTATCTATATTGCTGATGGACACCACAGAGCAGCCTCCGCAGTAAAGGTTGGACAGAAGAGAAGAGCGGAGCATCCGGACTACACCGGAAAAGAAGAATTTAACTTTTTCCTGTCTGTGGTATTTCCGTATGACCAGCTGACCATCCTTCCGTATCACAGGATCGTAAAGGATATCAAGGGTATGGAACCCAAAGCCTTTATCGGAAGCATGAAGTTTAATTTTGAGCTGATGGCAATGCCGGGATTTCCATGTAAACCGGTGGAGAAACACTGCTTTGGGCTGTATGTAGACGGAGAATGGTTCCATCTGAAGGCATATCCGGATATCTATGCGGGTAAAGACAGCGTAGGTCAGCTGGATGTGTCTATTCTTCAGGATAAGGTCCTGGGTCCGGTTCTGGGGATCAGTGACCCGCGTACCGATGAGAGGATCCGCTTTATGGGAGGAAACCACCGGCTGAAGGATCTGGCAGCAGCTGCAGATGAGACAGGAGGAGCTGCCTTTGCCATGTATCCTACATCCATGGAGGAGCTGATGACGATCGCAGACGAGGGTAAGCTTATGCCGCCAAAGAGCACCTGGTTTGAACCGAAGCTCCGCAGTGGTCTTTTTATCCATAAGCTTTCAGACTGATGCCGGATGCTTTATAGATTTTTAATAAAATTGTCAGGAAAATCTTAGGAAATCACTACAGATTGCTCACATTTGTCCGGTAAGATACAAGTATATTCTGAGCAAACGCGAAAGAGGGTTTTTCATGACAAACGAACAGTATTACGATTGTATCCAGCCATATCAGAACGCATGTCAGATCATGCGCGCCAAGCTTGAGGTGCTCAACGGAAGCCTGTATCAGAAGTCTTCCGTATCTCCGATCCACAATATCCAGGAACGGATCAAATCCAAGAAGAGCATCGAAAAGAAGCTGGAGAAGCTGGGACATTCGGACAGTGTGCAGAACGCCAAGGATCATCTCCGGGATATCGCTGGGATCCGTGTGATCTGCTACTTTATTGATGATATATACAATCTTGTAAATGCGCTGAAGCGGCAGAGTGAACTGATCTTTATCAGGGAAAAGGATTACATACAGAATCCCAAGCCTAACGGATACCGCAGCTTTCACGTGATCATTGCAGTTCCGGTGTATTATCTGGATACCATGGAGTATTTTCCGGTGGAGATCCAGCTGAGGACGATGACCATGGATCTCTGGGCAAGCATGGAGCACCGTGTCTGTTACAAGAAGCTTCCGGAACACAGGGATGAGCTGGCGGAGGCCTTCTGTCAGTATGCAGATATCCTTGGAAAGATCGAGGAACAGTTTGAAGCCTACAATGAAACAGGAATGCTGGAGGAGATCACACCTGCCCAGATTACTGAGAATCCGACGGAGGGATAGGAATGGAGATCGAAGAGGAATTTATATCCGGTTTCTGCCGTACCATGAACGGGGGCGAAACCGTCTGCTGTGAGTATACACGGCAGGAGGACAGCAGCAGGAAGCTGACCTTTATGGACTGCGCGCATGAAAGATGTGTAAACACAGGCGCCTGTGAGATCTTCAAACAGGCCCATGAGCTGGAGCAGAAATAAAAGATCAAAGAAAAGAAAACAGCGAAAAAGCAATAATGATAAAACAGCAATTATAAAAAATCACAGAATACAGGAGGAGTGCGTATGAAGCACATAGTAGATGCAATGGGGAAACAGTGTCCGATCCCGGTTGTGATGACCAAGAAGATCCTTGACAAGGCAGAGCAGGGAGACGAGATCTTGATCCTGGTAGATAATGAAACAGCAGTAAACAATTTGAGCAGACTTGCCGGAAGTACCGGATGCAGCTTCGTATCCAGAAAAACAGAAGGTGGTTACGAGATCAATATGACAGTAAAATCTGATCCTGCTGCAAGAAGCCAGGCAGAGCCTGAGATCGTCTGCACACCGGCTGTTCCGCAGGGAGATTATACCGTTGCCATCACTTCCGATAAGATGGGAGATGGAGATCCGGAGCTTGGCGGGATTCTGATCAAGGGATTTGTGTATGCATTGACACAGCTGGAGACACCGCCGTCAGTTATGCTGTTTTATAATGGCGGAGCCAGACTTACCGCACAGGATTCACCATGTATCGAAGACCTTAAGACCTTACAGGAGCAGGGAACAGAGATCCTGACCTGCGGAACCTGCGTGAACTTCTACGGACTGAAGGAACCGGCAGTGGGAACCGTAACAAATATGTATACCATAGCGGAAAAGCTCACAAAAGCAGGAAAAGTGATCCGCCCGTAAACAGAAAAACATATAGAAACAACAAAAGCATATAGAAACAATAGAAACTTACAGAAACAGACAGAAACAAATAGAAATACACAGAAATGCCGCAGAGCCATTTTGAAGCCTGCGGCATTTCTGACATCCAGTTGGTATCTGGTTGATATCCGGTTATGAGCAAGCAACGAAGCGGATCGGATCGCAAATATCCGCCTGACTTAGCTCCGAACTTACAATTCCACATCAAGCTGCTGCTCCTCAATATGATGACGCTTTGCATAGCCGGTAAGCAGCAGTGTCAGTGCACCGTCGCCGGTCACGTTGCATGCAGTTCCGAAGCTGTCCTGCAGTGCAAAGATGGTAAGCATCAATGCAGTGCCGGAGCTGTCGAATTTCAGTATTCCGGTGATGATGCCAAGGGATGCCATGACGGTTCCGCCGGGAACACCGGGAGCTCCGATGGCAAAGATACCCAGAAGAAGGCAGAACAGAACCATGGTACCCGGCGTGGGAACGGAACCGTACAGGATCTTCGAAATCGCCATACAGAAGAAAACCTCTGTCAGAACGGAGCCACAGAGATGGATGTTTGCAAAAAGAGGAATCCCGAAGCTGACCAGATCCTTACGGAGTGGTTTTGCCTTGGAGGCGCACTGCAATGCAACGGCCAGTGTGGCTGCAGAGGACATGGTCCCTACGGCAGTCAGATAGGCAGGACCATAATGGCGGACAACCTCCAGAGGATTTTCTCCGGAATAGATACCTGCAAGGATGTAAAGAAGAGCCATCCAGATAAAATGCCCGGCAAGCACCAGTACGATGATCTTCAGAAAAACAGGCAGCTGTCTGGTGATGGTTCCCTCGTAGGCAAGGCCACAGAAGGTAGTGCCGATAAATAACGGAAGAATGGGGATGATGATTCGAGCCACCAGAGAAAGAACGATTTTCTGAAATTCATCCAGGAGCCCAGTGATCAGCTTCGCCTTTGTCCAGGTAGCGGCAAGTCCCAGCATCATTGCAAAAACAAGAGCACTCATAACGGACATGATCTGCGGGATCTCCAGCTCAAAGATCACCTCCGGCAGCCGCTTCAGTCCTGCAGCATAGGAATGGATGGACAGATGTGGAATGATGAGAAAGCCAGAGGCTGTGGAAAAAAGCGCTGCGCCAACAGAGGAGCCGTAAGCGAGGACAACCGCAACACCCAGCATCAGCGAAGCATTTTTGCCAAGCCTGGTAATGGACGGAGCGATAAATCCCAGCACGATCAGCGGCACGCAGAAGGTAATGAGCTGGCCCAGAATGTACTTGATAGTAACTGTGATATTAAGAACTGCCATGGAGATTCCGTTGGTGCTGTACCGGTTCAGGATAAGCCCGGCTATGATCCCCAGGATCACGGCGACCAACAGCTTAAATGGCAGGCTGTTGAAAAAAGATGTTTTTTTCATTGGAAAACCTCCTCGGATAGTATAAAATAAAGCCAGAGTTTATTATAAAGGTATTTGATAAAAATCACAAGGAGGATGAAATGATTTATCTGGATAACGCGGCTACAAGCTTTCATAAGCCGGACTGTGTGCCGCGTGCTGTGGTGGAAGCCATGCAGCATGCAGGAAACAGCGGAAGGGGCAGCAGCGGCGAAGCAATGGCAGCCTCAAGGCTTATTTTTAATACAAGATGCCAGATCGCAGAGATGTTTGACGTATGGGGACCGGAATGTGTGGCCTTTACATCCAATGACACGGAAGCGCTCAATATCGCCCTGCAGGGAACACTTCATCCAGAGGAGGGAACTATCCATGCGATCTGTACGGAGATGGATCACAACAGTGTGCTCCGTCCGCTGTACCGCCTGGAAAAAAAAGGCATGAAGCTTACGATCCTGCCGGCAGACCGCAAGGGACGGATCTCCCTTACGGAGCTTGAAGCAGCCATCCGTCCGGAGACGAAGGTGATCGTCTGTACCCACGCCTCCAATCTGACAGGAAATCTCAATGATATCCACGCCATCGGTGAGATCGCACAGAAGCACCAGAAGCTTTTTATTGTGGATGCTGCCCAGACAGCAGGAGTATTTCCGATTTCCATGAAAAAAGATCATATAGATATTCTTTGCTTTTCCGGACATAAGGGCCTTATGGGACCCCAGGGCACAGGAGCTATCTGTGTCCGGCCGGGGGTATCTGTGGAGCCTCTGAAGGTAGGCGGAAGCGGCGTCCTCACCTTTCAGAGAGAGCATCCGCAGGATATGCCGGAGACACTGGAGGCAGGCACCCTGAACAGCCACGGGATCGCAGGTCTTGGCGCAGCCATCAGCTGGATTACCGAAATTGGAACAGAACAGATCCGAAAAAGAGAGCAGCAGCTGATGTGGCGTTTTTATGACCAGGTAAAGGAAATTCCGGGAGTCACCTTGTACGGAGATTTTTCCAGGGAAGAACGCTCCCCTGTGGTGACTCTGAATATTGCAGAGATGGATTCGGCAGAGGTGGCTATGGTCCTTGATGAAGAGTACGGAATCAGTGTAAGAGCCGGCGGCCACTGTGCACCGCTGATGCACAAAGCACTGGGAACCGAAAAAACAGGAACTGTCCGCTTTAGCTTTTCTTATTTTAATACGGAAGAAGAGGTGGACACTGCTGCCGGGGCGGTAAAGGAGCTTGCCGCGGAATAAACAGCGAAAGACGGACAGAAAGGACACAAAACATGTATCAGACAATATATGATGTGGTAGAAAAAAGAGGACGCATAAAAACAGGGATCCTTCTGAACGGAAAGGATGCCGGACTGAAATATCTTGCGGAAGAAAACAACTTTTTTTATCCGGAGGGAGCAGAAAGAAATAAAGAAGCAGAAGAATTCCTGAAGGCTTCCGTGGAAGCAGCCGTAGAAACCGGCGTTGTGAAAAACGGAGACCGGGAGATATTTGTGGAAACCTACGAGAAGAATCCCAGGCTGATCATACTGGGTGGCGGCCATGTTTCTCTTCCGGTAGCAGAGATCGGCAGGATGCTGGGCTTTCATGTAACAGTTATGGATGACCGGGAGGAATTTGTGACGGAGGAAAGATTTCCCATGGCAGATGAGAGGATCTTTGGAGATTTTGATACCCTGTCCGACAGGATCCCTCCCTATGAAAATGCCTACTATGTAGTGGTGACACGAGGCCATCTGGGAGATTCCGCCTGTGCAAGAGCGATCCTTAAGAGACCCTTTGCATATTTCGGAATGATCGGAAGCAGGACAAAGGTGCGGATCACCAGGGAAAAGCTCCTGAAAGAGGGATTTACGGAGGAACAGCTGGATCAGATCCATGCCCCCATCGGACTTCCCATCGGAGGACAGATGCCGGCTGAGATCGCCGTGAGCATCATGGCAGAGATCGTGCAGGAAAAGAACCGGCATTTCCGCACCTACTGTGATGAGGAGGTGGAGGCAGCAGTACGCCGCAGGACACCGGGAACCATGGTCACGATCATCGAGAAGAAGGGCTCCTCACCAAGAGGAACCGGGAGCAAGATGTTCGTATTCCGGGACGGAAGCACGGCAGGAAGCATCGGCGGCGGAAAAGTGGAGTTTGAAGCCGGAAAACACGCAGTAAATATCCGAAATACGGAAACAAAGATTTACGAGCTGGGACAGGGGGCAGGAGATCTGGGAATGATCTGCGGCGGAACTGTCCGGGTGCTTTTTGAGCCGGTAAATATGTGAAAGAACCGGCCAGGACTTGCATAATATTGCAGAATCGTGTATATTGGACGCAGAGAATTTTTTACCGGCGTATAAGGAGGAATCAGATAAAATGAAGAAAAAATGTATTATGGCTTTGATAATAGGCGCGGCTTTCCTTGCACAGGGCTGTGGATATGAGGAAGGAACCGATGCAGTGGTAACAGTAGTAGATTCCACACCGACGCCGGAGCCCACAGAGAAGCCGAAGGCAACTGCAACACCTACACCGAAGGCAGCAGCAGATTCCACAGCAGACGGAGCAGCAGCGGCGGCAGACTCCACCACAGCCGGGGCAGCAGATCCCGCAGCACAGACAGCAGCTACGGAGCAGACCCCAAGCGGCATCAACGTACAGGCTCAGGATGCCACCTACTATGCAGTGGAGGGTGTGAATTTACGTTCTGACGCCAACGCAGAGGCAGAATTTGTGGCAGGTGTCCTTTCCGGAGAATCCCTGAAGTGTACCGGTGTCTGTGACAATGGATGGATCCGTGTGGATTATAATGGCCAGACCTGCTACGCATCCGGCGATTACGTCAGCACAACCCCGCCGGTAGGAGCAGTGGCAGCAGATACTACCGCAGAAGATGCTACCGCAGAAGCAGCACAGTAGAGCACAGACTACAGGCTTTGACCAGATCAGAGAAATCCTGATCCTGCTTCAATTGCAGATATCTCCTTGATATAATAAAAAACAGGCAGCTGTATCCGATGAAATACATCGATACAGGCAGCCTGTTTTTTTGTTTCGGCATATAGTCCGTTCAGAACACAAGGATCATGCCAGCGGATCGTACCTGCAGATCATTCCGGATAAACAAGACGGTCCGGCTTGATATCGTAGAGAACCTCGTTTAGGAATTTCTTTGCCAGATATTTTGCCATGCCAAGGTTCATATCCAGATAATTTCCGCAGTCCTTGGGAGAAGCTCCCGGGATCTCACCCTCAAAATCGCGGATAAATTCAAACATCTCGATCATCAGCGGAACGATATCTCTGGATTCATAATCCCCGTTAAGAAGAAGATAATTTCCGGTACGGCAGCCCATAGGACCCCAGTAAATGACCTTCGGGCCAAACTCCTTATGGTTCCGCAGGAAGGTAGCTGCCAGATGCTCCATGGCGTGAAGCTCGGCTGTGTTCATAACAGGCTCCTCATTGGGAGAAGTCATACGGATATCGAAGGTAGTGATCACCTGATCTCCAACCGGATCCTTACGTGAAACGTATACGCCAGGCTGAAGCTTGATATGGTCAATGGTAAAACTTGTGATCTTTTCCATGTTGATTCCTCACTTTCTTATATGTACGGAGCCCATAATAAGCTCCATACATGATTTTAGCAGAGAACCGGAAGAGATACAAGGCAAAACAAAGGGAATCCTGCACCTGGTTCCGTGCAAAGTTGACTTTATGAAAAGATGATGTTAAACTGAGAAAAGCTTACAGGGGGAGAGTGAAAAGCTCACCTGAAAATGCCGGAACAGGCGTTTTCGGGATCTGATAAGGAGGACTTATAAATATGAAACGTAAGGTTTTAGCCGTATTATTTGCGACAGCTCTTACCGCAGGAATGCTTTCCGGATGCGGAAGCACAGACAGTACTTCTGACAAAGCAGACCAGAAGGAAGAATCTCTGGAGAAAGAAACCTCAGAAGGACAGACAGGCGTAGATGAAGAGACAGCAGCCAATGCAGTATCCGAGGAGGAGGCTGAGGCGGCAGGCTTTTCAGACCATGAAGAAAGCGCCGATGATCAGGAGGCTTCCGGTGATGCAGAGGACACTTCACATGAAACCGAAGCTTCTGCAGACAGTACAGAGGATACAGACAGCGCAGACGGAGAATTTTCCGATGGTTCCGAGGATGCACAAATGGCAGGAACAACTGTGATCGATACCAGCCAGCAGCTGACAGGAACCCATCATGCTGCCATCACCGTAAAGGATTATGGCGAGATCGATGTAGAGCTGGATGCAGACACCGCACCCATTACAGTCACAAATTTTGTAAAGCTGGTACAGGACAATTTTTATGACGGTCTGACCTTCCACCGGATCATTGACGGATTTATGATCCAGGGCGGAGATCCAAACGGAGACGGGACCGGCGGAGCAGAGGATACCATCAAGGGCGAATTTTCCAGCAATGGAGTGAAGAACGATATTTCTCATGTGAGAGGAACCATTTCCATGGCCCGCAGCACAGATCCGGACAGCGCAAGCTCTCAGTTCTTTATCGTACAGTCCGATTCCACACATTTGGATGGCGACTATGCTGCATTCGGACACGTGACCTCAGGGATGGACATTGTAGATCAGATCTGCAAGGATGCCAAGCCGACAGACGGCAACGGAACCATTGCAAAGGATCAGCAACCGGTGATCGAGAGTATCCGTATGGTTGACTGACAGGAGGGAGAAGGATGCTGAAAGGGAAAACAGTGCTTCTTGGCATCACAGGAAGTATTGCTGCATACAAGATCGCATATCTGGCAAGTGCATTACATAAGCTTCATGCAGATGTCCATGTACTGATGACAGAGAATGCAACGAACTTTATCAATCCGATCACATTTGAAACACTGACCGGGAATAAATGCCTGGTGGATACCTTTGACCGGAACTTTCAGTTCCAGGTAGAGCACGTATCCATTGCCAAGAAGGCAGATGTTGTGATGATCGCACCGGCCAGTGCAAACGTGATCGGAAAGCTGGCCAACGGCCTTGCGGACGATATGCTCACTACTACGGTAATGGCCTGCAGGTGTCAGAAGATCCTTGCACCGGCCATGAATACCGCCATGTATGAGAATCCTGTGGTACAGGACAATATCCGGAAGCTGCAAACCTACGGATATGAGGTGATCACACCGGCCAGTGGCTACCTGGCATGCGGGGACACCGGAGCCGGAAAAATGCCGGAGCCGGAAACCCTTCTGGAATATATCCTGAAGGAAGCCGCCTTCCAGAAAGACCTTGCCGGCAAAAAGCTCCTGGTAACGGCAGGACCTACCCAGGAGGCCATCGACCCGGTCCGCTGTCTTACCAACCATTCATCCGGAAAGATGGGATACGCCATTGCAAAAATGGCCATGCTCAGAGGAGCGGAGGTTACGCTGGTAAGCGGACCTACTGCCATTGAGCCGCCCCTTTTTGTGAAGGTTGTACCTGTGACATCCGCCAGAGATATGTTCGAGGCAGTCACCGGCTTAAGTGATGAACAGGACATCATCATCAAGGCTGCCGCAGTGGCAGACTACCGTCCGAAGCAGGTCAGCGAAGACAAGGTTAAGAAAAAAGACGATCAGGCTTCCATAGAGCTTGAGAGGACAGACGACATTCTGAAATATCTGGGCCAGCACAAAAAGCAGGGCCAGTTCCTCTGCGGATTTTCCATGGAGACCAGAGACATGCTCCGTAATTCCAGAGCCAAGCTTGAGAAGAAAAACCTGGATATGGTGGCAGCCAACAACCTGAAGGTAGAAGGCGCTGGATTCCAGGGAGATACCAATGTCCTGACTCTGATCACACAGGACGAAGAAGTGTCACTCCCGCTTATGAGCAAGGAGGATGCAGCGTTAAAGATCCTGGATAAGATCCTTCTGCTTACCACAAAGGCAGAAGCATAGCCACAGAACCGGTCAGAGAGCCGGTTTTAACAACGAAAAGCGGAACAAAAAGATCACCGCTTTCCATCACCGTATTGTATCCGCAGAAAACGCCGGGAAATGCTGTATTTCCGGAAATATTCACAAAGCGGAACGGTAACAAGGAGGAGAAGAAATGAAAAACAACAGATTTACAACAGCACAGCTTACATTACTGGGCCTGATGGCAGCGATCCTTCTGCTGATGGCCTACACACCACTGGGATATCTGAACATCGGGCCACTGGCCATTTCCTTTAACGTGATCCCGGTAGCCATCAGTGCAGTCGTCCTTGGACCTGTAGGAGGAGCCGTGGCAGGTGCGATCTTCGGCCTGACCAGCTTTCTCCAGTGCATAGGAGTAGGCGGCTCCAGCGCAATGGGAGTTGTGCTTTTCGGTATCAATCCGGTATTTGCCTTTATCCAGCGCTTCATCCCACGTCTTCTGGACGGTATCTGTCTCGGATATATTTTTAAAGGCATGCGAAAGGTCAGCAATACCTATGTGGCATGTGCAGTAACCGGATTCTTTTCCGCATTCCTGAATACACTGTTCTTCATGGCAGCACTTGTAGGACTGTTCGGAAATACCGATTATGTAAAAAATCTGATGGGCGGTCATAACATCATCATCGGCTGCTGTCTTATGGTAGGGATCAACGCAGTATGCGAAATGATTTCCTCCACAGTGATCACAGGAGCAGTGGGAGCTGCACTTTCCAAGGCACATCTGATCCCATCTGCACAGATCAGTCGTAAGAAGACAAAAGCATAAAGACGGGGAAAATAAAATTATGATATTAGCAATTGATATTGGAAATACCAACATAGTCGTGGGCTGCATCGATGATCAAAAAACATACTTCATCGAGAGACTTGCTACCGTAAGAACAAAAACAGAACTGGAATATGCCGTAGACCTGAAAACCTTACTGGAAATCTACCACATCAAAAAGGCAGACATAGAAGGCTGTATCATTTCATCTGTAGTCCCGCAGATCACCAACATTGCCAAGCTGGCAGCAGAAAAGATCCTCAAAAAAGAAGTCATGGTCCTGGGACCCGGAGTAAAAACAGGTCTGAACATCATGATGGACAACCCCGGACAGCTGGGCGCGGATCTTGTGGCAGACGCTGTGGCAGGATTAAATGAATATCCGGTTCCGTTTATTGTGATCGATATGGGAACCGCCACTACAGTGTCGGTTGTCAACAGCAAAAAGCAATACATTGGCGGAATGATCCTTCCTGGCATCGGAATATCCCTGGATGCACTGACAGCCAGAGCATCCCAGCTCAGCGGGATCAGCATCGATGCCCCGAAGCATGTGATCGGGCGCAATACCATCGAATGCATGAAAAGCGGCGTGCTCTACAGCAATGCAGCAGCCATCGACGGGATCATAGACCGGGTGGAAGAAGAGCTTGGTGAGAAAACAACCGTGATCGCAACAGGCGGTCTTGCAAAAAAGATCATTTCTCACTGTAAGAAAGAAATCATTCTGGATGAGGACCTTCTGCTCAAAGGACTCCTTGTGATCTATAAAAAGAATAAATAAAAACAACAAAAAAATCAGCTGCCGGTGCAGGAAACACCTACCGGACAGCTGATTTTTTTACTGTAGAAATGCTCTGCGGAAATCCTCAGGCACAGGTGCAAGGAAACACATAGGCTCCCCGGTGATGGGGTGAGCAAATTCCAGCTGGAAGGAATGCAGGGCCTGGCGTCCGATCCGGTCAAAAACCGGATGATACAGAAAATCCCCCGGCAGCGGACAGCCGATATACTTCATATGCACCCGGATCTGATGAGTCCGCCCCGTATCCAGATGCAGCTCCACAAGAGCATATCCGTTGCTGACTGCAAGACGCTCATAATGAGTCACGGCAGCCTCCCCACGCTCAAAATCAACCTCCCTGGTGATCACAGAAGCATCCATTCTCGCAACAGGAGCGGAGATCGTCCCCCTTTCCGGCGGGATCCCGTCAGTAAGTGCAAGATAGGTACGTCGGATCTGGCGCTGCTTCATCTGGGCAGAGAGAAGAGCCCCGCTCAGAGGGTTCTTGGCAAGCACCAGCACCCCGGTGGTATCCCTGTCCAGCCGGTTGATGCAGCGGTAGACAAAAGCCTTCCCCTGCTGCTTATAATACCAGGCAACACCGTTGGCAAGCGTATTCTCGTAGTTCCCGGCAGAAGGATGCACAGGCATATCAGCAGGCTTGTTTAGCACAAGGATATCCTCATCCTCATACAGGATATCCAGAGGCAGCGGCACCGGAATAATGGAAGACTCCGATCCGTCCCCGGCCTCCTCCGGAACAAGGATCCGAAGAACATCCCCCTCCCTCAGGACTGTTCTGCCAAAAGCCGGCTGCCCGTTTAGCAGGATCGCCTGCTCCGCCCGCTTCATAGTAGTCAATATATGTTTGGAAAAACCCTTCTTCCGAAGAAATCCAAGAACATTTTCCCCGGAATCCCCGGTTGAGATCGTATAGGTAATAATTCTCTCCATAGAAAAAAATCCTTTTCTGAAATTTAGCAGGCCAAAAGCCAGATCGCGCGGCCTGCGAGTATAGTATAGCATTTGGGCATGGAAATGTCGATTAGACATAAAAAAAGAGCTGGTACAAGAGGAAATATCCTTGGACAGCTCGTGGATTATGGGATTTGTGTCGCTTATTATCTTCATTAGTCACAGACCAAAAAAGATATATTTTACAGCCATATGTAAGGATACCATTGATATTTTCCTTTGTCAAGGCGTGCCAAAGACATGAAGCATGCTAATAATGTCGTTTTTTAAGCATCATATGCAGTCGTTTTCTATCAAAAAGTGAATAAACAGTCTGATAATCATCGAAATCTAACATTAGTGGTCACAAAAAGTGGTCACTTTTTTCTTGCGTAAATCCGCGTAAAATCAATACTTTTCAAGCTTTTTTCCTTTTTCTTTCCAATTATTAGTGGTCAAAATCGTGGTCAACTGTGCCGAAAAAAGCAGCATTTAACAGTGTTTCAAGCTCTTTTTCGCTAATGAAGATATTAAGCGATACCTGACAGCAGAAAGAGATGCCATGAAAACAGGATACAGTATCAAAACATGGAAAATGCGGCTCTTTTGTCCGGAAAAGCAGATGATCGAAACAACCGAAGCCCTGTATCAGGAAGCCGTAGCCTTTTACTATGAGCTCCTGAAAGAAAGCGAAGAGCTCTGGACCGAAAATCTGCTAACCATCCAGGGATATCTGGAAAAACTCACTGTTCCCGGAAGAGACGGAAGAGAACCAAAGTACATCCCGCCAGGCGGAAAGCTCCCCGTTTACTTTCGGAGATCTGCCATGAACAAAGCTGCAATGGCAGTAAAGACCGCAGCAAGTGCAGAAAGCTTCCCCGAAAAGATCGATGCCAACATCACCTTTTTCAAGGGAATGTACAGAGACCTGACAGACACCTCCGTAGTGCTGAAGCTCTGGAACGGAAAGAAATGGATCTGGGTACTCTGTGGACTTACAGGACGCCCCTTTCCCAAGGAAGCAGCGATCCTTTCCCCTACACTGGTCCATGAGGAAAAATGGCTCATGTTCCATGTACCTGTCAAGCAGGAAAACTCCGATGCCCGGACAGCAAAGGAACGAATGCAGGAAGGCGCCAGAGTATGCAGCGTCCGCTTTACCAATACGGACAGCTTTGCAGTATGCACAGTTCTGGATGAAGGATTCAGGCAGCTGGCTGTAAAAAACTGCAGAGGCGGAAATGCATACCGACATCATTGCAAAGCTTTGATGAAAAAAGTAGAAGCATCCAGGGCATTTACCGATAAAGACAACGTCAGTCAGCCAAACAGGAAATATTACATGCATCTCAAGCACCTGAATGAACATTATGCACATCAGGTCAGCAAGGAGATCATAGAATTCTGCAAAGAAAAACACACCGGGATACTGGTACTGCCAGAGTATGATGAAGATTTTTCCAGGATATCCATGTACAGAAGCGGCAATTATTCGCCCCTTCACTTAAGTATCCGCATTCGGAATTATCTGAAATACAAAGCCTGGGCAGAAGGAATCCTGGTACTTGAGCTGCGCGCCGACGGAACAGAAAAGCAATGTTCCATCTGCGGAGCCACCGGAAAAAAACAGGGCAGCATATTCATCTGCCAGAACGGCCATCAGGTCAACCGCTTCCTGAACGGCGCCCGAAACCTGGGCCGTAAATGCCAGGAAAGCTTCCGGAAAAACAACAAACCAAGTTAATAAGCGGCAGGAATGCCTCTTATATATAAATGCTGAGCAATCAGCAAGAGAGGAAGCGCCAGTGACGCCTCCTTTCCGGTTGAATACCGCCAGGCGGCCCAACGCAGGCGTCGCCGAAGAACTGTGCCTTGTGGTACGGGGTGTATTCGAAGTTATAAGAATGTGAAATTGCTGAAACTTGGCCTGGGCTGAGTTCAGTATATAGATGTTAAAAAATGAGGATGGAACAGAGATATGGATTCTAGAAAAGAAGTACAGCATGTATATTTGGTTGGTGCAAAGAGTTTAGGTGCATACGGGGGATATGAGACCTTTGTATACAAGCTTACAGAGTATCATCAGAATAAGGAAAACATCAAATATCATGTTGCCTGCAAGGCCAATGGTGATGGCTGCATGGACGAGAACAAATTTGAGGGTGTGACAAAGATTAACGACCATGAGTTTGAACTCCACAATGCCCATTGCTTTAAGATCAATATTCCACAGATCGGGCCTGCGCAGGCAATTTATTATGATGTTGCAGCGTTGAAAGCATGTTGTGAACATATCAGGAAAAATCATATTCCTCATCCGATTGTTTATATAATGGCTTGTCGTATAGGACCTTTTGCAGGCCATTTTTATAAAGAAATACATAAATTAGGCGGCAAAGTATATTTAAATCCAGATGGTCATGAGTGGATGCGGGCAAAATGGTCTGCACCGATCCGGAAATATTGGAAGATTTCCGAACAGATGATGGTTAAATATTGTGACCTGGCTATCTGCGACTCTGTGAACATCGAAAAATATATCCATAAGTGCTATGACGGTAAGGGTATTAAAGGTAGAAATCCGAAAACCACGTTTATTGCTTACGGTGCAGATTTGACACTTAGCAAGCTGGCTGACGATGATGAAAAGCTTGTGAGCTGGTATAAAGAAAAAGGATTGAAAAAAAAGAATTATTACCTTGTCGTCGGTCGTTTTGTACCAGAGAACTCTTTTGAAGTTATGATCCGTGAGTTCATGAAGAGTAATAGTCAGAAAGATTTTGCACTGATCACAAATGTTAACGATAAGTTTCTGAATGAACTGGAGGAAAAACTGCATTTCAAGAGTGACGATAGAATTAAATTTGTTGGCACTGTATACGATCAGGAATTACTGAAAAAAATTCGTGAGAATGCATATGCATATTTCCATGGCCATACAGTTGGTGGTACCAACCCTTCACTGATTGAGGCTCTTGGAAGTACGGACTTGAATCTGCTGGTTGATGTTGGATTTAATAAAGAGGTTGCAGAAGATTGCGCGTTATATTGGAGTCGAAAACAGGGAAGTCTTGCAAAATTAATAGATAAAGCAGATCAGATGAGTGCTGATGAAATAGCAGAAATGGGTCGGAGAGCCAAGATGCGTGTGGCAGAAGAGTATACGTGGGATAAAATCTGTGGACAGTATGAAGAAGCTTTTGTGAATGGGGAGAACTGACTATGAAAATATTGGCAATACACAATTTCCATAGAAAAGGTTCAGCAAGTGGTGATGATCAGGTATTCAAGAGCGAAACTGCGTTGCTGGAAAGTCACGGAAATCAAGTGATTAAATATACGGTTTCAAATGATGAGTTCGACAATGCAGGATTGATTGGAAAGCTATCGGCAACATTTGGAATGCTGTGGAGTTCAAAAAATTACAGAGCAGTACGACAAATGATTGAGAAAGAAAACCCGGATATTGTACATATTCATACTTTTTTTCCATTACTTTCACCATCAATTCTGTATGCAGCTAAACGAAGCGGAGTGAAAGTTGTAGCCACATTACATGACACCCGTTTTGTTTGTCCATGTTCAACATCTCTGAGAGGAACAGAACTGTGTAATGAATGCGGCGATGGAAAGTATTTTCGTATGTGCAAATACGGGTGTTTTAAAAACTCCAGATTGCAGAGTTTTATTGTGGCAGGAATTTTTACCTATCATCGTATAAGAAAAAGCTTTTACAAGCAGATTGATCGTTATATTTGTTTAAATGAAAATCAGATTCGACTTCTGACAAATATAGGATTTGATAAGAATAAAATTAGTAAGAAATACAATTTTGTACCTGATGCAGAAGCAAATCTCAAGGCGGTAAAAGTTGAGGGTTTGCCAGAGCGGTACGCTGTTTTTTATGGTCGTATTGGTGAGGAAAAAGGTATTAGAATCCTAATGAAGATTTGGGATAAGTTACCTGATATTCCTTTGGTCGTAATGGGTGGAGGTCCACTTGAAGAAGAGTTTAGACATTGGGCAGACGGACACGACAATGTTTACTTCCTTGGATATACGCAGCACGATAAATGCCTATCAATTGTGAAGGGTGGAGAATTTGTAGTTTTTCCATCCATTTGGTATGAAGGTTGTTCTATGGTTGAAATCGAAACAGAAAGTCTTGGAAAAGGTTTGATTGCTACTGATCTTGGTTTTTCAACAGAAGCAATCGAAGATGGAAAGAATGGCTACAAGATAAAATTAGGTGATATTGAAGGCTTTCAGAAATGTATCGTTGAATTATGGAGTAAGCCAGAACTGATTTCTGAAATTGGAAAAAATGCACGGTTGGATTACGAGCGAAAATATAGACCGGAAGATAATTATGAACAATTGATGGAAATTTATAAAAAAACAATGGGGCAGTAAATATGAATACTTCTAGAACATCGAGTGTTTTTTGATACGATGAGAAGAATTAAGAGTCAGGGTTTTCAATAAAAAAGTATCACTAATGAAGATTATTGCTAGTTTGGAAACATTATGACGATACTGAACATTGTCACAATTGTAAAAGATAGCATTATTGATACAGGAATATTGGTGACAAAGGATGTTCCTGCAAGTAGTGTTGTTGAAAAACGGAAATAATTATGAGGAAAAGGCGCTAATGAAATTTGCTTATTTAATTATTGTACATACACGATTTGATCAAGTAGCAAAGCTTTTAGAACTGCTTGATGATGAAAAAAATGATCTTTATGTTCATATTGATGAAAAAGTCGCGAATTCATTTGATATATTTCAGAGAACATTAAAACCCTCTGTACAAAAGTCGAAAATTTATTTGGTTAATCCGCATAATGTAACGTGGGGAGGAAAGAGCCAAATTGAGGCAGAATTGGAACTTTTAAAAGCTGCTATAAAAGGAAACTATGATTATTATCATTTAATCTCCGGAATGGACCTTCCAATAAAGACACAGAAAGAAATACATGAGTTTTTTGAGAATAATAAAGGAAAAGAGTTTATTCATTTTAGTACTAACGAAGATGCAAGAAAACGATGCCAATATTATTGGCTTTATCAAGAAAAATTGGGAAATGTGGCGAAGGCAGGAATTCTCAAAAAAACATGTAATAAATTGCGATTGCTAAGTATTTTTGTTCAGAAGTTGATGGGGATAGATAGAGTAAAAAAATACGGTATATATGAAAATGTAGCAATTGGAAGTAACTGGTTCAGTATTACAGATTCATTAGCACGGTATGTGGTATCTAAGGAGCAAGATATTTTAAAATGTTATAAAGATACCTATTGTTGTGATGAAGTCTTTTTGCAAACTCTTGTTTATAACAGTTCATATAAGAATAATCTTTATTCTTATATTATAGATGACTATCATGCGAATATGCGTGATATAGATTGGAAAAGAGGAAGACCGTACACTTGGAGAAATACAGATTTTGATGAACTTATGGCATCTGATTATTTATTTGCAAGAAAGTTTGATGAGCAAATAGATGATCAAATTGTTTATAAAATTTATATGAGGTTAAAAAGCAAATGATTATTACACAAACACCATTCCGCATGTCTTTTTTTGGTGGCGGAACCGATATGGAGAGTTTCTTTATGGAACACGGCGGAGCTGTTCTGTCGACCACATTTGATAAATACTGTTATGTGAATGTACGTCATTTACCTCGGTTCTTTGATTATTCTACAGAATTATCATATGCAAAGACAGAGCGTGTGACGAATATTGAAGATATTCAGCATCCAGCAATTCGAAATGCAATGAAGATGTTAGACATGCATGAGATTCGTCTTACCTATGAAGCAGATCTTCCGGCACGTTCTGGTTTGGGAACTTCTAGTTCTTTTGCTGTAGGAATGCTGAATGCTTTTTATGCGTTAAAGGGCAAATATGCCGATAAGAAGAAATTGGCAGATGAAGCTATTTTTTTGGAGCGTAATTTGTGCCAGGAAGCAGGTGGCTGGCAAGATCAGATTGCCGCATCGTTTGGCGGTTTTAATCGTATCAATTTTAATGCCAATGGTTATGAAGTTCTACCGGTAATCATCTCGCCTGAGAGAAAAAAACAACTCAACCAGAATTTAATGATGTTCTTTACTGGTTTTACTCGATTTTCTTCTGATGTTCAGAAAGCAAATGCATCAGGTAAGGTTGATAAAACAGCTCAACTAAAAGAAATGTTGTCATTGGTTGGTGAAGCAGAGAAGGTACTAACTGATAAAGCGAAGGATATTGATGATTTTGGTAGACTATTGGCTTATACTTGGGAGTTAAAACGACAGACAGGAACGGCGATTTCTACAAACTGTATCGATCAATTATATGCGAAGGGTATTGCTGCAGGTGCTTTGGGTGGAAAACTTCTGGGGGCTGGTGGCGGAGGATTTCTAGTATTTTATGTGCAACCTGAACGGCAGGAAGCTGTTCGGTTGGCAATGCGTGACCTATTATATATTCCGTTTAAATTTGAAGATGGTGGAACACGTGTGATTCATTACACACCAGAAGATTATGCACCGAGGGATTAAAGAAATGAAAACAGTTATTATGGCAGGTGGACAGGGAACCCGTATTTCTTCTGTGGCGAAAGATATTCCTAAACCAATGATAAAAATTGAAGGAGTTCCTGTACTTGAAAGAGAAATCGAATGTTTAAAGAATCAGGGATTTAATGACATTATCATTACTGTGAGTCATCTGGGAAATATTATCATGGATTATTTTGGAGATGGTACCGGGATTTCTCCAGTGACAGGCAAACCTTTTGGCGTACATATTGAGTATTACTTTGAAAAAGAGCCGCTTGGTAATGCAGGTGCACTGTTCAAAATTAAAGATAAGTTAACATCAGATTTCCTCCTTTTAAATGCAGATGCGATTTTTGATGTGGATTTTAACCGTTTTGTAAATTTTCATCAGAGACATGGTGGATTGGTTACACTTTTTACACATCCGAATAGCCATCCCTATGATAGCGGATTGATTATTGCAGATAAAAGCGGTGCAGTTGAAAAATGGATAGCGAAAGAAGATGAACGACCACAGTATTACAGAAATTGTGTAAACGCAGGACTGCATGTCATCGCCCCTAAAGTTTTGGAATTAGCTAATATTGATGCTGATTCAATAGGTAAGATGGGAGAGAATGGTAAACCTATAAAGGTTGATCTGGATAGGCAATTGCTGAAACCATTAGCAGGAACTGGAATGATGTTCTGCTATGCTAGTCCAGAATACGTTAAGGATATGGGTACTCCGGAGCGGTATTATTCAGTATGTGCAGATTATAAAGAGGGAAGAGTGTCAGGTAAAAATCTAAAAAACAAACAGAAAGCAATATTCCTTGATCGTGATGGAACTATCAACAGGTATGTTGGATTTCTTCGGAATATAGATGACTTTGAATTGATTGATGGCGTTGCTGCAGCAATTCGTAAAATCAATGAGGTTGGATATCTGGCTATTGTAGTGACAAATCAACCGGTTATTGCTCGAGGTGAAGTATCTTTTGAGGAACTGGAAGAAATTCACAATAAGATGGAGACGATTCTTGGAAAAGAAGGAGCATATCTTGATGCAGTTTATTATTGTCCGCATCATCCGCATAAAGGATATGAAGGAGAACGTTCGGAACTAAAGATTAATTGTGATTGTCGTAAACCGAATCCAGGAATGTTATTAAAAGCAGCAGAGGATTTTAATTTAGATTTGGCACAATCGTGGATGATAGGCGATAGTGAGAGTGATGTCAAAGCGGGCATTAATGCTGGATGCAAGACAGTATTGCTCAATAATAAGGATGAAGACTATGGGCAGAGCATTACTGTAGATTCTTTGAGCAAGTTTGTAGCTAATTATATATAATGGGGCAAATGTGTGAGGGAGCAAATGAAAGAGTTGAAGAGAAATATAGAAAAATATATTACTGTTCTTTGCGAGAGATATCCCGTGCTGAAGAGTGTAGAAAATGAAATTTTTGAAGCATATCTTCTACTAGAAGAATTGTATAAAAATGGTGGAAAACTGTTAATAGCTGGAAACGGTGGTTCAGCGGCTGATGCAGAGCATATTGTAGGTGAGCTAATGAAAGGATTCAAGCTTTCTAGAAAACTGCAAGCGGACTTTGCAGATAAACTAATCAAAGAAAATTTTGAGTTTGGAACAGTACTAGCGGAAAATTTACAGGGAGCACTTCCGGCTATTGCTTTGGATGGTCATCCAGCACTTTCTACTGCATATATGAATGATTGTGAACCAATTCTTTGCTTTGCTCAGCAAGTTTACGGCTATGGTAAGGCAGGAGATGTATTTTTAGGTATTTCTACGAGTGGCAATAGCAAGAATATACTGTATGCGGCAACTACTGCGCGTGCAAAAGGTATGAAAGTAATTGGTTTGACAGGGGCTAAAAATAGCAAATTGGATCAGATGTGCGATGTATGTATTAAGGTTCCGCAAACAGAAACTTACAAGATTCAAGAATTGCATCTTCCGGTTTACCATTGCTTGTGTTTAATGCTTGAGAACGAGTTTTTTGAGAAAGGAAATTAAAATGAGAGTAGTATTTATATCACAGGCAGTTTTAAATAAGAATAATGGAGGCGGGCAATTTGTAAGGAGCTTGAGTGGTTTATTACGAAAGGCTGTTGGTGTTGACAATGTAACTGTCATTTCATTGCCCGACCAGAATGATACTGCGCTGTATAATAGAGTAGAAAAGAACCTTATTATTTACGAGGATTCTCCTAGCAAAATACAAATGGCGAAAAATGTCTTATCTGGATGCCCTAAATGGGTGAGCACAGATATATTTGAAAAGATAGTGGATTATATTAAGAAAGAGAAATTTGATTTCGTTTTTCTTGGTTTTTCTACATATGAGTACTTGATAAAAAAGATAAAAAAAGAAACAGGACTGCCAGTGTTTGTTATGTATCAGGGAATAACACCAAATACTAAAAAGTCTAGATTGGTTGGAGCATCCTTAATTCAAAAAATTAAAGCCTATCCATCATATCAGATGGTTTTAAAGAGAGAACGTATAAATGCAATGTTAGCGGATTGTAATATTGTTCACAATAAGAGAGAACGGGATGCTTTTTATCATTACTATAAAAAAGAACCGGAAATGTATTTGCCTGTATTTATAGCAGACAAGTTTAGCGATTATAAGGGGGAAAATCCCGGTTATAGCGATTTTTCACTTCTTTTCATTGGCAGCAATTTTGGACCTAATTTATCAGGACTCAAATGGTTTACTGAAAACGTGATGATCAAATTGCCTGAGGGAATTAGCTTATACATTGTTGGTCAAGGAATGGAAGTACTTAAAGAAGAATCAACGTATCAAAAGAAGAATATTCACATTATTGGAGAAGTTGAAGACCTTGCACCGTGGTATTATTATGCAGATCTGGTTGTAGAACCGATTTTTGAAGGTGATGGAATGAAGACAAAGACCGTTGAGGCAATGATGTTTGGAAAAACAATTCTCGGTTCTGATGAAGCTTTTTGTGGATATGAGGGATTAAATAATTATTTGTGCAATACAGCAGAGGAATTTATTAAGCGAATAACCGATTATAAACAGAATGGAGTAGAAAAGTTTAATAAAGAAATCCGGGCAATTTATTTAGATAAGTACTCTGAGACTGCTGTTTTGGATACGATGAAAGAAGCAATAAGTAAATATGTCGGTGATTAATAGTAAGCTATTACATACCGGTGCGAGAAAAAATCCAGTGATGTGAAAGGTTGAAAAAAATCTAAAGTGATACGCAGGAGATGAGTAGATCTGTAACTGGAGATAGTTTCCAAAATCAATTGTAACTGAAGAATGAATTAATGATATTTATAAGTAGTGTATTTATAAGGAAAGTATGAAAATAGTATTTATTATTTTAAATTACAATACATTTCAAGAAACAAAAGACTGCGTGTTGTCTATTGAATCTAAAGTTGACACACAAAATTACAAGATAGTAATTGTAGACAATCTATCGACGGATGATTCTGCTGATAAGATAGAAAAATTCATTGAACAAAAAAACAACATGATTTTGATTCGAAATACAGAAAATCTGGGATTTGCAAAAGGAAATAATGTTGGCATTGAATATGCGAAGAGAAATTATAAACCTCAGTTTATTGTGGTTTTAAATAGTGACACTGAATTGATACAGAACGATTTGGTAGAAAAGCTGGACAATGAGTATAGAAATAGTGAATTTGCATTACTGGGCCCATTAATTCTTACGGCAGATGGTCGATGTGATAATAGTCCACATTATCCTCCCACCGTTGAACATATTCAAAAAGAACTTAGAACATTTATAAGAGAAGAAAAAATTATAAAGAGAGGTTTATATAGACCTTATTGTGGGATTAGATTTTTGAGAAATTTGGTTCGGTATAAAATACTTAAAAAAGATACGCCGTTACATCGAAATATGGAATTCTATCAATATCAAAGGCAGGTGGTTCTACAAGGATGCTTTCTTGTTTTTTCTGAAAAAGCATTTGAATATATAAAAGGATTTGACGAAAGAACATTTCTATATTATGAAGAACCGATTCTATATTTGAGTTTGATGAAACATGAACTAATTACAGTTTTTGATCCTGAAATTGTAATTTATCATAAGGAAGGGCGTTCGACCAGTTCAGTCGCAAAAAAGAATAAAGATAAATTATTATTTATAAACAAGTGTTTTCAGGAATCAGCAAAAGTAGTATTAGATGTTTTAAAAGCAATTTAACGGAGGCGAAAAAGTGAAGCCATTTAAAATTAAATATATAGACATTGCCTGCTTTTTTGCAATATTATTTCCTATCATGCCGTCATATTTTGAAATAGGTGGCATTTCAATTATAAATATACTGTGCGTATTTGTAATTCTATTAGGGCTGCTAGGTGGTGTGACCAGGAATATTGGATGTGTTAGTACTGATAAAATAATAATATGTGTATGGGTATTATGGGAAACAATAATTTGTTTTTTTCATGGAAGTATTATTGGTGCGGTTGTAAATTTGTTATACATTATTGCGGTTATATTTGTGGCAAAAAGTATAAATACTTTTGAGAAAATTGATAAAATAATTGATTGTATAATATACGTTGCTGGGATTATTTCGATATTTGGCTTAATTGAGTCATTGACCGGATTTAATGTTTTTTCACTATTGAATACTTCAGGTTTAAGTTTAAATTATAATCCACCGCGTTTTGGATTGACGCGTATTATATCGTCTTCTGGACATGCAATTGAGTATTGTTTGTACTGCATGATGTGTATGACGTTAACTTTTTATAGAATTATAAATATGAAAAAATCAAAGAAAAAAAGAATGTTCGTTTTGATTTATTGTTTAGCTTTTGTTAATGCAGTACTTACATTGTCAAGATTCTCTCTTATTTGTTTGCTTATTTGCCAAATTGCGATATTATATGCAAGTGGATTTAACTATTTTCTAAAAACAATGTTTAAGGTTCTAATAGGAGTAGTTTTTACGATAGCTTTAATAAGTGTTTTTGTGCCAGAAGTAAGAAATGCAATTCAAATGATACTATATATGTTTTTAGCAATATTCAGTGAAAATTATAAAACATTAATTGCAAGCTCTTTTGGAACTGATAATTTATCTGCTTTCGGTAATAGATTTGATTTATATGGTTGGGTTTGGAATGATATGAAGGGACATTATTTTCTAGGAATGGGACCTAATGTTGAATTTAATCATGCCTTTACAGAGTATAGTGGAATATATAGTTGGACAACTATGAAACATAGTATAGAGGTTAATTACCTGAGTATTTTATGGAATTATGGAATAGTTACGTTAATATTCGAGTTAATTTGCATTATAAAAATAGTCATGTATGAATTGCGAAGCAAGAGGACGAAATTTGAAGGAAGGTTATCTTTTGGAAAAACTTGTGGAATACTATCAATTTGCTACATTATAAGCTGGTTTTCAATAGCACAAGGAACGGAGTATAAACTGTTTATTTTGATTACCGCTTTGTTCTTTTCGTATAGACGTTTAAGCAAGAATAGACGTGATGAAATAAAAATAGATTAAGAAAATTAGTTTATTATCGTTGAAACCATTAAATGTCTTCGAGCATCTAAATTTAAAAAATGAAACCTTTTAAATTTTGAATTTGATTAATAAAGAATTTGTAGATAAAAAAGGAGGTTAAGTTGTGAAGAATAGATTGATAATTGGACTTGAAGGTGCCGTGATTAATAATGGCAATATGGGATGTGTGGCATTAACATGTTCGATTCTTAATATGCTCGAGAAAATTTCTAAAGAATTATCAACTCCGATTACTTATTTTGTTTTTGAAGGCGAAGAAAACTCTGTAAAAAATAAAAATATTTGTAAATTATTACAAATACAAGAAGAACAGATTTATTCTGTGCCAACAAGACATTTATATAGAATTCGTTCCATGATTCGACATCCTATTAAAACAGAAAAGACAATACACAAAATGAGAAAATGTGATGTCTTTATTGATTTAACAGAGGGAGATTCGTTTTCAGATATTTATGGTCAATACAGATTTAATGGGGGTACTAATGTTAAGCTTTTAATCGAAAAAATGGGTATTCCATTAATACTAGGTCCCCAAACGTACGGTCCATTCAACAAAGAGTGTAATAAGAAAAAAGCGAAAAAAGTTATTGAATCTGCTACATGCGTTATGGCGAGAGATCAAATGTCAGCAGAGTATGTGGCAAATTTTTCAGAAAAAAAGATTTATGTGACAACAGACTTGGCATTTAGTCTCCCCTTTCATAAAGCTGCAATAGGTTCTGACGGAAAAATAAAAGTAGGATTAAACGCCTCCTCTCTTTTAGTTAAAAATAAAACTGAAAGCACAGAAACAAAATTTAAACTAAAAACAAATTATGATCAATACTTACGAGAGTTACTTCAGCTACTTACTGCAAATAAAAAATATGAAATATATATTATTCCACATGTAGAAAGAGATGCAGGAGATGAATTGAAAAAGGAATTTCCAAATTTGCATTACCTTGAACCATTTGACAATCCGATTTCTGCGAAAAGCTTTATTTCTCAAATGGACATATTTATCGGAGCAAGAATGCATGCAACAATTGGGGCATTTTCCGCTGGGGTTGCCACAATTCCAACTGCATATAGTAGAAAATTTAAGGGTTTGTACGAAAGTTTAGGATATAAATATGTTGTTGATTTGGCAGAATTAAATACACATGAAGCGGTGGAATTAACTGTGGAATATGTGAAAAGATACAAGGAGTTGAAATTAGATGTTGAAAGATGCAGTATTAATGCTGAACAGAGAACAGCATTAACTTATCGTATTCTATATGAACAGCTTAAAGAAATTCTTGCATAAAGTTGAAGGATGAAATGGTATGATGGATAAACAAGTTAGTGAATATTGTACAGGATGTGGGTTGTGTGCATGTCAACACAAAGCAGTTTTAAGAAAAGATGAAAAAGGTTTTTTGTATCCTGAATCTGGAGACAAAGAATGGTTGAAAAAAGTATGCCCTACAATGTCATTCTTGGAATCAGATAGAGATATAAATAAAATATGGGGAAGAGAAGAGGGAGTGTACCTAGGTTGGTCGACGGATTCTTCGTTGAGAGAAAAGGCTTCTAGTGGAGGGATTTTGACTGAACTAGCCAGTTTTTTGTTAGATGAAAAGAAAGTAGATTGTGTAATTCATATTTGCAAATCGACAGATAATCCAACTAAGACTGAAATCTGTTATAGTTATAATAGAGAAGAATTAGAAAAAAGGTGTGGTTCACGGTATGCTATATCCCACCCTTTAGCTGAATTGGACAAAATTGATTTTGAAAAGACTTACGCTTTCATTGGTAAGCCTTGTGATATTGTTGCATTAAAAAACTTTATGAAATTGAATCCTAGACTAGAAAAAAACATACTATATACAATGTCTTTTTTCTGTATGGGGTTACCTAGTGAAAAAGCACAGGAAAATCTTTTACTTCAACTAGGGTGTGAAACAAATAGTTGTAAGGATCTCCAATATAGAGGAAATGGTTGGCCGGGTTTTACTACGGCAGTTGATGAAAATGGTAAGAATTACAAGATGGATTATGATACATCATGGGGAAAAATTTTAGGCAGAGATTTGATGCCGGCGTGTCGATTCTGTTTGGATGGAATTGGTGAGATGGCCGACGTTGCTTGCGGAGATGCGTGGTATTTGACAGAGAGTGGTCAAGCGGATTTTTCTGAGCATGCTGGTCGCAATGTTATTTTTGCGAGAACAAAGAAAGGACTTGAGTTGATACGTAAGGCACAAGAAAAGCAGCGTATTGAAACGAAAGAGTACAATAATTATGAAAATAGTTTAATAAAGATTCAGAAGTCTCAATATGAAAGAAGAATAGCTATGCGTGCAAGAGTTCTAGCTTTGAAGATAATGAGAAAACCTTACCCGGTATATTCACATAAGATTTTAAAAAAGTATGCTTCTAAGTTGACAAAAGGAAAGCAATTAAGAATTTGTTTAGGAACATGCAAGAGAATAATAAAAGGAAAGATATAGTATGAATAATGGTATGACAAGCAAAAGAAAAGAAAGTTCGTTAATTAAAAATATAGTGAGAGTTTTGTCTGCCAATTTTTGGGTAGCTGTGATTGGATTTATTGGGAGCTTTATATTCCCTCGTATATTAACAATTGATGCATATGCATTATACCACACATTTACTCTTTATTTAGGATATATTACAATTACACATTTGGGTTTTCCATCCGGAATGGTTATTAATTACGCAGGAATGGATTATGATTCAATCGATAGGAAGCAGTATCGATCAGAGATGCTATTACTCATTGGAATCTTATCTTTTTTCACACTAACTTTTTTGGCGATTGCTGTTATAATGAGCAATAAGATGATTGCATATATTGCTCTTGCAATTATTCCAACAGGAATAACAGGTAGCTATAAGGCTTTGCTCCAAGCCTGGAACAGATTTAAACTTTTTAGTCATATAAGTACTATTCTTGCAACAGCTGTACCAATGGCGGCTTTAGTATATTATTTAGTAACCAAAACGTTGCCGGGTGATGTATATATACTCATATATCTAGTGGTATATTGGATTGTAACATTTATTATATCAGTGGAAGTCTATAATAAAATTACTGGAGTAAAGGCGAACAAACTGTTGTCCAAAGAGAATTTTGAAACTGAAAAAATAGGCTTGGCTATGGTATTAGGTAATTATATTAATACATTATTTGTTTCGGCTGATAAACAGTTTGTAAAATGGTTTTTTGGAAATCAAGAGTTTGCGTATTATTCATTTGGAATGTCAATGCAGTCTTTGATGACTGTGTTTATTATTTCGATTGCACAGCCATTATTTCCAGCAATGGCACAAGGGAAATTTAAAGATGAGGAATATAATAGTATAAAAGAACTTTTGATTGTATTCGGATCATTGTCTGGATGTGCATATTTTGCTGTGTCAATTATAGTAAAGTTGTTTATTCAAAAATATACAAGTTCCTTGGATATAGTTGGAATATATTTTGTAGTCTTTCCAGCTATGGCAGTAATTAATTGTCTTTATATTAATTTGTATAAAATTAAAGGAATTATGAAGACATATATCAAAACACTTTTTGGAATTTTGCTTTTATCAATTATTCTAAATACTATTTTTGTATTTGCAGTTGGCGAGTTTACTGGTGTTGCTATTGCGACTACAATAACATATTATATTTGGTTTTTGATAGGATTTAAACAGTTTGAATTTTTACGAATCACCGTGAAGGATGTTACGTATTTAATTGCTTATACAATTGGTTTCTTTGTAATAACAAAGGCATTTAATGATTATCTTGGATTTTTTGTATATTTTGCCTTTATTGCAGTGCTTGTGATGGGATGTTATAAAAAAGAAATAATGGCTTATGTTAAAAAAATTCTCAAAAAATAGTGAGGTATTGACATGAAACTAGAGATTTTATTTAAGTTTCCTATGGTGGGAGCGAAAATAAGAAATTATGTCATTAGAAAAGAAGGCGGAGAGAAAACTTCAAAGACTTTGAGACGCTATATGCAAGAAAAATATAATGTGTCTGTCGATTTGTATACTTATGGCAGTTGTTTTTCTCCAACTTTTAATACTGGTGGAAAAGTTAAAGTTGCCCGTTACTGCTCATTTGGATCAGATGTGCATTATTTTGGTTCAAATCATCCTGTGGATCATGCAGTGATGTCTGCGTATTTTTATAATAAAAATTTTAGCGGACTCAATGTTAATGATGTTGAAAGAAAACAGCTTTCTGTTGGAAATGATGTATGGATTGGACATGGTGTAACAATAGTTTCATCGTGTAAAAAAATAGGAAATGGTGCTGTAATTGGCGCTGGTTCTGTCGTAACTAGGGATATACCTCCATATTCGATAGTTGCTGGAGTTCCTGCTAAAGTGATTAAGTATCGTTTTGACGAAGAAACAATTGATGCACTAGAAAATAGCTGTTGGTGGAAATTGCAACCAGAAGAGTTAATGGAATTCTATCCGTTAATCGATACCCCACTAAAATGGGCTAATGCGATAATTAACAGAAAAAACAATATTTAATGCATATAATAAAAGCCTTCTAATAAAAATGTAAGCCACCAAAAAAGTAGTGATTGTATTTATTAATCATGATATAATGTAAGCAATTTATTATTAGTTAGTAAAAAAACTAAATAAAAAACAGTACCGTGTGTAATACATGTGCTCCTTCAGAGCTAAAGCACACACGGTATATTTTAAATGGTATTATATAGTTTATAACGATAATAAAACAAAAAAAGGAGTGTAAGAAAAAAATGAACTTATCTAAAATACACCACATCGCCATCATCGTATCCAACTACGAATCCGCAAAGGATTTCTACGTAAACAAGCTTGGCTTTTCCATCATCAGAGAAAACTATCGTGCGGAGCGTAAGGACTGGAAGCTGGATCTGCGTGTGGATGAGCACACGGAGCTGGAGATCTTTGCAGAACCAAATCCACCGAAGCGGGTGAGCCGTCCGGAGGCTTGTGGTCTGCGTCATCTTGCTTTCTGTGTGGAGAGCGTGGAGCAGACGGTGAAAGAGCTGGCGGAGGTCGGGATCGAATGTGAGCTGATCCGTGTAGATGATTTTACCGGCAAGAAGATGACATTTTTTCATGATCCGGATGGACTGCCGCTGGAGCTGCATGAGTAAGAGGGATGGAGCAAATGATATTTCGTAAGGCAGTAAAAGATGATTTTGACAACATAAAATCTCTGTACAGGGAGCTGATCGATCAGGAGCAGGGGGATCCATCGTTTCCACATTGGAAGAAGGGTATCCATCCGTCTGATGAAATGCTGCATAACAGTATTGATGAGAAGGAACTATATGTTCTAGATAACGGCGAGATGACCTTCAAAATGTATGAGCTGGTTTTGTGATCTATGGGTGAGAAAAGAGCGTATAAACCAAGAAAGCCCGGAGGTGGCCGCAGGAAATCTAAGCCGGAGTATGATGCCGGGAAGATCCTTAAGGAGCTGATGGATCCGGCTGTTGTGCTTTATGAAGGGGGGATGTCTTTGCAGGCTATTGCAGATGAGCTGGGGCTGAACCCGATCAAGGTTCGGAAGCTGCTTATCACGGCTGGTGTGTATGCATCGGATGTGGCGGAGAAGGTGCAGGAGACCTTTGATGATTTCAGAAAAACACAGGATCATAAAGCTGCTGTCCTTTCAACTGCAAATGCTCTTGGCCTGTCCAGGTCCTCTGTTACTTCATATCTTCCGTACAAAAAGGGTGTGTATTTTCCAGGTACAGCACCGGCAGATAAGATCAGTGTTGGAGCTGAACGGCAGCGGAGGTACAGAGCGATGAAGCGGTGGAGGAATGCCACAACAGAAGAAGGATCAGCAGATGTTCGTATAACAGCGAGATCAAAATGAAATAATGGTTGACAGAACCGGGAAAGAACGTACTGTTCGAGTGGGATTTGCATATGTTGCATGAAGTAAAACAGCCATCAACTTGTTATTTGCTCTGTGAAATGATAAAATCAAAATAAAACAGGTGAGTTGTAACCTCGTGCTTGAGGAACAGCTTCAGAAAGGAGTCTGAATAGCATGGGAAGATTTGTGAACCCGGACAACAGTGCATTTCAGGTTGCTCTTAACTCCAGAATATATGTGGATAAGACTGGCCTGATCGAGTACACAAACAGTGTTCTTGATACAACAAATGCTTATATCTGCAATAGTCGGCCGCGCCGGTTCGGAAAATCTTATGCAGCTAATATGTTGGCTGCGTATTATAGCAAAGGTGCAGATTCTGAGCAGATGTTTTCTGGATTGCAGATAAGCAGGGAGACCGACTTTAAAAAGCATCTTAACAAGTATGATGTGATCCGAGTGACTTTGGAACATAATTGTATAATAAAAAAACACAAAATACAACGACTGCCGCAGGTTTCACGCCTGCGGCATTTTGCAGTTTGTACAAAAAACACAGAAAATATATTGGAAAAAGAGCGGGAAAAGGGTATAATGTCAGAGAAAGTGTGATTGATAAAATACAGACGTTTTTTTCTGCTTTGTCAGGTCATAAATAAGTGAGGCGGAGGATGTAACGATGGAACAGCAGCATATGTTTACCAACCGGATGATCCGTAATCTTCTGGTGCCGGTAGTGCTGGAACAGATTTTGAATTCGATAATGGGAACCGCAGATACCATGATGGTCAGCAATGTGGGATCTGCGGCTCTTTCTGCGGTATCGTTGGTGGATTCCATCAATGTGCTTCTGATCCAGGCTTTTTCGGCGCTGGCAGCGGGAGGCGCCATTGTCTGCGCCCAGTATATCGGACAGAGGAATTATGAGAAGGCGAATATGTCTGCCAGGCAGGTGCTTTTTATCATCACAGCGATCTCTGTAGTGGTGTCTGCAGTCTGTCTGATCTTCCAGAAGCCGCTTTTGAGGCTGATCTTCGGTGCGGTGGATGCGGATGTTATGCGTGCATCGGAAACCTATTTCTTTTTCACGGCACTGTCATTCCCCTTTATTGCGGCTTATGATTCTGCGGCTTCGATCTTTCGTGCCCAGGAGAATACCAAGGGGCCTATGGCCATCTCCATGATCTCCAATATCATGAACATTGGCGGAAACGCGGTTCTGATCTGGGTTTTCCACCTTGGTGTTGCAGGAGCGGCGATCTCCACACTGGTTTCCCGTATTTTCTGTGCAGTGGTTGTTCTCTGGCAGCTGCGTAAGGATCGTCAGCCTGTCGTTGTGAAAGATTACCTGAAGATCCGTCCGGACTGGAGCATGATCGGACGTATCCTGGGACTTGGGATTCCTTCGGGAATTGAGAACAGTATGTTTCAGCTTGGAAAGCTTGCCATCCAGTCTACAGTTTCCACACTGGGAACAGCAGCCATCGCAGCGCAGGCAATGACCAATATCCTTGAGAACCTGAATGGTATCGCGGCCATCGGAGTAGGTGTGGGCCTGATGACCATCGTAGGCCAGTGTCTTGGTGCCGGCCGCAAGGATGAGGCGGTCTATTACATAAAAAAACTCTGTGTCATTGCAGAGGCAGTTATTATCGTAAGCTGTCTGATCGTGTATATTTTGGTCAGACCGGTGACGATCCTTGGCGGAATGGAGAGTACCAGTGCGGAAATGTGCATCCACATGATCACATGGATCACCATCGTAAAGCCTGTGGTATGGACAATGGCGTTCGTGCCGGGGTATGGTCTTCGTGCAGCCGGTGATGTGAAGTTCTCCATGATCACCTCCTGCTGTACCATGTGGGCGTGCAGGTTCTGTCTCTGTGTTTTCCTGATCCGTGTCCTGGGCTTCGGGCCTATGGGTGTCTGGATCGGAATGTTTGCAGACTGGACTGTTCGTGGGATCATTTTTACCTGGCGTTTCCACAGCCGCAAATGGCTGGAGCACAAGGTAATCTGAAAAGGAGGGCATCGTATATATGAAGAATGGACTGGAAGACCAGTATGTCATAAAAAACAACAAGCGCCTCCGTTATGGCTACACAACAGGCTCCTGTGCAGCCGGGGCAGCCAGGGGTGCAGTCCGGATGCTGCTTTCGGGAGAGACTCTTTCTGAGGTAGAGCTTGATACCCCAAAGGGGATCACCCTTACATTACAGCTTCACGATATTACCCGGGGCGAAACCTATGTCTCCTGTGCGGTACAGAAGGATGCAGGGGATGATCCGGATACCACCAACGGGATCCTGGTCTATGTAAAAGCGGAGAAGTTTTCTATCTCAGCGGCAGAACAGGCCGGGCAGCAGCAGAAAACAGAGAAATCCCGGCCTCAGATCATCCTGGACGGTGGGATCGGGGTGGGGCGTGTCACCAAGCCGGGACTTTCCCAGAACGTGGGCGAGGCGGCCATCAATCCGGTTCCCAGAGCCATGATCCTGCGGGAAGCCGAAGAGGCGGCCCAGGAATATGACTACGAGGGCGGTCTGAAGCTTACCGTATCCGTCCCCCAGGGGGAGGAGATCGCGAAGAAAACCTTTAATCCCCGTCTTGGCATTCTTGGCGGGATCTCCATACTTGGAACCAGCGGGATCGTAGAGCCTATGAGTGAGAAGGCTCTGATCGAAAGCATCCATGTGGAGATGAAGCAGCATTTCTGCCAGGGAGAAAACTATATCCTGGTGACACCGGGGAATTACGGTGCGGATTATCTCAGGGAGCATATGTCCATTCCCTTTGAGAACAATATCAAGTGCAGCAATTATGTAGGGGAGACCATTGACATGGCCATTGATATGGGCGTAAAGGGCATTCTTTTTGTGGCTCATATCGGTAAGTTTGTAAAGGTTGCCGCCGGGATCATGAATACCCATTCCCACTGTGCTGACGGAAGGATGGAGGTTCTCTGTGCAAGTGCCATCCGTGCAGGGGGCTCTCTGGAATGTGCCAGAGAGATCCTGGAGGCGGGGACTACGGATGAGGCGCTGGCTGTTCTTGACAGCTATGGTATCCTGAAAGAGACTATGGCTGTGGTCATGGAGAAGATCCAGTTTTATCTGGACCACAGATCCTATGAGCAGATCCTTCTGGGTGCTGTGGTGTTTTCCAATGTATACGGACTGCTGGGGCAGACTCGGGATGCTGAAGAGCTGATCCATAAGATACAGGAGCAGGCAGTCCGGGTGGATGATCTTTCATGACAGGCCCCCCGGTCCGGATGGAAGCTTTAAAGAGCAGGACAAAATTTGATATAAATAACAGACAGGTTTTATCCTGTCTGGAAAATATAGTTAGGAGGAAAGAAATATGGCAGGTAAATTATATGGTGTAGGTGTAGGACCGGGAGATCCGGAGCTTCTTACCTTAAAAGCACTTCGTCTTGTAAAGGAGGCAGAGGTGATCGCACTTCCGGGACAGGTTCCGGAGGATACGGTAGCGTTTAAGATCGTGGAGGGAGCTTATCCGGAGCTTGGAAAGAAGGAGCTTCTTGCAGTTCCTTTTCCAATGTCCAAGGATCCTGAGGTGCTGAAGAGCTATCACGATGCAGGAGCAGAAAAAGTCAAGACTGTCCTGGACCAGGGGAAAGATGTGGTATTTCTCACACTGGGAGATCCTACCGTGTATTCCACATATCTCTATATCCATCACAGACTTGTGGCTCAGGGCTATGAGACGGAGATCGTCTGTGGCATCACATCCTTCTGTGCAGTTTCCGCCCGTCTGAACACCGGACTTGTGGAGAAGGCAGAGCCTCTTCACGTGATCCCGGCTTCCTATCAGATCGAGGATGCGCTGAAGCTTTCTGGTACCAAGGTCCTTATGAAGGCCGGAAAGAAAATGAAGGATGTGAAGGCGGAGCTTCTTTCTCAGGGGGCAGAGGCCATGATGATCGAAAACTGCGGAATGCCGGATGAAAAGATCTACCGGACCGTGGAGGAGATCCCTGAGGATGCAGGATATTATTCCCTGATCATTATCAAAGAAAACAAAGACAGAAGAGAGGAATAAATTATGGTACATTTTGTAGGAGCAGGTCCGGGAGCACCGGATCTTATCACAGTAAGAGGTAAACAGTATCTGGAAGAGGCAGATGTGATCATCTATGCGGGATCTCTTGTAAATCCCCAGCTTCTGGAGTATTCCAAGGATGTGTGCACCATCCATAACAGTGCAAAGATGACCCTTGAGGAAGTGATCTCTGTTATGGAGAGAGCAGAGGCTGAAGGTAAGATGACCGTTCGTCTCCACACCGGCGATCCATGTATCTATGGTGCGATCCGTGAGCAGATGGATATCCTGGATGAAAAGGGAATCCCCTATGATTCCTGCCCGGGTGTCAGTGCCTTCTGCGGAGCTGCATCTGCACTGAACCTGGAGTATACACTTCCGGATATTTCCCAGAGTGTGATCATCACAAGAATGGAAGGAAGGACACCGGTGCCGGCAAAAGAGAGCATTCAGTCCTTTGCCGCTCATAATGCGACTATGGTTATTTTCCTCAGTACAGGTATGCTGGAAGAGCTGAGCCGCAGACTGGTGGAGGGCGGATACCGTGAGGATACACCGGCTGCCATCGTCTACAAGGCAACCTGGCCCGATGAGAAGAAGTTTATCTGTACAGTGGGTACTCTGGCCCAGACAGCAAAAGAGAACAAGATCACAAAAACAGCTCTTATGCTGGTAGGTGATGCGGTCAATGCTGCAAGCTATGACAGATCCAAGCTGTATGATCCGGGCTTTACTACAGAGTTCCGTGAGGCTACGAAATAAAATATGAACATTTCCATCATTTGCTTCAGTATGACAGGGCTGGAGACAGGGGAAAGGCTTCAGAGGGCTCTGGAAAAAGAAGGTGAGAGTGTCACCCTTGCAAAAAAGAGCCGGTACCTTCCGGATCCGATCTCTGTTTCCACCTCCCAGTGGGCAGGGGAACAGTTCCAGGCAGGAAAAGAGGGCGTGATCTTTATTGGCGCCTGCGGGATCGCAGTGCGCAGTATCGCACCTTACATTGCCGGAAAAAAGACGGATCCGGCTGTGCTGGTGATCGATGAATGCGGAAAATTTGTCATTGCGCTTCTTTCCGGACATCTGGGCGGAGCCAATGAGCTGGCTCTTCGCTGTGCCGGATATCTTAAGGCGGTGCCGGTTGTGACAACAGCCACAGATCTTCACAGCCGTTTTGCAGTGGATGTTTTTGCAAAAAAGAATGGCTGTGCTATTTTTCATATGAAGGCTGCAAAGGAGGCTTCTGCGGCCCTTCTTGCAGGAAAGAGCGTTGGCTTTTACAGTGAGTTTCCATGGGACGGGGAGCTGCCGGAGGGTCTGGTGCTTTGCGGGAAGGACGGAAGGCCCTCAGCTGCAGCGGATCCGGAGAAGGGTGAGATAGCCGGTGAGGCACCGGAAACAGGTATTGCGGTGACGATCCACAGAGGCTGCCTGCCCTTTAAAAATACAGTCCATGTGGTGCCGCCCGCTGCAGTTCTGGGAATGGGCTGCCGCAGGGGAAAGGATGCAGCCTCCATCCGGAAGGCGGCAGAGGAATGTCTGAGAGAATCGGATGTTTACAGAGAAGCGCTGAGTGCTATTGCCAGTATCGATCTGAAGAAGGAAGAGGTGGGACTTCTTTCTCTGGCAGAAGCCTGGCAGCTTCCGTTTCTGACCTTTACAGAGGAAGAGCTGAAGGCAGTGCAGGGTGAATTTACCCCGTCACAATTTGTAAAAAAGATAACAGGTGTAGAGAATGTCTGTGAGAGAAGCGCGGTTCTGGGTTGCGGACAGGGTACACTGATCAGAAAAAAAACAGGCCGGGACGGTGTGACTACCGCCCTTGCAGCCGGAAATCGGAGGATACGTTTTGAGTAAGATTTATGTTGTAGGAATTGGCCCGGGTGCGTATGACCAGATGACTGGAAGAGCGATCCGTGCATTAAATGAAAGTGATGTGATCATCGGTTACACGGTGTATGTGGATCTTGTAAAGGAGTATTTTGCAGGCAAAGAGTTCATGACCACACCGATGAAAAAAGAGGTAGACCGCTGTGTACTTGCTTTTGACGAGGCAAAAAAAGGAAAAACCGTTTCCATGATCTGTAGTGGTGACGCCGGTGTCTATGGCATGGCAGGTCTGATGTATGAGGTGGGAGAAAACTATCCTGATGTGGAGCTGACCATTATCCCGGGTGTGACAGCAGCCACAGGCGGCGCCGCAGTGCTGGGTGCACCGCTGATCCATGATTTCTGCCTGATCAGCTTAAGTGATCTTCTGACTCCGTGGGAGAAGATCGAGGCAAGGCTTCTGGCAGCAGCACAGGCGGATTTTGTGGTATGCCTTTACAATCCGTCCAGCAGAAAACGTAAGGATTATCTTCAGAAGGCCTGTGATCTGATGATGAAATACAAGTCTCCGGATACTGTCTGCGGCACGGTTGCCCAGATCGCACGTGACGGCGAGACTGCACAGGTCATGACACTGAAGGAGCTCCGTGATACAGAAGTGGATATGTTTACTACCGTATTTGTGGGAAATTCACAGACTAAGAATGTAAACGGCAAGATGGTAACACCAAGGGGATATAAGAATGTATAAAGCCATTGTTTTTGCAGGAACCACCGAGGGCTATGCACTCTGTGAGTTCCTTGCGGAAAATCATGTTCCGGTCTATGCCTGTGCAGCTACGGAATATGGCGGCTCCCTTCTGAAGGAAAATGAATTTCTCCATGTCAGCGCCGGAAGGCTGAAAATCGAAGATATGGAGGAGCTTTTCCAAAGGGAAGCGCCGGAGATCGTTCTGGACGCCACTCATCCCTATGCAGCAGAGGTGACAAAAAATATCCGGACTGCCTGTGAGAACGGAAGCATCCGATATCAGCGTGTCCTTCGCCCGGAGGGGGAGAAGAACAGGGAAGCCATCTATGTGGAAAGCACGGAGAAGGCGGCAGAGCTTCTTTCCGGTACAGAGGGGAACATTTTTCTTACCACAGGAAGCAAGGAGCTGTCTAAATTTACAGTGATCCCGGATTACCAGGAGAGGCTTTTTGCCCGGGTGCTGTCCATCCCTTCCGTGATCAGCTCCTGCGCGGAGCTGGGGATCGAAGGAAAGCATCTCATCGGTATGCAGGGGCCATTTTCCACAGAGATCAACGAAGCCATGCTTCGACAGTTTCAGTGCAGCTATCTGGTCACCAAGGATACCGGTCTGGCAGGTGGATTCCCGGAAAAGATGGAGGCTTGTCAGCGCTGCGGCGTCACACCTGTGATCATCGGAAGACCATTGCAGGAGGAGGGGCTGTCCCTGCCGGAAGCAAGGGTATTTCTGGCAAAGCTGTTCGGCCTTACCCTGTCACAGAGGGTTTCTCTTGTAGGCATCGGCATGGGTGCGGAAAAAACCCTGACTTTGGAAGGAAAGAAGGCCTTTGATGAGGCGGAGCTTCTGATCGGTGCAAAGCGTATGACAGATGCTGTACAGAGGCCGGGGCAGATGGTTCTCCATGAGTACCGCAGTGATAAGATCGTGGAGTATATCAAGACACATCCACAGTACCGTACCGTAGCCATTGCCCTTTCCGGCGATGTGGGCTTCTACAGCGGTGCAAGGAAGCTGATCGATCTTCTGGATGGCGATGTCCAGGTGATCTGCGGGATTTCTTCCGTTGTTTATTTTATGGCGAAGATCGGTCTTTCCTGGGATGATGCCAGGATCGTCAGCGCTCATGGAAGAGACTGCAATCTGATTGCCCTGATCCGGCATAACCCCAAGGTTTTTTCCATTCTGGGAACAGAGGATGGGGTAGCTCGTCTGGCTTCTCGTCTGGTTGCGTATGGAATGGGTGATGTGACCCTTTATGTGGGCGAAAATCTTTCCTACGAAAATGAAAAGATCTTTCATGCCAGTGCGGCAGAGCTTACAGAATACCGGGGTGATGCGTTAAGCGTGGTAACTGCGTGCAATGAAAACGCAGTACCTTTGCCCGCAGTTCACGGGATCTGTGATGAGGAATTTCTTCGTGGGAAGGCGCCTATGACAAAGGAAGAGGTGCGTACGGTTTCTCTGTCCAAGCTTCGTCTTCAGGAGGATTCTGTCTGCTATGATGTGGGAGCGGGCACAGGCTCGGTTTCTGTTGAGATGGCGCTTCGTGCCTGGAAGGGTCAGGTCTATGCCATCGAGAAAAAGGAAGATGCCCTTGCTCTTCTGAAGGAGAACAGGCGGAAATTTGCCACAGACAATCTGGAGATCGTGCCTGGTACTGCACCGGAAGCGATGGTGGAACTACCTGTTCCGACACATGCCTTTATCGGCGGGTCTTCCGGAAACATGAACGAGATCATCCGGCTTCTTCTGGATAAAAATCCGGGAGTACGGATCGTGATCAATTGCATCACTCTGGAGACGGTGACGGAAGCCATGAATGCCATACGAGATTTCAGCCTGACGGATGTGGATATCGTACAGCTGTCTGCGGCAAGATCCAAATCTATCGGAAGGTATCATATGATGATGGGTGAGAATCCGATCTATATCATTTCCTGCAGCGGAAGAGGGGAGGAGATTTAGGTGAAGGTCTCGAGAATACTTCTTGCGGCAGGTGCCAGCGGAAGCGGAAAAACCCTGATCACCTGCGGGCTGCTTCAGGCGCTGGTGAACCGTGGCCTTAAGGTGGCTTCTTTTAAATGCGGCCCGGATTACATAGATCCTATGTTCCACAGCCGTGTGATCGGTACAAGATCCCGAAACCTGGATACGTTTTTTACAGATGGAGACAGAACCCGGTATCTTCTGGCAAAGAACGCATCGGACTGTGAGATCGCAGTGATGGAGGGAGTCATGGGGTATTATGACGGTGTAGGAGGGATCACCTCCAGAGCCAGCGCCTATGATCTGGCCTCCACCACAGATACACCGGTGATCCTGATCGTAAACAGCCGTGGCATGAGTGTTTCCCTGGCTGCCTATGTAAAGGGCTTTCTGGAATACAAAAAGGATAGTCATATCTGCGGCGTGATCTTTAACCAGATGTCTCCCATGCTGTATCCCAGGATGAAGAAGCTTCTGGAAGAGGAGCTTTCCGTAAAGGTGCTGGGATATGTTCCGAAGGTGGAGGACTGTGTGATCGAAAGCCGTCATCTGGGGCTGGTGCTTCCGGAGGAGATCCCGGAGCTGAAAAGCCGTCTGCAGAAGCTTTCCGAGGTACTGGAGAAAACCCTGGATATCGATGGGATCCTGGAGCTTGCAGGGGAAGCACCGGAGCTTGCGGCACCAGAGACGGAAATGCTGATACAGAAGGATACTGCCTTCGGATACCGTACAGAGGAAAAGGTGCGGATCGGTGTGGCGGATGATGAAGCCTTCTGCTTTTTCTATGCGGATAATTTAAATCTTCTGGAGCAGATGGGAGCGGAGCTAGTACGTTTTTCACCCATTCATGACAGAGAGCTTCCGGAGGATCTGGACGGGCTTCTTTTAAGCGGCGGTTACCCGGAATTAAACGGGGAGGCGCTGGAAGAAAATCAGGAAATGTGCACCCGGATCCGGGAAGTCATCCTGGACGGAATGCCTTGTCTGGCAGAATGTGGCGGATTCATGTATCTTCATCAGGAGATGGAGGATATGGAAGGAAAGCAGCGCAGAGTCTGCGGGGTGATCCCTGGAAGGGCTTACCGGACACCGAAGCTGAACCGGTTCGGCTATATCACCCTTACGGAAAAACAGGATACCGGACTTGGTGAGATCCCGGCTCATGAATTCCATTACTTTGATTCCACAGATTGCGGAGAGGATTTTCATGCGGCAAAGCCGGCATCTAAAAGAGGATGGGATTGTATCCATGACCGGGGCAGGCTGATGGCAGGATTTCCGCATCTTTATTATTACGGAAATCCCAGGGTTCCGGCACGCTTTCTGAAGAACGCACTGGAATATAAGAAGGAACGGAGGCAGAAAAAAGATGCTGAAATATAGTCTTCCTGCACTGGCCATAGGATTTGTGCTGGATCTTCTGATCGGAGATCCCAGATGGCTTTATCATCCGATCTGTGTCATCGGCAATCTGATTGCAGTGCTGGAAAAGGTGATCCGGAAGATTTTTCCGAAAAATCACGGCGGTGAGCTGACAGGAGGCTTTCTGATCGTAGTGCTTGTCTGTCTGTTCAGCGGCGGGGTGCCGCTTCTGGTGCTTTATTATCTTTACCGGTATCTGCCGGTGGCCGGATTTGTGCTGGAGGTTTTCTGGTGCTATCAGCTTCTTGCCACCCGTTCCCTGAAAGATGAGAGTATGAAGGTTTATGACCGGCTGAAAAACGGAACTCTGGACGAGGCACGCTATGCGGTGTCCATGATCGTAGGCCGTGATACCAGAGAGCTTACGGAAACCGGCGTGACAAAGGCTGCCGTGGAAACCGTTGCGGAAAATGCATCCGACGGCGTGATCGCCCCCATGCTTTATATGGCTATCGGCGGGGTGCCGCTGATGTTTTTGTATAAGGGTATCAATACCATGGATTCCATGCTTGGATATAAAAATGACAAATATCTTTATTTCGGCCGTATTGCGGCAAAGCTGGATGATGTGGCCAATTATATCCCTGCCAGGATCTCCGGATGGCTGATGGTGGCAGGAACTGTTTTTACAGGAATGGATACAAAAAATGCGGCAAAGATCTACAAACGTGACCGGAGAAATCATGCAAGCCCCAACTCTGCTCAGACAGAGGCTGCCATGGCCGGAGCGCTGGATGTACAGCTTGCGGGAAATGCATATTATTTCGGGAAATTATATGAAAAACCCACGATCGGGGATCCGATCCGCCCGGTGGAGCCGGAGGATATCAAAAGAGCTAACCGGCTGATGTACGCGGCATCCATACTGGGTGTGGTTGTATTTGGACTGCTCAGTGCGGGGATCCGGTTCGGGTTATTAAGGTAACAATAAATACAGACAGGAGAATGACCAATGACAAAACACATACATGGAGGAGACGTATATAAACATAAAGACTGCCTGGATTTTTCGGCAAATCTGAATCCTTTGGGAACACCGGAAAGTGTGAAGCAGGCCATTATCCACAGTCTGGATCATATTGCACAGTATCCCCAGGTGGGATGCGGCGTTCTCAGGGAAAGGATCGCAGAATCGGAAGGGGTAAAAGCGGAAGAGGTAATATGCGGTAACGGAGCAGCAGAAGTGATCTTTACGCTCTGTCATGCAGTAAAGCCAAAGCGGGCTCTGATCCCGGCGCCTACTTTTGCGGAATACGGACAGGCTCTGGCCAGCACTGGCTGTGAGCTGGAATATTACATGCTGACGGAAAATGACGGTTTTGTGCTCAGTGAAGCATATCTGGATATCCTCCATAAGGGACTGGATATGGCTTTCTTATGTAACCCCAACAATCCTACCGGCATGCTGATCCCCCACAGGCTTCTGAAAAGGATCCTGGAAAAATGCAGAAAGCTGGATATCCTGCTGGTGGTAGATGAATGTTTCCTTGATTTTGTAAAGGAACCGGAAGAGTATTCTCTGAAGCATTCTCTTTCCGGGTTCAATAATCTTTTTATCCTGAAAGCATTTACAAAAAGATATGCCATGGCCGGTGTGCGGCTGGGCTATGGCCTCTGTTCTGACAGAAAGCTGATGGAAAGGATGGAGCTCTGCGTTCAGCCATGGAATGTTTCCACCATGGCCCAGGCAGCCGGGCTCCAGGCACTTACAGAGACGGAATATGTAGAGGAGGGAAGACAGCTTGTTTTTCGGGAGGCACAGTGGCTAAAGGATGAGCTGGTCCGCATTGGGTATAAAGTATTTCCGTCGGAAGCAAATTATATTTTCTTTAAAGGACCGGAGGAGCTCTTTGACTTCTGTCTGCGCAAGCGGATCCTGATCCGTGACTGCAGCAATTATCCGGGTCTTACAAAGGGGTATTACCGGATCGCGGTAAAGCGCCATGAAGAAAATGTAAAACTGATCGAAGTACTTGAGGGAGGTATATTATGGCAAAAGCAATAATGGTACAGGGAACCATGTCCAATGCCGGAAAAAGCCTGCTGGCTGCGGGACTTTGCAGGATCTTTAAGCAGGATGGATATCGTGTGGCTCCTTTTAAATCACAAAATATGGCACTGAATTCCTTTATCACAGAGGATGGTCTTGAGATGGGACGGGCTCAGGTCATGCAGGCAGAGGCAGCCGGGATCCGGCCGTCTGTCCTGATGAATCCCATTCTTCTGAAGCCTACCAATGATGTAGGCTCCCAGGTGATCGTAAACGGAGAGGTTCTTGGAACCATGAGTGCCAGGGATTATTTCAAATATAAGAAGACCCTGGTTCCGGATGTGATGAAGGCGTACAACGCTCTTGCAGCGGAAAACGATATCATTGTCATCGAAGGTGCGGGAAGTCCTGCCGAGATCAATCTCAAGGATGAGGATATTGTAAATATGGGTATGGCAAAGATGGCCAAGGCACCGGTCCTTCTTGTGGGAGATATTGACCGTGGAGGTGTTTTTGCCCAGCTGATCGGTACGGTGGAGCTTCTGGAGGACGATGAGAAAGCTATGGTAAAGGGGCTGATCATCAACAAATTCCGCGGAGATAAGACTATTCTGGACCCTGGTGTTGTCATGCTTGAGGAAAGAAGCGGGATCCCGGTGGTGGGTGTGGCGCCTTATCTGGATATCCAGGTGGAGGATGAGGACAGCCTGACGGAGCGTTTTGACCGGAAGCAGGAAGCCGGTGTCATTGATATCGCAGTGGTCCGTACACCAAGGATTTCCAACTTTACGGATTTTAATCCTTTTGAGAGCATTCCCGGAGTTTCTCTCCGCTATGTAAAACACCCGAGAGATCTTCACTCTCCGGATATGATCATCCTTCCTGGAACCAAGAACACCATGGGTGATCTGATCTGGATGCGGGAAAGCGGAATGGAGGCAGCGGTTCTCAAGGAAGCCTCCAGAGGCAAGCTGATCTTTGGTGTCTGCGGCGGCTATCAGATGCTGGGCGAGACCTTAAGCGATCCTCATGGCGTTGAAAATGGCGGTTCCATGAAAGGAATGGGACTTCTTCCCATGGAAACGGTATTTGCCGAAAAGAAAACCAGGACCAGGGTGCAGGGGCATTTCGGTCAGCTGTCCGGTGTGTTTGCTCCTCTTTCCGGTGCGGAAATCGAGGGCTATGAGATCCATATGGGCGAAAGCATCCTGAAGGACAATGCAGGAACAGCCACGAAGATCACAGACAGCGTCAGCGGTAAGAAAAAAGAAGAGGGTGCTTTTGCGGGAAATGTGTGCGGAACCTATATCCACGGCGTTTTCGATAAGGAAGCATCTGCAGAGGCGATCATCCGCGTGATCGGCGAGAAAAAAGGTATTGATGTGGAAAATATGACAGGCGTGGATTTTGCGGCATTTAAGGAACAGCAGTATGATATCCTGGCTGCAGAGCTGCGGAAGCATCTGGATATGAAAAAAATCTATGAGATACTGGAAAACGGGATTACGGAGGAAGAATAGAAATGAAAGTTGAGCTTGAAAATGTAAAACCCATGGAGATTGAAAAAAGAAGCTTTGAGATCATCACAGAAGAGCTGGGGGATACTCCCCTGATCCCGGGAACAGAGCTGATCGTAAAACGCTGCATCCACACAAGCGCAGATTTTGATTATGCAAAAAATCTCTGCTTCTCGGAGGGGGCAGTGGAAATGGCCATGGACGCCATCCGCAACGGTGCCTGTATCGTCACAGATACCCAGATGGCAAAGGCCGGGATCAACAAGCGTGCACTTGCCCGCTACGGCGGTGAGGCTTACTGCTTCATGTCCGATGAGGATGTGGCTGCCCTTGCAAAAAAGAACGGGACTACCAGAGCCACAGCCAGCATGGACAAGGCAGCAGAGATGGATAAAAAGCTGATCTTTGCCATTGGAAACGCACCTACCGCACTGGTACGTCTTTATGAGCTTATTGAGAATGGAAAGCTTTCTCCTGAGCTGATCATCGGTGTGCCGGTAGGCTTTGTGAATGTTGTGCAGTCCAAGGAGCTGATCATGCACGCAGATGTGCCTTATATTGTGGCAAAAGGACGCAAGGGTGGAAGCAATATTGCTGCGTGCATTGTAAATGCCCTGCTCTACATGATCGATAACCGGAGAGATTAGGAGTCGGTAACCTCCTTCAGAAGCTGACAGGCAGGCAGAAAATCCTTGGATGGAATGGAGGAGCAGGAGAGGACCAGGGTGACCTCGGCTCCGTTTTCTCTGAGAACCTCCAGTCCCAGACCACGGTTCCGGGCTCTGTCTGTCAGTTCACTGCCTGTGAGAGAACAGGGAAGAGTAAGGGCAAGGCTGGTTCCTGCGGCTCCTGTTTGGATCTGGCAGTCCTGGCCGAAGGTTTCCCGGACAGCCTGGGAAAGAGCCTTCAGCTTCTGGGAATAAAGGCGGCGGAGCTTTCTTGTCTGGGAAGCCAGATGCCCGTCGCGGATAAACTGGCAGAGCGCGATCTGTTCTGCCTTGGAAGCAGTCTGATTATAAAAGGCTGCTTTTTTTGTATATTTTTCCCGGAGAGAGCGTGGCAGTACCATGAAGCTGACACGGATGGAGGGCAGCAGCAGCCTGGAAAAGGAACCGATATAGACAACGTTTTCACCACCTGCAAGACCGAAAAGTGAAGGCGTTGGCTTCTGGAAATAAACAAATTCGTTTTCGAAATCATCCTCAATGATCAGATGGTCATTGATCTCTGCATGACGGATCAGCTCCAGGCGTCGTTTTACCGGCATGATCTCGCCCCATTTCGTCATGTGAGCAGGAGAAACATAGATCACATCGCAGCTTTTGTCCCGGTAATGGACATCAAAGCCGTAATCCTGAAAGATGGTGCTGCATGTGGTGAAGGACGGTGTGGGGAACGAAACGGTTTTCCGTTCATGGATCAGAGGGCAGAGGATCTGGAGAAGGGGCTGGAGACCGGCCCCTACTACAATGTCATCCGGGGAGCAGATCACATTTCTGCGTTCCCGGATATAGTCTGCGAGAACCTCCCGGAAATCGCTTTCGCCCTGTGGTTCGCCATAAGAAAGCATACGGTCGCCCTGGCGGAGGGCACTTTTGATGTAACGCTGCCACAGATCAAAACGGAAGCTTTCCCGGTCAACACCGGAAGAGGCAAAATCATAAAGGCAGGGCGTGATATCCTTATCCTGTTTTTCGGGGGTAAGCAGATGCTGCTTGGAAGCAATGCCGGTGACATAATAGCCGCTCTGTGCCCTGGCGATGATATAGCCGTCTGCTGCCAGCAGAAGATAGGCATTTTCGATGGTGGTACGGCTCAGCTTCAGCTCCTGGGCGCATTTGCGGAGGGAGGGCATTTTGCTTCCGGGAAGGAGACGGCCTTCCAGAATCAGCTTCCGGTAATAGTGATAAACCTCCAGATAAAGGTGTTCTTTTTTGTGTTCAGCGGATATATTTAACATAAGTATGATGATTTCCTTCCAAAAATGATTGCGTAAACCTGACAGTTCATTCTATAATATTACAGAAAAAAACTCAAGACTGGAGAATTACCATGAAAAAAATAGCAGTGATCAATGATCTTTCCGGGCTGGGGAAATGTTCACTGACAGCAGCGATCCCGGTGATCTCGGTGATGGGAGTCCAGGCGTGTCCACTTCCCACCGCTGTTTTAAGCAACCAGACCGGTTATGAAAGTTATTTCTGTGAGGATTTCACAGAGCATATGGAACCATATATGGAGCAGTGGAAAAAAAGAGGATTTTTCCCGGATGGGATCTATACAGGATTTCTTTCTGACGATAAGCAGGCAGACAGGATCCTGAAATTTATGGATGCGTTTGCAGGGAAGGATACTCTGATCCTTACAGATCCGGTGATGGGGGATGACGGCGCGGTTTATCCGATCTATACAGAAGAGCTTCGCAGCCGGTTCTGCGAACTGACACGTCGTTCCTATGTGATCACACCGAACCTTACGGAAGCCCTCCTTCTTCTCTACGGAAAAGAAAAAATGGAGGAGATCTGGAATAAACTGCAAAAGGTATCAGAGGCCCGGCGGATGGAAGAGATCCGGGAGATCGGGTGCGGACTTGCCCGGAAATTTTCACTTCCTGCCGTTGTGATCACCGGAGTGGATCACAGGGAGGAGGGGCAGCCTCTGAAAATGGGAAATCTTGTCCTGGAAAACGGAAACAGCTCCTGGGTATTTGCAGAGAAATCCGGCGGAAGCTATTCCGGGACAGGAGATCTTTTTGCATCCGTGCTCAGTGCAGGGCTGGTAAAAAGATATTCCATGAAAACCTGTGCAGAGCTGGCCGTGGATTTTATCTCGGCATCGATCCGCGATGCGGTGGAGGAAGGAACAGACCGTAACGATGGTGTATGCTTTGAACAGCATCTCGGCATGCTGCTTCCATAAAAACATAAGGGGATAAAAAAAAGCTGACCGTCAGGCCAGCTCTTCCCATTTTTCATAAAGCTCTTCCAGTTCTTCAGCGATGGCTGCTTTTTCGCGGCTCAGCTTTGTACATTCCGCTACATTGGTGCAGACATCCGGAAGGACCATGGTTTCGTCGATCTCGCTGTCTCTTGTTTCCAGCTCTTCGATACGGGCTTCGACTTTTTTCAGCTCGGCTTCCCGTTTTCGTTTCTTTGCCTGTTCTTCCTTCATCTGCTGCCAGGAAAGCTTGTTCTCGGAAACCGCTTTTTCTTCTGTAGGTGCCTCCGGAGAAGTGCTTCCCGGTGCATAGGTACTGGTCAGCTCCTCCTTCTTTTCCAGATAGTAATCATAATCACCGATGTAATTTACCACTGCTTGGTTTGTCAGCTCCATGATCCTGGTCGCAGTCTGATTGATAAAGTAACGGTCATGGGATACATAAAGGACTGTACCGGTGTAGCTGACTAGTGCTTCCTCCAAGATCTCCTTGGAAGCAATATCCAGATGGTTGGTAGGCTCGTCAAGGATCAGGAAGTTGGCTTCGGAAAGCATCAGCTTTGCAAGGGAAACACGGCCTCTTTCTCCACCGGAAAGTGCGGAGATTTCCTTGAAAACATCATCTCCGGTAAAGAGAAATGCGGCAAGCATATTTCGGATCTCGGTCTCTGCGAGAGTCGGATAAGTATCGGAGATCTCCTGGAAAATCGTTTTGTCCATATGCAGAACATGATGTTCCTGATCGTAATAACCGATCTGCACCTTGGAACCAAGGGAAAATTTGCCGGCATCTGCCTCAATAAGACCGTTGATGATCTTCAGCATGGTGGTCTTTCCGGTTCCGTTGTTTCCGATCAGTGCCACACGCTCGCCGCGTTTGATATCAAAGGAGATATCGGAGAACAGGGTCTGTCCCGGAAAGGCCTTGGAAAGCGCTTCCACGTGGAGCACATCGTTTCCGCTTAACACCCGTGGTTCCAGCGAGATACGCATCCGGTCCTGGAGCTCAAGAGGTTTTTCAATTCTCTGTACACGGTCCAGCATTTTTTCACGGCTTTCCGCACGTTTGATGGATTTTTCACGGTTAAAGGATTTCAGCTTGGCGATAACGGCTTCCTGATGCTTGATATCCCGCTGCTGATTTAAGTATGCCTTGTACTGTGCGTCACGAAGCTGAGCCTTCTTGAGAGCATAGGCAGAGTAGTTGCCGCTGTATACGCGGGTCTGTCCGGCTTCGATCTCAATGACCTTGGTGACCACCTTATCCAGAAAATAACGGTCATGGGAGACGATAAAAACAGCTCCCGGATAATTCAGAAGATAAGTTTCCAGCCAGGAGATGCTTTCCATATCCAGGTGATTGGTTGGCTCATCCAGAAGCAGGATATCCGGCTTGGAAAGAAGCATCTTGCCCAGCGCCACGCGGGTTTTCTGACCGCCGGAAAGAGTTTCAATCTGCTTGTCATAATCTTCCTCCGTGAAGCCGAGACCCTTTAAGACACCGGTCAGCTCACTTTTGTAAGCGTATCCGTTCTCCAGCTCAAACTGATGGGTCAGGCGGGTATAGGTTTCCATCAGACGGTTCAGCTCATCACCGGTCACCGTGTTCATTTCCTGTTCCATATTGCGGATACGGCGTTCCATATCGATGATGTGCTGCTTGGTGGTAAGAAGCTCTTCGTAGATGGTATGATGTCCGTGGATATCCTGGTACTGGGCAAGATAGCCGATATTTTTATCCCGGGCAAGCACCACGGTACCGGAATCAGCAGAAAGCTCCTGCATGATGATACGCAGCAGTGTGGTCTTTCCTGCACCGTTGCAGCCGATCAGAGCAGCCTTTTCACGGTCTTCAATGTGAAAGGATGCATCATTTAAAATTACTTTTTCGCCAAAGGCCTTGCATATATTCTGACATGATAAAATCATAAAAACTGTCCTCCTGTATAAAGAATCACCCCTGTTTATGTCTGAACAGGGAAAAATCCTCCACCTATTATAACGGAAACTGCCGGGATTTCAAAGAAAAAATCAATTATTAGAAAAAATATAAAGAAATTTGTACAGAATAGACAACTTTAATTGACAGGAAAATGTCAATTCGTTATAATTAACCTAGTGTAAGGTAAGGAGGAAAACTATCGTGGAGACAAAACAAATCTCGAAAGCGGTGATTAAGCGTCTGCCACGCTATTACCGCTACTTAGGAGAGCTGATGGAAGATAATGTAGAACGTATTTCTTCCAATGAATTAAGTAAGAAGATGCATACCACAGCTTCTCAGATCCGTCAGGATCTTAATAATTTTGGCGGTTTTGGGCAGCAGGGGTATGGCTATAATGTACACTATCTTTATACAGAGATCGGTAAGATCCTGGGACTGGATACCGTTCATCCGATGATCATCCTGGGTGCCGGTAATCTGGGACAGGCACTTGCCAATTATGTGGATTTTGAGAAGCGCGGGTTCAGGCTGGTTGGTATCTTTGACGTAAATCCTGTGCTTGAGGGCATCGCAGTCCGTGGACTTGAGATCCAAATGCTCAGTGAGCTTCCGTTTTTCCTGAGAGAGAATAACGTGGAGATCGCGATTCTGACACTTCCCAAGAATAAAGCCAAGGAAATGGCGGATATCCTGGTGGAGAACGGGATCAAGGCAATCTGGAATTTTGCACATCTCGATCTTGAGACACCGGATGATGTGATCGTAGAGAACGTTCATCTTTCCGAGAGTCTGATGACACTGTCTTATAATCTCAGTAAATACAGGCAGGAACATGTGGATAAGTAAGAATTGTTAAGCTGCCGGAAACGGCAGCTTTCTCTATGACAGAGGGGAGGCAGAAGACAGAATGAAGAAGCTTGTTACCTGCAAAGAAATGAAGGATCTGGACTCCACAACGATCCGTGAGATCGGAGTTCCCTCCGAGGTTCTGATGGAGCGGGCAGCACTGAAGGTGGTAGAGGAAACAGAAAAGTATCTCCAGAAGGACGAAAGGATCCTGGTAGTCTGCGGAAGCGGAAATAATGGCGGTGACGGTATCGCTGTTGCCAGATTGTTCCATCTGAAGGGGATCCGGGTAGAGTTTTATATGGTCGGAAACAAAGATAAAATGACCAGAGAGACTGCTCTTCAGTATAAGATCGCTTCCGGTTATCGTGTCCCGGAGGTGAATAACCCGCAGTGGAGTGAATATACTACTATAGTAGATGCCGTGTTTGGGGTAGGCCTGACGCGTCCGATCGAGGGGCATTATGCTGATATCATCCATGAGATGAACAGTGCGAGGGCCAAAAAGATCGCAGTTGACATCCCGTCAGGAGTGAACGGAGATACTGGCCTGGAAATGGGAATTGCCTTCAGCGCCGATCTGACTGTCACATTTGCCTACCGGAAAAGAGGTCTTTGCTTTTATCCGGGAAGACTGTATGCAGGAAGGATCGTTACCGCCGATATCGGGATCTATGAGCAAGAAGCTGTGACTGCATCTGCCGCCTGTCTGGAAAATAAAGATCTGAAGCTGTTTCCGGAACGTGATCCCGGCGGAAACAAGGGTACCTTCGGAAAAGTGCTCTTTGTGACCGGAAGTGAGGGAATGTGCGGAGCCGCTTATTTAAGCGCCAGTGCAGCACTTCGTGCCGGTGCGGGAATGGTAAAGATCCAGACTGTGGAAGCCAACAGGATCCCACTGCAGATACTCCTTCCGGAGGCTATGGTCTGCAGCCGCTTTGATCAGGAATCCAATGAACAGCTTCTATCCTGGTGTGATGTGATCGTGATCGGACCGGGACTTGGAACATCAGTGGCCAGCCGTGAGAGAGAACAGTGGTTTCTCACGGCGGCTGCCCGGGAGAAAAAGCCGCTGATCCTGGATGCGGACGGCCTGAACCTTCTGGCTGCACATCCACAGTGGTATCAGTATCTGGGAGAGCATGTAGTCCTGACACCGCATATCGGAGAAATGAGCCGGCTCAGTGGCAGAACGATCCAGGAGATCCAGCATGAGATCGCAGATATTGCACTGAAATGTGCTGCGGAAACAGGCTCTGTGTGCGTATTGAAGGATGCATGTACGGTGATCGCAGATGAGAAAAGCCAGATGTATCTGAATCTTTCCGGTAATTCCGGAATGGCAACTGCAGGAAGCGGAGATGTGCTTTCCGGGATCCTGGCAGCAGTGTTATGTATGTATCTGAAAACGGAGGAACAGCCTCCCATGGTTTTAAAGGCCGCGTTAGGTGTTTATCTTCACGGACTTTGCGGTGATCTTGCAGCCGCTGAAAAAGGAAAGCGCAGTATGCTGGCAGGAGATATCATAGAATATCTGCCCAAGGCATTAGCTATAGGTGAAGAGGAGTCGGAATTATGAAAAAATACGAGAGAGTAAAAGCACTGGTATCACTGGATGCCATTGCCCACAATTTTGAGGAAATGCATAAAAATGTCAAAGAAGGGACAAAGATCATCGCTGTGATCAAGGCGGACGGTTATGGCCATGGTGCCAGAGCTATTGCCCGTCTGATCCAGGACTATGACTATATCTGGGGATTTGCAACAGCTACTGCAGAGGAGGCACTGGAACTTCGGCATGCAGGGATCACCAAGCCTGTCCTGATCCTTGGCCTTGTATTTGAGGAATATTATGAGGAACTTGCAGCCAATGATATCCGAATCACCATATCGGATCTTAATACAGCGGCAGAATATGCAAAAGCAGGTGCACGCATTGGAAAAAATGTACATATTCATCTGGCTCTGGATACGGGAATGACAAGGATCGGATATGCGGATATTCCGGAAAATGCAGTAAAGATCGAAAAAATCTCAAAAATCCCGAATCTGGTGATCGAGGGAATGTTTACCCATTTTGCCAGGGCGGATGAGACCGACCGTTCTCCTGCACTGGTGCAGCTGGACCGTTATCTTCGTTTTGCAGAGCTTCTGGAAAAAAGAGGTGTTCATATTCCGGTACGTCACTGCTCCAACAGTGCAGGTATCATCCGTGTTCCGGAAGCAAATCTCAATGTTGTTCGTGCCGGCATCACCATTTACGGTATTTATCCGTCAGAGGAGGTAGAACGTGATATTGTGAAGCTGACACCTGCAATGGAGCTGAAAAGTCATGTATCCTATGTGAAAAATGTGGAACGTGGAACAGCGGTAAGCTATGGAGGAACGTTTGTTACAGAACGCTTTACCAGAATGGCAACGATCCCCGTAGGTTATGCAGATGGCTATCCGAGACAGCTTTCCAATAAGGGCTGGGTCCTGATCCGGGGCAAAAAAGCTCCGATCCTCGGACGGGTCTGCATGGATCAGTTTATGGTTGATGTCACAGATATCCCGGAGGTGAAGGCCGGGGACGAGGTCACCCTGATGGGAAGAGATGGAGAGGAATTTATCAGTGTGGAGACACTGGGAGATCTTTCCGGAAGATTTTCCTATGAATTTGTCTGCGGGATCAGTAAACGTGTTCCGCGGGTTTATATCAAAGACGGTAAGGAATGCGGAGAAGAGGAGAGCTTTTTCCAGTAGATCCGTAAATACCCGGATCCGGAAAACGTCGGGTCAGACATAAGGCCGGTAAAAAAGTACCACGCATGGTATACACAAAGAAATTGTGGAAATACTTATCTGTAAAAAGGAATACGGCTTGCAAATAAGCCGGACCAGAATCGGAGTGTGAATTGTGTGGTTATAAAAAGAGGGGATATTTTTTACGCGGACTTAAGACCTGTAGTGGGCAGTGAACAGGGCGGCATCCGTCCGGTGCTGATCATCCAGAACGATGTGGGCAACCGTCACAGTCCCACAGTGATCTGTGCGGCAATTACATCAAAAATGAATAAGGCAAAGCTGCCGACACATATTGAGATCGATGCATCCGCCTACGGGATCGAAAAGGATTCCGTGATCCTTCTGGAACAGCTCCGCACCATCGACAAGCGGCGTCTGAAGGATAAGGTGTGTCATCTGGACAGTGCTATGCTTGATAAGGTGAATCATGCGCTTGAGATCAGTCTGGAACTGACTTTTTAGGGGAACATGAGGAATTTTGACCGGTTTGTTTTCTGATTCTTGACGAAATCTTTTATAAGTGCTATATTAAACCGAGTTGCAATTATGTAAAACGGTACCCAAAATGAGCAGGGCACGAAAGAAAATATACGGTAACAAGGAGAGGAAGATACCATGTCAGGACATTCAAAATTTGCCAACATCAAACATAAGAAAGAGAAAAATGATGCCAAGAAGGGTAAGATCTTCACAGTCATCGGCCGTGAGATCGTTATGGCAGTAAAGGCCGGCGGCCCGGATCCTGCAAACAACAGCAAGCTTCGTGATGTCATCGCAAAAGCAAAAGCGAACAACATGCCGAACGATACGATCGATCGTGGAATCAAGAAGGCAGCAGGTGCGGATTCTGCAGACAGCTACGAGAAGGCTGTATATGAGGGATATGGTCCGAACGGTGTTGCTATTATCGTAGAGACTCTTACAGATAACAAGAACCGTACTGCAGGTAATGTACGTAACGCGTTTACCAAGGGTAACGGAAGCATCGGAACACAGGGATGCGTATCCTTTATGTTCGACCAGAAGGGCCAGATCATCATCGATAAGGAAGAGCTTGAGGATGAGTGCGGCGAGATGGATGCGGACGAGCTGATGATGACAGCTCTGGATGCAGGTGCTGAGGACTTCAACGAGGAAGAGGACAGCTTTGAGATCATCACAGCACCGGACGATTTCAGTGCTGTACGTGAGGCTCTTGAGAAAGCCGGAATCCCGCTTGTAGAAGCACAGATTGCCATGATCCCGCAGACCTATGTGGAGCTGACGGATGATCAGGCTATCAAAGATCTTCACAGAACACTGGATCTTCTTGATGATGACGACGACGTTACTGACGTATGGACAAACTGGGACGAATGATCTCTGAATAGAAAGTAATATTTTGCATATAATACCTCCAGAATTTCAGATTCCGGAGGTATTTTTTTATGGAAAAACAGAGCGAAGAGAGAAAACAGAAGGAACTGGACCGGGAAGCGAGCCAGAACGAACAGATCCGGGAAACCGGGCAGGCAGTGCTCGATGGAAATTTCCGGAAGCATAAAGTGGAGCTTCTGACGGTGATCGGGGAAATCGAAGGTCATGAATCCGCGCCGTCTCACAGCAAAACAACCAAGTATGAGCATGTACTGCCAAAGCTGGCTCTCATTGAGGACGATGAGGAGATCGAGGGGCTTCTGATCCTTTTAAATACGGTAGGAGGAGATGTGGAGGCAGGGCTTGCCATTGCGGAGATGATCGCGTCTCTGAGTATCCCTACGGTTTCCCTGGTGCTGGGCGGGGGACATTCCATAGGTGTACCCATGGCAGTATCAGCAGATTATTCCTTTATCGTGCCAAGTGCTACCATGGTGGTCCATCCGGTGCGCCAGAACGGAATGTTCATCGGCGTAGCGCAGTCCTACCGCAATATGGAAAAGATCCAGGACCGGATCATTGCCTTTGTATCCGGACATTCACATATCACGGCAGAACGGATGGAGGAGCTGATGCTGGATACCTCCCAGCTTGTAAAAGATGTGGGGACTATGCTGGAGGGTGAGGAAGCGGTAAAGGAAGGACTCATCGATGAAGTAGGAGGGATCCGGGAGGCACTGGACCGATTGTATACCCTTATCGAAAGGAAAAAAACACAGAAATAACCAGTTTTGTATGTGGCTTTTGATGATGCTAGTTGTATAAGGCTAACATGGTTGCGCTGTGCTGTGGTAAAGAATTTTGACAGAAATTGTAAATCTACTCTTGTCATATGCTGATTTTTAGCGTATTATTAATAAAGGTTTATAATTTGCGCGAGGAGGAAGACCATGTATAAGGTTTTAAAAGCTGAAACGCTGGCAGCTAAGATCCATCTTATGGTTGTGCATGCACCACGTGTTGCAAGCCACTGTCTGCCAGGACAATTTATCATTGTGAAACTTGACGAAAAGGGAGAAAGGATCCCGCTTACCATCTGCGATTACGATCGCGAGGCCGGTACAGTTACCATCGTATTCCAGGAGATCGGAGCATCTACCATTAAGATGTCCGCACTGAAGGCGGGAGATTCATTCCGTGATTTCGTAGGACCTCTGGGATGTCCGTCTGAGTTCGTCCATGAGGATATCGAAGAACTTAAGAAGAAAAAAATGGTATTCGTAGCCGGTGGTGTCGGTACCGCACCTGTTTATCCGCAGGTTAAATGGCTCCATGAGCACGGCATCACAGCGGATGTTATCCTTGGTTCCAAGACTAAGGATATGGTTATCCTTGAGAAAGAGCTTGGCGCTGTTTCCAATCTTTATGTTACAACAGATGACGGTTCCTATGGCCGTTCCGGTATGGTAACAAAGACTCTTGAGGATCTTGTGACAAACGAGGGCAAGCATTATGACGTCTGTGTAGCGATCGGACCGATGATCATGATGAAATTTGTCTGTCTTCTTACCAAGAAGCTTGGTATCCACACAATTGTCAGCATGAACCCGATCATGGTTGACGGAACCGGTATGTGCGGCGCTTGTCGTCTCCAGGTCGGTGATGAGATCAAATTTGCCTGCGTAGACGGACCGGAGTTCGACGGACATCTCGTTGATTTCGATCAGGCTATGAAGAGAAGCCAGATGTATAAGACCCAGGAGGGCCGTGCATTACTGAAGCTTCAGGAAGGCGATACCCACCACGGTGGATGCGGACATTGCGGAGGTGACAACTAATGGCAGATGCAAAAATGTTAAAAAAAGTTCCTGTAAGAGAGCAGGATCCGAAGGTACGTGCGACAAACTTCGAGGAAGTATGTCTTGGATATAATCAGGAAGAAGCAATGGAAGAGGCACAGAGATGCCTTGGCTGTAAGAAACCGAAATGTGTAGAGGGATGTCCGGTATCCATCAATATTCCGGGATTTATCGAGCACATCAAAGAGGGCAACATGGAAGAGGCTTACAAGGTGATCGGTTTATCTTCCGCACTTCCGGCTATCTGTGGTCGTGTATGTCCGCAGGAATCCCAGTGTGAGGGACAGTGTATCCGCGGTAAGAAGGGCGAGGCTGTTTCTATCGGTAAGCTGGAGAGATTCGTTGCAGACTATGCTCTGGAGCATGATATCAAACCTGCAGGAGCAGAGGTTAAGAACGGACATAAGGTTGCAGTGATCGGTTCCGGTCCATCCGGACTTACCTGTGCAGGTGACCTTGCAAAGGCAGGATACGATGTAACTGTATTCGAGGCTCTTCATGAGCTTGGCGGTGTTCTTGTTTACGGTATTCCGGAGTTCCGTCTTCCGAAGCAGAAGGTTGTTAAGAAAGAGATCGAGAAGGTCAAAGAACTTGGCGTTAAATTCGAGACAAACGTTGTCATCGGTAAGTCCACTACCATCGATCAGCTGATCGAGGATGAGGGATTTGAGGCTGTATTCATCGGTTCCGGTGCAGGACTTCCGATGTTCATGGGCATCCCGGGTGAGAATGCAAGCGGTGTATTCTCTGCAAACGAGTACCTGACAAGAAGCAACCTCATGAAAGCATTCGATGATTCCTATGATACACCGATCGCAGCAGGCAAAAAGGTTGCAGTTGTCGGCGGTGGTAACGTTGCCATGGATGCTGCAAGAACAGCGCTGAGACTTGGTGCTGAGGTACATATCGTATACAGAAGAAGTGAGGCAGAGCTTCCTGCACGAGCAGAGGAAGTTCATCACGCTAAGGAAGAGGGCATCATCTTTGATCTTCTTACAAATCCGAAGGAGATCCTCGTTGATGAGAACGGCCACGTAAACGGTATGAAGGTTGTCAAGATGGAGCTTGGTGAGCCGGATGCATCCGGAAGAAGACGTCCGGTAGAGATTCCTGGTTCCGAGTATGATATGGATGTAGATACTGTCATCATGTCTCTTGGTACTTCACCGAACCCGCTGATCTCTTCCACAACCAAGGGCCTTGACATCAACAAGAGAAGATGTATCGTTGCCGAGGAAGAAACCGGTAAGACATCCAAGGACGGCGTATATGCCGGTGGTGATGCCGTTACAGGTGCAGCTACCGTAATCCTTGCCATGGGTGCAGGTAAAGCTGGTGCAAAAGGTATCGACGAATATCTGAAAAATAAATAAGCAGAAAGTCTGTTTATAAACAGATCCTCCGACTGTGTTTTTTGATGCAGCCGGAGGATTTTTTTTCTTGTAGATCAAAAAAGAACATTTGTTTGAAACTTTTGCCAAGTGAAGATTGTAAGTTTTACTCAGTTATGCTATAATGTGTTGGAAAAAATTTAAGAAAAGGAAATATCATTATGTCAGTGATACATGCGATTATATTGGGAATCATTCAGGGAATCACCGAATTTCTGCCGGTGAGCAGCTTCGGACATCTCTGTGGAGTGCAGGATCTTTTGGGCGGTACCAGAGGCTCCGGTGTGCTTTTTGAAGTGATGCTCCATCTGGGAACTATGATAGCTCTGATCCTTGTTTTTCTGAAGGACATCAAGAAGATCGGGATCGAGCTGATCGGAATGATACTGGATCTGATCGGAAATGCCAATATTTTTCTCTATAACCGTAGGACTGGGAAAGAGCTTACCTACGCAAAGATCATAAGCGGAACTTACCGGAAGCTTACTGCCCTGATTATGGTATCTACTATTCCTACAGTCCTGATCGGATATCAGTGCAAACGACTTGTTGTGCGAAGCGCATCCTCACACATGTTTTCCGGGATCGGAATCCTTCTTACAGGTGTGATCCTCCTTGTTGTGGACTACAGTAATGTCAATGGCAGCAAGGGAACAAAAGAAACCAGCTTCGGAGATGCTATGTGGATGGGTATCTGCCAGGGCCTTTCTGTGTTTCCGGGCCTTTCCAGGCTTGGACTTACCATGAGCGCAGGACTTTTCTGCGGCCTCGGACGGAAGTTTGCAGTGAAATATTCGCTGCTGATGAGCATTCCGGCTGTGGTGGGAGCTTTTTTTGTGGAGATGGGAGAGTTCACTTCTGTTCATATGACTGTTGGCCAGGGATTTACTTATGTTCTTGGAATGATCGTGGCCGGGATCACAGGCTATCTGGTGATCCGTTTTATGCTTAAGCTTTCGAATCAGGTCAGACTGCGTTATTTTGCATTTTATTCTTTTGCAGCCGGAATCCTTATTCTGGCAGCGAATTATATTTGATATCAACTGGGAGGAGTCTGACAATGGCAGCTTCAAAAACGACAAAAAAAAGAAAAAGAAAACCTGCAGCGAAGCAGCAGCCTGTCGGTAACCGCTTTCAGACAGAGATCTTGATCCTTGTGATGTTTGCGGCCTGCCTGATCCTGATGATCAGTGCATTTGGTATGGGAGGAATCGTAGGAAATGCCATCAGTGCCGTATGCTTTGGCATCATGGGACTTTGTGCATATATTTTCCCGATCCTGCTTTTTGCCGGAGTTACGTTCCTGATCGTGAACAATACCAACCGCCTTGCCTACAAAAAGGTACTGGCGGGCGTGGTATTTTTTGTGTTCCTCTGCGGCTTTCTTCAGCTGATCACAGAGGGCTATACGCCAAGTACCACGTTTTCAGATTATTATTCACTGAGTTCGGAATACCGTACCGGCGGTGGAGTATTCGGTGGTGCAGTATGTATTTCCACAGCATCCGCTTTTGGCGTTGTGGGCGGAACTGTGATCATCGTTCTGGTGCTTCTTGTGTCTCTCATTATCATAACACAGAGATCCTTCTTCGGATTTATGAATAAGATCCTGGACTTTTTTACAGATGCAGCAAGAGAGGGCAGAGAAGCTTATCTTGAGGGACAGCCGGACAGAGAAAAGCAGAAGGAGCTTCGCAGAAAGATCCGTGCGGAAAAAAGAGCGGAGAAGATCCGCCGGCTGGAAGAAGAGCTGGAGGAAGAAGAACTTGCCCTTACAGAGAAAGATCCGGAAAATATCTCAAAAAAACAAAAGAAAAAAACAAGAAGATCGCAGAAAGAAAGACAGGCTGCGGTGAAGGCGAACCGGGAAGGAGAATTTAATCTTCCTTCTTTCCTTGATGAACAAAAGGCTGTACTTCCGGCAGATACAGATCTGACAGAAGAGGATCCAGGGCTTGATGAGAAACCGGAGGAGCATGCTCAGCCGCTGGAATTCCAGATCCACCGTTCACAGTCCCAGCCGGCCCGGGAAGAGTCGGAGGAGCCGGATTTCGAAAGAGAAATGCAGGAAGCCGAAGAGGAGGATGCTTATGCCGGCTACGAGGATGTGGATATTCCCGAGATGCAGCAGATCCTGCCGGCAAAGACAGCTGCAGCAGCAAAAGCTTCTCGGGAAACAGGAAAGGCAGCCGTTCCCGCTGAGATAAAGGAGGATCCTCAGCCGGAAGCTGAACAGAAGGCATCCCATCAGCCCTCCAGAAACCCGAAGTCATCTCAGACAGAGATCGAGCATGGGATCAGAAATATCCAGCATGAGATCAGCCAGGGAGAAGCTCCGGAGAAGAAACCATATCAGTATCCGCCGCTGAAGCTTCTGAAGCGCGGAGATGGCAGATCTCAGGGAGATTCCGATGCACATCTGCGCAAAACAGCGCAGAAGCTTCAGGAAACCCTGCATAATTTCGGCGTCAATGTAACCGTTACCAATGTGAGCTGCGGACCTACCGTTACCCGCTATGAGCTGCAGCCGGAAATGGGTGTGAAGGTCAGCAAGATCGTTGGTCTTTCCGATGATATCAAGCTGAATCTTGCTACACCGGATATCCGCATCGAAGCACCGATACCGGGAAAGGCAGCCGTGGGGATCGAGGTCCCGAACAAGGAGAACAGCCCGGTCATGCTGCGGGATCTTCTTCAGTCAGAGGAGTTTAAAAATGCGAAATCCAAGCTGTCCTTTGCAGCAGGTAAGGATATTGCCGGAAAACCGGTAGTGGCAGATATTGCCAAGATGCCGCATCTTCTTATCGCCGGAGCAACCGGCTCCGGAAAATCCGTCTGCATCAATACGCTGATCATCAGCATCCTTTATAAGGCTACACCGGATGAGGTGCGTCTGATCATGATCGATCCGAAGGTGGTGGAGCTCAGTGTATATAACGGGATCCCGCACCTGTTCATTCCGGTGGTCACAGATCCGAAGAAAGCGGCCGGTGCGCTGAACTGGGCTGTTTCCGAGATGACCAGCCGTTACAATGCCTTTGCGGAATATGGGGTACGTAATCTTGGAGAATATAACAAAAAGGTTGCCAATATGCGGGTCCCGGAGGGAGAAAAGGCACCTGAGAAGATGCCGCAGATCGTGATCATCGTGGATGAGCTTGCGGATCTTATGATGGTTGCGCCGGGAGAAGTTGAGGATGCGATCTGCCGTCTGGCCCAGCTGGCACGTGCAGCAGGTATCCATCTGATCATTGCTACCCAGAGACCATCGGTCAATGTCATCACAGGTCTGATCAAGGCCAATATGCCGTCCAGGATCGCATTTTCCGTATCTTCCGGTGTGGATTCCAGGACGATCCTGGATATGAACGGTGCCGAGAAGCTTCTTGGCAAGGGCGATATGCTGTTTTATCCTCAGGGATATCAGAAGCCGGCCAGACTGCAGGGCGCTTTTGTTTCAGATGAGGAGGTCAGTGCAGTCGTAGAATATGTCTCTGACAAAAATCAGGGTGCTGTTTATGATACCTCCATCGAGAAGCAGGTCAATACAGCTGGTGTTCCGGGAGGAGCCGGCGGCGGTGACAGAGATGTCTATTTTACAGAAGCCGGTAAATTTATCATTGAGAAGGAAAAGGCCTCCATCGGTATGCTCCAGCGTATGTTCAAGATCGGATTTAACCGTGCGGCAAGGATCATGGATCAGCTTTGTGACGCAGGAGTGGTAGGTCCGGAGGAAGGAACCAAGCCAAGGAAGGTTTTGATGTCAGCAGAAGAATTTGAGAATTATCTGGAGGAGAACGGTGGATGAAAATAAGTATCCTGACAGTAGGGAAGATCAAGGAAAAATATCTGCGGGATGCCATTGCGGAGTATTCCAAGCGCCTTGGGCGTTACTGCAAGCTGGAGATCATAGAAGTGTCCGACGAAAAAACACCGGATAATGCCAGCGAAACAGTAGAAGATGCCATTCGGAACAAGGAAGGGGAGCGTCTTCTTAAATATATCCGGGATGATGCGTTTGTGATCACTCTAGAGATCGGAGGCGAACAGCTGACCTCTGAGAACTTCGCACGGAAGATCAACGAGCTGGGAATACGTGGGACCAGCCATATCCAGTTTGTGATCGGCGGCTCTATCGGTCTTGGAAAAGAAGTACTGAAGAGATCAGACTATGCTTTAAGCTTTTCGAAGATGACATTTCCTCATCAGCTGATGCGTGTGATCCTTCTGGAACAGATCTACCGCAGCTATCGTATCATCAGCGGAGAGCCCTATCATAAATAATATCATACTACATATCTGCAAATATCTTGACAATTTTCGGATATGTAGTATGATAAAAAAAGAGTAGCACTCGAAGCTCAAGAGTGCTAATAATCACAGAAAGAAGGAAATGAATATGGCATTAAAACCAGTTGCAGACAGAGTTATCGTAAAATATTTTGAGACAGAAGACAAAACCGCATCCGGCATCGTACTTCCGGACAGCTCCAAGGAGAAAACCCAGCAGGCAGAGGTTATCGCAGTAGGTGGCGGTAAGGTCGTAGACGGTAAAGAAGTACCGGTACAGGTAAAGCCGGGCGACCGTGTGATCTACGGAAAATACACAGGAACCGAGATCAAATATGAGGGTGAGAAATATCTGGTGATTAACGCAGATGATATCATTGCCATCGTAAAAGATTGATGAAGAATTTTTATCGTAATTTTCTGAAATTATGCTCCATGCTGGTGCTGCAGAATGTAGTGACCTTAAGTGTCAATCTTGCGGACAACATTATGCTGGGAGCTTTCAGCGAAACTGCATTATCCGGTGTGACCACCGTAAACCAGGTACAGTTCGTCTTTCAGCAGCTGCTTATGGCTCTGGGAGACGGACTTGTCATATTCGGAAGTCAGTACTGGGGAAAGAAAGAGACAGAGCCGGTAAGGAAGATCGGTGCCTGGGCCATGCGCACAGGCTTTTTTATTGCCCTTATGCTGTTTATCCTGGCCAGCCTTTTTCCAACACAGCTGCTGGGGCTTTTTACAACAGACCAGACGATTATCAAAGCCGGTCTTTCCTATCTGGCGATCATCCGGTTTACTTACTTTTTCTTTGCAGTGACGCAGATCCTGCTTGCTACACTGCGCTGTGTGGAAATTGCAGGGGTTGCCTTCGGGCTTTCGGTAATGACTTAAGTGTAGTAATGGTAGGAATGTCCTATCAGATGCCGACAAACGGTGGTATCATTCGGGGAAGCGGAAGCATCGCTTATTCCATGAAGGTGGACCTGATCAGTACCTGGGGGATCGTGATCCCTCTGTCCATGTTTATGGCATTTGTAGTCAAGGCATCTCCGGCAGTGGTGGTATGCTGCCTGAATGCAGATCAGATCTTTAAATGCGTGCCTGCATTTTTGAAGTGCAATTACGGACACTGGATCAAAAATATGACGAATTAAGGAAATATATATAGATCAGAGGCAAGATACAGAAAATTTATCTTGACGCCTGTGTAATCTGTATGTAGAATAAATACAAGCTTTAACGAAATGCAGTAAAAAAATCTCTGAAGAGCCAGGGACAGCTTGACAAAGGTAATATGGTATAGTATTATCTTGCTTATATCATATTAAACTGGTGGGAAAAGAGGTATACTCACTGAAACACAGGAGGAACAGGAAATGAGAAAAAAAGTACTGGCAGCGCTTCTGGCAGCTGCAGTGGCAGGAACAACTGTTATGTCAGGAATGACTGCTTTTGCAGCAGAAACAGAAGGAACCAAGGCGGAAGGCGGAAATATTACCATTGCAGAAACAGCAGATCCGCAGAACATCAATCCGCTTTACGTTGTGGATCAGACAAGCTTCGATATGATGCAGGCACTGTACAGCCCGTTTTTTGAGATCGTGAACGGAGAGATGTATTACGGAAACGGACTTTGCGAAAGTGTAACAGCCAATGATGATGCCAGCGAATTCACATTGAAGCTCAAAGACGGACTGAAATGGCATGACGGTCAGCCGATCACAGCCGATGATGTGGTATTCACCATGCAGGTGCTGGTAGATGAGAAGCAGAATGTTCCGTACTCTTCTTACGGATACGTTAATGACAAGGCAGTAGAGGCAGAGAAGGTTGATGACCTTACAGTCAAGATTTCCCTTGGATCATCTTCCGCAGGATTTCTTGGCGGACTGAGCCAGGTTTACTGTATTCCGAAGCATATTTATGACGGCGTGGAGAATATCGGAGAAAGTGATCTCAACAATGAACCGGTGGGAAGTGGTCCTTTTAAGTTCGAGGAATACAAATCCGGAGAGTATTATAAAGTAACAAAATTCGATGACTATTTTGATGATGTAAATCTGGATTCCATCACCTTCAAGATCGTAAAGGATTCCAGCTCCGCCAATGCGGCACTTGCAAGCGGAGATCTGGATGCACGTTTGATCAGCGCAGATGATTACGATACCGTCAGTGCTTATGATAACGTAAACATCAATACCTATAATTCCGGACGTGTCAACGCCATGTTCATGAATGAGCTGAACGAAGATCTTCAGGATGTAAAGGTACGTCAGGCGATCGCATACGCACTGAATAAAGAGGAGTTCTGTCAGTTTGCTTTCCTTTCCGAGGATTATGCAGAACCTGCAGATTCTATTTTCACACCGGATACACTCTACTATACAAAACCGGACAATACCTACGACAATGATCCGGCTAAAGCACAGGAGCTCCTTTCCGAAGCAGGAAAGACAAGTCTTTCTCTGAATCTGATGTATATCTCCACAGATAAGACAATGGAGAGTGAGGCTCTGTATGTACAGTCTGCCCTTGCCAATGTAGGAATCACTATCAATCTTCTTCCTACAGATGAGTCTACCTTCAAGAATAAGACAAAGGATCCGGAGTGCACAGATTATGATCTGGTACTGAGCTTCTACACTCTGGGAGAAGAGCCGAGCCTTTATGCAGACATGAGTTCTTCCGTCAGCCGTTCCAACTATTCCAGGATCAAGGATACAGATCTGGATGCATTATGGGAAGAGGGCAACAGCACTGCAGATGAGACAAAACGTGGCGAGATTTATAAGGAGATCCAGAATACGATCAATGATAACATGTATATCTATCCGATCGCTTATTCCAATGGTTTCTATGCGGTAAGTAAAGATTTCGGAGGCTTTGATGAATGTCTGTTAAAAACTATTTATTATGATTATTCCAAGATCTACACATTGGAGAAATAAATAATTTTATAGCGGATGAATACCGGAAACAGAAAGAGGCTGACGCGTTTTTGCGCCAGCCGATTTCCTGTTTTCGGGGAAAATAAAGGAGGTACATTTTGAAGAAGATCGTAAACCGTCTGATACAGTGTATTCTGACACTGTTTATTGTCTCTGTTCTCTGCTTTGCACTGACAAAAGCAGCGCCCGGAGATCCTGTCCTGACTTATGTGGAACCAAATATGAGTGAAGAATATATCCAGAACCTGAGAGAAAGCCTGGGACTTACAAAGCCTGTCTATGAGCAGTACTTTCTGTGGCTGGGAAGGATCCTTCACGGGAATTTCGGAAATTCCCTGATGAATAACCGACCGGTCCTGACACAGATGCTGGAGAGGCTTCCCGCAACCGTGATCCTAATGGGAACCAGCATGCTGCTTGGTTTTCTCATTGCCATTGTACTGGGCCTGTATTCCGGAAAGAATAAAAATGGTGTTCTGGATAAGATCACCAGCATGTTCTGTTATGTAGGTATCTCCATTCCTACGTTCTGGTTCGGTATCATGCTGATCTATCTCTTCAGTGTGCATCTCCATATCCTGCCAAGTATCGGTATGCATTCAGACGGCAACCGTTCCTTAGGAGATCTGATCCTGCATATGGTCATGCCTTGCGCAGTTCTGACCTTTGCAAATGCGTCACAGTACATCCGGTATTTAAGAAGCAGTACCATTACGGAAATGTCCTCCGATTATGTTATGGTGCAGAAGGCTTACGGAATGAAAGAGTCTGGAATCCTTTTCCGGCATGTACTGAAAAATGCCATGCTTCCTATGATCACAGTTCTCGGAATGAGCCTGCAGTCTCTGGTTTCCGGTGCCATTATCACCGAGCAGGTTTTTGCATGGCCGGGAATCGGTCAGCTGGCAGTGACCGCTGTTATGCAGTATGATTATCCCCTGATCATGGGAATCACCATGTTTACCGCGCTTCTCGTGGTGCTCGGAAATCTTCTGGCAGATATCCTGTATGCTGTCTTTGATCCGAGGATCCGCAAAGCAGGATGTTAGGAGGTAAAGGGACATGAGAGAAAATATCTGGAAAAATATCAAACTTGGTTTTAAGACAAATAAACTTGCAGTGGTAGGTGCAGCAGCGATCATCCTGCTGGCACTGATCTCCATTTTTGCCTTTTTGTATCCGGTAGATCCCAATGCCATCAGCGCCACAGAGAGACTGAATGCTCCTTCCATGGCGCATCTTTTCGGTACGGATGATATGGGACGGGATTATCTGGCCCGCTGTATTTACGGAGGAAGAGCATCCCTTCTGGTGGGCTTCCTTTCCATGGTGCTTTCGACAGCCCTTGGTGTGATCATCGGTTCCATCAGCGGTTTTGTGGGAGGAACGGTGGATGCAGTGCTGATGCGTCTGGTGGATGCGCTGATGAGCCTTCCGACATTCCTGATCATGATCGTTATGAATGCCTTCCTGAAACCGGGACTTCAGAACATTGTCCTGATCATCGGCTTTCTGACCTGGATGAATATTGCCAGGATCGTCCGTGGCGAGACTATTTCCCTGAACGAGAGAGAGTATGTCATCTATGCAAAGATCTCTGGACAGAAGAAATTCTCCACCATTGTACATCATATCCTGCCTAACATCATGCCTACCATTATCGTGGCTGCAACCATGAACATTGCCAATGCCATCCTGATGGAATCTGCACTGAGCTTTTTTGGCCTGGGTATCCAGCCGCCTACGGCTTCCTGGGGAAGTATGCTGAGCAATGCACAGCGCTATATCCAGCAGGCACCGTATCTGGCTATTTTCCCCGGAATCCTGATCCTGATCACGGTCGTCAGCTTCAATTATCTGGGAGAAGTATTAAGAAAAGTATTCGAGCCCAAGTAAGGAGGACATTTACATATGGAAAAATTACTGGAAGTAAAAGATCTGAAGGTGTCTTTCTTTACAGACCTTGGAGAGACACAGGCAGTAAAAGGTGCAGGCTTTGCCATCAGTGAGGGGGATTTTTTCGGGATCGTAGGAGAGTCCGGAAGCGGAAAAAGCGTGACCACCAAATCCATTCTCCGTCTCGGACCATCCAACTGTAAGATCATGGGTGGTGAGATCCTGTTCCGGGGAGAAGATATCCTGAAGAAAAATGAAGCAGAGCTCCGTGAGATTCGCGGTGGTGAGATCGCCATGATCTTTCAGGATTCTCTTTCCGCACTGAATCCGGTTTACACTGTTGGCAATAAGATGGTAGAGCTGATCCGGCGCCATACCAATATGAACAAAAAAGAAGCAAAGGCCCGGGTGCTGGAGCTTCTCACAGCCGTTGGCATCACAGACCCGGAAAAGGCTATGAACAGCTATCCCCACGAGCTTTCCGGCGGTATGCGCCAGCGTGTGATGATCGCCATGGCCATGAGCAGTGATCCGAAGATTCTGATCGCAGATGAGCCCACCACAGCCCTGGATGTTACGATCCAGGCGCAGATCCTTCATCTGCTTCTGGAGCTTCAGAAAAAAAACAATATGAGCATCATCCTGATCACTCATGATCTGGGCGTTGTAGCGCAGACCTGTAAACGGGTAGCTGTCATGTGTGGTGGCTACGTGGTGGAAGAGGGAACTGTAGAAGAGATCTTTCTTCATCCGGGACATCCCTATACACAGGCACTGATCGCAAGCATGCCGCGGGTGGGAGGTACCTTTGAACAGTTTCTGGAGAGAGATCTTTCGGACGGAAACGGTGATCTGTGTCCCTTCCTGAATCGCTGTAAATATGCGGACAAAACCTGTGAAGCCTGTCTTCCGAAATATTATGAGGCTTCAGAGGGACACAGGATATTCTGTCACAGAAGGGAGGAGAAGAGATGAGCAAGCCCTTAATTGAAGTAAAAGATCTGAAAGTATATTTTAAACAGAAATCTCCGAAGCTTCTGTCCTTTAAGCCGGGCATACTGAAGGCTGTGGATCAGGTAAGCTTTTCGATTGAAAAGGGGAAAACCTTCGGTCTGGTAGGAGAATCCGGAAGCGGAAAATCTACCATCGGAAAGGCAATCCTACGTTATCATAAACCCACAGGCGGTGAGATTTTTTATGAAGGAACAGAGATCGGAGCCATGGGGGAAAAAGAACTGCTTCCATATCGCAAAAAAATGCAGTCCGTTTTTCAGGATCCCTATTCCTCTCTGGACCCAAGCCATACAGTGCAGGATATCATCTGTGAGCCTATGGCGATCCATAAAATGTACACGCAGAAAGAACGTAAGGAGCGTGCAAAAGAACTGATCCGCGTGGTTGGCCTCAAAGAGCAGGATCTTCTGAAGTATCCTCATGAGTTCTCCGGCGGACAGCGTCAGAGGATTTCCATTGCAAGAGCACTTTCCGTACAGCCGGAATTTGTAGTCTGCGATGAGCCCATTTCTGCGCTGGATGTTTCCCTGCAGGCCCAGATCGTCCAGATGCTTCAGGATCTTCAGGAAAAATACGGGCTGACCTATCTGTTCATCAGCCATCAGCTGCAGGTGGTCCAGAAGATCTGTGATGAGATCGGGGTGCTTTATCTTGGAAATCTCATGGAGATCGCAGATGCAGATAAGCTCTATTCCAATCCGCTACATCCTTATACAAAAATGCTGATCTCCTCGATTCCGGTTCCGGACCCGAGAGTCAAAACTCTGGATCAGATCGTTACGGATACCGGAGTACAGTCCAGATCTATCGGGGGCTGCCGCTTCCATAACCGCTGTCCGTGGTGTGAGGAACGCTGCAGACAGGAAACCCCGGCACTTCGTCAGGTGGAGCCGGGACATATGGTAGCATGTCATAAATATCAGGAAAAGAAATAATCATAAAATACGGGAAGGTAAATAAAAAAGTGGACAAAAATATATATAAAAACTATCTGGCGATCCTCCGTGAGGAGATGATCCCGGCTATGGGATGTACAGAACCGATCGCTCTGGCCTATGGTGCGGCAAGAGCAAGAGAGATCCTTGGGAAAGAGCCGGAGCGTATCGTAGCAAAATGTTCCGGAAATATCATCAAAAATGTGCGTTGTGTGATCATTCCCAATTCAGGAGGCTTAAAGGGGATTCCTGCAGGTGTGATCCTTGGGGCGGTGGCAGGAGATGCCTCACTGAATATGGAAGTTCTTTCCAAAGTCGATGAAAAGGGCAGGGCACGCTGCCGGGAACTTCTGGAGGCAGATATCTGTAAGGTGGAGCTTCTGGACACGCCGGTAGTCCTTCACATTATCATCGAAATGTATGCCGGTGAAGATGCCGTCAGCCTGGAGATCAAATACGATCATATCAATGTGACCAGGATCAGCAAAAACGGAGAGATCCTCCTTGATGCAGATAAAGCAGTGGAAGAAAAGGAAGAGACGGACCGCGGCCTGTTAAATCTGGAGGATATTCGGGAATTTGCAGATACCGTAGAGCTTTCCGATGTAAAGGAGCTTCTGGATGCGCAGATCAGAAGCAACATGGCCATTGCTCATGAGGGAATGACCGGAAAATACGGCCTGGGTATCGGGCGCGTGATCCGTGAAAATTATTCTCACGATATGCTCACCAGAATGAGAAGTCTTACTGCAGCGGCTTCTGAGGCACGTATGGGTGGCTGTGATATGCCGGTTGTCATCAATTCCGGAAGCGGAAATCAGGGAATTGCATGCTCTGTTCCGCTGATCGTCTATGCAAGAGAGATGGAGCTGCCGGATTACAGCCTCTACAGGGCTCTGGTGTTTTCCAATCTCCTCACAGTTTATCAGAAGCAATATATAGGGAAGCTGTCTGCCTTCTGCGGTGCGGTATCGGCCTCCTGTGCAGCCGGAGCTGCCATTACCTATATGGTAGGCGGAGATATTTCCCTGATCAAAAAAACGATCGAGAATACCCTCGCCAATATTCCGGGAATCATCTGTGATGGGGCCAAGATTTCCTGTGCTGCCAAGATCGCAGCCTGTCTTGACGCAGCCTTTCTGGCACATCATCTTGCCATGAACGGGCAGTCTTATGCACCTTATACAGGAATTCTCCAGGAAGAAACCGCAGAGACCATCAGCTGTGTGGGACAGATCGGAAAAGACGGTATGAAGGAAACAGACAGAGAGATCCTCAAGATCATGCTGGAGCATTGACCCGCATCGGAGACGGCACAGATTAAACAGAAAAGGTTGGATTTATGGACAACGAATTAAGAATTGCAATACTGATCGATGCAGATAATGTATCAGACAAATACATCAAGATCATCGTGGATGAAGTGGCAAACATCGGCATAGCCACCTACAAACGGATCTATGGAGACTGGACCAGTGCACGGCTTTCCTCCTGGAAAAAGGTTCTTCTGGAGGATTCCATCATTCCTATCCAGCAGTACAGCTATACCACCGGAAAAAACGCCACCGATTCGGCGATGATCATTGATGCCATGGATATTCTGTATTCCGGAAATGTGGATGGATATTGTATTGTTTCTTCGGATAGTGATTTCACCCGTCTGGCAGCAAGGCTCCGGGAATCCGGAATGCTGGTCCTGGGTATGGGAGAGGAGAAGACGCCGAAGCCGTTTATTTCCGCATGCAACCAGTTTAAATATCTGGATCTTCTCTATCGCAACCAACAGGAAGAAGAGAAGAAGGAAGATCTGGCTACTGCAGCAGAAGCTAAAAAATCCGGAAACAGCAGCAAACAGAGCAGCCCCGGCTCCAGGAAGAACAAAGATCTCAAGCGGGTACGCAAGGCCATTAATGCCATCATCGAGAAATTTTCTGACGAAGAGGGATGGCTTTCCTCCGGACAGCTGGGCGACCAGCTTGGGAAACGACTTCCGGATTTTGATGTGCGTAATTACGGATATTCCAAGCTGACCCCCTTTATCAAATCTCTGGGAAATTATGAGACAGGCAGGATCCCCACAGGAAGCGGAGGGAGAAAGCAGATCTATTTCCGGATGAAGGAGGATAAACAATGAAGAATTATCTGGCACCTATGGAGGGCGTAACCAACTGGGTTTACCGGAATGCATATCATGACTGTTTTTATCCCATGGATAAATACTTTACTCCCTTCATCACTGCCAAGCCCAATAAACGTCTCAGCAGCAAGGAGATCAAAGAGGTATCACCGGAAACCAACGGAGATCTTCCGGTGATCCCCCAGATCCTGACCAACAATGCGGAGGATTTTGTGAAAACAGCCCATATCTTCCGGGATGAATATGGACACAGGGAAGTAAATCTCAATCTGGGATGCCCCTCGGGAACTGTCACAGCCAAGGGAAAGGGTGCCGGTTTCCTGGGCGAGCCGGATAAGCTGGAACGTTTTCTGGATGAGATCTTCGAAAAGACCGGGATGGAGATCTCCATAAAAACGAGAGTGGGAACGGATTATGAGGAAGACTGGGAACGGCTTCTTGAGATCTACGGCAGATATCCGCTGAAGGAGCTGATCATCCATCCACGCCTTCTGAAGGATCATTATAAGGGAGTTCCCAGATATGGACTGTATGAGGAGGCAAGGGAAAAGCTGAAGGTTCCCCTGGGATATAACGGGGATATTTTTTCAGTGGAGGCTTATCAGGAAATCCGGGAGAAATTTCCGGATGCAGACAGCGTCATGTACGGAAGAGGCCTGATCGCAAGGCCCTATCTTCTGGATGCCATTATGCAAAAAGAAGACGGAGAGGATCATCGGGAAGAATACCGAAAAAAGCTGCGGCAGTTCCATGACCGTCTTTACCGGGATTATCAGGAATATCTTTCAGGAGAACGAAATGTACTTTTCCGCATGAAGGAATTGTGGAGTTATATGGCACCGGGCTTTACCAATTATGCCAGATATCTGAAAAAGATCAAAAAATCCCAGCATTTTGGTGACTATGAGGCAGCAGTTATGAGCCTTTTTGGAGAACAGGAGATCTTAAAGGTATGAACAGTATAAAAGAAAAATTTGATGAGTTTATTTCCCAGTATCCCATTTTTGAGTATCGTGTGCTGGATACCGGGGATATTAAAGTACAGTCACGTGTACGCACGATCTGTAAACAGGAATGTGAACGTTATGGAAGCACATGGGCCTGTCCTCCGGCAGTGGGAGAGCTGTCAGAATGCGAAAAGAAGATCCGAAGCTATCCGAAAGCAGTTTTCTTTTCCAGCGTTGCGGAGGTATCGGATATCATGAACATGAAGGAGATGCTTTCCACAAGAATGGAACACGAAGCGCTTACAGAGAAGGTACGTGATTTTCTGGAGGGAGAGGGCTATGAGACCTTTACGCTTTCTACGGAATCCTGTGACTTCTGTGAACGCTGTGCCTATCTGGACGGAAAACCATGCCGTTTTCCGGAGCATATGCATCCATGTCTGGAAAGCTATGGCGTGGTAGTCAGTGAGATCGTAGAAAAGGAAGCTATGGAATACAATCTGGGTGGAAATACCATTCTCTGGTTTTCCATGGTGCTGATCCGCAGATAAAAGACAAAAAGCAGATACAGTGAAAGATACATAAGAAGAAATCCTCCGGCATAGATTAATGATAAAAGCCGGAGGATTTTTTTAATGAGAAAAATGTCAGCTTTTCTGGAGCTTCCCGGGGAACCGGCATTTCGGGAGGTGCAGGTGATACTTACGGGAAAACGCCGGGCAGTGATCGAAAATTACCGGAATATCCAGAGCTATACAAGGGAGGAGATCCTGATACTGACACCTTCCGGCAGACTTGTGATCCGTGGGAAAAACCTTGTGATCCCCTGCTACACAACCCTTGAACTATGTATCCGCGGGCAGATCGAAAGCATTACGCTGGAGGAGGGAAATAAGTAATGATCCCAGGTTTTGTGCGGGTTTCTGTTAAGGGGCAGCAGTGCCAGCGGTTTGTGAATCTGTGCAGAGGCAGGGAAATGGATCTGAAAAGGATCATCTGTACCGGTGAGACGGAGCTTCAGCTCACCATGAGGGTAGCGGATTTTCTGCAGATCTCGCCACTGCGGAGAAAAACAGGGGTACATATCCACATCCTGAAAAAAAGAGGACCTTTGTTTTTTCTGCTTTTCTGTAAAAGAAGAAAAATGATCCCCGCGGGGTTTCTGGCAGTTTGCTGCCTCCTTTTTTTTCTGTCAGGCAGAGTGTGGAACGTTGAGATCCGGGGAAATATTTTAAATCCCACACCCCAGCTGATGAGCTTTCTGAAAGAGCAGGGGGTCTGTTTCGGAGTATCCAGAAAAAAGATCAGCTGCAGTGCACTTGCAGCTTCCCTGCGAAGAGAATTTCCGGAGATCACCTGGGTGTCTGCCGGATTTTCGGGAACGGGCCTGCGTTTTGAGATCCGGGAGGGAACTGCCGGAGAAAAAGCAGAGCCGGAAGAAAGAGCATGCAGTCTGTTTTCAACTCTGGACGGTGTGATCGATTCCATGGTCACACGGCAGGGAACTCCTCTTGTCAGGGCTGGGGATGAAATAAAAAAAGGTCAGGAACTGGTTTCCGGGATCGTGGACATCACCGATGACAGTCAGGAGGTCATCCGCTATGCATATGTTCAGGCAGATGCGGATATTTACATCCGACATACCATTGCCTATTACGATACCTTTCCGTTGGACATAGAGAAAAAGGTATGGTCCGATAAAAAGAAAACAAGGCTTTTTTTTCAGCTGGGAAACTGGTTTCTGGACTTTTCCTCTCCTCTGAAACAAAATGAGGAACGCCTCGTCAGCCGGGAACCTCTTTTCAGTATCGGGATTTTTCGTTCTCCTGTTACCCTGGGGATCGCTGCGATCGGAAAGTATGAAGTACAGAAAGAGCAGCTGACAGAGGATGTCGCAAAAAAACAGGCCATACAAAGGCTTTATGCCTATGAAGAAAAATTAATAGAAAAAGGGGTTCAAATATCTGAAAATAATGTTAAAATAGAAATAAATCACCAGGACTGCGTCAGCAGAGGCACTCTTACCGTCATTGAACGGACCGGAAGAGAAGCCCCCACAGAAAAAAAGACGCAGTCAAAAGAAAGGACACCAGAGGATGGCTAGCAGCATTATCGAATTATATGTGGATGTGCCGGCAGACCGCCAGGCGAATATTTTCGGACAGTTTGACGAGCATCTGAAGCTGATCGAACGTACTCTGAACGTAACCATGATCTTCCGTGACGGTTCTCTTAAGATCCTGGGAAGCCAGGAGGGAGCCACACAGGCCAGGGCAATCGTGGAGGAACTGAACACACTTGCGGGCAGAGGCAATACCATCACACAGCAGAATGTGAATTACGCACTTTCCCTTGCCATGGAGAAGATCGGCTCCGTGATGGAGGAGATCGACAAGGATTTTATCTGTAATACCATACAGGGCAGACCCATCAAGCCCAAGACTCTCGGACAGAAGGACTATGTGGAACAGATCCGTAAGAAGATGATCGTGTTCGGCGTGGGACCTGCCGGAACCGGCAAAACCTATCTTGCCATGGCTATGGCAGTAACTGCTTTTCGCAATGAGGAGGTTTCCAGGATCATTCTTACCAGACCGGCCATTGAGGCAGGCGAGAAGCTGGGATTCCTTCCTGGCGATCTCCAGAGCAAGGTCGATCCCTATCTGCGTCCTCTTTATGACGCATTGTATCAGATCATGGGCGCAGACAGCTTTGCCAAAAACATGGAGAAGGGGCTCATCGAGGTTGCCCCTCTTGCCTATATGAGGGGACGTACACTGGATAATGCCTTCATCATCCTGGATGAGGCACAGAATACCACACCTGCCCAGATGAAGATGTTCCTGACCAGGATCGGCTTCGGTTCCAAGGTGATCATCACAGGAGATGCATCCCAGAAGGACCTTCCCAGGGACGCCACGTCTGGTCTGGATGTAGCGATGAAGGTGCTGAAGAAGATCGATGATATCGGATTCTGTCAGCTGACCAGCAAGGATGTTGTACGTCATCCACTTGTACAGCAGATCGTACAGGCCTATGACGATTATGAAAAAAAACAGAAGCCTGTCAAATCCAGGAAGGATGACAGGTATGCTGTAAAAAATAAGGAGTACAGAAGATGACCATAAATATCGAATATGAGACAGATCAGGATCTGGGCATTGACTATGCTGCCCTTGCATCCCAGGTTGCGGACAAGGTTCTTGAAATGGAAAAATGTCCCTATGACGGACAGGTCAATCTTGTCCTGACAGACAACGAGGAGATCAAGAGGGTAAATACGGAATTCCGGAATATCCAGGCGCCTACGGATGTGCTGTCATTTCCTATGATTCCCTTTGAGACACCGGCGGATTATTCCGTTGTGGAAGAGGATGAGTCCTATTTTGATCTGGACAGTGATGAACTCCTTCTTGGAGATATCATGATCTCCGTGCCTAAGGTTTTTGCCCAGGCAGAGGAATACGGACATAGTGTGACAAGGGAATTCTGTTTCCTGGTGGCACACAGTATGCTGCATCTTCTGGGCTATGATCATATGACAGAGGATGAGGCAAAGGTCATGGAAGCCAAGCAGGCAGCGGCACTGAAGGCGCTGGGGATCAACCGCTAGCTCCGGAATGACTGCGGGCTGTCCCACGGAAAAGCTAAGCGGAAAACTCTTCCGCTTTAAGAAAAGGAGGTAATATATGAGAATGAAAAAGACAGGTATCCTGGCAGGTATCACAGCTGCATGCATCTGCATTGCCCAGACTGTTCCCGCTTTTGGAGCAGGGCAGGATCTGGTAGGCTTTGTCCCCAATGAGGAAAAGCAGGAAGAAACCCAGGTAAAGAGCTATCTTACCGGCGAAAATGTTCCGGAGAGCATTGGACGGAGAAGACCGGTTGCCGTGATGATGGGCAACAACAGTGTCGGAGCTCCCCAGAGTGGTATCGGACATGCCGGTGTTGTTTACGAAGCGCCGGTGGAAGGTAATATTACCCGTCTTATGGGTATTCTCGAAGATTACGATGAGTTGGAACGAATCGGTTCCGTTCGCAGCTGCCGTGACTATTATCTCTTTTATGCCAACGAATTTAATGCGATCTATGCCCACTACGGACAGGCTGCCTATGCACTGCCTTATCTGGAGCAGCATGTGATCGATAACCTCAACGGGATCCAGATCGGCAAGCTGGCTTTTTTCCGCACAACAGACAGGAAGGCACCTCACAATGCCTACACAGATGCCAGTCACCTTCAGGCAGGCATAGATGCCATGGGATACAGCCAGGAATATAAAGAAGAATATACCGGACATTATCTTTTTGCAGAAGATGGTACAGAGACTGTACCGGATGGGATCACAGCCAGCCTTGTGAAGCTGGATAATTTTACTGACAATCATCCGTGGTATGAATACGATGAAGAGACAAAGGAATATAAGAGATTCCAGTTTGGCAAGGAACATGTGGATCAGTTGGATAATGAACCGCTTACCTGCGACAATATCATCCTTCAGTATTCATCCTGCCCGGCCTACGATGGAAACGGCTATCTGAATATTGATGCCATTTCCGGCGGAGAGGGCAAGTTTATTACCAGAGGCAAAGCTATTGATATCCGCTGGGAGAAGGATTCTCCATGGGGGATCACGCATTATTACGACGGAAATGAACAGGAGATCCGCCTGAATCCGGGTACTACCTGGGTGGAGATCGTACAAAATGACAGGATTGATTCCGTTACTTATCAGTAAGACTAATATACAGGTATCAGGAGAAACAAAAAACATGAACGCAAATTACAGGGAACGACTGAAAGACAAGAAACGCATCGTTATCAAGATCGGATCATCATCACTGATCCACGCAGAAACAGGAAGACTGGATTTCCGTAAGCTGGAGATCCTGGCCAGAGAGCTCAGCGACCTTCACAATCAGGGGAAAGACGTAGTGCTGGTATCCTCCGGAGCCATTGCGGTAGGTGCAGCTGCACTGGGTATGAAGGGAAAGCCGGCAGAGCTTGAGAAAAAGCAGGCCTGTGCAGCTGTGGGACAGGCCAGGCTGATGACCATTTATCAGAAGCTTTTCGGGGAATACAATCAGATGGTGGCACAGATCCTGATGACCAAGAATACCATGGTCAACAATACCAATCGCAGGAATGCCCAGAATACCTTCCAGCAGCTTCTGGCAGAAAAGGTGATCCCTATTGTAAATGAGAACGACTCGGTATCCTCCTACGAATTCCAGAACCTGGTAAAATTCGGAGACAACGATACCCTTTCCTCTGTGGTTGCTGCACTGATCGATGCGGATCTTCTGATCCTCATGTCCGATATTGACGGTCTTTTTACAGACGATCCCAATTCTAATCCGGATGCACAGTTTATCGACATTGTAGAAAACATGGATGACAATATGCGTAAGCTTGGCAAATCCTCCACAGGAAGCAATGTCGGTACCGGGGGAATGGCGACCAAGCTTACTGCTGCGATCATCGCCACTGCGGCAGGGGCGGACATGGTCATTGCCAACGGAAACGACTTCCACAACATCCACAGGATCGTGGAAGGCAGGAGCTGCGGAACATTATTTGTAGGAAACAAGAAGGAAGAATTCTTCCTCATTGATTATATCGAAAAACTGCTTTAAGGAGAGTATCACTATGATGGACAATATCAAGATCGACAGGATCAACGCACTGGCACATAAACAGAAAAGTGTAGGTCTTACCGAGGAAGAAAAGGTGGAACAGGCGAAGCTTCGGAGAGAATATCTGGATGCAGTGAAGGGGAACCTCCGTGCGCATCTGAATAATATCGATATCAAAGAAAAGGATGGCAGCATCACCAATCTTGGAGAAAAATATGGAAGAAAAAAAGGAAATTAGAAAAAAGATCTTCAAAGCCAGAAAAGAACATACCGATGCCTGGATCCGGGAAAACAGTCTCCGGATCACAGAGGCCCTGACACAGCTTCCGGAATACCGGAATGCAGAACGGATCATGGCATACGCAGATTATAACCATGAAGTGATCACACGCTATATCATCGAGCAAGCCTGGAAAGACGGCAAGGAAGTGGCAGTGCCAAAGGTTTTCGGAAAGGATATGGTATTTTACAGACTGACCGATTTCAGTCAGCTGGAATCCGGCTACTTCGGGATCCCTGAGCCAAAGGAAGACGGAGAAACGGTTTCCTGGGAAGAAGCCATGATGGTCATGCCCGGGGTGGCTTTTGACGTGAATTGCAACCGGGTAGGCTATGGCGGCGGTTTTTATGACCGCTTTCTGGAAAAACATCCGGAGGTCTGCCGCGTTGCAGTAGGATTTTCCTTCCAGATCCTTTCGGAGGTTCCCACAGAGCCTACGGATATCCGTCCGCAGGTCATTGTGACGGAAGAGAATATATACCGCGATGCACAGTAAGATATTGCTGTAAAGACAGAAAGAAAGGCAGGAATATTTGGAAATGAATGAAATGCTTGAAAAACTGGGACAGAATGCGAAAGATGCGGAGACAGTCCTTCGAAATCTTTCCACAAATGACAAAAATAAAACCCTGGAAGCTGTGGCAAAGGCTCTTGTCGCTCATACCGATGAGATCCTGAAGGCCAATGCCCTGGATGTGGAAAACGGTAAAAAGAATCAGATGCCGGAAGGCCTGATCGACCGTCTGATGCTGACACCGGAGAGGATCGAAGGAATGGCAGACGGACTTCGTCAGCTTACCGGTCTTGAAGATCCCATCGGGGAAGTTACCGGTATGAAAAAACGTCCCAACGGACTTCTGATCGGACAGAAACGTGTTCCCTTAGGCGTGATCGGCATCATTTATGAAGCGCGTCCCAATGTTACCTCAGATGCATTCGGTCTTTGTTTCAAAACCGGAAATGTCGTGATCCTGAAGGGTGGAAGCGACGCGATCCATTCCAATACTGCCATTGTCAACTGTATCCGTGAGGCATTAAAAGCCTGCAGCATTACCGAGGATGCTATCCAGCTGATCCAGGATACCTCCAGAGAAACGGCTGCGGAATTTATGAAGCTGAACCGGTATGTGGATGTACTGATCCCACGTGGCGGAAGAGGACTGATCAAAGCAGTGGTAAACCAGAGTACGATCCCTGTCATCGAGACCGGAACCGGAAACTGCCATATCTATGTGGACGAGACTGCAGATCTTCAGATGGCAGCGGATATTGTGATCAATGCAAAGACCCAGCGTGTGGGTGTATGCAATGCATGCGAGTCCCTTCTTGTAAACCGTAAGGTGAAGGACGATTTCCTGCCGGTACTGGCCGGACGCCTTAAGGAGAAGCATGTGGAGGTCCGTGCAGATGAAGCAGCAAAGGCTCTGATGCCGGGAGCAGTTCCTGCAACAGAAGAGGACTGGGGAACAGAATATCTTGACTATATCCTTTCTGTAAAGGTAGTGGATTCCGTGGAGGAAGCCATTGCACATATCAATAAATATAATACAAAGCATTCGGAGGCTATCATTACCAATGATTATACCCATGCCCAGAAATTCCTGGATGAGGTAGATGCAGCGGCAGTTTATGTGAACGCTTCTACCAGATTCACCGATGGAAATGAGTTTGGATTCGGTGCGGAGATCGGGATCAGCACCCAGAAGCTCCATGCAAGAGGCCCAATGGGACTCCTTGCACTGACCACCACCAAGTATATTATTTATGGTAACGGACAGGTACGTCCGTAAGACAGATACAGTAAAGCGGATTCTTTGGTCCGCTTTACTTTTTTGAAGTGTTGTGCTATACTTTTTTGTAATTGGATTTAAACAGACTAACTCATAACAGGAGGACTTATAAATGAAAAAAAAGCAGCTTTTTGCAGTCCTGCTTGCAGGTTCCATGACTGTTGGAATGGCACCTGCCGCAGCGTTTGCCGCTGAAGATACCGGAGCGGTAACAGAGGCAGAAGCACCGACTGCAGACGAGAATACAGAAACACCAGATGACGGAGCGGCTGTGGATGACCAGTCACAGAGTGAAGCCGACGCCCAGGCTCAGGCAGAGGCCGAAGCCCAGGCAGCAGCTCAGGCCCAGGCAGAGGCAGAAGCACAGGCAGCAGCCCAGGCCCAGGCGGAAGCAGAGGCACAGGCAGCAGCCCAGGCTCAGGCGGAAGCAGAGGCACAGGCAGCAGCTCAGGCTCAGGCGGAAGAGGCGCAGCAGGAGCAGCAAACTACTGCGGCAGATGCAACGGTTACTACTGCGGCAGAACTTCAGGCAGCGATTAATAATGCACCTGATTTTGCAGGATCTATTGATGATAGTGATCTATATACATCTGCTTATAAGATTCTGATCAGTGCATCGTTTAATCTCACAGATACTATTACCGTTCCTGCCAATAAAAATATTGCAATTTTTGGTGCAACAAATGCTACAACTGTAGTTGGACGTGGAAGTGTTGCAGGAGATATGTTCAAAGTAAGTGCAGGAAGTATTTTGTCCATGACACAGAATGAAGGTGACGGCTCCTCAGAAATCGGTAAACTTTCTGTTGAAGGTAAGAAAGACGATGAAACTGCAGTCGATGGATCGATTGTTTCCGTAGAAGCTGGCGCTAAATTTGTGATGACGACAGGTGTTACCCTTTCCAAGAATGTTTCTACTGCAGCAGGTGCGGCAGTTAAAAACAGCGGTAAACTTGTAATTACAGGTGGAGAGATCAAAGATAATGTATCTACAGGCGGAGCTGTTTACAGCACAGGTACGATTTCTTTGGAACATGGAACGGATGCTGCAGCAGACGAACCGAAGATCATCGAGAACTATACAAGCGCAGAAAAGAACGTAAAATCCAATATCGTATTAGGAAAGCAGGATCAGAGTGCAGGAAGTATCATCATTGTCGGTGCATTTGAGAACCAGAACATTGGATATTCCGTAGAGAATCCGGTAGTTGACTATACAGTTTTCCAGAAGCCTGAATCTTTAGCTGCGGATGCATTTGCAAAGGCAATTAAGGCGATGAGCTATGAAGGCGACCAGAGTTATGGAATAAATACAGCTACAGGTCTGCTTGTTTCCAACATTCCAACGGTTAATATTGATAATCCTACAAGTAAAGAAGCAAATACTGTTTCTGTAACCTTCACATCTGATAAAGCAGGTACATATTACTATAAATATGTTGCAAAAGGTGCGGAAGCTCCGACCATCGAGACAGCTACAGAAGGTGGAACGGTTAAGGCAGGAGAAACTACTTCCCTGAAACTTACCAAGGTCACAGACAAGACTATTGACCTTTATGTATGGGTAAAAGAAAGTGAAAGTGGTAACGCCATTGTTGGTGAAGGTGTAAAGAAGGATATTGCAGTAACACAGGCACAGAATCCAGTTGATCCGAAACCGGCAGCACCAAAGGTTACAAAAATCAGCGCAGAAAGTAAAACTGCAACAACTGCAGAAGTAGTTCTTCAGTCTGATAAGAGTGGTACATGCTATTACAAATGGGTGGCAAAGGGAGCGGATAAACCTTCCATTACAACTAAAGACAGCAAGATTGCGGTCACCGCAAAAAAAGATTGTAAGATTGATCTGAAAAATCTGGAAGGTGATGCGATTGATCTTTATGTGCAGGTAGTAGCAAAAGATGGATCAAAGACAGCAGTGACCAAGATTGCAACTGTTACTTTGAAAGAAACAGCTAAAACACCTGCGAAGATTTCCAACGTAAGCTACAAATGGAAAGGTCATACATCTGCGACTGTAACTATGCGTTCTGATAAAGCAGGTGTGTACTATTATGAATGGGTAAAACGTGGTTCCAAAGCTCCGACAGTTGATAAAATGAGCAAAGGAACAAAGGTTTCCGCAAATAAGGATTTCACGATCAGTTTGAAAGATTTGGATGCAAACAATGCGATTGATGTTTATGTGAGTATCAAAGGAACTGACGGAACTGTAAGTACACCAAAGAAGATTACATTGGATGAAGCTAAGCGTCCGGCAAATGTCAGATGGGTTGGCTTTTCATGGATCAACCATACATCTGCGAATGTTACCCTTATTTCGAATAAGAGCGGTACCTGTTATTATAAATGGGTTTCTCGTAACAGTGATGGCACATCTGCCACTCCGAAAGATCTTACATCTACCGGAAAACAGATAACATTTACTGCTGATAAGAAATTTAATATCGGTCTTGAGGATTTAGATTCTGACAACCCAATTGATCTTTATATCCAGATCAAAGATAAAAATGGTGTTTTGACGAATCCATTGAAAATAGCATTTAAAGAAGATTCCAGACCGAAAGTTGCAGATCCAACTCCGACTGACACACCGAATGCATACATCCCGGATGTAAAAGAGAGCATAGTACAGGGACTGGATGAGGCAATTCAGTTCTATCCGAATCAGTTCTATGAATTTACTGTGATCGGTGCAGGAACAACCAATCAGGATCCAAATGAGGGTGATGTGAAGTGGGTTCCGGTTTACTGGAGTACAGCTGCAAACCCAACCCAGAGCCAGATGCATACAGCATGGAAGATTGGTTCCGGCAAGGGAATCAACAAAGACGCTACATACAACCTGTATGTATTCTTCCAGAAATACGTCTATACCGGTGGTCAGTGGCAGAAGACAGATACCATTGAATCTGCAGTATATCAGTTTAAATCTGCAAAACTGACACCTACCGGAACTCCGGGAGCAGACGGTTCATATGGCGGCGGTCAGACAGGCTCTGATCCGGATGCAACCATAACAGGAGAGGCATCTGCAACATCCTCCAACGGAGGCAACGGAACCAGATCTAAGAACGCAGTATCAACAGCTGATAACTCACCGGTCGGAACCATGTCCGCACTGGCAGTGGCATCACTTCTTGCAGGTGGATATGTGATTGTGAGAAGAAGAAAAAAAGATATTTAAACGCACAATAGCCAGAATAGCATAAGAAACAAAAAATCACCGGTTTTCCGAAAGAACAGGAAAGCCGGTGATTTTTTTGTAAAGAAAAATTTACAGATTTTTTTTCTTATAGATAAACCAGGAAGCTGCAATGCTGAATGCAATGAGATAGACTGTCAGGATCAGGACACTGAGGTAATTGACTCCACCGCCAGAAGCAATGGTACGGATCAGATGACTGGTCTGTGACAGTGGAAGAGCAGCTACAAAATTCCCAAGAAAGCCCGGGATCTTCTCTGTAGAGAAGAAGGTGTTGCACAAAAAAGCCATTGGCATAATGATATAATTGGAAAAACGAGGTACATCCGCATGGTTTTTGGCAAGGAAAGAAACCACAACGCCGATGGCTGAAAATACAGCACCGTTGAGGAACATCACCAGCAATGACCATCCGTTGAACACAAGACCGGTTCCGATCGGCATAGTCAGAAGAAGAATGATCCCTCCTGCATATAGCCCGCGGAGACTGCCTCCGATAATCTGTCCGGCAATAAACTGCCACAGAGGTGTCGGAGATATCATAACCTGGTCAAAGGCTTTCTCGTAAAGACGCTGTACATTCAGATTCTGTGCGATAGCATTAAAGCTTCCGTTCATTGTAGTCAGTGAAACTACACCAGGGATCAGGAAATTCAGATAAGGCTCTCCATGTGAGGAGGTCTGGATCCCCATTCCAAAAACGATCAGATACATCAGCGGCGCGATCATGGCCGCCAGCGTGATCTTATAGAAATCCCTTCGGAACTCCACCCATTTTTCCCATAAAATAGTAAGTATTCCCATGATAATTCATCGTCCATTCTGTTAAATTATAAGATAACTGTGGCTGACGCCGGCTTATCGCTGCATCAGATGCCTGCCTGCGCGCTCCACAAAAACATCCTCCAGAGTTGTCTCACGAAGGGTGCACTGTCCGTCCAGAGAGGACAGAAAAGAGATGGCCTCTTCCCGACTGTGGAAGTAGTGGCTTTTTGCCCCTTCCGGTGTTTCCTGATCTACGGTGTATTTGCCCAGGCCGTCGATCAGGCCCGATGGAGTATTGATCTCCTCCAGCTTTCCGTGATCCATAAGTGCTACCCGGTTGCAGAGAGACTGTGCCTCTTCCATATAGTGGGTTGTCAGAAGAATGGTCAGATTTTTTCCGTTCAGCTGACGGAGAAGATTCCACATCTGTCGTCTGGATAGCGCGTCCATACCTGCAGTGGGCTCGTCCAGAAGAAGGATCTCCGGACTTGTGAGAAGTGCCCGGCATACCATAAGCTTTCGTTTCATACCACCGGAAAGCTTCCTTACAGTCCGCTTGCGGAAGGGAAGAAGTCCACAGAAATCCAGAAGCTCTTCAGTTTTCCGTTTAATCTCTTTTCGTGGCATGAAATAAAGACGGCCCTGATATTCCATGATCTCGTCCATGTTCATATCCTGGCGCATGGAATATTCCTGCGTGATCACGCTGATCTTGCGCTTCAGATCCGGTCGGTTGCGTCCAAGTGTCTGCCCATCAATGAGGATTTCGCCCTCTGTGGGCAGGAGCAGAGTGGAAAGCAGACTGATCGTGGTGGTCTTTCCGGCACCGTTGGGTCCCAGCAGACCGAAAAATTCGCCGGTTTCTATGCGAAGATCCAGAGAATCCACAGCAGTAAAACTGTCGAATTTTTTTGTGAGATTTTTTGTTTCGATCATCTCTGTTCATTTCCTTTCGTTTGTATGCAAATTTCACTCTATTATACTGGAAAAGAAGAGACATTTCAACAATTCTGAGATGTTCTTTACAGAAAAGGGGCGTTGTGCTATAGTGATACGAAGGAAAAATAGAAAACGGAGAGAAAACCATGAAACACAGGATGAGAACAATAATGCTGCTTCTTCTGACTATGCTGCTGCTATGCCCGATACAGGTTCTGGCTGCAGGTGGAGAGAACGCAGTGAAGACAGATCTGGAGGACGGAGAATATTCCATACAGGTGGAGCTGGAAGGCGGAAGCGGAAAGGCCAGCGTTTCTTCCCCCACATTGATGCTGGTAAAGGATGGGAAGATGTATGCACGGCTCCAGTGGAGCAGCTCCAACTATGATTATATGATCGTAGATGGGGAAAAATATCTCAATGAGAGCGAGGAAGGCAGAAATTCTGTTTTTACTGTCCCGGTAACTGCCCTGGATGATAAGATGGAAGTGATCGCAGATACACTGGCCATGGGCGCCCCGCATGAGATCGATTATACGCTGACCTTTTATGAGGCTTCCATTGGCTCCAAGGGCCAGCTTCCTCAGGAGGCAGCGAAAAGAGTGGTTGCAGTTGCGCTGGTGATCATCATCGGCGGCGGTATCCTGAATTATTTTGTAAACAAAAGGAATCGGTGTTAAACCGGTTCTTTTTTTATGCCCTTTCGCATAATATACATAATAATGAACATGTATAAAGACGGAAGGAAGGGAACATCATGGATACAGTACAGGATAAAACCTACGAAGCAATTTATTATTCACTGTGGGAGGCAGCCAGGCGTTACAGCAGCTTTACACAGTTTCGGGTGATCGGAAAAAGCCACGATGACCGGATGATCCCTATGCTGGAGATCGGACAGGGAGATGCCTGTATTTTCTGTGTGGCCGGTTTTTCCGGAACGGATGGACAGATGACGGACAGGCTTACCAGGATGGCACTGGAGCTTTGCAGAATATATGAATGCAACTGGACCGTGGACGAGCTTTATGAGGTAAAAAAGCTCCTGGATCAGACCAGGCTTTGTATCATACCGGTGGTCAATCCGGATGGATATGAGATCTGCCGGAAGGGCTACAATACTGTGCGAAATCCCATTTTCCGTCAGATGCTGAAAATGCAGGATGTTCCCTGCGATGAATTCGAGGGAAATGCAAGAGGAATGGATACTGCACGGAATTTTCCTACTACCTTCTGCAGCAGAAAAAAGATCCATCAGCAGCCTGCCAGTGAAAATGAGACACGTGCACTGATCCGGATCTTTCAGGAATACGGAGGACGTGGCCTGCTGGTTTTCTGCGGATATGGAAAAAAGGTGGTTTATTATCGGCGGGATCAGAATTTTTCCACTGGTCAGAGATGCTACCGTCTTGCACGCCACCTAAAAAAATGTACCAGGGGAAAGCTGGAGCAGCTTGCAATAGAACGAGAAGCGCAGAACGGGCGAAGGAGCACAGGCAGGCCGGAACAGTATTACGGAGAAATGATCCGCCAGCCGGCTTTCCGGATCGAATTGCCGGTAAATTCCGGAAATAAAGAAGAGGAAGAACGGGAAATCCGTGATCTGATGCTGCTTCCATTGGAATATATTTACTCTCTGGTACAGCTGTAAAAAAATCTGGCGTTGCACGGATGCAGGGTCTGTCAGCTTATGAAAAATAGGGTGACAGACATACCCGCTGAGAAACCAGTGTCGAATCCTGTCGGACGAATTTGATTGACTTCCGGATCTGTGGACCCTATAATAATATCATCTGAAACAAATCTTTTTTAACAAATGTCGCAGGAATCTTTCACCTCTGTAAGTAATGAGAGGAACTGCACATCTGAGCATATCTGCTCGAATAATTTCCATTCAGTATTTTTGCTGTATTATTATTTTGATCATGCTTGTCCTCACTTCAAAATCTGTGAGTTTAAGTGATGGGAGCATGTTGCGAATTGCCATATTGACTGCTATACAGGGAGGACTTTTTTATGGCTCAATTTATGTGGGGCAGGTCTCCGCCGGAATTTTCCTGATATCCGAACACTGTTTCTTTCCCTGCAGAGGGAAGTGATCATCAAATATCGTATGTAGAACAGAATACAGGAATGAAAATATTTTTTCGATGTATCGGCAACACAGTTCTGGGACTGATGCTGGTGATGGCATTGGTGCTTCTTATTCCCGGACTTTTCGGGATCCGGCCCTATGTGGTCTATTCCGGATCCATGGAACCTGAGATCCCAACCGGAGCTGTGGTTTTTACAAAGGAAGGAGAGTTTTCTCCGAAAAAGGGAGATATCATTACTTTTCATAACGGAGATACCGTTGTCACCCACAGAGTGGTTAAAAAAGAAAAGGACATCTTTATCACAAAAGGTGACGCCAACAAGACAGAAGATCCTGTTCCCGCAGAGGCGTCACAGATCATCGGGCGGGTAGTCTTTCACCTGCCTTATCTGGGCTACGTGATCCATTTTCTGAAAGCCCGGATCCCTTTTGCCGCAGTTTGCATAGCGGCATGTCTGTCAGTACTCTTTGATCTGGCATATACCCCAAAAAAGAAAAAAATACAGGGAGGAATTTAATCATGATGAAAAACAGAAAACTGGTAAAAGGAATCGCACTTGCTGCTGTGATCACTGCACTGGCAGCCGGAGGAACAGCTGCATATCTCACGGATTTTGAAACGGCAACCAACAGCTTTACCGTAGGAAAAGTGGATATCGACCTGGATGAGCCTAACTGGAAACCGGAGGACAATACAGATCTGGTTCCTACTCAGGTGATCCGGAAGGACCCCTATGTAGCAAATAAAGGAGTAAATGAAGCATTTGTCTATCTGGAAGTTTCTGTTCCGGTCCGAAATGTGATCACAGTAGCCAAGGATGGTACCAGGAATGCGCTTGCAAAAACAGAGCTGTTCAGCTTCACCAAAAACAAGGACTGGACACAGCTGGAGCGGACCGAAGTGGGGCAGAATATGGTCTACACCTATGCATATAACCACATCCTGAAGCCGGGAACAAAGACTACAACTCTTTTTGATACAGTAACCTTTGCCAATATCATCGAAGGTCAGCTGGATACACAGCAGATCGATATGCCGGTACGGGCTTATGCGATCCAGGCTACCAATACCGGGGATGACAAGACTACGGTTCTGGAGCAGGCAACTGCTGCTTACCAGAAATATGTAAATCAGAATAAAGGACAGGCCGGTGGTGTCACGAAATGAATAAATTAAAAAGACCCGTTTTCCTTCTCCTGACAACAGGGCTCCTGTGCGCAACAGGGACTGCGGCGTATTTTTCAGACTTCGAAAAAAAGATAAATTCTGCTGCAGTGGGGTATGTGACAACGGAGATCGAGGAAGATTTTCCGGATCCTACACCTACGCCTATGGAGAATGGTCCGTCCTACAGAAAAGAGATCCGGATCGGAAATTTTTCCGGCAGTGTGAAAGGGTTCCAGGCAGACTGCTATGTGAGGATGTCCCTTTCCTACTCCAATGACGATATCGGCAGAGGCGTGAAATTAACAGGTCTGGATACGGCAAACTGGGTGTATAACAGTCAGGACGGCTATTATTACTACCGGAAAAAAATATCCGAGGGTGAAAAAACAACTCCTCTGTGTACCGGATTTCAGATCGATCCCCAAAAGATCGATGATACTTATAGGGACAGCATTAAAGATTTTGAGATCAATGTTTATGAGGAAGCTGTACAGGCAGAAGGATTTTCAGATTATGAAAGTGCGTGGAGGTATTTTTCAGATCCGGTTTCTGCTCAGGCAGAAAGGAGGGGGAATGCTTGAAAAAACACCTTAAAGCCCTGCTGGTAGGTGCTGCTGTGGCAGGCAGTATCCTGGCGTGCACGGCTGCTTATGCCAGATTTTCAGATTCCGTGACAGTGACCAATCACATATCAGTGGGAGATATCAATATTTCTCTTCGGGAACTGGAAAAAAAGGACGGCCGAGAAATGAAATATCAGGATCGCCGGATCGTTCTTCCGGGAGATGAGATATCCAAGATCCCCAGGATCACCAATCACTCAGAGCCATGCTGGGTAAGGGTGAAGATCTCTTATACAGATGATCTGGAAGGTTTGGATGGTCTGGATGACAGGAATCTTACAGGAATGTCACCGAGATGGATCCGGAAGGGAGAGTATTTTTATTATACCAGGAAGCTGGAACAGGGAGACAGCGTGGATATTTTTACCGGTGTGACTGTACCATCCCAATGGGATGAATCCTACCAGGATAAGAAGCTGGGGATCACCATCGTGGCGGATGCTGTCCAGGCGGCAAATTTTGCACCGGATTTCCGTGCCATGTCACCCTGGGGAAATCAGAAGATCTTAAGATGTATCCACGATACCGATGGTCTTGTGGTTCAGAAAAAAAGTCCGGTGGATCTGAAGGTGGAGTTTGAAGGAAATGCGCACAAACTGATCGCGGCTCCGGAAGACTTTTTTTCCGGATTTTCCACGGCAATGCCGGGAGATGTTTTTCATGATTCTGTAGAGATCCGTAATACAACGGAGCATGCAGCAGAGATCTTCTTCCGCACATCACCGGAATGTAAATCGGTAAAGGATCAGGAATTTCTGAAAAAGCTGAAGCTGGTGATCACCATGAATGATAAAAAGCTGTATTCCGGGGATCTTCTGGCTGCATCTCTCAATAAAGCCGTGTCCCTGGGGGAATTTTCCAGCGGAGAAAAAGGAAACATGAGATTTGAGGTTACGGTTCCGGCAGAGCTGGATAATTTATATGCTCTTCGGGCAGCAGATGTGAAATGGATCTTTTCTGTGGAGGAGGATCAGGAGACGGTGGAAACCAGTCTCGTCCCACGCCGGAATGACAGGAAAGAAGCCACAGAAAGAGCTTCCGGAAATAACAGCTCTTCGGTAAGGACGACACCAGTGAAGACAGGAGATGAATCTCCTGTGATCCTGTTTGCACTGATGGCCGTTATAGCGCTGCTTACCTGCAGTCTGACGCTATGGAAAGGAGGACGAAAAAATTGAAAAGAAGAATGATCGGTGCATGGATGGCATTGATGATCACAGCTTCTTCTCTTGTGGTTTCGGCCAGTCCTGCAGCAGATATGAGTTCGGTATCAGCAGATCCGCAGCAGGAACAGACAGAACCGGAGGAAGAAGAGGAGGCCCCGGACATTCCGGTAACAGATCAGCCTGGGGAGGCTGAAATGCCGGTTCCGACAGCCTTGCCTGAACCGGAAACGGTGGAGGAAGCTTTTGAAGAAGGTAAAGATAATACTGAAAATACGGACAGTGATGAGCTGATCGAACCGGAAGAAGAACCGGAAGCTGCTTCAAAAGAAGGAGAAAATATAGCTCTGACAGAGATAACGGAGCAGACAGAGGATCCGGGATTTACTGTATTCACGGAAGAAAACGCGGAAATCCTTACAGGAGAAAGTGAAGAGGATCAGGAACTGATCCAGGATATCGAAAACGGAGAGATCATTGCTCTTTCTGCAGCACTTCCCGGGGAGTTCCGGGAAGCTGGCAGTGCGGAAGTAATCTCTGAAGGAGAGGATGCTATCGCAGCTACAGCACTTTCCCCGTCCCAGTATTATCTGGACAGCTGGACCAGGGTTTACTGCGATGAGATCTGGACAGCTGCCAATGATTTTCTTGGTTCCGGAAATAAAACTCGTATGGGATGTACGTATCGCTCTGTACATTATATCGATGATACAGGAGAGGAAAAGGTTTCACCTCTGTATTGCCTGAAAGCAACTCAGGATGGGTTGGACAGTATGACGCTGAAGAATGAGGCAGTAAAAGCACTGACTAATTCTGTGATCCAGAAGCTTTTGTACTTTGGTTACGGAGGACCGGGGGATCTGGGAACCGGATACGACCCCTCCTGCAGTCACATAGACTGGTCAAAATGGCAGAACCGTTATGTATTTACGCATATTGCGCTGTCAAAGGTATACTTTAATGACTGTGGATATGCCACAGCAGCAGAAGTAGAACATACAGGGATAAACCGCCTGATCGATAAGATCCAGACATTGACGATCCCTGCAAGAAACAAGGCAGCCGTTTATGTTTCCGAAGACGGTTCCTGGGCAGCAGCATCCGGAAAGACGATCCCGTTAAGTGTATTCCGAAGCAGACCTGCAGGTTTTCCCTTTGTTCCGGACAGTATGAAGGACGGATTTCAGATGAGTACTCTTATGAAAGTAACAGATGGAGCAAAAGCAGGGAACGGGATCACCATAACAAGAGGAGCCGCAGAAAAATGGCAGCTGGCCTACTGGACAAGTGCAGCGGATTATAATTCTCACAAAACCAATCCCAAAATGATGTCGGGGACAAGCCTGAGTCTGAAGGATGGGGCATATTTTTTTCTGATCTTTCCGTTAAATGCATCTGCAGCAAAGAAGTTTTCCTGCAAAATGCTGCTTCAGCCGGTTTCCTATATCCTGGTTGACGGAAGTGCCCAGGCAGGAAAAGATGGAGTACAGGATTTTGGCGCTTACGTATACCAGGGAACAAGAGGAAGCCTTTCGTTTTCAGTAAAGCCATCGGTTTACGGCAATGCAAAGCTGGTCAAGAAGGAACCCAACACGGGAAAACTGATCCAGGGAGCGCAGTACGGACTGTTTGCAGCAGAAGCTCTGACCTCCGGATATCGTACTATGTACAGTAAGGATCAGAAGGTTTCAACCGGAACAACAAACGCCGGTGGAGAGATCCTTTTTTCAAAACTGGTTCCCGGAAAATACTATGTGAAAGAAACGAAAGCCGCTGCAGGCTATAAACTGAACACCGCTATCAAAAATGTTACAGTAACCGGCGGAAAGACGACAACCGTCAGCGTAACGGATATCATGGATATCAGCGGAACAGTATCCATCAGAAAGAAAGACGGAAATACCGGCGATCCACTGGCAGGAGCTGAATTCACCCTGTATCAGTGGAGTAAAAAAAGCAAAGCCTACGTAACCTTAAAAAAACTGACTTATGATGGACAGAAGCGTACCTATAACTCCGGGAAATTTAATTATACCGAAGACAATCAGGGAAAATTCCGTGTGCGTGAGACAAAATCTCCTCCCAATTACACCGGAAACTGGCAGAAGAATTTTACGCTGGATAAGCCGGGAGAAAAGCAGGAATTTCTGTTTGAAGCAGTGAACTACCAGACTGAAAAACGAAGGATTGAAGTTCGTAAGATCGATGCGAAAACCGGTGAGATCCTGAAAGGTGCGGAATTTACACTTTATGAATACAGTGCAGCAAAAAAAGCCTATAAAGAAAAAGGAACACTTCTGGATTATGACAGCTCCAGCGAACTTTATGTAAGCGGAGAACTTTTAAAGACCTCGGATAATGAGGGAAAATATAAGATCGTGGAAACAAAGACTCCGCCCGGATATACAGGAAGCTGGGAAGAAATGGTAGATATCACAGACAAGGATGCACGCCTTTCCTTTGAAGTTGTCAATGAAAAGGAAAAGGAATATACAGGGGTGATCCGTCTGAGAAAAACAGATATCTATACCGGGGAAGTTCTGGAAGATGCGGAATTTACCGTGCTTCAGTGGAATAGAGGGAAGCAGACTTACCAAAATGACCTGGGCGGGCAGAGCATCCTGAAATTTGACGTAGAAACCGGATGGTACTCTACGGAAGAGCTGCTGCTTACAGATGCTAATCAGGGAAGGTTCAAAGTAGTGGAAACAAAAAATCCGGAAAACTATACAGGCAAATACGAAAAGGAGGTAATCTTCCAGAAAAAAGAAAATACAGATACGGATACTGTGGATCTGAAAGCAGAGAATACTCCGGTAACACTTCCGCTGGGAAATATCACCATCATAAAAAAGATCAAAGAGGAGGATATTACCTGGGCTCATGGAAATCCAACCTTTTCCTTTGTGGCAGAAGGTACGGATCTATCCGGAAATCCTCACAGATATGAGGATTATGTGACCTTTACCAGAGGAAGCTATGAAACCGATAAAAATGGCTATGCAACATTATCGGTCACTCTCAGGAATATCCCGCTGGGGCAGTATACGGTCTGGGAAAAACCGGTACTACGCTACTATCTGAAAGATGTACGAGCAAATACAGAGAATGTCCGCATCATAAAAGGCGCTGCACCTGCATATGGTACAGATCCCCGGAAGATTGCTTCCGGTACGGCTGCTCTGACAACGGAAAACAAAACTGCATCGCTGACCTTTGTAAATGAAAAATCCAGATATGACCGATATTCCCATAATGACAGCATAAAAAATACCATACCCGTATCATTTTCATGAAAAAAGGCAGGAGGGCAGGAGTAATCCTGCCCTTAGCTGCGTATTTTATATAGTAAAAAACAAACTGTAAAAAGAAATAAAAGAACTACATATATACAGTAAGATATGGTATACTTTCACTAATACTGTGAGATCAGGAACCCTTTGGGAGGTCGTGAATGAAAACAGATGAAAAAAATCCTATTTTTGATATTCGGGATACATTGGAAAAATACGCTTGCATTTATCGAAATACTACACTGAAGCTTTTTCAGTACTGTCAGGAGACGGACATATATGAACGTCTGGATGAATACCTGAGACCTGTAAAAAATATTACGGATTTTAAGACTAGTGGACAGAAATACAGCAATGTTTATAAAGACGACTGGAAGTTTTTGACGGATTTTTTGACATCCCGGGAAGGCGGGACGATAGAAGTGCGGTGTATCAATAAAGACGGTAATGCGAGTCTTCTGACAGTACGGGGATTTATAGCACAGGATAAAATTACCGGATATCATTATTTCATAGGAAGCTCCAGAGATATCACCAGGGAGAAGCTGCAGGAAGAATTTCTTGAGGAACGTGCCCAGAAAGATCCTCTGACCGGAGTGTATAACCGCTTTTTCGGAAAAGAACTGATCGATGAATACCTTGCATCCAGAAATCCCTATGCAGGATGCGGGATGATGGTGCTTGATGTAGATTATTTTAAAAATGTAAATGATACTTACGGACATATGTTCGGTGATGAAGTCCTGAAACGTTTTGCGGAGCTGTTTGTGGCTTTGTTCGACATTAATGATGTGATCATGCGTCTGGGTGGCGATGAATTTGTGATCCTTTTGAAGGATATCAGCCATGCAGCAATCATGAAAAAGGCAGGAAAACTGATACGGGAAGTGCAGAAACTTAAATTTCCGGGAACCACGTATCTGGCAACCTGCAGTGTGGGGATCTGCTTTCTTCCGGAAAATGTTTCCGGATATACATATCAGCAGCTCTTTGAAAATGCAGACTGGGCACTTTACCAGGCAAAGAAAAATGGAAAAAACCGCTATGCTTTCTGTGATAATCTGAGACGTTTTGAGGATAAGACAGAGGAAAAGCAGGAATTATACGAGGGTGTTGAGATAGATGCCAGATATCTTCATAATGATATTGTTTCTACTGCATTTGAAATATTTGAAAAAATGAGCAGCTTTCAGGCAGCGATTGAACTTCTGATGAAAGTGATCGGTCTGAAATTCCGGCTTAACCGGATCACAGTCCTGCATACCAAGGTGGCAGAGCAGAAAATAAACAGGGTTTTTCAATGGGTTTCGGAAGAAGAATACAGGCTTTTGATAGATGAGATACATTTTTCAAAAAGTGATTTTATCACATTGTTTCGCCACAATGATGAATATGGTACTGTGGTGATTCAGGAGAATGATCTGGCTGAATATTCGGAACAGAGAAGAAAGAATGTGTTACAGTGCGGAGCAAAAACCGTAGTCTGTGCTGCCATGTACTGTGAGGGAAGCTATACAGGGGCCATTGCATACGTGACCTGCCAGGAAAAAAGGCTCTGGTCCAGAGAAGATCGTAAGCTATTGGGAGAAGTGACCAAGATCATTTCTGCGCATTATGCCAAGAACCAAGCATTTAACAGTGCTTATCGTAGCATTGCTGCAGAATCCGGACGGGATCAGCTTACCGGATTGTCTTCTTTTTCAAGATTTCGCGAAAATGTGGAGAAAATGCTGATCGGAGGTTACGGGCCGGGACATGCAGTGATATATACCGATTTTGAAAAATTTAAACGTATTAATGCAAAATACGGATATCGTGTGGGAGATCAGATCCTGCGGCAGTTTTCTGAGTATGTGATAAGCGTTCTAAAAACAGATATGGATGTATATTTTACCAGGGCGATCTCTGATCATTTTATCCTTTTCACTCCATGTGATATGGATGTTGATCCGGAAACATCTGTTTTAAAGACCAATCAGGAGTTCTTACGGCAGATGAAAGAGAAATATCCGGATATGGAGCTCTGTGTCCGCACTGGGATCTATCTGATCACCAAAGAATGTAACAATGCATCTGAGGCGATCGATGCAGCGAATTATGCAAGAAAATATGCTGCTGGAAATTGTGAAACAGGTGTTAAGCTGTATGACGAAGAACTGAAAAAGCAAAGCGATGCAGAGTGAAAGATACAGGAATACGGACCAGAATCTATGCTTTTTCAGAATTTCAGGAATAATCTTTCGGGAAAGCTTTTACAATAGAACAGAGATGTTTGCGGCAGGAGTGAGCTTATGAACAGAAGTGTTCCGGAAAGTCTTTTAATCTGTATTTTAGTCTTATGCCTGGCTCTGACACCCGTTGGTGTTAGGGGAGAAACGGAAGATAGTGGAAAAGCACAGCAGCTGATCGAAGCGCCGGGTGCAGTCCTTATGGAAAAAGAAACCGGTACCGTGATCTATTCCAGGGATCCTGACACCCGAAGAAGCCCGGCCAGTATTACAAAGATCATGACATTGATCCTGATCTTTGATGCTATCCGTGAGGGAACCCTGCATCTGGAGGATAGCATTACCACCAGTGCTTATGCCAGATCCATGGGAGGGTCTCAGGTATTTCTGGAAGAAGGGGAAAAGCAGACTGCAGAAACCATGATCAAATGTATTGTGATCGCTTCCGGAAATGATGCCAGCGTAGCTATGGCGGAGCATGTTGCGGGAACAGAACAAGCCTTTGTGGAGAGGATGAACGAGAGGGCGAAGGATCTTGGAATGAAAAATACTCATTTTGTGGATTGCTGCGGGCTGACGGAATCACAGGAGCATTATACAACTCCCTATGACATTGCACTTATGAGCAGGGAGCTCATCAGCAGATATCCGGAAGTTCTTACATATTCATCTGTCTGGATGGAGGATATCACACATGTTACCAGAAAAGGCTCCTCGAAATTTACACTGACCAACACAAATAAACTGCTGCGCAGCTATGAGGGGTGTATGGGACTTAAAACAGGCAGCACCAGTATTGCAAAATACTGTCTCAGTGCTGTGGCAGAACGAAATGGGATCACACTGATCGCCTCAGTGATGGCCGCACCGGACCCGAAAACAAGATTCCGGGATGCAGCAGCTCTTTTAAATTACGGCTTTTCTAAATGCACATTGTATCTGGATGATGCTCTGGAGCCACTGAAACCTATGAAGCTCCGCAAAGGAGTCAAAGAGCAGGTTCCGCTTGTATATAGAGGGAAATTCCGATATATCAGCACAGATGGAACGAAACCTGACAATGTTAAGAAAAAGTTGATCCTTCCCAAAGAACAAAGTGCGCCGGTGAAAAAAGGGCAGAAAGCAGGGGCACAGGAATACTATCAGGATGGGAAAAAGATCGGTAGTCTGGATATCCTGTACGGGGAAACAATAAAAAAGGCCGGATACCATGACTGGCTGGAAAGAACCTGTCAGGCATTTCTTTTGTGATGCCTGCAACATATTTTGACAAAAAGGGCAGACTGGATGTATAATACAACGGATTGAAGAAATAACAGAACAGGGAAGGGATTTTGGATGAAAGAGATCAGAACAGAAGATGCAGTGGGACACATTCTGTGCCATGATATCACGCAGATCATAAAAGATGAGAAAAAAGGCGTTCTTTTCAAAAAGGGGCATGTAGTGAAAGAAGAGGATATACCACTGCTGCTCTCTGTAGGAAAAGAACACCTTTTTGTGTGGGAGAAAAAACCGGGGATTCTTCACGAAAATGAAGCTGCAGAGATCCTTTACAAAATCTGTGCCGGAAACTCTTCCAAAGTACATGGAACTGAGATCAAAGAAGGTAAGATCGAGGTGGTATCAAAGATCGATGGTATTCTGAAAATACGTCGTGATGCACTTGTGGCTGTGAATTCTCTGGGAGAAATGATGATTGCTTCCAGACATGGCGATTTTCCGATAAAAAAAGGTGATAAGGTTGCAGGAACCAGGATCATTCCGCTTGTGATCGAGAAAGAGAAAATGGATGCAGCAGAGAGGGCAGCAGGAAACCTTCCGATCTTTGACATTCTCCCTTACCAGCATAAAAAAGTAGGGATCGTCACAACCGGAAGTGAGATCAAAAAAGGACTGATCCGGGATACCTTCACACCGGTACTCCGGGAAAAGCTTTCCGGGTTTCCGACAGAAGTGACAGGCCAGGTGATGCCGGGAGATGATAAGGAAGAGATCACAAAGGCTATTCTTTCTTTTGCAGATGCAGGGGCAGATCTGATCTTCTGTACCGGTGGAATGAGCGTGGATCCTGATGACCGTACTCCAGGTGGAATCCGGGATACCGGAGCAAAGATCATAACCTATGGAGCACCTGTACTTCCAGGAGCTATGTTGCTTGTGGCATATCTTGAGCGGGACGGAAGATCCATACCGGTACTTGGACTTCCGGGCTGCGTCATGTACGCAAAAAGAACAGTATTTGATCTGATCCTGCCCAGAGTGATGGCAGATGATGAGATCAAGGCAGAGGAGATTGCCGCGCTGGGAGAAGGCGGACTATGTCTGAACTGTCCGGTTTGTACTTTCCCGAACTGCGGATTTGGAAAATAATATGAAAAAATTCAGAATCAAACAATATGAGATCCATACGGACAAGATCCATGCTCCACAGGGCGTGAGGATGATTCTTCTTGCAGATCTTCACGGAATATCCTACGGAAAAGACAATATCCGGCTGACAGAGACGATCCGAAAGCTTGCCCCGGACGTGATCCTTTCTGCCGGCGACATGGCTGTACGCACAGAAACGAATACTCTGGTAACTGCATGTAAGCTGCTGACAGAGCTTGCCGGAGATTTTCCCGTGTATTATGCACTTGGCAATCATGAATATAAAATGTTCCTTTCCGAAGAATACCGGCCATATTATGCAAAATACGAAAGAGCACTGAAAAAAGCCGGTGTGCATATTTTAAGGAACGGACGTGAAGATATGGTCCTGCAGGGAGAACACTTCTGTTTCTGGGGATTGGAGCTTCCCATCGAATATTATCACAAACCAAGATCACCGAAGCTAAAAAAAGAAGTGATGGAAGAAATGATCGGAAAACCTGAAGATAAAGGGATGCAGATCCTGCTGGCACATAATCCGAAATACGGAAAAACCTATTTTGAATGGGGCGCGGATCTGATCCTGTCCGGACATTATCACGGAGGCGTTGTCCGTCTCAGCGAACATTACGGCCTTTCATCTCCTCAATATCTGTTTCTCCCGCCGTTTTGCTGCGGAGACTTTCACAAAGGGGATCAGCATATGATCGTCAGTGCTGGACTTGGAGAACATACCATCCCCATTCGGATCCATAATCCAAGGGAACTGCTGGTGATCGATATAAAACCTTCCGAAAAAATGAAATGAGGAAACCCTATGGCATTATCTGTTAAGCTGAATGTATTTGAAGGCCCTCTGGATCTTCTGCTTCACCTGATCGACAAAAACAAGATCGATATCTATGATATTCCTATTGTGGAGATCACAGATCAGTATATGGAATATCTGCATTCCATGGAAAAAGAAGATCTGGGGATCATGAGTGAATTTCTTGTCATGGCAGCTACTCTTCTGGATATCAAATGTAAAATGCTTCTTCCGAAAGAAGTGAATGAGGAAGGAGAAGAGGAGGACCCTAGAGCAGAGCTTGTGCAGAAGCTGCTGGAATATAAGATGTACAAATATATGTCCTATGAATTACGGGACAGGCTTGGAGATGCGGCAGGGGTTTATTACCGAAAACAGGATCTTCCGGAAGAAGTGCTGCAGTATACTCCACCGTCTGATCCCCAGGAACTTCTCCGGGGTCTGACACTGGAGCGGATGAGTGCGATCTATCAGGCTTTGATCCGCAGACAGGAAAATAAGATCGATCCGATCCGAAGTAAATTCGGAAGGATTGAAAAAGAGGAAATATCACTTTCCGATAAATTGCTGGAAATGAAGGAATATGCAAAAGCGCACCGGAAATTCAGCTTTCGCAGGCTGATGGAAAACCAGCATTCCAAAATACAGCTGATCGTGACCTTTCTGGCGATTCTGGAACTGATGAAGATGGGACATGTTCATGCAGAACAGGAAGAGCTTTTTGATGATATTCATGTGGAAGTTATCACGGATCCGGACACATGGAAGAATCTGACAGAGTTCGCAGATGAATAATATAGTAGGAATGAGGACAATAAGTGGAAATCAAACGAATTGAAGGAGAAATCGAAGCCATCCTGTTTGCAATGGGAGAAGCTGTGGAATTACCCCGTATTGCCAGAGCGATCCGTCAGGATCCGACAACAACGGAAAATATCATCCGAAATATGATGATCCGTTATCAGGAAGAAGAGCGGGGGATCCAGATCATAGAGCTCGAAAACTCCTTTCAGCTTTGTACAAAAAAAGAATACTATGATTCTCTTATCCGGATCGCAGCGCAGCCAAAGAAACCCACGCTGACAGACGTTATGCTTGAGACCCTTTCGATCATTGCCTACAAACAGCCCGTTACAAAAGCAGAGATCGAAAAGATCCGAGGGGTAAAATGTGATCATGCCATCAATAAGCTGATGGATTATGATCTGGTGAGAGAACTTGGACGTCTGGATGCTCCGGGTCGCCCGATCCTCCTGGGAACCACCGAAGAATTTCTGCGTTGCTTTGGTGTCCATGGGCTGGAAGACCTTCCGGAAATGGATCCGGTCCAGCTGGAGGATTTCAAGGCGGAAGCAGAGGAAGAGATCCAGCTGAAGCTGGACGTATAACAAATAACACGGACAGATGCCGGTTTACCGGGACCTGCCGGACAGATCAGAAAACAGAAGAGGAGTGACGAAAATGCCCACAACATACGCACATGATCTTTTTGGAAAAAGGGTTTACCGGAAACTTTCCGCAAAATTACAGCATCTGATCCGAAGCAACGGAAATCTGTACCGGATCGGACAGCATGGTCCGGATATCCTGTTTTATTATTTTATATCCAAAAATCCGGTGACACAGTACGGAGTGCAGATGCATGGACGGAAAGCAAGAGAATTCTTTGAAAAGGGCATGGCGAAGGTCCGGGAGGAAAAAAATCCTGCACTGATGGCTTACCTGTTGGGGTTCGGATGTCATTATATCCTGGATTCTACCTGTCATCCTTACGTCAATCAGGTAGCTGCCGAGGGGAAAATCTCACATACGCTCTTTGAGAAGGAATTTGACCGTATGCTGATGTATGAAACCGGCAAAGATCCATTGCGTTTTTATCCGTCGCATGGGATCCGTGCCAGTTTTCTCAGTGCATGGACGATACACCAGGTACTGCCGGCGATCCGTACCTGGAACATTTATCTGTCATTGAAAATGATGAAGATATTCACCTGTATTTTGGTATGTGATGATGGAGGAAGGAAGAGACGCCTTTCGGAACATGCCCTTTCCCCCGCAGGAAAAAAGATATCTGCGTTTATTACCGAATTTTTTATGAGCCCGGAGCCGGAGATCGACTGTAGGGAGGAGCTTCTTAAGCTGGACAGTCTGATGGAAGAGGCACTTGCCAAGGCGCCGGATATGCTGGAAGAGCTTGCTGCACTTGCAGTCAGGCCAGGACATCTTTCTGACAGATGGGATCTGACCTTTAACGGATGATCGATCCCGGCAGACAATAGATACAAGTGATATCTGAATGCTATCCCCGCATAAAATTAAATATAACAGTTACTGTAAACAGTTATATGAACCGTGTACGGGGTGATGCATTATGAGCAAACGGCGTATGGCCGCTGTCGTGCTGGTGACAGCGGTCCTTATTATTTGTCAGATCTTTCCGGTAAAGGCGGCAGATGACGAAAATCTATATGCACTTTCTGCAGTTCTCATGGATGGGGAGACCGGCCGTGTGCTGTACGGAAAAGAAGCATACAAGGGACGGCCGAATGCCAGCACCACAAAGGTAATGACCTGTATTCTTGCTCTGGAGCTGGCAAGGGGAGATGATTACGTACAGGTTTCCGGGAATGCGGCATCTCAGCCACAGACACGTCTTGGCATGCGGGAGGGCCAGCAGTTTTATCTGGAGGATCTTCTCTATTCACTGATGCTGAAAAGCCATAATGATTCCGCCGTGGCCATCGCGGAACATATCGGCGGCTCCGTAGAAGGTTTTGCAGAGAAGATGAATGAAAAAGCAAAAGAGCTGGGATGTAAGGACACACATTTTGTTACACCCAATGGTCTGGATGGAGAAGATGAAGGAGGTATCCATCATACAACAGCCCGGGATCTTGCCTTGATCATGGCGTATGCAATAAAAAATGCAACATTTGTCCATATTACCCAGACTAGAGATTATACTTTCACGGATATCTCAGGAAAAAAGCATTATTCGGTACATAATACCAATGCTTTCCTGGATATGGAAACAGGAGTGATCTCCGGAAAAACAGGATTTACAGGAAATGCCGGATATTGTTATGTCTGCGCAGTCCGACAGGACGAGCGATTATTTATCGTGGCTCTTCTGGGATGCGGATGGCCCGGAAATAAAAATTATAAATGGAGCGATACTAAGAAGCTTCTTTCCTATGGCAGGGAAAATTATCAGTATGTGATGCTGCCGGAGCTTCCGCAGCTGCCTGAGATCCCGGTAACAGAAGCAGCACCGGGAAAAGAAGATCCATATCCGCAAAAGTCCGATCGTTCCGGATATCCTCCCAAACAGGTTATGCTGAAAATACACGCAGTACTTTCTGAAAAAGATCGTGAGAAAAGATATCTTCTGAAAAAAACAGAAACGATCACATGGGAAACGGAGCTTCCGGATAAGCTCCCGGCACCAATACAGAAAAACCAGAAGATCGGTACACTCCATGCAAAGCTCAACGGAAAAGAACTCCTTTCCTGCCTTGTAACCGCCGATGACAAAATCGACAGAATTACCTATAAATGGTATGTGGATAAAGTATTTAAGGATTATTTCCATTAATTTAGCGACCCCTGGCATAAGTCAGGGGTTAATTTTTTAACGTTCGTGACGAAAAGTATTGAATTTTCTGCAAAAAAAAGGTACAATTATACTCGGCTGAATTTTTGGTTATATTAATAAAAAAATGGAGGGCATAGTATAATGAGTAATGCGACACAAAGCGTAGCGGCTGCAAGGATCAATTCCCTGCTTGACGCCAACAGTTTTGTTGAGATCGGACAGGCTGTCACAGCCAGAGCTACAGATTTCAACATGACTGAAAAAAAAGCACCTTCAGACGGTGTGATCACCGGATATGGTGTGATTGACGGCAGTCTGGTGTATGTATACAGCCAGGATGCATCTGTACTGAACGGAACAGTTGGTGAGATGCATGCCAAAAAGATCGCCAAAATTTATGATCTCGCTCTGAAAGTTGGAGCACCTGTTATCGGTCTTGTAGACTGTGCGGGACTTCGTCTTCAGGAGGCTACCGATGCACTTGAGGCATTTGGTGAGATCTATCTGAAACAGACACTGGCATCCGGTGTTATTCCACAGATCACTGCTGTTTTCGGAACATGCGGCGGTGGAATGGCAGTTGTACCGGCTCTTACAGACTTTACATTTGTAGAGGAGAAGAAGGGCAGACTGTTTGTAAACACTCCAAATGCACTGGAAGGAAACAGAGTGGAAAAATGCGATTCAGCTTCCGCACAGTTCCAGAGTGAGGAGACAGGACTTGTTGACGGCATCGGAACAGAAGAGGAGATCCTTGGACAGATCCGTACACTGGTCAGCATGCTTCCGGAGAATAATGAAGACAATGACAGCTTCAAGGAATGCACAGATGACCTGAACAGAGTATGTGATGATATTGCAGGCTGCACAGGCGACACAGCTATTGCGCTTTCAAGAATCGCTGATAATGGTGAGTTTTTTGAAACAAAGGCAGCTTACGGCCAGGATGTCGTAACAGGCTTCCTTCGTCTGAACGGAGCTACCGTTGGCGCTGTTGCAAACAGAAGCGAATCTTACGATGCTGATGGCAATAAGACAGAGATTTCCGACGGAACTCTTTCTGCAAGAGGTGCAAGAAAAGCAGCAGACTTCGTAAAATTCTGTGATGCTTTTGAGATTCCGGTACTTACTCTTACTAATGTAACAGGATTTAAAGCTACACTCTGCAATGAGAAGATGATGGCTAAATCCGTAGGTGAGATGGTACATGCTTTTGCATCTGCGACTGTACCGAAGGTAAATGTTGTAATTGGTAAAGCATACGGAACTGCATACGTTGCCATGAACAGCAAATCTGTCGGAGCAGATATGGTTTATGCATGGGATACAGCTGAGATCGGTATGATGGATGCTTCCCTTGCAGCAAAGATCATGTATGAGGGAGCTGACGCTTCTACACTGAATGAGAAGGCAGCTGAGTACAAAGAACTCCAGAACGGTATCGCATCTGCAGCAGCAAGAGGATATGTGGATACTGTGATCAAAGCAGAAGATACAAGAAAATATGTAATCGGTGCTTTTGAGATGCTGTTCACAAAAAGGGAAGACCGTCCATCCAAAAAGCATGGAACAGTCTAAGTGAGGTGAGCGTATGAGACAGTTTTATAAAAAGATCTCTTCTGTCTGCATGGCACTTCTTTGCGTAGCTGCACTTCTGATTGGATGCACAGCTACTGCATGGGCTGCTGATGAGATTGATGATTCTGTAAAGAGTCAGCTTGTCACAACAACCAAGGGCCTGACGGATGCGATCATCGCAATGTCCGAGGATGATATCCAGGGATATCTGGAATCAGAGGATGCTTTCACACAGAGTGCTGCAAGTGCATGGGATGGCTCCAGAGAAGAGCTTGGTGAGAAAAAAGGTGATATTGATGAGAAAGATATCACAGTGGAGTATTCCGATGATCAGTATACCGTTGTTGTTCCGGTATCCTTCGAGAAAAACAAAGCGAATTTCACTTATGTATTTGATAAATCAGGAACCCCGACTTCTCTTACAGTTGATGTGAATTATACACTGGCACAGAACATGGAGAAGGCAGCGATGAATACAGTGATGGGTCTCGGAACAGTATTTGTGATCCTGGTATTCCTGATCTTCGTGATCTCTCTTTTCAAATATATTCCCGGACTTGTGGAAGGAAAGAAAAAAGAGAGCAAACCGGCTCCGGCAGCCGCAGCACCGGCTCCGGTTGCAGCACCAGTTGCTGAGCCTGCTGTTGAGGATGTGACAGATGATGGTGAGCTTATTGCCGTGATCGCCGCAGCGATCGCTGCTTCTGAAGGCAAAACAAGCACAGACGGATTCGTAGTACGTTCCATCCGCAAAGTCAACCGCAGAAAAAGATAATCATTATTTAGGAGGATTTTAAAATGAAGAGTTATACAATTACTGTTAACGGAACAGCATATGAAGTTACTGTAGAAGAGAACGGAAACGCAGCAGCTCCAGTTGCAGCAGCACCAAAAGCAGCAGCTCCGGCTCCTAAGGCAGCTCCGGCAGCAGCTCCTAAGGCAGCAGCTCCGGCAGCAGGCGCAGGTTCTGTTAAAGTTTCCGCAGCCGTTCCTGGAAAAGTTGTAAAAATCGTTGCATCTGTTGGACAGAGCGTAAAAGCTGGTGACAGCGTAGTGATCGTTGAGTCCATGAAGATGGAGATCCCGGTTGTTGCTCCTCAGGACGGAACAATCGCCAGCATCGATGTTGCAGAGGGTGCTGCCGTTGAAAATGGAGATACTCTTGCAACAATGAACTAAACAGGAGGTAGACAAATGTCTTATGTAACAAATACCCTGTCAAACCTGATCCATCAGACAGCATTTTTCAACCTTACCTGGGGAAACTACCTGATGATCGCAGTGGCATGTGTGTTCTTATATCTTGCCATTAAACATGGTTTTGAGCCGCTGCTGTTGGTTCCGATCGCTTTTGGTATGCTTCTGGTAAATATTTATCCGGACATTATGCTGAGCATTGAGGATTCATCCAATGGCGTTGGCGGACTTCTTCATTATTTTTACTTAATGGATGAGTGGAGTATTCTTCCTTCACTGATCTTCCTGGGTGTCGGTGCGATGACAGACTTCGGTCCGCTGATCGCAAACCCGATCAGCTTCCTGATGGGAGCAGCTGCACAGCTTGGTATTTACCTTGCATACTTCCTTGCAATTTTCCTTGGATTTAATGGTAAAGCAGCAGCAGCGATCTCTATCATTGGTGGTGCTGACGGCCCGACTTCCATTTTCCTTGCAGGTAAGCTTGGACAGTCTTCTCTTATGGGACCGATCGCAGTGGCAGCATATTCCTATATGTCCCTGGTACCGATCATCCAGCCTCCGATCATGAAGGCTTTCACAACAGAGAAAGAGCGTAAGATCAAAATGGCGCAGCTCCGTCCTGTTACAAAACTTGAGAAGATCCTTTTCCCGATCGTTATCACAATCGTTGTTTGCCTGATCCTTCCGACAACAGCTCCCCTTGTTGGTATGCTGATGCTCGGAAACCTGTTCCGTGAGTCCGGAGTTGTTAAACAGCTTTCTGAAACAGCTTCCAACGCTCTTATGTACATCGTAGTAATCCTTCTCGGAACATCTGTAGGTGCTTCCACAAGTGCTGAGGCGTTCTTGAACGTAGATACACTGAAGATCGTAGTTCTTGGTCTTGTTGCCTTTGCCTGCGGTACTTTTGGCGGTGTTATGCTTGGTAAGCTTCTCTGCAAGGTTACTCACGGAAAGATCAATCCTCTGATCGGATCAGCCGGTGTTTCTGCCGTTCCTATGGCAGCCCGTGTATCCCAGAAGGTTGGTGCTGAGGCAGATCCTACAAACTTCCTGCTGATGCATGCGATGGGACCGAACGTTGCTGGTGTTATCGGTACAGCGGTTGCTGCCGGTACATTCATGGCGATTTTTGGTGTCTAACCCATTGTCTTATAAAAATTTGTAAGGAGAATAATTATGGCAGAAATAGAGAAAAAACCTGTGAAAGTTGTGGAAACGATCCTGCGTGACGCTCATCAGTCCCTGATCGCTACACGTATGAGCACAGAGCAGATGCTTCCGATCATTGAGAAGCTTGACAAAGTCGGCTACTATGCAGTAGAGTGCTGGGGCGGTGCTACTTTCGATGCTTCCTTACGTTTCCTGAAAGAGGATCCGTGGGAAAGACTTCGTAAACTTCGTGACGGTTTCAAAAACACAAAGCTTCAGATGCTGTTCCGTGGACAGAACATCCTTGGATATCGTCCATATGCAGATGATGTAGTAGAGTATTTTGTACAGAAATCCGCAGCTAACGGTATCGATATCATCCGTATCTTTGACTGTATGAATGACCTTCGTAACCTTCAGACAGCTGTAAAAGCAGCAAACAAGGAGAAAGCACATGCACAGGTTGCAATGGCTTACACACTTGGTGATGCTTACACACTTGATTACTGGACAGATCTTGCAAAACGTATCGAAGATATGGGTGCAGATTCCATCTGTATCAAAGATATGGCAGGACTTCTTGTTCCGTACAAAGCTACAGAGCTTGTTCAGGCTCTCAAAGAGACTGTTAAGATCCCGATCGATCTTCATTCTCACTATACATCCGGTGTTGCTTCCATGACATATATGAAGGCAGTAGAGGCAGGTGTTGATATCATCGACACAGCAATGTCTCCGTTTGCTCTTGGAACATCCCAGCCTGCAACAGAGGTTATGGTTGAGACCTTCAAGGGAACACCATATGATACAGGATTTGATCAGCAGCTTCTCGCTGAGATCGCTGACTACTTCCGTCCGATGCGTGATGAGGCTCTTGATACAGGTCTTCTCAATCCGAAGAACCTTGGTGTAAACATCAAGACTCTTCTGTATCAGGTACCTGGCGGAATGCTTTCCAACCTGACATCACAGCTGAAAGAGCAGCATGCCGAGGATAAATTCTACGAAGTACTTGAGGAAGTTCCGCGTGTACGTAAAGACCTTGGTGAGCCACCGCTTGTTACACCGTCCTCTCAGATCGTTGGTACACAGGCTGTATTTAACGTGATCATGGGCGAGCGTTACAAGGTTGTCACAAAAGAGACAAAAGACGTGTTAAGTGGTAAGTATGGCGCAACAGCCAGACCGTTCAATCCGGAAGTACAGAAAAAATGTATCGGAGATATTGAACCGATCACATGCCGTCCGGCAGATCTTCTGGAGGATGAGCTTGATAAGCTTGAGAGCGAGATGGCACAGTACAAGGAGCAGGATGAGGATGTTCTCACATATGCACTGTTCCCGCAGGTTGCCATGGACTTCTTTAAATATCGCCAGGCTCAGAAGACAAAAGTTGATGAGACTGTAGCAGATACCAAGAACGGCGCATACCCGGTATAAAGCACACATAGAAATGCAGATGCATTTCAAAACAGGAAAAGGAGCTTGCTGTATGCAGGCTCCTTTGTGCATAAAAAAGATAAAAAAGGCAGGATAACAGGTAATGTCCAAAGTTGCGATCATAGGCGGCGGTGCCGCCGGAATGCTCTGCGGTGTATATGCTGCGCGCAGAGGACACCAGGTTCACATACTGGAAAAAAATGAGAAACTCGGAAAAAAGCTTTTCATCACCGGAAAGGGACGGTGCAACGTCACCAATGATTCCGATACCGAAGAACTTTTTCCGGCAGTGATGTCAAACCGCAAATTTCTTTACAGTGCTTTCTACACCTATGGAAGCAGAGATGTGATGGAATTTTTTGAGGAGGCAGGAGTGCCGCTGAAAACAGAGCGTGGAAACCGGGTTTTTCCGGTATCGGATCATTCATCAGATATTATCCGTGCGCTTGAGCGGGAACTGAAAAAAGCCGGAGCGCAGATCCATCTTCATACAGAGGTAACGGAAGTTTGTACACAGGATGAAAAAGTTACCGGTGTATTACTTTCGGACGGTACCTTTTTTGAAGCGGATACTGTGGTAGTTGCCACAGGCGGGCTTTCCTACCCGTCCACAGGTTCCACAGGAGATGGATATCGTTTTGCTGCTGAAACGGGACATAAAGTTGTTTCCCAGTCACCATCACTGGTACCATTGGTGGCAAAAGAAGATTATGTTTCCAAACTTCAGGGCCTTTCCCTTCGGAATGTGGAGCTTACAGTAAAATCCGGCAAAAAAGTTCTCTATAAAGATTTCGGCGAGATGATGTTTACTCATTTCGGAGTGACAGGACCGCTGATCCTTTCCGCCAGTGCCCAGATCGGCAAAAAGCTGGAAAAGGAGCCTTTGGAGGCTTTCCTGGATCTGAAGCCGGCGCTTGATGCAGAACAGCTTGACGCCCGGATCCTGCGTGAATTTGATGCAAATCATAACAAGCAGTTTAAAAATGTGATCGGTGTTCTTTTTCCGTCTTCTCTGACTCCGATCATGATCGAAATTGGCGGTATCCCCGGGGAAAAACCGGTACATGAGATCTCCAGGGAAGAGCGTCAGGCTTTTGGCCGTCTGATCAAGGCTTTTCCGTTTACGATCACGGGAATGGGAGAGTTTAAGGAAGCGATCATCACAAGAGGCGGTGTGTCAGTAAAAGAGATACAGCCATCCACAATGGAATCCAAAAAAATAAAAAATCTGTATTTTACAGGTGAAGTACTGGATCTGGATGCAGTGACCGGTGGCTATAATCTTCAGATCGCATGGTCTACAGCGTATGCGGCAGCTCAGGCGATCGAATAACAGAAAAGAGGAAGGAGCAACGATTATGGGTATTAATATTGCAATTGACGGACCGGCAGGTGCAGGAAAAAGCACAATTGCAAAAAAAGTGGCAAAGGAGCTGTCCTTTATTTATGTAGATACAGGGGCAATGTATCGTGCCATGGCACTTTATCTTCTGGAAAAAGGGATCAGCGGTGACGAAAAAATCTCTGAAGCCTGTCACGATGCGGATATCTCTATCCGTTATGAGAACGGTGAGCAGCAGGTGATCCTTAACGGAAAGAATGTAACTGCGTTCCTCCGTAAGGAAGAGGTAGGAAATATGGCATCTGTAAGCTCTGCAAATCCGGAGGTGCGTGCACATCTTCTGAAGCTGCAGCGCAATCTTGCAGCCGAGAATAATGTAGTTATGGACGGAAGAGATATCGGAACCACCATTCTTCCCAATGCGGAAGTAAAGATCTTTCTGACTGCAAGTGCAAAGACCCGTGCCAGCAGACGATACCTGGAGCTTACAGAGAAGGGTGAAGCCTGCGATATGGATGAGATCCTGAAAGATATCGTTGACAGAGATGAGAGAGATATGAACCGCGCGGTTTCTCCGCTTAAAAAAGCAGAGGATGCTGTTCTTGTTGATTCATCTGAGATGGGAATTGACGAAGTGGTTGAGAGTATCCTTTCCGTATACAGAAAAAGGGTGAATGGATGAACGTAAAAGTTGCAGAAACTGCCGGCTTCTGTTTCGGCGTACAAAGAGCAGTTGACCGTGTTTATGAGCTGATCGGTTCCGATGCAGCACCGATTTATACACTGGGCCCGATCATCCATAATGAGGAGGTTGTCTCAGATCTCGAAAAAAAAGGTGTGGCTGTGATCTGTGAGAAGGATCTTGGCAGCCTGAAGGGCGGCACTGTTGTGATCCGTTCCCATGGAGTAGGCCGCAGGGTTTATAACACGATCAAAAAATATGGTCTCGGATATGTAGATGTTACCTGTCCTTTTGTGCTGAAGATCCACAAGATCGTTGAGAGAGAAAGTTCCAGAGGTGCCCATATTGTGATCATCGGTGATCCGGACCATCCGGAAGTCCAGGGGATCTGCGGATGGTGTCAGGGACCATATACAGTGGTCAGAAATGCTGAGGATGCTGAAAAATTCAATATTTCTCCGGAAAAAGAAGTATGTGTAGTGTCCCAGACGACATTTAATTACAACAAATTTCAAGAATTAGTTGAAATTCTCCGCAAAAAGAGTTATGATAATAATGTTTTAAATATTTTAAATATTTTAAACACTATTTGTAATGCTACCGAAGAACGGCAGAAAGAAGCTAAAGCGATAGCCGGAGAGGTAGACACTATGCTGGTCGTAGGTGGCCGACATAGCTCCAATACTCAAAAGCTGTTTGAAATATGTAAAAAGGAATGTGGAAATACTTACTATATACAAACACCTGTAGACTTGGATTCTGAAATGTTCCAATGCAGTAGTTGTGTAGGTATTACAGCAGGGGCTTCCACCCCAAAGAAAATTATTGAGGAGGTTCAAGAACATGTCAGAGTTAAGTTTTGAACAGATGCTGGAAGATTCCGTAAAAACAATCAGAAATGGAGAGATCGTACAGGGTACCGTCATCGATGTTAAAGATGATGAGATCATCCTGAATATCGGCTATAAAGCAGACGGTATCATCACAAAGAACGAGTACACAAACGATTCAAGCGTTGTGCTTACAGACGTTGTTAAACCTGGCGATACCATGGAAGCAAAGGTTCTCAAAGTAAACGACGGAGAGGGACAGGTTACACTTACCTACAAACGTCTTGCAGCAGAGAAAGGCAACAAACGTCTTGAGGAGGCATTCGAGAACCAGGAGGTTCTGAAGGCTCCTGTAACACAGGTACTTGACGGTGGTCTTTGTGTCAATGTTGAGGAAGCAAGAGTATTCATTCCTGCAAGCCTTGTATCTGACACATATGAGAAAGATCTTTCCAAATATGCAGATCAGGAGATCGAGTTCGTTATCACAGAGTTCAACCCAAGAAGACGCCGTATCATCGGTAACCGCAAACAGCTTCTTCTTGCTGAGAAAGCTGAGAAACAGAAAGAGCTTCTTGCTAAGATCAACGTAGGCGATAAAGTTGAGGGTGTTGTTAAGAATGTTACAGATTTCGGTGCATTCATTGACCTCGGCGGAGCAGACGGACTTCTTCACATCTCTGAGATGTCCTGGGGCAGAGTAGAGAACCCGAAGAAGGTATTCAACGTAGGTGATAAAGTTACAGTTCTTATCAAAGATATCAACGGAGACAAGATCGCACTTTCCCTTAAATTCCCGGAGGAGAACCCATGGCTTACAGCTGCTGAGGACTTCGCAGTAGGAAACGTAGTAAAGGGCAAAGTTGCACGTATGACAGATTTCGGTGCATTTGTTGAGCTTGCACCTGGAGTAGATGCTCTTCTTCATGTATCTCAGATCTCCAGAGAGCACGTTGCGAAACCATCTGATGTACTTTCCATCGGTCAGGAGATCGAGGCTAAGGTTGTTGATTTCAATGGCGAAGACAGAAAGATCAGCCTCAGCATGAAAGCACTCGAGGATAATTCTGCAGAGCAGACAGAGGAGTAATTTCTCAGAAGCTGTACAGCAGATGAATATTTTGAATTTCAGAGGCCGTCACATTTATTGTGACGGCCTTTTTTTGATTGGAATTGCGTAACAGAGATATTATTTAAGAACAGAAAGATAATATGGCAGGCAGTGTTTCAGATAGGTTTTCTGTTTTAAAGGATCATGCAGAAAAGCTTCTGTTACAGGAAACCAGGTGTAACAGGTTTCCCTTTTGGCAGGTCTTCGGAGCTTTTTATCCATGCAGGCACTTAAGGTTTTGGGTATTGCAGTGTCTTCGGAAGGGATGTAATCGTAATCCTTATAATTGGAGTAGTATTGCTTTAAACGTCCATTTTGAGACTTTACAAGAAGACGGACACAGTTATTCTGTCCAATTATGTAGATTTCTTCACTATGATTTGAAAATTTAACAGGCAGATCGTAATTAGTTTTAATGGTAAAGGCCAATTGATCGTCTTGAATTTCACAATTTAGTGCTTCGTAATCTTCATTGAAAAGAGCAAGATAGGATAGCATGGAGAAAATTTTTCCAAGTCCAAGAAGATCTTCCCGGTTATGTCCCATAACGATCTCTGCCGCTTCTGGTTTCTTTCCGGAAGCGAATTGTTTGTAAAGACGGATGCAGGCACCTCCATCACAGTAGTTCCGTTCAGTGATACCGAGAAATGATTCCATAGAAGGCTGATTCATCCGTGAAAGCTTCAAAAGTCCCTTGAGCGGCTTTAGTTCCCGGTAAAGGTCCAGAGAAGGCAGCTTTGCAAAAGGGGAAGAGAGTCCGTGGATCTGATATCGTGCATCCAGATAAGGCTGGTCAAAGCTGTCACCGTTATATTGGATCGTACATGAAAAATCCTGAAGGAATTCAGAAAATGTTTTCAGAAGTTCAGATTCTTCCTCTTCGTTTTCAATCATCCACTGGTACATCTGCCAGTTGTTTTCTTCGTAGGCTACAGCACCGATCAGATACAGAAAAGTGGAATTTCGTGATAGTCCTGTAGTTTCAATATCATAGAAAAGCGGTACAAAGCGCTCTGAAAATCTATGGTTTTTAGTCAATTTTTTAACAGTCTTAAAGTCTGGAAACCCTTGTAAAATCGGCATTTTTTTAACGATCATGTTAATTTTCTCCTTTATGGATTGTATCTGATTATACACAAAAAAATTGCTTTTCAATAGTGCAATTTAAAGTGAAATGAGTTATAGTTATTAGTAGAGTTGATGATAAAAAACAGGAAATGGTACTGGATTTATGTAGGGATTGACAGTGAAAAAATGACTATTATCGCTTCATAAATTAGTTATTCATTTACAGCTTTTTTATGAGCTGGTGAATATCTTCTACTGAAGTATATCACAGGATCGTGTCTGGATTCAATCTTTCATACATATCCTGCTCAAAGCAGAAGCTACTTTGTTACTGTTCGCTGGTAATGTTTCGCGAAATGATTTATGGGAGCGAAATAGATCTTGTTTGTCTTGGATGAAATAAGAAAAGGAAAATCAGAAACACAGAATCAACTTTAAAAAAGAGTATATGCGCAACGCAGAAATACCATGTACATGTACTTGCAAAAATAAAGGAGGAGATGAGATCTATGGCATTTTTAACCTTCAGGGGTGGTATCCATCCTTATGACGGCAAAGATTTGTCAAAAAACTGTCCTGTCGAGAAGTATCTGCCGAAGGGAGATCTGGCAATTCTTGTTTCTCAGCACATCGGAGCTCCGGCCAAGCCGATCGTAAAAAAAGGTGATCATGTGCTTGCAGGACAGAAAATCGCAGAAGCAGGAGGATTTGTTTCCGCACCGATACACTCGTCTGTATCAGGAACCGTAAAGGGAATCGAGAAACGTCTGACCGCAGTAGGCGCCATGGGTGATGCGATCATCATTGAGAATGACGGTCTGTACGAATCTGTGGAATATGCACCTGCAAAGCTTTCGGATCTTTCCAAGGAGGATATCCTGAAAAGGATTCAGGAAGGCGGAGTTGTTGGTCAGGGTGGTGCAGGTTTCCCGACACATGTAAAGCTCTCACCAAAGGAACCCGACAAGATCGATCATATCCTGGTCAACGGAGCGGAATGTGAGCCTTATATCACCAGTGACTACCGAAGGATGATGGAAGAACCGGAAAGCATTGTTGGTGGTCTGGAAGTAATCCTGAAAGCTTTCCCGAAGGCAGTGGGATGTATCTGTATCGAGGACAACAAACCGGATTGTATTGCCAGGATGAAAGAAGCCATCAAAGGCAAAGAGCGTATGGAAGTAAAAGAGCTTAAGACCAAATACCCACAGGGTGGTGAACGTACGCTGATCTATGCGGTAACAGGCAGAGAGATCAATTCCACTATGCTTCCGGCAGACGTAGGATGCGTGGTTGATAACGTAGAGACTGTTACTTCTGTTTATAAGGCAGTGATCCTCGGACAGCCGGTCATCAGCCGTAATGTAACGGTTACCGGAGACGGAATCCGCACACCGAAGAACTTTTCCGTTCTTACAGGCACAGATCTGTCTGAACTGGTAGATGCTGCAGGCGGACTGAAGGAAAAGATCGCAAAAGCAATCTCCGGCGGACCGATGATGGGATTTGCGCTGTATGATCTTCATATTCCATGTACGAAGACAACTTCTTCCCTGCTTTTCCTGGAGCGTGACGCAGTTTCCGAGGCGAAGCAGATCCAGACTGCATGTATCAATTGCGGACGTTGTGTAAGCGTCTGTCCGGGCCATGTGGTTCCGGCCCGCCTTGCAACTCTTGCAGAACACGGTGATATGGCAGGCTTCGAAAAAATGGATGGTATGGAATGCTGCGAGTGCGGCTGCTGCAGTTACATCTGTCCGGCCAAACGACCTCTGACTCAGAGTATTAAATCTATGAGAAAAATGGTTCTTGCAGAGCGCAAGAAAAAGAAATAGGGGGAGGAATAACAATGGAACAAATGTATAACGTATCATCTAATCCCCATATCAGGGATAAAATGACCACCAGCCGTATTATGCAGCTGGTAGTGATCGCACTTCTGCCGACAACACTTTTCGGTATCTGGAACTTTGGAGTGCATGCACTCCTTGTAGTGCTGGCGACGGTTGCATCCAGTGTGTTTTTTGAATGGCTGTATGACCGACTGATGCATAAAAAGAATACAACTACTGATTTCAGTGCAGTTGTAACAGGACTTCTGCTTGCACTGAACATGCCGCCCCAGATCCCGATCTGGATGCCGATCCTTGGCAGTGCTTTTGCGATCATTGTTGTAAAACAGCTGTTCGGTGGACTTGGACAGAACTTTATGAACCCGGCTCTTGCAGGAAGATGTTTCCTTATGATCTCTTTTGCCGGAAAAATGACTAACTTTGCAGTTTCCAAAAGCTCCCATGCTGTTGTAGATGCGGTTACACAGGCAACACCTCTGGCAGCGCTTAAAAGCCAGGGATTCATTGAGGGGACTTCTATTCCTGTAAAGAATCTCTTCCTTGGTAATATCCAGGGTACCATCGGTGAGACTTCTGCCCTGGCGATCCTCATCGGTGCAGTGATCCTTCTCGCATTTAAGATCATCGATCTGAAGGTACCTCTTACATATATTGGAAGTTTTGCAGTATTTGTCATTTTCTATATGTTGGGAACAGGCAAAGGCTTTGACGTAAACTATCTTTTCAGTCATATCTTTGGAGGCGGTCTGATGCTTGGTGCCTGGTTTATGGCAACCGATTATGTGACGACTCCGATCACTCCGAAAGGTCAGCTGGTATATGGCTGCTGCCTCGGTATCGTGACAGCGGTATTCCGTCTCTTTGGTGGTTCCGCAGAGGGCGTTTCCTATGCGATCATTTTCTGCAATCTTCTGGTTCCGCTTATTGAAAAAGTAACAAAACCGGTTGCTTTTGGAAAAGGAGGCAAGAAATAATGGGTAAGATTATCAGAAATACATTGATCCTTACGATCATTACAGTAGTTGCCGGCCTTGGCCTTGGACTGGTTTACGAAGTTACCAAAGAACCCATTGCAAGAACCGAGGAACAGGCAAAAAAAGAAGCATGGCAGACTGTATTCAGTGATGTAAGCCTGGAAGATTTTAAAGCTGTAGATGTAGACAAGGAAGCAGCAGATAAAACAGCTGCAGATCTTGGAATCAAAGCAATCGTAGATGAAGTCTGTGAAGCAGCAGATGAAGGCTATGTGGTAACTGTAACCGATAAAGAGGGTTACGGCGGTGATATCCAGATCACAGTTGGTGTAACAAAAGACGGCACCGTCAGCGGCGTTTCCATTCTTTCCATCAGTGAGACTGCCGGACTTGGAATGCGTGCTACAGAAGCGAAGTTCCAGGAACAGTATGTTGGAAAGAATACCGATAAATTCTATGTATCCAAGGACGGCGGCGAAGGTGAGCCTATTGATGCTATCAGTGGTGCGACCATCACATCCAGAGCTTTTACCGGTGCAGTCAATACAGCTATCGGCTATTGCAAAAACGCATTTTAGGAGGGTAGTTGAATATGAATAATTGTGGTGAAAGATTAAAAAACGGCATTATAACCGAAAATCCGATTTTCGTCCTGATGCTTGGTATGTGTCCTACCCTTGCGGTAACGACTTCTGCGATCAATGGTATTGGTATGGGACTTTCCACAACCGTAGTTCTGGTTATGTCAAACATGCTCATCTCCATGCTGCGTAAGGTTATTCCAGACTCCGTCAGAATGCCGGCCTTTATCGTAGTTGTAGCATCTTTTGTAACTATCGTACAGTTTCTGATGGAAGGCTTTACTCCTTCTCTTTATGAGTCACTTGGAATTTACATTCCACTGATCGTTGTTAACTGTATCATTCTGGGACGTGCAGAGAGTTATGCTTCCAAGAACCCTGTCCTTCCGTCTATCTTTGACGGACTTGGAATGGGTCTTGGCTTTACAGTGGGCCTGGTTGCCATTGGTCTTGTAAGAGAGATCCTTGGTTCTGGAAAGGCTTTCGGAGCACAGATCATTCCGGTTGCTGATGCAGCTACCGGTGCTGCCGGCTATACCCCGATCACTATCTTTATCCTTGCACCTGGAGCATTTCTGGTTCTTGCCGGACTTGCAGCGATCCAGAACAAAGTAAAGATCAACATGGCAAAGAAGGGCAAAGATGTTTCCAAAATCCAGTCCGGCTGTGGCTCCAATTGTGCGACCTGCGGCGGATGTCCTTCCGACAAAGAATAAAAAGGGGGAATAGAAAATGGCAAGCTTGATGTTGATCGCAATTGGTTCTGCGCTTTGCAGTAACGTTGTATTAAGTCAGTTCCTGGGAATCTGTTCTTTCCTTGGAGTATCCAAGAAGACAGAAACTGCAGCCGGCATGGGTGGTGCGGTTGTATTCGTTATTACCATTGCATCCTTTGTTGCAGGTCTGCTTTATAAATTCATCCTGGTACCGACCCATTTTGAGTATCTGAAAACGATTGTATTTATCCTGGTTATCGCGGCACTGGTACAGATTGTAGAAATGTTTCTCAAGAAATTTGTACCATCCCTTTACAAGGCACTGGGTGTATACCTTCCTCTGATCACAACAAACTGTGCAGTTCTTGGTGTAGCACTGAACAACGTTAAATATGAATACAGCATTCTTGAAAGTGTTGTCAACGGATTTGCCACAGGTGTAGGTTACCTGATCGCAATTGTATTACTTGCGGGAATCCGTGAAAAAATGGAATACAACGATATTCCGGAATCCTTCCAGGGTATGCCGATCGTTCTGCTTACGGCAGCACTGATGGCTATTGCATTCTTTGGATTCTCCGGAATCGTATAGGAGGAAGAAGAGCATGAGTATAACAGGAATTATTATGGCTGCAGTCATTGTCGGCGGTACTGGTTTATTCATTGGTATCTTCCTCGGACTTGCAGACAAGAAATTAACCGTTAAGGTAGATGAAAAGGAAGAAGCCATTCTCGGCGTTCTTCCAGGAAATAACTGTGGTGGTTGTGGATATCCGGGATGTTCCGGACTCGCTGCCGCAATTGCAAAGGGAGAAGCTCCTGTAGATCAGTGTCCGGTTGGCGGTGCTCCGGTTGCAGCCAAGATTGGCGCGATCATGGGACAGGAAGTAAAAGAAACCGCACGTCAGGTTGCTTTTGTAAAATGTGCGGGAACCTGTGATAAGACGACTGTGAAATATGAGTACACAGGTGTGGAAGACTGCGAGATGATGGCTTTCATCCCTGGCAGCGGTGCAAAAAACTGTACATTTGGATGTATGGGCTTCGGAAGCTGTGTAAAGGCATGTCCATTTGATGCGATCCATATAGTGAATGGTATTGCGGTCGTAGATCAGGAAGCATGTAAAGCCTGTGGCAAATGTGTTGCCAAATGTCCGCGTCACCTGATCGAGCTGGTACCATATGACAAACAGACACGTGTAGCCTGCAGCTCCCACGCAAAAGGTAAGGCAGTTACAGCTGCCTGCGAGCTTGGCTGTATCGGCTGTAAAAAATGTGAGAAGAATTGTCCGTCCGAGGCGATCACAGTTACCGATTTCTGTGCACACATTGATTATGATAAGTGTATAGGCTGCGGTAAATGTAAGGAAGTTTGCCCAAGACATGTGATTCTGTAAAACAAAAAAGAACTGCCTGTCACGGAAGTTTTCCGAGTGACGTGGCAGTTCTTTTTTGGAATAAAGCATGTTGTGCCCGATAATGCATAAATAAAATAAATACATACAAATTTTTGGTTATATTTCAATGAAAAATTGCAGTTTCCGGTTAAAAATATTTGACCGGTGAATTTCAAGGGGCTATAATAGGATATAAATATTCAGTATACTTCAAGGAGAACGAAATTCATGAGTAAGATTATTTTAACTGGCGACCGCCCGACGGGGCGCCTTCATGTAGGTCATTATGTTGGATCTCTGGCAGAGCGTGTGAAGCTGCAGAATTCCGGCTTATATGATGAGATTTATATTATGATCGCAGATGCCCAGGCACTTACAGATAATGCAGAGCATCCGGAGAAAGTACGTCATAACATTCTTCAGGTTGCTCTGGACTATCTGGCATGCGGGCTTGATCCGGAGAAATCCAATATTTTTATCCAGTCCATGGTTCCGGAGCTGACAGAACTTACCTTTTATTATATGAATCTGGTTACGGTAGCACGAGTACAGCGTAATCCTACCGTTAAATCCGAGATTAAGATGCGTAATTTTGAAGCCAGCATCCCGGTAGGCTTTTTCTGCTATCCGATCAGTCAGGCTGCGGATATTACTGCTTTCCGTGCAACACATGTACCGGTAGGTGAAGATCAGCTTCCGATGCTTGAGCAGTGCAAGGAGATCGTCCATAAATTCAATACCGTTTATGGTGATACACTGACAGATCCGGAAATTGTTCTTTCTTCCAATAAAGCATGCTTACGTCTTCCGGGAATTGACGGAAAGGCTAAGATGAGTAAGTCTCTCGGAAACTGCATCTATCTGTCTGATGAAGAAGATGTTGTGAAGAAAAAGATCATGTCCATGTTTACAGATCCGAACCATCTTCGTGTTCAGGATCCTGGTCGTGTAGAGGGAAATCCGGTATTTATCTATCTGGATGCCTTCAGCCGCCCGGAACATTTTGCTGAATTTCTGCCAGAGTATCAGAATTTGGATGAACTTAAGGCTCACTATCAGAGAGGTGGCCTTGGTGATGTGAAAGTCAAGAAGTTCCTGAATAATGTTATGCAGGCAGAGCTTGGACCGATCCGTGAAAGAAGGAAAATGTGGGAGCAGCGAACCGAAGATGTGTTCGATATCCTGAAAGCCGGTACAGAGGTTGCCAGAGAAAAAGCTGCCGCAACGCTTCATGATGTCCGTTCTTCTATGCGGATCAATTATTTTGAGGATCAGGATTTCCTTAATCAGTGATAGAAAACAGCGAGAGGAATCACAGGCTTGTATACAGGATCAACCCGGAGATTGTATTCCGGGTTGATTTTTTTTGAAAATTATGTTACTATTGCGTTCATATGGGAAACAGATGTTCAGCTGTTTCAGGGAAGGAGCCTTGAGATTTGATTTCTTTTGTAAAAGGTACCGTAGCAGATATCGGTGAAAATTGTCTGGTTGTGGAAAATGGCGGAATTGGTTATGAGATTTATATGACAGGACAGGATCTTGGGAAAGCACGGATAGGCGATGAAAAGAAGGTCCATACCTTTCTCTATGTGCGGGAGGATATTCTGCAGCTATATGGTTTTTTTTCGAAGGATGATCTTGGCATGTTCAAGCTTCTGATCGGTGTCAACGGAGTCGGACCTAAAGGCGCTCTGGGTATCCTTTCCGGGATCAGTGCAGACGAGCTTCGTTTTGCAGTGCTTTCCGATGATGTAAAAACAATCTCCAAGGCCCCTGGAATCGGGAAAAAGACAGCCCAGAAAATGATCCTGGAGCTGAAAGACAAGTTGAAGCTGGAAGATGCTTTTGAGATGAAACTGGCGCATCAGCAGGAAGAAGCAGCTGAGGGAGCATCTGATCTGAGGGATAGTCGTCAGGAAGCGGTGGAGGCGCTTGTCGCATTAGGATACAGTTCTGCAGATGCCCTTCGTGCAGTACGAAAGGTACCGGAAGATGTGCCGGCAGATGATGTAGAAGCAATTCTTCGGGCTGCACTGAAAAATTTTTAACAAATGTAGCAAGAATTCTCCCACCTCTTCAGATGGTGAGATGAATTGCACATCTGAGCATATCTGCTTAAAAAAATCTCTATAGTATAAAAGAAACACTTGTTCTCCTTTCCCTGATGTAGTATACTGAAAAAGAACAATTAGTTCATAAATACATATCCGTCGATATAAGAAAAAGGATGATAAATATAATGGAGTTAGACCATGAAAGATGCATTCTGGAGTCAGATCTTCTGTCTGCTCAGTGCAGGCGGAGCAACGATTGAAACGATACGGCAGTATATAGAAAGCCAGGGTGAGAAGAATGAACCGCGCCGTAAAAATAAGGATCTATCCAAATAAAGAGCAGAGAGTTCAGATAGAGCAAACAATCGGCTGCAGCCGCTTTATCTATAACCAGATGCTTGCAGATAAGATCAGCTATTACCAGAAAAAAAAAGATGCTCCGGAACACACCGGCCGGATATAAAAAGGAATATCCATGGCTGAAAGAGGTGGATTCTCTTGCCCTGGCGAATGCGCAGCTGCATCTGGAAAGTGCGTTCCGGAAGTTTTTTCGGGAACCAGCCTGCGGATTTCCACGTTATAAATCAAAGAAGCATGCAAGAAATTCATATACGACCAATGCACTAAACGGAAATATCCTTTTGCAGGATACCTATCTGAAGCTTCCAAAGATGTCCGTCATAAGGATAAAACTTCACCGTCAGATTCCATCAGACTGGAAACTGAAGTCTGTAACTGTGAGCCGTGAGCCATCCGGGAAATATTTAGCCAGCCTTTTGTTCTGCTGTGAGAACCAAACAGTGGAAAAAAGACCGGCAGAGAGATTTCTTGGGATCGATTTTGCCATGCAGGGAATGTGTGTATTTTCTACAGGAGAAAGAGCCGGGTACCCTATGTTTTACAGAAAAGCAGAGAAAAAACTTGCAAGAGAACAGAGAAAGCTCTCCCACTGTGAAAAAGGAAGCCGGAACTATCAGAAACAGAAAAAAAGGGTAGCTTTATGTCATGAAAAGATAAAGAACCAGAGAAAAGATTTCCAGCATAAGCTCAGTAGGGAGCTTGCGGAAAGATATGATGCAGTATGTGTGGAAGATCTGAATCTGAAGGGAATGTCCGGAGGACTGCACCTTGGGAAAGGTGTGCAGGATAACGGGTACGGGCAGTTTCTGTTCATGCTGGGATACAAGCTGGAAGAATGCGGAAAACATCTTATAAAAGTAGACCGTTATTTTGCATCCAGCAAGATCTGCAGTGTATGCGGACATAAGAAAAAGGAATTGGCATTGTCGGATAGAATGTATGTTTGTGGATGTGGAAATAGGATGGACCGGGATGTGAATGCAGCAGTCAATATCCGTGAAGAAGGAAAAAGAATCTATAAAGAATGTGCCTGACGGCACAAGAAAAAAATCCGTAACCGGATAAACATAAAAAACAAAACCGCGGGACACGCGGGGATAGCCTGTTTTAGCTTTGCTCTAAAGGGTAATCGAGCAGGAAGCCCCCACTTCAAAATCGTAAGATTTAAGTGGTGGGAGCATGTCACCGCCGTGAGTAAGAGCAAACATGCTCGCACTGAAATGAAATAGAACGGAGCATAGCAAATGGAGAACAGGATCATTACAACAGATGTTACAGAAGAGGATTTTTCCCTGGAGGGAAATTTAAGGCCTCAGAGTCTGGATGAGTATATTGGTCAACAGAAAACAAAAGATACCCTGAAAATTTATATCGAAGCAGCAAAGCAGCGTCATGATTCACTGGATCATGTGCTGTTTTATGGACCTCCGGGGCTGGGAAAGACTACACTTTCCGCGATCATTGCCAATGAGATGGGAACACATATGAAGGTAACATCAGGTCCTGCGATTGAAAAGCCAGGCGAAATGGCTGCGATCCTGAACAACCTTCAGGAAGGAGATGTGCTGTTTGTAGATGAGATACACAGACTGAATCGACAGGTAGAAGAGGTTCTTTACCCGGCAATGGAAGATTTTGCTATCGATATCATGATCGGCAAGGGAGCATCCGCCCGTTCCATTCGTCTGGATCTTCCGAAGTTTACATTGGTAGGTGCAACAACGAGGGCAGGTCTTCTTTCCGCGCCGCTTCGTGATCGTTTTGGCGTAACACAGAGACTGGAGTTTTATGATAAAAAAGAACTGACGACGATCATTCTACGTTCCGCTCAGGTGCTTGGCGTGGAAATCGAACCCAATGGAGCTGCCGAGATCGCCAAGCGTTCCAGAGGAACCCCCCGTCTGGCCAACCGTCTTCTGAAGAGAGTACGTGATTTCGCCCAGGTGAAGTATAATGGTGTGATCACCTACGATGTTGCCTGCTTCGCATTGGATCTTCTGGAGGTAGATCAGTATGGCCTCGATAAAACGGACCGCCGCATTCTCCAGACCTTGATCTTGAATTTCCAGGGCGGACCAGTGGGGCTTGAAACACTTGCCGCATCAATCGGAGAAGACTCCGGAACACTGGAAGACGTGTATGAACCCTATCTTTTGCAGACAGGTTTCCTTAACAGAACTCCACGTGGAAGAATGGCTTCCGTGCTGGCATATACCCATCTTGGATATCCTCGTCCTGATTTATCGACAAAATAATAGAAAAACTTCTATACATTTTTGCGGGAATCAGTTATAATAAAAGAAATTGCGGGTTGTAAGACCGGCAATGCAGAGGAATGTTATTGAGGAAATTACCAGTAACAGATAAATTCAGGAGGCTTTACGAATGGCGGTAAAGAATACAGCACAGGTTGTTATCGATGGAAAGATCATTACTCTGGGCGGGTATGAGTCCGAGGAATATTTTCAGAAGGTTGCAGCCTATATGAATAATAAGATCAGTGAGCTGAGTCAGATGCCGGGATACTCCAGACAGGCCATGGAGACCAAGCATACACTGCTCAGTCTGAATATTACAGATGATTATTTTAAGGCAAAAAAACAGGCGGAGATTTTTGAACAGGATCTGCAGCAGAAAGACCAGGAGATGTATGATCTGAAACATGAACTGATCTCTTTGAAAATGCAGATTGAAGAGGCGAAGAAGGCAGAACAGGAAGCTCAGGAACAGAAGAATCTTCTGGACGGTAAGGTGAAGGAGCTGGAGAAAGAACTTGATGAACTGCTTAAATAAGGAGGGGGGATTGCTTCGGTAATCCTCTTTTGTTTTATGGTCATCGGATTGATTAACAGATGGGAGATGAGGGAATACTGTGAAAAATATGATAACAGAACTGCTCTCGCCGGCAGGTTCTTATGAAAGCTTTGAGGCAGCTATTGGTGCCGGGGCTGATGCGGTATATGTAGGGGGACCGGCTTTTGGAGCAAGAGCTTATGCGCAGAACTTCACCCAGGAAGAGCTGATCACTGCCATTGAGACCGCACATATCCATAACCGTAAATTATATCTTACTGTGAATACACTTTTGAAGAACCGTGAACTGGATGATCAGCTGTTTGAATATCTGCTTCCGTATTATGAGGCAGGGCTGGATGCGGTGATCGTACAGGATCTGGGAGTATTTTCTTTTATACGCCGGAATTTTCCGGATCTGGATATTCACGCAAGCACACAGATGACAGTAACCGGACCGGAGGGAATGCGGTTTCTGGAGGAAAAGGGAGCAACGCGTGTGGTTCCGGCCAGAGAGCTTTCCCTGGAAGAGATATCTGCCATGCATAAGGCAAGTCCTCTGGAAATAGAGACTTTTATCCATGGAGCTCTCTGTTACAGCTATTCCGGCCAGTGTCTGATGAGCAGTATTTTCGGTGGAAGAAGCGGAAACCGTGGCCGCTGTGCACAGCCATGCAGGCTTCCTTACAGTGTAACCATGGATCACAGAAAATATAAAGGAGACAAGGATTTTTGTGCATTAAGCCTGAAAGATATCTGCACTCTGGATATTCTTCCGGATATCCTGGAGGCGGGTGTTATGTCTCTGAAGATCGAAGGGCGTATGAAACAGCCGGCGTACACAGCGGGCGTCACGGCAGTATATCGAAAATATCTGGATATGTATTTAAGTGGAAAAGAATATCACGTTCAGGAAAACGATCGGAAGTATCTTCTTGAGCTTTTCAGTCGGGGAGGATCCTGCAAAGGATACTATGATATGTATCGCGGGCCGGAAATGATGGCTTTTGCCAATGAAAAAAAATCCGGTAATATCCAGCCGGAGATCAGAAAAATAAAAGAAAAAATTCATGGGAATTTAATACTTTCTCCTGAAAGTCCTGTTATACTGGAAATAACCTGCAAGGGCCAGACAGTAACTGCTATGGGCGGTGAGGTACAGTTTGCTAAAAATCAGCCAATGGAAGAACAGAGGATCCGTCAGCAGATGGAGAAACTGGGAAATACAGATTTTCAGTGGGAGGATCTGAACATTGAAATAAATGGAAGGATTTTTGTTCCGGTTAAAGTTCTCAATGAAGTACGAAGAGATGCTCTGAGTCAGCTGCGAGAAGCACTGATCGGATGTCAGAAGAGAGCACAGGTTACGAAGCAGCCGACGAAATCTAAGGATCAGGCTGCCTGCCACAGAAGGGTAACAGACAGCCTGCCTGTGTATGTATCCTGTGAACGTTCGGATACTGCGGAAGTACTTTTGAACGAACCGGGGATTACAGGTTTTTATTTTCCTTTTGATACTATGGAAAAATATTTTTCACCGGAACTTGCTGCAAGCAGTGAATTATATCTTTCTACTCCACATATCCATCGCGGAGAAATCCCCGAAAAGTGGCTTCGATCAGCTCAAAAATGGTTGGAGCAGGGTATGAAGGGCTTTCTGGTAAGAAACCTGGAATCTTACGCCGTACTGAAAAAAATGGGATATGGCGAAAAATGTATCCTGGATGCATCCATGTATACCTGGAATGATCAGAGTGTTGATTTCTGGCGGGAAGAGGGAGTTCTTCGAAATACAGTCCCCCTTGAGTTGAATGAGGGTGAACTGAAACATAGAGATAATACTTCTTCGGAGCTGCTTTTATATGGTTATATCCCACTGATGCTTTCCGCGCAGTGTGTAAGGAAGAATCTTTTCGGATGTACAGGAAAATATGAGACGGCTTATCTGAAAGACCGCTATAACAGTGAATTTCCGGTAAAATGCAGTTGTGATCCATGGGGAAAAAACATCTCCGAAAAAGCAAAATACTGTTATAATATCATTTATAATAGCATTCCTTACGGACTTCCGGGTGAAAAAGATCAGGTAAAAAAACTGAACCTTCACTCTTTGCGACTGGCATTTACGATCGAAGAGCCAGAGAAAGCAAAAGCGATCCTGAAAGAATTCCGGACGGTTTATCAGGAAAACGGAAAACCTTCCGGACGCAGGTATACAAAAGGCCATTTTAAAAGAGGAGCCGAGTAAAAGTGTATGATTAATGTAATTACAGAATTATCTAAGTATGTGATCCTCACATTGATGATCGTCTATACCTTTCATTGTTTTTATATGGTGTGGCGGCAGGATGAGGAAGAAAAGAGAGAACTGCTCCATCAGCAGCTGACCATGATCTTTTTTATTGATTTTACAGCATTTCTTGTGATCTATTTAAAAAGCATGGATTTCAGGGTCATCCTGTTCTATATCGAAATGATGATCTTTTTTGCAGCGATCCAGATCCTTTATCGAATTATTTATCAGAATGCATCGCTGCTTCTTTTAAATAATATGTGTATGCTCCTGAGCGTAGGATTTATCATGCTCTGCCGGCTTTCACTTCCGTCTGCAACTAAGCAGCTTCTGATCGTGGCCGCAGGTAGTGCAGTATCACTGGTAATACCGGTAATGATACGAAAAATGAAATTTTTAAAGGATCTTACATGGGCTTATGCCGGAATTGGTATTGTACTTCTGGCGGCAGTTCTTGTTCTGGCAAGCACAAGCTACGGTGCAAAGCTTTCTCTTATGGGAATCCAGCCTTCCGAGGTGATCAAGATAACCTTCGTATTTTTTATGGCATCACTTCTGTGTACCAAGGTGGATTTTCGCAAAGTAGTACTGGCTACGATCGTTGCAGTGATCCATGTAGGGATCCTGGTTCTTTCCAGGGATCTGGGTAGTGCAGTAATCTTTTTTGTCACCTACCTTGTACTGATCTATGTGGCAACCAGGAATCCGAGCTATTTATTTCTGGGACTTGGCGGAGGATGCGTTGGTTCGGTGATCGCATATCATCTTTTTGGACATGTCCGTCAGCGAGTCAGTGCCTGGAAGGATCCGATGGCTGTCTATCAAAATGAAGGTTATCAGATCGTGCAGTCTCTGTTTGCAATCGGAACCGGAGGCTGGTTTGGAATGGGACTTTGCCAGGGCTCTCCGGAGAAGATTCCGGTCGTAAAAAATGATTTTATCTTCAGTGCTATTTGTGAGGAACTGGGTGGCATTTTTGCCATCTGCCTGATTCTTGTATGCACAAGCTTTTTTCTGATGATCGTTACTATTGCACTAAAGATCAGGAATCCGTTTTATAAACTGATCGCACTGGGGCTCGGAACAGAATATGCTTTTCAGGTATTTCTGACCATCGGCGGTGCAACCAAGTTTATTCCAATGACAGGAGTTACACTTCCGCTGGTGAGTTACGGAGGCAGTTCTGTCATGTGTACCATCCTGATGCTTGCGATCATTCAGGGACTGTATATTCTGAGGGAAGATGAGGACGAACAAATTGAAACGCAGCGAAAAGAAACGATTGAAAGAAGAGGAAAGAGAGCAACGCCTGAGAGAAAGAGAAATCGCCAGACTCCGTAGAAAAAAGAACCGGCCTTTAACTTTTGTATCGGCCTTCTTTATATTGATCTTTGTCAGTCTGATCGGATATCTGGCCTATTTTGACGCCATAAAAAGCGAAGATTTTATCAACAGCCCGTACAACACCCGTCAGGATACATTTTCGGACCGGGTAGTACGTGGAAGTATCCAGTCTTCGGATGGTGAGGTTCTGGCACAGACCAATGTGTATGAAGATGGAACAGAAGAGAGAACGTATCCGTTTTCCAATATTTTTGCACATGCAGTAGGATATGATACCAATGGTAAGAGTGGTTTGGAATCGGAAGCAAATTTCCAGCTTCTCACCTCACATTCATTTTTTCTGGAACAGATGAAAAATGAATTCCTGGGAAAAAAGAATCAGGGTGATACCGTGATCTCCAGTCTGAATGCAGATCTTCAGACAACGGCATACAATTCTCTGGGAGACCGGAGAGGAGCGGTAGTTGTACTGGAACCATCCACCGGACGTATCCTGGCTATGGTGAGCAAACCGGATTTTGATCCGAACACGATCGCACAGAACTGGGATACCCTTGTTAATGATGAAAGTAACAGTAGCCTTTTAAACCGTGCAACCAATGGAGCTTATCCTCCGGGATCAACATTTAAGATCGTCACGGCACTGGATTATTTCAGACAAAAGGGATCACTGGAGGGATATTCCTATCTGTGTCAGGGAAGTATCACAGTGGATGACCACACGATCCAGTGTTACAATGGTGCAGTACATGGACAGGAGGATTTTTATTCCGCATTTGCACATTCCTGTAACTGTGCATTTGCAGATATGGGACTTGGTCTGGGAGGAGATACTCTGAAAAGTACTGCAGAGGATCTGCTCTTTAATAGGGCGCTTCCGCTGAATTCCTATAAAACCAGTCGCTTTACCCTTGATAAAGATTCTCCGAATGCACTTGTGATGCAGACCTCGATCGGCCAGGGTAACACTCTTGTTTCTCCGATGCATATGGCATTGATCACAAGTGCCATCGCCAATGATGGTATACTGATGAAGCCAACCATGATCGATAAGATCGTGAATAATTCCGGTGATACGGTCAGGGAAACAGAAAAAACAGAATACAAACGTCTGATGACAAGAAATGAAGCCAATATCCTTGGAAAACTAATGAAAAATGTAGTTGAAAACGGTACGGCTTCCGCATTGAATGGACGAGGATATACTGTTGCCGGAAAAACCGGTTCTGCGGAGTTTGATGAAAATGGCTCCAGTCATTCCTGGTTTGTGGGTTATTCTAATGTAGATGATCCGGATATCGCCATTGCAGTGATCGTGGAAAACGGCGGAACCGGAAGTGAAGCGGCAGTTCCCATTGCGGCCAATGTTTTTGATGCATATTATTTCGATTAAATTGAGAACAGTATCTGCTTCTTGCCCCTTGCCTATAAGGTGAAAAAGAGGTATACTATAGCCAGTGCAAAAGACACACGCATTACAGGAGGATTGCAATATGATAGAAGCAACAAGCTGTGGCGGTGTGGTAATTCATCGGGGTAAGATCCTGGCATTGTATAAATCCTACAGGAACCGTTATGAAGGATGGGTGCTTCCCAAAGGAACTGTAGAAAAAGGAGAGACTTTTGAGCAGACTGCTTTACGTGAAGTAATGGAAGAAGCAGGTGTTCGGGCCTCTATCGTGAAATATATCGGTAAAAGCCAGTATAATTTCACCGTTCCGGAGGATGTGGTAATGAAAGAGGTACACTGGTATCTCATGATAGCTGATAATTATCATAGCAAACCCCAGCGAGAGGAATATTTTGTAGATTCCGGATACTATAAGTTTCATGAGATCTATCATCTTCTCCGTTTTTCCAACGAGAAGCATATCGTGGAACAGGCCTATCAGGAGTATCTGGAAATGCGAAGTGAGGGCGTCTGGGCGAAACAGCAGAAGTATTTTTAACAACAGGACAGGGCTGTGTACTTACGCAGCCCTGTTTGGCATTATAACGGAGGTGAGGGCAGATTGCTGAAATGGATGAAAAACTATTACATAGGAAATGATGTAAAAAATCCTACTAGAATAAGAACCAGGATCACTGCTGGCAAATTCGTGCCGGATATCTACGTTGTTACTTTGTCTGATAATCCCGGAAATATTTTGGAAATTCTTCCTGCAGGCATGCTTGTACAGCGAAGCGCCAGAGCCACCTGTCCTTTGATCATTGGAATGGCTAGAGGAAAATCCGGTGCTATACAGATGGTACAGGATATGATCGAACAGGTTTATACCGAAACTGGAAATTTTAAAATAAAAGAATATCTGAAAAACAGGTGAACCAATGCTGCATATATTATGGCTGATAATAAAATGGATATTGATCCTTCTGGGGATCCTGATCGGGCTGATTCTTATGATCCTGCTGCTTCTTTTATTCTGTCCGATCAGATACAGAGGGAAAATAAAAAAAGACCGAACGGATAGTCTTCGGGAAATACATGCTTTCGGTGAAGTGAGCTGGCTGCTTCATATAATTTCTGCGCAGGTATTCTGGGAGCAGAGCGTTCTGAAAACAAAATTATGTTTTTTAGGGATTCCTTTGGAAAAATTTAAAAATCTGTTTCGTAAAAAAAAGAAACCTAGATCTCTTTCCAACTCCGGAAATCAAAATGCCAAAAAACAGGCAGAGGCTTCCAGAAGCCATGAAAAGACATCAAAAAACGAAAATCAGAACGATACCGCAGAGCTGCAAATGTCTGAGCCTCAGGAAGATACTGTTGAAGATATAAATGAAATTTTGGAAAATGTAATAATGGAGCCGATATCGATTTCCGAAGAAATATCGGAAGAATCGGAAGATGAAAAGAAGCTTCGGACAAAGATTGCAGATTTAATTTTGAATATAGTGGGAAAAATAAAAACGGCAGTTGGAAAGCTGATCCGAATCGTACAGAATTTTCTTGGAATCCCCAAAAGGATTCTGAAAAAAATGCAAAGTCTTGCATTAACAATCCGGAATTTCTGTGATAAGATAAACTGGTGGAAGGAGTTTTTAGACCATCCCCGAACCAAAGAGGCTCTTTCCTTTCTGTGGAAAAATGCAAAAAAACTGATTTATCATGTGCTTCCGACAAGGATCACCGGAAAAATCACATTTGGCAATGAAGATCCGGCAGTTACAGGTATGGTATTGGCTGTATTAGGAATGACGATTCCTTTTCATAAAAACAAGATCGAAGCAGCGCCCCTTTTTGATGATGAAAATGTTCTTGAGGGAGAGATCCTGTTAAAGGGAAGGATTTATGGAATTGTAGTTCTCAAAACAGCAGCAGAGCTTTATTTCAATAAAAATATAAAATACGTCATCCACCGATGGAGACATAAGGAGGTAAAACATGGAGAAAGAGAATAATTTCAAAGATACCGTGAATTCATTATTTAAAGGAATGGATGGCTTTGTATCGGCCAAAACAGTGGTTGGCGATGCCATTCATGTAGGTGATACCATTATCCTTCCTCTGGTCGATGTATCCTTCGGCGTGGGAGCCGGAGCTTTTGAAGGGGATAAGAAGAATAACGGCGGCGGAGGTCTTGCCGGAAAGATGTCTCCCTGTGCAGTACTTGTGATCCAGAATGGAAGCACCAAACTTGTAAACGTAAAAAATCAGGATGGCCTTACCAAGGTTCTGGATATGGTGCCGGATTTTGTGAACCGTTTTGCGCCAGGTGCAGGCAATGCTGAGGATACAGACGGGAAAGAAGAGTAGTATTCCATTTAGATTTCATGCATATACTGTAATAAAAAACAGGAAATGAGCAGACAGGAGTGGGAAAGCTAACTGGTTTTATGCTGTTTTTTATTGGTGTGGGCATGGTTCTTGGTATCCTTATTACAGAGAATTTTATTGTGATCGCAATGGCAGTCATATGTCTGCTGTGCGGATATCATATGTTTTGCAGATAAGCGGGAAGTGTGCACCTGGCATGCTTCCCGCTTGTGATTTATCTGTCTTGGAGACAAAAAAACAGCCCCCGCATTCTACGGGGGCATACGATATTACTTACGCTCTTTCAACTTTTCCGGATCTTAAACAAGAAGTACATACATACATTTTCTTTGCTCCGCCGGCAGTTGTTTTTACTCTGACGGATTTAACGTTAGATTTCCACATTTTGTTGGATCTTCTATGGGAATGACTCACATTGTTTCCGAAATGAGCTCCTTTATCGCAGATTGCACATTTAGCCATGAATAGCACCTCCTTTTATCAACAGTCACCATTTTAACAGATGAATTGCTCTTTTGCAAGCAAAAAAAGGAAATTTATCAAAAATTCTGCAAAGAGTTTTAAGGAAAGTATTCCATACCTCCGGGAACAGGGCGGATCATGGTGGAATTAAGCGTTGTGTGTATGGTTTAGATCAATTTGAAACATAGAAAATTACCCAGTGCGAATTAATTTATCGTTTTTTCTTTGGCCTTGTCTCTTTCCTGAATCTGAATAGAACATATTCTTGTTGAACTGGCATATGAGGATAGGAAAAACGGGAAAATGCAAAAGAATTTGGCAGGTAGTTCGGAATCCGAAAATGTGGTATGATTATAGGTAGGATATCAGAAACGTCAGGAGTTGAATAGATTGTGAAGACGGAAGAAATCTTTAAATATGTGCAGAAACAGTACGGAACAGTCCCAGAATATTTATGGAGTACATCGCCAGACAGTGCAGTACTTCGACATAAAAACGGAAAATGGTATGCAGTGATCATGACTATTGAAAAATCAAAACTGGGATTAGAAGGAAAAGATCCGGTTGATATCATGGATGTAAAGTGTGATCCGGACATGACAAATATGATTATTCAGACGCATGGATTTTTACCTGGATACCATATGAACAAGCAGTACTGGATCACGATTTTACTGGATGGTTCGGTCAGTAAAGCAAAGATACTGGACTTTTTGGACATGAGTTATGACCTGATTGATGGCGCAGGCAGAAAGGAAAACAAATGAAAAAAGCAATCATATATGCATCGGTACATCATGGAAATACAGAAAAATTAGTAAAGAGCATAGCAGAAGAGTGTCAGGTTGATTTGATTGATGCTGTAAAACAACCCGATGCAGATCTGAGCAGTTATGATATGATTGGGTTTGCATCAGGAATCTATTTTTCAAAATTTCATCAGTCATTATTGGGATTTGCAGAGAAGAATCTACCGGACGACAAAAAGGTATTTCTGATCTGTACTTATGGTGGAAGTGCGAATTATAAATCCATTGAGCAGATTTTGGACAAGAAGCGTTCCAAAGTAATAGGAAAATTCGGGTGCAAGGGTTATGACACATTTGGTCCATTTAAACTGGTTGGTGGAATTGCAAAAGGGCATCCAGATGAAGAAGATATAAAAAATGCAGTTGCGTTTGTAAAAGGATTATAAGTAAATAAACGAAAAAGAAAAACCGGTTTCATAGTATCGGTCGGCATGCTCCATCACAATCCGGGATTCCCCTTCAATAGAGTGGATGAGCTTAATTTTCTATAAGATAAAACAAGTTGAACTCTATCATTGCGTAATTATAAAAAAAAGGTTATAATAGTTTTATATAATTTAATCTGAATGAAACAATGGAGGTAACCATATGAATGGACGTATAGATTCTGGATTGGGTCAGATCGTAATTGATACGGATGTCATTGCGACTTATGCCGGCAGTGTGGCGGTAGAGTGTTTTGGTATCATCGGAATGGCAGCTATCAGTATGAAGGATGGCCTGGTCAAGCTTTTGCGTATTGACAGCCTGAAACATGGTATCAGTGTTAAGATCACGGATGATAATAAGATCCGGCTGAATTTTCATGTCATCGTAGCATATGGCGTGAATATCAGTACTATTGCGGACAATCTTGTCAACAATGTAAAATATAAAGTCGAAGCCTTTACAGGAATGGAGATTGAAAAGATCAACATTATGGTTGAGGGCGTGCGTGCAATAGATTAGTTTTAGAGGAGGAACTTGTGGTGAATAACAAAACCATAGATGCTAAAATACTTTCCAGAATGTTTCTGTCCGGAGCAAAGAATCTGGAAGCGAAGAAAGAGTGGATCAATGAACTGAATGTGTTTCCTGTACCTGATGGAGATACGGGAACCAATATGACGCTTACCATCATGTCTGCTGCTTCTGAAGTAGGTGCTCTTACAGATCCGGATATGGAATCCCTGGCAAAGGCAATTTCTTCCGGTTCCCTCCGTGGAGCCAGAGGTAATTCCGGTGTTATCCTGTCACAGCTTCTGCGTGGATTTACCAGAGGTGTGCGTAAACTTACAGATCTGGATGCACCTGCCATTGCCGCAGCTATGGAGCGAGGCGTTGAAACTGCATACAAAGCAGTTATGAAACCAAAAGAGGGAACCATTCTTACTGTAGCCAGAGCTGCAGCAGACAGAGCAGCAGAGCTTGCTGATGCTGCAGAAGATCTGGATGCTTTTTTCGACGGGATCTTTCAGCATGCAGAGGAAACTCTTGCCAGAACACCAGAGATGCTTCCAGTCCTGAAAGAAGCAGGAGTTGTGGATTCTGGCGGACAGGGACTTCTGGAAGTTTTCCGTGGTGCCATCGACGGATATCATGGAAAAGAAGTGGATTATTCCCAGTTTGAGGCAGCAGCTCCTAAGATCACAAAGATTTCTCCTCAGGCAGAGGCAGATATCAAATTTGGATATTGTACAGAGTTTATTATCCTTCTTGAAAAACCGCTTCCACAGGATGATATCGACCGTTTCCGTGAATTTCTGGATTCCATCGGTGATTCCATTGTTTTGGTGGCTGATGATGAGATTGTCAAGGTACACGTGCACACCAATCATCCGGGACAGGCTTTTGAACGCGCACTCACGTATGGTCAGCTTTCCCGTATGAAGATTGACAATATGAGAGAAGAACATCAGGAAAAACTGATCAAAGATGCGGAAAAACTTGCAAAAGAACAGGCAGAAAACAAAGAACCACCAAAGGATCATGGATTTATTTCCGTATCCGTAGGTGAGGGACTTTCTCAGATTTTCCGTGAGCTTGGCGTAGATTATCTGATCGAAGGCGGTCAGACTATGAATCCGAGTACCGAAGACATGCTCAATGCTATTGAGAAAGTAAATGCAAAAACAATTTATATTTTCCCGAATAACAAGAATATTATCCTTGCAGCTAACCAGGCAAGAGATCTGACTGAGGACAAGGAGATCATTGTAGTACCAACCAAGACAATCCCACAGGGAATTTCCGCAATGATCAGCTTTGTTCCGGAGAAGGGCAGCGAGGAGAACCTTGCTTCCATGACCGATGCGATTTCCAGAGTGAAGACCGGACAGATTACTTATGCAGTCCGTGATACACGCATTGATGACAAGGAAATCCATGAGGGAGATATCATGGGAATCGGTGATGCAGGTATCCTTGCAGTAGGCAGAGATCGACTTCAGGTAGCGGAGGAGATGGTAGCAGAGATGGTTGACGAGGAATCTGAGATCATCAGTGTTTACTATGGTGAAGATGTATCTGAGGAAGATGCAGAGGCACTTTCTGATTCTCTTACCGAGAAATATCCGGAGTGCGAGGTTGAGCTGAACCAGGGTGGACAGCCAATTTACTACTATCTGATTTCTGTAGAATAAAGAGCACAAAAAATGAATGATAAGACACCTTTACGTGAATTAAAAGGCGTGGGTGAGAAAACAGAGAAGCTTTTCCAGAAGATCGGGATCACGACTGCGGAAGAGCTTCTCCGTTATTATCCGCGGACTTACGATATATATGAGGAGCCTGTGGAGATTGCATCAGCAGAGGAGGACAAAACAGTCTCTATCCGTGCCACTATAACAACAGGTATTTATATTAACCAGATACGCAATCTCCAGGTTCTGACAACAACTGTGGCAGATGCAAGCGGCCGATTGCCGGTTGCCTGGTTCAATGCGCCTTATTTGAGGGGAACACTCAAAAAGGGCAGTGTGTTTATCCTCAGAGGAAAGATCATCAGAAAAAAAGGCCGTCCGCAGATGGAACATCCGGAGATTTTTACCCCGGCAGCTTATGAGGAGATCATTCACAGTATGCAGCCTGTATATGGTCTGACGAAAGGACTTTCCAACAAGATGATCACGAAGTTGGTCCATCAGATTTTGGATACAAGGCCTCTCCATGGGGAATATCTGCCGGAGGAGATACGGGAACGCTATCAGCTCGCAGATGCTAATTATGCGATCCGGACTGTTCATTTTCCGAAAAATATGCAGGAGCTTCTCACAGCCAGGAAACGTCTGGTATTCGATGAATTTCTGCTTTTTGTGCTGGCAATACAGCTCTTGAAGGAGAAAACAGAAGAGGCTCCAAACACTTTTCCAATGAAACCAGTATGGACAACCGAGGAAATCATAGAAGGGCTTCCCTATGACCTGACCGGAGCCCAGAAGAATGTCTGGCATGAGATCGAACGGGATCTGAGCGGTCATAAGCTGATGTCCAGGCTTGTACAGGGGGATGTTGGTAGCGGCAAGACCGTGATCGCATTTTTAGCTATGGTACTTTCAGCAGAGAATGGATTTCAGAGTGCTCTGATGGTACCGACAGAGGTTCTGGCAAATCAGCATTACGAAGGCTTTCTGAGGCTGATGGAAGAACAGAATATCGCTTCCTGCCATCCGGTGCTTCTGACAGGATCTACCACAGCCAGACAGAAGCGTGAGATCTATCAGAAGATTGCAGACGGTGAAGTGAATGTGATCATCGGAACTCATGCCCTGATCCAGGAAAAGGTGGAATATAAGAATCTGGGGCTTGTGATCACAGATGAGCAACACAGATTCGGCGTTCGCCAGAGGGAAGCGCTGACGACCAGAGGAAATCCGCCTCATGTACTTGTTATGAGCGCAACCCCCATTCCCCGGACACTGGCGATCATTTTATACGGAGATCTGGATATTTCGATCATTGACGAGCTTCCTGCAAAAAGACTTCCGATCAAGAATTGCGTAGTAGGAACTTCCTACCGTCCCAAGGCGTATTCTTTTATTGAAAAGCAGGTGCAGATGGGAAGGCAGGCTTATGTGATCTGTCCTATGGTGGAAGAGAGCGAAGGCCTGGAGGCAGAGAATGTTACAGATTATGCCAGAAAGCTTCAGGAGATCCTTCCAGGGGAGATCAAAGTAGAAATCCTTCACGGAAAGATGAAGCCAAAAGAGAAAAACAGGATCATGGAGGCTTTTGCTTCCGGCGAGATTCAGGTACTGGTATCTACCACAGTTGTGGAGGTTGGAGTGAATGTGCCAAATGCTACCGTCATGATGGTAGAAAATGCAGAACGTTTTGGGCTTGCCCAGCTTCATCAGCTTCGGGGCCGTGTAGGGCGTGGAGAGCATCAGTCTTACTGCATTTTTATCCAGGGAAATAATGAAGAAAATACTTCTAAACGTCTGAAGATCCTCAATGAATCCAATGATGGATTTTATATAGCCGGAGAAGATCTGAAGCTTCGGGGCCCAGGAGATCTTTTCGGTATCCGTCAGAGCGGACTGATGGAATTTAAGATTGGTGATATCTACAATGATGCGGGAATCCTGAAGAATGCAAGTGAAGCAGCTGGTGAGATCCTGGCACTGGATTTTGATCTTATCCTGCCTCAGCATAAGGCTTTAAAGGAGCATCTCAAGGGGTATATGAGTGAAGAACTGGAAAATCTGGGGATCTAATTGGATGGAGCAAAGCGAAGAATCAGAACTTCGTTTTAGTATAAAAAGAAAAAGGGAGAAAACAGGATGAGGAGAAAAATGATCAAAAAACTTCTGTGTGTCGTTTTATCAGGGTCTATGATCTTTGGCAATGCAGGGATAACCATGGCTTCAGAGACAGAACCGGAAACAGTCCAGGAAAATGTAAATGAGGAGACTGACAGTCCAGAGGAAAGTTTTTCTGAGGAAGATATTTTTGAAGATGGAATCTCAGCAGACGATGAAGCAGCAGAATTACCTGATAGCACAGAACAGGAATTAGAAGAAGAGCCGGAAGAAGCGGATAATATAGAAATGTCGGAGGACACTGAAAATCTTTCGGAAGAACCGGAAACAGAAGAAATGGCAGAAAGTGATGACTTTTCTGATGGAGAAGAAGATGCTGTAAGTGCTTCCGCAAGCATGATGGATGGAGGAATCACCGGAGATATTGCTTGGTCAATTGATACATCCGGATGTCTTACATTAAAAGGAAACGGTGACTATGATACCTCAGATTATTATTGGGATGCAGAAAGGGGCTGGAGTAAATGGCAGGATGATATTAAAACAGCCATAGTTGAAATTTCCGGAATCACAAAGACAAGAGCTATGTTTAAGGGATGCAGGAATCTTACCAGGATCACTTTTAAAAACTGTGATTTCAGTAAGGTGACAGACATGGCCTTTATGTTCTCAGATTGTGAAAGCCTTACACAGCTGAATACTGGTTCATTGAAAACCGGAAATGTATCTCATATGCAGGGAATGTTCCGAAATTGCAGTAAATTAAAAACTCTGGATGTCAGTAAATTTGATACTTCAAAAGTTAATGATATGAATAGCATGTTTTTAGGCTGTGAAAGCCTTACACAGCTGAATGTCCGGAATTTTAATACTTCCAGAGTGACAAGGATGAGCGGAATGTTCCGTGAATGTCGGAATCTTAAACAGTTGGACGTCAGTAGATTTAATACAGCGAATGTTACGACTATGGAGGAGATGTTTTATTGCTGTGAAAGCCTTACACAGTTGAATGTCAGTAATTTCAATACAGCAAATGTTGTATATATGAACGGTATGTTCGAACGGTGCGAAAGTCTTACACAGTTAAATGTACGAAACTTTAATACATCAAATGTAGAAGATATGGGCAAAATGTTCTGTACTATGAGCAAGCTCAAGTCTCTGGATCTGAGTAGTTTCAATACTTCTAATGTACAGAATATGTATTTCATGTTTTATGGAAATGAGTCTTTAACAAGCCTCAATATTAAAAATTTTGATACATCCAAGGTAGTAGATATGAATTCTATGTTTGGCGAGCTTAAAAAAATGACTTCTCTGGATGTTTCTGAATTTAACACATCAAAAGTAAAATCTATGGAAGGAATGTTTTCACGCTGCTATGCGTTAAAAGCTGTGGACGTAAGCCATTTCAATACTTCTGAAGTGGTAAAGATGGGATATATGTTTAACTCCTGTAGCAGCCTGGAATCTCTAAATCTCAGTAAGTTTAATACATCTAGCGTCAATGATGCAAGATATATGCTGTACTATATGGATAATCTTAAAACACTGAAAACGATCCCGAACCTGAAGTGCTCTATAGAACTTCCATTTACCATGTCAGACAGCTCAGGCAAAAAATATACGACCATGCCAACGAACAGTAAATGTATCACTTTAAAGGTAGTTGCTTCAAAACCAGTAGTTAGAAAGAGCATCAAAACGGCAAAGGTAACTGTAAAAACCGCAACTTACAATGGAAGTCCGCAGAAGCCAGGTGTAACTGTTAAACTTGGAAATACAACATTAAAAAGCGGCACAGATTATACAGTAACTTATTCTAATAATACAAAAACGGGAACAAAAGCTGTTGCAAAAATCACAGGAAAGGGAAGTTACAAAGATTCTGTTTCTAAATATTTTACCATCAAAGCATGCAGTCTTGACGGTAAAGTTCAAGTTAATTTGAAGACAATGATTTACACCTGGGATGGACAGGCAAAAACTCCCGCATTTTCTATTTATATGCCGAAAGCCAATGCGGCCGGAATGATCTCATTACAGAATGAAAAAGATTATACATATAAATATCTTAATAATAAAGAACCTGGAACAGCAACTTTACAAATCACAGGAAAGGGCAATTTTACAGGTACAAAAAAAATAGCTTATAAGATCAGCAAAGCAAAACAGCCGGTAAAAGTTACACCAGGAAGTATTACAAAACTTTATACAGACAAAGGCAAATCCTACAAAATCAGTGTTTCAGGAAAAAAAGAATTTGCAAAAGTGACATATTCAACCACTAATGCAAAAATTGCATCTGTAAAAAATAGCAAGATTATGCTTAATGGAGAGGGAGTGGCAACAGTTACTGTAAAAGTTGCGGCGACCAAACATTATCAGGCACAGAATATTGCAATTAAGATTAATGTGCTGAAAAGACAGAATATTACCACTGCTGTAAAGAATGGGGCAAAAATAGCGTATTCCACTACAATGAAATCTCTTGGTGCCAAAGTTCCTTCAGAAGGTGGGAAACTTACTTATAAGTCCTTAGATACCAGTATTGTTTCTGTGGATTCCAAAGGTAATTTGAACTTTAAAAAGGCAAAGAAGCTTGGAAAAGTTACAATCCAGATCACTGCAGCGAAATCTTCTTCCTATGCTCCGGCAACCAGGAAACTGACGATCACTACGGTAAAAGGAACTCCATCTGTCAGCTGTGTACAGCAGCAGGAACGTAAGATCTATGATGGAGCATTCAATCTCGGGGCAAAAGCAGATCAGAATGCAACATTGGTTTATTCCAGCAGCAACAGTGCTATTGCATCGGTAGCTTCTGATGGAACGGTTACTTTGAAGGAATGGCAAGAAAACGATATTCAGAGAGAAGTGCAGATCACAGTTACTACAAAAAGTACAACGTTTTATAATGCAGCGAAGCCGGTAATTGTTAATCTTACTGTTATTAAAAAGAAAAATCTGCAGCAGAGAATTGAAGATGAAAAAATCAAATTTCCTGATGGGAAATTTTGGAACCATGTTGTAAACAGTTATTCAGATCTGACAGATAATCTGGACAGCAGCGGAGCTCCTGAAAGATTTCAGGATACGATCAGTGATGTTCCATGCAAACATCACGGAACTCAGAGCGGAATTGATCCGATACCAGGTAATGGCGAGTATGATTGCAATAAGTTTGACGGGGCTATCCAGTGTGATGGGTTTGCAAGAAAAGTATTTTATGATATCTGGGAAGGGCAGAGAGTATCAGGCCTTCAGAGAATATATGATAATAATGTTCAGGTAGGAGACTATGTGCGCATCAATAATAATGGACATTCGGCTATCGTTACAGAAGTTTACAGTGATTCATTTAAAGTGATAGAGTGTAATCTGGATGGGGACGGACGTCATCATAATTGTCTGCTGCGTCATAACTGGACATATAGTAAAAGCAGTGTAACTTATCGTGTACATGCTGTAAATTACAGCCTTAACTAATAGACTTTTGAAACTTTTCTTTACAAAACTTTCAAATCGTAGTATTGTATTGCATGAGAAAAGATTAACAAATCCCTTGTAAGGAGGCTATAAACATGGCTAGAACAAAGAAAGCTGCAACCAAGACAACTGTAAAAACGGCTTCAATAAGCGAGACTCCTGCAAAATCTGTAGTAACCGCATCCGAAGAGAAAGCCGTTAAGGCTGAGACAACGAAGACAGACGATGCAAAAGCTTCTGTAGAAACAAAAGCAGCTGAGAAGACAGCTGAGGTAAAACCTGCCGCTGAGAAACCAGTAGAAGAAAAAACAGCAGAAGTAAAATCTGCTGAAGAGAAAACAACAGCTGTAAAATCAGAAGAGCCAGCTAAGAAAACCGCTGCCAAGAAGACAACAACACGAAAAACAACTGCAGCTAAGAAAACAACAACCAAGACGGCTGCTAAGACAACAGCAGCTAAGAAAGCTGATCCAGTGACAGAAGTATATGTTCAGTACTGGGGCAAAGAGATACATACTTCAGAGGTTGCTGACAGGATCAAAAAGATCTGGACAGAGGATATGGGCAAAAAAGCTTCTGAACTGAAAGATCTCAAAATCTACATTAAACCCGAAGATAATGGTGCACATTATGTGATTAACGGAGATGTTACAGGATTTATCGGACTGTAAACAAAATCTTCATCGAACAGTATTTTAAAAGATATATATTGGCCTGTTATAGAGAATGTCTATAGCAGGCTATTTCTTTTGCATATTTGACCAATTCCAAATAGCATGTTATTATTCATTTAAGTAATAACATACTAAATAGATAGGGATATAGTAAAACGAAACAGATATTATGCTTTGGAGATTCCAATACATGGGGATATGACGGAGAGAGCAGAGAGAGACTACCGTGGGGAGTACGCTGGACAAGCCTTCTCCAGGAAAAACTGAATAAAGAAGAATATCGCGTGATCGAGGAAGGACTGTGCGGAAGAACAACGGTTTTCGAAGATCCGCTCCGCGACGGAAGAAAAGGAACTGCACTTCTTCCCACACTTCTGGAAACACATGCCCAGGTGGATGTGATCACGCTGATGCTGGGAACCAATGACTGTAAAACTGTTTTCGGAGCATCCGCAGATGTAATCGGAAAGGGAATCATAAGATTGCTGGATCAGGTCCAGGAATATGCGCCAAAAGCGAAAGTCCTTCTCATGGCTCCGATCTACCTGGGAGAAAAAGTATGGCAGGAAGGATATGACCAGGAGTTTTCCAGAGAGTCTGTGATCGTTTCCAGAAATCTGCAGCCTGTTTATGAAAAAATCGCAGCTGAACGTCATATCAGTTTCCTTCCGGCAGCATCCTATGTACATTGCTGTGACGCAGATCAGGAACATCTGAATGCAGCAGGACATAAGAAATTTGCAGAGGTTGTATATCGAAAAGTACAGGAATTGCTGTAAATAAATATAGGATTTTAAGACTTTTGGATCTTATATAAAATAAAAAGATGTTGTCTGGCAGTTTTTCAGTTCTGTCAGACAGCATCTTTTTTGCATGAGCTTAGATCAACTCAGCATAGTAATAGATCTACCTGCGCGTACAGATTTAGTACTGCTGGCCGCCCTGGGAGCCGCTGGACATCTGGCGTTCCTGTGCTTCGATCATCTTTTTGACCATATATCCACCTACGGATCCGTTCTGTTTGGAAGTCAGGTTTCCGTTGTATCCGTCTGTAAGCGGAACACCCAGCTCGTTTGCTACCTCATATTTGAAACGGTCAAGTGCGCCCTTTGCTTCCGGTACAACTGCTTTGTTAGAAGAAGTGTTACTTGGCATAATTCATTTCCTCCTTGGTTGTTATTTGGTTTGATGTTACATTGCTAGTATGTGAAAACCATAAAATAATACACTGGCAGTTAAAGGAAATTTAACATATAAAAATATTTCCGTTCATAAATTATACCGCGGCAAAAAACCGAATGTATGGTTGCTTTTTGATGGGAGTTGCGGTTATAATAATCTCTGCATCACATATAATATCTGTCAGACAAAAAAAGTAAGGGGGTCCCGTGAAAAAGAAGCGTTATCCTACATACAAGCGAAAATATAAACGAAAAAAACAGCCCAGGCGAAAAATACTCACAGCCATTATCCTATGTGTCATCCTTGCAGTATGTAATGGCTGGATGCCGCCGCGGAGCCTGAAAGAGGTAAAAGATCAAAGCCGGATCTTCGGACAGGTATTTCTTACATATATAGAAGAAAATGCGCAGATCCTCTGGGAAGATGTTTCGGAATCCGCTTCCGATGCAGTGACAGGATTACTGAAACAATCTCAGACGAAGACAGGAGGGCAGACAGAATCTGTTTCTCTGGATCAGATTCCGGAATACAGCGGCAGTCCATATGTGGAGATCAATGGAAATATACCCTCTTTTTCTGATGAAAAAAGCGCAGGACCTGCATACGAATTTTATAGTGAACTAGATTCCCTGGGGCGCTGTGGTTATGCAGAATCCAAGATCACACCGGAGCTGATGCCTGATGAAGAGCGAGGAGCGATCGGAATGGTGAAGCCTACAGGATGGCATACTGTAAAATATGAAAATGTAGATGGCAGGTATCTGTATAATCGCTGCCATCTTATCGGATATCAGCTGACTGGAGAGAATGCAAACAGGAAAAATCTTATCACAGGAACCAGATATCTCAATGTGACGGGAATGCTTCCTTTTGAAAATGAGGTTGCAGATTACGTGCACAGTACAGGAAATCCCTGCATGTATCGTGTAACTCCGTTTTTTAAGGGAGATGAACTGGTAGCCCGGGGTGTGGAAATGGAAGCCGAATCCGTTAAAGACCAGAAGATATTTTTCCATGTTTTTGTTTATAACATACAGCCGGGAATTGAAATTGATTATACTACAGGAAACAGCTGGGAAGAATAGAGTATATGGAGTAACGCCGGGGAAAATATTAATTTTTCATGAATTTACATGAATTAAATTGCACTTTTTTGGGCGTTATGCTAGAATCAGTTACAGAGTTATATGATTTTACCTATATAAAGGGGAAAAAGGGATGTAACCCAAGGGCAGAATGGAGAGGTGAATTATGAATTTAGGAATTATTGCGCATAACAGTAAGAAAGTTCTGATTGAAGACTTCTGTATTGCATACAAGAATATCCTTGCCAAACATGAAGTATATGCAACCGGAACAACAGGAAGAAGAATTGAGGAAGCAACCAGTCTTCACGTTCACAAGTTTCTTGCCGGAAGTATAGGCGGAGACAAGCAGTTTATGGAGATGGTAGAGCGTCAGGATCTGGATATGGTGATCCTGTTTTATAACCCTGTCATGATGGACCCGGTAGAGCCGGATATCATGAGCATTGTCAAACGCTGCGACCAGTACAACATTCCGGTTGCTACAAATATTGCCACTGCGGAACTTCTGATCCTTGGACTGGCCCGCGGTGATCTGGATTGGAGATTAAATCTGAAATGAGAGTCATAGCAGGAAAAGCACGTAGATTAAACTTAAAAACCATTCCCGGAAATGAGACACGACCAACAACAGACCGTATTAAGGAAACTCTTTTTAACATTCTCCAGCCTGAAATACCTGGTTGTCGGTTTCTGGATCTGTTTTCCGGAAGCGGAGCGATCGGTATTGAAGCTCTGAGCCGTGGAGCCGAGTATGCCGTATTTGTGGAAAAAAATCCCAAAGCATGCACTTGCATCCGCGAAAATCTTTCATTTACAAAACTCACGGATGGTGGTAAACTGCTGAACATGGATGTGCTTCAGGCACTGCGTTCACTGGAAGGCGGAGAACCATTTGACTGTATTTTTATGGATGCACCATACGAACAGCATCTGGAACAACCAGTCCTTGAGTATCTGGCTGACAGCACTCTTGCAGATGAAAACACGCTGATCGTTGTGGAGGAAGATCTACATACGGATTTTTCTTATGTAGAGGACCTTGGATATCATCTGGTACGTTCCAAGGAATATAAAACCAACAAGCATGTTTTCCTAAAAAAATGAAAGAGAGACAGACATATGATAACAGCAGTATACCCGGGAAGCTTTGACCCGGCAACCTATGGCCATCTTGACATCATTAAGCGGGCAAGCATTTCATTTGACCGGGTTATAGTGGGAGTTTTGCATAATTCTGCAAAAAGTCCGTTGTTTTCTGTAGAAGAACGTGTTAAGATACTAACAAAGGCGACAAAAGATATCCCGAATGTGGAGGTGAAAGCATTCGAGGGCCTGTCAGTGAACTTTGCCAGGGAAAACCATGCCCAGGTGATCGTTCGAGGGCTTCGTGCTGTCACGGATTTTGAATATGAACTGCAGATGGCCCAGACTAATCGTGTTCTGGCACCGGATGTGGACACCGTTTTTCTTACAACCAGTCTGGAATATGCATACTTAAGCTCCACGATCATGAAAGAAGTTGCTAATTTCGGAGGAGATCTGAGCAAATTCGCTCCACGTGAGATTACGGATGCAGTCGAAGAGAAATTGAAAAAAAGAGAAACAGAGAAATAAGGAGAGTGTATTATGAGCAGCAGAATTGAACAGATTATTCAGGAGATTGAAGAGTATGTGGACAGCTGTAAATTCCAGCCTCTTTCCACTACCAAGATCGTAGTGAACAAAGAAGAGATTGAGGAGTATTTACGTGAACTTCGTCTGAAAACTCCGGATGAGATCAAACGTTATCAGAAGATCATCAGCAATAAGGATGCGATCCTTGAGGATGCTCAGGCTAAAGCTGACAGTCTGATCGCAGATGCTCAGGCCAAAGCTCAGGAACTTGTTACACAGCATGAGATCATGCAGAAAGCATATGCACAGGCAAATGAGACCATAAATGCTGCAAACAAGCAGGCTCAGGAGATTCTTGATTCTGCAACACAGGATGCAAACAGCATTCGTCTCAGTGCGATCACATACACAGATGATATGATGGCTAATATCGGTTCTGTCCTGAATCAGACACTTGAAGATGCCGGTGGTAAATATAAAGCATTTATTGATGCTCTGCAGAGCTGCCTTGAGGTTGTTAATCATAATCGTCAGGAGCTTGCACCACAGACTGCTCAGGCAGCGGCAATCTCCAATACCTTCCAGGATGATGACAGTTCTTCTATAACAAAAGAAGACGAAGATCTGTTAGACGATATCGGAGAAAACTAGGATCAGGAATATCGCACTGGCGTTCAGACATTTTGAAATAGCGTAGGGGATCAGTGACAAACTGTTTTCCAATACGCTTTTTGTCTGAGCCATGACGCAAAAGCCACCAAAAGAAGTCAGGAGCATAGAAGCAAGGTATCTGCTTTTCCATGGCAGCGGTGCGCCGGCAATCTGTTTCAGCCCGGTAGTTAGTTCCAGTGGTGCTGTGAACAGCATACAGCTTTGTGCATGAAATGGCCAGTAAAAGCTGATACTGGCGAGTATCAGTGAGAAGAGGAGAATATAGCCCCCGAGACGTGTGATGGTTTCAAATCCGTCCATGATCGAGACATCCAGGATGACTCCTATGGAGTCCTGTTGGTATGTCTCTTTTTTTATCTTGTTTACGCAGACAGAGTCCACGGTATGCCCGCGATATACAACGAAACGAAAAAACAGCATACAAAAGAGATCTGCCGCCAGAAAAGTGAGGATCATCTGTACTGCTGATATCTTATTTTTCAAGAGTATCCCGGAAAGATAGGAAATGATAAATGCGGGACTTGCATTGCAGCTAAACGTAAGAAGATATTCCCCTTCTCTGCGGGAAATCTGCTGGTCTATGTACAGATCATGTGCCAGTTTGGCTCCCATAGGATATCCGCATAACAGACCCAGGATCAGAACATAGGCTCCAGCAGGTGAAAGCCCGAAAAACGTTTTCCAGAAGAAAGCAGATGGTTTCAGAAGCTTCCGGATATTTCCAGTTTTTAATAATGCTCCTGTCAGGATCAGAAATGGCAGCAGAGTGGGAATCATGATATTCAACCACAATCCAAGTCCATTTTTTACTCCGGTAAGAGCTTCTTTTGGGTGAAAAAGCAGAAAAAACAACAGGCAGATATAGAAAAATATGATTATTTTTCGTTTCATAAAAACAGGTCCTTGCTTTTTTTACAGTATATGATTATTATAAAAGACAAATGAATTTATGAAGCAGAAGGAGGCAGAATTTATGCCAGTATTAGAAAATTGTGAACCAAAGAGAGTTTTTCATTATTTTGAAGAAATCTGCAAGATTCCTCACGGTTCCAGAAATACAAAACAGATCAGTGATTTCCTTGTGGAATTCGCGAAGGATCATGGATTCAGATATGTACAGGATGAGCTGAATAATGTAGTGATCTACAAGCCAGGCACACCAGGATATGAGAATTCTCCCACAGTGATCATCCAGGGCCACATGGATATGGTATGTGAAAAACGACCGGATGTAGATCATGATTTTACAAAAGATGGTTTGAACATCTCTGTAAAAGATGGTTATATCACAGCCAACGGAACAACTCTTGGCGGTGATGATGGTATTGCAGTTGCTTATGGTCTTGCCCTTCTTGACAGTACAGATATTCCACACCCTCCTCTTGAAGTACTGCTCACGGTTGATGAGGAGATTGGTCTTCTTGGTGCAGTCGGTCTGGACTGCAGCGTGCTGAAGGGAAGAAGATTTATCAATCTGGATTCTGAAGCGGAGGGAAGTCTCTGGATCAGCTGTGCCGGCGGTCTTTCCGGTATCAGCCATATCCCTGTCCAGCGTGTAGAAGGAGAAGGAGAAAAGGTACAGGTCAAAGTCTGTGGACTTATGGGCGGACATTCCGGTGCCGAGATTGACAAGAACAGAGCGAATGCCAATAAACTTATGGGACGGTTTCTTTACGGACTTAAGAAAAAAGCGGAATATGCCCTTATTTCTCTTACAGGCGGGCAGAAAGACAATGCCATTACAAGAGAGTGCACCGCAGAATTTCTTACGGATTCCGTTGCTGAGGTAAAAGCTTACGCAAAAGAGCTCCAGGAGCAGCTCCGTGAAGAATATACTGGTTCTGACGAAAACATTACTTTTGAAATAACAGAAAAGGGTACTGCAACAGCAGAGGTTCTTCATCCTACAAGTCAGGAAAAGATCGTATTTTATCTGCAGAATGTACCATTCGGAATCCAGAAAATGAGCGGAACCATCAAAGGCCTGGTGGAAACCTCCAGCAATATCGGTATCCTCCGTCTGGATAGGGACGAGCTTTTTGCAAGTTCCAGTGTAAGAAGCTCTGTAGACGCTGCATGCAGTGCATTATCTGATAAAATTGAATATCTCACAGAATTTCTTGGTGGTGACTATGAAGTACAGGGTGCATACCCGGCATGGGAGTACAGAAAGGAATCTCCATTACGAGATAAAATGGTTGCAGTTTTTGAGGAAATGTACGGACATAAGCCTGAAGTCGTAGCGATCCACGCAGGCCTTGAATGCGGGCTTTTCTATAAAAAAATGGAAGGACTGGACTGTGTATCCCTTGGACCGGATATGAAGGATATCCATACATCCGAGGAGGTTCTCAGCATTGCTTCCACAGAAAGAGTATGGAACTATCTTGTACAGGTTCTCAAAAATCTGAAAGACTGATCCCGTTCGGAGTATGTTCGAACTTTTACCCTGGAGAGACGTAAGGTTTCTCCAGGGTATTTTTATGCCCTGATAAAAAATATTCATAAAATACAGAATTATACATATATATAGATTTGTGGATGCATCACACAAAAGGAAAATAATTCTATATTTTTTTAATAAAAAATTGATAAACAATCCCTTTTTTTTCAAAACATATGTTATAATAAAAAATATATGCCGCTGTCACCAAAACCAAAAAGAGACTGGCGGCAGATGATAAGGAGCGAGCAACATGGAAATACAGTTATGGCGAAGTATTTTGTGCCCTTACGAGCTGGCTGTCAAAGAACTGACAGTCAAGTTTAAACATATGATAGAAGAGTATCACGAAAATGATCGTTATTCTCCCATTGAACAAGTCAGTGGACGAGTAAAAAGCGTTTCCAGTATCCTGGAGAAAATGCAGCGTAAAGATATCCCGATCGAACAGCTGGAAACAGAAATGGAAGATCTGGCGGGAGTACGGATCATATGTCAGTTTGAAGAAGATATCGATACCGTTGCTGCGATCATCCGAAAAAGAACAGATATGGAAGTCAAAAGTGAAAAGAACTATCTGACGCATATCAAGCAGAGCGGTTACCGGAGTTATCACATGATTCTTTATTATACAGTGGAGACTATTCATGGGCCGAAACGGCTTCAGGTAGAAATACAGATCCGTACCATGGCAATGAATTTCTGGGCAACGATCGAACATTCCCTTCAGTATAAATACAAAGGTGATATGCCTCCTCATGTAGCAGAACGTCTTAGTAAAGCATCCGATGCGATCATTTCGCTGGATCATGAAATGTCTTCTGTGCGCAATGAGATCATGGATGCCCAGAATTCATCTCAGATGCAGTCCAATCTTGTAAAGGATATTTTGAATAATATTGAAAATCTCTACCGTGTTTCCAGTGAACGGGAAGTCAGCAAAATACAGGATGAGTTCCTGCGGGTATTCAAAACCAAGGATCTGCGTCAGCTGGAACGCTTCCACAGGCAGCTGGATATCATTGCAGAGGGTTATCGTGCCCAGGCAGTCCATCACAGCATATGAACACAGGGCAGACAGTACTAATACACATACATACGAGGAATTATAAATGCAGGATTTTTTACCAGTTACAAGAGAAGATATGAAGTCAAGAGGCTGGGATGAGTTAGATTTTGTCTACGTGACAGGAGATGCCTATGTGGATCATCCGTCTTTTGGATCTGCGATCATTGGACGTCTTCTGGAAAGCAGAGGATATCGTGTGGGCATGATCCCTCAGCCTGACTGGCGAAAGAAGGAGAGCATCCAGGTGTTCGGGGAACCGCGCCTGGGTTTTCTCGTTACAGCAGGAAACATGGATTCCATGGTGAATCATTATACGGTTTCCAAAAAGCACCGAAGCACAGATGCCTATTCTCCGGGAGGAAAAATGGGATTAAGACCGGACAGGGCTTCTGTTGTATACAGCAATCTGATCCGGCAGACCTATAAACATACGCCTATCATTCTTGGCGGGATCGAAGCCAGCCTTCGAAGAATGGCACATTACGATTATTGGGAAAATAAGGTCAAGCACAGTATTCTGATCGATTCCGGTGCGGATCTGATCTCTTATGGAATGGGGGAACATTCCATCCTGGAGATCGCAGAAGCCCTGCAAAGCGGGATTCCGGTCCAGGAGATCACATATGTGGCAGGGACGGTTTTTAAAAGCCACGATATCAGCAGGGTTTACGATCCGGTGGTCCTTCCGTCATTTGAACAGGTACAGACCGATAAAAAAGCTTACGCGGACAGCTTTGCCATTCAGTACCGAAACACGGATCCATTTACAGCAAAGCCTCTGGCAGAATCTTATGGGAACCGTGGATATGTGATACAGAATCCACCATCTCAGCCTCTGACGCAGATGGAAATGGACGATGTTTACGATCTGCCTTATACAGGACGATATCATCCCATGTACCAGAAAGAAGGCGGGATCCCGGCACTGAAAGAGATCAAATTCAGTCTGACCAGCAACAGAGGATGCTTTGGAAGCTGTAATTTCTGTGCGCTGACTTTTCATCAGGGCCGCATCCTTCAGACAAGAAGTCACGATTCCATTCTGAAAGAAGCTGAAAAGATGACGGAGGATCCGGATTTTAAAGGCTATATCCATGATGTAGGAGGCCCTACAGCTGATTTTCGTCATCCTTCCTGCAAAAAGCAGCTGACAAAAGGAGTCTGCAAGGAACGGCAGTGCCTGTTTCCTTCTCCGTGTAAGAATCTGACGGTAGACCACAAGGATTATCTTCAGCTTCTCAGAAAGGTCAGAAATATCCCCAAAGTTAAAAAAGTTTTTGTCCGTTCCGGCATTCGGTTTGATTATCTGATGGCAGACCCGGATAAAACTTTTCTTAATGAGCTTGTGAAATATCACGTCAGCGGTCAGCTGCGGGTAGCACCGGAGCATGTTTCTGATGAAGTCCTGAAGTTTATGGGCAAACCCAGGCACGAGGTTTATGAGGGCTTTCTGAAGGAATATGAAAAAGCAAATGCGCGGACTGGTAAGCAGCAATATGCCGTTCCGTATTTCATGTCGTCCCATCCCGGGTGTACAATGAAGGAAGCCGTGAAGCTTGCGGAATACGTCCGTGATCTTGGATTTACGCCGGAGCAGGTTCAGGATTTTTATCCAACGCCATCAACACTTTCTACCTGTATGTATTACACAGGAATCCATCCGCTGACAGGCGAAAAGGTATATGTGCCGAAAAATCCACACGAAAAAGCAATACAGCGAGCACTGATGCAGTATAAAAATCCGGAAAATCGCGAACTGGTCCTGGAAGGACTTAAGATGACCGGACGTATGGATCTGGTCGGCTTTGGACCGAAATGTCTCATCCGTCCCAGAGAGCTTCATAAAAAAGCCAAAAAAACACAGACAAGGAGTTCGGCACATGAAAGATACCAGAAAAAGAAAAACAAAAAAAGGTGATTTCGGTTATTTTAACAGCGAAAAAAAACGAAGACTCCTGATCACCGCAGGATTATTTTCGCTTCCACTGCTCATTTTCTTTGTGGCGTGGGCCGTCAACGGAACAAGAATGACAGTCTGGACGGTTCTGACCGTAGTAGGCTGTCTGCCAGGATGTAAATCCATGGTAAGCCTGATCATGATCCTGTTACGTCATCCTATGGATGAAAAGCTCTATAAAGAGATCCGCAAGCATGCCGGTGACTTGGTCATGTCCTATGAAATGTACATGACTTTTTATGAGAAAAGCGGTTATCTGGACGCTGTTGCCGTGTGCGGAAATACAGTAGTGGGTTATACCAGTGATCCAAAAGCAGATATCGCCTACCTTGCAGAGCAGTCACAGAAAATCATCCGTAAAAACGGATATAAAGTAGATGTAAAGATCCTGAGGGACCTGAAACCCTATCTGGAACGTCTGGATTCTATGAATGAGCACAAAGAATCTTTGAGAAACGGGATTAAATTCACGCCGGATGAGCGATACCCGGATCTTTCCAGGGAAGAACTGATCAAACATACGATCCTGGCAATCTGTCTGTAGGAGCATTATATAATGAAAGAATTTATCATTAACGAAAACGAGGCCGGACAGCGTTTTGACAAATATTTGGCCAAGCTTCTCCGTGAAGCTCCAAAGAGCTTTTTCTACAAAATGATGAGGAAAAAAAATATCACGCTCAATGGAAAAAAAGCCACCGGGAATGAAAAGCTGTTTTCAGGAGATCATGTAAAACTGTTTTTAAGTGATGAAACATTTGAAAAATTCAGCGGAAATGATTCTGCTCCACGGGCACATTATGCTCTGGATATCATTTACGAGGATGAAAATATCCTGTTGATCAACAAACCGGCAGGAATGCTTTCTCAGCCTGCTGATGACGGAACCCCTTCACTGGTAGAATATCTGACTGGCTATCTTCTGAAAAATGGCTCTCTTACAGAGAATGATCTGAGAACCTTTCGTCCTTCCGTATGCAACCGCCTTGACCGCAATACCAGTGGACTGATAGCGGCAGGCAAAAGCCTTTCCGGTCTGCAGGAACTTTCAGGGATGTTCAAGTCCAGGGAACTTCATAAATATTACCTCTGTCTTGTGGAGGGAGTTTTAAAAGAAGAAAGATATATCAAAGGTTATCTGGCAAAAGATAAAAAAAGCAATAAAGTAACCATCTATAAACAAGAGAAAGAAAATGCCCTTCCAGTGGAAACAAAGTATTATCCGTTGGGTACCAATGGAACCCGTACCCTTCTTAAGGTTGAACTGATCACAGGACGTGCACATCAGATCCGAGCTCACCTTGCTTCGGAGGGACATTCGATTGTTGGTGATCCCAAATATGGAAAAGCCGATAAAAAACTGAAAGGACAGCTGCTTCATTCTTTTCGAATGGAGTTTCCATCTATGAAAGGAAGCCTGTCATATTTATCCGGGAAGGTCTTTACGGCACCGCTTCCGGAAATCTTTCTCAGAACACTAAAAGAGGAAAAGTTGGAGGAGAGTTATTATGAAAATCTGGAATGAAATATGGGATTACCTCAAGATGATCATCATCGTGGTAGTTGTAGTCCTGGTTATCAACAATGTAGTACTGATCAATGCAAAGATCCCGTCAGAATCTATGGAAAATACCATTATGACTGGAGATCGTATCTTTGGCTATCGTCTGGCCTATGGTCTGAATATGGATGTATTTGGTCACGAGATCTCAAAAAAATGGAAAGATCCGGAACGCTTTGACATTGTGATCTTCAAATATCCGGATGATGAGTCCCAGCTGTTCATCAAACGTATCATCGGTCTTCCCGGAGATAAAGTAGAGATCAAAGATGGTAAAGTTTATATCAATGATTCAGAGACACCTCTGGATGATTCCTTTGTGTCGGAAACTCCTCTTGGAAGCTTCGGACCATACGAAGTACCGGAAAACTGTTACTTTATGATGGGAGACAACCGTAACAATTCCAAGGATTCCCGATACTGGCAGAATACATATGTACAGTTTGATCAGATCGTCGGAAAGGCGGAGATCCGTTATTTCCCATCCATCAAACTTCTAAATTAAAGGGCAGACTTTATGGCAACATGGAACAGCAGAGGACTTCGTGGTTCTACTCTGGAGGAACTTATCAATCGTACCAATGAGCAGTACAGGGAAAAGGGACTGGCCCTCATCCAGAAAATCCCGACGCCGATCACTCCGGTTAAAATGGATAAAACCTCCCGGCATATCACGCTGGCATATTTTGAACAGAAAAGTACCGTAGATTATATCGGAGCAGTACAGGGAATCCCTGTCTGCTTCGATGCAAAAGAATGCTGTGTAAAAACTTTTCCCCTTGCGAACATTCATCCTCATCAGGTAGCATTTATGGATGAGTTTGAAAAGCAGAAGGGGATTGCTTTTTTTCTGATCTATTTCAGCGCAGATAATGTTTTTTATTATCTTACCCTTCGTAAGCTGAAGGAATTCTGGAAAAGGATGGAAGATGGCGGGCGAAAAAGTTTTCGTCGGGAAGAGCTGGATGAGGAATTTTATCTTTCCGGAAAAAATGGATTTCTGGTTCCTTATCTGGAAGGGATCCAGAAAGATCTGCAATTACGGGATTGACTTTTGGAAAGGTTTCCTATATAATCAAATTTAAGTTTTTCTGTGGTAGCATGGTAGCGAATTAAAGTGAAACACAGAAAATCTCAAAACGTGTTACGGAGGAAATGAACATGCAGCGTATTTTTCATACACCTGAAGGTGTGCGGGACATTTATGGAGAGGAATGCAGCCGCAAAAAACGGCTCCAGAAGGAGCTCCACCAGGTGTTTTCAAGATATGGATATGAAGATATAGAAACACCGGGATTTGAGTATTTTGAAGTGTTCAGCAATGAAGTAGGAACGATCCCATCCAAGGATTTATATAAATTTTTTGACAGAGAGGGAAACACACTTGTTCTCAGACCTGACTTTACACCGTCTGTTTCCAGAGCATGTGCAACTTATTTTGATCCGGAAAAGGGACCTGTAAGACTTTGTTATACCGGAAATACATTTATCAACAATTCCAGTTACAGAGGTCAGATGAAGGAAAATACTCAGATGGGTGTTGAGCATATGGGAGATGATTCTGCAGCAGCAGATGCTGAGATCCTTGCTATGACTGTGGAGTGTCTGAAGGCAGCAGGACTTACCGAATTCCAGGTTAGCGTAGGCCAGGTAGATTATTATAAATCCCTGCTTGCAGAGGCAGATCTGGAGCCGGAGATAGAAGAGCATCTTCGTGAGCTGATTTCTCAGAAGAATTATTTTGGTGTGGAAGAGCTTCTTAAGGAACAGAATTTAGGCGATAACCTTTCCAAGGCTTTTGCTGAACTGCCTCAGATGTTCGGTTCAGCAGAAGTGCTGGAAAAAGCAAAAAAACTCACCTCCAATCCGGAAGCACTTTCTGCAGTAAAACGACTGGAAGAAATTTATGAGATTCTGAAAGTATACGGCTGTGAGAAATACATTGCTTTTGATTTTGGAATGCTCAGTAAGTTCCGTTATTATACAGGGATCATTTTCCAGGCTTATACATATGGAACCGGTGAACCCCTGATCAAGGGCGGACGCTACAACGAATTGATGAAGCATTTCGGAAAACCGGCTTCTTCCATTGGATTTGCCATTGTGGTTGATAACCTGATGCTCGCGCTTTCCAGACAGAAGCTGACCGTTCCGGCTGGCGATAAAACCATTGTGATCACCTATGATCCGGGAAATCTGAAAAAAGCGATCCAGGAAGCAATGGAGCTTCGGAATAAAGGTAAAAAAGTGGCATTGTGCCCGGCAAAGGAGGAGCAGGACTGATGAGATATCTTACATTTGCCCTCACAAAAGGGCGTCTGGCCAACAAAACACTGGATATGTTTGAGAAGATCGGTATTACATGTGAGGAGATGCGTGACAAAGATTCCCGAAAGCTGATCTTTACCAATGAGGAACTGAAGCTGAAGTTTTTCCTTGCAAAAGGTCCGGATGTGCCGACTTATGTAGAGTATGGTGCAGCAGATATCGGTATCGTAGGTAAGGATACCATTCTGGAAGAAGGAAGAAAGCTATATGAGGTTATGGATCTTGGATTTGGAGCATGCCGCATGTGCGTATGTGGCCCTGAAAGCGCCAGAGAAGTCCTGAATAACAATCAGCTGATCCGTGTAGCTACAAAATATCCAAATATTGCAAAGGATTACTTCTATAACAAAAAGCATCAGACTGTGGAGATCATTAAGCTGAACGGTTCCATCGAGCTTGCACCGATCGTAGGACTTTCCGAGGTTATCGTGGATATCGTGGAAACCGGAAGCACCCTTCGCGAGAATGGCCTGAAGGTGCTGGAAGAAGTCTGCCCGCTGTCTGCACGTATGGTAGTCAATCAGGTCAGCATGAAAATGGAAGATGAACGGATCCGCAAACTGATCACGGAACTTCGAAGTGTGATCAAATAAACTGAACAACAGATGAACCTCCAAAATACAGAAAGAAGGCAGAATTTATTATGCGTAAGGTAAAACTCACCAAAGAATCTACAAAAGATATTCTGGAAACTCTCTTAAAAAGAAGCCCTAATAATTACGGAAAATACGAGGATGCAGTAGCAAATATCCTTGCCAAAGTAAAAGCAGAGGGAGATACCGCGTTATTTGCATTTACCAGAGAATTTGATAAAGTCGAAGTTACAAAGGATACGATCCGTGTAACCCCTGAGGAGATCGAGGAAGCATACAAGCTGGTAGATCCTTCCCTGATCGATGTGATCAAAAAAGCATTGGTGAATATCCGCAGCTATCACGAAAAGCAGCTTCAGAACAGCTGGTTCACAAGCACAACAGATGGAACCATGCTTGGTCAGAAGGTAACCGCTCTGAACTGTGTAGGTGTTTACGTTCCCGGTGGAAAGGCTGTATATCCGTCTTCCGTGCTGATGAATATCGTTCCTGCAAAAGTTGCCGGTGTTGACCGTATTGTAATGACAACACCTCCTGGAAAAGACGGAAAAGTAAATCCAAGCACACTTGTTGCTGCTAACGAAGCCGGAGCAGATGAAATCTATAAAGTGGGTGGTGCACAGGCCATCGGAGCACTTGCATATGGAACCGAGAGTATTCCAAAGGTTGACAAGATCGTAGGACCCGGAAATATTTTTGTTGCGCTTGCAAAAAAGGCAGTTTATGGATACGTAAGCATTGATTCTATTGCCGGCCCAAGCGAGATCCTCGTTCTTGCAGATGAGACTGCAAATCCTCGTTATATTGCAGCAGATCTTCTTTCTCAGGCAGAACATGATGAGATGGCATCTGCGATCCTGATCACAACAAATGAGGAATTTGCAGATCAGGTAGATGAAGAAGTCAGAGGTTTTGTTGAGGTACTTTCCAGAAAAGCCATTATTGAGAAATCCCTGGAGAACTTTGGTTATATCCTGATCGCAGAAGATATGGATGAGGCCATTGAGGCTGCCAATGAAATTGCTTCTGAACATATGGAGATCGTCACAAAGCATCCTTTTGAAGATATGATGAAGGTACGAAATGCAGGTGCGATCTTTATCGGAGAGCACAGCTCTGAACCCCTTGGAGATTATTTTGCAGGACCAAACCATGTACTTCCTACCAATGGAACTGCCAAATTTTTCTCCGCACTTTCTGTAGATGATTTTATCAAAAAATCCAGTATTGTATATTATTCCAGGGAAGCACTCCGAAAGATCCACAAGGACATCATCCAGTTTGCCACATCGGAACAGCTGACTGCACACGCAAATTCCATTGCAGTCCGTTTTGAGGAAGAGGACAAGGAGAACGAATAATGGCAAGAGAAGCACTGATCGAAAGAAACACAAAAGAAACGCAGATACGTCTGCAACTGAATATTGATGGAACAGGAAGTTCCGATATTGATACAGGTATTGGCTTTTTTGACCATATGCTGGACGGTTTTACGCGCCATGGACTGTATGATCTTACGCTGAGAGTCCACGGTGATCTGAATGTAGATGATCATCACACCATTGAAGATACAGGGATCGTCCTTGGAAACGCTATCCGTGAGGCAGTTGGCGACAAAAAAGGAATCAAACGTTACGGCAGCTGTATCCTTCCTATGGATGAAGTGCTTGTGCTCTGCGCAGTAGATCTTTCCGGAAGACCTTATCTTGGATGGGATGCAGCGTTTTCTACGGAAAAAATAGGAGATATGGCTACAGAGATGGTAAAGGAATTCTTTTATGCAGTATCCTATTCCGCAGCAATGAATCTTCACATCAAGGTTCTTTCCGGAGGAAACAGCCATCATGTGGCAGAGGCCATGTTTAAAAGCTTTGCGAAAGCCCTTGATGCAGCAACACAGTACGATTCCCGGATCACAGACGTGCTTTCTACCAAGGGAAGCCTCTGATACAGAAGGAGACCACTTATGAACAAACAGTTGATCCCATGCCTTTATCTTCATTCAGAAAAGGCGGTAACAGGATTTGGACAGAGAAATCTTTTCGGAGACGGAAATGTAGAAACACTTGCAAAATTTTACGGTGACAATGGGGCAGATGAGCTTCTGGTATTTGACTTTTCTTCCGCAGATGCAGAGCATGACCGTGCGATCGGAAAAATCCGTGATATCTGTCAGGTATCTGAGATCCCGGTGATCGCAGCGGGAAATATCAAACGTATGGAAGATGTAAAAAAGCTGATCTATGCGGGATGTGCCAAAGTTGTACTGAATTTTTCGAAAGAGAATAATATCAAGCTTCTGGAAGAAGTATCCCGGCGCTTTGGAAAAGAGCGTATGATGATCAGCATCTCTGATCTGAGAGAATTCACAGAAAATCAGGATCTGATCGAAACATATGCAGACACTGTTCTGGCTTTGGACACTGTCGAAAATGAAATTGCAGAGATTTCTCAGATTTCCATTGTTCTTCATACCGATGAAAACAGATCTGAGAACATTCTGGAGCTTTTAGGAGAACCAGCTGTGTCCGGACTTTGCGGTGCTTATGTAAGCAGTCTTGAAAATGATCTGCATACATTTAAGGAAACCTGCGAAGAAGCCGGAATTCCGGTAAACACATATAAAAGTAATATTGCATGGTCGGACTTTAAATTAAACAGTGACGGAATGGTTCCGGTTATTGTCCAGGATTACCGGACGGATGAAGTACTGATGCTGGCCTATATGAATGAGCTTGCTTTTAACACAACATTGAAGCTTGGAAAAATGACATACTGGAGTCGCAGCCGGAATGAGCTCTGGACCAAAGGTCTGACATCCGGCCACGTACAGTATGTAAAGTCTCTTACCATTGACTGTGATAATGATACGATCCTTGCCAAAGTGGAGCAGGTGGGCGCAGCCTGCCATACAGGAAACCGTACTTGTTTCTTCAAACCGCTGATGAAAAAGGAGTACGATGATACCAATCCTCTTCACGTGTTCCAGAATGTGTATGATGTGATCACTGACCGAAAAGAACATCCAAAGGAAGGTTCCTATACCAATTATCTTTTTGATAAAGGAATCGACAAGATTTTGAAAAAAGTCGGTGAAGAATGCACAGAGATCGTCATTGCAGCCAAAAATCCGGATAAAGAAGAAATTAAATACGAAATTTCAGATTTTCTTTATCATATGATGGTACTCATGGTTGAAAAAGGAGTCAGCTGGGAAGAAATCACCAAAGAATTGGTAAAAAGATAAATTATATAGCATTCAAGAAAAAAGCTTTTGTACGTCGGATCAGAATGAACGGTTACGAAAGCTTTTTTCTGATATGTACAATTTCGGTTAGGCATGATATACTTATCGTCAAAAGTGCGGAAATATAAAAAAGGAAAAGGGAAACAACCAATGATCAAAATTGATGACTGGGTGATTGAAAAAGGAGAGAAGGCACAGGGGAAAATTAAGATCACAGGATACGGCATAGCAATGCCGGCAACTGTGATATGCGGAGTGAAAGACGGACCGACGATACTGATCACAGCGGGAATACACAGTGCGGAGTATGTAGGAATCCAGGCGGCAATGGAACTTGCAAAAGAATTTCAACCGGAAGAACTGAAGGGAAATGTGATCATCGTTCCACTGGTCAATGTCAGTGGCTTTGAGCATCGCACCATGAGTCTGGTCTATGAGGATGGCAAGAACCTGAACCGCGTTTTCCCCGGAGATCCTGAGGGAACAGCTGCAGATCGTATTGCCTATGCTATAGTGACAAAGCTTTTTTCCATAGCAGATTATTATATCGACCTGCATAGCGGAGATGGGTTCGAACAGCTTCATCCCTATGTTTATTATGTAGGGGTTGTAGATGAAAAGACAGCAGAGAAATCATTACATATGGCACGGCATATCGGCGTAAAATATGTGGTCCGTTCCACAACCGCCACAGGTGGCGCCTACAATTATGCTTCTTCTCTTGGAATTCCAAGTATTCTCATCGAAAGAGGCGGACACAGCTACTGGACCTGGGAGGAAGTAGAACAGGATAAAAGAGACGTCCGTCACCTTGTTTTTCATCTCCAGGGAAAGAAATGTCATGGTCTGAAGCATTACCGTCAGATGCTTTTGGAAAATGTAGTCTATGAATATGCGCCGTATACCGGATGCTGGTATCCATCCAAGAAGCCTGGAGAGTACTTCTTTAAGGGAGAAGAATTGGGTGAACTGAGAGATTACTATGGAAATTTACTTTACACATCTATTGCAACTGAAAACGGAGTCGTACTTTATCAGACAGCCAGTCTGAACATTATTGAAGACGGACCAATGATCGCATATGCAGCGATCACGGAGACTCTGACCTGATAGTAAACAACCTTTTCAGAACGCTTCTGTCTGAAATCATATTGAAACAGTAAGAAAACCGGGTTTTACCATTTGCTATTCTATTTGTAAAAATAGCGAGGTAAAATCCGTGTTTTTTTAGCAGATCAGATAAATCCAATTGTCAAATCCCCCATGGGGGATATATACAATTCAAGCATCTTTAACAAAATTTATGAGTTTTCTAAAAATATAACATTTTTCCATAGACATAAACTATAGTTTTATCATATAATGTTTCAGTAATTTGACAGCATTTGCTGATTTTCACATCAGCCGTTGTAAGTTCTGAGAGGATTAATAGGGAAACCGGTGTAAATCCGGTACGATCCCGTCACTGTAAGGGGAAATCCTCAGACAAAGTACCACTGGTCGAGTGCGTGAGAAATAGACCGGGAAGGTGTCTGAGGGTAAGGATCCTAAGTCAGGAGACCTGCTTGCAATTGTTTTAAAATGATTCTTACGGAAGATAGGAAGCATATTTATTTTGTGTGCCCGTATTTCGTCACGGGCTTTTTTCGTGCAAATTTTCTAAAATTCCATGCATATTCTGCATATTAAGAATCCAATAGTTTCTTTTATCTAACTAAATTAAAACGGCAATGTTAAAATCGCATCAAATGAGGAAAGGAGTAAAACGTGACAAAGAAACAAGTAGGAAAAAGATTTCTCCAGATCATCATTGTATTATTTGGAATCAGCTTTTTCACATTTGGACTGACCTACCTGTCACCTGGTGATCCTGCGGAGATCATGCTGACAGAGTGTGGTAATCTTCCTACACCAGAGCTTCTGGAACAGACAAGACATGAGCTTGGCCTTGATCAGCCCTTTCTCGTGCAGTATGGTTCCTGGCTGAAGGGTGTTGTTACAGGAGATATGGGACAGTCCTATTCTTTCAAAATGCCGGTAACAGATAAACTGGTATCCTGTTTCTGGCCGACGCTGAGGATGTCGTTGCTGGCACTTCTGATGATGGTCATTATTTCCATACCGCTTGGAATCCTGGCCGCTGTATATCAGAACAAATTCCCGGATTATTTTGTGAGAGGAATTACCTTTGTGGGAGTATCTGTTCCAAGCTTCTGGCTGGGCCTGATCCTTCTCAGCATCTTTGGTGTTCAGCTTCGCTGGATCAATGTTGCAGGAGGCAGTACGGATTTTAAATCCATGATCCTCCCGGCGCTGACTCTTGCACTTGCCATGTCTGCAAAATATACCAGACAGGTAAGAAGTGCAGTGCTGGAGGAACTTCATCAGGATTATGTCACAGGTGCAAGAATGCGTGGAATCAAGGAAAGCGTCATTCTCTGGAAACACGTCCTTCCTAATGTTATGCTTCCGCTGGTAACGCTGTTGGGACTTTCCCTTGGAAGTCTTCTGGGAGGTACTGCAGTTGTAGAGATCATTTACAACTGGCCTGGAATGGGAAATATGGCAGTAAAGGCGATTTCCTGTCGTGACTATCCTCTTGTACAGGGCTATGTACTTTGGATCGCGATCCTGTACATGTGCATCAACCTGCTTGTGGATCTGTCCTATACTTATCTCGATCCAAGACTTAAGGAGGATAGATAATTGAAAAAGGTATTACGAACATTCAAAGAAAATAAACAGTTCACTCTTTTCTTCATTCTGGGTCTCGTGGTGATCGGAATTGCGATCTTTGCGCCGCAGCTCTCACCATATGATCCACTGAATGCAGTTATGACCGAATCACTGCAGGAGCCAAGCTCCGCTCATCCGTTCGGAACGGATAAGCTTGGACGAGATCTTCTTTCCCGTGTTATCTTCGGAACAAGAACCTCTCTGATCATGACCTTATGTCTGGTTGCAGTGATCTTTGTCATCGGTACATTTTTAGGAGTTATTGCCGGATATTTCGGCGGCGTTGTGGATGCAGTGATCATGCGTATCGCAGATATGATGATCTCCTTCCCTGGGCTTGTACTGGCCATTGCCATTGCCGGTATGCTTGGACCAAACCTGGTCAATGCCGTTATTTCCATTGCGGCTGTAAGCTGGACAAAATATGCCCGTCTTGCACGAAGTATGGTCTTGAAAGTCAAGAAGAGTCTTTACATAGAGGCAGCTATAGTAAACGGAACAAAGACCTGGAAAATTCTTCTTGTACACATTCTTCCCAACATGGTAACCCAGATGGTGGTAACTGCGGCAGCAGATATCGGAACTATGATGCTGGAGCTGGCTTCCCTTTCATTCCTGGGATTTGGTGCAACTGCGCCGACACCGGAGTGGGGACTGATGCTGAATGAAGGAAGAACCTACATGGCAAAGGCGCCATGGCTTATGATCTACCCTGGTATCGCTATCGTGATCTGTGTTGTTGTTTTCAACATGCTTGGAGACAGCATCCGTGATGTACTGGATCCGCGCCAGGATCAATAAAACAACTCTGTAACAAACCAACACCATATAATCAGTATATTATCTTTAGGAGGATGAAATGAGAAATAATGTAGTTAAAAAAGTGCTGGCTGCTACACTTGCATGTATGATGACCCTTTCAATGGCAACAGTGGCTCAGGCAAAAGGTGACAAAAAAAGTGATAAGGAAATCACCATCGGAGTAACAAGCTTTGCAGATACACTGGAGCCGACAGAGCAGTATTTTAGCTGGGTTGTATCCCGTTATGCGATCGGCGAGTGCCTCACAAAATTCGATGAGAACGGTGAGATCGTTCCATGTCTTGCGGAAGAGTGGGAAAACAGTGACGATGGAAAAACATGGACCTTCAAGATCCGTGAGGGCGTAAAATTCTCCAACGGTGACGACATGACACCGGAGATGGTAAAAGCCTCCATCGAACGTACCGCTGAAAAGAGTGACCGTGTTCCGGAATTCTTTGATCTCGACAGCCTCGAGGTTGACGGACAGAACCTGATCTTCCATCTGAACAGAGCAAATGCAAACATGGCCGGATGCCTTGCAGACCCGCTGTTTCTGATCGTAGATACAAATGTAGATGATTCTACATTTGCCATGGAAGGACCGATCTGTACAGGACCTTATGCAGTAGAGTCCTTCAGCCCGACGGATTCCTGTATCGTAGTAAAAAATGAGAACTACTGGGATGGAGAAGTTCCCCTTGATAAAGTTACACTGAAATGTGTGGATGACCAGACAACACGTTCCATGGCTCTTCAGACAGGTGAGATCGATATCGCTTACAACCTGAAAACAGAGAACCTGGTTGAGTTTGAGGGAAATGACAATTACGACATCCAGGAGCTTCAGTCTCTTCGTTCCACCTATGCATTCATGAACCAGAACGAGGATCATGCACTCAGCGATAAGGCTCTTCGCCAGGCACTTCTTCGTGGTCTTGACAAGGAAACATACTGCAACACTCTTCTTGAGGGTGGTGCAACAGCTGGTAAAGCACCGGTTCCTCCAACACTTGACTTTGGATTCGATGATCTGAAGGATGAGAATTCCTATGATCCGGACAGCGCAAAGAAGATCCTTGATGAGGCCGGATACAAAGATGTTGACGGTGACGGATTTGTAGAAACTCCTGACGGAGATCCTCTTGTTCTTGATTTTGTTATCTACACAAGCCGTGCCGAGCTTGGTGTATACGCACAGGCAGCACAGGCCAGTCTGAAGGAGATCGGTATCAACGTAAACTTGAATACAGTAAGTTATGAGACACTTCTTGACATGAGAGATTCCGGTCAGTATGACCTTCTGATCTGGAACGTGCTGGTAGCAAACACTGGAGACCCTGAGAACTACTTAAGAGAGAACTGGTACAGCTCCTCTGCAAACAATACTGCAGGATACAATAACCCGGAGGTTGACAAGCTTCTTGACGAGCTTGCGCAGACATTTGATGAGGACAAGAGAAAAGATCTCATCATCGATATTCAGCAGGATATCATGGATGATGCTGCAACTGTATTCTTTGGTTATGAGACAACCTACCTCTTCTCCAACAAAAAGGTAACAGGTGTTAAGATGTATCCAATGGATTATTACTGGCTGACAAAGGATATCACTCTTGCCGAGTAAAGGAGCGCTTATTTATGCTTGAGATCAAGGATCTTTCCGTTCGGTACGGAAAACAGGCACCTACCATTGAACATTTCAACCTTTCCATGAAGAAGGGGGAGATCATCAGTGTGGTAGGCGAGAGTGGAAGTGGAAAAACAACCGTGATCCGTGCTGTCCTCGGCGCACTTGGCGGAGGTGGCCGGGTCAGCACCGGAGATATTCAGTTTCACGGACATTCTCTGCTTTCCAATACAAAGAATGAATGGAGAAATTTAAGGGGTACCCGCATTTCCATGATCTTCCAGGACTGCGGCGGAACTCTGAACCCTATCCGTAAGATCGGAAGTCAGTATGTGGAATATATCTGTACACATACAGATGTATCCAAAGCAGAAGCATGGAAGAAGGGATGCTCCATGCTTCAGAAAATGCGTCTTCCGGACGCGGAAAATATCATGAAAAGTTATCCTCACCAGCTTTCCGGTGGTATGCGCCAGCGAGTTGGTATTGCCATGGCCATGACATTTAACCCGGAGCTGCTTCTTGCAGATGAGCCGACCAGTGCGCTGGATGTTACCACACAGGCACAGATCGTACGCCAGATGATGGAGCTTCGTGATGATTTCGGAACCGGTATCATCATTGTTACCCATAACATTGGCGTAGCAGCCTATATGGCTGATCAGCTTGTTGTTATGCAGAACGGAAAAGTTGTGGATCAGGGAACACGAGATGAGGTCATGGAGCATCCGACCAGTGACTATACAAAGAAACTGCTGGCTGCAGTGCCGGAAATGGAGGGACAGCGTTATGTTTAAGGAATCCGATATCGTACTCAGTGCAAAACATATCGTAAAACAGTTTCCTGCTTCCGGCGGCAGAACTTTAATAGCCTGCAACGATGTGAACCTGAACGTTTATAAAGGAAAAACTCTGGGAATCGTAGGAGAAAGTGGCTGCGGTAAATCAACCTTTGTCCGCATGGTCATTTCTCTTGACAAACCGACCAGCGGAGAGATCCTTTATCATGGAAAAAACCTCTCTGATCTTTCCAAAAAAGAAACCTGGCTGAACCGTCAGAACATGCAGATGGTCTTCCAGGATCCGCTGGCGTCCTTTGACCCGAAAATGAAGATCGTGGATATTCTCACAGAACCTCTGATCAATTACGGAAAGCTGAAAAGAAGCGAAAAGGAATCCAAGGCCAGAGAACTCCTGAAAATGGTAGAACTTCCTGAAGATTTTACAGACCGCTATCCCCATAACATGAGTGGTGGTCAGCGTCAGCGTATCAGTATTGCCCGGGCACTTTCCCTGGAGCCGGAGATCCTGGTATGTGACGAGGCTACCTCTGCACTCGATGTTTCCGTACAGGAATCCGTGATCCGTCTTCTGGTGCGTCTCCAGAAGGAGAAAAACATCAGCATGCTTTTTATCTGCCATGACCTGGCTCTGATCCGTTCCTTTGCTCATCAGATTGCTGTCATGTACCTCGGGAATATCGTGGAGGTAATTCCGGGAGAGGATGTTACGGAAAAGTCTCTTCATCCATATACACAGGCTCTTCTGGGGGCACAGTTTTCCATTCATATGGATCAGAACAAAAAGATCGAGAGCATCGAAAGTGAGGCCCCCAGCCCTCTGGATGTTCCCCATGGCTGTCCATTCCAGAATCGTTGCGAACACTGCATGGAGAAATGCAGGACGATCCGTCCTGTGCTCACAGAAGTAGAGTCCGGACATGAAGTAGCCTGCCATTGTGTAACGGAAAAATAAGGAAATGCACAAAACAGTATGATTTTTAAAAACTTTAAAGTACTGGGCATTCTGCTGTTGTCGAAGACGGAGATATCCAATATACAATAGGTGTTGTAGTATATAATCAGGACAGCCCGGAAATGAACATGTTCATGAACTATTACAGAGAATAATCGCGCTGACAGGTGGTTCCTCCGCAGGAAACTACATGCATCTTCAGAAAACGATCGGTGTTCTGAAAGCTCTGGCTGAGAAGGAGGGGCTGACTTATTCCGAGGATGTTGAGAAGCTTGCATATACAGTGGAAGATGTGCAGAAGCGTATGGAAGAAAAATAAACAGAGATTTTGAAAAAGAGCTGGGCCGCCTTATATGGTTCAGCCCTTTTTCTTCATATAAAATACTTTTTTATGTAAAAAAACGAAAAATCCTCTTTACTTTCTAAAGTTAATATAATAAAATTTATAAATATGTGTAAAACTGGTTTAAAAGCAGAAAGCATGGGGATGCATAAGCAAAATCCCTCATGTTTTGTGATTTTAAAGCAGAAACATGGAAGGGAGAGAAACAATGACAACAGCACATATTTGTATAATGGCAGCCATTATCGTCTATCTGGGTGCAATGATCTTTGTAGGTTATCTTTGCTCCAAGAACAATAATGACAGTTCTGATTTCTATCTTGGAGGACGAAAGCTTGGCCCACTTGTCACAGCTATGAGTGCAGAGGCTTCTGACATGAGCAGCTGGCTTCTGATGGGCCTGCCGGGACTTGCTTATCTTACCGGTATTGCAGATGCAGGCTGGACAGCCATTGGCCTTGCGATCGGAACTTACGTAAACTGGAGGATCGTGGCAAAAAGAATCCGCCGCTACACACATGTGGCAGGAAATTCTATTACATTGCCATCCTTTTTCAGTAATCGTTACAGAGATGAAAAAAAGATCCTGCAGTCTATCGGAGCGATTTTTATCGTGATCTTTTTTATTCCGTATACAGCTTCCGGATTTGCAGCCTGTGGTAAACTTTTTGCAAGTCTCTTCGGTGTAAAATATCTGCCAGCTATGATCATCAGTGCACTGGTCATCGTTGGATACACCACACTGGGAGGATTCCTGGCAGCATCTACTACGGACTTTATCCAGAGTATCATCATGTCCATCGCTCTTGTGATCGTATTTGTATTCGGGATCAGCACAGCAGGTGGTATTGAAGCAGTTGCAGACCATGCAAGATCACTGCCCGGATATCTGACTATGTTTACTACATATGATCCAACAACCGGAACAGAACAGGCATATCCACTGCTTAATATCATTTCCATGCTTGCATGGGGACTTGGATATTTCGGAATGCCGCATATTCTTCTTCGTTTCATGGCGATCGAAGACGAAGAGAAGCTTACACTTTCCAGAAGAGTAGCAACTACATGGGTAGTGATCTCACTGGCAGTAGCCGTACTGATCGGTGTGGTAGGACTTGGAATGACAGCAGCAGGAGAGTTTGACCTTCTGGAAGGCTCCGCATCTGAGACAATTATCGTTCAGATCGCAGATCTTCTCAGTAAACATGGTGTATTTGCAGCAATCCTTGCCGGACTCATCCTTGCAGGAATCCTGGCATCCACCATGTCAACTGCAGATTCTCAGCTCCTGGCAGCATCCTCAGCAGTTTCTTCCGACCTTCTCGGAAGTATCCTGAAGGATAAAGAAACAAAAAAAGAAAGCATGGTAGCCGATAAGATCACGCTTCTTCTCATCGCAATAGTAGCCATGTTTATTGCCCGCGACCCGAACAGTTCTGTGTTTACTATCGTATCCTTTGCCTGGGCAGGCTTCGGAGCCGTATTCGGCCCGGTGGTACTTCTGGCATTATTCTGGAGACGTTCCAACTGGCAGGGAGCCCTGGCAGGAATGATCTGCGGCGGTTCCATGGTATTTATCTGGAAATACGGAATCAGCACGCTCGGCGGCGCCTGGGGAATCTATGAACTTCTTCCCGCATTCCTGGTGGCTATTGCAGCAAACATCATCGTCAGCCTCATTACCAAGGCACCATCCAAAGAGATCACCGACGAATTCGACCTGGTAAACCAGAAATAAAATATTTTTCGATAATAGTCAATAATTCACACTGATACAAAACAAGCCCGATACAGATTGTAGTAAAGATATCTGTATCGGGCTTGTTATCTTTTTATTATTTAATAAATAAAGTCACACCGCCAAAGTTTTTCCCTCAAGCTTTTTTAACAACTGCTCCATTGTTAAATTCAACACCGGATGCCGAAGATACGGTGCGATCTCCACCATAGGCTTCAAAACAAAATCCCTGTTTTCCATATCAATATGAGGCACATGTAGTTCCACTGTATCAATGATCTCATTATCGTAAAACAGAATATCCAGATCCAGTGTCCTTGGTCCCCAGTGAATGATCCTTTTCCGGTCCGCAGCCTGTTCCAGCACATGCAGCCTGTCAAGAAGCTCCTCCGGAGAAAGCAGAGTCCGGACTCTTAAGGCTCCGTTAAGAAACTCATCCTGCTCCACATCCCCGTAAGGCTCCGTTACAAGATACTCTGAAACCTTTTCAACAACAATCTCTTTCATATCCCGAAGACCCTGGATCGCATCATCCAGATATTTCTTCTTATCCCCCATATTGGAACCAAAAGCAACATAAGCAGTATGCCAGCCTCGGGTAATTTCCACAGCAACGGTTTTCAGTGGAAGGCCTACCGGAGCCCAGGGCTTTTCAATACGAAGGGTGATCTTTTTAAGAAGCGGAAGAGAGAGCAGCAACATTTCTGCCAGATTCTCCACAGCAGCTTCCAGAAGTTTATAAGTGTTTTTCTGAAGAAAATCGGTGATCATATGGCTGACTTCCCCATAATTGATGGAAGCGGAAAGATCATCTGTCAGCCCTGCCGGACGTGTTTCTGTATACATAACAGCAGAAACAACAAATTTCTGTCCGAGAGCTGTTTCTTCCGGAAACACACCATGGTTTGCAAAAATCTCAAGATCTCTGATTTCGATTTTATCCATCAGTTCCTCCTAACGTCCCAGAATAGCTTCTGTCATCTGGATGACGCGTTTATTTTCTTTGATGTCATGAACACGGACAAATGCACAACCCTTCATAACACCGATCACCGATGTGGCAAGAGTTCCCTCTACACGCTGATCTACAGGAAGATCAAGGGCAAGTCCGATCATGGATTTTCTGGAGGTACCAAGAAGCACCGGATATCCCAGCTTCCGGAAAAGCTCCAGATTATCCATGGTCATTAGGTTCATCTCATATGTTTTACCAAATCCGACACCAGGATCAAGGATGATCTTATCATCAGCAATACCGGCACGTTTGGCAATATTGACACATTCCTGGGTTTCTGCCAGCATATCCACAATAAAATTATTGTATTCAGTATTATCTTTGTTATGCATCAGACAGCAGGGAGCATGATATCTGGCAATGACAGGAGCCATTTCAGGATCATATTTCAGTCCCCAGATGTCATTGATAAGATCTGCTCCGTGTTTCAGGGCTTCTTCCGCAACACATCCCTTATAGGTATCTACAGAGATGGGGATATCAAAACGCCCTTTTACTGCTTCGATAACAGGAAGAATACGCTCGATCTCCTCCTGTGCGCCAACCGGTGTATGTCCCGGACGTGTGGATTCCCCACCGATATCAAGAATATCAGCACCTTCGGCGATCATAGCTTCTGTATGTTTCAGGGCATGATCCATATCGTTCCATTTTCCGCCATCTGAGAAAGAATCCGGTGTGACATTTAGGATACCCATAATATATGTTTTGTTTTTTACATCAAACTCACGATTTCCGATTTTCATGGAAAAACCTCCTAATATTGGATCGTCATATTTTTTTTGGCAGGAGACCAGTAACATTCCGGCTCTGCTTTACAGGAAAAACAGTTTCTGGAGCTTTTGTCCGCAGTATAGAGCAGTTTTCCAAGAACTGTCGGATCCGTCTGAGCTCTGTGACCACGTATTGCCGCAATGATCGCTTCCATTTCTTCCATAGAAAATCCAAGCTCGTTTAAGATCTGTCCTGCGATAGCAGCACCGGCCTCATCATGAGGAGTGCCATCTTCATACTGTCTGGCCCGTCCGATATCGTGAAGAAGGGCAGTACAGTAGATCAGTTCCTTTGAAACAGGAGCATTTTCCTCAAGTGCCCGGATATAGGCAAGGCGTGCCACATCCAAAAAATGCTCCGGTGTATGTCTGCAGAATTCACGGTCAGTCTCCAGAAGCTGAAGCTTATTAAGCTCATTCTGATAGAGCGGATGATTCCAGATCTGATTCACTCTGTCCATCAGTCCTTGACCATAGCAAGGAACTGTTTCTGAAGCTCCATATTTTCTTTAAATTCACCTCTGGTAACAGTCGTAACCGTTTTGCTTCCCGGCTTTTTGATCCCACGCATGGTCATGCAGGTATGCTCCGCTTCCAGCATAACCATGATTCCCTTTGGAGCGAGAACACGTTCCAGCGCATCTGCGATCTGCACAGTCAGACGTTCCTGGATCTGCGGTCTTCTTGCATACACATCAACGGTACGGGCCAGCTTGCTTAAGCCGGTAACCTTGCCATTTGGGATATATGCGATATGAGCTTTACCGTAAAAAGGCATAAGATGATGTTCGCACATGGAATAAAAGGTAATATCCTTTTCCAGAACCATTTCATTGTTCTCTACATGAAACTGTTTCTGAAGATGTTCATCCGCTTCATTATCAAGTCCGCCATAAATTTCCTCGCACATGCGGGCGATACGTTCAGGAGTTCCCTGCAGTCCCTCTCTGTTTACATCCTCGCCGATTCCCTCGAGAAGAAGCTTGATCGCCTCTTCAACTTTTGCTTTGTCTACCATAAATAACAACCTCCATTTGTTAAAAAAATCACGTTTTTCGGAGACTGTCTCTTTTATTTTTGCGCATAAAAAAAGATATCTCCAATTGTAATAGAACGTATGTCGAAAAAGCCCTACACAATATGAGATATTCTCTTATATTGCTGCAACGGGTGCGGATTTCATACCGTAAGACGTACTTTTCGTTCTGGCGACAACTCCCCATTCGCCAAACACTTGACGCATAAAATCCTATTTTGCATATCATTCATTTCACGGACAAGTATACCATATACTGATATAAGAAGAAAGGGAAAATGATAAAAAAATATCACAAAAATAGGGAATATGTTCTATGAATTATGCGATAGAATCTATGGATATGTCAGATTTTTGCAGATTATATTCCGACAAATATAAAAAGAAATACAAAGTAGAAAATCCCGGAACAGAAAACCGCTGTTCCGGGATCACAAAGCTGTTAATGACGTATCATTTTCATCAGATTCACAATTCTGTCAAGCTTAGCTGCCTCTGCCGGACTTTTCCCCATTTTCAGAACTTCTATGATAGTGGAGATCTCATCAGAGCTGAAATTTAAGCCCGCATTTTTTCCTTTAGAAGCTGCGCCCATGATAAAAGGCAGAAGTTCGGACGGATTTTTCCCCAATCCCTGATCTGCCAGACCCTGAAGCATGGAAAGCTTCTGAGGGTCCATTCCGGAAAGCCGGGGATTATTTTTCCAGTCATCACTCATGGATTCTCACCTCCTGACGAATCTTCATTCATGATCTGAAGCATCTGGATCGTAGCCATAAGACTGGTGATATGATCGATCTGACGGCGATTTTCTCCGCCACAGCACTTACGGATATCCTGCAGCATTTCCAGAGGATCGGTGCCGGAAAAACCGGTAGCCTGCAGATCGGCTGTTCTACGGCTGCTTTGAAAAAGCGACATGGTATTCCGAAGTTCCCGGACTTTCGTATACACAGATAAAAACCGCTGCCCGGAAGAAGGAAGGTACGGGATCATAGCCTTCAGCATCTGATCCTGGTCACTTTCCACCATTTCATCCAGAGCAGTACGTGCGATAGGCTCCTGTTCCATAAAAAAATCCTTTTTCCTGAAATCTATGAATTTGCAGAAAGAAATATGACAGAAACCTTCTCTGGTCATATTATATATAGAAGAAATTTTTCAAAGGAATGTGATTATGGAATCTGAAAAAAAACAGGAACTTGTCATTGATGGAAATTCTTTTTATGAAATAGATCTGAAATGTCTGAAAGAGAAAAAACAGAAACAGGAGGAAGCAGAAAAACGGCAGCAGAAAAGGCAGAGGAAATAACCTCTGCCTTTTCAAAAGATCAGCAGCAATTGTTGCAGCCGCATCCATTTCCGCACAAAAGCAGAAGAAGGATGATGATCCAACAGCTGTCGTTGCAGCCGTTGTTATTACAGCCACAGCCACTGTTGTTTCCACAGCAACACATCAGACAGATGATCCAAAGGATACAGGAGCAGCTGTTTCCACCGTTTCCAAACAGGGAATTTCCGCAGCCATTATTACAGCCACAGTTATTGTTACATCCACATCCTGTGCTACATCCGGAATCACAACCACATCCGCAATCACATCCACAATTGGTAGCTGCTAAGTCACTCATCGATAAGTCCTCCAGCAAATTTTATTTACACTTCATCATATGGCAGGAGTCCGTCCACAGTTACAAAAAAGTTGACAGTGTTTATTCATTACGATATAATAAACGAAATGTAACATTTTTGTAATTTTTGAGACAAACTAGCTTTTATATCTAAAACAGGAAATGGGGAAAATTATGAAGAGTTTCAGAACAAAAAAATGGCTGAAGGGTCTGATGCTTGCCATGCTGCTGATCGTGGGAAGCACAGTCTTTTCTACTTCTGCAAAAGAGGTACAGGCTGCCACTGCAGGCTTTAAAACTATCGATGGAAAAACATACTACATAAAAAGTGATGGAAGCAAGCAGAAAGGCTGGCTGACCCTGGGCGGATACAAGTACTACTTTAACACAAAGACCGGAGTACAGGTAAAGGGCTGGATGAAGGTCAATGGCAAATATACCTACTATTTTACAAAAGGCAAGGGGGTTATGGCAACCGGCTGGATGACAGATTCCAAAGGCCATAAGCGCTATTTCAATCCCAAAACAGGTAAGCTTACCACAGGCTGGGTAAACTGCAGCAAGGGAAGGAAACGTTATTTCACAAAAGGCGGAGGCATTATGGCAACCGGCTGGCTCACCAACAGCAAAGGGCAGAAACGTTATTTTTACAAAACTTCCGGTTATATGGCAACCAAATGGGTAAAAAACAAATCCAAAAATATCAGCTACTATTTTGCCACCAGTACCGGTTATATGTATACTGGTCTGAAGACGATCAATCAGAAGAACTATTATTTTAAATCCAACGGTGTCATGGCAGTAAGTACCTCCGTGACAGTGAATGGAATTACATACTCCATCGCAGCAGACGGAGTGGCCACTGCGAAGACTACCAAACCAAATCTAAATGTCAGCAATGGAGATGTCAAAGTTTACGATACCAAAAACAGCAGATATTACACTATGGTAAAAGAATATAAGAGCCATCCTGGAATAGCCAACGGCAAGACATCCGATGAAGCACTGCTGGCCGCACTTTGCGAATCGGAGGCAGGCGATCAGGGCAAGATCGGAATGGAAGCAGTAGCACTTTGTGTTCTGAATCGTACGATCAAATCAGACAAGGAATTTCCATCTACGATACGAGGTGTGATCTATGAGAATATCGGAAGCAGCACAACCCCACAGTATTCTGTAGTGCGGAACGGGGCACTTCTCAAACGTCTTAATGGTCAGTTTGAAAACCGTACTCTTGCTTATCAGGCTGCAAGAGAAGCAATGACTATTTTCAATAAACATGTCACTTCCGGCAAAGCCAGAACACTCAGAGGATTTAAACAGAAAGATTTTAATTATATGTATTTCATGATGACCAGCTATTTCTGGAACCAGAATCTGAATTTCAGCAAAGTGAAATATGAAACTTATAAAGGCCATACATTTTTTGTAGACTGGGTATAAGCAACATAGTCTCCGGCAGTAAACTTTGAACAAACAGGCGTATGGACATAAAATTGAAAATTTAAGGAGAAGCAAATATGCAGGTAAAAATCTATACGGATGGTGCAGCCCGGGGAAATCCGGATGGACCGGGAGGCTACGGAGCAGTTCTTCAGTACATCGATACCAAAGGCCAGCTACATGAACGTGAACTGTCCAGAGGCTACAAAAAAACCACAAACAACCGGATGGAGCTGATGGCAGCTATCGTAGCACTGGAAGCACTGAACCGCCCCTGCCAGGTGGATCTGTATTCCGATTCCAAATATCTGGTAGATGCTTTTAATCAGCACTGGATCGATGCCTGGCTGAAGAAAAACTGGAAACGTGGAAAAAACGAAGATGTGAAGAACGTAGATCTCTGGAAACGCCTTTTAAAGGCCAAGGAGCAGCATCAGGTAAGCTTCCACTGGGTTAAGGGACATGCAGATAATCCGTTAAATGAACGGTGTGATCAGCTTGCCACATCAGCGGCAGACGGCAATGACCTTTACGTAGATGAAGGAATAAATGGCTTACAGAAATAAAAGTTCCACTTATCACTCACAGAAAACCCGAAACATACCGCGCGAATTTATGCGATCAGCGTAAATTCTGTGCATCGCGAAGCGTGTTACTGAGAACAGAGTAAAAAGTAATATTCTGCCACTTTAAGTTGTCAAAGCAATATTAAAATTTCTTGACAAACAAAAAAGCAGTTTGTATACTTCATATAGTATAGTAAAAGGCTTGGAAGGGAAAAAGTAGCTTGAGGAAAACCCCACAGAGAGCAGCCGGCAGGTGAGAGGCGCAGGGTAGAACTTTTGTGAATACATCCCGGAGCTGCGCACCGAATCGGGACATGATACTGTAAAATAATAACGTATTATAGATAGGCTGCGACGGAATGGCACCCGTTATTGTGCTGAAGTGTTTTATATCTTGATATATATGGATATAACGGGATGTAGATTCACTTTATGAGGCAGGAAATGCGAGTTTTCTGTAAATTTAGGTGGTAACGCGGGACCCGGTTCTCGTCCTAAACGGACAGGAACCGGGCATTTTTTATATGACTATACAGGAGGAAAGAACAATGACAGTTTGGGAAGAACTGAAAGCACGTGGCCTGATCGCACAGGTTACAGATGAAGACGAGATCAAAGAGATGGTAAATAACGGGAAAGCCACATTCTATATTGGCTTTGACCCTACAGCAGACAGCCTTCATGTAGGTCACTTCATGGCTCTTTGCCTGATGAAGAGACTGCAGATGGCAGGAAACCGTCCGATCGCCCTTCTCGGCGGCGGAACAGGAATGATCGGTGACCCGTCCGGAAGGACCGATATGCGTCAGATGCTGACAAAAGAAACCATCCAGCACAATATTGACTGCTTCAAGCAGCAGATGAGCCGTTTCATCGATTTCTCTGATGGAAAAGCTCTTATGGTAAACAATGCTGACTGGCTTATGAACCTTAACTATGTAGAGCTTCTCCGTGAGGTAGGTGCTCACTTTTCCGTAAACCGTATGCTGACAGCAGAGTGCTACAAACAGCGTATGGAGCGAGGCTTAAGCTTCCTGGAATTTAACTACATGATCATGCAGAGCTACGACTTCTACATGCTGTACCAGAAATACGGCTGCAACATGCAGTTCGGTGGCGATGACCAGTGGAGTAACATGCTTGGCGGTACCGAGCTGATCCGCCGTAAGCTTGGCAAGGATGCTTATGCCATGACCATCACACTGCTTCTCAATTCTGAGGGCAAAAAGATGGGAAAAACACAGTCCGGAGCTGTATGGCTTGATCCGAATAAGACATCCCCGTTCGATTTCTACCAGTACTGGAGAAATGTAGACGATGCTGACGTTATCAAATGTATGCGTCTTCTTACTTTCCTTCCTCTTGAGGAGATCGACGAGATGGCCAAATGGGAAGGCAGCGAGCTGAACAAAGCCAAGGAGATCCTTGCATACCAGCTGACAGAGCTTGTACACGGTGAGGAGGAAGCCAAGAAAGCACAGGAGGGTGCCCGCGCACTGTTCTCAGGTGCAGATACTTCTCATATGCCTACAACAGAGCTTTCAGAGGAAGATTTTGACGAGGAAGGAAAAATCGACCTGATCACACTTCTTGTAAAAGCAGAGCTGGTACCAAGCCGTTCCGAGGGTCGCCGTGCGATCCAGCAGGGTGGTGTATCCATCGATGGTGAGAAGCTCACCGATATTTACCATACGGTTGAGAAGGATGCTTTTGCAGGGGACGGGATCGTTCTGAAACGAGGCAAGAAAAAATTCAAAAAGATCTGTGTAAAATAATTTCCCATATCTGTGACATTTCCGGGATAAAGCTACGGCATTCCGGAAATGCTGACAGGTAGGGTTGACACAAGGAGGATAACAACATGAAAAAGTACGGAGTGAACGAACTTCGTAAGATGTTCCTTGACTTTATGGAGAGCAAGGGCCATCTTGTAATGAAAAGCTTTTCCCTGGTTCCTCAGGGAGATAAGAGTCTTCTGCTGATCAATGCAGGTATGGCTCCGCTGAAACCATATTTCACAGGTGCTGAGAAGCCGCCAAGAACAAGAGTGACAACCTGCCAGAAATGTATCCGTACCGGAGATATCGAAAATGTAGGTAAAACCGCACGTCACGGTACTTTCTTTGAAATGCTTGGTAACTTCTCTTTTGGTGATTACTTCAAAAAAGAAGCCATCCACTGGTCCTGGGAGTTTCTTACTGAGGTTGTAGGGCTTGATGCAGACCGTCTCTACCCATCCATTTACCTGGATGATGATGAAGCCTTCAATATCTGGAACAAAGAAGTAGGGATTCCGTCTGAACGTATTTTCCGTTTCGGAAAAGAGGATAACTTCTGGGAGCATGGCGCAGGTCCATGCGGTCCATGCTCTGAGATCTACTATGACCGTGGCGAAAAATACGGCTGTGGCAAACCCGGATGTACGGTAGGCTGCGACTGCGACCGTTACATGGAAGTATGGAACAACGTTTTCACACAGTTCGAGAACGATGGAAACGGAAACTACACAACCCTGAAACAGAAAAACATCGATACCGGTATGGGACTTGAGCGTCTTGCTGTAGTTGTTCAGGATGTTGATTCTATTTTTGATGTAGATACAATTTGTGCACTTCGTAATCTTGTATGCGAGATCGCACATAAAGAATATGAGAAAAACTATGCAGATGACGTTTCCATCCGTCTGATCACGGACCATATCCGTTCCGCAACATTTATGATCTCCGATGGAATCATGCCAACCAATGAGGGACGTGGATATGTTCTCCGCCGTCTGATCCGCCGTGCAGCACGTCACGGACGTCTTCTTGGCATCGAGGGAACTTTCCTTGCAAAATTAAGTGCACAGGTGATCGAGAGCTCCAAAGCCGGATATCCGGAGCTTGAGGAGAAGAAAGAGTTCATCTTCCGTGTACTGACAAATGAGGAGAATCAGTTCAACAAAACTATCGATCAGGGACTTCGTATCCTTTCCGACATGGAAGAGGATATGAAAAAAGCAGGTGAAAAGACTCTTTCCGGTGACAACGCATTCAAGCTTTATGATACGTACGGATTCCCTCTTGACCTTACAAAAGAGATCCTTGAGGAAAAAGGCTACGGCATTGACGAGGAAGGCTTCCAGAAAGCAATGGAGGAACAGAGAGTCAAGGCACGTACTGCCCGTGAAGTAACCAACTATATGGGTGCAGACGCAACCGTATACGATGATATTGATGTAAACGTAACAACAGAATTCGTCGGCTACGATCATCTTACCTTTGATTCCAAGGTTACTGTCCTTACCACAGAAACAGAGATCGTAGATTCTCTCACAGAGGGACAGAAGGGTACCGTATTTGTAGAGCAGACTCCTTTCTATGCAACAATGGGTGGACAGGAAGGTGATACCGGTGTGATCGAGACTGCAAACGGTAAATTTGTTGTTGAGGACACCATCAAACTCCGCGGCGGTAAATTCGGCCACGTAGGACATATGGAATCCGGTATGATTTCCTCAGGTGAGACAGTATCCCTGAAGGTAAACGAAGAAGCAAGAAAAGATACCGAGAAAAACCACAGTGCAACACATCTTCTTCAGAAAGCACTGAAAACCGTTCTTGGTTCCCACGTAGAGCAGAAGGGTTCTCTGGTAACTCCGGACAGACTTCGTTTTGACTTTGCTCATTTTCAGGCTATGACAGCAGAAGAACTCCAGGCAACAGAAGAGCTTGTAAACAAAGAGATCCAGGCAGGTCTTGATGTTCATACAGATGTCATGGATGTGGAAGAAGCCAAGAAATCCGGAGCAATGGCTCTCTTTGGTGAGAAATATGACCAGAAGGTACGTGTAGTATCCATGGGAGACTTTTCCAAAGAGCTCTGTGGTGGTACTCATGTAAAGAATACAAGCTCCATCATGCTCTTTAAGATCGTGTCCGAATCCGGTATCGCAGCTGGTGTACGCCGTATTGAGGCACTTACCGGCAAAGCAGTTATCGAATACTACAGAAAGCAGGAAGAGCTTCTCCATGAGGCTGCAAAAGCATTAAAGGCCAATACAGCCGAGGTTGTAGAAAAAATCAGTCACCTGCAGGCTGAGGTAAAGGCTCTTCAGAGCGAAAATGAATCTCTCAAGAGCAAAGCTGCCCAGAGTGCACTTGGCGATGTCATGGATAAAGTTGTTGAAGTAAACGGCGTAAAACTTCTTGCAGCCAAAGTTGAGGGCGTTGACATGAATGGCCTGAGAGACCTTGGTGACAAACTGAAAGAGCAGCTTGGCGAAGGAGTTGTCCTTCTTGCAGCAATAAACGGCGGCAAGGTAAATCTCCTTGCAATGGCGACTGACGCAGCTCAGAAAGCAGGCGCCCATGCAGGAAATCTGATCAAGGCTGTAGCAGCCATCGTTGGCGGTGGCGGCGGCGGACGTCCGAACATGGCACAGGCCGGCGGAAAGAATCCGGAGAAGGCACAGGAAGCTATGGACGCAGCAGCAGGAATCCTTGAAAAACAGCTCACAAAATAACAAAATTGTGCGTGATCTACAATTTTGACATTTTTTTCATAAAAATCGAAAAAGATGTTGACGAAACCACATGTTATGCTATATAATAACACTCGTGCAAGAAAAATACCCAGACAGTTGTATTTTAGCACAATCTACAACTGGAGGGAGGTTAGGTGTGAGTCTATGTCAAACGTTATCGTAAAAGAGAACGAGACTTTAGATAGCGCTCTTCGCAGATTCAAGAGAAGCTGTGCTAAAGCGGGAATCCAGCAGGAAATCCGTAAGAGAGAGCATTACGAGAAGCCAAGCGTTCGTCGTAAGAAAAAATCTGAAGCCGCAAGAAAACGTAAATATAATTAATTGTGCGCAAAAATCCCTGGCTATATGGTCAGGGATTTTTAATTAAATAGAAACAGGAACGTTTGACGAAGGAAAGAAATATGAATTTGTGTATTAAACTGATTATCAAACCATTGCGATCGCTCCTTAAATTATTATTTAATCGAATTTTTTATGTAGCTCTGGCTCTTGTTGTGCAGCTGGCATGGCTGCTGATCGCCCTTTTCCGGCTTATGGAATACTCCAGATGGGTGACGATCGGAATGCAGGCCATAGGTTTTCTGGTTGTTCTGTGGATCGTAAATAAAAAGATCAATCCATCTTATAAGCTCGCCTGGACGATGCTGATCCTTATTTTTCCGGTATTTGGTGTTTCCCTGTACCTTCTTTTCGGTAAGTCACGGATCGGCGCTGTAATGGAGCAGCATTATCAGAATCTTATTGATGAAACTGCTGAATACCTGGAAGGCTCAGAGCTCACAAGAAAACGTTTAAACGAAGACGACCGTTCCATGAGGATCCAGTCGGATTACATCTGGCAGTATTCAAGATATCCGGTTCACGAGAATACCACAGCAGAGTATTTTCAGGTAGGAGATGATATGTTTCCGGTTCTGGTGCATGAACTGGAGCAGGCAAAGCATTTTATTTTTATCGAATATTTCATCATAAATGACGGGGTAATGTGGCAGACGATCCTTAATATCCTTGAAAAAAAGGCTAAAGAAGGAGTGGATGTCCGACTGATCTATGATGGCTTCGGCTGCCTTACCACATTGCCATACAAGTATGATCAGGAGATGCGCCGGCGAGGAATCAAATGCGAAGTATTCAACCGGTTCCGTCCGATTCTTAATATAATCCAGAATAACCGTGACCACCGTAAGATCTGTGTGATCGATGGCTGGACCGGTTTTACCGGCGGCATCAACCTGGCTGACGAATATATCAATCAGCGAAAACGGTTTGGCCACTGGAAGGATACAGCCGTTATGCTGAAAGGAGAAGGCGTCTGGAATATGACAGCTATGTTCCTGTATATGTGGGGAATCGTTACCAGAACAGATACTTCTCTTGATTTCGGAAATTATGTTCCGCACAGGTGGCACCCAAACGATTTTCCGGGAAGCGGTTATGTCCAGCCATTCTGCGATTCCCCCCTGGACGATGAGATCGTAGGAGAGAACGTTTATCTTAATATTATCAATCGCGCCAAAAACTATGTTTATATCTGCACACCATATCTGATCATAGATAATGAGATGATGACCGCCCTGTGCCTCGCTGCAAAAAGCGGTGTGGATGTCCGGATCATGACACCCGGTATCCCGGACAAAAAAATGGTCTTCCTGCTGACACAGTCTTATTATAAGCAGCTTCTGGAAGCAGGTGTAAAGATCTACGAATACCAGCCGGGATTTTTGCATGCCAAATCTTTTGTCTGTGATGACAAAGTAGGCGTCGTAGGAACCATAAATCTGGATTACCGAAGCCTTTATCTGCATTTTGAAGATGGTGTCTGGATGTATAAGAATGATGTGATTCTGGACATCCGGGATGATTTTACAGAAACCCTGGAGTACTGTGATCCCATTGATCTGGCATTCTGCCAGAAGAGAAATATTGTGGTACGTGCCATTCAGAACGTACTGAGAGTTTTTGCACCGCTATTATAAAAACTCTTTGACAGACAACTATAAATTCTGTATGATATATCAGACGGGAGTTCAATGCTCCCGTCTGATATTGTCTAAAGAAAAATAATTTATAGATACATATGAAATTTTTAGTTATTGGAGGAATTGATTTGAGCCAGAACAAAGAAACAGAAATCCAGCTTCAGTACATTGAAAAATGTAAAGAGCTTCTTGCCAAAAGCAGTACGAAACATCCCACCTTCCACATCCAGAACGAAGGATGCCAGATGAACTCCATCCAGACAGAGTCTATTGCGGCCATCATGGAAAAAATGGGATATGAAATGGTAGATACCGAGGATGCTGATGCAGTTGTATTTAACACCTGCACAGTCCGGGAAAATGCCAATCAGAAGATCTATGGACATCTTGGACATTTAAAGAGCATCAAACGGGAGCACCCGGATATGAAGATCGTACTGTTCGGATGTATGATGCAGGAGCATCACGTAGTGGAAAAGATCCGCAAGGATTATAAATATGTAAATCTTGTATTCGGAACCCATAATATCCACAAATTCCCCGAGCTTTTTTACCGGACGCTGCAGACCGACGACCAGATCATTGATATCTGGAAGGAATCCGATGAGATCGTAGAGGGCATGCCAACTTCTCGCAAATACTCCTTCAAAACAGGAGTCAGCGTAATGTTTGGCTGCAATAACTTCTGCAGCTACTGCATCGTTCCTTATGTCCGCGGCCGCGAAAAGAGCCGCGAGCCACAGGCCATCATCCGCGAGATCGAGGAACTGGTCGCAGATGGCGTTACTGAGATCATGCTTCTTGGTCAGAATGTAAACTCCTACGGAAAAACTTTGGAAACACCGGTAACCTTTGCAGAACTTCTGAAAGAAGTGGAAAAGATCGAAGGGCTGAAACGTATCCGTTTTATGACCTCCCATCCGAAGGATCTTTCCGACGAACTGATCCAGACCATGGCGGAGAGCCAGAAAATCTGTCACCATCTGCATCTTCCGCTGCAGTCCGGAAGCAGCAGAGTCTTAAAAGAAATGAACCGCCGCTACGACAAGGAAAAATATCTGGAGCTGGTAGATAAGATCCGTAAGGCGATCCCGGATATTTCGCTGACAACAGATATCATGGTCGGATTTCCGGGAGAAACAGAAGAAGATTTCCAGGAAACACTGGATGTTGTAAGAAAAGCAAATTACGATACTGCCTTCACATTTATTTATTCCAAACGAAGCGGAACCCCTGCAGCCGGCATGGAAAATCAGGTGCCGGAGGATGTGGTAAAAGACCGTTTCAGCCGTCTTCTTACCCTGGTACAGGAAAAGGGCCGGGAAAATTCCTCCCGTTTCCAGGGAACCATTCAGGAAATCCTGGTAGAAGATGAAAACCGTGAGAAGGGTACTCTTACTGGCCGTACCCAGCATAATCTTCTGGTTCATTTCCCGGGAGAAAAAGATCTCATCGGCAAATATGTAAAAGTAAGCCTGGATACCTGCAAGGGATTCTATTATTTCGGACATATCGTGGAAGAGTAGAATTATAGACAAGTCCTCACCCACTGCTTATTGTTTTTCGTAACCCCGTTGGGGACTTACCTGATTCGGCTAATTATAAGTTTATATTGCCCGCTCATTGCCATTATCGGATGAGCGGGCTTTTTTATTATAAAAATACTGTTTCTATTGACAAATACCCCATGAGGGTATATATTATTCCATATATAGAGGATACCCCATGGGGGTATTTATGAGAAAGGAGAGACAGCCTATGTCTGAAAAGAAAGTCTGTCCCTGCTGCTGTGAAAAACACACTGCACGCTCAGAGGAGGAGAAAAAAAAGCTGATCAACCGTCTGAAACGTATTGAAGGCCAGATCAGAGGCATTATAGGAATGATGGAGAATGATGCCTACTGTAATGATATCCTGATTCAGTCCGCTGCAGCCAATGCTGCAGTGAATGCATTCAACAAAGAGCTGCTTGCCAGCCACATCCGCACCTGCGTTGCCCGGGATATCCGGGAAGGTAAGGATGAGACCATTGATGAGCTGGTAGCAACCCTCCAGAAGCTGATGAAATAAAGGGACAAACTGGATTTTAGGAGGTACTGAAAGAAAATGGAACAATATAATGTAACTGGTATGAGCTGCGCCGCCTGCTCTGCCCGTGTAGAAAAAGCCGTATCGAAAGTTCCGGGGGTGAATAGCTGTTCCGTCAGTCTTCTGACCAACTCCATGGGAGTTGAAGGAACCGCTTCATCCGGTGAGATCATTGCCGCAGTGGAAGCCGCCGGATATGGTGCATCCTTAAAGGGCGGAGCTGCCGGAGCGAAGATTTCCATGTCTGCGGCAGAAGAAGCGCTGGAAGATCATGAAACTCCGATCCTAAAGAAACGTCTTATCACATCCGTGGGATTTTTGCTGGTACTGATGTATTTCTCCATGGGGCACATGATGTGGGGATGGCCACTGCCGAAATGGTTTGACGGCAATCACGTAGCCATGGGACTGGTACAGCTGCTCCTGGCTGGTATCATCATGGTGATCAACCAGAAATTTTTCATCAATGGATTTAAGAGTCTGTGGCGCCGTTCCCCAAATATGGATACTCTGGTAGCTCTTGGCTCCATGGCATCCTTCCTATGGAGCGTCTATGCACTGTTTGCCATGACAAGAGCACAGGTAGATGGAGATTCTGCTGCAGTTATGAATTACATGATGGATTTTTATTTTGAATCTGCAGCCATGATCCTGACACTGATCACCGTAGGAAAAATGCTGGAGGCCCGTTCTAAAGGAAAGACAACGGATGCGCTTAAAAGCCTTATGAAGCTGGCACCCAAAACTGCGGTCGTGGTACGAAAGGGACAGGAACTTACCGTTCCTATTGAGCAGGTTCAGAAAGGAGAAACCTTTGTCGTCCGCCCGGGAGAGAATATTCCGGTGGACGGAGTGATCCTGGAAGGAACCACCGCAGTCAATGAATCCGCACTGACCGGCGAGAGTATCCCGGTTGATAAAGAAACCGGAGATATGGTTTCTGCGGCAACTGTGAACCAGTCCGGATTTATCAAATGCGAAGCGACCAGAGTGGGAGAGGATACCACCCTTTCCCAGATCATCAAAATGGCCAGTGATGCGGCAGCCACCAAGGCACCGATCGCAAAGATCGCAGACCGTGTTTCCGGTGTGTTTGTACCGGCAGTGATCACAATCGCAGTGATCACAACGATCATCTGGCTTCTTGCAGGACAGACCTTCGGTTATGCTCTGGCAAGGGGGATTTCCGTTCTGGTCATCAGCTGCCCCTGCGCACTTGGCCTTGCAACACCGGTTGCCATTATGGTCGGCAACGGTATGGGTGCCAAAAACGGAATCCTTTTCAAAACAGCTGTTTCCCTGGAGGAAGCAGGAAAAGTCCTGATCGTCGCTTTGGATAAAACCGGAACCATTACAAGCGGTCAGCCGGAGGTAACAGATATTCTCCCGGCAGAGGGAGTTACAGAAACAGAGCTTCTCACTCTGGCCTGTGCACTGGAGAAAAAAAGTGAACATCCTTTGGCAAAAGCCGTTCTCAAAAAAGCCGAGGAAGAAAACCTTGCCACAGGTGAAGTAACCGGATTCCAGGCACTTCCGGGAAACGGACTTTCCGCTATACTTGGAAGTGACAAACTGACAGGCGGAAACATGAAATTTATCAGCAGCCAGACAAAGGTTTCCGCAGACCTTAACAGGAGAGCCGAGCAGCTTGCAGAGCATGGAAAAACGCCCCTTCTTTTCACACGAAACGGTAAACTTCTGGGAATCATCGCAGTTGCGGATGTGATCAAGGAAGACAGTCCCCGTGCAGTAAAAGAGCTTCAGAACATGGGAATCCGTGTAGTTATGCTTACCGGTGACAATGAGCGTACCGCAAAAGCCATCGGAGCTCAGGCAGGAGTTGACGATGTGATCGCAGGAGTTCTTCCGGATGGAAAAGAAAGTGTGATCCGCGCTCTGAAGGAGCAGGGAAAGGTTGCCATGGTCGGTGACGGTATCAACGACGCGCCGGCACTTACAAGAGCCGATATCGGAATTGCCATCGGTGCAGGAACAGATATTGCCATTGATGCGGCAGATATCGTTCTGATGAAGAGCCAGTTAAGCGATGTTCCAGCGGCAGTACGTTTAAGCCGCGCCACACTTCGGAATATCCATGAGAATCTTTTCTGGGCATTTTTCTACAATATAATCGGCATTCCCCTTGCAGCAGGTGTCTGGATCCCGCTTTTCGGATGGACCTTGAATCCGATGTTCGGAGCTGCGGCCATGAGTCTTTCCAGCTTCTGTGTTGTAACAAATGCGCTGCGTCTGAATCTGTTTCAGATCCACAATGCAGCAAAAGACAAAGAAATCAAAAATCCGGTAACATTACACATCAGTCATGATGAAAATATAAAAGAAGAAAAGGAGAACAAAACAATGGTAAAGGTAACGGTCAATGTAGAAGGAATGATGTGCGGACACTGTGAGGCACACGTAAACAAAGCCATCCAGGCAGCTTTCGGAGCAGAAGACGTAGTTTCTTCCCACGAGAACGGAACAACTGTATTCTCTGTACCTGAGAAGGTTGACGAGGCAAAGGTTGAAGAAGTGATCAAGGAAGCCGGTTACGAGTTTAAGGGAATCACCCAGGAATAAACCGGATTTTTAAACCACATATTTGCCAAATGGCCAAAAGAAACAGTTCTGTAAAAGCGGAGCTGTTTCTTTTGTCTCATACAGAAAAAATTTTCCACTTCTATAAATCCGGCTAATATCTTTATAGTTTATTCTGAAAAAGCAAGATTATCCGCCAAATTGGTTTTTATTTTCAATTCTCTTATGCTATACTGATAGCGATTATGGATATAGGAACGATAACAGAAATCGTTAACATCATAGTAGTAGAGAGGAGCGCATTATGAGCGGATTTTTTGGAGTAGCATCGAAGGATGACTGTGTACTGGAGCTTTTTTACGGAGTGGATTACCATTCTCATCTGGGAACACGCCGCGGAGGTATGGCTGTTTACGGAGAACATGGATTTGACCGTGCCATCCACAACATTGAGAACACGCCTTTCCGTACAAAATTTGACGGAGATGTGGGTTCCATGAAGGGAAATATGGGAATCGGATGTATTTCTGATTATGAGCCTCAGCCCCTTCTGTTCAGTTCCAGGATCGGCAGCTTTGCCCTCACTTTTGTGGGAAAGATCAATAATTACGATGAACTTCTGCAGCAACTGTATGATACGACCAAGGTACATTTTCAGGAGATGACTAACGGAACAGTCAATGTGACCGAACTGATCGCTGCACTGATCTGTGAAAAGGACAATTTTGTGGAAGGTATACAGTACGTACAGGGACTAATCGACGGCTCCATGACTCTGCTTCTTATGACAAAAGACGGAATTTATGCAGCCCGTGACAAGATGGGCAGAACTCCTGTGGAAATTGGCCACAAAGAAGGGTCATACTGTATTTCCTTTGAAAGTCATGCCTATATCAACCTTGGATACGAAGATTATAAAGAACTTGGCCCCGGAGAGATCGTATTCGTAACAGCAGACGAAGTCAAAACTCTGGTTGAGCCCGGAAAGAAAATGAAGATCTGTTCCTTCCTCTGGGTTTACTACGGATATCCGACAGCCTCTTATGAAGGTGTAAATGTAGAGGAGATGCGCTACCGCTGTGGAAGCATGCTTGCAAAGAGAGACGGCGATTCCGTGCACCCGGACATTGTAGCCGGTGTTCCGGATTCCGGCATTGCCCATGCCATCGGATACGCCAATGAATCCGGCATTCCTTACGCAAGACCATTCATTAAATATACACCAACCTGGCCCAGATCTTTTATGCCGACCAATCAGAACCAGCGTAACCTTATTGCCAAAATGAAACTGATCCCGGTACGTGCGCTGATCAAGGATAAAAAACTTCTTCTCATAGACGATTCCATCGTACGTGGCACCCAGCTTCGCGAGACAACCGAATTTCTGTACCGCAGCGGAGCCAAAGAGGTTCATGTCCGTCCTGCCTGCCCGCCAATCATGTACGGCTGCAAATATTTAAACTTCTCACGTTCCAAATCTGAGATGGAGCTGATCACCCGTCAGGTGATCGAGAAGAGAGAAGGCCCCAACTGTCCGCAGGAAGTTCTGGATGAATATGCAGATCCACATACAGAGAAATACGAGCAGATGGTACAGGATATCTGCGAGATGCAGAATTTTACCACCCTTCGCTATCACAGACTGGATGATCTTCTGGAATCCATTGGGATCGATCCTTGTAATGTATGCACATATTGTTTTAATGGTAAAGAATAAAAAATGTTTTGAAAATAGAGCTGCTGTTTCAGATGAGCCTCCTTAACTCCCGGTTGCATTTTGGATATCTGCGGCTTATAATAAATGCGGATATATCTTTTGTGATATATCCGCGTTTTTTATATCAGTTTTTTATGTCATGGAAAATTATTTCGTAATGTTCCAATGACAGAGTATCACAAAAAAAATTTTCAGGAGTATAAACATGATTTTTCCTATAAAAGCCGTGATATTTGATGCAGACGGCGTCCTTCTGGATTCGCTCTCTGTTTGGAAGGAGCTTGGAAAACGATATATTACAGATCTGGGATATCAGCCGGTTGCGGAAATGGACGAAATCCTTTTTCCCATGAGTATGGAGCAGGGAGCGGACTGGCTGAAAAACAGGTTTACTCTTGCGTATTCCGAAGAAAAGATCGTGATGGATCTGAAATCCCGGATCCGTAAATACTATTTTGAAGAGGTCCCGGCAAAATCAGGTGCCAGAGAACTTCTTCAATGCTTTGCAGAACAGAAAATCCCGGCTGCGGTGGCAACCTCAAGCCCCAGGGAACATATCTGCCGGGCGCTGGAAAGAAACGGACTTCGTTCCTTTTTTGATAAAATCTATACCACCAGTGAGATCGGAGAAAGCAAACATTCTCCGAAGGTCTATCTTACAGCTGCAGAAGCACTGGGAACGGGGCCATCCCAGACGCTGGTTGTGGAGGATTCACTCTACGCGTTGCAGACTGCCGGAAATGCAGGATTTCTGACTGCCGGTATTTATGACGCATTAGGAGAACCGGATCAGGAACAGCTGAAAAAGGATGCCTATATCTACTGTCGGGATCTGACAGAGTTACAGAACCATATATTCACAGAAAACGGAGGAAACCAAAGATGAAAACAGCATTAACCATCGCAGGCAGCGATTCCAGCGGAGGAGCCGGGATCCAGGCCGATATTAAAACCATGATGGCAAACGGAGTATACGCCATGAGTGCCATCACCGCGCTGACTGCCCAGAACACCACCGGTGTCACATCCATCCAGAATGCAACCGCAGAGTTCCTGGGTCAGGAGCTGGACTGTATTTTTACGGATATCTTTCCGGATGCAGTAAAGATCGGAATGGTTTCCGAAAGTGATCTGATCCATATGATCGCAGGAAAGCTCCAACAGTATCGGGCAAAAAATATCGTGGTGGACCCGGTTATGGTTGCCACAAGCGGTGCAAGACTGATCAGTGAGGAGGCGGTGGATGTTCTGAAGGAAGAACTGTTTCCTCTTGCAGATCTTCTCACCCCGAATATCCCGGAAACCGAGGTGCTTACCGGACGGAAGATCAAAAGCGCCGATGATATGATCGAAGCTGCAAAACAGGTTTCCGAGCAGTATCACTGTGCAGTTCTCTGCAAGGGCGGACATAAGCTCAATGATGCCAATGATCTTCTCTATGTGAATGGAACATATCAGTGGTTTGAGGGAAAAAGGATCGACAATCCCAATACCCACGGAACAGGATGTACTCTTTCCTCGGCCATCACTTCCAACCTTGCAAAGGGATTTTCCATGGTGGAATCTGTAAACCGTGCCAAGGACTATATTTCCGGAGCCCTTGCTGCCATGCTGGATCTGGGAAAGGGAAGCGGCCCTATGGATCATGGCTTTGCGATAAAGAACAGTTATACAGAGGAGGCATAAGATTATGACAGTTACAGAACGGATCACAGCTCTTCGAAAACAAATGAAGGAAAAGGGAATCGATGCTTATCTGGTTCCGACCGATGATTTTCATGGTTCTGAGTATGTTGGGGATTATTTTAAATGCAGAAAATACATCACCGGATTTACCGGTTCTGCCGGAACTGCCGTGATCATGCAGGACATGGCCGGACTCTGGACAGACGGAAGATATTTTATCCAGGCTGCACAGCAGTTAGAGGGAACTCCGGTTACTCTGTTTAAGATGGGAGAACCGGGCGTACCAACGATCCACAAATTCCTGGAAGAAAATCTGAAAGAGGGAATGTGTCTCGGCTTCGATGGCCGTACCGTAAGCGCAGAAGAAGCAGAGACGCTAGAAAAAATCCTTCAGAAAAAACAGGTACATTTTTCTGTAAATGAGGATCTCATCGGAAATATCTGGAATGACCGTCCGGCACTTTCCTGTGAACCGGTAATGGAATTATCCGAAAAATGGGCCGGAAGATCCAGAGCAGACAAGATCCGTGAGATCCGCAGCAAACTGAAAGAGAAGGGCGCAGACCTCTTTATCCTCACTTCCCTTGATGACATTGCATGGCTTTTAAATATCCGCGGAAATGATATCCACTGCTGCCCGGTAGTTCTTTCCTATCTTATGCTGGATGACAGTGAGCTTCGTCTTTTTGTCAATGAAAAAGCCTTTTCGGATTCTGTTAAGGAAGCACTTTCCAAAGACGGTATTGCCATTTATCCATATGATGATATTTACACCTATGTACAGACGATTCCCGAAGAGAAAAAGGTATTTCTTTCCAGAAGCAATGTAAACAGCCGGCTGGTCAGCAGTATTCCAAAGACGGTAACGATCCTGGACGGTGAAAATTTGACCCTTCTCCCAAAAGCCATCAAAAATGAAACCGAAGTCCAGAATGAAAAGACTGCCCACCTCAAAGATGGCGTTGCAATGGTGAAGTTTATCCACTGGCTGAAGAAAAATGTGGGAAAACAGAAGATCACCGAGCTTTCCGCTGCTGATAAGCTCTATGAATTCCGTTCCGGACAGGAGAATTTTCAGGGAAACAGCTTTGATCCCATCATTGCCTACGGTGCACATGGAGCCATTGTCCATTACAGTGCAACAGAAGAAACCAATATTCCACTGGAGCCAAAAGGGCTGGTTCTGATGGATACAGGCGGACATTATCTGGAGGGCACTACTGATATCACCCGCACCGTTGTACTTGGCCCGGTTACTGAAAAAGAAAAAAAATATTTCACAGCAGTACTCCGTGGACACCTGAACCTGGCAGCAGCAAAATTCCGTTACGGCTGTACCGGCCTGAATCTGGATGCCCTGGCTAGAGGACCGCTCTGGGCTATGGGAGAGGATTACAACCACGGAACCGGTCATGGCGTAGGTTATCTTCTCAATGTACACGAAGGACCGCAGAGCTTCCGCTGGAAAAGCCCTGCCGCGCTTCCGGCTCCTGTTCTGGAAGAAGGGATGATCACCTCCGATGAACCGGGATATTATGCGGAAAATGAATTCGGCATCCGTCACGAAAATCTTGTAGTTTGCAAAAAAGCCGAAAAAACATCCTACGGCCAGTTTATGAAATTTGAGCCACTGACTCTGGTCCCATTTGATCTGGAAGGTATCGATCCGGAACAGATGGAAGCAGGAGAGCGCAAATTGCTCAATCAGTATCATGCCCTTGTATACGAAAAGATTTCTCCGTATCTGAATGAAGAAGAGCAATCCTGGTTAAAAAAAGCCACACAGGAAATATAACCCGGAATTCACATTAATATTTCCTTCCGACAGATACCATAAGAAACGCAAAACCATTTCAGGGATAAGAATAAATCCAACCAGGGAGGTACTTAGCGCCTATGAAAACAGAAAATAGAATTGATCACTACATCGATCTCCACGCACATCTGGACGGCTGCATTACCACAGAGATAGCCAGAAAACTTGCCGCATTGCAGCAGATCACGCTTCCGGCTGCCACAGATGAAGAGCTTCTTTCTCTCCTTTCTGTGCCGGATACCTGCGAAAATCTCAATGATTTTCTGAAATGCTTTGACCTGCCTCTTTCCCTTCTTCAGACAGAAGAGGCATTGGAAGAGGCTGTTTATCTTATCCTTTCTGAAATGAAAGAAGACGGTGTGATCTACGCAGAACTTCGTTTTGCCCCACAGCTCCATACACAGAAGGAAATGACTCAGGAAACAGCGATCCATGCTGCATTACGTGGTCTGAAAAGAGCTCCCATCCCCGGTAATCTGATCTTATGCTGTATGCGCGGTGATCTTAACCAGAAAGAAAATCTGGAAACTCTGGAGCTGGCAAAAAAATATCTTGTTGAAGATGGAGGCGTGGTTGCTATCGATCTTGCAGGAGCCGAGGCACTCTTTCCAACAGAAAATTACGAGGCACTTTTTGCAAAAGCAAGAGAATATCAGGTTCCATTTACCATCCATGCAGGCGAGGCCGGAAATGCAGAGGATGTAAAAACAGCTGTCCATATGGGTGCGGTCAGGATCGGCCATGGTGTGAGGATTGCGGGAAATAAGGAAGTGATACAGCTTGTAAAGGATAAGGGGATTTTTCTGGAAATGTGTCCTACAAGCAACCGCCAGACAAAAGCTATGGAAGAAATGTCTGCTTATCCGCTGAAAGCATTTCTCGAAATGGGACTTAAGGTAACCTTAAATACCGATGATCCGGCGATCGAAAGAACAACCCTTTCCCGGGAATTCCGATATATGGAATCTCTGTTAGATCTTACCCAGGAGCAGAAAAGGCTGCTACTTCTGAATTCTGTGGAGGCAGCCTTTACTTCTAGGAACAGAAAATGGAAACTGAAAGAACAGCTTCTTTTCTGAACTGTATGAAAATTATGGTGAGCCGATTATTTACAAACGAATAAAATAGAACATTGACAGGGGGATACTCTGCTAAAAAAGATTGATTTGTTAAGAAGAGTAGAATTCCTAAAGAAAGAGGAATGCTTATGAACATTGTTTTTTCATCTGATAAGAAAGAATATAATACTATTAAAAAAGGTACTGAAATACTGCTGGCTGAAAATGACGGTTTCAACCAAAACATAGAATTGTTTGTTAAATTTCAGGACAGACCAGAAATATTGATAAATAAAAGAGAAAACCAGATTCGTATCATCTGTCGGGAAATATCTCATTATTACCGCGCACTTAATTATGCCATACATCATATGAAAGAGGATGAATTTCAATATCAAGAGCATGTCTGTTTTGAAAGAAACGGTCTTATGCTGGATTGTTCCAGAAATGCTGTATTTACAGTTGAAAAGGTGAAATTCCTGATCAAGACACTGGCAAAACTTGGAATGAATGTACTCATGCTTTATACAGAAGATACCTATGAAGTAGAGGAGCAGCCTTATTTTGGAGCTTATCGTGGAAAATACACCAAGGACGAAATAAAAGAACTGGATGCTTACGCTTCCATGTTTGGGGTAGAGCTTGTTCCGTGTATTCAGACCCTGGCTCATCTGCACAATGCGCTGAAGTGGCCGGGAATGGATAAGATTCGTGATTCTGCGGACATTCTCCAGCCTGAAAAAGAGGAAACTTATCAGTTTATTGAAAAGCTGCTCAGCTCAGTAAAGGAGAATTTTTCTACCAACAGGGTACATCTTGGAATGGATGAGGCTGTCATGCTGGGACTTGGAAATTATCTAAAAGAAAATGGATATAAAAAAGGGTCACTGATAATCAGGGAACATTGTAACAGGGTCGTAGATATTTGCAGAAAATTAGAATTAAAGCCTATGATATGGAGTGACATGTACATTACAGCAAATTCTACAGGCGGATACTATGATCTGCCCGAAAACACGGACTGCTCCAAATGGGAAAAACCGAAAAAAGATCTAGGATTAGTATATTGGGACTATTATCATGCTGATACCAGAACCTATGAAAAAATGCTGGATATCCATGCGCAGTTTTCGGATAACGTTATTTTTGCAGGAGGATCTTGGATTTGGAACGGAATTTCCCCCAATTATTCTAAGACCTATGCGTGTACCAAAGCAGCTCTTTCTACTTGTAAAAAATACAATATAAAAGAGGTGCTCTGTACAGCATGGATGGATAATGGTGCAGAAACCCCGGTGGATGCTTTGCTTCCGGGACTTGTACTTTTTGCACACCTTGATTTTCACAGAGACTATGACGAAACAATCCTTAAGCAGGAGTTCAGGGACTGCACAGGCGGAGAATTTGATGATTTTATGGCACTTGACAATTTTGATTCCTTATTCTTAAATACGAAAGAGAATAAAGAGGCTCAAAATCCTTCAAAATATCTGTTATACCAGGATCCAATGTTAGGCATTTTTGATTATCATGTGAAAGAATCAGGTGTCAATACAAAATCTTACTACCAAAACATACAGAAATGTATGAAGGAATGTGCAAAAAAAACAGGAAAATATCAGCTTTTATTCTCATTTTATGAAAAACTGGCGGCGGTATTAGCTGATAAAGCCGATTTGGGCATGTGTATAAAATCAGCATATGACAGATCGGATAGAGCAGCGTTGAAAAATATCAGTCAGAATGTTATTCCTGGAATCATCTGCAATCTGACAGAGATGAAATCATCAAGAGAAAAAATCTGGATGAACGATGCAAAGCCATTTGGTTATGAGATTTTGGATATAAAAATTGGTGGCGTAATTACAAGACTTAAAAGTACAGGATACCGGATTGACAATTATCTGAATGGAAATGTGCTTCGTCTGGAAGAGCTGGAAGAGGAAAGACTTCCCTATTTTACCAAAGGAATGGACAAGCGGGAGAACTTATGGAATCGCATCATCAGTGGATGTGACTTAAATGACACAATCTGATAAAGGTAAATGAAAGGAATCCGGCTACGTATGGAAACCAAAACTATTCTCACAGAATGGTTTTGGTTTCCTTTTTTGCTGTTACAAATCAGTTACAACTGCGATATAGAATTTAATGTATAATTAACCTGTGAAAAGATATTTATAAAAACATGTGAGGTAATAATCATGAAGGCAAGAATTCTTGTGATAGAAGACGAAATGTCAATCAATGACCTGCTATGTATGAATTTGGAGATTGCAGGGTATGAAACAGTAGGATATCTGGATGGAAATGAGGCATATGAAGCAATTATTCAAGATCATGCGTTTCAGTGTGCACTTGTAGATATCATGCTTCCCGGAAGAGACGGATATAGCCTGTTACCGAAACTGAAGCAGTATGAAATCCCCGTAATATTTCTTACCGCAAAGGGAGATATCGCGAGCAAGATAAAGGGATTAAAAGACGGTGCGGAAGATTATATTGTAAAACCATTTGAAATGCTGGAAGTGATGGTCCGTCTTGAAAAAGTACTGGAACGTAATGGCACTGTACAAGAACAGATTCAAATTGGTGATGTCATCATTGATACTGCTAGTCGTACTGTTACAAAAATGGGTATGGAAATCTATTTAAAGCCAATGGAATATAACTGCCTCATGGTGTTCGCCAAAAACCCGAATAAAGCACTGACCAGGAATCAGATCCTGCAGGAACTGTGGAATGAAGAGTTCTGCGGAGAAACAAGAACTGTGGATGCACATGTGGGTCGTATCAGGAAAAAGCTTGGCTGGCAGGATAAGATTAAAACAATTCCCAGAATCGGTTACAGACTTGAGGTGGATTTATGAAACTCTTAATAAAGATCTTTTCTCAGACTACATGTATCATTTTGTTGGTATCGTCAGGGATCTTTCTCTATACCACTTATTGTTGGAAAAATCAGAGTATACAGAATATCAACAGTTATGAAAGCAGTATATTCAGAACAAATATCTTACAGTTTGAAAATAAAACATGCCTTTCTGACAATCAGAAACAGAATGCCGACAACGAAATGCGCCCCCAAATAGTTACTTATGCTTTTCGGCAGGTTTTTCATGACAGCGCGGTTTTATATCTTGATGGAAAAATGATCTATAATGGAACTGTTTATGAATTCGATGTAAAAAAGTTAAGAGAATTATGTGAAAGTAAGGCAAACATGGTGGATCATGGCAGCAACAGTGACGGTCATGGCCCTATGATCAGTCAGATAAATGGAAGGACACTTTTGTTATTTTACTATGGCAATGTAAATATGGGATATCAGATTATTACTTATAAAGATATAACAGATGTAATAGAAAAAAGTCATCTGCTGTTTTTTCAGACGGGTGGATTTACTTTATCTTTGATCGTGGTGATGGGAATTATCCTTTATTTGAGCCTTCGAAAAATCACAGCACCGCTTACAAGCCTAAGAGAAGCTACGCTTCTTGTTTCTGAAGGTATTTATGATTTTAAAGTACCGTCAGAGGGCAATACAGAACTTGCGCAGGTAGGTGCAACCTTTAATTTTATGACAGGTAAAATAAAAGAACAAATTGAAAGTCTTTCTAACATAAACCGGACACAAAAACAGCTTATTGGAAGTCTGGCTCATGAGCTGAAGACCCCAATGACTGCAATCATAGGCTATGCAGATACATTGCTTACTGTGCGCCTAACCCCGGAAAGGCAGGAGAAGGCTCTGATTTATATTGAAAATGAATGTCGCAGGCTGTCAAGACTTTCTATGAAAATGCTGGAATTAACCGGACTCTACGAAGCTTCGGAAGACTCATTCAATCCAGTGGAAATACAGGTGGATAATTTCCTGAAAGAAGTAAAAGAACTTATTGATTGCAGGCTTCAAGAAAAAAACATCTCTCTTGATGTATTTTGTGAACCAAAAGAATTGGTAAAGAAGTTTGATCAGGACTTAATGATAAGTGTAGTGACAAATCTAATTGATAATGCAGTCAAAGCTTCCAGGAAAGAATCTAAAATTGTGCTTGAGGCAACCCCAGACCATCTGATGGTTCAGGATTTTGGAAAGGGAATACCGAAAGAGGATCTGGAAATGGTGACGGAACCATTTTATATGGTAGACAAATCTCGTTCCAGGGCAAAAGGAAGTGTAGGGCTCGGTCTTTCTTTATGTCAGAAAATTATAGAACTGCACGATTTCCAACTGAAGATTGAAAGCAATCCGGGAAAAGGAACTACCGTCTCTGTTTTCTGGTAATCACACTAACGTTTACATATCAGTTACAAATCGCGAAAGATTTGGTGTAATGCTCGATGATATACTTATAACAACCTTAGAAAGGAGATATTACCAGAAATGAGAAAAAACATAAAAAAGTTTGCAGGAATAGTGCTTTGTATTGGAATGTTTACAGGATGCGCACAGACCCCGGATTCTTCTTTGGTAAAGCCGAAGGGGAGCAAGGCTGTAGATGCTTATACGGAAGCGGATGATGTTAGCGGTTCTAAAGGAGAAGCATCTGAAAGCAAGAACGATGACGGTTCAGAGTCAAAGACAACCATCAGGAATCTCATTGATGCTCCTCAAAATTATAAAAGCCATGTGGAAGATGACAGTGCCAAGCTCGTGGTAAATACAGATGCAAGCGTAGAAATTCCGGAAGTGGAAAAGATATCTGCTATTTCTGTCACCGCGGCAGAAGTTACCCAGGAGCTTCTAGACCGTATTACAAACGCATTCTTCTCAGAGGCAAAACTTTATACCATGGATAGTTATTATGTGAAGACAAAGGATGAAATTAAAAAAACTCTGGATGAACTAAAAGAAGACGTTGCAAACGGAAACCTGGATCCGTATAACTATGGAACAGACGATGATGGGAATTATGTCTATGATATCTATGAAGATATTGAGACATGGGAACAGGAATACGAAACTGCTCCGGAAAAGAAAACCCTGACAGAGGCAAAACCTGTTGCCGGAAATTTTTTCGATTGTATTGCACAAATGTCAGACGATTCACAATACTATTATAAAATATCTTCCGATGGCTCCGATACCTTGTCAGTCAAGATCAAGAAAGCAGCAAACAAGGGCGGGGAAAAAATACCGGAGGATGCAATGTGGTGTGATTACGGATATTCTGAAGAGGAAGAAAAACCCACAGAAGAATCAATCGGGCTGTCCCTGGATGAAGCAAAAAAACTTGTAAAGGAAAAAGTTGAAAAAATGGGCATCACAGATTTACAGTTTTCTAACTGGAATTACGCGGTGTGCAAAAGTTTTGAAGGCGATAATAGTTCAGCTAATTTTGGAAATGGATATAGAATTGATTATGCACGTACCATAAATGGTGTGCCGGTAACTCAGACAATTGCAGACGGTGGGGCATTGGAAGATATGGACAGCACAATGGAAACATGGTCTTATGAAAGTCTCTGTTTCTATGTCGATAAAGATGGCATAGAAAGCATGACTTATTCAAATCCCTACACAATTGGTAACATAAAGACAGAGAATTTAAATCTTCTTTCATTCAGCGAGGTTATGAAAATTTATGAAAAAATGATGTTGGTAACAAACGCTGATAATATGCAATATGAAAATTCCAGGGCCTATAATATTGATCGGATTGTTCTTGGTTATGCCAGAATATATGAGCCGTCTACTGACGCACACACAGGTATTATGATCCCCGTCTGGGATTTTTTCGGCAGCATGACTTCAGAAAGTGAATATAACGGAGAAACAGAATCAAATACCAGTAAAGATCCGAATGAAAGCTTCCTTACCATTAATGCCGTGGATGGCAGTATTATAAACCGGAATTTGGGTTACTGACATGAGACAGGTATTTGGAATTGTACGGTACAATTTCTTCGGATTTTTACGCAATCCCAAAGTTATTTTTATATTTCTGTTAGAATTTGTACTTAGTTTCCTGCTTACAGGCAGAATCATGGTTGTAATGGAGACCTACGATACACCGGTACAGGCCATTGAACCATTTATCTGGACATTTGGGGATGGGATAGCAGTACTGTCCAGTTCGCTGCTCTTGCTTCTTATGTTTTCTGACCTGCCGAAGATGACACCTGTTACTCCATACCAGCTGACCCGGACAACCAAGAGGAAATGGCTTTTAGGTCAATTCATTTATGTTATTCTTGTAACTGTTTTATATACGGTTTTGATGCTGTTATTTACGGCCGTGCTGTGTATGAAAAAGAGTTATCCAGGCAATCTGTGGAGCGAAACTGCCGCCATGCTTGGTTATTCAGAATTAGGAAAAAACCTGCAGGTCCCTTCTACAGTAAGAGTCATGGAAAGTATCTCACCTTATGGCTGTATGCTGCAGGTTTTCTTCCTGCTGTTTTGTTATTCGCTGACCTTAAGCTTTGTAATCCTTGTAGGAAATCTCTATAAAGGGAAGACTAAGGGTATGATTTTTGGCCTTCTTTACAGTGTATTTGGTTTTTTATTGGACCCGAAAGTACTGGCTGCAATTTTACATAAAGAAAAATACGAAATGTATCAGGTAAATGTATTAATCTGCTGGATCAGTCCTCTGAACCAGGCAGTATACGGAAAACATAACTTGGGTTATGACCCATTGCTTCCGAAAATCACGCATTCCTACATGTTTTTTCTGGGTATTTTAGTTCTTCTTGCAGTTTTTGCAATTAACCGGATGAAAAAATATACCTTTGAATTTCTTGGAGAAAAGACATGATCGGAAGGGGGAAAACCTATGTGGGGTGAAATAAAACGTATGTTTTTTAATAAGAATTTTCTGGCAGCATGGCTGATAGCCTGCATCTCCATCGCCATTGGACAGACTTATCCCAGCTTAAAAAAAACACTGACATGTGGTACTTTTATCAGTATACTGGAAGGTTCCTTAAAAAGTCAGGCAGTATCTTTTGCCATTCCGGTAGCAGCCGTATTGCCATGGAGTGATTCCATTCTGCAAGAATATAAAAGTGGATTTTTAAAGGAGATACTTCCCAGAACGACTCGCAGACAGTATATCGAAGGTAAAGTTTTTTCCATTATGGTATCTGGTTTTATGGTCTGGACGTTATCTATACTAACGGTACTTTTTATCAATTTTATTGTGTTCTATCCGCTGGAGATAAAGGGTGCTATTCAAAAAGAAGCACTTCTGGACTTACTTATGAAGGCATTTCGGACAGGACTTATCGGAAGTATCATAAGTACTTTCGGTGGAAGCTGCGGGATTTTATGGGATTCTGCTTACATGGCATATGGAATCCCTTTTGTAAGCTTTTATTTCGGAATTATCCTTCATGACCGCTATTTTAAGAATCAGATATGGTTTTATCCAGTAGAATGGATACTGGCTGATGAAAATTGGGGACCGGACAAAATAGGACTTTGGCTATTTCTACTGTTGTTTTTATTAGTAATGCTGGGAATTCTGGGAGGTGTTTTATATGGAAGATTGGAAGAAATCTGAAGGGACATTTAATCTGGCCTGTGATCCGCAAAGAGCAAGTGGAATGATGCAGAACACCTGTGTAAAAATAGAACACGTGACCAAACGTTTCGGTGAAGACATCGTGTTACAGGAAGTAAATCTTTCCCTGAAAACAGGGAACGTCTATGGGATTGTTGGAAATAACGGTTCCGGAAAGACCGTCCTTATGAAATGCATCTGTGGGTTTCTCCCTGTAACTACGGGCACTATTTTTGTATTTGGAAAAAAAATAGGCCATGATGTGGATTTTCCTGAAAGTCTTGGAGTTATTATCGAGACTCCCGGTTTTCTTACACAATATACGGGCTTTAAAAATCTGGAGATCCTGGCAGACATGAATGGCCGGATTTCGAAGGCCGATATCCGCATAGTCTTAAAAAGGGTAGGATTGGATCCGGACATGAAGAAACCAGTCGGAAAATATTCCCTTGGAATGCGTCAACGCCTTGGTATTGCACAGGCCATTATGGAAGATCCTCTGTTTTTGATTCTGGATGAGCCGTTTAATGGACTGGATAAACATGGCGTGGAAGAAATAAGAGAACTGCTGCTGGATTTAAAAGCAGCAGGAAAAACCATTTTGCTGGCAAGCCATAATGAAGAGGACATCAGAATCTTATGTGACCACGTATATGAAATGGATGGAGGAATCTTAAGAGAAAGGACTGCCTGATAATGAAAAATTTATTTGTAAAAACGGCATTAGTATTGTGTACGACAATAATATTTCTTCCAGCTACCGTTTTTGCCACAGAGCCTCAAAACACGGAAGTTACATCTGCTGAAGAAGGATTTACGGACTCAGATCCGTCCGTATCTTATGAGAATGATAACTCGTTAACCCTTGATGAAAAAGAGGATGAATCTACGAGTACCGAACCTCCGAGTACCGAACCACCGGCAGAGGATGAAAAGACTCCTGATAAAGCTGATACCGATAAAGAAAATCCGGATCCGGATATTTTTACATCAGGAGATGACTTTGGTGATGGTTCTAAATCGAATCCTTTTCATGTTGTAATAGACAGTGATAATCCGGAAGACGGTGACGCCCCGCAGATAACAGATCCGGTTATAGACAACGGAGGGTATTCGGGCGGTGGGGGAGGAGGCAATTCAACATCAGACTCATCAAGTGAAAAAATATTACATAAACCGCAGGTATTATTAGAAGACAGCAATCTTTCAGGTGGACGATTGGAGGCTGGTTCTACAACAGAAATGTCGCTGACATTTCGAAATAAAAGCTGCAGTCAAAATGTATTTGGTTTAAAAATTTCCCTTTCTACAGAGAACAAAGGAATCGAATTTGAGAAAAACTCTTTTTATGTACAAGTCCTGGCTCCTGGTGAAGCAATTACTTTGGAACAGATGATTACTATAACAGAAAACTGTGATCCTGGCCAGGCTGTCATTACTTTTTCTCTGGATTATGAAGATTCGAAAGCAACGGCAACTACCGGTACAGAATTACTGTCTTTTCAGATCATCCAACCGGTTCGTGTTAAGCTGGAAGCTTCAGATATTCCATCTGTTTTATACACTATGGATACAGTAGAGATCCCGGTAAAAGCAATGAATCTCGGAAGAGACAAAATATACAATGCAAGTGTCAGCTTAAAGGCTGATGAATTAAGCTCAAACGATACTGCATTCTTAGGGACCATAGAGGCCGGAGATTTATCCCAAGGAAGTCTTCGCATATATGTAAAAGGAAAAACAGGAAAATGTGCAGGTCAATTAATTCTTACGTATGAGGATGCAGATGGCAAATCATATGAGGAAGAAATAAAATTTGATTCTGAAATCAAAGAAACCCAGATAAAGTCTTTAAAGGTTGAAGATGACCAGGAGAAAACCAATAACTGGTGGTATTCCATAGCTGCAGTTGTTGCAGTACTGCTTATTTCCATAATCCTGATTCTGGTCAGAAAGCTTCATAAGAAAAATATCCTTCTTGAAGAAGCGAGAAAGGCGGCTTCTCATTGAAAAGAAAAAAAATAGACAGCTTTACCTTATTTGTCATACTTCTGCTGACATTGATACTTACATTATTAGGAATGCTGCTGGCAGGCATGAAAGAAGAAAAACGGCAATTTACTGTGCTGCTCCCACTTGGAGATCTGGCTTATGATGAAGATTTTTTGCAGAAAGCGAAGAAGATAAAAGGTATAAAAGAAATCTGGCCAGTCATAGAAGTCCCGGTTGTCATCAAAATTGAAGATTATACGGAAACAACGACTTTTTCAGGAATTGATATGAATGCGTTTGGAAAAAATCCAACTCAGAATGAACTGGGGAAGATGCCGTTGTTATTGCTGGGAAATGGTTCCCTACGGGATATGAAAGACTATAATAATCATGCCATTTCAAAAAAACAACAGGAAAAATTTTTAGAGATGGGTGAAAACCTGAATATTTTTTATTCCCTGGATGAAAAAGAGAAGGAAACTTCCAAAGCCACGGATGATCTTACCACTTTATCCGGCAATTCCGCAAGAGAACTGCAAACCTCATATATGCCCTGTAAAGCCGCTGTAGTAACAGAAGGCAACGAAATCTACATACCCATTTCCCAGGCACAGGATCTCTGCAGAGAAATAGGAGAGCCTTCTGAAATCAGTAAAGTATATCTAAAAATAAATGGAAAAAATAACCTGGAGAACGCAAAGAAAATACTTTCAGGAATTTAACATAATATTAATATATAGCAAGAATTCTCCTTCCTCTGCAGATGTGCAATGAATTGTAAAAGCAAAAAAAAACACTTGGTTGGTGCTGCAGTTCATGGTATAATAGTATCAGTTGATAACATAAATGATAAAAAAGCTTATTTTGTTAAAAAAAGGATCACAATGTACATTTGAATATCAGATTTACTGCTTTTTGATCATGTGGTTGTAATGTTCCGTGCATAGCCCAGAATGGAACTAAGTAAATTTATCAATGTCTGTTCCTTTTTCAAAATCTGAGATTTAATTGGCAGAAGTATATCACATGATAATGCTTATGGTATGGAAAAAAGCTTTCGTTGTAGCCTATGGTTCTGCATGGAAAGTTATTGGATAAAAATACTGATTAATACTTGGTAAAATGAGGGAGCTCACAAATGAAAAAAATTACAATTGCCTTAATTATGGTTATATCATTAATAGCACCAATTCAGACAATGGCGGAGAGTGTTACCCAGACCGGTACAATAATAGAGCCTTTGGAACAGAATATTGAACAGATCATCGATGAAATCACTTCTGAACCGCGTCCAATAAATTCTGATGCAATACAGAATGTAAAAGAATATATTAGTGAATATTTTGGCAATCTGGGATATGACAATATAGAATACCAGAAATTCGAATATAACGATGAAAACAATGAGAATGCAATAAGGCATTCCTCGCAGGCGGATGTGTTTCTGGCATCAACAGCCGAGAATGCAATTGTTGACGGCATTGGTGAAAATATCATTGTGACAAAAAACTCATCTATTGATACTACAAAAAATCTGATCATAAGTGCCCATTATGACAGTGCAGAAGATTCGGTGGGCGCCAATGATAACGGTTCCGGAGTGGCAGCAGTGCTTGAACTGGCAAGGATTTTAAAAGATACAGAGATGCCGTATAATATAAAATTCATCCTGTTCTCGGGCGAAGAGAAATATATGCTGGGTTCAAGATGGTATGTTGGTAAGCTGACGGAGGACGAGCGGAAACAGATCATCGGAGTAATAAATATTGATACTATTGCAGAAAAAAGTGATCTGGGTTATATGGCGATGATCGAAGGAAACAAAAGACCAGACAATGCGGAATATGATGATGAGGGATTGAAAAAACTGGCAGAATTAAATAAAAACAGTATGTCAGAACTATTTACACCCAGTGACAGATTTTTCCTGACAATGGCAACCAACAGTGACCATTATCCGTTTGCATTAGTGAATATCCCGGCAGTATCGATTGTCCAGGACTGGCAAGATGGTTTGAACGTGAATGATAGTTCTGATGTAAAAGAAAATATGGATATACAGAGAATTGTGGAAGTGATTGATCAGGTTATGGAAGTACTTCCAACGATCAATTAAATTTATATCAAAAATCTCCCACTAATAGTAGTGCCAGATAAAAAACATTGTAGAAGTCAGTAATATTAATGTTTTTCATGGTGCTATCACGGTGTGAAGTCGAAATAATCAAATACTGACAGAGACTAGGAGGTGGAATAATGAAAAAATGGATCGTGATGCTGGCGGTACTTGTTATGTTCTGTCTGGCGGGATGCGGGGAAAAGCCGATGACAGCAGTGTATTTTCATCCAGATGATAACAGCTGGTATTTTGCGGATCTGGACACGGACACGATTTTCTCCGGAACGATACCGGATAAGCTTACGGATGAGAATGGAAAGAAGCTGACAGAGGAAGATATGACAGACGGAGATGTTTACCTGATCTATGGAGATGGTATCATGCTGGAAAGCTTCCCGGGACAGTATCCGGGAATCACAAAGATGGTACGGAAAGAACAGGGCAATCAGGAAAAGGCCGATCATTACCGGAAGGAGCTGCTTTCCATGATGCGTCCGGTGACTGGAGAGTGATAAAATAAAGCTTTTTTAGAAAAATATTAAAAGAAAATATATATCCATTTCTTCTATATTTTGATAAACTATATATTAAGACCACTGAGAAGAATAAATTTTAACAAATGTAGCAAGAATTCTCCCACCTCTTCAGGTGGTGAGATGAATTGCACATCTGAGCATATCTGCTCAAAAAAAATCTCTATAGTATAAAAGAAACACTCGTTCTCCCTTCCCTGATGTAGTATACTGAAAAAGAACAATTAGTTCATAAATACATATCCGTCGATATAAGAAAAAAGATGATAAATATAATGGAGTTAGACCATGAAAGATGCATTCTGGGGTCAGATATTCTGTCTGCTCAGTGCAGGCGGAGCAACGATTGAAACGATACGGCAGTATATAGAAAGCCAGGGTGAGAAGAATGAACCGCGCCGTAAAAATAAGGATCTATCCAAATAAAGAGCAGAGAGTTCAGATAGAGCAAACAATCGGCTGCAGCCGCTTTATCTATAACCAGATGCTTGCAGATAAGATCAGCTATTACCAGAAAGAAAAAAAGATGCTCCGGAACACACCGGCCGGATATAAAAAGGAATATCCATGGCTGAAGGAGGTGGATTCCCTTGCCCTGGCGAATGCGCAGCTGCATCTGGAAAGTGCGTTCCGGAAGTTTTTTCGGGAACCAGCCTGCGGATTTCCACGTTATAAATCAAAGAAGCATGCAAGAAATTCATATACGACCAATGCACTAAACGGAAATATCCTTTTGCAGGATACCCATCTGAAGCTTCCAAAGATGTCCGTCATAAGGATAAAACTTCACCGTCAGATTCCATCAGACTGGAAACTGAAGTCTGTAACTGTGAGCCGTGAGCCATCCGGGAAATATTTTGCCAGCCTTTTGTTCTGCTGTGAGAACCAAACAGTGGAAAAAAGACCGGCAGAGAGATTTCTTGGGATCGATTTTGCCATGCAGGGAATGTGTGTATTTTCTACAGGAGAAAGAGCCGGGTACCCTATGTTTTACAGAAAAGCAGAGAAAAAACTTGCAAGAGAACAGAGAAAGCTCTCCCACTGTGAAAAAGAAAGCCGGAACTATCAAAAACAGAAAAAAAGGGTAGCTTTATGTCATGAAAAGATAAAGAACCAGAGAAAAGATTTCCAGCATAAGCTCAGCAGGGAGCTTGCGGAAAGATATGATGCAGTATGTGTGGAAAATCTGAATCTGAAGGGAATGTCCGGAGGGCTGCACCTTGGGAAAGGTGTGCAGGATAACGGGTACGGGCAGTTTCTGTTCATGTTGGGATACAAGCTGGAAGAATATGGAAAACATCTTATAAAAGTAGACCGTTATTTTGCATCCAGTAAGATCTGCAGTGTATGCGGACATAAGAAAAAGGAACTGGCATTGTCGGACAGAATGTATGTTTGTGAATGTGGAAATAGGATAGACCGGGATGTGAATGCAGCAGTCAACATCCGTGAAGAAGGAAAAAGAATCTATAAAGAATGTGCCTGACGGCACAAGAAAAAAATCCGTAACCGGATAAACATAAAAAACAAAACCGCGGGACACGCGGGGATAGCCTGTTTTAGCTTTGCCCTAAAGGGTAATCGAGCAGGAAGCCCCCACTTCAAAATCGTAAGATTTAAGTGGTGGGAGCATGTCACTTGCTTTGTGGAACAGATTGATATTTACAGGGAGGAATCGTATTTCAGATTCTTCAAGTACATAAGAGTTCACTTTTCGTTGTATTTTAAAGAAAGAGAGACATGGAAACTTTGGAACAACAGCGAAAGTATCTTTGAAAAAGATCAAGGGATTACAATAAAATGATATGTAAATGAAGAGTAAGGGGAAAAATGCTGATTACGGATATTATTAACATTTTGGGGAATGAGTTTAGTAGTATATATTGCGTAAATCGTCAAGATCAGTACATTCAGATTTATAGACATCTAAATGAAAACACAGAGTTAGATGAATTAATGAACGAGAAAAAAAACATATGAAACCGTAATACAAAAGTATATAGAGACCAATGTATTTGAAGAAGACAGAAATAAAATGCTGGTTGCTACGGATTTTAATAATATATGCAAACAACTGCAACTGGTCTCACAGTTCACAATACATTACAGGATAAAAAATGGTAATGATACTTTGCGTTATCGTATGAAATGTGCAAGAATTGGAAATGCAGATACATTCGAAAAAATAGTGTTTGCGTTTGCAAGTGAGGATTCAGATATAAGATTAGATGAGTTAGGCATTATGAACTCGAGCAGCACCGGTGAGAAAAGAAAAAGCATCTTTTCTCTGCTTATTAAGTGATGATTGTGAGCTGGATCATCGGAGAATGGACAATGTTATTAATGAGTTTGGAGAGAATGCTCCGATTAAAGGAATAAAGATTAAATATGGTATTTACAAAAATATAGATAAGAATCTTTCAATAGCTACCATATGTGATTATGCATCTATGGCGGCAGAAACAGTTATGGAAGATTATAATCATGACTATGCGTATTATACAGATGAACTGGCGCAGAAGAGACTTTATAATCAAATGATAGAAAACGATTTTACAGATGCTTTGAAAAATAAGGAGCTGGTTCATGATGAAAAAAGTAATTCTAATTATTTTATTTACGGTATCAGCAATATTGCTTTCTGCATGTGGCAGAAAAGAAGAACTGTACGAGATTCCTGACCTGTCACAGTACAAGACAGATTATGTAGGAGATTCTTCGAATGTTATAAATATTGTAAGTGGGCAAGAGTATCCGGAAGGATATTCTTATGATAGCATACAGATACAGTCTGAAACGAAGCCTTATGGATTAACAGTATTTCTAAAAGTTGAGCCGTCTGCAGTTAAGATTGAAGATGAATTGCAAGTTAATGCGGATATGACATTTGATTTGATTGGTAATTTGGAAACACTTGATTATAAAATAGCGGATAGTAAGGAAATCATTGCATCGTATGAACGGTAGATCATTCGGTGATTAATAATTTGTCTGCTATTATATAATAAGAAGAATAGAAAAGCGCATCATATATGTGGCGGGACAAGTTTGAAACAAAGAAGTAGAGGTTACCTGAGAAAATAGAGTATAACAAATAAACCATTCCGGGACGGGCGGCTTTGCCGCACAAAAATATTCATCAGCCTTATAAAGAATAATACCAGAGGGAAAATGTATTAGATAGCGAAAGGCAATGCATATGTTTCATGACGCATTGGTGTCTTTCGCAGAAAGACGGGGAATAAATATGAAAAAACTTAACTATACAGAAGATTTATTGAGAGTTATCTTCTTTTGGATAGGAACATTCTTTCTTGTTTCCGGTATCTTAAGTTTTCTTGGGATATTAAAACCAGCAGTAAACTCAGGTATTCAGAATCCAGATATGTTGGGAACTGTGTTTTCTATAACGGGGGTGCTTTTGTGTATAATAAGTGCTGCTCTTGGAATTTATACTGCAAAGCTTGATAAATTACATTTACAATTAATCGAAAATGGTACAAAAGTGAAGGGCTTGGTAGAAAAAGTATATTTGCAAAAATACACAAGATATAGAAGACAGATTCCATACAGGATTCTATATAGTTTTACATATCATGATAAAGTGTATTATCATAAAAGCCGTTTGGTATGGGAAAAGCCGGATCTTAAGAAAGGCGACTTGATTACCGTATATGTAAATAATCTTGGTAAATCAACAGTTTATAATTGCAATGAAGCGGTCTGATATCTAGCCTCTATATTTCGGAAAAATACTGCACGATTTGTGGTTTACAGAAGAGCAGCTTCAAAGAATGCTGAGGATGAAAAATGCAAATCCATCAGATGTATGGAAATTCAGAGATTATTAATTGGACAAATTGAAAGCTGAAAGGAAAACTGCCTATCCGTTTTCAGCATTGGCGGATCCGTCTGCTAATAAGTGGTTTAAAAATCAAAAAACGTGGTAAGAGTATTTTCATAATTCTGTTCAATTTTGTCTATGTTTTCGAGAATCCTGTTCATGTACAAATGCAACTAAATTAGAGTATAATAAGGGAAACCATTGAAACTGGGTTTCCGTAAAGGACATTCCTGTGATGGCAGGAATGTCCTTTACATATAGCGGTAAATTCTGAAGTAGTTGGCATAGAAGTTCATGAGGTAGTTGACGTATGCTTTAAATCTTTTCATTTCGTTTTCCTCCTTTCTTTATCTTACAAGCACATTATAATATCAGAAGACGTCTATTACTTGCCAAATGGGAAGAAAAAGTAGACAAAACTTGCAGGAGATTAATTGGAATGTACTGGTAAGAGCATCACAGACATTTGCCTGGATGCAGGAGTTGAGAGCCAAAGGACATTTAACCGGGTATCTCGTGAAAGATATAAAGTAACGTCAAGGGAATACCGGAATTTTTATCGTGAACAACATATAAGTCAGACCCAGGATGAAATATCTGGAATGGAGAAATAGGATGGCATTTATAATCTGTGTAGCAGCACTCATAATCATGATGTTTGTATTTACCAAAATGTTGTTAAGTTTTGGCAATAACAGCAGTGCGGCAGTTGAATCTGTTGATGCGACTGTAGTTGAAAAGAAGCAAGGAATCTATACCCATATGCAGTCTGAATCACATGTACCTTGGTTTCGCGTTGTATTTGAGATGACAGATGGAAGTTTGATGGAATTTCAAATGCAACAGGGAGATTTTCGTGAATTGGAAAAAGGCGATCGAGGTATGCTGACTTATCAGGGAAATCGGTATATATGTTACCAAAAATATAAATTTAAAAGTGAAGCACAGGAGGAAGAAAAATGTTAAGTGAAAGCATTGCAAAACTGGTACAGTATGGGATTACAACAGGTCTGACACCAGAATGTGAAAGAAATTACACAACAAATCTTCTGCTGGACGTTTTTCATGAGGATGACTATGAGAAACCGGACAGCATTGAGGAACCTGTTAATCTTGAAACAACATTGGGCGAATTGCTGGACGAAGCTGTAAAAAGAGGACTGATCGAAGACAGTATTGTATACCGGGATCTATTTGATACCAGATTAATGAACTGTCTGATGCCGCGTCCGGGCCAGGTGCAAAAAGAATTCTGGGATAAATATAAAGAAAGCCCAAAGGAAGCAACCGATTATTTTTATAAACTGAGTCAGGACAGCAATTATATCCGCAGATATCGCGTAGAGAAGGATCAAAAGTGGAAGGTAGACAGTCCATACGGTGAGATTGACATTACCATCAATTTGTCCAAACCGGAAAAAGATCCAAAAGCAATTGCCGCGGCAAGGAATGTAAAATCCGGAAGCTATCCGAAATGTCTTCTTTGCCCGGAAAATGAAGGATATGCAGGACGTGTTAATCATCCGGCAAGGCAGAACCACAGGATTATTCCGATCACAATCAATGATACTCCTTGGGGATTCCAGTATTCTCCGTATGTGTATTACAATGAGCATTGCATTGTGTTTAACGGCCAGCATACTCCAATGAAAATCGAGAGAAATGCATTCATTAAACTGTTTGATTTTGTAAAACTGTTTCCGCATTATTTCCTTGGATCTAATGCAGATCTGCCGATCGTAGGCGGCTCGATCTTAAGCCATGATCATTTCCAGGGTGGACATTATACATTTGCAATGGCAAAAGCACCAATTGAGCAGCACGTGGTACTTCCGGGATTTGAAGATGTAGAGGCTGGAATTGTAAAATGGCCGTTATCTGTACTTCGTATTCGTCATAAAGACTCTAACCGTTTGGTAGATCTGGCAACACATGTGCTGGAAGTATGGAGAGGTTATACGGATGAAGCAGCATTTATTTATGCTGAAACCAATGGAGAGCCTCATAATACAATTACACCAATTGCACGTAAAGTAGGGGATATCTACGAATTGGATCTGACATTAAGAAACAACATTACAACAGAAGAACATCCGCTGGGTGTGTATCATCCGCATGCAGAATATCATCATATTAAGAAAGAGAATATCGGCCTGATCGAAGTTATGGGCCTTGCAGTTCTTCCGGCCAGATTAAAAGGTGAGATGGAACTTTTGGAAGAGTATATTCTTGAAGGCAAAGATATTTCTTCAAATGAGCAGATTGAGAAACATGCAAAGTGGGTTAAGAAGTTCCTTCCGAAATATCCGGAAATCACAAAAGAAAACATCCATGGCATTCTTCAGAAAGAGATTGGAATCGTATTTACCCATGTTCTGGAAGATGCAGGAGTATACAAATGTACGACCGAGGGAAGAGAAGCATTCATGCGTTTTCTTGAAACATTATAAAAATTGAAATAAAAGGATTCTTTGGGAAATGGGAGGTAAGTGAAACCTCCCATTTTTTTTTAAGGAAGATGATGAAAATAGAATATTTTTTATAAGGTGTGAAACCTTCCTAGGCTTTTCTTTTAGATGTAAGAAGAAGTAGCAGTGGAACAAAAATAAAGATCCTCCATAGTGCAGGAATGGTGATATTGTTTCGGAATGCAAATGCACTGCCAGAAGAATCTGCCGGTATGTAAATGCGAAGATCTACAGTACAGGATGAACTTTCATCTCGTATATCTAAAGGAAGCTGAGAATGATATACTTTGCCTTCATGGGTGAATTTAACAGGCAGTGCCCAGTAATAATGACGCGGACTACCAAAATTATAAAGATAATATCCGTCTGCTTTGATTAAATTTGGATTTTCATGGTAAAGAAAATAGTTTTTATTGGCATAAAAGAATGTCCCGCCCATTAATAGAAGCCAGATCAGCACCAGTGCAGCTTTATTCAAAAAAGGACTATCAAATACTCTTTTCAAAAAATCACCTCCTGTTAGATAAGGACATTTTATCAAATGAACCAGGAAAATTCGATAGAAAGAAAAAATTTATTATTATGAGAACCGATTTGCTTGTATCTGCATCTGATTAGTGTAAAACAAACACGTGTATAATCCGGCCGGACAGAAGGAGAAAACAGAGAAGCGATTTTGTATAGAAGAAAATAAGTGAGATCTGATTAGGTGCTGTCGTGAATCAGTCAAGGATGAAAAATCCCTGACCGGTCATGGCAGCCCTTTTTTTCCTGTTTTCAGGGTTCTGTTCACAGAGAAAAAGGAAAGTGTCTGAAAGTACCCCAAAAGTGCTAAATGTGAGATAAATGATGATGCGGTGTTCCTATCCGTAAAAGAGCAGGGGAAAAATGTTTTGTAGAAATCAGCTTACTGTTTGTAAAAGAAAATGTTTTTTCCAGCAGCCTTGGTTATTTTTTATTAAATCGGAGATATTAAAATCAGACGATTTAAAAAGTTTGTCTGAATGCTGTTTATCGTTAAAAACAGGGGGCATGGATGGGAAAAAGAAAAGAGATAACCGGTAAGGATAATGGAAAGCAAAAAATGTGGATAATGATCACTGTCATCATAGTGTTCTTTGCTATGGCTGGCTATGCAGGAATGTCTTATTACTATTCAGACAGATTTTTTCGGGGAACAACGATCAATGGAATTAACTGTTCTGGAAAAACATCGGAAGAGGCAGAACAGGCGGTTGCTAAAAAAGCAGAGGATTATCTGCTGGAAGTAAAGGCAAGAAATCTGAAATCACAGAGTATCAATGGAAAATTGATCGGATATCGTTATGTTTCGGATGGCAGTATTTCCCAATATCTGGATGAACAAAAACCATATAAATGGGTTCGGGGATTTTGGAAAAAGCAAAATTATACAGCCAAGGAAAACATGACCTATGATAAAGTGAAGTTAAAAGAACAGATGGAAAAACTGGAATGTGTAAAAAAAGAGAATCAGACAGCACCAGAAGATGCTTATGTAGCTTATAAAGATTCGAAGTTTGAAATCGTACCGGAAACAGAAGGGAATACCCTGGATTTCAATGGAGCTTATCAGGCACTGTCAGAAGCGATTACTGACAAAAAAAGAACGATTGACCTGAATAGCTGTCCGGCTGTTTATGTAAAAGCGGCAGTAATGAAAGATGATCCAGATCTTAAAAATTCATTGGAAGAATGCCAAAATCTGATCCGGACCAAAATCGTATATATATTTGGAGAAGAAACGGTAACATTGGAGGGGGACGAGATCAGAAACTGGCTCATTTTTGATGAGAGAGGACGGCTGCAAAAAAATGAGGATGAACTGAGACAGTACGTGGCAGAATATGTGGCAAAGCTGGCTGCCACACATGATACCGTAAATACAGAGAGGGAATTTTGTACAACAAGCGGACGTACTGTTCAGGTGTATAGTTCCGTTTATGGATGGAAGATCGATCAGGAAAAGGAAATAGAAACCATTATGCAGGAAATGATTGCAGGAGTACAGATAAACCGGGAACCGGTATACGCCATGCGGGCAAATGCACGGGGTATGAATGATATAGGCAGCACGTATATTGAAGTGGACCTGTCTGCACAGCATTTATATTACTATCAGGATGGTTCTATCATTTTGGAATCGGATATTGTGTCAGGAGATATGCAGTATGCAGAACGGCAGACGCCACCGGGGATTTTTCAACTGTATTACAAGAAAAGTCCATCTGTGCTGAAAGGAAAGATGTTGGAAAATGGGAAATATGAATATGAAAGACCAGTAACTTACTGGATGCCTTTTAATGGGGGGATTGGATTTCATGATGCTTCATGGCAACCATACTTTGGAGGAAATCGTTTCCGAGAAGGTGGTGGATCCCATGGATGCATTAATCTTCCGGCGGACAAAGCGGCAGAACTTTATAATAGGATAGACGAAAGTGTGCCGATTGTCTGTTTTTATTAAAAATGGGCAGGATATATAGTTTTATATAGAGGTTTGTTTATAAAATGGAAGATCTTAATTGGTCTTCTGTTTTTTTATAATTATCAGCAATAATTTCATGGAAGAAAAGTGTGTATGGTAAGCGCAAAATAATTCGACGGATTGTGTTGCCCTAAAAATCATTCCATAATAATCATTAGAAAATGCAAGCATTTCACTTTATCTTCTCTTGCCAGAAATGATAGATGCGAGCATTTTACTCTATCCGATTTATGGAGGTGTGCTCATGAGAAGCAAAAGAATACCTGCCGAAGAACAATACCGTCTCATCATGGAATGCCGTCAAAGTGGATTGACCGATCATCAATGGTGTGTGGAACACGACATCAAACCGGGGACTTTTTACAACTGGGTAAAAAGGCTGCGTCAGAAAGGTTGTGTGGATTTGCCAGCGTCAACCGGACGCAGCTATCGTGCACCGGAAAGCCAGGAAGTTGTCAGAATGGATTTTCATGATACTGACCCGCTCCCATATGAACAGCCATTCAATGTGATTCCGGTAGCTACGGAAAGAAATAACCTTTCCGTAGCAGAGCCAATGAAGCTGTCTGTAGGAAGCTTCCATCTAACAATACCAAATGGAACAGATCCTCAGCTTCTGGCTCAAACGCTCCGCATTGTGAAGGAGTTGGAATGTTAGGGGATATCACAGCCGCCGATGAAATCTATATCGTAACAGGCAGAACGGATATGCGGAAATCCATTGACGGGCTGTGTGCTATTGTAGAGGATCAACTCCATATGGATCCAAGGCGAAGTGCCCTGTATCTTTTCTGTGGAAAACGTTGTGACAGGATCAAAGCTTTGCTCTGGGAGTCTGACGGATTTGTGCTGCTGTATAAACGCATGGAAGTCCAGGGCAGGTTCCGCTGGCCCAGAAATCAGCTGGAAGTAAAGCAACTGACCTGGCAGCAATTCGACTGGCTCATGTCCGGGCTTGAAATCGAACAGCCAAAGGCATTCAAACCTACGGAATGATCGCGTAAAACATCTATGCCAACCAACAGAAAGGGAGGGGGTTCTCACCCTATATCATGTCTGAAATCCCTTGTAAATACTGGGTTTTCTGCTTCTTTTTCATTGCTTTTTATGGTATAATAAGAGCAGTGAAAAAGGAGCAGAAAACATATGGCCGGTAATTCAAAAGATTCAAAAATCCTCGCGTACAAGGACCTGATCAACCAACTGAATAAGACGATTTCCACACAGACAGAACTGATCCAGTCTTTACAAAAAACATTGGAAGCAGACCGTCTGGAAAAAGAAAACCTTCGTCAGCAGATTGAATATCTCACGAAGAAGCTTTTTGGTACTTCCAGTGAAAAACGGAAAGATATCGATGGTCAGCTGAATCTTTTTGATGAAGCCGAGCAGGAAGCAGATCCGACATGGAAACAGGAACTTCCTGATGACATCACTGTTCCGGAACATAAGCGAAAAGCACGACGGACACATGCAGATCTCTTTAAAAATGTTCCTTCCTGCGACGAGATCATTTCTCTTCCGGAGGAGGAGCGGAACTGTCCAACCTGCGGAACACAGATGGAATGTATTGGGAAAGAATTCGTCCGCCATGAATTCCGGTTTACCCCTGCCAAAGGGAAAGTAGTAAATATCTATCGTGAAACCTATAAATGCCCGGAATGTGCCATATCAGAGGAACACCCGGATGATCAGACATTTGTCAAAGCGCCTGTCCAGGAACCATTGATCCCAGAAAGTTATGCATCGGAATCCGTTGTAGGATGGGCAATGCACCAGAAGTACCAGAATGGCCTGCCATTAAACCGGCAGGAATCGGAATGGAAGCAGCTGGGTGTCCCATTAAGCCGGGCTACGCTTGCTAACTGGATCATTTACTGTGCCGAGAATTACCTCTGTCATGTTTATGATTATTTTCACCGTCAGTTACGGATGCGTAAATATCTGATGGCAGATGAAACCCGGGTTCAGGTACTGAATGAGCCGGAGCGCAATCCTGAAACAGGTTCCTGGATGTGGCTCTTCCGCAGTGGAGAAGATGGGCTTCCGCCGATCCTGCTCTATCATTACACAGAGACAAGGGCAAAGTTCCATGCAGCATCTTTCTTGCAGGGGTTCAGCGGATATCTGGAGACTGATGGATACCAGGGTTATAACAATCTGCCGGATATCAAACGCTGCTCTTGCTGGGCACATGTGAGACGTTACTTCACAGATGCCATACCGAAAGGGAAAGAGTATGATTACAGCCTTCCGGCAGTGCAGGGAGTACAGTTCTGCTCCAAGCTGTTTGATTGTGAGCGGTACTCAAAAGCAAAAAATCATACTGCGGAGCAGAGAAAACAGTTCCGTCTTGAAAAGGAGAAGCCGATACTGGAGGCATTCTGGAATTGGCTGGATCAACAGCGTCCAAATAAGGGAACCCGTTTGGCGAAAGCGGTGAACTATGCCCAAAATCGGAAAGACACCCTGATGACCTATCTGGAAGACGGTCATTGCAGTTTATCCAATAATCTTAGCGAGAATGCAATCAGACCATTCACTGTTGGCCGGAAAAACTGGCTGTTCAGTGCCAGTCCGAAGGGAGCTGCCTCTAGCGCTATTGTGTATACAATGGTTGAGATGGCAAAAGCGAATGACCTGAATACCTACAAATATCTGACATACCTCTTATCACAGCGGCCAGACGCTAAAATGTCAGATGAACAGCTGGAACAGCTTGCCCCATGGAGCGAGACTGCGAAAGCGAACTGTCAAAACTAAACATAGAGTAAAACGCTTGCATCTATCATTTTGGTGCAAGCGTGATTCATGGGCAGCGTAGCAATATTTTGCGCTTACTGTGTATGTTCCGTCCAGATATGGAAAGAAGTCTTTGACCATTTTGACCGGCAACCGAAAAAAATCGAGACAAATGAGAACTATTCGATTGATGAAGATGCAAAGGAAATCTTGCGGGAGAAAAGCAAGAGGATGCTGGTTACAGAAGCAAAACGAATGGCAGTGTATTAAAATTAGGTGGATGTAATTGAGGAAAAAATATGATATCATGTTAGTAACAAAACGGAAATTATGGAGGGAATAGAGTGTGAAAAAATGCAAATATTGTGGCAAAAAACTCAATGATAATTTTGAATTTTGTAACAGTAAATGTGAAAATTGTTATGAAAAGATGATGGATAAAGACAGCCATAAAATCAAGTATTTTACATTAGGCATTATTTTGGGATTCTTAGTTATGTTTTATGGCATTATTTCTAACAATAATGTCTTTATAATAGGAATTGGGATTATAGTAATGGGTATAGATGTTGTTTTATTGCCATTTACAACTCCTGAAACAATTAATTTTCTAGGATATCAAAAGTCAAAATTCGCAGGAAGAATATCAGGCATATTGCTTATAGCAGTTGGAGTATGGATGTGTTTTATTCAATGATAAATCCCAGCCTGCAAAATTGAAAATAAATTGAAAGTCACGAAATCGGAGGAGTTAATGATTATGTGGAATGAATTAGGCTTAAGCGGGGGAACCGCAATTATTATTTTGATTGCGCTGTATTTCGTCATCAAATGGGCAGTGAAAAATGGAATCAAAGAAGCCTACAGTGCCATTACTGGAAAGAAAACGGAAGAAGATGTCAGAAACGAAAAAGAATTGAAAGAACTCGGATTTGAGTTAGAAGATAAATTCCAGTTGACCGAGCTATTTAGAGCGAATGATGCTTCTTGTCCAAAGAGCAAGAAAAGGTAGATTAGAAAGTGTTTTTTACAGGCAGGTGATTAGATGAATGATCAATTCTTACAAGGAGTAATATTCGATTGGAATAGAATTGATAACGATAGTTATTTAAATAGAATTAAGGCTTTTAAAGGGATTGAAAAACTTGTTTTCAATAAACCAATTACCTTTTTTGTCGTAGAAAATGGCAGTGGTAAATCGACTTTATTGGAGGCACTTGCTGTAGCACATGGTTTTAATCCAAGGGTGGAACAAAGAATTATGTTTTTTCTACGCATGATACACATTCAGAATTGTGTGATGCGATAAGAATTTCCAAAGGCTATCGGAAGGAAAAGTGGGGTTATTTTCTTAGGGCTGAAAGTTTTTATAATGTTGCGACGAAGGAAGAAGAATATGCGGATCTCACACATCCTTCCGCTAAATATCATGAAAAATCACATGGAGAGAGTTTTCTCGCATTGGCACAGAATAATCAGCGTCCAAATGGCTTGTATCTTTTTGACGAACCGGAAGCTGCATTATCCCCACAGAGACAGCTTACATTGTTGATGCAAATATATAGTTGTGCAAAAGAGGGAGCACAGTTTATTATAGTTACGCATTCGCCAATTTTGTTAGGAATACCTGATGCAGATATCTATTGTTTTGATGATGGACGAATACATTTATGCGAATATGAAGAAACAGAGCGCTATCGGGTAACAGAAATGTTCATAAACAACAGGCAGATGCTGTTGGATAAATTGCTAACAGATTAGACAAGAAAGGAATCGACGGATTCAAGTTTGTGAAATTAAGAAAATCTGGATTGTAGAGGAAAATATTACATGAAGAAATTAGTATTGGTATCATTAAAAACGTTTGCCTTTTTTGTAGGCTGGGCTATATGTGTTTCAATTTTGCCTATACCAGATACAAAAAGTGCGGCAGTCTGGAGATTTTGGGCAGAATTGATTCCATTATTGTCAGTTATTGGTTTTACAATTATTTTCTGGTTAATAGATAAAAGAAACATACGATTACATCTGACTGGAAAACCTGTTTATAATATCGTACTTGGGTGTATCACAGGAGCTATTTGGTTAGGAGTATCTGTTGTGATATTATCTTTAACAGGGGTCATACATATTGATGGCAGAAACCATATTTCTATGCTTTGGTTATGGTTATTTTCAGTTTTTATCAATAGCGTTATGCAGGAAGTGTTAGTTCGTGGTTACTTGTATCAGATGATAAAAAATAATTACAACATAGTTGTCGCTATCCTTATATCTACCGGATTATTTACATTTGCACATGGTGGGGCTTTTGAGGCAGGAGTACTTCCTGTACTAAACGTTATAACGATGAGTCTTTTCGTGACGGCAGTTTTGGAATATACGGAATCCTTAGTTGCTCCGATCGTAATCCATTTTTTATGGAATGGAGTTGGTGCAATTATTTTGGGTGGAGTATCATTAGCAGAAGATTATCCGCATTTGTTCAACATGGTAATTAGTGGAAATTCAATTTTGTCGGGTGGCAGCTGTAAAATTGAAGGTAGCATAGTTGTACTGTTTATGAACTTGATTTTAATGTTAGGATTCGTAATGGCAAAAAAGAAAAGAGACAAAAATCTATAATTTCAGTTTTATTGTACTTTTCTAATTCGAGACACACTGTGCCCTGAATTGAGCTGGTCACATTATCGTGCCCTGATACGTATAAATGATGCGAAAGCAAGAACAAATGCAATGTAGACTTGGGATATAAAAAACTATACTATAGAAAAGCGTTAGAGGTGGCAGCGGGAATGAAAAATAAAATTTTGGTGATAGAAGATGACCGTGCAATTTCAGAATTGCTGTGCATGAATCTGGAAGCGGCAGGATATGAGACTGTGGCAGCTTATGATGGGGAAGAAGCCCAGCGGCTGCTCTTATGGCATGAGGATGCAGATATGGCAGTGGTGGATATCATGCTGCCGGGAAAAGACGGATTTGCACTTATGGAGGATTTTAAAAAGAAAGATATTCCGGTGCTCTACCTGACTGCAAAGGATGATGTGGCTTCCAAGGTGAAGGGATTAAAGCTGGGTGCGGAAGATTATATGGTAAAACCTTTTGAGATGCTGGAACTTCTGGTACGCATTGAGAAGGTACTGGAGAGGACGGGACGGGCCAAGAAAGTCTTAACGGTCCGGAACATCCTAGTGGACATGCAAAGCCATCAGGTCTACAAAGACGGGCTTCCGGTAAGCCTAAAGCCAATGGAATATGACCTCTTTGTGCTGCTCCTGCAAAATAAGAATATTGCGCTTGGAAGGGAAGAACTGTTAAAACGGGTCTGGGGAGAAGACTACCTGGGAGAAAGCAGGACGGTGGATGTCCATATCGGACAGCTCAGAAAAAAGCTGGAACTTTATGATGAGATCAGGACGATCCCGAAACTTGGATACCGTCTGGAGGAATAAGGATGAAGCTGTGGAAACGAACGGTACTTCTTATGCTGGTAACGCTATTATGTGCCCTGATCCCAGTGGGAACGCTAAGTCTTTATATCACAGGAAAACGAAGCCTCAATAATGCTGCAGAGACCTACGGAAGACAGCTGGAAAATGGCAAGATACTCCTGGAACAATTTTGGGATAACAGCAAATATGAGCAGATGTCCGAGACTGGAAAGAAGGCCTATATGGGATTTCAATTTCAACGATGCTGTGGGTCCGGCATGGCGCTGATCGATAAGAAAAGTAGTACCGCTATTGAAAACCTGACAGATTATAAAGTGGTTGGGATTGAAAATCTGGGTCTGAAGAATGAAAAAGATCCATATGCCTATAAGATACAGAAACTGGGGAAGAAATACCTTCTTCTTCAAAAAGTAGCCTTATCTAAACCAGAAGGATACGAAGTCCTCTCCGTCCGGGAAGTCACAGGACTCTTCACAGAGCTGAGGCAGACCGCTATCTGGTTTGCCGGAATCTATCTGGCAGTGTTTCTGATGGCAGGACTTTTTATTTATATGATGATGAAAAGAACCGTGGAACAGATGGAGAAGCTACAGGAAGTGGCAGAGAAACAGGAGCTGCTCATGGGGGCACTTTCCCATGAAATGCGTACCCCGTTAACGTCCATTATCGGGTATTCGGATACCCTGCGCCATGTAAAGCTGAAAGATGAACAGAAAGACCGGGCACTGGAACATATCAACCGGGAGGGAAAGCGCCTGGAGGCTCTTTCTGGGAAGATGCTGCAGATGCTGGGGCTTTATCAGAACCATGCCATACAGATGGAAATGACCATGGCAGGTGACCTTTTAAACCATGTCATAGACATGGAAAAAGAACAGGCAGAAAAGAAAGCGGTGCACCTCAAGATGGAATGTGAAGCCTTTTCCATGAAAATGGATCCGGCCTTGATGGAAAGCCTTCTGATAAACCTGATCGACAATGCCCTAAAGGCTACGGATGCCGGTGGAAGCATTTGGGTAAAGGCTTATGAGAAAGCTGGAAAAAAGATCTTTGAGGTGTCGGATACCGGAATGGGGATCCCGGAGGAAGAAATGGGAAAGATCACAGATGCATTCTATATGGTGGACAAATCACGAAGCCGAAAAGAAGGCGGATCCGGACTTGGGCTGGCACTCTGTGTGAAGGTGGCTGAAATCCATGGCGGATGCTTGAAAATCGAAAGCAGACAGAGAGAGGGGACCACGGTAAGAGCCATCTTTTGATTTACAATTTGTTTACATCTTGATGAATACATCGGCAAAGCAATATGGTACTCTTTTCTCATAAGAAGAGGGTACCTTTTTTAATACCGAAAGGAAAGGATGGAAAAAGGATGAAGAAAATAAAAATGTTTATGGGAGCCGTTCTGTGTATGAATCTTTTGACATTATCCGGATGTGACCGTATTGTCCAGTCTGCTGTTGTGGAAGAAAAGGATCAGACAGAACAGAAAAAAGAAGAGAAAAAGGAGACAGTTCAGAAAATCGTTGCCGAACAGGTTCAGGCACCGGAAACATACCAGACAACAATCCAAGCAGATCTAAGATCAGCGGACCGGGAGGATAAAGAAACCCCGATGAATTTTACCCTGACAGCGGATGCACCGGTAAAAGTCCCGGATGTAGATGCAATCTGTTTAAAAAAAGTAAAAAGGGTGGCGATTCCTGAAGAAGAACAGAATAAAATAAAAGACACATTCGGAAAAGGACAGCCCATGCAGGAAGAGAAGAATGAGAACGAACAGGCGGGGACATATACAGTAGATGGACTGACCTATCGGTATTCTTATACACAGAGTGAGCAGGTATCGGATGTGGAGGAACTCGGATTTGGGATAGCGAAGTTTATCTTTGACGATTGTGGAGACATGACCCTGGAATCGAGTGAGAAAAAAGAAAGGGAAGAACGCTTTCAAAATTATATAAAGGCAGGAAGCGGGAAAGTATCTGAAAAGGAAGCAAAGGAGAAGGTTTCAGGTCTTGTGTCCGGAAACTGGGAGATATTTGAAAGTTCCTCAAAAGCACTTACTGAAGGAAGCACTACCTTGGAAAAAGATGATTTCATTTTTGAACGGATGATAGACGGGGTTCCGGTTAATTATGTGAGGGAAACCTCTCTGCCTGTTAATGAGCAGGCTCTTGAATGGGAAAACGAAGATGGAACACTTCATGAAGGACAGTCTGAAGGATGGGAAAATGAAGTACTGACGATGGACTTTTGCAGTGGGACACTTCAGAGTTTTCTGCACCGAAATCCCATAGAAGTATCGAATGCTTCCGATGAAAGGCTGTTCCTACTTCCTTTTGATGAGGTCAAGGATATCTTTGAAAAAACGATCACTTTGCAGGTCATGACAGAAGACAAGAATCGGCTGATCTCTGTCGATGGAGGAAGCCACTACCGTTATCCGTCCATTGATGCACAGAGTGCGGAGATAACCATAACAAAGGTACAGCTGGGTTATATGTGCATGCCAGACAGTGAAGGCAGCGATACCGAAGCAGTCCTGATCCCGGTGTGGGATTTTTATGGAACCTGGACATCCAAAGAGCCAGAGTATGAGTACGGAAATGGGGAGGATGGACCGGTCATGGGAGACGTGACGATGGATGATGCAGGCGTTCCACTCCTTACGATCGATGCACGGGATGGAAGCGTAATACAAAGGATTCAGGCTGGATGGGCGACTTCTATGGGATCCAAGGATATAAAATAGAGTGTGAATGAAAATGGTGATGAGAACCGTGTCCTTAATAAGAAAGAAACCATGCTGGCATCACAGAAGCAGGATGCAATGAAAGTAGCATTTAAAGACTGGATTTTTAAAGACCGGCAGAGACGAGAGAGGCTGGTAAAAGTGTACAATGAACGATTTAACAGCATCCGCCCCCGTGAATATGATGGCAGTCATTTAACTTTCCCAGGAATGAATCCGGAAATAGAGCTTCGTCCGCATCAGAAGCATTAGATTGCCAACCCGGAGATATTCTGGAATATGTAAAAAATGATAATGATTTGAAATGATATTTTCTATATTTCAAATGGATTGAAAAGGACTTAGATTTGATAATTTATCATAAGTCCTTTTTTCATACGCATAAATCAATCACTCCTTTCTGGGTATGAAAAAAGCAGTCAATCGTATAGACTAACCGCTTTTCTCCCTTAAGATGATTACATATTTGCAATCGCAAGTAAACTTAAAAAAATAACAATAAAAACCGTTCCAATAGTAGTAAGAACATTTATAATTTTAACTGCTATTACTTATATTTACTTTCATGCTAATGTGTATTATCATATTAGCATGAAAGGAGAGAATATATGACTCAATTTGAAAAATTAGATTTGTTATTGCGTGAATGTGGAGGGACAATTCAGACATTTCAAGTCCTAAATAATGGAATTAGTAAGTCTGTGTTTTATGCCTATGTGAAGGAACGAGGATTAGAGCAAGCTTCTCATGGTGTGTATGTATCACCTGATACGTGGACAGATGCGATGTTCCTTTTGCATTTGCGTTGTGGTCAAGCTGTATTTTCTCACGAAACTGCATCGTTTTTTCATGATTTAACGGACAGAGAGCCTTTGAAATACACCATAACAGTAAGAACTGGATATAATCCAAGCCGTTTGCAGGAAGACGGTTTTCAAGTGTATACAGTAAAAAAGGATTTACATGAAATAGGGATCACAACTATGCTGACATCATTTGGACATTCAGTTCCGGTTTATGATATGGAGAGAACGATTTGCGATCTGCTTCGCAGCAGGAAAAATATTGAAATGCAGGTCTTCCAAGATGCATTAAAGCAATATGCGAAACGTAAGGATAAAAACTTACGGATGCTTATGAAATACGCAGCTATGTTTCATGTTGAAAAGATACTAAGACCATATTTGGAGGTGTTACTTTAGATGATAACAACAGCAAGACAATTAAAGGATTTAATTCGTAATATGTCAAAAAAAAAATCCGCAGATGCACAGATTTTGATGCGGAATTATATGATGGAACGTTTTTTAGAACGAATTTCTTTATCAGAGTATAAAAACCAGTTTATATTAAAAGGTGGAATGCTGGTGGCGGCAATGGTTGGTCTGGATGCCAGAGCTACTATGGATCTGGATGCTACCATAAAAGGCACTAATGTTAGTGTGGAGGATGTAGAAATGATTATATCCCAAAGGAAGGAGTTGCATCATGAATAGGATTTTGATTATAGATGATGACAAAGCACTGTGTGAATTGATTAAACGTAGCGTACAAGCAGAAAACATAGAAGCTGATTTTTGTAATACCGGAAAAGAGGGTTTACAAAAATTAAGAGAGCAGGAATATCAGCTTGTAGTGCTGGATGTGATGATGCCCGGCATGGATGGTTTTGAAACGCTGGAAGAAATTCGCAAGGAGTACAGCTTACCGATTTTGATGTTTACATCTAAAAATGACAGCCTTTCTAAAGTACGAGGCTTACGGGCCGGAGCGGACGATTATCTTACAAAACCGTTTGATATGGATGAACTGATTGCCCGTATTGCGTCTCTTATACGCCGCTACACCCGTTTTAATCAGCAAGCCGGAGCCATACAAAAGCTAAATTTTAACGGACTGCAGATTGACCTTGAAAATCGTTCTGTTACTACATCAAACGGCACTTTTGAACTGCCCCCAAAGGAATTTGATTTACTCCTGTACTGTGCAAAGCATCAAGGAAAAATTTTGACAAAACAACAGATTTATGAGGAAGTTTGGGGCGAAGAATATTTCTATGATGACAGTAACATTATGGCGATTATCAGTCGGCTTCGTAAAAAATTAGAAGTCAATCCTTCAAGCCCAAAGTATATACAAACGGTTAAAGGGATTGGCTACCGGTTTAATAAGGAGGTGTAGTCAGTATGGAAATCATTGTATTCTTGTCCATTGTGATTGCTGTTGTAGCTGTATTGACTTCCATCGTTCTCGTTCAGCGTGTAAAAAAACAAATAGCAGAAATGGCCGATGTGCTGGTTGATGTGAAAAACGGAAATGGCAACCGGCGTATTCTATCTGCAACAAATGAACTGACAGCACCTCTTGCTTATGAAATCAACGAGATCGTTGTGGCCTATGAAAGCAGACTTTCAACTGTACGGCAGACGGAAGAAACCAACCGCCAGCTTATGACGAGCCTTTCCCATGATGTGCGAACGCCCCTTACTACTCTGATTGGGTATCTTGACGCTGCACACAAAGGACTGGTCACAGGAAAAGACCGGGATGATTATATTGAAACCGCCCGCCGGAAAGCCCATGATCTGAAAGAATATATTGATGTACTCTTTGACTGGTTCAAGTTAAATTCTAACGAGTTTGCTTTGGAGATCCAGAGCGTTGAAGCTGCAGAGCTGACAAGAAATATCCTAATCGACTGGATACCGATTTTTGAAGATAAGCAGGTCGATTATGACATTGATATTCCCGAACATCCTGTCCGGGTAAGATTGGATATGGACAGCTATATGAGGATCGTTAATAATCTCATTCAAAATGTAATCGCTCACAGCCATGCAGACAAAATCGAAATTGCCCTGTCAAAGAAGGAAAATAACATGGAGCTGCTGCTTGCGGATAATGGAGTGGGAATTGAGAAGGAAGATTTGAAACACATTTTTGAACGGCTCTATAAGTGTGACAAAGGACGGTCTGACAAAGGCAGCGGTCTTGGTCTTTCTATTGTCCATCAGCTTGTAGAAAAGATGGGTGGGAGCATAACAGTTGAAAGTGTACCGGGAAAAGGAACGGAATTTACTTTGCTTTTTCCTTTGGAAATTTAAGCGGGTTCCCGTCTTTATGGCGGGAGCCTTACTTATTTTCAGAAGTCTTTTAGAAAATGGCATGGGAACCTTCTCAATCCCCAAACGGATTGAGAAGTAGCGGAATAGGATTTACATTGCAATTCATTCCTTAATTGCAAGGTTAATGCAAGGTTGCGGCAAGGTTAATGCAAGGTTGGCATGATAGAATACCTTACAGAACAGGAGGTTTTGAATATGGATACAAATTATATCATTGAAACAAAAAATCTGACGAAGCAATACGGCTCACAAAAGAGTGTGGCTGACTTAAATATCCATGTGAAGCGTGGGAGAATTTACGGTCTGCTGGGCAGAAACGGAGCCGGAAAAACCACTACCATGAAAATACTGTTGGGCTTAACGAAGCCGACTTCCGGGGAGGTCAAAATCTGGGGAAAGTCTTTGAAAGGGAATGAAAAGAAGCTGTTGCCCCGTATCGGAAGCCTGATTGAGTCCCCAGGTTTTTATCCCAATCTGACCGGCACAGAGAACCTGCGTATCTTTGCTACTTTGCGGGGCGTACCAAACAATCATGCTATCAAAGATGCTCTGGATCTGGTAGGACTGCCCTACAAAGATAAAAAGCTCTTTTCACAGTATTCTCTTGGTATGAAGCAGCGGCTTGCCATCGCCCTTGCCGTTATGCACGATCCGGAGCTTTTGATTTTGGATGAGCCGATCAACGGCCTCGATCCCATCGGTATTGCAGAAGTACGCTCCTTTATTCGGGAGCTTTGCAACGCAAGAGGAAAAACTATTTTGATTTCCAGTCACATTCTTTCAGAGATTTCCTTGCTGGCTGACGATATTGGAATTATTGACCACGGTGCATTGCTGGAAGAAGAAAGCCTTGCTGAGCTGGAGCAAAAAAGCAGTAAACATATCCGTTTTACGCTCTCTGATACTGCACAGGCGGCAAGAATTTTGGAACTCAATTTCCATGAAAACCATTTCTCCATACAGGACGACCATAATCTGCGCCTGCACAACCTTGATCTACCTGTGGGGAAAATTGTAACTGCCTTTGTAGAAAATGGATTGGAGGTATCGGAGGCGCATACTTGTGAAGAAAGTCTTGAAGATTACTTCAAGCGTGTGACAGGGGGAGAAGGAATTGCTTAAACTAATCAAATGCGAATTTTTGAAATTGAAACGGAAGCCATTGGTATTTATTTCCCTACTGCTTTCTGTTTTCATGCCATTGGCTTATGCTTTCTTTCTGGCAGATGTAAACACTGATGTGGATGCTGTAAATGGAGTGATGTCCAGCCTATTCCAACTTAGTGCATATTTGTTTTTGATGCCACTTCTTGTGATACTGGCTTCGAATCTGTTGTTTGAGGAACTCGATAATGACACACTGAAAAACCTTGTTACCATACCGGTAAATAGAACCAAGCTAGTGCTGTCCAAAATGCTGGTTTTACTGTTGTTTGCCGTTGGCTTTATGGCAGTTGGAGGATTGGTAAACCTTGCGGTTTTGTTGTTTCAGGGTTGGGAGCCGGTTGGTTTTTTGACCTTGTTTGGCGTTGGGATTGAAGAAGGGTTGATTATGTGGGTTGGCGCACTTCCCTGCATTCTGCTCGTTATTCTTCTTAATAAAAACTATATCGTGTCTGTTGTGATTACCTTTTTCTATACGATTGCGAATTATATCCTTTCCATGAACGATATGTTTCTTACACAGCCTTTTGGTTTGAACATAGGAACCCTGTTCCCGGGACCGCTGGCCTTCCGCTGGACATTTCAATTTTATGACCAAAGCCAGACCAGTGCGGAGTTGGCAGATTTGTTGGAACGGGTCAGTCCGTATTTTCTGAATAGTGTTCAGGTATTTGGTGTGGTTATTGTAGAAGCCATTGTATTTCTTGCGCTGATTGCATTTGTTTACCGGCGTCAGGAAATCTAAGGGGGTGTGACTATGTGGAACTTATTAAAATCGGAATTATTGAAACTGCGCCGGTGCCAAATCCTTTTGGTAGGGTTGGTAGCGCTTGCACTTTGTCCTTTGGTGCAATATGGAAGCCAGTTAATTATGGAGGCGGAGTACCGAAATCCAAACTATGATTTTTCTGCACTATTTGAAAATGTTGTTTGGGGAAACACTCAGATATTCCTTCCAATTTCACTGGTAATGATCGGAGGATGGCTTATAGACAGAGAATCCACTCATGATACACTGAAAAACATCATGACAATTCCTGTTTCTATGCCGAAAATGTTGGGAGCTAAGTTACTTTTAGTCGGTATGCTTGCAGTTTTGCTGGGAATATACAGCGTTGGCATTACCTTGATTACTGGTTTGACGGTTGGATTATCGGGATTGACAGCGGAAGTGTTTTTTCATGGAGGTACGCAGATCGTGTTAGCAGCTCTGACGACCTATTTGGTCTGTATGCCGCTGATTCTGATTTTTGGGCATATCCGAGGGGCATATCTGGGCGGTTCCATTCTGGCGTTCTTTCTTGGATACAGCATGTTGTTTTTCAAAGGTGGTATCCTTGCCAGCATCTATCCGTTCTCTGCTGCGCTGATTTTAGTGGGATTTGACATGAGTGAATATGCCGGAACAACCACATCCTCAACCCCTTTGTTGGCGGTCATTGGGGTTGGCATCATGGTTCTCTGGGCGGTGCTGTTGTTACTGATGTCCAGTAACAAAAAAGAAATGAAATCCCGTAAACAGGCAAATGCCAAGGGAAAAGGAAAGCGTGCTGTACGCAGGAAAGGAAGGTGATAGCTGTGAAGAAAATAGTTTTATCATTATGCCTGATACTATTGGGTGCTTCTGTGCTTTCAGGTTGTACAAAAGACGAATTTCTCGATCAGTATAACAATATTGTTCAGTCTGCTGGTTCCATAGCGCTTACCGGAAATTCATCCTTACAAGGTACGAAAGAAAAAGGAATTGATGATTATACAGGAAGCTATACAGCCAACTATGAGGATTTTTCAGATACAGAGTATTTGTTCGGCGGAACTTCCATAAAGCGTGAAGCTGGTAAGGACCTGTCTATTGACTGCGCGCTGGAGGTTACGGAGGGAACTGCAAAAGTATTTTGGATTTCTGGAGCTGATGAAGCAGTCACTTTGTTTGAAACAACCGGAACATATAGTGACACAATTACACTTCCTGATGGTGGAAATTATATTGGCATTGAATGTGAGAATTTCACTGGAAACATTGAATTAAATATTGAATAATACTCTGCCGGACGACGGCAAAAGAAAAAAAGCCGTCGTAGAGCAGACAATTTGACACGCCCATTTGAAACGGCGGCTTTGATTTTCAGAGCCGCCGTTTCTTTGCGTTTACACAATCCTATGACGACTTGCAGGGACACGGTAGCCGATTGGAGGTTATTTTGCCGTGTCTCGTTTGCTTTTTCAAAGCTCGCATGATCTACATCAGTTAAAAAAGCATTGCTCCTCCCGGGCACGTATAACATTGCATCGGCATTATCGTTCCGTGTAATTCAGTACAATAATGGCTGTTCTTGGTGCCATTATTTCGGAGATACTCCAGTTGTCTGCTGCTACCGTTCCCCATCTCTGTTCGGTTCACCCTTTAACCACCCGTGAATCGAAATGGAGGTACATAATGAAGAAAGTCAATCTCCGGGATCTGTATCCCGATGTTTATAAAACCGATCACTTTGTAGAAGTAACAGAAGATGTGCTGGAGACGATCAGAGATTCTGAGCGTGCAGAAGCTGCCTATGATCGGAGGATGTATCATTATAAGGCGCATTACTCTCTGGATTGTGAGAATGGCATTGAAAATGCGATCCTGATGAAGCCCCAGACGCCGGAAATGCTCCTGGAGGAAAAGCAGCTGCGGGAGCAGCTCTACATCGCAGTGATGGCTCTGCCGGAGAAGCAGGCCAAGCGGATTTATGCCCGATACTACCTGGGAATGACGGTAAACGAAATTGCCGAAGTAGAAGGTGTAGACCCAAGCCGTGTCCGAGACAGTATCCGGCGTGGCTTAAAACAGCTCGGAAAATATTTTTGATAAAGTTTCATTTGATGCGCCTGTTTTTTGTCAGTGTTAATAAGAAGGTTATACCGATTTGAAGTGCGCTTATTAAGAAAACGCCAGATCCAGGGGCGTATCACCTCTGCATCTGGCGTTTTCTTATAGATTTGTACTTGCCTGTTTATCCAATATACGGGAATATTAAAGCAGCTTCACACCCTTTCGGGAAAACATTAGTAAGTTTGAAATTGCCGTTATGAGCTATGGCGACTTGTTGGACAATCAGAAATCCAAGCCCATGTCTTAAATCAAGCCGCTCATCTGTGCTTTCCATATAATGCGGTTTTTCTTCCAGCTCTTGCAGCTTTTCAGCAGACAGACCCGTTCCGTTATCCGTAACCGCCAAGATAAGATAGTTTTGCGATGTTGTAAGCGAAAGGCAGACTTCACAGCCCTGTGGGTTGTGTTTTATGCTGTTCTGGACAAGGTTGTTTACAGCTCGCGAAATCAATCTGGCATCACATTCCAACACAGCATTTTCGGCGTCAGGAGTGATCTTAATTCCGATGTTGTAGCTATCGGAAATTCCTGTATTCAACAGGTCTACTACATAGGATCGCAGTAGTTTGGATAAGCGAACCATCTCTTTATGAAGCGGCTGCATCTCATATTCCAACTGCGATACTAAATTCAAATCCTGCACCAGCTCTTTGATTTTTACACTTTGCTTCCGTACTATTTCCGCCTGTTCACGGATGCTCTTGCTGGCAGCTTTACTTTCTGCAATACGGCCCGCATACCCCATAATCATGGAGAGAGGTGTGCGGATGTCATGAGAGACCCCGCTGATCCAGTTGGCTCTGGCTTCGTTTTGCCTGCTTAATATCAGAGAGGCTTTATTTACGCTGTTCGCAATTTCGGATAACTCTCTATCAATATGGAGAGAAACGGGTTTGCCATCGGCCAATGTTTCAATGGCATCTACAATCGGTTCCGTGTTCTGGATGATCCTGCGTTTTGAAAAATAGTAGGCCAAAAACAGGCACAGCACATCCATACCCAACATTCCTATCACATAGAGGGGAATTTTCTGAATAGTCTCCATGGAATAGTAGTTGCTGGTGAGCTTCATATAGCTATTCTTTGGATACCCTAAAACTAACAATCCATCCTCTGTACTCCAGACAAAAACAGGATAATCCTCCAGATAGCCTTTGGAAAATAAAGCTACCTCTTGAATGCTGTAATGTTGCGGCACTTCTTGTGGCACATCGAGCCGCCAGAAGCATTCGCCCGTTGACGTTAGATACATGGCCCAGATATTGTACTGGCGCAATTTCTGCTCTGCGTAATCGGGCAAACCTTCTGTGGTAGCCGCAGTAGAGGTCAGCTCAAGCATGGCGCGCGGGGACGCTTCTCCGTAATCCTCTGAAACTGTGTGATAGAAAGTCACGCCATACAGAACGACATTGACAATTACCAGGATCAAAAGAAATGCAGCGAAAGACGCCAAGTGCTTTGAAATATAGGTTCCAAAAGATTTCATGGCGTCACTTCCTTGTAATCAGTTTATAACCCAGCCCCTTGATCGTAATCAGGGAAACGGGCTTTGAGGGATCGGCTTCAATTTTTTCCCGAATCCGCCGTACATGGGCATTCAGGCTATTTTCATAGCCGAAAGGATTGTCGCCCCATAATGCTTCACAAAGAGCGTCAACCGTAACGATCTTTCCCTCGTTGCGGGCCAGCGTTTCCAGCAGGGTATGCTCTTTTGCGGTCAGGGGGATAATCTCGCCGCCCTTGTTGACCTCTGCCCGGCTAAAATCAATCGTACATCCATCCAGGAAAACCCGCGGGCTGTCCTCTTTATAAGTTCGGCGCAAAACCGCATAGACACGCAGTAATAGCTCCTGCGGCATAAACGGCTTTGAAATATAATCGTCTGCTCCAAGGCCAAGACCGGCCAACTTGTCTGCTGCTTCGTCTTTTGCGGTCAGAAAGATGATTGGCACATTTGTAAAAGTGCGGAGCTGCTTCATCAGGGAAAAGCCGTCCCCATCTGGCAGCATGACATCCAAAACCATCAAGTCGGGTTTTTCTTTTTCTGCCGTTATTATAGCCTCTTTTACCGTTGCGGCAGTAAGTACCGTTTCAAAACCAGCATCGCTTAAAAAATCGGATACCATTTTCAGCAAATCTGGCTCATCGTCTACAAGCAAGAGCTTCTTCCGATGCAGAAAAGAGTTGTCCATAGCGTCACCTCCCGAAAGTATTATAACATAGGATTTCAAGTCTGCGGAGGGCATCCTCAAAAAGTAAGGTAAAAGTAAGGACGGGAGAATGTAGATGTCAGGTTGAAGTTGTACCATAGAAGCATCGAAAGGAGATGTTTCTATGGACTATATCATTACAACGGAACATTTGACCAAGAAATATAAGAACTTCACTTCGGTCAATCATGTTTCGCTTCATATTCGCAAGGGCAGCATTTATGGTTTTCTTGGCCCGAACGGGGCAGGCAAATCCACTACCATGAAAATGCTGTTGGGGTTGACCGCTCCCACAAAAGGCAGCTTTACCATTGATGGGAAACAGTTTCCGCAGGATCGGATTGCCATTCTCAAAGAGATCGGCTCTTTCATCGAAGCGCCGTCTTTCTACGCGAATCTCACCGGGCGGGAAAATCTTGACATTATCCGCCGCATTTTGGGACTGCCGAAAGCTGATGTGGAAGATGCTCTGGAACTGGTAGGGCTGACCGAGTTTGGCGACCGGCTGGCAAAACAGTATTCGCTGGGAATGAAGCAACGCTTGGGCCTTGCCGGGGCGCTCTTGGGGCGTCCGCCGATTCTGATTCTGGACGAACCCACAAACGGTCTTGACCCGTCTGGTATCCACGAAATCCGCAATCTGGTAAAATCCTTGCCCAGCCTTTACGACTGCACGGTGCTGATCTCGTCCCATATGCTGTCTGAAATCGAATTGATTGCAGATGACATTGGGATTCTCAACCACGGGCGGCTGCTGTTTGAGGGAAGCATGAATGATCTGCGTCAATACGCCCTGCAATCCGGCTTCGTTGCGGACAATCTGGAAGATGTGTTTCTTTCTATGGTTGAGAAAGATAACATGGACAGAAAGCAGAGGGCAAAATTATGAAAACGCTGGCAATCGAACTTCGGAAAGGAAAGCGAACCGGCGTGATTCCCGTGCTGCTGGCCGTTGGTGTCTTGGGAGCCGCCTACGCATTTGTCAATTTCATTGTGCGGAAAGACACACTTCTGAATTTGCCGCTGGCCCCGATGGATGTCTTGTTGACCCAGCTCTACGGCATGATTATGGTGCTGAATCTGTTCGGTATCGTGGTTGCTACCTGCATGATCTACAACATGGAATTTAAGGGAAGTGCCGTAAAGAAGATGTATATGCTTCCCGTCAGCGTCCCAGCCATGTATCTGTGCAAATTTCTGATTCTGACGGTCATGTTTTTGGTTGCAATCGTGCTGCAAAACCTGGCACTTGCACAGATTGAAATGACGGACTTGCCGGACGGAGCATTTGAGATGGGTACGCTGGTACGCTTTGCCGGATACTCTTTTCTCACATCCATGCCGGTACTGTCGTTTATGCTGTTGATTTCCTCGCGCTTTGAAAATATGTGGGTGCCGCTTGGAATTGGTGTTGCCGGTTTTCTGAGTGGTATGGCCCTTGCAAATTCGGGGCTGACGCTTTTGCTGGTGCATCCTTTTGTGATTATTCTGAAACCAGCAGTAGCCATGAGCGCCCAGCCTGATTCGACGGTTGCCCTTGTCGCTTTGGTGGAAACACTGTTGTTCCTTGCTGTGGGCTTGTGGCTGGCGAAGTACAGACGCTACGAGTAAGGAGGGATAATAAGAAATGAGCTTTTGGGATTTACTCAAAATCGAGTTTATGAAAGTAAAACGCTCCAAAATCGTACCCCTGATTTTCATTGCACCTTTATTGGTGGTGATTTCCGGGGTTGCGAATTTGAGCAACTACTTTACACCGGAATACACCAATGCGTGGCCTGCCATGTTTATTCAAAGTACGCTTGTTTACGCCTACTATCTGCTTCCATTCAGCATGATCGTGGTTTGCGTGATGATCGCAGGACGAGAAACAGGAAATAACGGGATTCTGAAAATGCTGGCGCTACCGGTCAGCCGCTGCGCATTATCCATTGCCAAATTCTGTGTGCTTACCTTTTATCTGTTTATGGAGATGGTGGTGTTTCTTGTCGTATTTGTAATCGCTGGGCTGATTGCGACACAGACAATGGGAGTAACAGAAACCCTGCCGATCCTATATCTTCTGAAATGGTGCTTGGGGCTGTTTCTGACTATGCTGCCGTGCATTGCGGCTATGTGGGCCATCACTGTGCTGTTTGAAAAACCGCTTCTTTCTGTGGGATTAAATCTGCTGCTTGTGATTCCCGGTGTATTGGTTGCGAATACGCCGCTGTGGATCGCCTACCCGTACTGTTACAGCGGTTATCTCGTTTCCTGCTCTCTCCATGACTTTACAGCAGAAACTTCCGACGCCGCTTTTTCGGTGTTTCCGTTCCTGCCATGCGCGATTGTAGTGTTTGGCCTGTTTTTCGCGCTGGCTGTCACCCAATTTGGGAAAAAAGAAATGAGGTAAAACTATGGAAAAGAAAAAACTTCAATCAGTTAGTATCGCTGCGCTCATTGTGAGCATACTACCGCTGGCGGCTCTTGTCCCATCGCTTCTGCACCTTTCGCTGTCGGACGGAGTCCGAACCGCTTGGGCCGGAGCCAATATCGTTTTTGTTCTGCTGGGCCTGATTCTTTCGGTGGTATGTGTGCGGAGCAGGGAAAGCCGCAGCGTTATCAATATCGTATCTACGGCAATCAGCGCGTTTTGGGCGTTGCTGATGGTGGGAATTGTTGCGCTTGCCATGTTCCTTACTTTCGTTCAGTGAGGAAACGGTTATGCGTAGAGTTGGGAAATTTATTGGATGCTGCCTGATCGCGGTTTCTTTGCTGGTTTGTACTGCCTGCTCCGTCTCGATAGGTTAGAGCAAAAAGCCAAACTGTACTATGGTAACTATTGCTGCAAAACGGATTTTGATTTAATCCGAAAAATTAAAGCCATAGTCAGTAACTAACTACAGACACCATCTGCCGGACGACGGCAAAAGAAAAAAGCCGTCGTAGAGCAGACAATTTGACACGCCCTTTCTTTGCGTTTACACAAACCAATGATGAATTTTCCGGAAATATTGTAGCTAATAGTGATTTAAACTGTTGTATTTGTTTAAAAATCAAAAAATTTCTAATGAATCTTCTGCATCTATCCACATTTGCAAATTTTCATCAAGATATAATCTTGCATATTCCAGTGGTTCATCAATAGCAAGTGCATCTAATACACAGTCTGATCCAGGCGTGATTTTTAAGTCCTTCTCAGCTTCCCAACAATCAATGCGGAGCATATAACCAGTAAACATCAATGCTGTTTCTGTGTGGATTGCATTCTGCAAATATCGTTCTCATCGTATAGCATCTCCTTATCATTCAATCAATCATCAGTTACAAAAATTAGAAGCATTTCAATCAGTTCACCATGTCACTTTCATTTTGTGTTATAATGTGTTATCAGATTTTTTTGCCCTTGTATTTGCCCTTATCAGAGTTTGTAAACACTGGTGGGACGATATAACACAAGGGAAACAATAAGGGAAAGCTCACCTGCGACAAATTCAGTGTTTTCAATGGTTTACAGTGAATTTGATAACAAAATATAACAGTTATTAAATCTCTTAAAACAGGTGAAATCTCAATCGAAATTGACCGAGCGCATTGGGCGAGAGATACTTCTTGTTTGAATGTTGGAATGATTATAGGTATTTGTTTTCGGTATGAAAATACCGTTTATTTATTCTAGACATAAGATGTCCGGTTGAAAATTAACGGATTCTCGTTTTATGTCGTGGTAATTTTGGTGCATATTGGTAAGCTGTAAGTGGAAGAGAGGTAGAGATATGGATACAAAAAAGATTGGAGCTTTTTTAAAGCAATGTCGTAAAGAAAAGAATCTTACGCAAGAACAGCTTGCCGAGAAGTTTGGGGTATCTGCAAGAACAGTTTCCAGATGGGAAACAGGAATAAATATGCCAGATCTCAGTGTACTTGTTCAACTTGCTGAATATTACGATGTTGAGATGAGAGAGCTCCTGGATGGAGAAAGGAGCCAGACTATGAATAAAGATATGAAAGAAACACTGGACAAAGTTGCGGTGTATGAAGAATGGGTGAAACAAAAAGCATTAAAGGCTGGAAATCTTGCATTTGCATCAATGTTTGTGATTGGTGTGTTAGCGATTATTATTCAGATGCTATTAATGGTGGATACTCGTTTGGTTTTGGGAGAGATAGTAACTGTCTTAGTAGGAGGAATCCTATATGTAGCTATTATGGTGTATAATGGAATATGGGATAAATGCCTGCCAAAAAGTGCTACTATATGGCGGAATTTTCTCACCAGTGTAATATGTGCAGGAATTTTTACAGTCATCTATGGTACATGTTTATTTAGAATGGGAGCTACAGAAACACAGATAACACGATTGGCATTGGGATTTCTGATAGGTATTACTATTGTGTCATTTATTATTCTTAGGACCTTAGCATTTATTAATCGAAAAAGAAATCAGAATTCACCAAATGTTCAGGAGAGAAAAGAAACTTCCCAATCTAAGACAGAATGGACAAAGATTTATAATGCACAGAATATAGTAGAGACAGAACAGCTCGTAGAAATGTTAAAGCAAAGTGAAATAGAAGCTTTTTCCCAGGAAGCAGGTGCGAATGTTGCAATGCATGGAGCACCTGGATTTGGAATATATGGTGTGAATATATTCGTGAAAACCGATGATGCAGAGAAGGCAGTACAGCTGATCAAGGAGATTAATAACCAAGAGAATGAAGAAATTTTTTGACATTGTCACATATGCGTGCTAATATGATTATAGAAAAAGTGTGCTGCCGATAGACGGTTAGTCCACATACTTAATTGATTGAAAATAACCGTTCACTTCACGCTGGAGCGGTTATTTTTTTGTCTTGTTATTAACTTTGCCGAATACCTTTGAGTAACGAGGGAGTGAGATATATGGAGCAATTATTGATTGTTGAAGATGATATTGGTTTGAATCAAGGTTTATGCAAAGCACTGAAAGTAGATGATCGGAAAATCATTTCCTGCAAAGACCTGAAAACGGCGAAGGAGCAGCTGCTTTGCGGCGGTGTATCCCTGATCCTGTTAGATATCAATCTGCCGGATGGCAGTGGGCTTGAATTGCTACGGGAGGTCAAGGAAACCATGCCCGGGATTCCTGTTATTCTGCTGACTGCCAATGATACCGATCTGGACATCGTGGACGGACTGGAGAGGGGCGCTGATGATTACATTACCAAGCCCTTTTCTCTTTCGGTTTTGCGGGCAAGAGTGAATACCCAACTGCGAAAGCAAGCGTCAAGCTATAAAAATGCACCGATCCATATTGATCTATTTCACTTTGACTTTGAAGCAATGACCTTTTATGTGGGAGATTCAAAAGTGGAATTGAGTAAAACAGAGCAAAAATTACTGCGTCTGCTTGTTGAAAATCGTGGTCGAACCATGACCCGTGGAGACCTTGTAGACAGGATTTGGACAGATGGTGCTGAATATGTGGATGAAAATGCTTTGTCTGTTACGATCAAGCGTCTGAGGGATAAGCTTGGGGCACAGAAATACATTAAAACCGTCTATGGAATCGGTTATAGCTGGGTGACAAAAGATGAATAAAAGCGGCATCGTGATCATACTGCTGTGTTTTCTGGCGGCGGCAGCTGTTGTATTATGGGAGCGGAGAAAGGTCAGAAAAACGATGGAAGAAATCGAAAGGATGTTGGACGCTGCCATGACCGGTTCTTTTTCTGAAATCACTTTTGATGAAAGCCAGCTGTCTGCTTTGGAAACAAAGTTTGCACACTATCTTTCTGCCGCAGAAGCATCTTCTCGAAATATGGCACAGGAAAAAGACAAAATCAAATCCTTGATTGCGGACATTTCCCACCAGACGAAAACGCCGATTGCAAACCTGCTGTTATACAGCGAGCTTTTGATGGAGGAAACTCTGCCTGCATCGGCAAAGGAAAACGTGGAGGCACTGTACAAACAATCGGAAAAGCTACGATTTCTGATTGATTCTCTCGTAAAACTTTCCAGACTGGAAAATGGGATCATTTCACTTTCCCCTCAGCAAGCATCACTTCAGCCGCTGCTTGAAAGCGTAGTAGAACAATATGCCGCCAAGGCTTCTGGAAAAGGATTATCCATATATCTGTACGACACAGATATTTCCGCTACATTTGACTTCAAATGGACAGCGGAAGCACTGGCTAATATTGTAGACAATGCCATCAAATATACGGAGCATGGAACAATCACGATTTCTACCGTAAGTTACGAAATGTTTACAAGGATCGATATATCGGATACCGGTTCAGGTATCCCGGAAAACGAGCAGGCAAAGATATTTTCCCGTTTTTATCGTTCAAATGCTGTTCAGGAACAAGAAGGGGTTGGCATCGGCTTATACCTTGCCCGACAGATTATATCCGGTGAGGGCGGTTATATCAAGGTTGCTTCCGTTCCGGGAAAAGGAAGTACGTTTTCCATATTTCTGCCGAAATAACAACAATTCTATCAAAATTGTTAGATTTCATTTTCCGCCGGAAAGAATGTGGAAAGAATCCTATGCGATAATCTGTATGTATCAAAGGATCGTTTCCTTTCATACATACAGATTTTTTCATGGAGGTACTTGTTTATGGAGGTTTTACAGGCAAAAGACCTGAAAAAGATTTATGGCTCCGGTAATAACGCCGTTCATGCGTTGGATGGAGTTGATTTAAGTGTGAAGAAGGGAGAGTTTGTTGCAATTGTCGGCACATCCGGATCCGGAAAATCTACACTTCTGCATCTGATTGGAGGGCTTGACAGACCGGATTCCGGCAAAGTATGGATTGATGGAACCGATATCTATTCTCGAAAAGATGATAAACTGGCACAGTTTCGAAGAAAGAAGATAGGATTTATCTTTCAGGATTTTAATCTGATTCCATCGCTGAATGTGTGGGAGAATATCGTTCTTCCGCTGGGACTTGATAATCGCAAGGTAAAGCCGCGGGAAGTGGAAGATATTCTCAAAAAAATCGGACTGCAGGATAAGAAAGATGCGATGCCGTCTGCTTTGTCTGGTGGACAGAAACAGAGAACTGCGATAGCCAGGGCATTGGTGACAAGACCGGCGATAATTTTGGCGGATGTAAACTGAACCCCATGTGCTTACTGTACATAGCGTGTACACAGTAGAATTACATGACAATATAGGTACATGATACACAAGTAATGAGAAAAAATGTGTATGGAGTAGGAAGAAAGTATTGATATCTGGTATGAGGAAAGACATCCTTGTAGCAGGTTTTTTAAATTAAAGTTCTTGTTTATGATTTTTAATTTTGGATATGTTATCTCGGATTTCAGAAGTTATTAAGTACTTATGATTTAATGAAGTTTAAGGTATATTTTGAATGAGGATATTGGTTAGAAAGGTCAAGAATTTTTAGCAAATAGTTACTTGTAATAACAGTTAATTAGTAGTACAATATCATTAGCACTCGTCCTGGTTGAGTGCTAATAACGATGAAGACTGGGAGGACACATATATGAGTAAACAAGTATACATAAGTGCAGACTATTCTGAAAATGATGGAGATCGTGAAGTTGTGAAAGAATTAAATAAATGGGGACAGGATAATCTTCATAAAGTTGATTTTATTGATATGTCTCAAGTGGCATCTGGAAGTGTATCAAAAGATTCTGATTGTCGAATATGTGATTTGAAAAAAGAGTTTAATGCTCAAATTAATGCTTCATCAGCAGTTATATTTGTGGTTGGGGATAAAACAGCATTACGTACAGCGGGGAGTTCTTGTAGAAGGGTAAACAATAGTCAAAGTTTGTGTAGTTGTACACCTTATAAGCAGAATACAAATGGAACGAAGCCTTGTAAAGTAGCTTTTACATCTACTCCAGGTGAAAATGATGATGTAGGATGCATTAATTCATACTCATATTTGAAACATGAATTTAAACAAGCTGAAAAACGAAATAAAAAAATTATTATAGTTTATAATTCATCAAGGAAAGAATCGACCTGGCTTCCTTCTTATATGAAAGCGTATGAAAAAGAAGCGAGACCTTTTTGGACTAAAAATATTTTAGGGGACAAGGTAGGTGATTACTCGTATATAAAAGAGGTGCTTGGTTTTTGAGTAATTTATTTAAAAAGAGTGCAGCATATGCTTTTGCAATTATTTCAGCAGTTTTTACCTTTGTTCCAGAAGCTGTCTTTCAAAAGATTACGTTGATTCCAAAAGAATCTTTTGAACAATTTGCGTGGATTTATATAAATATTTCAGAAATTAATATTATCATAAATCGTATGTTGGCTTTTGCGCTTGTATGGGGGATTGTAGCAGTTATATATGGAATCTATCTATGTTTACGAAAAAAAGTTAGCATGAAGGGGGATAATTATCAGATTACAGTTGAATACGGTGATTTGCTTAAAATAAAAAAATGTAAGAAGGTAATTACCTTTGATGAATGTTTTTCAACAAAGGTAGGAGATGCGCCTGCTGATATAAAACCAACGTCTATTTGTGGACAATATTTAAAGAGCAACCCCAATTTAAATATTCAATCATTAATATCTGGTTCGCAACTAAATCCTATCAAGAGCAGATCGAAGTATCAAAATAAGGAAAGGTATGAGTCAGGCAGAATAGTGCCAAATGGAGATGACTTATTATTGGCATTTGCTAAATTAGATAAAAAGGGATTGGGGAGATTAACACGTGATGAATATTTGGAATGTCTGACGATATTGTGGGAGGAAATAGATACATATTATGGGCAGACAGATGTATGTATACCTATTTTAGGATCAGGATTAACTCGTTTTGATGGCGGATCGGGGGCATCAATTTCTCAACAGGAATTACTTAATATGATGATTTGGTCTTATAAGTTAAGTTCTCATAAAATAAAATTGCCGCATAAATTAAGGATAATCTGTAAAAAGAGTGGAGATTTTTCGCTAAATAAAATTGATTCTCAAATATAGTGTGATAAAAAGAACATTATTTGTTAAATTTCTTGAGTAAGGATATGATCAAGGATTTTCATTGAATATAGATTAAAAATTTGAGAGTTGGTTATTGTACAATTAATGAGTTAGTATAAAGAAGAGTCATAGTCTCTGGTCAAAGAGTGCTATGACTTTTCTTTTCCCTCGATGAGATACTCATAGGAAACATTAAAAATTTCAGTAAGCGCTTTTAATTCTACATCTGTGACGTAGCGCTTATTAGTCTCAATTCTGGTGATTACATTTTTATCCATATCATACCCATTCAGCTGAAGCTGGTAGGCTAAGAGCCTCTGTGACATATTATGCTGACGGCGGAGCTCAATGAGCCTTTGGCTGATCAGGTTTTTCTCCCCGGTGGATGTTTTCGGTTTCGGCATATTTCTAATCCCTCCTGCAAATAGTGTTGGCAGGGTTGTCTCACTTTTTGCACTTTTTCTATTGATTTTACATGGGATTAGGAATACAATCGGTTGTAAAAGTGAGACAAATATACCAAAATAAAATGAGAGAATTAGTTGGAGAAAAACGGAGAGAATAAGAAAAAAGTGATCGTACCAGAGAAAATTTAAGAAGTGACTGCTTTTCCGGTTTAGAGAAGTCCGGAAAAGAACGCATTGATATCGGTATGGAAGATTTTAGCAAGGGCAACAAGTTCCGATATCTTGATGTTCATGCGGTTGGTTTCCAGCTTGGCATAGGTGCTTTTGGACATAGAAATTCCCATCAGGTTCAATTTTGCAATGACCTGATCTTGAGTAAGTTTATTCGCATAACGGATGGATTGTATATTTTTGCCGATATCCATATCTGGTCTGATTTTCTGCATCATAAAGTCCTCACATTTTCATAATATTTCGCAATAAAGAAACTTTATATTGATTTTACTGGGTTCACTTTTTATAATGTTTCGTAATAAGGAATTATTTACAAGAAGGGTGATGGGTATGCACCAAAAGGATATGGAACGGTTTGCTTTCCTGTTTTTATGCGGGAAGCGTGACAGGGAAATCTTATTGGGAAAAGAAAAGATGACGTTTTCAGACTTGGACAGGCTGACGTATGTGACAGATTTTTTAGGGCTAAACTTGTATAACCTGGAAATCTGGAATGAGTATGCAGGACAGTTTGGCGAACAGTTTCGGCAGTTGGAATTGCTATATGATGAGACTTGTAGCATCATGTCTTGGGAGTCGACAGAAGCAGATGAGCATCTGCATGAGCGATGGATCCGGGAATTTTGCATCCAGGTACCGGATAAGGAAATTCGGAAACAGCTGGAACAAATTATAAAACAACAATATCAGGAACAAGGGATGGTAGATCCCACAGAGACAGACATCGTATAGGTGCCTGTCTTTTTTTCGCAGAAAATTAGGGAAAAGATTTCGAAGGGAGGTGATAGGAAACGTGAGTATCAGTATCCATGAGTTACTGGCAGTAGCCAGGGAATCGGAAGGTGTGAAGGCAGTGAAGGGTGATGCCATACTGTGTGAGAAACGCTTTGCACCGGATACCCGATATATGGTGGAGTTTTTGTTGTTGGAGCAAAAGGAATGGTTCGGGGAAAAGGGAGAGTATCATCGCTATTTCCTGACAAAGGAAGCGTACCGTGAACTGATCGATCTGCAGAATCAGGAAGTCCTGCGATTTCAAAAGCAGGCGCTTGTTTTAGAGGGAACGCTGCATTATCTTCCAGCCCAGGCATTTGTCCGGGACCAGGAGTAGGAAGCTTAACAGGCTGGAAAAGAAAACATCTTTGCCGGAGCATAGCTCCGAGTCCGGGAGCTCTTTCACCGGAAATTTCTATAGAGCGAGAAAGAAGGGAGTGGTAAGCAATGATCATTGGAATCGACCACGGATATTATGCCATTAAAACAAAACAGGTGTGTTTCCCAACGGGACTGATGCGGTACACCTATGAACCTTATACCATGCAGAATGTTCTCCAATACGGCGGTGCTTATTATGTGTGTGGGACGGGGCGGCAGACTTTAGTGAAGGACAAGACTGCCAATGATAATTATTATCTTTTGACGTTGGCTGCACTGGCACAGGAGATTCGGAAACGAAAAGGGGAGAAAACTGCCAAGGTTGTTCTTGCAGCCGGACTTCCCCTTGCCGGGTTTGGAAGGGAAAAACAGAAATTTAAGGAATATCTGTTTCGGAAGGAACAGCCTGTCCGCTTTTTCTACGAGGGGGAACGCTATGAAATCCAGATTGAGGATGTGAAACTGTTCCCCCAGGGGTACTCTGCACTAGCCCTTTATCCGGAATACTTAAAAGATGAACCCTCTGTTCTTCTTGTGGATATTGGAGGCTGGACAGTAGATTTGATGCGTCTTGATAATGCGGTTCCCAATGCGGCTACCTGCAGAAGCCTGGAACTGGGTGTTATCCGTTGCATGGATGAGATTTTAGAGCAGGTGCGCAGAAACACCGGGCTGTCCGTAACGGAGACACAGATCGAGCGTGTTCTGAATGGAAAGCCCTGCAGTATGCCTGCAGAAGTTGTGTCTTTGATTGAGAAACAGGGCAGGCTTTACATTGAAAAGATACTGTCTGCGATCACCGAGGCAGGCTTTGATCTGCGGGCAGTCCCTTCCGTTTTCATGGGAGGCGGTGCTGCTATTTTCCAGCACCGTGTAAGCACCCAGGACCTCCTGTGTCGCCCGATTTACCTCACAGACGTCCATGCCAACGCAGCCGGATATGAACGGATTGTGGGGCAGATGAGGACGCTGTGAGCCGCCCGGTCTTTTCCTTTCGCCCAAACCTTAAGAACCCGGAGCATGAAAAAGCGTGGCAGATTTTAATGGAAGTTCCAAAAGGACAGAGGAATCAGTATCTGGTGGATGTGATTTTGGAAAAAGAAGAGCGGGAAACTTTGCGGAAACTGATTCAGGAGACGGTTCGGGAAGAATTGAAAAGTGGCAGTATGGAACGATTGCCAGCATGTGAAAAGGAAGAAATTCCAGATCAGATGCTGGATTTTTTATTTCAGATGGAGCAGGAGTAAAGGGGGTGAGGCCTATGGGCAAGGAAAGTATGGCATTGTTGGATATGCTTGGGTTTTGCATACATTTGACATGGATTCTTTAGTGGGTATTGTGAATAGCTTTCTTTCAAATTTTGGAGTATGTTGTGTATAACAAAACGAAAGGGGAAAACGCTTATGGCAGAGATGAAGAACATATGCGGAAAGATCCCGGTGGAATTACATGAGAAGGTACGAGCCGAGATCGAAGAAAGGGAAACAAGTACACAGATCTTTATCCGGCAGGTGATCGAAGAACACTTTAACAGACTGGAGAACAAAGGAGAAGAAAGCATGGAAAAAAGAACATTAGCAGTACAGGTCACAGAGGAATTATTCCAGAGAGTCAAATGGGCAGTCACAAAGGAAGGCATCAAACAGAAAGATTTTATCATCCGCATCATCGAAAAAGCGGTGGAAGAGGTAGAAGCCAAATGGAAGGAACTGGAACAGCCGGAAGAAAACGCAGAAACAGATAGACTGGAAGAAGCAAAAGAAACTGCGGAAGATGTCTATGAAGAAGAGACTACCGAAGCGGAAACCGAAACAGTGGAAGCCGCAGAGGAAGAGGCGGATGCAGAAATTTCTGAGGATGCAGAGGAAGAAGAGATTCCGGAATCCGGGGAAGAAACCGAAGAGATCGCATAATGCCAAACAAATAGAACTATAAAACCAGCAGGCGGTGTGGGAGAAAAACCATGCCGCCTGTTTTTTTTATTCAGCAAAGGAGGTTGATAGCCGCAACCATTCGATTTTTTGATTTATTCAGCGGGATCGGGGGATTCCGGGAAGGGTTAAGACGTGCAGGCGGTTTTACCTGTGTGGGACACTGCGAGGTGGATGCTTATGCGGATAAGAACTACCGATTGCTGTTCGACACAGAAGGGGAGTGGTTTTGCAATGACGCAAGAACAATCGAAACTGAACGAATGCCGGACTTTGATCTTTTGTGTGCAGGATTTCCTTGCCAGGCATTCTCTATCGCCGGAAAGCGGGAAGGATTTGCAGATGCCAGAGGAACTCTGTTCTTCGAGATTGCCAGACTGGTTGCAGACAAGCGACCTGCGTATTTCATCCTTGAAAATGTTCCCGGACTGCTTTCGCATGACAAAGGCAGGACGTTTCACACCATCCTCAGTACGTTATCTGAGCTGGGGTACGGTGTGGAATGGAAAGTGCTTAACAGCAAGGATTTTGGAGTCCCCCAATCCAGAAAACGGGTGTATATTGTCGGATATCTTGATCGACGATGTGCCGGAAAAATATTACCTTTCCCAACAGCAAATGGAACGCCTCTTGTACAAATCCAGACAGGAAGGCAAGGGGAACGGATCTACAAAGCCGAAGGGTTAAGCTGTACCCTGACTTCCGGAGCCGGAGGTGTGGGTGGTAAGACAGGGTTGTATGAAGTGGGTGTTCCTATTAAGGAGAATACAAAGCAGGGATATAAGATGGCGTATCCAGGCGACAGCATTGACTTAGGATATGCAGGACTGAACACCAGAAGAGGGCGTGTGGGGCATCAGATCGCCCATACCCTTACCACAGGAATCCAGCAGGGAACGCTTCATTTTGTGGATCTGTCTCCGCCGCCTCTTGTCACAGAGCAGTGCAGGTGTCTGAATACCAGACAGTCCGGCATCCATAATCATAAAGGGGAATGCTCTGGTGTCTTAAAAGAGGAAGGCGCCAGGGCAGTGCTGACTCCGGGAAGAGAAGAAACTCGGCAGAATGGCCGGAGGATGAAGGAGCCGGAAGAGCCGATGTTCACCATTACTGCCACGGACCGGCATGGAGTTGCCTATCGGGGCAGAATCCGGAGGCTGGTGCCAAGGGAGTGTCTGCGGCTGCAGGGCTTTTATGACTGGCAGATTGACCGTATAGAACAGGAGACTTCGGACAGCCAGCTTTATAAACAGGCTGGAAATGGAGTGACCGTCAACGTGATCGAAGCCATCGGAACGCTTCTTCGGCAGGCAGATGCAGAAATCCGGGCAGAGGATGAAAAGACAAAGAGGTAAGGCAGTATGGCAATTGGAATTCAGGATCAATATTTCGGTACAGAGATTGAGATGACAGGAATCACCAGGCAGAGGGCTGCGGAGAAAGTAGCAGAACTGTTTGGAACAAGGGCAGTTTGCGACGGTGGATATTATGGGGTCTGGTCTGTGACAGATCAGGAAGGAAAGAAGTGGAAGTTCATGTATGATGGAAGCATCTATACGGAACGCAGAGAGCGTGGACGCATGGTTCGTGCCGGAAGTGAATACAGCACCGAAATGGTCAGTCCGAAACTGTCCTATGGAGAAATGGGAAAGCTGCAGGAAGTGGTGCGGTGTCTCAGACATCATGGGGCAAAGGTAAATGCATCCTGCGGGCAGCATGTGCATGTGGACGCTTCCAATCACACACCAAGAAGCCTCAAAAATGCTATGACCATTATGTATTCCAAAGAGGACATCCTGTTCAAGGCATTGAGGGTACAGACATCAAGGGAACAGGAGTATTGCCAGAAGGTGCGCCCCATTGTGTTGGAGAAGATCCGCCGGATGCCAAACAGCACCATTTCCATGGAAAAGTTGAAACGGGTATGGTATGGGGGCAGGGATGGAAGTCAGAATCATTATGACAGCACCCGGTACTATGCGTTGAACCTTCATGCAGTGTTTTCCAAAGGAACTTTGGAGTGGAGATGTTTTGAGAGTACCCTCCATGCAGGAAAAGTGCGGGCAAATATTACCCTGGCTCTTGCTATTTCCGCCCAGGCCATCAATCAGAAATGCACCCAGATGCGGAAAACGGAGATCACAGAGAATCCGGCATTTACCTTCCGTACCTTTTTATTGCGGCTGGGGCTCATTGGCCCGGAATATAAAAATGTCCGGGAACATCTGCTTGCCAATCTGGAGGGTGACAGAGCATGGAGATATGACCGCAGTACCTATGAATGTTTGAATCGAAATCATCGGGCAGAGGATGCCCGTTAGGAGGTAAGAGATGAAAGAAACCTATTATTTTGCCTATGGCAGCAACATGAACTTAGACCAGATGGCGTACCGCTGTCCGGCAGCTTCCGTAGTGGAGAATGTCAAGCTGGAGGGATACCGCCTGACCTTTTGTGGCAGGGGGAAAGGAAGCGGTGTTGCCACTATTTTGCCGGAAGAGGGCAGCCAGGTGGAAGGGGTGCTTTGGAAGATCACACCGGAGTGTGAAAAAAGCCTGGACTTTTATGAAGGGTATCCCCACCTGTATGGGAAGGAGCCTGTTCTTGTTCAGGGAAAGGATGGTGTGAAGCGGGAAGTCATGGCATATACCATGAATGCACCCTATAAGGATCAGCCTGCCATCCCCTCGGATCTTTATTTTATGGGAATCGTGGAAGGCTGCCATCAGAATGGGATTTCCAGCCGATCTATAACCGATGCGCTAAAGCGTACAAGACAGGAAGTGGGAAAGCAAAAAGCCAGTCACAAGAAAACAGAAGTCAGTAGATAACAAAGCCGCAGGGGAAAGCCTCTGCGGTATTTTTAACGAAAAAAGGAGAATGCAATGAAGAGCAGAAATATCAAAACAAGACTTGCAGCCTTTGGACTCGCACTGCTTATGGGGCTTAGTCCGCTTGGGAACTTAGCGGATGTCCATGCGGCAGAAACAAAAAATCCGTCAGAGCCAGTGACGGAGAGTGCAGAAATATCTGAAACGGAACAGACAGAGGAAGTTTCAGAAGCTGCGAAACATTTGGTAACAGCAGAAGACATCACGAAAGATATTTCCGACAAGGATTTTATGGCGGAGACTTGTATGGAAGGCATCCATTACAATCCAGAACAAGAGGATGTTACCTTGGAACGTATCGAAGCGGAAGATGGAGGGAGCTACCATCCTGACCAGGCAGGAACTTATATCGCAACCTACTGGGTTGTGCCAAAGGATGCGCGTGACAGCTATTCTGTGAGCAGAAAGATCATCCTGACAGATACGGAAGGGCAGGCTCATACAGAAGAAAATGGCGGTCAGAAACAGAAGGAGGATACGAATTCTGAAGAAGATTCGGAGACGCCTGTGCAGGAGATCCCGGATGTGGAAGTGACGGTATCTGGGGAAGATGCAGATGCACAGGCAGCAAGGGAACTGGAAGAAAAGATTGAGGATGGGGAAGTGACGATGCTTTCCGGTGCGGAAAACACTTTCCGAGCAAAGGAAACCGTACATCTGGAAAAAGGGGAGACCATCTACTATCCAAGTTATATTGGAAATTACTTAACCTGCTGGTTTACGGTCAATGGAAAGATCGCTTACTGTCTGGAATCCCATCGTTCCTCACCGCCGAGTGGTGACTATGTGGCACAGGTATTGGACAGCAATAAGAACTTGCAGAAGGTGCTGTATTATGGTTATGGCGGTGCCGGGGATATTACAGGCAGTTATCTGTCCGGGAAAAGTGCAGAAGAGAAATATGTATATACCCACATCGCAGCCAGTTATGCCTATGCAGGTGAGGCAGGATTTACAGGATGTAAGTATGAAGATCTGGTAAACGCAGGCGTGATCGCCTATATTGACCACCTGTTTGCTATGGAAGAGCCGCCGAAGGGGGAAATTTCTCTTTCCAAGACTTCTGTAAAAGCAGTCCGAAATGGAAATGTACAGAAAACACCGGATATCACATTGTCCGGGGATCACCGAAACTACATTTCAGTCCATGTACCAAAAGACATCACCATTTATAACAAGACAAAGGGAACTTCCGCAGAGAATGGTGCGCTGAAGATCTATGGCGGGGATACATTTTATCTGACTGCCCCAATGCTTCATACCGGAAAATATTCCTCCGGGGAGCTGCATGGTTCTGTAGGGGAAACCTGGAGAACACTGGTATTATCCACAGGAAACAGCAATCAGGACATTGGAGTCTTTGAATCGGAGAAAGCCAATCCGGTAAGTTTTACGGTAGACTGGCTGGAGATGACAAGGATCGAGCTTTTAAAACAGGATGCGGATACCAAGAATCCTTTAGACGGTGCAGTGTATGGCATTTATACAGACAGCAAGTGTGAGCATCTTTTGATGGAAATGCCAGTTACCGGGGAAGAGGGAAAAGCAGTCAGTGATTATTTTGAGGCAGCCATCAAAACAGTATATGTGAAGGAGATCAAGGCTCCAGACAAGTATGCACAGAGTGATGTGATCCATAAGGTGGATGTGGAAGCCGGAAAGACGGTCACCATCTCAGCAACCGATGAGAGGGTGAAAGGTGCTGTCCATATCCAAAAGATCGATAAGGAGACACAGACCTTTCTTCCCCAGGGGGATAGTTCCCTTGCCGGGGCTGTGTATGGTCTGTATGCTAGAGAGGATATCGTCCACCCGGATGGAAAGGCGGGGGTTCTGTTCAAAAAAGACAGCCTCATCGCACAGGGTGTGATCAAGGAGGATGGTACCTTAGATTTTTCCGAATTGTATCTGGGGAAAATGTATGTGAAAGAGATCACTCCGCCGGAAGGCTATACGGTAGATCCAACAGAGTATGAGGTGGACCTTGCTTACGAAGGACAGGAAGTGGCAGAGGTAACCAGGGACCTGACGGTACAGGAACAGGTGAAAAAGCAGGCGTTCCAGCTGATCAAGATCAGCGAAGATGGAGACCAGACAGAAACAGACCTTGTGGAAGGGGCAGGTTTTAAGGTGTATCTGGTCAGCAGCCTTTCCAAAGTAGAGAGTGGGGAATTACAGCCATCCAATGGGGATCAGTTTACTGCGGAAGATTTCCGAGGTTATGATTTCAGTAAGGAAGAGGTGGCAGTGACCTATGTGGATGGCAAGGCTGTCCCAGTACAGGAGCTTATTACAGATAAAAAAGGATATGCTCTCAGTCCGGAGCTTCCGTATGGTCTTTATGTGGTAGAGGAAAGCACCGTACCGGAGAACTTGAAAGCCATCGATCCGTTTTTGGTGAAGGTTGATGAGGACAGCAGAGAACCGATGGTATGGCGTGTGTTCGATGACCGTCCGTTTGAGTTTTTGTTAAAAATCGTGAAAAAGGATGCACAGACAGGCAATCCGGTTTTAAAAGCAGGAGCTTCCTATAAAATCTTTGACATGGAAAAAGAGAAATATGTAGAGCAGACGGTATTCTATCCGAAGAAAGAGACCATCAGCGTTTTTAAGACCAATGAGGAAGGCTATCTGGTAACACCGGAAGAATTGAAATGTTCTACTTACCGGATCGAAGAAGTGAAAGCACCGGAAGGGTTTGTAAGACAGGGATATGAGAGTTCCTTGTATGAAGGGGAAAAAGTAATTTCTCCATTGGAAGTGACCGGAAAAGGCAGTTACAAAGAGAACCCGAAAGAGGGAATCGTGATCACGGTTTCTTCCGATACCGCCCATCAGATCGATCCCGATACCGGGGCAGTCATCGTGGAAGTCGAGCAGCCAAACGATGAGCAGGTGGGAAGCCTGACACTGACCAAAACCGGGGAACAGCCAGTGGAAGTGAAGGGGGATTCCCTGCTTGCAAAGGCAAAGAGACTGGCAGGAAAGATCAAAGATGCAGTGACCGGAGAGGATACCGATACCGGAGTGTTCCATGATTTTGTCTATGAAGAATCCGGTGTGGAAGGGGCAGCCTTTGAACTGTATGCCAAGGACACCATTTATTCCCCGGACGGAGCAAAGGATGAGCAAGGCAATCCGGTCATCCGTTATGAAAAAGACGATCTGGTGGCAACTTTAGTGACCGATTCAGAAGGAAAGGCAGTGGTAAATAATCTTCCATTGGGTTCTTATTATCTGAAAGAAACGGTGGCAGGTGACCATTTCGTATTGAACCCGGAACAGAAAGAATTTACCCTGACCGTAGAGGATGATACTCAGGCAGTTGTTTATGAAGGGGTTGCTTATAAAAATGAGCGACAGAAGATTTCCATTTCTGTAGAAAAGAAGGATGCAGTCACAGAAGAGAAGCTGGAAGGCGTGATCTTTGGATTGTATGCCAAAGAAGATATCCTCTCCCAGCAGGGTGAGGTTCTTGTGGAAAAGGACACTCTGCTGGAGAAGAAAGCAACGGATGAGAAGGGACAGCTTACCTTTGACAGCGACCTCTATCATGGGAAATATTATGTAAAAGAGGAAGTGAGAAAACCGGGATATCTTCCAAATGAAGAAATCTGGGAGATGGATGCCTCTTACACAGACCAGAACCTTGCAGAAATCAAGCTGACAAAAGAAGTGGAAAACCAGCCGACTGAGAGCCAATTTACGAAAACCGATGCAACAACCGGGGAAGAACTGGAAGGCGCGAAGCTTCAGATCATCGATAAAGAGGGCAACATCGTAGAAGAGTGGATCAGTGCAAAAGAACCACACGTAGTTTATGGACTGCCAGAAGGAACGTATATCCTTCACGAAGAACTGCCGCCTTATGCAGAGGGCTATGTATCTGCAGAAGATATCGAGTTTGAAGTAAAAGAAGATGGCAGTGTGACCAAGGTGGAGATGAAGGATGATTATTCCAAAGTGGAAATTTCCAAGACGGATATTACCACAGGCGAGGAACTGGAAGGTGCCAAGCTGCAGATCTTAAATAAAGAGGGTGAGATTCTGGAAGAGTGGGTAACGGATGGAAAGCCTCATCTGGCAGAGAAACTTCCGGTAGGGGAAGAGCTGACTCTGCGTGAGATCACAGCGCCGGAAGGCTATGAGATTGCAGAAGATGTGAAATTCACATTGGAAGATACCATGGAAATCCAGAAGGTGGAAATGAAAGATGCAAGAACACCGGAAACACCGGGTGTACCGCAGACAGGGGATGACCACTGGAAACCAATCCTGCTGTTTGTTCTCCTGGGAGCATCAGCAGCCGGACTCATGGCAACCATGATTTATAAGAAGAAACATGGAAAGACAGAAAAAGCAGATGAAACGAAAAAAGAAGAGTAGGCTGTGGATTCTGCAGGTGATGTTGTGTGTCATCTGCATAATGAGTGCAGCGTTGCTTTATTATGATTTTGTTATCATCCCCCGGCAGAACCGGGAACTGGTGGAGGACTTAAAATCCCACTTCCCGGAGGAATTTCCTCCGGGCGGGGGCTCTCCAACACAAAAAGAAGAACAGGCTGGAAGAGAACTGGAAGTGCCTGCCGTTGACTTTCGCTCCCTCCAGAGTCAGTATCCGGATGTTCGGGGCTGGCTTACGATCCAGGAGAGTGGCATCGATTATCCGGTACTGCAGAGCAGCCCGGAAGAACCGGAGTATTATCTGCCGAGGGATTACCGGGGAAACTACGACATCAATGGAAGTTTGTTCCTCCAGGCAGACTGTATTCTGGGAGAATCGGGAAATCTGACCATCTACGGTCACAACATGAACAGCGGGGCAATGTTCGGGAATCTGGATCAGTACGCCTCCTATGATTACTGGAAAGCACATCCCAGGGTGTTCTTTCAGACACCGGGAGGGATGGAGGAGTACCGGATAGCGGCAGTTTTGAAAGCCGATGTGTCCATGTTCGACTTCCAGAGGACATCTTTTCAGAGTCCACAGGAATTGGAGGCTTATGTAGCGCAGGCAAAAGCGCTGTCGTTGTTTGAAACAGGGGTAGATGGCATAGGTTGTGAGAAAACTCTGACGCTGGTGACCTGCTCTTATGAGTGGAAACAAGCCCGGAACATCCTTGTGGCAGTAAAAACAGGAGCTTAAAGGGGAAAAAGTGTTCAACAGTGGGAACTTTCTTCCGGTCTCTGGATATCTCCAGTACGCTTCGGAGTCAGTAATGTCAGAAAGTGTTCAAAAGTACCCCAAAAGTGCAGAATATGAGACAAGCTGCAGGTAAGAAGTGGCACTACGGAACAAAAAGTGTTCGAAGTTAATGGATGTGCAACGGATCGTGGCGGCTTGTGTAGTCTTGTAGTGTTGGGAAAGTGTTCGAAGATGGGCGCTTTTCCAGCTCTTTGGTGGCTTTTTGGAACTGAAGTTGCCGGGAAGTGTTTGAAAGCACCCGAAAAGTGCAGAATATGAGACAGGGCTGCATGAAAAGGACAGTACCATCATACTGTTCGAGGATGTAGGATGTACAACGAAATGTGGCGTGATGTAGTGTCAGAAAGTGTTTAAAGACTGGGACTTTTGCAGCTATCTGGATGTATCTGCCATCTATCTGGAATGTGTTTTTTAAGCGAAAATCTGAGAGTATAATGAAAATGTAAAATCGGATATAAAACTTAGAAAATGTGAGAAATAGTGCTTGAATTGTAACGACAAAAGCGTTACAATATAAGAAACAAGGAGGTGTGATCATGGAAAAAACAGCAACATTAAACTTAAGAGTAAACCCAACTGTCAAAGAGCGGGCAGAAAAAGTATTGTCTCAGTTAGGTGTTCCTATGTCAACAGCGATTGATATGTATTTGAATCAAATTTCTCTTACAGGTGGAATTCCATTTTCTGTTTCTTTACCAAAAGCACCAGTATCGATTCATGCAGATGCCATGACAACAGAAGAAATCCATCAGAAATTGGAAAAAGGTTACAATGATATAGCTGCAGGAAGAGTGCAAAATGCAGCAGAAGCGTTCGCAAAATTCAGGGAGAATCATTGATATGAAACACTATACGGTTGAGATTACAAATGAAGCATTGGCTGATATGGAGCAGTTATATAATCACATCGCTTATGTTCTTCAGGCACCAGAAAATGCGATGGATCAATACAACCGGATTGCAGACGCTATTTTAACATTGGATACTATGGCTGAGAGAATCCGTATTATGGAATCAGAGCCGGAACGAAGCAAAGAGATGAGAAGATTGTTGGTAGACAATTATTCGGTCTTTTTTGTAATCCAGGGAGATAAGGTGATTGTAACAGATGTACTGTATAGTGCATCAGATATTGAAAGCCGATTAAAAGGTTAAATGAGAAAATTAAACAATATATAAAACATCAGGCAGGATATGTTCCCGTAAAAAGGAAGGTGTCCTGCCTTTTTGCATGAAAGAGAGGGAATTCATATGAGAAAATTTTATACAGCAGAAGCAGTAACAGAAGGACACCCGGACAAATTGTGTGACCAGATTGCAGATGCAATCTTGGATGTGTGTCTGAAACAGGATGAACAGTCCAGAGTAGCATGTGAGGTGCTTGCTACGAAAGGAACGATCATTGTGGCAGGGGAAATCACCAGCACCTATGAACCGGATGTGTTTGCAGTTGTGCGAAAAGTACTGTCTGACGTGGGTTATTCCAGTGAAGGGATTGCAATGGACACTTTTGTCCATCGACAGAGTCCCGATATTGCAGGGGCAGTCGATACTTCAAAAGAACGAAGGGAAGGAGTGTCTGACAATCAGATAGACTGGTTCCAAGGGGCAGGGGATCAGGGTGTGATGATCGGATATGCCTGTGATGAAACGAAGCAGCTCATGCCTATGCCTGTGGTGCTGGCCAATCGGATTGTCCGGGAATTATCTGCCTGCAGACAAAGCTCTTATATTCAGGGGATCTTACCGGATGGGAAAGCCCAGGTGACCGTAGAATATGAAAATGGGAAGCCTGTCCGACTGGATAGTGTGGTAGTGTCCTGCCAGCATACGGAAGAAAAAGATTTGAAAAAGCTGGAAGCGGAGATCCGAAAGAAGGTGTTATTGCCGGCGCTTCGTCCCCTGCCACCGGATGAGGAAACCAAGATTTATATCAATCCATCGGGGCGTTTTGTCTGTGGAGGACTGGATGCAGATACGGGGCTGACTGGAAGGAAGCTGATGGTAGACAGTTATGGAAGCATGGTTCCCCATGGCGGTGGTGCATTTTCCGGAAAGGATTGTTCAAAAGTGGATCGTTCAGCAGCCTATATGGCTAGATATATCGCCAAGAATATCGTAGCTGCGGGGCTTGCCAGCAAGTGTCAAGTGTCTTTGGCTTATGCAATCGGAGTGGCACAGCCAGTTATGGTGCAGGTGGACACGTTTGGTACGGGAAACGTGTGTGCGGATGACTGTCTGGAGCTGGCAATCCCGCTGGTGTTTGGGCTGACTCCGAAGCAGATCGTGGATACCCTGCGCCTTACCCGTCCTATTTTCCGACAGACTGCAGCCTTCGGGCATTTCGGAAGAAAAGAGTTTCCGTGGGAGCGCACCGATAAGGTCGAGGCTCTTCGCAATGCAGTGATCTGATGGCTTGGGTTACTGAAGAAGAATATCAGGCAGCCAAGCAGGTGAGAGCCTACGAGTATCTGCAGACATACCAGCCGGGGAGATTGAAAAAAACACGGACAAGAAATGAATGGCAGCTTCAGGACCATGACAGTTTCAAAATCAATGAGATTACCAGCAAATGGCATTGGAAGTCCAGGGGTATTGGTGGAATGTCGGCTCTCCGGTTTTTGATGCAGGTAGATGGCATGGGATATACGGAAGCAGTAAAAATCTTGTGTGAGCAGACGCCTGTGTATGTTTCCAGAGCAGAACCAGCCCCCAGGAAGAAGCCCTTTTCCCTGCCTTTCCCCAACGACAGTTTTTACCGGGTACGGAGATATTTGAACCAAAGGGGAATCCGGGATGAGGTACTGGATTATTGTGTGCAGCTGGGAATCCTGTATGAGAGCGCCCCCTACCATAACGCTGTTTTTGTTGGCATGGATGAACAGGGAGAAGCAAAGTATGCGTTTCTGCGTGGGATTTATGACAGCCGGGGAAAGAGCTTTCGAATGGAACAGGAAGGAAGCAACAAACAGTATAGCTTTTGTGTTCCGCCTTTGGGGAAAAGCCATCGGGTAGCGGTGTATGAAGCCTGTATTGATGCCCTTGCCCATATGACGCTGGAAGATGGACGAACCGATAAGTATCGCCTGTCTCTGGGTGGAATCGCAGCGCCGAAAGAAGGCGCGGAACGAGCAACAAAAAAGATGAAGCGCCCGGATGCATTGGAATATTTTCTGAAAGAGCATCCGGAGGTAACAGAAATTGAGCTCTGCACCGATAACGATTTTGCCGGGCGATGGGCATGTGCGCAGTTAAAAGAGCAGTATGAGGAAAAATATACCGTAGTTTGTAACTTACCACAGATGGAAGGTGCAGACTATGGAGACCTGGCAAAACAGGCGGTGGAAAAACAGAAGAAACAGCAAAAGGAAAGAGGCAGGTGAGGCAAATGGAAGATACGATCAAAATAGAATTATTGACACCGCTGACAGGAACCTTTCTTCCCAATGAGATGGAACAAGATTGGGAAGAAGAGGATTACAATGACTTTGAAGAAGAGCAGGTATTTTTTGAAGGAGATGATTTAACGGAGTATGCTTCTGTGATTCAGGAAAAGATTGCAGAATACAACCGTGTCGGACATGACGATGATAGGACCGATAATCTGATGGATTATTTTGACGGAAGTGCTGCCATTAAAGAAAAAGTAGTGTCCGCAGTTCCATCGGTGAAAGAATCGGATGGTGTGTTATATGGCTGTACAACTTTAGAATTGAAAGAGTATCTGGAGGCGGAAGAATTATCGGAACTGTGTGAATATCTCACCGGACAATATAGTGATGGATGGGGAGAAGGCTTTGAACAGCAGGAGATTCCGGTAGAGGGTGGTGAACTGTGTATACACTTTTGGCGCCCCATAGATTTTGAATTTCAACAGGCAAAATCAGAAGTCTCAAAAGAAAAGTCGGAGAAACAAGAAAATCCGGTAAATGTTCCGAAACGCCTGAAAATGCAGCTTTTGGGAATGGATGGAAATGTGTTTGCGGTTATGGCCAGGGCAAGTAAACTGCTTCAGGAAAATGGGCAGGGACAAGAGGCAAAAGAAATGATTGCACGTGTCCAGAAATCAGAGAACTATTATCAGGCACTTCATATCATCAGTGAATATGTGGAAACAGAACTGAGTGCATCTTCTCAGAATGATACCAAGCCCCCAAAGAAACGTGGGAAGGAAGAATGCCGATGAAGTTATCTTTTGTCACATCAAAGGAGATGTGGGAAGAAAAAATAGCAGAAACAGATTGAAAAGAGAATAAACAGCCAGAACACTGACAAGGGAGGTCTTATGGAAAAAAGATTGCAATTATGGAGTCCTGTGTGGGGATGGCTTGCCACAAAAGAAGGGGAATCTGTAGATTTGAAGGGACAGGATCTTGTTCTTTATGAAACTGCCATCCAAGAGGCACTGGAGCAGGAAAAATTGTATTACAGAAAAAAGTCGGCACCATTCAATCTGATGGATTACTATGATGCGGATGATTCTGTAAAGGAGAAAGTGCAGAACCTCGATATCCAGGTGAAAAAAGAACAAGATGGTTTGTATGTTTGTGCCAGCCTTGCATTAATAGAGCCTCTTACACAGCAGGAACTGGAAGCGATCCAGAACTTTCTCAGCAGGCAGTACGAAGGGGGAATTTTTGATACCTCACGTATTCGTACCTATTCCGTAGAGGAAGGAGAAGTCGTTTTTGATTTTTCAGTAGATACAAAAGAAAAGTTCTCTCAAAAAGAAGTCCAATGCGAAACGCAGAAGAAATATGAAATCACTTCCATAGCCCATCCACAATTTCCATGGCTGCATAGAATCCGAGCATTGGTAGACGTAAATGAAGCGGTTCCCAAAGGAACCTTGGGTGGCTTTGTAGAATATGAGCAAAATCTTTCCCAGGAAGGATCATGCTGGATTTATGACCAGGCTATCTGCTGTGAACGTGCGGTAGTGGAAAGGAGTGCAGGACTGTTCCAAGAAGCGATTGCCAAGGGTGATGCCCTTCTTACGGGAACTGCAGTGATGTATCAAACGAGTATTGCAGAGGAATCCTGCCGTATTCTAGCTGGAGAGGTTTGGAATATGGCACACATTCGAGGATTTGCCAAGATTACTGCGGCAAAGGAAACAGGAGATGCACCTTTGATTCTCGGAAATAGCTTGGTTTTTGGAAATGTATGCGGGAAAGTATTGGTGAGAGGAAATGTTCTGCCAAGCCGGAGTGTGGAGAATCAGACACAGGAGCTGTTAGTTTTCAGGGGAGGTGATTCAATTCATAAAGTGAATGAAAGCAAGAAAAAAACAAAAAGTAAAAAACAGCCGGAGCGCTGATAAGAAAGGATGATGCCTATGGAAAATACCCTGCAGTTAGGGAACTTATTGAAAGAAGGAACATACCCGGAGGAATATACCGGAGGGAAAAACTGGACAATTTTACATGGAGATACGCTGAAACTGGTGAAAGCATTTCAGCCGGGGATCTTTGATGCAGTGATTACCGATCCGCCTTATGCGTCTGGGGGAACAAAACAGAATGAGCGAAACCGCACGACTAATCAGAAATACAGCAGTATGAAGGCAGAGAATGCACTGCCGGATTTTGATGGGGATAACAAGGATCAGCGTTCCTGGACCCATTGGATGGCAGAGTGGCTCTACGATGCGCGGAAAGCCTGTAAAGTTGGTGCGCCAATCTGCCTGTTTATTGACTGGAGACAATATCCCTCTATTACCGATGCACTCCAGTGGGCAGGCTGGATCTGGAGAGGAACTGCGGTTTGGGATAAGGGAAACTCTCGTCCGCAGAAAGGACGTTTTCGCCAGCAGGCTGAGTATATTGTGTGGGGCAGTAATGGCCCGATGCCAATCAACCGCCCGGTTTCCTGTCTTCCCGGTGTGTTCCGTTATGGAAATCCCCAGAACCGTATTCATGTGACAGAGAAACCGTTGCAGCTGATGAAAGATGTCATTCAGATTTGTGAGCCGGGTGGTAGAATCTTAGATCCCTTTGCCGGAGCAGGAACAACCATCCTTGCGGCGGTGGAAGAAGGCTATGAGACAGTAGGCATTGAAGTGACCGATGCTTATTATAAGCTGGGCAGTGACCGTGTAAAGTTTGCATTGGAAGCAAAGGAAAAAGAAGAGAGCGAGAAATAGCAAGGGCATCCACATGGATGTCCAACTTTGTTTCAGAAGAAGAAAAGTGCATCCACCTGGATGCAGGAAAGGGGTGAGGCGATGGAACAGGCGATGGCCTATGTGTGTTGTCCGGCAGAAGAAAGCAGAGTGAAGGTGCAGCGATATTGCCGGAAGATTTATGAGTTGGGATATGTTCCCATTTGTCCGAGGTTTGGATTTCTTTCTTTTCTGGATGAAGGGGAAGCTGAGGATTTGCAGGCATACAACCGGATGTCCCACTTGATCTTAAAGCGGTGTCGGATGGTGGTGGTCTGTGGAAAAGAAGTCACCGGAACGATGAACACAGATATTAGTACCGCAGACCGATTGCATATCATTTGTACCACATTAGATGGATTGATCAAGATCAAAGAAAAGGAAGCATAATCGATTCTGCATGGGGGAGTCGATGGAAATCGGTGGAACTGGTTTTGCAAGCATAGCGTTTGGATATCCAAACGCACTTTGGGGAGAACCCCAATCCCCCGGCAGTCGAGAAAGGAGAGAAGTGAAATGTTTTTTGCAGGAATGGCTCTTGGGGCAATGGCAGGTGCAGCCTTTGGCATTGGACTGATGTGCTGTGTGGTTGCCGGAAAGAGAGAAGATCAGCAGATGGAGCAGATGCGGATACGCAGACAGAAACAGGGAGAACCAAAACAGATCCAGTTCCGAGATATGGAAAGGACAAAGCGGTTCATCCTTTTGGATGGGGAAAGTCTTTGCATGATGGCAGAGGACGGAACGAAAGAGATTGGGCTTTGCCGCTTTGTGGATGAAAAGCAGGTAGATGTGAATGGGCAGGTCTGGGAGATCGGGGAATTCCTCTGGCAGATGGAACGCAGGGGAATTCAGGTGTATCCCTTAGAGACAGCAGAAAAGAAGAAAAGGTAGGTGGTTGAATGAGAAAACGAAACCATGTAGTTCCTGTCCGTCTGAATGCGAAAGAACTTCGCCATCTGGATGGGCAGGTAGCAAAGAGTGGACTAAGCAGGGAGGAATTTTTACGTTCTCTGATCTTAGGTGCACAACTGCAGACAAAGCCCTGTGAGCATCACGCAGAACTTCTTCGAAAAATCGCGGGGCTTTGCAACAATGCGAACCAGCTGGCTCATGTCGCCAATGGAACAGGGAGGGCAGGGGAAGCCAGCATACAGGAAATGCTTCGGATTTCCAAAGAGACCTGGCGTCTGGTGAAAGAGGAATGGTAGATGGCATATACCAGCGTTCTCCCCGTCCACCGCCTGGACCGTTCCATTGAATATGTGAAAGACCGGGCAAAGACAACCAAGAGTGCCGGATCCCTGGAAGAAGCCATTGATTATGCATTAAACCGGGAAAAGACGGAACAGACCATTTTTGAAGATGCCATTGGGTGTACCTGTGAGAATGCCTATGTGGACATGGTAAAGACAAAAGAGCGTTTCCATAAAAAAGAAGGGGTACAGGGATACCATTTGGTACAGAGTTTTGCGGAAGGGGAAGTATCTCCGGAACTGGCACATCTTATTGGACAGGAACTGGCAGAGCAGCTTTTGAAAGGGCAGTATGAGGTCGTGATCACTACTCACTTGAATACGAAGCATTACCATAATCATCTGGTGTGGAATTCAGTGAGTATGGTAGATGGGAGAAAATACCATAGCAATGCCAAAAGTTATTTTACCGAAGTGCGTCAGATTTCCGATCAATTATGCAGAAAATATGGTCTTTCGGTGATCCAGACGAATCAGGGAAAAGCCATGCATTATGCCCAGTGGAAAGCAGAAGCAGAAGGGAAGCCCACTTGGAGGACTGCCATCCGCATGGATATCCGGGATGCCATTGGTGTGAGTTTTTCCTGGAGTCAGTTTGTCAAAGAAATGGAGAAACGGGGCTATACCTGGAAGCTGAACCGGAAGCACCCATCCTTAAAAACACCGGGGATGGAGCGGTATATTCGTCTGCGTTCCTTGGGAAAAGGATATGGGGAGGCAGAAATCCGGGAGAAGATCCTGCGTCCAAAGATCCAACAGGTGTATGGAAACACGCAGATGCAGTTTCCAAGACGGAAACTTACCGGACTTCAGAGACTTTACTATTCCTATTTATATCAGATGGGGGTATTTCCGAAGAAACCAAAGCGGATTCCCTATGCAGTGCGTTCCGATATTCGGAGGCTGGAGAAACGAATCAGCCAGATGGAATTTTTACAAAAGGAAGAGATCACCACCAGGGAAGAGCTGGCAGCATACCGGAAACCCTTGGAAGAACAGGTACTTTCTTTGATGAAAGAGCGCAGAGAATTATACCGGAAAGAACCGGGCGGTATGCGCATTCAGGAAATCAATGGGGAGTTAAAAGAACTTCGTAAGAAAATCCGTTTAAGCCAGCAGATTGAAAAGCAGTCCTTGGAAATGGAAGAGCGGTTAAGGCAGGCAAAAGAACAGGAGGAGGTACAGGAAATGTCAGGGAAACAGCGAAGGGAGGCAGAATGGAATCGGTAAGGAGGTGAGAGCGTATGAACTATGGCGGTGATGCGGCGGATCAGATTGTCCGGTATTCCATGGAAGGCATGGAACATACCTTACGGATTAGTGGAAGCATTGCAAAAAATCTGGCGGTGCTGATTGTAGCGGTGATGAAGGATCAGAAAAAGACCAGGGGAAAGACCAACCTGCTTCGGATGTTAAAGGAACAGCGGGCAATGAAGTTTTTCACCATTCCCCATGACAGGCTGCGGGAGTTTGCCGGGGAAGCCAAATCCAGAGGGCTGTTGTATGTGGTCATCCGGGATAAGAAAAATCCCAAGTCCGCAGAAATCATGGTGTTTGCCGATGATGCAGCAAAGGTAAACCGGGTGCTGGACAAGATGAATCTGGACTTTGTAAAATCCGAAGCTGGAGAAGCGGTTGTAGAACAAGCGCCAGTACGGGAAGCAGACCGTGTGATTGATGCAGAGTTTACCGAGAAAACAGAAGGGAAAGAGGAACTTCCGGTGAAGACCGAAAAGGTGGTGCTGCCGGAAGGGACCATTGAATTTGAACTGGATGAAGAAGAGCATTTGTTTGATGTAGGGGAAGTTTCTCCTTCGGGGGAAAATTTTACCCAGGCGGAGAAGGCAGAGAATCTGTCCGAACCTTCCTCGCACAACAGCGCTTCTTTTTCCGGGCAGGAAACTAGCTGGAAAGGGGACAAGCCATCTGTCCGGCAGGAACTAAAGAAGATTGAAGCCGAGCAGAAACAGCGCAGGCAGACACAGAAGAGTCGGAGAAAACCGAGAAACCAGCAGAGAAAAAAGAAAAAAGTGAAAGGCAGGTAAGGTGATATGGATTTAACGAATATGATCCCAGGTGGAGCAGGGGAAGAACAGGCGGTAGAGCAGCGGCTGTCAAAAGAAGAATATGCAGCCATGAAAAAACAGCAGAGGGAAGAAGTGTGGGCAGAGGTTGACGCCCGGGCGCAGGCAGTGTTCCAAAATGGAGAATCTTTAAAAGGATTCTTGGATTTTATGGCACAGTGCAACACTCAGAAAACGCCCAACCTTCTGCTGATCTACGGACAGAATCCACAGGCAACCGTGGTAAAGTCTTATGATTACTGGAAGGCAGAGAACCGTTCCCCAAAATCCGGGGTGCATGGATACACCTATATGGTCAGTACGGAATATGAAAAAGACGGGGAGATGCGCACAGGCTATACCATCAGTAAGGGCTTTGACATCAGCCAGATGAGTGGAAAGCCTCTGGAAGAACGTCCGCAGCGTTCTATGGAAGAACTGATACAGTCTGTACTAAAGGATCAACCAGTGCGGATGCAGATCGCAGACAATCTGCCGGAGGGCATCCAGGCACAGTATATCCCGAAACAGCGTACCGTCTATGTGCGCAATGGCATGGATGAGAATACAACGTTCCATGCAGTGAACCGGGAACTGGCGTGTGCAGCATTAGACCAGCATGATGGGAATTATGTCAGGAAGAAAGTTAATGCCCAGGCATACTGTGCCGCCTATGTAATCGGTAAGCGGTATGGGGCAGAGGTGTCCGGTTTCCAGTTTGGAAAAGTAGCAGAGATGCAGGCAAACGGGCAGAAAGATCCCCAGGAACTGCGTGGCTTTTTAAATGATGTGCGTCAGGCAGCCTATACCATCCGCAACCATATGGAACGGAACTTCGGGGAACAGGAGCAGACTTTTTCTAAAGATGATTTTTCCTTTGAGGAACCGCCAAAGCAGACACCGAAGAAGGAGAAAAAAGAGAAACAGCCGGAGCGGTAAGTTCTGGAAAAAGTTCCGCTGTTGGGATAGCTATTGCGGGGTTTTTGTGGTATGTTGGGTGTAACAAAGGAGGTGCCAAAGATGGCAGATTACTATTTGAAAACAGACAATATCATGAAAAATATGTTTACGGTGGCATTAAAAGACGAACTGGCAGCCCAAAGTCAGATGGGAAAGGTTCGTCCGGCTACAGAAGCCATGCTGCAGAAAGTCCGGGACTATGAACTTTCTGAGAAAAGGCTTCCCATCACAACAGGGGAACAGCGGGAACTTCGCAATACCCTCAATCGGCTGCGGGACAAGTATCTGGCCATGGGCAGGTACAGCGATGGCATTGACAGTGTGATCTTAAAGGTCATGAAACCGAACACCAGCAGGCGCTTCTTCTGGTAGCAGAAGGGAGGGATGTCTATGAGGATGTATAATCAGAAACAAGTGGAACAATTACGAAAGCGGTATCCCGAAGGAACAAGGCTCTGCCTGGACTTTATGGATGAGGCAGGGATGCCGCCGGGATTACAGGGAACGGTAGCATTTATCGATGATGCCGGACAGATTCACATGCATTGGGAGAATGGGCGGAGCCTTGCCATCGTTCCCGGTGTGGATTCTTTTCATAGGGTAGACGGACCAGCAAAGGAAGCGCCAAAGAGTGAAAAAGCGAAGAAGGAGCGAAGCCAGCAGAGGTAGCATGGAAACGTTCTGACCTTTGGGTATGGCTGTTGTTTCTGCCCGTTGTCTGGTGGACAGGCGCCATCACTGCCTGTGCCATTGAGCCGGATACCAATCTGTTACAAATCTTACAAGTGCTGACCGAAAAACTGGATCAGCCATTTTCTATCACTTATACACCGTACACGATGCGGTGTGTGTTCACATTCACAATCGCCTATGTGTCAGGCATCGGTATTTATTACTCCCAGAAGAAAAATTATCGGAGAGGGGTGGAGCATGGCTCTGCCAAGTGGGGCGATGCAGCTTCCATCTGCAAGCGTTACCGGGACAAGCGGTACACCCAGAATCTCATTTTAACCCAGAACTTCCGCATGGGATTGGACTGCTATAAACATAAACGAAACTTGAATGTCCTTGTGGTGGGCGGTTCCGGTGCAGGAAAAAGCCGGGCATATGCTGTAGTCAACATTATGCAGTGTAACTGTTCCATGGTGATTACCGATCCCAAAGGAGAGCTTCTGCGGAAAACCGGAGGACTACTGGAGCGGGAAGGATATGAAGTGCGGGTGTTTGACCTCATCAATCCGGAAACCTCTTTTTGTTACAATCCCTTTGCTTATGTGCGGGATGACAAGGATGTGCTAAAACTCATCAACAACCTGATCCGAAACACCACGCCGAAAGGAGCGCAGAGTTCGGATCCGTTTTGGGAGAAAAGTGAGACTGCCTTGCTTCAGGCGCTGATGTTATATCTGTTACATGAAGCACCGCCGGAAGAACAGAACTTCTCCATGATCATGGAAATGTTAGGCTCTGCCCAGGTAAAAGAGGACGATGAGGAATACCAGTCACCCTTGGATATTTTGTTTGAACGACTGGAGATGCGAAATCCGGAAAGTATTGCGGTGAAGCAGTATGCCATTTACAAGCAGGCGGCTGGAAAAACTGCCAAGTCTATCCTGATTTCTGTGGGTGTCCGTCTGGCAGCCTTTAACTTAAAGCAGATCGCCAATTTAACCTGTACCGATGAACTGGATCTTTACAGCATCGGGGAGAAAAAGGTGGCGCTGTTTTGCTGTATCCCGGATGCAGATACCAGCCTCAATTATCTGGTGGGCATGATCTACAGCAACCTGTTTCAGACCCTTTATTATGTGGCAGACCGGAAATACCATGGGAAACTGCCGATCCCGGTACACTGCATCATGGATGAGTGGCCCAACGTGGCATTGCCGGATGATTTTGACAAACTTCTGGCAACCATGCGGTCGCGCGCAATTTCCTGCAGTATCATCATTCAGAATATTGCCCAGATGAAAGCCTTGTTTAAGGACAGCTGGGAAAGTCTCATCGGGAATTGCGATGAATTTTTATACCTGGGCGGGAATGAAAAAGAGGGGCATAAATATGTCTCAGAACTACTGGGAAAAGAAACGTTGGATACCAATACCTACGGGCAGACCAAGGGGAGAAGCGGAAGTTATTCTGTGAATTTCCAACAGTCTGGAAGAGAACTTCTTACCCCGGATGAAGTGCGACTTTTGGATAACCGGAAAGCGGTGCTGCTGGTGCGTGGGGAGCATCCCATTTTGGATGAGAAATACGATTTGCATAAGCATGTGAATGTGAAATATACCGAGGATGGCGGTGCGCCTCCATATGATTATGCGAAAGCACCGCTGTCCCATGAAGATGTAACCATTGATACCAGGAGACTGGATGATTATGAACTGCTCTCAGCTGAGGAGATCCTCGGAGGGGAGCAGTCTTTTTGATTGGAGGAATGCCATTGAAGAAAACAAATGAAATGCCAAAGAATCAAATGGGAAAAGGGCCAAAATATCCCTTTGCCTTTTATGTGGCACTGGTGCTGTCTATGACCGTAGGGGCAATGCCGGTGCTTGCTGCCGGAGATCCGCTGGCGGTTATTAATAACCTGTCCACCTTTATCTTTTCCCTGATCCGGGCCATCGGTCTGATCTTATTGGGATTTGGTGTGGTACAGGTAGGCTTGAGCCTAAAGAGCCACGATCCCAGCCAGAGAGCCAACGGGTTTCTGACGCTGGCAGGCGGCGTCATCATCACTTTCGCAAAAGAAATCCTGGACCTGATCGTTGGGTAGCAGGAAGAAATGGAAAGGGGCGGGGAGAGATTCTTCCTGCCCCGGCAAAGGAGGTGAAGCTGTTTGAGTGATAACTGGATCGTGCAGAACCTAAACTCTGCACTGAACACCTGGAATGAGAAGCTGGCAGAAATCTGGACACTGCTTACCCAAAGCCCGGAATCTTTTAAGGGGGGAGATATTTGGAGTGTCATCACTGGAATCAACGGAGCGCTGACCGCCATTGGTTATGGGCTGTTAGTCTTGTTTTTTGCTGCCGGGATTGTCAAGACCTGTGGCAGCTTTACGGATATGAAGAAGCCGGAGCATGCCCTCAAAGCCTTTATCCGGTTTGCTCTGGCACAAGGCGCCATTATGTATGGCATGGAACTGATGACAGCGCTGTTTTCCATTGTGCAGGGGATTGTGTCCACCATCATGGCACAGTCGGGCATGACAAACGGGGGTGTGACAGAACTTCCGGCAGAGATCGTGGAAAAGATTGAAGCGGTGGGAATGCTGGAATCCATTCCCTTGTGGATTGTGACCTTGCTGGGAAGTCTTTTGATTACGGTACTGTCCTTCATTATGATCCTTACCGTATATGGAAGGATGTTCAAGCTGTATATGTACACTGCCATTGCACCCATCCCCATTTCCACTTTTGCGGGAGAACCCTCCCAGTCGGTGGGAAAGAACTTTATCAAGTCCTATGCGGGAGTGTGTCTGGAAGGGGCGATCATTGCACTGGCCTGCATTATCTTTTCCGTATATGCTGCCAGTCCGCCGGCAGTAGGGGACACCTCTTTAAGTGCGGTGACCATTGTGTGGAATTATATCGGAGAGTTGGTGTTTAACTTATTGGTACTGGTTGGGGCGGTAAAAGCATCCGACCGGATTGTGAAAGAAATGATGGGATTATAGGAGGAAGTAAAACCATGAATGAGAAGAAAAATAGAAACGATAGAAAGACTTTGCCATTCCCTTGGGAATACGGGCAGGAAGAAATTACTTTGAAGGTATCCAGCTATGCTTACGGAAACGGACTTGCGATTTTGATGTATCGCCAGGAAGAAGGGGAGTTGGAATTGTTTGATGATCTGACGGTAAATCTTCCGGGCGGGTATGGGCTGGAACCCCAAGAGGCATTTATAAGCGGTGATTTTACGAAGGACAAGCTGGCATTCATCGAAAAGAACAGGCTGGGAAACAGACTGCCGGGACAGGCCCGGTCAGGCTTTGCTACCTACACCCCAGTGGCGTTTGACCTTTCAAGGCTTGCCCAGTATGACCGGGAAGGGGTGGAAGAATTTTGCAGACAATGGGGGCTGGATGTGCCAAAAGAATCGGAAAAAGACCAAGGGAAACTTACAGGCAAAAAGAAAAGAGAAAGAGAGAGATAAAAATATATGGAAGTAAAAATGAATAAAGAAATCCGTAACTATCAGGAGTCCATGTTTATGGGGCTGAATTTGCGCCAGTGTATCTTTTCCCTACTTGCCATCGCTGTGGCAGTAGGGATTTATTTTGGTCTGGGAGACTATGTGGGGCAGGAAATGACCGGGTGGCTGTGTATTCTTGGTGCTGCCCCTTTCGCAGCCTGTGGGTTCTTCCAGTATCATGGCATGAATGCAGAGCAGTTTGCCTGGGCATATATCAAGTCCGAATTTTTATACCCCAAGCGATTGCTGTTTCAAAGCGAGGATCTGTACCATGCCTGCATGGAAGAGACTATGAGTCTTGGAGAAAAGACCAGGGGAGATGGCGCTGTTCTTTTGAAAAAGCGGGAACAGCGGTCAAGGAAAAAACAGATGAAGCAGAAAAAGAAGGCAGGAAGGAGTGGTGCGTTTGATTAAAACCTTACAGCAGGCATTAAAAATGGACCGGGAGAAGTTCAAAGTCCCAAGGTCTGTTCAGCAGGCGATTCCCATCCAGCGGATCTGGCCGGATGGGGTGTTCCAGTCCGGGACGAAATTTTCCAAATCTTTTCGGTTTTCGGATATCAACTATGCCATTGCAAGCAAAGAAGATAAAACGGAAATGTTCTTAGATTACAGCGAGTTGTTAAATGCTTTGGATTCCGGCGCATCTGCCAAGATCACCCTGAACAACAGAAGAATCAATAAGGAAGAGTTTGAAGCCTCCCTGCTGTTGCCGATGAAAGAGGACGGGCTGGATACATACCGGAAGGAATACAACGAAATGCTGTTATCCAAGGTCAGCGGCACCAACAACAGCATTTATCAGGAACGGTATCTGACGGTCAGTGTCCATAAGAAGAACATTGATGAGGCAAGAACCTATTTCGCCCGTGTGGGAACGGATATCATCACCCATCTGAGCAAGCTGTCCTCTATTGGGGAAGAACTGGATGCGGAACAGCGCCTGCAGATTTTCCGGGATTTCTTTCAGGCAGATCAGCCCCAGTGTTTTCCCTTTGATATGAAGGCATTTGCCAAACGGGGGAGCAGTTTCAAAGACTGGATTTGTCCCCAGTCCATGGAATTTTCCAAAGACTGTTTCAAAATCAACGAGCGGTACGGGCGGGTGCTGTATATGCAGGATTATGCCAGTTATGTGAAAGATGACATGATTTCGGAATTATGTGATTTGAGCCGAGATTTGATGCTGTCCATTGACATCCTCCCGGTGCCAACCGATGAGGCGGTAAGGGAAATCCAGAACAGACTTCTGGGCGTGGAAACGAATGTGACCAACTGGCAGAGACGCCAGAATGCCAATAATAACTTTTCTGCCATTGTGCCCTATGACATGGAACTGCAGAGAAAAGAGACCAAAGAGATGCTGGATGACCTGACCACCAGGGATCAGCGGATGATGTTCGGCATCCTTACCATGGTGCATATGGCAGACAGCAAGAAACAGTTGGATTCGGATACGGAAAGCATCTTATCCGTGGCAAGAAAGCATTTGTGCCAGATGGCAACTTTGAAGTGGCAGCAAGTGGATGGCTTGAATACGGTACTGCCTTATGGCATCCGAAAGATCAATGCCCTGCGAACCTTGACCACAGAGTCCACTGCAGTATTGATCCCGTTCCATACCCAGGAGATCATGCAGCCGGGTGGTATTTACTATGGGCAGAATGCGGTGAGCAAAAATATGCTGGTGGCAGATCGGAGGAAACTTCTGAACGGAAATTCTTTCCGTCTGGGTGTCAGCGGTTCGGGAAAAAGTTTCTCAGCAAAAGAAGAGATTGTGGACCTTGCCTTGTCTACGGAAGATGACATCCTGATCTTAGATCCGGAGTCTGAATTCGGTTCACTGGTGGAAGCACTGAATGGAGAAGTAATCACAATTTCCGCCACATCCAACACCCATCTGAATGCACTGGATATGGATTCTGCATATGGAAACGATAAGAATCCGCTGATTGAAAAGTCGGAATTTATCCTGTCTTTGTTTGAACAGTTAGTGGGGGCTGGCAATCTGTCGGCAAAGGAGAAATCCATTTTGGACCGCTGTACCGCAGATGTGTACCGGGACTATATCCGAAGCGGTTATCAGAGCGAAGCGCCCACCTTGAAAGACTTGTACCGCCAGCTCATGCTCCAGCCGGAAGAAGAGGCCAGAGGACTTGCCTTGTCTTCCGAACTGTTTATCAATGGAAGTCTCAATACCTTTGCACAGAAAACCAATGTGGATACGAAGAACCGTATCATTGCCTATGATATCCGGGAACTGGGAGAGCAGCTCATGCCCCTGGGGATGCTGGTTACTTTGGACAGTATTTTCAACCGTGTGATCCAGAACTGGAAGAAAGGAAAGACTACCTGGATCTTTGCCGATGAGTTTTATCTATTGTTCCGATACCAATATAGCGCTGACTTTTTCTACCGCCTCTACAAGAGAATCCGTAAATACCAGGGATTTGTCACAGGTTTAACGCAGAACGTAGAGGAACTGTTAAAATCCGATACGGCAAGGCTGATGCTGGCAAACAGTGAGTTTTTGATCCTTTTGAATCAGGCAACCACAGACCGGGATGAACTGGCTTCCCTTTTGAATATTTCCGAGAACCAGTTATCCTACATCACCAATGTAGGCGCAGGAAAGGGACTGATCCGGTGTTCCGGAAATCTGGTGCCATTTGAGAACAGCTTCCCGAAGAATACGAAGCTGTACCGCTTGATGACAACGAAACCGGGAGAGTGTTAGTCGAAAAGATATTTAGGGTGCTGCTGGAATTTCTTCGGCAGCATCTTTTTGGGAAGGAGGGAATGTAAATGGAAGAAGGACAAACAGTGGAAATCCAGGAAACGAGAGAACCGCTTCGGGAGCAGGGCAGTGTCCGGGCATTACTGGAACTGTTGGAACAGCAGGGCATGGAACAGGAAAAAGGGGATGTGATCCGTATGGCAGACTATATCGATTCCATGGAAATGCAGCTGGGAACCGTCCTAAAGGAATTGGGAGAGGTGAAGAAGCAACTGGGTGTGATGCAGGAAAGCAAGGTCAAACTCTTTGCGGTGAACACAATCCAGAAGGCGGAACATCAGGTGCAAACACTTCGTTTTCAGGTGGGAGAATTTAAGACAAAGTTTGTGAAACGTGCAGAGCAGGCAGTTGTTGATTTTAAAGAAAAGGGGAAAGATGCCCTTGCCTCTGCGGTAAAGGGAATGCACCTTACGCAGGGATTACAAATACTTCAGTCTTCTCTGCACAGCGTGATGCTGTCGATGGATCAAAAGATTGATCGTCTGGGAAGTATGGCGGAAGAACTGCATGTTGCCAAAGGGCATCTGCGGAATGCATTTCTGGAAGCGGGTGGAAAAGAGGTGCGAAAGCTCACAGAACGCAATCCCGAACAGGGAATCATCTTTCAAACCCAGAAGGTGTTATTCCAATCCATGCGGAGTATCCATCAGTTGGAACAGAAAACGGAGCGATTGCAACAGCAGATAGGGAAGCTGGAAGCAAGAGAAGGAAAACAACCGTCTGTGAAGGATACCCTGCAGAAACTGAGACAGGAACAACACCCTTTGAAGTTTGGTAAAGAAGAAAAACAGAAGTCTGCGGTTCGATAAAGAGAAGTTTTTCAAAGGGAGGTGAAATCCATGAAAGAAAAAACAACCATTACGTTTCTTGCAGCGGAGTGCGGGGAGTTCCATGGGATGGGGGAATGTATCGAATGTACATCTTTAAAAGAAGCCTTCCGGCATTACCAGAGATTTTGCAAACGTTCCCCTCAGATGCTCCCGTCTTTGGAATTTTCCCTGCACCATGCAGAGGATCCTCTGTATAACGAGGGAGAATATCCATTAGTTACCGGGGAGAAGGGAAAAGAGTTATTATCCTATGTTCCCTATTATGCCAATCATCCGCTGGTGCAGGAAGCAGTAAGGGAACTGGAACAGCTGGAGAGTCAGCAGAAGAAAGCAAAAAAGCGGGGAAGGGAACGTTAGAAAGTACAGAAGAAGGGAGGTGTGTGATTGAAAGATATCAAAGAAAAAGTGCGGGATCAAAGTCCAAAGATCCGCAATCCAGCCTCCCGGCTTCCGAAAGAACTGGTGCGTTCTGCGATGCTGGAGACAAAAGAAAAGACCAGCATCATGGCAGATAAGCTCGGAAGAGAAACGGGAGAGGAATCCCCGGTAGAATATGCCGGAAACCGCATCCAGCGTGTGGAACAGCGAGTGGGAAAGGAAAGTGCTTCGGCAGCCTATCGTGGCGGTAAGAAGCTGGCAGTGAAAACTTATGAGAAGTTAAAGGAGCAGAAACAAAAGCAGAGAGAAGCTGCGACAGCCCCTTTGGACGGAGAAACAGGAACGGGTGGCACATCCGCCCAGGCAGGGCAGTCAAAGGCAAAGAAAGGGCGAACAGAAGCCAAAAGAAGCATTAAGGCCAGGCCGGAAGCAGAGAAAACGATCAAGGAAGCTGGAAATCGGATGGTAAAAACAGCGCCCCGTGTGGTGAAAGCCTCTCCGGTTTCTTCCCAGAAGGTGAAAACCCAGGCAGTCTTACAGAAGAAACAAGCACTCAAATCCATGAAAGCAGTCAGGGAAGCGAAACGGGCTGCCATGCACTCTGTTCAGACTGCCAAGCAAAGTGCAAAGACTGCAAAGGCAACCGGAAGAGGATTGAAAGCCATGGCAGAAGCCGCCGCTCATGCAGTGAAAGCTGCATTTGCAGCATTGATGGCAGGTGGAGGCGCAGTGTTTGTCGTTCTGATTCTGATTGTGGGGATCATTGGGGGTGCAGCCTTTTTGGGAAATTCCCAGAGCAGTGAGGCTTTAAGCGTAGAAGTGCTGGCACATACACCTGCCATTCAAAAGTATGCCAGTGAATTTGGCATCCCGGAATATGTTCCTGCCATTCAAGCCATTATGATGCAGGAAAGCGGCGGCAGGGGAACGGATCCCATGCAGGCCAGTGAGTGTCCTTATAACACCCAGTATCCCAATACACCCGGTGCGATTCAGGATGCTGACTATTCCATCAAGGTGGGGATACAGTATTATGCAGATTGTGTCCGGGAAGCCGGATGCCAAAGCCCACAGGATATGGACAAGCTAAAACTCAGTTGGCAGGGATATAATTATGGGAATGGATATATCTCGTGGGCGTTGGAAAAATTTGGCGGTTACAGTGAAGCCAATGCGCTGCAGTTTTCCCAGGAGCAGGCAGCCGCCCATGGCTGGTCGGGGTATGGTGATCCGGAGTATGTGCCTCATGTGATGCGGTATTATTCCGGCGGAGGTTGGTTTACCGGACTTTTTGGAAACAGGCAGCTTGTCACCATTGCGAAAAGCCAGCTTGGAAATGAAGGCGGAGAGAAGTTCTGGTCATGGTGGGGATTTACAGAGAGACAAGAATGGTGTGCTTGCTTTGTCAGTTGGTGTGCGGATCAGGCGGGGCTCATTCAAAACGGAGCTGTGCCAAAGTTTTCCCTTTGTACGGCAGGCGTGGACTGGTTTCAGGCACAGGGGAAATGGCAGGGGGCAGGAAGTGTCCCAAGTCCCGGCATGATTATTTTTTTTGACTGGGATCATGACGGAGCCAGTGACCATGTGGGAATCGTGGAAAGCTGCGATGGAACTACGGTACATACGATTGAAGGAAACAGCGGAGATGCAGTAAGGCAGAACAGCTATACGGTGAATTCCCAGTCCATTTTGGGATATGGACTGGTTGCTTACTAAAAAATGAGAAAAAATCAAAGAACGGATTGCATTGTAGGAGCAGAGGAACAATGCTATAATAGGAAAGCAGGCAGGGCGCACGTCCTGCCTGCTGATAAATATGAAAAGTACAATCATGAGATTGATAAAATAGAGTCATTGGGGAGTGGAATATTTGAAACGGGAAGAAATCTTTGAATATGTAAAAAAGCAATATGGAACAATTCCGGAATATCTTTGGAAGAGTTCTCCGGAGAACGCAATCCTCCGACATAAGAATGGAAAATGGTATGCAGCTATTCTACGGGTTGAAAAATCCAAGTTGGGATTAGAAGAAGAGGGCATGGTAGATGTGATCAATGTAAAGTGCGAACCGGATATGGTGGGACTTCTGACACAGACCTACGGTTTTCTGCCAGGGTATCACATGAATAAGAAGTATTGGATCACCATGTTACTGGATGGAACGGTAAGCGAGGCAAAAATTTTGGATTTTTTGGATATGAGTTATGATTTGATAGATGGGAAAAAAGATTGAGTTTAGAGGTTCCGTAACGAATTTGACATAGGAGGTATTTTATTATGGATAAGAGAGAACAGATGATTCGGTTATGGTTTTCTATGTGGCTGGAAAAGAAAGATTTAGGAATGGATGATATTTTTGCAGAGAACGTGATTTATACAGAAAGTTGGGGACCATGTTATAGCAATCGTGAAACCGTAAAGCATTGGTTTCAGGAATGGAATATGCGAGGGAGTGTAATCGCCTGGGATATCAAACAGTTTTTTCACAAAGGGAATCAGACAGCTGTGGAGTGGTATTTTAAAAATGTGATGGAGAATGGAGACATTGAAGAATTTGATGGAATTTCATTAATTGAATGGTCAGCAGAGAATAAAATCCAATCCTTGAAGGAATTCGGTTGTAATCTTCATAACTATAATCCGTACCAAAAGAGTGATACGCCCCAATTCAGAAAAGAAAAAATTAATTGGTTTTAAATGTTAAGTAAGCGGTACAAAGTAATTTTAGCAAGCAATGAGAAGGTGTGTGGTGACATGCATCTTCTTTTTTGCGTTCCAAAAGATTTTTAAGATTTCAAAAAGAAAATCATAAATTTTTCGATATGTAACATTTCTAGGACATTTCTGTTGTAAAATAAAAATTGGAATGATAGCAAAATTGTCGTAAAGGATGAAAAGGAATGAAACAGATTTTAATCGTAGAAGATGATGAACTTTTAAATAAAATGTTAGTTTACAACCTACAGTCAGAATCCTATGGGATTGTTTCTGTGGAAACGGTAAAAGAAGCCATGGAAGTATTAAAAAGCCAACCGTTTGACCTGGTACTATTGGATATTAATCTTCCTGATGGAAATGGATATGAAATTGCAAAAACAATCCGGGATAAATATAGTGATACCATTGTAATCTTTTTGACCGCAAATGACAGGGAAAGTGATGAGATCCGGGGATATGAACTTGGAGCAGTAGATTATATTACAAAACCTTTTTCCATCCATTCCCTGCAGAGGAAAGTAGAAAATGTACTGCGTATGATGCGGCATCATGTGTCCATGCAGGATGTCTTTGATGATGGCAGGCTGTTTTTAAATTTTGCAGAGCAGACAGCTATGCTGGGTGGGAAGCCATTAACCTTATCTACTTTGGAATTTCGGATGCTGAACCTGTTCTGCCAGAACCGCAATCGTGTATTAACAAGAAAGCAGTTGTTGGAAAAAATATGGGACTGCACAGAGAATTATGTGGACGAGCATACGTTGACGACAACGTTAAGCCGCATCCGGGGAAAGATTGAAACAAATGGAACAGTATATATCAAAACGGTGTATGGCATGGGATACAAATGGACCGGAGGTGAACCAGCATGATAGGAAAGAAAATCTCTGTAAAAAAGATGTTTTTTTGGCTGACTTCTGGAATGGCACTTTCAATGACAGCAATCATATTGGTCTCATTCTTTCTGACAAAAAATATCGTAGTGTTATGGGTTGGTCTGGCATTAATAGTCTGTGCAACACTGTGGATGCTTTTTATGGTACAACTGTTGGGGATGAGATTGTCAAATTTTACTTCTGAATTGTGTCAGATCCTTGACGACATGATGAACCGTAGTCAAGAGCCTGAAAATGTATCAGACAGGGAGACGATTTTTGCCCGTATCCATCATCGTCTGGTGCGTCTGTATAATATCCTGCAGGAAAGTAACCGGAAGGTAGAAGCAGAAAGGCAGGAATTACAGTCCTTGGTGTCAGATATTTCCCATCAGGTCAGGACTCCGGTAAGCAACATGAAAATGATTGTAGATACACTTTTGACAAAATCCCTGGAAGAACAGGAGCGGAATGAGTTTCTTAAAAGTGTAAGAGGCCAGATCAATAAGCTGGATTTTTTAATACAGGCATTAGTCAAAACCTCCCGTTTGGAAACCGGGGTGATTCAATTAGAAAAAGAAGATCATTTCATATATGATACTTTAGCGCAAGCTATGAGTGGAATCTTATATTCTGCAGAACAAAAAAAGATCCATGTATCAGTGGAATGTCCAGAGGATGTGTGTGTGTCCCATGACAGTAAGTGGACAGAAGAAGCTATTTTTAATCTATTGGACAATGCAGTAAAATATACCCAGGCAGGAGGGACTATCAATGTGTCTGTAGCGCAATGGGAAATGTATGTGGAAATAAAAGTATCCGATACAGGAAAAGGAATTTCAGAAAGCAATCAGGCATCTATTTTCAAGAGGTTTTACCGGGAAGAAGAGATTCATAATCAACCGGGTGTTGGAATCGGTCTTTATCTGACCAGGGAAATTGTAACACAGCAGGGCGGTTATGTTACTGTGGAATCACAGGTGGGAAAGGGATCAGCATTTTCTATTTTTCTGCCAAGATAAAGGAAAGAAATATATGGAGGATACTATGGCAGCTGTAAAATTGGTTTCACTTACAAAAGAATATCGAAATGGAGAAAATTACATAAGAGCAGTTGATGATGTATCATTTTCCATAAAAGAAGGAGAGTTTATTGCAGTCATTGGTGCTTCCGGAAGCGGAAAGTCAACCCTGATAAATTTAATCAGCGGATTGGAAAAGCCCACCCATGGATGTGTTTATGTGCATGATGTAAATTTGACGCAATTATCTTTAGAAGAACAGATTTCTTTTCGCAGATGGCATATTGGAGTTATTTTTCAAAGATATAATCTGATTCCTGCCATGAATGTGTTTGAGAATATCGTGCTTCCGGCAAAATTATTGGAGAGGACAGTAGATGAAAAAGAGGTTTTCCGTTTGGCAAAAACTCTGGGGATCGAAGAGAAACTCTTTCAGATGCCGGATGAGTTATCTGGAGGACAACAACAAAGAGCTGCTATTGCCAGAGCTGTCTACACCCATCCTACCATTCTGTTAGGGGATGAGTTGACGGGAAATCTGGACTCCAGAACCAGCGCCTCTGTTATGGAACTGTTAAAAAAGATCTGCAGGCAATATCAGCAGACAATGCTTGTGGTTACCCATGATAAAAAAGTCGCTGCCATGGCAGATCGGATCATCCGCATGAAAGACGGAAGGGTGGTGGAAGATGAAAAACTATGATTATCACCGTCCGGCAGAAAAAGTGCTTTTGGATTCTTACAGAAAACAGAACCGAAACAAAAACCGTCTTTTGTTTCTGGCAGTTGCACTTACCGTTGGAGTGATTTTCTGTATGATAAGCTTTGCCTATGGGAAAATACAGGTGGACATCCAAAAACATATCCGGACAGATGGAATGACAGTGTCAACGTATATTGAAAATGGTACAGAAGAAATGGCAGGGCAGTTGCATACGCTCTCCTACATAGCAGAGACGGGAAAAGAAAAATTTGCCGGAAAACTATGCAATCAAACTATAAAATATTGCGACTGTGTTGTGGCAGATGAAACAGCATTTGAAACCATGCTCTGTCCGGCTTATACACAGATCATAGGAACGTATCCCAAACAGGAAAACGAAATCATGCTTTCCACCAAAACCTTGGCGTATCTGGGAATTTCGGAACCAAAGGTGGGAATGGAATTAAAGCTGGATTTTTATTGGAATGATTTTTTCCAAACAAAAGGAACCGGACAGCAGACGTTTCAGCTTTCCGGATATTTTACAGAATATCAGAATCAGGGGGCAAGTTCTTCTATTGCATTTTTGTCTGAGAAGAAACTGAAAGAAAGCGGAACTGGATGGGACCCCTGCAGGATACTGGTGAAACCGGAAAAGGATTCTGTCAGTGGCATACAGATGGAACAGCAATTGCAGGAAGATGTCCGGTTGGAGGAAGGACAGAGGATTGTCAGCATGGATTCGGCTGCATACCGGGCAGTAGAAGGAATGCTGGGAAGCTATGGATTTGCAGCCTTGTTCTCTTTCCTGATTCTGCTGTGTATGTTTTTGTTCATCTATAATATTTTGAATTTATCATTAGGAAAAGATTTACAGCAATATGGTCTGATGGAAGTGATTGGGGTACAGCAGCATCAGATTATACAAATGATATTTCGGCAGATGATGGAAGTTGTCTTGAAAGGAAGTTTTGCAGGCGTTGCTATAGGCAGTCTGGTGGTACTTGGAGTCCTGCCCTCTGTCATTGGAAAGCTGTATCTTGGACAGGCAGAAGAACTGGAGGGGATTTCTTTCTACCAGCCAGGATTCTTTCTGATAGCCATTCTGCCAGTGGCAGTAACTTTGGGTGTTGTGATACTTCTGGTAAAGCAAAAAATCAAAGTTCTGAGTCCTCTGGAGTGTATGAACTATGGAACTGGGACTGTTGCAGAGAAGAAACAAACAAAGAAAAAGAAAGCAGGTTTCCGGAGTTTTGGAAACAATCCGGAAGTTTATCTGGCCAGGAGATATCTGTTTTACAATAAAAAGGCTTTTTTCATCACCATGATTTCTCTGACTATAGGTTGCGGCTTAGCGCTTGGATCTTCGGTGATTGTAAAGGGAGTAGATCTGCAAAACCAGTTTATGAAAGAACCTGATTTTCAAATCCGCATCACACAGGAAGCCTGCAGAACACTGATGGAAACTTCCCCGGATACAGAAAATATGGTCTTTTTCCCGAAAGAATTCTTGGCGAACATCCTGCAGACTGCCGGAAACAGCCTGCAGGATGAAACAAAGATCCAGGGATTTTACCCTATTATCGGGAAACAAGGTCGGGATAGCATCAAGTTATTAAATGACGGGGAAACTGTTCCGACAGTGATCCAAAAAATTTCTTCTTCTGAAAAAGAAAAACTGCAGGAATTTTTGAAAGAGCAGGAGATAACAGCAGAGTGGGAAACATTTGCACACGAAAACGGAACGATTCTTCTCCATGACCACAGAGTATCAGAATATGCAGAAGAGCAGGCATTGGAGCAGCTTGGAAATACAATAGAAGTGTATGACCTGGTTCCGGTGGGAACGGATATGTCTGTTCGGATTCCAGAGACACTGGTAAATTGCGGATATCTGGATATTACCAAAGAAGGATTTCCGGAATTAGAGTTGTGCTGGGATGGCAGAAATACCAATCTTCTTCTTGTAACAGAGGAAACCTTTGAAAACCTGTCAGAGAATCTGACCCCACAGACCTTTGAAATGAGCTTTTCGGTAGCAAAGGAACAGGAATCGGGCTGCAAAAATAGGTTAAAGGGAATGATCCAAACAGAAAATATGGAATTTCAGTCTGAAAACGGATATGCGGAGCAATTAAATTTATTCCAGATGGAGAGTCGGTCAGACCTTTTATTAAAAGAACAGGAGTATATTCAGACCAGCAGGCTGTTGCTTCTGGTAATCAGCGGATGCCTGATCTTTATCGGGATTATGAATTTTTTGAATGTAAGGGTAACAGAGATGTTACTTCGGAAAAAAGAATGTGCCATTATGAATCGTGTGGGAATGACCAGAAAGCAGTTGCAGCGGATGTTCCTTGCGGAAGGAATGTTTACCTGGCTGTTGTTGAGTGTTCTTCTGGTAACAACGGGAACGCTGTTGATAGGCGGGATTAGATGGTACATGAAAACAAAGATTTCTTATTTTGTATTCTATTATCCGCTGAAAGAAATGGTTGTTCTACTGATGATTTTACTTGCAGGCAGTATTCTGGTACCAGAAATTTTCTTTAAAAAGTTTTATAGAAAAGCGGATACTAAATAATTGGAGGGAATTGAATGATGTATCAAACCGTTTTAATAGAAAATATTACTACTGAAAATGTAACTGAAAAAATAAATGCTAAACTTATAGAAATGGAAAAACAAAGCTACAAACTTGTAACTATGTCATTTTGGGGAGCTGAAAAAGCTGTCTTGGTTTTCAAAAAAGGATTAAAAGGAAGTTTGCTGTGATATTTTAAATAGAATTATAGTCACAGATAAAATCAAGAACAGCAGAATATCATATTAGGTATCTTTTGTAATTTTTTGAAATGTCCGAGATTTGTAACAATTCAGGCTGAAATTCCTTGAATTTTGTTCTTTTCTCGGACATTTCTGTGACATTTGTATTTTATAATAGAGTCATCATAAAGAAAGGCAGAAAGGAGCTTATAGAATATGAGTATTTTACAGACAATCGATTTAAAAAAATATTATGGTACAGAACCGAATATTACAAAGGCACTGGATGGTGTGAATTTTTCGGTGGAAGAAGGTGAATTTGTAGCGGTAGTAGGCACTTCAGGTTCCGGTGGTCATGTTAAAATAAGACTAAGTTAGCAGATTCCTTATAAAATAAGGGCTCACGCCAATTTAGTCTTTTTTCTATTATACCATAAAGGGTAGAAAATTCATAGACCGGGAATGAATTTTTCATAGTAAAAATCAAATGGCAGGGGCTCTTAAAGATAGAAACCTATTGCTACTGGTCCTGTCAAAATTATATCCATTCTCACAGGCGGTCAAGTTTGTGAAAAACCATTCGGTTGCAATATATTGAAAAAAATATGTTAAGGACTAGGTTAGTTAAAAGATTCTGTTAGCTGGCTTAGTCCTTTTTTTCTTGGGAGGACGGAGCAATGATAAAGGTGATTATGATTGTTGGAATAATTTTTTTCCTCGTTTCGTTGTATGCGTGTCTGATAGCAGGCAAAAGAGCAGATGAAGAAATAAGTGCTTTATTTGAAAAAGAAAAGAAGCAGGGGAGTGAGGGATAAACGTATGAATGGAGGTGTTTATAGCACTGGGAATGAAATTGTAGATGAAAATGCAAAACTGAATATATCTGGAAATATCATTCCGCAGGTGTGGTATCGGACAATCATCAGAGAAAGCGGAAAGCCAAATCTGACAGCCATTATTATACTGGCAGATATTGTGTATTGGTATAAGCCTACAGAAATCAGAGATGAAGGAACCGGACAGGTCATTGGGGTAAGAAAGAAATTTAAGTCAGACCTTCTTCAGAGAAGTTACCAGCAGATCAGTGAACAGTTTGGGATTTCCAAAAAAGAAGCGACAAATGCAGTGGTATTTTTAGAGAAGCTGGGTGTGGTAAAACGGGTATTTAGAACCATTTCCATGAATGGGATTGTTGTAAATAATGTTTTGTATCTGGAATTGATCGTAGACCGATTAAAAGAATTGACTTATCCAGAAGAAACAGGAGCAGATCCGGTTTCCTTTGAAAAAAGAAGAGAGAAATCCAAAGCAGAGAAAATCAGTTCCCATACAGCCATAGAGGAAGAGATACATTTTGTAGAAGAGAGGGCTGTCCCTTTCCAAAGGGAGAGGGTGTCACCATTCAAAGAGGGAGCATACCCCGACAGGGAAACAGAGCCCTGGATACCCAAAGAGGTACCTCAGACTGATAGCGGGCAGACAAATACAGAGATTACTACAAAGACTACAGCAGAAAGTACCCAAAAGAATACAACAGAAATAGGGAATGGGTATAGAGATAATCCTATCTTATCCTATCAGGCAGCAGAAGAACAGTTCAAAGATCAGATTGATTATGATGCGATATGGATAGACAGACCTTTTGACAGAAAACTGCTCAATGAGATTGTAGGGCTTGCAGTAGATGTTTTGACGTCCAATGCAAAGACCATAAGGGTAAATCAGGAAGAACGACCTCTTGGCATTGTACAGGGAATGTATAAAAAGCTGGATAAGTTTACCGTAGAGTATGTGATAGACTCAATTAAGCAGTGTACAAGGAAAGCCAATAATATCCGGGCAGTGCTGCTTACCGCTTTATACAATGCCACATTGACAGCAAACAGCTATATATCCAATCTGTTTGCTTATCAGGAAGCTATCCCTCAGACGTAAGGAGCGTGATAGAAAGTAACAAAATTAAGAAAATTCAGGACAGCTCATGGATATACACAGATAGAACTTGCGGCTGTCTTGGGTATCAGTCTTCGGACGTATCAGAGGATTGAATACGGACAGCAAAAGCCCAATGTCTATGTAGTTGTCCGACTTCAGCGGTTATTTCAAAAAGATATTAGTGAGATTATGGAGGAATATACAGAATGAGGGAAGAAAGGTTTCGTATTCAGTGCCCCAAACATTTTCTGGTTGGAGATTCAGGGCGTTTTGAAAAATCTCCACAGGGTAAGGATTCGGATTTTGTAGTAGATTATGCTCCACCGGAAATGTTTGAAGCCGGGATTGTCTTACAGGAGATGGGGACGGAGGGAGATACCTATTGCACAATGTATGTCTATTTTGCACCAGAGGAACACCTTCCGGTTTATATGGACAGCATGAAATACGACCTACAAAAAGTATCCATTCGGAAAATTTTTGTTGATACCGAGGAATACCTCATAAAAGTAAATGAGAAGATAAAAAAGTTTTATGCGGGTGAGGACGGTTGTTGGGGTTCCTATACGGAACTTTACCGGAAAGAGAATGGGGAACGTCTGACTGATGCAGTGATTGTTTTTCTGTGTATGTCAGATGAAATGAAGTTTCAGGAAATGGAAGCTGTGATGGGGGAACTGTTTGAAAAACTTCCTGTGATAGACAAAGAAAAGAAAGAAACAGGTCAAGAACCAAAGAGAACAAGATAAAATACAAACTATAACTTTCAGGAGGATAAGAACGTGGAAACTAAAATGATTATTGGAATTGATCATGGAAACCGTAACATGAAAACTGCAAATACTGTATTTTCAGCAGCAATCCAGCCTTTACAGGCAAGGCCGGACAGCCTGGAACATATTCTGGAATACCAGAACCAGTTTTATTATGTGGGAGGGAAAGTACCGGAAAAGGAGTGTGTGGATAAGACAGAGAATGAAAATTATTATCTTCTTACCCTTGCAGCACTGGCACAGGAAATGCGCTGCCGGGGACTGACAGACGCTTCCGTAAAAATGGGAGCTGCCCTTCCGCCTAGAAGATTTCAGCAGCAGAAAGAAAGTTTTAAGAAATATCTGTTAAAGACAAAGGAACTGCATTTCCGTTATGAAGGAGTACATTATCATGTGTCTTTGGAAAATGTGTTTGTTTTTATGCAGGGGCATGTGGTGATCCATACGCTTTTAGAAGCAGTTCCCGGCTATTGCCTTTTAGTAGATATTGGTGGAGGAACTACCGACCTGGTAGAGTTTGTTGACGGAATGCCGGACGGGAAGTATTCGATTTCGGATAAGGCAGCTTTGTACTGTATCGGAAAAGTCAATGAGGAAGCCATTGCCAAAACAGGGGCAGGGGTACCGGCATACATTACAGAAGCATTTATGAGAACAGGAAGCTATGACTGCCCGAAGCAGTATCAGGACGTCATAAAAAACTGTTTGAAGTCCTACGCAGAGGAAATTTATGGTATCATACAGGCAAACCATTATAATCTGGATCTGACCAAAATGGTGTTTATGGGCGGTGGTTCTTCCATTGTGGAGCATTTTGGAGCCAATGAGGGAAAAGATGTACAGTTTGTAACGGATATACATGCCAATGCAAGGGGCTGTGAAGAGGCAGTGAAAAGTATTATCCGGGCAAAACAGAGGAAAATGCGGACAGCATGATAGGAAGTGAAAACTTATGGATACGGAAAAAGTATATACAACTTCACTGCGGCTGTATAAAAGCAGACCGGTACATCATCAGGCTTATCGGTATCTGAAGGAGTATAACAAAGATATTTTCAAGACAAAAGACGATTTTATAGCAGAAGCAATCGTTTATTTTGCCAAGTATCTACAGCAGGAAGAAGAAGTACAGCAGATGAAACTATTAAATACCCTTCTGGAGAACCAGAAAGAACAATTTTGTAAAATCGTAAAAGAAGCGGTTTCAAAGGCACAGGAAGAAGCCTTTGAGAAGCGGGGTGTGCTGGAAAAGACCGTTCAGGGAGAACTTTCTGACGGTGGAACGATAGCAGAGAACAGGGAAAAGGAAGAAGCCTGTATGGAAAAAGATTTACGGTTTGCGGAATTTTATGGGGCATTTGAAGAATAAGGAGGAAAAAGATATGGCAGTAGGAAGAAGTGTATGGGAAGTTGTAAAAGGGATTTTCATTGCAGTGGGGAAACTGCTGTATCTGACAGGGAAACTGGTGATATGTTTGTTTCTGCTGGTTCTGCAGCTTGTTTTGGCAGTGTTCCATGCAGGAAGCAGGGAATAGAAAGGGGATTGACAGGTGCATTGGATACGGGACAGACCGTATACAAAAGATAGAAAAAAGAAGATAGAAAATGGAAAGCAGGCTTGTGTGGCCTGCTTTTTTTGACGAAAAAATGAAAAGGAGCAAAGCTATGATGAAAGGAAAAAAGAAAAGGCTGCTGGCTGGGACGCTGGCACTTCTTCTTAGTTGTTCTACGTTACTCAATACAGGGATCACCGCACTGGCTTCTGAACAGTCTGAGGAACATGCACAGATACAGGAAGTAAAACAGGAGGAGGCTGCTTCAGAAACATTACCGGAGTTGGAAGAGGTAAAGGAGCAACTAACAGAAGAAGAACTGGTGTATGCAGAGGACCTTACCATAAAAGCAGGAGAGTCCTTTGACTTGGAAACAGATTACAGGGGTTTTCAGAAAAATGATGAAAAAGTAAAGGTGACGTTTCTGAAAGCAGAAGGGGACTCCGGCAATTCTTTTGATTTCAATACCCCAGGTTCTTACCAGGCGTTTTATCGTGTTGATCCGTTAAGCGGAAACCCTTCCTATCAGATTATGAGAAGAATTGTGGTAGAAGCAAGGGAAAACAGTACACAGGAACCCCAGGGAGAAGTAAGCCAGCATACCGAAGATGGCTCCGGTGAGGACGGTGAGGCGGACCCTGACCCGGAGATACCGGAGGTACTGACGGAAGAACCGGAAATGCCAGATGCAGGGGCAGAGTTGATTGATCTGACACCAAAAGAGGATAAGGGAATGTTCTTATCGGTTGTTCCGGCAGCAATGGAGCAGCAAAAAGGAAGCAATGTACATCTGGTACAGGGAGAGAAAATCCCATACCCTTCTAACGTGGGGAACTATTCTACTTCCTATTTCACCGTAAATGGCCATGTGGCATATTGTCTGGAGTCTATGAAGGCTTCCCCGCCGACCTCGGATTATGTAGCCAATGAATTTGAAAGCAACCCGGAATTACAGAAAGTCCTTTATTATGGATATGGCGGTCCCGGGGACATTACTGGGGAGTATATGCCCTCTTTTGACTGGAAGACAAAGTATATTTTTACGCATTTAGCTGCCGCTTATTCTTATTGTGGCATGGACGGTTTTTATGGCTGTACCTTTGAAGATATTAAGGCAAGCGGTGTGTGGGGATATATCCAGCATATTTACAGCCTGGAAGCACCTCCGACAGCAGCAATCACATTGTCCCCAAAGGAAGCAAAGGCTTATGAAAGTGGAAAGGAACAGCGTACCGGAGAATTTACTTTAAAAGGTGACCATAGAAACTATATTACTTTAAAAATGCCAGAGCATGTGACTTATCACAGTGGAAGTACAAAACAGACAGGAACCGTAAAGATCAATGGGAATACCACATTCTATTTCAGTGCTCCCAAAACTGTAACTGGTACATGGAACAGTGGTAAGCTGAAAGGACAAATGGGAACTCAGTGGAAGACCTTAGTATTGTCTACGGGTTCTGGTTCTCAGGATATTGGGTATGGGGCATTTTTTGAAGAAGAAAGTGCTTCTGTGGAATTTACGGTGAAGTGGCTGGACCTGGCAAGGGTAAAGGTAACAAAAAAAGATAAGAACAGTAAAGTAAATCTGTCCGGCGCTGTTTTTGGTATTTATTCAGACAGTGCATGTAAAAACCTTCTTGTACAGATGCCGGCCACAGACAGCAACGGTACTTCTGAGGTGGAAATTCCGAAAACCCAGGATACGGTATATTTAAAAGAAATTTCTGTTCCAGAAGGATATAAGCTGAATACAGAGTCTTTTAACGTGAAGCTGGAAACAGGAAAAACAACTTCTGTTGCAGTGACGAATGAGGAACAGAAAGGAAAAATCACAATCCGTAAAAAAGGTGAGGTTCTGACCGGAGTAACCGGAGAAGAGGGAAACCTGACTTTTGTATATGGAAATGCGGACTTTGCAGGGGCAGAATATAACATTTATGCGGCAGAGGATATTTACAGCCAGGATAAAGTGACGAAGGTGCATAAAGCAGGGGATCTGGTAGAAAGTCTGACAACAGGGGAAGATGGAAGCGCTGTTTCCAAAGAATTGTATCTTGGAAAATATAAGGTTGTAGAACAGAAAGCACCGGAAAATCTGGTGATTGGGAAAACAGAACAGGAACGTACCCAGTTTGTAACCTTGTCCTATGCAGGACAGAATGTAGAGCTATCCCAGGGGGAAACCGTTTTTACCAATGCAAGACCGGAGATTTCCGTAAATGTAGTGAAAAAATCGAAACATGATGATGTTACCCTGGAAGGTGCGACGTTTGGCTTGTATGTAGAAGAAGACCTGACGGCAGCAGACGGAAAGGTCCTTGTAGAAAAAGGAAGCCTGGTGGAACGTGCTGTTTCCGACAGGGAAGGAATGGCTGTGTTCCATGCAGATATTCCTTTGAATTTCCATTACAGCGTGAGGGAAATCCAGGCACCAGATAAGTATTATATGACAGATGAGGTGTATCGTTTCTTCTATGAATATAAAGACGACAGCACCTACACATATACTTTTTCCCATGATTTTAAAAATGAGGAAGTACGGGGAGAAGTTCATGTAAGTAAGATTGACCAGGATTCCCAGGGATTTATTTCTCAGGGTGACGCAACCTTAGTAGGGGCAAAATATGGGTTATATGCTACGGAAGATATTGAACACCCAAATAAGAAAGATGGGATTGTCCATAAAAAAGGGGAACTTGTAGCGCAGGGTACGATTTCCAGTGAAGGAACCGTAGATTTCAAAAACCTGTATCTTGGAAATTATTTCGTAAAAGAAATAGAGCCGGCAGAAGGGTATCTGTTAGATGAAACAGAGTATCCCGTAGAGGTTTCGTATGAGGGACAGGAAGTACAGATTGTACACCGGGAGGTGACTGTAAAGGAAACTGTAAAGAAACAGGCCTTTCAGCTTATCAAGATCTCAGAAGACGGGGAGCAGACAGAAACAGAACTGGTAGAAGGAGCTGGATTTAAGGTATTCCTCATCAGTGAGCTGTCTGGTGTAAAAGACGGAAGTTTGAAGCCGGGAAATGGTTCTTATTATACCCCGGAAGATTTTATCACCTATGATTACAGCAAAGACGAAACCGCTTCTTATTGGGAGAATGGTAAAAAGATTACGGTACCAGAGCTGTTTACGGATAAGAAAGGATATTTAAAGAGTCCAGAACTTCCTTATGGAACCTATGTGGTGTTTGAGTCTACGGTTCCGGAAAATTTAAAAGGGATTCGTCCATTTATTGTACAGATTTCGGAAGACAGCCGGGAACCCCAGGTATGGCGTGTGTTTGATGACCGTCCTTTGCAGTATTACTTCAAGATTGTGAAAAAAGATGCCCAGACGCAGAAGCCGGTGCTGGATAACAGTGCAGCTTATAAGATTTATGATGTGGAAGCAGAAAAATATGTGGAAATGATCGTAAGATATCCAAAAAAAGAAGTGGTATCTGTGTTCAGGACCAACGAAGAGGGATACCTGATTACACCGGAGCAGTTAAAATGTGGCACTTACCGGATTGAAGAAGTGGAAGCACCGGAAAATTATGTACAGGTAGGATTTGAAAATGCCCTCTTAAAAGACGGGAAGGAAGTTCCGCTGAATGAAGTTGCAGACGGAGGAACATACCAGGAGGCAAAGAAAGCGCCGATCACTATTACCGTAGATTCTGATACCGTACACCAGGTAGAGGAGGAAACCGGTAAATTTATTGTTGTCATTGAACAGTATAATGATGAAGCAGTAGGAAGCCTTACAATCCATAAAAAAGGAGAAAAACTTTCTGGTGCTTCTAAAGTAGAAGAAAAGTTCCTGACAAAGATGAAAAACGGTGTAGCAGGTTTCGTAAATCAGGTAAGCAGTTTCTTCACTGGGGAAGAGGTCATGGAAAAAGAGAAAGGTTATGAATTTGACTATGAAGAGGGAAATATGGAAGGTGCAGAATTTGCCATTCATGCAAAGGAAACCATTTATACCCCGGACGGACAGAAAGACGAAGCAGGAAACCGCATTGTAAAATATGAAAAAGATGCCCTGGTAGCCCGTATGGTGACAGATAAAGAAGGAAAGGCAGTCCTGAATAATCTTCCTATCGGAAAATACTATGTAGTGGAAGAAAAAGCAGGTCAGAACTGCGTGCTTGACCCGGAAGCAAAAGAATTTGAAATTGCATATAAGGGACAGGAAGTAGCAGTGGATTATGTAACAATGGAACTTACCAATCAGCGACAGAAAGTTTCCCTTAGTCTTCTGAAGAAAGACGCAGAAACCGGAAAACCGCTGGAAGGAGTGGTATTCGGGCTGTATGCGCAGGAGGATATCAAGAATGCTGCCGGGGAAGTAGTTGTAGAAAAAGATGCCTTGATTGAACTGGGAACAACAGATGAAGAGGGCAAGCTGGTATTTCAGGCAGATCTTCCTCATGGAAAATACTATATTCAGGAAGTAGAGCATAAGCCGGGATACCTGCCAAATGATGAGGTGTATTCCTTTGATGCGTCTTATACAGACCAGACCCTTGAACTGCTCGCTTTTTCAGAAGAAATTTCTAATCAGCCTACCATTACGGAGTTTACGAAAGTAGATTTAACCGGTGGACAGGAAATTGAAGGGGCCAAAATGCAGATCCTGGATCAGGAAGGAAAAGTGGTAGAAGAGTGGGTGTCAAAAAAAGAAGCTCATGTAGTCTACGCACTGGCACCAGGGGAATATATACTGCATGAAGAGCAGGCGCCTACGGAACAGGGATATGTCCGGGCAGAAGATGTGAAATTTGTTGTGGAAGAAACAGGGGACGTACAAAAAGTGAAAATGGAGGACGACCATACAAAGGTTTCTATCTCTAAAACAGATATTACAGATGGTAAGGAGATTGAAGGGGCGAAGCTGCAGATCCTGGATCATGACGGGGAAGTGGTAGAGTCCTGGACCACAGGAGAAGAACACCTGATTGAGTATCTTCCGGTAGGCACTTATACCCTGCACGAAGAGGCGGCAGTTGACGGATATATTGTGGCCAATGACGTGGAGTTTACAGTAGAAGAAACGGGAGAAATTCAGAAAATGAAGATGGAAGATGAGCGTGCTATGGGACAACTGGTTATTGTAAAGACTGATACAGACAGTAAAGCAGCTTTAGAGGGAGTAGAATTTGTTCTGCTGGAAAAGGAAACCGGAAAAGAAGTAGGACGTTTGAAGACTGGAAAAGATGGAAAAGCAGTTTCAGAACTACTTCCAATTGGAACTTATGAAAATGGTGTTTTCAAAGAACCGATCACCTATGTGCTGAAAGAAACTGCCACCTTAAAGGGATATGAGAAGACGGAAGAAGAGTGGGAAATCGTATTTACCTATCAGAATGATAAAACACCAGTCATTGAAGTGGTAAAAGAGATCCAGAATAAAAAAATACCAGAAACACCAGGTACCGTAAAACCAGGACCAAAAACGGGTGATGATACAAACTGGTTCCTGCCTTTGCTGGCTCTTGGTGTAAGTGCAGGTATGGTAGCAGGCCTACTTTATTACAGAAAAAGACATAAAAAGGCATAGAAAATAAAAATCAGTTTTTAAACTTGGGAAAGGGCGGCTGCGGCTGTCCTTTCTTTGGCAATATGAGGTGAGAAGCATGGAAGAGAAAAAAAGAATACGGTTTATTGACAGCCATTATCATACCCTGTTCAGCATAGCAGACGGGGACTCCATAGAGATTGTATATCCAGATGGAAAAAGGGAAGAACGGGTTTGTACCTATATTGATGAATACCACACACAGGTAGGGGCAAGGGTGTTCCATATTTGTGAATTTGCAGAAATCATGGAAGCAAATGGAAAATCATATTGCCCGGCAGAATGCAAGGAAAAGGAAGAAAGAAAAGAGGCAGTCAAAGGGGAGAAGAAAACCGGAACTACCCGTATGGAAAGGAGCAGGCGTTGAGGATAGGGATTATAGATGCAGATCTTTTATACCGGAAAAGACACCGGTTTCCTAACTTGGCATGTATGAAACTTTCCGCTTATTGGAAGGAGCAGGGATTTGAAACAGAGCTTCTTTTGGATTATAGCCAGGCAGGGGAATATGACCGGCTCTATGTATCAAAAGTGTTTACGGATACCTTTGTGCCGGAACATATTTTGACGAGGGAAACAACCGTTTATGGAGGGACTGGATTTTTTTACGATAAAGCACCGGTACTTCCAGAAGCGATTGAACACCATACACCGGACTATCATTTGTATGACCAGATGGTAAAAGAACATAGCGAAGGAGAGAAAAAGAAGAAAGAGTTCCAATTTTATACGGAGTATTCCATTGGTTTCCTCACCAGGGGGTGTTTTCGGAAGTGCAGTTTCTGTGTAAACAAAAACAGCACCGGTGCAGCACCAGCAAGCCCATTGGAAGAATTTTATGACCCGTCCAGAAAGAAGTTATGCTTTTTGGACGATAACTTTTTTGCCTGTGCAGGGTGGGAAAAAATCTTTTCCAGTGTCCTGGAAACAGGCAGGCGGTTTCAATTCCGGCAGGGGCTGGATCTGAGGATTATGCAGAAAAGGCAGATGGAACTTCTGGCATCTGGAAAATTGGATAACGGTATGATTTTTGCCTTTGACCATATCAAAGATCAGGAACTTATTGTAAGAAAATTGGAACTTTTGCGGGAAGTGATCCCAGTTTCTTACCAGAAAATTAAGCTGTATGTACTGTGCGGCTATGACTGGGAAGGAACCTGGAAAGCAGATTTTTGGGCAAAGGATATTCGGGACGTTTTCATACGGATTGAGATTTTGATGCGGTATAAGTGCCTGGCTTATTTGATGCGCTATGCCGCATGGGAACGGGCGCCGGAGGTTTATAAGGGAATGTATATCAATCTAAGTCGTTGGTGTAACCAGCCCGCCCAGTATTCAAAAAAGAGCCTGCGGGAATTTTGTACCGGACAGGGAGAGTATAGTTCCTGTTTCCGCTACCTGACTGCTTTTGAAGCTCTGCACCCGGAAATGGCACATTATCTGGATATGAAATATGAAGAGGTGCAGTATGGGAAAATTTACGGCTGAAGAAATTCAGATTGCAAAGGCAGTGGATTTAGTGGATTTGGCGGAGCAGATAGGGATTCCATTGAAAAGGAAAGGCAGGTTCTATCAGGCAGTTGGTATGGACTCTGTGATGATCTTCAACCGGTCTTCCTGGTGCCGGTTTAGCCAGGGGGTAGGTGGCAGCACCATTGACTTTCTGGAATATTTCAGAAACATGGATTTTGTGGAGGCAGTCAAATATCTGCTGGAGTTTGCCGGATATATCCGTACTGAAACCATGCAAAAATTTCAACCGGAAAGACAGGCTGAAAAAATAGAAGAAACAAAACAGAGAAAAGACATACCGAAAGAACCTTTTGTACTTCCTTCAAAATCAGAAACCAGCCGCCGGTTATATGGCTATCTGATAAAACAGCGGAAGCTGTCAAAGCAGATGATTGATTTTTGGGTAAAAAAGGGGATTTTGTATGAGAGCGGAACGTACCATAACCTGGTTTTTGTGGGAAAAGATACGGAAGGTATCCCACGTTTTGCCAGCCAGAGGGGAACCCTGGATAAATATGGAAAACCCTTTAAAGGAGATGTTACGGGGAATGACAAAACTTATGGGGTTAATCTGGTAGACCAAAACAGTGATACGCTCTATGTATATGAGGCGGCCATTGATGCCATGTCCGATATGGAACTGCGGGAAGATTATCAGAACAATATCCTGGTACTTGGAATGCTTTCCGATGGTCCTTTGGAAAAGTTCTTAAAAGATTATTCTCATATCAGGAAGATACAGTTCTGTTTGGATAATGACCTGCCGGGAAGACAAGCGGCAAAAAAATTGGCAAGAAAATATACCCTTATGGAGTATGAGGTTTTTGTACGTCTTCCACCTATGGGAAAAGACTATAATGCTTTTTTGCAGTATAAAAAGGAAAACCAAGAGCTTTCCAGCCTGGTAGAAAAGGAAAGGCCGCTTCTTACTGAAACAAAAGGGACAAACATACAAAAGATAGAAAAAATGGTAGGACACAGGAACATAGTATCATACCAGATAGCACAGGCAAGATAGGAGGGTATTCTTTTGGAAAATAGCTATGATGAGGAATGTTTCAAAAAATGGGAGATCGACGAATGCGAAGCGGAGATGGAAAAAGTAGTGCAGTGGATAGGAAAGAGGAAACTGCATGGACGTGTACGGGTTGCGTTTATCGAAGAGAGCTATGAGCGGCAGGGATACCGCATGGGGATACCCAAGCAGGCGTATGTGTCCAGGGTGCTGGCAAACATCAGGAAAGAAGAGCGGTGAGAAAGAAATAACCAATCCGAAAGTGGGAGTGTTAGGAAAGGAGGTGGTGCAGACCAACAGAATTTTTGACAGAAGGATAAACTCTGGATACGGGAAGGGGTGATTCTATGATTGTAAGGTAATGCCAGATGGATATTTCGTTTGTAGCTGTGGATTTCTCATGAAGACTATAAAAAATTTAGGAGACAGGAGGAAATAAGTGAGTAATCCTAGGTAAAATGTGTAGCTACACCTCATGAAATATGAGGAATGAAATATAGTTTGGTGAATTTTTGTGAGTTTGATAAATATGCAGCAAAGAGTTATTGTGCGATTCATGGTACAAGTGAAACATTGAATCTGGGAGATATTACAAAAGTGGACGAAAGGGAGATTGAACCGTTTAACATGATCTGTGGCGGAAGCCCCTGTCAGGATTTTTCCCTGGCAGGCAAGCAGGCAGGCGCGGTTTGGAAATGCCGAAGCTGCGGGTATGAGTATAACCCTCTGCAGGTACATTATTCCAAAAGGGACGCCTGCGGCATGTGTGGTTCCCATGATATTGATAAAACACGTTCTTCCCTTCTGGTGGAGTGGCTCCGTATGATACGGGGTGTCAAACCAGTATGGGGAATTTACGAAAATGTAAAAAATATTGTAGGAAAAAAATTCCGGGATACCACATTCCGGTTGTTTGAAGAAGAACTGCATGAATACGGATACCACACCTATTGGAGTGTTCTTAATGCAAAGCATTATGGAATACCACAGAACAGGGAACGGGTATATCTGATTTTGATACAGAAGGAAATGGATAATGGAACATTCCAGTTTCCGGAACCGCTGGAGTCCTTCCAGTGCCTTATGGATATTCTGGAGGATACGGTAGAGGAAAAATACTACTTATCCCAGGAAAAAGTACGCCGCTTGATTGAAGATATGGAAGAGAGAAAAGCGCTTTTGTTTGAGCCGGACGAAAAAAGCCTGAAGGCTTTTCGGGAAAACCGGGTAAAACGGGCCGGAAATATCAAAGGGGTGTTTGAACAGACTGGACGGGTTTATCTGCCAGACGGGTGCTGCCCTACGGTAACTGCCTGTGGTGGTGGCGGACAGCAGCCCAAAATTCTTCAAGTGGGAGATATTCATACCGGCTATGGTTCAAGCGGGGTTATTTATTCCCCTTTAGGAAGCAGCGGTGCGGTTTTAGCAGGGCATGACCAACCAAAGATTGTAGAAAAATGTCCAGGAGCAATCCGGGGCAGGTATGATCGGGAAGGCCGGATTGTGCAGACTTTGGAACTGGGAGAAAAAGAAGTCTGCCATACCCTTACTTCTGTGCAAAAAGATAATATCATTCTGGTACGTCAAAAGACACAGAAAGGTTATGAGGAATGTTTGGAAAATGGTGTTGTAAATCTTAGTTATCCGTCTGTGGAAAAACGGGGAAGGGTACAGGAGCATGGGGAACTCTGCCCTACGCTTACGACATCAAATGGAATACACCGCTTAGAGTCTTTGTTCCGTATCCGGAGGCTGACACCTTTAGAATGCTTCCGGCTTATGGGCTTTTCCGATGCGGATTTTTGGAAAGCAAAAGAAGCAGGCATAAGCAACAGCCAGCTTTACAAACAGGCAGGAAATTCCATTGTTGTTGATGTGCTGTACTATATTTTTCTGGAACTATACAAAGCCATGCCATATCTGTTTGAGGATATCCGGATTTCTTCCTTTTTCAGTGGGATTGGAGCTTTTGAAAAGGCATTGGAGCGTTTGGAAGAACAGGTAAACCAATAATTTCATAAGAGAAACCCAAAGCGGCAAATGGTCCATAGAGAGTCTTCCCATACTTGTTGGAAAGAGAAAAATTGCGGAAGAAGAAGCAGCCTGCATGGGAGTCTGTGTAAAAGCGTTGATAGCAGAATGGAAGAACTGCTGTCACATCAGACACAGGAGGCTGGCAGATTTGCTAACAGAACTGGGGGTTTGTTAGCAGAAATAGAAGTAGGAAGTGGAAAAACCGATAGCAGATGTTTGGAACTGCTATCGGTTTTTCCCTATATGGAACGCAGGTCTGCTACCAGTATCTGCGTTTTGCTATCTATTTTATCCGGGGTATTAGGGGTATCCCCCTAACAAGATGGGATTTTGTACGGTAAAATCCGTATCTTGCAGAGGACTGGCATAGCCAGTCCGGACGCCGGGAAGTTATACGGTGACCGATAGCAGGTCTTAGGAGTTGACAGCAGATAGCGTTGGAGTAGAAATCGGTAGATGAAATATGTGATAAAGATAAGGAAAGGGGGAGCATGAAAAAAGAAACAATGAAATGCAGAAAAGAAATCCGGCTGTACTCATGGGAGTTGGAAGAGTTACAAAAACAGGCAGAAAAGATGGGGCTTTCCGATTCCCAGTACCTTCGTATGCTGATTACCAACCGTCCCAGGGATTACCCGGAAATCCGTCAGGAACTGGAACGCATGAACCAGGAAATCAACCGGATTGGTGTAAACATCAACCAGATTACCCATAACAATAACAGCGCCCTTTATTCCAGGGAAGATAAACACCGTCTGTATGTGTTTTTGAAGCAGATAAAAACACTGGTAAGCCAGGTGCAGGAAAGGCTGTAGGTTATGGCAATTACAAAGTGCCTGCACATGAAACAGGCAAAAACGGGTTATCCGGCAAAACATCTGGCAAACGGTCTTCGCTATATTATGAACCCGGAGAAAACAGAACATGGCCGCTATGTCTGTGGACATAACTGTATTCCTGAACAGGCATTATCCCAGATGGTAGATACTAAACGTCATTTTGGAAAGCTGGATAAAAGGCAGGGCTACCATTTCATTCTTTCGTTTGAGGAAGATGAGGTTTCGGAAGAAGAAGCCTTCCAAGTGGTAGGAGAGTTTGTGGCAGAATTTCTTGGGAAGGATTTTGAAGCGGTTTATGCAGTCCATAATGATACGGACCATATTCATGGGCACATTATTTTTAATTCAGTACGCTGTACTACGGGATATAAATACGATTATAAAAACGGGGATTGGGAAAACAGTATCCAGCCTCTGACCAACCGGATATGCAGGGAGCATGGTTTATCTGTGCTGGAGCTGGAAGAAGTAAAGGAAAAACGCAAACAAAAAGGACAGGAAGAAAAATCTCTTTCTGAACGGGACAGGCGGATCAGAAGAGATGTGGACCAGGCATTACAGGACGCAGGTTCTTATGAGGAATTTCTTGAAAATCTTTCCAGCATGGGATATGAGTTGCGGGGGAGAAAGCACCTTTCTGTTCGGGAACCCGGAGCAGGAAGGGCAAGACGGCTTGACCAGCTAGGGGAAGAATATACAGAGGAAAGGCTTCGGCAGCGTTTTGGACGCCTTCCAATCCCGGAAATGACCGGAGAGGAGATACCGATAGAATGGACGTATGTGTTTATCCCATACCGGGAGCGGCATTTGACCAGATACCAGAAGGAACGTTTTCTTCGCAGGTACCGGCAGGGGAAACCAATGGCAGACTCTAAAACCTGGAAATACAGGGTAGCAATCCATGAATTGAAAAAATTGCAGGAGGAATTTGATTTTCTGGCAGCTTATCGCATACAGGATAAGGCGCAGTTGAAAGCCATTTCTGATGCAACAAAGGAACAGCTTTGGGAAAACAGCAGGGCAAGAAAGCAGCTACGAAAAGAAATGGTTCCTTATGAGGAAATGCTTCTGCTTCTCAATAAGCTGCAGGAAAAACAGATGGAAGCAGAACTTTATCAGGAAGGGTATCAGGAATTTTTTCAAGACCACCAGACATACCAAAACCTTCTTGGGCAGTTAAAAGAAATGGGATATTCCTTGTCTGAGGCAGAACAGACAGACGCTTATTTCTTTGAGAAAGAGGAGCATTTGCGGATTGAATGGAAAAAAATCTTAAAAGAAAAAAGGATTGCAGAGCGTCTGCGTGAAAAAGCAGAAGAAAAAGAAAACTTGGAAGCACAGCAGAAGGAAAAGAATAGGAAACCGTCTGCGAGGGGCAGAGGAAAAGGAGGGTAAATGACAGTAGAAGGACAACGGTATCTGGAAGAATGCCGGAAAGTTTTAAAAGAGGAACAGATGGACGCAGTTTCTATGGGGCTGGATTTTGGTCTTCCTGTTTCGGATATCCAGAAGGTAGTTAAGAGCAACCAGGAAGCCCCGGTGATGAAAGCAATCATCATAGGGCTTATGGAAGGGATTGGGGAAATCGACTTTTTATGTGAAGGAAATTATAACCAGTTCCAGGTACGGGAAATCGTAGAAGGCTTAAAAAACGGGCTGGATATGGAAGAGGTGAAAACCTATGCCGGAAATGAACTGCCGGCCAGTCGTATGCGGACCATGCGGATACAACTGGAAGAGTCAAAGGCAAAAGAAGAAGTTCCGAAAGATGAAGAAATGCGTTCTTATATGAAAAATCTTATGGGGATCATGGAACAATCCATTCAGCAGTTTCGGGAAAGTAATGACCGTTTTACAGCCTTGTCCTCTCTGGTAAAGGAGCATGTTGTTGAAGAGAAAAACCAGGAGATCAAAGACCTGTATGAGAACCTGCACTACAAAGATAAAAACATACAGGAATTAAAAGAAAAGCTGGCAAAGAAAGAGCAGGAAATTCAGGATCTGAAAAAAGAAGCAGAAAAACACAGGGAAAAGACAGAAACTGCTTCCGGGGAAACAAAAGTGGTATTGGAAGAAAAAAGCATACAAACAGCAGAAGGGCTGCAAAAAAGTAAGCGCCGGCTGCTTGGGATTGCCATGCTTGGGAAAAAAGTACCCAAAAGTGTTGTGGAGAAGATTCTGGAATATAACCTGTCCGCAGAGCAGTTGGAAGAAATCCGCCAGTGCGTAGAAAGTGGGCTGGCAGATGCAGAAATCCTTCAGGTGATGGAGAACAGCCCTTCACCGGAGAGAATGAAAAAAATGCGGGAAATTATCCTTTTGATGCGGAAACGGAAGGCGGGTGTGTAAATGGCAGAACTTGAACATGTGGTAAAAACATTTTCCCTTTTGGAAGCTGCCGAAAAGGAACAGCCCTTTCTTACCAGGGAGCAGAAACAGGATTTGTACCGCATTGCTTTTCATAAGGAGTCTATGGAAGAGGTAGAAAAAATTATTTTGCAGTTACAGGCGCCTCATGCAGGAAAGGAAGAAAAAGAGCGTATCCTTTCCCATTACCTTGAACCGTTTTTTCAGGTTCCGGAAAATATTTTGCAGATTGAGAATTATATTTTTCAGCTTCAATATATGACCTATGAAAAGGAAAAAGCAAACCACATGCTGGAGGCTCTCTTAAAACAGGAAAATATCCAGTATGATCTGGAAGCCATGCTTACAGAAGGAAAAATAAAGGCGGCTGTTCCAGTAAAAAAGGACAGGGCAATGGGATAGGAGGGAGAGCATGAGTGAAATACAAGATGCGGCACAGATTATTAAAGTTTCCTTTGAAGGCGCAGAAATCATTCTGAAAATGGGAAATACAGGCTGGCAGTTTGTAAAAGATATTTGTGCGGTATTTAAAAAAGTTCTGGACCAGGAAAAATTGTCAGGGAAAACTTCTGTACAAAAGCTCCTGAAAATGGGAGGCGATTTGCAGGTTTTCCGTTTTGAAACAAAAGACCTGGAGCGGGTAAAAGCCCTGGCAAATAAGTATGGGATTTTATATTCCATTTTGCCGGATTTGAATGAGAAGGACGGTATGAGTGAAATTTTGTTCCATTCCCAGGCAGCGCCCCGTATTCAGTCCATGATGGCAAAAATTGAACATTCCAATATTGGGACGTTAGATGAATATTATGAAAATGCAGAGCCGGATAAGGTGGAGCAGTTGGTAGAAGAAGTAAAAAAGCCTGCCCTGCCGGAGCCGAAGGAGTGTGAACTGGTTGCGCGGGAGCTGGCAAAAAACCAAGTGGAGAAGATCAGTGATGTCCGTTCCCGTCTGAATATGACCTGGCTTCAGATCTGGCCGATTATCTGCTACATGGAAGAACAGGGGATTTTGGAGAAAGGGAAGGAAGGTACGGTAACACTGACCAGGACACCGGAACAGATGGAAGAATTGGTAGATTCCCAGCAGTGGAAACAGTTGTTTGGGGAAGAGGAAGCCCAAAGACGCAGCACTGGAAGCAGCCAGGAAACAGAAGAAAAGATGCAGGTCATTCAGCGTATCCAAAAAGAGAAACGGAACAATCCAGGTGTGAATGCCATTACCATAGACCAGAAGCTGGTATATGAAGAAACAGAGCATCATATCAAAACCAGGATTCCGTACCGTAAGAATGAATTTATCTGGCTGGATAAATCGGAAATTAGCTGGATTAATGACCATAAGACGATTTTTGCAGGTTTGGAAAAGAAAAAGGAGTATGCAATTTTAGACTTGGAGGACCGTTTTCTTAGAAAAACTTCGGGGGAAGATTTATATAGGGAAAGCTATGATCCGGTACACAGGGAACGTGCCAGACAGGAGCAGGAAAAGATACGCAGAAGAAGGGAGCAGAATTACAGGAAGACACAACAGAACCTGGAAGCAGGGAGAAGAACCATACAGGGGCAAAGGAGGTAGAGAACCGGAGCAATTCAGAAAAAGAAGAAACAGTCCTGGGGTATGTATCTCATTGGCGGTGTAGCTTCCGGCTATGGAGGTTATCTCTTGAACGTGTGTTATCAGCCCGGAAAGGATATCAATTATTTTTTAAACCGTCTGGATCAGGTGATGGCAGCCCCGTTTGCCAATTATTGGAACGAAACTTCCTTAAAAGCAATCATTCTGGGGATTTTTGTATATGTGATCGGTATGGTCATGTATGTCACCAGCCGGAAAAACTATATGCCGGGTCAGGAATTTGGTACCGCTGTTTTTGCAGATCCGAAAAAGGTAGCAAAGCAGTTTGCGGATAAAGATGAACACAATAATCTGATCTTATCCCAGAATGTCAGGCTGTCCATGAATACCAGAAAGACCAGGAGAAATCTAAATGTCCTGGTAATCGGAGGAAGCGGCGCTGGAAAAACTTTGTTCATGGTGAAACCCAATCTCCTTCAGTTAAGCAGAGCTTCCCAGATCATTACAGACCCCAAAGGGGAAATTTTAAGATGCTGTGGAGGTATGCTGAAAGCGCATGGATACCGGATACGGGTGCTGAACCTGGTGGAAATGGAGCAGTCTAACGGATATAATCCATTCCGCTATATCCGCTCTGAAACAGATATTGTAAAACTGGTTACCAACCTGATCAATAATACCACACCGAAAAACGCACAGCCCAGTGATCCATTCTGGGAGAAAGCCGAGTCTTTGTACTTGCAGGCCATTTTTCTTTATGTGTGGCAGGAGTGTGAAATGGAGAAAAGGAATTTCCGTATGGTTCTGCAGCTTTTGAATGAGGCGGAAGTCCATGCAGACGGTTCCCCTTCTGATTTAGACCGGCGTTTCCGCAGACTGGAGAGAAAAAAGGGAAGCAATCACCCTGCTTTAATCCAGTATAATAAAGTGGTCCGGGGTGCCGGAGATACGGTAAGGAGTATCATCATTTCCGCAAATGCAAGGCTGGGATTGTTACAGAACCCACAAATTTTGCGGATTCTGGATCATGATGAAATGGAGATTGAGGAGATTGGGCTTGGTGTTGACGGGGACAGAAACCGGAAGACTGCACTTTTTTGTGTAACGCCGGATTCGGATAAGAGTTATGCCTTTTTAATTGGTATGCTTTATTCCCAGATTTTCCAGGAATTGTATTACCAGGCAGACTTCCATTACAATGGAAAACTTCCCATTAACGTCAATTTTATGCTGGACGAATTTGCCAACGTGCCATTGCCAGATGACTACTGCAGCCTCCTTAGTACCATGCGTTCCAGGAATATTTCATGTACCATTTTTATCCAAAACCTTGCCCAGATCAAGGCTTTGTTTGAGAAAACCTGGGAAACCATACCGGGTAATTGTGATTCTCTGGTATATCTTGGTGGGAATGAACAGTCCACGCATAAGTATATCAGTGAGTCCCTGGGAAAAGGAACCATTGATAAAAAAAGCAGTGGGGAAACCAAAGGCCGGCAAGGGAGCAGTTCCCGGAATTATGATGTGCTGGGGCGTGAGCTTTTGACACCGGACGAAACCCGAAAGCTGGATAACTCAGAGTGTATTTTGTTAATCAGGGGTTGTGATCCTATTATTGATAAGAAATACAATACTTTTGCACACTCCAGATTTTCGGAAACAGAAGATGGCGGGGCTGCGCCTTATATCCATGACAGAATGGCTGCCCAAAAACAGGCGGTACAGATTTTAAGTGAAGAATCCCTGGATTATTATAAGAAGAAAAAGAAACAGGGAGAAGATGTTCAGATTGTGGAACTGTCTTTTGGTGAAATTTTTTCTTATGAGCCTATTCCTAAGAAGATTTTTTCGGAGGAAGAGCTGAAAGAGAACCAGAAGAAGAGAACGGTAGAGGAGGTGAGGCCGCCGAAGAAAACGGAAACACCGGTACAGACAGAGGAAGAAAAACTTTCTGAATTATTGGAAAGCCATGTTTATAATGAGGAACAGTTGGGAGAAATCATGCTTGCCATTGGTGCTGGAATTTCGTATGATAAAATCCTTCAAATGGCAGATACAAAAAACAGTGCTGAAAAGATGAAGGAAATCCGTAAAAAATTTACAAAAGAAACAGCCTCGGATTAAAGAAGGCAGATTTTTGGAAACCTGTAGTTTTTGCATTACGCAGGGCAGGTTTTCAAAAATCTGTCTTTTTGCGTAATGCGGTATTAATCACATGAAAAGGAGTAAAAAGATATGAAGATCAAAGAGGTTATCAGAAAGAAACAGAACCGCTTGAAAAAATCTCTACTGGGAGTCCTGGCAGTAAGCGCTGCCACTGTTTCCCTGTTCCCCCAGACTGTCATGGCTTCCGGGGTAAGTGACGTAACACAGCCGCTTATGAATTTAAAGACACTGGTGATCAGTATTATCGGTGCGGTGGGTGTGATTATCCTGGCAAAAAACGTGATGGAATTTGCACAGGCTTACCAACAGCAGGACAGTTCTTCTATGAACAGTGCCATTAAAGGAATTGTTGCAGGGCTTATTATGGCAGCCATTTCCTCCGTTCTTACTTTCCTGGGAATTAGCTAAAACCATTCTTCTTTTTGAGATAAGCAGATAAGAAGAGAGGTGAAGTGATGTTTAATTTAGGAGAGGCGATCCTTGCACTTTTGGAAATCGTGTTTGGATTTTGGAATAACCAGGTCAGCCTCGTATTTGAACTTTTAGGACAGTCCCCTACCGGGTTCAAAGGAGGCGGGCCCTGGGGGATCATTGAAGGGATTGAACCCCTTTTTGTTGGGATAGGCTCTGCCCTGGTAGTCCTTTTTTTCGTCATTGGGTTTTGTGCAGAGTCGGTAGATATCCGGGAAGAAATCCGGTTTGAAGCAATCCTCCGTATGTTTATCCGGGTTGCCATTGCACAGTGGCTGGTATCTTATAACATTACCATTATGAAAGCCCTGTTTACTTCCTGTGGAAACCTGGTGGGGCATTTGGGGCAAAACCAGAGTGTGGAGTTATCCATTGACCCGGCGCAGGCAGAAGTGATCAAAGATTTGGGATTTGGAACCAGTATCGTGTTCCTGATACTTGCTGTTTTCCTGTCTTTAATCGTTATTATCTGTGGTTTCTTCCTGCTGTACAATGTTTATTTCCGCTTTTTGAAAATTATGGTAATTGTACCTTTTGGGGCGATTGCCAGCAGTACCCTGGCTGGAAACCGGGGGCTTAGCAATACCTTTGTAGCCTATATGAAATATTTTATCAGTGTCGTTTTTGAGGCAGTCACAATGGCGCTGGCAATCCTTTTGTGTAACCAGTTTATTTCCTCCGGACTTCCGACCTTTACCGGAGATTATGAGGACTGGGCCAAAACCCTGATTTATTTGGGGGAAATGACCTTTACGGTTGCGCTGACGGTAGGCACTGTAAAAGGAGCGCAGAACCTGACTTCCAGGGCACTGGGATTGTAGGAGGAAAGGATTGTGCAGGAAAAAGGGATACAGATGACACTATTTGAATATTTTCAGGACGCAGAATGCTTCAGCCTTAAAGAAGCAGTGGCTTGTGTAGAACAGGTAAAAGAGGTAAAAGAACCCAGTATCCGGGCAAGAATTTATGAGGGAATAGAAAAGGGGCTTTTTTCCAGGATAGCCAAAGGAGTCTATACGGTTACCAAAGAACAGGACGGAGAAGAGGTAACTTGTATGCTGGTTCAGGGAAATGGCAGGGATTTGAGCTTTTTAAAAGATAACAGTATAGATGCCATTATTACAGACCATGCTTATGACCTGAAAAAAAGCCTGAAAGGGGGAAACCGGGATTTTGCCGCCTATGAATGTTTTCAATATACGCAGGAAGACTTTGATGAAAAATACCGGGTGTTGAAAAAAGGGTGTTTTCTGGTAGAGTTCATGCCGGAAGAAAATGGGGAAAATTATGAATACCTCTATCAGATGAAAAAAATGGCAAAAGAAGCAGGACTTGAATATTATGCAAAAGTCGCCTGGGAAAAAGGAAATTTCGTTGCTAATACGGGAAGAAAATCTAAAAATACGGAAGAGATTGCATTTTTTACGAAAGGAAAAGCCAGGAATTTACGCCCAGATGCGAAAAAGGATAAGGCGGAGCCAGGAATATCCCACTATATGTCAGGCGCCAGGGGAATGCTTCCAACGGTCTTTGACATTGAACCGCCAGGGAAAAACTCCCGTATTCATCAGGCAGAAAAACCAGTGCAACTTTTGCAGCAGATCCTTGGATTTGTAACAGAAGAAAAGGAGTGGGTACTGGATCAGTTTGCAGGTTCGTTTTCCCTGGGGGAAGCAGCACTTTTAAATGAACGGAATGCAATCTGCATTGAAATTAATGAAGAATATTTTGAAAAGGGAAAAGAAAGGCTTCTGTCTGCAAAGAGTAGGAGCCGGTAAGAAGGGAGGATATGTAAATGGAACAGGAAGAAAAACTCAGCCTGGATTTTGGCAATGGGGAGATCTATGAGGTCTGGTTGGAAGTTGCAACTTATCCGGCTGATAAAAACATCAAAGTTTGTGTGTTTACGGAAAAAGAGGAAGAGATATGGAAACTTTTTGAATTGACCACAGATATGGGAATTCCGCTGGAAAAGAACCAGACCTTTTTGCTCCCAGGCTATGATCTGGAGCAGATCGTAGAATTTATCAAAAAAAACGGGCTTGGACAGTTAAAAGAAGAAATTTGCTGTTCTGGTTGTATGGAATATCCACTGTTTGAATTTCAGGAAGAAACTTTAAAGAAATTGGATCCGGAGGGATATGCAGCCTATGAGCAGGCATACCAGGAACGGGGAGAAGTAAAAAATCCAGAATTTCAAAAGGAAATCAAAACAGCAGATTTTCAATGGGCGTATGGAACCGAAGAACTGGCATTACGGGTAGATTATTATGCAATAAACCAGAACCTTTATGTGGAGCTGTATAGCAGGGAAGATGGGGCGTGGGAACCGTTTTCAGATTTGACCGTAAACCTTCCCGGATATTGCCTGGAACCTGGAACTGCCTGTATCAGCGGTGATTTTAGTAAGGAAAATATCCAATTTATTCAGGAGCATGGACTGGGAACACTGCTTCCCTGGAAGGCACAATCCGGTATGGGGCAGTATGCGGTGGTGAAATTTCATCTGGAGGAGCTGCGTAAGTTTGACCAGGCTGGGGTTGCCGCCTTTTGCAATCAACATGGATTACAGAAAACCATGCAGGAAGAGCGAAGACAGAGCAGATAAAAAACAGATACAGGAGGTTATATATGGAGATTGAATTAAGTGAGGACCTACAGCATTATAAAGAATCCCTGGTTCTAGGACTTACAGCAAAACAGTTTTTGTTTTCAGCATTGGCATTGGGCGTAGGAACTGGGATTGTCCTGCTTTTGTATGAAAAAATCGGGATTACTTTGAGCTGTTATGTGGCAACCCCTTTTGTTGTACCTCTGGCACTGACTGGGTTTTATAACTATCATGGGCTGACATTCTGGCAGTTTGCAGGGAAGATGATTTATTTTTCCTTTTTTAACCGCCCTTTGGTGTATGGCTCTACGGAATCGGTGCAGGAACTGAAACAGATTTATATGGAAACCCGTCAGGAAGAAGAACGGGAAGTACAGCAAAGGAAAAAGGAACAGAAAAAAGAGAAGAAAGGTGGTGATGTCAACGTGGTGAAAAAGAAGGCAATCCGTATGGGGATCGTAACGGTAGTGATGATTGTACTTGGTGCGGCAGCAGCGGTGTGGTATAAGATGTACCGTTGACCAGAATATTCAATCAAGGCGTGAAATAGCGCCTGCTCTCCATTTCAGGAGAGGGATACACAGACATGTAGCGGCAGATGGAAGCTGCTGTGTTTGTGGTCCCATCTGCCTGAAAGGAGGAAATTAGAGATTGTCAATTTTTTCAGATAAGTTTGACCAGTTAAAAAAAGCAGATAAAGCAGTAAAATCCCCGAAATATCTTCAGGAAGTCATGGGGATTGGGAGAATTGCAGAAAATGGCATTTTTGAAGTAGGGAAGGGGGTATACTCCAAGACATACCGCTTTTTGGACATTAATTATGTAACCGCAGGTGCGGAAGAGCAGATGCGGATTTTAAAGCAGTATTGTAAGACGGTAAATGCCATTGATGTATATTTTCTTATTACCATTTTTAACCGGAATAAAAATATGCAGGATTTCCGGGAGCATGTTCTTTTCCAGGAAAAAGGAGATGGTTTTAACTGGCTGCGTGGAAGCTATAACCAGATCATTGAAAAGCGCATTGTAGATGGAAGGCAGGGGATTGAACAGGAAAAACTGCTGACGGTATGTGTAGAACGGAAATCCTACGAACAGGCAAAAGCATTTTTTGCCACTTTTGAAGCTACCTTAAAACAGAACTTCGGAGAACTGGGTTCCTGCATTGAAGAATTAAATGCAGAAGAGCGGCTGCGGGTGCTTTTCAATTTTTACCGTATAGGGGAAGAAGAACAATTCTCCTTTGATTTCAGACAGGCATTAAAAAAGGGCGGTGATCCTAAAAACGATATTTCACCAGGATATATGCAGTTTTACCCCGGCTATTTTGAAACGGAACGGAAAAAATGCAGGGCATTATTCATTAAAAAATATCCCTCTTCTTTATCGGATACCTTTTTAAATGAGATTACCAGTCTTCCGGTTCATAGCATCACTACAATCTGTATTGTACCAGTACCAAAAGAGCTGGCAAATAAGGTTCTTCAGAAGAAATATCTGGGTATTGAAAATGATATTTTAAAGCAGCAGAGAGTCCGTAATAAAAATAACGACTTTTCCAGTGATATTTCCCATATCAAGAAAGTCCAGAAGGAGAAGATTGTAAATCTTATGGACGACGTGCGGGAAAATGACCAGAACCTGTTTTATACAGGGGTTAATTTCCTGATCATGGCAGAGGACAAGAAGGAGTTAGACAGTGTAACCGAAACCATTAAAAATATCGGCAATGGACGCATGTGCCAGATTGAAACCCACTATTATCAGCAGAGGGAAGCTATGAATACCATACTTCCAGTGGGAAACCGGCAGATCAGCACAATGCGGACCATGCTCACCAGGGATATTGCAGCCCTTCTTCCCTTTAATGTACAGGAATTAAATGAAAAGTCCGGTGTCTGCTATGGCATTAACCAGGTTTCTCATAACCTTTGCATTGGAAATCGGAAAAAACTGGCAAATGGAAATGGAATGGTATTCGGTGTCCCCGGCTCCGGAAAATCCTATTTCAGTAAGTCAGAAATGCTGCAGGTGTTCTTAGGAACAGATGATGATATTATCTGTATCGACCCGACACTGGAATATTTTGATATTGCAGAAGCCCTGGGAAACCAGGCGGCAATCATTAACCTGTCTATCTATACAAAGAATTACATCAATCCTTTGGAGATGGACGTCTGGGCGCTGGATTTAAACGATTCCCAGGGATATATCCGGGATAAAGGGGAATTTATGCTGGGGCTGTGTGAACAGTGTTACGGGGATAATCTAAACAGCCGCCATAAATCCATTATAGACCGTTGTGTACGAAAGCTGTATATTGACATTGCAAAGGCAAGGGAAAAGCATATCCCTACCATGTCAGAATTTTATGAGCTACTGTTGGAGCAGCCGGAGGAAGAGGCAAAGGATATTGCCTTATCGTTAGAGCTGTTTGTAAATGGCTCTTTAAATATTTTCAATAACCATACCAATGTGAATGTACAGGCAAGGTTCATTGTCTATGGTACCAGGGACCTGGGGAAAGAGCTGGGAGCCATTTCCACTCTGGTCATGCTGGAAAATATCAGTGCCCGGATTGCAGAAAACGCAAAGAAAGGAAGGGCAACCTGGCTTTATATAGATGAGTTCCATACCGTTCTTGACAGGGAATATAGTGCGAAATTTTTGTTCAGCCTCTGGAAAAAAGTGAGGAAACAAGGCGGATTATGCACTGGAATCACCCAAAATTTAGTTGATATGCTGCAGAATTATACAGCAATGACCATGCTGGGAAACAGTGAATTTATTGCCCTGTTAAAGCAGTCCAATGTAGACAGTCAGGAATTATCCTCTGCAGCAGGAATTCCAGAAGCACAGTTAAAATATGTAGATAATTCTCCTTCCGGTACGGGGATCATTAAGTATGGAAATACCTGTATTCCATTTGATAACCGTATGGAAAAAGAAGATAATCCGCTGTATGCGCTTTTCAATACCAACCTTCACGAAAAGGCGTTGCAGACAAAGCAGGAGTAATGTAAATTGAAAGGAACTTTTTCTTTTATCTGTAAAGGAAAAGGTATGACAGACGAGAAAAAGAATTGGGCAACAGCAAAATTATAAATCGGTAAAGTAGAAAAAGGATAGTACAAAAAGGGTGCAGCGTTTTTATCAGGCACTCTTTTTGTATATCATGGGAAAGGTGGCAGAATGGCCGAAACATATCAAATAGAAATGAATTTAGAACAGTTGGAAAGACTTTTAAAAAATCTGCCGGAGGGAATTATGCTGGAGATTTGTTTTGGAAAGGAAGAACATGGAGAAGACACATAAAATAGATGTGGTAAGTATACGCCTGGTGGAAGAACCTCCTCTATACAGTAGTAAAAAATTAAAAAATCCCTGTGATGTGGCAGAACTCTTTCAGGATTTTTTAAAAGATTGTGACCGGGAAATGTTCTGTATTTTAAACCTTCGGACAAAAAACCAGGTTATTAATGTCAACGTAGTAGGTATGGGAACGTTAAATAGTGTATTGGTTCACCCAAGAGAAGTATTCAAATCTGCAATTTTATCCAATGCCAGCAGTATCATTTTGGCACATAACCACCCTTCCGGTGATCCAGAACCAAGCAGGCATGATATAGAAGTGACAAAGCGATTGGCAGAAGCCGGCAATCTTATGGGGATTGAGGTGTTGGATCATATCGTGGTGGCTGAGAACCGGTATTTTAGTTTCCGGGAAGAAAACATACTACCAGAATACTTTCAAATGGAAGAAGTAGCAGCAGAGCAATCTCTTCCTTATGTAAAGAGTGAGAAAGAGAAGGTACATTAATTATTGCAACAGTGAAATACATTGACTGGTTTTGACAGAACATGTATAATAAAATAAGAAACAGAAAATAAAAGTAGCTAAATAGACAAATATCGTCAAAGTGTAAACATAAAATTCTTGACGAACAGGTTGTATTATGCTATAATCCCAAATCTTGAAGGAGTATACATGGCAAAGAAAAAAGTTTATGCTGTAAAAAAGGGTAAGCAAACCGGTTTGTTTTATTCATGGAATGAGTGTAAAGAGTCGGTAAGTGGATATCCGGGAGCAGAGTATAAAGGTTTTGAAACAGAAGAGGAAGCGAAAAACTATTTAGAGAATAGGATACAAGAAATTAAAAAAGTAGATATAGAAGAGAACACAACAAACCAGTTAGTTGTATATGTAGATGGTAGTTTTGATGAGAAAATAGGAAAATATGCTTTTGGGTGTATTATTCTTACACCAAGAGGAGAAACTATTAGAGAATCAGGAAATGGAAATGAACCGGACTCTTTAGCAATTAGAAATGTTGCTGGTGAAATGCTTGGTGCTATGTATGCAGTACAATGGGCAATTAAGAATGGTTATCATAACTTAGAACTTCGTTATGATTATGAAGGAATTGAAAAGTGGGCTCAAGGAGAATGGAAGGCAAAGAATACACTTACTCAGAAATATGCAAATTTTATGAAGAGTAAATCAGATATTCTAAAAATTTCTTATCAAAAGGTAAAAGCTCATTCTGGAGATCATTATAATGAAGAAGCAGATAAATTAGCCAAAGCTGCTTTAACAGAAGGTAATGGGATTCCTAAAGTTAAAAGAGGCGATTTTTGGTTTACAGTTGAGGGAATTTCAGATGAAGATTTGTCAACAGTTATAGCACTTGCTGTTGATGAAATTGGAAAAGACAATCTAATTATAGATGAAAAAAAGATTGCTCATGGAAAAGCAGTTTCTTTAAAATGTAACAAAAGTAAAGATAGAGTAGTTGTGACACATTATCAAAAGCATAATAAAGTAGTAATGCAAGGAAGACCAGAAGTGTTATTTTCTACTATTATTGGATATATTACTGAATTAATAGAAGTAGAAGAAATTCCTAAAATTTTTAATGACACATATAATCTTAACATAGATAAAGACGAGGTTCGCTCTGAATTTCAGTTTTATATGCCAAATGCTTATGATAAGCTACCGTCTAAGAAAATGGAAAGATCTCTTCATCAGGCTGTGTATAATTTAAAGGTCACAGATGATATGTTTGATGGAACATATTTGGCTCAGCCGGCAATTCGTGTTGTAGAAGCACAATTAAAAATAGCATTAATAGAATGTGGTATTATACCAAATGCGCAGTACATCAAAGAAAATCATTTTGATATGTTTGATAAAATAGGTGTAAAATATAAGCTGAAACCAGAGAGATATGGAAATGCAAAGCCTGAGCAGGTAAAGTATATTGGAAATATTTATACGTTTTATAACAGCAATCGCCATCCAATAGAACATTGGGATGACCCTACAGCACCAATTGATACTACAAAGATGCTGGATATAAAAGGTGCTCATGATTTGATTAAAAGAGCATTGGCGATTATTGATGAATATTATGAAGTGATTTAGAAATTAGGAGAAAGGAGTAAGTTAGATGAATAACTTTGATATGATTGTGATAAGTGAAGAAAAAGAAAATATTCTTGTGGTTATGAAGACTAGCGAGCCTCCTTTTGATTACCTTGCAGAGATTGAGGCTTCGCTAAGGGAAAAACACTATATCGGTGTAGTAATGATTGATGAATTGCTACATAGTGGGAATACGGAAGAACGGTTTATTCAGGGATACTTTGATGGTGCCCGGTTTGACAGTGGGCAATTTGCCTTTGAGCTTGTTCCGAAAAAGAGCAAATTAAGGGAACCTGTTTGTTTTTACTTGCATCAAGACAGGGAAAGCCTTGAATATTCTATTTTAACGACCAGACAGCAGAAGCTGATTGAGCATGGCTGTATCATTTAAAAAGAAAATAAGAAGTAACACAAAGAGCATTATCGCTAAAAACGGTAGTGCTTTTTTTGTGCATAAAAAGGAGGTATTGCTACGTGGAAAAAGGTGAGATGGGCGAGAATGCCACCGGACGTTTGGCAACGTATTATGTGGCAGAATGTATGGAATTTAACCGCTATGGAGAATACAGGGAGGATATCCACAGTGCAGAAGAGGCAGTAAAGATCTATCAGAGTATTCCTTCTGAAAGGTTGAATGCAGGAAAAGGGATTGGGCTTCATGTGGAGGAAGAAGATGGTATTCCATTGGAATTTTCCCTGGTTTATAACGGAGAGTTGGATGTGGATCTTTTGAGGGATATCTATGATCCAAACCAATACCCAGAGGTTTTTATAGCTGCCAGGGAACTGAGTGCTTATCTTCCGGAAACAAAAGTCATTGATACCAAAGGGCTTTTAACAGAGAAAACCTTGGAGGCTACTGTTTTTGCAGATGAAATGATAAAACTGGAAAAAAATCTTGACCCTGATTTTTACCATACCTTTTATCCGAAAGAAGCAGAACATAAGGAAGCTATTATATGGAAAGCCTTATGTCAAGATGGAAAAGAGGAATATAGCAGGTGGCTGGGAAGCAAGATATTTGAGCAGAAACCAGAGCTGAAAGAACAGGCAGACAAGCTAAAGACAACACTGGAACAGGTAAAACTCATTCCGCCTGTGGACTTGAAACCTTTTGTGTATGTGCGGATTAGTGAACACCCGGACATTCCATTAGAAGAAGCCATGCCATTAAATAAAGCGGTAGAATTGTTCGGAAAGCTGGACCGGCAGGCAGTGGAAGAGAAAGATATGGCAGGTTATTACAAAACACATTTTGAAATCTGTTTTCTCTCAGAGGGGGAAGTCATGTCTTATACCGGAAGGCAGGATTTTGGTGACGGGGAAGGAAATCTGCTGGATCATGTAAAAGCATTTGCAGATTATTATCTCCATACAGAAGAAGGGCAGCAGCTTATGAAACAGACCGCCAGGACAACTGCAGAATGGGAACATGAACAACAGCAAATGAGATGGGTACTGGAGGAGATGCTTCCTACCCTTCAGTATTTCTGCAACCTGGAAAAACTGGAAACAGCGGTTCTGGAAGAACAGGAAATAGAAAAGAAAGTCCCTTTACTGACGCAGGGGGACGCATCACGAAAAGCATATCAGGAAGCCATGCTTGCCTATATCCGGGAAAGCAGGATTGCATTAAATACAGGGAAGGAGCTGCCTTGTATGCCGGATATCCGGGATTTTGCAACTGCCTGTCCGGATAAATCATACAAAGAACAGGTTATGGAAGAAATACGACAGGAAGCAGAGTCATACGGTATGACCGTAGAAGCGTATGCAGCAAATGGATATGAGCCGCCAAAAAGGGGCGGCAGATAAAATTAGGAAAGGAGGCGGAGTTTTGGCCATGTAAAAGATATCTTCCCTCCTGAAAAAAATTGGATTTAGAAAAAACAGCAATAGAACGTATCCGCACTGCCAGCCAGATGTCCCTGCAACATTATGGGCTTCCTTTGGTCGTGACGGATAGTGGAGGAAAAGACAGCGCGGTATGCAGGGAACTGGTACGGCGTTCCGGCGTGCCATTTGAACTGATGCACAACCTGACTACTGCAGATGCCCCACAGACTATTTATTATGTGAGGGAACAGTTTCAGAAGGCAGAACAGGCCGGTATAACTTGTAGTATCAATAAACCTTACTATAAAGGGCAGCGGATAACTATGTGGAGCCTGATCCCCATGAAAATGATCCCTCCTACCAGGACTATCCGGTATTGTTGTGAGGTTCTAAAAGAAAATGGTGGGGCTGGGCGTTTTATCACCACAGGTGTCCGGTGGGCAGAAAGCCGAAAGCGGAGGAAAAACAGGGGGATTTATGAAAACTTTGTCCCAAATGGAAAAAAACGTGCCATTATTTTAAATAATGATAATGATGATACTAGGCGGCTCTTTGAATCATGCCTGTCAAGGGGCAAACACGTATGCAATCCCATTGTTGACTGGAGTGACCAGCAGGTCTGGGAGTATATCCAGGCGGAGAAAATCCCCATGAACCCCCTTTATGAAATGGGATTCCACCGGGTTGGCTGTGTAGGCTGTCCTATGGCAGGAAAACAAGGATACCGGGAGTTCCGCATTTTCCCGACCTATGAGAGGGCTTACCGGCGGGCTTTTGCTAAAATGCTGGAGTTAAGGAAAGCTGCAGGAAGGCAGTGCAATTCCCGCTTATGGTCAGATGTAGATGCTTTTTTCCGTTGGTGGATGGAAGATCCTGGTATCCCCGGACAATATGAATTGTCCTTTCATGAAGATACCAATGAAATTTATTATGACTATTTGTAGTGGAAGGGAGGAGGAATTATCGCAAAATATCAATTATCTTTTGGACTGCAGTATGAAGCCTGGATGCTGGAAATCCGTATTCCGGACTGGCTGGAGTTTTCTTCTAGGGAGCAGGCACTAAAATATGGTGAGCAGGCTGAGGTTTCCGTTTTCTTAAAAGCGGAAGCTATTTTTTTGCTTTTTGATGGCGGTAAGGAGAAGATTTTACCGCAGCAGACGGAACTTTATCAGTTTTCCTACCTGAAAGAAAAGACTTATGACAGACTGGGACCGCCACTTTCCCCGGAAGACATTGACCATTTAGTAGAGGCGGGGGAATTGGAGCAGGTACTGTTCAGCGAAAAGTATATCCTGACGGAAGATGATTACCAGGAATTTCCCGGAAACCTTACGGAAGCCTTTCAGGAACTGGAAAAGGAATATGGACCACCATCCAGAGAAAAGGAACAGGGGTATCTGTTTCAGGCACTCTGGTATCAGGCAGAAGAATTAAACCCCGGAGAGGGGGACTGCTTTGGAGATTAAGGTAAAAAAAGAAAAAGAGCCGGAACTGAAATTAAAAAAAGAAGCCCAGGTGACGGTGCATAAGAAAAATCCTATTTTATCTGCAAAGGAAAAGAAAGCTGCCTTTACTTCTAAGCCGGTGGCCGATCTTTTAGGGCAGAGAAAGAAAAAAGAAGGGGCAGAAAAAGGGAAACAGCCGGAGCAGGGCAGAGAAGCGCTGTTTGAAAAACAAAAGGAAAAGAAAAAGCAAGCCGGGAAAGAGGCAGCAATCCGGGGAGCAGCAGAAGATAGAAAACAAAATGGAACGTCCAAAAGTACCGTATCCGTACCGGAAACCTTACAGTCGGATCAGATGAAACAGGGGGCAGTACCAAACAGCCAGCCCTCTGCTGGTTTCCGGGCGAAGGAACAGTATCGGAGGGAACAGGCTGCAAAGCTGGCGGAAACAAAAAAATCTTCCCTGGCGAAGCAGACTGCCATAAAGGGTGTACGCCGGGGAGAGGCTGCTATACTGACCCAGTTAGAGGGCGGGGAGGAAGTCAATGATTCCCTTTATGTCATGGGGACAGCAGCAAAACCAGCAGAAAAGCTGTGGAAGGATCGGAGCTATAGAAAGGCAGAGCAGGAATTAAAGGTAAAACAGGCAGATGGGAAGATCACCAATAAGCAGTTTTACAAAGAAACAAAAGCAGTGAAAAAGAAACAGATGGAAAAACAGAAAAAGCAGGCAGTCCGGCAGAGGAAAATCCAGTATATGATCAATAAGCTCACCGGAAATGGGCAGCAGGACAGTTTAGCACAGGTGGCAAAAGATATTGTAAAGATGAAAGCCTCTGTGTTTATGCTGAAGGTGATCCAGTTTGCCGGGGCGCTTTTGGCTCCACTGTTCAGTATTCTGCTCGTGGTGGCAATCCCTGTGGTGATTATTTTTTTCCTCTTATACTGTTCGCCACTTGGTGCGTTCATGCCAAATCCGTCTGAGGAGAACCCTACCGTCCGGGATGTTTTAAGCGGTTACTACATGGACTTTAATACAAAACTTGGACAAAATGGGGAAGATGGGGCAGTCACCTATCTCCATGAGAAAAACGGGAATTATGTGAGTAATTACTATGATACTTTAATGGTCTATATGGTGAAGTATGGAACCGGGGATATGGGTGTGGATATGGATCAGCGGCATAAGGACAAGCTGAAGGAAATCTTTGATGAAATGAACAGTTTTGAAAACACGACCATAACCACCACCATAAAGGCAGGGGAAAGCCTGGGAAATGTTGTCACCAGCGGTTATTGCCAGTGCAGTATCTGTTGTGGACAGTGGGCAGGAGGACCTACAGCCTCCGGTGTCATGCCAAAACCGGACCATACCATTGCAGTAGATGCACAAAACCCCTTTGTCCCTATGGGAACCAGGATCATTATGAACGGGATTGAATATACCGTAGAAGATACCGGAGCATTTGACCGGTATGGGGTACAATTTGATGTTTTCTGTGCAGATCATGCAACTGCGTCTGCCTGGGGACATCAGACTTTTGAAGCGTTTCTGGCAGATGGGGACGAAAATGAGATTACGGTAACAAAGAAGGGCTGCTACGTCAAGAACCTGAATTATGAGGACTATATTGCACTTGGAAAGCTGACCGAAAAAGAAGAAGAACTTTTAAGGGAAGTCATGAGTGAGGAATTCCGAAATGAGATCCCTTCCTTTGGCGTAGGAAGTGACGTTGCAAATCTGGCACTGACGAAGGTAGGCTGCAAATACAGTCAGGAACACCGATATGAGGAAGGATATTATGATTGCAGTTCCCTGGTACAGCGGTTGTATCAGGAGGTAGGCATTTCCCTTCCGGCGATTGCCTCTACCCAGGGAGAATTTATGGTAACACATGGGTTGGAAGTTACAGAAGGCGAACTGGAGCCGGGAGATCTGATTTTTTACTCTTATGAGCAGAATGGGCAGTTCCGCAATATTTCCCATGTGGCAATTTATGTTGGTAATGGCAGAATGGTACATGCAGCCAACAGCAGACGTGGAGTAGTGAATGACCCGTTCAATCCGTCGAACATTGGGCTGTATGGAAGACCCAGCCGCTTGCAGTAAGAAAGGAGAAGCATGGACGAAAAAGAATATGAAGTGACCATAACAGAAGTCCTGGAGAAAAAAGTAAGATACCGGGGCAGGAATGAACTGGAGGCAACTGCAAAAGCAGAAGCAGATTATTATGCAGAAAAAATCGTGCTGGGGGCAGATGATTTTTCCTATCGTGATATTTCTGCAAAAGAATTGGTACCTGTAAAAGAAAGAAGGAACAGCAGATGAAGCATATCACAAAAGTACGGGAACTGTATGAGGAAACCATACACTGGATTTCAGAGTCGGAGGATTCCTGGAAAAATTTCCTTTCCTGCATGGGGCGCTTGTATCAGTTGGACTTCTTAAATACCTGTATGGTATATGCCCAGCGCCCAGATGCGTCCGTTCTTGCAGGATATGATGCCTGGCTGGAAATGGATTTGCCGGTTGCCAGAGGAAGTAAAGGAATTGCAGTATTTCCTTCCAAAATTTTCGGGGAAGGAGTTACCCATGTTTATGATATTCAAGATGTAAAGGGACAGGGAATCCGGCCCTGGAACTGGCAGGTGAATGGGACAAACCGCAGACTGCTGGCAAGGGAGCTGTTCCCGGAAATCTACGAACAGGAAAAAAAGTTTAAAAATTCTTTAGACGCCTTTACAAGAACAAATGTTTGGCTTATGATAGAAGAGGAAGATGAAATTTTAAAATCCTTGCAGAAGCTGGCTGTCCTTATCGGAGAGGGACAGGAGGTAAAAGAAAACCAGATTACAGAGTTTCTTGTAAACAGTGTCTGTTATGCGGTGAAAAGCCGCTGCGGTATCCGAGATGACACCCTGGATTTTTCTTTTATCTGCGGTTTTTCAGAGAATGAGGAGGTTCTGTACCGGACAGGACGGTTAGTATCCCATTTATCTGGGCGGATTGTGTTACAGATTGCAAGGACCATGAAGAACATAGACCTTGAAAGGAGGCAGTATTATGGAAGGGATCGCAGGAATCCAGTACAGGGAAATGAATGGCGTACAGATACCAGTCTTAGAGGGCGTGATGAGCGAGGAGAAGATGCTGGCGTCCCTGAACCGTTACGGCAGGATCGCAGCACAGGAAATGAAGAGAACGGACCAGGCACAATACGAAATGATGCTCCTGTCCGGGAAACTGATGGAGCGGCTTATGAAAATCCAGACAGAAGCGGAGGAATACCACGAGAAACTGGCAGAAAGTTTTCTGAAGACCTGGACCAGGGAGGACAGGATAGACCCTTACAACACGTTGGAAATGACCAACCTTCGGATACAGGCGGATATGGAAGCACAGAAACAGGTTATGGAGGAGATCATTCAGCTCAGGATCGGATAAAACAGGAAAAAACAGAAGAGGATACAGAGAAAGGAACTGCTTCGGCGGTTCCTTTTCTGTCTGGGGAGATAGAACCTGCACAGCCGGAAAACTGGCAGAAAGAGAAAATTCTTCTGGAAATGACGGAGCAGGAGATACCATATAAAATTTATGAGTTTTACCGGAACAATCCAGAGGAAACAGACCGGGAAGCTTATCTTTATGAATTGTATGGAGATGTAAAAAGAGAAGCCCATACAAAAGACGGTATCCTGACCGCAGAAAGCGGTTCCAGTGGTTTTTATATCCTTTGGAGTGAGGGAACTTCCATGAAGGAGGCGTTCTGGTACTGGGACGAAGTTTCTTTGGAAATTGGGAAACGGATTGAAAAAGGGACCTATCTTCCTTTGTTATCTGTATCGGAGGAAGCCTTAGAAAATGGGGAAGAAACAGAGGAAGAAACCTTACAGCCAGAGAAAGTGCAGGAAGTGATTGAGGAAAAGGAACCAATCCCATTAGAAGAGATTGGCATAGCCTTTTATAAACAGAATATCCAGGCGGATATTTTAAAGAAAATGCTCTGTCTGGTCTATACGACCAATCAGCTACCGGAAGAAAAAGACCATTTTTTGAAGATGCTTTTGCTTCGGGAAGTACCGGAAGGCCAGCCTTATTATCTGGTGCGGACAGAACATGGAAGCTATGAGCTTTGTATTCAGGAAAATGGGATTAAGATCACCCTGCCGGAAAGCCAAGATTTTCTGCAGGAACTTTCCTGGGATCAGTTTGGCGGGCTTACTGCACATCTGGCAGAGGAGGACCAGATTGCCTATACCGAAGATTCAGAAACCTTAGAGCAGCAGGAGAATATGTACCGTCTGCTTCCCTGGTTTCCGGCATTATGGGAAGAATATAGCGAAATTCTTAAAAAGGAAGAGCTTTGGCAGGAAGGAAGAACCTCTGTCCAGACAGAAGGCAAGGAAGAAGCCGGAGATTATTATTACCCAGAAGGGTGGTTGCAGTTTACCGGTGGGGATAAAAGCCGGTATCAGAAAAATATCCGGGCAATCCGTATCTTAAAAACACTGGAGCAGGAAGAGAGAAATGCCACAAAAGAAGAACAGGAAATTCTTGCGGGGTATGTAGGGTGGGGCGGGCTGCCAAATGCTTTTAACAGTAAACGCCCGGAGTGGAAAAAAGAATATCAGGAATTGAAGGAACTGTTGACCGCAGAAGAATACGCCCAGGCAAGGGCCAGTGTCAACAGTTCTTTTTATACGCCGCCGGAAGTCGTGCGGGGTGTTTATAAAGCCCTGGAGCAGTTTGGATTCCAGAAGGGAAAAATTCTGGAACCGGCTATGGGGATTGGAAACTTTTTTCATGGTCTTCCGGAAAGTATGCAAAAATCCCAGCTTTATGGCGTGGAGATTGATGCCATAAGCGGAAGGATTGCACAAAAGCTCCACCCTTCAGCCAGTATCCAGATTAAAGGATTTGAAAAAACGGAATTTGAGGATAACAGCTTTGATGTAATTGTAGGAAACGTGCCTTTTGGGGATTTCCGTTTGTATGATCCCCGATATAAAAAGATGAAGTTGAAAGTCCATGATTATTTTATCCGGAAAAGCATGGACCTCCTTCGGCCAGGAGGCATTTTGGCAGTGGTAACTTCAAAAGGGACGTTGGATAAAAATGACAGCGCTGTGAGAAAAAATTTGGCAGAACAGGCAGACCTTTTAGGGGCAGTCCGGCTTCCGGCAGATTCTTTTGGAAAGAGCGCCAATACCGCAGTTACCAGTGACCTTTTGTTTTTTCAGAAAAAAGCAGAGCCTTCGATTGGGGAGCCAATCTGGACTTATACAGGGCTTACGGAAGACATGGTACCGGTAAATGAGTATTATCTGGAACACCCGGAAATGATGCTTGGGAAAATGGTCTGGTTTGAACAGTTTTTCGGGAAAGATTCCAAATATACAGCCCTGGTCAATGAAGCGGAAGACTTTGACCTGGAAAAAAGAATTTTGGACGCAGTTGGAGAGCTTCCTAAAAACTGTTATGAAGAAAGCATAGCAGAAAAAAAGAAGGAAGAGCAGGACGTCTTAGCTGCTTCCCCAAAGATACCTAATTATACGTTTACGGTGATACAGGACGAAGTATATTACCGGGAAGGGGAGTCTTTATACCGGAGTCAGGCAAAGGAAAGTGTGAAGCGCCGGATACGTGCCATGCATAAAATCCGCCTTCTGGTGCGTGAAATTTTACAGATACAGCAGGAAAATTGTTCTGACCAGGAACTGAAAAAGGCACAGGAACAGTTAAACCGTTTGTATGATGCCTTTGTGAAAACGCATGGATATTTCTGTGACCGGACAAATAAAATGGCGTTCCGGCAGGACAATGATTATCCCCTGCTATCTTCCCTGGAAGTGGTTGATGAGGACAAAAACGTAACCAAAGCCGATATTTTTTACAAAAGGACCATACGCCCCAGAGATGTGATAGACAAAGTGGAAAATGCCCAGGAAGCATTGCATATCAGTCTGTCAGAATATAACCGGGTGGATATTCCCTATATGCTCTCTCTTTATCTGGGAAACAGGAAAGAAATGCTCCAGGAATTAAAAGGGTTAATCTACCAGAACCCGGTACTGGCAAAAGAAGAAGATCCCAATGCAGGGTGGGAAACCGCAGATGAGTATTTAAGCGGAAATGTGCGGCAGAAGCTCCGTACTGCTAGGATTTATGCGCAGAACAATCCCTTGTTTGTAGACAACGTGGAAGCACTGGAAAAGGTACAGCCAAAAGAACTGACAGCGCCTGAGATCAGTGTAAAACTGGGAACAACCTGGATTGAAAATGAGGATTACGAACAGTTTATATATGAGCTTTTGGAAATCCCGGAGAGCAACCAGAGAAACTATTGCGCTCATAGTGGCCATGCCCTCAAGATTGAGCGCTTAGATGCAGATATGTCTTACCATATTGACAGGGGAAATTTTTTTGGAGGAACCATTCGTACCAGGGAAACCTATGGCACAAGATTTATGGATGCGATCAGCATTATAGAGGAACTGTTAAACAGCCGGATTGTGACCATAAGGGACCGGGTGCAGGAAGGGGAAAAGGTGCGTTATGTGATTAATCGGAAGGAAACCATGCTTGCCAGGGATAAGGCGGAGCAGATAAAAGAAGCCTTCCGGGACTGGATTTTTAAGGAACCAGAGCGCAGAAAAAAATATGTGGATTTTTACAATGAAACCTTTAACTGCGACAGACAACGAAGCTATGATGGCTCTTATTTAAAACTGCCGGGACTGAACCCTTTGTTAAAACTGCGTCCTTATCAGAAAAATGCTGTAGCAAGGGCATTGCTGTGTGGAGGGAACACCTTGCTTGCCCATACGGTAGGCGCTGGTAAATCTCTGGAAATGATCTGTATCTGTATGGAGATGAGGAGGCTGGGGCTGGCAACGAAACCCCTTCTTACGGTTCCCAACCACCTGACCTTCCAGATGGGGGCAGAATTTTTGCGGGCCTACCCAGATGCGAAGATCCTGATTACCAGAAAAGAAGATTTTCAGAAGGAAAACCGCAGGCGCATGATTGCCAGAATGGCAACAGGGGATTATGACTGTATTATTATCGGACATACGCAGTTCCAGAGAATTGCCATTTCCCCTGACCGGCAAAGAGCCATGATAGAAGAACAGGCAGAGCAACTGGTAGAAGCCATTAACCAGGCAAGGGAAGAAGCAGGAAAGAACTGGTCCATAAAGCAGATGGAAAGCAGAAAGAAAAAATTGTTGCAGAAAATCGAAGAACTGAACAATGAAGAAATCAAAGATGATGTGATGTACTTTGAAGAAACAGGCGTAGATGCCTTATTTGTAGACGAAGCGCACCTGTTCAAGAACTTGGAAATTTTTACGAAAATGAACAATGTTGCGGGTCTGGGTTCCAGCGGTTCCCAGAGGGCTATGGATATGCGTATGAAAATCCAGTATATCAACGAAAAAAATCAGGGAAGGGGCGTCATTATGGCAACGGGAACCCCTCTGTCAAACTCAATGGTGGAACTTTATGTGATGCAGTTATATCTGCAGGAAAGGCGGCTTCACGAAAAGGGGATTTACCATTTTGATGCATGGGCTTCTGTGTTTGGGGAAGTTACCAGCTCTTTGGAACTGGCACCGGAGGGCTATACTTTAGTAAGACGATAAATAATGCGTTCCTAAATTGAAAATAGGATATCAAAATCGGTTTTGGAACTTCAAGAATTTTTTTGATTTTCTTGAAAAACAGTTCCGCTTTGTACCCCTATTTTCTCCTATTAGTAGAGGGAGTAATACTTTTAATACTAAACAGATTACATAAGGAAAGGAGGTTAAGAGAATGTCAAGGACTTCAAAGATTACAGCACTTTATGAGCGTTTATCAAGAGATGATGACCTTAATGGTGAGTCAAATTCAATAACCAACCAAAAACAATACTTGGAAGATTACGCCCGAAGAAATGGCTTTACGAATATCCGCCATTTTACTGACGATGGTTTTTCGGGTGTGAATTTCAATCGTCCGAGTTTTCAGGAGTTGATTAAGGAAGTAGAAGCAGGAAATGTCGCAACGATTATTGTTAAGGATATGAGCCGATTAGGACGAAACTATCTGCAAGTCGGCTTTTATACGGAAGTTCTGTTCCCACAGAAAGATGTCCGTTTTCTTGCAATAAACAACAGCATTGACAGTAATAATGCTTCTGATAATGACTTTGCCCCATTTTTGAATATAATGAACGAATGGTACGCCAAAGACACAAGCAATAAAATCAAGGCTGTGTTTGACGCCCGTATGAAAGACGGGAAGCGTTGCAGTGGTTCAATCCCTTATGGATATAACCGATTAGCAACCGACAAACAAACGCTTGTCGTTGACCCTGTGGCTTCTGAGGTAGTAAAGCGTATCTTTCTGCTTGCCAACGAGGGAAAAAGTCCGAGAGCAATCGCTGAATTGCTTACCGAAGAAAAGGTTTTAATTCCGGCGGCACACGCAAGGGAATATCACCCCGAACAGTATAATGGAATAAAGTTTACAGACCCGTATCTTTGGGGAATGTCAACCATAAGAGGGATTTTAAGCAGACAGGAATATCTCGGTCATACCGTTTTGCGTAAATCGGTCAGTACGAATTTCAAACTGCACAAAAGGAAGAATACCGATGAAGATGAACAGTATGTATTTTATAATACGCACGAGCCTATCATCACGCAGGAACTTTGGGACAGCGTTCAGAAGCGAAAGAAACGAGCAAACAGAACAGCCACAAAAGGTACGCATAGCAACCGTTTAAGCGGTTATCTGTACTGTGCAGATTGTGGAAGAAGAATGACCCTGCAAACGCATTACAGTAAAAAAGACCGTTCGGTGCAGTATTCTTACCGTTGCGGTGGGTATGCAAGCAAAGTAAACTCCTGCTCTGCCCATTCAATTAGTGCTGATAATGTTGAAACCTTGATATTATCGGCTGTAAAACGATTATCAAGATTTGTTCTGAATGACGAAGAAGCCTTTGCAAAAGAACTTCAAGCCTTATGGAATGAAAAGCAGACAGAAAAGCCAAAGCAGAATAAATCGGAATTGCTCCGTTTTCAGAAGCGATACGATGAGCTTTCCAAACTCATTCGTGGTTTGTATGAAAATCTTGTTTCGGGTTTACTGCCCGAAAGACAGTACAAGCAACTGATGAAGCAGTACGATGACGAGCAGGCTGAACTGGAAACGAAGATTGAAGTAATGGAAAAGGAACTTGCCGAAGAAAAAGTAAATGCTGTTGATATTAAGCATTTCATTTCTTTAATTCGCAAGTGCAAAGAGCCGACAGAAATTTCCGATTTGATGTTTGCTGAACTCATTGACAAGATTGTGGTATATGAAGCAGAGGGTGTGGGAAAAGCAAGGACACAAAAGGTTGATATTTACTTCAACTATGTCGGGCGGGTCGATATTGCTTATACAGAAGAAGAACTTGCTGAAATAAAGGCACAGGAAGAACAGATCGAGATGGAACGCTTGGCAAAACAGCGTGAGCGTGAAATAGCCTACCGAGAGAAGCGAAAGGCGAAAAAACTCGCTGAAACCGGTGGAGAAATCGTCAAGACAAAGATATGCCCTCACTGTCAAAAAGAGTTTGTGCCTACAAGTAACCGACAGATATTCTGTTCAAAGGATTGCTGCTATCAGGCAAGGCAGGACCAAAAGAAAGCCGACAGAGAAGCAGAAAGAGGAAATCATTATTATCGTCAGCGTGTCTGTGCTGTGTGTGGCAGTACCTACTGGCCTACACACAGTCAGCAGAAATTCTGTTCCGAGGAATGTCAAAAGCAAAACCACAACGAGAAATCTTTGGAATTTTATCACAAGAAGCAAAAGGAGAAATCAGAATGCAAAGATTTATTACAGACGAAAGAACTGGTATCCAGTACGAACTCATCGGAGATTATTACTATCCCTGCTTGACGATAGAAAACGAAGAACCGTCTACGCTCATAAAATACGGAAGAACGAGGGAAAAATATTTAAGGGAACACAAGAAAGTCTTATATTTCAATCTGCTTACAAGCGGAAAGTTATATGAACACCTTGCTGAAATTGATACTTCGGCGTGTAATATGGCGGAGTATCTGATAAAGGAAATGGCAAGAAAACAAGGTGTGACGGAACAACTGAAAGCGGAGGATATGATGAGATGGGTCGGATTGATGAATAATATCCGAGCCTGTGCAGATGAGATTGTATTGAACGATATTGTGTATTCCTAATAGCATACCAGCCGAAAAGGAACTGCTGTCTTAATTGATGGCAGTTTTCTTTTTCGGGAAGTATTCAAGAAGTCATTAAGTTGTGAGTGTAGTCGAAGTAGTTTGAAGTATTGAAAAAAATGATGACTTTTGTTATAATGTTTAATGGAAGGTTGTATTTTATTAGGAATAACGAAATGAATTTGTAGGTGAGAGTATGAAGAAGAATAGAAAATACAAAAAGATAAAGATAATAATGGTTTTTACAACAGTCTTGCTTATAGCGTTTGTAGCAGTAGTTGGATTATATAAAACAGGGATTTATCGTTTTGATTTTTTTAAGGATGTGTATAAAAAAATCGATTTTCAACTGAGTACAAATGAGCTTAACATTCCTCAGGACGCTCTTTCGTTTTCTGTTTATGATATTGAACAGGGTGAATATTTATTTTACGAGGGAGATAGCCAATTGCCCACAGTAGCAAGTTTGGCAAAACTATTTGTCATTGACTATGCTTTGACAAAAGTTAACTTGGAAGATGTTATTGAAGTAAATCAAGAGGTATTGGATCTTGTGCCGGCTGGGTCATCTTTAGCAAATCTAAAAGTTGGGAAGTACACAGTAAAAGAAATAATGGAAGCTATGCTTGTTCCTTCGGGAAACGATGCTGCCTATTCGTTGGCATATTATATTGCTAAAAATGAATTAGGAGAGGGCTATACAGCAACGGAATATATAAATTATTTTATGACAGAGCTAAGTGAGTATTTAATTGAAGAAGGCTATTCTAAAACAAATTTGTATAATGATCCGAGCGGGGCAGCTATGTCAGCCGATACACATTTGGATGATATTAATCGTGTAGCCTTGAAGCTTTATAATTATGATTTTGTTAAAGAATGTGTAGGGAAAAGCACTTTCTCAATTCAAACTCCACAAGGTGAATTTACTTGGAAAAATACCAATAAGTTTTTAGATAAAAAGTCACCGTACTATAATGAAAATGTAAAAGGAATAAAAACAGGAACTATGGCATCTTCCTATAATATTGTTGTTCTTTATAAAAAAGATGGCAAGGAATATTTGATTACCTGCTTGGCATCATTATCAGATGAAGGAAGATATAAAGCAGTGCAGTCCGCTATAAATACAATTATTAAATGATGTCGAAATATCTTTTAATTAAAGCGTTAAAGTGTCGTGGACAAGATAAAGATTAGTTTGGTGAAACAACAATAGTTGAAGTACGAAAAACATCGTAGAAATACGGTGTTTTTTGTTACCCCAAACCCTACAATTTTATACATAACCACAGGTTAGTACAAATACCTTGTGTGATTTTTTGAAAGGCTTAGAAAGGCAATTTTGCCCGATTTTCGCCCCGAGAAATGACAGAAACAAGGCAGTAAGTATCTTCCCTGTGGTTTTTTGTTTTCAGGCGGAAAGGAGGATTGATATGCCGAGAATGAGTAAGAAACGGAAACAAGAGTGGGCATTGTTTCTGAATGAAAGAAATCGCATTACCTACAACGAACTTTGCAGAAAATGCAGTAATGACTGTAAGCAGAGTTTCCGCTGTATCGTGGTGCTCTGCCCGAAGTATTTATCGAAAAGGAGAACGAAGAACAATGATGAAAATGGAAAATGAGATGAATGTAAATGTACCGCTTGAAATTATCAAGGCAAGTGAGATTGAACCGAAAGAAGTGAAATGGCTGTGGTATCCGTATATTCCGTTCGGCAAGGTTACGCTCTTGCAGGGCGATCCTGGCGATGGGAAAAGCAAGTTAATGCTTTCCATAGCCGCCCTGCTCTCAAAGGGAGAACCTCTCCCCTTTACCGAAGAAGAAACAGAGCCTATGACAGTCATCTATCAGACAACGGAAGATGATGCAGACGATACGGTAGTCCCCCGTTTTAACTCTGCCGGTGGGAACGGAGAAAATCTTATCTTCATCAAAGAAGATGAAAAATCTTTATCCTTTGGAGATAACCGTATTGCTGAAGCAATCGAAAGGTATCACGCAAAACTTTTAATTCTTGACCCGATGAGTTCCTATATCGGAGAGAACTGTTCAATGAACAATGCCAACGAAACAAGGGCAGAGTTTAATCACTTGATTGCAGTTGCAAAAAATACAGGCTGTGCCATCGTGATTATCGCTCATATGAACAAGATGAGAGATACCAACCCTCTTTATCGTACCAACGGTTCTATTGATATTGCGGGTGCTGCAAGAAGTATTCTTGCAATCACACGCACACCGAACAAAGAAGCACCGGCGGCAAGATATATGGTTCAAGTGAAATCCAACCTTGCCCCGACAGGCTCTGCAATTCTCTTTGAGGTTGCAGAAAAGGGAGTGGACTTTATTTCTGAAATGGAAATGACAGCAGAAGAAGCGTTCCAGTCCCTTGCCCCTAAAATGGGCAGACCGAACGACAAGGAAATCAAGGCGAAAGAATTTCTTTTAGAAATGCTGAAAGACGGAGAAATGCTTTCTTCGGATTGCGAAGAAAGACTTGAAGCCGCAGGGTTCAAGAAATCGACCATCAAAAAGGCAAAGAAGAAAGCAGGCGTTATCTCACGAAAACGAGGCTTTCTGTGGTACTGGTCTTTGCCGATGGGCGATATACCGAGAGAATAAAAGCAGGCTGTCTGATGGCGGGACAGTCTGTTTTTATGATTGAGGTATCTAAAGGAGGTCAAGGGGGAACTCCCTTGCCCACGACATCTTTGCAGACGAAGTCTGAAAGTGTCATAGTGGGTTACACACATTCAAAGAATGTTGTGTAATGGCTTCGCCCTGTCTGGAAAGGAGAGCAAAATGGCAAAAAACAATAAGGCGGATATGAGTTGTGCAAGGGTAAAAAAGTACACCGCTTCTGATGTGAGTAAGGCAGAAAGACACAACGAACGCAAGAATGAAACCTATGAAAATATGAATGTGATTGTGGAACGAATACCCTTTAATGTGCATTTCAAAAAGCCGACAGCCCCGACCTATATGGAACAGTTAAAGCAGATGGAAACAGACGGTCAGGTGTCGCTTCGTGGGTTAAGGAAAGACGCAACGCTGTTTAATGAGATTGTGATTGATGTGAACACGATGTACTTCGAGCGTAACGGCGGTTATGAATACGCAAAGCAGTTTTATGAAGAAGCCTATCATTTTATTGAAGAAAAATTCGGTGCGGACAATGTTATATCGGCGGTAATGCACGCTGATGAAATCAATGTAGCCGCAAGCGAAGAACTTGGAAAAGAGGTTTACCACTATCATCTTCACGCTATGGTTCTGCCTGTGGTGGAGAAAGAAATCTTGTGGAGTAAGCGTTGCAAAGACGAGAAATTGCGAGGAACAGTTAAGGAAGTGGTTAATCAGATTAGCCATTCAAAGAAATGGAAATCGGATATTCCGATGACCGATGAAAAAGGAAATCCGTTGCTAAGAAAGAACGGGAAACCGATGTTCCGAGCTTCGTACAGCATACTGCAAGATGAATTGTTTCACTATATGACGGAACAAGGGTTCAAAGGCTTTCAGCGTGGCGAATACGGAAGTACAGCAGAGCATTTGACTTCCCTGCAATATCAAATCCAACAGGACAAAGAGCGATTGGAGAAGTTGCAGAAGCGTATTCAAAAGGAACAGGTTAAGTATGAGCCTGCCCGTCATATTTCCAAAACCTTAAACGAGATTGACAGTATGGGACAGAAAACATTCACAGGCAAAATGGCAATTTCCCAAAAGGACTATTCTGAGCTGACTGCCCTTGCCAAAGAGGGTATCACAAGTCGTGCGGAAATCAAAAAATTTGAGCAGAGTGCAAATTTTTACCGACAGAAGTATATGGACAGTGCAAACGCATTGGAACGAATGAAAACCAAATACAACGAACTGAAAGAAAAGTGCAGACCTTTTCTTGAAGCGTTGGAACATTTCCCCGAAGTTGCCAAACTTTTTACCGAAAAAGTGAAGCAACTTTTTTCTTTTAAGGAAGCACAGGAACGAGCCGAAAAAGAAGCAAGGGAAAAAGAAAGACAGGAGCGTATCAAGGCACGAAAGAGCAAGCGAGGTATGGAAAGATAACCTTTTCCATTATACTCACGACTTAATGACTTCTTGATATGTTCCGATGAAACAGGCTGTATTTGTGGGGTGTTCCAAACGGAATGCCCCACAATCAATTTATGAAAAGGAGAAAATGATTATATGAAAGAGAATATTTTATCTTATACAACACGAATAGGCAAAACAACTTTTATTGTAAATGTGAAGCAATCGGAAAGTGCGAAGAAGCCTTTGAATACGGTGTTTCAAGAGATATGCAGACACGAGATGTTAGGAGATTTTTCAGCGGATAAATATTTGAATTTAGAAAACTTACAAAAATCATCTTGACAAACTCGTTCCCGAAGGTACTGGTTACCGGATGCGGACCAGGTTTAATAAGTTTATCAATCTGCCGGAACTGATACACCTGTTTAAAGAAATAGCAGACATTATTCTGCCTGATATGCTAGATATTAAGCGGCCAGAATTAAAGGACGGAAAATATAAGGTTGTAGTATCGGAAGCCTCTGATTATGTCAAAGAACGTATGCAGGAAATGGTGGAAAGGGCAGAAGCAATCCATAGAGGTGTGGTAGATCCAAAGGACGACAATATGCTCCGGATTACCGGGGAAGCAAGGCTTTTGGGTACAGATCCCCGGCTTTTGGACAGTTATGCTCCGGTAGATTCGGATTCCAAACTGAATAAAGCAGTAGAAAACATTTACCAGGAATATGTACAGTCCCAGGAACAGAAAGGAACCCAGATTGTTTTTTCGGATATTGGGACACCCGGACCTGGGAAAGCGTTTACCGTCTATGATTATTTAAAACAGGAACTGATTACCAGAGGTGTTCCAGAGGAAGAAATCTGTTTTATCCATGATGCAAAAACAGATGAACAGAGGGACCGTATGTTTTCCGATGTCAGAGCCGGAAGGAAACGGATTATTATAGGAAGTACCGAAAAACTGGGAGTAGGAACCAATATCCAGACCAGAATGGTGGCGGCACATCATATCGACTGCCCCTGGAAACCCTCTGATGTAGGACGGATTTTGCGGACATTCAAAATAAAAAAGAATGTGGAGGTAACAGACAATGGCAAAGACAATTTTTGAGGAAATGGGCGGCAAATACGAAAGGCAAGGCGATTATTTAATACCGTGCTTAACTGTACCCGCCGAAGAAGAACAGCCGATAGGCATCTGGGGACAGCGGCATTTGGATTATCTGAAGCATCACTGCAAAGTTACATACACCAATCTTCTTACAAGCGGCAGACTTAACGCTTACCTTGCCGACATTGACAGACAGGCACAGGAACGCTTTGAAAGGCTCATAGAGGGTATGAAACAGGCACAGGGCATAACGGAACAGCTAAAGGCAGAAAACGCCTTAGAATGGACAGGATGCCTCAATAACATAAGGGCTTGTGCGAGGGAGATTGTGGAAAAGGAAATTATTTTTGCATAAACAGATGATTAGTGGCAGGGGGAAATCCTGCCGCTTTTTCTGCTTTAGTTTGTCAGCTTGACAAATAAAGGGTTAAGGAATATAATTAGATTCAGTATTATACAAGGAGTTAATAAATATGCGGCAAGGTATTCTTAAATAAACTGTCAATTTGATAGTGGGAACAAAAAGTAGCAGTCCCGTTTCACTTTTAATATGGGGCTTAGTTTTTTGTACCCAGTTTAAGAATACTTTTATCATGTAATTTTATATGCCCGAAAACATATAAGTGTTTTGGGGCTATTGGAGTTATTTACCCAGTGATAGGAGTATTTATCACTGGGTATTTTTATGCCCTTTTTTGGGTGTTGATAGGAGGAAAATCACATGAAAATAATTAACTTAGGCATTCTGGCTCACGTTGACGCAGGAAAGACAACATTAACGGAGAGTTTATTGTATACCAGTGGTGCAATTGCAGAACCAGGGAGCGTAGATAAAGGCACAACAAGGACAGATACAATGAATTTGGAGCGTCAAAGGGGAATCACTATCCAGACAGCAGTGACATCTTTTCAGTGGGAGGATGTAAAAGTCAACATTATAGATACGCCAGGCCATATGGATTTTTTGGCGGAAGTATACCGTTCTTTATCCGTATTAGACGGAGCAGTATTATTAGTTTCTGCAAAGGATGGCATACAGGCACAGACCCGTATACTGTTTCATGCACTACAGACAATGAAGATTCCGACAATTTTTTTCATCAATAAAATTGACCAAGAGGGGATTGATTTGCCAATGGTATATCAAGAAATGAAAGCAAAGCTTTCTTCGGAAATTATAGTGAAGCAAAAGGTTGGGCAGCATCCCCATATAAATGTAACGGACAATGACGATATGGAACAGTGGGATGCGGTAATTATGGGAAACGATGAACTATTAGAGAAATATATGTCAGGGAAACCGTTTAAAATGTCAGAACTGGAACAGGAAGAAAACAGGAGATTCCAAAACGGAACGTTATTTCCCGTTTATCACGGAAGTGCTAAAAACAATCTGGGGATTCGGCAGCTTATAGAAGTGATTGCCAGTAAGTTTTATTCATCAACGCCTGAAGGTCAATCTGAACTATGCGGGCAGGTTTTTAAGATTGAATATTCAGAGAAAAGGCGGCGTTTTGTTTATGTGCGTATATATAGCGGAACATTGCATTTGAGGGATGTTATTAAAATATCTGAAAAAGAGAAAATAAAAATCACAGAGATGTGTGTTCCGACAAACGGTGAATTATATTCATCCGATACAGCCTGCTCTGGTGATATTGTAATTTTACCAAATGATGTTTTGCAGCTAAACAGTATTTTGGGGAACGAAATGCTGTTGCCGCAGAGAAAATTTATTGAAAATCCTCTCCCTATGCTCCAAACAACGATTGCAGTAAAGAAATCTGAACAGCGGGAAATATTGCTTGGGGCACTTACAGAAATTTCAGATGGCGACCCTCTTTTAAAATATTATGTGGATACTACAACGCATGAGATTATACTTTCTTTTTTGGGGAATGTGCAGATGGAAGTCATTTGTGCCATCCTTGAGGAAAAATACCATGTGGAGGCAGAAATAAAAGAGCCTACTGTTATATATATGGAAAGACCGCTTAGAAAAGCAGAATATACCATCCACATAGAAGTCCCGCCAAATCCTTTCTGGGCTTCTGTCGGGTTGTCCATAGAGCCGCTCCCTATTGGAAGCGGAGTGCAGTATGAAAGCAGAGTTTCACTTGGATATTTAAACCAATCGTTCCAAAATGCGGTTATGGAGGGGGTTCTTTATGGCTGCGAGCAGGGGCTGTATGGATGGAAAGTGACAGACTGTAAAATCTGTTTTGAATATGGATTGTATTATAGTCCTGTAAGTACCCCCGCAGACTTTCGGCTGCTTTCCCCTATCGTATTGGAGCAGGCTTTAAAAAAAGCAGGGACAGAACTATTAGAGCCATATCTCCACTTTGAAATTTATGCACCGCAGGAATATCTCTCACGGGCGTATCATGATGCCCCAAGGTATTGTGCAGATATTGTAAGTACTCAGGTAAAGAATGACGAGGTCATTCTGAAAGGAGAAATCCCTGCCAGATGTATTCAAGAATACAGGAACGATTTAACTTATTTCACAAATGGGCAGGGAGTCTGCTTGACAGAGTTAAAAGGATACCAGCCAGCTATTGGTAAATTTATTTGCCAACCCCGCCGCCCGAATAGCCGTATAGATAAGGTTCGGCATATGTTCCACAAGTTAGCTTAACAGCTTGCAAAAGTCATATAAAATGAGATTTGAAAGGATTAGAGACTAATTATGATGAAATGCGAATGGATATTGTGTCCTGTTTGTGGGAGCAAAACCCGTAATAAAATTAGGAAGGACACTGTTTTGGAGAATTATCCCCTTTATTGTCCAAAATGCAGACAAGAAAGATTGATTAAAGTTGACAACTTGAAGATAACTGTCATCAAAGAGCCAGACGCTTAAGACGCAGAGCCGATGAAATTGTGGAACAATTCACGAATCATCGGCTCTTTTTGTTTCGTATTTGAAAGAACAAACTCACCAAATAAAAAAAACGATATTCGGGTGGGTTATTTTGTTATACCCTAAATTACCCTCTGAATTTGTTTTTAAATTTGGAGGGATTTTTTTATGTCCTTTTTTCGGGCAGTTATCTATCTGCTCATACGAAGCAAAATTTATCAATACATAGCATATCAGAGAACGGCAGGAAACCAGTTAAAAAAATTTCTGCCAGTGCAACGGTACTTCTCACCTTGAAAGTAGAAGTACAATCTCCATACAATAGAATTACTATTTCCTATAACCGTAAAGGTCACAGAGCCTTTGCGGTTTTTCTTTTGTCGATTTTTGTTGGAAAGTGCCGTAGGGCTGTTTCTGATATGCGGTGTCGTTCTCCGCCTCTCCATCTGGATTTTTTACATTTCAAAAATTCAGATGGGAGGTATTTATGGTGAAATATGCACCAAGAAAGGTATATATCAGAGAAAGTGGCGGCTATGTGGAATTATCCTACACGGAGTTCTGCCGTTGCAGGGAATCCGACCAGACCTATATGGACAAGCTGTTTATCCCCATTCAAGGCTGTCTGCTTGAAGTCGTGAGGGAGCAATACACAGACTTCTACCGTGACAAGGAACGGTGGCGTTATCTGCAAAAATTAGATACAAAGAATAGACTGCTATCTCTCGACGGATTTACGGACAGCGAGGGGAATCCTCTGGACTTTATCACTGATGAAGCGGTGGACATTGCAGAAACCGTTGTCAATGCGGTCATGGTGGACAGGCTGAAAGCCGCCCTGCCTTTGCTGTCGGATAGTGAACAGGAGCTGATACAGGCAATCTTTTTTGACGGACTTTCCGAGCGTGAAGTCGGGGCGAGGTTGGGCATAACCCAGAGCGTTGTAAACAAACGCAAAGCCAGAATCCTAATAAAACTAAGAAAGATAATAGAAAATTAAAATTTAAGGCGTTCAGCCCCCTTGTTTTTTCCTTTGGGAAGATGAGGGGGCTTTTCTCTGCCCTCTCAATCAATTCTGATTGGAGGAAGTAAGAATGGCATACAACCACGGACGGGAGGACAGGAAATGGCGTATCTGGAAAGAAGCGGAGGAAAAGCTGCTGCGTGAGTGCGGCGTTGATGAAGCGACCATTGAGCAGATACGCATGGCGGACAGGGCAGACTTCAATTCCAACAGGCGGTTTTACCGATGGACGAATGACGTTGCGGAATATCTTGAGGACATGGCAGGCAGGGAGCGGCAGGCGGAAGTGGGTACGGTTGCGGAGTTACTGGAAGAGATTGAGAGCGAAAATCTCTATCAAGTATTAGTCACGGTGGACGGGCGTACCTTGAAAATCGTCCTGCTGAAAATGCAGGGGTATTCCACAAAGGAGATTGCCCCGCTTGTGCATTTGACGACTGGTGCCATCTATGCGAGGTTAGACCATCTGCGGAAGAAGCTGCGGAAAATTTTATAGCTTCTAAAACAGCCTGCCATCCTGCGGGCTACTGGGTGAGGGATGGAAATCCCCTCACTCATTTTTTGCAGGAGGACAACAGGATGGCATACAGGGTTAAGGCATACACGCTTCGGGAGGAATCCACGGAAAGCGGCACAAGGTATTTTATCAGCTTTAAGGACGGGCAGGGCAAATCCCACGAGTTGGAAGTGTCGGAACAGTTCTTTATGGAGTTTCGGCAGATGGAGCGCAGGAACAGGAATCTTTTCTAATGGGACGAGCGGCACAGGGAGTTTAACGAGGTATGGGACGAAACCCTTTACAGACGGGCGTTGCGTGTGCCTAAGAGCCTTGATGAACGCATGGTTGAGGAAGAACGGAATGAAACGCTCTATAAGGCGGTTGGGAGCCTTCCAGAGATACAAAGGCGGCGTTTCCTGCTTTATTACGAGCATGATTTCAATTTTTACCAAATCGCTGCGATGGAGCATTGCACCGCTTCAGCAATACAGAAATCTGTTGCGATTGCAAAGGAGAAAGTAAAGGCGGAAATGAGGAAATATCTCCAACCGTGACTGATACCGCCCGAAAAAGAAATCTGTTTTTTATTTGTGTGGGATTGGCGGCATTACATACTCTCACTTTTTTTCGTGGGAGTAAATCTATTTCTAAGGAGGTCAACGCCTATGTGTAACGAAAACAAAGACACCGCCCGAAAGGAGGAAAGCCATGCAGAAGTTACAGACAGTCAACGCCGAAACGCTCCTTTATGAACCGCTTGAGAAGCCGTCCTTTGTGGTGGACAGCCTTATCCCCACAGGATTGTCGCTGTTCTGCGGCTCACAGAAGATAGGCAAGAGCTGGCTCATGCTGAAGCTATGCCTATGCGTGTCGCAGGGACTTCCCTTGTGGGATATGCCGACAATGGAGGGCGACGTGCTTTACCTCTGCCTTGAGGACACGTTCTGCCGCATACAGGACAGATTATTCCGCTTGACGGACGAAGCAAGCGGGCGGCTTCACTTTGCCGTGGCAAGCTGCAAGCTGTCAGACGGTCTTATCGTGCAGCTTGAGGATTATCTGAAAGATTACCCAGACAGCAGGCTCATTGTCATTGATACCTTGCAGAAAGTCCGTACAGCTTCAAAAGACAATGCCTACGCAAGCGACTATGGGGACATCTCCCTCATCAAAGACTTTGCCGACAGGCACTCTCTGGCGGTCATTGTCGTACACCACATCCGAAAGCAGAATGACAGCGACGTGTTCAACAAGGTGTCTGGGACGACAGGATTAACGGGGAGTGCGGACGCTACCTTTGTTCTGGAAAAGGAGAAACGTGCGTCTGACACCGCCAAGCTGTATGTGACGGGCAGGGACACGCCTTATCAGGAATACACGCTGCGTTTCCGTGATTGCCGTTGGGAGCTTGTGGAGCGGAAAACGCAGGAGCAGCTTGCGAAAGAAACGATACCAGATGTCCTTTTTCGGTTGGTGGATTTTATGAGGGATAAGGAAGAATGGATAGGCACGGCAACGGAACTGTTAGCCGCTATGGGGGAAACGGAAACCATACCCACGGTGATTACGAAATGGCTGAATGAATACCGCACCACATTTTTAAGCGAGAACCGTATCTGCTACCAGTACAGCCGCAGGAAAGACGGCAGGCGGATTGCCCTTGCAAGGAGGGCGGGTGACAGCGGTGACGGTGGTGACAGCGATATTAGGATACCCCCCTGTTACTGTCATTGACGCTTAAAGCCATGTAAAGCTGGCGGCTCTGCCCTGCGGGTGACAGCAGTGACGGTGGTGACAGTGATTTTAGGATACCCTGCCGCTGTCATCCCTACGGGAGAACACCCCGTAAACGCAAAATGCAGGCGTGAGATTTACTCGCCCTTTTCGGTCGTGTAAAACCACTCCTGCGGTCAGAAAAATCATTCCGATTTTTCCGACTGCGTTTACAGGGTGTAACACACTACACTTTGCCCTGCAAAGTCGTGTGCCAGACGTTCCCTCTGGACTCCCTTAAGGCAGGGCTGTGCCCTGCTATCCTACGCCTTACGGCTTCGGATAAAAGAATGGCGGCATGACGGTGACGGCTCTTGCGAGGGGGGGTATCCCAAAAACACCGTCATCATCGACATGACCGTCATGCAGGGGGTGAGGGTGACAGTTGCGGCAGTCGGCAGGGGGTATCCCAAAACTGCTGTCACCACCGTCACCGCTGTCACCCCAAAGGACGGTCACCCGCCGAAAGAAAGGAGGAATCCGCCTATGCCTTATGCAATCCTGCGTTTCCAGAAACGAAAAGCGGGCGGCGTTGCGGCTTGTGAACGCCACAACGAGCGGAAGAAAGAAGCCTACAAAAGCAACCCAGATATAGATATGGAACGCTCTAAAAACAATTACCATCTCATAGCACCACCAAAGTACACCTACAAGAAAGAGATTAACCGCATGGTAGCCGAAGCGGGGTGCAGGACAAGGAAAGACAGCGTGATGATGGTGGAAACGCTCATCACAGCTTCACCAGAATTTATGAACCAGTTACCGCCCGAAGAACAAAAAGCGTATTTCCAGACGGCTCTTGACTTCATTTCGGAGCGTGTTGGAAAGCAGAATATCCTCTCCGCTGTCGTCCATATGGACGAGAGAACGCCCCATATGCACCTCTGCTTTGTGCCGATTACGCCAGACAATAAGCTGTCAGCGAAAGCTATCTTAGGCAACCAGAAATCATTATCCGAGTGGCAGACCGCCTACCATGAGCGGATGTCCTCACGGTGGAATCAGCTTGAACGGGGGCAGTCCTCAATGGAAACCAAGCGGAAACACGTCCCCACATGGCTCTATAAATTAGGCGGTAGGCTTGATAAACAGTATGAAGAAATCGTGTCTGCCCTATCCGACATCAACGCCTTTAACGCAGGGAAGAAAAGGGATAAAGCGTTAGATTTACTCTCTGCATGGCTGCCAGACGTGGAGAAATTCTCTAAGGAAATCGGGAAACAGCAGGCGTATATCGACAGTTTGAAAGAGAGAATTGGGCAGGAATCAGACTATGCGGGGCGTATGCGTGATGAAAAGTACGAGCAGGAACTAAAGGTGCAGAAAGCGAATCAGAAGATATTTGAATTGCAGAGAACCAACGAACAGATGGGGCGGCTGCTGTCAAAAATACCGCCCGAAGTGTTGGAAGAATTGCAGAAAAATCATAGAAGCAGAACGAAAGAAAGGTAGATATGTGAATGAAGAAACAGGATTTTAAGGTGTTAAAGACTAAAGACTTGTACCCGTTCCCCGACAATCCGTTTCATGTGGCAGAAGATGAAACACTGTCAGAGTTAGCGGAAAGCATCAAGGAATTTGGCATTGTCACGCCGATAATCACACGCCCGAAAGAGGACGGGAACGGCTATGAAGTGATTGCGGGACAGCGGCGTGTCCGTGCTTCTGAACTTGCAGGGATAAATACCGTGCCTGCGTTTGTCCTGCCCTTAGACCGTGACCGAGCCATCATCACCCTTGTAGACAGCAATTTGCAGCGTGAGAATATCCTGCCATCGGAGCGGGCGTTTGCTTACAAGATGAAATCCGAAGCCATGAAGCGGCAGGGTTTCCGCACAGACTTAACCTCGTCACAAGTTGTGACGAAGTTGCGGACGGACGACAAGGTGGCACAGGGCTTCGGCGTGGGCAGGATGACCGTGCAGCGTTTTATCCGCCTGACGGAACTGATACCGCCGATTTTGCAGATGGTGGACGAGGGGAAAATCGCCCTCACGCCTGCGGTGGAACTGTCCTTCTTGAAGAAAGACGAGCAGGAAAACCTCTTTGCCACGATGGAGAGCGAAGAAGCAACGCCCTCACTCTCACAGGCACAGCGGATGAAAAGCCTAAGCCAGAGTGGGCGGCTTGACATGGATATGATATTTGCGATTATGACGGAGGAAAAGGGAAATCAGAAAGAAACCTTGAAAATCAACACAAGCAAGCTGAAAAAATACTTTCCGAAGAACACAACGCCGAAGCAGATGGAGGAAACCATCATCAAACTTTTGGAGCGTGAGTTGCAGAGGAAACGCAACCGTGACAGCCGCTAATCTTCTTTTTTCGGGAAGTAAATACAGAGAGTTGAGGTAGAGAGAATGAAAGAAATCCAGTATGAAATCGTAAAGGAAATCGCAGTATTGTCTACGGGCGACAGTGGCTACACAAAGGAAATCAATCTCATTTCATGGAATGGGAAAGAGCCGAAGTATGACATCCGCAGCTTTTCCCCGAACCGTGAAAAGTGCGGCAAGGGAATCACGCTGAACGCTGATGAAGCGGCGGCACTCCTTAATGCATTACAGAAAGAATTAAACAGCGAGGATTAATGGTATCTGATTGGCAGGGCGGGGACATTTCCAAACTCTTCCCTGCCCTGTCTGGAAAGGAAGATTTAAGTATGGGCGAGGATAAGAAAGCAGATAAAAAGAGAAAGCGTATCGTGCCAAAAGCACCAGTGCAGATGATAATCAGCCGTGAATATGTCGGCACACAGACCGTTACAGAAGCGTTTGTCCCGATTATCTCCGAGGATATTCGGAAGAAGATTGCCGAGGGCGACACCTTCGACAATGAGGGGCTGTCCGCTTAGAATGTACGCAATGGGACATGAAAACAGATAGGACAGATACGGAGGTTTTACAGTATGGCAGGAATCAAAGAAGAAAAGAAAATCTATTTAGTCGGCATTTATTGCCGCTTATCTAAAGACGATGGTACGGATAACGAGAGTGCGAGCATTGCGACACAGAAATCCATCCTCACGGATTATGTGAAAAAGCAGGGATGGCACATAGCAAAAACGTATGTGGACGATGGTTATTCTGGTACAAATTTCCAAAGACCAAGTTTCCAGAATATGATAAAAGACATTGAAAGCGGTCTGATAAACTGCGTGATTACGAAAGATTTATCCCGTCTGGGGAGAAACTATCTTGATTGTGGGTTATATCTGGAAGTTTTCTTCCCAGAGCATAACGTGAGGTATATAGCGGTCAATGACGGCGTAGATACCTTGAATAAATCTGCTATGGACATCACGCCTTTCCGCAACATTTTAAACGAAATGTATGCCGCTGACATATCTGTTAAGATAAAATCGGCATATCGGGCGAGGTTTCAACAGGGGAAATTCATGGGAACTACCGCCCCTTATGGCTATATCAAAGACCCTGCCGACCACAACCATCTGCTGATAGATGATAAAGTGGCACATGTTGTAAAAGAGATATTCGACCTTGCATTAAAAGGGAATGGAGTTGCCAAAATTTGCAGACATCTTAATAAACAGCATATCCTACGCCCTGCCGCTTATGCGGCGGAGCGTGGCGAAACAGGCTTTGAACGTCATTTTGAGGGGAACGAGGACAAACGCTATATTTGGAGTGGGAACAGCGTGAGGAGCATTTTAAGAAGCCCGATATATGCGGGAAATCTTGTAGGCTACAAACGGATTGCCGCCAATATGAAAAGCAAGAAACGCTCCTCTAAGCTGCCCGAAGAATGGGAAGTGATACCCAATACCCATGAGGGAATAGTCACGCAGGAGGAATTTGATATTGTCCAACAGCTTATTACAAGTCGTAGGCTTCCACAGAACAAGGGAGGATTTGTAAATATTTTTGCAGGCGTTATCAAGTGTGTGGACTGCGGATGTGCTCTGCGAGCAATGAACGTACACAGGAGGAAACGCCCAGAGATTATCGACTGTGTACAGTATTCATGTAATAATTATGCAAGAAACGGAAGAAGCGAGTGTAGTGCCCACAATATAGAAGCAAGGGATTTATTCAATGCCGTTCTTGCCGACATCAACTGTTTTGCGGATATGGCAGTGAATGATGAAAAGGCGGTCAGGGCCATAGAAAAGCGGCTCACGGAAACAGACCAGAGCAGGGCGAAAGCATTAGAGAAAGAACGTAAGAAGCTGAACAAACGCCTTGCGGAACTGGACAGGCTGTTTTCCTCTCTCTACGAGGATAAGGTCATGGAGCGTATTACCGAGCGGAATTTTGAGATGATGTCGGGGAAATACCAGAAAGAGCAGCTTGAAATTGAAGCAAGGCTGAAAGAGGTGACGGAAACTCTTAATGAAAGCTACGAGAAATCACGGGGAATCCGTGACTTCCTCGCCCTTATCCGAAATTATCAAGGCTTAAAAGAACTGGATGCAACAGTTATAAACGCACTCATAGACAAGATACTTGTTTCGGAGCGTGAGAAGATGGCAGACGGAACAGTGAAGCAGGAAATCAAGATTTACTATAAATTCATCGGCTTTGTCGATGAATTACATATCATACCTACAAAACGGTGGGCAGCAATGTCCGCTAAAAACTGTACGGTGTGCGGCGTTGAATATGTCCCGGGCTCTGGTGCATCAAGGTATTGTTCTGCTTGTGCCAAGAAGATACGGAGGGAGAAATCAAACGAGAGCAAACGCAGGAGCAGAGAACAGAAAAGGATAGCATGTATGAACTGTCCGCAAAAAATGACCGACTGATATTGAACAGCGGGAAGGGCGTATTATCCGCCAGGGGAATGAAAATGAGGAAGTCAATATTTACCGCTATGTAACAAAGGGTTCTTTTGATGCTTATTTATGGGGCATTGTAGAAACAAAACAGCGGTTTATCAGCCAGGTATTTACCAGCCGGGAACTGGCAAGGATCTGTGAGGATATAGATGAAACCGTACTAAACTTTGCAGAGATTAAAGCGGTAGCTTCTGAAAATCCCCTGATTATGGAAAAAATACAAGTAGATAATGAAGTGGCACGTCTGAGAATTTTAAAAGCTGCACATGAAGGGAAACGGTTTGCTTTGCAGGATGCGGTTACGTTCCAGTACCCGAAAAGGATACAAAGTCTGGAGAAAGAACTGCAATCGCTTCAAATGGATTTGGACCGTAGGAACCAGGCTATGGAAGTACAGCCGGGGTTTGCAATCACGCTGCAGGGAAAAGTCTATGAGAAGCATAAAGAAGCAGGGGAAGTCCTGCGTGGGATTATAGAAGGTGTGACAGCTTTTACCAGGCACGAAGTCGGTATGTATAAGGGATTTCAGGTATTTGTCCAAAAGGATATGATGGAGCCGGTATTGTTCCTTCAGGGAGAGAAGGAATATAGTGTGGAGTTAAAAAGCAGTGACTCCGGCAATATGGTCCGTATGGAAAACCGCTTGAATGCCCTTGATAAAGCAGTAGAAGATGTTCAAAAAGAAATTAAGACCTGTGAAAATGAGATAAAAAATGCAAAGCAGGAATATGCAAAGCCTTTCCCGTATGAGGAGCTTTTAAAAGAAAACATTACCCGGCAGATGGAGATTGATGCAGAACTGGAAATCAAGGACCAGGAGGAGTGTGTGGAAGTGCAGGAGGAAACCAAAAATCTTCCATTCCAGACAGCAGTTCGGTAACGAAAAGTAGAGTAGAAAAGGAGATCACAATATGGAATATAATATCAGAGTATATAAACCGGAATTGAAACAGGAAGAAGGAAAGCTCAATAATCTGAAAGGATTTGCTACTATTACCTTTGATGAGGCCTTCTGTGTGAAAAGTCTTGCAATTAAAGAGTCCTCGAAAGGAAATCTGTACCTCGATATGCCCCGTTACAGAGATTACGAAACAGGGGAGTATGTTCCTTTTTTTCGGTTTACCGATAAGGAATTTCAAAAGGAAGTGTTGGATACTGTAAGGGAAGCCTATGAGAATATGACAGAAACGAAAACAGACTGTAAGGGCAGTTGGGGAGAGGAAGAACTGTATTACAATCTGAGTGTAAATCCGATACAGGGAAGCGATACATTTAAGGCAGATGTTGCCATTCGTCTGCAGGACGTATTGGCGATCCAGCAGCTTCATGTGATCCAGGCATGGAACGGAAAAACCTTTGTAGGTATGCCCCAGAAAAATTCTGCAAAAGGAGAACGGGAGGACATTGCCCATGCAGTTAATGCAGAATTTAAGGCAGATCTGGAAAGTGCAATCATGGACGAATACAATAAAAAGATGGAATATGCCAAAAGCCAGAAACAGCAGCGAAGAGGGAGATAGGAGCTATTCATAAAAAGACTGGTATTTTTGGAACAATAATGGTAGAATGAAGAAAATATCAGCATGGGAGGAAACAGTATGCCAAGACGTAAAAAAGTAGAAAATCTTTCTCTTGAAGAAATGCTTATGAAGACAGAACAGGAGATTAAAACAACAGAGGCAGAATTAAAAGAACTGCGTTTGAAAGCAAAAGAACTTAGGAAGAAGATTGAAGATAAACAGAAGGATGAGATATTTAGTGCATTGATTGCTTCCGGAAAAACGGTGGAAGAGGTCATGACATATTTAAAATCCGGTAATGAAGAAAAAGCGGAATAAAATAAAGAAAAATGCCGTTACGGGTGATACTAATGAACCTGTAGCGGCATTTTTCTTATTTATGAGAGTCTGAGTTGATAAGCCAAACTTCAAAGGTACTTCCTACATGAAGGGTAGAAAACACATGGATAAAACCATATTGTCGGCTGATAATGTCTTGTGCCAGATGCAGCCCTACACCAACTCCTGGAAAGTTTTTGACAGAAGGGGAGCGGTAGAAGCGTTGGAAAAGTTTAGGGATTTCCGACTCTTTGATGCCGATACCAGAATCAGTGATTACTATTTTGGTATAGTTTTCCAGGGTAAAAAGTTCTATGGAAATATGTCCGTTTTCATTCGTGTATTTTACAGCATTATCCAGGATATTATACAGCGCTTCGGATGTCCATTTGGGATCATGATACGCTTTAAAGTCTTCTGAATAATTAAAAGTTATTTGAATGTTCTTCTGATCAGCCGCTAAGACGATATTTTCCAGAGCCATGAGAATGGTGTCACCAATCGTTTGATAACTTGGGGATAGTTTTATCACACCTGTTTCCAAACGAGATATTTTTACAAGGGAAGAGATTAAAAATTCCAGCTTGTTTAAATGGGCGGTATTGGTGTGAAATAAGGTCTGTAGTTCCTGTGGTTTTGTAATGGCTTTTTCCATAGCGGACTCTGTCAGGCGCAGCGTGGTCATGGGGGTTTTTAACTGATGCGAAATATCAGAAATTAGCTGCTGGAGCTGTACCTTTTCGGCATTTACAGAATTTTTGGTGTTTTCCAATATACTGTACAGTCTTCCTAAATGATGATTGATCTGTGATAGTAAAGTTTCGTCATACTTTTCATCAGGTGAAAAATAGGTTCCTTCAATCATACTGTCCAATGTTTTATGAAGTTCACGAGTAAATAAGGTGAGCTTGTGGAAAATCATACAAAAGAGAATAAATACGCAGATAAGCAGAAGGAAAGTGAAGACGGTAAAAAGTAAAAATACTTTAGGATCTGATGTAAGTGTACGCAATATGATACAGCTTCCTGAAAATATCAACAGAAATAGCAGGGAAACTATAATATATACTTTTTTTAAAGAAAATGTTTTTTTCATATTAATCACCTATCCACATATATCCGGTTCCATAGATTGTTTTTATATAACGATGCCCGTTGGCTTCGATTTTCTTTCGGAGTCTGCTGATAGCAGTATTTAGGGAAGTATCACCTACAAAGTTTTCGGAGAAATCCCAGAGATGCTCAAGAAGCTGATCCCGTTTTAAAATATGCTTTTTATTCATAATAAAATATTGCAGAATACGGTACTCCAAAGGGGATAATTCCAGGGGAACTGTGTCCAGCGTCGCAGTCATTTGCGAGAAATTGATGCAGAGATTACCGTCTTCATATACAGTTTCCTTTTGCTTTTCAGTGATATATTTTGTTAAAACAGCTATTTTCTTTTGTAAGACGACAGGTGAAAAAGGTTTTGTAATATAGTCATCAGCACCCAGGTCAAATCCTTTCACTATATCATTTTCTAAATCATTTGCGGTTAAAAAGATAATACTGGCATTTGATTTTTCTTTCAACTCTGAATATAATTCAAATCCATTTCCGTCAGGAAGGTTAATATCCAAAATCAGAAGAATGTAATGATACTGTTTTAAATATTCAAAGGCTTCTTTTGCATTATATGCAGAGTCAACGGTATAACCGGCTGTCCGCAAGTTATAAGCCAGGGTATTATTTAAGGAGAAATCATCTTCAATAATTAAGATACGGTGCATAGTTTCCCACTCCTTCTGTTCTAAATTTCTAAGTTTTTCTATACCATAAAGAGCGTTTACGGTTTTCAAGATGTATTATAATTGTAAAAAATGCAAAAGTAAATAATGATTTTTTTCAGATAAAATATTTTTTTAAATGCACTAATTGTAATAATTTGGTAAGAATCTACGGATATACTGATAAGAAAAAATGGGAGGTACTAGATATGAAATGTAAAAAACTAGGGGTACTTTTGGCAATGGTTTTGGTAGGTGTTTCTGTATCGCCATCATGGACGGTATCGGCAGCGGAATCCCAGGATTTACCGCAACAGGTTCTTGATATTTCGAATGGTTCAGATGAAATTTACGGACCAGGCGCACCCATTGAGCATGTAGAAAATCCGGATGAGCGCTTTAGCAGCGGCGGGGTAGATCATACACACCAGTATATCGTATCGAATGCCTTGAAGATTTTAAATAACGATAAAGGTGCCAGTATATTAAACACAAAGGCTGCTGTGATATGCGAATATACAGATTGGCCGGACGTATTAGGAAATGAAACAGATTATGGCACGTTTGCAGGACATTTCTATGATCCAGATACCGGAAAAAACTGGATGGGACAGAAAAACCCTACAGCACGAACCAGAGCAGAAACCTATTATCAAAGTGCAGTTGCAGCATATAAAGATGGATATACAGATAAGGCTATGGAATACATAGGAAAAGGAACACATTATGTATCGGATTTGAATGAGCCACATCATGCTTCCAATCTGACGGCAGTAAATAGTAATCACTCAGATTTTGAAAAGTATGTAGACAAACACCGTACAGAATATACCATAGCAGGGAATAGCTTTGGCGCAGATATTTATAGCAGTGCGGAGAATACAGCAGTAGGAGATATGCTTTATAGCGCTGCAAAAGATGCCAAAGCACTGGCTGGAATGGCACAAAATAAAGATACTTATAGCTCAGCCGGAAATCAGTCAGTCCAAAATGCAATAAAGACAGTAAGTAAGTACATTTACAAATTTGGTAAGGAAGTAGGCATTTACTAAATGAGATGATTTGTGGTGATGTCACACTTTAAAATATCAGAGAAAGGAGGACGGGACAATGAAAGAACTGGAAAAGAAAATGCAGAACGAGAACTTTGATGTAGAAGTACAGTATTGTGCTCCTGATGATTGTCATTATGACTGTGAAACTGCACCAAATCATTGCACTGTTCATTTTACAAGCTTATGGTAGGGTAACCTTAAAAATTGTATTGTACGAAAGGGAATAATGGATGCAGGAATTAGAAAAGAAAATGCAAAACGAAAACTTTGATGTAGAAGTACAGTATTGTGATCCCAATGATTGCTCACACGATTGTGCGGTTGCGCCGGGGTGGTGTAACACACATATTACACCTTATTTGTAAAATTGAACTAAATTAGCTTCTGAATTTTATCAGCAAAATGAAGGGGACATTTTCTCTATTATGAGTTAAATGTTCCTTTTTTAATTTTTTGAGTTTAGGTAATAATTCGGTAAGAATTAGGGTTTATGATTAAATAAAATAAGGAGAGGTGAGAATATGGAATTGGTAAAAACATCAAATTTAAAAAAGTATTATCGCACCGGAGAGATTTGCGTAAAGGCATTGGATCAGGTCAATCTTTCTGTTGAAGAAGGCGAGTTTATTGCTGTTGTTGGACCGTCAGGCTGTGGCAAGACAACATTATTAAATATGCTGGGCGGATTGGATAATCCGACAGAGGGAACGGTTCTGATACATGGAAAAGACATAACAAAAATGAAATCGGAAGAACTGACGGTGTATCGAAGAAAACATATCGGATTTGTATTTCAAAATTATAACCTACTGCAAACACTGAATGTAAAAAGCAATATACTGTTACCCCTTTATTTGGGAAACAGTAAAATTGATGAAGCATATTTTGAAGAGATTGTAGAAATCCTGGGTATTAAAAATAAGTTGAAAAATTTACCGAACACCTTATCAGGCGGACAGCAGCAGAGAGTTGCCATTGCCAGGGCAATGATTACGAAACCGGATATTGTCTTAGCCGACGAGCCGACAGGAAACCTGGATAGTGAGTCAAGCGAAGAGGTCCTTAGACTACTTAGGGAGTCAGGGGAACGTTACAATCAGACGATTATCATGATTACCCATAGTAGAGAAATTGCAGAAACGGCATCAAGGATTATAAGAATGAGAGATGGTAAAATCGTATGAGTAATGAAAAGAAAATAATCAAAGAAATGGTACAGGGTAATCTGAAGGTGAATAGAAAGAGAAATCTTCTTCTTGTATTGGCAATTACTTTAACTACCATTTTATTTACATCAGTATTGGAAATTGGATTTGGCGGTATGCAATCCATTCAGGAAACACAGTTAAGACTTTCGGGATTGAAAGCAGATGCAGAACTTCGATACTTGAATAAAGAACAGTTTCAGGAAGTTCAAAATTCGGAGTTGTTTGAAAGCGTGGGAGGAAGGATTCCGATTGCATTTCTGGAAGGAGAAACAAAGCGACCTATTGAAATAGACTATCTGGATAAAGGTGGTATGGAAGCTTATTATCTTTCTTTGAAAGAGGGGAAGATGCCAGAAGATGAGAAAGAAGTGCTTTTATCAGAGCAAGCATTGGAAGAATTGGGAATAAAAAAGGAAGTAGGAAGTCTTGTTCCGATGTCTTTTACATTAAGAGGTCAAGCATATAGCTTTGATATGCGATTGGCAGGTTGGTATACGGGAAATCCTAAGGCTGATTTTTTAATTGTATCAGAAACATTTTTAAAACATAATCCTGAAGTGACAAAGAATACTTATGATGATGATAAAGAAGTGTCCGGAACATATTATGCAAGTGTTTGCATGAAGAACACAAAAAATATCGAGCAGAACCTTAAAGAATATGTGAAAAGCCTTGGGGGTCAAACTGAGGATTCTAATGGAAGAGAATATATTCACATAGCAGTGAATTATGTATTATATTCAGAAGATGGAAATACGGGATTGATTCTTTCGATATTCTTTTTTGCAGCTTTATTTATTCTATGTGGATACCTATTGATTTATAATATTTTTGATATAGGTGTTATGCAGGATATTCAGCAATTTGGAATAATGAAAACAATTGGAATGACAGGTAAACAAATCAAAAGATTAATGCGAAGACAGATGCTTTTCTTATCTCTTATCGGTATTCCAATTGGCTTGCTTCTGGGATATGGGCTAGGTGTTCTTTTGCTACCAGTCATTCTGAAAAACTGGGAATATAGTGAGGAAGAACTTACCATTGTGCAATCAGCGCATCCAGCTATTTTTGCTTTAACAATTATTTTTGTATTAATTACAGTATTCTTAAGCATGAGAAGACCTTCTCAAAAAGCGGCTAAGTATTCTGCAATTGAAACAGCAAAATATACAGAGATAAAGAAAAAAACTGCTGAAAAAGATATTCGTTCTATTAGAAACATAGCAAAGAGTAATTTGCAAAGGAATAGGAAAAGAACGACTTTAGTGTTTACTTCACTTATATTAAGTGTTATCTTTGTTAACTCTTTATGGATTATCTCGAATAGTTTTGATGAAGAAAAATATATTAATGCACAAATGCGGAGGGACTATTTGATTGCATCTACAGACACTTTAAATCCGAGTGTTGGATATGTTAGATCTTCGGCAGCATTGAACGAGGATGTCATGGAACAAGTAGAGAAAAATTCTATAGTACGAAATGGTACTAGATTATATAAAAATACAGTAGATAATTCTGACATAAGTTTCGAATGGGGCAATGAAGGAATTGAAATAAAAGAATATATGCCCAATGTAGAAGTTGATGGAGTAATTACAAATGAAGCAATAACAAATTATGGACAGGTAACATTATCAAAGGATGAAAAAGCATTATGTAATGTGTGTGGTATTTCTGAGAATTTTGTTGATAAAATGGAAATTTTAGATGGGGAAAGCAATATTGCCACCATTAAAGAAAAGCTAAAATGCGGGAACTATATTTTGGCTGCTGTTTCTAAAAATACAAAGGGTGGTTATAGTAGTCAGGCCTTAGAGAATTTACCAGATATTGGTGAAATAGTAACGATTTATAAGAATGGAAAACCACTGAAAAAAGCAGAAGTGCTATCACAAATTTTGGTAGTGGATTCAGAACAGATATCAGGAGGTAGTTTAACTGGTGATGATACTATTTTAGGACCTTGGTTTTATTTAGGAGAAGATTTATTTAAAGAATTGTATGGAGAAGGCAATTTAGTGAATTATTCTTTTGACGCAGATGAGAAAGATGCGCCTGCTGTACGGAGAATGTTGAATCAGATTTCACAAGAATTTTCTGATGTTGGATTTGAAACTACAGAGCAAAGGCACTCCGAAATCGAAAATTATAAAGCACTGGTCAGAATACTGTGCGTGTTAATCGGAGGAATTTTAGGTGTGATTGGAATTGTAAATCTTGTGAATATTATTTTTACAAATCTAATTGTGCGAAATCGAGAATTAGCAACATTTAGAAGTATAGGTGCAACAAAGAAACAGTTGCGTGAACTGATTATAAGGGAGAGTATAGGATATGTTTTCTATGCTGCAGTTGGCGGCTTTATACTTGCAACGCTTATTGATATTACTGCAATTAAAGCGATATGTTCTTCTATTTGGCTTTTTACTTTCCAATTTACATTACTTCCGGCAGCCATTGTCATAGTGCTATATTTCATAATAGCTGTTATTGCTTCTGAGGCAGGGATTTATTTTTGGGAAAAGGGAAGTATTACAGAGCGCCTCAGAAATCTGTAGATAAGATGATTTACAGCATAAAAGTGCTGATAAACCAAAATATAAGTGAAAGGAGGCGGATAATATGTTAGAACTTGAAAAGAGAATGCAGGAAGAGCCTTTTGATGTAGAGGTTCAGTATTGTGATCCAGATGATTGTGCTCATGATTGTTTAACAGCACCTGGACATTGTAACACACATTTTACTTCAATGTTATAAGGAGGAACGTAACCATGAAAGAATTAGAAAAGAAAATTCAGGAATTAGGATTCGACGTAGAAACCCAGTATTGCGATCCGAGTGATTGCTATCATGACTGCTACGGTGAAGGCGTTAACAATTGTGATGCACATTTTACAGAAATTTGGTAAGACTGGAGGAACACTATATGGAAAAAATGGAGAAAAAAATCCAGGAAGTTGCATTTGATGTCGAAGTTCAGTATTGTGATCCAAGTGATTGTTATCACGATTGCAAACATGAAGGTGTCAATAACTGTGATGCCGATATGACAACAATCTGGTAAAAATTGACAAATTACAGAAAGTGGTTCTTGTTTTTAATGCAAGAACCATTTTTTAATTTTAGAATTAGATTTATTTTATGCCTGTAATAATTCAGTAAGGATTGTAGATTATATTAAAATAAAACATGAGGTGAGAAACATGGAATTGGTAAAAACATCAAATTTAAAAAAGTATTATCGTACTGGAGAGATTTGTGTAAAGGCATTGGATCAGATTAATCTTTCAGTTGAAGAAGGTGAGTTTATAGCTGTTGTTGGACCGTCAGGATGCGGTAAGACAACATTATTAAATATGCTGGGCGGATTGGATAATCCGACAGAGGGAACGGTTCTGATACATGGAAAAGACATAACAAAAATGAAATCGGAAGAACTGACGGTGTATCGAAGAAAACATATCGGATTTGTATTTCAAAATTATAACCTACTGCAAACACTGAATGTAAAAAGCAATATACTGTTACCCCTTTATTTGGGAAACAGTAAAATTGATGAAGCATATTTTGAAGAGATTGTAGAAATCCTGGGTATTAAAAATAAGTTGAAAAATTTACCGAACACCTTATCAGGCGGACAGCAGCAGAGAGTTGCCATTGCCAGGGCAATGATTACGAAACCGGATATTGTCTTAGCCGACGAGCCGACAGGAAACCTGGATAGTGAGTCAAGCGAAGAGGTCCTTAGACTACTTAGGGAGTCAGGGGAACGTTACAATCAGACGATTATCATGATTACCCATAGTAGAGAAATTGCAGAAACGGCATCAAGGATTATAAGAATGAGAGATGGTAAAATCGTATGAGTAATGAAAAGAAAATAATCAAAGAAATGGTACAGGGTAATCTGAAGGTGAATAGAAAGAGAAATCTTCTTCTTGTATTGGCAATTACTTTAACTACCATTTTATTTACATCAGTATTGGAAATTGGATTTGGCGGTATGCAATCCATTCAGGAAACGCAGTTAAAATTATCTGGAATGAAAGCAGATGCAGAACTTCGATTTTTGGACAAAGAGCAATTTCAGAAAGTCCAAAATTCAGATTTATTTGAAAGTGTGGGAGGTAGGATTCCGATTGCATTTCTGGAAGGAGAAACAAAGCGACCTGTTGAAATAGACTATTTAGATCAAGGTGGTATGGAAGCATATTATTTGTCACTGGAAGAAGGGAAGATGCCGGAAGATGAAAAAGAAGTGCTTTTATCAGAGCAAGCATTAGAAGATTTGGGGATAAAAAAAGAAGTAGGAAGTCATGTTCCGGTATCCTTTACACTGAGAAATCAGGAATATAACTTTGATATGCGATTATCAGGTTGGTATACAGGCAATCCTAAATTGAATTTTTTGGTTGTATCAGAAACATTTTTAGAACACAATCCTGAAGTGTTAGAGAATACATACGATATTGATAAAGAGATTTTAGGAACCTATTTTGCAAGTGTTTGCATGAAGAACACAAAGAATATTGAGCAAAATCTTAAAGAATATGCAGAAAGTATCGGAGCACAAACAGAAAATGTCAATGAAAAAGAATATATTAAAGTATCTGTTAATCCTATGCTATATACAGAGGAAGAAAATATAGGAATAATACTTTCCATAGTCTTTTTCGGAGCACTATTTATTTTGTGTGGATACCTATTGATCTATAATATTTTTGATATAGGTGTTATGCAGGATATTCAAGAATTTGGAATAATGAAAACGATTGGAATGACCGGTAAACAGATTAAAAGATTAATGCGAAGACAGATGTTTCTTTTATCTCTTATTGGTATTCCGATTGGATTATTGGTCGGATACGGGTTAGGGGCGCTTTTGTTGCCAGTTATTTTGAAAAATTGGGAATACAGTGAGGAAGAACTTACTATTGTACAGTCGGTACACCCGGCTATCTTTATTTTAACAATTCTCTTTGTGTTGCTTACAGTATTTTTGAGCATGAGAAGACCTTCTAAAAAAGCTGCTAAGTATTCTGCGATTGAGACAGCAAAATATACAGAGATAAAGAAAAAAACTGCAGAGAAGGATATTCGCTCTATTAGAAATATAGCAAGGAGCAATCTGCAGAGAAATAGAAAGAGAACCGTTTTAGTATTTACCTCTCTTATTTTAAGCATTATATTTATTAATTCTTTGTGGACTGTTTCAAATAGTTTTGATGAGAAAAAATATGTTAATGCACAAATGCGAAGTGATTATTTAGTTGCATCAACAGACACTTTAAATCCTAGTATCGGTTATGTGAAACCTTCAGCAGTGTTAAATGAAAAAGCTGTTCAAGAGCTCGAAAAGAATGCCATGATTGAAAATGGAACAAAGTTATATAAAAATAAAATAGATGATTCTGTATATAATTTTGATATAAGTTATGATTGGGGGGTAAAAGTAATAGATGTCAAAATACCTAGTATAGAAATTGATGGAGTAATTACTAATAGTGCAACAACCAATTATGGATCATTGACATTAGGTAAGGATAAGAGACCGGTATGTAATGTATGTGGAATTTCAGAAAACTTTTTGAAGAAAATGGAAGTCTTGGAAGGAGAAAAGAATATTGATGAGATTAAAGAAAAACTAAAAAGTGGAGATTATATTTTGGCGGGTATTCCTGCAAATGATAATGGTAAGCCGAGTATGAGTGATATTGAAATATCACCTAAAGTCGGTGATGTTGTGACCATTTATAGGGATGGAAAACCAATAAAAGAAGTAGAAGTATTATCTCAAATTTTGGTGATAGATTCAGAACAAATATCAGGCGGAAGTTCTACAGGAGGAGGAACCATTTTGGGCCCCTGGCTTTACTTAGGAGAAGATTTATTTAAAGAATTGTATGGAGAAGATAATTTAGTAAATTACTCTTTTGATGCAGACGAGAAAGATGCTCCTGCTGTGAATAGAATGTTACAGGAACTATCAAAAGAATTTTCTGATGTGGGATTTGAAACTACAGAGCAAAGGCGTGCAGAAATCGAAAACTATAAAATGCTAGTTAGAATTTTATGTGTGCTAATTGGAGGAATTTTAGGTGTAATTGGAATTGTAAATCTTGTGAATATTATTTTTACGAACTTAATTGTGCGAAACCGAGAATTGGCGATATTTAGAAGCATAGGTGCAACCAAGAAACAATTACGTGAGCTGATTATAAGAGAAAGCGTAGGATATATTTTTTATGCGGCAATTGGTGGATTTATACTTGCAACACTTATTGATATTACTGCAATTAAAGCGATATGTTCTTCTAATTGGTTTTCAACTTTTCGGCTTACATTATTTCCGGCAACTATCGTTATTGCGTTGTATTTAATAATATCTATCATAACTTCTGAGGTAGGAATTTATTTCTGGGAAAGAGAAAGCATTACAGAACGCCTCAGAAACCTGTAGGTAAGATGATTTACAGCCACAAAAGTGCTGATAAACCTGAATACAAATGAAAGGAGGTGTAAGGTATGGCAGAACTTCAAAAAAAAATGCAGGAAGAATCTTTTGATGTAGAGGTTCAGTATTGTAATCCGGACAGATGTGAATACGATTGTTTAACGGCGCCGGACTGGTGTAACACACATATAACTTCGTTATGGTAGAAGGAGGACACTTTTATGGAAAATTTAGAAATCAGAATTCAAAAAACTACATTTGATGTAGAAACACAGTACTGTGATCCAAGTGATTGCTATCATGATTGTACTCACGAAGGAGTAAATAATTGTGATGCACATTTTACAGAAATTTGGTAAGACTGGAGGAACACTATATGGAAAAAATGGAGAAAAGAATCCAGGAAACTACGTTTGACGTAGAAGTCCAGTATTGTGATCCAGATGACTGTTATCATGACTGTAAGCTGAGTGTTCCCAACTATTGTAATGAGGTGGTAACATTATACTGGTAGAAATATCAGAAAACTTAACGTTTGTCCCTGTGGGTTTTCCTGCAGGGACACTTTTGCATTCACACATATTTTTTTAGTGTAATAATTTGGTAAGATTTTGTAAGTATACTAATTCCATAAGAAAGGGGGAAACCGTATGAATATTACATTCTGGGTAACCGAAAGATGCAATTTAGCTTGTAAATACTGCTATGTACATAAGCAGCCTAAAACAATGACATTGGAAACCGCAGAACAGACAATCAAATATTTTACTAATAAATTTGATGAAACTGTTGCAGCAGGAAAACGGATTAATGTGGCTTTACATGGTGGTGAGCCATTACTGAATTTTGATGTTATTCGGTATATTGTAGAAACCTTAAAAGAGCGATATGATGGTCATATCATTTTTACAATGACAACAAATGGAACAGTGTTTGAAAAGGATATTTACGATTTTATAAAGGGTAAGGTACAGATTTCTGTAAGCATTGATGGAAATAGGAAAACAAATGATACAAACCGTATTTATCCAAATGGCGAGTCTTCCTTTGATAAAGTAGTGGAAACCTTAAAGTTTTTAAAAGAGCAAGGTGAATACATTCGGGTCAGAATGACTGTCAATAAGGAAACCCTTCCAGTTATGGCTGAAAATTATATTTATCTGGATCAGATGGATATGGGAGTAGTAACTTTTGCATTAGATGCCGGGGCTGCATGGAACCAGCAAGATATGCAGATATATTATGAAAACTACGAAAAAATCATGGAATACATGATAGAAAAAGATAAAAAAGCAGCGCAGTATTTATTATTCAATATTAAAGAGGCAACTTTCAGAAGACGTACTGGCTGTGACGGTGGAACAAATACATTCCATATATCTGCGGATGGTGGAATTTACCCATGTGCATTAGCTGCTGATAAGGTGGATTATTGGCTGGGAGATGTTTGGAAAGGATTACAGCCGGAAAAACTGGAGGCTCTCCATAAGATTAACGAAATTCCGGTGACAGGGTGCGGAGATTGTACATTTAAACAGAATTGCTCCAGCCAGGTATGTAAACTGATTAATAAAGCATATACCGGAGATTACTACACCGTTTCTGCTTTCCAGTGCAATGAAAGAGATATTGTTTATCGAATTTATAAAAAGTACAAATATATATTGGAGGGATTCCATGTATAGTCCCAAAGTGGCAGTTGTAGACTCCGGTGTAGATACACAAAATCAGGAAATCATGGAGCATGTAATTCAGGGATTCTCTTTTCAAAAGAGTGCAGAAGAAAATGGAATTGTTGAAGAGGAAAATTTTGATGATGTTTTTGGTCATGGAACCAACTGTATCGATTGTATCTTACAATTTGCAGAGCAGGCGCAATTTTATCCTATAAAAATTGTAAATGAATTAGGAAAAACGACCAGTTCTTTACTGCTTGCCGCATTAAAAAAGTGCAGGGAACTACAGGTGGATCTCATCTGTTTGAGCCTTTCCGTAACACAAATTCTTGATCCTGCTATGGAAAAGGAATTGAGGGACATTTGTAATGACTTGGAAAAACAGGGAAAGATTATCTGTGCTTCGGAATGTAATAATGCAAAGGATACCATACCGGCAATTTATAAAAGTGTGATTGGTGTGGGGGAATTATTACCAGATGCAAAGAAAAAAGTTCTTGTAGACAGGGCGGCAAGCGTTCAGGTTCTGGCGGATATTTCACCGATATTTGTTGCAGGAAAATCTGGACGATATAATTTTTTTAAGGGAACCTCAAAGGGAAATGCTTATGTGGCAGGTATTCTGGCCAGAGCTATGCAGACAGCACCGAGTATAAAAAGCATACAGGAAGCATTAAACATACTGGAAAAGACAGAGGATCCTTTAGAAAAAATTGATTTAGAGTGCGTAGGCAAGCTCCAGACTGATGAAGTGGGACAGATGATTTTGGAAAAGGTACACAGGAGATTGTTTGAATTTGGCTGCACATCTTCCCTTGACGAAATCAGCAGGTATCCATTTCTTTCCCAAATTACAGGCGTGAATTTCTTTAATTTTTATGATTTTATCAGCGGGATATATGGGGAATTAAAAATTACAAAATTGGATTATCATACCATAAAAGTAGGTGATGTTTGTATCCTGTATAATCTGGTTGAACATTTGAGAAGGAATGTGTGTTATGAAGAAAAAGAATGTTGTTTTGGAGCAGATACGAAAGTATAAATGGGGTTATCTGTTTGGAATTATATTGGTAGCTATGGACGCTATAGTGACCTATATTTATCCCCAGTTAATTACCAATATTCTGGATAAGGCAGTTCCGGCAAAAGATCCAGGGGCAGTGATCTCCAATGTTGCATATATGGCTATATGCCAGCTTGTATCTATTACAGTAGCATTGGCATTGAGTTATCTGTTTTGCAAAATGTCAAATGGCTTTATTGTTAAAATCAAGTTATTGTTGATACAAGCAATGTTTCAGGTTGATGGAAAGGAAATAGAGAAGAAATCAAATCTGTTTATGACCAGCATGAATGCAGACGTTAATAATATAGAAATGTTATCTTCCCGTATGCTTTCCGATCTGCTGATACAAATTGTGACTGTGATTATTACAGCGGTAATCCTGATACAGATCAATCCGGTTATATTTTGGTTTATGCTTTTAATTTATCCGATTCTTATTGCTATCCAGATTTTCTTTAACAAAAAAATCATGGGGCAGTCCAGAAAAGTAATGGGAAAAATGGACATTGGGAATGGTTTGATTAAGGAGTTTGTAAGTAACCTTTACGAGTATCTGGCTTTAAATGGAAGAAATTACTATATAGATAAATTTTGCAGGAATGAAACTTCTTTGCGAAATGAAATTTTAAGGCAAAATATGTTAATGGCCTATAACCGTTCGGTACCGCAACTTATTAGTACCGCTACATTTTTGATTGTACTGGCAATCAGTGGTGTTATGGTGATTAACGGACAGGTACAGTTTGGAGAGCTGACAGTGATTATTATGTACACACAAAGAATGTTTAATCCGCTTTCTTCAATTATGCTTGTAATTGGACAGTTCCAAAAGGCGAAAGTATCAATGGACAGAATCAATGAGATTGTAGGGTGAAGCAAATGGATATATCAAAAATTGAAATAAAAGATGTGAATTTCAGTTATAAAGATGTAAAAGTATATAGAAAAAATTTGAATATGTGTCTTGAGAAAGGTTCTATTTATCTGATTAAAGGAAAAAATGGTTCAGGAAAAAGTACACTGGCCGGTATCCTGTTAAAAATATGGAACGATTTTTCAGGAACCATATTATTAGATGGGAAAAGTATTACTAATTTTTCCAGGGAAACACTTACAGAAACGATAGGAATTTGTTTTCAGAAGCCGCCGATTTTTCGTGACACCATAAGAAATAACATTGCTCTAAACGATCCTATTCCAGTAGAAAAGTATATTTCCTTATTATCATTTTATAAAGATTTAGAAGAAATGGGGCGTACATTAGAGTCGGAACTTATTGATACTGGAAGTGTTTCAGGTGGGCAGGCGCAGAAAATAGGTATTATCCGGACAGTATGTAGGGAACGTTCTGTATATATTTTTGACGAACCTACATCAAACCTGGATAGTGTTTCTAAAAAAGAATTTTATGATATGATAGAACACTTGAAACAGAACAGTATTATTATTTTATTTTCGCATGAAGCGGATGCAGAAAAAAATGCAGACTTTATTATTGAGTTGTAAAGGAGGGAACCCGATATGTATATGAGAAGTCCAAATGCAAAAGTTTTAGTACGTGAAGAAAGAGTTATTTTATGTAACACCAGAAACGGAGGCTTTGTAAAAACCTCAGAGGTTTATTTTCAGTATCTTGAAAAATATCTGGAAGAGAACAATGGGGAGTTTACCATTGAGGAAGAAGATACTGTGGTAAAGAAAAATGCCTATAAGTTATTTCAGGAACTGTGCCGGATTCATTTTTATATTTCGGAAGAACAGATGAAAAATGAGATAACCTATCCGTATCAGATCGTATATCTTTCTTTGACCAATAGGTGTAATCTAAGATGTAAACATTGTGTGGCGTCTGCTTGTATAGAAGAAGTAGACCACATGAATACGAAAGACTGGAAAAAGGTAATTGATCAGGTGGTGGTTTTAAATCCAGAACAGATTAACCTGACCGGTGGGGAACCGTTAATCCGTCCTGATTTCTGTGAGATACTGGAATATTTAAGGGCAAATTATAAAGGTGCAATTACCTTGTCTACAAATGCGTTGCTGCTGAATGAACGGCTTATGGAAATCATTAAAAAGAATGTTGATGGTGTTTCCGTCAGCCTTGATGGTTTTGATTCCTATAGCTGCACAAAAGTGCGAGGAGAAGGGATTTATGACCGGGTGATTGCCGGGATCAAAAAATTAAAAGAAGCTGGAATGGAAAAAGTATCTGTTTCCATGTTGGAAACAAAATACACTTATGGACATGATCAGGACTTTTATAAATTATGTGAAGAGTTAGATGTAAAACCATTGATCCGAAGATTTGCTCCTTCAGGAAGAGGAGAAGAGAACCAAAGAGAATTGCTTCCACCAATGGAGTACATAGAGAAATTGGAAAAACAGCATTTAAGATGTGCATTATGTCAGCCGGGTAAAAAGGAATTAAATATCAGTGAAAACGGAGATGTATATCCTTGTGCTCCACTTAGCAATTTGAAAAATCTTTTTATGGGAAATCTGCTGGAAACACCAATTACAGAAATTATTGAGGACCCGGCATGGAAAGAGGAATTGGAAAAGTTAAGACCTTGGAGAATGGAAAAATGTAAGGACTGTGATGTGAACCTGTTTTGCCATTCTTGCATCAATTTTACTCTGGGAATGCAGAGTGATGAGGAAATATTCCAGAAGTTTTGTGAAAAACAAAAAGGACATTTAGAAAAATTATTATGGGGGAATTAGTTATGAAGAATAGAAAAAGACTTTTAAAAACAGTAGGGTTATTAACAGCAGCTACAGTGATGACCGTATCTTTCAATGCAGAAAGTGTTCTTGCTTACTCAACAGGGGAAGAGGCCGCTATCGCAGTTTCAGAGGAAGATCCATACGAAAATGTTACGAAAATCAATTTGAAGGATATGTTTAACCAGAGCCAGGAGGATTACTACGTTTATTTTTACATGGTTCAGTGTCCGTTTTGCAATCAGGTAAAAGATAAAATGCTGAATTTTGCGGCAGAAAATGATAATGTATATTTTGTAGATTATGCTTTAAGAGAAAACCGCCCTTTACAGAAATATAACTGGGCGGCAACGCGATCCAAATATAACAAAAAGATAGGATATGTGGACAGTGATGGAAACAAGGTATTTTTACCAGGCGAATCGGAAGAAAAATATCAAAATATGAAGAATGATTACGGAAAACGTATGCGCTTCAATTTTGTAACCATTACTCCAGAGGATATTCCAGCATTCCCTGGTTCACAGGTAGGGGATATCTATACGGATATTCAGACACCAGAAATTGATTATGCTTCTATTACAAAATATGAAGATATGTTAATTGCAGGAGTTCCGGCTTTATATCGAATTACAAATGGAAAAATTACAGAATTTTATTTTGACTCTGTAGAAATAGAGGAGTTTTTCAATAGCATGGGAAGGTGAAATTATGGATATAAAGGAAATCTTAAACCCTATATGGTTGTGGATTTATAGAAGCTAAAAGAATTGCGGGATGGAGGAATCGACAGTATGGCCATACTTGAAACAGCGGACTTGAAAAAGTATTACGGTTCAGGTGAAAATATCACGAAAGCATTGGACGGTATTTCATTGAAAATAGAGGAAGGTGAATTTGTTGCTATTGTAGGCGTTTCTGGAAGTGGAAAATCCACGTTACTAAATATGATTGGGGGATTGGATATCCCCACTTCCGGAAATGTCTTAGTAAAGGGAAAAAACATAGGGCAGCTAAACGAAGAAGAATTAACAATTTTTCGTAGAAGGAATATTGGATTTGTTTTTCAGAATTACAATTTAATTCCCATATTAAATGTCTATGAAAATATTGTTTTTCCAGTAGAGCTGGATGGGAATGAAGTGGAGCAGGATTTCCTGGATAAGATTATCACGATTTTAGGAATTGATAAAAAACTGGAAAATTTACCAAGCGATTTATCGGGAGGACAGCAGCAGAGAGTTGCGATTGCCAGAGCTTTGATTACGAAGCCTGCTATCGTCTTGGCCGATGAACCGACAGGAAATCTTGATACGCAGTCAAGCCTTGAAGTGATGGGATTGTTAAAGCAAACCAGTAAGCGGTTCTGTCAAACTATTGTTATGATTACCCATAATATGAATTTAGCACAAATGGCAGATAGGATTATCAGAATTCAAGATGGAAAGATTATGGATATATAATAACAGGAGGGGACAGCGTGTATTCGACCAGAAACAAGAAATGTATGCTGAAACTAGCAAAGAAAGATTTCTTGAAAAATAGAACAAGAAACATTGTTGCTGTTTTGGCTATGATCTTAACAACGGTATTATTTGCTACCCTAATAACAACGGGGGTAGGAGCGTATGAGTCAGTCCAGCTTACTTTGCAGAAACAAAAAGGAAGTAAAGCAGATGCTGATATACGTTATATGACAGAGGAACAGTTTGAAAAATTATCAAAAGATGAAAGAGTTGATTTTGTCGGGCTTAGAAGACCGATTGGATTTTTAAGTAATACGAAAACACATAATATAGAATTGGATTACATGGATTCTATTGAGCAGGAATTAACCTTTTCTGTTCCTACATTAGGTTGTGCGCCTACAAAAGAAAATGAAATTGCAACAACAGACAGGGCATTGGAAAGTTTGGGAATAGAGCCTAAAGTAGGCGCAGAAGTTGAAATAGAATTTGAATTGCGAAATCAGATTCATCAATATAAGATGGTGGTTTCTGGAATATGGGAAGCACCAAATTCACAAACGAGTCTGATGTTAGTATCCGATAAATTTATGCAGGAAAATGAAGAAATATTTCCATATACTTTTGACAAAGACAGGCAATATGCCGGAACGTATTTTTCAGATATAGCATTAAAAAATACGAATAATATGGAAGAACAACTTCAGAATATTGTGCTGAGCCTGGGTGGAAATCCAGAAGATGCCAATGCAGAAAATTATATTGCTTACGCAGTTAATCGAATTACTAATCCGGAAATGAATGTATCTGTCCTTTTTATCGGTTTGGTGTTTGCTCTGCTTTTTGTATTCGCAGGTTATTTACTCATTTTCAATATTTTTGAAATTTCTGTTTTGCAAGATGTGCAGAAGTACGGTTTATTAAAAACGATAGGTACAACCCAAAAACAGATTAAGTTTTTAGTCCGTATACAAACACTGTGGCTCTTGCTGATTGCATTGCCATGTGGATTATTAATAGGATACTTTCTTGGAAAGGCAATCCTGCCATTTGCGATTGGATTTATTACAAATGAATATTCAAATTTATCGGTAGAGGTTTCGCCAAATGTAATTATTTTTATTGGGGCAGCCATTTTTACAATCTTTACTGTATTGGTCAGTGTAAGAAAACCAATCAATATAATCTCTAAAATTTCTCCGATAGAAGCTCTCAGATATTCTGAGAAAAAGGAGAACGGTAAGAAAATAAAGCATACAAAGAAAATTTCTGTTTGGAGATTAGCCTTATCAAATGTGAAGAGAAAGAAGAAAAGAAGTGTATTTATTGTTATATCCATGACTCTTTGCTGTATGCTGCTTAATTCTACTTTAATTATAGTAAACAGCATTGATATTGACAAAGCGGTAAAAGAACAGTGCGCAGCAGATGTGGTAATTGCGAATGGAAACACTTTTAATAACCTCAAAGGATATATACAACATACAGATAGTCTGGACGAGAACATAGTAGATTTGGTTGAAAATCAATTTGATATTGAAGATAAAGGTTTTATATATAAGAACACGTTAGATGACAGAGATATTACGATTGATTACGGACTGACGTATAATAAAGAAGATGTGATAAAAGAAGATGGAAAAGCCAGTATCATGGTAGATCAATATTATATTCCGTTAGGATATGATGATTTTCCGGTATGTAATGTATATGGCTGTAATGAAAATGTCTTCCAGAGATGTGATTTTCTGAAAACAGCAGATAATCTTTCTATTGCAGAAGTATATCAAAAATTGGAAGAAGGAAATTATGTTGTTGAAGCAGTACGAAAAAAACAAGGGCAGTCTTCGGTAAATACGGAGGATTTCCAATGTGAAATTGGAGATAAAATCAAGGTTCGCAGTAATGGAGAAGAAGAGCGCGAGCTTGAAGTGATTGCTCAAATGAGTGTGACCTCAACGGAGTATGAAGTCCCTAATGTTACAACAGGAATTACTGCTGTTGGAGGGGACGCTCCCATGTTTTATATTTCAGAAAACACATTTAAGAACATATATGAAAAGCCTTCTCTGATGAGTTTTTCTTTTAACGTAGATAAAGAAGAGTTAGTACCGATTATGGAACAAATAGAAAAACTTGTTGAGCAGAAGGAAGGTGAAATTGGCTGCAGTTCAGTTATCATGCTGAGAAATAGTTTGAGTGGTATTAAGAATACCGTTTATATCATTGGTGGATTTATCAGTGTGATTTTAGGTATGTCAGGATTTATTAACTTTATAAATTTAATGATTACCAATATCATTACTCGAAAAAAGGAATATGCAGTTATGCAAAGTATCGGCATGACAACAAAACAGTTAATCAGGCTTATTGTAAATGAAGGATTGTTATATGCTTTGTCTTCAGCGGTATTAGGAATTGTACTTTCTGCTTTGGTAGGCGGTACAATGATAAAAATAATCTGTAATGCAATTTGGTTTATGACCTATAAATTGCTGCTATGGCCGGCGATAACGTTATCTGTTGTAACTATAATTCTTTCGGGAGTGATTCCTGTAATTGTGTTTAAATCTTTCAATAAGGAAAGCATTGTAGAAAAAATAAGAAAAGATTTTTAAGTTGTCATTTGACAATTTTAAAATAATTTCATGAAGGGAGGCATCACTATGATGAATATGGAGCCAAAAGCACAGGAAGAAGAATTTGACATTGAAGTTCAGTATTGTGATCCTGATGATTGCTTGAGTGACTGTGTTGTAGAGGAAAATATCTGTACAGCAGTAGTAACTGGTTGGTTGTAGTAGCAAAGGAGAAAAATATGGGTGAAGTAGAGAAAAAAATGCAGACAGAAACATTTGATGTGGAAGTGCAATATTGTGATCCTAATGATTGTCTTCATGACTGTGTTCAGAGTGGATACAATAACTGTACAGCAGTAGTAACCGGTTGGTTATAAAATTTAAAAACACAAATGAAGCAAAAGGAAATGCGCCAGATAAAACCATAAGGGATAGTTTTCTGGTGCATTTCCATTATAGAAAAGGAGAGAAGAACTATGTATCCATTTCTAGTTGAAAATATGGCAGACGGGGAAGCCTATATACAAAATTTAAACATTGAAGTAAGGTCCAAAGAAGTTTGCTATTTTATGTGTGGGGAAAAGTTTGGACGGATACTGTTTGAAATTTTTTGCGGATATAGAAAACCGAAAACAGGTGAGATATTGGTATGTAATAAAGATTGGCTTGATATAGACGAAAATAGTCGTTCTCTTTTAAACAGGCGTTTGTTTGGAATAGCAGCAGAAGAGTTTCCGCTGATTGAATTTATGACGATTGAAGAAAACATTTCTATGCCAAGGCTATTAGATGGAGATAAATCCAATATAGAGGAATTGGTTAGGGCATTTAATATAGGACATTTATTACAAAAATATCCTTCGGATCTTAAACATAGAGAAAAAATGAGATGTATCTGCGCACGCGCCTTTTCTGGAGGCAGAAAGGTTGTAGTAATGTTCGACTTATTCAAAAGAATGCAGGCGCAGAGCAGGGAAGAACTTGCAATAATGACCTATCATGCAGCAAAAAGTTTGGGAATATCTGCTCTTTATATAAGCGAAGACTTAGAAGAAAATTATGGTGCCTATGATTTGCTGTACAAATATCGGCCTGAGAAAAAGGAATTTTCTATTTTTGATTATCGTGCATGAATGGAGCTGTAGAAATGGAATGTAATAGAGAATGTAGACTGCTGTTAAATGATTTGAACCGTATTCTTTTAGAACAGTGTTTGGAGCAGAGAGTTCGTTGTGGATATTTGAATGGTCCAGTGCAGGAATTAGCAGAGTGTATCAATCAGTTACTGGATTTTTGCGAAAAGGCAGCGACAAGGACATTGAATATAGAAAATGATTATCGTACTATGCGGGCAGAACTGCAGAGCAATATTCGAAATCCGTTAAGCTGCATGAAAACAAGTTGTTTTCTGGTCAACTCGCTTGTAGAAAAGGAAGATATCCAGTCTGAAAAGCTCCGGGAGTATCTTCAAATTATAGAGAAAGCAGCGGAGGATATAGAGAGTACATTAAAATGAGGAATGATTAAAAAGGTGCTGGACGGGAAATTTTCGTCCAGTATTTCTTTCTGGAATGAGAATAGAATTTACAAATCAGGAGGAGGCATACACATGAAGTATGTTTTTCCAGAATATAAAGAGAATGTAGTGTTGGGTAATGGGAAATTACAGTTAAATCCAATGTCCTATCAGGTTATCTACGAAGGAAAGGAGATAGACCTGACACCCAGGGAATTTGAAGTTTTATATTTACTGGCATTGAAGCCGAACTGGGTAATGCCAAAGACAAATATTTATCATTCTGTATGGGGGATTCATTATCATGATAATCAGATACCATACAGAACAGTAGAATATGTGATATGGAAGATAAGAAAAAAGATGGGATATGATATTATCGAAACGTTGGTCAATGTGGGGTATAGACTGAAAAAGTTATAATTTCCTGGAGATATAGAAGTATTGATTGTAAAACAACTATTGGAAAAGAGTATATGATATTTACAAAATGAAGGAAAAGGGAGGAGCACGGACGTACTCCTCCTAAAAAATATTTGGAAATAAGAATATTACATGAATAAATTGTATTTTGGAGTGAAAAGTATATTACAACCTGAAGCAGTGGTTGTTTTTCCTGACCATAACACGCAGTCATCTTTACATCCTTGTCCCTTTACAGTTGGAACATTATTATTATCGTTTGTGATTTTTTTGATGCTGTTTTTCTTATTTTTCATAAGGTGTCCTCCTTGTAATAAAAGATATATTTGTTGTACAAATAGTATTTTAACACACTAAAAATTTTAAACAATATATGTTGCTTTTTATACGATTTTTATGTTTAAGTAACAATATAAAAATGTATATCCATCTATTATTGGATTCTATTCAATAATTCGTAGACGTTCTACTACTGTTTTTTGCGCCATTTTTTTATAACAAAGAAATGGTACAAAAGCGGTAATTATAAACAAAGGTAGAATGCTGAGAATAACGGGAAGAAGTGTGAAATGCCATGTGAAATAGCTTAATTCACTGCCCATCATTCGAACTACTGTTAAACTTCCTATAATAGAAAGTATTAGAGAAAGAAGAAGTCCTAATACAGAATAAGCAATACCTTCATATACTAACATTCTTTTGACTTGATGCCCTGTCATTCCAACTGATTGTAGCATTGCAATTTCTTTATAGCGTGATAAGATAGAGGTCATCATGGAATTAATAAAATTTAGAATTCCAATAAGTGCTAATATTGCACAGAGTACACCACCAACAAGACGATACATGTTTATCATACCATCAAAAGATTGACGAAGGACAACTTTGGAAAGATAATCTAAAGAAGTATTGGTGTTAGTAGTATAATTTTTTAACCAGTTTTCGGTGGAAAGTAGATTCTTATCATCTACATTAAATATAGTTTTCATAGCTGGCTGTTCCGAGGAAACCATTTTGCCAAGAAGTTCATTCGTTGGAAAGATATAGTCTATTCCCATGTCAACTTGTAGGGGTGTTTCTAGAGCTTTTGGAATATCAACTATGGCAAGTACTTCATAAATTTTGTTTGTACCATCGAGTTGCGGAACACTAATGCGATCACCAGGTTGGTATAGACTTAAGGAACCATCGCCCAACATACGCATGGGAGTAACATACATACCTATTCCGGATTTCCACTTTTCAGTGTTTAATTCGCCCTCTAAAATATGTATATAGTTTGCAGGGAAATCATCTAATCCATATACATTTACACCATGTTCCTTTCGTAGCATGTAATTATCCAATTCATTTGCTACAGCATCTGATGAAATAGCAAGTTCTTGCAAATGTGTAAGATCGTTTTCTGAGAGGATTTGTTTAGAGGTCCATAAGTAAATATTTCCTATATCTTCAAGACCATTTAAGCTTTCTGCTTGACTAATAAAATCCGGAGTTACATTTGCAGTGTTAAAAGGACTATAGCTATTAATAACTGTAGTATCAGAAACAGTAAAGTCTGTTAAACTGAAATCAGAAACAAATTTATCAAAATCAAAAGAGGTTACATAAGTATAAACACTGTTAAGAAGAACAATACTAAGAGCAAAAGAGGAGATAACAATTGCTACCTTTTTCTTATTTCGCATTAGGTTGCTGCGAGCCATCATAACAGTACTAATGTGTTTACTATGTTTTTGCTTTTTTTTCACTGAATCATGTTCTACATAGTGAAGTGCCTCCATTGGAGAAACCTTAGCAGCCAGTATGGCAGGCTTTTGGCAACTAATGAAAACTGTAATTAGAGAAAACATAATTGCTACTAAAAAGATAATGGGATTTACAGTAGTAATAACATGTATATCATCAGTTAGCATATTAACAATAAAGGGAAGTAATAAGCGCCCAATAGGCCAACCTAATAACAAACCTAAAGGAATACCAATGAAAGAAAGTCTTATTGCTTTCTTATAAACAATTTTTTTAATTTGTTTTGATGTGGTTCCTAAGGTTTTTAGCATTCCATAAAAACGGATATCTTGTGCAATAGAAATATAAAATACGTTGTAAATTAAAAGATATCCCGCAATAAAAATAATCACAATTCCTGCTATAAGAGGAAGTATGGAAGAAAAACTAATACTTGCTGTTCCATAAGCATCGTTAATACTTACTCGTTCATCTAAACCATATTGAGAGGCTATTTTAAGTGCCTGATTTTCAATATTCCATTCAGTAGGCATCATCATAACACAGTCAATATAGCCACTTCCTATTGGAGGCGTGCTACCGTCAGTATTTCCATGAATGGTAGGAATGATTTCTTGAGTATATTCTTTTGATAGAAAAATTGTTTGACGGTAAGCTACGGCATCACCATCCCAAATACCGCATAATGTAAAAGAATCGTTAAAAGTACCTTCATCTGTTATAAAAGTAAGTTCTATTTGGGTTCCAAGTTTTTCAGGTAATCCCATTGCTGCTAGAACGATTCGGCTTGTAGCAATCTCTTTTTTTCCTTTTGGTAGATGACCGGTATCTGGAACATTAAATGTTAAATTGGCATAAGTATCATTACTATAGCGTAGTTCTGTTGGTGTTTTATTGAAGTCGTCTCCCGTAGCATTACCAATAATGATAGAATATCCAATACTTTTTATCTTTGGATCCGCTGATAAAAGTTTGTATTCATCACATGATAAACGTTTGATACCTGCATGGGCAGATGTACCAGTGGTTCTCATATTACTTTCTTGCATAGCTGTTTGAAGGCTAACTGCGATAGTAAATAAACTGGTAAATAGAAGTGTGGCAAGCATAACGGATAGAATGATAATTGTGTTTTTGCGTGATTTTAAGGAACGCTTTGCCAAAAGTTTGAGGATTGGTTTATTGTTATTTCCAAATAGAATATCTTCCATGTTTGTAGCTCCTTTACTCAGAAATTTTGCCGTCTTCAATACGAATAATACGATCAGCAAGTTGAGCGATTTCGTTATTGTGTGTGATCATTACAATAGTCTGATGAAATGTATGGCTTGTAACTTTTAAAAGGCTTAATACATCACTGCTTGTTTTGCTGTCAAGATTACCGGTAGGTTCGTCTGCAAGGATAATGGCAGGTTTTGAAACAAGGGCACGAGCAATCGCAACACGTTGTTGTTGTCCGCCGGAGAGATTGTTAGGCATGCTATTTAGTTTTTCATTGAGAGCTAGCATATTCACAACCTTAGACATAAATTTCTTATCAACAGTATCTCCATCTAGTTCTATCGGTAAGACAATGTTTTCATATACATTGAGGACTGGAACGAGGTTATAATTTTGAAAAATAAATCCAATATTTCGTCTTCGAAAAATAGTCAACTGATCTTCTTTAAATTTTGATAATTCCTTTCCATTTACTTTAATACTACCAGAAGTCGGTGTATCCAATCCGCCTATCATATTGAGAAATGTGGATTTTCCGCTTCCAGACGTGCCTACAATAGCAACAAACTCACCATCTTCAATTGATAGAGTTATGCCATCCAATGCTTTTGTTATATTTGGTTCTGTACCGTAATATTTTTTGAGATTTTTTGTTTCCAATATGTTCATAGTGAACACCTTCCTTTCTTTATGATAGTTATATTATAAATGCAAAACCTCACAGAAATGTCACAGTACAAGATTTTTTATCCATTGAAATGTCACAATTTCATGACATTCTATATTTTACATGGTATATGGCAGGTATATCATAAAACAAGAACCAATATTTTCCTTCGAAGTTAATTCGATATAACCTCCCTGTAAAGTTACAATTTCTCGAGCCAAAAATAGACCTATACCAATGCCATCTATATCATGGACATCATCTTCTCTGTAAAAGCGTTTAAATATTGTTCCATGATGTTCTTCTGGAATACCTTTTCCAGTGTCGGAAATGCTGATTTTTAGATATAATCCCCATGATTCTACATTTACAAGAATATTACCTTTAATCGGAGTGTATTTGACAGCATTATCCAAAATGTTGAATAATGCTTCGCTAGTCCATTTTTTGTCATGAGAAACAATCAGATGTTCTGGGCAACTAACTTCAACATTGATTTGTTTTTTTTCTGCATTCATTAGAATACCACCTAATGCGGAGGCAAGGGTATCATAGATTGGTTGCACTTTTTTATTAAGAGATATAATCCCTGTTTCTAAACGGGAAGTTTTTATCATGGCCTGCATAAGAAAATCTAATTTATCGAGCTGATTTATAGATGCTAATAAAAATTCCTTTTGTTTATCTGCTGGGAGTTTTTGGTCTATAAGAGTGCTATTGATCATTTTTAAGTTAGCAATTGGCATTTTAACTTGATGGGAAATATCCGAGATTAATTCTTGAAGCTCGGAGCGCTCTTTAATGACAGCAAGACGGTTTTCTCTCATTGTTTTATATAATTGCACTAAACGGTAGTTTATTTTGTAAAATAAATTTTCTTCTTCAACTATTGTAGGAGGTTCCATATCTCCAGACAACATATTATCAAGTGTTTTACATAAAATATCAGAAAAAGTAGTTAATTTGTGCCGAATCAACATTATGAATAGAAGCATATTAAACGAAATAAATATAGCAAAAAGTATGCAGCACAATACTGGTAAGATATTATTTGTTATTTTATATGTAATAATAACAATTGCAAAAATACCTACTAATAACATGGAATAGAAGAAAAAGCAGACTCTATTAATAGTTAATTTTATTTTGTTCATTTTTGAGATTCTCCTATCCACATGTATCCCATACCATAGACTGTTTTGATATATTGGTGATTTTTTAGTTCTATTTTGTTTCGTACTCGGCTAATAGTAGCCGTCAGTGCATGTTCATCTACAAAATTACCATCATTATCCCAAAGCTTTTTCAAGAGCATTGGTCTGGTTAATACAATATTAGGATTTTTGGATAAAATGTTTAATAGACGATATTCTAAAGGTGTAAAGAGTATTGAACTTCCAAGAATAGATGACTTCATTTCTGAGAAGTTTATATATAAAAATCCGTCATTATAACAGCAATCATCGGACTGTTTTTTTGTTCGTTCCAGAAGTACTGCCAATTTTTTTTGAAAAACACTCATATAAAATGGTTTGGTTATATAATCATCAGCGCCTAATTCATAACCTTTTAACATATCACTTTCCATATCATTTGCTGTAAGAATGATGACAATGCTATCGGGGCGGCATTCTTTGAGTTCCCGACATAAATCAAAACCATTTCCATCAGGAAGATTTATGTCTAATACAATTATATCATAATCATATTTTTTGATATAATTAGATGCTTGCTGTTTAGATAAAGCTGAATCTAATGAATAGCCAGACATACATAGATTATAGCATAAAGTGTTATTTAAAAGCTGGTCATCTTCTACTATTAAAATTCTCATAATAACATATCCTTTCTATTAATGTTAAAAATATACTGTAGTCAGTTCCTATTGGTTAAAAAATAATTTATTAATGTATTATAATTTGAGTCGTTGAAGATATCAAGAAATAATTTTGGAATATAAAATAAAAATTGATAAATCTCTTATAGCAGAGAAAGGAATAAAATAATTAAAATGTCGTAGCTTATACAAAAAAATCGTAGTGTACTCAAAAACTATTGAATTGTAAGCGCAAAATATTGCTACGCTGCCCATGAATCACGCTTGCACCAAAATGATAGATGCAAGCGTTTTACTCTATGTTTAGTTTTGACAGTTCGCTTTCGCAGTCTCGCTCCATGGGGCAAGCTGTTCCAGCTGTTCATCTGACATTTTAGCGTCTGGCCGCTGTGATAAGAGGTATGTCAGATATTTGTAGGTATTCAGGTCATTCGCTTTTGCCATCTCAACCATTGTATACACAATAGCGCTAGAGGCAGCTCCCTTCGGACTGGCACTGAACAGCCAGTTTTTCCGGCCAACAGTGAATGGTCTGATTGCATTCTCGCTAAGATTATTGGATAAACTGCAATGACCGTCTTCCAGATAGGTCATCAGGGTGTCTTTCCGATTTTGGGCATAGTTCACCGCTTTCGCCAAACGGGTTCCCTTATTTGGACGCTGTTGATCCAGCCAATTCCAGAATGCCTCCAGTATCGGCTTCTCCTTTTCAAGACGGAACTGTTTTCTCTGCTCCGCAGTATGATTTTTTGCTTTTGAGTACCGCTCACAATCAAACAGCTTGGAGCAGAACTGTACTCCCTGCACTGCCGGAAGGCTGTAATCATACTCTTTCCCTTTCGGTATGGCATCTGTGAAGTAACGTCTCACATGTGCCCAGCAAGAGCAGCGTTTGATATCCGGCAGATTGTTATAACCCTGGTATCCATCAGTCTCCAGATATCCGCTGAACCCCTGCAAGAAAGATGCTGCATGGAACTTTGCCCTTGTCTCTGTGTAATGATAGAGCAGGATCGGCGGAAGCCCATCTTCTCCACTGCGGAAGAGCCACATCCAGGAACCTGTTTCAGGATTGCGCTCCGGCTCATTCAGTACCTGAACCCGGGTTTCATCTGCCATCAGATATTTACGCATCCGTAACTGACGGTGAAAATAATCATAAACATGACAGAGGTAATTCTCGGCACAGTAAATGATCCAGTTAGCAAGCGTAGCCCGGCTTAATGGGACACCCAGCTGCTTCCATTCCGATTCCTGCCGGTTTAATGGCAGGCCATTCTGGTACTTCTGGTGCATTGCCCATCCTACAACGGATTCCGATGCATAACTTTCTGGGATCAATGGTTCCTGGACAGGCGCTTTGACAAATGTCTGATCATCCGGGTGTTCCTCTGATATGGCACATTCCGGGCATTTATAGGTTTCACGATAGATATTTACTACTTTCCCTTTGGCAGGGGTAAACCGGAATTCATGGCGGACGAATTCTTTCCCAATACATTCCATCTGTGTTCCGCAGGTTGGACAGTTCCGCTCCTCCTCCGGAAGAGAAATGATCTCGTCGCAGGAAGGAACATTTTTAAAGAGATCTGCATGTGTCCGTCGTGCTTTTCGCTTATGTTCCGGAACAGTGATGTCATCAGGAAGTTCCTGTTTCCATGTCGGATCTGCTTCCTGCTCGGCTTCATCAAAAAGATTCAGCTGACCATCGATATCTTTCCGTTTTTCACTGGAAGTACCAAAAAGCTTCTTCGTGAGATATTCAATCTGCTGACGAAGGTTTTCTTTTTCCAGACGGTCTGCTTCCAATGTTTTTTGTAAAGACTGGATCAGTTCTGTCTGTGTGGAAATCGTCTTATTCAGTTGGTTGATCAGGTCCTTGTACGCGAGGATTTTTGAATCTTTTGAATTACCGGCCATATGTTTTCTGCTCCTTTTTCACTGCTCTTATTATACCATAAAAAGCAATGAAAAAGAAGCAGAAAACCCAGTATTTACAAGGGATTTCAGACATGATATAGGGTGAGAACCCCCTCCCTTTCTGTTGGTTGGCATAGATGTTTTACGCGATCATTCCGTAGGTTTGAATGCCTTTGGCTGTTCGATTTCAAGCCCGGACATGAGCCAGTCGAATTGCTGCCAGGTCAGTTGCTTTACTTCCAGCTGATTTCTGGGCCAGCGGAACCTGCCCTGGACTTCCATGCGTTTATACAGCAGCACAAATCCGTCAGACTCCCAGAGCAAAGCTTTGATCCTGTCACAACGTTTTCCACAGAAAAGATACAGGGCACTTCGCCTTGGATCCATATGGAGTTGATCCTCTACAATAGCACACAGCCCGTCAATGGATTTCCGCATATCCGTTCTGCCTGTTACGATATAGATTTCATCGGCGGCTGTGATATCCCCTAACATTCCAACTCCTTCACAATGCGGAGCGTTTGAGCCAGAAGCTGAGGATCTGTTCCATTTGGTATTGTTAGATGGAAGCTTCCTACAGACAGCTTCATTGGCTCTGCTACGGAAAGGTTATTTCTTTCCGTAGCTACCGGAATCACATTGAATGGCTGTTCATATGGGAGCGGGTCAGTATCATGAAAATCCATTCTGACAACTTCCTGGCTTTCCGGTGCACGATAGCTGCGTCCGGTTGACGCTGGCAAATCCACACAACCTTTCTGACGCAGCCTTTTTACCCAGTTGTAAAAGTCCCCGGTTTGATGTCGTGTTCCACACACCATTGATGATCGGTCAATCCACTTTGACGGCATTCCATGATGAGACGGTATTGTTCTTCGGCAGGTATTCTTTTGCTTCTCATGAGCACACCTCCATAAATCGGATAGAGTAAAATGCTCGCATCTATCATTTCTGGCAAGAGAAGATAAAGTGAAATGCTTGCATTTTCTAATGATTATTATGGAATGATTTTTAGGGCAACACAATCCGTCGAATTATTTTGCGCTTACATTGAATTAATTAAAAAAAGCATTATTGTATAAATAAAATCAAGAACATTTAAAGAAATTTATATTTTCGGGAGGGCTAAAAATGATAAACAATGAGGACGCAGTTGTTATTTCAGATAATGCAAAATATTTATTTCACAATGATCAAGCGATTATCTTGAATAGGACAAATAGACAGTGGATAAAAATATCTAAAGAATGCTATGAGGTATTAATGCAGTGTAATGGTAAATATACAATCAAAGAACTTTTACATATGTTGATTGATAACGAAGATCGAGAATATGTAAAAAAGGTACTTGATGCTTTGGATGAAATGGAACTTATTGGAAAATCACCAATGAGAAAATTGCATGATGTTAGTTTTGCCATTTCAAATAGATGCAATCTAAAATGTAAACATTGTATGGTAAATGCAGATTCGTGTAATGAAAGAGAATTTTTTACTACTGAAGAAATTAAACAGGCGTTTGATAAAATTATTGCTGCAAATCCAGAAAATATTACAGTTACAGGTGGTGAACCATTGGTTCGTAATGATTTTATAGAACTTATTACATATTTACGTAAAAACTTTAAAGGTACAATTGGATTAATGACAAATGCAACTTTATTAAATGAAAAAAATGTTAATGCAATAGTGAACGCTGTGGATAATATTAGTATAAGTTTAGATGGTGCAAATGAAGAAACAGTTTCTTTAATAAGAGGAGCTAATGTATTCAAAAAGGTTCTTGAGGTCATAGAGCTTTTGCATAAAAAAAACTTTAATAGTATTTCCATATCTATGGTTATAACCGCAGATAATGATTTATTTATTAATGATTTTTTTGAACTTTGTAAGAAATATGGATGTAAACCAATATTAAGAGCTTTGAGTATTTCTGGTCAAGCAGAAAAAAACAAGATGTTATTAACAGAGCAACAATTGAATATTGAAAAGTCTAGTAATAACTTGAAACCTGTAAATAAGCCAACGGAGAATAATTTTTATGCTTGCTCTTGTGATGCAGGAACTACAACGTTAACAATAGAAAGTAATGGTGAAATATTCCCATGTAATCTTTTTGTTGAACCAGAATATTGTCTAGGAAATATTAAAGAAGTAAACGACTTACAGGAACTTCTTCAAAAAAATCCTAAGAAATTTATTTCAGATTGTTTGGAGGAATTTGAACCGGATACAATCTCTGAATGTGTAAATTGTGATATTTCCTATTTTTGTTGGAGTTGTCTGCACGAAGTGAAAGAATTGAAAGATAAAGGACTACTTAAACAAAAGTGTCAATATGTAAAGCGCGCTTTAGAGGGTATATGGGAGGAGAAAAATTGAATTTCAATATTTTTTTCACAAACAATTGTAATTTAAAATGTAGATATTGTTATGAGGGAGAAAAACAAAAATCTATAATTTCTCAAAAAATTATAGATCAGACATTGGATTTTATTTATTCAGTATCAGGAGGAGAGCCCATTACGGTGACGACTCATGGTGGAGAACCGCTACTTGCATTTAAAGAAATTCAATATTTTGTTAAAAATGCAAAGAAAAGGTTTCCAAATATTTATTTGCAAATGACGACAAATGCTACGTTATTGGATGCTCAGAAAATAGATTTTATTGAAAAAAATTATAATAAAATTTCAATTAGTATTGATGGAAATCAAAAGTCTCATGATGCAAATAGAGTGTTTATGGATGGTTCAGGGACTTACAATACTGTAATGAATAATTATAAAAAAATTAAAAAACGGAATATTGAACTTGAAGCAAGAATGACAATTAATCCATATAATTATATGTATACCTATGAAAGTATTCTTCACTTGATTCAGATAGGATTTACAAAGATTTTACCAGTTCCTGATGTTTTTACAAAAGAATGGACAGAGGAAATGCTACAAATATTTAAAAATGAATTAAAAAAGATTGTAGATTATATAGTCAGAAATAAACTGGAATCAATAATTGATATTGGTCTTATTGATACGGTAAAATGTAAGACAAGAAATTCTTATTGCGATGGTGGAATCACAACTTTTACGATTGATACATCAGGAAAAATATACCCTTGCATTTTATGTAATGGAAATAATCAGTACTGTATTGGGGATGTAAAAGATGGCATTGATGAAGAAAAACTTGCGTATATTCATACGTTTGATCGGAAGAAAATTGATATTTGTGAAGGATGCAAACGATATGAATATTGTAGAAATACCAGATGTAAGTTAATTAATGATATTGTTGAGGGAAATCCGTACATACCAATAGCAGTGCATTGTCAAATTGAAAATATAATTGTAGAAGTAGATGAATATATGGATCTAATCAATACTAATTAATGGTAGTAGAACAAACCCTAATAAAAAAGGAGGAAAACGATGCTTAAAATCAATAAAATTAACAAAAAAGTATTTGAAACAAATGTACAGGGACAGGCTTGTGACAATGATTGCAAAGTAAAAGTTTGGTCTGGAAAAAAAGAAGCAGATGGTTCTCAGGCGGGCTGTTGGTATACATATCAGTATACACCAAGATGGAATCCATTTGCATAGGAGGTAGGAAAAATGACAATTAAAAAAATAACAAAAACAATGCCGGTCAATGTAAAAGGCCAGGGTTGTAACGATGATTGCACAGAACATAATAAGTTAGTTGGAAAAACTGACAGAAATACACCAGGTTGTGTATTTTATGATACAATTTATACTGCAAAGGGAAATATTTTCTTCTAAGAAGAAATAATAGGGTTTGTTTTATTATAAATAGGATGGGTTTCAAATGGAATCCATCCTGATTCTTTATACTTAAATTAAAATAAATTAGGAGGTGTTAGAATGAAACCAATAATTGTAGTAATTGATTCTGGAATTGATGCTATGATAGTAGAAAATGAAACAAGGGATATATTAAATAAAGGACAATATGATAAATGTGGGCATGGGACAGCATGTGCAATGGTGATAAAATCTATAGTTCCAACTGCAAATATAATTTCAATTCCGCTATTAGATGAGAGCGCCAGAGCTACCAGTGACGAGTTAGAGTATGTACTTGAATATTGTTGTGAAGTAAATTGCCATATTGTGAACTTGAGTCTTTCTGTTAGTAATTTGCATACAAGAAAACTTGAAAAAATATGTAATCAGTTAAAGACACAGGGAAAAGTGATTGTATCTTCAGTAACAAATAGAGAACTTACAAGTATACCAGCCAATTATGATACCGTTTTAGGGGTCAGAGGGAAAGTCTTTTCATCTCCATTTACATATTGGTTTAATAATAGGAGAGAAATACAGTTAATAACTGACATGACACCTGTTTTTACTGATTTCCGATTGAATCGATATTTTATGTTTTCTGGAAATAGCAAAGCTGCGGCAGTAGCGAGCGGATTAATAGGAAGCTATTTTAGTAATGAGTTTGTAGAAAATTCTAGAGAATTGATTCATTATATGGAAAAAAAGAGAGCAAAAAGTAATTGGGGAAAACTCACATTAAAATCACAACTAGGAGAAATTTTAGCACCAACAGTTATTGAAGAAAGAGAATTGAAAACTATTCGAGAAAAGATATATCCTTTGATTAAAAAATATATAATGTTAGATCAAGAATTTTCAGAGAATGATGTATTGTTTGATTTGGGAATGATTACAGAAATAACAGTACAGGAATTATTTAAAGGACTTTCAGAATTATTTGAGATTGAAGTTAATTTGCAAAATATGATGCCTAAAGACATTGTTTCTATAAATAATATAGCAATAGCAATTAAAAGAATATGCAGTGAGCAAGGAAGAAGATATGTATAAAAAAATGTTGAGTTATACTAAAGGTAATTTTAAATGGTATTTTGTTCTTTTTATTTGTTTAGGAATTAAAAGTGCAGAATCGCTTATATCACCTTTGATTGTATCTAAAATAATAGATCAATCTATAGGAAAAGGGGATATTATTGAGATAATTCAGGGTAGCATATTTGCAATTTTTTTGTATTTGAGTGCTAGTCTTGCAGCAGTAATATCACAAGGAACTACTACTAAAATAGAAAGAAGAATTACAGTAAATATTAGACAGAAGTGTATTGAAAGTTGTTTTAAAAAAAATGGAGCATTTTATACAAACTTAAAGAGTAGTGATATAATGACTATATTGATGCAAGATATAGAAAACATTTCTAGTATGCTTTCGGGTGAAATTATAAGTGTGTTATATGATATAGTTATGATTTCTGGAATTTCTTTTTTTCTAATTTATACATATTGGAAATTAGCAATAGTTGTATTTCTAGCATTATTTGTTTTGCTCTTTATACAGAAAAAATTAAATAAGAAAATTGAGAAAGCGACAGAAGAAAGCCGGGAAAGTGCAGTTCAGTTGCAGCGACCAATACAGGAAATGGTAACAAATATGTTATCATTTATTATGGGAAATATGGAAACATTCCAAGAAAATAAAATTCAAATAAGAGAACAAAATTTTACAAAAACCAAAATTAAAACAGCTGTTACAATTTCGGAATTCAGTGCTACAATCAGTCTTATATCAGGAGTATTGGTTGTGATTATTATTGGTTTGGGTAGTATACAAGTTATAAATGGTGAAATGAGTATTGGAGTACTACTCGCATTTGAAATATATACTCAAAGATTTTTAAGTCCTTTATCTGATTTATCTAATATTAACGCAAACTTATCAGCTTTGAATGTTTCTTTAAGAAGAATTGAAAAATTTTTAAATGAAGATAACTATATCAACTTTGGAGTGGAAATACCAGGGGAAAGCGGAGACATCATCTTTGACAATGTGACATTTGGATATAAAGAAGACAGGGATGTTTTAAATAATATCTCATTGCTAATCAAGAAGGGTAGAGTTCACGCATTTGCTGGTGAAAGTGGATCGGGAAAATCAACAATTATAAATTTGCTTTATGGATTATGGCAAAATTATTCGGGAAATATTTTAATAAATGGCAAAAATATTAAAAGTGTGTCAATTGAAAACTTAAGAAAAAGAATAAGTATTGTAAGCCAAAATATTTTTTTAGTTGACGATAGTATCTTGAATAATATACTTTTAGATGATGATTCTCCAGATTTGCTTAGAGCTGAAAATGCGTTAAAGCAGGCAAAAATATGGAAGTATATTAATTCTTTAGAGCAAGGTTGGAATACAAATATTGGGGAAAATGGTATTTGCTTATCAGGAGGAGAAAAACAGCGTCTTGCGATTGCTCGTGCAATATATCGTGAATCAGATATTATTATTTTTGATGAAGCCACATCCATGCTTGATAATGAAACGGAAAATAGTATTGTAAAAAATATATTAAATGTATTTGATAAGAGTACAATTATTATGATTGCACATCGTTTGACAACAATAAAAAATGCAGATAAAATCTTTGTTTTAAATAAAGGGGAAATTATAGAAGAAGGAACTCACGAAGAATTACTTATTAAGAAGGGATTTTATTATAATTTGTATTGTTACCAAACAAAGTAAAGAAAAATAATGCATTACCACATAAGGACTTTTGATTAAATAACAAAAGTTCCTTATGTGACATTAAAAGTTATAAGAATCGATTATTTGTTTAATAATATTTATTAATTGTAACTTTTTAGTATCTGGGCATGTATTAATAAGTTCGAGAAAAATATGATTGCTGGATGGACTATCTCCAAAAAGGATATAGTCTGTAGAGATTAGTAGATTGGTAGAAAGTAAGACTAATCTTTTGAGAGATACTCCACGTATGCCACATTCGATATCCGCAATAAATTTGGGGCTAACATCTAACAATTCTGCCAGCTGCTCACGACTTATATTTAGTTCTTCTCTCCTATGCCTGATTCTTTCACCCATGCTTTTTGAATCTATGGTTTTCATATGGCTCCCTCCGTTTAAAGATTATAATTATTAATTCCCAAAAACAAAATAAACTATTAGTGTTGAAAAAAGTTATTTAAAGTTATAAAATATTTCAAAAAGGAGTACCTTCAATGAAGATTACAGATTTAGAATTGAAATGTTTTATCAAGAGAATAGAAAAAAATATCCTAATAAAATTTCTTGTTTTTTTTATGATAAAAAAATTTACAAGGTGAGTATCGAAAATTAGGACATGCATTAAAATGGACTTGGAAGATCATAGATGAACTTTGCCATGATGATGAAATCCAAAATTTCTATATTAGACTGCATAAATTTCATAATTGGTATATAATTAGGATTGGAGGTAATGGTAAAATTACTTTTAAAATGGAAAAATCTATGTATGAAATTTCTGGGGAAAATATAATACAAATTTTAAATTCTGAAAATAAAGAATTTATTATCACAGCATCTTACACAGAATTATAAAAATGTGGTAGATTATACATAAAATTCGTAGTTTATCCAAAATTATTGAAATATCTGTATTTAAGAACTATAATCTATTTCGATAAAATATTTGGAGGTAGTATAAATGGTGAGAAATATTAAAAATATTACAAAAAAAATGATTGTAAGTGCTGCGTATAGAGAGGCTAAAAAAAGTGCAAATTCAACATGTGCATTTTTACATGGACAACCTAGATTGCCAGAATGTGTGAAAAAATTGAATAAGTCTAATGAATAGAAGGGGAGAGAAATGGCTTGCTCGTTATTTTTTGTTAGACGAAAGCGTTCCATTAGATGAAGTAGAAATATACTTGTATGGTGTAAGGTTACTTATAAAAAAATTATGTCATATTATATTTATCATATTATTGGGCTTCTTCTTTGGCGAATTTTTTAGTATAGCGATTTTTTTGATAACATACGCACATATTAGAGAATATTCCGGAGGCTATCATGCAGATTCAACCATAAGATGTTATGGTTGTACTATTGTGGTTACGCTGTGTGCTATCGGATTAGTGAAAATTTTATCTCAAATTTCATGGCAATGGGGTCTATTTAGCTTATTGATTGGAGGAAGTATAATATGGAAACTTTCACCTCAGGAGGCGGTTAATAAGCCGTTGTCAGAAAGAGAGAAAAGGAAGTACCAAGATATTACTCATAAATATCTTCTAGTATCAGGTGGAATATCTGGTTTGGGATTTGTTAATCCCTTGATTATGTACAGTATTAGTACAGCTTGGATGATTCAAGCAATTATGCTCATAATGGGAAAATTTAAAAGTACACGTGGCTGTAGAAAAAGAATCTGAGCATTATGGATTCTTTTTCTATTTCTCAGAAAATTACTTTGAGAATGCGGAGGAAAAAAGAATTTGATTAAAGTAGCAATATGCGATGATGATAAGGATATTCGCATGAAAATTCATCTCGTTGTGAAAAATTATTTTTCTGAAATTAAACGTCCGTTGTGGTCTGTTGAATTTAAAAGTGGAATAAAATTATTAGAATCACATATACGTTTTGATATTATTTTTCTTGATATAGAAATGCCAGGTTTAAACGGAATAGAAACTGCATTGAGATTAAGAAAATGGGATGTGAATAGTAAGATTATATATGTTACAAATTACGAAAATTATAAAGCGTCTGCCTATAAAGTACATGCTTTTGATTATATAGATAAACCAGTAAATAAGAATGATGTGATTGCTGTGTTAAAGGACGTTGTTTATTATTTGGATCATACAATAGAAAAACAGAAATATGCGTTCAAAACCGAAGAAGGAATTATTACTTTAGAATTAGATGAAATTTTTTATTTTGAGTATTTGTCAAGAAAAGTGATTATACATGGAGTGAAGGGTAATTATACTGCCACATATCAATTAAAAGAATTATTGGAGAAATTTGAAAAATACAATTTTGCTTCTCCTCATAAAAGCTTTATTGTTAATATGTTGTATATTAAAGCGATTAAGGGGTTTGATATTTTTATAGAAAATGGAGATAAAATTCCGCTGGCACAAAAACGAGCTGTTGGATTCAAAAGCATTTTTAATGATTTTCTTCAGACGACATTTGATAGAATATAATAAGGAGATTTTTATGGTAGCTATTGTAGGATTAATATTTTCATGTTTTACAACAGGATATGTATATTTGGTGATTTTGGATGAACTGTACAACCGAAAATATTTGGAAAAAAAGTGGATATATTATTTGGCTGTTTTACTACATACAATTCTTAATACGGTGGAAGCCCTAATTGGATATCCTTTATTAAATGTATGCTATTCTTTAGGAATTTTATGTATAGGTTCAGCACTGTTATATGATACGGAAAAGAAAGATATTATTGTAAATTCTGTTGTGATAGTAATTTATGTTGCAACTATTGACTTTTTGGTTACAACAATTTTTTCTACATTGACACAAAACAGTGCATATATTGCATTACAAGATCCTAAGTTTTTTCTTGTTTCTGGTATGGCCAATACATTAGCCATACTATGTACATGCCATGTTTTTAGCCAACTATTAAAGAAATATAAAATCAGCAATATATCGAGAATTTTTGCTATGTACATGATATTTTTGCTTGTATTTGAATTATCACTGCTTTTATATCTATTACGAAGAGAAATGAATATTGACAATAATGGCATTTTATTAATATTTTGTATGGGATTTGTGGCTGTTGATGTGGGAATATTGCGTTTGTTTGAAGTAGTATCGCAGAGCTATGAATTGGAAAAAAAGACAGAACTTTTAGTACAGCAAAGAGAATTATTAACAAAATATTACGAAGGGCTTCAAGAACGATTTAAGGAGTCGCAAAAATTATTGCATGATGTTAAGAAGCATTTGCAAGTGATTTCCGATTTAGGTGACAATGAGAAAACAACACAGAAGGAATATGCAAAGGAGTTATTGGAAGAAATAGAAGAAATACAAAAAAATTTCCATTGTTCAGATAAGATTGTATGTGCGATTTTATGGGATAAGATACAAGTATGCAACCATGATGGAATCAAATTAGATATTAATATGCAAGATATATTGTTTGATTTTATGGACAAAACAGATGTGACAGTTTTATTTGCAAATTTATTGGATAATGCAATAGATGCATGTAAAAGTTGTCAAGAAGATACAAGGAGAATATTTTTAAGAATTCATAGATTTAAAGATTATGTTGTAATAAAAATGATTAATACTATGAATCAAACACCTCGAAAAAATGATGAAAAATTGATTTCTACAAAGAAAAATCATAAAGGACTGGGTATGGAAATTTTAATGGATTTATCAAATAAATATTGTGGTAATATCAGTTATAGTTATACAGATGTAGAGTTTGAGACAAAAATCATTTTATCAACAAATAGTAAATTATAAAGTAGGTATTAAATATTTCCAGAGAAACATCCATGTTTGAGAACTATCAATCAAGGATGTTTTTATCTTTTAATGAAGCCAAACATAACATTGTATTGTTAGTGGCACTTAGGAGAGTGAGTTTTTTATTATTTATTAGTTGGAGGAGTTAGATGAAAATAGTTTTTCCAGAATATAAATCTGAAATTGTATTAGGGAATGGTAAATTTCAACTTGATCCCATGTCATATACTGTTATTTATGAAGGAAAAGAAATCAGCTTAGCTCCCAGGGAATTTGAAGTCCTTTATCTTTTAGCTCAAAGACCTAATTGGGTTATCCCAAAGAAAAATATTTACTGTTCCGTCTGGGAAAGTGATTATTATGATGATCAGATTCCGTATAAAACAGTGGAACACGTAGTATGGAAGATACGAAAAAAGATGGGGCATGATATTATAGAAACATTGATCAATGTAGGATATAGACTAAAAAAGATGTAAAGGCAGGATCATGTGAGTAAAGTTTTTATATTCCGATTGAATTTTTGGGAGATACGCCATATAATATTGGCAACTATAAGAAGGCAAGCACATACAATATTTGACTAAATATTACGTTGTGACAGGAAACGGAGATAAATCCTTACAGAGCTTTTGTGGATCATCTAAAGAAAAGGAGGCTGACTATGAACATATATGAAGAAATAGATCAGGAAACAATGATGTTGCTTTTAGATTCCTTGTGTAAACGGACAGTGGAGGGAAAACAGATATGGGAAAATATGGAGTATAATCCTATTTCCTTTTTACAGAAAGATATTTATGAAAAAGAAGGTACCTGTATATCACAAATGTTTGAAGCAACAACGGTGTTCAATGGTATTGAATATGAATTAGAACTTTCAGAGTCAATCGATCTTCCGTCTAGTAAAGGAGATATTTTTGGAACAATTTCTTATGAAACTGAGAACGGAGAAGAGAATACGTATGATTTCTCTTTGGCTTTTGACGTAGAGAAATATGATGATGCAAACGCGGAAGAATTGCAGGGTATTTTTGGAAATTCAATCATTGTACAGTTTACAGATGCAATGGTGGGAGTATTTGAAAATTCAGATGCGGTAGCTGAGGGATTTGCTTATGCAAGATACTTTCATCAAACAGGAATTGATCCGGAATGGGAAACCAATCCTCTTGTGAAACTGGGGGAGAAACTGATGCAAGAGCACGCAATGCTGGATTTTCATAAAATAGTATTGGATACAGATTATAGAAAAAGTTTATTGAAACGATAAGGAACCTGCTATAATAGGATACAAATTTGGGGGAAACCATTGATATTTCTTAGGGTATCACATATAATATAGTTAAGCCAAAAGGTTTCGTGTAGCGGCACGTAAAAGCTGTACTGTGCCCGGGCAGGGTAAATACTGGGACTATTTGATACTCGGAAGGATATTATGCCCACACCAGGGAGATACGGTGAGTCCGCACCGGGGACTGAATGATACTGGTGACATTTCAGACATTCGGAAGGGTGTCGCGGCTGACAGCCAGCAGAAAACCGCTTTTGAGAACAAAGAGAATGACAAGAGAAGAGGAGGTGCTTTTATATGGCTACATCAAGTATTCTTACCAATGTTGTAATTGAAGATCCGAAAAAAGCAGAAGCATTTGTAGATGCACTTGAAAAGTCCAGTCAAGATCCCGTATGGAAACCTTCTGCACCGTCTATTCCAATATTAAATAGTGTAGAAGAATTACGCAGATTCCTGGGTAGGAAAAGGAAATAAGAGAGATGGATTATGCAGTTGTAAATATTTTAGATTATATGGAACTTATAGGAGAGGAGTCAGTAGTTGATGTCCTCTCCGGTTTTTCGTGTCCAAAGAATAAAGAAATAGAAAATTTTGTCCGTAATAATGCGGTAGAGTTCGCAAAACGGAAGATGTCAATTACTTATCTTTTGTTAGATGAGTCTAGCAGGGTTTTGGCAATTTTTGCGGTCACACATAAAGCAGTGCAAATCTGGGGTGAAAATCTTTCTTCTACGTTGCAAAAAAAGATACAGCGATATGCGCAAAAAAATGAAAAAACAAATGAATATGCTCTTTCTGCTTTTTTGATTGGTCAGTTTGGAAAAAATTATCAGCATAAAGATGCACCTGTTCCAGATGGCGGAAAGATGATGGAAGCAGTATTGACCATTCTCAAGCATGTACAGCGGGAAATTGGTGGTGGCGTTGTATACTTAGAGTGTGAGGAAAAGCCGGAGCTATTGAATTTCTATCAGAATGAGAAAAACAGATTCCGGAAATTCGGAGAACGTTTATCAGAAAAAGAAAATGTGAATTATATTCAGATGCTACGAATTTTATAAAAAATAATAAGGATACATAAGGTGCAGGTGATTCTGAGATAGAGGAGTCACCTGTATTTTTTTTGCCTAAATGAAGAGATAATGCAGTGCTTTTTCGTAAATGGTGCAAAAATCGTTTTCAAGGCGTTCAGATATAATAAATCTCTAAAACAAAAAAAGGAAAGAAATGGTAATGATACGGGAAAATCTTGCCCTCATAGTCCATTACCAGGGAAAGGATTTGTAATTATAATAGAGCCTGTAATCAACGAGGAGATAAAAGAATGCAGAATGAACTTTATATTGTAGCAGATGCCATAAAAGCCTTGCGGGAAGCCAGAGGGCTGACCCAGGAGCAGCTTGCGGAGAAAGCGGATATTTCTGTATCACATCTGGCAAAGATTGAAACACATGCCAGACTTATGGGAATGAAAACTTATATCCGGCTGCTGGAAGCTATGGACATTCCCATAAAAGAACACTTCATACACATGGGGACAGCGAAAAAAGATATGATGCTGAAGGAGAAAATCTGGTATCTGGTACAGGATTGTGATGAAAGAGAAACCAGCCTTTTGATTTATTCCATAGAGGGAATTAAGAAAGGGCTAAAGGAATATCAGCAAGACAGCAGGAAGTGAGAATACAGATGGGGAGGAAAAGGGAAATGTTATCAAGAGAAAAGGTAGAAGCAGTATTATTTAAAATGGGAATGCCGGCCAACGTAAAAGGATTTGGCTATATTGTAGACAGTGTTTTGCTTCTGGAAGAAGACAGCAAGATCAAAACGACATACCTGTATTTTAAGGTGGCCCAGAGAAATGGCACGACAGGACAGCGGGTAGAGAGGGCAATCCGTCATGCGTTTGATATTGTGAGAAGCTGCAGAGGTGATTATGATGTGGTAAACCATTATATCGGTTTTATTAACTGTGCAAACTCCCCTTCCTTATCCATGCTCACAATCAAAATAAAGGAAGAAGAACAGGAAATACAGGAACTGAAACCGGAAAAGAAGGAAGAAAATGTAATTACAGGAATTACAGAGGAGCGGCTTCTGGAATTGATGCGGCAGGCATACACAGAGTTCTGGGCAGATATGATTATCCGGTTAAAAAAATAAAGAGAAATGCAGACCGAAAACAGTCTGCCAAAACACATCAGGGTTATGGTGTCTTTTGGCAGGCTGATATTTTCAGCCGGAGGGAACCTTGAAAACTGAATATCAGTATGGTGATATTTTTTTGGAATAAACGTGTCATTTCTGACGCTAATCAATAGGAATATCTTAAAGGACACAAAACATTTCGGTACATTCTATTTTGTATGATGCAGGGTCATGAGCTGTGCGAAGATACACTTGTCCGCAATGACAGCAGGGTAAGGCAGACAAGAAGCGGATCAAACAAGGAATCGTAGAAGATGAAGGAAAAGTGTGAGCAGCGCCCAGACATAGGCTGCCGGTGGCAGGCAGCCTGAAAGCCGGATGATAATGATACCTTTGCATAAAAACACTGCAACCAGGGTAGCGTCTGGGACATGCTGCAGCGGGAAAGGGTGCTGCAGGGTGTCAGGCGGCCAGCCGGGCCGGTCCTACATGCTCCCGTTCACACCGGGGTGAGAAAATGAAAAAATCATACTGGCAGGGAAAGCCCTGCCGGTATGGTGTGTGAAACAGGTTCATTTTAGGGCTATGGGGAAACCGCCGGTTTCTTTGTAGCCCTGGAATGAAAACAGGGCCAAAGAAAGAGGAGGCAGAGCAATGAATAGAGAGATATTACAGAAACTGTTTTCAGAAGATAAAGAGGTCTTTCAGGGAGAAATGCTGTTCCCTGCATGGATCTGCAAAGGAAAAGAAGAGATAGAGAAAAGGAGTATTCCCCAGCGCGCAGCGGTGTATCTGGATATTCCCATTCCCTGTGCGGGGCTTTTGTATTATGAAAAAGAAAAAAGCCTGCATTACTGTGAACAACAGACATACCATGTGATTACTTTGTTGGAAGGTGTAGGGTGTGGTAATTCCATAGAAAAAGAAAACTGGCAGAGGCTGGCAGTGCTTGCAGGAAAAGGCATGATTGATGTGATTGTAGTATCCGGGCTCAGCAGGCTATCCTACTGTCCGGAAGAAATTTTACAGACAATGGAACTGCTCCAGTCTTTCCAGGTACAGATAGACTGTATCGGTTATGGGATTTTAGATTATGCCAGGCTGAAACAGTATTTAATGCGTACCTGGGCGAAACAGAAACAGTTTGAGCAGGACTTAGACGCGTATCTGTGCAGTTGCTGTACCAGGGAAAGGATATAATGCTCTCGCGGGCAGAACTGCAGAAGATGAGGGAAATGACGTTTGAGGACATTGACCCAAAAGAAATACAAGATGTAGAGAAATTGGATATCGACGTAAAAAAGAGCAAACCAGAGAAGATCCGGGAAATCCTGGAGTCCGGAAAGAACCCTTATTTTTTGAAATATAAGGGAATTACCATAAAGATTGGGTTTGCTTCTACCAACCGTACCATAGAGGAAGCAATGGAAAGCCTTGTGCAGATGAAGTGGTAAAGCCACGACAGGGACAGGAAACAAAGCGGATTGTTGGCAGATTACAGGGTGGACAAACCTTCTGGACTATGGTAGGATGATGGCAAGGACCCAGTAGCCTCTATCATTTAGGGAATCGGCTGACGAATCTAAATGATAGGAGTGAATACAATGAAAAATCAAATACTTAACAAAATCTATCGTGCGGTTGTCTACCTGCGCCTTTCTGACGAAGATGGCGATAACAGGGAAAGCGACAGCATATCAAACCAGAGGATACTAATTCATAGCTTCTTAAAGAGCCACCCTGAAATTCAGGTAGTAAAAGAATGTGTAGATGATGGGTATACCGGCACAAACTTTAACCGCCCTGGTTTTCAGGAAATGCTGCGTATGCTGGAACAGGGAGAAGCAGACTGTATTATTGTCAAAGACCTTTCCCGGTATGGAAGGGATTTTTCCGGTGTTTTACAGTATGTGGAACGTATCCTGCCGAAAATGGGCGTGCGCTTAATTCTTGTGAATGACAATTATGACAGCCTAACGCCAAATCGTGATTTCCTTACCCTGAGATTTAAAAGTTTAATCAATGACCTTTATCCTGCGGATACTTCCAGAAGTGTGCGCTCTCATTTGTATGTTAAAATGACAGCCGGACAATGTGTAGCGCCTTTTGCTTTTTATGGTTATCTGAAATCCGAAGAAGATAAACATAAGCTGGTCATAGACGAAGTGGCAGCTTCTGTAGTACGGGATATTTACCACATGAAAATGCAGGGGTACAGCCTGACAGACATATCCGAAGAATTGAACCGGCGTGGGATACTGACGCCTCTTCGTTATAAGCAGGTGTATTTAAAACAAAAATTAAAGACAGGGTTCTGCCTGACGGAAAAACCGGTCTGGATGCCAACTATGGTGCGCCGGATTCTGCTTGATGAACGCTATACCGGAGTGCTGATACAGGGGAAAACGACAACGCCAAACCATAAAGTAAAGGTTGTAATCCACAAAGAGGAAGCAGAGTGGATACGGTATGAGAATGCTTTTGAGCCTATTATCAGCAGACACCAATATGAAGTGGTAGGAAATCTGATGAAAATGGATACCATGAAAGGGTCAAGGGGACTGGCTCTTCTCTCCGGACTGGTAAAATGCGGGGACTGTAAAGAAAGCATGGTGCTGAAAAGCCCGGATAAAGTCCACTACTATTATGTATGTTCGACTTCCCTTTATGAAAAGCAGTGCAGTTCCCATAGTATCAATGAGAAAAAACTGGTAGAAGCTGTGACAGAAGCAATCCTGCATTATATTTCTGTTCTGGTGGAGCTGAAGGATATACTGGCGTATGTAAAAACTGTCTCAATCCCAAAACAGCGGCTTTTGGAAGAGGATAAAAAACTGGAGGTATTGGAAAAAGAAAGCCAGAGGATCTTAAACATTAAAGTAAAACTGTATGACAGTTTTGCAGAAGAAATCCTGGACCGGACAGAATTTGAAACCTTCAAAGCAAAGTATGACCAGTCTTTAGAGGAAATCCGGCAGGCAATGGAGTGCCAGCAAAGGGAAATCCGAAACTTGCAGGAAACCCTTGAAAAACAGCAGGAGTGGCTGGAATATTTTCTGGAATACCGGGACCGGACGGAAGTGGACCGCTTAATGCTGGTAAACCTGGTCAAACGGATTGAGGTATATGAGCAGAAGCGCATTATCATTCATTTTTGGTTTGAAGATGAATTTGAAAAGGTATTGGGACTGCTGGAAACGGTAAATAGAGCAAAGCCGGATCAGCATGTGGAAGCCTTCCTGAAAGGAAAGGGGGCGGAAGCAAGTGCCTAAGGTAAGAAAAAGAGGACAGAAAAGACAAAGCAGCAAGCCGGAAATGAAGTATCTGAGAACCTATATTTATGTAAGGCTTTCCGAAAAGGACGGAGGGCATGGCAGAAGGGATTCCATTTATATCCAAAAACAGATCTGTGAAGACTACGCAAAGAAACACCCGGAAATGCTGGTGGTAAAAGTCTATGCGGATAATGGTGTGACAGGTACAACGTTCCAAAGGAACGCATTTGAAGAGTTGATGGAAGATGTGGCAAATAAAAAGGTTGACTGCATCATTGTAAAGGATTTTGCCCGGTTTGGAAGGGACGCCTTAGATGCTGTAGATTTGATTGATGTAATTTTCCCAACTTTAAATATCCGGTTTGTTTCCGTTATGGACGAATATGACAGTGCGAACCCGGCTTGTGTAGAAGACCGGACCACCAATATTTTGAAGCACTTTATGAATGATTATTATGCCAGGGAAGTTTCAGAGAAACTGGTACAGGCACACCGGCTGTCTAGGGAGCGGGGAGAGTTCTGGGGTTCCAGACCTCCTTATGGATACCAAAGGGCAGAGGAAAACAGCAAGAAGCTGGTGCCGGAACCAGAGGAGGCAGAAATAATCCTGCAGATTTTTTACTGGTATGTGTTTGAAGAAATGTCAAGCTATGATATAGCAAGGGAACTGAATGGCAGAAAGGTATTAGGACCGGAGGACAGCTATCAGAAAAGGAAACAGGGAAAGGAGCCGGAAAAAAGGCGGTTATGGAGATCAGACGGTATCAGGAAGATTTTACAGAACCCCGTTTACATTGGTGCTGCTGTTTATGGGAAAACAAAACAGATGCTTGCACAGAATATTCCTCTTCAGATGATACCAAAAGAGCAGTGGGAAGTGTGTGAAAATGCCTGGGAAGCAGTTGTGGAACGGGCGATTTATGAAAAAGCACAGGAAATTGCAAAGGAACGCTGGAAAGATACGTTAGATAACTGGGCTGCAAACCCAAAAGAAAAACAGGGGGCAGATGGTCCTTTTAAGGGAAGGATTTTCTGTGGACATTGCGGAAAACGCCTTGGAAGGTGCAGGAGCGGAGGCAATGAGAAACATAAATATATGGTTTATAAATGCCCTTCTTTTTCCCTTACAGATCATACGGAATGTTTCCGCACGGTGAATGAAATCTACATCAATCAGGCAGTCAAGGCAGCACTCCGCTACCAGATCCAGCTTGCTGTGGAAAGTAAGAAGACCTATGGTGCAGAGTTTTATCAAAAGCTGGAGCAGGAGGTAGCAGAAAAAATAAAAAATGCCAGACGGAAGTATGAGAAATATGGAAGAAAACTGGAAATCTTGTTTGAGCATTATGCTACCGGACTGTTGGACTGCAAGGAATATCAGGAGATTAAATCAATCTATCAGGAAGAACAGCAAGCAGCCAAGCAGAATATGAAGCAGGTACAGCTTCGTGGACAGAACCTGTTAGATCAGGTGAAGGCAAGAATGGACTGGACAGAGGAACTTCTAAAGTACCAAAGATTCCAGAAGATAGAGAAAGGGATTGCTGACCGCTTTATTGAAAAGATTACGGTATATTCCAAAGACTATGTGGAAATCGTGTTCTGGTTTGGGGATTTATTTGAAAAGGAGCTGGAAAAAGAACTGGTCAATATGGAAGGAGGTCTTCCGTATGCAGTATGATTTTATTTTTGCTTATCTGCGTCTTTCCAGAGATGATAAAGAAAAAATGGAGGAAAGCAACAGCATTAAAAATCAAAGGCTTTTGATCCAGCATTTTGTAGAAAAACAGCCGGAATTTGCAGGGGCAAAGGTTTTCTTCTTTGTAGATGATGGTTACAGCGGTACAACCTTTGACCGCCCGGAATTTAAGCGCATGATGGGGCTGATTACCAGGAGAAAACGGATCTGTATCATTGTCAAAGATTTGAGCCGCCTGGGAAGGGATACCATAGAAACACAAAACTATATCGAAAAAATATTTCCGTTCCTTGGGGTGCGTTTCATTTCAATCAATGATTTTTATGACAGCAGCCAGAAACCTTCCGAAAGAAAGGATACGGAGATTAAATTTAAGAACCTAATCAATGGGATTTATCCCCAGATTTGTTCCGACAATATCAAAAAAGTTATGAGGAAACAGGCTGAAATGGGACAATATCATGGTTCAATCCCAACATACGGATATTGCTTCCATGACGGTGTTCATACAAAACTTCATCTGGATACGGAGGCAGCTTCCGTTGTAAGGGGGATTTTCGACCAAAGGTTGGAAGGAAAGACCTATGCAGACATTGCCAGGGACCTGAATAAAAAAGAAGTTGAAACACCTACCGTATATCTTCAAAGGAAAGGCTGGGCGCCGGAAGCAAAGAAATCTGTGAAATTCTGGGACGGAAATTTAGTAAAGCTGATTTTGTTTAATCCGGTTTATGCAGGACTGACGGTAAGAGGGAAAACAGAAACCAGGGTTCCGTCAAAAAGAGAGTACCGATATATTTCAAGAGAGGATTGGATTTGCGTAAAAGGAGGACACGAAGCGATTGTAACGGAGCAGGAGCTTCAGAAGGTCCAGGACATGGTACAGAAGGACAGAAAATATCATGGGTCTACACCGTCTTCTGAGAATATTTTTGCAGGCCTGATCCGCTGCGGGCATTGTGGTCGGAAAATGCGGATACGGACAGAATACAAAGAAAAGCCGATTTATTGTAAAAGTGTTACGACAGCCCCCAATGCTTCCTGTTATCCAAAGAAATATAAGCAGAAAGAGTTGGAAGAACTGGTGCTAATTATGATAAGACAGCAGGCAGCCCTTGCAGAGGATACCATAAAGCAGTTAAAGAAAGCCAATCAGACTTTGAATATTCCGAAACTCCGGTATCGGAAAAAGCAATATGAAAAGAAGCTGGCACTTTGCAAACAGGAGAAAATGGAACTATATGAACAATATGTAGAAGAACAGATTTCTTTGAAGGATTACCTGGCACGAAAACAAACCTATATGGAGAAAATAGCAGCTTATCAGCAAAAGATACAGGAGATAGAAGCAAAAATTTTAAAGGGGGAGGAGGAAAAACAAAAGGAGAAATCAGAGGGACTGCAACTTTTTGTAAAATATAAGGGATTGGAAGAGCTGTCTTATGAAGTTCTGCATGAGCTGATTGAAGTCATAAATTTTTATGATCCGGAACATATTGAAATTGTATGGAAATACAGGGACGAATTTCTGGAAGCAGTAGAATAAGAAAGAACCGGGAGAGCTTATTGTCCTGGATTCCGGTAGAGAAAAAGATTTCATAAAAGAGGAGGAAAACGCTGCGGTGTCTTCCTCTTCTTTGTATTAGGAGAAAATTAGGCAAAGAAGATGGGGGAGGAGCCATGTATCTTGAAACATATTCTATGGAAGAACTGATGGAGCTGATAGAAGAGAAAGGGTATTGCTCTGTGGAGGCAGTAGAAATCCTGAAAGAAATGGAACAGGCAAAAAAAGAGTATGATTTTTTACTCCGGGATTGTGAGGAAAAAGCGTGGAAAACAGACCAGGTGGTAGTTGATTATTACCGGCATCTCTTAGAAGAATTACGGAAATCGTTGCCCTATGATGCTATGGGAGGGCAGTACACAATTCCGATTTTGGTGTTACAGGAGTTCCGTAAACCGGACATTGTAGAAAAAATCAGGGATTTTATTGGTTGTCAGGCTGGATTTTCCGATCATGCTCTGTTACAGGAAATACAGAAATTTATGACCGTACATCTGGACCCGCAGGGAATTATCCTCTATATGGACGTATTGGGAAACCAGCCGGCGGCAAGGAATGTTTACAAACAGGGAGGACAAATGTGGTAAAAGAAAGAGTATTGGCGGTTCTCGACATCATTATGAAAATAAGATATAGGAAGATTATTGAAAAAGTGGTACAATAAAATATAAAGAAAAATAAGCATTAAAAGTAATATAAAAACCAAAGAAAATATGATAGGTTAATAATTTAACTTAGAAATAGAATACGAATGGAGATGTTTAAAATGGGTACATTGATACGTGAAAATAAAAGGAAAATAGCACTTAGTCTTAATATGGGTTTGTTGTTAATGGGATGTTTAATGTTAACGATTGGTGCATATCCAGCCTTATATAGTGGTGGAGCAAATGAAACACGTTTATCAATAGGAGCAACATGTATTGCATTTTGGTTTATTAGTTTTCCTGCTTTATCGAGAGAAACTAAAGAGAAAAAGATAGTTACAGTAAGCATCCATGCCATTACTGCATTTTCTGTTTTAATTATATTTTCTTGGGAGATACATTATATTCTTGTTAATTGGAAAAAAGGATCTCACTTGGGAGATATAGGATTTTGCATAGGGGGCATAATCGTGTGTTCCTATTTGTGTTATATACTTATCTCGTTCATTAAAACATTTTATTTTTTAATACAGAAGGTAAGGAGATTACTGTTTCCTAATAGTACAAATCAAAATGTTTCCAGAATTGTACATCTGCTAGAAATGGCTTCTTCGTTAATAGTATCTTTAACAGCTTTTATCGGAAGTCTAACAGCTGCTTGTGTAGCAGTGCAAACATTTTTGGAACATATTTACTAGGAGAGAAAAGAAATTGGACAGATTGGTTATTATAGGAAATGGTTTTGATCGGGCACACAATTTGCCCACTTCGTATTATGATTTTAAGGAGTATTTGAGAATATATGCTCGTGAATTTTATGAAGCTATATGTAAATATATACCAGAAGAAGAATTGTGGTTTCAATTTGAAATGGCTTTAGGCGAATTAGATAAATATCAAGTGCAAGAAGAAAATGCTTCATATTATCTTGATTATGGTGACGAAAATTGGAAAGACAGTGCTAATCATGACTTTCAATTTATGGTTGAGCAGGATTTGGCATTTGCATCTTATATTCCATATTATTTTAAGAAATGGATTGAGCAAATAGATACAAACGTTTTACCTTTGGTATCAAAGCGTATAATAAATAATACGTGTAAGATTCTAAATTTTAATTATACGGATACATTAGAAAGAGCATATAAAGTACCTGCTGAGAATATTTTATACATTCATGGAAAAGCCCTGAGCAGTAAGAAACTTGTAGTGGGACATCATGATATTTCTACTTTTCAGTACGGAGCTGTTTCTCCATTTAATGCAGCGGAAGAACATGGAATATATATACAAGATGATGATGAAGATTTTAGAATAACTGAAACAAAAGAAATCATTAAAGCCTATTTTCAAAAGACATATAAAGATACGTTTGGTATTATACAAATGAATCAAAATTTTTTTGACTCTCTTATAAATATAAATGAAATATTTATATTAGGTCATTCGTTATCTTCTGTAGATATGGATTATTTTGTTGAGATTAGAAAGAGAGTATTACATTCGTGTAAATGGTATATTTCATATTTCTCAGAAAGTGATTTAGATAATATGGAATATTTTGCAAAAAGGTTAGATATTAAAAATTTTCAGCCGGTAATGCTAAGTAATTTATAATACGATTATACAGTCAGAAAAGACTAATAAAAGAAGAGGAAAACGCTGCGGTGCCTTCCTCTTCTTTTATTTAGAAGAAAATTTAGAAAAGAAGGAAGGGGAGAAGAGCCATGTATCTTGAAACATATTTTACGGAAAGACTATGAAAAAAGCTAGCATATAATGCTATGGGAGGTCAGCACACGATTCCGATTCTGGTGTTACAAGAGTTCCGTAAACGGGATATTGTAGAAAAAATCAGGAATTTTATTGGCTGCCAGGCTGGGTTTTCTGATCATGATCTGTTACAGGAAATACAGAAATTTATTACCGTACATCTGGACTCGCAGGGAATTATCCTCTATATGGACGTACTGGGGAATTTGCCGCGTGCAAGAAATAGTTACAAGTAAGGAGGACAAATGTGGTAAAAGAAAGAGTATTAGCAGTTCCAGATACAAGCATTTTTATTGCGGAGTTGCCGGAAGCAACCAGAAATATCATACGGAAAGATTTAGAGGAACATGCAAGGGAACATCATTACCGGCTGGAATGGGACCGGGAAAGTAAAGATTATGTGGCAATGAGCCGGAGATTTTGCGATATGGAAAACATTTATACGGATACATATCTGCATTTCTGCGAGACAGGGGAAGATATAGAACCCTATGAAAAAAGCCTGCAGCGGACCATTTCTATCAGGTTATATCAAGACGAAGTAGAAGAACTCTGTATGAAGTCTGGAAAAGTTGGGTTATCAATTGGCGAACTGTTTGAAAACTTTGTTGCAGATTTGATTTGCGGTACACATACCAATGGTTCTGATGAACGCATGTATATTGAGCAATGGTTTGACCGGTGCTATTTCAGTATTATGCCTGAGAAAACGTTTTTATCTTATCTGCTTGAAATGCAGGAGATAGACAGTGTTTTGGAATGTTGGGAAACCTTACAGGAGTTGAAGGAATTGGAAGAACCGGATTGCTATGATAAAGAGGAACTGGAGATACAGCAGAACACTTTGGAAGAATATTTTCAGGAATATAGAACTTATACAAGAGAACCGGTAGAAGATCAGTTGGAAGCTGCTATGGAAAAGGTGTTGGAATGGAATAAAGAAAGAGAGCATTTATTGGAGGGAAATGTTCCAGAGAAATCTTTGGAACGGTAGCCAGATTGAAGAGAGGAAGAAAACAGTGATAAGTAATGCGGAAAGAATTGTGTTGAGAAATATGTATCCACCAGGGTGTCGGGTAGAATTGGAAGATATGGAGGCTGATCCGTATGTAAAACTGAGCCCCGGTGATTTAGGAACTGTACAGTTTGTAGATGATGCCGGACAGATTCATGTATCCTGGGATTGTGGACACAGCCTTGCTATGGTGTTTGGTGTAGATCATTGCAAATGTGTTATGAGAGAGGAACGTTTGCAGGAGATATTACAAAGGATACAGGCTATGCCATTTGAGAGCTTGGAAAAAATGGAACTGTATATTATGGAAAAATTATCAGGGGTTTTTCCTAAAATCAGTTTTCAGAAGAAAGAAGGGCAGGAGGTTTTTGTAGATATGGGAGTTGCCGCATTTATGAAGAAGGGTCTTGGTGTGGCAATTCAATATGAAACTGACAGTCAGCAGCACATCTTCATAAAAAAGATGGAAATGCAGGGACAGGAGTTGGAGAGGAAAAATCCTTTCCCAGTACAGAAGAAGCGATAAGAATGGTTTCTTTTAATTGCAAAAATCGACAATTTTTTTTGGATATTACTTGACAGGATAGGGAAAATCCACGCTGTTGCATATGCTGGGCGGGCTGGATCGCCCTACAAGCGGCACGGTCATGGTGGACGGACAGGATATTTTCTCCCTAAAGGAGGAAGCGCTGACCATCTTCCGCCGCAGGAAAATCGGCTTTGTATTTCAGAGCTACAATCTTGTTCCGGTGCTGAATATATATGAAAATATCATTCTACCCACTGAACTGGATGGCGGAAAGGTAAACAAGGCTTTTGTGCAGCAGATCGTGCAGACGCTTGGACTGAACGACCGTCTGGATGCGCTGCCCAATCAGCTCTCAGGCGGTCAACAGCAGCGAGTAGCCATTGCCCGTGCGCTGGCAGCGGCACCCGCTATCATTCTGGCAGATGAACCCACCGGCAATCTGGACAGCAAGACCAGTCAGGATGTTTTGAGTCTGCTGAAGGTGAGCAGTCAAAAATTTGCCCAGACCATCGTGATGATCACCCACAACGAAGAGATTGCCCAACTATCTGACCGGATCATCCGCATAGAAGATGGCCGCATTGTCACGGACCGATGAGGAGGTGACCGTGATGAAGGTAAGAAATCAAAAATGTATTCGAAAGCTCAGCTTAAAATCCCTTTATGCGAACCGTAGCCGCAATCTGATCGCCATTTTTGCCATTGCGCTGACAACGCTGCTATTTACTTCCATGTTTACCATTGTCTTGTCGTTGAACGCCAGTTATGAAACCTACCAGTTTCGGCAGGTAGGCGGCTATGCACACGGTACCTTTAAAGATGTTTCCCCCGAGCAGGCGGAACGTATCGCTGCTCATCCAAAGGTGAAGGCTGCGGGGGCACGGAAGGTGATCGGCATCACTGTGGATGGTGTCTTTTCCAAAACACCTGCAGAGATCAGCTACATGGATGCCAACTGCACCAAATGGAGCTATGCCACCCCTACTACCGGGCGGATGCCCGAAAGCGGCAAAGAAGTAGCCATGGATACGGCAGCGTTGCAGCTGCTTGGCGTAACGCCGGAGCTGGGCGTCGAGGTCACGGTTTCCTATTCCATCACGGACAAGGATCAAACCGCCTTTACTGTAACAGATACCTTTACGCTGGTGGGCTATTGGGACTATGATGAACTAATGCCTGTTCATTACATCAACATCAGCCGTGATTACGCAGATGATATCGAAGCGCAGGCAGTGAAAACAGGTTTACAGCCCTTCCGCACTGACCTGAATGTCATGATGGCTTCCAGTACAAACATTCAAGGGCAGATGGAGCAGGTGGATACCGATCTCGGCTACACATGGGACAGCTATACCGATCCCAACAGCGTCCGGATCGGCGTCAACTGGGGATATACCTCATCCCAGCTGGAGTCGCACCTCGATCCGGAACTTGTGATCGCCATAGCAGCTTTTTTGCTGCTGGTGATTTTCACCGGGTATCTTATCATCTATAACATTTTCCAGATCTCTGTTGCGGGGGATATCCGGTTTTACGGGCTTCTGAAAACCATTGGCACAACGCCCCGGCAGCTCAAACGCATCATTCGCCAGCAGGCACTTCTGCTTTGTCTGATTGGCATTCCGGCGGGGCTGCTGTTGGGCTATGGCATTGGCGCTGTTCTGGTGCCTGTTGTCTTGCGCTCCACCCAGTTGGATGCGGGCATCACCACCATCAGCACTTCGCCTGTGATCTTTGTTGGCTCCGTGCTGTTTGCCCTGCTGACGGTGCTTTTGTCCTGCTCCAAGCCCGGGAAAATGGCAGCCAGGGTTTCTCCGGTGGAGGCTACCAAATATACAGATGCGATGCAGACCAAGAAAAAACAGCGCAGCACCCGGGGAGCGAAGCTCCATCAGATGGCCTTTGCCAATCTGGGACGAAACAAAAAAAAGACGGTGCTGGTGGTGGTGTCTCTGGCACTGTCGGTGACGCTGTTCAATGCACTGTGTGCCTTTGTGGGCGGCTTCAGCATGGAGAAGTATGTATCCTTCATGACCTGCGCCGATTTTATCGTCAGCACGCCCGACTATTTCCGTTACAACCCGGCGGATGAATTCATCACGCCGGAACAGATCGAAGAGATCGCAGCAAACACAAAGTCCAGTCTTTCCGGCACGGGATATGCTGTGCGAAAACCCGTATATCTTTGGATGACGGAGGATGCTCTGCGGCAGGACTATGCAAGGTACGAAAGTGCTGAGCAGTTGGACAGCCATATGAGCCGCATGGAGCACCGGGGCGATATGGTGATGGGAGATACCAGAATCGAGGCTCTGGATAACAGCCTGTTTGACAAGCTGCAAGTGTTCGACGGAGATATTTCTCCTATGCTGGAGCCGGACAATAACGCCATTGCCATTGCGGTTTCTTTGGATGATTACGGCAATCTGCCCAATCCTGAATACTACCCCAAGGTGGGAGACACGATCACCGCCACCTATGCGGACGATGTGAAATATATCGACAGCCGCACCGGGGAACTCCGCACCGAAGATACACCGGAGGAGTACTTTCAGGAAAAACTGTATGGAGCTAGAGATGTAGAGTACACGGTCTGCGCCTTGGTAGAGCTTCCGTATTCCATGAGTTATCGTTATGGTGGTATTGGATATGAGACAGTTTTGTCTGTGGATACCGCACAGAGGGACAGCGGCGGTGCGGCCATTCCGATGCTCTACCTGTTCGACACAGCAGACGACGCAGACGAGGCCGAAGCAGAGCAATATCTATCGAAGCTCACTGCCGGTGAGTTTTCACCCTTGATGTATGAAAGCAAGGCCACGGCTCGCTCTGAGTTTGCTCAGTTCCGGCAGATGTTCCTTCTGGTAGGTGGTATCCTCTGTGCTATCATCGGGCTGGTGGGACTCTTAAATTTCTTCAACGCCATGATGACCAGTATTCTTTCCCGCCGCCGTGAATTTGCTGTGCTTCAGGCTGTAGGAATGACGAACCGGCAGCTCAAAACCATGCTGATCTACGAGGGATTGTTTTACGCAATGTCCTCCGTATCGGCGGCCTTTATTCTGTCGCTGGCGGTGGGACCTCTTGCAGGAAAAATGCTGGGCAGTATGTTCTGGTTCTTTGAGTATCGATTCACCATTCTGCCTGTCCTGCTGACAATTCCGGTATTTCTTCTGCTTGGGTGGCTGATTCCCTGCATGATGTATGATAACGCAGCGAAATGCAGCATTGTAGATCAGTTAAGGGATGCTCAATAATTGCTAAGCCAAAATTAGCCCTCTGTCAATGAAAAGGCTGAGGGCTGGAATTCAAATAATAATCAAAGTGACCATTACACTGGCCAGCGGCAAGAAACAGGTCATTTCCGTTACTGTGCAGAAAACAACGGTAAGAACAACAAAGATCACCGGACTGAAATCAAGCGTGACTGTTGCAAGAAATAAAAAACTTACGCTGAAACCGGACATCAGCCCGATCACTTCCCAGGAGAAGGCTACATATAGTTCTTCGAATAAGAAGAGCGTGACGCTAAATTCCAAGGGCGTGATCACCGGAAAGAAAAAGGGAACCGCCTATATCACAGTGAAATCTGGAAAGATCCGCAAAAAAGTAAAAGTAGTTGTTAAATAAAAATGATTCAAGCAGGAGCTGCCTTTCATGAATACACATGGAATGGCAGCTCCTTTTTTCATTTTTTGCATGTGGTTTTATTTGCAGAAGTAGATTACGATATTAATAGTTGACCAGGGAGAGAAGAATGTTTAGATAATATGTTATAGTGATAATGGAAGCATGGTAACAAAAAAATTATAAAAATAGAAAAAAAGTGCAACCAAACAGAAAAAAATACGTTATATATAATAGAAAACATTAATATGGCACACTGCAAATAACCTATCTGCATAAAAACACTAATATACAGGGGAGAAATGTGATATGGAAGATATACATATTATAAATTTATTTTTAGAAAGATCAGAAGATGCAATTCGCCAGGTAGAAGTAAAGTATGAAAAATTTTGCTTTAAGATTGCATGGAATATTTTATATAACACAGAAGACTCAGAAGAATGCGTAAATGATACATGGCTGATAACGTGGAATAAGATTCCGCCCAAAACGCCAACAAAATTATCTGCATTTCTTGGAAAAATAACCAGAAATTTGGCATTGGACAATTTCAGAAAGAAAAATGCTTCAAAAAGAGCAGATACACATATGATGGATATTTGTGGTGAAGTGGAAAAACTGGAAAATACAATAAAGGATTATGTGGAAGAGGATATAAAGAAAAAGGAAATTTTGAATATTTTAAAAAAATTTTTAAGTGATTTAAAAGCAGGGGACAGGGATATTTTTGTCAGGCGATATTGGTATATGGATAATATTAAAGACATTGCAAAAAGACATGGATGCTCTGAGACTAAAATTAAATCCAGTCTTTTTCGAAGCAGAAACAGATTATGGGAAGAGGTGAAAGAAATCATATGAAAAAAGAAAACAATTTTTTGGATCTGATGGGAGAAATAGATGAAAAATTTGTTTATGAAGCTTCCTTGCCATGGGAAAAGCGAAATGTTAATTTGAAATTAAAATTAGCAAAGATTGCAGCAGCAGGAGTTGTAATAGCATTATTGATAGGAGGCTTGGGACATCCGCATGAGATAAAGGCGGCCTGGGAACAGATTACTTTGTGGATTCAAACTGCATTGGGGATTAATGAAAATGTAGAATCATATATAGATAGTGTTGGAAAAACGATTACTAAAAATGGAATTTCTATTACGTTAGATGAAATTGCTGCTGATAAGGAGAATTTATGGGTGGCAATATCTGATAATATAAATGATTCAAAAGAAAAGGAGACTATTCTACTAACAGAAGTGGAGATAAATGGAAAAGCGGCACAGTTAGATGGAACATATGCTCTGGAGAAAAAGGAGAACGGAACAGATGGTCAGGTTTGTCATTATAGGTTGGAAGATACAACTATTAAAGATAATACAGCAGATATAAAAATGAAAGTATGGTTATTTTATTCAACAGAAATGGATACTGCAGATACAGAAGATACGGATGACTATATTTTTGAATTTTCATCAAATTGGGAAGAACTGGAGAAGAATACCATAAATGTAAATGTGAATAAAAAAATAAAGATATCTCCAAATCAAAATCTGACGATTTCAAAAATGAGCTTAAACGATTTGGCAAGTACAATTTATGGAAATTTGGATAATAAAGAATATGAAGATTATTATTTAATAGGAACCGACGATAAAGGAAATCAGGGGCTTTATAGAATGACAAATTATGGAGACACAGAGACTGTGTTTGAAGAAAGCAGAAATAATACAAAATATAAAGGAATTTCTCCAGATGCTAAAACGGTGACATTAGAATTATATGTAAATAAAGAAGAAAAAAACAGAACAACATATAAAAAATATGAAACAGGAACAGAAGATACTTACGGAGAAGGCGAAGGACGTGTTTATGAAAGTGATGAAGATCCTCTGGATTTATATAGCCCAGTGGAAGGAAAAATAGAAATTAAAATCAGATGACAAAAGAATAATTTTATCGAAGAGAGGAACAGCCAATATCATCTGCCTTCAGATATTGGCTGTAATATATATGATACATAAAAAATACAAGCAGCAGATAACGATAAGATTCTTATATCAGTCAAGGAAGCCTGTGAACGCACAGGTCTTTCAGAGAAAACCATGAGAACTCTTATGAAGAATAATACCTTCATGGTACGAATTGGGCGAAGAACCCTGATTGATAAGAAAAAATTTCAGAAATGGATAGATCGGCAGTCTTGAAAGGTTTTTGGGGTTGTGTTAAAATTAAGTCCAGTGCCATGCATGATCATCTATTGTTATTAGAAAAAGGATGGTAATGTTATGGAAAAAATCTAAGAGGAAAAGAAATAGGTAAGGGAATCCGACAAAGAAAAGATGGGCGGTAAGAAGCCAGAATCACAATTAAGGGATCTGGCAACCGCCTTTTTCTATCTATGGAACAAATCTTCAGCAGGTGAAAAAGCAAAGAAACATGTATTTGGCGGAAGTTCTCCCAGGTATTCCAGGCTTTGATTCGAGTATGTCCGTTTCAAAATGGTATGAGAAATGGATGGAACTTTATAAGGTTCGGAATCTTAAAGCAACCACGATAAGAAATTATGAAGAAAAGTATGGAAAAGAAAGCTAATTTTACTGATAAAATGACAATTTAGGAAGAGGTTTAAATATTTGGAAAAAGCAAGAAACACTGAAGAAGAGAAAAAAATGGGTCAAAAGTGGGTCAAAAAAAAATATAAGGCATCTGAAACCCGCATAAACACTGGGTTTCCGGCTGATACCAGTACATTATCACCGATGATGAAAGAATACGTAAAGACCAAAGAAGAATACAGCGACTGTATCCTTTTTTACCGTCTGGGCGATTTTTATGAAATGTTCTTTGATGATGCGCTGACTGCATCCAAGGAACTGGAGATCACACTTACAGGAAAAGACTGCGGATTGGAAGAGAGAGCGCCCATGTGTGGCGTTCCTTTTCATGCTGCGGAAACTTATATCAACCGGCTGATCGAAAAGGGCTATAAGGTTGCCATCTGCGAACAGGTAGAAGATCCGAAAAAAGCCAAGGGTCTTGTTAAACGAGAGGTTGTCCGCATTGTCACGCCGGGAACTACTCTGGATACCATGTCACTGGACGAGTCCAAAAACAATTATCTGATGTCCATCGTCTCCATTGGAGAGCATTTTGGCTGTGCAATTGCAGATATCACAACCGGTGACTGTTTTCTCACAGAACTGGATAAACCTCAGAAGCTTCTGGATGAGATCAATAAATTTACACCTGCAGAGATCATCTGCAATGACGCCTTTCTTTTAAGCGGTGTGGATGTAGCGGATCTGAAGGGGCGTCTTGGAATCTGTGTATTTGCTCTGGATCCCTGGTACTTTGACGACCAGCTGTGCCAGAAAACCCTGAAAGAGCATTTTCACGTCGGAAATCTGGAAGGTCTCGGGATCGGAGATTATGACAGCGGGATCATTGCTTCCGGTGCACTGTTCCTGTATCTGAAGGAAACACAGAAAACAGCACTTTCCCATATGGCAAGCATCCGCCCTTACTCTGCTGAAAAATATATGCTCATCGACAGCTCCAGCCGTCGTAACCTGGAGCTTGTGGAAACCATGCGCGAAAAGCAGAAAAGAGGTTCTCTTCTCTGGGTTCTGGATAAAACCAAAACTGCCATGGGTGCAAGAACCCTTCGTTCTTATGTGGAGCAGCCTCTGATCGATGCAGAGGAAATCGAAAAGAGACTTGGTGCCCTGGAAGAACTGAACGCAAAACCTATGGATCGTGATGAGATCCGGGAATACTTAAATCCGATCTACGATCTGGAACGTCTGATAAGCCGTATCAGCTATAAATCTGCCAACCCAAGAGATCTGGTTTCCTTTGCCTCTTCCCTGGAAATGCTGCCTTATATAAAGCAGATCCTTGCAGAATTTAAATCTCCGCTGCTTATGCAGATCAACGAAGACATGGATCCATTGTCAGACATTACCGATCTGATCCGTAATTCCATTGCTGATGATCCGCCCCTTGCCCAAAAGGACGGCGGTATCATTCGGGAAGGTTATAACGAAGATGTGGATAAATTCCGCCGCTCCCGGACAGATGGAAAGAAGTGGTTATCTGAATTGGAAGCAAGAGAGCGGGAACGTACCGGTATTAAGAGCCTGAAGATCAAATATAACCGTGTATTCGGCTATTCCCTGGAAGTTACCAACACCTTCAAGGATCTCGTGCCGGAGGACTATATCCGCAAACAGACCCTTACCAACGCAGAGCGTTACATCACCCAGGAGCTGAAGGATCTGGAGGATCTGATCCTTGGAGCAGAAGATAAGCTTTATGCATTAGAATTTGAACTGTTTTCAGATATCCGTGATCAGGTTGGAGCTGAGGTTGTCCGTATCCAGCGTACTGCAAAGGCAGTAGCTGCTCTGGATGTTTTTGCTTCCCTTGCACTGGTTGCACAGAGGAATAACTTTGTCCGGCCCAAGATCAATGAGACCGGCCTCATTGATATCCGAAATGGCCGCCACCCGGTTGTGGAACAGATGATTGAAAACGATATGTTCATTCCAAATGATACGTATCTTGACAACCACAAAAAACGTATCTCCATTATCACAGGACCGAACATGGCCGGAAAATCCACATACATGCGCCAGACAGCATTGATCGTACTGATGGCACAGATCGGAAGCTTTGTTCCTGCGGACAGTGCGAATATCGGTGTGGTTGACCGGATCTTCACCCGTGTGGGAGCATCCGATGACCTTGCAAGCGGACAGAGTACCTTTATGGTGGAGATGACAGAGGTTGCCAACATTCTTCGTAATGCCACTTCCCGAAGTCTTCTGATCCTGGATGAGATCGGACGTGGAACTAGTACCTTTGACGGCCTTTCCATTGCCTGGGCAGTGATCGAACACATCAGCAACACCAAACTCTGCGGCGCCAAGACCTTATTTGCGACCCATTATCACGAGCTTACCGAACTGGAAGGCAAGCTTTCCGGTGTCAACAACTACTGTATCGCTGTCAAGGAAAAAGGCGACGATATCGTATTCCTGCGTAAGATCGTAAAAGGCGGAGCAGATAAAAGCTATGGTATCCAGGTAGCCAAGCTTGCCGGTGTTCCGGATTCCGTGATCCAGCGTGCCAAGGAACTGGTAGAGGAGCTCAGTGATGCAGATATCACTGCAGCTGTAAAAGATCTAACTGCTCCAAAGAAAAAGCAGAAGATCACCTATGATCAGTTAGATATGGCACAGATGTCACTGTTTGACACGGTACAGGACAATGATATCATTGAAGAGATCAAAAACCTGGAGATCGGGAATCTGACACCAATGGAAGCTTTGAACATTCTCTATAACCTGCAGAACAAAATTAAGAACCGGTGGTGAGACCCTTGAAAAAAATTGCAGTTTTAGACCAGAATACCATTGATAAGATCGCAGCAGGAGAGGTCGTAGAGCGCCCCTCCTCTGTTGTAAAAGAGCTTGTGGAAAATGCCATTGACGCAGGTGCTACCGCTATTACTGTAGAGATCACAGACGGCGGAAAAAAGCTGATCCGTATCACGGACAATGGCTCCGGAATGGATGCAGAGCAGGTTCCGCTTGCTTTTCTCCGCCATGCCACAAGTAAAATTGAAAAAGTAGAAGACCTGACCCACATTGCCTCTCTTGGCTTCCGTGGTGAAGCACTTTCCAGTATTGCCGCCGTCTCCCAGGTGGAGCTGATCACAAAGACTCCTTCCGGGATCAGTGGTACCCGTTATGTGATCGAAGGCGGAAAAGAACAGTCTCTGGAGGAAATGGGGGCACCGGAGGGAACAACATTTCTGATCCGAAACCTCTTTTACAATACACCTGCAAGGAGCAAATTCCTGAAATCCGATATGACAGAAGCCGGTTACATCAATACTCTGATGGAGCAGTTGGCGCTTTCCCATCCGGAAATCTCCTTTAAATATATCCAGAACCGTCAGGTGAAGCTTTCCAGTTCCGGAAACTACAGCGTAAAAGATGTGATCTACAGTGTCTACGGCCGGGAGATCGCCAAGGCGCTTCTGGATGTTTCCTACGAAAATGATTTCATGAAGATCGAGGGCTTTGTGGGGAAACCGGAGATTTCCAGAGGAAACCGTACTTTTGAGAATTATTATATCAATGGCCGATATGTAAAAAACAAGATCATTACCAAGGCCATTGAGGACGGATATAAAGGACTTGTCATGCAGCATAAATTTCCGTTTGTCTCACTTCGGATCGAAATGGACGGCAATGACCTGGATGTTAATGTGCATCCCGCAAAGAGAGAAGTGCGTTTTGCCAGAGAAACCGAAGTTTATACGGCCATTTATGAAACTGTCCGCAAGGTATTGACCCACAGAGAACTGATCCCACAGGTATCTGTTGGAAAAGACGAACCGACATCCCGCACAGAACAGATAAAGCCAGGAAATATTCCGGAGCCTTTTGAAGTAAAACGGCGGCAGGAGATGTACGGTCACCCAAATCGGACGGCAAATATAGCTTCCCATGCTGCACCGACAGCTTCTGAAGTACGTAGTACAGCGCCGGTTCCATCGATACCTTATAATAAGCCAACAAATGGTACCGCCTCCTATGGTTCAGCTGAAACAACTCACAATTCTTCAGCTTCTTCTGCAGATAAATACAAACGTGTGGATTCTCTGCGGGAAAATCCCGTATATGAATCGCAGCCTTTCACAAAAGAAGAAGAGGAAATGTTTTCCGGAACATTAAAAGACGGAAGAAATGAAAATTCCGCTACAGAAACAGCAGATTATGAAGTGATTTCTGAAAAGCCTGCTGAATCGGCACCTCCTGAGGTAGACAACGAGCCGATCAAATCGCAGGAACAGGAACCGCCAAAACAGCTGGAACTGTTCGAAGAACGGCTTCTTGCTCCTGAATCCAGAAGCCGCCACAGACTGATCGGACAGCTGTTTGATACCTACTGGCTGGTACAGTTTGAGGATAATTTTTATATCATTGACCAGCATGCTGCCCATGAAAAAGTATATTATGAGCGATTCGTAAAGCAGTTTCAGTCCCAGAACATCCAGTCCCAGTATGTAAGTCCCCCACTGATCGTTTCACTCAGCCTTGAGGAGGAGAATCTGCTGAAGGCAAACAAAAAGTATTTCCGGGATTTCGGCTTTGAGATCGAACCCTTTGGCGGAAGGGAGTACAGTATCAGTGCGGTTCCCTCCAGCCTTCTGGGAATGACAGAAGAAGAGCTGTTTCTGGAAATGCTGGACCATCTCACTGCAGACGGCTCCAAAGATGCATTTGAACTGTTTACCGCAAGGCTTGCAACTATGGCCTGCAAAGCTGCTGTAAAAGGCAATCATTCCATGTCACCCCAGGAAGCCGACAAGCTGATCGATGAACTTCTGACACTGGAAAATCCTTATAACTGTCCTCATGGAAGGCCAACCATCATTGCCATGAGTAAGACAGAGATTGAAAAAAAATTTAAACGTATCGTGTAAGATACCTATCATAAACGGAGAAAATCTATGAAAAAACCTCTTATCGTCCTTACCGGACCTACTGCCGTGGGAAAAACAAAACTTTCCATTGCCCTTGCAAAAGCAGTAAACGGAGAGATCATCTCCGCAGATTCCATGCAGGTTTACCGCCATATGGATATTGGTTCCGCCAAGATCACACCGGAAGAAATGGATGGCGTCCCTCATCATCTGGTGGATGTGTTGGAGCCCACAGAAGATTTTAATATTGTCCTTTTCCAGCAGATGGCAAAAGAAGCCATGGAAAAAATTTATGATAAAGGCCGGATCCCGATCCTGGTAGGCGGCACGGGATTTTATATTCAGGCCGTAACCAGAGATATTGATTTTACCAGTTCCAACCAGGATGACCATTACCGCAGGGAGCTGGAAGAGCTGGCAGAACAAAAAGGCCCTTCATTTCTTCATGATATGCTTGCACAGGTTGATCCCAAGTCAGCCCAGGACATCCATGAGAACAATGTCAAGCGAGTGATACGCGCCCTGGAATTTTATAAACAGAACGGTACCAGGATCTCCGAACATAATGAAGAGCAGAAAGAACATACCAGCCCCTATGCCCTGGCATACTTTGTCCTGAACGCACCCCGTCCCCTTCTCTACGAACGCATAGACACAAGAGTGGATGAGATGTTGAAAAACGGGCTTGTAGAAGAAGTAAAAAAGCTCCGGGAAATGGGCTGCCACAGAGGAATGGTTTCGATGCAGGGACTGGGCTATAAAGAAATCCTGGACTGGATGGACGGAGAATACCCTTACGAGGAAGCCGTTCGCATCCTGAAACGTGACACCAGACATTTCGCCAAACGCCAGCTTACCTGGTTCCGAAGAGAAGGCGAGGTAACCTGGGTAGATAAAGATAACTTTGATTACGATGACAGCCGGATCCTTTCCTACATGCTTTCTGTATGCAGAGAAAAAGGGATCCTGCCTGCCAAATAAAATAAAAAAGGAAAAATGATCATGAAAGAATTATATGCACAGCTTGGAATCTCTTCCGCAGTTTACGATTTCGGTAAAACTGTAGAAGATTCCCTGAAAGAACGTTTTGAAAAATTTGATAAAACTGCAGAGTATAACCAGATGAAGGTTATCCATGCCATGCAGAAAAACCGTGTCAGTGAGGCATGTTTCGGAGCTTCCTCCGGTTATGGCTACAACGACCTTGGCCGCGAAACTCTGGAGCAGGTTTATGCCGATACCTTCCACACAGAAGCCTGCCTGGTACGCCCGCAGATCACCTGTGGAACTCATGCACTTGCCATTGCTCTCTTCGGAAACCTGCGCCCCGGTGACGAGCTTCTTTCCCCTGTAGGAAAGCCTTACGATACCCTGGAAGAAGTGATCGGTATCCGCCCGTCCAATGGTTCCCTTGCGGAATATGGCGTAAAATATCGTCAGGTGGATCTTCTCGAGGATGGTACCTTTGATTATGAAAACATCAGAAAAGCAGTCAATGAAAAAACAAAGCTGGTAACCATCCAGCGTTCCAAAGGCTATCAGACCCGTCCTTCTTTCTCCGTAAAACAGATCGGTGAGCTGATCTCTTTTGTAAAAAAGATCAAGCCGGATGTGATCTGCATGGTAGATAACTGCTACGGTGAGTTCGTAGATACCATAGAGCCAAGTGATGTAGGTGCAGATATCATGGTGGGTTCCCTGATCAAAAATCCAGGCGGTGGTCTGGCACCTATCGGTGGTTATATCGCAGGAAGAAAAGACTGTGTGGAAAATGCCTCCTACCGTATGACCTGCCCGGGACTGGGCATGGAAGTCGGTGCAACTCTTGGTGTAAACCGTTCTCTGTATCAGGGATTTTTCCTTGCACCGATGATCACCAAAGGAGCTTTAAAGGGCGCTGTTTTTGCAGCGAACATTTACGAAAAGCTTGGTTTCCCGGTAGTTCCCAACAGCACAGAGCCACGTCAGGATATCATCCAGGCGGTCACTCTCGGAACACCGGAGGGTCTTGTAGCATTCTGCCAGGGTATCCAGGCTGCTGCACCGGTAGACAGCTTTGTAACACCGGAGCCGTGGGATATGCCGGGATATGACAGCCAGGTGATCATGGCAGCAGGTGCTTTCATCCAGGGTTCTTCCATCGAGCTTTCTGCCGATGGTCCTATGAAACCGCCTTATGCAGTTTATTTCCAGGGTGGTCTCACCTGGGAGCATGCAAAGCTGGGAATCCTGAAATCTCTTCAGTATATGGTTGATAAGGAACTTGTGAGCTTATGAAAAAATCCGAAGGACCGGACTTAAAAAAACAGATCTTTGTCATAGGAGCCGGTGCTTCCGGTCTTATGGCAGCTATTCAGGCTGCTGTATACGGAGCTGCAGTTACGGTTCTGGAACAAAATGACCGTCCCGGCAGAAAAATCTGTGCTACGGGAAACGGCCGTTGTAATATGACGAACCTGAATCAGGATGAAAACGCTTACCGGGGATCTCATCCTGAATTTGCCAAGGATGCCCTGGCACAGTTTCCTGTGGAAAAAACTCTAAAATTCTTTCAGGAACTGGGAATCTGTACCACAGACCGCAGCGGATGGATCTATCCCCGAAGCAACCAGGCACAGAGTGTGGTAGATGTTCTTGTCATGAAGGCACGCAGCCTGAAGGTAAAGCTGAAAACCAATCAGACCGTTACCGGTGTGTCTTTTGCAGACGGACAGTGGAAGATCCATACGGACGGATGGACCTACAGTGGTGATGCCGTGATCCTTGCAAATGGTTCCCGCGCGTCTTCCGTTGCAGGTTCCTGCGAAAGCGGATATGAAATTGCAAAAAGTCTCGGACATCATCTGATCGAACCCCTTCCCGCACTGACAGCTCTGAAATGTAAGGGAAATTCTTTTTCCGGCTGGAGTGGTGTACGGACAGAAGGGAAGATAACACTTTATATAGACGGCACACCGACAGTCTCCCAGCAGGGAGAACTGCAGCTTACCGATTACGGTGTATCCGGGATCCCGGTATTCCAGATTTCCCGCTATGCTATCCGTGCCGTCCATGAAAACAAAAATGTGGAGCTTTCCATAAATTTTTTTCCGGAACTGAACCGGAAAGAGCTGAAAGAATACCTGGAGCACAGAAAAGCAGCCTGTCCTTACAAAACAGAAAAAGAACTTCTCATCGGACTTTTTCCTGAAAAACTGATCCGTGTTTTATGTGCACAGAAGGATCTTATCCGCGGGATCACCGATTTTCGTCTCCCGGTAAAAAACGGCCTTTCCTTTGAACAGGCACAGGTTTGTTCCGGTGGAGTGGATACGTCTGAAGTTCACAGCAAAACCATGGAGTCCAGGCTTCATAAAGGTCTTTATTTTGCCGGAGAGCTCCTTGACATTGACGGTACCTGCGGAGGTTATAACCTGCAGTGGGCGTGGTCAAGCGGAGCTGCCGCCGGTATCTGGGCAGCAAAGGAGGAAGAAAAATGATCCGGATCACACAGCTGAAGCTTCCCATCACTCATACAGAAGAGCAGCTTCACCGAAAAATAGCAAAAATGCTTCGTCTTGGAAATCAGCCGTTCACCTATGAGATCCGAAAACAATCTCTGGATGCCCGGCACAAAGAGGACAAAAAATTTGTCTACACTGTAGATATTAAACTGGATAACGAATCCCGTGTTCTCAAAAAGGTTCACGATAAAAATATTATGTTAACCTCTGAGAAAAAATATCATTTCCCCTCATCTGGCTCTGACACTCTGTCCCATCGTCCTGTAGTGATCGGAAGCGGACCTGCAGGATTATTCTGTGCCTGGTACCTGGCCAAAGCCGGGTACTGTCCACTGGTACTGGAACGGGGAGAAGAAGCAGACAAACGCCAGGAAACCGTGGAAAATTTCTGGAAAAACGGCATCCTGGATCCGGATTCCAATGTACAGTTCGGAGAGGGCGGTGCAGGGACTTTTTCCGATGGAAAGCTGAATACTCTGGTAAAAGATACTTTTGGAAGAGGAAGGGAAGTTCTTTCCCGATTTGTGGAGGCAGGAGCTCCCTCTGAGATCCTTTACCAGCAAAAGCCTCATCTTGGCACAGATCAGCTTGTAGGTATCGTTCAGTTTATGCGTCATCAGATTGAAGAAATGGGCGGGGAATTCCGTTTTCGTTCCACAGTAACTGATCTGATGATCCGTGACCGGAAGCTTACTGCAGTCATTGTCAATGCAAAAGAGGAAATACCGGCAGAAATCTGCATTCTTGCTCCCGGCCACAGCGCCAGAGATACGTTTGCCATGCTGGAAAAACACAATATTAACATGGAGCCGAAATCTTTTGCAGTGGGGGTACGTGTGGAACATCCGCAGACTATGATCAACCAGGATCTTTACGGGGAACCGGAAAACGACCGTCTGGGTGCATCCAGCTACAAGGTTACCCATACACTGGAAAACGGACGTGGCGTTTATTCTTTCTGTATGTGTCCCGGCGGATATGTTGTAAATGCATCTTCTGAAGAAGGTATGCTTGCAGTGAATGGTATGAGCTATCAGGCACGTGACAGCCATAATGCCAACAGTGCTATCATCGTTACGGTAAACCCTTCTGATTTTCCTGAAGAGGGAGTTCTCGGCGGAATCGCTCTGCAGCGAAAACTGGAGCGCGCTGCCTGGGAAGCCGGAAAAGGAAAAATTCCGGTACAGCTTTTCAAAGATTACTGTACCCATCAGAAAAGTACCAGGCTTGGAGATGTGATCCCCTGTATCAAAGGAGCTTATACACTTACCGATGTCCGCAGTATTTTCCCGAAAGAGATCGGCGATTCCATTGAAGCAGGAATCCATGCTTTTGGAAAAAAGCTTTCCGGTTTTGACCGACCGGATGCATTGCTGGAAGGAGTAGAAAGCCGTACCTCTTCTCCTGTACGGATCGTTCGGGAACCGAAAAAGCTCACTTCCAATATAGAAGGGATCTACCCCTGCGGAGAGGGCGCCGGTTACGCCGGAGGCATTACATCCGCAGCAATGGACGGGATCAAGGTGGCAGAAGCAGTCGCTTCTGTTTATGCCCTGCCTGTAAACAAAATGTGAAAAAAGTGGAAATTTCCGGGATAGAGTGTACATCCCTGCTTTTTTATGCTAAAATAACTTCTGCAATTTTGCATCCCCTTCTTCGAGAGCGAAAAGGGAAATCATATGAAAGATACTATAATGGAAATGCCAGATTATCAGCGTCCGTATGAAAAATGTCTGCGAGAAGGAGAACAGTCCTTAAGCGATCGAGAGCTTCTTGCCGTGATCCTGCGCTGTGGCGTACAGGGATCCAGTTCCCTGACTCTGGCAGATAAAATCCTGAATTTATCGAAACAGACCGGATACAGTGGCCTGCTTGGACTGTTTCATATTTCCATGCAGGAACTGATGAAGATCCATGGGATCGGTAAGGTAAAAGCCATACAGCTGAAATGTATCGGGGAACTTTCCAAGCGTATGGCAACCGCAGCTGCAAAACCGGAATTGTCTTTTCACCATCCGGTAACCATTGCGAAGTATTATATGGAGCGGCTCCGGCATGAAGAACAGGAATTGCTTTACTGCATGATGCTGGACGGACATAACCATTTGTTGGGAGAACAGCTTTTAAGCCGCGGTACAGTCAATGCCACACTGATCACACCAAGAGAAGTCTTTGTAGAAGCTGTAAAATATCGTGCGGTGAACCTGATCCTGGTCCACAATCATCCGGGTGGTGATCCCTCCCCCAGTCAGGCTGATCTGGATGTTACGGAACGGATCTATCATTGCGGTGAACTCCTCGGCATCCATCTTCTGGATCATATCATCATCGGTGATCACAGGTATGTCAGTTTCCGCGAAAAAGGGATTTTTGATGAATATACTTAAGTGAAGGGACAGATTTATGCTTTTTAGAAATAATTACGGAGTAGACCTTGGAAGCAGCTCTGTAAAAGTCTATTCATTTTTCAGAAACAAAAGTTACATAGAAAAGAACATGGTAGCCTACAGAGGACGTCGGATCCTTGCCATAGGGAACGAAGCTTATGAAATGTTTGAAAAATCACCTGCAGATATTTCCGTAAATTCTCCTATGGCTTTCGGTATGCTGGCAAATCTGGAATTGCAGGAGATCGTCCTTTACAGCATGATAAAAAAAATCGATCATACATCCGGTCTCGGAGCAGACATGTATTTCTCCGTACCACTTGATATGACTGCTATCGAAAAGAGGGCATACTATCATCTGGTCAATGGTCACTGGCTGCGGAAAAACCGTGTTTTTATGGTGGAGTCCCCTATTGCAGATGCCATTGCCATGGGAATCGACCCTGAAAAGAATCAGGGCAGCATGATCGTAAACATCGGTGCACAGAGTACAGAGTTTTCCATCATAACCGACGGCAAGATCATCATCAGCCGTAAGATCCCCATCGGAGGCAGACAGATGAACGAATCTATCTGCAGCGAGATCCGAAAACATTATAATCTTCAGATTGGAACACGAACTGCAAAACGTCTGAAAGTAGTTATGGGAAGACTGAATGATCAGAAAAAAGAAGCCCGAAAAGTAGTCGGGATCGACAGTATTTCCGGACTTCCACGAGAAGAAGTTATTTCTGCCTACGTTGTTAATGAAGGGATCGCCAACTGTGTGAACCAGATCGCAGCAGAGATGAAATCTTTTCTGGAACGTACCCCGCCACAGATCGCTTATCATATCGCAAAAGAGGGCATTTATCTGACCGGCGGCAGTACACGGCTTCCTTATATAGATAACTATCTGGCTAGCTATACAGGATTTGCCTTTAATCTTTCTGATCTGTATGAAACTTCTGCAGCATACGGCCTGGAAAAGATCATCCGCGACAGAAACCTGCGCAAATGGGCCCAGCCGGTAAAACAGAAAAAACTGTAAAGGGGCATATATAATGAAAAACATCCGAAAAAAAGTGCGTTTTCATTTTAATTTAAAAAGTAAACATCTTCTGGTAATCATGACACTTTTCTGTGGAAGCTGCATTGTAGCTACAGCAGCCTCCGGAACCTCTTCCGCAGCACTTCAGGAGGCAGCCGGTTTTCTTATCGTTCCCTTTGAAAAGGGGATCGCCGGTGTCAGCGATATATTTGGAAATGTAAAAAACAATCTTCGTGATAAACAGGACGTGCTTCAGGAAAACGAAGAGCTGAAAAGTCAGATCAACAGTCTTACGGAACAGAATAACATCCTGATCCAGGACCAGACAGAGCTCACACGCCTGAAGGAACTTTACGATCTTGATCAGGAATATACCGACTATCCCAAGGTTGCCGCAAGGATAATCTCCAAAGATCCCGGAAACTGGTATGATACCTTTATGATCAACAAAGGCAGTAATAACGGGATCCGGGTTGATAACAACGTGATCGCCGGAAAGGGTCTTGTGGGTATCGTTACAGAAGTGGGACCTTCCTGGGCTACTGTCCGTTCCATCATCGATGACAGCAGCAATGTCAGTGCCATGGCAGTCAGTACTTCCGACAACTGCGTTGTCACTGGAGATCTGAAACTGATTGATGAAGGCAAATTAAGCTTTGAGCAGCTTTACGATCAGGATAACAAGGTAACAGTCGGAGAACGTATTGTCACCTCGAACATCAGTGAAAAATATGTGGAAGGACTGTTTATTGGTTATGTCAGTGAGATCCAGCAGGATCCCAATAACCTGACAAAAACAGGTACGATCGTTACACCGGTTGATTTCGGTCATCTGAAAGATGTATTTGTGATCACCACCAATAAACAGGACGCGATAGACAAATCGGAGGATGCGTCCAATGAAAAATAGGATTATATTATTTATCACTATCATTGTCTGTTTTCTCCTTCAGTGCACAGTAATGGACCGTATTTCCATTGGATCCATCACTCCAAATCTGCTTTTGATCCTGTGTGTATCCATGGGACTTATGCGTGGAAGAAAAGTCGGTCTGTGGACTGGATTTTTTTCCGGGCTTTTTGTCGATCTCTTTTATGGATCATTGTTTGGATTTTATGCACTGATCTATATGTATATAGGTTTTATCAGCGGCTATGCATTCCGCAGTTTTTATGATGATGATCTGAAAGTTCCGCTTTTTCTTGTAGCAGGAACAGATCTTCTTTATAATCTGGCTGTGTATGGCCTCCAGTTTCTGCTCAGAGGCCGTCTTGGATTCTGGACCTACATATACAGGATCATTATCCCCGAGATTGTATATACGGTTTTTCTCACCATCATCGTATACCGGGTATTTTACTGGATCAACTACCACTTAATGGATACTGTAAGGAAAGAAAGTGAGTCTATTTGGGAATTAAAATAAAAAAAATCATCAAAAAAATCCGTCTGAAACGTACTACAGTTCTTGTGATCGTATTTATTTTTCTGTCATCTGTCCTGGTCCGGCAGCTTTTCAGTCTGCAGATCATACAGGGAGAGGATTACATCAGTAAATTTCAGACACGTACCACCAAAACACGCGTGATCAAAAGCACCCGTGGTAATATTTATGACCGTAACGGCACAGTTGTCGCCTCCAATGTACTTGCATATTCTGTCACATTCGAAGATAGCGGTACATACAACAGCACCAGAGAAAAGAATCTGACTCTGAACGGTATCGCCTACCAGGTATTACAGATCCTTTCCAAAAACGGGGACAGCTTATCTGATAATTTTCATATTACCGTCAATGATCATGGCGACTATGCTTTTGATGTAGATGAAGGATTTACTCTTAACCGTTTCCGTGCGGATATTTACGGAGAAGCACAGATTGATGATCTCAGTGATGAGCAGAAAAACGCAACCGCAACCCAGATCATGGATCATCTTACCGGAAGTAGCGGATTTTCTATCGTTCTTTACGGAAAAGATGCCTACACCCCGGAAGAACTTGCCGCACATTCTCTTCCGGAAGAGCTTACCAAACAGGAAATCCTCGAAATTGCGATCATGCGCTATCAGCTGAACACCAACAGTTTCAAGAAATATATGCCGGTGACTATTGCAACAAATGTCAGTGAAAAATCTGTGGCAGCCATAAAAGAAAATCAGGCCGCTCTCCAGGGTATTGACATTGTAGAAGATTCCACCAGAAAATATGTGGACGATGAGAGTATGGCGCCGATTCTCGGTTACACAGGCCAGGCCTCTTCTGAAGAACTGGAAACCCTTCGTAAGGATAATCCTGATTATTCCAATGATGCGGTTGTTGGAAAAGCCGGGATCGAACAGTATATGGAGCTTGAACTTCAGGGAAAAGATGGAGAAGAAACGGTCACAGTTGATAATCTTGGTAAAGTCCTTGATATCGACAATTCCAAAACTGTTGATCCTGTGGCCGGAAACGATGTTTATCTGACCATTGATTCCGACTGGCAGAAGAGTATTTACCAGATCCTGGAACAGCGTGTTGCCGGTATTGTCCTCTCTAAACTGACACCAAATAAAAGCTTTGATTATGAAGCAGAGAAAGATGCAAGTAAGATCACCATCCCAATCTATGATGTATACAATGCACTGATTGCAAACAGTGTGATCGATATCAATAAATTCAGCGATGCAGATGCTTCCGATACAGAAAAAAATTTATACGCCAAATTTCAGCAAAAACAGCAACAGGTTTTTGATACAATAAGTAACAGGCTGACAGGTGACAATCCTCCAGCCTATAAGGATGAAGATACGCAGATGCAGGAATATCTTACCTATATCTGTGATGATCTTCTTACCAATACCCTGAAGGTACTGAAAAGTGATTCCATTGATACCTCAGATGAAACATACAAAGCCTGGAAAAATGACCAGAGTATCAGTCTGAAGGATTATCTGAACTATGCTGCCAGTCAGAACTGGATCGATATTTCCCAGATCTCAACCTCCGGAGAATATCTGGATTCTGAAGAGATCTATCAGGCTCTTACCGCCTATATCATTGATTACCTGAAGACAGATACAGGCTTTTCAAAGCTTCTGTATAAATATATGCTTCAGGAAGACACCATCAGTGGAGAAGAGCTGTGTCTTGTTCTCTATGAACAGGGCGTTCTTTCAAAAGAAGACGAACTGTATCAGACAATGGCCTCCGGTGGTCTTGATGCCTACACCTTCATGTATCGCAAGATCGCAAATCTTGAGATCACACCGGCCCAGCTTGCGTTGGCTCCGTGCTCTGCATCTGCGGTGATCACAGATACTACAACCGGAAATGTTCTCGCATGTGTTTCCTATCCGGGATATGATAATAATCGTCTGACCAACAATATGGACACCGATTATTATGCAAAGCTTTCCACAGATCTTTCCAGCCCGTTCTTCAACAAGGCAACACAGCAGAAGACGGCTCCAGGATCTACCTTAAAGATCTTATCTACTGTTGCCGGCATGTCCGAGGGCGTAATAGATGATGGCACATATATTGAATGTACAGGAAGCTTTGACCTTGTAACACCTCCGATCAACTGCTGGAATAAACAGGGCCACGGTTCTCTTGATATCCGTGAGGCCATTGAGCAGTCCTGTAACGTATTTTTCACTACGATCGGTTTCGAACTTGGTAAAGATTCCGAAGGTAATTTTTCTGAAGCCAGAAGTCTTGGAATGCTTCAGAAATATGCTTCCCTCATGGGATTGGATCAGAAAACCGGCATTGAAATTTCCGAGGCTTCTCCGCAGGTTTCTGACAAAAACGCGGTTCCTTCCTATATTGGACAAGGTACCAATACGTTTACGACCAGCCAGCTTGCACGCTATGCGTCAACGATTGCCACTTCCGGTACGATCTACAAGCTTTCCCTTCTGGACCGTGTGACGGATTCCAAAGGAAAACTTATAAAGGAATATCCTTCCAAAACAGCTGGACAGTTGGATCTTTCCAGCAATATCTGGGATGCCATCCATGACGGTATGTATCGTGTAGTGCAGACTCATGATCAGTTTAACGGACTTGGAGTTGAAGTAGCCGGAAAAACCGGTACTGCCGAGATTGACTATTACCATCCGAACAATGCACTTTTTATCGGATATGCGCCTGTTTCTGATCCCAAGTACGCAATATCTGTACGAATCGCAAACGGATATGCATCCGGTAATGCCTGCCTTGCAGCTAATGATATCTTTAAATACATTTTCGGACTTGCAGATGAAAGCACCATTCTCACTGGCTATGCAGCAAGCGATACCAGTAATGTATCGAATGACTAAACAAACTTTATGAGGATACCAGAAGTGTGGAACATTTTATAGGAGGAATCAGAAAACATGAGTGAAGTCATTGTCATTACATCTGGAAAAGGCGGTGTTGGAAAAACCACCACCGTGGCAAATATCGGGACCGGACTGGCTGCCATGGGAAAAAGGGTTGCAGTTGTAGATACCGATATCGGACTCCGAAATCTGGATGTTGTCATGGGACTGGAGAACCGTATTGTTTATAATCTGGTTGATGTGATCAATGGGAGCTGCCGCCTGAAACAGGCACTGATCCGGGATCGTCGGCATTCAGAACTGTATCTTCTTCCGTCTGCCCAGACCAAGGACAAAACTGCCGTATCTCCGGAACAGATGATCAAGCTTACCGATGATCTCCGGGAAGAATTCGATTATGTCCTTCTGGATTGTCCGGCAGGAATTGAACAGGGATTCAAAAATGCAGTAGCCGGAGCGGACCGTGCACTGGTCGTGACCACACCGGAAGTTTCCGCGATCCGGGATGCAGACCGTATCATCGGGTTGCTGGAGTCCGGAGGACTCCGGGATATCCGGCTGATCATCAACCGGCTTCGACCGGAAATGATCGCCAGAGGTGATATGATGTCCGTAGAAGATGTGTTGGAAATCCTGGCTGTAGATCTGATCGGTGCGATCCTGGATGATGAACAGATCGTGATCTCCACAAATCAGGGAGAACCTTTATCCGGAAAAAATTCCCAGGCAGAAGAAGAGTATCGCAATATCTGCCGGAGGCTTATGGGCGAAGAGGTCCCTTATGTTACTGTGCGTCGAAAAAATGGTGTATTCCACCGTCTTGGCAGCATTTTTCGAAAATAACAGACGCTTTGCTGTCTGACATTTTTCATCACGGGAGGAATGATTATGGGATTTTTCTCCGGGAAAAACCACTCTGCAGGCTATGCACGCGACAGGATGAAGCTTCTTCTTGTATCGGAACGCATAGACTGTTCTCCACAGATGATGAAGCTTTTACGGAACGATCTGATACATGCCGTAAAAAAATACGTTGTAATTGATGAACCAGGGGTGACCATACAGATCACACAGGAACCACCTGTTCTGCATGCAGTCATACCCGTACTTAAGAAAAGAGATGCATAATTTATGATTAAACAGTATAAGCTGCGGTTTTACAATTTTCGACTGGTGATCTTTCTCCTGGCGATCAGCTTTATTGGAATTCAGCTTGTAGGAACAGCTGCCGACTACCTTCGCACACGTCAGCTTCTGGGTGTGATCATCGGTGTAGTCTTTATGCTGATCCTTTCACTGATGGATTATTCCTGGCTGCTGAATTTTCAATGGATCATGTATGGATTTAATATCGTTATGCTTCTGGCTGTCCGGTTCTTCGGATCCAGCGCCAATGGTGCTGCCAGATGGGTGGATTTAGGTTTTATCCGTTTCCAGCCTACCGAGCTTTCAAAGATCATCATTATCCTGTTTTTTGCCAAATTTTTTATGGATCATGAGGAAGATCTGAATACCTTAAAGACTCTGATACAATCAGCTGTCCTTCTGGTCATCCCACTGATGCTGATCTATGTACAGCCGGATATGAAAAACACCATCACCGTAACAGTCCTGTTCTGTATTCTGATCTACATCGCAGGACTTAGTTATAAGATCATCGGAGGTGTAGCCTTGATCGCGATTCCTCTGGCCATCATCTTTCTGTCCATTATCGTGCAGCCGGATCAGAAATTGATACAGGATTACCAGAGAAACCGTATCATGTCATTCCTGTATCCGGAGAACGAAGAATACGCAGATGATATTGAACAGCAGAACAACTCAAAAACAGCCATCGCCTCCGGAGAGCTTGTGGGACGTGCTTTCAGTAATGACACCAGTGTTACATCCGTAAATGATGGAAACTTTGTTTCTGAGAATCAGACCGACTTTATTTTTGCGGTGGCTGGAGAGCAGTACGGATTTATCGGCTGTACTCTGATCGTACTGCTGCTGTTTCTGATCACCTTTGAATGTATCCGTATGAGCCTGCGGGCCAAGGATCTTGCCGGTAAGATCATATGCTGCGGTGTTGGAAGCATTGTTTCCATACAGAGCTTCATCAACATCTGTGTTGCTACCGGCCTTGCACCAAACACAGGTACTCCGCTTCCTTTTGTAAGCTATGGTCTTACTTCTCTGATCAGTCTGTTTATGGGTATGGGACTTGTTCTCAATGTAGGACTGCAGAGCAGTGCATATAATAAAGAATTACAGAAAAAAGGTCAGAAATCGGATACCTACTTTCGGAAAGAGGAATACTTATGACACGTAAAGAACCTGAAAAAACTCATGTACGTTCTGGCAATCCTTCCAGGGGTCAGGCTTCCCGGGCTGCACATACAGCCTCCAGGGGGACAAAAAGAACTTCCACGCCGTCTGACAAAACTGTTTCTGCCAGACGTAAAGCTCAGAATACCCGGATGAAACGGATGCGTCGTAAAAGGATCCGCAACACCATTTTTCTCCTTCTTCTGCTGATCGTACTATGTACAGCTGGCGGTTTTGGTGTTTACATGCTGAAGGGCGGAGATTTTTCCACTCCTGCAAATTCTTTCAATGCATTCTCCGAATTTGATAATACTCTGACTTCCAAAGAAGAACAGCGCGCGGCAGGTTTCGCCCATGATCTCTGTGTTGTTACAAAAGATGTTGCTCTGGATTCTGTCAGTCTGGATGACAGCCAATCCGGTGTGCTTCTGAATCTCAGTGATAAAAAGGTACTTTATGCAAAAGGTGCCTACAACAAGGTTTATCCTGCCAGCATCACAAAGATCATGACAGCTATGCTTGCACTGAAATATGGGAACATGGACGATACAGTAACGATCTCACAGGAGAATGTTACCCTGGAATCCGGTTCTCAGGTAGCTGGTTTCCAGGCGGGAGATCAGGTTACCATGGATCAGCTTCTTCATTGTCTTCTTGTTTATTCTGCCAATGATGCAGCATCTGCCATTGCGGAACATATAGGTGGATCAACAGATAAATTTGTAGAGATGATGAACAGCTTTGCTGCAGAACTTGGCTGTACAGGAACTCACTTTACCAATCCCCATGGTCTTCAGGACGAAAATCATTATACAACGCCTTATGACATTTATCTGATGCTGAAAGAAGCCTTGAATTATCCGGAGTTTACAGACATCACACAAATGGCATCTTATACAGTTAGCTATAAGCATTCCGATGGCTCCGATGCAAGTGCTACCTTACCCGCTACAGATCATTATCTTACCGGAGAGGCAGCAACTCCTAAGGATGTCACTATCCTTGGAGGAAAAACAGGAACAACCGATAAAGCCGGTAACTGTCTGGCACTTTTAAGCCAGAATGCTTATGGGAAGCCATTTATTTCCATCGTCATGGGTGCGTCCTCAAAGGATGTTCTTTATCAGGAAATGACATCCTTGCTCCAGAACATCAACTGACAGGATTACAAACAAAAAATAAAAAAGCAGATCTGTTTGAAATTTTATTTCGCAGATCTGCTTTTTTATTCTTTTTTTTACATTCAGTTAATTTCTACTGTATCATCGGTGCCATCACTGCCGGTATCATCGGTCTCACTGCTATCAAGATCCGTATCCGAAGTACCACTGGAATCATTGTCATCGACCACTTCACCGGAGCCACTGTCCGGATCTTCATAATTGCCTGCGTCTTCACCAGTTCCATCTGAAGATGTATCTGAAGTATCTGCTCCATTGGCTTCACTATCCGTATTGCCGTCGTAAGAATTATCACCTGGATCATAAGTCGGCTCTTCCGTGTAGGAATCTCCGTCCCCAGTATCGTCGGAACTCTCGGGCTCACTGCTGTAGCTGTCCTCTGTATAGATTGGAAAATCCGCATCAGCAGTTCCCTCTGATGTAGAATCTGTAACAGGCTCCGCCGCATTATTATCCGGAATAGCAGTAAGATGAGAAACCGTTCCATCCTTTGGGACGACGATATAGATTCCCAGCATCACGATACATAATGCCATGGCTAATCCGGCAATCTTCATTTCTTCCATATGTTTCATCGCTGATGATCTCCCTGTCGTTTTTTTGTATTATAGCACAGAATCACTCATATTTGTAAAACAGCCATGTATTTCTTTTGTTTTTCTGTAACAGTTCCCGAAATTTATTTCGCGATTATATAGACACACTTTCTCTGGGTGTTTATAATAAATAATCATATTTATTCATAAGCTTAAAGAAAGGCGTAACATTTTATGGGCGACTGCATTACCACATACACTGGAAAACATTTTGATCCGACACATCCGGACGAAGAGCTGATCTGCATTGAGGACATTGCACACGCACTTTCTCTTCTATGCCGCGGAAATGGTCATGTAAGGACTTTTTTCTCTGTAGGGCAGCACTGCATCCTCTGTGCCAAAGAAGCCGAAGCACGTGGCTATTCCGGCCGTCTTATACTGGCGTCCCTTCTTCACGATGCCAGCGAATGTTATATGTCCGATGTTCCAAGACCATTTAAGAAAAGTCTTCCTGCGTATCGGAAACAGGAGGAAGCTCTTTTAAACATTATCTATCAGAAATATCTGGGATCCGGACTTTCTGCCATAGAAGAGCAGAAGCTGAAGGAGATCGACAATGACCTGCTCTGGTATGACCTGAAATATCTTCTGAATGAAACACCGGACACTCCAAAACCGGTTGTCCATGTTCCGATCCAATACCGGCAATACCCTTTTTCACAGGTAGAAGAGGAATATCGGAACCTTTTTGATCAGCTGTCTGCAAAAATCTGTAAATAGATATAACAGACACACTTCATACAATTGAAAGAAGAACCCTATATGGAACGATTGATTTTTCATGTTGACGTAAACAGTGCTTTTCTTTCCTGGGAAGCAGCAAAAAGAGTAAAGATGGGACTTCCGGATCTGAGAGACATCCCTTCCTGTATTGGCGGAAACCCTAGTAAACGTACCGGCATCGTTGTCGCCAAGTCCATTCCTGCAAAAAAATACGGAATCCAGACAGGAGAGCCTATGGCTATGGCTTTTCGCAAATGTCCGAATCTTGTGGCCGTTCCATCTGACTTTGAATTATACGATAAATGTTCCAGAGCCTTCAAAAAAATCTGTGGATCCTATGCACCGGTAATGGAATCCTTTTCCATTGATGAGGTTTTTCTGGATATGACCGGAACCTCCTATATTTACCCGGATCCGGTGGCAACTGCCCATGAGCTGAAGGATAAGATCCGTACAGAACTCGGCTTTACCGTAAATATCGGCATCTCCACCAATAAACTTCTTGCAAAAATGGCCTCTGATTTCGAAAAGCCAGATAAAGTGCATACTTTATTTCCGGAAGAAATCCCTGTAAAAATGTGGCCTCTTCCAGTGAGAGAGCTTCTTTTTCTTGGCAGATCCTCTGAAAAAAAACTGCAGGACGCAGGGATCAGAACCATCGGAGATCTGGCTCATGAAAAAAAAGCAAAGATACAGGCACTTCTCGGTGAAAAAGCAGGACAGCAGTTATATCAGTATGCCCGTGGCCTTGATGATTCCCCTGTGAAAGCAAAACCTGATGAAGCAAAAGGATTCAGTCTGGAAACTACATTTAACGATGATCTGGTCTCACTGGAGCAGGCACTTCCGATCCTGCTGGAACAATGCGATATTCTGGCCGCCCGCATGCGCCGCAAAAAGAAAAAATGCACCTGCATTTCTGTAACCTTCCGTACCCTGGATTTTCGAAACAAATCTCATCAGACTAAACTGCCAAATGCCACCGATATCACAGAAGAGATTTACAGAAATGCCCAAAACCTCTTTCAGGAGTCCTGGATGAGACAGCCACTCCGGCTCCTGGGAGTATCACTGACCGGTCTTACGGATGATTCCTTTGAACAGCTGTCCTTTTTTGAGGATATTCACAAGAAGGAACGCCAGCAGAAACTGGATGCAGCACTGGATTCCATCCGTCTGAAGTACGGAAACGACAAGGTTACCCGGGCCAGTATCATGAACAGCACTACCCGGATCGGAAGGAAAGCAAAAGCACAAATGGAAAATGAAAGAGAGCAGTAAAGCTTGATTAAAATTGCCAGTTTTTTTCAAAAAGCTCTTGCAATTTTATTCACAATGCACTATAATTTGAAGCATATCAATAGCAATTTTATTCAAAATTATTATATGTGTCTAAGGAGGAAAACAGGATGGTTGAACTGATCGTAGGAAAGAAAGGCAAAGGAAAAACAAAAGTACTGTTAGACAAAGTAAACGGAGCTGTTAAGGACGCCAACGGCAGTATTGTTTACTTAGACAAGAGCACCAAGCACATGTATGAGCTGAACAACAAGGTCCGCCTTATCGATGTTTCCGGATTTCCGGTTAAAAATGCGGACGAGTTTGTAGGATTTATCTGTGGTATCCTCTCTCAGGATCATGATCTGGAGCAGGTATATCTGGACAGCTTCCTTACAACAGCCAAGCTTGAAGGAAAGGATGCAACCGAAACACTGGATCAGTTAAGTGCCATCGGTGAAACCTTCAAAGTTTCCTTTATTATCAGTATGTCTCTGGATAAAGAAGAAGTTCCGGAAGCATATCAGGATAAAATTATCTGCGCATTATAATAAAATTGAATATGAACGTCCTATTTTGTACATAAAGCATAAAAGAACGTAAATTTTTAAAGGGATCTGTCCTCAGGACGGATCCCTTTTTAACTGTAGGAAACTTTGTTTATTCTTCATTTCTGTGGTATACTGAAGAGCAGAATAAACACACAGGAGCGTTTCATATGAATCATTTACTGGAAAAAATCAAACAAAAAAATTCATCCGCATTCACCCACAGCGGGAAATTTCACGCAGACGATGTTTTTTCTGCCGCTCTGCTTTTATATCTGAATCCCGAGATCACCATCACACGTGGAAACCAGGTTCCTGAAAACTATGAAGGTCTTGTTTTTGATATTGGCAGAGGACAGTATGATCATCATCAGAAAGACAGCCGTATCCGCGATAATGGCGTCCCATATGCGGCCTTCGGCCTTCTCTGGGAGAAGCTTGGACCGGAAATCCTAGGTGAGGAGCTGGCACTAAAATTCGATGAATCCTTTGTCCAGCCTCTGGATATCAATGATAATACCGGTGAAAAAAATGAACTTGCCACACTGATCGGCAATTTTAATCCGGGATGGGATTCCAAAAGCAGCAATGACGAAGCCTTTTTCCAGGCAGTCAGTGTGGCAGGTATGATCCTGGAAAATAAATTCGAGCGTTACCTTGGAAATGAACGTGCAGACAGACGGGTGGAAGAAATTCTTACAGAACATGCTGCTTCCCTGGCTTCGGGCGATACCCCGGCAGAAAATACCAATATCCTTATACTTCCGGAATTTATTCCCTGCCAAAAACGCCTTTCGGAAACTAACATTGCTTTTGTGATCTTTCCGTCCAACCGGGGCGGTTACTGTATCCAGCCACAGAAAAAAGAATATTCCATGAATTACAAATGCAGTTTTCCTTCTTCCTGGCTTGGCCTGGAAGGCGAGGAGTTATCTTTGGTAACCGGTCTTAAAAGTGCAGCCTTTTGTCATAAAGGAGGATTTCTCATGACCTGCGGAACCCTTGAGGATTCTGTTCTTGCCTGCAGGAGCAGTCTTGCCGCCTTCCATGAAGAAGCTGTGATCGTAAGCCTTGGCGGAAATAAAGAAACAGACATGCTGCTTCAAAAGCTTCCGGATCTTTCTTCTGCCAGGATCGTACATCTGCCGGTTCCTCAATTACCGGAGCTGACTCTGAACGGAATCTACGGAGAACTCTCCATGGAAAAGACAGAATGGAAAAGCTTTATAAAAGACAGGATTAAAGAAATCCTCCGCTGCAAACCGGAAGCAGTTTTTGCAGATAATGCCATGTTTTCCCTGTATCCCATCGTTCATGCTCTGCGAAAAAAACATATTCCCGTTCTTACAGCAGTAGAAAAAGACGGACAGAAGCTTCTGGTACGGATCCCATCCGGTTCTTAAAGATCTTAAACATGTAATTAATTGTATTTACAGATATATTCACATTGCGTATTTATACAGAAAGAAGGCATGTTTATGCGAGAAGAAAAATTTAAAATGGAAAGACAGGGGCTGATCCAGGTGGGAGATAAAGTGAAGATCTCCGAATTTCTCTCTGCCACGAACTACAGCTATATCATTGAGCCTGCAGTAGCCATGTCTGGCTGCTACAGAAACGCAGACCGCATCAGATCCAAAGAGGGCATCATCAAAAGCATTGAGCATACGCCACGCGGCTTTATAGTTACTGCAGAATTTGACGAATAAACATATGTCCATCAGGTAAGATCCGGCAATTAGCAATATGCCGGATTTTTCGCTGAAAAACTGGCTGATTTATTCTGGATTATATTATAGGAATCTGGTATTATAGAGAAGATATTTGTGTAATTTCTCTAATTATCAGGAAATTGCAAATTTTTAGAACAGAGGTGTAATATTATGAGCTGGTACAACGAAGCAATCTTCTACCATATTTATCCACTTGGACTTACAGGCGCTCCAAAAGAAAATGATTACGGAACTCCTGTACATCGACTGAACACACTGCTGCCGTGGATCGACCACATCAAAGAGATCGGATGTACTGCCTTATATATAGGGCCGCTTTTTGAAAGTGTCGGACATGGCTATGAGACAACCGATTACAAAAAACTGGATTCCCGTCTTGGAACCAATAAAGATCTCACCAATTTTGTAAAAGCCTGCCATGAAAAAGGCATCCGCGTGATCTTTGATGGTGTATTCAACCATACAGGCCGTGATTTCTTCGCTTTTAAGGATATCCAGAAAAACCGTGAGCATTCCCCTTACGTTAACTGGTACTGTAATGTAAATTTCGGCGGAAATACCGAATATAATGACGGTTTTTCCTATGAAAACTGGGGTGGATACAATCTTCTTGTAAAGCTGAACCAGCGCAATCCGGAAGTACAGAACTATATCTGTGATGTGATCCGTTTCTGGGTTTCCGAATTTGATATTGATGGAATCCGCCTGGATGCCGCTGATGTTCTGGATTTTGATTTCATGCGTATTCTACGTCATACCGCAGATGAGGTTAAGAAAGACTTCTGGCTTATGGGAGAGGTCATTCACGGAGATTACAGCCGCTGGGTAAACGGACAGACTCTTCACAGTGTAACTAACTATGCCCTTCACAAGGCACTTTACAGCGGACATAATGACCACAACTATTTTGAAATTGCTCATACAGTAAAATATCTTCAGAATATGGGAGATCTGGACCTCTACAATTTCGTGGACAACCATGACGTAGAGCGAATTCATACCAAATTGCAGAACAAAGCACATTTTGCTCCTGTACATGTACTTCTTTATACTTTACCTGGCGTTCCAAGCATTTATTACGGCTCAGAATTTGGTATTGACGGAAAAAAAGAAAAATTTTCCGATGCCAGCTTACGTCCGGCACTTGATCTTAACGATTATGCGGATGCTGCAACAAAGAACCCATGTACTGCACTGATCGCAGCCCTCGGAAAAGTCCGTCAGGGAACTCCTGCATTAAGCTATGGTTCCTATGCAGAGCTGGCTCTTACAAACCGCCAGTTTGCTTTTGCAAGAGATCTGGATGGCATGCGTGTGATCGTCACAGTAAATAACGATGACAGCGATGCAGAAATGAATCTTCCAACAGGAAGCGCACCGGAATACGTAGGCGCACTCACCGGCCAGAAAGTTTCCGCCCAGGGTGGACGTATCCGTGTCCGTGTTGCAGCAAACAGCGGTGAGATCTGGCTTCCGGCCGGAGATATGCCAGAATACAAGCCAGTCCAGACAGAAATCCCGGAAATGGCTGCAGCAAAAGAGGAAATCACTGCACCTGAGGAAGAAGAGAACCAGACTGCTGAAAATGGCACTGTAACAGAAGCTGCCCCGGAAAAAGAAGCTTCAAACGCTGAAAATCCAGATAAAGCTTCTGACAATACAGCAAACTCAGCGAATGTTCCGTCAACTCCTGCAGCAGAGTCCTCCAATCTGCAGGAAACGGCCGCTGCACCAAATCCGCACAAAACGCCGGAAGAAATGACAGTAGGAGAACTTCAGGCTGCTATCCTTGCAAAAATGGCAGGAAACGGACCCGTAGATGACCAGATGAAAAAGACCGTATACGACAACATCTGGCATGATTCTCTTGTAAACTGGCTGAAGAGCTTCCGATAGGAAAAGAATAATAAAGTAAGATTCCATAAAAAACAAGGCAATCCGATCATATCTTATGCGGTAAGCCTTGTTTTTTTGTGAAAACAGACATTTATTTTACATAATATATATTATGTATAGTTATGATCCTGTTTTTCTGTAATTTAGGAGAACAAAAAAACAGCAGAGATTTCCAACTTAAATAGGTCAGAAATCCCCACTGCTTTTATCATTCTGTTTATTATCTCTCATCAAAAGGTACAAAATCTGCATGATGCCCCACATACTTATAGGCAGGACGGATGATCTTATTGGCACTGATCAGCTCTTCCAGACGATGTGCACTCCAGCCAGGCATACGTGCGATGGCAAAGATCGGAGTAAAAAGTTCTTCCGGGATACCAAGCATTGAGTAAACGAAGCCACTGTAGAAGTCAACATTTGCGCAAACATTTTTGAACAGCTTTCTGTGTTCCATGACCAGTTTTCCGGCAATACCCTCAACCTTATCATAGAGCTTAAATTCATCTATCATTCCTTTTTCCTCTGCAAGAGCCTGTGCAAAACGTTTCAGGATCACTTCTCGCGGATCGGAGAGTGTATAAACTGCATGTCCCATACCATAGATCAGACCTGCATGATCAAATGCTTCTTTATTCAGTATTTTCTGCAGATATGCTGTGATCTCCTCATCACTTTCCCAGTCCTTTACATTGGCCTTCAGATCTGTAAACATGTTCTGGACCTTCAGGTTGGCACCACCATGACGCGGTCCCTTCAGTGAACCGATGGATGCAGAGGTAGAAGAGTAGCTGTCTGTTCCGGAAGATGTTACTACATGTGTGGTAAAAGTAGAGTTATTACCACCGCCGTGCTCTGCATGAAGTACAAGTGCGATATCAAGGACCTTGGCCTCAAGCTCTGTATAATTGCCGTCCGGACGAAGCATCAGAAGGATATTCTCGGCAAGTGAAAGCCCCTTCTGCGGATTGCGGATAAAAAGTGTCTCGTCTTTACGGAAATGACGGTATGCGTGATAGGAGTAAACCGCGATTTCAGGAAGCTTAGCGATCAGTTCCAGAGACTGGCGGAGTACATTCTCCACAGAAATATCTTCCGGGTTATCATCATATGTATAGAGAGCAAGTACGCAGCGCTCCATAGCATTCATAATATTGGCATTGGTTCCCTTCATGACAACGTCACGGACAAAACGTCCTCCCAGATCCTCCATGTCAGAAAGAAGCTCAAGAAATCTGGAAAGCTCTTCCTTGCTGGGAAGCTTACCGAAAATCAGAAGATAGATCGTCTCCTCAAAACCAAAACGTCTGTCCTTCAGTCCGTTTACGATATCCTGCACATCGATTCCCCGGTAATACAATGCACCGTCTGCAGGAATACGTCTGCCATTGACCAGCTTATAGCCGGTAACATCGGAAATCTCAGTAAGACCTGTGAGAACACCTTTACCTGCGGAATCACGAAGTCCTCTTTTTACATCGTATTCCACATAAAGGTTGGGATCGATGTGATGATTCTCTACCAGTTCCTTTTCAAAGAATTTCATTCTGCCTTTCAGCTGTTCGGAGTCCTCCAGACTCATCATTTCATGCTTTTTTTCCATAATTTTTTCCTCGTTTCCCCATTGTATATTAAAAAACACTGATACAGTTAAGATTGGTTACATCTTTGTAATCAGTGTTCGGGTATGGCATACATTTGTGTTTACCTGGTTAATAATTCTACAGTAAAAGTTTCGAAAATGCAAGAGGGTATTTCTTTTTTTCGTGTATAAATATTCATAATATGACCTAATTCATCTATTATTACATTTATTCATCAAAATCCGTCTGGTTTCCACAACGAATCTATGTTATGATTATTCCGTAATTTTTCTTATAATAGTAGTTTGTTTCACATCGGACTGCTGCCGCCTATCTCTTTCACTTGCTGTCGGAATCGGATTCACCACAGCAAGTGAGAGCGGGATCTGGGATATTTTCCCGTCGATCATACAGTCCGTTTTTGCGCAAAATGTAGTTGCTGTTGTATTTATCATATCCATTGTTTTAAGCTGTATCCTGCCTGAAAACATGGACATTGAAAAGATCAAGGAATAGGGATGTAAAAATGTTTAAAATTCTCATTGCGGAAGATGACCTGGAACTCCGCCAACTTTTCCGGCATGTCCTCTTAAAAAACGGTTATACAGTAAAAGGGGTCTCTGACGGACAGGAAGCGCTGGATGTCCTGGAAAAAGATTATTACGATCTGATCATTTCGGACATAATGATGCCCAACATGGATGGCTATGAACTGGTCCGCTCACTCAGAGATGCCGGAGATTCCATTCCTGTACTTATGGTCACTGCCAAAGATGCTTTTGATGATATGCGTATGGGATTTCTGTCCGGTACCGATGATTATATGGTGAAACCGGTCAATATCAATGAACTGGTTTTGCGGGTAGGTGCACTTCTCCGCAGAGCACAGATGATCAATGAGCGGAAACAGCGAATCGGAGATACCATTTTGGAGTGCGATTCCCTGACGGTCTCCACCTCCTCGGAAAGTATGGTACTTCCTCAGAAAGAATTCATGCTCTTATATAAGATGGTTTCTTTTCCGGGAAAAATCTTTACCCGGCAACAGCTTATGGATGATATCTGGGGATATGATTCCGCAAGCGATGCCCACACAGTAGATGTCCACATCGGAAGGCTTCGGGAACGCTTCCGCGATAATCCGGATTTTAAGATCGTGACGATCCGTGGAGTTGGATATAAGGTGGTAAAGGCATGAAAAAGAAACCCTTCATAAATTTAAGCATTCGTTTACGTTTTATCTTTATGATCATGTTGGAGCTTGTCTGTGTATCTCTGATATCCTGGCTTGTTATGGATGTACTGCATATTTCAGCTGTTCCGAACATCGTATGGATCATCCTGGCCAGCGTGACCGCAGGGGGTGTCCTTAACAACTTTCTCAGTATCCGGTATTTCGGTCCTGTACTAAAGCTGAAAAAAGCCATGCAACAGGTTGCTGAAGGCGATTTTTCCGTCCGACTGGAAACGGAAAAGCAAATGAAGGAAATCCGGGATATTTATTCTAATTTCAATCTGATGGTCCAGGAACTGGAAGCAACGGAGATTCTACAGACAGACTTTGTTTCCAATGTTTCCCACGAATTCAAAACTCCCATCAGTGCTATTGAGGGTTATGCAACTCTGCTGCAGGATGATGACATGCCTATATCAGAAGAGCAGGAGCAGTACATCAGCAAAATCCTCTTTAACACCAGAAGGCTTTCCCACCTGGCAGGAAATATCCTGCTGCTGTCCAAAATCGAACACCAGTCGATCCAGACCCGTCAGAACTGGTACCGTCTGGATGAGCAGATCCGACAATCCATTGTTATGATGGAACCGAAATGGTCAGAAAAAGAAATTGAATTTGATGTGGACATGATGGATGTGGAGTATCTTGGAAACGAAAATCTCATCTGTCATGTATGGGACAATCTGCTTTCCAATGCTATCAAATTCAGTCCCTGTGGTGGTACGATCTATATCCGGATGATGCCGGAAGGAGAAAAGATCCGTTTTTCCATAGAAAACGAAGGCCCCCAGATCAGTGAATACTCCATGAAACATATCTTTGACAAATTTTACCAGGGCGACAGTTCCCATAAACAGGAGGGAAACGGTCTTGGACTTGCCCTTGTAAAACAGATCCTGAACCTGTGTAAGGGAACCGTTTCCGTGGAAAATATTCCCGGAAGCGGCTGTCGTTTTACTGTTATACTGTAAAACAAATATTTTACACATATCCATAAAACCCAAAAACAGCGGACACCTTATTTTTCATGAGGTTCTTCCGTTGTTTTTTTATTTTATATAAACTTTTTCATAAACTTCAACAATTGTTGAGAAACAGTTGATGTTAAGTTGCAGATCATCTTTTAAAGTATAGGATAGTTATTTATGAAAAAATACAGGAGATATGGACTATGTTATTAAAAAAAGCACCTGCCTACCGGAAAGCAGAAAAGGAAGATTTTTCAATAATCCGGGAATTTATCCGAAGAAATTATAAAGACCGCTGGGAGTTTGAGGAAACACATACCGAAAAACGTCTGACCAGACTTTTCTTTTACACCTATATGATATACAGAGATAGCGTTACCGTGGCAACCTACCGGGATCAGGTAGTTGGGGTGCTCATTACCGGTAAAGAATCTCATGGCCATTTTGCCCCGGTTTTCCGTTTGAAAAAAGGCTATCATTTCCTGCGCCTGAAGTTTACTAAGGAAGGCCGGAAGAATCTGGAGCATTTTAACAAACTTCAGGATATGAAAAAACAATTGACTGTTTCCCCGGAGAAACCGACTCCCGGAAATATCCTCTTTCTTTATGTAAGCAAAGATTACCGCAGAAACGGAATCGGTACCGGGCTTCTCAAACAGATTTCAACAGAGAAGGATACGGATTATTCCATATATATGGACCAGCTGGATCAAAGAACCTTTATGGAAAGTCATGGTTTCGTAAAGAAAAACGAGGTTTCCCAGATGCGGGAGCTGAACAAAAAACGCTTCCGGGAAAGTGTAGCTCTTTATAAAAAAGAGCCGCATTGCGAAACACATTCATAAATTACGCAGGAGATAAATGGAAAATGAAAAAAATTGGAATCATGGCTGACAGCCACAGTGGCATTTTAAAACAAGAAGCAGAGGAACTGGATATTCATGTCCTTCCCATGCCTTTTTATCTGAATGGAGAACTGTTTCATGAAGACCTGGATTTTTCCAGAACAGGATTTTATGAGAAGCTGCGTGAAGGAGCAGATGTTTCAACTTCACAGCCTTCCCCACAGGAAGTTATGGAAATGTGGGACGAAATGCTTTTATCTTATGATCAGATCCTCTACATTCCGTTGAGCAGTAGTTTAAGCGGTTCCTGCATGACTGCTGCCGCCTTGTCTCAGGAACCCAAATACGAAAACAAAGTGTTTGTGGTAGATAACGGGCGTGTTTCCACACCCCTTCACCGTTCCATTCTGGATGCGATAGACCTGGTGGAAGATGGATATACAGCACCGCAGATCAAGGATATTCTGGAAGCATCCCGCGAAAAAACCGTGATCTATGTCGGATTAAGCACACTGGAATATCTGAAAAAGGGAGGCCGTATCAATACCACCACAGCACTGGCCGCAAATCTTCTCAATATCAAACCGGTTATGAAATTTGGAACCGGTAAACTGGATGTTTTCCAGAAATGCAGAGGCATGAAAAAATCAAGAAAAGCCATGATCGATGCTATGCACAGAGAATTGGAAACAACTTTCAAAAAAGAATATGATGCCGGAAAAGTATATCTTATGGCTGCCTCCAGCAGCACTGCGGAAGTTACCGCGGACTGGATCTCACAGATCCGGGAAAGCTTTCCGGGAATGGATGTGATGTGTGATGATCTTTCCCTTGGACTTTCCTGCCATATTGGCCCAGACGGACTGGGAATCGGATGTTCCTGCATGCCTTTATAAAAAACGTCTCAATATTTTCTGCAAATAATCCAGGGTTGTGGTATGATATTGTTATCAATACATAACAGGCAGATTTTATCTGTTATTATAGCACTTCCAACCATTCATGTTCTGCACAGCTGAACTTGATGCAGTAATTTCTGGGAGTGCTATGATCAGAAGGGAGAAATTATCATGGCAAAAACAATTAAAGAATTAACACAGGATCTTCTTCAGGCACCATCTGCATGCAAAGAAGTAAAAGAAGCGGCACAGAATTATCTGGATGCGGCAGGAACTGAGAAAGAAGCAGATGCGGCAACTGCTTACGTAAAAGAGCTGGAAGCAGATATCATGCCCATCGACGGACTGATCTCTTTTGCAGGTTCTGACATGGGTGCACAGGTATTTGGCGCAGATGACGCAAAAAAGATCCTGGCTCATGCTGAGGAGATCAAAGCTTCCGGTGCAAAATACTGTGACTGCCCAGCATGTGCAGCCTGCGAAGCACTTCTGAACAAAAAAGCAGAAATTCTGAAGTAATCACATGGCCCAGTTTGAAATTGAGATCAAGCTTCCATTAAAGAATCTTAAGGAAACCCTGAAATTTCTGACAGATCAGGGATTTCAGGAGACAGCACAGATCCAGGAAGAAGATACCTATTTTAACAGTGTCTATCATGATGTAAAAAAACGTGATGAAGCACTGCGTATCCGAACAAGCACAGACTGCAGATCCGGTATTTCTAAGACTCAGATTAATTTTAAGGGGCCCAAACTGGATAAAATCTCCATGTCCCGAATGGAACTGGAAACAGAAGTATCCGATGCAGAAGTGCTTAAAAATATTCTCATCCATTTGGATTTTTCTCCGGTAGCGTCTGTCATGAAAACGCGAAAGTATATGAAATGTGGCAGATTTACCGCCTGTCTGGATCAGGTAGAGGGACTTGGAGACTTTCTGGAGCTTGAGGTGATCGCAGAGCAGGAAAGTGAGCGGAAAGAAATTTTATCCAAAATGGAAGATCTGCTTGCCATATTGGGATATCACATGTCGGACACTGTACAGACTTCTTATCTCAGTATGCTTCCGAAAAAATTAAATAAAAATCTTTTTTAAACCAGCAGGAATATTTTCGTGTGAGTATCTAAGGTACAGAATACGGAAATGTTCCTGTTTTTTCTTTTCTTACAATTCTTCGGCGTTCCAAGTTTATCTATCATACTATAAATCCCACATCACAAAGCAACACCAAACCACATTCAATGTACATGTCATTACTATTGACCACTCGTGATTTTTGTTGCTTTATGTTTATTTTTATGTGGTTTATTGAATGTTTACAAGATTTTTTGCATTTTACATGTGGATTTATTGATATTTTTTCAAAAAAGCCCTTTACAAATCCACACAATCGGGCATATAATAAAGTCACAAACAACAAGAAAGCATATTGAAGCAATCGCAAACCCAACAATAAACCACATTTAAACACGGAGGAAATATATTATGAAAATTCTTGAATCTAAATTCGTACAGGGCTTTATCAAAATGGCAGATGATGGATATAAGCAGGGGTGGCATGAAAGAAACGGCGGAAACTTAAGCTATCGTCTGAAAGCAGAAGAAGTGGAAATGATCCGCCCACGACTGAACGCCCCCGGAGAATGGACCCCCATCGGTGTTGAGGTTCCGGGACTTGCCGGAGAGTTTTTCCTGGTAACAGGAAGCGGTAAATATTTCCGTAATATCATCGTTGACCCGGAAGTATGTCTTGCGATCATTGAGCTTGACGAAACAGGAACCAACTACCGTATCCGCTGGGGTCTTGTGGAAGGCGGTCGTCCGACCAGTGAGCTTCCAACTCATCTGATGAACCATGAAGTAAAGAAAAAACTTACCAACGGTAAACATCGTGTTATTTACCATGCACATACCACCAATACCATTGCACTTACCTTCGTTCTTCCCCTGGATGACAAGGTATTTACCCGTGAACTCTGGGAATCCGCAACTGAGTGTCCGGTAGTATTCCCGGATGGTGTAGGTGTCATCGGATGGATGGTTCCAGGTGGAAGAGAAATCGCGATCAAAACCGCTGAACTGATGAAAAAATATGATGTTGTTATCTGGGCGCATCATGGTATGTTCTGCTCAGGCGAGGATTTTGACCTGACCTTCGGACTTCTTCATACCGTTGAAAAATCCGCAGAGATCCTGGTTAAGATCTTATCCATGGCTCCACAGAAACTGCAGACCATCACACCGAATGACTTCCGCGCCCTTGCAAAAGATTTCAAAGTAACTTTGCCGGAAGAATTCCTTTACGAAAAGAAATAAAATCCTTCATATGCAGCAAATCATATAACCGGTATCTCTATCTGAAACTTTATCGGAAACGACCAAATATTTGCTGATTTTTGCTGATAAATCTGGTATGATAAAAACATATCTGGTTTATCAGCCAATTAATTTCAGAAAGGATATGGGATAAAGTATGGAAGAATTATATAAAGCGATCGAAGAGAAGATCAAAGCAAGCGGATACCCGCGAAAGATTTCCGGAGAGGACGTTTACGACGACATCTGCGATCAGATCGATGGGAAAGAGAATGGAAGCTATGTGCTGCTTTCCAAATTTGATGATGATGTGATCTTTGAATATCATATCTCAATTATGGACAGTGAATTTAATCTGGGTGTTCTTACCATGCGTACTCCGGAAGGTGTATTTGAGACAGATTTTGACAAATAAGTTAAGTACGGATTTTGATTTTGGGTCATGGATATAATACAGATATCCATAACCACTGCTTAAGGTTTTTTGAACCCTACAGGGAATTTGAGATTTTCTTGATCTGATTAAATATATAGAGACAGTTGATTTACATAATTTATATTATGTGAACTATCTGTCTCTATATTTATATGCAATGCATGTCAAACGAATCAGTTGCTCCGCAGTCCCATTATTCATCAGTCCTCGCGAAGGCGTACTGCCTTGGCCGCCTGACGCCGTCTGGCATCATCCAGAGCAGCATAATGCTTCTTAGTAGTATTGACATCCTTATGACCCAAAACATCCGCTACAAGGTAAATATCACCGGTTTCCTGGTACAGGGCAGTACCATAGGTGCTGCGAAGCTTATGCGGGGTGATCTTTTTTGTAGTTGTGATCTCCCTGGCATATTTTTTAACCAGATTTTCGATAGCCTGAACACCGATCCGGCGGCGTTGGGTAGAATAGAAGAGAGCGTGCTCATGGCCTGCCAGAGGCGTAATATTCTCCCTGACTTCCAGATATTTCTTCAATGCTTTTTCTACTTCAGGCCCAAAGTATACAACCATTTCATTTCCGCCTTTTCGGGTAACTTTGATTCCATTGTTTTTGAAATCTACATCCTCAACATCCAGTCCGACACATTCCGATACTCGGATCCCGGTACCAAGAAGGAGAGTAACAATAGCAAGATCTCTGTCCTTCGTTTTTTCATGGTACATCCGTTTCTGCCCGGTCAGCGTATCTCCGCAATGCTCAATATAATCCAGCAGCATGGCAACCTCATCTGTATCCAGACGGATAATATTCTTATCATGGATCTTGGGCACATCGATCAGAACAGACGGGTTGGTGGTGATCATTTCATGTTTATAATAGTAAGCATAAAAACTTCTTAAAGCAGAAATTTTACGTTTGACGCCACGTTCACCATTTGTTTCCGTTTTGGAAGAGTCCGCGGATTTATAAACTTTGAGAAATTCTTCATATTCCTCAAGATCAACAGCTTTAATCTGATCCAGAACATCAATTGTAAAATCCGACATATTTTTGTCTTTAAACATTGGATTCTGATCTAACAGAAACTGAAAAAATATACGAATGTCATATGCATAGGAAATTCTGGTCTTGGTTGTAGTCGTTGCATCAATAGCCCGGAAATAATCCCTGCAAAATGGCGGAAGCGTTTTTAAAACCTCACGGAGTTTTAAAGTATTGTCAATGTCATTTTGTTCGTGGTAAGTAATTTTGTTATCCATAAAAACTCCTTAATATATAAATTTTACATAATTTGCAGGAAATACCTGAAACACCTGTTAAAAGAAGAGGTTTTACACTCATCTATATCTATACGACAAACCCGAGTTTTTCAAATAGATTGGTAGTATAAACAGCTACTTCCTGCAAAATTGCCTGTTTTTGATAAATTTTCAAGTAAATAAAGTGCCTCCTTATGGAAGCACTTTTTATTATTATTTGTCGTTACCCTCTGAGGTTTTCATCAAAAATAACGGTAAACGGCCCGTCATTTTCCAAAGATACTTTCATATCTGCACCAAAAATTCCGTGTTCCACAACCGGAACCTGTTTACTGGCTTCCGAAATAATATATTCATATAATTTATTTGCTTCATCCGGTGCACCGGCTTCTATAAAGCTTGGACGGTTTCCCTTACGGCAGTTTGCATATAAGGTAAACTGTGAAACCAAAAGCAATTCCCCGTTTACATCCGCCAGGGACAAATTGGTCTTTCCATTTTCATCCTCAAAAATACGAAGTCCCAGAAGCTTTTTCAGATACCAGTCTGCATCCTCTTTGATGTCCTCACGGCCAACGCCGATCAGAACAAGAAACCCTTTTCCAATTTTTCCGACAATTTCTCCGTCTACTTTGACTTCTGCATGATTTACACGCTGAATTACAAATTTCATAACCTGTTCTTCCTCCGTCTCCGTCTGTTTTTCTGCTTCAATCGAAAGCCTATATATTTCGCCTGAATAAATTTAACTAAAAATGTAAACATTCGTTTAATTTCATCCCAAGCCCCGGACCAGATTCTGTTTTTTTCCGCTTTTACTGTAACTTCCTGTGCTTTTGATACGGATTTTTTCACCGGCATTGGCAGGACCTTTCCGGAAACGGGGTCTACACAATCAATATCTCTATAAAACTCAGCATCTGCAGACATATCTTTTTCATCAAGACTACGTCCGATCAGCTTCCATACAGCAGCATTCAGCACAGCAAATACCGGAACTCCAACGATCATTCCCGGAACTCCAAATAAACCACCACCGACCATGATTGCAACAATAACCATAAAGCTGGACAGTCCGGTCGACTCACCCAGGATCTTTGGTCCAAGGATATTTCCGTCAAACTGCTGAAGAATCAAAATAAAGATCAGGAAATACAAGCTCTGAATGGGATCTACCAGCAAAATAAGAAGAAAACACGGAACTGCTCCCAGATATGGCCCGAAAAACGGAATAACATTTGTAACACCGACGATCACACTGACCAAAATCGCATATGGGGTTCCGATGATCGATGTTCCAACATAACACAATACACCGATAATTGCGGAATCCAGGATCTTTCCGCTGATAAATCCACCAAAGGTTTTATGCGTAAAACGCATGGAATGAACAAGAAAGGTTGCCCATTTGGTTGGAAGAACTGCATAAACAGCCATTTTTGCCTTGGCAACAAATCCCTCTTTATCCGCCAGTATATAAAGAGATACGATCGCTCCAATAAGGAAATTCTTCAAAAAAACAAGAAGATCCAGAAAGCTTGCGGATATATTTTTCATCATAAACTGCATCTGGGGAAGGATCGTATTTGTCAGATACTCCTGTAATCTGCTGGAATACTGATTGATCTGGCTGATCATATCCGGATTCAGTTTCCATCCCTTTTCCACGACGGAATTTAACCAGTTTTCCACTACACTTACATAATGAGGAAAACTGTAGATAATATTCATGATGCTTCGAATCAATTGAGGAAGGATCATCATGACAAGGGCATAAATGACCAAGAACATAAGAAATACAGAAAGGATCACACAGATCCAGCGTACTACTTTCCTCCCCTTTTTCTGAAGTGCTTTATTCCTTTTTTCAAAAATCGGAAAAATGATCTTCCTCTCCAAAAAATTAACAATGGGAGTTAGCAGATATGCTATGGCAGCTCCGTAAATGATCGGCGCCATAATACCGAAAAATGTTTTAATTCCGGTGATCAGAGATTTCATATGGAAAATCCCGTAATAAAATAAAATACTGGCAGCAATAACCAGAAATGCAGTCACACCTAACTGCACATAGCGATGGTTCCAACGAATTTTCATAGTAATTTCCTCCACCAGGTGATTATAACATAGCATCTCTGGTTTGTGTCTAAAAAAAACATAAACATTATTTTCCAATAACCTGCAAAGATAAATTCCGACTTCAGGGTATCGCGCTGATACAGAAAACACCCCGCCATAAAATGGCAGGGTGCCTAAAAATCTGATGTTTATTTTTTCAGGCTGTCATAAATGTGAATGGCTTCGATAATTGCCTTCGCAGTTCCATCAATGCCAAGCTTGCTGCTATCCAGACAAAGATTATAGCTGTCCGCAGATCCCCATTTCTTGTTGGTATAATAATTATAGTAGCTGGAACGGCTTTTGTCTGTTTTGTTGATCATGTCCTTGGCCTCTTTGGCATTTTTATTGTATTTCTGAGCAATACGGTTGATACGCCAGTCAAGGTTTGCATGAACAAATACACTGAAACAATCCGGATTATCTGCAAGTGCATAATCCGCACATCTGCCGACCATTACACAGGGACCTTCTGAAGCCAGCTTCTTGATTGCCTCAAACTGTGCAAGAAAAATCTTATGGTTCATAGGCATGTCTGTAAATCCGGCTGAGGAATACCCAAATGAATAAGTATCCATTACAAGAGAATAAAGAAAACTGTTTGTTGGCTTCTCATCATGATGCTCAAACAGCTCCTTGCAGATCCCACTGTCATTGGCTGCGTGCTCCAGCAGCTCTTTATCATAACATTTGATTCCAAAATATTTAGCAACTTCCTGGCCGATCTGTCTTCCGGCGCTGCCATATTTACGACCGATAGTAATAATAGAACTTGTTGTATTGTTACTCATAACAGCCACATCCTTTCTGCTCAGATTCAGCGAATTTGCAAATATTAACTCCGCTTCCTCTTTAATATAGTTATTATACACTATATTCCACAAGTTTTCCAGCTATTTTCGCAATTTTGTCAGCAATTTAACAAAATATTCCGGAAGTGGGGCTGTAAATTCCATATATTCCCCGGTACGTGGATGAACAAATCCAAGGATCATTGCATGAAGTGCCTGTCCCTCCAGATGATAGGGATTTCTGGATGAACCATACACCGTGTCCCCAAGAAGCGGATGTCCGATACTGGCCATGTGCACACGGATCTGGTGGGTACGTCCTGTTTCAAGACGACATTCCACATACGTGGCCTCGCCAAAACGTTCCAGCACTTTGTAATGTGTTATTGCATCTTTACCATTTTTATGATTGATGGCCATTTTTTTACGATCTGTCGGATGCCGTCCAATAGGTCCCTCTATGGTTCCCTCATCCTCTTTCAGATTTCCCTGCACAACTGCCCGGTAGCGTCTGCGGATACTGTGACATTTCAGCTGTTCTGCCAGATCCCGGTGAGCAATATCATTTTTGCATATCAACAGTGCCCCGGTGGTATCCTTATCAATTCTGTGGACAATTCCAGGCCGCATCACTCCGTTAATACCGGAAAGGCTGTCACCACAATGTGCCATAACTGCATTGACCAGTGTTCCCTGATAATGCCCGGCTGCAGGATGTACAACCATCCCTTTGGGCTTATTAACGATCAGTACATCTTCATCCTCGTAAAGAATATCCAGCGGAATATCCTCCGGAACGATATCCGGCTCACTGGAATCCGGGATCTCCAGATGGATCCTGTCATTTTCACGGACCTTATAATTAGATTTGGCAGCCTTCTCTCCCACGGTAATCTGTCCTTCTTTCAGAAGTTTCTGAAGGAAAGACCTGGAAAGACCGCTGTCTTTCTCAGCAAGATAGCGGTCGATTCGTATACCTGATTCTTCTTTTTCTACTGTATAATCATATATTTCCATTTATATCTCCTACAAGAACAGACAAATGCATTATATCTCTGCCCGGATCACTGTTTGATATTCAGAAACGCAAAATCATCATCTCTGTATTTCGTGCATACAAACAGGATCAGAAAAATTCCACTTACAACCACATAAACATCCGCAAGATTAAATACCGGAAAATCGATCAGGGAGAAATAGATAAAATCGATCACATATCCTCTGAAAAAACGATCGATAAAATTTCCCAGTGCACCAGCTGCAAGTACTGTAGCAATGGTGAGCAACGGCAGATAAAACCGCTCTTTCGGAATACGGATCCATGCATAGAGGATCACTCCCAGAAACAGTAAACTCACAATGGCAAAAAAGAGTACACTTCCCTGAAACATTCCAAACGCAATTCCCCTGTTTTCCGGATAGAGATAATGAAGTTTAAGTACGCCGGGAATCAGCGAAACCGATGGTTGTCCTTTCAGATACAGATATGACAGCCATTTTGCTCCCTGATCCGCAGCCACGAGTAAGATCAGCAAAAAAATGTCCCCCGACATACACTTACTAAAAGACATTTTCTGATGATGGTTAACACGACTGATCATAGAGTTATCTCCTGAATACAGGAAAGCATTTCTTCATCGGTAACTGTTTTGTCGATAAAGCTTTTTCCGATACCATCCATCAGGATAAACCTGATATGTCCCTGTTCCATTTTTTTGTCTTTCTTTGTTGCGGAAAGAACTTCTTCCGGGATAAGACCATCTACATGCACCGGAAGATCGTAATCCGAACATCCCTGGCAGATTTCCTGATATTCCTCTTTGGTCAGAAGTCCTCGTTTCATGGAAAGATATGCCGCAGCTACCAGTCCGACTCCCACACACTGTCCGTGGAGCAGGGTGAAATTCTTAAGTTTTTCTACTGCATGCCCCACAGTATGTCCCAGGTTAAGAAGCGCACGCTCTCCCTGTTCCTTGGGATCACGCTCCACAACGCCTGCTTTGATCTCACAGCATCTGCGTACCATTCTGGCAATCCGTTCCATATCCAGCTTTTTGATCTCTTTCTGCTCACAGCATACATAGCGGAAAAAATCTCCATCACAGATCAATCCTGTTTTTAAAATCTCACCCATTCCGCAGGCAAACTGTTCTGCCGGAAGCGAAGAAAGAGTGCTTAGATTCATATATACAAGACGTGGCTGGTGAAAAGCTCCTACCATGTTTTTGTACTGCTGAAAATCTACGCCGGTTTTTCCGCCAACGCTGCTGTCTACCTGTGCAAGCAGTGTTGTCGGTACCTGAATGAAGTCAATCCCCCTGAGATAAGTTGCCGCGCCAAATCCGGTAAGGTCCCCTACCACACCACCGCCTAATGCAACAAGCAGACTTTTTCGGTCAAGACCATTTTGGATCAGGGCCTGATACAATGCCGAAACGGTATTAAGGTTTTTGTTTTTTTCTCCTGCCTCAAAGGTGAACACAGAAATATCGGAACTTACCTCACTTAAAACCTGTTTTACAGATTCTTCATACAGTGGTCCCACATTAGAATCTGTTACAATGCAGATTTTTCTGTCAACAAGTCCTTCTTCCTTCATAACCTGCGCCAGATTAGAAAAATCTTCTTCAAAACAGATGGGATAATGAAAATCACCTTCTCGTTTTACAAGTAATTTTGATGCTGTCATTGCGTTTTCCTCCTAGCTGTTCAGATATAAAGCAGAATCCGTACCCCTAGACGTCCTTTTTTTGTCTGACGGGATACTCCATCATAAATAAAACGTCCCTTTTTCCGAACGGATATGATGTCTCCCTCTTTGGGCTCATAACCATTGGATGTGATCAGTTTTCCATTTACAAAAACAAGCCCCTCTTCAATACAATGCACAATACTGCTTCTGGAAGTCCCAAAAGCCAGTGCGATCAGAGAATCCAGGCGTACGGACGCACAGGTTCCACTAACTGGTTTCAGTTCCGGCCTCGGAAGATCACCCGGATCTTCTATCTTCGACGCCACAACTGTGGTATGTCTTACACGACACAGATTCTCCAGAAAAAAATCTGTCATCTGACGCAGACAGAAAAAGCTCGCAGTATGATCTTCTATAAGAATATCCCCAACAACACTCCTGTCAACCCCAAGATTCAGGATCGCTCCCAAATAATCCCGATGTGTCAGATCTTCTGAAAATTTCACTGCTTTTGGCTCAAGCCGGATGCAATCAATGGGATAATCCCATGTAAAAGCAAGAGCATCAGGGTGAAAGGCTACCATCTGACGCTCTGCATTCTCATATCCGCCAAAACCTTCCGCTGTAACACCCAGCTTATGAAAATTCTGACTGTTTAAAATATTCCGTTCATTTAAATTAAGAAAATCCGTAAATGTGGTAATATCTCTCTGATAGGCCAGATTTGCCAGTTCACGGATTCTCTTAACAAAAAGTTCTTCTTTATCCATGAGGTTAATAACCCACTCTAACAGACGGCACAGAACCGCCAAGAATATTCTGAAGATCACCTGTAATATCTACATTATATGGTCCAAGTACAAAAATATAGCTGGATACCTGCTGAAGGCTTCCTCCAAGTGAATAACATGCACCGGAAGTAAAATCAATGATCCTCTGTGCAAGCTCCACATCGATTCCTTCAAGATTCAGGATCACGGTAGAATTATCGACCAGTGTATCCGCAATTTCTCTTGCTTCCTCCATGGTTGTAGGCTTGATCACACAAACTTCCATATTTGCAGCCTGGGAAGAACGCTTGCTTGTACGCATTGGGGTGATTTTGGAAGAAGGTGCCGGTCTGGAAATACGTTCCTGCCTTGCCGGGGCCTTGGCTGCAGCTGTCTTTGCAGATGACTTGGCAACAGGTGCCTTAACCGTTTCATCTTCCGGCTCATCCTCCAGAAAATCCTCTTCCTCGTCATTTTTTTTCTTGGAAAATTTCTCAAAAAATTTCTTCTTTGGTTTCTCTTCCATATCATCATCTTCATCGAGGAAATCGTCATCATAATCGTCCTCATCCTCAAGAAGGCTATCATCTAACAATTCGTCATCGTCATAATCGTCGTTCAGTTTGATGGCATCTAAAAACTTGTCTAAAACGCCCATTTTAAATCTCCAATCTTATTAGTCTTATAATGCGTAATTTCTTGCACCAAAAATACCAGTGCCTACACGCACCATCGTAGCGCCCTCCTGCACGGCAACCATGTAATCTCCGGTCATTCCCATACTCAGAACACTCATAGTAACATTATTAATGTTTTTAGCAGCAATGTCAACACTTAATTTCTTAAGTTCACGGAAAATTTCGCGATTTTCCTCTGCATTATCAACATAGGGAGCAATTGTCATGAGCCCCTTTATCCGAATGTGTGAAAAATCTGCGATCTGTTCTATAAGCGGTAAAACTTCTTCCGGTTTCAGACCAAATTTACTTTCTTCCTGCGCTACATTTACTTCTATAAGGATCGGAACAATAACCGCTTTTTTCGCTGCTTCTTTTTCAATCGTCTCGGCCAGGCGAAGCGAATCTACAGAATGGATCATTGCAACTTTATCCACAATATATTTTACTTTATTACGCTGAAGATGTCCGATCATATGCCATTTGACATCTGAAGGCATCTGATCATATTTATCCACGATCTCCTGCACTTTGTTCTCTCCAAAGACACGTGCTCCGGCATCATAAGCCTCCTTCAGCATCTCCACCGGTTTGGTTTTGCTTACTGCGATCAGTGTGACTTCATTCGGATCTCTGTTAATTTTATTGCAGGATTCATTAATATTTTTCTGCACCTGTGCCAAATTTTCCGCTACCATGATATAAATCCTCCTTTAATCAGTAAAGTATATCCTGTTCACTTACTTTATCTGCATTTTTCACAATACGGTCATATCGGACAAGCCCATTATAGGTTTCCTTTGATACAACCGCATATTCCTCATTTTCATCCAGGATCTCGATCCGGCGGAATACCGCATATCCCTGATTGACACAGAAAACTCCCTCCAGAACTTCTGTATCTCCGATGATAAACTTCTCTCCACTATCCGGATCAACAAGAGCATCGCCTTCTTTAAATTTATTCTTGTCTACGTAATAAATATAGCTTGTTTCCTGTGTTTCTTTGTCTGTGATCTCATCACGGCCATAGATACCGGCATTGACAAAGGTTGTCGTACTGTCGCCCTTTTTATTTCTGCCGGAAAGCATAAATCCGGATTGCTGTGTTTCATCATCCGTCGTAAGATATTTGGAAGGTATTGCATAAAACTCCTTCGTTACGATAGAAGATAACGGGATCTTTAAACCTGTCACATTGTTCGTGACAAGTTCTATTTCCAGAAACCGGTCTGACGCATATCGGATCAGTCCCTTATTAAAATCAATCTTACCGTATTTAGCCCCATCGATCTCCATGATTGAAAAGTCTCCTGTCTGCGTCAGATCATCTTTCAGGAACTTGACGCGGATCGATGTACGCTCCTTCAGATTAGCAGCCTGCTTCTCACTTAAAGGAATCAAAAGACTCCAGCGTTCATCTGTAATGATCGTATAAATATCATCTCCGGCCTTTATCTGTCCATCTGTTTTCAGATCCGTTTCCTGATAGGAATTCTGATCAAAATCAGCAGCTGTGACATTATCAACGGTTTTGGTTTCGTAGCCATCTGTAGAATACAGGATGATCCCGTCTGTCTGCGCACGGCGGATATTTGGATCACTGGAAACTATAGTTGTAACTGTGGCTTCCTCTCCATCTTCAGACGTCGTGCTTGCAGAAGAAGCTCCCGAACTGTCTGAAGCATACTGAAGGATGCTTCCATTGAGCTGATATTTAAAACTATAGGCACTGTTGAATTTGCTGGGATCAAATCCTTTGGAAAAGCTTTGCATATTACTGCGTATATCCGCCAGTTCCTCTCTGCTCAGAGAGGTTACATTGTCTGCAGATCTTGAACTGTTCAGGCTGTAGACAGCACCGTTGGCATTGATCTTGGTACCTTCCCTTGCGTAATATGTAACGTAACCGCCCGCATCTGCCTGCACTACGTTCTCTGTCATGATCGCCAGCCCTGTGTATGTCTCATTCATGGATAACGGACCGGAGGGAACCTGATAAGATTCCATATGAGAAGCTGTAAGATAAAGAATCACACTAAAGATCATATAGATAAAAATTGCTCCGAACATTACAGTTCCAATGTTCAGACCAAAAATTTTACGAAGCTTTGCTAAGAATCCCGGAGTTTTTCCGGAATGTACTTTATTATCCGGCAAATGAATGCCTCCTTTACATCGTTCATCTCTTAAAGTTCGTTTTATTGTAACATTTTATTTAAATGAATACAAGCTTTAAAACGTGCGAACATACTTTCCGAATATCCGTTTGCCATTTTTTCAAAAGTATGTTATACTATTCAAAATATAATTTCGTGATGCTGTCATATTATGGTCGACAGCAGATAAAATCAACCCAGGGAGGTAAGTACACATGACATATGGCAGAATCAGTAAAAAGCAGCAGGAAATACTGGATTATATGAAAAATGAGATCCTTAACAGAGGTTTTCCGCCCTCCGTCCGTGAAATCTGTGAAGCAGTAAACCTGAAATCCACATCTTCCGTTCACTCCCATCTGGAAGCTCTGGAAAAAAACGGATATATCCGCAGAGATGCCACCAAGCCCCGTGCGATCGAGATCATTGATGGTAATTTCAATCTGGTCCGCCGCGAGGTTGTCAATGTTCCTCTTGTAGGCACTGTTGCTGCCGGACAGCCGATCCTGGCAGTGGAAAATATCGATGCTTACTTTCCGATCCCGGCTGAATATATGCCCAATGAACAAAGTTTCATGCTGACTGTCAAAGGCGACAGTATGATCAATGCAGGTATTTTTGATGGAGATCAGGTTCTTGTAAAGCAGCAGGCAACAGCAGAAAACGGCGACATGGTAGTTGCTCTGATCGATGATTCTGCAACAGTTAAGACTTTCTACAAAGAAAATGGTTATTATCGACTTCAGCCGGAGAACGACAATATGGAACCGATCATCATCACCGGTAATCTGCAGATACTCGGCAAAGTATTTGGTGTATTTCGTTTCTTTTCATAAAAATATAAACAACAGATCCCACCCAATGTAATGTGATCTAAAAAGAGAGATATCTTTAAGGTAGCTGTACAGCCCCCCAAAGATATCTCTCTTTTCTTTTTCAGCAGAAAACTTCTGCTTTTTGATTTCTTCTTATTTAGTTCACATAATATTTTTACAGTAAACCAATATAACAAATTTTACTCATTCTCTATCCTTTCGCAAACATGATTTTTCTGTTTTTCGTAAAAATCGTTATCCTCTGTTTTAAGCAATATTTGCTTGTTTCAGACGATTAGTAGTCTAAATAAAATCTGAATTTTATTTAGTTTGGAACTTGTTGTTGTTATCATAAATCGTTGAATTCCTCGATTAAAGAGGCTCATGATTTAGATTTTAATAACCCATTGCTTTAACAATATCATCGTCTTTTAGCTCAACACCGACTCTTATTTTTTCGATAAGATCCCGCTGCCAATCTTCTAGTTCGTCCACTCTCCATTCACTGATCTCTTGTGCAACGAAGCAGCGTTCCCTATCCCATATACTTTCTTGCTTATCCTTGTCTGTATATGGGATAGATCTGTAATATGTTTTCTCACTAAATTCATACTTTACATTGAAATATAGATATCGGAAATATTCTGTGTAATGTATTTCTTTTGGGATTTCTGCACCATAATATTTGCCGTTTACTTCTTTGTAATGATATAGCTTCTGTTCAGAAAGCCGTATGTCAAATAACTCTTCGATTGTTTTATCTTTGTCTTCCGGATGTTCTTTAAAGTGCTTTTCTTGCCACTCATCAAATAGATCAAAAGTATATGGTTGTTCGAATAGTCTTGATGTTTCTCTGCCACATATTTTTTCGCCAAAGAAATCTGTGCCACTTCTAAAACGTTCTATAATCCTTTTGTCCCTATTTGTTAAGGGTTTATTCTCCTGTATTTGTTGCTTGAATCTATGTGCCATAGACAGTTTAAGACTCCATTTTGTATATTCTGTATGTTCTTCTTCTGTCCATTCCGATTCAGGCTTTTTGAATTTTATGACATCCGGTTTAAAATTTTTCATAATATATCCGGCATAGTCTGCGACCGGAATTGTTTTAGGTATTTCGTTATTTATAATTATATTTCCTCCACTTGCATTAAAAAAGCGTATCACCGGTTTTGCCAGTAATACGCTTCGTTTTGTTGGTTGGTTTGCTACAGAATAATTGTTTTTACAAATTATAGAAAAATGCTAGTTACTTCTGTACAATTCTCACCAAGAAATTCTTCCGCATCAAGAATCTTGCCGTCTCTCCAGATCCTCTCAAGATCGTAGAAAAGTCTGTTTTCCTCATCAAAGATATGGATGATCATATCACCGTAATCCATGAGGACCCAGCTGGAGTTTCTGGTTCCCTCGATCTGTTTTGCTTCATATCCGGCACGGCCAAGCATTTCATCTGCATTGTCAACCATTGCCTGTACCTGATTCTGGTTGGAAGCACTTGCGATCACAAAATAATCTGCGATCACGGAAACCTCATGGATATCAATGATCTTGATATCCTTTGCTTTTTTATCATCCAGTGCCTTGCAGGCGATCCGGACCATCTCTTTTTCGATACTCATAGAATTTTAATCCTCCTGTCTGTTGGCTGCATCCTGCATTTTTCTGTCATGGAGTTCTTTATAATAAACATAAGCATCCCTGGTCGTACTGTCGATTTCCTTGGGATTTTCCTCCAGATATTCCAGTGTATCCTTTAAAATCTCATACATACACTCATCCAGATCTTCAAAAGCAATCTTTCGCACCTTCGCAAGATTCGGAGCTTTGTCACGCATTGGTTCAATATAGTCTGAAATATATACGATCTTCTCAAGAAGGCTCATTCCTGGTCTTCCTGTTGTATGATAAGTGATCGCTGTCAGGATCTCTTCGTCTTTAATATCATATTTACTGCTGGCCACATAAGCCCCCAGTTTGGCATGGAGAAGAAACGGATGATCCTTTTCAAAATCTGATACCGGAATATCATGCTGGCTGCACAGCTTCAGTTTCTTTTTATTAGGAATACACTTTGCACTGTCATGAAGAAGTCCTGCAGCCTGTGCATCCTCCAGATCATAATCATAAACCATGGCAAGCGCAGCACAAGTGTACATAACCCCCATTGTATGCTCAAATCTGGCCTCATCCAGATATTTGGAAAGTTTCTTTTTTATCTTGATAAAATCATATTTTCCCATCTGAATCATTTCCTTTATAGATATCGTTTTTCTCAATATAGGAAATCACAGGCTTGGGAACATAATAGCGGAGACTCTGCCCGCTTTCATGCCAGGAACGGAGCAGCTCACTGGAAACATCAATATTCATGGTATCCAGTCGAATAAAATTCCCGTTATACTTCTGTGACAGAAGTTGCATCTGCTGATCAAGTTCCTTCAATGGAGTATGATCTCTGGTTGCCACTACCAGTACTGCTTCCTGACAAATGCGTTCCGGTTCCATCCAGGTATCAAAATTAAAAAGCGAATCTGCACCGATGATAAAATAATACTCTGTGTCCGGATTCGCTTTATTCAGCTGTTCCAGAGTCCGGTAAGTATACGTATAGCCTTCCTCATGCATCTCGATCAGAGACAGCTCAAAGTGAGGATTATCCTCTATGGCAAGACGGACCATTTCCGCACGCTGTTCATCAGTTGCTCTGCCCTTACGGTTCCGTTTATGAGGTGGATTCCCGCAGGGCATGAACAAAACTTTATCAAGCTCAAGCTGTTCATAGGCTTTTTCTCCCAGGATCAAATGCCCCATATGAATGGGATCAAAAGTACCACCCATGATTCCTATTTTTTTTGTTGCTTTGCTCATTTATAACCTCCCGAGATTACGGAAGAATGATTTTTTTCTTGTCCTTTTTACCTTCTCTGTAGAGAACGATCTTTTTACCGATCACCTGTACTACCTGAGATCTTGTTCTCTCTGCAAGAACCTGTGCCATTTCACGTGGATCCTCCAGACAGTTCTGAAGAACGCTGATCTTGATCAGCTCTCTTGCTGCAAGAGCTTCCTCAACAGCAGCGGTATTTTCAGGAGTAAGACCACCCTTGCCAAGCTGAAGGATCGGATCCATTGTCATGGCAAGGCCTTTTAAATATGCTCTCTGCTTACTTGTCATTGTCATACCTCTTATTTATAATAATCAAAATCAAAGCCATACATACGAACCGTATCGCCTTCCTGGATACCGGCTTTTTCCAGTTCCTCCAGGATACCGCCCTCTTTCAGGAATTTCTGGAAGAAGGCAAATCCCTTCTCAGAATCCAGATTTGTATAGCCAAGCATTTTTTCAATCTTAGGACCTTCCACAAGGAATACTTCCGGATCTTCCTCGCTGCGCTCCACAGTAAACGGAAGATTTTCATTTACAAGAACATCTTCCGGGAAGAATTCCTGTTCAAACACTACCGGTTTCATCGGGCTCTTATCCAGAAGCTCTTTCACATGGAAAAGGAGTTCTCTGACACCCTGCCCGGTAACGGCTGAAATTGGATAAACCGAAATACCCTGTGGCTCAAATTCTGCTTTCAGTTGATCAATAGGGCTTTCTTCGCCATCATCAAAAATACAGTCAATCTTGTTGGCTGCGATCACCTGCGGTCTTGCTGCAATTTCCGGATTGTAGGCCTCCAGTTCTTTATTGATCTTGTGGATATCCTCCACTGGATCACGACCTTCTACGGAAGCGGCATCTACAATGTGGATGATAACTCGTGTACGCTCAATATGACGGAGGAATTCATGTCCAAGTCCCACACCTTCTGATGCACCCTCGATCAGTCCCGGAATATCAGCGATAACAAAGCCGCCGTTATCAGTATCTACAACTCCAAGATTAGGGCTCAATGTTGTAAAATGATAGTTGGCGATCTTCGGCTGTGCATTTGTCACACGGGAAAGGAAAGTAGATTTACCAACATTCGGAAATCCTACCAGACCGACATCTGCGATCACTTTAAGCTCAAGGAGAACCTCAAGTTCCTGAGCCGGCTGTCCAGGCTGGGCATATTTCGGTACCTGCATGGTAGCTGTTGCATAGTGCTGATTGCCTTTTCCACCACGACCGCCTTTTAATACGACCTGTCTGCGATTCTCACCGGACATATCCGCGATGACCTTGCCGGATTCCGCATCCATGATCACCGTACCTTCCGGAACCTTCAGGACCACATCCTTACCGTCTGCACCATGGCAGCGTTTTTTACCGCCTTCCTGGCCATCCTCAGCTTTATATTTTCTTCTGTGTCTGTAGTCTCCGAGAGTATTCTGGCCCTCGTCAATCTCAAAAATCACATCACCGCCACGGCCACCATCGCCGCCATCCGGCCCGCCATTGGGTACATACAGCTCACGTCGGAAGCTTACATGTCCGTCGCCGCCTTTACCGGAGCGGATAATGATCCTTGCTCTATCTGCAAACATATTACACCTCTATTCCAAAAAAAGGCTCCAAACCGGATCGATTTGAAGCCTTTTACCTATTTCATTACTCTGCGTCTACAGGAACGATAGAAACCTGTTTCTTATCGCGACCTTTTCTTGTGAATCTTACGACTCCGTCTGTAAGTGCAAATAAAGTATAGTCTTTACCGCAGCCTACGTTTTCACCTGGGTGAATCTTGGTTCCGCGCTGTCTGTAAAGAATGTTTCCGGCTTTTACAAACTGTCCGTCTGCTCTTTTCGCACCTAATCTCTTAGACTCGGAATCACGACCGTTCTTTGTAGAACCAACTCCCTTTTTATGTGCGAATAACTGAAGGTTCATCTTCATCATTGTTGTTACACCTCCTTGACTTTTACTGTCAAATATCGATTGTTATAACTACCAGCAATTTCCGTCAGACCGAGAAGTAAGGAATCCATAAGGAGCATCCCCCGTTCAGAAAGATCATTTCTGAAATGAATGGAAACAAATCCATCCTTTTCCTGCACATCAAATTTATCATCTGTGAATTTCTCAAGAGAATTCACCGTGGTAATGATCAGTGCAGATACCGCAGCACAGACAATATCCTGTCCGGCTTCTGCATAACCGGCATGTCCCTTCGAAATAAATTCTTCGTAAGATCCGTTTTTCTTTCTGACTTTAATTGTAATCATGATGACACCAGATTAACCGTTAATCTTTTCGATCTTAACTTTGGTGTACTGCTGTCTGTGTCCGTTTTTCTTGTGATATCCAGTTTTGCGTTTGTATTTGTAAACGATGACCTTGCGATTCTTACCGTTTTCAACTACAGAAGCGGTAACACTGGCATCTTTTACATCCTCGCCAACCTTTAATCCGTCATTGCTGACTGCGATCACGTTGTCAAATGTTACGGTTTCACCAGCTTCTACACCGAGCTTTTCAACTTTAATTACGTCACCCTCGGCAACCTTGTACTGTTTACCACCTGTTGCAATAATTGCGTACATCTGTGGCACCTCCTAATTATTTACTCGCCAAATTCGGTGGCTCCTGTTCTGAAACTGAAGCTCTTTAACCTCTTTGTGCGGCATACTCGATTATCATAACAGTGACATACTGTTATGTCAATAGTTTTTTTGATATTTTTATTATTTTTTTGTAAGCTCCCGAATGTCCTCGATCACCGGACGTCTTACTTTCTTTCTGGTCATTTCCAGGATATGCAATGGTGTGATATCAATGGCCCTGCTCTTTACCGGATCTTTTCTGAGGAGCTTCTGTAAAACATGAAAGAGTTCATCTCTGTGATCCGGATTTTCCATGTTGATAAAATCGATCAGGATAATACCTGAAAGATTACGCAGCCGTAACTGCCGGCCGATCTCCGCAGCCGCTTCCAGATTGATCTTGCGGAAGGTTTCTTCCATTTTCTTCTTTCCGATATATTTTCCACTGTTTACATCAATGGATACAAAGGCCTCCGTCTGCTGGATCACCAGAAATCCGCCGCTGTTCAGCCATACTTTTTCTTTCTGGATCGCATCCAGTGCGGTTTCCACGCGATACAGCTTATAAAGCGGAAGAAGTTTGTCCTGATAAAAACGAAGCTTTTCTTTAAGCTCCGGGCTGATCTCTTCCAGATATCCCAGGATCATTTCTCTGATTTCCGGCACATCGGTAATGATCTCATCCAGGTCACGACCATAAGCATCCCTCACAGCAGCCACATAAAATGGTTCTGTCTCCAGTACAAGACTGAAACAGGTACGGTTCCGTCCCTGAACTACGGCTTTATGGTAGCGGCCCTTCAGCCACTCCAGTTCCTTCAGGATCTCTTCTTTGGAAGCGTCTGCGGCATTGGTCCGGACAATGATACCGAATTCCTTATCCGGACGCTCTGCTTCCTCTTTCAGCCATCCGCTGAGGCGATGGCGATCTTCCAGTGCCAGCTTGGAAGACAGACCAAACTTTTTATCTCCTGTAGTGAGAACAAGATATCTTCCCGTAAAATTCAGATTGGATGTCAGTGCCGGAAGTTTTCCCTTCATGGCATCCCTGCTCACCTGTACCAGGAGCTCATCTCCAGGCCGCAATGGTCCGTTTCCTTTTCTTCCTGCGGAAAAAACAGCTCTCTGTGCCTCTGCAAGAGAATAGTAGCATCTCTTTCCAGGCTCGATCTGCACAAAAGCCGCCTGGATATTGGATGCGATATTTTCGACCTGTCCGGTGTATATATTTCCAAGAATGGATTTTTCCTGATCGGATTCCAGTCGGATCTCAACGATCCGTTCCTCCTCCGAAAGAGCCGCTACTGTACAGGGCACACCATGGATCTCCATTCTTGTTATGATCAGTTTACTCAATTTTCTCACCTAATGATTCCAGAGTCACAAAACGTGGGCTTGCATTTTCTCCTTTATCGGCATACATTTCCAGACGTTTCACTGTGAAGGCAAATTCCGGAAGTTCTTCTCCAATCCAGTGGAAAAATGTGTTTGTTACCATCTCCGGCTTCGTATAATTAGAGCTTGCAGATGCCAGCATATAAAAGAACCCATTCTCTCTTACTTCCATTTTATAGATATTCGGACGAAGATCGATCTCCTTTTCGCTGCGCTTGGTCTGCTTGGTCACTTTGATCTCCGGCTGTGCCAGAAATTCTTTCACACGGCTTTTCCAGTCAATAGAAGGCTCTTTGCCCGGACGGAACTCCACAAGATAATCTGTTGCTGCCACCAGTGCCATCGCTTTACCCGCTTTTCCATCCTCTACCTTGCGGACGCTAACGATATGCATCCCCTCTGCCATCTGTTCCTCCAGACGGGCTGCGATCTCTGCAGTAGGCATATCTTCTGCCATTTCCAGGTCAAAATAATCTCCGAGACTCTCCATCCCCACTCCAAGTGGAACCGCAAAAGACATGATCATATGCGGGCTGTATCCACCGGAAAACGCTACCGGGAGCTCTGCACGACGAAGCGCTTTCTGGAAATAACGCATGGTATCCAGATGTCCCACAAACTTCATAGGACCCTCTTTGCTGAATTTAATTCTTACCTTCAAGGCAGACACCTCCTTTAAATTTCATAGCTCCACATGCGGAACATTTCTGACGGCAGTTTTCCGTCACAACACCCTCTTTTGCACGCTGCCATTCACGCTCCAGGAATCTGCGACTGACACCGGTATCAATGAAATCCCATGGAAGGATCTCATCCAGGCTTCTTTCACGAAGTGTGTAGAATGTCATATCCACTCCGCATTCAGCCATAGCTTCCTTCCAGATATCATAATCAAAATTTTCTGTCCAGGCATCGTAAAGGGCACCTTTTTCATAAGCCTTCAGGATCACATCCGCGCATCGTCTGTCCCCGCGTGCGAGAAATCCTTCCAGAGCTGTTACATCCGGTTCATGCCAGTTATAACGGATACTTCTCTGATTCAGCTGGGCGCGGACTTCATTTTTAACCACCTTGGCTTTTTCCACAAAATCCTGCTCTGTATACATTGGTGCCCACTGAAATGGGGTAAACGGCTTCGGCACAAAGAAAGATGTGCTGACGTTGATCTGTACCTTACCTTTACGCTGTTCTTTCGGAACTACCTCATAATAGGTCTCTGCGATCTTCTGTGCCAGATGAGCAATTCCCTTCATATCGTCTTCTGTTTCTGTGGGAAGACCGAGCATAAAGTAAAGCTTCACCTGATTCCAGCCACCCTTGAATGCTTCGCCCGCACCATGGAGGATCACTTCCTCTGTCAGACCTTTGTTGATAACGTCACGAAGTCGCTGAGAACCGGCCTCCGGAGCAAAAGTCAGGCTGCTTTTCTTTACATCCTGCACTTTACTCATAACATCCAGCGCAAAAGCATCAATTCGAAGAGATGGCAAGGAAATGTTGATTGCTTTTCCGTGGAATTCCTCGATCAGGAAATTCACCAGTTCTTTCAGCTGGGAATAGTCACTGGAACTTAAAGAACTGAGGGAAATCTCCTCATGACCTGTATTTTTCAGCATAATACGCGCCGATTCTTTCAGAGTTTCCACATCACGTTCACGGGTCGGACGATAGATCATACCTGCCTGGCAGAAACGACAGCCTCGAATGCATCCTCTCTGGATTTCAAGAGTTACACGATCCTGTGTTGCCTTAATGTGAGGAACGACCGGTGCCTCCACAGCACGATATTCCTTTTCCATATCAATGATCAGCTGTTTCTGGACCTTCTCAGGAACACCATCCGCCGTCGGTGCAAAGGATGCGATCGTACCATCTTCTTTATAGGTAACTTCATAGAGAGACGGAACATAAATTCCAGGGATCTTAGCTGCTGCCAGAAGAAAATCCTTCCTGCTGCCACCAGCCTTTTTATTTGCCTTGTACGCATCAAAAAGTGCATCATAAACCGTTTCACCTTCTCCGATATAAAACATATCAAAAAAAGGTGCCAGCGGCTCCGGATTATACGCACAGGCACCGCCACCGATCACAATAGGAAAATCCTCACCACGGTCTGCACTTTTCAGCGGGATACCACTGAGATCCAGTACCTGGAGGATGTTGGTATAACACATCTCGTACCCGATCGTAATTCCAAGAAAATCAAAATCCCGGATAGGCTCCTGGGATTCCAGTGCAAACAACGGGATCTTCTCCTCCCTCATCACCTTATCCAGATCCGGCCATGGGGAAAAGAGCCGCTCACACCATACGTCCTCGCGCTGGTTGAACATGTTATAGAGGATCATCATGCCCAGGTTTGACATTCCGATCTCGTAGACATCCGGGAAGCACATTGCGAAACGGATATCTACTGCATTTTTATCTTTCATTACGGAGTTGACTTCACCGCCGATATAACGGGCAGCTTTGTCAACCTTCATTAAAATTTCATCACTAAGTGCTAATTTTCTCATTCTTTTCCTTTCAACAATTGTTACTTTCTGCCAAAACAGAGATTTTCCTGATGGTGGCATACCGTATCCTTTTTTCTGAATAAACTTGAAAAATAGTATGCATTTTCCAGGCCGTTTTGACTCAAAAAATGGCACATGGTCACTTATGTTTTTATTTTAGCATATGCCGTTAATTATCCTATTATAATACAGGTCATTTCATAAATTCAAGGGAAATCGTTTGCTTTTTCCAAAGTGCTAAAATTTGTCTTTTTTCATTTCGGAATATTCTAAGTAAAAAATTTTTTCATTTTGTCAAAAATTGATAAAAATGGAGGGATAATAGAATGCAAATCATACATATCAGTAATGTAAGAGTTAAAAGCAGAAATTAAATCCGCTTATAACTGACCAAAAAACGGCCTGTAATGGCTGATGACAGAAAAGAAAAAAGACATGAAAGAAACAACCGAAAAGAAAGAAGGCATCACTTTGGAAGATTACCTGGAATACTGGTACTACAACAATTACCTTCCCACTTCAACCAGCAGCAGTACAGATGCTTACTACCGCTAGATGATTTTTAGTGTTATTGAGCCGAATCTTCCAGCTATGGGGCTGCCCGTGGAAAAGACATATGCGATATTCCTGAATGCACTTTTGGAACGTGTGAGCATAAAAAGCGAAAATACGGCAGCTTCTTTACACCGTTTTCTCCGTATTCTCATAACAAATGGGCTTGGAAACAAAATTGGAAATCTGTGGCTTTTCCTGGATTTGAAAAATTATTCTGCAATTGAGAAAGAATTGATCCTTTATACGCCGGAACAGCTTTCCTGTTTCCTGTCAGCTGCAAAAAATGATACGGCTTCCCATTATCTTGAATTTGCCCTGGCACTTTACTGCGGACTGAAAGCCGGGGAAATCCTGAACCTTAAGTATGACAGTTTTGATCTGAGAGCAGGTACTGTTACCGTAACTGGGATGCATATCAGAAATTATAGTACCAATGAGCATTATGAATCAAAAGCAGGACAAGAAAAATACAGTAACAGAAAGCTCCGTGGTGAAAGTAACTACCGCACCCTACCTGTGCCAGATTTCCTTTTTGATGAAATTAAATGCAGAAAATCTCAGAATGAGCGCATCCATAAAAAATATCCAGGCCTGGCTGAAAAAGATGTTCTTTGTCTTGGACCATACGGAAAGACAAAGACACTTCCAGCATTAAACACCAGATTGAAAAAGATTACGCAGGCTGCAGGCCTGCCTGGTATCACAATGGGAGATCTTCGCTATATGTATCTTGCCAGTCTTATAAAAGAAGAAAAGCATATTAAAAGGATCATGGAGCTCTTTGGTTATACAAACCCCAGCCGGATGCTGACCCTGTGTCAGCAGATTGCGGAACCGCAGGGAGAACTTTCCACTATGAAATTTATATTACCAGTGATGTTTTAAATGGAATAAAAATTATTCAAAAAATATTCCCTGTAGACGGAATCTCCTGGGAGCAGGTAGACATCTGTTTCTTTCCAGCTACGGGGAACAGGTAGAAGACGGTTCGTAGAAACATATTCCCCGATTGCGTGAGAAATGTCATAAACGTCCGGCTCTTTTACAAACACGTAAACTTTCTTGGTGAAATCCGGGCTGTAATGTCCCAGACACTGAGAAATTGTTTTGATATGGACCTGATAATCAGACAGAATTGTCGCATAGGTATTACGGAATTTTCTCCATTCAAGTCTTGGAAATTCACATTGTTGCAGAATCCGATTATAAGCATCTGTATAAAATCTGCGATTATAGCAGCGTCCATCTTTCTGGCAGCAGATATATCCCAGATTCTGAAAGCCTGGATCTTCTGCTTTGCGTTTTTCATACCGCTGCCGTTCCAGCAGAATCTCGTCAAGGACAAAGTCTGCCAGTTCTACCTGCCGGTGGCTCCTCGCTGTTTTCAGCTGGATTTCCTGCGACAATGCTGGCCGCTCTATATGAGAGTTTTCCGGATACAGACTTCTTCCGAGCTGACGTGTCACGGTAAGTTTTTTATTAAGAAAATCAATATCTTCATATTTCAGTCCGATCGCCTCCGATACTCTGAGACCGGCAGTAACGGCAAGAAGCATAGGAAGATAGATCTGTGGTTCCTGTTTCCGGCAGAGATGTAAAAGATGCGCATCCTGTTCTACTGTATATACGTTTGCTTCTGTTTTCGTTTCTTTTTGAAAAAGACCGGATTTCTTTAATTCATAATTGAGACCGCTGTATATGTTTACTGGAAAATAACTCCGTTCCTGTGCATAGCGCAGAGACCCTGATATCATTCCGATGGCGGTACGCTGTACATTTCTTGAAGGAATCTTCCGTAATGCCCGGATCAGGTCTTTTCTCTGCAGACAATCAAGTTTTTGGTGTCCGATCACGGGAAGGATATGATTATTCAAGATGCTGCGATAAGAAGTATAGGTATTATAGGAAATTCGTTTTTCTCCGATCATATGATGATAAAACCAGTATTCGTAGAATTCCCTGACTGTATAAGAAAAAGGGATGAAAGTTCCCCTGGCAATGTGCATCAGTGCAAGATCCCTTTCCATACGGGCCGTCTGCTTGTCAGATGAGGTTCTCTGTACCGTCCTAACATCACCGGATTCAAAAACCAGTTGAAGACGGAAACAGTATTTTTTCCTGGATGCCAGGTAAACCACATCTCCCAGTGATCGTCCAGAAATAATATTTCCATAGAAAAAGGGTTCTTTTACGGCTGGAAACAATGGATATTTTTTCTTTTGCATAAATAGATTTCTCCTTCTCACCGCTCTGTTCCGGATTCAAAAACAGGATCCAAGGTGTTTCCGATGACTATGCCTATTTCGGGTTCCTCACATGGGAATATACTACAAAATGCCAAAGTCGTATTTAGTTTTGTATGACCGAGAATGGCAGAAATTGTCTCCAGGGAGAATCCCTGTTCCATAAGAAAACGGGCAAACATATAGCGGAGGTCACCCATACAGACTACAGGGAGGCCGGCTTCTATTGCGATCTGTTTTAAAGAAACCCCAAGTGTGTTGTCGGATTTTGTCTTTGCAGCCGGGCCAAGACAGATGCTGGATTTATATTTGGTTTCGGATGGATATTTTTCCAGGATAGAAAGGTTCTTTTTTCTGCGTATGGCAAGTTCCTGGAAAATAAAAGAAGGGATTTTTAAGGTACGGTTTTGTCTGGTTCCGGAAAGCTTTTTGAACTGATAGCCATCTTCTGTATTACGCTGTATGGTATATATACGCTGTATTTTTACTGTACATTCTTTTTTATGGAAATCTGAATATCTAAGCCCAAGAATTTCTCCTTTTTTCAAGCCACAGAAAAGTGCCAGCTGAATCTCCAGATAACTGCTGGAATGTGAAGCTACGTCCAGAAATCTGCGAAGCTGTTCGTTGGAATAAAACGTTACATTTCTCACAGGCTCCGGATAATGTCTGATCTCCTGAAAGTTAATATCCGGAATATAGGAATTATAGTAAGCGAAACGCAGAGCCATATGAAGAAGCCGGTAAGCGTAATATCCTCCATTGGTACAGACTTTTTGACAGTCTCCCAGAACTTTATTAATATAACCGGTACTGATGCAGTCAAGGAGGATATCTTTGTGAAGATGCGGCAGTATGATCAGTTCTATCACCCATCGATTACGCAACTGGGCACTGGAACTGTTAAAAATCGGTGTATAGACATCTCTGAGCCAGTAATTCAGGTATTCCGAAAAAGTAAACGGCATGTTCCGGGATTTTTTTAACCTGGATATTTGATCCTGGTAAGCATCCATGGACTGCTGGTAACTCTCTAGGGCGTCTTCCTTTGATGAAAAACCGGCACTGCTGCCATATTCAATAGTGCAGATGAGGGAATTCACAGTTTTAGTGAGATGTCTCCAGGTGCCATTTTTTTCCTGAAATACGGGAGTTCTTGTGTGTTCTTGCATTTCTTGTTTTTTCCTTTGTGTGTTATTTCCTTATCGTAAAGATATTTTACATTTTACCATAAACAGATCATGTATCTTTTGCAATCCATATCTAACTCCTCAGTAGTCATTTCTTTCGTATGATTCTGTAATACGTTGCCAGTAGTTCTACCTCGATAAGAATAGATGAATGAATATTCCGGTCAGCAAGTCCATACTATCCAACTATTAGGAAAATGATTGGCAATTATGTAGAATACAAGAAATCTCACAAATGCAAAGCCGACTTACTCCCCACAAAGCGGCTCTGGGCTTGGAATTCACTCAATTCTTATCAATTGTAAACAAGCCAAGCAAACGATATACAAACAAGTGCTTTTGTGTTAATGTTCTCTAAATACAATAAAAGAGTAGAGAACTTATTGATATGCCCCATACCCTTATTCTATTATTTTTGCGTATAATTTTTAAACAACTTTAGAAATTATCATTACATTTGAAAATTTTATTTCATATCCTGCATCAGCAATTCCCATAAGTAACGCTGCCAGAAACGCCGGCGTAAATCCTATGCTTTCAATAAAATTCTGAACATTAAAAATCCTATAGTAGGATTTCCCATTTGGGGCTGTACATATCTCAACTTCATTCAGCAATTCTATTTTTTTTATAACAATCTCAAAATAACTTTTTGATTCAAATATTGGTCTGATTTCTGATTCCAAGAAACTTTTCATTTTTGTAATATCATCCAGGCATATCAAAGAATAATGCTCCATATATTTTTTGAAAAGAAACGGCGTATCAATAACAGAAAGCATATCTTGATACATTTTTCTAAAATATTGCAAAACAAAACTTTTATTTAAATATGGTTGGTTTGTTAAAAATTGTGGGGAATGCTTTTTTTTCATATCATTATATATTTTTTCTATCGCTATGCAATGTTCTTTGAAACTTTTCTCCGCACTTATCCCCTTAGTTCTTTCTATCAGAAAGTAATTTTCATTTCCAATAAACTGAATATGATTCAGTTCATTAAATTTGTTCTTTATTTGATTATAGTTACTAACGATTTGTTCCTTTCCAAAATCATCTCTAAGGCTTATATAAAATTGCTCGATTAAATCTTGCAACGGTGTACAAAGGGAACATAATAAAAAACTTAATAATGGACTGCCAATCTTACACAAAGTACCGCCCAAACGAGACTACGGGCGGTATTTTTGTATCATGGCGGAGAAAGGAGGAACTTCCCACGGGGGCTTGACTGAAAAGTTGAGCCTCTTTTTTCATGCCAAAAAACAGGAGGTAAATGCTTATGGCAGATGATAAAACCACAAAAACGCCGGAACAGCCGGTAACGGATAGCGGGCCGGGCAAGGAAACGCCTCCCGCTCCCCCAAAAGAGCCGGAGAAGGTTTCCGTTTCTCCGGAGCCGGAAAAAAAGACGGAACCGGAGGTAAAGAACCCGCAGGTTTCCGTCTATAACTTCGCTGAAATTATGAAGGAAAAGAAGGTCGAGGAACGGGCGGCAGCTCCCAGCGGGGAAAAGCCTGCCCCGGCAAAAACGGAAAAACCGGAAAAGCAGCCGGAGGCTCCGAAGAAAGCGGAGGAAAAACCCAAAGAGCCGGAACAGCCGAAGCGCCGGGGCCGTCCCCCGAAAGCAGATAAGGACAAGGCCGCAGCCCCGAAGCCCGAAGCTCCCGCACAGAAACCGGAAAATGAGGTCAAAAAGGAACCGGAGAAAAAAACGGCGCCAACGGTACAGGCCGCTCCCGCTCCGAAGGAACCCGAAAAACCGAAGGATGCACCACACCGGGGCAAGGAACAGATCGTTTATATCAAGCTGAACGAGCTTCACGCCTTCAAGAACCATCCCTTTGAGGTTCGGGATGATGAAGAAATGCGGGCTATGGTGTCCAGCGTCAAGGACAAGGGCGTGACCCAGCCCGCTATCGTCCGTCCCCGTGAGGATGGCGGCTATGAGATCGTGTCCGGCCACCGCCGCCAGAAGGCCAGCGAGCTTGCCGGATATGCGGATATGCCCTGTATTGTTCGCAATCTGACGGACGATGAAGCCATCACGCAGATGGTCGAGGACAATCTCAACCAGCGTGAAGAAATCCTCCCCAGTGAGCGGGCCAAAGCCTTGAAAATGCAGCTTGAGGCCATCAAGCACCAGGGCTCCCGCACTTCGGGCCAGATTGACCCGAAGGACGCAGGAAAACGCTCCAACGAAATTGTAGCCGAGCGCAATAAGATGGCGGTCAAGCAGGTGCAGCGGTATATCCGGCTCAATGAGCTGGTTCCCGACCTGATGAAGCTGATGGATGAAAAAAAGCTGGGCTTTACTACGGCGGTGGAGCTTTCCTATATCGGCAAGAAGAACCAGAACTATATCGCCGTCGCCATTGACAGCCAGCAGTCCTCGCCTTCACAGGCGCAGGCAAAGCGTATGCGTGAGTTGGACGAAAAGAAGCTGCTCAACGGGGATGTGATCGACGGCATTATGATGGAGGACAAAAAGGAGGTAGACAAAGTGATTTTGACAGGTGCGGAACTGAGCAAGTATTTCGGCAAGGAAACTACGCCGAGGGAAATGAAGGACCAGATCATCAAGCTGCTGGACGACTGGAAGGGTCAGCAGAAGGAACATGAAAAGCCGGAGAAGAAAACCGAACAGGAAAAGTAAGCCCAAACTTCGGGTCAGCATGGCCCGAGGATTGCGGGGCTCTGCCCCGCGCCCCGAAGCTCTGGAGATATAAATTATTCCCCGTCGCCAGTTATTCCGTAGCATAGCCGGGAAAATCAGTCAAGGGCAGCGCCGCCGCAGGCGGTGCCAGAGGCACCCTTGACGGATTTCTCCCGGTTATGCTTTTTCTCGGTCAAGCGACGGGGATATAAATTCTCCAGAGCCGTTCCCCTTCCCGGGGGAAGGGGCGGAGGGGTTGGGCGAACTCTTGCTTTTCCCTAAACCAAAACAGAAATGGAGGCTCAACCAATGAAACGACCTTTAGCATACCTGACCGCCGCATGGAGCGGCGAGCCGGATGTTGATATGGAGCTGGCGGCCCACTACTGCCGTCTTGCTTATGAGGCGGGCTTTTCCCCAATCTGCCCGCTCTTGTATCTGCCGCTGTTTTTGAATGACAGCGTTCCCGAGGAACACAAGGCCGGGATTGATATGCGCCGGGATATGCTGCGGCGCTCCCACACCCTGATTGTCTGCGGCAGCGCTGTGGACGAGGATGTAAAAAATGATATTGCGGTTGCCGGGCGGCTGGGCATTGCGGCGACCACACTGGAAGGGGTGCTTGCCGTGAAGGGACACGGAACCCCGGGCCATGCCGGACATTAAGCTGGGAAGCCTTTTCGACGGGATTGGCGTGTTCCCTCTGGCTGCTTCCCGGTGCGGTATCCGTCCGGTATGGGCCAGTGAGATTGAAAAAGCGCCCATCTCCATAACCAAAAGGCACTTTCCCGACATGGTGCATTTGGGGGATATTACGAAGGTGGACGGCGGGAAAATCCCGCCGGTTCATGTAATTACCTTCGGTTCCCCCTGTCAGAACCTTTCTCTGATCGGCAACCGCTCCGGCCTTGCCGGGGCAAAATCAAGCCTGTTCTATCAGGCGTTTCGTATCATACAGGAAATGAGGGATGCTACTGATAACCTATATCCAGCTATCGCTGTTTGGGAAAACGTCATGGGAGCGTTTTCTACAAATGACCGGATGGACTTTAGAGCCGTCCTATCCGCCTTCTCGGACACCGAAGTTCCAATGCCTCCTTCGGGAAGATGGGGTAACGCCGGAATGGTGCGAGGGGGAACGCCTGATGTGTGCTGGCGGCTCATGGACGCCCAGTATTGGGCAGGCACCCGAAGGCTGGCACGAAGGCAGCGGATTTTCGTCGTGGCGGATTTTGGAGGCAGACGTGCCGCAGACATACTATTTAAGCCCCGTCCAATGCTCCCACTTCCTCCGCCTTGCGGAGAGGGCGGGCGGGCCGCCGCCGAAGGAGATCGAACAGCTTCTTTTGAAACAGGGCGGCAGATACCAGTCATCCACCCCTTTCAGTGCTTCCGTATGCGGGGAGCGGCAAAAAGGCAGGAAGAAACGGCCTTCCGAAACAGCTTCGGATTACCAACTGACCCTTTTCCCACTCTTTTAGCCAGTGACGTGACGCCCTTCGCCTTCTGGTATGAGGGCGACCCGGAGGGCGGCTGTATCCGTTTTCTGACGGAAACAGAAAGTGAACGGCTGATGGGGCTGCCAGAGGGCTGGACAAAGTACGGGGCGGACGGCGTGGAGATTCGGCCTCTGCAACGCTACAAGGCGCTGGGAAACGCGATTGCCCTCCCTTGTGCCGATTACATTATGGCCGGGATCTATGAGGTGCTGGCTGACCGGGCCGGAAAGGAGGAATAAGCCCATGTTTGAAGCCTATATAACCAATACAGCCCTGTACCCCTTAATGGGGATCGAGGTAGGGACAACGGTACATTTCCCCACGACGACACAGGAGTTGCAGGCCGCCCTTGCCAAAATCGGGATAGATGGGAAACGGTACAGCGAAGTGTTCTTTACCAGCTTTGACAGCGATGTGCTGGGGCTCTACGATCATCTCTACGAATGTGAGAACATCGACGAGCTGAACGAGCTGGGCCACGCTCTGCTGGAAGTACGGGATAAGGGCGGACTGGAAACCTTTGAAGCCGCTCTTGTCTTGGGAAACCACACACGGAGCGTGAAGGATTTGATAAACCTGACGCAGAACCTTGACCTTTACCGCTTTTACCCGGATATTTCTGATGATGAAGGGCTGGGCCGTCTGTACGCCGACGAGCTTGGGACCATCGACATACCGGAGCACATTCAGAACTACTTCGATTATGAAGCATACGGACGGGATGTGCGTATCAACGAGGGCGGCGTATTCGCTCCCGGTGGGTATGTGTCGGCAGTCCCGGAGGGCTTCAAGGAGTATTACCACGGGCCACAGGACATTCCGCCGGAACACCGGATATTTGCCTATCCTGAAAAGGCCGAGCCTGTCCACTCCATTCTCGCTGCACTCAAACGGTTTCAAGAAGCCCCACCCGCTCCGAAAAAGGACAAGGCGGGACCTTCCCATGAAGAACGGTAGGACTTCGGGCCAGCATGGCCCGAAGCATAAAGGAGGTGCATACCATCAACTATTACCCTATCAATGAAGGAGCCGCCCGCCGGGCAAAAGAAATGAACAGCTTTTCCGACTACAAGGAAGGGAGCGCAACGGCGGAATACCGGGCAATGGTAGACAAGGCCGCCGCCATAGCGGAACAGCAGAAATCGCGGGTGGACCCCATGTACCATGAGAAGATCGACCATCTGTTAGACACCTACGCCCGCAAGCTGGCCGAAAACATGAACCAGGGCTTTGCCATTGACGCAAGGGTTCCCTCTATGATGATCGCCGGACCTGCCAATTTCCCGGTGGGAAAGAAGGAAAAACAGAACCGGGCCCGGGACAGCAACATGGAGGAATGGCGGTATATTCAAGGGCTTCTGGATAAGATACGCAGTACCGGCATGGGCGGGATCAGCGCCGATGACCCGGCGGCCATTGAAAAGCTCCAGAAGAAGCTGGACGGGCTGGAACGCTCCCAGCTCATTATGAAGGAGGTCAACGCCTATTACCGCAAGCATGGCAAGCTGGATGGCTGTGTGCTGCTGTCTCCGGACCAGATTGAAAAGCTGAAAGCAAGCATGGCGTCAAGCTGGCGGAGCGACCCGAGGCCCTTTGAAAGCTACCAGCTTACTAACAACAATGCGGAGATCCGCCGGATAAAGGCCCGTATCGAACAGCTTTCCAAACAGGCACAGCAGGAATTTTCCGGCTGGGAGTTCGACGGGGGCCGTGTGGAAATGAACCGGGAGGACAACCGCTTGCAGGTGTTCTTTGACGGAAAGCCTGACGCGGACACCCGGGCCGAGCTGAAAAGCAACGGTTTCCGCTGGGCTCCCAGCGTGGGCGCATGGCAGAGGCAGCTCACGGACAACGCCATCCGGGCGGCTGACCGGCTGGAATGTATCAAGCCGCTGTCCGGCGAAAAGCCCTCCCAGCTTCAAAAGAAGCCCTCTATCTTGCAGACCATGCGGGAACAGGGCGAAAAAGTCCAGACGGAGCCGGAAAAGAAAGCTCCGTCCGGCAGGGATGCCGAGCGGTAAGCCTCGGGCCACATTGGCCCGAGGCTTTCTGTTCCCCGAGATTGTACGGGGGCCTCCCGGATAGCGGGAACCCCGACGGAAAGGAGGTTTTATGCAGGAAGAAGTAAACCAAAAAACGGTTGCCCTTTCGATCAGGACAACGAAGCTCACAGGAAAAGTGCTGGCTGCCGCTCTTGGCAAGGTGGTTCGGGTGCTGCAAAAGCACCACCGGAAGGCGCTGACCCCGCAGGGACGCCAGAGTGTAAAAAAGCTGATGAACCACTATGGCGGCAAAAGCACCATGCCCTATGTGGGAGCTCCAAAAGATTTTGACCGGATCGCGAAGGAGTTCCATGTGGACTACGCTTTCCATAAAGTGAGCCCCGGTCATTACCTGCTGTTTTTCAAAGCCAATCAGGCGGACGCTATCACGGCGGCCTTCCAGAAGTACAGCGCAAAGGTGCTGAACAAAGAGCAGGACAAGGCTTCCATCCTCGGCCAGCTTCGGAAATTCACGGAGCAGATCAGGACACAGGCAAAGGAAAAGCAGCGAACCAGAGAGGCGGTGAAGGACGGACGTTGAGTGACAAGATCAGAAAATATGTGCTCCCAAACCTGCCATACCTCTTTGTGTTCTGGTTCTTCTCTAAAATCGGGACGGCCTACCGGATCGCCCCCGGCACAGACTTCGGGACAAAGCTCATGGGGATGCTCGATACCTTCCCCAAAGCCTTTGAAACCTACTGGCCGGGGCTGGGCGGTATTGACCTGCTGGTGGGCCTTGCCGGTGCGGCTGGGGTGTATCTGCTGATACAGTCAAAGATCAGGCAGGCGAAAAAATTCCGGCGGGATGCGGAGTACGGCACCGCCCGCTTTGGAACAAAGGAGGATATAAAGCCGTTTGTAGACCCTAAATTTCAGAACAATGTCATTCTGACCGGGACGGAGTTCCTGACCATGAACACCCGTCCGAAAATACCCGCCAATGCCCGGAACCTAAACGCCTGTGTCATCGGCTCGTCCGGTTCGGGTAAGACAAGGTTCTGGCTGACCCCGCAGCTCCTTCAAGCTCATTCCTCGTATGTGGTGGTAGACCCGAAGGGCGGCACCCTCGATCAGTGCGGGCGGTTCCTGCAACGGGAGAAATACAGGGTGCGGGTGTTCAACAGTATCGACTTTTCAAAATCCATGCACTACAATCCGCTGGCCTATATCAAGACGGAAAGCGATGTTTTGAAATTCGTTACTGCTCTGATCGCCAACACCAAAGGCGACGGCAAGGAGGGCGACGAGTTCTGGACTAAAGCTGAAACCCTCTTGTACTGCGCCCTTGTGTCCTACATCGTCTTTGAGGGGCCGGAGGAAGAACGCAACATGAATACGCTGGTGGAAATGATAAACAGCATGGAAGTCCGGGAGGATGACGAAACCTTCAAAAATGCGGTGGACTATATGTTTGACGGGCTGGAACGCCGCAGCCCCCAGCACTTCGCCGTGAGGCAGTATAAGAAATACAAGCTCGCCAGCGGCAAGACAGCCAAAAGCATCTTGATTTCCTGCGGTGCAAGGCTGGCTCCCTTTGATATTCCCCAACTACGGAAGATCATGTCTTATGACGAGCTGGAGCTGGATAAGCTGGGGGATGAAAAATCGGCGCTGTTCTTTCTTATCAGCGACACGGATACCACCTACAACTTTTTGGTTGCCCTCGCTTTTTCGCAGATGTTCAACCTTCTGTGTGAACGGGCTGACAACACCTATGGCGGGCGTCTGCCCTATCATGTGCGGGTGCTGTGGGACGAGGCTGCCAACACCGGGCAGGTGCCGGGGCTGGAAAAGATTGTGGCCGTCATCCGCTCCCGTGAGATCAGCCTGACGCTTTTTTATCAGGCAATGAGCCAGTGCAAGGCATTGTACAAAGACCATTCCGAAACCATCATGGGCAACATGGACAGTATCGTATTCCTCGGAGGCCGGGAGGCTTCCACCCTAAAGGATATTTCGGAAAACTGGCTGGGCAAGGCCACCATCTCCATGCAGACCGAGGGCCGAAGCCGGGGACAGTCTGAAAGTTACAGCCAGAATATGCAGCGACTTGGCCGGGAGCTGATGACCACCAGCGAGATCACCACCATGCCCGGGGATAAATGTATCTTGCAGCTTAGGGGGCTCCCGCCTTTTCTATCCCCAAAGTATGACTTGAAAAAGCACCCGAATTACAAGTACACAGCCGAATTTGATAAAAAGAAAAACGCCTTCCGCTTGGAAAGCCTGTTCCGCCACCGGCCATTGAGACTAAAGCCGGAGGACGAATACACGGTGTACGAAGTGGACGGCTCCGACACGGACGAAGAAGCTGACCTGTTGAACTTCGATGATCTGGACAGCGACGAGTTTGTGTAACTTCGGGCCATGATGACCCGAAGCGCCGCCGATGTGGGCGGCTTTTTTTGTACCCAAAACCATCAAACAAACAAAATGGAGGAACGTATATGGAATTTTTCAATCAGGCAATCGACATTCTTAAAATTCTGGTCATGGCTCTTGGCGCTGGTTTGGCGGTATGGGGCGTCATCAACCTTCTGGAAGGTTACGGGTCGGATAACCCTGCGGCAAAATCACAGGGCATTAAGCAGCTCATGGCGGGCGGCGGTGTCGTTCTGATCGGCCTTCAGCTTATCCCTCTGCTGTCCGGCCTGTTCAGCTAAGTGTCACCCGTTGTCCCTTTTCCAGAAAAGGAGCTGATGTATGGACTTTATCATCGACGCAATCGTTGAATGGCTGAAAGGTCTGCTCGTCGATGGTATCATGGGAAATCTGGATGGCCTTTTCGATAACGTCAATCAGAGCGTTGGCGAGATCGCCACACAGGTAGGCACGACCCCGGCGGACTGGAACGCCGGGGTCTTTTCCATGATACGACAGATCTCCGAAACTGCCATTCTGCCAATCGCCGGGGTCATCCTCACTTTTGTTATGACCTATGAACTGATACAGATGCTCATAGAACGCAACAACCTCCATGAAGTTGACACATGGATGTTTTTTAAGTGGGTGTTCAAAACCTTTGTGGCTGTGATGATCCTGACGAATACCTTCAATATCGTGCTGGCGGTCTTTGATGTGAGCCAGCATGTGATCCAGCAGTCAGCGGGCATTATCCAGAACGGGACAGAGATCACGCCGGATGTGCTGGACAGTCTGCGGACAGAGCTTGAGGCGATGGAGTTAGGCCCTCTGTTCGGACTCTGGCTCCAGTCCTTCCTGATCCAGCTTACCATGATTGCCTTAAACATCGTGATTTTCGTCATCGTATATGGCCGTATGATTGAAATTTATTTACTCACAAGTTTAGCGCCTATCCCGTTTGCCACAGTCCCCAACAGGGAAACCGGACACATGGGGCAGAACTATTTCCGCTCCCTCTTTGCGGTGGGCTTTCAAGGTCTATTGATCTTAGTCTGTGTCGCCATCTATGCGGTGCTGATCCAGAGTATCGCCACCGACGGCGACCCCATCGGGGCGATCTGGGGCTGCGTGGGATATACGGTGCTGCTGTGTTTTACCTTATTCAAAACAGGCAGTCTTGCAAAATCCATCTTCGGCTGCCATTAAGAGACTTCGGGCCATGCTGACCCGAAGCGGAAAGGAGGCGGTATGCCTCGGCGTTACAAACAGGGTGCGGACGGACAGCCGCACCCGGCTTTCTATGGAAAGCTCCCCGAAGAATTTTCTAAAGCAGACACCATGCGCTTTATGGTGGAAACCGATCTGAAACTGTCCGGGTGCGTATCGGCGGACACGCTGGCGGCACTCCGGGCGGAAGGCTATGACTACAAGGACGGGAACCTTGTTCCCGTCGGAAAGGAGGAAACCATGCAGGAAAAGGTTGCAAACACCACCCCGGCCGCACCGTTGAAGCTGGATGTAAGCGTGCGGGTCATCGAACCTGTGAAAAACCTCATGGGCTTTGCCAGCGTGAAATTCAATGACTGCTTTGTGGTGGAAAATCTGAAAATCGTACAGGGCAGCAAGGGGCTCTTTCTTGGGATGCCCAGCCAGCCAGACGGCAAAGGCGGCTACCGGGATATGGTCTACCCTGTCACAAAGGAGTTCCGGGAACAGCTCAATACCGCTGTTCTGCAAGCCTATGAGGCAAAGCTGGAACAGATGGCGGAGCGCGGCTCTGTGGGGCGTGCGTCCATCAGCGACCAGCTCAAAGCCGGAAAAGCGGCTGCCGAACAGGCAAAGGCAGAACGGCCTCCGAAGGAAAAGCCCAGCCGCAGTGCAGAGCGTTGACCTCGGGCCATGCTGGCCCGAAGCAGAAAGGAGGCGGAAACCATGCCACGCAAACGGACGGGCTATGACGCAGCCTGCTATTACGACGGAAAACTGCTGGGCCGCTGTACCAAAGCGGACAGCGATGCCTATACCCTGTTGATGAACGCCTGCGGCGGGGACGCCGCCCGTGTCCTGCGGGAATACGCCTACTTTTCCCCGGAGCTGAAGGCCATCTTGGAAAAGGCGGCTCTCATGCAGGCGGACCGGAACCGGACGGGCGGAATGTTCCATGCGCCGAAAAGCTCCCCGTGGGGCGAGGTGCAGAGCTGTGAAGTTCTCTGTCCGGGGGTGTTTCTGGTATCTACCGCCAGCCACGGCGGAACGATGGTGGCAAACGAGGTAGCCGCCGTCCTCTCCCCAGCGGCCAAAAAATGCGGCTTCAAGGACAAGGGCTATATCTGCTATGAGGAGGACGCGCAGGAAAGCGTAGTGCTTCGGGAGCTGCTGGACAAAAAGCTGTGGAACATCCCCGACCGCATTAAGGACAAAGCGCAGTTTGAAGAAAACCTCAATCAGTCCATCCGGCAGTATAATCCCGAATACTGGCGGGCAAGGCAGAGCGGACGCAAGGCCGCCGAAGCCGCCCGCAGTACAACCCCGGCCAAAGAGGCCGCAAGATAACCTCGGGCCATACTGGCCCGAAGCAATAAAGGAGGTGTAACAAAATGGCCTATGTGCCAGTACCAAAAGACCTTTCCAAAATCAAGACAAAGCTGGCCTTCAACCTAACGAAGCGCCAGCTTGTTTGTTTTTCCAGCGCAGCGGCGGTGGGCCTCCCGGCTTACCTGTTTTCCCGTGGCAGTATCGGGAACAGTGCCGCCATGTTCCTGATGATCGGCCTCATGCTCCCGTTCTTCTTTCTGGCTATGTATGAACGAGACGGTCTACCGCTGGAAAAAGTGCTGAAAAACATCATCCGCACCCGGTTCCTCTATCCCCGTGTGCGGCCTTACAAAACCGAAAACTTCTATGCGCTGCTTAGCGCCAGAAAGGAGGCGCAGCCGATTGCGAAACAGCAGAAGGGCCGGAAAGCCCGCAGGCAGAAAGCCTGAAAAGCAGGGCCTTACCGGCCTGTTCACGAAAGGAAAGAACATTCCCACCACCGCCCAGCAGACCCTCCCTTACCGGGAAATGTACCGGGACGGGGTGTGCCGGGTAGCGGACCGCTATTACACCAAAACCATTGAATACGAGGACATCAACTACCAGCTCGCACAGTCCGAAGATCAGGCGGCCATCTTTGACGGGTGGAGCGCCTGCCTTAACTACTTTGACAGCAGCCTTCCGTTCCAGCTTTCCTTCCTCAACCACCGGAGCCGCCCGGGCAGCCGGTACAGCGTGAACATCCCCATGCAGGACGATGATTACAACAGCGTCCGGTGTGAGTATGTGGAAATGCTGGAAAACCAGATCGCCAAAAGCAACAACGGCATTGTCCGCACAAAGCTCCTGACCTTCGGCGTGAACGTGGACGACCTTCCCACCGCCAGGGCAAGGCTGGAACGTGTAGAGGCGGACATTTGCGGGAACTTCAAAAAGCTGGGCGTCAAGTGCCGCTCCCTTTCGGGGCTGGAACGGCTGGAGCTTCTTCACGGGCAGCTCCACCCCGGCAGCGGCTCCCCCTTCCGGTTTTCATGGGATATGATCCCCAAAACCGGGCTTTCCACCAAAGACTTTATCGCCCCGGACAGCTTCGACTTCCGTTTCAGCCGTCTGTTCCGGGTGGGGACGACTTGGGGCGCCGCCTCCTACTTGCAGATTTTGGCCTCGGAGCTCTCGGACAAGCTGCTGGCGGAGCTTTTGGAAATGGATGCGGAAATGACCATCACCCTCCATATCCAAACCGTCGATCAGGCCGCCGCCGTAAAATCCATCAAGGCCAAAGTCTCCGACATTGACAAGATGAAGGTGGAGGAACAAAAGAAGGCAGCCCGGTCAGGGTACGACATGGACATACTTCCGCCCGACCTCGTAACATACAGCAACGACGCAAAGACCCTTCTGGAAGATTTACAGAGCCGGAATGAAAGAATGTTCCTGCTGACCTTCCTTGTGGTAAACATGGCCCCGACCCGCCGGGAGCTGGACAATGACCTGTTCACGGTGTCCGGTATCGTCCAGAAATACAACTGCACCTTGAAGCGGCTGGACTTCCAGCAGGAGGATGGTTTTCTTTCCAGCCTTCCGCTGGGCCATAACGGCATTGAGATCAAGCGCGGCATGACGACAAGCTCCACGGCCATTTTCGTTCCCTTTATGACGCAGGAGCTCCGCATGGATGGCGAAGCCGTCTATTACGGGCTCAACGCACTTTCCCATAACGTCATCATGGCAAACCGGAAGAAGCTCAAAAATCCCAACGGCCTGTTCCTCGGCGTGCCGGGCTCCGGCAAATCCTTTGCCGCAAAGCGGGAGCTTGTGAACGTGTTCCTTGCCACCCGTGACCGGATCATTGTGGTTGATCCGATGGGCGAATATTCGCCCCTTATCAAGCGGCTGGGCGGACAGGTCATCGAGATCGCCCCGGACAGCCCCCACCACATCAACCCGATGGACATTGATTTGAGCTTCGACGAGGAAAACCCGATGGCGCTGAAAGCCGACTTTATTCTGTCGCTGATGGAGCTGATCGTTGGCGGCAAGGACGGCTTGCAGCCGGTGGAGCGTACCGTCATTGACCGCTGTGTACGCCAGATGTACCGGGAACACTTGCAGGACCCGGAAACAAGCAAAATGCCGACCCTCCAAACCCTGTATGACCTGCTCTGTTCCCAGCCGGAGGGCGAGGCGGTACGGCTGGCAACTGCCCTTGAAATCTATGTGTCGGGTTCTCTTAACGTGTTCAACCATGAAACCAATGTGGACTTGAACCGCCGTTTGGTATGCCTTGACTTAAAAAAGCTGGGGGCCGGGCTTCGGACGATTGCCATGCTCATTATGCAGGACTTGGTAAACTCGCAGGTGTCCATGAATTTCCTGCGTGGTATCGCTACATGGTGCTACTTCGACGAGTTCCATGTGCTGCTCCGCGACCGGCTGACGGCAAGCTATTGTGTGGCGATCTGGAAAATGCTGCGAAAAAAAGGGTGCGTTCCGAGTGCTTTAACGCAGAACGTAAAGGATTTTCTGGCAAGCCCGGAGATCGAGAACATCTTTGAAAACTCGGACTTCCTTGTGCTGCTCTCGCAGGCACAGGGGGACCGGCAGATTTTAGCCAAACAGCTTGGGATCAGCCCCCACCAGCTTTCCTATGTGACCCATACCAATTCCGGCGAAGGGCTGCTGTTCTTCGGGAATACCACCATCCCGTTTGTTGACCGCTTCCCGCAGAATACCGAGCTGTACGCCATTATGACCACCCGCCCGGAGGACAAAAAACAGGAAATGAACCGGGCATAACACACTTCGGGCCATGTTGGCCCGAGGTTTGGAAAGGAGGGATACGTCATCGGAAAGAAACCGGACAAACGGAATTTTCAGAGGCCGGGGCCGACGGAGGATACCGGGGGCAATCGCCCCGGACCGGCTGAACGGGAAGGACCTTCCCCCGCACCATCCCGGCGTCTGCGGTTTGAGGACGAGGATACCGGACAGGACAGCCCTTCGGGCCATGATGGCCCGAAGTCCAAAAGCGGCAAGTTTCAAGAGGACAGACGGAAAAGCCGTCCCTCTGACCGCATGAGGCAGGAAGATGAAGCGGACGGGCCGCAGGATACCGGCAAGGCACAGGAGCCGGAGGGCTCCGCCGAGAAGGCCGGGAGCAAAAAGGGCAAGTACCAGAAAGCACAGGCAAAAGCGGAACACACCGGGGAAAAGCTGGGAAAGGCCCGGGAGAAACTGGACAAGACCGAGGCAAAACGGGCAGCGAAGAAGCCGCCGGGGCTTGCGAAGAAAGCTGTCCGGGGAGCCCGCACCGAAGCATGGTTTTATCTCCACAACAAAATCCACGAAGTTGAGCATGAAAATGTGGGTGTGGAAGGAGCCCATAAGTCGGAACTTGTGGCCGAGGCCGGAGCCCGGAAACTGACCCGGTATGCCAAACGGAGATACCGGGAACACCCGGCCCGGAAGGTGGCAAAGTGGGAACGGAAGGACATAAAAGCCCGGGCCAATGTGGATTTTCAAAAGATGGCCTCCGAGCACCCGGAGCTTGCCAGCAATCCGCTTTCCCGTGTGCAGCAGAAATGGAAACTGAAACGCCGGTATTCCAAAGAAGCAAAGGCGGCTGCAAAACAGGGCGCAAAGACCGCAAAGAAAACCGCTGCCGCTTCGGGAACTGCGACCCGTCGGGCGGCGCAGTTTGTGACCCGTCATCCCGTGGCGGTGCTGGTCCTGCTCCTGCTGTTGCTGCTCTGTTTTCTTGTGTCGGCGGTAAGTTCCATCTTCCCCACGCTTGGCAGCGGCCTCGCCAATGCGTTATCCGGCACCTCCTACGCCTCGGAGGATACGGACCTGCTGGGGGTGGACGAGGACTACACAGCGCTGGAAAACGAGCTGGCGCAGACGGTAGCGAACATCGAAAGCACCCATCCCGGCTATGACGAGTACCGCTATTCCGTGGACGAGATCGGCCATAACCCCTATGAGCTGGCGTCCTATCTCTCGGCAAAGTACCATGTGTATTTCCGTGAACAGGTGCAGGACGAGCTGCGGGAAATCTTCGAGGCACAGTATGAACTGACCTTGACGGAGGAAGTCGAGATACGCTACCGCACCGAAACCAGCACCGACCCGGAGACCGGGGAAACCACCACCGAGGAAGTTCCCTATGAGTATTACATTCTCAATGTGACCCTCACAAACAAGACGCTGCCTGCCGTGATCCTGCCGAGGCTTAACGAACAGCAGCGGGAAATCTACACCGTTATGCAGCAGCTCAAAGGCAACAAACCCTATCTGTGGGAAGGGATTTACAACGGTGGCGAAGATACCGGCCCCAGCTATGAGATACCCGGCGAGGCGCTGGATGACCCGGCTTTTGCGGCGCTCATGGAAGAAGCCACAAAGTACATCGGCTGGCCCTATGTGTGGGGCGGCTCCAGCCCGTCCACCTCCTTTGACTGTTCGGGCTTTGTCTGCTGGGTGTACACGGCCAGCGGCGTCCACAACCTGCCCCGTACCACGGCGCAGGGCATTTATAACCAGTGCGCTATCATTTCCCCCTCCGAGGCAAAGCCCGGCGACATTATCTTTTTCACGGGAACCTATGACAGCCCCGGCCCTGTGTCCCATGTGGGGATTTATGTGGGCGACGGGATGATGCTTCATTGTGGTTCGCCCATCCAATACGCAAACATCAATTCAAGCTACTGGCAGACACATTTCTATGCCTTCGGGCGTTTGTGAGCCAGAGGAAAGGAGTCCTTGCATGAACAAGATCGACAAGCTCGATAAGGAACTGGAAAAAGCCCGGGAGAAGGCTGCCGAGTGGCAGGCCAAAATCCGGGAGCTGGAAAAGCAGAAACAGGAGGAAGAAAACAGCCAGATCGTGCAGGCGGTGCGCTCCCTCAAATTGACGCCCGCCCAGCTTATGGCTTTTCTGAATGACCCCAAAAACAGCCTTACCGCTTCGGGCCATACTGACCCGAAGCCGGAGGCACCCGAAAAGGAGGACACAGCCCATGAAGAAAATTAAATACCGCAGGCTGGCGGCGATGGCTGCCAGCCTTTTGTGTTGCCTGATCTTTACGGTCCCGGCCTATGCACAGAGCAGCGAGCCGCAGCCGGAGACAACGCCCGACCCGGTGGAAACCGAAGCAGAGCCGGAAACCCAGAACCCCTTTACCCCGGACGGGACGGGAACCGTGGTGGACAACGCCACCGACGAGGATGGAAAGGAGTTCTACACCATCACCACAGCAGACGAGAGCGTGTTTTATCTGGTGATCGACAAACAGAAAACCAGCGAGAACGTCTATTTCCTCAATACCGTTACCACAGACGACCTTCTGCCTCTTGCCGAACAGGGTAAGGAACCGCCCAAAGAAGTGACCCCGGAGCCAGAGCCAAAGCCCACCGAACCGGTGGAGGAAGTACCGGAACCCGAGCCGGAGAAAAAGGACAGCCCCCTTCTCTCTCTGCTCCTGATCGGTGCGGTGGTGCTGGCCGGCGGTGGGATTGGTTACTATTTCAAGATTTACAAGCCGAAGCATGAGGCCCCGGATTTGGAAGATGATTACTGCGAATATGAGGACGAGGAGCTGGAGGAGATCGCAGAGGAACCCGAGGACGAAGATACCCCGCCGTGGGAGGAAGATACGGAGGAATGAGAATGAATTTTACAAGCAGCCCTTTTGAACGAATGATGAAGGAAGTACCGCACCCCGGCTGGGACAATGACGACCCTTGTAAGGGATGCCGTTACTACAAGGAGTGCAAAGGAAAGAAAAAACAGTGCCGGAAGAAGTTCCGGGCGCTGATCGTGGAGCCCCGCCCTTCGGGCCATCGTGGCCCGAAGTCTTAAATGGACGCCCGGGAGCTGACCCGTGACGAGAAGAAGAAAATCCGTTCTCTTGTCACGGGGATGTGCGCCAACTATGACCGGGAAAGCGGCCTGTGCCTTCCTCTTGACTGTGCCTGCTATATGCTGCACAAGTGCTGGACAGGGGCGTACTGCCGTTATTTCCGTGAGGCTGTCCTACCTCTTAACCCGGAGCTTCAAGCGTCGCTGACAACGGAAGGCATCTCCCCGGAGCTGCGGGCCTGTGCGGTCTGCGGAAAGGCGTTTTTGCCCGAGGGGCGTCAAGCCTACTGCTCCGACGCCTGCAAGGCCGAAGGGAACCGCCGAAAAAGCCGGGAACGCATGAGGAAAATGCGGGAGAAAAGACCGGGCGGCTGTTACGATTTGCCGCCTCCAAAGGCTTGACATTCCGGGCTTTTTTGAGGGTGTTTCCGGGGTGGGAATATCTTATTACATTTCTCCCCGGTCTGCCCTCTTATTTCGTAACATCCAGCACTTCGGGTCATGTTGACCCGAGGCACAGAAAGGAGGGATCTCTTGGAGACAGTACAAGGATATGTGATTTTGAAAGCTGCCACCTTTGAAACCGGACACGGCTTTGCGCTGGGGCATAATCCGGGAGCGCCGAGCCCCTTTGTGACCTGGCAGTTTACCGAGGGGGAAAACGGCCATCGGGATTACTACTGGGGCCGCTATGGAACCAGTCAGGCGTGGGCGCAGCGGGACTTTGACCGCCGGGTGGACGACTATCAGCAGCTTTACCATGCGGCGGTCAAGCATACCGAGCTGGGAGCGGAGGGCGTTTACCGCTATTATTCCACCCAGCGGCCCGTGGACATAGGAACTTATCCGAAGCCGCCGGATAACCAGCCTCTTTCCATTGTCAACTACGATGATGACAGGCGGCGTCCTGTGGCAGACGGCAGGCTGATGGCATGGGGCGAACTGACCTACGCAAAGCCGCTGACCGAAAAGCAGATGGAGGATTATGAACTGAAACCAGCACCGGGCAATCCTGACCGGGTGCGCCCATCCATTACCGCCCGGCTCAAAGAAGGAACCAGAGGGCAGGCCCCCCCGAAGGAGCCCGGCCAGAAGCGGAGCCATCAAAACCATGAGGAACGATAAAGGAGGATCGCCATGCACGAAAAAGACAACTATCTGAAAACCGCCGAGCTCTCCACGGAGCAGAACTGCAACATGATCGACGGCGTACCCAACAATACGCCCATCCCACCCACGCCCCCGGAGCTGGACGCAAAACCGCTGGACAAGGTAAAGGAGCCCAAAGAGCGCCGGAAAGGCCGGGAACTGGAACGCTGATGGAGAACCGCAAGCGGAATGTCCATCTGCACGTCATGGTAACGCCGGACGAGCTGGCAGCCATCCATGAACGGATGGCTGAGGCGGGCATTTCCAACGCCGGGGCTTATGTACGGAAAATGGCTCTGAATGGGTATATCCTGCACATCGACCTTGCGCCCGTAAAAGAGCTGATCTCTCTGCAACGGCGCTGTTCTAACAATCTCAATCAGGTTGCTATACACGCACACACCTATGGCGTGTACCCGGAGGAAATCGACGGATTGAAGCGGGACTATGAAAAACTGTGGAGCGAGGTGTCAAAGGTGCTGCGGGAGCTTTCCGAGCTGGTGGCAAAGTAAGACGAGGGCGGCAGGCTTCCGTTACGGGGCTTGCCGCCCTGCTCTTTTTTTACCACTTCGGGCCAGTATGACCCGAAGGTTTGGGACAGGATTTACTAATCTTTCGCAACATTTATGTCCCCGGGCAGGCATGATAAAATAGAGGTAGGAAGGATAGATAAAGGAGGTTTTGAAGATGAAGATACTGCTGAAAATATTGGTTGCTCCCTTTGCTTTAGCGTTGTGCCTTCTGGCGGCTCTGCTGGTGTTCCTGTTTGATATTTGTGCCGTCCTGCTGACGATTGCCTCTGTGATCCTGACGGTGCTGGGTGTCGCTCTCTTTTTCACGCCGACGCCCATAGGCGGGATTGTATTTCTGTTTCTTGCCTTCCTTCTTTCGCCGTATGGACTGCAAGCGGCGGCGGGCTCCCTTCTTTGGGCGCTGGACGGAGGCAAATCCGCTCTGTACCGGTTTCTGGCAAGTTAAGCAGCCTCGGGCCATACTGGCCCGAAGTCGGGGCGGTCTGAATGGGCCGCCCCTTTCTCATGGAAAGGAGGAATGATTTTTGGCTACCACAACTTTGTTACAGCGCCATGCGGGCGAAGGCGAAACGATTGCTGAGGCTATCCGGGATTGTCTGGACTATGGCAAGGACCCGGAGAAAACAGAAAGCGGAAAGTATATCTCCGCTTATGAATGTGATCCGGCCACCGTGGCGGACGAGTTCCTTTTGGCAAAGGCCAGCTATGCCGCTATGACGGGCCGGGAACAGAAGAAAGAAAATAATGTGCTGTGCTATCAGATACGACAATCCTTCTATCCGGGCGAGATCACCCCGAAGGAGGCGAACCGTATCGGCTATGAGCTGGCTATGCGCTGGACAAAGGGGCGGCACGCTTTTATCGTTACCACGCACACCGATAAGCAGCACATCCATTGTCACATTTATTACAACTCCACCACCCTTGACTGCACCCGGAAATTCCGAAATTTTTGGGGCTCCAGCTTCGCCCTTCGGCGGCTCTCTGACAGGCTGTGCCTTGAAAACGGGCTGTCCATCGTGGAGAACCCGAAGCCCCGGAGCAAGAGCAAGTATCGGAACTATGGGGAGTGGCAGAAAGACCGGAAAGGACCGCTTTCCTATCAGGACCGACTGCGCCTTGCTATTGATACTGCGCTGGCGGAACGCCCCGCTGATCTGGACGAATTTCTCAATTTGATGAAGCAGGCCGGGTATGAGGTCAAGACGGTTCGGGGCGGCGGTATCAGCTTCCGGCTGACCGGGCAGGGACAGGAACGCTTCACCCGTCTGCGTGCCTCCACGCTGGGGGACGGCTACGACTTGCAAGATGTTCTGTCCGCCATTGAGGGCAAAGAAAAACGCCCCGGGCGCTCGGAGCGGAAAATCAGTCTGGCGGTGGATATTCAAGCAAAGCTGGCTGCCGGTAAGGGACCGGGATATGAACGCTGGGCGAAGGTATTTAACATTAAGCAGATGGCCGCCGCTCTTGCTTATATACAGGACAATGGACTGACCGATTATGAGCAGTTGGCACAGAAAGCCACCGAGGCGGCAGACCGTTTCCATGCCATTTCCGAGCAGGTCAAGCATACGGAACAGGCCATGAAAACCAATGCCGGGCTAAAGGCCGCAACGGTTCAGTATGCCAAAACCCGTCCGGTCTTTGAGCAGTATAAGGCGACGAAGTACAGCCGGAAATTCCTTGCGGAGCATGAGGCCGACCTTGAACTGTACCGGGCTGCACAAGCGGAAATGCGCTCTCTGCTGGGCGGGGCGAAGCTCCCTAAAATGGATGTGCTGAAGGAGGAAGGCCGTAAGCTCACAGCAAAGAAAAAACAGCTCTATGGAGAATACCAGAAGGCACGACGGGATATGCAGGAGATCGTCACGATCAAGGCGAACATTGACACTCTGATGGGCTATACCGAGCCAGGACGAAAGCAGGAAAAGGAGCGTTAAGGTTATGAAAATAAGGAGCAAAGCGACGCTGACACTTCGGGCCATGTTGGCCCGAAGATACGGGTTTGGGGCGAGCCCCAACAAGCCGCCTTTGTGCCACTTGTGGCCACAGAGGCATTGCTTGCCACTTAGCGGCAGCCCCTAAAATGGCGCAAAAAAACAGAGGTCCTTATTCTGGAACCTCCGTTTCTCTGGCTTTCTTAATGCCCTCGGCTGTGGCTTCTATTACGACAAGCTCTTTTTCAGTCATGGAGTTTAGAAGTACATCAATGTGTTTTCTGCAAGAGCTTGACCTTGCCCCTCCGTCCGCATGAATAAACTGGTCAACTGAAACGTCAAACATAGTAATGAGTTTAACAAAAAGGTCGAAACTGGGATACTGACCTTTGTTCTCAATATTCATAATGGTACGGGAGTCACGGTCTACTAATTCCGCAACATAGGCTTGTGTCCAGCCCTTTTCTTCTCTGGCTCGTTTGAGAGCCGCTCCGAGGCCGTGAAAGTCAAACCTTCTTTCATCTTGGTTCATTCTCATATCACCCTATATCATTCTACATTTCGGGTTGAATTATGAGAATGTAATGAGATTTTACATTAAGTAGTATTTTATTTCGCATCCGTGTAGGCTCTAACTTGTATTATTCGAGGTAGAGAACTATAATATATCCTGTGGAGGTGCGAAATGGACTATATGACATTGAAAGAGGCTGCCGAAAAGTGGGGCGTGACACCTCGTAGGGTAAATTATTATTGTGCCGGAGGGCGTATCCTCGGCGCTGTGAAAATGGCCGGTGTTTGGCTGCTCCCTAAAACTGCGGAGAAGCCTATGGATGCTTGTACAAAAGACTTTCGGAAAATAGATAAATAATTGAAAAAGGATTGCTATATTTGCTGTTAGGAGGTGAGCATAATGAATGCAAAGATACTGATTGCTGACGATGAAAGCGATATTGTTTCTATGCTCGGCAGCTTTTTTGAAAGCAAGGGCTTTCGTGTCTTGCCTGCTTCCAATGGTGCAGAAGCACTAAAGCAAGTGGAAAAACAACCGGATATTATTTTGCTTGACATCAATATGCCCGGAACGGACGGGTTAGAGGTTTGCAAGCGTATCCGCGATCACATATCCTGCCCAATCCTTTTTCTGACTGCCCGAATCGAAGATACAGATAAGGTAAACGGCTTTGCTGTTGGCGGCGACGATTACATTGTGAAGCCCTTTTCACTTATGGAACTTGAAGCGCGGGTGTGCGCTCATCTGCGCCGGGAAGCGCGACACAACTTTGAAGCGCAAGTCAAGTTTTCCGGTGATTTGACGATTGACTATTCGGAACGTTGCTTGTTCTTTGGCGATAAGCGTGTCGGTCTTGCAAAAAAGGAATTTGATATTGTGGAACTGCTTTCTCAAAATCCGGGACAGGTCTTTGATAAAGAACGGATTTATGAGCGTATTTGGGGTTATGACAGCGAGGGCGACAGCAGCGTTGTGGCAGAGCATATCCGCAGGATACGAACAAAGATTGCGGCATATACAGACCGGGTATATATTGAAACAGTTTGGGGGTGCGGATATAAATGGTTAAAATAATGCGACCCGTACAAAATTTATCTCTGCGTAAAAGTCTTGTACTCTATATTGTTCTCTTTGTTATGTTCGCTCTTGCCCTATCAATTATGACTGCTTCTGTATGTGAAACTGTCGCCGATAAAATCAATGAAAAGTACCCTAATACTGGCGAAAAATACTACTTGACGAATGAACAGGGGGAACGTTTGGGAGAAGGAACTTATATTTATAAGGAGCTGCCTGTCTTGAACGAACAAGACGAACAATTGCTTGCTATATTAGATTTGTTGCCAACCGTTACACCCCCTATTTATTCTGCATTCTGTATCATAGCGGCTGCGCTATTGTTTTACAAAAATAAACTGAAAAAACCGCTTGCTGAACTGCGGGCGGCTTCTGAAAAAATAGCGAACAATGATTTGGACTTTTCAATCGACTATGACAGCAACGATGAATTGGGGCAGCTTTGCGCGTCCTTTGAAATCATGCGGACAACCCTTGCGGATAATTTCTCTAAAATGTGGCGGCAAGTTGAAGAAAGAAAAGCACTCAACGCCGCTTTTGCTCACGATTTGCGTACCCCTCTGACGGTACTAAAAGGCTATAATGAAATGCTGCAAGCCAGCGACAATTCCCAAACGAGGGAAACCGCCGCCACAATGGGAAAGCATATTTCCCGTATGGAAAACTATGTGAGCAGTATGAGCAATCTTAGGCGTATGGAAGATACGCAGCCGGATTACAAGTTGATTGACTTGCAACCGTTGGTATCTTCTTTATATGACAGCGCAAAAATCGTTTGTACGAAAAACGGAAAAGAGTTGATTTTACAAAATGACATCCCTATTTTGCAGCTATCTCTTGACAGTGCATTTATCTCACAGGTATGCAACAACTTGATTTCTAATGCTGTGCGGTATGCCCGTACTTTGGTAACAATATCTTTCGCCTTGCATGACAACGGTTTGCTGCTTTCCGTATCGGACGATGGGAATGGTTTTGATAAAGACAGCCTACAAAAAGCCGCAAATCCGTACTTCACAGGGGAAAGCAACCATTCCGAGCATTTCGGACTTGGGTTATATATTTGTAAGCTACTTTGTGAACACCATAACGGTTATCTGAGGATTGAAAATACCGAAGTGGGAGCAAAAGTTTCCGCCTTCTTCAAAACTCCTGTCTTGTAGATAAAAAATAGATATTTACCCGCTATACTCTCCATGAAAACACATGGAGAGTATTTTATTGCTCCCTATGGAGAAAGGAGCTTTTTTATGGAATTAAAGACAGTTGGACTGACAAAAAAGTTCGGTTCCAAAATCGCCGTAGACGATTTGAATATTACTCTGGCTAATGGTGTCTACGGCTTGCTGGGCGCAAATGGCGCAGGAAAAACAACGCTAATGCGGCTGCTTTGCAATATCCAAAATCCCACTTCCGGAAAAATACTGTTGAATGGGAAAAATGCTGTTGGGCTGGGTGAACGCTATCGAAGCCTCTTGGGCTACTTGCCCCAGCACTTCGGATATTACCCGGACTTTTCAGCGTTTGACTTCCTGCTATATGTTTCTGCCCTAAAAGGCTTGGACGAGAAGGCAGCGCGGAAGAAATCAAAAGAACTGCTGGAAGCGGTAGATTTATCAAAGGAAAGTAAGCACAAAATCAAAACTTTTTCGGGAGGCATGAAACAGCGTTTAGGGATTGCACAAGCCATGCTCAATGATCCCCGCATTTTGATTTTAGACGAGCCGACGGCGGGGCTTGACCCGAAAGAGCGCGTCCGTTTCCGCAATTTGATTAGTGCCTTTTCCAAAGACCGCATTGTAATCCTGTCTACGCATATTGTTTCCGATGTGGAGTTTATCGCGGAGGAAATCATTATGATGAAGTCCGGGCAAATCATTCATTTTGGAAATCCGCAGGAGATTACTTCTGAAATCAACGGTCAAGTATGGGAATGTACGGTTCCGACTGCCTATGCGGAAAAATACGCGGCTTCCTATAATACAAGCAATCTGCGGAATACCAGCGAAAACCAGACAATCCTGCGGATTGTTGGAGATCGTCCGCCGATGGAAAATGCAGTAAGGGTACAGCCTACTTTGGAAGATTTGTACCTGTTCTATTTCAAAGGAGGCTGTGAAGAATGAAAAAACTAATTTATTTTGAACTGCGGAAGATTTTTTCCAAGCGTTTATCTATGGTTACCCTTATCGGGATACTTCTATTCTCTGCTTTGCTTTCTTTTTCCACCTATCAAAACAAATACGCTTTTGACCAGAACGCCGGTGAAGGTTCCGGCAAAGCAGCAGTAGAAATCGACAAGGAAATCGCAGCAAAGTATGAAGGAATCCTGACCGATGAAAAAGTGCGACAAATGATGTCTGATTTTGCGCCGACATCAGATTTGCATGGGTTGAATGCGGCCTATATTTACCAAAACGCCATGCAATCCGCAGCCTTTTCACGATTTTCAGATCTGAACGGAAATTGGAACGGATTGAGTGTTTCCGATGTGTTCGGTAATGAAGAAATCAAAATTGGCTATGTAGATGGTTGGCTTTCAACAAGTAAAAACATGGTGCGGGTTTTTATCGCGCTTGCTCTTGCGGTTATCATCATGCTTGCTCCGATTTTCTCCGGCGAGTATGAAGGCGTTGACAATATCATATTGACAAGCAAATACGGAAAAACCAAATGTGCTACTGCAAAGGTAGTAGCTGGCATTCTCACCGCCATTCTCACCACTGCGCTGATAGTAGCTTTTAACTTATTTCTTGCGCGTGCTTTTTACGGAACGGAAGGATTGAATTGCAGTATTCTATTTGCTCCCAGCGAATATGTTGAAGCATTTATCCCTTTTAATATCACCTGTGGGACGCTGCTCAAATATCAAATCCTGTTGGCATTTACCTGTACCATCAGCGTTACAGGAATTACATTGTTGATGTCTGCAATCAGTAAAAATCAGATTGTAGCTTTGGTTGCGGCAATGGCAATTTTTCTGTTCCCGGTTTTGCTGCCGATCCCGGAAACAAATCCATTGTTCCGATTGGTCGGGCTTCTTCCTGTCTACCATGTTCTGGCTGTTTCGCTTCTATCGGTGGAACAAATGAGCAACGGTATGCTGTATGCGATATGGGCAATCCCAACGGCATTGATCTTTTTGGGAATTGGCGCTGGTTTTTCTCGCCATATATTTGCGAAGCACCAAGTTTCATAAATATGGAATAATCTGCCGCACGACGGTAAAAGAAAAAAGCCGTCGTACAGCAGACACATTTTCACGCGCCTATGAAGCGGCGGCTTTGATTTTCAGAGCCGCCGTTTCTTTTCGTCTACTTTAAACCAACGACGACCTAACACCGTGTAAATTCACGGCGGCATATAGGAGGATTGCTGCCGTGTCTATTTTTGCCTCTTTTCATAGTACCCATGATCTACATCAATTAAAAAAAGCATAGCGCCCCCTCCGGGTTATTCCGGCTATGTATGCGAAATTTGTTGGAACCTTAACTATTATGTCATTTCATGCGTCCGTGTGGCTTCATGCCGCCCGGGCGCTTTTGCGTTCTTATGGGGCGGCTTCGGGTCATGTTGGCCCGAAGCCATTCCCCGGTGCCGCTCCCCGCCGCCTTCGTTTCGGTCACTCGTCAACCAACAACCGAAACGGAGGTCAATATGGCTATTATCAATTTGCGGGACTATTACCCATTCTATACATCGGATTGCTTCATGGAAGTATCGGAAGAAGTTGCAGAAATGTTCAAAGAGTTTGATCGTAAAGAGGCAGCCTACCGGCTGCGTACATACCGCCACAAAGCCTACTATTCCCTTGATCGGGATGACGGGCTGGAGCATGAAGCTGTCTTTGTCGTCTTATCTCCCCATGAACTGTATGAGCGGAAAGTGACCATGCAGGAGCTTCATGCGGCGATTGCCAGTCTGCCGAACAAACAGGCAAAACGGATTTACGCTCATTTCATTCTCGGCATGACCAAACAGGATATTGCCCGGGCAGAGGGCGTCCATGAAAAAGTGGTTCGTGTCGCAATCGAGCGAGGTCTGCGGCACTTAGAAAAAATTTTGAAAAATTCTTTGTAAGGCGTACCGATTTAGGCCGGAAAATGAAATGGCTTATGAGAGGCAAAACACTTCGGGTCACAATGGCCCGAGGTTCAGACAAGCCTCATGCAGATTGAAAATTGAATAAAAAGACACCCGGATACGAAGGGAAACGCGCTGTGTGACAGACCCGCCATGACCTCGGATTTCAGAGAATACAGTCTTTGTAAAACTGAGCGAGCGAACAGGTTCATGCCATAGGTGGGGCAAGGCTGGCTCCACCGGAACAGGCGCAGAACCCGGATACTTGCGTTTAGTCACAGTCCGAGCGTTGAAGCGGCCTTGCAAGCCGTGAGCCGTCGCAGGCAATGAGAACGCCTTGCCATCAGAATGGGGAGAGTTGAAATACTATGGGGCATGAAGCCTATGTCCGTCCGGTGTGTCTGAAATGAAGTGAAAACCTATGGGGGAGCCCCCGGCAATGCTGTCTGATGATAGGCCAACCGATCCGGCGTGGCTCCCCATCTTTTCAAAAAAGGAGCACTTTATGGGAAATGCGTTTGGAATGATCCCCGGCTTGGAACCGGACGAATGGAGCAATGACGCCTGCCGTGGTTATGTCATTATGGCAATGGAGGACGGCGGATTTTCAAAGAAGGATATACGGCGTGTTGTGGGGCAGCTTTATGAAGTATTCGACCTCAACAGCTTGGAGGACGCCAAAGAAAAATACCTTTCCAGTCCTTACTGACCTCGGGCCACATTGACCCGAAGTGGAGAAAGCTCAAAGGGCGGCACCTGCTGGGTGCCGTCTTTTGACATTTCCCCACGGGACAAGTGGGAAAGGCAGGCATATACACGCACTTTCGCAAAGGAGGTTTTCAATGACGCAAGCTGTCACTTATGAACGAGAAACAAAGTCTGTCGCATTTCAAGGGAAGATCATTGTGCTGGAAAGCCTCACGCCGGTACTCCCCCCGAAGGAGAAAGCACAGCGCAAAAAAGAAATTGAGCGTTGTCTTTATGAGGTGTTCCGCAAATATGGAGACAGATTTCCCTAATCATTCGCAACATTGTTGTCCGGGGCTGCTGATGGTATAATATAGTTGTAAGGTTGGTAGCTCCATTCCAACAAGGAAAGGAGCCCAATATGGAATTTATCAGAGAAGATTGTATTTACGCAAGACAGTCAGTAGACCGCAAGGACAGTATCAGCATTGAAAGTCAGATCGACTTTTGCAAGTATGAATTGAAAGGCGGGAGCTGCCGGGTATTCAAGGACAAGGGCTATTCTGGCAAGAACACGGACAGGCCGGAGTTTCAAAAGCTGCTGGGCGAGATCCGCAAGGGAAAGGTTCGGCGGGTCATCGTGTACAAGCTGGACCGTATAAGCCGCTCTATTCTGGACTTTGCAACGATGATGGAGCTGTTTCAAGAGTACGATGTGGAGTTTGTATCCTCCACGGAAAAGTTTGATACTTCGACCCCGATGGGACGGGCCATGCTGAATATCTGCATTGTATTCGCCCAGCTTGAACGTGAGACAATTCAGAAGCGTGTCACAGACGCCTACTATTCCCGGTGTCTGAAAGGCTTCCACATGAGCGGTCAGGCGCCATACGGTTATCAGTTGGAGCCTACTGTGGTAGAGGGTATCCGCACAAAGAAAATGGTTTCCGACCCCATAGCCGCCGATCATGTTCGGCTGATGTTTGAAATGTACGCTGAACCGGAAACCTCCTTCGGAGATATTACTCGATACTTCGAGGAACATGACATAAAAATTTATGGCAAATCCATGTTCCGTACATTTCTTTCCCAGCTTTTAAGAAATCCCGTTTATGCACAGGCCGACTTGGAGCTGTACGAATTTTTCAAGAGTCAGGGTGCAGCGATTGTCAATGACGCTTCTGACTTTGCCGGAACAAACGGCTGCTATCTCTATCAGGGGCGGGATGTGAAGGAGGACAAAGACAGGTGCTTAAAAGACCAGATACTTGTTATCGCTCCCCACGAAGCACTCATTTCCTCTGACACATGGCTGAAATGCCGCAAAAAACTTATGGCAAATACCACTTTCCAGCAGGGACGGAAACCGAAAAATACTTGGCTGGCCGGAAAAATCAAATGCGGGCATTGTGGGTATGCTCTGAAAGCCACCCATGTACCAAACAGCACCGGCTATTTTCGCTGTACCAAACGGACGGAAAACAAAGGCTGTCCGGGCTGCGGGAAAATCCGCAAAGAAGAATTTGAGCAATTCATTTTCTCGGCCATGCAGGAAAAGTTCAAAGATTTTCAGATACTCCACGGCAGTGAGGAAAAAGTCAATCCGAAACTGACCGCCTATCAAGTGGAACTGGCACAGGTGGAGGCAGAAATTGAAAAGCTGCTGGACACGCTGACCGGAGCCAATGCGACCTTGCTTGCCTACGCCAACAAAAAAATTGAAGAACTGGACACCCGACGCCAGACCATTTCAAAGGCAATCGCCGAATTGAGCGTTGAAACCATATCTCCCCAGCAGATAAAGAAGTTATCCTATTATCTCGACAACTGGGACAGCATAGATTTTGACGACAAAAGAAAAGCCGCCGATGGTTTGATCTCTACGATCAAGGCCACCAGCGACCGTGTTCAGATAGAGTGGAAAATCTGACATTTCCGCTCTATCGCCCCTCATTTCTATTTTATCTTGTTTGTACCCCTTGTACACCGATGTTTCCATATCTTTTGGGATAAATCCTTTAATTTTACGTGTTCCATTCCATTCAATACAATATTTTTCAAATATAATACTATACCCCATCCATTGACACAAATCATACATAAACTGGTTTGTACGGTCATCTGATTCATTATAATAATGGTACTCCATGTCATAGGAATAATGGTCACACCAAACTTGCAGATATTCTTTTGCAGATACACGTTTATCATTATACGAAACAAATTGATTCTCAGAAAACTTATCCCATTTATCAATACGCTTTTGGTTGAGATTTTTTGCAAATGCAACTTGCACTGCATGATACTCTGTCAGTTTCGCTGCTCGTAAATCTGCATATTTTACTATTCGATCCCAAATATGCGTGAATTCATGAAATAAAATAACTTTTAAATACTCCATAGGACATTTGGCCTTTAAATATTTTTCATTAATCCTTATTTCAAGTTCACTACTGAAAATTGGAGATACTGCCGCATCACATCCACGCATATTCATAAAAGTTATTTTTTTAATTTCCGGCAATTCGTAAAAGCTAATATATATCTTAAAATTTTCATATTCTTCATAGACCATCTTTCGCAATTCAGTTTCTCTCTTTTTTCGACGCTCTTTAATTTCGCCCTCTGATATCATTATAAAACTTCCTGTAATCATACTTTTTCCTGCCTTTTATTTTATTATCAAAAAATATATTTTCTTTAAGTCCTGCATCATCAACCACTAATGTTTTTATCATAGGTTACACTGTTGATTTCTAATCGTTGTACTTAATTAAGTAATTGTTATTCTTTCTTATCGTAAAAAGTTGCCAACAAACGCAAATCAAATCTGGCTGTAACTCCGGTACTATTATTAAACATATACTTTCTGCTGAAGAACTAACTATCAGATTTCCTGATAGTTACAAGGAACTCTCTTTATAATTGTTATAAAGGCTACTTGGAATAGATATCTTCTTTATTCTACTCTATAATATCATGTATTGCTTTATTCTGCGGCTTCGGTCAATACATTAGACTCATACATTTTTATACTGATCTCAAGGCATCCCGCAATAAAGTCTGTAAATTTTTGTTTGTAATGTTAAAGTTGTATTTCCATTCAACCAAAATGACCCCCTTATCTTGACATATTTTGCGTTTTTTCTCATCGAGAACTTTTCTATGCTCCAATGCTTTCTTTCCTCCAAAAAAATCTACATCCGTATAATGTTGTATTCCCTGATATTCTATTCCAACATTTAATTTGGGAATATAAATATCCAAACTTTGGGGAGAAAGCCATTCCGGTCTATATTGAAATATAGCATCTGAATAAGTTTTCTTTACTAATAAAAAAAGAGATTGTTCATGTTTCCATTTAGATATTATGATTCCATTTTCAATTAATTCTCCCTTTAAAATGCTCTTTGCTGTTTTCCAGTCATAATTCTTATCCCCTGCATTCTGTGCCTTAAGATACATAGCTTGTAAAAAAGGCATTAATGTATTTTTTAAATTCAAATACAATTCAAATTCTGATCTAAAAAAGCCCTTTTGCACTAATCCTTCTATATTCTTTCGAGTAGCATATATTATATATGGATTTGTGTCCTTTCTTGTAACATAACCCTGATAATGCATTAAACTATTAGGAACTCTCATAGTATATGCGTAAGAATCATTTCCACAGCATTCCAAATAATAGCATAAATGAACTCCCAGCAATTTATATCCACCGAAGTTCTCTCCCAATACTGCTGAATAAACTAAGTGATTCATTAATTCTATTGTTTCTTTTTTATCGCGACAAAAAATAGCCAAATGATTAATTGTATCATCATCCGGTAATAAATTTTCTATTACATAATCCTTTTTAGCTTCTTTTTTTATTAATGCTTGTATCATAAAATAATTAGGTGTATATGACTCTGGATAAATAAAAGCAACATCTGAATCATCAATATTATTAAACTGCTCTAAAAAGCTCTGTACATATTTATTAACAACATATTTATACGAATTCTCTTCTAATATTGTCTTTTTTGCATCATCCCACTCTTTCAGTGTTTGCCTCCACAAAAATTTTTCATATCCGGATTCAATAAAATCATCTTTAATTTTTTCTATTCCAACATTATATTTTGAAAAGGCTTCTTCTTTCAAAAATTCATTTAAATTCATTTTAATCTCCATTCCGCCGCCTTCGGCAGACGGCACAAATAGCAATGAAAGTGTTCCAACTCTCTACACTGAAGTAAAAACAGTAGCGTTATCATTCTTAGCTCTGTTAGGCGGAGTCTTTTTAGACTTCATTTCCGCTTTCTCATTCAGACTTCACAACTCAAGCAACTGAGGAAGAGAAAATTTATCGGTATCTCCAAGATTTACGATCTTTTTCATCAGCTCATTATATCCCAGAAGCGCATTCATTGGTGTTCGGATATCATGAACGTTTTCCATCAAATCGTGCCTTTGAGAATCTGTATAAAGCTTTCCTAATATGGAAGCCTGTTTGATAATTGCCTTTGGATTCAGAACTTCATATATATGCTTCAACAGCGTTGATCTTGACATTTGGAATTTGTATTTTATAAATAGGTAAGCCCAAAAGCAGACCTGCCCATCTTCCATATTTATTTCATTATACACAAATATCTATCTGTTTTTTACAATACAGACCAACCAGTATTTCAGATATTATAATTTAACCTATTGTGCTATTTCAAATAAAATGTTTAAAAACTTGTAAAAGCCGCAAAAAATCCCTGTTTTTTGATAAACAAATTTTTTAGAATATCAGTTCTTTGATTTTTCCAAGTTCGCAGGTTTCACCGAAAATACTGTTTAATGCAATGCAGAGGTTGTATGCTAATACTTTATTAACCAAACGGGTGCATAAGCCCTGAAAGCTTTTGGCAAGTACTCTTTCTGCATTTAACTGACCGCTTAACTGTGAAAAGACAGTTTCTACCCGTCTTCTCAATTTGAAGATCAGTTGACGCACCGATTTTGGCCAGTTTTCTTTACTGTTGGAACGCTTGAGTGCAAAAAGACAGATCGTTTGTTCCTGCATTTCCTGCATGAGTTTTTCGCCAACATATCCTTTATCTGCTAAAATTGTAATATTTGAACAATTATCCACCAGATCTCGTAATCCTTCACGGTCATCTGTGGATGCCGGCGTAATCTCAAATGCAGTAATGTAACCTTCTAACGTGACCAGGGCATGCACTTTATAGCCGAAGTAAGTTTCCTTTTTAGAAGGGCACTTTCCGTAATCAGCACCCTGGCTGCGAAATGTTTTGCAGTATCGTGCACGTCCGAATTTGCAAACTGCAAGCGGAAAACTATCAATAATGCAATAAGAACTGACCGGAACCGGAAAAACAGAGAGCATCTTTTGTCTTAATAATTCGGTTGTCTGCATCAGAGCACGCCTCATTTATATATGGATAAAACGAACTCTTTTTCCAGTGTTTCCCGTAAATATAGGAGGGAAGAAAAATCCCTCTTCTTTTTTTCCAAGGAGAAAACCGCCTCCGTGCAGGTTAAACATGACTGGAAGTTTTCCTTCATAATTTCGGGGACGGTAAATATCCATGAAATGACAGGGCTTTCCATCTCCCATATAGTCAATGTCACAAATGAGTTCCACATCTTCCGGAAACGGATATTCCGCTTCATGTTTTTTCAGAAAATTATCAAGAAGTTTTTCTTTTTTTGCGGTTTGCTGTGCAATCATTTTATTAAACATGATTTCCCCTCCAGCTATGAAACAATCTACTATTAATACAAATGAATTTTCTTCTCTACAAGTCTGTCACCTTCATACTGCAATTTTACAGAAAAAAAGCGTTTTTCTCCTGAAAGGAGCAGATCAAGAAATACCTGATCCCCCTCCCATGCCGGAAGATTCGGCACCATGGCTTTGTCAACCCAGCAAAGTTCTCCCTCATCACATTCAATCAGTTCTCCTGCATATTCATCGGCCGTGAACACACACATAAGTTCTGATTCGCATTCACTGTTTATAAATGTCACCAGGCCACGGAACTTATAGGAGGTAAGTGTCAGCCCTGTTTCCTCTTTCACCTCACGAACAAGGCATTCTTCCGGAGTTTCCTGACTTTCCACATGCCCGCCAACGCCGATCCATTTGCCCTCATTCATATCATCCTGTTTTTTTACTCTGTGAAGCATCAGGAATTTATCATCGTTTTCTATATAACATAATGTCGTTGTCGTCATTTGATCCCTTCTTTCAGTTCCATCATCCTGCCACTGCCAGTGTGATATAAACCAGGATTGAGACCACACAATACAGAGAATTTGTTGTGGATGCATAAGCACTGCTCTCTTTCTTTCTCAGAAAAGTCTGCATACTGAATGTAGCAGGCGAGGACATATATGTAATAACCGCCAGGTTCAGAAGCCTGGAACCTCCTACCAAATATTTTACTGCCATGAGAACTCCCGCAATCATCACTGCCTGCAAAAGGACTCTCAGCAATATGGTTTTGAGGCAGGGGCTGATAAGTTCCGGCGCAAGTTCCATACTGTACCCAACTACAATAAGAATAATCGGCGTAATGGCCGTTGTCAGAATATTCTCCACACTGAGATAACAATTGCCAAAAGGACTGTCCAGAAGCCGGGTGATCATTCGTGTCAGTCCCGCAATAATTCCAAGAACCGTTCCTATAAAAGCAGGGGTTCGCAATGCACTGTAAAACAGGCTTTTTGCATTGATCTTTTCCCCGTTTTCCGTCTGTCCCAGCATTCCCATATACACACTGAATCCAAAAAGAAGTCCCGCAATATCCAGCACTGCAATCTGTGAAAGATTTTCGCTGCCACAAAGACTTGTATACAACGGGTAAGCCATCATTCCACCTTCATAGATACAGACCAGAAACGGAAGATATTTCTTATATGGCTCGTCCATAAATCTTTTCATCCAGAATCCTGCCCCAAATGAAATCAAGAGCATCACAAACATGATCAGAACCAAAATTCCGATCTTTCCACTGTACTCTGCTGTTGCCAGTGCATGAAAAATTGCCCACAGGAAGCATAATATTTGTTACCAGTGTTTTCATGTTATTGACACCACTCTGATCTAAAAGTTTCCATTTTCTGCACAGGATTCCAAGAATGATCATCGCCAGTACAGGCAAAACAATCTCCAAAACTTCCATCCCTCTGTCTTCCTCTCCATTGTCTTTAATCTTTTGTTTTTATCTGTTTCTGTGCATCTGCAAAATCTCCATCATCACTTCATATACCGCCATATTCTCTCTCACCACCAGAGCCAGGCTCTCTTTCGCCTGATTCAAAAGATGAAAAAGTTTTCGTACACTGGAATATTTTTCCGCGGAGCACCTGGATCTTAAATATCCTTTTTCGTCGTAATAATACTGTTCATCCAGCAATACAACGATCTTCTCCGCATCTCTCACTGCCTGGATACCAAGCTGTCCAGAACCCTCTGGCATCCGCTGCTGATACCCCTGTCCCGCAAAATCATTCAGAAAATTTTCCACCTCGCGGTCATTATTGGCATACACCACTGCAATATGCGGATACCATCTGGGGCTTCTTTTTTCCGGCAGGTGCATCATGTTCTGGATAAAAGAGGAAAGTTCCGCATTGGTACGGATCCGGTTTGTCAGATGGAATTTCTGGATCTCCGGCAGATTTCCCAGGCTTTCCACAATGCTACGATCCATCTCTTCCGGTGAGATCACATCCTCGGAATCACTGGAAAAGATCACCGGCCTGTGCTCACTCCATGTAAGCAGAACCGATAATTTTTCCAGGGACAGAAGATGTGCTTCATCTACCAGAATGCTGCTGTAACAGCCAAGATCCGTCGTTCCGTCCAGCTGAGTATCTGCCAGAAAATCTATCCGCCGCAGACGTTCATGAAGAATCTTCCATTCTTTTCCCGCCTCTCCACAGTGAATGATACAGACTCTCTGGCGCACGGACAACTTCATCGCAATATCATAAAGCAACAATGTTTTTCCGGTTCCTGGAAGTCCGCTGAACCAGAAATATCCTCCTCTTTCTCCACGTATTCTCTTCAGAATCTGCCGTTCAATATCTCTCTGCTGGGAAGTAAGGAAATACTCTTTTTTGAGAAAACGCTCCGGTTCTGTCAGCGGAGAGATCAGATAAAGCTCTGCCTGAAACAGATCCTCGATATCTCCCTCATAGTCCGGGCTTTCTTTCCCCAATGCAATACATAGCTGTTTCCAGTCCCCCTCCACAATGTGATCATGATTGGTCAGTCTCACCAGATGATCTTCACTGCTGATATAGGTATACGACAGGATCGGTTTTCCAAAAACAGACAGATAATACCGGTTCTGGATCAGCTGTCTCCGGATAGCCTCGTCCGACACAATGCCGCTTTTCAGTTCAATATTCACGATCTGGTCATCTTTGATCTGAAGAAGATCGAACTCCTTTCCAAGCTTCGGGATCTGAAACGAATAGAAAAAGCGCAGCTTATACACTTCCTCCATATGCAGTTCCAGTTGCTTCACCAGTGCTTTCATACTTTCCAGTTCCCACTCTTTGATCCTGAGAAAAAAATCTCTGCTGGAAAGCTGGCGTTCCAGCTTCTGGACACATTCCATATTCTGATTTCTTGTAAGTGCATAGATCGATATTGCCTTCATATTTTAACCCTTACCTGCTGTTTATTTCTTTATCCGCAGTGTCCTGAGATGATCCTTCTGCTCCTGTGTGATCCGGTAGCTTTCAATGGATTTCTGGATCGTCTTGTTATGAGTCCAGATATCCATTCTCTGCTCTTCCAGGAATGGAAGGATCTTCTCATACTGTTTTGCCAGTGCTGTAGCAAAATACCAGGCTCGCATCATATTTACATAATATTCTTCCGAGCGGATTGCTGCCACTTTCGCCGGATATTCCAATTTAAATCCTTCGTCCAGATAATGGCGCATCAGCATACTGATCCCGAACCGGATGATATACGGCTTATCCGACTCCATCCAGCGATAAATCTCCCGGATAAATATATCACGGTGTTTTTTCATCATATGGAGCGCCAGCAGATCACAGGTCGCCCAGTTATCAATATACGGAAGAAAACGCTCCAGTTCTTTCAGACATTTATCATAATCTCTGATCTGCTCGATCAGCAGGCCATGGAGATTATTTTCCTCATAATACTGATGAGGAAGAACCTTCAGGAACATTTCGGATCTTTCTGTTTTTCCAAATTCTTTTGCAAATTTCCGGAGTATCGGTGTCCGGATACCGATGATCTTTTCTTTCTCCACAGTCGGAACCAGCCTTGCATGAAAATCCCGATATCCTGTATCCTGCATTTCAAACAGTCTTTTCCGGACATCCCGGATCATCTCTTCCTGATTCATTTATCATCCCCGCCTTTTATACCAAAGATCGCGATCAGAGAACTCACAAGCAGAAGCATGGGGTAAAACAGTTTCGGCATGATCTGAAAAGCAGAAAGCTCAAATCCCAGTTCCTTTGCCGCAGAAATGGCAACCAGCATCTGGGCTCCATATGGGATCACCCCCTGGAAAATACAGGAAAATGTATCCAGGATAGAAGCTGTCTTTCTGGAAGTGATCTTATATTCCAGCGCCATTTCCTTTGCAATGGGGTTGGCCATAACAATTGCCACCGTATTATTGGCTGTTGCGATATCCATAGTTCCAACCAGAAGTCCCATACCAAGAAGTCCGCCTTTTTTCCCTTTAAAAACTCTCTGTATTCCGGAAAGTAGTGCTTCAAAGCCTCCATGCTCCCGGATCAGCGCACACATGGCTGCTACAAGGATAGCCACCATACAGGTCTCGAACATTCCGGAAACACCGGATCCGATATTGGTCAGAAGCTCCACCGGTGTGATATGTCCTCCAAGAAGCATGATAAATGCGCCGGAGATAATTCCGATCAGAAGTACCACAAATACATTGATGCCGATGATCCCGCCGATCAGCACCAGAACATATGGAAAGATCTGTATAAGATGATAATCCTGTACCACTCTTCCCTGGATCTCTGTCTGAAAAGACAGGATAAGGATCAGGATCAGTGTAACAACAGCTGCCGGAAATGCGATCCAGAAATTTTCCCGGAATTTATCTTTCATCTGACAGCCCTGACCGTTGCAGGCTGCGATCGTGGTATCAGAAATAAAAGAAAGGTTGTCACCAAACATGGCTCCTCCCATCACCGATGCCACACAAAATGCCATATCAAAACCGGAAGCTTTGGAAACCGCTACCGCAATAGGGGTAAGAAGCGTGATCGTCCCAACGGAAGTTCCCATAGCCACAGATACGAAGCAGGCAACTACAAACAATACCGCAACAGAAAAACGTGCCGGTATCAGAGAAAGCATACAGTAGGCCACACTTTCTGCACTGCTGCGCCCCACAACACCCACAAAAGAGCCTGCGGTCAGAAAGATCAGAAGCATGGTGATGATATTTTTATCTCCTACTCCTTTTGCCATAAGCTCCAGCTTTCTGTCAAAGCTGATCGTTCTGTTCTGAACACATGCCACCAGGATCGCAGACAGAAAAGCCACAACGATCGGTACATTATAAAATCCCATAGGGATCTTCATCACATACTCAAACAAAATCCCCAGTCCCAGATACAGGACCAGAAAAACACCGATAGGCAGCAGTGCGATCACATTTCCTTTTTTCTTCATTTCCTCCATAAAACAATTCCCTTCATCACTTATTATTTTCCCGGCTTTTTTCTCCGGGTGATCTGTTTTCTATCATATCATATTTCCCCATTCCTGTCCTGCTGCTGACGGAAACTTCTTCATATTTCCGTCACGATCCTGTTATCTCTGATATTTTTTACCTTATTTAACAAGATTTCCACCAATTAAATCGTTCCTTCCGTTGAAATCCAGAGCTTTTTTCAGTATAATTGGCTGTAGACAATTGTGAAAAAGATATCCGAAGGATTTATGTTGATATCTCTGATCACAGTCATTAAAGGAGGAATATGATTATGGCAACATGGAAAAATCTGGACACTCTTGCTTCTTACAGCAAACTTAACAGTCTGAAAGATCACGTGAACATTGCAGAGGCAATGTCCGGCGAGCAGGGTGCAGAACGTGTAAAGAAGTACAGCGTACCGATGGCAGCAGGTTTGGCTTACAATTACGCAGCTAAGGAAGTGGACGAGACCGTTCTTGACGCACTTTCCAAACTGGCTGATGAGGCAGAACTGATCGAAAAATTCCAGGAATTATATAACGGCGCAGTGATCAACACAGGCGAGAAACGTATGGTCCTTCATCATCTTGCACGTACACAGCTTGGCGAGCCTGTTGTTGTTGACGGTGTGGACAAGCGAGAATTCTATGTAGCTCAGCAGAAGAAAGCTGCAGATTTTGCAAACAAAGTACATGCAGGCGAGATCACAAATGAAGCCGGTGAGAAATTCACTACGGTTGTACAGATCGGTATCGGCGGAAGTGACCTGGGACCGCGTGCATTATATATCGCACTTGAAAACTGGGCAAAGGCAAACAACACCTTCAAGATGGAAGCAAAATTCATCAGCAACGTTGACCCGGATGATGCAGCTGCTGTTCTTGCATCTGTAGATCTTGCTCACTCTCTTTTCATCGTTGTATCCAAATCCGGTACAACACTTGAAACTCTGACAAATGAGGCATTCGTAAAAGACGCCCTTACAAAAGCGGGCCTGAACCCGTCCAGACATATGCTTGCTGTAACCAGTGAGACCTCTCCTCTTGCAAAGAGTGATGAGTACCTTACCGCTATTTTCATGGACGACTATATCGGCGGACGTTACTCTTCCGTTTCCGGCGTAGGCGGAGCGATCCTTTCCCTTGCATTCGGACCAGAAGTATTCGCAGACATCCTTGACGGAGCTGCCGAGGAGGATAAGCTTGCAACAAATAAGAACATTCTTGAGAACCCGGATATGCTGGATGCCCTGATCGGCGTTTATGAGAGAAATGTACAGGGATATCCTTCTACTGCAGTTTTACCATACTCACAGGCATTAAGCCGCTTCCCTGCTCATCTTCAGCAGTGTGATATGGAGTCTAACGGTAAATCTGTAAACCGCTTTGGTGAGCCGGTGGATTATGTGACCGGACCGGTGATCTTTGGTGAGCCAGGAACCAACGGACAGCACTCCTTCTACCAGCTTCTGCATCAGGGAACCAATATTGTTCCGCTTCAGTTCATCGGCTTTAAGAAGAGCCAGCTTGGTGTTGATGTTGATATCGAGAACAGCACAAGCCAGCAGAAGCTCTGTGCAAACGTTGCAGCACAGATCGTTGCTTTTGCATGTGGAAAAGAAGATGAGAACCTGAACAAAAACTTCAAGGGCGGACGTCCTTCCAGTATCATTGTTGGTGAGGAACTTACACCGAAGTCTCTGGGTGCGCTTCTTGCACACTTTGAGAACAAGATCATGTTCCAGGGCTTTGTATGGAACCTGAACAGCTTTGACCAGGAGGGTGTACAGCTTGGTAAGGTTCTTGCAAAACGTGTTCTCGCTCATGATACAGACGGAGCACTGAAAGTTTACAGTGATCTTCTTGATATCTGATAAACAGATAGGTACCGTCCCGGAAAATGTTTTTTCGGGACGGTTTTTCTGTATATGTGACCTTAACCGGGAAAGGAAATCATAAATATGCAGCAGATAAAAATGATCGGTCTTGATCTGGACGGAACTCTTCTGAATACAAAAAAAGAACTCACAGAAAATACCAGGCGCGTTCTCAGGGAAGCTATTGATGCAGGTATCCTTGTTCTGATGGCTACCGGCCGGCCATATACCGGCATTCCCGCGGAACTGAGAAATTTTCCGGGAATTCACTATGCTCTCACCTCCAACGGAGCCAGAGTCCTTGATACAGACCATAATAAACTTCTTATCGAGCAGCTTCTTCCCATGGAAAGTGCAAAAAAAGCTCTCCGTATCTTTGAAAAGTATGATACTTTAAGTGAGATCTATTTTGACGGCCAGGGATATGCAGACGCTGCCAAGCTTGATAATGTAGGAAAATACCATCACGACCCTAATATGTGGAATTATGTCCGTACTACCCGTATCGCGGTTCCGGACATCCAGGATGTCATTATAAAAGAAAACAGAAGCATGGATAAAGTCCAGGCGCTTTTTGCAGACATGGAGGAACGTGCCGCCGCCTGGAAGGAATTAAGTGAACTTAAGGAGCTGGAGCTTGTAGGCTCCTTAAGCTACAATATTGAGATCAACGCCGCCGGTGTCAACAAAGGAACCGCTCTTGTTGCTCTTGGCGAAATGCTGGGAATCCCAAGGGAATCCATTATGGCATGCGGAGACGGTGACAACGATGTCCATCTTCTCCGGGAAGTCGGTTTTGGCGTAGCCATGGCCAATGCACAGCCCCAGGTAAAAGAAGCAGCCGATTATATTACTGCTTCCAATGACGAAGACGGTGTAGCACGCGCCATTGAAAAGTTTGCGCTGCACCGATGAGATATTCTATTATGTATGCCAAAAGGAACCGACAGTTTTTACGCTGTCGGTTCCTTTTTTAGAATGGGATTGAATAGCGGTACATTCACATTCGATCAATATTCATAGTTTCCTGCCGGCTGTTTGATCCTGGTAAGAAGATCATGCCAGGACTGATCCCAGATATACCATTTTCCGGTTTTGGAGTGCTTATATGTACAGATCCATCTGGAACTGTCGCTGCCTGCAAAATCAGTAAATGATCTGTAGATCGCAGGAGTGGTCTGAGTCGGTTCAAAATACGGGATATCTTCACTGATGGAATTTCCCTTACCCGGAAGTGTGTCCTGTCTTAACGTAATGGAAATCGGTTTAGACGGAGTATAATTGTTGGCCGGAGTTGCTCCGTTCAGGTAAGAATTACCAAGATATTTATATCCGTTATCCGCTTTCATACGATCCCTCAAAAAGTTTTTATAATACTGAGTCATCTCTTTATTGTTGAGATAAGAAATCATCTCCTCGCAGTCCGTCGGATTGGTCGGTGTCCAGGTACGATATGCAAGGATCAGAAGCGCCATGGTCTTATAGCGTCCGTCTGCCGTTGTGATATCATACTGTTTCAGTTCCTCTGCATTGGTCGGGATCGTGGTAAAGGTGTAAGTATAGGTATTTATCGTTACATTAATGACTTCCTTCTGTCCTTTATCATTGGTGATCTCTTTTTTTGCAGATTTAGTTCCTTTTGTAAGAACCGGCTCCACCTGTTTCTTTACTGTCTGTGTCACGTGGACAGTACAGCTGCCTCGCCAGGTACTCTTATCCCGGACCTGGATCTTTGTTGTTCCCACATTCACTGCCGTTACTTTGCCTTTACTGTCTACAGTTGCAACAGATGTATCATCACTGGTCCATACAAGAATCTCTTTATAATTCTTTACCTGAAGCTGTCTCACATCACCTTTATTCATATGTAAGGTGGTGTCACTTAAAGATGGTTTCGGCACCGGTGTAGGTGTCGGCTTCGGTTTCTGCGCTGCTTTTACTGTAACCTTACAGTTGAATTTCTTCGTATTTGCCTTCGCTGTGATCACTGCCGTTCCTTTTTTCACTGCGGTGATCTTTCCTTTGGAATCCACACGTGCGATCTTCGGATTGGAAGAAGAATATTTCACCTTCACAGTTGTTCCTGTCAATTTAATGGCACTGGATTTCTTTTCTGTTAATGTCAGCGATGTCCTGCTGAGCTTCGGTGTTTCTACCTTTACAACACATTTATATGTTTTTTTGCTTACCTTTGCATAGATCGTTGCGGAACCTTTATTTTTGGCAACCACCTGACCTTTGCTGTTTACGGTCGCAACACTCTTTTTGGAAGATCTCCAGGCAACCTTCTGCTTGGTCCCGGTAACCTTGAGTGTTGTCTTCTCACCTTTTAAAAGAGTTACTTTTGTTCTGTTCAGTTTTGGTGCGGCGCTGACCGTCACACTTCCAAATGCCATCGTAAAAATAAGGCTGATCAGCAGCACAAAACACAACAGATTTTTTTTCTTTTTCATTCTGATTTCCCCCTTTCCGGTAAAACGTATATTTACGTCATATATTGCTTTAATCATATTTTAGAGGAAATCCCTTATAAAAACACTAGCACTTATGATAGTATCCTTGTAAATATGATCGTTTATATTCTTTCATCGCCCATACCGGGGCTTATTGTCAGGAAACAAAAATAAAACAGGACTGATTTTTGATACAGATACTTGAAATCAAAAGTTTCATCTGTTTAAAAATCAGTCCTGTTATATAAAAAATATCATGGTTGATCCGTAATAGCAGGCAGATCAAGGCATTCGCTATCTGCTCATAATGATACAGTCACGTAACATCGCCAGTGCATGCGCTGTAGTCTGCTCGCGGACCCGCATGCGATTTCCTGTAAAGTGGAACTCTTTGGCAATAGCCTTGCCCTTATAGCAGCAGCCCATAAATACAGTACCAACCGGAGTTTCCTTTGTTCCGCCTCCCGGTCCTGCCAGACCCGTCACGGAAATACTGATGTCTGCTCCGGATGCTTTGCAGGCGCCCTTTGCCATTTCTCTGGCACATTTGGCGGAAACTGCCCCCTGCTCCTTCAGAGTACGCTTCTTCACTCCCAGACATTTATGCTTGGCCTTGTTACTGTAAGTCACAAAGCCATAGCCAAACACCTCAGACGCACCGGATACATTGACAATGCGCTGGGCGATCATACCGCCGGTAAGCGATTCCGCCAGGGAAAGCTTCAGATCTTTCTCTTTCAGAAGATCGATCACTGCTTCCTCCAGTGTCTTGCTCTCATCTGTAGCGAAAACATTCTCTCCAAAACGCTTCTTTAGCTCCTTGACAACCGGTTTGATCAGCTTTCTGCAGGCCTTTTCATTCTCTGCGCTTGCTGTCACACGAAGATGCACTTCACCGGTTTTTGCATAAGGTGCAATGGTAGGATTGGTCTGGCTTTCGATCAGATCCTGGATTTCCTCTGCTACCTGACTCTCACCGATCCCGCTAATCTTTACCATCTGGGACACAATGATCTCCGGCTGGTTTTTCTGCAGATATGGGACCACGTACTCCTCGAACATGGGCTTCAGCTCATTGGGAGGTCCAGGAAGAAGGATCGCGGTTTTTCCTTTTTTCTCAAGGATCAGTCCCGGAGCAGTTCCGTTATGATTGTCAAGAACAATGGCTCCCTCAGGAACCATGGCCTGTTTATAGTTGTTCTTCGTGATACGTCTCTGAGGATTGTTTTTCTCATATTCCTTCAGATATTTATCGATCAGTTTCCTTGAGTGGGAATCTTCCTTAAGAGACATTCCCATCAGATCCGCAGTTACTTCCTTGGTGATATCATCCTCTGTTGGTCCAAGACCTCCGGTGAGGATCACAACATCGGAACGATCCAGTGCAGTACGGATCACGTCACGCATACGGCCTTCATTATCACCTACTACATCCTGATAGTAAACACTTAACCCAAGCAGGGCGCATTTTTCAGAAAGATAGGCGCTGTTGGTATTTACGATATTTCCTAGAAGGATCTCGGTTCCTACGGATATCAGTTCTGTGATCATGAAAAGAAACTCCTTTCGTATACTCTGATCCCTACTCCTGCATGGAAAGGACCTTTCTGTTCTGCATGATATAAGTCAGCAGGGAGATAATGGTCAGTGCAACGGACAGCCAGATAAATATCTGTGTCAGCACTGCAAAAACACCTCCGAAATCCAGCATCAGAAGTATGATCATGATCATCTGGGAAACGGTTTTGAATTTTCCCCAGTAGTTTGCGGCAATGACAATTCCGTTCTCCGCTGCGATCAGACGGAAACCGCTGATGATAAATTCCCGTCCGATGATAATGATCACAACCCATGCCGGAAGCTTGTCAACCTCGATCATGCAGATCATGGCAGAGCATACCAGAAGCTTGTCTGCCAGCGGATCCATAAATTTTCCAAAATTGGTTATCAGGTTATATTTTCTGGCAAGATGACCGTCAAACCAGTCTGTCACACTTGCTGCGACAAAAATCGCAAGACAGATCCAGCGGTTTGCTTCTCCTCCCCATCCTGTCAGTAAGAAAACTACAAGAAATGGTACAAGTATCATTCTTGCAACTGTAAGTTTATTCGGTGTATTCATCGCTCAGCACTCCTATCAAATCATACTCAAGCGCACCTGTCACACGTACCTTTGCAAAATCACCTGTCATAAGCAGTTCGCCTGTCTGAACGAAAATGTATCCGTCAACCTTCGGTGCATCCCCGTAGGTACGTCCGATATAGGCACTTTCATCTGCAACTTTTCCTTCGATCATAACAAGAAGTTCCTGTCCGATACGGTCCTGACCTCTGTCATAAGAAATCTCCTGCTGAAGCTCCATCAGCTCGTCTCTGCGTTCTTCCTTCACTTCTTCCGGAACCTGGTCTGCCATCTCTGCTGCCGGGGTATTCTCCTCCGGAGAGTAAGTGAAGACACCAAGACGGTCAAATTCCATCTCATCTACGAACTCCTTCAGTTCTTCATGGTCTTCCTCCGTCTCACCCGGAAATCCGGTGATCAGAGTTGTACGCAGTACGATATCCGGAATCTCCTTACGGAGCTTTCCGACAATATCGATCAGTTCCTGTTTGGAAGTACGGCGGCCCATTCTCTTAAGAATTCGGTCCGATGCGTGCTGGATCGGAATATCCAGATAATGACAGATCTTCTTCTCATCACGAATAGTTTCGATCAGTTCATCGTAAATCTCCTCCGGATAACAGTAAAGGATGCGGATCCAACGGATACCTCTGATCTCACAGAGCTTCTTTAAAAGAATGTGAAGAGATTTTTTGCCGTAAAGATCCTTTCCGTAAACGGTGGTCTCCTGTGCTACCAGGATCAGCTCTTTCACTCCCTGTTCAGCCATATCCTCTGCCTGGGCAATGAGGCGCTCCATTGGGACGCTTCGAAATTTACCTCTGAGCTTCGGGATGATGCAGTAGGTACAGTGCTTGTCGCAGCCTTCCGCGATCTTCAGGTAGCCGAAATGTCCACCTGTTGTAAGGACACGTTTGCTTCCTGTATCCGGCAGATAATCAATATCACGGAATTCTTCGAAATGATTTCCGGCTACTGCTTCCTCCAGAGCCTTTACGATGTCGCCGTAGGATGTGGTTCCAAGAACAGCATCGACCTCCGGAACCTCCTCAATGATCTCTTTCTGGTATCGCTGTGCCATACAGCCGGTAACGATCAGTGCATGGCAGCTTCCTGTTTTTTTGTATTCTGCCATTTCAAGAATGGCTTCCACACTCTCTTCCTTGGCATCCTTGATAAAACAGCAGGTATTGATCACGATTGCATCTGCCTGTGTTTCATCGTCTGTGATCTCATGACCTCCGGCTGTAAGAAGTCCCAGCATTTCCTCAGAATCCGCCAGGTTCTTGTCACAGCCAAGAGAGATGAATAATATTTTCATAAAATTACTCCGCTTCTGTCTGAGCTGCTTCTACAGTCTCAGTGCCTTCTGCGGTCTCGCCCTCTGCTGCCTCAAGAGCCTCCTTCTCAGCTTCAAGAGCCTCCAGCTCTTCCTCTTCCTCCTGTCCGGGAAGGATCTTTACTTTGCCCTTGTAAAGCTCATCAATGGCAACGGAAAGCGGTTTCTTTCCTGCTGCACCCGGTACAAGCGGCTCTGCTCCTGCGATCAGCTGACGGGCACGTTTGCTTGCTGCAAGTACAAGAGAATAACGGCTGTTCAGCACGAGAGCCTCATCGTCGTCCTCGTTGTTTGTGTTGATAGCCTCAATTAATTCTGAATAAGATGGATGTATCATATCTTTTCTCCCTTCTGTAACGGCAGGGCCGTATTTAACTTGTTAATTGGTATTTATAAAAAAGCTTCCGCTTCTTTCTGGATCCTGGATACAAAATCATGATTCCTGGATGTACGCATACGCTCACACCGGATGGTCTCATGAAGTGTATCAACACATTCCTCCAGATCATCATTGATCAGGAGATAATCATATTTATCCATTCCTCTGGATTCTTCAACCGCTCTTCTGAGACGCCCGTTGATCACATCCAGAGTCTCTGTTCCGCGACCTACCAGACGGTTCTTAAGCTCCTCCATAGACGGCGGACATACAAATACCAGCAGTGTATCCGGAAACTTCTCACGGATCTTCATGGCACCCTGGATCTCGATCTCAAGGATCACATCTTTCCCTGCGGAAAGCTGCTCCTCTACATATTTGCGGGGTGTGCCATAATAATTCTCCACATACTGCGCATACTCGATCAGTCCGTCTTCCCGGATCAGCTGTTCAAATTCTTCTTTTGTGCGGAAGAAATAAGCCTCTCCGTCCTTCTCACCCGGTCTTGGATTTCTGGTAGTAACAGAAACAGATAATGCATAATTGTCATATTTTTCCATCAGCCGTTTCATGACAGTACCTTTTCCGGAACCGGAAAAGCCCGAAACAACAACTAAAATTCCCTTACTCATTTCCTTCCTCCCTCATTTCCTCTCCATACGCTTCCGAAAATCTCCTGGCAATAGTTTCCGGCTGCAGAGCGGAAAGGACAAGATAATCATCGGAAGTAACAATCACTGCTTTTGTTTTTCTTCCCTGTGTGGCATCGATCAGAGTTCGGGTCCCCTTGACACTCTGTATCATGCGCTTTACAGGAGCGGCATCCGGACTTACCACAGCCACGATCTTGCGTGAATTGACAACATTTCCAAAGCCTACATTAATAAGTTTCGCCATTTACGCTCTCCCTTTCTGTCTGTGTACAGCCTGTTTCCTGTCCGGTTACTCGATATTCTGGATCTGCTCACGGATCTTCTCGATCTCTGTCTTCAGATCGATGGCCGCGTTGGATACAATAAGATCATTGGATTTAGACAGGATAGTGTTCGCCTCACGGTTCATCTCCTGTGCCATGAAATCCATCTTACGTCCCACGCCCTCGTTCTCATCCAGGATCTTTCTCATTCCGTGGATGTGGCTTCGAAGACGTACCGTCTCCTCATCATTGCAGATCTTATCTGAAAAAAGTATCACCTCTGCGGCGATCCTGGAATCATCGATCTGGTTATCTTCAAGTAGCTCGTGCATCTTGGCTTCCAGTTTCTCCCGATAAGCCTTCACTACTTCCGGAGAACGTTTTTCCACTACATCGACCTTTGCTTCCAGTCCGTCCAGCTTCCCAAGAAGATCCTGTTTCAGATTAGCACCCTCACGCTGGCGGGTCTCCACAAATTTCCGGCAGGCCTCATGAAGCGGACCCTCCAGAAAATTCCAGAGTTCTTCCTCATCCGGAGCCTGCTCTTCCATCGTAAACACATCCGGATATCTGGAAAGTGTGGAAACACGGATATCATTCTCGATCCCCAGTTCCTCACTCATCTGGTTCAGATAGCCCAGATATTCCTTTGCCAGCTCTGCATTGTATTTCAGAGCCATTCCGCCCATTGTATAGTCTTCATAGGTGATGAACACATCAACTTTGCCGCGGCGGATATAAGTCTTCATCACATTTCGGATCTCTCCCTCAAAATAGCTGAGTCTTTTCGGCATTTTGATGTTCAGATCCAGATATCTGTGATTGACGGATTTCAGTTCAACAGAAACCTTACGCTCTCTGGAAACTGCTTCTGCCCTGCCAAAGCCGGTCATACTTTTTATCATGTTATCCTCCAATACTGCCTCTTAAGTTTATCAGCTGCTGATAAATACAGTAACTGATTGCATACGGATTTATTATAGTTCATTCCAAAACCCTAGTCAAACTCTTTTTTTACTGTTATAATGATTGATGTTGAAATGGAGGTAAAATCATGGCATTTGACGGAATTACAGTTTCTGCTCTCGTGGCAGAGATCGATGATAATTTAAAAGGCGGACGTATCAACAAGATCGCCCAGCCGGAAAACGATGAACTTTTGATCACAGGAAAGGGTGCAAATGGACAGAAACGTCTTCTCTTAAGTGCAAGCGCATCCCTTCCTCTGATCTATTTTACAGATAAGAACCGTATCAGTCCTTTAACCGCACCGAACTTCTGCATGCTTCTCAGAAAGCACATCGGAAGCGCCCGTATCCTTGATGTGAAGCAGCCTGGAATGGAGCGCGTGGTGGAATTTGAGCTGGAGCATCTTAATGAGCTGGGGGATCCCTGCAGAAAGCGTCTGATCATGGAACTGATGGGCAAGCACAGCAACATCATCTTCTGTGACGAAAAAGGCATGATCCTGGACAGCATCAAGCATGTCTCTTCCCATATGAGCTCTGTCCGTGAGGTTCTTCCCGGAAGAGAATATTTCATTCCCAATACCAGGGATAAAGAAAATCCGCTGACTGTTTCCGAGGAGGAGTTCACACAGCACATCTGTAAAAAGCCTGTGAATATTTCCAAGGCGCTTTACACTTCACTCACAGGTATGAGCCCGGTAATGGCTGAGGAGATCTGCTACCGTGCATCCATTGACGGAAGCGATGCATCGCAGTCCCTGGATGAGGCAGCCTGCACCCATCTTTATCATACCTTTCTCCGCCTTATGGAACAGATCCGGAACAGAGAGTTCACCCCAAATATTGTCTACCGCGGAGAGGAACCTGTGGAATACGGTGTCTTTCCTTATCAGCAGTTTGGCAGTGAATACCGCAGCGAAATCTTTGACAGTGTCTCTGTTATGCTGGAGACCTATTATGCTACCAAAAGTCTGCTGACACGTATCCACCAGAAATCCTCCGATCTTCGCCGTGTAGTACAAACCGCTCTGGAACGTAACCGAAAAAAATACAACATCCAGAAAAAGCAGCTGAATGATACTGCAAAAAAAGATAAATTCAAGGTCTACGGTGAACTGATCAACACTTACGGATACGGGCTTGAGGAAGGCTGCAGATCCTTTAAGGCACTGAACTATTACACCAACGAGGAGATCACTATCCCTCTTGACCCGACACTGACTCCGGCACAGAATTCCAAGAAATATTTTGATAAATACGGAAAGCTAAAGCGTACAGAGGAAGCCGTCACAGAACAGATCACAGATACGGAAAGTGAGATCTCTCATCTGGAATCTATCTCCAATGCTCTGGATATCGCCAGATCTGAAAGTGACCTTTCCCAGATCAAGGAAGAGCTCACTGAGTACGGCTATATCAAACGTCACTACACAAACAAAAAAGGCCAGAAAGCCCAGCCGAAATCCAAACCGCTCCACTACATATCCAGTGACGGTTTTGATATCTATGTGGGAAAAAACAATTTCCAGAATGATGAGCTGACTTTCAAGTTCGCAACCGGAAATGACTGGTGGTTCCATGCAAAGAAAATGGCTGGTTCCCATGTGATCGTCCGCACCAAAGACGGTGAACTTCCGGACCGTACTTTCGAAGAAGCAGGCCGCCTGGCAGCCTGGTACTCCAAAGGACACTCTGCTCCCAAGGTAGAGATCGATTATATCCAGAAAAAGCATGTGAAAAAACCTGCCGGTGCGAAACCCGGTTTCGTTGTTTATTACACCAATTATTCTCTCATGGCTTCTCCGGATATTTCGGATCTGAAAGAGGTTACGGAGTAATAACTATTCAACAAAAAACCTTCCTGTGTTCTCGTATTTCTTCAAGACCGGATACCTGTATCTCTGCAAGTATCTGTCCTGAGAAATTTTTCTGTAAACACAGGAAGTTTTTTTTATTGAACATTCGCACTCCGCTTCGTTACATGCTCACGAACAAAAATCGCAAAACGATTTTGTTCAGATCTCCAGTTTTTTCTTCACTGCCGGTGCAATAGACGTATCTGCTTTATGATATGGGATCAGTGTAGACTGCAGTGCATGGTACAGATCGGATTTTCCGGGCCATACGGTTCCTTTCAGATGATTCTGCTCATCCAGCTGATGAAACCAGGAGCCGTTTTCGTGATCCATGACCACTTCATCCAGGTACTTCATAAACGCAGCATAATCTTTCGCATATTTCTCCTTACCGGTCACATGATAAAGAACTGCAGAGGTATTGATCGCTTCCGCAAGCGTCCAGTGCATACGGTCATGTACCACCGGTTTGCCATTCCAATCTGTCGTGTATACAATTCCCGGTGCACCATCTGCGTTCCAGCCGTCTTTTATTGCTGTTGTGTAAAGGTTTTCTGCTGCCTGAAGATGTTTTTCCAGTTTTTCTTTCTCTTCTCCACAGTTTGCAAGCGTCCACTGTGTGATCAGCCTTGCCCATTCGATTCCATGTCCCGGTGTTGCGCCGTATGGCTTGAACGGATCATCCGGACGGTCACGGTTGCAGTCAAGATCTGCCACCCATTCCTTCGTAAAATGTTCCGGGATCCTCCAGGAGTTATCTTCTGCCCACTGGATCACATGATCAATGATCCTGCCTGCACGAATGTGATATTTTTTATCCCCAGTGACATCTCCTGCTGCCAGAAAAGCCTCTACCGTATGCATATTGGCATTTAATCCCCGATAATCATCCAGCACAGTAAATTCCGTATTCCAGGTGTCACAGGCCAGCCCTTCCTCTTCATTCCAGAAATATCGGTCATAAACAGCCAATGCCTCTTCAAGGAGCTCTTTCGCCCCGGGCCTTCCGGCTGTCAGTGCGGAAGATGCAGCCAGGATCACAAATGCATGGGCATAACACTGTTTATTGGGCACAATATCTCCTTCCGGTGTTACACCTGCATACCAGCCACCGTTTTTTTCATCGTGAAGCTCTCCCTTCAGACCTTTCAATGCCGCATCCGCAAGCTCTCCGCTTCCCTCATGGCCAAGCATCAGACCCAGACTATATACATGAGCCATACGACAGGTGATCCAGGTTTCCCGGTTTCTGTCCTTCCATGGTGTTCCGTCGTCCCCCAGATAATAGGAACCTCCATTCGGTGAAGGAAATCGATGTCCGAAATTCAAAAGCTCCTCACAGGATGCTTTCAGGAATTCCCGGTTTTCTTTTGTGTTGATCTCATATTTGCTGTTCATTTCAACCACCCCATCTACTTTTTTCTTTAGGATACCATTCTTTTTTGGGGACTTCAATTCCTTTGGATTCTTTTGACAGATTGACGAAAAAAGGAGAATGCCCTATATGCATTCTCCTCATATCAGATTTCTTAATTCCATTACCATAACGGTCACAGATAGCCCTGTATTAATCTTCAAAGCAGGTGATCACATAACGCTCACTTTCTGTGATCACATCGGAAACATTATCCCTGTCCCAGATCGCATCACTGATGATATCTTTCAGCTTATCATCCATAACGATATTAAAATTCTCCTCGATCACCTGAAACGGGACTCCCTCATTCTCCTGTGCATACTCCATGATAAAATCAAGAATCTTCTCTTCCATACCTTAAAATCTGCCTTTCTGTAAATACTAACGTTTAATATATTACATCAGATTTCCGCAGATGTCCAGATATTTTCCAGCCATGTCCATGCGGTATTCCATAAGATATTGTGCCAGTATACACACCCCTTCACATTTCGTTCTATATCAGAATCTGGTATGTCGGTTCACATATTTTGCTTTATATTTGGAGTACACAATGGTCTGATCCTTGTAAAGGCCATAATATCCCGATGCTGCATAGCTGATAGATACTGCGATCAGATAGAAGGATACTCCCTTAAATCCAAACATTTCAAAAGCGATCAGGATCGAAGTGATCGGACAATTGGTCACACCGCAGAAAACTGCTGCCATTCCGCAGGCTGCACAGATCGACGGAGAAATTCCCATAAGATTACCCATCACACAGCCAAAGGTAGCTCCAATACAGAAAGAAGGTACGATCTCTCCCCCGCGGAATCCTGCGCGCATAGTCAGTGCTGTAAGCACCATTTTCCAGAAAAAGGCGAAAGTATCCGCCTGTCCGTTTTCCACCGCTTTTTCAATAAGCTCCGCACCAGCGCCCATATATTCATCTGTTCTCAGAATAAAGGTGACAACAATGACCAGGCAGGCGCCCACTGCAACCCTGACATATTTATTCTTAAACCATCTGCCATAAAGTCCTACTGCACCATTCAGCGCAATACAGAACATAATGCTGACAACTGCACAGCCCAGAGCGATCACTCCCATTTTCAGGCCAGTTTCCACAGTCAGTGCCGGAATATCCGTCACATGAAAACTTTCCGGCGTGACTCCCATTCCGGCTGCAAATCCGGAAGCGATCAATGACGCGATCATACACGGCATCAGTGCTGCATAATACATCACGCCCACACTGACCACTTCCAACGCAAAAACTGCCGCTGCCATCGGTGTTCCAAACAGCGCGGAAAACGCCGCGCTCATGCCGCACATGACAATTACATGACGGTCCTCCTCGTCCAGATGGATCCATCTTCCAAGCTGGTTGGCAATACTTCCTCCAAGCTGGATCGCTGCTCCCTCACGTCCCGCAGAACCACCGGTAAGATGAGTCAGCGCCGTTGTGATAAAGATCAGAGGCGCAGAAAGGATCGGCACATCATCTCTGGAACGCACGGTAGAAAGAACCTGATTGGTCCCTCCATCCTCTTTTCCAAGCTTCTCATACAAAAATACAATGACAAGTCCGGATAATGGCAGCAAAAAGAAAATCCATTCATGAGCTTTCCGGTAATTGGTCACTGCCTTTAACGTAAAAGAAAACAGTGTGCTGGCAGCTCCTACGATACATCCTGTAATGACAGCAAGAACCAGCCACTTGATCAGATTTGAGATATCCCGGCTGATTCTTGCACTGTAATAATATAAATGTTCCTTTAATCTTTTGTTATGATCGATCCCCATGTTCCTTCCCTTCTTTTCTTTACTGTCTGCATTATACTACATTTTTCTTCACAGTAAAAGCAGGAAGGAGAAAGCCCTGTTATTTTTTCTTCCGGGAAATATGCCTGTGTATCAGGATCGAGAATACACTGATCATCACAAGAAGCACTGCGGAGAGCCAGAATGCCGGAGACTTCGGATTTTTGATATTTGCTCCAAATATTGTAGCGAGAATAACTCCCGGCAGCGTTCCAAGCACGCCACCTGCCATATAGGTTACAAATGGGATCTTTTCAGCTCCGAGAAACAGACTCACAGCATCTCCCGGTAAAAAGTTCAATGTCCGCATAAAAAATGAAATATACAGGCAATTTCCGTTCTGGTAATCTACTACTGTTTTCAGTTTCGGATATTTAGCTGTAAGACTTTCCACCATGGATGCACCTGAGAAGCGTCCCATCCAATATGGAAGTGCCAATGTGACTGCTCTTCCCAGAAAGTTCACCAGAAGTGCTGTTCCTGTAGAAAACAGATGCCCTACAGCAAGCTGCAGGATCGCAATTGGAAATATAAAAGAGACACTTTTCACTGCATAAAGCCCAAGCATAAGTAATGCAGCCTTAACAGGTTCCTCCGGTGTATAGCTTAAGATCCTTTCCACAGACAGATCCTCTCTATAACGGATACAGAAAAGGAGAAGCACAAGAAGGAGCACCGCTGGCAGATATTTTCTGATGTTGTCAATCATTTTTTTCATGATCTGATCCCTCCGTTTTCAAAAAAAGAGCACCGGCACCTGTTTCCGGTACCGTGCTCTTTCATAAGTTCTGCTTTTTTAAGTTTCAGGATCAGCAGCCTTTCTTCGCTGCCTTTCTCTCCTGGTCTTCCTTCCACATTTCCTCTGCTACCGGCTTCCAGTTTTCAGCATACCGGTCACATTTCGCACAGAGATGCTCTGCACTCTCCGGTGACTGAAGATCTGTGGAATGTGCTCCGGATTTTTCTACCATTTCTCTCAGCTTCTGCGGATTTTCAAGCATCGGGCATGGACGGTACATATTGTCATTAAACGGCTGTCCGTCATGATATGCCATCATCATCGGAGACTGCAGTGCTTCCAGAAGTGTTTTCTCGCGGATATTGGAATCAGAATAATGGATAAACACACATGGATCGATATCGCCGTTTGCATTGATATGCAGATAGCGACGGCCGCCTGCAATACATCCTCCCACAAACTCTGCATCATTCTGGAAATCCATGGCAAACAACGGCTTTGTTGCACGGTATTTACGGATACGCTCATAGGTTTCTCTTCTCTGTGCAGGAGTAGGAAGCAGCTCCGGTGCTGCATCATTTCCAACCGGCATATAATGGAAATACCAGATAAAGTACGCTCCAAGATCGATCAGGCTGTCGTAAAATGCCTCTGATGTGATAGACTCGAAATTTGCACTCGTATAACATGCAGAGATACCAAATACAAGCTTCTTCTCTCTGAGAAGATTGATGGCCTTGATAACCTTCTGGTATACACCATTTCCTCTTCTGCCATCTGTTGCAGTCTCAAATCCTTCCAGTGAAATTGCAGGAACAAAGTTTCCTACCCGAAGCATATCATTTGCAAAATCCTCATCGATCAGTGTTGCATTTGTGAAGGAAAGGAAGATACAGTCATTATGTTTCTCGCAAAGACGGATCAGATCCTTTTTTCTTACAAGTGGCTCTCCGCCTGTGTAAATATACATATAAACGCCAAGCTCCTTACCCTGGCGGATGATGTCATCGATCTCATCGTAGGTGAGGTTCAGCTTGTTTCCATACTCTGCTGCCCAGCATCCTGTACAGTGCAGGTTACATGCACTTGTTGGGTCAAGAAGGATTGCCCACGGGATATTACAGCCATATTTCTCACGGCATTCATCCTGTTTCTTCCAGCCTGCAAGATTTGCATTGATAAAGAAGTTTGCAACCAGAGTTTTCATAACATGCGGATCAATATCAGTTACCAATCTATGAATAAACGGATAATACGGATGTTCCGGATTAGAAATGGCTGCGCGGATCATTGCTCTCTGTGTAGGAAATCCACCACCGGAAAATTTATCTGCCCAGTCCATGATCTTGATAAAATTCTTATCCGGATCTTTATAAACATAATTGAATGCCTGTTCAAGTCCGAATTTCTTAAGTGTGTTCATTGCGCTCATACTATCTCTCCTTATTTCTCTCAATGTAAATATGCAATCTAGCTAAACGGACATCTTCATTCCGTCACACTGCATTTCGAGTACCAAAGCTTTCTTACTATCTTTGCCTGACTCATGGTGTTACTGTACGTTTTTTCCATTTGAATAACAATAGACAATATAATTGGCATGACCAAAAACTAGGCAAATCTGTTAAAATGCCTAAATATTATTGGCATTTATTCTAAATAACATTCGTTATTTTTGTGCATACTTACCGATTTTACGATGTTTATCCATATAAAAAACACCCTGGCAAAGGCAGAAATATCTTCCGCCCTGCTTCGGGTGTTTTTGATTTATCTTATTACTTTACTACGATATTGATGATCTTCTTCGGTACGTAAATTTCTTTGATGATATTTCCGGAAATCTTATCTGCAACTGCCTTCTTTCCTTCGGCAATCGCATCTTCTTTGGAGATTTCTGCCGGAATACTGATAACAGCCTTGGTCTTGCCGTTGATCTGAACCGGAACCTCGATCTCATCATCCTTCATAAGCTCCTCATCGTGAGCCGGCCACTGTGCATGGAAAATGGAATCCTCATGACCAAGCTTCTCCCAGATCTCCTCTGCAATATGAGGAACAAATGGCGCAAGAAGAATGGTAACTGTCTCGATGGTTTCTTTGTCAACAGCGCCGTCATTCTGCTTTGCGATAGCGATCAGCTTGTTTGTGTATTCCATAAATCCGGACACTACGGTATTCAGGCTGAAGGCCTCAAGTCTGCTGGTGATATCATATACCATCTTATGACGGGTCTTCTCCATCTCTTTGGTAGCCGGGATATCTTTCTCAATGCTGTCAAGAGCCAGATTCCAGAAACGTTTCAGGAATCTGGATACACCATCGATTCCTCTGTCATCCCATTCTGCATCCAGTTCCGGCGGTCCTACGAACAGCTCATACATACGTAAGGAATCACATCCGTAATCATTTACAAGATCATCCGGTGAAATAACATTTCCTTTGGATTTACTCATCTTGATTCCGTTTTTACCTGTGATCATACCCTGATTGAACAGCTTGACAAACGGCTCATCGAAATCAATAGCTCCGATATCATACAGGAACTTGGTGTAGAATCTGGAGTACAGAAGATGAAGAACAGCATGCTCTACACCACCGATATACATATCTACCGGCAGATATTTATCAGCTTTCTCTTTGGAAACCAGTTCTTTATTATTCTTATTATCTACATAACGGAGGAAATACCAGGAAGATCCTGCCCACTGAGGCATGGTGTTTGTCTCACGTTTTGCAGGAGCACCACAGCATGGGCATGTGGTATTTACCCACTCGTCAATAGCTGCAAGCGGTGACTCTCCGGTTCCTGTCGGCTGGTAGCTTTCTACCTCCGGAAGTCTTAACGGAAGCTGATCCTCCGGTACCGGTACCGCACCGCATTTCGGGCAGTGTACGATCGGGATCGGCTCACCCCAGTAACGCTGACGGGAAAATACCCAGTCTCTCAGTTTGTAGTTGACAGTCTTACGTCCGATACCCAGCTTCTCGATGATATGCGGTGCTTCCTTCTTCAGTACGGAAGATTCCATTCCGTTCCACTCACCGGAGTTGATCATGGTTCCGGAAGCCTCTGTGTAAGCTTCTGTCATATTCTGAATTTCTTTACCATCTTTTGCGATAACCTGGATGATCGGAATATCGAATTTCTTTGCGAACTCAAAGTCACGGTCATCATGAGCAGGTACACACATGATAGCACCTGTACCATAATCAGCAAGTACATAGTCAGAAAGCCAGATTGGAAGCTTCTCACCGTTCAGCGGATTGATCGCATAAGTACCTGTGAACACACCGGTCTTCTCTTTATCCTGAAGACGGTCTACATTGGATTTCATGGAAGCGTCAAAGATATATTTCTCTACAGCCTCTCTTGTCTCGTCTGTTGCAAGAGATTTTGCAAGAGCATGCTCCGGTGCAAGTACCATGAATGTTGCTCCATGAAGAGTATCCGGTCTTGTTGTATAGACCGTGATCTTCTCTTCTCTTCCCTCAACCGGGAAATCGACCTCTGCGCCGTAGGATTTGCCGATCCAGTCTGTCTGCATCTTTTTAACCTTCTCCGGCCAGTCCAGTTTATCCAGATCACTTAAAAGTCTGTCTGCATATTTTGTGATGCGGAGCATCCACTGACGGAGGTTCTTTTTGGTAACCGGAGTGCCACAACGCTCGCAGCATCCGTTTACAACCTCTTCATTTGCAAGACCTGTCTTACAGGAAGGGCACCAGTTGATCGGGAACTCCTTCTCATATGCAAGCCCCTCTTTGAACATTTTTACAAAGATCCACTGTGTCCATTTATAGAATTCCGGATCTGTTGTGTTAACCTCCATATCCCAGTCATAGATCGCTGCGATATCGTTGATCTGACGTTTGATATTTTTGATGTTTGCTGCTGTAGATACTGCCGGATGAACACCCATCTTGATGGCATAGTTCTCAGCCGGGAGACCAAAAGCGTCCCATCCCATCGGATGAATCAGGTAATAACCCTGAAGCATTTTATAGCGGCTCCATACATCAGAGATCACATAGCCTCTCCAGTGTCCTACATGAAGACCGTTTCCGGACGGATACGGGAACATATCCAGACAGTAGTATTTCGGTTTCTTGCCATCATTGACATTTACCGGCTTTTTCTCCCAGTTTGTGCGCCATTTCGCTTCGATGGCTCTATGGTTATAAGGTGCAGCCATTTTTTTATTCCTCCTGACAAATTACTCAGTATTAATACTTTAATGCTTTCACACACTGCTATTAATTTTAACTACTTATGATGTATTTGTCAAACAAAAATCCAAAAACAGCCCTTTTCCATCAAAATATACATGAACCTGCAATCCTAGCCTGGTTTAGTTGACGCTTCTTTTTTCACATGATATAATTTCCTGCATGTATTTTCCTATATTATACATACCATACATATTTATCTTAGGAGGGAACACATAAATGAAATCTTTTTATTCCTGGTACCGGAAGCATATTACCGGTGCGATCTTTACAGGACTGATCCTGGGTATCCTCACAGGACTTTTCCTGGCCGGACGGTTTGAACCTGTCCTCACTGTGACCAGTCTGATCGGAAGTATCTACATGAACGCCCTGAACATGATGATCTTTCCCATGGTCTTCTGTTCCATTGTCATTGGAATCTGTTCCATCGGAAACGCACGTACTACCGGCAAGATCACTGCAGCATCCATGATCTATTTTCTCTGCACAACGGCACTTGCCAGCCTGTGCGGACTGATCATCCCGAGACTGATCCATCTCGGAAAGGGAGTCAAATTTGAGATGGCAACAGCCGATATCCAGGCTACAGAAATGAGCAGTATCCTTGACACCCTGAAAAACCTGATCCCTTCCAACCCAATCGCCGCATTTGCTGACGGAAACATGCTCCAGGTTCTGGTGTTTGCCCTGATCATCGGTTTCACACTGATCGCAGTCGGTGAAAAAGGAACTCCATTCCTGAATCTGATTGATTCCATCAATGAAGTATGCCTGAAGATCATCACAACCATCATGTACTTTACACCCATCGGTGTTTTCTGTACCATCGTACCGGTTGTGGAAGCCAACGGAACTGAAACGATCATTTCCCTTGCAACACAGCTTGTCATTCTGTATGTGGCATTCTTTGGCTTCGCTATTGTAGTGTACGGTCTCTCTGTAAAGCTGATCGGCAAACAGAGTCCGCTGAAATTCCTGAAAGCGATCCTGCCAGCAGCACTGAATGCCTTCGGAACCTGCTCAAGCTCCGCAACCATTCCATTAAGCAAGCAGTGTATGGAGGAAGAAATGGGCGTATCCAACCAGATCACCAGCATCGCCATTCCTCTTGGTGCTACCGTTAATATGGATGCTGTATCTATCCTGATGTCCTTTATGATCATGTTCTTTGCAAACGCCTGCGGGATCCATGTAAGTATTCCTCTTATGATCATTATCCTTCTTGCAAACGTACTGCTTTCCGTTGGTACTCCAGGTGTTCCCGGTGGTGCTATCGCATCTTTCGCAGCACTGGCAACTATGGCCGGACTTCCTGCCGGAGTTCTTGGTGTTTATATCAGTATCAATACCCTCTGTGATATGGGCGCCACCTGTGTCAATGTTATCGGTGACATGGCATGCTGCTCTGTACTGAAAAATGTTATCCAGATTGAGGAAGAAGCATAAACAAATCTTTCTAAAGTGTTATTTAAACAGAATGCGAATTACTTTACATAAAATATTTTATGTAAAGCAGCAATAGCAAAAGCCGTAAGATATATGTTTAAGAAACTTTCACATATACTTACGGCTTTTCTGTTTATCAACTGTTCACATCCTGTATTCTTTATACTGTTTAACGTAAATGATGTAACACAGAAATTTATATTTCATTTTGCTGACTTTATTTTTTCAGAACACGGTAATTTTCTTCTCTGTCGTAATCCTTATGGACCCCATCGTCCTCATATAAGGTATACTCCGCACCTTCATATCCGAGAAGCTGCATATTTTTTGTATCCAGAGCTGCCACACATTCCGCTGCTTCTGCAACCGGAATACATTTTCCCTTCCGGATAAACAACGGAATCTCATTCAGTGCCACCTCTACATAATGAACACCCTTTTCAAGGATCTCCTCTGCAATGGTTCCATCCGGAAGGAATTTCACAAACTTCATCTCCTCCGGAAGATATACATAACGGCCTCTTGCGTTCTGTTCATAAACCGGAGCGATCATGATCTCATTTCCAAGAAGCAGCTGGTCTTCCACATGTACAGCAATCTTATCCTCCGGATAAACAAAGCCCAACGGCCGGAAATACATATCATCGTTCAGAGCCGCCTTCATATATTCACTGTAAAGATATGGAATAAGACGATATCTTACACCGATCACATGACGGAAATCTTCCACATTTTCAAACTGGTAGCATTCCTGCTCTCTGGTACCGATCGCTGTATGATCACGCATCAGCGGTGTGAATACTCCAAGTGCCAGGAAACGAAGCAGCAGTTCTCTTGTTGTATCAGCGCCAAATCCACCCAGATCTGCTCCTGCATACAGGAAACCACACATATTCAGAGATGGCATCATCTTCAGGTTCAAAAGGATATGAGCCCACCAGGATTTATTATCGCCGGTCCAGATCCCACCATAACGATGCATACCAATATAGGATGATCTGGAGAACATCAGAAAACGTTTTTCCGGATCGATCCGTTCAAAAGCCTCCCCTGCTGCTCTGGTCATATTGTAGCCAAACAGGTTATGGACTTTGTCATGGCGGATCTTTCTGCCATCCACATTATGGTAAAATCTCCGATAATCTTCCGGATTGTTTGCAACATTGCGAAGTGCACTCTGCATCTTCCAGATATGGATCTTTCCTTCCGTATCTTTTGCAAATTCTCCTGCAAGCTCTTTGACCTCTTTCATTCCCTCTGTGGAATAGAAGATCGCTGGCTCATTCATATCGTTCCAGAAACCGTCGATTCCCTTCTCGATCAGGAAACGGTATTTGTCACCGAACCATTTTCTGGCATCTTTGTTCAATACATCCGGAAAATGAGTATCCCCCGGCCATACAGCAGCTACAAAATCACTGCCGTCCTCTCTCTGGCAGAAGTAGCGGTTTTTAACACCCTCCTCATAAACATCGTATCCCGGCTCTACCTTGACGCCGGCATCGATGATCGGGATCAGACGGATATCCTGATCCTTCAGTTCCTTTACAAATTCCGGAAAATCCTGAAAATTCTCTTCACTTAATGTAAAGTCCTTATAAGACTGCATATAATCAATATCCATATAGATCATATCAATAGGAATATGATTTTCACGATATCCAGCTGCAACCTTCCGGAAATCCTCTTTTGTAGTATAGCCCCATCTGCTCTGGCCAAATCCAAAGGCAAATTTCGGCGGGATATAGCTTCTTCCGATCACATGACGGAACTGCTTTACAATATCATAGGGACTCTCCCCTTCGATCACATAAAGCTTCAGGTCTGCATTTTCGCAGGTTACCTTCATGGTATCCATTCTGGTATAGCCAATGTCAAAGGTGATCGCTGCCGGATAGTCAAAAAACATTCCAAAGGTTTCTTTTCCGGACACAATGATAAGATTATGTGCACCGTACAGGGAATGTTTATCCTCTGTATGCTCCGGATCATCGGTACAGTTACTGGTGTAAATGAATCCTCTCTTATTGATACCGCGGTTGGATTCTCCCAATCCGTAGACGATATCCTCTTCATCCATGATATAAGTAAAAGAAAATCCATCTTCTGTACAGATTTCTCCATATCCTGGCTTTCCTTCTGCTGTCTCAATGTTTTCTGTCAGTGCCTCAGTCTCAAAGGGCTCTCCATATACATATTTTTTTATCATTTTTCCCTCTCCTGTTACAGATTTCTGTAAAGAACAAATGCCTCATAAGGTTTCAGGACCACTTTCTTTCCAAAATCCTTTCTTCCAAGATTTGTGATCAGACATTCTGCATTTTTCTGAAATTCTTCCGGAATTTCCATTTCTGCCACATGCTCACTGAAATTGCAGACTGTGAGAAGCTTCTCTCCCTCAAGAGTTCTGGTATATGCAAAAATCTGATCATGATCTCTGTAAAGTGCCTCAAAAACACCGTAAACGATCACCGGTTTTTCTTTTCTTAAACGGATCAGCTTCTGATAATAATGGAAAATAGAATTCGGATCTGAAAGCTGCTGCTTCGCATTGATCTCCTTATAATTAGAGTTTACCCTGATCCACGGCGTTCCCTCCGTAAAGCCGGCCTGATGAGAATCCTCCCACTGCATTGGTGTTCTGGCATTGTCACGTCCTCTCAGCATCAGGCACTTCATCATATATTCCGGTGTATAAATACCTGCTTCTGTATATTCATGGAAATACTGAATACTCTCGATATCACGATAATCCTTAAGCTCTGTAAAATAAGCATTGGTCATTCCAAGCTCTTCTCCCTGATAAACATAAGGAGTTCCCTGCATCATATGAAGACAGGTTGCCAGCATCTTGGCTGAAGTTTCCCTGTATGCCGGATTATCATTTCCAAATCTGGAAACACTTCTTGGCTGGTCATGATTTCCAAGAAACAGACTGTTCCATGCTTTTCCCGCAAGCTCTTCCTGCCATTTGATCATAACCTTTTTAAATTCCTGGAAATCGTATTTCTCGGTAGTCCATTTACCATGGTCTGATCCCTGGTCCTCTACATGCTCAAACTGAAACACCATGTTCAGCTCATTTCTGTCCTCACCTGCATATTTCTGTGCCTCTTCGATAGTCACACCGGAGGTTTCTCCAACTGTCATCACATCGTATCGGGATAAAACCTCTCTGTTCATTTCCTGAAGAAACTCATGGATCCTCGGGCCATGGACGCAGTAAGGACCAAAATCACCGTATAATCCTCCATTCATTTCTCCATCCGGATATGACTGATCCTTGGAGATCATGCTGATCACGTCCATTCGGAAACCGTCGATTCCTTTTTCACACCAGAAATTCATCATATCGTAAACTTCCTGACGAACCTTTTCATTTTCCCAGTTCAGATCCGGCTGTTTTCTTGAAAACAGGTGAAGATAATACATCTCTGTCTGAGGATCATACTCCCATGCAGGTCCTCCGAACGCACTTCCCCAGTTATTCGGTTCTTTTCCATTCACCGGCTCTCTCCAGATATAGTAATCCCTGTAAGGATTATCTTTGGATTTCCTGCTTTCAATAAACCAGTTGTGTTCATCGGAAGTATGGTTTACGACCAGATCCATGAGGATCTTAATGCCCCGTTTATGCGCTTCTTCAAGAAGCTTTTCATAATCCTCCATGGTTCCATATTCTTTATAGATTCTGCGGTAATCGGAAATATCATAGCCATTGTCATCCTGCGGAGATTCCAGCATGGGTGAGATCCAGAGAACATTTACTCCCAGTTCTTTCAGATAGTCCAGTTTTTCTATGATCCCGGGAATATCACCAATTCCGTCTCCGTTGCTGTCCTTAAAACTTCTCGGGTAGATCTGATATACCACGCTTTCTTTCCACCAGTTTTTTTCCATGGTAAATTGCCTCCTTTTTCTGTTGATTCTGAAATTAGCATATCCTATCCCACCTTTAAAATCAACAAGTTTCTCGTGAAACTTAAATTACTGCCAAACTTTTCTGTTTTTTTTATGCAGTTTTAACAATAAAGCACTACTGACCTCTAAAAATAATTTCCAACCGTATTTCGATGATGTGCCAGGAAAAGTCATCACAACATAAAAAAAGAGATCCTGCTACTCTTTTACAGAATCTCTCTTTACAAGCCAGACAGGGCTTTTTACATTTTTTTCGGCAGGTTCCTTTCCCTCTGCCATAAGAAGCAGCTTCCGCAAGGCCAGAACTGCTTTCTGATGAACATCCTGATGAATGGTGGTAAGCTTTGGCCTGACGATCTGCGCATAAAAATTATCATCAAAGCCGGTAATGGAAATCTGATCCGGAATCCGGATTCCCCTGTCTGTAAAAAAATTGATGGCCTCCACAGCTGTGTAATCCGAAGAAAATGCCAGAGCCTTTGTCTCCAGAAAATGAGGCAGCAGCTCTTCATATTTTTTCAGTCTGCGCCGGGGTTCCTGGGGAACCACCACATAGCGGGAGCGGCTGCAAAAGCCGCCATTTTTTTCCATAGCCTGTTTGAATCCAAGCCATCTGGCATAATCACTGTCCTGCTCTGTTTCCGCAACAAAAAGTGCCCGGTGGTATCCACAGGAATGCAGATATTCCCCGATCTGATATCCGCCGGAATAATCATCCACTCCTACATTCTGAAAGCTATATCCACCCTTCGGATAGGCATCGATCAATACCATTTTTTTATTCAGCTTTCTGGAAAGCTGATGATACTGTTCTTCATTATACCCTATAATGATAAGACCCTCTACATTCCAACGGGATGCCATATCTACCACATTATCGATCCGTTCACCGCCAATGAGCATAATATAATAACCTCTGTTTTCTGCTTCGACCTGCAGCGTTCCGGTGATCTCTCCCACAAAAGAATCCTGCAGAGACTGCATACCATGAATGAAGGAAAAACCAAGAACCACTCCAATGATCCTTGAGCCGTGTCCGGATAGCATCACAGATCCCATGTGGGGAACATAATTCTGCTCCTTCAGGATCGCCGTGATCCGGTCAATGGTGCTCTGTGAAACCCGTTTTGTATTTCCATTGATCACATTGGATACGGTTGTACGACTGACACCTGCCATATCCGCGATATCCTGCAGCCTTATCATTTCATTGAATACTGCATCAGCTCATAATGAAGCTCACAGCCCTCATAGATTTCTGCCGGAAGTAATGCTCTGGCAACCACTTTCAGTTCCTCCTCCGGCTGATCCACACGCTTCAAATGTGCATAATCTCCGTCAATCTGTTCCACGATATAATCACATACTAACATTTTTTGTCCTCTCTCTTTTCTTTTTTGCTCATACTTCAATAACCTGTATGAGCGCAATTCGTTTCTCTGACTGCTTATTTACGAATGCATCTAAAAACAGGCTACAGCAAATGCTGCAGCCTGTCAACTCTTTATTCTGCCCTCAAAAAATATCTCTGTTATTCGTCAGCACTGTCAACCTTGCTTGCGCGTGCCGCGATCTCTTTCTCCTGGATATCATTAGGAGCCTGCTCATAGCGTGCAAATTCATAGGAGAAATCTCCGCTTCCACCAGTCATGGAACGAAGGACAGTGGAATAACCATAGATTTCAAGAAGCGGAACATCTGCCTCAATGATGGTATTTCCTTCGTGGTCCGGATTCATTCCGAGAACACGACCACGTCTCTTGTTCAGATCTCCCATAATATCACCGGTATATTTATCCGGAACTGTAACCTTCATGGAGATGATCGGCTCAAGAAGTACAGGAGACGCTTCCATAAAGCCCTTCTTGAAGGCAAGGATAGTTGCCATCTTAAATGCCATCTCAGAAGAATCTACCGGATGATAAGATCCATCGTAAAGGGTTGCCTTCACACCAACAACCGGATATGCAGCCAGAGGTCCCTTGAGAACACATTCCTGAAGTCCCTTCTCAACAGCCGGGAAGTAGTTCTTCGGAACTGCACCACCTACAACTACCTGCTCAAATACATAAGGTGTCTCCAGATCGCCAGATGGCTCAAAGCGCATCTTAACGTGGCCATACTGTCCGTGTCCGCCGGACTGTTTCTTATGTTTGCCTTCTACATCTGAATTCTTACGGAGTGTTTCACGGAACGGAACCTTCGGTTTGGAAAGCTCCACATCCACTTTATAGCGCTCCTTCAGCTTGCTGACAACGATATCAAGATGCTGATCACCCATACCGTAGATCAGGCTCTGACGGTTTGCACTGTCATTGACAACCTTCAGTGTTCTGTCCTCTGTCATCATCTTGGCAAGGGACTGTGCGATCTTATCCTCGTCGCCCTTTTTCACTGCCTTAAATCTCTTATATGTATATGGTGTGGAAAGTATAGCCTTTGGATAAAGGATCGGATTCGCCTTGGTTGCAAGGCTGTCACCGGTCTGTACACTGCCAAGCTTGGCAATGGCACCGATATCCCCTGCAAAAAGCTCCGGAACTTCGATCGGTTTGGAACCTTCCAGGACATAAAGCTTGTTTACACGCTCCTCTGTTCCTTTCTCTACATTAAGAAGTGTATCATCGGATTTCAGCACACCGGAGCATACCTTGATCAGAGAATATTTACCAAGGAACGGATCCGCGATGGTCTTAAATACATAGGCGGATTTTGCCTTGGCAAAGTCATAATTGGCCTCAAAGATTTCGTTAGTCTTCTGTGCGATACCATTGCAGGAACGTCCGCTTGGGCTTGGGAAGTAACCGCAGATATCATCCAGAAGGTTAGATACACCGCGAAGGTTCACCGGTGATCCCATGCATACCGGAACAATACTTCCATCCTGTACATTGGTTGCAATAGCTGCGGAAACCTCTGCTACGGAGAAGGTATCTCCCTCGAAATAACGGTCCATAAATTCTTCGCTTGTCTCTGCAACAGACTCCATCAGAGTTTCATGATATTTCTCAAGATATTCTGTCAGATAATCCGGAACCGGGCATTCTTCCTTGCCGGCCTTATCAATATATCTTCTTCCTGCCTGCTTCACAACATTGACATAACCTACAAACTTACCATCCTCACGGATCGGGAAATGAAGGGGAGCGATCCTCTTACCGTACAGCTCTGTCAGCTCTTCCACGACCTCACGATAGCTGACATCATCCACGTCCATATCTGTAACAAAGATCATTCGCGGAAGCTTATATTTCTCGCAGAGATTCCATGCTTTCTGTGTTCCTACCTGAACACCGGCCTTACCGGAAACAACGATGATCGCTGCATCTGCAGCACTGACTGCCTCCTCAACTTCTCCCACAAAATCGAAGTATCCGGGAGTATCCAGTACATTTACCTTCATCTTATCCCATGGTACCGGGATCAGAGAAGTTGTGATGGAAAAATGTCTCTTTATTTCTTCCTTGTCATAATCGCTGACAGTATTGCCATCCTCAACACGTCCGAGTCTGCTGGTCATACCTGCCAGATAAGCCATTGCCTCAGCCAGCGTTGTTTTGCCTGCGCCACCATGACCTAATAGGACTACATTTCTGATTCGGTCTGTTCTGAAAACGTCCATATGTAATACCTCCCTGTTTGTCTTACTTAATATGTTCACATTTTACTAAATTTCCATGCAAATTTCAAGTATTTTATTCAATTTTGACAACTTTTTTCAGAAAGTTTTTCGTATTACCGTCAATTAATACAGAACAGTCGTCTATCTTTCAGAATTTCCGGTTTACATACTTTTTCACGGCATCCACAGAACGGTTCAGTACCAGCTCTTCCGGAAAATCCAGTTTAGTCAGAAGGTCTCTGGCAAGATCAAATTCCCCGATCAGAAGATCAAAATGGGCATCACTGTCCATAACCACAGGTACCCGATATTTTTTGCAGTATTCCAGCATGATGGTATCATTCTCTACTGCATTCTCACGGTTACAGTCAGGGTCCATGGAGTGATTGTTCAGCTCCAGGACTTTACCGTATTCTCTGGCGCCCTGTACAAGCGCCTCATAGTCAACCTCGTATCTTCCGTCATCCGGATGTCCGATGATATTGACACACGGATTCTTCATAGCATTAAGATAGGCCTCCGTATTCTCCTGTCTGCTGCCTGGTCTGATGCATGGAACATGAAGACTTGCAATGACCACGTCCAGCTTCTCCAGGGTTTTCTGCTCAAGATCTACCGTTCCCGCCGCATCCAGGATATTTACCTCCGAACCCAGAAGCAGCTGGATCCCGTACATTTCACGGGGTACTACCTTTATATTCTGGAAATAAAACTTATGACAGGTTCCGGGCATTTTCGGTGCATGCTCTGTGATTCCCAGGAGTTCAAGACCTTTATCGGAAGCAGCCCTGGCCATCTCGCGAAGTGTGCAGTATGCATGTCCGCTGGCTACGGTATGTGTGTGAAGATCCATAACTGACTGATATTTCATGATAAATTCTCCTCTGTATCTTATATTGTTTTTTTCTTATTATATTATACGTCCGAAATCTCCGATTTCTCAAGCCTTTTTCTATTGTTACTGTTCACTCCGTTCTCAGCAACACGCTTCGCGATGCACAGAATTTATGCTAATCGCATAAATTCGCGCGGTATGTCTCGGGTTTTCCGTGACCTTCGCTCACAAAAAACACCTCGCGGAATATTACCAATGAACAGTAACTTTCTATTACTCTTCCCTGTTCGCAAAACATTACGGTAAACAGCTACAAAAATGGCCATCCTGTTTCCGCTAACATTTGTTGACATTTTTCGCACTTTCTTTTACAATATAGTCGTGATTTACACTATTAAAGAATAAAAGTAAAAAGTAACCTGAAAGGACTCTGAAGTACTATGAAAACCATAGGTTTTATCGGCCTTGGACTGATCGGCGGCTCCATTGCCAGAACCATACGAAAATTTCACCCGGATTATCGCCTGCTTGCCTTTGACAAAGACAGAAGTGCTCTGGCAGAGGCAGTCAGTTTAAACGTGATCAACGGGATCTGTGATATTGACGATGAGCAGTTATATAACTGTGATTATCTTTTTCTCTGTGCACCTGTAGAATTTAATGTGGAATACATGGAAAAGATCAAAGATTCTCTTGGAAAGAACTGTATCCTCACAGATGTAGGCAGTGTAAAAAGCGTTATCCACGAAAAAGTAACCGAGCTCGGACTTGAAGGACGCTTCATCGGCGGTCATCCTATGGCAGGCTCCGAACGCAGCGGTTTTTCCAATTCCAGTGATCATCTTCTGGAAAATGCTTATTATATCATCACTCCGGGAGGAGAAGTTGCTTTGGAAAAGATTTCTGATTTCACAGAGCTGATCTCCTCTCTTGGTGCGATCCCCCTTGTTATCACTGCAGAAGAACATGATTTCATCACGGCAGGAGTCAGCCACCTTCCTCATATCGTAGCCTCCGCTCTTGTAAATCTTGTAAATCTTCTGGATAACGACGCCCAGTATATGAAAATGATCGCAGCCGGCGGTTTCCGTGATATCACACGTATTGCCTCTTCTTCACCGGTTATGTGGGAACAGATCTGTCTGGAAAATCAGAAAAACATTTCCACGGTTCTGGATGAATTTATCCGTATGCTGATCCAGATCCGCTGTTCCATTGACAACAAAGAAGCTGACAACATCTTTGACATGTTTGCAAGCTCCAAGGATTACCGTGACTCCATTGACATTGTAGACAACAGCCTGATTCCCCGCTCTTATGTCCTTTATATCGATGTGGCAGATGAGGCCGGTGCCATTGCAACCATCGCAACCATCCTTGCAACAGAAAAGGTCAGCATCAAAAATATCGGTATTATCCACAACCGAGAATTTGAAGATGGCGTTCTGAAGATCGAATTTTATACAGACGCAGCTCTGGAGCAGGCTAAAGTGCTTCTTACAAAACGTAATTACAAGATCTGCGAACGCTAATATATAAACGGCAGCAGATATCCGATCTGCTGCCATGTATTTCAAAAATAACAATACAGGCAGGTACTAATATGGAAATCAAAAAAGCAAAAAAATTATCCGGCTCTCTTGCCATTCCCGGAGATAAATCCATTTCTCACAGAGCTGTCATGTTCGGCTCTCTTGCAGAAGGCACTACCAAAATCACAAATTTTCTGGAGGGTGCAGACTGTCTCTCTACTATTTCATGTTTCCGGAAAATGGGTATTAACATTGAAAATACAGAAGGAGAGATCCTGGTCCACGGAAAAGGTCTCCATGGTCTCAGTGCTCCGTCAGAGACTCTTGACGTCGGTAACAGCGGTACTACCACCCGCCTCATCTCCGGGATCCTTGCAGGGCAGGACTTTGTATCAGAGCTTACCGGCGATGCTTCCATCCAGAAACGCCCTATGAAACGGATCATGACTCCGCTTTCCCAAATGGGTGCCGATATCATAAGTCTCAACGGAAACGGATGTGCACCGCTTAAGATCTCCGGAAAAAAGCTCCATGCCATCCACTACAATTCTCCGGTAGCATCTGCCCAGGTAAAATCCTGCGTACTTCTTGCCGGAATGTACTCTGACGGCATTACCCGTGTAACAGAGCCGGTCCTTTCCAGAAATCACACGGAGATCATGCTGAATTACTTTGGCGCCAATGTAACCGCAGAGGGAACAACAGCATCCATCAAACCGGACCCATCTCTTTACGGACGTGAGATCCTGGTTCCGGGAGATATCTCTTCTGCAGCTTATTTTATCGCAGCAGGTCTTCTTGTTCCCAACAGTGAGATCCTTCTGAAAAATGTGGGGATCAACCCGACCCGTGACGGCATCCTCCGTGTATGCAGGGCCATGGGAGCAGATATCACTCTTCTCAATGAAACCACAGAGGGCGAACCTACTGCCGATCTTCTGATCCGCTCCTCTGCGCTTCACGGGACCACAATAGAAGGCGCGATCATTCCTACTCTGATTGATGAACTTCCGATGATCGCCGTTATGGCAGCTTTTGCAGAAGGAACCACTGTTATCCGGGATGCACAGGAGCTTCGTGTCAAAGAGTCCGACCGCATCCAGGTTATGACGGAAAATCTTCGGAAAATGGGCGCAGATATCCAGGAAACCGAAGATGGCATGATCATTCATGGTGGAAAAGCCCTTCATGGCGCAGAGATCGATTCTCATCTGGATCACCGTGTAGCCATGTCTTTTGCAGTAGCAGGACTGCTTTGTGAGAGAACACTTTCCATCAAAAATGGAGAATGTGTCAACATCTCCTATCCGGAATTCTATTCTGATCTTTATAGTCTGGCTGAATAATTATCTTATATCCAGACAGAGAGCATTTTCATGTATCACAACATCTGTTCCATCAGATGACAGTGCATAAAATGCTCTCTTTTTTTGTATTTCGTATATTTTTTATTTATTATGGATATCATAATTCCAAAATGAAACCATTTTTTTGATAAATTTTATCGTTTTTCCCACTTTCCAAATTCCTACTATTATGGTATTATTTTTTCGGAAAATAATTATTTCCAGAGAGGAGCAACGATTATGAAAATTTTGTTTTATGACACCAAGAGCTACGATAGGGAATTTTTTGAGAAGCTGCTTCCATCTTATCCAGGCATTGAAATTAAATTCATTGAAGCAAATATCCATGAAGAAACCGCAGCTCTTGCCCACGGCTACGATGCCATCTGTGCATTTGTAAATGCAGATCTCGGCGCACCGGTCATTGAAGAACTTCACCGCCAGGGTGTAAAACTGATCCTGATGCGCTGTGCCGGATACAATAATGTTGATCTGGAAACTACAGCAAAATGCGGGATCCAGGTGGCACGTGTTCCCGGTTATTCTCCGGAAGCAGTTGCCGAACACGCCATGGCACTGGCCCTTACCGCCAACCGGCACACCCACAAGGCATATATCAAATGCCGTGAAAATAACTTTGCACTGAACGGTCTCATGGGCGTTAACTTTTATCAGAAAACAGCCGGAATCATCGGCACCGGAAAAATCGGTCAGGCAATGGCAAAAATCTGCCGCGGCTTTGGCATGAAGGTAATTGCTTATGATCTTTTCCCTAATAAAAATCTTGACTTTCTGGAGTATGTTTCATTGGACGAACTCCTTTCCACCAGTGATCTGATCAGTCTGCACTGTCCGATGACTCCGGAAACAGAGCATCTGATCAACTCCGAAACGATTGCAAAAATGAAAGATGGTGTGATCCTTGTAAATACCTCCAGAGGCGGACTGATCAAAACCGATGACCTGATCGCAGGTATCCGTGATCACAAATTCTTCGCCGTTGGTCTGGATGTTTACGAAGAAGAATCTGCATATGTATATGAAGACATGTCAAGCAGCATTCTTCCTACTTCCACGATCCAGCGTCTTCTGTCCTTCCCAAATGTGACCATGACCTCACATCAGGGATTCTTTACGGTAGAAGCACTGACCAATATTGCGGAGACAACCCTGGAAAACGCAAAAACTTTTATGGATGGAGCTGAAATGAAAAATCTGGTCCACTGATCAGTCTCAGCCCTGACATGCAAAATCCCCCGGATACTGATCGTTTATCTGTATCCGGGGGTCTTATTTTGTTCTTTTGATTTTAATAGATCTCGTCAAAAGACTGTCCGTCATCGTCTGTGTAATAAATGCGCTTTGCATCCTGAGTGAAGATCAGCTTCTGTTTCCCTGCATCATCAAGGCTGCACTGCTGATAGGTTACGCCCTCCTCTACCGGAAGCATACTGTCTGCATTATCATAGTCTGTAGCAGTCAGATTGGAGGGTACATGGCCATACTCATAAATATACTGGGCCACTTCATCTTTATCCGTATAAGTGCCATTTTCATCCAGTTTCTTTTCGCTCTGCGAGTCTGCTGCATCCGATGAATCGGACCCATCTGTATCTCCTGCTCCTGCACCATTTTCAGAATCCTGCAGCTGCTCCAGGTCGCTTTCATCAGCTACTGCCATCTCATCGTCACCATTCTGGTCCATGGCCTCCACTTCATCCTCACTCAGAGGTTCCAAATCATCCTGAAAAGCGGATTCGTCGTATTTTTCCTTATCTTTGCAGCCTCCCAGCATCACTGCCGCCACCCCCGTAACCACCAGGATAAAATATCTGAACTTTTTCATGGATCAATCTCCTTTCATGGAATATCGTTCTCGTAAAAGTGAAATTTCTCTTTTCCATCCTTCATCATCATTTGGTGTCTCCAAAATAAAGGGAATTCCCTCAAGAGCCGGATGGCACACCACATTCACAAGTGCATCCAGGCCGATCTGACCTTCGCCGATCTTTGCATGACGATCCTTATGACTGCCCAGTCCGTTTATACTGTCGTTAAGATGAACAGCCTTCAATCTGGAAAGGCCGATCACCCGGTCAAACTCATCAAGAACACCATCCAGATCATGGACAATATCATAACCGCCATCCCATACATGACAGGTATCCAGGCAGACACCCAGTTTATTATTTTTTTCCACCCTGTCAATGATATCACGAAGCTCCTGAAACGTTGCTCCTACTTCTGAACCCTTGCCAGACATAGTTTCCAGAAGGACGGTCGTACTCTGTTCTTCTGTAAGGACATCATTGAGGATTTCCGCAATTTTGGTAATTCCCGTCTCAGTTCCCTGCCCTACATGACTGCCCGGGTGAAAATTATAATAATTTCCCGGTGTATATTCCATACGTTTCAGATCATCTGCCATGATCTCTCTTGCAAAATCTCTCAGATTTTCTTTTGCGGCACAAGCATTCATGGTATACGGTGCATGTGCCACCAGCTTTCCAAAATGATTTTCCCTGGAAAGCTCCAGAAATCTTTCCACATCTGCGGGATCGATCTCTTTTGCCTTGCCTCCTCTGGGATTTCGGGTAAAAAAAGCGAACGTGTTTCCACCGTTTTTCAGCATCTGACGCCCCATGGCAGCATAGCCTTTGGACGAACTTGTATGATTTCCGATATATAATATCATATCAGCACCATCTCCCTGTAGTTTATATTTCTGCCTTTTGGCCTAATTATTATATCAAAAACTTCTTTTTCTGAAAAGTCCGCGATTCTTTCTTTACAATACTTACCATTCTTTCTATAATAAAGATATCTTTACATACGAAGGAGAAAAAGAATGGCAAACGACAATCGAAGGCGGCCGCCTCATGGCCATGATCCGGAGCAGGCACGCAGAGAAGCCGCCAGAGCACGGGAAACACGGCGGAAGCATTCTGGTTCTGCATCCCGTAATTCCCGTTCACATTCCACTGGGACTCGCAGGAATGACATCAGCAAAAAATCCAGATATTACCAGGTACGCCGTCAGAAAATGTTTCTTGCAGCTGGCGGGATCCTGATCATACTTGTTCTTGTGATCATTTTTTCCGCACGTGCATGCATTTCTTCCCGGAAAGCTGCAGAAGCCGCCGCTTTGCAAAAGGCCCAGGAAGAGGAGGCCGCAAAAAAGGCAAAAGAAGAAGCTGCTGCTGTGAAAGATCCCGTTTCACTGACGCTCAGCGTAGTCGGGGACTGCACGTTGGGTACCGATGAGACCTTTGATTATGACACAAGTCTGAACGCATGCTACGATAACAACGGCAAAGATTATTTCTTTAAAAATGTAAAAAGCATCTTTGAGGCAGATGACCTGACAATTGCCAATTTTGAAGGAACTCTCACTGATTCCGATGCCAGAGAAGATAAAACCTTTGCATTTAAAGCACCCGCCGAATATGCTCAGATACTCACCAGCGGTTCCGTTGAAGCCGTAAACACTGCAAACAATCACAGCCACGATTACGGAGAGCAGAGCTACACGGATACTCTGACTGCTCTGGACAATGCGGGCATTACACACTTCGGTTATGATGATACTGCAGTTATGGACATCAAGGGGATCAAAGTTGGTCTTGTCGGAATTTACGAGCTGAAGGATCATCTTGGACGCGAACAGCAGCTGAAAGATAATATCGCAAAGGTCAAAGCAGATGGAGCAGAGCTTATAGTTGTGATCTTCCACTGGGGCAATGAGACCGAAACAGTTCCCGATACCAATCAGATGACCCTTGGCCGTCTTGCTATCGATGAAGGTGCAGATCTGGTATGCGGCCATCATCCGCACGTACTCCAGGGAATCGAAACCTATAAAGGAAAAAACATCGTCTACAGTCTTGGCAATTTCTGTTTTGGAGGAAACAGTTCTCCAAGTGATATGGACACCATGATCTTCCAGCAGACCTTCACTGTCACCTCAGAAGGCGTACAGGCTGATAACGTGACCAATATCATTCCTTGCTCTATTTCTTCCGCAGATGGCTACAACAATTATCAGCCAACTCCTGCATCCGGAGATGAGGCATCCAGGATCAAATCCAAGATAGAGGAATGCAGTGCTGCGATTCCTGCCGCGGATTCTTCATCCGCTACATCGGAAGGCTCTGACAGTGAAGAATAAATAGCATAATCGAGTAGGAGGCGGTGACTAACCGCCGTCCTCTCACACCACCGTGCATACCGCTCGGTACACGGCGGTTTCAATAGTTGACGTGCATGGACTGATAGGCTGTGGCTAAATCATAAAAGCCCCAGTTTATCAGTCTTTCTTTTGTTAGTGCTCGTTTGACCACTCCTGCATTTGCCATTCTCCAATAAGCTTTTCGGCTGTAGGCTCCTTCACAGGCTGCCCATTCTGGCATTCCCAACCCCATCAGCTTCCGTTTTCGTGTCTTTGGCAGTTTCCACTGTTTCCAGATACACATTCGTATCCTTCGATACAGCCACCTGTTCAGCCTTTCGACGTTGTTTTTCATGTCTGCCATACTGTAATAGTTCAGCCATCCTCGCATATATTCTTTTATACGTTCCATGGTCTTTACTATACTTCCGCACCTGCTCCGGGAAGTGAGCTTTCTCAGCTTCTCCTTGGCTTTCTTCCATGACTTTCCATGGACACGGACATAGATTCCTTTTCCGCTCTTCCCGAAACAGAAGCCAAGGTACTTAAAATTTCTTATTGCAAACACACTGACCGTACGACTTTTCTCTCGGTTCACCTTTAGTTTCAGTGTCCCTTCCAGATATTTCGTACTGCTTTCCAACAACCGTTCGGATGCACGTTCGCTCTTCGCTAGCAATACGATATCATCTGCATAGCGAATGCACGGTACTCCTCTTTTGTTGAACTCCTGGTCAAACTCGTTAAGATATACATTGGCTAACAGTGGGGAGAGATTTCCTCCCTGTGGTGATCCTTCTTCCGTCTTAATGACTACACCGTTTTCCATCACTCCACTTCTAAGATACCTCTTTATCATCTGTATTACACGTTCATCCTTTACATCTCTGCGCAGGATATTTACAAGTAACTCATGGTTCAGTGTATCGAAATACTTTGACAGGTCTAGGACTACTGCTTTTGTATATCCCTGTTCTGCATACTCCTCTATCCTCTGAACTGCGTCTTTCGCACTCCGTCCCGGACGATATCCGAAACTTCCATCCGAAAACTTTGGCTCATAAATCGGTATCAGCTGTTGTGACATTGCCTGTTGGATGATACGGTCTATGACAGTCGGAATACCAAGTTTTCGTACTCCTCCGTCTGATTTGGGAATTTCCACTCGTCTCACAGGCGATGGGGTATAATGCCCCTTTCGAATCTGTTCTGTCAGTTCGTGGTTATGTTCCTTTATCCACTGGAACGCCTCTTCAATGGTCATCCCATCTACTCCCGGCGCTCCCTTGTTTGCCTTCACTCTTTTGTAAGCTCTGTTTAGGTTGTCCTTATTCAGTATCTTACCTAAGATATCCGGCTCTGCACTGTCCCTTTCTTTCCATATCCGGTTGAATGAGCGGTGCGCTCTTACATACCCTTTACGTTCCGCGCTATCTCTCTGCAAGCAGCTTTCCTTGTTTTCTGCATCCATCTGCTCATTTCTCCTTTCCGGGTCATACTTGAGACTCCTATTGATTCAGTCCTTCACCTCTCGGCTACTATGACCTCTGCTGACTTCTGTGCGTTCAGCACTGCTTTTGGCAGTGGTTACCTCTTTCGAGGCATGTCGCGCAGACCTCCCCGGGTATCACACGCTTCTTTCTCTCCATCTATCTGCCACATCTATTCCGCATGATTCCGTGTAGTTATTGGGCTTTGACTTGTTGTGCAGCCTTACCCTCATGCAAAACCTTATATGTGATTTCTGTTCGTCAGACCAGAGATTTGCCCGTGGTTAGTTTATTCCCACATCCGGCTTCCTTCAGATTCCACCTCACGATGGACACCCTTGCCTTCGGCTATATCCTTCCCACTACCAGGCGGATTCGGGACTTGCCCCCGTTAGAAACGTGCGCCGCCGGGCGCACACAAAAAATAATATCCCAACAGATCCTGTGTTGCATGTTTCCATGCTACGATCCGTTGGGATATTATTTATATAAAAAGTAATTTTAAATCTTATTCGATCATCATGGCATCCCCGAAACTGAAGAAACGATATCTTTCCTTCACAGCTTCTTCATAAGCAGCCATAATATGTTCTTTTCCGGCAAGGGCTGAAACTAACATCAGAAGCGTTGACTCCGGCAGATGGAAATTGGTGATCAGTCCATCGATAGCTTTGAATTTATATCCAGGATAGATAAAGATCTCTGTCCATCCGCTTCCGGCCTTCACGATTCCATCCTCTCCGGCTGCGGACTCCAGGGTACGGCAGCTGGTAGTTCCCACAGAAATCACTCTTCCGCCGTTTTTCTTTGTATCATTGATCAGTTTTGCCTGATCTTCTTCCACAATATAAAACTCTGAGTGCATGTGGTGCTTTTCTACATCATCTACCTTTACCGGGCGGAAGGTTCCGAGACCTACATGTAAAGTTACATGTGCAATATTCACACCCTTCTCCTTTACTTTCTCAAGAAGCTCCGGCGTGAAGTGAAGTCCTGCGGTAGGTGCGGCAGCAGATCCCTCATTCTTTGCATATACAGTCTGATAACGGTTCTTATCCTTCAGCTTGTGGGTAATATACGGCGGCAGCGGCATTTCTCCCAGCTGATCCAGGATCTCTTCGAAAATCCCCTCATAATGGAACTGGATCAGACGGTTTCCCTCATCTACAATATCAATGATCTCACCCTTCAGGATACCGTCACCAAAAGTGATCTTTGCACCAGGACGTGCTTTTTTTCCCGGCTTTACAAGACACTCCCAGATATCATTTTCGCGGCGTTTCAGAAGCAGGATCTCGATCAGCGCTCCTGTCTCTTCCTTGTGACCATAAAGACGTGCCGGGATAACCTTGGTATCATTGATCACAAGACAGTCTCCCTTATGCAGGTAATCCAGTATATCGGTAAAATGACGATGTTCGATACTTCCATCTTTCAGGGACAGATGCATCAGTCTGGAAGAACTTCTGTCCTCCAGCGGATCCTGAGCGATCAGTTCCTGTGGCAGATCATAATAAAAATCTGATGTTTTCATAATTATTTTTCCACTTCCTCTTTCCACTGTTTGCGAAGCCTGCGGACCTCGTTCCACTCTTTGTTGGTCAGATCAGCTTTTGGTAAAAGATCCGGCCTCCATTTGGCTGTACGGATGATAGACTGCTCTCTTCTCCATTTATCCACATTGGCATGGTGTCCGGAAAGCAGCACCTCCGGAACCTTTTTGCCATGCCATTCCTCCGGGCGGCTGTACTGGGGATACTCCAGAAGATTCCCGGAAAAGGATTCCGTCTCACCGGATTCCTGATTATTCAGAACACCTGGTACCATTCTGGAAATAGAATCCATCATGACCATAGCCGGAAGTTCTCCACCGGTAAGTACATAATCACCAATGGAAACATAGTCTGTTACGATTTCTTCCAGAACACGCTCATCAATTCCCTCATAATGACCACAGAGGAAAACCAGGTCTTCTTCCAGGGCAAACTCTTTTGCCATATCCTGATTGAAGGTTTTTCCCTGAGGAGTCAGAAAGATCACGCGGGGTTTCCTTCCAATACGTTCTGCAATGGATTCATAAGACAGATATACCGGCTCCGCCTGCATCAGCATTCCGGCTCCGCCGCCATAAGGATAATCATCTACCTTCTGGTGCTTATTGAATGCAAAATCCCGTATATTGATCGCTTCCAGTGATAACAGTCCCTTTGTAATGGCACGACCTGTAATACTTGTGTTCATTCCGTTCTCGATCATTTCCGGAAATAATGTAAGTACATGATAATTCATTTAAACAAGCCCTTTCATCAAATGTACAGTCATGGTATTTTTTTCCACATCCACATCAAGAACACAGTCATGGATCGCAGGAAGCAGGATTTCCTCGCCATCCATACGATCTACAATATAAACATCATTGGCGCCGGTCTCCATCACATCACGGAGCACTCCGAATTTCTCCCCATTCTCCAGAAGTACCTCCATTCCGATGAGATCCGCCACATAATATTCGTCCTCGCCAAGCTCCTGTGCCTCTTCACGTGGGATCCAGAGCTCACGGCCCTTATACATTTCAATATCATTGATGTTGTCAATGCCTTCAAACTTCAGGATCGCAAGATTTTTAAAAAACTTTACATTCTGAATATTCAGTCTGCGAAGCTCTTTTCCTGTATCCAGAAGCACATATTCAATATCAAGAAAACGCTCTGCGTCATCCGTTGTCGGAAAAACTTTTACTTCACCACGGACGCCATGGGTCGTTGTAATAACTCCTACCTTTAATAAATCTTCCATTTTTGCTCCCTTTCAGAGTAAAAACAGGAGCCATGGAATCCACAGCTCCTGTCTCTTTTTCATTGCAGAATATCTACAATCACTTTTTTGCTGCTTTTTGAAGAAGCCGCTTTCACAACAGTACGGATTGCCTTGGCAATTCTGCCCTGTTTTCCGATAACCTTACCCATATCGGCCGGTCCGACCTTCAGTTCAACAACAATCGCGTCGTCTTTTTCAGTCTCAGTAACGACTACTTCATCCGGATTTTCAACAAGAGATTTTGCAATTACTTCTACAAGTTGTTTCATTACATACCTCCTTGCTCCTGCCTCATTGAGGCCACAGATCCAAATCTGTCAGGTATTATTTCTCGATTCCGGCAAGTTTAAGAAGCTTAGCAACTACCTCTGTAGGCTGAGCACCAGCTGCAAGCCATTTTTTTGCTGCCTCTTCATCGATTTTGTATACGCTTGGGTCAAGGTTCGGATCATATGTTCCGATCTCTGCGATGCATCTTCCGTCACGTTTGCAGCGGGAATCTGCTACTACGATTCTATAGAAAGGTGCTTTCTTCTGTCCCATTCTTCTTAATCTGATCTTAACTGCCATTTTTGTTTTCCTCCAATTATCTTTCTGAAAATTTATTGTTATTTATTAAAAGGGAAGCTTAAAGCCGCCTCTTTTTCCCATATTCATCTTGCCGCCTGTTAATCCCGGCATCTGTTTCATCATCTTCTTGCTCTGCTCAAACTGCTTCACAAGACGATTTACTTCTGTAATATCCACTCCGGCGCCTCTGGCGATACGGTTCTTGCGTGAGATGTTCAAAATGTTGGGGTTACTTCTCTCCTGAGGTGTCATGGAAAGAATGATGGACTTGGTACGGTCCATAGCCTTCTCATCGATCATACCCTCGATATCCTTCATCTTACCGCCCATTCCGGGAAGCATGTTCAGGATACTGGAAATACCACCCATCTTGTTCATCTGCTCCATGCTGGTAAGATAATCATTGAAGTCGAAGTCCATTTTCTTCAGCTTCTTTTGCATCTCCTGAGCCTGTTCCTGATCCACAGATGCTTCCACCTTCTCGATCAGACTCATTACATCGCCCATTCCAAGGATCCTGGAAGCCATACGTTCTGGATAAAACTGTTCCAGATCTGAAAGCTTCTCTCCCATACCAACATAGAAGATCGGTTTGCCGGTCACGGCTTTAATGGAAAGCGCAGCGCCGCCTCGTGTATCACCGTCCATCTTAGTCAGGATCACACCATCAATGCCGACTTTATCAGAAAAGTTCTGCGCCACATTTACTGCATCCTGTCCTGTCATGGCATCAACTACAAGCACTGTAGCATCTACATTCACATTCGCTTTGATATCCTCAAGCTCCTGCATCATATCCTCATCAATGTGAAGACGTCCTGCTGTATCGATGAGCACAACATTCTGCTGATTGGATTTCGCATGCTCGATAGCTGCTTTTGCAATATCCACGGGATTCTGCTTATCTCCCATGGAAAAGACCTCGACGCCCTGTTTCTCACCGTTTACCTGCAACTGTGTGATCGCTGCCGGACGGTAAACATCACAGGCCACAAGCAGTGGTTTCTTTCCCTTGGATTTCAGTTTGCCTGCCAGCTTGGCAACCGTCGTTGTCTTACCTGCACCCTGAAGACCGACCATCATAAGAACGGTAAGATCCATTCCCGGTTTAATCGGAAGCTCTGTTGTCTCACTTCCCATCAGGTTGACCAGCTCATCATTTACGATCTTGATCACCATCTGTCCCGGATTCAGACCATTCATAACATCCTGTCCGATAGCCTTTTCCTGAACGGATTTCGTAAACTGCTTAACGACCTTAAAGTTAACATCCGCTTCCAGAAGCGCCATCTTAACTTCCTTCAGTGCTACCTTGACATCAGCCTCTGTGAGACGGCCCTTGCCCTTCAGCTTCTTAAATACATTCTGCAGTTTATCTGTTAAACTCTCAAATGCCATTGATCATAACTCCTCTAATATCACATTGGAAATCGCCGCAATATCTTCGGCGTGGTACTTGTCAGCCAGTTCATGGATCTTTATGACCTGACTGCGGATGTTCAGGAATTTCTCGACCAGATGAAGCTTCTCTTCATATTCTTCCAACGTCCGATTGCACCGTCTGATCATATCATGCACACCCTGTCTGCTGATGCCAAGTTCCTCAGCAACCTCACTTAAGGAATAATCCTCAAATACCACACTGGTGTACACCTGCCGCTGCCTCTCTGTCAGAAGCTCTCCATAAAAATCAAATAAAAATGTCTGCTCTACAAATTTCTCCATCTGTAATCACCTTGGCTATCATACACGATTCCGGCACACCTGTCAAGGGTTTTTGCTTTACAATTTTATTTTTTCCTGAATTTCACAAAAAAAGGCCGGAAAAGCACTTTTCTGCTGGGTTTTGCAGGCTTTTCCGACCTTTGTTATTCTATTTACCTCTTATTAATAAGTCTTATGCTTCGATCAAAACATTTCCTTTGTCATTTTATCGATTTCCTTATCCACTGCCTCATATACACCTGGGATACATGAGAAATTCAGGCCATGAGTGGTGCACGGAATAAAATAAAGCTTACCACAGTCTCTGCAAAGCTGATCTGTTGACTCTTCGATCATTTCCTGATTCCAATCAAAGCGATCTACTTTACCGTTATCGATACCACCCATAAATGTGATATCTTTTCCATATTCTTTGATCAGCTTCGGAAGATCATTAACAGACATACAGCCCTGCCATACATCAATTCCCATCTCGATCATTGTCGGAACCAGTGTTGCACTGTAGCTGTCATTATGGTGGATGATCAGTTCAACACCATGATCATGGTAATATCCGTAAATACGTTTGTAAGAATCCATAAAGAACTCACGGAACATATCCACACTGATAAATGTAGACTTCTGTGTTCCCCAGTCATCATGATGGAAGACAACATCCGGTTTCATATAGGTGCAGACCTGCTCTGCCCATTTCAGTTCCCACTCTGTAATATATTCGATCAGTTCATGCATGGCTTCCGGCTCTTCGTAGAAATTGATCATGGTATTCTGGATCTCACAGAGATAATGGCACATCTCAAAAACTCCAGGTGCAACCATTGCAGTAACCATGGTTTCATTCCGGTCAATTCCGGCAACTGTCTCCTGGCATTCTTTCCAGTCCTCTGCCGTGTAGTTGATGTCCGGTGCCTTTACATATTTTTTCCACTCTGCGACGTCCGGACATACCAGATGCTCCGGATCATGGAGCGGAAACGCTCCCGGTGTTCCTGCAGGCCAGGAATTATAATATCCCCATCCGCATTTTACTGTTGGTGCACCAGGTCCTTCCGGCATCATAGGATACTTCGTCTGATATGGAGTATTCAGAACAAATGTCAGTCCCTCATACTGTTTTACAAAACGATCCGGATTTCCTCCGCGGATCACTTCCAGCATATTTTGTCTTTTTGTTAACATAAACGCACCTCCTCTACGTTATTATGCAGGAAAGCCTTTTTTCCGCACTTGTTTTGCCACACCCCAACATAAAAGGCTTGTTTCTGCACTTGTTTTTTCCTTATGATTCTATTATACTGTAAATCAAAAGAATCACAATTCCACATAATATGGCTATTATTCCTGTTTTTTCCTACAAAATATAGGAAGGAGGATTTTCCTTGAAACTCAGTGCAAAACTCATATGCTATCACCTGCAGAAATCATTTTCCATGCATACATCCAGGCTGGATACATCCCCCACCCTTTCCTGCCCTTCCTGCTTTGAAAAGAACACCTCTCTTCAGGATGGGCGTGTTTACCTTATCACAGATCCGGATTTTCAGCTCACTTTTCATCATCCCAAAAATATTCTGTTCCTGATGATTGGAAAAATCTATCAGAACTACGAATTAACTCAGCCAAACATGTGTATCATCCCTGAAGATATTCCGGTCAATATTGTCTTTAACAGGATTCAGGATATTTTTATCCTCTATGATCAGTGGAATCAGTCCCTGATGGATTCCCGTCTCCGGAACGCATCTATCCAGGAGCTTCTAGATCTTACAGCTTCCGTTATTCCTAATCCAATAATGCTGATCGGTATGGATTTTACTATCATTGCCTCCAGAGACTGGAATCTAAGTGATCTTTCCAATTCTGTTTTGGGTTCCACTGAAAATTCCTGGGCTATTGTGGACAGCCTGAAGCAGGATCCTCATTACGAAGAGGCTTTTTATAAAACCGGATATTTTTATTATCCGGGAAATGGCCTTACTGCTCCTTCTCTTTGCGTAAATATCTCCAATAGTGATAAAGCAGTATACAGGCTGATGTTTTCCGAAGGTGAGGTTCCCCTGGATGATACGTTTGGTTTTGTTCTGGAGTACCTTTCCCAGATGGTATCCCATGCACTTTCCACAGGTATCATGCACAGCCGAGATAAAGCTTTTCCTCTTCATCAGATTTTTATGTCCATTCTGACAGATCCCGGAGCTGATTATGTAAAAATCAGTCAGCAGCTGACAAATGTGGGATGGCTTTCTTCCCATATATATCAATGCATCCTGATCCAGACCGGACTGATCGACCAGAAAAATCTGACCCTTAATGCCATCTGTAACTATCTGGAAAATACAATTCCTGCCACCTGTGCCACGGAACATAAAGGCAATGCTGTGCTTTTTATCAATCTAGATCTCTGCACTCTGACTATCCATGAGATTTCCGATAAAATCGAGGGCTTTATCAAAAGCAGCATGTTAAGCGCCGGATACAGCCGGAAGATGCTTGGACATTTCAATTTCCACCGGCAATACACGCAGGCTTCTGTTACCCTGCAGGTTGGAAAACGCAAAAATCCCGCAGAAAGTATCCACTATTTTGACTCCATCGCTCTGCCCTATATTCTGGAACAGGCAACCAAAAAGCTTCCTGCTTACATGGTCTGTCACGAAAAGCTTCTGTCAATGAAATATAAGGATGAGGCAAAGCAATCTCATCTCTATGAAACACTACGTTGTTTTCTGGAGCACAACCAGAACATTTCTCATACTGCCAGCGCTTTATTTATCCACAGAAGTACTCTTCTTTATCGTCTGGATAAGATCAAAGCTTTTCTGGATTCAGATCTTACAGACAGAAACGAGATCCTGTATCTGTTGCTTTCTTTTCATCTGATGGATATGGAAGAAGAAAACCGGAATGCAAGATCATAAAAACGGGAACTCTCTTAAATATTTAGCGTTTTCCCAGCTGCCAAAATGCAACTGCACTGGCTGCCGCCACATTCAGTGAATCCACACCGTGTGCCATTGGAATACATACTGTATAATCACAGTCCGCAATGGTCTCCGAAGCAAGGCCATCCCCCTCTGTTCCAAGAACTACTGCCAGTTTTTCTTCTGCCATCAGATGAGGATCATCAATATCAAAAGAATCCTCCCTAAGAGCCATGGCTACCGTCTTAAATCCCATCGCTTTCAGAGACCGGATTCCTTCCGTTTTCCACTCTGTTTTTTCATCAAAAAAAGTCCATGGTATCTGGAATACGGTTCCCATGCTGACACGGATCGCACGGCGGTACAATGGATTGCTGCACCCCGGTGTCAGCAGCACCGCATCCATCCCAAGAGCCGCCGCAGAACGAAAGATCGCGCCTATATTAGTAGGATTTACCACATTTTCCAGAACTGCGATCCTGCGGGCATTTTTGCATACATCGACTATATCAGGAAGCGCCGGCCGGCGCATTGCACAGAGCATTCCTCTTGTCAGCTTGAATCCGGTCAGCTGCGTCAACACATCAAATTCTGCCGTATAAACCGAGATGTCTCCACAACGACGGATCAGTTCTTTTGCCTCACCCTCAACATGTTTATGTTCCACCAGAAAAGAAATCGGCTGGCACCCGGAATCCAAAGCTCTCTCAATAACCTTCGGGCTCTCCGCAATAAAGATCCCCTTCTCCGGTTCTGCCCGGTTCAAAAGCTGTATCTCCGAGATCCTGGCATATACATCCAGCTCCGAAGCGTTGAAATCTGTGATTTCTATGATATTTGACATGTTTATTTTTCTCCTGTTCTGTCTTCTTGTTTTCATCCTGCTATTGTAACAGAATCTCTTTGCAAAAGAAAGCCAGGTGCTATATGTTTCCACCTGGCTTTGCTGCTACTTGTAAAACAATTTGTTTATATTCAGATCCTCACTTCCATCCACCGGATCATATCCCCGATCACTTCATCTTTACAATACTCATTCAGGATCTCATGAAAAAGTCCGCCGTAGATCTTCATCTGCTTGTCTTTTGATCCTGCTTCTTTAAAGAAATCATAGGTATCCTGTACACTTACCAGACCGTCTTTCTCGCCGTGTGTCATAAGGACCGGATAATGGAACTCTGCTTTTTTCTCTTTGAACCAGTCAAGTCCGTCGCAGATCGCATAGCATAACCCCGCTGTAAAGGACTGTTTATTGTATGGATCTTTTCCGTACCAGTCTACCACTTCCTGTACAGAGCATACACCTGACCCCAGCTGATTGGCAAGGCGCGTATGTACATCCATTTCTCCCGGCACACCACGTATCAGATTGCCGTTATCTGCGGTCAGCGCACCACTGGTAATGATCCCCCGGAGTTTTTTGTCCGGATATTTGGCTCCGTACAGAGAAACCGTAAATCCGCCCATGCTGTGTCCCAGAAGAAATACCGGAATATCCGGATTTTCCTCAATTGCCATATCCACAACTACGTTGGTGTCGTCCAGAAGCTCATTGAAATCTGAATAAAAAGTCTCTTCACCCTCAGACCGTCCATGTCCTCTGTGATCAAAACGATAGGTTCCTATTCCCGCCTCATGAAGTTTTTCCGCAAAATAATCGTACCTGCCCTGGTGCTCACAGAGTCCGTGGACAATCACGATCACCGCTTTATTGTCTGCTGCCGTTTCTTTTTTCAGATACAGTTTCGTTCCGTCAAACGATGTGATCATACTTTCACCCATAATAAAAACCTCCCTTTTCTTGCTGCGAGATACATATCCCCATTATATGTCTCACGCTATCTGATAGGTTTATCATATCATGAAATCTGTATTTTGATAACCCCTATTACTAATTATCAGCAATTATATGATTTTTACAAAAAGTAATGAAAAATAGAGGAGTGACATATTTTGTTCTCTGAACTATAATCACCTCAGTACAAAGGGGCTGTCGCACTAAAAAATTAGTGCGACAGCCCCTTCTTTTTTCATTGTTAGGGCAAATCCCTAACAAAAACGGCAACGGAATATCTACATTTCCGCTGCCTGAATTTCTTATTCTACTTCTTCCGGCTCCATGCTGAGCATATGGCCTTCCTGATTTCCAATATCATATTTCTGTCCGTATTCCTTGAAATACTGGTAGTAGTCCGCACTGTTTGTGGGATAGATCTTGGAATCGTGAATATGAAGATCAGATCCTGTCTCTCCGCTCTTCATAAGTGCCACCATAGCACTTGCACAGTGAGTTGCGATACGACAGAAACTGTTAAGGATATCACTAAATACCGTTCCCTCTTCCAGTCCGCATTTGCCCTGGCTCAGTCGCTCTGCATGACGCATCTTCAGTACATCACAAAGTCCTGTGATCACAGCTCCGAGAGGTGCTACTCTCTGTGCCATTTCTTTATCGTCTTTCATGAAAGCATTGCAAGTTATATTGATATCCTCACGAACTGCCTCCATAACAACATTCAGCTCATCCCAGGCTTCCTGTGAAAAATTCGTATGGTTATCATGCATTTCATTAGACATATGAGCAATGTAAGAAGCATGATCACCGATACGCTCAAAATCATTGATCGTATGCAGATACAGTGAAGTCTGTCTTGTCTGTGCAGAATTCATCTCTCTCTTTGTCAGCTGGATCAGATACTCTCCTAGACGACTTTCATACTTGTCGATCAGATCCTCTTTTCGCTGAACCTTATCATACTTATCCTGCTGATAATCATTCAGAAGATTCATGGCTCTGTTGACATTCTTACGGAGCTTCTTGGACATTCCGTTCATTACACGGTGACACTGTGCGATAGCAAGGGCCGGGTAATTCAGAAGACGCTCTTCCAGGAGATCAAAATCTGCCTCATCTTCCAGGTCTTCCTTGTTATCCTTAACAAGCCAGCATACCAGCTTCTCGATCTTTGAAATAAACGGGAACAGCACGATAACCGTTGCCAGACGGAAAACTGTGTTCAAAAGTGCGATCGCTACCGGTGTCATGGTCATATCCATAAATGTAAAATGTACAAACGCATTCACGGTATAAAAGATCACCGACCAGAGGATCAGACCAAACAGGTCATTGATCAGATATACAAGAGCAGTTCTTTTACCGTTCTTATTTGCTCCGATGGCTGAGATCAGAACTGGACATGCAGCACCAACACCGATACCAAGAACGATCGGAAATGCACTGGCAAATGTCAGGATACCGGTTACGGAAAGAGCCTGGAGCACACCGACTGTTGCAGACGCACTCTGGAGTACCGCAGTAAAAGCGATACCTACGAGAATACCCGCGATCGGATTGGAAAACATAGTCAGCATCTTGATGAACATCGGACTCTCACGCAATGGAGATACCGCACCACTCATCATCTGCATACCTGTCATCAGGATTGCAAAACCAAGCATGATATTTCCCACGTTCTTATGTAAGGTACGCTTACAGAACATACGGAAAATAATACCAACTACAGCCACAACAGCAGAAATGGTTGCTGTGGAAAGAACACTAGCGATTCCATTAGATCCTTCAATATAAGAAAGACATAAGATCCAGCCAGTAATACTGGTTCCGATATTGGCTCCCATGATGATACCGATCGCCTGTTTCAGTTTCATCATACCGGAGTTTACAAAACCGATCACCATAACTGTCGTCGCAGAAGACGACTGGATCACACTGGTAACACCAGTACCAAGTGCGACACCCTTCAGCGGAGTATTGGTCATCTTATAAAGAAATGCTTCCAGCTTATTACCTGCTGCCAGCTTCAGACCATCGCCCATTAGGGACATACCAAACAAAAATAATGATACTCCACACAACAAAGATAAGATCATTGAAAAAATTGCCATAATTTTCTCCTTTGTCATACTCGCTTCCTGTCATAACCTGTCAGGAGCCATGTTATCCTGAAAATGCGACTTTACATTTCCTTAATCTGGATTTTTCTTATTTTTAACATTTTCCCATTTATTATGCCACATCAATTTCCATATTACAACAACAGATTTATTTCGAAAATAAAAAAATTCGAAGGCAGCGGATCATCTTCCAAAACTCTGCCTTCGAAATGGGGATTTTTGAGTGATTTTTCACAAAATTTTCTATTTTTCCAGGCGCATCAGCATATCATCCAAAATATCTTCCAAATACCCTCCCGTTGTTTTTTCCCCTTCTTTTTTTATCTGGAGCATCGCTTTCAAATCTTCATCGGACAGGCAGATGATCAGTTTCCCGCTTTCCCGTAGACTTCCCCGTGCAGCCATTTTCGCATGTTTATCCGCTCCTTTTCTGGAAATAATGATCGCAACTTTACGGAGAGCTTTTTCGTACAGATATTTTTCTGTAGTGTAAATTTCCCTCTGAGTAATAGGCTTTTCATAGTTTTTAAACTCGAACACGATATACTTCGTAGAAAAATACTTACAGATCGTGTCAAAAAAATCCTGTGTCACCCCGTTTTTGATCTTACAGCACATGTCAAAACGATACAGATCTTCCTCTGTTGTCTTCTGCTGCTCCCACAAAGTCAGATATTCTCCAAGGATATATTTCAGAATAGAAACACAAAGTTCCTCATATTTCTTGAAAGCTGCACTACCGGTCTCCAACACTTTTAACTGCGCTATATAGCTGTCAGCAACCGATTCCGGATCCGTATTCTCCATCTGGCTGCTTTCCTCAAAGATAAAAGGCTCCGGTCTCTCCGGTTCTATGTTTTCCACCGAATAATTCAGAATCGAGATCAGTTCGTTCTTCAGTTCCGGATAGTCCTCAAAGAGCCACAGCACATTTCGGATGTCCCAGACATATCCAAGCTTCGCCTCTTCGTACTTTCTCTTAGTCTCATCAGAGACCAGATTCGCCACTACACAGATATTTTGTAATGGCAGATCCTTTTTCTGATCTGACACTGCTTTTCCAACCAGACGGCTATAACTCTGCAACCGTTTAAGTGTAGCGATTTCTTTGGAATCACTGTACATTCTGGTCATAAAGACCCATTCATCGCTTTGGAAAGAAACCCCTTTATATGTAAGGTATTTTTCAAAAAGCTGCTTAAAGCGGGCCATATTTTCCCAGTTTTTCATCTGCACATCACCCTCTGAATTTATATAGGGTTCTACGCAGAGATTGCGAACGACCTGTTCTGTCACTTTTATGTTCGGCGCATATATCAGGCTTCTGTACATCCGGCTTTTGTTTGGCACAGAACGTGGAAAATCTTCCGGAAATCCCTTTAATCTGGCTATTTCTTTGTGTGTGATCTTATGATAGACGCCATGGATACGGATCAGCGGCATTTTTATCAGATTCAGACGAACCTGCCCGGATTCCCGATAACCGCCTTTTTCCCAACACAAAACGCTGTCACCGGCATGCGAAGCATCAATCTTCTCTTTCGCAAAATCAATTCTGTAATACCAGGAATCCTGTGGATTCATTTCCACCCAGCCATCCAACAGGATACTACTCTTATGGACCTGCACCGGCATGATCATATCCGAAGCATTCACTCTTTTTGAAACAATATATGCAAATTCTTCCCGCAGCGGAAATGCAGTAACCTCCGAACTCTGGATATTTTTATGCGTGATATGGTATCCATATTCTTGCAGCTGAAAAATGTGCTCCTTTATGAACCCTTTCCATAATTGCTTTTTCATAACAAAAAGAATGACCGGCGGCCGTCTTCTTTGCACCAGGGCCAAACTACGAAACACCTCTTCTTCTTTCGACTGCGTCAGACCAAAAGCCCAGACATTACTATCCGGAACTGTGGCAGGATCTATGGAAGAAAGGCTGCATGCAGTTACATTTTGACTTATATTTTCCTGATAGATCTCTGTCACTTTCCTGTCCGGCTCATATGCTTTCAAAATCTCATAACCGGCATTTTTAAAACCCAGAGTCAGTGCACCGATACCGGCATTAAAGATCACCACTGTATTCTTCATATATTTTTTCCTATCTTATTATTTGTACTGTGACAGCAGCTCCAAAAGCTTACCACTGTTGATTGGTTTGTTATAATTGATCCCCACAAGCCAGGATATTCCCTGTACATTTCTGTAAAGACTCCGGATAATTTTTCTCCTTTATCTGCTCTATGACTGTCCGGGCACTCTGGTTTCAGTTCAATCTCCTCTCTGGCACTACCGGCATAAGCATGTACCCGTCACCCCTTCTTAATATCCCCTGAAAAGCAAAATAATTTCACAGCATCATATGTCTATATGATACCATGAAACTATTTTTGCGTAAAGATTTTATAAAAAAGCCTCAGAGTATTTTCGCATATACATACTCTGAGGCTTTCTCTATAGTCCATATATATTTTTTACTCCACTGTCACGCTCTTCGCCAGATTTCGTGGTTTATCCACATCCAGTCCTTTAGCTACGCTTACGTAGTAGCCCAGAAGCTGAAGAGGGATCACTGCCAGGGATGTTGCAAAGTGCGGGTCTGTTTTCGGGATGTAGACGGTGAAGTCTGCGGTATCCTCGATATTGTAATTGCCAAATGTGGTCAGGCCCATAAGGTAGGCGCCACGGCTCTTACACTCAACCATATTGCTGACAGTTTTTTCGTAGAGATCCGGCTGGGTCAGCACACCGATCACAAGAGTCCCATCTTCGATCAGGGAGATCGTTCCGTGTTTCAGTTCTCCGGCAGCATAGGCTTCAGAGTGAATGTAACTGATCTCTTTCATCTTCAGACTGCCCTCCAGGCTGATAGCGTAATCAATTCCTCTTCCTACAAAGAAAGCATCTTTTACATTTGCCTGTTTTGAGGCAAACCACTGGATACGCTCCTTATCTTCCAGGATCTTACAGATCTTATCCGGAAGTGTCTGCAGTTCACTGATATAATTGCTGTAGGCTTCTTCTGTGATCGTTCCTCTTACCATTGCAAACTGGATCGCAAGTGTATAAGCTGCGATCAGCTGTGTGCTGTACGCCTTGGTAGTAGCTACAGAAATCTCCGGTCCGGCCAGAGTATAAAATACATTATCAGCCTCACGTGCAATGGAAGATCCCACTACATTAACGATTCCCAGTGTACGAATACCATTTTCCTTGCATTTACGAAGTGCTGCAAGACTGTCTGCTGTTTCACCGGACTGGCTGATGATCACTGCAAGGCTGTTGGTGTTAAGGGCCATTTTTCGGTAACGGAATTCGGAAGCGAGCTCTACTCTTACCGGGATCTGTGCAAGATCCTCGATCACATACTGTGCTGCCATTCCTACGTGATAAGCGGAGCCGCAGGCTATGATATAGATCTGCTGGATGTTCCGGATGCTTTCTTCTTCCAGGCCAACTTCACTGAGGTCGATCTTTCCATCCTTGAGCACGGAATTCAACGTATCCAGTACTGCCTTTGGCTGTTCATGGATCTCTTTCATCATGAAATGCTCATATCCGGCTTTTTCCGCTGCTTCTGCATCCCATTCAATGGTTTTCAGCTCTTTCTCGATCTCATCTCCATCAAGATTGTAGAAGGTGACTTCGCCTTTTTTCACACGCGCCATCTCCAGATTGCCGATATAATATACATTGCGGGTGTATTTCAGGATCGCCGGTACGTCAGAAGCGATAAAGGATTCATCTTCTGCCACTCCAAGGATCATGGGGCTGTCTTTTCTGGCTACATATATTTCACCCGGATAATCCCTGAACATGATCGCAAGGGCATAGGAACCACGGATACGTACCATGGAATGTGTGATGGCATCCACCGGTGTTCCCTCATATTTCTTGTAATAATAATCGATCAGCTTGACTGCTACCTCGGTATCGGTCTCAGAATAGAAAGTATAGCCTTTACGGGCGAGCTTATTTTTCAGTTCCTGATAGTTCTCAATGATGCCGTTGTGGACTGCTACGATATTACCGTCGTCTGTCATATGCGGATGTGCATTGTTCTCAGAAGGTTCACCATGAGTTGCCCATCTGGTATGACCGATACCACAGGTTCCCGGTACAGTCTCTCCGCCGTTTGTCTTTTCTGACAGAACTTTCAGTCTTCCCTTGGCTTTGATCACTTCCGTCTCGCCCTCACCGTCACGTACGGCGATTCCAGCGGAATCATATCCTCTGTATTCCAGCTTGGAGAGCCCATCTAAAAGGATCGGAGCTGCCTGGTGTCTACCTGTAAATCCTACAATTCCACACATATTTATCTGTCCTTTCTGTCTATGCAGGTATTTTCGCAAAAGACCGGGCTGTTACATCATATGCAACAGTCCGGTCAGAAGTTTCAGTTATTGCAATATAACATGTCCTACAGTATAGCACGTACCACTCTCGGTTTGCAACCCGCTTTTTCCAGAGCTGCAACGATCTGATTCTTATGATCTGTTCCGAATGCTTCCATAGTGATCCGAAGTTCTACGGCTGCATTTCGGTTGGTACTTACAAACTGGTTATGATCCAGTTTGATAACATTACCCTGATTTTCAGCGATCACACTTGCAACACGTACCAGTTCACCTGGCTTATCCGGAATAAGTACGGATACGGTAAAGATACGGTCACGCTGGATCAGTCCGTGCTGTACAACCGATGACATGGTGATCACATCCATATTTCCACCGCTTAAGATGGAAACGATCTTCTTATTCTTTACATCCAGATGACGGAGAGCTGCTACAGTAAGAAGTCCTGAGTTCTCTACGATCATCTTGTGGTTTTCTACCATATCCAGAAAAGCCACGATCAGTTCATCATCATCGATGGTAATGATATCGTCCAGATTTTCCTGGATATATGGGAAGATATTTTTTCCCGGAGTCTGTACTGCAGTACCATCTGCGATAGTATTTACGTGAGGAAGCGTTACGACCTCCCCTTTCTCCAGGGATGCCTTCATACATGCTGCGCCTGCCGGCTCAACACCGATGACTTTGATGTGTGGGTTCAGAAGCTTCGCAAGTGTGGAGACACCTGTAGCAAGTCCGCCCCCTCCGATCGGTACCAGAATGTAATCTACAAGCGGAAGTTCCTGTACGATCTCCATGGCGATGGTTCCCTGACCGGTTGCTACTGCCGGATCGTCAAATGGATGGATAAAGGTATATCCTTTTTCTTCTGCAAGGGCAAGTGCGTGTGCGCAGGCTTCGTCATATACGTCGCCGTGAAGGATAACCTCCGCACCGTAACTCTTGGTGCGCTCTACCTTGATCAGTGGTGTGGTAGTTGGCATGACAATGACTGCTTTTACTCCATATTTATGTGCAGCATAAGCAACACCCTGGGCATGATTTCCTGCAGATGCAGTGATCAGACCTTTGTTCCTCTCTTCGTCAGAAAGTGTGCTGATCTTGTAATATGCGCCACGCACCTTATATGCACCGGTACGCTGCATATTCTCTGGCTTCAGATAAACCTTATTTCCCGTCATATCTGAGAAATAACTGCTGTATATCAGCTTTGTTTCCTGTGTCACTTCTTTTACTTTTGCTGCCGCTTCCTCAAAGCTCTCTAATGTAAGCATTTGTATTTAGCTCCTTTCTTCTACGTCAAAGAGGGCGTTTACAAATGCGTCTGCATCAAATTTCTGCAGGTCATCGATACTTTCGCCTACTCCGATGTATTTTACTGGTATGTCAAGCTCAGACTGGATCGCTACTGCGATTCCGCCCTTGGCTGTACCATCAAGTTTGGTAAGAATGATTCCGGTAACGTTTGCGACCTCGGCAAACTGTCTTGCCTGGGAAAGTGCATTCTGGCCCGTGGTTCCGTCAAGAACTACCAGCGTTTCTAAATATGCTTCCGGATACTCACGTTCCAGAATACGGTAAATCTTGCGAAGCTCTTCCATAAGGTTTTTCTTATTATGAAGTCTTCCTGCGGTATCGCAGATCAGAATATCTGCATTTCTGGCTTTGGCTGCTGCCACGGCATCATAGACAACAGATGCCGGATCTGCTCCGTCCTGGCCGCCGATGATCTCAACACCTGCACGGTTAGCCCACTGTGTCAGCTGCTCTCCGGCTGCCGCACGGAAGGTATCTGCTGCTCCGAGGATGACCTTTTTTCCCTGATCCTTTAATTTACCGGCCAGCTTGCCTACAGAGGTAGTCTTACCTACTCCATTGACACCGATCACAAGGATCACGGATTTCCGGTTCTCAAACTCATATTCTGTACTTTCTACCTGCATCTGTTTTTTGATGCTGTCGATCAGAAGCTGTTTGCACTGGGACGGCTCCTTGATATGCTGCTCAGCAACCTGCTCCTTTAAATGCTCCAGAATGGAGGTGGTTGCGTTAATGCCGATATCTCCCATAATCAGGATCTCTTCCAGTTCTTCATAAAAATCATCATCAATACTGGAAAAACCGCTGAAAATGGAATCAAATCCGGCAACGATATTGTCTCGCGTTTTGGTAAGTCCACTTACCAGACGTTTAAAAAATCCTTTTTTTTCTTCTGCCATACTGATTCATCCCCTCTGCTACTGGGTAAGCTGGTTCTCTACTAAATCTACGGATACCAGCGTGGATACCCCTTTTTCCTGCATGGTAATTCCATAAAGCCTGTCTGCTGCATTCATGGTACCACGTCTATGTGTTATTATAATAAATTGTGTGTTCTTCGTCAACTTCTGAAGATATCCCGCAAAACGTCCTACATTGGAATCATCCAGTGCAGCCTCGATCTCATCCAGAAGACAGAATGGTGAAGGCTTCAGATTCTGGATCGCAAAAAGAAGTGCAATGGCTGTCAGTGCTTTTTCTCCACCGGAAAGCTGCATCATGTTCTGAAGTTTTTTTCCGGGCGGCTGGGAAATGATCCGGATCCCTGCCTCAAGGATATCCTCGTCTTCCGCAAGTTCCAGAGTTCCCCGGCCTCCGCCGAACAGTTCTTTGAAGGCTTTATCAAATTCTTTCTGGATCTCTCCGAATTTTTCGGTGAACTGCTTCCGCATGCCCTCATCCAACTCCTGGATGATCTGTTCCAGCGTTTTTTCCGCTTCCAAAAGATCGTTGTACTGACCGCTTAAGAACGTATGCCGTTCCAGAAGTTCTTTGTAATCCTCAATGGCATTGACGTTGACAGAGCCAAGAGCTCGGATCTCGTCCTTTAATTTATGGATCTGCTGCTTCATCACATGCCTGTCATTCATTTCTTCTTTCCTGTACTGCAAGGCATTATTCGGAGTGATCTCGTATTCTTCCCACATATAGGAAATCCTTGCTTCCCGGTTCTCTTCGATCTTTTCTGCCTGAGTCTTCAGTCGGAAGCATTCTTTGTCCAGAAGACTGATCTGGCCAGACAGCTCATCACGCTTTTCAAAAAACTCCTTATGGCTTTTTGTGCGCTCTTCCTTTTCCTGCTGCCATTTTTCCAGCTGTTTTGCAGCCGCCTCTTCTTTTGCGGCAAAGCCTTCAATCTCCTTACGGACCTTGTCGATCGTCTTTCTCTTTTCTGCAGTTTCCTGGCTGCCTTTTTCCAGAGAATCCAGAATTTCTTCCCTCTCTTTCGAAAGAACTTCGATCTCCTCTTTCAGACGCCGCAGATTTTCCTTTATGAAGCTTTCCTTCTGCTGGGATGCAGATGCGTCAAGACGGATCCTTTCCAGCTTCTCTGAAGTCTCCGCTTCGTCCTTTTTCCAGTCCTCCAACTCCTTCTGCCGGGTCTCGATAAACGTTTCCAGCTCTTCCTCATCCCTTTTGGATGCTTCAAGTTCCTGCGTGATCTTTATGTTATCTGCCTGCATGTCTCTTGCCTGAAGACGGATCTCCTCCTGCTCCCTCTCGATCCTGGTATAACCGCCGCGGATCTCCTCCGCTTTTTTCTCCAGCTGTTCAATGTTCAACCTGGCTGTATTCTGCTGAATGGATTGTTCCTGAAATTTCTGCTGCAGCGCCGCCACAGTATCACGCATCTCATTTCTTCTGCTGCGGTTATCTTCCATGGACTGTCGGATCTCATGATACCCGGCTGCCAGCTCTTTTACCTTCTTTTCCAGTTCCTCGATCTCACGACGACGCCCAAGAAGATTGCTGTTGTTCTTAAAAGCTCCACCGGTCATGGAACCGCCTGGACTTAAGGATTCTCCCTCCAACGTTACCATACGGATACTGTGTCGGTATTTTCTGGCAATGGCAATAGCATGATCGATATGATCCACCACCAGCACTCTGCCAAGAAGATATCCGATCAGACCGTCATATTCCTTCTCTGCAGTTACCAAGCCACTGGCAAGACCAATAGCTCCCGGTTCGTTCAAAGCACCTCTCTGATTAAACTCGCCTCTTGAAGAAATGCTGTTTAACGGGAGAAAAGTCGCACGACCATACCGGTTTTTCTTCAGGAATTCGATCATTTGCTTAGCAGTCTGCTCGTTATCCGTAACGATATTCTGAATACTTCCGCCAAGAGCTGTCTCAATAGCGATCTCATAATTTTTTTCAACGTGAATGATATCCGCCACTACGCCACGGATCCCAGGAACATGATTCTTCTGTTCCATGACACGGCGGATACTGTTTCCATATCCATCATAACGTTCTGTGATATTGCGGAGGGATTCCAGTCTGGATGCCTCTCTATGATAGGACGTCTGTTCCTTTTCCAGCTGTGTATTCTGCTGTTTAAGGGTTTCCTGGATGGCATGTATCTCTTTTGTAAGACGGTTGCCTTCTTCTCTGGTTTCCTGAATGGCTTTCGTGATAGTGTCGTATTCCTTCTGTGCCTGATCAATCGCTGACTGCTGCTCCTCTTCTTGGGTTTTCAGGGAAAGGATCCTCTGACTGATTCCTGCTTTCCGGATATCCAGCTGCTCCTTCATGGCATCAAAACGCTGTGCCTTACCTTTGGTGTTTGCACGGGAATTAAGGATCTCAATGATCTCATTCTTACCATCTTCCACTGCCTGGGTGCATTCTTCGATGCTGCTCTGGATATTGTCCATTTTTTTCTGCTCGTCAGCAAGTTTTCTGTCGATCTCCCGTAAATTTGCCTGAAGATCTGCTTTTTGCTCTTCTAGAGCCTTCTGGTCTGCAGATTTTTTCTCCGTATCTTCCTGAACTGCTAAAAGACGGCTGCGATAATGACTGTCATTCTGCTCTCCTGCCAGGATCTGTTCATGAAGAACATTGATCTCACCGGACAGCTGTTGTTTACGGATAGCACGATCCCGGCTTTCTTCCCTCAACGCCTCCATCCGCTCATTCAGCTCTTCCAGTATTTTTTCCAGACGTTCATATTCATCCTTGGTACGACTATGAGCATCCTGGGCTTCTTTTAACTGATTTTCTGCGATCCTGGTTTTTTCTTCCAGCTCGCGGATCAGATTTCCGGTGTGTTCATATTCCAGGAGGAACATATTTATATCCAGCTCTTTCAGATTTTCTCTTTTTGCCAGATATATTTTTGCAGTCTCAGACTGACGTTCCAGCGGTTCCAGCTGCTTGGTCAGCTCACTTAAGATGTCCGTGACACGGACCAGATTCTGTTGTTCTTCCTCAAGCTTCTTCAATGTGGTATTTTTTCGTCTTTTAAATTTAACGATCCCGGCTGCCTCGTCAAAAAGCTCTCGGCGTTCTTCGGGTTTTCCACTTAAGATCTTATCGATCTGACCCTGTCCGATGATGGAATATCCTTCTTTTCCGATACCGGTATCATAGAACATCTCATTGATGTCCTTTAAACGACAGGAGCTGCCGTTGATGCGGTATTCACTCTCACCGGAACGATACAGTCTTCTGGTAACGGTTACTTCTTCAAAATCCACCGGGAGCTTGTGATCACTGTTATCAAGTGTAATAGCCACGGACGCAAAGCTCAGAGGCTTGCGAAGCTCCGTTCCTGAAAAGATAACATCCTGCATATTCCCGCCTCGAAGCTGCTTGGCGCTCTGTTCTCCCAGAACCCAGCGGACTGCATCGCCAACATTACTTTTTCCGCTGCCATTAGGTCCTACGATGCCGGTGATCCCGTTATGAAATTCAAAATTTATTTTCTGTGCAAAGGATTTAAATCCCTGCACCTCTATATTTTTCAGATACATTGGCCACCTGCTGTTATTTTATACTGCGTATTGCCTCTAGGGCTGCAGCCTGTTCTGCTGCCTTTTTTGTATGGCCGGTTCCGGTTCCCATACTTTTTCCATTGATCAGCGCCTCCACAGTAAAGCTCTTGCTGTGGTCCGGTCCCTCTTCTTTCAGAAGACGATATTCCACCGGATGATTTCCGCCTTCCTGTACCATTTCCTGAAGCACTGTCTTGCTGTCATAAAAAATCCTCTTATCCTCCAGATCGTTCAGGATAAATTTCATAACAAAAGCCTGTGCCGGTTCAAATCCACCGTCCAGATACATAGCCCCGATCAGAGATTCCAGGGCATCAGAAACGATGGAATCTCTTTTACGACCGCCCATCATTTCCTCACCTCTTCCAAGGAGGATAAACTCCGGAAGCCCGAATTCTCTTGCACAGTAGGCAAGACTCTTTTCACATACCATGCTGGCACGTTTCTTGGTCAACTCACCTTCCTGATTATTCCGGAATTTTTTGTACAGGAAATCACTGCTGATCAGCTCCAGCACCGCATCTCCAAGAAACTCCAGGCGCTCATTGCATCCAAGCTTTCCAAGGTGTTTTTCGTTGGCATAGGAGCTGTGTGTCATTGCCTGCTCCAATAAAGATTTTGCGGTAAACTGGTATCCGATAGTCTGCTCCAGCTTTTTTAAATTATTTTCCATTTCTTCTTCCCTTCGTTACTCGGCGAAGAGTCTCCACTGCATCGCCGACAGTAACGATCTCCTCGGCTTCCTCCGGGGCGATACGAACATCAAAAGTTTCCTCCAGATCAATAAGAATCTGAAAAAAATCCAGAGAATCCACTCCCAGATCATCCACAAAGGTAGTTTTTTCTGTAATGGCATCCATATTTCTTCCCAGAGTTTTTTCGATGATGGTCTTCAGCATTTCCAGTTCCACGACTGTTCGCCTCCTGTTCTGTCTGTAATATTTCCGGCAATCCCGGTTTTATTTTTTTTCGCTTTTTTCTTCTGCCTGTGCTTTCTGCTCGGCTGCTATAAACTCCTCGATCTTTTCATTGATCTTCTCTTCCTTAAACTGCTCGCACTGAAAGATCGCATGACGGATTTCTACGCTTTTGGCACTTCCGTGGCTTTTGACCACAAGACCTTTCAGACCAAGAAGCGGTGCTCCGCCATATTCACTGGCATCAAATGATTTTAAGGTTTCCTTAAGAGCAGGTTTTACCATCAGAGCTCCCATTTTACTGCGAATGTTTGTCATCATACCTTTTTTGATCATAGATATCAGAGTAGCTCCAACACCTTCATAAAGCTTGAGGATCACATTTCCTACAAAAGCTTCACAGACTACTACATCTGCATAACCTGACGGGATATCTCTCGCCTCAATACTTCCGATGAAATTGATATCCTTACATGCTTTTAACAGAGGGAAGGTAGCCTTTACCAGCGCATTGCCCTTTTCTTCCTCAGCACCGTTATTAACGATAGCAACTCTTGGTTTCTTAATACCCACTACATTTTCCATATAGATGGAACCCATCTGCGCAAACTGTACCAGATGATCTGGTCTCGCATCTACATTGGCACCACAGTCGATCAGAAGGGAAACGCCCTTTGCCGTAGGGATCAGCGGAGCAAGAGGTGGTCTCCGGATCCCTTTGATCCTGCCTACGATCACCTGGCCTCCTACCAGTACCGCACCGGTGCTTCCGGAGGAAACAAAGGCATCGGCCTCCTGTTTTTTTACAAGATTTAATCCCACTACAATAGAGGAATCTTTCTTTTTCTGGATAGCCATGACCGGAGGTTCCGCAGTCTCGATCACCTGAGACGCATGCACCACACGGATCCTGTCCTTAGGATAATCCGGGTATTTCCGAAGCTCTGCTTCGATCACATCCTGTACTCCTGTAAGGATGACCTGGATGTTCTCTTTTTCTTTCACAGCTTCCACTGCGGCTTTTACCGGTTCCTCGGGAGCATTGTCACCACCCATTGCATCTACAACGACTTTTACCATTTCTGACATATGTTGTCCTTTCTCTGTCCGAAATCTTTTCGGAATGCATATGGTACACTGTAGTGAAAATCCTCATACACATCCGTATAAGGATTTTCATTGCAGAGTACCAAAAGTTAAGCGGATATTCGAAATCCGCATTCGCTACCTACTCATAACCGAATAACTGCTTTGCAGTTTATCCGGTTAACGTACCGTTATTTATGATACTAGAGTTTTGCCTGAGAAGTCAATATCTTTTACTCTTTCTGATTTTCAATCTGCTCTGCAAGATCATTTAAATATACCCAGCGATCCATTTTTTCGTCCAGCTTCTGCTGGATTTCCTGCTGCTCGTCGGAAAGCTCCCGGAGTTTTCCCGCATTTGTGGCATTGGCAGCCATCTCTTTGTCAATCTGCTCCAGACGTTCTTCCAATGCTGCGATGTCATCGTCAATAGTGTCAAATTCTTTCTGTTCTTTATAGGTAAATTTCAGTTTCTGTTTCCGGTTCTGTTTCCAGGTATCTGCAGCGGATTTCTTTTTCTCAGGCTCAGCTGTTTCTCCCTGTACTGTACCGCCATTCATATCTGAACGCGTTTCCAGAGACTGTCCCTTTCTTTCCTTTGCTTCCAGATAATCCGTATAACCGCCCTCATACTGGACAAGCCGGCCATCTCCCTCAAATGCCATAATACGGTTCACCACATTATCCAGGAAATAGCGGTCATGGGACACCGTGATCACGATGCCGGAAAAAGAATCCAGATAGTCCTCAAGAATGGTCATGGTGGGAATATCAAGATCATTTCCGGGCTCATCAAGAAGAAGAACATTTGGCGCCTCCATCAGAACCTTCAAAAGATACAGTCTTCGCTTCTCACCTCCGGAAAGCTTCTCCACCGGAGTGTACTGCATGGCCGGATCAAAAAGAAATCTCTCAAGCATCTGGGAAGCTGTGATCCTTCCTTCTTTTGTCGGAACATATTCCGCCACCTCACGGATATAATCGATCACCCGCTGTCTTCCATCCATATCCGGAACGTTTTGGGCAAGATACCCGATACGGATCGTTTCTCCGATCTGAATCTCTCCGGAATCCGGCAAGATCAGTCCATCTGCCATTTTAAGAAGTGTGGACTTACCGCAGCCATTTGGTCCGATGATCCCGAGACGCTGATCACGAAGAACAATATGATCAAAATCATTGATCAAAAGACGACCTTCGATGGTTTTACTTACATGATGAAACTCTATGGTTTTCTTTCCCATACGGGTCTCAATGGAATCCATTTCCACATTCTGCTCTTTCAGCGGGGTTTTTCCCGCCTTCAGTGCTTCCAAACGGTCAAGCCTTGCTCTCTGTTTTGTACTTCTGGCACGACAGCCTCTTGCTGCCCATTCCAGTTCCATCCGAAGTACACTGCGGCGCTTCCGGTCACTGGCAAGCTCCATTTCCTCTCTCTGCGCTTTCAGCTCCAGAAATCTGGAATAATCTCCTGCATAGGAATATAATTTTCCGTGGCTGATCTCCAGAATCCGGTTTGCCACACGATCCAGGAAATAACGGTCATGAGTGACCATGATCACCGTCCCACGAAAATTCCGGAGAAAATCTTCCAGCCATATGACCATTTCTCCGTCCAGATGGTTGGTAGGCTCATCCAGGATCAGAATGTCAGCCGGATTTAAAAGCATCCTTGCCAGCGCCACTCTTTTCTTTTCACCACCGGAAAGATTATCCATATTAATATTCTGATCGGTAATACCAAGTGTATTCAGCATGCGTCTGGCCTCACTTTCGGTACTCCAGTCCTTCTGCCATTTGCCTTCTGCCACATAGTCCAGAATGGTCATATGCTGCGGAAATTCCGGAGTCTGGGGAAGCCAGCTGATCCGGATCCCGTTCTGGGTGATCACCTGCCCTTCGTCCGGTTCTTCCTCTCCAGCGATCACGCGGAGCAAAGTAGTTTTACCGGTTCCGTTTACACCGATGATACCTATTTTTTCTCCCTGATCGATGCCGCAGGAGATATCATCAAATATCACCTTATCTCCAAAAATTTTGTGGATATGTTCTATATTAAGAATGTTCATGCGCATTTTCTCCGTTTTCTTCCAAAGTATATAAAAATCATTTCCATGATAGCGAATTTCCACGATTCCGTCAAGAATCACTGTTATGACAGGGGAAAGGGCTGTACCTCAAATCTGGAAGTACAGCCCTCTTGGGGGATTGTTTTTTATCTGGATCTTGGTCAACAGTTTCTGGTGTCGCCAGCTGCTGCCCTTATTTTTCGTATATCCACCGCCTTTCGTATCTTTTGACGCTATTGTAAAAAAAATATTAGGAAATGACAACAGACCTGTGACAAAATGACAGTTTCCATGAAATATGACATTTTTTATGTTAAATATCTGCTAAAAGCACGTTCATTCCTGATAATTTTCTACACAATACGTCATTTCAGGCAAAAATCCGATATTGGATATACACAAAAGTTATGATATACTATTTTTACTACTCTTTTATAAACCGGAGGTTATATTATTTTGAATATTGCAATTATTGATGACATCTCAACGGATGCAGAAGCCCTGAAGAATATCACTGTTTCCTATTTTGAGAAAAAACAGATCCGGGCAGAAATCTGTCATTTTTTCAGCGCAGAAGAATTTTTCGAAGATTATCAGCCCGGAAAATTTCAGATCCTGTTCCTGGATATTTATATGGACGGAATGACAGGTATGGAAGCTGCGCGCAGGATCCGAAGACAGTCCGATAACTGCATCCTTGTTTTTGTCACTACCAGCAGTGATTTTGCTGTGGAAAGCTATGATGTAGGAGCCTCCTATTATCTTCTGAAACCATTTCAGCCAGAAAAACTCTGTTCCATTCTGGATTCCTTTCAATCCAGGCATTTACTGGCATCCCGTTACATTGAAGTCGTTTCTGACCGGATTCCCATCCGGATCCCTCTGCGCAGTATTTTATATGCAGATACATTCCGAAATGCAGTGTGCCTTCATACCGACGCCGGTCCGGTCCGTTCTTATCTTACCTTTCACAAATTTGAGGAGCAGATCCGCAACTGTCCTAATTTTCTCTCCTGTTATCGTGGCTGTGTCGTTAATATGGATCGTATACAGGAAGCTTCTGAAGAAGGCTTTCTTCTGGACAACGGAGAGGTCGTCCAGATCCGGAAACGTGGCTCTTCTGCTATCCGTAAAGCCTATCTTCAGTATCTCTTTGCGTCAGATGAAGAAATATCTCAGCTTTGAAAATGCCATTTTCAGACTGAAAATCTGCAAACCCTCCATAACGTGCCGCAATTTCCATGATCGACGCAGTTCCGATCCCCTGTCCGGAATGCTTACCTGAAAAAAATCCTGTTTTATTTCTGCGTAAGGGATCTGTGCAGCTGTTCTCTTCTTTTATAAGAAGTTTATTATTTCTGGTACGTATCTGTACACGGACAAATCTGGAACTGCCTTTCGGACAAAGCTGTGCCGCTTCTATGGCATTTTCCAGAAGATTTCCAAAGAGACGACAAAAATCTGTATCCTGGATCCCTGTTTTTTCCGGTGCCTCTACCTGACACTGAAAAACGATCCCGTTTTTTCTGCATAGTTCTTCATAATAATGTAAGATCGCATCGGCAACCTGATTTTTACAGTAAGAATGATAGGTCAAACGTTCCTGGAATTCACGGGTATACCGGCAAAGGTATTTCTGCATTTCTCCATACTGCTCACGTTCCAGTAATGCAGACAGAACACGAAGGTGCTGACGCATATCATGACGGACACGGCTGGTTTCTTCCATCTGTTCTTTTAATCGGTCGTAATGATTTTTCTGGGCAAGGAGACGAAGTTCAGTCTGATGACTATATACCTCATAAGTCAGACGGATCTTATATGCTTCTGACAGGTCTCTCCACAGAACACAGCCAAACGCAGCTGTCAGTATCAGCCCACCTGTCTCCGGGAAACCTCCTCCCAAAATCGGCTCATAAAGATACCCTATCCGATCTGCCACAAGGGAACAGGCATAAATCGTTGTTCCCACCAAAACGATCTTTCCATATCTGCAATCTGTTTCTCCAAAAGTATTGAGCAGCATATAGATCGCTGCCACCCATTTGACTGCCTCACTGATCCAGACAACATCATAAAGAAGCCTGGCTGAAGGAAGTATATCCGCAAAAATCTCCAGAAAGAAAGCTACTACGATCCAGAGATCGATCAAAAGAAACAGATATATGCCCCTTTTTTTTCCTATAATACAATCCTCAAGCCGGATCATGCAGGAAAGGATCAGATAATAGATCATAGTTTCCAGGGCATACCAGGGCCTCGTGGGAAGAAGAAAAAAATTATGTACCAGGGAGCATAACGAATATCCTGCCACACAGAGACAGACCAGATTAAAAATAGCAAATTCTTTTGTCCTGGTTCTGACATGTACCATAAGAGTCCCAAACATGATACAGATACAGAACGCAATGGCACAGCCGCTTCCGAGTACCCGCAGTCCTCTCTGTATGCTTACACGGACCGGAGATCCCAAAACCGGAATAGCCTGGATTCCGGATCTGATATGGCTTTTGTCTGCTACTGCTATGACAATTTCTACAACCCCGGATCCCTGAAACGTAAAAACACGGTTCATGACCCGGTCCATATAGGTTTTTTCGTCAGGATCCCCCACTTCCCCGGCCAGTTCTCCATTGATATAGATTCGGTATGCGGAAAAAACCTCCGCCATAGATATCGCCCAGATTTTTTCCTCTTCGGGCAGGATCAGAAACATCCGGTATGTCCCACATCCATACGTAGAAGCCTCTTTATTCCCCAGTTCCATTTCATTACGTTCTCCGATCGAAATATAACAACTGTAATATCCTGGATCCTTTTTCAGCATCTCAGGTGTAAGCAGCTTTCCCGGAAAATATTGCCATTCCCTGGCAAGATAATGTAGCTTTGCCGCCGCATCTTTATCATCCAGACAAAGGATTCCCTGAATGGGCTGCTCGCCTTTCGCTGTATATTCATTATTTATGAGATACATCATAAAAAAAGCAGTCATAGATAACACCACAGTAAGTCCAAAGATCAGGGTCCATTGCCTACTTTTCTCCTTTATGACTGTCACCTCGCTTTCCGGATCTACTTCGGATTCCTACGATCAGCACTGTTATCATTGTTGCTGTCGTCAGGACTGCCACTGCAAAAGGATTCTCTTCTATATCATCTATTTTCCGACCTCTTACGCAGAAGATTCCTGTCTCGTCCGTGTCAACGATCAGAAGATCCTGCTTTTTATCCAGGAATGTCTTTAGTTTTCTTCCTCGGGAATCCGTAATTTCCATAGTTTCCGGATCTCCGTTGGGAAACATCTCTTTTACCGGTATCATGATCCGGCTCCCCGGAATATCCGTGATCTTCTGAGTGCCTTTATAGATCTTTATTTCATATGAATGATTGGAAACCTTTTGTACCAGTGCCTGTATTGTACCATTCTCTGCTACCTTCCAGCTTTGTGCCACAGAAGCAGGGATACGAAGACTGATTCCTTCTTTTTCAAAATTTATATCTCCCATATATTTCAGGATAAGATCCAGACGTTTTCCACTGATCACAGTCCATTTTTCAGTAACAACTTCTGTTACTTTTCTGGCCGGCTGCTGTACTTCAGGTTCAGCCCGTACAGTCCTCGTGCTATAAATCATACCGACACACAGCGCAATAACTTCAAGTATCAACCAAAAACCATATCGTATTGTTTTTTGCAGATTATACATATCTGGTCATCCCCATTACATATGTTTCATCTATCTGCATCCAGAATACCTCTTTTTCAGCTTTCAGGCAATCAAATCTATACGTAATAAATCGACATCTTTCGAACAAAACAAAGGTGCTGATCACTGCTATTGCACAGAATCAGCACCTTTTCATATATCGTTATTTCTTTTTCTGCATACCTGGAAATCGCCGAAAATAATAGATGACAAACAGTACCGCAGTAATTATCCAGGACACCGGATAACTGAGCATGATACTGTCGATCCCCGGATGAGATCTTACAAAAGCAAACAACCAGATGATACGTAAAAGACAGACTCCTCCACAGGTCAAAATCATAGGAACCAGTACTCTTCCGGCACCACGCAACGCTCCGGAAAGAATTCCGATCACAACATAAATAGCATAGGACGGAATCAGGAAACGGATCATATGCACCCCAATGTCTACAACCACCTGATCTGTTGTAAACAAATGGTAGATCGGATTTGCGAACAGAATAAGTGCTCCGCTTACAATAAACGCCGAAATGTATGCCATCACCATACAGACGCGGACACTTTTTCGCATGCGGTGGTATTTTCCGGCACCATAATTCTGTCCCACAAAGGTGGTAATTGAGATGGCAAAAGCATTGCATACCATCCAGAACACCGCATCAATCTTTCCCATAGTTCCCCAGGCTGCAACTGTGTCAGTCCCCAGTTCATTGACAAAAATCTGAATGGTGAGATTGGCAATATTATACATCACCGATTCCAGTCCTGCCGGAAGTCCAATCCTGAGAACTGCCCCCAAAGACCGGAGATCAAAACGAATCTCATGAAATTCCAGACGATAAATATCCTCTGCGCGCATCAGGAACCAGGTTACAAGGATGGCACTGACTGCCTGGCAGCTGACTGTTGCAAGTGCAACACCGAGGACTCCCATATGGAAGATCACTACAAATACAACATCCAGCAAAATATTCAACAAACAGGTAATGATCAGCACATAGAGCGGTCTTTTGGAATCCCCCACTGCTCTTAAGATACTGGATACCATATTATAGACCAGATTAAAAAATGTTCCCGCAAAATAGATATGCAGGTACAACACAGAATCCGGTATTACTTCTGCCGGTGTTTTCATCAGGTGAAGGATCGGCTCAGCCAGGATAAAACCTGCTGTTCCCACAATAATACTGGCAGCCAGGCAGAAGATCATGGATGTGTGAAGTGCTTTTTTAAGGTTTTTGTGGTCTTTCGCTCCGTAAAACTGAGAAATCACTACAGACGCACCGGAACATAAACCTACAAAAAAACCTACGATGAGATTCACGATCATACTGGATGAGCCTCCTACTGCTGCCAATGCTTCTTTTCCCACAAAGCGGCCTACTACAACTGTATCGGCAGTATTGTAGATCTGCTGGAACAGAGTTCCAAACAAGATCGGAAAAAAGAATATCAGAAGCTGCTTCCAGATCACACCCTCTGTGATCTGGTTCACGGCGGTATTTTTCTGATTTTTGTTCTGTTTCATATTTTTTTATTTCCCCCCAGAGTATAAAAAAAGCCGGTATACTTATCTCAGCATACCAGACTCTTTTCGCATCATATATTGACTGTCTAATTAAAATTAGTCCTCAACTTTGATGATTTCCTTCTTATTGTAGCTTCCGCAAGCTTTGCAAACTCTGTGTGGCATCATAAGTGCTCCACATTTGCTACATTTAACAAGGTTCATAGCGCTCATTTTCCAGTTCGCTCTTCTCTTGTCACGTCTAGCTTTGGAAGATTTGTTCTTAGGACAAATGGACATAGGTTACACCTCCTTAAATTTACTGAATATATCACTGATAGCTGCCATGCGGGGATCCTTAGGCTCCTCCTTGCATCCGCAGGGACCTTCGTTTAGGTTCTTCCCGCAGCGGCTGCAGATACCTTTACAGTCTTCTTTACATAAGACCTTTAAAGGCCAGCATATCAATACCTCAAGATAGACCAACCGGTCCACATCCAGGTTCATACCTGTGAGATAGCTGCTTTCATCCAGATCATTGACACGCTCTTCATCAGAAAGCTTCATATCAAGCTTCTTCTTAAATTCCAGCGGTATCTCGACGGCTACTGTCTCAAGACAGCGGTCACAGGGAATGCCCACTGTAATCTTACCGGTTCCTGTAAGCTCAAGAACCTTATCACCGGTATTGGTGATCGTAAGCTCTACCGGTTCCTTCGCAAGTACCGGAAAACTTCCCATCTGAAAATCAATCTTCTCCAGTTCAGGAATAACTGATTCCTGGATCGTCTTGCCATCACAGGAAGAAATGTCTAATAAATGAATCTGCATAAGTCTCTCCTATCCACACTCAATCCATTATACATATGGTCTTGTGATTTGTCAACGTTATTTTCGGGAAAATATTACATTTTTTTAATTTTTTGTTACTGTTGGCTTAATCAGAAATTCGGGGTAAATTACGGGGGTGGACCTTTAATTGTCCGCCCCCCGAATGTATACTGCTGATCCACAGTAATATATAATTCTGCCTGATTACCGATCATGCCCGAACGGTTCTGTACCGGTACTGAAACAGCTGATTATACCAGTGCTACAGTCTCACGGCAGATTGCAAGCTCCTCGTTTGTCGGGATAACTGCAACCTTAACCTTGGAGTCCGGTGTGGAGATCACGATTTCCTCGCCACGATGTCCGTTAGCATCTTTGTCAAGTGTTACGCCAAGGTATCCGAGATAGCTGACAACCTTCTCACGTACCGGGATCGCATTCTCACCGATACCTGCTGTGAAGACGATCGCGTCAACACCATTCATTGCTGCAACATATCCGCCTACGAATTTAGCGATGCTATAGCAGAGAACGTCGATGGCATTAGCTGCATCCTCGTTTCCGCCTTCAGCTGCCTCGTTGAGGTCACGGAAGTCGCTGGAAAGTCCGCCGGAAAGTCCGAGAAGACCAGATTTCTTGTTGAGTACATTCATAACGCCCTCAATGTCCAGGTTCTCTTTCTTAGCAATGAACTCCATGATAGCCGGATCGATGTTACCGGAACGAGTTCCCATAACAACACCTTCAAGTGGTGTAAGACCCATTGTTGTATCTACACATTTGCCATTTACAACTGCGCTGATGGAAGATCCGTTTCCAAGGTGGCAGACGATAACTTTGGAGTTATCTTTGTCAAGGCCAAGGAAATCAACAGCTCTCTTGGATACGAAGCTGTGGGATGTTCCGTGGAAACCATATCTTCTTACTTTATATTTCTTGTAGAAGTCAAGCGGAAGTCCATAGAGATATGCTTTAGCAGGCATTGTCTGATGGAAAGCGGTATCAAATACGCCTACCTGTGGTACGCCTGGCATAAGCTCTGCACATACACGGATACCAATGAGGTTAGCCGGGTTGTGAAGCGGTGCAAGGTCATTGCACTCTTCTACTGCTTTGATCATCTCGTCTGTGATCACTGCAGAAGAAGCAAATTTCTCGCCTCCGTGTACGACACGATGTCCAATCGCATTAACCTCTTTAAGGCTTCCGATTGCACCTGTTTTATCGTTTGTAAGAGCATCCAGTACCATCTGGATTGCTTCTTTATGTGTTGGCATAGCTGCCTCTGTGATCTCTTTGTCACATCCGGCTTTCTGATATACCAGTCTTCCGTCAATACCGATTCTCTCGCAGAGACCCTTTGCAAGTACATTCTCTGTCTCAGAATCGATTAACTGATATTTTAATGAAGAACTTCCACAGTTGATAACTAATACGTTCATGATTTAACTCTCCTGATCTTTTAATAATTATTTATCCTCTGCCTGGCACTGTACTGCTGTGATTGCTACAACACCTACGATATCATCTGCAGAGCATCCGCGAGACAGGTCGTTTACAGGTTTTGCGATACCCTGTGTAACAGGTCCGTATGCTTCTGCTTTACCAAGACGCTGAGCAAGCTTGTATCCGATGTTACCTGCATCAAGGTCAGGGAATACCAGTACATTAGCTTTACCTGCTACTTCGCTTCCCGGTGCTTTGGATGCGCCTACGCTTGGAACGATAGCTGCATCAAGCTGGAACTCTCCGTCAAGTTTAAGCTCCGGATGCTCCTCTTTGGCAATTCTTGTAGCCTCTACGACTTTATCTACGTCAGGATGCTTTGCACTTCCCTTAGTGGAGTGGGAAAGCATAGCTACGATCGGCTCCTCCTGAACAAGAAGCTTAAAGGACTCAGCAGAAGATGCTGCGATCGCAGAAAGCTCATCCGGAGTCGGGTTCTGGTTCAGGCCGGAATCAGCAAATACGAATGCACCGTTTGCACCATACTCGCAATCCGGAACAACGATCAGGAAGAATGCGGATACAAGCTTGGTTCCCGGTTTTGTCTTCAGGATCTGAAGGCATGGACGAAGTGTATCTGCTGTAGAATGGCATGCACCGGATACCATACCGTCTGCATCCCCCATCTTAACCATCATTACGCCATAGTATGGGTACTGAGTATGAAGGATCTCTTTCGCTTTCTCAGGTGTCATTCCCTTCTTTGCTCTCAGCTCTACAAATTTATCAATATATGCCTGAGTTCTGTCAGATTTCTCCGGATCTACGATCTGTGCACCGGAAATATCAAAGCCGCCCTCTGCAGCTTTCTTGTTGATCTCTTCCTCATTACCGATGAGGATGATCTTTGCAACTCCCTCTTTCAGAATCTTGTCAGTTGCCTCAAGAGTTCTCATATCCTCTGTCTCTGGCAGTACAATTGTTTTTACGCTTTCTTTTGCTCTTTTTTTAAGCAGTTCAACAAATCCCATGATTAAATGGCTCCTTTCTTGATGTAACAAAAACGCTAGTGTCTGTTCGGGCACTACACTATGTTTATTATACCCCCTTACCCTTTTCTTTTCAAGCGTTTCATTGTCAGAAAATGGCTATACTGCGTATTTTTTGAAGTGCAATTGTTACTGTTTACCGACAATGTTCTGCGATGTGTTTTTTGTGGATAAAGATCACAGATGGCCCGAGGATTTCGGCGCATAATTATAAATTTGCGTGATTTCTGTATCTCACAAAGGGTGTTGCTGGGCCCAGAGCGGACAGCAGCATTCGGGTTTATGGCAGCAAAACAGATTTCGAATGCCGCTTAACTTTTTACATTGCTTATGTTAAAATAGCACCATTATTATAATATAAGAACTTATTTCAAGATTTGAATTTTCAGAAACGGCAGGTACTTTTTTATATGAAAGTTGTTGGAATCATTGCAGAATATAACCCATTTCACAAAGGTCACGAATACCAGATCCGCTATGCCCGGGAGATCCTTGGTGCCGATTATATTGTGATCGCCATGAGCGGGGATTTTGTCCAAAGAGGGGCTCCTGCCCTTATGGAAAAACATCTCCGGGCTGAGATGGCTCTTCTCGGAAGCGCCGATCTGATCCTGGAAATGCCGGTACAGACAGCAACGGCCAGTGCGGAAGGATTTGCCGCAGGTGGCGTAAGCCTTCTTGACGGGCTTGGTGTTGTAGATGAGCTATGTTTCGGAAGTGAATGCGGAGATACAGAGACTCTTATGAATATTGCACAGATTCTTATAAAGGAACCGTTTGAATACCGCAAACTCCTTCAGCAGAATCTTCGTACCGGAATGAGTTTTCCTGCTGCAAGAAGCAGTGCTTTGATCCGTTACATGCGAGAAAAAGCCACTTCCGTGCATAACACATTCGGCGTTTCATCAGAACATATTGAACTCATTCTTTCTTCTCCCAATAACATCCTGGGAATCGAATACTGCAAAGCGCTTCTCCGTCTTAACAGCCGTATCCTTCCTCATGCACTTTTAAGAAAGGGATGTGGTTATCATGATACGGATTTTTCTCTTCTTTCCGACGAAGAATTTCCCTCTGCTTCCGGCATCCGGAGCCTTATGAAAAAATCCGAAGGAACTGTGCAGTCTGCTGATCTTTCCCGGTTGATCCCTTCTGCTTCCCTTCCCGGATTCCTGGATTCTCTCAAAAAAGGAGCATGGCTTTCTGACTCAGCACTGGATCTTCCTCTGCATTACAAACTGCTTCTGGAATCCGAAGAAACTTTAAAAATGTATCCGGAGCTTTCGGATGCACTGATCCGGCGTATCCTGAAATCCCGAAATCAATATGAAGGTTTTTCCCAGTTTGCGGATCTTTTGAAAACACGGGATATTACCCGTTCTGCTATCTGCCGCAGCCTTGTGCGGATCTTTCTTGACCAAAAAACAAAAGCACCCGGACACATTCCCTATGCCCGGGTACTTGGCTTTCAAAAAAACAGTGCTCCGCTTCTCAGCCAGATCAAGAAAAACTCCTCGATCCCGCTGATCACCAAAGCCGCCGATGCATCTGCGATCCTCGATGAAACTGCGCTTCGACTTTTTAATGAAACCTGTGCGGCTTCCAATCTTTACGAAATGCTTCTCTGCCACAAAACAGGTCAGCCTTTCATCCACGAGATGAAAAAGCCGCTACGGATCATTTAAGATCCACAGCGGCTTGAACGCTGATGAGTAATCTTTTCATGGCTTGAGATCGGATTTTGAACAACTTTCAGTTATTCAGTTTAATCCGCTTTTTCGGATCGCTTCCACTGCTTCCCGGATCTTCTCCGGCGGAAGTACCAGGGCGAAACGTACGTAGCCCTCTCCGTGGGGACCAAAGCTTGCTCCCGGAGTCACGATGACGCCGGCCTTTTCCATCAGTTCCATACAGAATGCCATGCTGTCGGTGCGGCCACCTGGGATCTTCGCCCAGACAAACATGGTGCCTTTTCCATTTGGAAGTTCCCATCCGATATCACGAAGTCCCTGGCAGAGAGCATCTCTTCTCTCCTGGTACTTCTGACACTGTTCTTTTACGCTGTCCAGCGGTCCCTGAAGTGCTGCAATAGCTGCTTTCTGAAGCGGCAGGAACATGCCGAAGTCGATCTGGCTTCTCAATTTGCGGAGCGCTGCGATCACATCCGGCCGGCCTACCAGAAAGCTAAGTCTTGCGCCTGTAACATTGAAGGATTTAGAAAGACTGAAAAATTCCACTCCAATATCTTTCGCTCCCGGAGTGGCCAAAAAACTTCCTCCAAATGCCCCGTCAAAAATAATATCGCTGTACGCATTATCATGAATGATCAGAATATCATATTTTTTCGCAAATTCCACGATTTCTTCGTAAAGTCCCGGAGTGGCAATGCTTCCTACCGGGTTGGACGGCAGGGATACTACCATATATTTAGCCTTATTCGCTATTTCTTCCGGAATTCCCTTTACATAGGGAAGAAAATCATGTTCTGCAACCAGCGGATAATAGTAAGGAACTGCTCCTGCCATCAGACTTCCTGCTGCAAATACAGGATAGCACGGATCCGGAAGAAGTACTGTATCTCCCTCATCACAAAGCGCCATGCCAAGATGCCCCATTCCTTCCTGGCTTCCATAAACAGTCATTACCATGTCCGGTGTCAGTTCCACATCAAAACGTTTCTTATAATAAATACAGACTGCATCCAGAAGCTCCGGCAGATCACGGAGACTGTATTTCCAGTTGTTGTCATCCATAGCTGCTTCCGCTACAGCTTTCTTGATATATTCCGGAGTCTTGAAATCCGGAGTTCCCACACTCATGTTATAGATCTTCATGCCCTGTGCTTCCAGCTCCATACGCCGGTTGTTCAGAGCAGCAAAAATTTCATCTCCAAATCGGTCCAGTCTTTTTGAAAACTGCATATCATTCGTCCCTCTTCCATAATAAAATCAAACGGATATTCGCAATCCGCTTCGCTACTTGCTCATAAATGAAATCACAAAGTGATTTCATTTATTTTATCACGGTAACGTGACATACTCAAGAATTTTCATAAAAAAAGAACCATCACCTGTGTAAAGCAGCTATTCATTTTCCACTTTACACATGATCGGTAACGGTTCTTCATTATTTATTCCGTTTATTCAGACAAAAGAATACGGTCATTATCCAAAGCCTTGCCCACTCCCGTTTTAAATTTCTCAAGAAGGCCATCCACGGTCATATCCTTCTTCTCTTCCCCTCCGATATCCAGCACGATATTGCCGGAGTCCATCATCAGGATACGGTTACCAAGATCAATTGCTGACTGCATATTGTGTGTGATCATCAGACAGGTCAGCTGATTTTCTTCCACGATCCGTCTAGTGAGATTAAGGACTTTCTCAGCAGTTCCCGGATCAAGGGCTGCAGTATGCTCGTCCAGAAGAAGTAATTTCGGCGGATTCATGGTTGCCATCAAAAGCGTCAGCGCCTGTCTCTGTCCACCGGAAAGAAGACCTACCGGATGGCTCATCCGCTCTTCCAGCCCAATGTCCAGCTTCTTTAATTCCTCACGAAAACGCTCTTTTTCCTGCCGGGTCGTGCGGGAAAGCCACCCACCCTTGCCGGCTGCAAGTGCAAGATTCTCTTCGATCGTCATTCCCGGTGCAGTACCACGCATCGGATCCTGATAAAGACGTCCGATCTCTTTTGCGCGTGCATGCTGCGGCATAAATGTGATATCCCTGCCATCCAGCTCGATCAAACCGGCATCTGTAAGAAAATCACCGCAGATCGCATTAAAAAGTGTTGATTTTCCTGCACCATTGGAACCGATGATCGTAGCAAAGTCGCCTTTTTTCAGTTCCAGGGAAAGATCTGTGATCGCCTTTTTTTCGTTTACGGTTCCCGGATTAAATGTTTTTGAAATATGGCTGATTTTTAACATAGATCATCTTCCCCCTTTTGTATGAGTCATTCTTCTTCGGATCTGCGGCCACTGTTTCTTAAGATACGGACCGGAAATTGCAAGAACAACGATCACAGAGGATACCAGCTTCAGCATAAATGCCGGCATATTGAACCGAAGTGCGATGGTATACACAAGGCGGAAGATAAAGGAACCAAGCACCATTCCCACCGCTCTCACAAAAATTCCTCCATGTCCGAGAAGGGTACCTCCGATCAGCAAGGATGCCAGTGCGATGGTGACCATACCCTGACCGATGTTGATATCTACGGATTTCTGTGACTGAGACAGAAGACATCCGGAAAGTGCGGTAAATGCATTTGCCACGCAAAGGCCGATGACCGTTGTAAAGACCGGATTGATGGAGGAAGATTTTACCATATCAGAATTATTTCCGGTTGCCCGGATCGCAAGACCAAGTCTTGTTTTCAGAAAGAATACCAGAAATACGATCACGAGGATCACTGCGATAGCTGCAATGAGGATATCTTCCCTGCCTTTTAACAGTGTACCTGCAAGCGCATCCTTCATCATGGTAAATACTGTGGTCGTCCGATTCATATTGATCAGGGATGACCCTCCCATGACCGCGATATTTACGGAATATAACGCAGTATTTACAATAATACCTGCAAGCAGGCTGTCTACTCCCAGCTTCGTCTGCAGGATAGCCGTTACAAATCCTGATGTAACACCTGCTGCCATGGCTGCCGCAATGGACAGAAACGGATGTCCGCTTACAGCAACTACGGCTCCTACAGCGGCCCCGAAGGTAAAGCAGCCATCTGTAGAAAGGTCGCAGACATTCAGCATGGAATAACTAAGGAACAAAGCAAGAACTGTCAGAGAACAGATCAGTCCAAGCTTCAGGGCAGTCTCCCCGAGGGAGAGCATAGTTGCAATCGTCACAGTGATTTCCTCCAATTGGATTTATTTCATAACTGCTCACAAAAGTGAGCGGTTAATTTATTTTGATTCTACTTCATCAAAGCTTTCTGCAGTTGTGATCTCATTTACCTGTGTGCAGAGAGGCTCAAATGCCTTCTTTACGGTATCGAAATCAAGTCCAAGTGCCTTGCAGGTTTCTGTATTAACTGTTGCAGTACCATTGTCAAAGGTTTCAACAGCTGTCTTAGACGGATCCGCATTATCTATCAGGATGTCAGCGATCATATCGGCTGTTTTCTGTCCCAGATTTGCATAATCAACACCATATCCTACAAAGGCACCATTTAATGCAAAGGAGTCGGCACCTGTGTAGTGCGGGATTCCTGCGTCGATGAATTTTTCATAAATAGAAAGCTCTGCTGTCATGATGGTGTTGTCCGTAGGTGTAAATACGGCATCCACACCGTCAGCGATCAGTGCATCTGCTGCGAGCTGGACTTCATCGGTAGTGGTTCCGGTACGCTCTACATATTCGATTCCCTCTTTATCCAGATAATCTTTTGCTTCCTGGATCGCTGTTGTGGAGGAATCCTGTCCAACATCATAGAGAAGACCGATCTTCTTTACATCCGGATTCTGTGCCTGGATCAGCTTCATGATAGAAGAAGTATCCAGGTAATCGCTGGTTCCTGTGATATTTGCACCAGGAGCATCCAGAGAATCTACAAGACCGGAGCCAACCGGATCAGATACTGCGGAGAAAACAACCGGTGTATCGCTTCCCTCTGTAGCGGACTGCATACGCATTGCCACCGGTGTAGCCACACCAACCATCAGGTCAACCTTATCCGCCTGAAAATCTGAAATGATCTGTTCCATAACACTGGCATCTGCATTACAGTTATCATAAGACACATCAAATGTGACACCCTTTTCTTTGCCAAGCTCCTCCAGACGGGACTGGATGTTGTCTACGATCTGGTTCAGGGAAGCATCATCTACATAATTGCAGATGCCTACTTTAAAATCCTCCGCCATAACCGGGCTTGTCATCATCATAGTTGTTGCTGCTACTGCTGCTGCGATCACTAACATTCTTTTTTTCATGGTTTTGTTCTCCCTTCTTATTTCCGCTTATGATTACCTTTTGTACACCTTGCGGTCTGCTTTTCCGGAACAACTTTCATGCGACAGAATCGCTTTTCCTGTAACACAAAAACCGTCCCAAGCTTATATCATGCTTGAGACGGTAATAAAAGTTCTTTATTATCGCGGTACCACTCAAATTGACGAATCGTCCACTTTCCGGTGTACTAACATACACTCCTCATTGGTAACGGGTTCGGTTCCCGTCGGCGCCTACTGTACAGATAAATAGTTCGGGCCGCCCTCGAAAGTCCATTCAACATCTGGTCCCCTGCGGATTTCCACCATCACCGCTCTCTGTGAAGCTTCCTGAAATGTTTACTTCTCTTTCTCACTGGTTTGTTTTTTAAGTTGTGTTTACTTTAGCACATCAACGTGAGTCTGTCAAGTCCAAAAATAAAATTAATTCTTAAAGCTGTGGATCGGTGCCGGGATCCTTCCACCTCTCTGTACAAATGCATCACAGGAGAAGGAATTTACTGGCATGATCGGAGCATAGCCAAGAAGACCTCCGAACTCAACCGTTTCGCCCACACCCTTACCGATAACCGGGATGAGACGTACTGCAGTTGTCTTCTGATTTACCATACCGATGGCAGACTCATCTGCGATGATACCTGCCAGTGTAGTCGCCTTGGTATCTCCCGGAACTGCGATCATGTCCAGACCAACAGAGCATACACAGGTCATGGCTTCCAGCTTCTCCAGAGTAAGCGCTCCCTCGTTTACCGCATCGATCATTCCCTGATCCTCGCTGACAGGAATAAAGGCACCACTTAATCCGCCCACAGCAGCTGCTGCCATAACGCCGCCTTTCTTCACCTGGTCGTTGAGAAGTGCAAGCGCTGCAGTTGTTCCAGGTGCACCGGCTCTCTCAAGGCCGATCTCTTCCAGGATCTCAGCTACGGAATCACCGATAGCCGGTGTCGGTGCAAGAGAAAGATCCACAATACCAAACGGCACGTCAAGACGCTTGGATGCCTCACGTGCAACCAGCTGTCCAACTCGTGTAACCTTGAATGCGGTACGTTTGATCATCTCGCAGAGAGTTCCGAAGTCCTCGCCACGAACCTGCTCCAGAGCTTTCTTTACAACTCCGGGGCCACTGACACCTACGTTGATGATGCAGTCCGCCTCTGTGACACCGTGGAACGCGCCTGCCATAAACGGGTTATCATCCGGTGCGTTACAGAATACTACCAGCTTGGCACATCCAAGAGAATCCTGGTCCTTAGTAGCCTCTGCTGTTGCGAGGATGATCTCGCCCATCAGCTTTACGGCATCCATGTTGATACCGGTCTTGGTGGAACCAACGTTTACAGAACTGCAGACGCGCTCTGTTTCTGCCATTGCCTGAGGAATGGAGCGGATAAGAAGCTCCTCTGCCGGAGTCATTCCTTTGCTTACCAGTGCAGAATATCCGCCGATAAAGTTAACGCCAACTTCCTTGGCACATTTATCCAGCGTTCTTGCGATGGTCACAAAATCCTCCGGTTTCTTACATGCAGCCCCGCCAACCAGAGCAATGGGTGTTACGGAAATTCGTTTATTTACAACCGGGATACCGTACTCGGTTGCGATCTCATCACCGGTAGCTACCAGATTTCTGGCCTTTGTGGTGATCTTTTCGTATATTTTCTGATTCAGTGCATCCAGGTCAGGATCGATACAGTCCAGAAGGCTGATTCCCATGGTGATGGTACGTACATCCAGATTCTCCTGCTCGATCATTTTATTTGTCTCGTTTACCTCAAAAATATTGATCATTTTATTTTCTCCCTGATGATTGATGTAAAGTAGATATCATATGCATTGGCAATCCGCATTCGCTGCTTGATCATACTCGATGCATCATGTTAAAAATATCTTCATGCTGGCAGTGGATCACAACACCGATCTCCTTGCCCAGATTCTCAAGCTCTTTTGCAAGTTCACCGCCATCCTTTTCACATTTTGCTGTGTCTGCGATCATCATCATGTTGAAGTAACCCTGAACGATGGTCTGAGAAATATCCAGAATATTAACCTGATTCTCTGCAAGATATGTACAAACCTTTGCAATAATTCCTACTGTGTCATTTCCTACTACTGTGATAATTGTCTTCTTCATCGTTTTTTCCTTTCTACACTGTGATTATTTCTGATATGTGATCCCTCTTCGCTACCTGGATCTTAAAATCCCTGGAACGGTACGGGTTGTCACCAAGTGTCACCTCCGAGCACACAGTCTCGTAGGCAAGTTCTTCATAGTTGTTTTCTCTGCTTAAATGGCCAAGAAAAACCGCCTTCAAATTATCATGGAGGATCCGACAGAGCAGACGTCCTGCATTCTCATTGGAGAGATGCCCACGGTCTCCCAAAATCCTCTGTTTGAGATAATAAGGGTATTTTCCAACCTGAAGCATGCGGATGTCATGATTTGCTTCCAAAAGCACCGCATCCAGATTCTCCAGATTTTTTACAATGTAATCATTATATTTTCCAAGGTCCGTGGCAATGCCCACAGAATGCTCTCCACATTCCAGGCGGTAACCCACCGGCTGTGCAGCATCATGGGGAATGGTAAAAGGATTTACCGTCAGGTCCTTGATCCCAAAAGGCTCATCTTCCCGGATCTCGTGGATCAGTCCCTCCGGCATTTTTCCAAGGGATTTCATACGAAGCATGGCATCTGCTGTTCCACCTGTGGTATAGATGGGAATTCCGTATTTTCTGGAGATCACTCCCAGTCCCTTGATATGGTCGGAATGTTCATGTGTGATCAGGATGCCGTCCACATCTTTCCCGGTAAGATCCAGGGAATTCAGACCTTTTTCGATACTCTTCCCGCTAATCCCCACATCTACCAGAACATGTGCCTCCTCAGATCCCACATAAATACAGTTGCCGCTGCTTCCGCTGGCAATACTACAAAGTCTCATTTCTCTCTATCCCTTCTCTGATCTGTCTCCGGGTACCCTTCAGATCTCCATTGTTCTCGATCACATAATCCGTATGTTCTCTGAAAACCTGGTCAGATACCTGGTTTCGGATAATGCCAAGAGATTTCTCTCTGGAATAGCCACGGCTTTCCATCAGACGACGGATCCGGATTTCCTCCTCTGTATACACATACCAGACTTCATCACAGAATTCCTGATAATTCTCTTCCAGAAAAAGAGCAGCTTCCACAACACAGATCTCTCTTCCGGCTTCCTTCTGTTCTCCAAGAAGATCCAGGATTCTCTGCTTTACAGCCGGATGGATGATCCCGTTTAATTTCAAAAGCATATCCTTATCTGTGAATACTACATCAGAAATCCGTCTCCGGTCAATAGTTTTATCTTTTTTTATGATTTCTTTTCCAAACAATGCGATCACCGCATCGTAACATTCTTCCCCCGGTTCCATCAGAATGTGACCAAGCTGGTCTGCCTGGATCACATATGCCTGGAAATCTTCTTCCAGGATTCCAAGTACTGTACTTTTTCCGGCCCCTACTCCGCCGGTTACTCCGATCACTCTCATTTATTTCGCCTCATACCAGCTGTCACCCTGGTGCATATCTACGTCAAGTTCCACTGCAAGGTCTGCAGCTCCCTTCATCTCTTCTTCCAGAATACGGGAAACTTCCTCGATCTCTTCTTTCTTGGTCTCGATCAGAAGCTCGTCGTGAACCTGCAGCACCAGCCTTGAACGCAGTCCCTCTTTTTTCATTCGTTCATAAACATGATTCATGGCTATTTTGATGATATCTGCTGCAGTACCCTGGATCGGAGAGTTCATGGCTACACGTTCTCCGAAGGAGCGCTGCATGAAATTACTGGATCTCAGCTCCGGCACGGGCCTTCGTCTGCCGAACATAGTTGTCACATAACCGTGTTCCTTGCCATCCTTTACCAGACCGTCCAGAAAGCCCTTGATCTTCGGATAGGTCTCGAAATATTTCTCAATATAGGCAGATGCCTCTTTTCTGGTAATACTCAGATCCTGGCTCAGTCCAAAGGAACTGATCCCATAAACGATTCCGAAATTTACCGCCTTAGCATTTCTTCGCTGAAGAGATGTCACTTCATCCAGCGGCACATGAAACACCTGGGATGCGGTGAGCCGGTGGATATCCTCCGCCTCACGATAAGCCTGGATCAGTTTTTCATCACCGGACATATGTGCCAGCACACGAAGCTCGATCTGGGAATAATCTGCATCCAGAAATACAAATCCCTCCTCCGGCACAAAAACCTTACGGATCAGCCTGCCCAGTTCCATGCGGACCGGTATGTTCTGAAGATTCGGATCTGTGCTGCTGATACGACCGGTTGCTGTGATCGTCTGATTAAAAGTAGAGTGGATCCTTCCATCTTCTCCGATCACATTTCCGAGACCATCTGCATAAGTGGATTTCAGCTTGGTCAGCTGGCGGTACTCCAGGATATCTTTTACGATGGCATGATCCGGCGCCAGCTTATCCAAGATATCCGCCGCTGTGGAATAGCCGGTCTTGGTCTTCTTTCCACCTGGAAGTCCCAGCTTTTCAAAAAGGATCACACCCAGCTGTTTCGGGGAATTGATATTAAACTCCTCCCCTGCTTCCTGCCAGATGGTTTTTTCCAGCTCCTGGATACGGACTTTAAGTTTTTCACCATAGTTCTTAAGCTCTTCACCCTTAACGGAAATCCCCCATTTTTCCATGGAATCCAGGGTAAAGACAAGAGGAAGCTCGATCTCATCATAAACCTTACGCATGCCTGTTTCATCCAGTTTTTCAAGAAGAACCTTTCGAGCCATGCAGGGCACAAACGCCTGATAGCAGGCATAATTTCCAAGGCATTCCTGTTCCTCTTCCCAGGCCTTTTTCAGAGAAGTCTTTCCAAGAAGGTCTTCCTTTGAGGGGAGCATCATACTATCCAGATATTCTCTGGCGATGTCATCATGGGAATAGGAAGATTTCAGCGGGTTCAGAAGATATGCAGCAACCCCCGCATCAAAAACCTTCTTCGGATCATCAAGGGAAACATGTTTGAGAACTGATTTAATATCCATAGCACAGAGCACCGTACTGTCCGCCAGAGTTTTCAGTTTTCCGCAAAGGTAATCCCCTGTGAGAAGTCCTCCTACCGGAATCTGATAGATTTCTTTTTCATCCAGGACCAGTCCCACGGTATACACCTGATCCGGATCTGCAAGAACAGAAATACCCACCTGATCTTTCTGCGCTGCTTTTTCAAACAGTGCCTCCACACCGGAAAGATCATTACAGGTAAAAAATTCCAGTTCCATGGAGGAATCTGCTATCGTAGCCGGATCAAAACGGTTCAGCATGTTCTTAAATTCCAGGCGTTTACACAATTCATATGCCTCCGGAGTATAGGGATTTTCCACTTTCGCTTTTTCGTAGGAAAATTCCAGCGGACTATCTGTGTTGATGGTTGCAAGCTCTTTGGAAAGCTGTGCCAGATCATAATGCTCACGAAGAGATTCTTTCGCCTTATTAGGCTTTACCTCTTCCAGATGCTCATGAGCATTCTCAATGGAACCGAACTGCACGACCATCTTGGTCGCGGTTTTCTCTCCAACGCCCGGGATTCCCGGAATATTATCGGAGCTGTCGCCCATCAGCGCTTTCAGTTCTATGATCTGCGGCGGCGTTACCTGATATTTCTCAAGAACTTCCGCTGTATGGTAGTTTTCAATGGTTGTCTTTCCCCGGACAGTCTTCGGAAGCCGGATCAGCACCTTATCTGTGGCAAGCTGAAGAAGATCACGGTCTCCGGAAAGAATGGTAACATCCATCCCCTTTGCTTCACTTCTTCTGGCGACCGTACCAAGAAGATCATCTGCTTCATAGCCTTCCAGGGACATGATGTTGATTCCCATGGCAGAAAGCATCTCCTTGATCAGCGGAACCTGTTCCCGAAGCTCCTCCGGCATGGGTTTTCGGGTGCCTTTATAGGCTTCATATCTCTTATGCCGGAACGTAGGTGCACTCAGATCAAATGCAACGGTAAGATACTCCGGCTTCTCTTCCTCCATGATCCTGAACATAATGTTCAGAAATCCATATACCGCTCCTGTATGACGTCCTTCTGCATTGGTAAGATCCGGCAGACCATAAAACGCACGGTTCAGGATGCTGTGACCATCGATCAGTAATATTTTTTCACTCAAAATCAAATTCCCTCCTTCAGTTCCAGGATCACAAAAACAAGAAAGACCACCAGTGCCGCGATCAGAACGCAGACTGCCACTGCAGCGATCGCTCTGTGAAATTTCTTTTTTCGGATATACCTTCTGGATTTTCGGATATCCTCTTCCAGAAGCTCCTTAAAATCCAGAACAGTATCTTCCTGTTTCTCATCCAGCTGCTGCATGGCCTTATGTACAATGAAATATGTGGCAAGCTCATCGTAGCAGGAGGAACACTTCTCAATATGCTCCAGAAAATCCTCCAGATCATTCAACGGCAACGTATGATCAATATATTTATTAACCATTCCCTCTGCAATACGACAGTTCATATTTTTCCTCTCTTTCAAAGCAGCGGATTCTCCCATATGATAAGCCTCTTCTGAGATCCCGCTTCACAATTTGCCCCAGACTGGGGAAATATTTCCCAGAATGTTATATCATTATAGCGAATTAAACGTTGAATGACAAGGGCGGTTTCCTGTGGTATACTTGAGATGTCCCGGTCAGAAAACAGAAAAACTGACCAAATATGAAAATCCAGGCAAGGAGGATCACCATTATGAAATCTATAGCAATCGTTACAGACAGTAACTGCGGCATGTCTCCCACTCAGGTAAAAGACCTTGGCATCTACATGCTTCCAATGCCGTTTTTTATAGATGATAAGGAATATCTGGAAGACATTGACATGAACCAATCAGAGTTCTTTCAGCATCTTGAACAAAATCCAGGCTGCAGAGTTTCCACATCCCAGCCTACACCGGAATCCGTCACTACCCTCTGGGACAAGCTGCTCAAAGACTACGACGAGATCGTACATATCCCCATGTCCAGCGGTCTCTCCAGCTCCATGCAGACTGCCCGCATGCTTGCAGAAGACTATGATGGCCGTGTACGTGTCGTAAACAACCAGAGGATCTCCGGGACCTTACGTTACTCTGCCATCGAGGCTATCCAGCAGGCTAAAAACGGTCTCTCTGCCGATGAGATCGGAACCTGGCTGGAAAAAACCCGCTTCGACTCCAGCATCTATATCACTGTAGCTACTCTGAAGTACCTGAAACAGGGCGGCCGCATCACTCCTGCAGCTGCAGCCCTCGGAACCATGCTCCGTCTGAAACCGGTTCTGCAGATCCAGGGCGAAAAGCTGGACGCCTTCTCCAAGGCCCGCACCATGACCCAGGCAAAAAGCACTATGACTAAAGCCATCAAAGATGACATTGCAGACCGCTTTGGAGAAAAGATCAACCTGGATGTCATCCACTCCCACAACCTGGAAGCAGCCGAAGAATTCCGAAAAGAAGTCCTCACCACCTTTCCGAATATCGGTGAAGTCAACATCTTCCCTCTCTCCCTGAGCGTTTCCTGCCACATCGGCCCCGGAAGTCTGGCACTCACCTGTTCCAAGGTACACCCGGAAATATGGTAAAGACTAGTCAGAAGCAATCCACATGGCCAGAGCACAGCCGGAGGGAATACTTCTGTATGGCTCTGTCTCTGGATGAGGGCTGCTAGTCCTTAGGTTCTAAAAATCTGCGTTAAATCTGCGTTATTAAAAAAAGTTCGGCTGTCTGAGCGGCAACAAGCCGCGAGTTCCGAACTTTTTTTAATGGTTTTAGCAGATTTTCAGGGTCTTAGAACTAACGCCCAACGGAAGCCGAAGACCATACAGAAGTATTCCCTTCGGCGTCCCTCCCGCCAACATATTTAATTTTCCTGTGTATTCTCAATCTCCACCGGCGCTTCATTCAAGATCTTCATAAACTCCTCACCGGTGATCGTCTCATGCTCATACAGATACTTGGCAATCTCATGGAGCTTTCCGATATTATCTGTCAGGATCTTCGTAGCCTTTTCATGCTCCCGTCTTACAAGCTCCACAACCTTCTTGTCCAAAAGCGTCTGCGTCTCAAAGGAACAGGTTAGACTTGCATCTCCGCCAAGATACTGATTGCTTACATTTTCCATGGCAACCATGTCAAAATCATCACTCATACCATACCTGCTGATCATCGCTCTGGCAATCTTGGTCGCCTGCTCAATATCATTGGAGGCACCGGTAGTAATGGAATGGAAGATCAGCTCTTCCGCTGCACGGCCGCCTGTAAATGTAGCGATCTTATTCTCCAGTTCTTCCTTAGTCATCAGGAAATGTTCCTGCTCATCTACCTGCATGGTATATCCCAGTGCACCGGAGGTACGTGGAATGATCGTGATCTTATGGACCGGTGCAGAATCTGTCTGCTTGGCAGCAACCAGTGCATGACCAACCTCATGATAGGAAACGATCAGCTTTTCCTTATTGGAAAGTACACGGTTCTTTTTCTGATATCCGGCAATAACAACTTCGATGCTTTCTTCAAAATCCGCCTGTGTGGCAAATTTCCGTCCGTCGCGGACTGCACGGAGAGCTGCCTCGTTGACAATATTGGCAAGCTCCGCACCGGAGGCACCGACTGCCGCCTTGGCAATTTCATCAAACCGGACTGTATCCGCAATTTTGATCTTCTTGGCATGAACCTTCAGGATTTCCTCACGCCCCTGAAGATCCGGAAGCTCAACCGGGATCCTTCTGTCAAAACGTCCCGGACGAAGAAGTGCAGGGTCAAGGGAATCCGGTCGGTTGGTAGCTGCCAGGATCACAACACCCTTGGAACCGTCAAAACCGTCCATCTCTGTCAAAAGCTGGTTCAGTGTCTGCTCACGCTCATCGTTTCCGCCGCCCATTCCGGAGCCGTCACGTTTCTTACCGATCGTATCGATCTCATCAATAAATACGATACATGGTGCCTTCTCATTGGCCTGTTTAAAAAGATCACGGACCTTGGCAGCACCCATACCCACAAACATCTCCACAAATTCCGAACCGGAAATTGAGAAAAACGGAACCTCCGCCTCACCGGCAACTGCCTTGGCAAGAAGAGTTTTACCGGTTCCGGGAGGGCCTACAAGAAGGGCACCCTTCGGCATGGAGGCACCGATCTCTCTGTATTTCTCCGGATTATGAAGGAAATCTACAATTTCCGTCAAAAGCTCCTTGGCTTCATCCTCACCGGCAACATCTGAAAATTTGATTCCCGTAGAGGATTTCACATAAACCTTGGCATTGCTTTTGCCAAAGGACATCATTCCTCCCGGTCCTCCGTTTCCCATGGAACTCATCATCTTCTTGCTGAGCCAGCGTCCCAGGAGAATAAAGATTGCGATCGGGAGTACATATCCCAGGATCAGAGATAAAAGCAGGGACTGTCTCTGCGGTGCAGTACCCTCTATACTTACGCCCGCATCGTAAAGATGGGATACAAGATCCTGATCCTCTACAGATACCGTCTTACAATAGACATCATTTCCATCTACCTTCATCGTATAATAGATATAATCAGAATTAATAGTTGCTTCATATACTTTTCCTCTGTCTACAGCTTTCAGGAAGGTGGTGTAATCGGTCTCTTTTACACTTCTCTCAGAAAGAGCAGGAAGAGCAAAAACATTCAGCAAAACAATAATTACGACCGCAATAATGTAATATACATACAGCGGCCGCTTCTCTGGTTTTTTTGAATTCAGATTCATGCAGTCTCCTCCGTTATCTTATAGTATATTGCTATATCCACAGTGCTATATCAGGTGGTACAGCCTTGTAGTACACTCTACCACTTTTTTCAGTCAATTTCAAGGATGCCTCATCCGATTTCATAAACTTTTTAGAATTAAAAATATTTCCAAATAATACCTTTATTCTGAAAAAATCCTTGCAAGCCACCTGATACTGTGCTATTATAATAAATGGTTATGCCGCTGTGGCGGAATTGGCAGACGCACTTGACTCAAAATCAAGCGGAGCGATCCGTGCCGGTTCGAGTCCGGCCAGCGGCATTCGCATAAAAGACCTGACGGAGAAATCTGTCAGGTCTTTATTATATACTATCAAAAAACACGAAAGGAATAAAAAAATGGAAAAAGACAAAAGCTTTTTAGGAACCGAGTCTGTCGGAAAGCTTCTTCTGCAGCTTGCACTTCCTACCGTTGCCGCACAGCTCATCAATATGCTCTACAATATCGTCGATCGTATCTATATTGGTCATATTCCCGGAGAGGGTGCTCTTGCCCTTACCGGTGTAGGTGTCTGTATGCCGCTTATTATGGTCGTATCTGCCTTTGCTGCTCTTGTCGGAAACGGAGGTGCTCCCAGAGCCAGCATCTTTATGGGTAAAAATGACACTACAAAAGCCGAACAGACTCTCGGAAACTGCTTCACCATGCAGATCATCATCTCCCTGATCCTGACTGTTATCCTGTTTTTCGGAAACCGCAGCCTTCTCCTTGCATTCGGCGCCAGTGCAAACACCATCGACTATGCGGTTGGTTACATGAATATCTATGCAGTAGGAACTATCTTTGTACAGCTGACTCTTGGCATGAATAATTTCATCACAGCCCAGGGATTCGCAAAAACCGGAATGCTCTCCGTACTGATTGGTGCGATCTCCAACATTATTCTGGATCCGGTTTTTATTTTCGGATTCCACATGGGTGTCCGGGGCGCTGCTCTGGCAACAGTGATCTCCCAGGCATTTTCCTGCATCTGGGTCCTCTCCTTCCTCTTTGGAAAAAAGACCTTCCTGAAGCTTCGGAAAAGCACCATGAAACTGAAAGCCGATATCATTCTGCCCTGTATGGCTCTTGGCTCTTCTCTCTTTGTCATGCAGCTCAGTGAAAGCGTTATCTCTGTCTGCTACAACTCCTCACTCTTAAAATACGGCGGGGATGTTGCAGTAGGAGCCATGACTATCCTTACCAGCGTCATGCAGTTTGCCATGCTTCCTCTTCAGGGACTTGGTCAGGGTGCACAGCCTATCATCAGCTACAACTATGGTGCACGTAACGAAAAACGTGTACGTTCTACATTTAAGCTTCTTATAAAAACAAGTGTTTCTTATTCCGTGATCCTGTGGCTGATCATTATGATCTTCCCGCAGATCTTTGCCGGAATGTTTACTTCGGACAGTACATTACTTGCTTTCACAAAAACAGCGCTCCGGATCTATATGGCAGTTGTGTTTATCTTTGGTATCCAGATTGCCTGCCAGATGACCTTTATCTCCCTTGGCAGAGCCAAAGATTCCATCATTGTGGCTATTGTCCGGAAATTTATTCTGGTCATCCCGCTGATCTATATCCTGCCCAATATTTTCCGTGCTGACCGGACAAATGCAGTTTATATGGCCGAGCCGGTTGCGGATATCCTAGCCGTTACATTTACTGCCATCCTGTTTTTCTTTGAGTTTAGAAAAGCCTTGGCAGAAATCTCCGGCAGCCGGAAGCAGTAACCCTGCATTTGACCACCTTCCGCCCTGCTCGCGATCTTATGCCTACCAGATACTTAAATCGAGTAGGAGGCGGTGACTAACCGCCGTCCTCTCACACCACCGTGCATACCGCTCGGTACACGGCGGTTTCAATAGTTGACGTGCATGGACTGATAGGCTGTGGCTAAATCATAAAAGCCCCAGTTTATCAGTCTTTCTTTTGTTAGTGCTCGTTTGACCACTCCTGCATTTGCCATTCTCCAATAAGCTTTTCGGCTGTAGGCTCCTTCACAGGCTGCCCATTCTGGCATTCCCAACCCCATCAGCTTCCGTTTTCGTGTCTTTGGCAGTTTCCACTGTTTCCAGATACACATTCGTATCCTTCGATACAGCCACCTGTTCAGCCTTTCGACGTTGTTTTTCATGTCTGCCATACTGTAATAGTTCAGCCATCCTCGCATATATTCTTTTATACGTTCCATGGTCTTTACTATACTTCCGCACCTGCTCCGGGAAGTGAGCTTTCTCAGCTTCTCCTTGGCTTTCTTCCATGACTTTCCATGGACACGGACATAGATTCCTTTTCCGCTCTTCCCGAAACAGAAGCCAAGGTACTTAAAATTTCTTATTGCAAACACACTGACCGTACGACTTTTCTCTCGGTTCACCTTTAGTTTCAGTGTCCCTTCCAGATATTTCGTACTGCTTTCCAACAACCGTTCGGATGCACGTTCGCTCTTCGCTAGCAATACGATATCATCTGCATAGCGAATGCACGGTACTCCTCTTTTGTTGAACTCCTGGTCAAACTCGTTAAGATATACATTGGCTAACAGTGGGGAGAGATTTCCTCCCTGTGGTGATCCTTCTTCCGTCTTAATGACTACACCGTTTTCCATCACTCCACTTCTAAGATACCTCTTTATCATCTGTATTACACGTTCATCCTTTACATCTCTGCGCAGGATATTTACAAGTAACTCATGGTTCAGTGTATCGAAATACTTTGACAGGTCTAGGACTACTGCTTTTGTATATCCCTGTTCTGCATACTCCTCTATCCTCTGAACTGCGTCTTTCGCACTCCGTCCCGGACGATATCCGAAACTTCCATCCGAAAACTTTGGCTCATAAATCGGTATCAGCTGTTGTGACATTGCCTGTTGGATGATACGGTCTATGACAGTCGGAATACCAAGTTTTCGTACTCCTCCGTCTGATTTGGGAATTTCCACTCGTCTCACAGGCGATGGGGTATAATGCCCCTTTCGAATCTGTTCTGTCAGTTCGTGGTTATGTTCCTTTATCCACTGGAACGCCTCTTCAATGGTCATCCCATCTACTCCCGGCGCTCCCTTGTTTGCCTTCACTCTTTTGTAAGCTCTGTTTAGGTTGTCCTTATTCAGTATCTTACCTAAGATATCCGGCTCTGCACTGTCCCTTTCTTTCCATATCCGGTTGAATGAGCGGTGCGCTCTTACATACCCTTTACGTTCCGCGCTATCTCTCTGCAAGCAGCTTTCCTTGTTTTCTGCATCCATCTGCTCATTTCTCCTTTCCGGGTCATACTTGAGACTCCTATTGATTCAGTCCTTCACCTCTCGGCTACTATGACCTCTGCTGACTTCTGTGCGTTCAGCACTGCTTTTGGCAGTGGTTACCTCTTTCGAGGCATGTCGCGCAGACCTCCCCGGGTATCACACGCTTCTTTCTCTCCATCTATCTGCCACATCTATTCCGCATGATTCCGTGTAGTTATTGGGCTTTGACTTGTTGTGCAGCCTTACCCTCATGCAAAACCTTATATGTGATTTCTGTTCGTCAGACCAGAGATTTGCCCGTGGTTAGTTTATTCCCACATCCGGCTTCCTTCAGATTCCACCTCACGATGGACACCCTTGCCTTCGGCTATATCCCTCCCACTACCAGGCGGATTCGGGACTTGCCCCCGTTAGAAACGTGCGCCGCCGGGCGCACACATAAAACAGCCCTCTATGCATCATTACCAAGATGCATAGAGGGCTGTTTTTATATATTTCCGCTATTTTATTTCAGTTCGTCTTCATCCTGAAGAAGTTTCTCAAAAACAGGGAAGCAGTCAAAGGTTGCAAAATAATCTCTCGGTGTCTCGGCACGACGGATCATCTCAAAGCTGCCGTCCTCATGAAGAAGGATCTCTGCAGATTTCAGTTTACCATTGTAGTTATAACCCATTGCAAAACCATGAGCACCTGTATCATGGATCACAAGAAGATCTCCCTTGTCGATTTTCGGAAGCATACGGTCAATGGCAAATTTATCATTATTCTCACAGAGGGAACCTGTCACATCATATTTATGATCGCACGGCTCGTTCTCCTTACCCATAACCGTAATGTGATGATAAGCACCATACATAGCCGGACGCATCAGATTTACTGCACAGGCATCTACGCCGATATACTCTTTATGTGTATGCTTCTCATGGATTGCTTTTGTGACAAGGCAGCCATACGGTCCCATCATGAAACGGCCAAGCTCTGTATAGATCGCAACATCACCCATTCCTTCCGGAACAAGTACTTCTTCATAAACCTTGCGGACACCCTCACCGATCACACGGATATCATTTGGCTCCTGATCCGGTTTATAAGGAATTCCGATACCACCGGAAAGGTTGATGAATTTAATGTGTGCACCTGTCTCCTTCTGAAGCTTCACGGCAAGCTCAAACATAACCTTTGCAAGCATTGGATAATAATCATTGGTCACTGTGTTGCTTGCAAGGAATGCATGGATTCCAAACTCTTTGGCACCTTTGGATTTCAGGATACGGAATGCGTCAAAGATCTGCTCGGTAGTCATTCCGTATTTTGCATCTCCGGGATTATCCATGATACCGTTACTGATCTTAAATACTCCACCTGGATTGTAACGGCAGCTGATCACTTCCGGGATTTTTCCGAGAGCTTTCTCTACGCTCTCAATATGTGTGATGTCATCAAGGTTGATGATCCCACCAATCTCATCTGCATATCTGAACTCTTTCTCCGGTGTGTCATTGGAAGAAAACATGATATCGCCCTTTTTGCAGCCTACTGCCTTGGCCATCATAAGCTCTGTTTCTGAGGAGCAGTCGCAGCCACAGCCATACTGCTGCAGAATATTGATCAGATATGGATTCGGTGTTGCCTTTACCGCAAAAAATTCCTTGAATCCTTTGTTCCATGCAAAGGCCTCTTTCAGGGCTTTTGCATTCTCACGGATCCCCTTCTCATCATAGAGATGGAAGGGTGTCGGAAACTTTTCAGTAATTTCGTTAAGTTTCTCAAGTGTCACAAATGGTTCTTTTTTCATAATAACTGCATCTCCTGTTTTTCCGACTGCTGTTCCCGAAGAAAACTCAGTCTTATTCTGCCTCGATCACGTGCATCATATTTGTCACTGCACCACGACCGTTTGTCATGTTGGTCGCAGGGTCTCCTGCTGTAAATACAACAAGGTCTCCTTTATGTATCAGATGACGGCTGCGGACAACATTCATAGCCTGAGACATGATATGGTCCGTGGTATCTCTCTGATATCCTTTCAGAGGTGTTACACCCCAGATCAGCTGAAGTTTATGCTGGATGGTTGAGTTTGGTGTGATCGCATAGATCGGAACCTTCGGACGGAAATTGGAGATCAGTCTGGCTGTATTTCCACTCATTGTCGGTGTTACGATAGCGTTCGCCTTCAGGTTCTTTGCAGTACGCACCGTTGCAAGTGCCACTGCACTGGAGATCTTCTCTCTTCCGTCCATGGAACGATGTTCAATAAACACTTTATAATCCAGATGCGGCTCTGTCATCTCTGCGATATCTGCCATCATCTTAAGAGCATCAACCGGATATTTCCCAGCTGCTGTCTCTCCGGAAAGCATGATCGCATCGGTTCCGTCGTAGATCGCATTGGCAACATCAGCTACCTCTGCACGTGTAGGACGCGGATTACGGATCATGGAATCAAGCATCTGTGTTGCTGTAATAACCGGTGTATAATGTTCGTTACACTTACGGATGATCTCCTTCTGAATGTGAGGTACCTGGCTTGCAGGAATCTCCACACCAAGATCTCCTCTGGCAACCATGATACCGTCAGATGCTTCAATGATGGAATCAATATTCTCAACACCCTCTGCATTCTCGATCTTCGCGATAATACCGATATCCTTTCCACCATTATCATTCAGAAGCTTACGGATCTCACGGATCACCTCTGCGGAACGAACAAAAGATGCCGCGATGAAATCAAATTTCTGCTCGATACCAAAGATAATATCCTTTTTATCCTGCTCTGTGATTCCCGGAAGATTTACTTTTACATAGGGAACATTTACACCCTTCTTCTCTCCCAGCTCACCACCGTTTAAGATATCACAAACAATATCGGTTCCCTTGATCGCCTTAACCTCCAACTCGATCAGACCATCATCAATGAGGATTCTGTTTCCCGGTTTTACATCCTTGTAAAGTGTCTCATATGTGATAGCAACCTTTGTGCTGTCGCCTTCAAAATCGCCAATTCCAAGTACAAACTGTTTTCCCGCTTCCAGCTTAACCTTCTGTCCGTCCTTTAAAAGTCTGGTACGGATCTCCGGTCCCTTTGTGTCAAGAAGCATGGCAATAGGCATATCAAGCTCCTCACGAAGCTCCTTGATCATATCTACACGGCCCTTCTGCTCCTCGTGGTCTCCGTGAGAAAAGTTGAATCTGGCAATATCCATTCCATTCTCCATAAGAGCCTTCAGAGTTTCCCTGTTATTGCTGGCAGGTCCAAGTGTACAGATAATCTTAGTTTTTTTCATAATAATGTTCTCCTTCGTTTGTGCGTTTTACTGTACGTGTTTATGTGTAAATAAATGATCCTGACAATATTCATAATTTCCGTTGCACTTTGAGCAGAAACGAAACTCCAGGTTTGGGTCATCCTTTTCGGTACGTCCGCAGATCGCACATTTATGCTTGGCGATCCCATCCGGACCGGACCCTGTTCTGGAAGGAGCCACAGCCTTCTTAAACTGCTGCCTCCTGTGGATCTCCTTCGGATTGTATCGGTTCATATCACGGGTACTGAAATAAAAGATCACAAAGTTTAAAAGTGATGCTACGATCGGTACTACACCTACCCAAAGCCCGACTCGAAGATAAGATACGATATCCCACGCAATGAACAGTCCGTATACAAAGGCCATCCATTTCATCCTGATCGGGATCACAAACATAAGAAGTAGCTGAAGATCCGGATATGTGACTGCATAGGCAAGGAAAATAGAAAGACTGATATAATATGTGGTAAAAATATTTCCGCCAAAAGAATAGGCGATCCCGTTCATAACCACATAACCACCTGTAAATACATGTAAAAGCACTGCTGCGATCACAGTAAACAAAACACCTGAAAAAATATACAATGTGTACCGGAAAGTTCCCCAGGTACGTTCCAGTGAAGTACCGATCGGATAATAGAAAAAAAAGATTGCGAGAAGGAACATCACAAGATTGCCGGTTCCTCCCACACTGGACGGCGGATAGATCACCCATGTCACCAGTCTCCAGATCTGTCCCTTCATGACCATGGACATATCAAGACTCAGCATATTCAAAACTCCCGGAGCAAACATAGCCAGAAAATACCCCAGCACATAACATCCGATGATGTAAACAGTCAGATTCGGAACCCCGAATCTTCCGAATTTACGTTCCAGTTTGTCGATAAATTTCATTAAAATCTCCTTTCAGAAAACTTTTGAAAATCAGAAAAATCGCTTCTTGGAAAGAATGATCGCTGCCACAACACTGATTGCCACAGAAATCAGGATAATGATCAGAAATCCCAATGGACTCCTTGATAAGGGCATACCGGAACCAGCCACATTCATTCCGTAAGCACTGAACACAATAGTCGGAATACTCATGACAATAGTAATGATCGCCAGTACCTTCATAACGATATTCATATTATTGGAGATGATCGATGCAAAAGCATCCATAGTTCCGTTCAGGATACCGCTGTACACATTGGCCATTTCGATCGCCTGCTTATTCTCAGTGATGACATCCTCCAGAAGATCGGTGTCCTCCGGATATTTCTTGATGCTGTCTATCTTCAGAAGCTTCTCCAGCACAACCTCATTGGACCGGAGTGATGTGATAAAATAAGTCAGGGATTTCTGCAGCTCCAGAAGCTCGATCAGCTCTTCATTTCTTGTGGAAAGATGCAGTTTTTCTTCCACCTGCTCACTTTTTTTGTCAATGATACGCAGATAACGCAGGTACATGCTCGCATTTCTGTAAAGGATCTGAAAGATAAAACGGGTCTTCATATAGGTAAAAAAGCTCCGGACTCTTCCCTCCATAAATCTGGTAAGAACCGGTGTGTCCTCCAGACAGATGGTAAAGATCATAGACCCCGTCACAATAATGCCAAGCGGTATTGTCCCATACCAATCCTTGTCATTACGTTCCTCGATCATAGGAACATCAACCAGGATCAGTGTATAATTATCCTCAACTTCGATACGTGACCGTTCTTCCTCATCCAAAGGGGATCGTAAATCGTCAACCTCTATATCAAACTTCTCGGAAAATTCAAAAATCTCTGTTGCCGTCGGATTCGTCAGCGCAATCCAGCAGCCTTCCTCCGGTTCCTGTATCTGGTGGATGGCTCCGTCTATTGTCTTGTAAATCCTTACCACGATTCCCACTTCCCTTCTCTTGCTTTTCTTTTGCCAGGGCAAAATTCTTTTTTATTATAAATAGTCAAAATAGCTTTGTCAATTCATACCTTTTCTTTTTAAAAGAGCTTTTAAATAATTTTACATGATCTTTACATAAAAATTCATTCTGCCTTCCACGTTCTTTACATTTTTTCCGGCTTCCTATATAATGATTCCAGAATTCCAACGAAAGGAAGTTATACAAATGAGTCAGTCATCATTCGGAAAAAAATTCGTGGTTACCACCTGGGGAGAATCTCACGGCAAGGCTATCGGCGCCGTTCTCGACGGCTGTCCCGCAGGTCTTTCTCTCTGCGAAGAAGATATCCAGGTTTTTCTTGACCGGAGAAAGCCCGGTCAGAGCCGTTATACAACTGCCCGTAAGGAAGGAGATCTGGTGGAAATCCTTTCCGGAGTTTTTGAAGGAAAGACTACCGGTACTCCAATTTCTCTTCTGATCCGCAATACAGATCAGCGTTCCAGAGATTACGGAAATATCGCATACTCCTATCGTCCCGGTCACGCAGACTTTACCTTTGACCAGAAATACGGATTCCGTGATTACCGTGGAGGTGGACGCTCCTCCGGAAGAGAAACCGCCGGACGTGTGGCAGCCGGTGCCATTGCCATCAAGCTGTTAAACGAACTTGGCATTACATTTACTACCTACGCAAGATCCATCGGTCCTGTAGAGATCCGGTCCTTCTCAGAAGAAGAGATCCGAAATAATGCACTCTGCATGCCAGATGCCGATGCAGCCGCAAAGGCATCTGCCTATCTCGAACAATGTCTGAACAGTCAGGACAGTGCCGGCGGTGTGATCGAATGCCGCATCAAAAACGTTCCTGCCGGTCTGGGCGATACGGTTTTTGACAAGCTGGATGCTACCCTCGCTCATGCGATCATGTCCATTGGTGCTGTAAAAGCTGTTGAGATCGGTGACGGCATCAACGTGACACGTCTTACCGGTTCCGAAGACAACGACGGTTTTGTACAAAAAGACGGCATTATTTCCAAAACTTCCAACCACGCAGGTGGTATTATGGGCGGTATGAGTGACGGCAGCGATATCATTCTCCGTGCACATATCAAACCTACTCCTTCCATCAGTCAGTCTCAGTCTACTGTGACCAACACCGGAGAAAACCTGGAGCTTGAGATCAAGGGCCGGCATGATCCGGTGATCGTACCGCGTGCAGTAGTCGTTGTGGAAGCTATGGCAGCACTTACCATTACAGATGCACTTTTTAACAATATGAGTGCACGGATGGATCATATCCACGAATTTTATCAGCGGTAATTTCACATTTTGACCTGTCAGATAAAAAAATATAAATGCGCAAAAAAACAGACTCAGGGAAAGTTCCTACTCGTCCCTGAGCCTGTTTTTGTCTGCCTGTGCAAGACTTACTTTGATCAATCCTGTTCTTAATCCAACTGCTCCCATGTATCCGGTACCGGCCAGATATGGATACAGTTCGGTGTCTCGATCTTTCTCGGTTTTTCGTTCATCATGATGATATTCTTTTCATAATCCACAGTGAAAACGGTAATACTGTTGCTGGCATGATTGGCAATAGCAATATGCTTGTTATCCGGGAAGATCATAAGATCCTTCGGGTAATCACCACTGATCGGAAGTGTAAATTTCTTGGTCAGAAGGCCTGTTTCCTGGTCTACTGCATACATAGTCACAGTATTTTCCCCTGCTGTTGTACAGAAAAGATATTTACCGTCCGCAGAAAGAGACATACCGGAAGCTGCGTTATGGAGCGCATCATTGGAATCCTCTTTTCCAAGAGTGGTAATGCTCTGAAGCAGCTGAAACTCCGGGTTCTTACCGCTTCCGTCATAGCTGTATACCTTCACCTCATTGCTGAGCTCAAAAAGAAGATATGCAAATCTTCCGTCATCACTGAAGCGGATGATACGAGGGCCGCTCTCTCTCGGGCAGCGAAGAATGTCAACCAGCTCCAGTTTGTCTTTCTTCTTATTGATACGATAGATCTTAACCTGATCGATACCATTATCTACCGCACAGAGATACTTATTATCCGGTGTCGGACGTACACAATTAACATGCGGACGGAAGTTACGCTCTGCCACGCTTCCAAGTCCCTTGTGGAAAACGCCGTCCATAACACTTCCCAGACGGCCGTCTTTATGTGTATGTACAACCGTTACCTTACCATCATGGTACCCTGCCACATAAAGATATCTTCCGTCCACATCTGTTGCAAGATAGCAGCCTCGCATTCCGTTGATATCCACACTGTTGAGGCGGGTAAGATCACCGTTCTTGTCTCTTTCAAATACAGCTACACCCTCATCCTCAATGGAATACAGATATTTACCGTTTTTTGATACTGCCAGATGAGAAGCATTGCTAACTTCCACTTCGCTTCGTTCTGTGAGTGTTCCTTTTTCTACATCTACATCGTATACCTGAATTCCCTTACTGGTTCCATGGGTATATGTTCCCACGTAAGCCACGTACTTCTTTTTTCCCATAAGTTCTGGCCTCCTGCTTTTTACATTGGTTACGTATTTTTGTGTTTATTTTATCACAAAGCTTCTGCAAGAACAAGTTACCATCCTGTTATCTTTTGTGCAATTTTTTATGCAAAGCTACCGTTCACTATGGCGTTCACACATAATCCACGCAAATGGATCGGCTCCTGCGCATCCATTACGCCTCTTTACAGATCTCCCAAAGCGCCTCTCATTGCTTCCAGAGTTTCATCAATTACTTCATCTGTATGCGCTGTGGAAAGGAACATCGCCTCAAACTGGGAAGGTGCAAGATGAATGCCTCGTTTCAGCATTCCCTTGAAATATTTTGCAAAAAGCTCCAGGTTGGATGTTTTTGCAGAAACATAGTCTTTTACCTCCTGGTCTGTAAAGAAAATACTTGCCAGAGAAGAATCATAGTTTACCTGATATGGAAGACCTTTTTCCTCCACGATCTTCTTCAAGCCGCCGTAAAGCTTCTCACCTTTGGCAGCCAGATCTTTGTAGATTTCCTGATGCTCATAGAGATATTTCAGCTGTGTGAAACCTGCAGCCATGGCAACCGGGTTTCCGCTTAAGGTACCTGCCTGGTATACAGGACCACACGGTGAGATCAGATCCATGATCTCCTTACGTCCGCCATAAGCACCTACCGGCATTCCTGCGCCGATTATTTTCCCGTAAGTGACAAGATCCGGACGGATACCAAAATACTCTGCTGCTCCGCCAAAGGCAAGTCGGAAGCCTGTGATCACTTCATCAAAGATCAGCAGACAATTATGCTCATCGCAAAGCTCACGAAGCCGCTTTAAGAAGCCTGGTTTCGGAGGAACCACACCCATGTTTGCTCCTACTGCCTCCACGATCACGGCTGCCACATTTCCCTCTTCCTGTTTGAGAAGTGCTTCCACACTGGCGGCATCATTGTAGGTAGCCGTCATGGTATCCTGTGTACAGCCCTTCGGAACACCGGCGCTATCCGGAATACCACTTGCCATGACACCGGAACCGGCACTTACCAGAAGGCAGTCACTGTGTCCGTGATAGCAACCTGCAAATTTGATGATCTTGTCTTTTCCGGTAAAACCTCTTGCTGCACGGATGGCACTCATAACAGCTTCTGTTCCTGAGTTTACCATACGGATCATATCTACATGTGGAATATGTTCACAGATAAATTCTGCGATCTCTACTTCGATTCCTGTAGCACAGCCAAAGCTCAGGCCATTTTCGCAGGCCTTGATCACACTCTCGCGGATCTCCGGGAAATTATGTCCCAGGATCATCGGGCCCCAGGAATCAATGTAATCCACATAACGGTTTCCATCTACATCATAGATGTAGCATTTATCTGCTTTTTCAATAAAACGAGGTGCCTCACCGATGGCTCCGTAAGATCTTACCGGGCTGTTTACGCCTCCCGGGATTCTTTTTACCGCACGCTCAAATAACTGTTCTGATCTTGTCATCAGCCGATCCTCCCTTCATCCATAAGTCTTGCCAGAAGCTCCGCATAATAGGTAAGATAGATCTGCGCACCGGAACGGAATGCTCCTGTAGCCATCTCACCCACGATCCTTTCTTCGTCGATCCAGCCGTTTGCAGCTGCTGCTTTTACCATTGCATACTCACCACTGACACTGTATGCGGCAACCGGAACGTTTGTGATCTCCTTTACCTGCCAGATCATGTCCTGGTATGCAAGAGCCGGTTTTACCATGATGATATCTGCACCCTCTTCCACATCTGCAAGTGCCTCTTTCAGCCCTTCTCTGCTGTTGTGAGGATCCATCTGGTAGCTTTTTCTGTCCCCAAAAGACGGAGCAGAATCTGCTGCCTCACGGAACGGGCCATAAAATGCAGAAGCATATTTTACTGCATAGGACATGATCGGTGTTGTATAATGTCCGGCCTTGTCCAGACACTGACGGATCGCTGCAACACGACCATCCATCATATCAGACGGAGCAACCATATCTGCACCTGCCTCCACGTGGGAAAGTGCTGTTTTTGCAAGAAGCTCCAGCGTCTTGTCATTGTCCACATCATGACCGCAGAGAACGCCGCAATGGCCATGGGAAGTGTACTCACACATACATACATCTGTTACATAATAAAGCTCCGGAAATTTCTCTTTTGCAATGCGAAGAGCTCTCTGAACGATCCCCTCCGGATCATAGGCACCGCTGCCCACTTCATCCTTATGGTCAGGAATACCAAAAAACATCACACTGCCTACACCGGCTTTGGAAAGCTGTTCCAGTTTATACGGAAGACGGTCCAGGCTGTAACGGTACTGCCCGGTCATGGACGGAATTTCTTCTTCCTTATTTTCTCCTTCCATTACGAACATAGGATACATAAGAGAAGATTTATCCATTCTTGTCTCACGTACCATCTTACGAAGGTTTTCGCTACCTCTTAATCTTCTTGGTCTTTTTGTCAGTTCCATGATCATTCGCTCCTTTTCATATCCTCCACCAGCTTGACAAGACTGTCAATGGTGGCTTTTTCTGACATATATGCTTTCATTCCAAAGCTCTCAGCAGCCGCCTTCGTCTGTCTGCCGATGCAGGCCGCCTTAACCTTTGAATAATCCAGTCCTTTTGTTCCCTCTACAAATCCCTTCACAGTGGAGGCACTTGTAAACACCGCACAGCTGATCTGTCCTGTTTCAAATTCCTTCTTCTCATCGATGAGCTGGCTCTTTTCGTAAAGAGTCTGATAAGTCGGAACATCCTCGACCACAGCGCCTGCCTGTGCAAGAAATGCGGTGAGCTTTTCATTACCCTTTTCTGCCCGCGGGATAAGTATCTTTTCTCCACCGGAAAGAAGCTCTGAAAGTTCCTTTCCAAGAGTATCCCCGTCATATACCGACGGCACAAAATCTGCCAGCAGACCTCTTTCCTTCAGGGCCTTTTTTGTTCCTTCCCCGATCACGGCCAGACGGGCATTTCCCATGGCACGGATATCTTTTCCATGGCGGATCAGTTCTTCAAAAAATACCTTTACACCTGTAGGGCTGGTAAATACAAGCCACTGATATTCCTCCAGGTGATCCAGCGCTTTATAGAGACGGCTCTGGTCTTCCATGGGGACAGTACGGATCGCCGGAAGCTCCAGAACCTCCGCGCCTTTTTCACGAAGCATGTCCGCAGTTCTGGAAACAAGCTCCTTCGGTCTTGTGACAAGGACCTTCCATCCTGAAAGCGGCAGTTCTTCATACCAGCCAAACTTCTCTGCCAGTGTACATACCTTACCCACCACAATGATCGCCGGTGTCTCGATCCCCTGGCGTTTCACCTCTTCTTCCAGGGTAGAAACTGTTGCTACGATCCGTTTCTGACCTGCTGTAGTTCCCTTCTGCAGGATTGCCGCAGGCATGTCCTTTTCCATTCCTGCACCTATCAGACCCTCGCAGATATCCGGAAGTGCGGACACGCCCATCAGAAATACAAGCGTTCCCTTTGTATCAACAAGTGCCCGGAAGTCTATATCATATTCTTCTCCGGCCCTCTTATGTCCTGTAATGATGTGGACTGAAGAACAGAAATCTCTGTGTGTTACCGGAACCCCGTTATATGCCGGTACTGCAATGGAGGAAGTAACACCCGGAACAACCTCATAAGGGATCCCATTCTCCCGAAGAAGCTCCAGCTCCTCTCCTCCTCTTCCAAAGAGGAATGGATCTCCGCCTTTCAGGCGCACCACACGAAGACCCCGCTGTGCCTCCTCAAGAAGTACCTGATTGATATTTTCCTGACGCATGATATGGTGACTGGCACGTTTGCCTACATTGATCAGCCTGGCATTTTCCGGGATTCTTGACAGAACTCCCTGACCTACCAGACTGTCATAGACGACCACATCTGCCTGTTCCAGCACTTTGAGGCCTTTTAATGTAAAAAGGCCGATATCGCCAGGACCCGCTCCTACCAGCCATACTTTTCCTGTTTTCATCTGTTTTCTCCTTTTTTCCGAAGAGTTTCTGCCAGTTCCCTGCCTAAGCTTTCCGCATCTGCCTTATTGCCACGCAGTGTTCCTGTTACATAGGAACCGTCTTTTTCATTATAATAAAGCCCTCTGAGATAGATCTCATCCCCGAGAATTTCCGCATGGGCAGCCACCGGAGAAGAGCACCCTCCATCCAGGAGCTTTACAAAAGCACGCTCCGCACTTCCCGCGGTCCAGGCATCCTTATCACAGTAGCCCTCCAGGAAATCATAAGCTTCCCCTTTTCTTCCCTGTACAGCAAGGATTCCCTGACCAGCAGCCGGAATGATCTCATCTGCTGTAAAATACCGGTTGATCCTGGATTCCAGTCCAAGTCTCTTAAGGCCGGCAGCAGCCAGGATCAATGCACTGTACTGTCCTTCATCCAGCTTCCGGAGTCTTGTCTGAAGATTTCCGCGGATACTTCTGACATCCATATCCGGATACAGTTTTTTAAGCTGTAAGGTTCTCCTTAAGCTGGAGCATCCAAGGGGCTTGCTTTTATCAAGTTCAGAAGCTCCCTCAGGAAGAACCAGTACGTCTCTCGGATCTTCTCTTTTGGAAAAAGCCAGAAGCGGCAGCTCCTCCGGAACCTCCATAGGCATATCTTTCAGGCTGTGTACAGAAAGAATACTTCTTCCATCTATCAGTGCTTTATCCAGCTCCTTTACAAAAAGCCCTTTTCCGCCAACCTTATCCAGTGTACGGTCCAGAATGATATCCCCGGTAGTTTTCATAGTGAGGATTTCCACTTCCAGATCCGGATTTTTTTCTTTTATGTAGTCACGGACCATTTCGCTCTGCAGCACTGCAAGCTTACTCTCTCTGCTGCCGATCACGATCTTATCTCTCTTCATCTTCATCCTGCTCTCCCAATACTTTTTCCAGCGCATTCTGGATCTCTTCCCTTACACGCTTTGCTTTTTTGTGATCCAGTCCGCTGGCTGTAACTCCAACTACCATTTCATCCCGCATATATACGCCTGGGAAATAAAAATCACAGGCTTCCCGGTCGGAGGCTACATTAACATAAATGCCCTCCTCCTTACAGACACGGTGGATCTCATCATTCAGCTTCCAGTCATTGGTGGCTGCGATCACCATATATGCATTGGCAAAATCAGAACGTTTCACGGGACGGATATACAGAGTCACGGTTCCTGCTTTCCCGAGATCCATAAGCTCCTGGGTCACTTTTGTAGCCACTACCGTGATATTTCTTGTAAATTTCAGAAGAGTTTTTATTCTTCTGGTAGCAATATTACCACCACCTGCCACAACGATATTTTTATCGGACAGGTCTATAAACATGGGGAAATAAGGTTTATTCTTCATAAAGTTTCTCCAGTCCTTCCACACATTCCAGAAAAGCATCCTGGTTCAGACTGTCCCGAAGCCCGAAGATCAGCTTGTTCACAACCTTTCCGGCTGCAGTATCCACTGCTTTTTTCAGGTTTTCTCTGTCTGAATCCTCCATAGGAGTTTTCCGGAAGATTTTTTCGATCCTCAGGTTCAGATCTTCCACAGCATCCGCTTTGATCTCCTGGATGCGCGGGATGATATCACGACCTTCCAGCCACTGGAAAAATTCGTTCATCTGGGCCTTCACAATGGCTCCTGCTGCTTCTAGGTTATCTGCAAGTTCCTTCGGTGTCTCGCCGGTTCGGAAGCTGTCCATATCATAAAGTGTGATGTTATCTTTTTTTCGGATCTCCGGATCAATATCTCTTGGAACTGCCAGATCGATAAGGATCATAGGTCGTTCCACACGTACATCCTCAAACAATTCTTCCGTCAGTGTATAATTGGGGCTTGCTGTTGCGCTGACCACCAGGTCACACTCCGGCAGATAATCCATTCTCTCACCATAATTGATCCTGCTGCATCCAACAGGAATGCTCACAACACCACTTCTGTACTGACGGATCGTAACCGTCACATCCGCTCCTGCTTCACGCAGTGTCTGGGCAGCCATCTTCCCCATCTCACCGTTTCCGATCACCATACAGACTTTATTGCGAACATGATAACCGCCCTCTTCCAGAAAACGGATGGCCTGATGGATCACAGAAGGATTTCCATGGGAAAACGGCACTTCCGTTTTGATCTTCTTGCCTGCAGTTACCGCCATACGGAAAAGCACCTCCAGAACACTGTCTGTGGTAAACTCATCCCTTGACATACTCAACGCATCTTTTACCTGGGTCAGGATCTGATCTTCCCCCAGGATCTGGGATTTCAGTCCGCTGGTAAGATAAAACAGGTGTTCCACCGCCTCTTCGTTTTCTCTGCTGGTAAAATACTTCTGGTATTGTTCTCCCTGCACACCTTTCAACGAGCAGAGCCACTGATACAGGTCCGGCTTCTCCTCATCTGCAGTACTTACCCACAGTTCCAGCCGGTTACAGGTCGACAGAATAATACACCCGCAGATCCCAGCTTCTTCTTTCAGCCTGCGCAACGCCTCTCCGGTATTTTTACGGGTAAAAGCAAACTGCGCTCTGACATCTACAGGTGCCATATTATGATCGATTCCAATCATGAATATACTCATGTCCTACGTTTCTCCTTTGTTTCCACAATCTTTTATAATGATAAACATTTCCGTAAGGAAAGTCAACTACGATTGACAATGTCAGCCCTCCCTTTTATAATATCTTATGGTAGAAATTGCGGATCATCTTTATATTCCAGCGGAGAAATATAAAGAGTTTATCATAATCACCATAATTATCAGGATGGAGGAAATCCCCGTATGAACTCAGCTTCAAAAAAAGCGATCCTAGTAGTAAGTTTCGGCACAAGCTATGAAAACACCCGTAAGCTTACCATCGAGGCCATCGAGCACGATATTGCCGATGCATTCCCGGCCTGTCCCACCTACCGTGCATGGACAAGCAAAATGATCATTGCCAAACTGAAAAAGCGGGACGGTCTTACGATCCACACGGTAAAGGAGGCTCTGGAACAGATGCTTCTGGATGGTATCACCGATGTGATCGTACAGCCGACTCATGTGATCAACGGTATCGAAAATGATCAGATGAAAGCTGATGCGCTTTCTTTTCGTGACCGTTTTTCCAGTATTGTTTTCGGAAATCCTCTTCTCACAACAGAAGAAGATAACCAGGCGATCGTCCGGGTAGTTGCAGATGAATTCCGGGACATGGATCCGGACACTGCACTTGTACTGATGGGACATGGAACAGAACACTACGCAAACACGGTTTATGCTGCTTTGGATTACCGTTTTAAAGATACCGGACATAAAAATATTTTTCTTGGAACTGTAGAAGCCTATCCGGCCCTGGACTCCCTTCTCCGGGCTGCCGACAGCTTTCATCCGAAAAAGATCGTGCTGGCGCCCTTCATGATCGTAGCCGGCGACCATGCACAGAACGATCTGGCCGGTGCAGATCCGGACTCCTGGATGAACCGTCTTTCTTCCGAAGGATATGAAGTCACCCCTGTACTGAAGGGACTTGGAGAATATCCCCAGGTCAGGCAGATCCTTGTGGAACATGTACAGCAGGCCATGAACGTTTCGGTCTGACAGAGATCAGATGATCCATATATATCCCTCATAAAAAAACTGCACCGTGATCCATCCCAGGATCTTCCGGTGCAGTTTTTTATTTTTTATGAAATTACTTGAAGTTCTGAAATTCCTGTTATTTATGCCATCAGTTCATCCAGTTTTGTCTTTACAGCAAGGATAAACTCTTTGCTGTTCAATACCTGTACCTCTTTCAGGGAAGTGATCAGTGCAAGATCCTTGGTCATCTTTCCGCTTTCAATGGTATCCAGTGTTGCTTTTTCCAGTTTTCCTGCAAAATCAGCAAGTGCTTCATTTCCGTCCAGCTCGCCTCTCTTGCGGAGAGCTCCTGTCCATGCAAAGATCGTTGCAACGGAGTTTGTGGATGTTTCTTTTCCCTCAAGATGACGATAATAGTGTCTCTGAACTGTTCCGTGGGCAGCCTCATACTCAAAATATCCCTTCGGGGATACCAGTACAGAGGTCATCATGGCAAGAGAGCCAAATGCGGAAGATACCATGTCGCTCATAACATCTCCGTCATAGTTCTTGCATGCCCAGATAAAACCGCCATCTGCCTTCATAACACGGGCTACGATATCATCGATCAGACTGTAGAAATAGGTCAGGCCGGCTTCCTCAAATTTATCCTTAAACTCTACATCAAAGATCTGCTGGAAAATCTCTTTAAATCTTCCATCGTATGTTTTGGAAATGGTATCCTTGCTTCCGAACCATACATCCTGCTTTGTGTCCAGTGCATAATTAAAGCAGCTTCTCGCAAAGCTCTTTACGGAATCATCAAGATTATGCATGCCACGGAGAACACCTGCTCCATCAAAATGCTGGATCAGCTCCTTACGCTCTTCTCCGTCTTCGCCCTCAAATACAAGATATGCATCGCCCGGCTTGTCAATATAAAATTCTGTATTCTTGTAGATATCTCCATATGCATGACGTGCAAGTGTGATCGGTTTCACCCAATTCTTTACACATGGCTCGATTCCCTTTACAACGATCGGCGCACGGAATACAGTTCCATCAAGAATAGCACGGATCGTTCCGTTTGGACTCTTGTACATTTTTTTCAGGTCATACTCTTCCATTCTGGCTGCGTTTGGCGTGATCGTGGCACATTTTACGGCTACTCCGTATTTCTTGGTTGCTTCTGCTGCATCAATGGTAACCTGATCATCTGTCTCATTTCTGTGCTCAAGACCAAGATCATAATATTCTGTATTCAGTTCCAGATACGGTGTGAGAAGTTCATCCTTGATGATCTGCCACAGGATACGTGTCATCTCGTCTCCGTCCATCTCAACTAAAGGTGTCTGCATTTTGATTTTTTCCATATTATTTTCTCCTTTTGAGGTTTATTCTCCTGTTCGGATTCCAGGTGCTCTTTCCTTTAGAATCTTTCTTCAGCACTTTTACTGTACATTGTACTCATATTTTCCGGTTCCGTCAACGCTTTTGTGCTTTACCACACTATGTTTATAAGAATTGTATAATAATTCAGCCTGCCAACAGTTTTTCACAGTTAAATTTTCCCCATCCCTGCTGATTTCTGGGAAGTCCCATATCTTCTGCATTTTCTCTTAACAACATCTTTACCTCTACATTAGAAAGCCGGGGATCTTTTTCCAGAAGGCAGGCGATCCCTCCTGACACCAGAGGCGTCGACATGGAGGTTCCGCTTTTGAGCCCATATGAGTACGGCAGTCCCGGTGCACAGGCAATGACCTGGCTTCCCGGCGCTACCAGATCCGGTTTGCACACACAGTCAAAAGTAGGGCCTCTTCCGGAAACTGCCTTTCTGCCATTCAGCATATCACTGGAGCCTACGGTAATGATTTTCCGGCTGCTTCCCGGTGCTGTTACCGTGCCGGCCCCCGGTCCCTGATTTCCTGCTGCAGCTACCACCACAAATCCCAGATCCCAAAGTTTTTCCACTCCTTCAAGAAGATCTGTCTGTTCCTTATGATCCCGGGATGTTGTTCCCACTGAAATATTAACGATACGGATATGATAAATGCTTCCAAACTCCATGATCCACCGAAATGCCCGCATCACATCCTCCCTGCTTCCGTTCCCGAAACGATCCAGAACCTTCAGAGCAGCGATACTGCAGCCAGGTGCAGCCCCTTTATATTTTCCACCTGATGCAGTTCCGTCCCCTGCAAGGATCCCGCTGACATGAGTCCCATGTCCGTTATCATCATATGGGCTGCGTCTGACTCCTGTAAAATCACGAAACACGGAAATACGGCTGCCAAAATCTATATGAGGAAAAATACCGGTATCCAGAACCGCCACGCCTATCCCTTTTCCTGTATACATCCTTTTATACCTTTCCAAAGCTCTCCCGCCGGACATCTGACCTTTCTTTAGCTTATTCTGCGGACATCTTTCCCGCTACTCGTTTTATATAAAAAGACCCCGGGATCTTACATCTGAATCCCCGGGATCTTTGCTGTATATTTTATTTAGTTTCCTCTTCCTGTACGGAAATTAACTGTTTTCTGGATCTGATTATCCATTCCGTAGCTGTAGCTTCCATAAACACCGGTATGCCAGCCCTTAGCCTGTCCTTCCGGGTCATAATGAAGTCCGTTTATGATCACCCAGCTATGTCTTGTAAAGCCATCCCCGGCTCCATCTCTGGTTCCCGGAACACGACCGCATACCACATAGGGATCATATCCGATCTCTCTTGCCAGTGCGGCAAATGCACAGGCATAGCCATAACAGTTTCCCTTTCCTGTAGCAAGCGTTCTCCACGCAGTCATTCTCCACCAGTCATTCTGATTTAAATTCGGATAATAGGCAGATGAATAATAGGTATTATTTATCACATAACTCCAGCACGCCTGTAGCTTCTGGCTTTTGGACATTCCACTTCTTGTAATATTTTGGACCACGCCTATACAATGCAGCTTCAGACTGCGCATATCATTTTTTACAGCCTGCCCCTTTCCGTTAAACCGGATTCCCTCCAGAGTACGGTTTTTGTAAAAACGTCCCCAGGAATCCGCATAGTAAAGATTTCTATCCGGAAGGCACAGCCAACCCTTTGAAGGATTTCCATATTTATTTACGTAATAGGAATATTTTCCTACATTTACGATACGTGACGTCTTTCCGTTCAAAAGGCGTCCTGCAGTATCAAACACATAGATCCTGGAACCGATCTTGTTATGGTAAGTTAACGCATAATATTTAGGCCCGAAATAATACCGTTTTCCCTTTACGGTCTTCCATTGGTTTCTGATCTTTCTGCCCTTGGTGTAGTAGTAATATTTTCCTTTTTCTCTGTAGAGACCGGTTTTCTTCTTTACAGTTGCCGTAGTAGTTGCTGCCTGCGTCTCACAGGTTACGGAAACCGTGCAGATCTGCACCGCAAAAAGCATGACCATCGCCATAAAAAACAATTTTAATCTTTTCATACGTATCTTTCCTTATCGTTCATTCTGATCAATACTCTTCGTATCTCACACTTCCGTCAGAATAGGTGATCTCATAGTAGCCATGACCACTTCCGTCACAGTCATCATAGGCCTGACGGCTAACTTCGGTAGGTTCTGATGCTGCTGCCTCTGCTGCTGCCTGTGCCTCTGCCGCTGCCTGTGCGTCTGCCGCTGCTTGTGCGTCTGCCGCTGCCTGTGCGTCCGCTGCTGCCTGCGCGTCTGCCGCTGCCTGCGCGTCTGCTGCTGCCTGTGCCTCTGATGCCGCTTTTGCCTCTGCCACTTTTTTCTCTTCAGCTGCTTTCTGCTCTGCTACCAGCTTGTCGATCTCATCTTTATTGGAAGTGAAGTATGTATGTGCCGCATATCCCTTAACACCATCTCCTTCAACCTTCAGCCATCCAGGGCATACACCGGTTACCTTGAACTCGGTTCCAAGAGATGTTACTTTCAGGGATTTTGATTTTGTATCCGCTTTTTCACGGATATTTACATTGGATTTTGCATAGGTAGTGGCAGCTTCTTCCAGCTCAGTCTCCTTCGCATCTTCCAGCGCTTCCTGAGATTTTCCTTTTTCATCTGTATAGGAAATATAAAGGATCTCATACTCATTATAAAAAACAGGTTCTTTCCAGTCATCCGGTGTCACATTCCGGAAGGTATGCTCTGTACCATCTTTCATGGTGATCACTAGATCCTGACCTGCCGCATCCTTGGAGTCTTTCTTTTTGCTGTCATCCTCTTTTGCATCCTGAAGCTCTGCGGATTTCACCTCAAGTCCGCTCTGATTTTTTACTGTAAGCTCTCCGATCTGAAAATCCTCTGCGGTCTCTTTTTCTTCTGCGGAATCTTTATCGCCAGTTTTCTCTGCGGTTTCCTCCTTTGTCGTTGTCTCGTCTGCAAAAGCAGCTGTCGGTGCCCCCAGACACATCGCTGCGATCAATGCTGCCCCTAAAAGCACCTGTACTGTTTTTTTTCTCATTTCTTATATCCTCCTTTATAGTGTCAGTCCGCCTATTATACGGGCTGAATCTTTGTTGCCTGTAAGAATTTCGATCTGATTTCCGTCTGCTGCAAGAAGTGAACGGTCCAGATATAAGCAAAAACCGCTGCTGTCCGTTTTTCCATCTTCTGTGGAAACATCCATCGGAAATGCTTCATAAATCTTATCATGGTTCAATCTTATATAAATCCTGCTGTCTATATCCAGATATTTTTCTTCAATACAACCTGTGATCTTTTCCAGATTTCCCTGGATCTCGCACTGAACTGCTCCGGCACCGGCAGGAACCGTATCTTCTTCCGTAACGTTCACCTGACACTCCGGTCCTTCCATGATCGGCGGTGACTGTGCCATTTCCGGGAGAAAACGCTCTGCCCGTTCCACGATCACAGTATCTGCATTCTTCTCATCCACTTCACTCATCTGGTAAGGTACTCCTCTGGAAAAATACGCACTGGAATAAGCATCTGCCATAAACGGAAGCAGTGCATTACCAAAAGAATCACGGAACATGACCAGACTTCCTTCCTTCACAGGATTTACCGTTGTGATCTTCGGATCAAAATTACTTACCACTTCTCCCACATAGGCAAATGTTGTCTGTCTGTCATAATAAACTTCCTCTTCCGGTGTCGTTGCAAGAGGATACAGCATCTCATCCAGATCTCCTGTGAAATCTGTTTTTATAGTATAGGGTTCCTCCTTATAGGAAACATGCTCCTTTTTCAGAGAAGACAGCAATGTTTCCGCCGCAACTGCAGCACCCTTGTTGTTCCAGTGTGAATCTCTTTTGTGATAAAGAACTTCTTTCTCTTCTGAAAGAGTCTCATACAGATCTCCGTAAGAAACCTGCTCCTGCCTGAGATATTTCTGAAGATTAACAAGGTTTTTGTCCGATGATACCTTCAGGCTGTCATAGTACGGCATGTTCTCTCCATAGAGTGAGTTTTTATTAGGTGCCACAGTAAAAAGAAACTGCACACCTTTTTCATTCAATGTCTCCTGCATCATGGCCAATGTATGTGCAATATTAAAAAGGCTTCTCTCGGAAAGAAGCTCCTCTCCAAGATAATCCTCCAGCGAATCCTTATAATAAAGCCAGTTATCGGTTCCCTGGATCACACCATCTGCAGTAGATACTCCGAAAATCTTCCCGTTCAAAAGGGCATTTGCCGTTACCAGCTCATTTCGAAACGCAAAATGTTCCTGAAAATATTCGCCTGCTTCCGGCAGCCAACGGGTATTGATCTCGTTTTCTTTTTTCAGTTCAGGAAACTCAGCCAGTCTTCGGTTTTCAGACGATGCTTCCTGCTTTGTCACCGCCATCCCCAGAGATGGCACAAGACAAGCTGCAAAAAATGCAGTAATATAAAGCACCTGCAATTTTTTCATGTTTTCTGCCTCCTCTTAAAATCGAAAATAGATGAACGGATTATAGGTTCCGCCGGCAAGGCTCAATACACAAAGCGCAAAACCAGCCAGACTTAATACATAGGTAAAGCCTTCATACCATTTATACTTTTTCAGCATGCTGTTTACCGGAACTGCTGCGACCAGTGCCGCTGCCAGCGTTACAAGATATACCGGTGTCAGCTGCTGCAGTGTAAGGCTCATTGCGGAAGCCTTCCATCCAAAATCCGTAAACATTTCTCTGATCCAGAAGCATCCCTGCTTCATAGTGTCCGCACGGAAAAACACAAAGCCAACACAAACTATCAGAAGTGCATAGACATGCTGAAAAAAGCTCTTGAGTTTTCCGCCCTTTTTCCCGATAAATGGGATATACTCTTCCAGCATCAGGAAAAAGCCATGATAAATTCCCCAGAACAGAAAATTAAAGGAGGCACCATGCCAGATACCTGTACACACAAAAACGATCATTTTATTGACCACTGTACGGAATTTCCCTCTGCGGTTTCCCCCTAACGGAATATACAGATATTCCTTAAACCATCCTGAAAGAGACATATGCCATCTTCTCCAGAATTCACGGATACTGGCAGAAATATAAGGATAATCAAAATTCTCATGGAAATGAAATCCAAACATCATTCCGAGTCCCAGCGCCATATCACTGTAGCCGCTGAAATCAAAATAGATCTGCAGCATATAGGAAACTGCGCCCAGCCAAGCACCCGGACCGGTGATTCCGGTTGCTGCCGCACCAAAGAGATTATCCGCCACAAGTCCCATTGTATTGGCGATAAGAACCTTTTTGCTCAAACCTGCAATGAAACGCCGGATTCCTTTTCCGATTTCCTCCGGCGTCTGCTTACGATTATTGATCTCCGCCTCCACATCATGATACTTGACGATAGGTCCCGCGATCAGCTGTGGGAAAAATGAGATATACAGAAGCACCTTTCCGAAATTCTTCTGAACCGAAGCATCTCCCCGATAAACATCGATCACGTAGGAAAGTGCCTGAAAAGTAAAAAACGATATTCCGATCGGCATCCGGACCTGCGGAACCGGAATTCCGGCACCGGTAACAGAATTAAATGTATCCACCAGAAATCCGGAATATTTAAAGATCACAAGAAGACCGAGATTTATCACCACAGCCAATGTCATTGTGAGCTTACGGATCTTCGGACATTCCCCTGTCAGGCGCGCTAAAATATAGTTGCCCGCCGATGAAGCAACCAGTAATATTACATAAATCGGTTCTCCGTATGCATAAAAGACCAGACTTGCCACTACAAGCAAAAAATTTTTGGCCCGCATCCCAGGTAAAAGGAGATGCAGACAAAAAGCAGCCGGAAGAAATACACACAGAAATACCATTGAACTGAAAACCATAATTATATTTATTTATCGGTCTGGCGAATCTTATTTGCTGATCACGTCCAGTACGATTTCCTTCCCTTTTTTGTCTTTGTATGTATTGACCCAGAATCTTGTGTATTCCAACAGATATTCCTGTCCGTCACCATAACAGCCATCTGTCTTTCTGGTACGAAGAGGTCTACCAAGGGCTTTACGCAGTGCTGCAGAACTCTTTTCTCTTACAAATGCTTTCCTTAATCTTGAAGATGTTCTGGCATCGTATACACCGGTTTTTGTATTAAAAGCATAAAATCCGGCTCTGGACTGTCCATATGCAGAATAATAAACGCCTTTTACCATCTGTGCATACCGGTTAAATCCATAGTATTTCCCGCCGATCTTTTTTACAAGGAGATAGTTCTCCCCGAAGAATGTTCCACCTTTATAAGCCTTTCCGGTGTTGGAAAAATAGTATCTGTATGTCATTTTTTTGCCGGTAGTCTTATTAGCGACAGTCACGGTTTTCCATGTATTCTTTACTTTTTTTCCCTTCACATAATAGTAGTATTGTCCGCCCTCTTTTTTGAGACCGGTTTTTACCTTGGCTACCTTGGCTGTAGATGCTGCCTGTACAGTCTGAACCGCAATAAGCGGTTCAGCTACCGGCATCTGGAGCATCATCAGACAAAGTACTGCTGCCAGGATCTTCTTTGTCCACTTTTTCATGATCTGCTCCTGTTCTTTAGAGAACGATATCTTCTCTTCCTTCAGTTTTATAGTATTTTTTCATGGATGAAGATTTCTGCATATAATATTTAACATCTTTTCTGGATTTGTTTCCTGCTGCATTTGCATCAAATGTATACCAGGTATTTCCAATCTTGATCTCTGTCCATCCATGTGGCTGCCATTTATTTTTATTAAATACATTACTTTTTCCCCAGCATACACGGACCGGAAGTCCTGTTGCACGTTTAGCCTGTACTGCAAAGGCTGATGCAACACCGTAGCAGTTTCCTTTTTCCATTCCCATGGTCAGATATGCAAACATCTGGCTTTTACCTTTTGTAAACTGCAAAGGTTTTCCGTCAAAGCCCTTCATTCTCATATATCCGTATTTTTTGGAATAGTTAAACAATTTCTGAAGAGCCGTTTTTTTCTGCGCAGTTGTAGTCAGACTTGCAGAAATCTTCTGGCTGCGAAGCACTGAATCTGTCATCTTGATCAGTTCTGCATTTGCTTTTTTGGATTTCCCAGTGTATTTTCCGTTGGAAGCAAACTGCATGGTTTTGTAGGTATTTCCGGATTTTACTGTATACCATCCGGTCTTTCTTGCACCATTCGAGCCTAAATAATATATCGCACCATTGATCTTTTTTAATTTGTTGGTAACTTTTTTACCTTTGATGTAGTAATAATACTGACCGCCCTCTTTTTTCCAGCCATTTTTAACAGCTGCTTTTACGGTTGTTGTGGTTGCTGTTGTTGCCGCCTGCGCACACACTGTGCCAAATGTCAGGCAAAACAGCATTGTGATCATGAGAACAAGCTGTGCGAATCTTCTCTTTTTCATGGTTTCTTTTCCTCCTGTTTTAAAAATCTTCATACCCGGTGATAATTATAGCATTGCTCTGATTTTCTTGCAATATAATGTATAAAATACATTATCTCCTCCAATACTTAACATATCTGAAAAATAAAGGAGGTTTTTCTATGCTTCTCTTTTTTCTTGTATTCTTCGGACTCCAGATCTTTGTTCTTTTCTGCTGTGCCGCTGCAGGAAATGACGCCGCTTCCCAGGAACTATCTGACCAGGAACAGCTTCAGTTTATCGCAGAATGGAAAAAACAACATCAAAAAAAGGACGTCTGCTGAAGAACGTCCTTTTTGCTTTGCAATTCTATTCTCCATTCATATGATGATACACACCAGTCCGCCTTTGCTGTCATTTACGATCTTCTTCATAGTATCCTGAAGCTTCACCTGACTTTCTTCGCTAATCATGGCCAGCTTGTTCCGGATTCCGTCTTCCACCAGCTGCTGGATGGATTTTCCGAAAATATTGGTCTCCCAGATACTTTCCCCTCGCTCCGGGCTTTCTCTGATATACTTTATCAGATCCTCCGCCTGCTGTTCTGTACCAACGATCGGAGCGATCTCCGTTTCGATCCCCGCCCGGATCATATGAATGGACGGACTTTTTGACCGGATCTTTACTCCGAATTTATTTCCCTGACGGATCACCTCAGGTTCCTCAATAGTGATCTCGGAAAGCTCAGGCACCACAACCCCATACCCTGTTCCTTTTACCGCTTCCAGGGCAGCCTGGACTTTTACAAATTGTTCCTTCATACCGGCAAGCTCTTTTATGGTCTGGATCAGTTCATATTCGCTTTCCATGGATATCCCGCTCATTTCACTGAGCATCTGATAATAATAAATGTCTTTTACTGCGATCCGGATACGGACTTTTCCATCGGAAAGACTGACCTGCTCAAGCAATGTATCTTCCACATATGGACTTTCCAGATATACTGATTCTCTGCTTACATCACGCACATGAGTAAGTCTGGTCATCTTTTCCCGAATCTCATTTAACAGAGCCGCCTTTACCTCATGTTCCGGAGAAAGCATCTCCACCCATCTGGGAACAAAAAGCTCTATCTCACTGACCGGGAATTCATAAAGAATCTTCTCCAGGATCCTGGTCACATCCTCTTTTCGAAGCTGTTCACAGTTGACTGCCAGAACGGATACTCCAAATTTCTCTTCCAGATGTTTTACAGTTTTTCCGGTTTCCTCGCTGTAGGGAGTCTGGGAGTTTACCAGGATCAGAAAGGGTTTTCCCTGGACTTTCAGCTCTTTTATGGTCTGTTCCTCTGCCGGGATAAAATTTTCTCTGGGAATCTCCCCGAAACTTCCGTCTGTTGTGACTACAATTCCGATGGTGGAATGCTGGCTGATCACTTTTTCCGTCCCGATCCGGGCCGCATCATGAAACGGGATCGCTTTTTCCTGCCATGGTGTTTTGACCATCCGTTCCCTGCCTTCTTCCACATTTCCGGATGCATCCTTTACCAGAAAGCCCACACAGTCAATAAGCTTCACCCGGATCTTCTGGTTTTCCCCTATGGATACCTCCACCGCTTCTTTTGGAATGAATTTTGGTTCTACGGTTGTGATCATTTTCCCGGCACCACTGAGCGGCAGTTCATCCTGAAGCTCTGCTCTTTTCCCCTCACTAAGCGCAGGCAGTGCCACCAGCTCCATAAATCTCCGGATAAATGTGGATTTTCCTGTACGGACCGGGCCCACAACCCCTATGTAGATATCCCCGCCCGTCCGTGCCTGGATATCACGGTAAACCTGAAAGTTTTCCATATAAAAAAGCCTCCCTGCATATACTGGCCTGTAAGCTCCGGAAACCATCTGCAAAAGATAATTCCCGCATACCACAGTATATGCCCGGAAGGCTTCTTATATGCTGCTGTTCATCAGGAACAGCAGCCCTTTGTATTCCTCACATCAGTCTTTAATATAAAACTCATTATGAAGCAGATGATGCTCCTTGCCCTTGAGAAGTCCCTCATAAAGCTCCAGAACCAGTGGGTTCTCATCGGATTTCTTGATGATCATGGTATTGTCTGCATTGTACAAACCTCTTGCTCTGGCTGCCTTGGTTCTGTCACCGGATCTGGTCGGCTGACCTCCACCCATAATACATCCACGGCGGCATGCCATAACCTCGATCAGATGATAGTTTGCCTCACCGTTCTTCACACGTTCCATAACGGTTCTTGCATTTGCAAGGCCGCTGGCAACACATACATTGATATCCATTCCCTTGTACGGTACGGTAAATTCCTTGATTCCCTCTTCACCACGAACACCGCACTCTGCAATCTCATGCATGGCTTCCTTGCTGTGATCCGGGCTCAGTCTTCGAAGAACTGCCTCGGTAACACCACCGGTAACACCGAAGATAACGCCACCGCCGGAACCAAATCCAAACGGCATATCGCATGCTTCCGGATCCAGTGTTGCAAAATCAAGACCAAAGTTATCGATCATGCGGAGAAGCTCTGTGGTTGTGATAACGATATCGGTATCCTGCTCGCCATCGGTAAAGCTGTTCGGGCGGATTGCCTCTGCCTTCTTGGCTGTACATGGCATAATGGAAACCATAACGGTCTTCTTGCCTGCTGCATGCTCCGGATCACGGAAGTATTCCTTGATAACCGCAGACATCATTCCCTGTGGGGAACGGCAGGTAGAAATGTTCGGAACATATTCCTTATACTGATCTGTGATGAACTTCACCCATGCAGGACAGCAGGAGGTCAGAAGCGGAAGGTTCTCACCCTTCTCCACTCTGTTTAGGAACTCCTTGGTCTCTTCCATAATAGTAAGATCGGCGCTGAATGTGGTATCGTATACTTCATCAAAGCCCATTCTGTGGAGTGCGTTGACGATCTTGCCCATAACGCTCCTGCCCTTTGTGAGGCCGTAGTGATCACCAACTGCTACACGGACTGCCGGCGCGATCTGGGCAACCACACGGGTATCCTTGTCCGCAAGTGCATCCCAAACCTCATCCATATGTGTACGAATGGAGATGGCTCCTGTCGGACAGTAAACACGGCACTGACCACAGTTTACACACTGTGTCTCAGCAATCTTTTTATTGAATGCAGGCATAACCATGGCCTCTGTTCCACGGAATGCGAATCCAAGAGCTCCGATTCCCTGAAGTTCCTCGCAGGCACGTACACAGTTGCCGCAGAGGATACATTTGTTCGGATCACGGATGATGGACGGTGAACTGTCATCGATCTCGTGCTGTTCTCTTGTATTTTCAAAACGGATATCCCGCACGCCAAGGCGATGTGCCAGCTCCTGCAGGATACATTCGCCGCTCTTTACACAGGTTGTACAGTCACGGCAATGTGCTGCAAGAAGCAGCTCCACGATCAGTTTACGATATTTCTTAATACGACCGGAGTTGGTATAGATAACCATTCCGTCTCTCGGCTGCTCGGAACAGGAGGCAAATGTTTTGCCTCTGTCATCCTCAACTGTACAGAGACGACAGGCACCAAAGGTGGAAACCTCTGAATGATAGCACAGTGTGGGGATATTGATACCGGCATTCCTGATGACTGTCAGGACATTTTTTTCGTCAGTAAATTCTACTTTTCTTCCGTCAATTGTCATTGTACCCATAAGATATCCTCCCTTCTATGCTTCCACATAAATCGCATCAAAGTTACAGTTATCCTTACAGGATCCGCATTTGATACATACGTCATTGTTGATTACATGTGGATGCTTGATCTTTCCTGAAATCGCACCAGTCGGACAGTTCTTTGCACACTTGCCGCAGCCGATACAGAACTCAGGATTGATATGGAATTGACGGAGCGCCGTGCAGACCTTCGCACGACATTTTTTATCTACGATATGCTCTACATATTCGTCACGGAAACGCTTCAGAGTACTGATGACCGGAAGCGGTGCACTCTTACCGAGTCCGCACAGGGCCATGCTCTGAACCATGTTTGCAAGCTCTTCCAGCTCATCCAGATCGGAAAGCTCACCCTTACCTGCGACGATTCTCTCCAGGATCTCAAGCATACGTTTGGTACCCTCACGGCAAGGAACACATTTACCACAGCTCTCACGCTGTGTAAAGCTCATGAAGAAACGCGCAACCTCTACCATACAGGTATTCTCATCCATAACAACCAGTCCGCCGGAGCCCATGATGGCATCCAGCTTCTTAACAGAATCAAAATCAAGCGGATGATCGATCTGATCGTCGATCAGACATCCACCGGAAGGACCGCCGATCTGTACACCCTTAAATGCAGCACCGCTCTTAAGACCGCCGCCAATGTCATAAATGATATGACGGAGGCTTGTTCCCATCGGCACCTCGATAAGGCCGGTGTTCTCAATGGAACCGGTAAGTGAGAAGGTCTTTGTTCCGGGGCTTCCCTCTGTACCGATGGTGTGGAACCAGTCAGCACCCTGAAGGATGATCTTCGGTACGTTGGCATAAGTCTCTACGTTATTGAGAACGGTAGGCTTACCCCACAGACCTTGCTCGACAGTTCTCGGAGGTTTTACTCGAGGCATACCTCTGTTGCCTTCGATAGAAGCAGTCAGGGCAGAACCTTCACCACATACGAACGCTCCGGCACCGCGATTGATATGTAAGTGGAAATTAATACCGGAACCAAGGATATTATCACCAAGAAGGCCATAGGACTCTGCCTGCTCAATAGCCATTCGAAGTCTCTGTACAGAAAGAGGATACTCGGCACGCACATAAATATAACCATCTTCTGCACCTACTGCATAGGCAGCGATCACCATACCCTCGATCATCTTGTAAGGATCACCTTCCATTACGGAACCATCCATAAATGCTCCCGGGTCACCCTCATCACCGTTACATACTACATAACGGACTTTTTCCGGCTGGCGTGCAACCTGTGACCATTTCTTGCCTGCAGGGAAGCCTGCACCGCCACGGCCGCGGAGACCAGACTTCGAGATCTCGTCGATAACACCCTGTGGGGTCATCTCAAAGAAAGCCTTCGCCATAGCGGAAAATCCGCCTACGGAAATATATTCATCAATGGACTCTGCATCGATCTTGCCACAGTTCTCAAGAACGATCCTTGTCTGCTGGTTCAGGAACGGAATGTCACTGGGATGTGGACAGGCCTCATCATTATGACGATAAAACAGACGCTCAACAGGCAGTCCGCAGATCACGGTCTTCTCTACGATCTCGCGACAGTCGTCTACCTGAACATGTACATACTGATAATCATAGGGCTCAATTCTCATAAGAGGACCAAGTTCACATAAGCCCTGGCATCCGGTCTTAACGATTCCTACATGAGGAACATCCTTCTGCATCTCAACCGCAACACCCTCGATTCCCTCACAGAGTCTTGACATTTCTTCATAAATCTTCTGAGCACCGGAAGCAATACATCCGGTACCGGAACAGACGAGAACACGGCAGGTATAGCCATCAAGATTCTTCTTAACCTCAGCCTGTTTGTTTTTCAGATCTTCCATACTGGTTATACTCATACGCTCTCACCTCTCAATTCATTTAAAAGCTCAACAGCCTTCTCAGGAGTCATCTTCGGGTGAACTTCATCATTTACAGTCAGTGTCGGTGCAAGTCCGCAGGCACCAAGACAGGAAACTGTCTCAACGGTAAACATCATATCATCTGTAGTATGCTTCTTATGACTCAGTCCAAGTTCCTTCAGCATTGCTTCCTTTACAGGCATGGACTTACGTACATGACAGGCAGTACCGTCACATACCTTGATGATGTACTTGCCTTTCGGCTCAAAGGAAAAGTTTTCATAGAAAGTAGCTACACTGTACGCCTTCGCTTCTTTTACACCAATCTGTTCCGCAACATAAGTAAGAAGCTCTCCCGGAAGATAACGGTACTCAGCCTGAATATCCTGCATGATCGGAATCAGTGATGCAGCTTTCCGGCCGTAGTGCTCGATGATCTCGTCCGTTTTTCTGTAATACGTCTGGTCTAACATTCGGTTCCCTCCTTGTTTCTCATAGATTTTCCACTTGATCAACCTGTTCCACTACAGGTTAATGCTTTAACACTCTGTCAGTGCCGCGCATTTATGCAAATCATTATTTTGCACTATTTCATGCCTTTAATTATAACTTATATGGTCATTTTTCACAAGCGGTTTTTTTGCTTTTTTCAGAATATATTGAAATGTTTACAGTGGCTTACTGATTTTGTATCTATTTTCCATAAAATATGTTCAATTTTTAACAGCCTTGATAATAAAGATACAAATCTGCTCTTTGTTTCTGCCCCAAAACATTAAAGCCGGTTATTGATTTTATTTCTCAATTACTTTAAGATAGATAAAAAGTGCGTGGAAAACATTTAATTAATTTATTTTGTAAAGGAGAACATCTATGCGAAATCTTGACACACCAGTAAAACAGATCCGGCGAAAGATTTTTACCGAAATTGCTAAGATCGGATTTGAATCCACGGACGAATCAATGATCCATGATATCGAATCCATTCCCTACAATATTGTAGAGGAACGCGCGAAATACCGCGAAAGCATCTATCGTGAAAGAGCTGTTGCAAGCGAACGTGTCCGTCTGGCCATGGGACTTTCCCTCCGCCCGGAAAATCGTTCCGTCCACCTTACCGATGGCGTGAAGGCCAGCAACATTGACGAGAAATATTATGAACCACCTCTTATGCAGGTGATCCCTTCCGCATGTTCCGCATGCGAATCCAACAAATACGAAGTCAGCAACATGTGCCGCGGCTGTGTCGCACATCCCTGTTTACTCACCTGCCCCAAAGGCGCCATTTCCATGGTAAACGGAAAATCCTTCATCGACCAGGACAAATGTATCCATTGCGGAAGATGCAAAGCTGTCTGTCCTTACGATGCCATCGCCCATAAAGAACGCCCCTGCGAACGTGCCTGCGGTGTAAAAGCCATCGAGAGCGATGAACAGGGACGCGCCTCCATCAACCAGGATAAATGCGTATCCTGCGGCATGTGCATGGTCAGCTGTCCATTCGGAGCTATCTCCGACAAATCCCAGATCTTCCAGCTGTCCCACGCCCTTCGAGAAGGAACTGAGATCATTGCAGAAATCGCCCCCGCCTACATCAATCAGTTCGGCGAAGACGTCACCCCGGGCCAATTCCGCTCCGCTCTCAAACAGCTGGGCTTCTCAAACATTTATGAGGTAGCACTGGGCGCAGACATCGGCTGCATCTCTGAAGCACACCACTACGCCAAAGAAGTAGCAACCGGCCACCTCCCGTTCCTCCTCACCTCCTGCTGCCCATCCTGGTCCGTCATGGCAAAAAAATACTTCCCGGCTATGATCGACAACATCTCCCAGGAGCTGACCCCGATGGTGGCAACTGCCCGGATCGTAAAAAAAGAGCACCCCCATGCGAAAGTAGTCTTCATCGGACCATGCGCCTCCAAAAAACTGGAAGCCATGCGACATTCCGTAAGAAGTGATGTAGACTTCGTGATCACCTTCGAGGAACTCTGGGGCCTGTTCGACGCCAAAAGCATCACCCCATCCACCTGCGAAGAGCTCCCGGAAGAAACCCAGGCCGCAACCGCAGCAGGACGAGGCTACGCCATTGCAGGCGGCGTAGCCGGAGCCATCGAAAACTGTCTGAAGGAATACTATCCCGATGTACCAGTCCACATCGAACACGCAGAAAGCCTTGCCGAATGTAAAAAAGTCCTCACTCTGGCAAAAGCCGGCAAGATCAAAAACTGCATGATCGAAGGAATGGCCTGCCCCGGAGGCTGCATCGGAGGCGCCGGAACCAACGCCGGCTTCGCAAAAACCTCCAAGGCCCTCAAAAAATACGTAGACAGCTCAGAACCAAAACTCCCCTCACAGGAACTGGAAAACCTGGAGTTGAACTAAATACCTCAAAATATTCCACTATATAATTCCCAAAATATTTCAATTTGAACAAAAACGGAGATGCAACCTTGATGATTAAAAATCAAGGTTACATCTCCATTTTTCATCAACCAGGACAGGGCAAAGCCCGCCTCCGTCCCTCATCCACATCCTATCGTTTGGCCAAACAACTTACCCCAACCAACGCACAGGCCCGGAAGGGAGTGCGGTTCTGTCTGCGGACGACTCTGCAGGAGGTGTGCTGGATCTTAGGCGGCGGGACTTCTGCGTTATTTTTCAAAAGCCAGCTGTCTGAGCGGCAAAAAGCCGCGAGTTCTGGCTTTTGGAAAATGGTTTTAGCAGAATCCCGGCGCCTTAGATCCAGCCGCCGACGAAGCCCGGCCGCGGACAGAACCGCACTCCCTTCCGGGCCGTCCCGTTCGCCACCACCACTACTTCTCCACCGTCTCCGTACTCTCCGGCCAGGTATACTCTTCCCCCTTCAGCTCCGCCAGAAGACTCCTAAGCTTATATCCATAACTTCTCCCGGCGGCCCATCCGCCCCCATAAGGATTCTCCTGGATCCCAAGCCACTCCACATAAGGCGCACTCTCACGGGAAACATACTGGAACCGATTATCCACGCAAGCCTGGTTCAGCTCCTCCGAAGAAGCATAAGCCTTCAGATGCTGCACCTGCGCCCGAATTCCCGTCCTTACATCAGGAAAAGAATTACCGGCAACACCACCACCGGTAGTCCCCAGCCCCGAAAAATTAAACTGCCCTGCACTGGCATCCCCACCAAACTGAAGCCATCCGGTCTCAAGCATGGCCTGTTCAAAAACAACCTCTCCACGGACGCCCTCCGCATCCGCTTCCTCTATCACAATCGTGCAAAACGTATCAATATCCGGTGCACCACCCTCCGTCAGGATGCCGGAAGGATACTCCACATTCTGCGCCTCATACTGCACTACCATATCCTCCGCATCCACTGTGGTACACCCCATGATCGTATAATATCCATAAGTATTATCTGTGGAATCATCCACAAAACCCTCTGTATCACTCTCTCCAGATGACTGAGGCTTCGAAATCTGACCCTCCATAGAATGATCCGCTTCCTCTGCCAAAACACCTGCAGGCGTTCCGAACACCAGAACGCCTGCAAGTACCATCATCCGTAAACAAAAACTATTTCGGAATCTGTACATATATAAATGATCAACCCTTTATTACTGTTATTACTGCGCTTTTCTCATTGCAGCTTCAACCACATGACCTACAAGAACAGAAGTTGTAACACTTCCTACTCCGCCAGGAACCGGTGTGATCGCATCAACGATTGGCTCAACTGCCGTATAATCAACATCACCACAAAGCTTGCCCTCTGCATTGACATTGATACCAACATCGATAATAGTCTGTCCCTCTCTGACATAGTCAGCACCAACAACACCAGCACGGCCAGCTGCAACGATAACGATATCCGCCTCTTTTGCAACGGATGGCATATCAACGGTTCTTGTGTGGCAGATAGTAACTGTCGCATTTTTCTTAACAAGCATCATTGCAGCCGGTTTACCAACTACAAGGCTTCTTCCGATCACAACCGCTTTTTTACCTGTGCAGTCGATTCCATAGTGATCAAGGATCTCCATGCATGCCTGCGGTGTACATGGCGGGAATCCGATCTTCTTGCCTGTAAATACACCAGACATGGAAAGATCTGTCATACAGTCAACATCCTTCTCTGCTGCAAGTGCATTCTCGATCACTGCCTGATCCAGATGTTTTGGCAGCGGACGGAACAGAAGAACTCCATGGATCTTGTCATCTTTGTTTACTTTATCGATGGTTGCAAGAAGCTCATCCTGGGAAACATCCTCCGGAAGAAGGATTTTCTCACATGCAACACCAAGAGTCTCACAGCGCTTTGTAGCACCTCTCTCATAGGAAATATCGCTTGGATTCTCACCAACACGGATAATGCAAAGTGTAGGATCTACACCTTTTGCCTGAAGCTCTGCAACGTTCGCTTTGATCTTTTCATTGAGAGCCGCTGTTACTTCTTTACCTAATAACTGCTTTGCCATTTGTCTGGTTCCTCCTATTTCAGTCTTCCGAGAACACTGTCAAATGTCTCGTCTGCGATCTTTGTATATTTCTCAAGCATAGCGTCTGCTTTTTTGTTTAATTCCTCTGCATACGCACGGTCAGCCATAGATTTTGTGTTAATGTACACATTCAGGCTTGCTCCCTTAAGAGCTGCTTTGCAGAATGCAGCACCTACACCAGCATCACTGATTGCAAGCTTGGAACCTTTTGCTCCGAACTCAACGATAAGTTCAATAGCCTCGCAGCATTTCTCCATGATCTCCATAGGAACAGAGCATGCTTCCTTGAGGGCAGCTTCCATTACTCGAGCCTTCTCAGCCTTCTCTTCTTCTGTCTCTCTCGGCATTCCGTAAGCCTTGGAAAGAGGCTCAAAAACTTCCGCATCTCTCTCGATCAGATGAAGGAAATCTTTCTGAAGCTGATCACATTTCTTTTTCAGCTCCCACATTTCATCTTCTACATCTGCATATTTTTTCTTACCGACAGTAAGGCTTCCAACCATATTTCCAAGAGCTGTACCAACAGCAGCTACAAGGGCAGATGCACCGCCGCCGCCTGGAACCGGTGCCTTGGAGCTTAATACCTCGACAAATTCAGTACATGTACTGGTAGAAAATCCCATAGGACTCTCCTCCTTATATTCTTATTTTAGCACTCTTTAGAGCCCATTGGGGGCTTTATAAAAAGCCCCCTCCGGTTGTTTTTGATCTTATGTTCCGATTAGAAGAGACCTGTGATCTTACCTGTCTCATCTACATCGATCTTGGTTGCTGCCGGAACTTTCGGGAGACCTGGCATAGTCATGATCTCACCTGTCAGAGCAACGATGAATCCTGCACCTGCGGAAATCTTCAGGTTACGTACTGTTACCTCAAAGTCTGTCGGTGCACCAAGTTTTGTCTGATCATCAGTCAGACTGTACTGTGTCTTAGCAACACAGATCGGGCAGTTGCCAAATCCAAGTGTTTCCAGCTGTTTTGCCTGTTTCTGAGCATTTGCTGTAAGAACAACTTTCTTACCACCGTAAACTTTCTGTACGATGTTATTCAGTTTATCCTCGATGGATCCCTCAAGCTCATAAGCATATGTGAAGTCATTCGGCTCCTCAACAAGACGGATTACTTCCTCAGCAAGCTTCATGCCGCCTTCGCCGCCTTTTGCCCATACCTCGGAAAGTGCAACGTTAACGCCAAGCTCTTTACATTTTGCCTCAACCAGGTCAAGCTCTGCCTTGGTATCGGTCGGGAATGCATTGATAGCAACTACACATGGAAGTTTGTATACATTCTTGATATTGCTTACATGTTTCAGAAGGTTTGGAAGACCTTTCTCAAGAGCCTCAAGGTTCTCGTTGTTCAGATCTGCCTTCGGAACACCACCGTTGTATTTCAGTGCACGAACAGTAGCTACGATAACAACTGCGCTTGGATGAAGGCCTGCCATACGACACTTGATGTCAAGGAATTTCTCTGCACCAAGGTCAGCACCGAATCCAGCCTCTGTGATAGCATAATCTGCAAGTTTCATAGCCATCTTTGTAGCTGTTACGGAGTTACATCCATGAGCGATGTTTGCGAATGGTCCGCCGTGTACGATTGCAGGAACATGCTCCAGTGTCTGTACAAGGTTTGGTTTCAGGGCATCTTTCAGAAGTGCTGTCATAGCACCCTCTGCATGAAGATCACCAGCTGTTACCGGTTTCTGCTCGGAAACTTTACCATAGGTATATCCGATGATGATTCTGGAAAGTCTCTCTTTCAGGTCTTTGATGTCACTTGCGAGGCAAAGAACTGCCATGATCTCAGATGCAACTGTGATGTCGTATCCGTCTTCACGAGGCATACCGTTTGTTCTTCCGCCAAGACCATCTACTACATTACGAAGCTGACGGTCGTTCATGTCCACGCAACGTCTCCATGTGATCTTTCTCGGGTCAATGTTCAGGTCATTGCCCTGGAAGATATGGTTGTCGATCATTGCTGCAAGAAGGTTGTTTGCCGCACCGATCGCATGGAAGTCACCGGTAAAGTGAAGGTTGATATCCTCCATCGGAACTACCTGTGCATAACCGCCGCCTGCTGCACCACCTTTTACACCGAATACCGGTCCGAGGGATGGCTCACGAAGAGCTACCATTACTTTTTTGCCCATTTTCTGCATTGCATCTGCAAGACCAACGGTTGTTGTTGTTTTTCCCTCTCCTGCAGGTGTCGGGTTGATAGCTGTTACGAGGATCAGCTTACCATCTTTCTTGTCACTCTCTTTTAACAGATTGTAATCAATTTTTGCTTTGTACTTACCGTACTGCTCCAGATATTTGTCATCAATACCTGCCTTCTCTGCAATCTGTGTAATTGGAAGCATTTCGCACTCCTGTGCAATTTCGATGTCACTTTTGAATCCCATAATGTTACCTCCCTTTAGGTATTTTTACAGTTTTTAATCCCTTAAAACTGCATTTCTATAAAAACAGGTCCCATCCTGTTCTTAACTATTTTTCATTTTTAAAGACATTTCAGAAATGCCTTTAAAGACCCAATGATAACGTCTCCCATAACGGCCATATCCTCAGCCGCAAAGGAAACCGGAAAATTATCGGAAAACAAGATCTGCGAAGACGGCGGGAACTCATCATCGCCCTCCCAGAGGATCATCTGAACTACATATCCCGGAAAGATCTCCACCTGGTATGCAATATCTCCATGATCCACGGGAACCGCATGGATGTGTTCCATGATCTCCTTGAAATCCTTAAGTCTGTTTCCGTATGTGAAAGCCAGGCGTTTGATGCACCTGCCATCAAACTGACGGAGATAAACCTCTCCCCAGGGCATTTCCCTGTATGTTTTAAACCTTCCGCTTCCCTGAGATACATTCCCGTTCAGCAGAAAACGGATAGCTAGGATCTTTGCATAATGCATTTCCTCAAGAGGATAAAATCCCGCATCATCTTCCTCATGAGTTATCTGAAAATCCGGCCAGGAAATATAATAAACGCTTCCCAGGAATTTCAGAGTCAGTTCTTTCTTCTCTTCGTCATAAGGAAGCGAAAGACGTCCGGCAATTTCTGCCGGGTCTGCCTTAGCGAACTCCTCTGTATAATGCTCCCAAGGCATTCTTTCTTTGCTGTCTTTTTCATAATTCAAGTCATTTATACTAAAAGCCATGTTTTACCTCTGCTGTTTTAGTCTGCTTTATCTCTTCTGCTGTTCTTCCATAACAGACGGAAACAGATTTGTGTCCGTATGCGGAATAAAGCATGCACCTACAAACTCATCCATATAGGTAGGAACTGTAGAAAGCTCCAGGTAAGTCATATTGGAAGCCAGTTCATAGGTTTTCTTCTCTGCTGATGTGGAATGAAGCATCAGATAAGCACCTGTAAGAGAAGAGTTTCCAATGTAATGGAACTTCTCAAGAGGAATATCCGGGAACATTCCGATATGCACTGCATTGGCCATATTGATTCCGCTTCCGATTCCACCGGCAACATATACATCGTCGATCATGGAAACATCGAAGTCAAGAGAATTCAACATGGTACGGATTGCTGAGAAAATAGCGCCTTTGGCACGAATAAAGTTATCAATATCTACTTCTGTGATCTCAACATCCTTGGCAGAACCGGCTTCCTCTTCAAACGCGATCACATAGCTTCCCATACCATAATGATCGTGACGGATTCTTTTGCCTTCACGGACAAATTTTCCCTTCGGATTGATGATTCCTGTCATAAAAAGTTCACTGATCACATCAATGATACCGGAACCGCAAAGTCCTACCGGTTTGGTTCCAGGTTCACCTACAACCTTATATGTCGGCTCCATAGTTTCTTTATCAATGGTACATGCCTCAATAGCACCGTCTGTAGCACGCATACCACAGCTGATATCTCCACCCTCAAAGGCAGGACCTGCGGAACATGCACAGCTCATCATAAAATCGGAATTACCGAATACAAGCTCTCCGTTAGTACCAAGGTCGATAAACAGAGAAAATTCCGGTCTGTTCCAGATCATACTTACCAGTGTACCGGCAGTGATATCTCCACCTACATAGCTTCCGATATTCGGAGCCATGATAATATGTGCATCCGGATTGATCTCAATTCCCACATCCGATGCAAACAAGGAATTTGTTTTGAAAAACGTAGGAATATACGGTTCCATACGAAGCGGATCCGCATTGATCCCTGCAAACAGATGATTCATGGTTGTATTAGAAGCAACACACATCCGGTAGATCTGTTTCTCCGGGAAATGAATGCTTCTGCACATCTCATGGATCATCGGGTTAATGGTCTCTTTGATCACCGCGTCCTGAAGTTTCTTCTTTCCGCCAGGTTTCTGAGATTCGATGATACGGTTGATAACATCCGCACCAAAACGGATCTGTCCGTTTCCGGAAGAACTCTTGGCCAGGATCTCTCCTGTTTCCATATTGATCAGGACTGCCGAAACGGTTGTGGTACCGATATCTACAGCAAGACCACCGATCACAACATCTTTCTTACTGTCAAAAATATCATAAACATACATGTCATTTGGTGCTGTACGAACCACGCACTTCACAGAAAATTTACTCTCACGAAGTACATCTGGAAGCTTCTTAAGCACCGCATACGGAATTCTGACACGCTTCAGGTTCATAAACTTCTGAAGTGCACGGGTCAGTCTTTCATTATCCGGCATGGTATCATCCAGTGATGGAATATCCATCTGAAGTTCCACAACATCAAGACTGTTTGTAAGTTCTATGCCAGCCATCTCAACTTCATGCTTGGCATTTTCAAAAATAGCGATTTCTTCTTTTGAGCTCAAATCAGCCACTTTCATTCGGCTCTTATATGCGGATGCAATATCCGGAACAAGAACCTCCACATCTGCACTGATCTTGCTCATACAGGCCAGACGCCAGCCTGCGCCATATTCTTCATCCGAAATATGAAGAGTTTTCTTTGAGTCCAGTTCTCCGCTTTTTAACTGTACCCGACATTTTCCACAGGCTCCGTTTCCGGAACATGGTGCATCGATAGCCACATTGGCACTACGAGCAACCTCCAGTAAATTATCCCCCGCATTGGCAAATGCTTCTACCGTACTGCCATTTTCAAAAGCAAAAGTCACCTTAAACATTCGGCAACCACCTTTCTCGCCTCGTAAAAGTTATTCGTCTTCCACCTGTGGCGTTGGGAGTTAGACTAAACTATATTAGTAAAAAAGAGGCTGAAGGCCGAAGCCCCCAGCCTCTGAAACAGCGCTCCTGTTTTGTTCACACGCCAAATTAGATCTCAAGGTAAGAATCTGCGTAAAGTGTGTTACCCTTGAATACGTCACAGGATTTGATTGTCTCCATAAGACGAAGGTCGTTAGGGTTAACGATTGCAGATGTAAGACCATTCATCATAGCCATAGCTACAAGAGCAGAGTCCATGATCGGACGGATATGTTTTGGCATACCGTTACTGTTGTTGGAAAGACCGCCAGTGGAGTTCAGACCCATCTCGGAGAACATCTTGATTGCCTCAAGAACTTCCATCTGTTTGTCCTGCATTCCTTTTACAACAAGGAAAAGCGGATCAAACCAGAGATCCTCTGCTTCCATACCAAGGCCAAGACCTCTCTCAAGCATGTTCTGGCAGTGCATCATACGCTCGTCATTGTCTGATGCAACCATACCGGAAGAGCAAAGTGCGATACAGATCGCATCGTTAGCTGCTGCAAGGTCGATATTGGAAATTCTGTCTCCAGCATCTGCAGAGTTTACGATCGGTTTACCTTTGCTTCTGTTGTATACGGAAATACCAGCCTCAATAGCTTTCTGGTTTGTAGTATCCAGAGCAAGCGGAACATTGTCAAACTCAGACTGAAGGAGCTGTACTGCCCATTTCATAAGGTCCTCGCCATCGTTCTCAGCAGGTCCGATATTTACGTCAAGATATGTAGCGCCTGCATCAAGCTGCTGTTTTGCTCTTTTGATGATCGGCTCAGGATCTCTCTCAGTAAATGCTTTATTTACTGCCGGTGCTGTTGTTGAAAGTCTCTCCCCAATTGTTACAAATTTTGCCATACTCGTGTTCTCCTTTACATATTAGTAGGATATGGCTGTGTAGCAAACCTGCACAGCCGTTTATAACTGCCGGCGATATTGCCGGACAGCTGATTTCTTAAACCTTAAGTTTATGCATCAAGGTCTTTTAAGAATTTCACAAGCTGTACTGCTTCTCTTGGTCCTACGATGATCTCCCATCCAGGAAGCTTAGCCTCAAGATCGCCCTTAAGAACTGCTACTTTACCAGGAATAACCAGTCTTCTGCATTTAACCTTCGGCTCAACATTCTCTTTGATATACTCGGAGATGCTGTTTCCGGAGAATTTACCTGCTGCCCAGGATGTAAGTACGGAAAGTCCGCCTGCATCATTGATCACCAGGTTAAGCGGAACACCGGAACGCTCCAGCTCGCCAGATACTACGAAATATGTAAGAGCAAAGTCTACTGTTGTTACAACGAGAGAATTCTCGTCTGCTCCGTTCAGAGGATAAATGCCCGGTTCTACCTTCATTGGCTTCTGCGGGTCTGTAAATACGTTCTGACGAAGACCGAACAGCGGAAGTGCCTCTGCATATGTCATCTGCTCCATAACGATGATAGAACCATATTTCATAGTAAACATGGAAGCAAGTGCTGCCTGTAAATGTTTGTCACCCTTCGCAAGTTTAACAAGGTTAACGATAGAAGGATAACCAAATGTTCTGTCCTGATTCTTAAGAGCTGCACGACGAACCTGTACAGTATTTGCAAAGGTCTCTTTGATGTCAGCTCCTGTTGTATCAAGTACGAGATTCTTGTTGCCAAGTTTCTCAATAGCTGCTGTAGTATCATATAACTCATTAATGTCCTTACCGGATACACCGAGAACTACGCCTGCATCTGTAGCAACCTTGCTCATTGCCTCGTAGTTGGAAGCGTTTGCTCCGTTAAGAACCGGTTTGCCGTCCTTACATACTTCAAGGGCAGCTTTTGCGATCTCAGGATCTGTACAGCCAAGGATCAGTGTTCTTCCAAGACCTTTAGCCTTCTCTACAAGTGCTGTAAATTTTGCAGCATCTGCATTCTCATCGCAGTTTACATAAACAAGCTCTACATGCATTCTCTCACCGATACGATCATAGTCAACGTGTGGGATCTCTGCAAGTTTTGCTTCTACTTCTTCATCACTCATGCATGTGCAAAGTGATACGGCATATCTTGTTTTGCTTACAAATGTCTTCTCATGTCTGAAAAGAACAGTCTCTCCACCAAGTGTAAACTCTCCATCGCCTGTTCCGATCTTGATAGTTTTCATTGGCGGTGCAGTTGCCTCAGAAAGAGATGCTAATGCATCCTCGGACATATGAGGACACTGCTCAATTTTCATAGCGCCCTGTGCAACTTTCATAGAGAAAGCCATACATGTAGGGCATCCACATTCCTTACAGTTTTTCTTTGGTGTTAATTTAAAGATCTGAATACCATTCAGTGCCATAGCTCTTTATCCTCCTATTTATTACGCAAGTGCTTTGATCAGCTTGGAAATTGTCTTAACAGATTCCGGATGTCTTAAGATAACTGCATCAGAACCAGCTGCAAGATCAGCTGCTGCTGTCTCAACTTCCATGTCGATTCCACGCTCGTCCTGTGGTCCCCATGCCGGCATGTCTGCTTCAGAAGCCATTGCCTCTTTAACATTCCATGTCTCAGCGGATACAGGTGTAATAATAGGCATCTGCAGCATGTTATCATTCTGCCCTAAAGCGGCACCTTTGATACGGTCCATAGTAGATACTACGTACTCATATCCATAACCAACTGCTGCACTACCGATATTCATAACGATCTTCTTAGCATCTACACCAAGCTGTGTAGTAACAACGTTAAGCTGTTTAGCAAGGTTGATATCAACGGCAGACTCAGCGCCTACGATCTGATTGTAAGCAAGACCTGCTGCTGCACCGATCGCTTTGTAGTTCTCCTCTTTCTCGGAAAGGATCAGTGCATTTCTGCCCTGAAGAGCCTCTGCAACCTTCGGAAGGAGCTCTGCATCCTTCTCAACATTCTTGCAGCCCTCTACAACCAGTGGACAGTCAACTGCATCTGCAACTTCTTTAACAACTGCGATCAGCTCATCGATAGATTTGTTAACACCGTTCGGGTCGCCGCCCTCAAGAATAAGTGCAACAAAGTCAGCACCCTCCATAGCTGCAGCTTTCTTAGCAATGTCAGCCATTGTAGTAGCGCCTTCATAGTAAGCTTTGATACCTTCAGATACGCCCTCAAGACCCATATCAGAGATCTCTACACCGATCTTCGGGCAGTTCTCTGACTCTGCGTCAAAGGAATAAAATGGGAATGTACAATCCCCACCAATTGTCACAGTCTTATCTCCGCTTCCGATTGTGACAGCATTAATCTTTGCATTGAACTTTTGTGGTTTCTGATTAAACGGCATTTTTCGTTAGCCTCCTTAAAAATAATAATTAAAAACTACAGAGCTTCTTATATTATACTACATAGCACCAGTTATTGGCAAGATGCAGCACTATATTTCTGTTAAAAAATCAACAAACTTTTTAACAGTTTACAGGAGAAAGGATGTCCGCACATCCTTTCTCCCGGATAAATTACATCATCGGATCAAGTCCGAGAGCCGGATGTCCTTTTTCTGTAAGGAATGCAACCAGTGTCTCCGGATCTTCTGCGATCGTCTCATCACCGATCATGTCTGTAAAGTTATCGATTCCGTAAAGCTCTTTTGCAGTCTTATTAAGTCTGTCAGCTACGAATTCTTTCAGTTCTTTTGGCATCCATACGATACGCTCGATACCGCCCTCAGCCTTCATGAACTTCTTGGAGGAAATGAAATGTTTACCATGTCCCATGAATCCAGGTGTCTGAACTCCACCACCTGTCATGGATGCCATCTCAGGGAATGTCATTCCAAGTGGTGTCATGCCTGCATACTCACGGTTAGCAATAACAACACCGTTGGAGAATGGCTCGATACCACAGATACACTCGAAGCATCCGCAGGAAGTCATCGGATCCTGCATGATGGAGTACAGTGTAACGTGCTCCAGAGCACCCTGGGAGAATTTCTGAACTGCCTCATCAACGTCCTCATAAGAACCAAGATTCTCATCGATCGGACGCTCTTTTGTGATGATCTGGCAAGGGCCAGCTGGGTCAAGCTGATGTGTAGCTTTTGCATCCAGCCATGAAACCGCACCGCAAAGACCAAGTCTCTCAGGTGTTACTACACATACGTGGCTTGGTGCGAATGCCTGGCAAAGGATACAGCTGTAATATACGTCAACAGACTCATCTGTCAGAGTATCAAGACGCTCATCACGTTTGTCAAAGATCGGAATTGCAACCTCATGACGGATTCTTGTACACTCAGCAGGATCTGTATAGATAACAACCTCACATTTATCAACAACTGCATCGAACTCATTTTTAACAGATGCATAAAGAACTTCACCGATATGTTTGATTCTGAATCCTGCATTAAATGCGTCAATGCTGATACGGATACGCTGCATATCACGCTGTCCTGTATGGTATACACCCTCGATACAGTTGATGTAGTTGTGGAATTTACGCTCGATAACCGGCTCAAAGTCAGGCTGCATATTCTTACCTGCAACTTTAACAACATATGCAATGCTGTTCTTGCTGCCGAATTCCATCTCATCTACTTCAGGTCCGATTACTGTGATCTTGTGATCCTCGATCTCAGAAGCATCGCAGGTATGTACAAGCTCTGCACAGTCTACACGGGAGCCATCGAACTCAACCTGCATATCTTTACGACGGATGATCTCACCCTCGAATGCAGATGCGAAAGCAACCGGAATATCAATATTTGTGATCTTGATCTTAATATCACGCGCCTCAAGAGAAGTAGCGTTAAATTTACTTACGTCCTCCTGAACGATAAGGCTCTTCGGTACACGGAAGATATTCTCTGTCTCATTTGTAACAACCGGGAATCCAAGTGCGATAGCGCCTGCACCGCATGCTACGATCACATCATCCAGAGGTTTGAATGCGTTAACAAATGCCGGTACACGATCCATTGTGTATTTCATAAGTGTTCCTGCATCTCCAGGTGTTACGTTACCGAAGATCAGAGCTGCACGGATCGCAACGGAAACTACATGAACAACAGATGTAACATCTTTTCCAAGAGGAATAACACGAACGTTGGCACCTGTCTTCATTCCGGCTTCTGCAACCTGATCAATGATTCCGCCAACAAGTGTTACCAGGATACCCTGTGCCTGATAGCTCTTTACAAGAGCAACACCCTCTTCTGTAGTAGGAGCAGCACCAAGGATAACAGCAACGCCTGGGATATCGCCTGTTACAAGCGGTACACCGAGCTCACGGATAACAGCATCACCAAGATGTCCATAGCATGGCTCTTCGTAAGGAGTTGCTCCGTCGATATATTTCAGAACCTCGATGAACTCTGCGCAGAGTGCTGTAGCAACACCGGACATGAATGCATCGTTCAGTCTTTTCTCTCTTGTCATAAGTGTTTTTACAACGCCAAGAGCTTCTTTTAATTCTTTTAATGTTGTAACTTTTGTTCCTGTTACAGCATAGTAGCAAGGAAGGCTGTAAGCGGTATTCGGGAAGCTGACAGCTTTGTCTTCGCCATACTGAGCGATCGCGCCGTCAATAGCACCCTCTGTTAAACCATATACAGCATCGTTTCCGCCGAATACTCTATCAAATAAAGTCACTGTAATACCTCCTATTTTTACAGAATTGAATTCTGATCAATTTTGTCTTTGATTTTTCTGATTTCAGCTGTTACAGTTTCACTGAAATCGTAGGGAGATTTCCCCTGACGATCAGCATCTATAACTTCTGTATTGTAGTGGATCATTCCAAGCAGATCCTCTGCCGGGATCTTACTCCGAATAAATTCCTCATCCTCCGGATTTCTTACCTTATTGGCCACGACCTTAACCTGAGAAACTCCCAGATCCTTTGCAAGACGTTTAACATTCTTATATGTCTGTACACTTCTTGCCCCTGGTTCGATCACTACAATAAATTCATCCATGCTCTCCGTGGTGCCCCGGCCCAGATGTTCCAGGCCGGCCTCCATATCCATGATCACCACATCATCTCTGTGGATCACAAGGTTATTGATCACTCTTTTAAGCATCACATGTTCAGGACAGACGCATCCGCCTCCACCTGTTTCCACAGTTCCAAGGACAAGCAGCTTTACGCCATTACAGGTTTTTCCATAAGTATCCGGAATATCGTCTACCTTTGGGTTCAGTTTATAAAACTGATTCTGGCTGTTGGCTCCGGTGCGTTCTTCTATGAGCTTACGCATTTTTGAGATTGGAACAATAGAATCCAAGGTTTCCTCGTCAAATCCAAGGGCAAGACCCAGGTTCGCATCCGGATCCACATCCGCCGCAAGGACTTTTTTTCCCTCATCTGCGTATAGTCTTGCAAGTGTTGCTGCGAAAGTTGTCTTTCCTACTCCGCCTTTACCGGTTACTGCTATTTTCATTTTACGTCTTCCACCTTTTATAACATTTTAAAGATCGCAACGGATTAGATTCCTAATGCTGTTCTCTTCTCTTCAATTCTCTCGATCATAAGATCAACTAATTTCTCGATGTCTGTCTCTACTGTGTAAGCAGCACCTGTCCATTTTCTTGTTCCCTCTGTAAGAAGCTCGCACATTTCTGAAGAACCGGAAACATATGGATCAACACCAAGGAATGTATCAATACCAGTACCAACTACGTAGTTACCGATGGATACAGCTTTTTCAGACATCCACTCAGGAGCACATCCTACTACAGGAAGCTGATTGATCTGAAGTCCTGCATCTTTTGCAAGTTCAGCAGCCAGGATCATCATACGGGAGATATCTACGCAGGATCCCATATGAAGTACTGGTGGGATATCAGCCAGCTCACAGACACGTTTCAGACCTGCACCGCAGAGATCTCTTGCGGATTTGTCCATCAGACCAGCTTTAGCAGCTGCCTGTGCGGAACATCCGGAAGCGATGATAATGATATCATTTGCGATACACTTCTTCATCAGTTCGATATGTGCATAGTCAGGACGGATCTTAGGATTGTTACATCCAACCATAGCAACAGCACCACGGATAACACCGGAAGTGATGCACTCAAGTAATGGTTTGGTTGTTCCTGTTACATCAACCTGAGAGTTTGTAACACCATCAAGAACTTTAACGATCGCTTCTACTGAATAACCAACAGTAGCTTTCTGTTTCAGCTGTGGGATATGTACAAGCTCAGGTTTTCTGTTCTTGAAGTTATCGATAGCCATCTTAACGATTGCTTTTGCATTTTCTCCTGCTGTCTCAGCGTTGAATCTGATAAATTCAGAATCCGGCATCTGAGCGATCGGAGAAGTTGTAACAAATTTAGTATGGAAGCATTTGCTCAGAGGTCCTAATGCAGGGAAGATACACTGAACATCAACTACGATCGCCTCGCAGGCACCTGTCAGCACTACGTTCTCCTGCTGCAGGAAGTTACCAGCCATCGGAACACCACGACGCATAGCTACCTCGTTAGAAGTACAGCACACACCGGAAACTGTGATTCCTTTTGCTCCTACAGATTTTGCATAATCGATCATTTCTTTGCTGTCTGCATACTCACAGATCATCTCAGAAAGACTCGGATCATGTCCATGTACAACAATATTTACGTTCTCTTCAACCATTACTCCAAGGTTAGCCTCTGTATCAATCGGCTTCGGAGTTCCGAATAATACATCAGAGAACTCTGTTCCCATCATGGAACCGCCCCATCCATCAGCCATGCCGCAACGAATAGACTGTTTTACAAGTGCTTCCGGAAGAGAAGAACATCCCATATGACTCATATGCAGAGAACTTGCAACCTCACGGTCGATAGCACGTGGTGCGACTTCGTTCTCGATCAGTTTTTCTTTCTGTCCTGCTGGCATTCTGTCAAGGAATCTCTGATATCCGAACGGTTTACCATATTCCATAAGACCGATCTCAGCCATCTCATGAGCCAGATCATAGATATCCTTGCCTTCTGTTTCCACGCCCCACTCTTTGGCGATGCGAAGCAGTTTCTCAGGATCTTTTACCTGATAATTTCCGCCCTCTTTTGCACAGTACAGTGTATGGCAGATCTCACGACCATGATCGGAGTGAGTAGCTGCACCACCGGCTGTAAATTTAAGGAAGTTTCTTCCTACGATACCATGAGCATCACATCCACAGATTCCTCTCGGAGCCTTCGGTGTAATACGACACGGTCCCATTGCACAGATACGGCAGCAGATACCCTGCTCACCGAATTTACAGTGCGGAGTCTGGTTCTTTGCACGGATCTGCCATGCATCTGCTCCTACCTTTGCACCTGTCTCGAGAAGACGGGCTGTAGCGGCTTCAAATTCCTCCACTGTAGTTAATTTGAATTCACTCATTATAGACCTCCTTTAATAGCACATCTATTTTTATTTTTCTTTTTATAATAAGCCCAGGGCAGGAACCCATCCCCACCCATGGGTTATTCTCTTTTATAAAAAAAGGTTTATATTCCATTATAAACCTAATTTATCAAAAATTTCAAAAGCTGCTTTTCTCATCGGATTATCCTCAGGAAGAGTAACGGTTGGTTTACCATCGCAGTCATATTCATAAACTGCCTCATCCTGTGGTACCACACCGATCAGATCGAGACCCTGATTCCGGATCTCCTCAAGGATTCCTGGATTCAGTTCTGCTTTTGGCGCGCGGTTGATAATAAGACCCACTCTGGAAGGCTTCATATCGCATTCCTTAATAAGTTCTGCGATCCTGCCAACTGCCTGTACACCTCTTCTGGAACAGTCACTTACAAGGATTGCTGTCTCCATGCTCGGAAGGATTCCTCTGCTGATATGTTCCATCCCTGCTTCATTGTCCACAACAATATATGGATAATTCTTCTGGTATTTGGCAAGCTGTGCCTGAAGCAGACCGTTTACAAAGCAATAGCATCCTTTTCCCTGGGTTCTTCCCATTACAAGAAGATCGTAATCATCTTCCTCAGCAAGAGCATCCTCGAAACGTACCTCTGCATAATCTGCCTTGGACATTCCTTTGGGGATCGGGCTTTTCTCTGTCATCTCAGCATGTGCGATCTCCTCACGTACATCGCCAAGAGTTGTATCTACTTCTACGCCAAGAACCTCGTTCAGATTTGAATTGGCATCTGCATCTACCGCCAGTACAGGTCCTTTTTTCTTTTCGCAGAGATACTGGATCAGCATTCCGCATAATGTAGTTTTTCCAACGCCGCCTTTTCCGGCGACTGCAATAACATGTGCCATAAAACGGGCACCTCCTGATTTTATATCTGTTATGCCGGCGCATAAGGGAGGTGCCTGATACTGTTCTGGCACCTCCGCATCGTGCCGGAATTCTTATTTATTTCGTTGATGATTAGATAAGTGTACGAAGTCCGGATCTGTCAATGATCTCGGATACGTCTTTCCATTTGTTTAATGCATAAAGATGGATACCGTCAACACCAAGAGCGCGATACTCATCGATCTGTCTGATGGTGTATTCGATTCCTTCTTCTTTGAATCGTTTAACCTTGTCCTCATAGAACATGTCAAATGGTTTACCATCAGCATCTTTAGCGTTAAACGGATTCGGGAACAGCCAGTTCCTGGAGATCAGCCTGCAAAGCTCACTGTCCATTACACAGCCGTTACGTGAAAGAGCCATATTAATGGTAGCTGCCTGGTCCAAGATCGGCATCACGCCAACATCTACAGGCATTGTCACCCCAGCCTCGCGGATAGCGTCCAACCAGTATTTAAACTGTTCCATATCCCAGCAGAGCTGAGTCATGATATAATCAGCACCATTGTCCTGTTTCTGTCTCAAAACAGCAATATCAGCCTCCAAGCTTCTGCATGCGATATGGCCTTCCGGTGAACCGGCTACTGCGATCTCAAACTTATCGCCAAATTCATTACGGACAAATTTAACAAGGTCTGTCGCATAATTGAAGTCTCCGCAGGTCGTTGTCTCACCAAGCGGAATATCTCCGCGAAGCGCCAGCATATGGTCAACGCCATCTGCCAGATACCGTTCCAACTGCTGTCTGATTCCTTCTTTTGTGTTCTTGATCACTGTGAAGTGTGTTACAGGAATAGTTCCTGCATTCCTGATCATCTGGCATACTTCCCTGTTGGCTCCGACATTTCCGCCGCCGGCACCGTATGTACAGGAAATATACTCCGGTCTATACTTCATGAGATGTTCAATGGTTCCCGGCAGGTTTGCCATACCTTTTTCTGTCTTTGGCGGAAAAAGTTCAAAGGAAAGCAGCATTTTTTCTCTCATTGCTTCAGATAATTTCATTGATCGTCCCTCCGCGTATTTGTATCAGTCACACTGCAGTTTCACGATGCTGTTTGCAAGATCCACCATAAGGATACTGCCTTCTACCACGCGCTCATCTCCCATGATATCTCGAAGGATCAATTTATTTCCGTCCACATCGATCCGGCTTACATTCTTAAAGATCACAGAATTATCTTCTTCCTTATATACTGTTGCAAGACACATAATCATTCCTCCAAATAAGTGGCATCATTTAACCACTATGCTGTCAAAACTATTCTGTCGGTTTTTATTTCAACTCTTCCTTAACAAGTGTAAGGGCAAGTCCAAGTCTCATATTGCCTTTCTGAAAATCTGCAACTGCCTCTTTGATCGTCTTCGCAGCTGCATCCATGTTAAGCTTCTTAAGATTGTCAGCCATCTGATCAAGTTCTGCGGCATGATGCTCGTTATGCTGCAGCATGTAGGTAAGAAGTGCTACAGTCTCATTCTTGCAGTCACCGTTCTCGCAGGAACCGCAGTGTCCATCACCGTGTGTATGACAATGGTTATCTCCTTCCGCATGGCTGTGTGTATGGCTGTGAGTCACACCGTCCTCATGGGTGTGCTCATGTGTATGTTCATGGCTGTCTGCATGTCCATGCTGAACAAGATTGCCATTCTCATCTTTGATTAAATGCATAAATACCCCTTTCCTGTATCCGCTGGGCGGACACTCTCATGACAAGAATTTATCAATTAAATTTATTATACATCTTTTCACTGTTATTATCAAGAAAATAATTATAAAATATAGCCAAAATTATATGCTGTTTTTCCTATTTTTCCAAAAACTTTGACAGTAAATTAACTCGATTGTTTCATTTTTAACGAAGTTAGTCTCTTCAAACCACAACTCATTACCCAGTCTGCGCGTCTGTCCAACTCTAAGCTTTATCACTTTTGTAATATAATTGATGTGATTCTTTCATATTTTTGTGCTATAATAGCAAAAGCATGGAAAGCAGAACATACAAGGAGGAATTATTTTGAAAGAAACTGTTTTTCTGAACAACGACAGAGAAATGCCTCTTCTGGGGCTTGGCGTATATAAGTTGCCCGATGACGTACAGGCCGAAGCAGCAGTCACTTCTGCTATTTCCGCCGGCTACCGCATGATCGATACCGCTTCTGTTTATAAAAATGAAGAAAGCGTTGGACGTGCCATTGCCAAATGCGGAGTTCCCAGAAAGGATCTTTTCATCACCAGCAAAATCTGGAACAATGCGCAGCGTCTCGGCGATGTCCAGGGAGCTTTTTCCCGTAGTCTCGACCGTCTGAAAGTCAGTTATGTAGATCTCTATCTGATACACTGGCCGGTTCCCGGCTGCTATTTGAGCACCTGGAAAGAGCTGGAATCCATTCTGGAATCTGGACGTGCTTTAAGTATCGGCGTCAGTAATTTTGATATCCGGCATCTGGAAGAGCTTCGTAAGATATCCGGGGTTATTCCTGCTGTAAACCAGATTGAGTGCCATCCTTTGTGTTACCCTGCTGAACTGATCGAATACTGCAAGGCTTTCGGTATTCAGGTACAGGCTTATGCTCCTCTGGCAAGAGGTGCATATTTTGATAATGATGTAATGTGTGTTCTGGGGACCAAATATGCCAGGACTCCTGCACAGATCGGGCTTCGCTGGGCAATACAGAAGGGAATTTCTGTCATTCCGAAATCCATCAACCCGGAACGAATCCGCAGCAATGGAAACATCTTTGACTTCAATATCGAGGATGAAGATATGGCGATCATCGATACACTGAACGAAGATCTGCATACTTCTCATGTTCCAGAAGATCTCCGTGATATTCAGTTTTAATTTCCATAATAATGCAAAAAAGATATCTGTCAGATCATAAGTGATCTTCTGGCAGATATCTTTTTTTCTTTTCAGTTGATACGGCGATCCTGTTATTCCCAGCTTAGCATTTCACATATCTGAAACCCGGAAATATTTAACTGATCCGCTCACGCATTTCCCCACGGGAGCATGGGCGTTTCCACTTTTTTATCACGCAGCATCAGGTCCATTACTGCTTCCGCTGCTGATTTTCCTTCAAACAGTACGCGGTTCACTTCCGTTATGATAGGCATCTCCACCTCATATTTCTCCGCAAGCTCTCTTGCAGCTCTTGCAGAATAAACACCTTCCACAACCATCTGCACTTCTTTCATAGCTTCTTCCATCGTATATCCCTGGCCGATCAGATATCCGGCCTTTCGATTACGGCTATGCTTACTTGCACAAGTCACGATCAGGTCGCCGATCCCGGACAGGCCGTAAAAGGTTTCCATCTGCGCCCCCATTTTTTTACCAAGTCTTCCTATTTCTGTGATTCCCCTGGTGATCAGTGCCGCCTTGGTATTATCTCCATATCCAAGGCCGTCGGCAGTACCTGCTGCCAGTGCGATCACATTTTTCAGTGCTCCGCCAAGTTCCACCCCAAGGATATCCGGTGTTGTATACACGCGGAACACAGGGCTCATAAAAATACTCTGAAGGTATTCCGCAGTTTCCTGTGTATGTGCGCTGATCACACAGGTTGTAGGAAGTCCGCGTCCTACTTCTTCCGCATGGCTTGGACCGGAAAGTACAGCTACATTACCCTGCGGGATTTCTTCTTCGATCACCTCGCTGAGTGTTTTCAGTGTCTTTTCCTCAATACCTTTAGCAACATTGACGATCTTCTGGTCCCTGCACACAAACGATGCCATCTTGTGTGCAGTACTCCGGATATACGGGGAAGCTACTGCCAGAACTGTTACATCCACATCCTTAAGCGCACGCTCCAGATCTGTCAGGACATCGATTTCATCCGGAAGCCGTACCCCCGGAAGCCTGTCAGGATTTTCTCTTTTTTCCCGGAGTTTCCGGGCATTCTCCGGTCTTGCTGACCAAAGAAGGACTTCATGGCCATTATTATGCAACAGGAGTGCCAGGGCTAATCCCCAGCTCCCCGAACCCAGTACGCTGATTTTTGCCATAAATCTTACCTCTTATTTTTTATTCTTACTGCTTAAAAACACCTTATTCTCTGTTCCATGAAACAGTCTTACAATGTTTGCCCTGTGTCTGTAGAACGCCATTGCTGTAAGAACTGCCATCACGATATAAAGCTCAACAGTATGCGCCTGATCCATCCCATATTTTCCCATATGTCCAAAAACTAGGACCAGGATAAAAGCCACCGCATATGCACTGAGAGAGCAAAGCGATACATAATGAGTTGTAAAGAACAGTGCAAAAAAGACAACTGCACATACAATAAATATCCGCCAGTCAAAAGCAATGATCATGCCTACAGAAGCAGCAATTCCCTTTCCACCGCGAAATTCCATAGAAATCGGAAAATTGTGGCCGAGGATACATCCCAATGCTGCATAAAGGGTAAGAAGCGGAAGGATACCATTCATGGAATTTCCATAAACCATTCTCACGATCACAATAGCCAGTACACACTTCAGGCAGTCTCCCAGCAGGGTGATCGCTCCCGCTTTCTTTCCAAAGGTCCGGAAGGCATTCGTAGTACCCGCATTCCCGCTGCCATGATCTCTGATATCTGTCTTGTGGACTTTTCCAATAATATAGCCTGTCTGAAAAAGCCCGCATACATAACCGATAACAAGACAAATAATACGTTCCATACTTTTATTCCTTTTCCCCGCGCTCGCGGATGATAAATTTCAGGGAAGTTCCGGAAAATCCAAATGCATCCCTGATCTTGTTCTCCAGATATCTTACATAGGAAAAATGCATCAGTTCCTTGTCATTGACAAAGATAACAAATGTCGGCGGTTTTACCGCAACCTGTGTCATATAGAAGATCTTCAGTCTTCTTCCTCTGTCAGACGGCGGCTGCTGAAGAGCGACTGCCTCAGAAAGGATCTCATTAAGAACACCTGTCTGGATACGAAGTGTCTGATTTTCGATAACTGTATCGATATTTTCGAAAAGCTTTGGAAGTCTCTGACCTGTTTTTGCAGAGATAAAGATGATCTGTGCATATGGCATAAAGGAAAGGATCTGACGGATCTTTTCCGTATGCTTGTAGATGGTCTTGTCATTTTTCTCAATGGCATCCCATTTATTTACCGCTACGATGATACCCTTTCCTCTGTCATGAGCGATTCCCGCGATCTTAGCATCCTGCTCGGTAACGCCCTCGGAGGCATCGATCACAACTACAACCACATCTGCACGCTCTACAGCTGTCACAGTACGGATAACACTATAGCGCTCGATCTCTTCTTTTACCTTACCCTTGCGTCGAAGTCCTGCAGTATCGATAAAAATATAATCTTTTTTGTTCCAGGTAACCTTTGTGTCTATAGCATCACGTGTGGTTCCTGCAATATTGGATACGATCACACGCTCCTCTCCAAGAAGCTTGTTGATCAGAGAAGATTTTCCCACGTTCGGCTTTCCTACAATGGCGATCTTCGGAATATCATCCTGATTTTCCTCTTCACTCTTATCCGGGAACTCTTTGATCACCTCATCCAGCATATCTCCAAGGCCTTGTCTGTTAGCTGCGGAAATCGGGATCGGTTCTCCGATTCCAAGATTATAAAACTCATATACGTCCATCATATATTTCTGGTGGCTGTCTACCTTGTTAACTACAAGACGTACCGGCTTGCCGCTGCGGCGGAGCATATCTGCCACCTTGGCATCGGAATCCACAAGACCCTGGCGGACATCTGTGATAAAAATGATCACGTCTGCCGTATCAATGGCGATCTGTGCCTGCTCTCTCATTCTGGAGAGGATGATATCGCTGCTGTCCGGCTCGATTCCGCCTGTATCGATCAGAGTAAATGTCCTGTCAAGCCATGTGACATCTGCATAAATCCTGTCACGGGTTACTCCTGGTGTATCCTTTACTATGGAAATATTGTCACCTGCCAGAGCGTTAAACAGAGTGGATTTGCCTACATTAGGCCTTCCCACTATCGCTACTACTGGTTTGCTCATAAATCTGTCTCCTTCTTGTTTGTTTATGTTCCGGAGGGTAGATCACGGCTTCCACCAGATCACGTCCTCCTGTGTCTACGATTACAATTTCTGTGTTCAGTGCTTCCGAAAGCTCTTCCAGTGTCATGTCATCCAGAAAAATCTCCTCATCACCTTTTAGCATGCTGCACGGGATCAGAATCTTCTCTCCAAGGTCAAGACCGGAAAGCTGCTCTTTCAGATCCTGCCCGGTGATCAGGCCGGACACTGTGATCTTTTCACCGAAAAAACGATTCTCGATGGTTGTGACCGGAATCTGCACATTGGGATATTTCTTCTGGATCTCTTTTATATAGCGTGCGATAAAAGGCGCTGCCAATTTTCCTGTGGCGATCCTGCCTGTCACCTTACGGTCGTCACCGGAAAGCCCCTCCAGCGTTTCTTTTACTTCCGTTTCCAGAAGTCTGAGCATTCCCACGCCATTCTCAAGCTGCAGATATCCATCATATTCATCCTCACAGGGAAGCTCCCTATCTGCCAGAATATACCATTCGTCTGAAGCATGGATAAAATGGATCCCATATTTCTCCATCATGATCTTCTGCCAGCGTTCGATCTGCCCCAGGACTTTTTCAGCATCTTCCTTATTAAAAGGTTCCAGAGGATAGAGACCTTCTCTGTATTTGGTAAGTCCTACCGGTACAACAGAAACGCTCTGAAGGACCGGCGCATAAGCGGAAAGCTTTTCGAGGCTGTATTCCAGCTCGTCTCCGTCATTGACACCCTTACACAGTACGATCTGTCCATTCATGGTGATTCCTGCATTGTACAGCATATCCACCTTATCCAGAGCCTTTCCTGCAAAACGGTTATGCAGCATTTTACACCGGAGTTCCGGATTCATTGCCTGGAACGAAATGTTGATCGGTTCCAGATGATAGCGGATCACACGCTCAATATCCTTCTCGCTCATATTGGTAAGCGTAACATAATTTCCCTGAAGAAAGGAAAGCCTGGAATCATCATCCTTAAAATACAGCGTCTCACGCATACCTGGAGGCATCTGGTCAATAAAACAGAACATACACTTATTTGAACAGGAGCGATAGTCATCCATCAGTCCTCCGTTCTCAAATTCTATTCCAAGGTCTTCCTCATATTCCTTCTCTACCTCCAGCTCCCACTCTTCACCATCAGGCTTCTCTACCAGAAGCACCACGAGCTCTTCATTCATGAGATACCGGTAATCGAAGACATCTTCCACAGGCTGTCCGTTTACAGACACAAGTCTGTCTCCCGGCTCCAGCCCCAGCTCCTCGGCAATACTGTCGGGCAGCACCCTGGAAATCATATGCTTTCTTAATTTCATCATTATCTCCCTTTTCTATCCCGTATATAATAACAACTTTGCTCTTAAAAATCAACACTTTGAGAAAACACCTTGACTGACACGTGGGTCTGATGTTATAAATAGACTGAGAATTTTTAATGACATACACTTAGGAGGAATATTATGCCAAACATAGAATTGCTGGAAAAGTCTATGCCTGTTGCCCCGATCCGAATCGCCGCACTTGCCGGATGCCGCGAACTGGCCGAGGAGGTTGACAAAAAGCTGGTTAAATTCCGTAAAGAACTTGTAGCCGCCAAGAAATCCACCATCATCCCACAGGGATATGCAGAAAAATCTTTCCTTGTAGATTGCGAATGCCCACGTTTCGGAACCGGTGAGGGTAAGGGTTACATCAAGGAATCTGTCCGCGGAACAGACCTTTATATCATGGTAGATGTGACCAATTACAGCCTTACTTACAGCGTATGCGGTCATGAGAACCACATGTCTCCGGATGACCATTACCAGGATCTGAAGAGAATCATCTCCGCAGCCACCGGTAAAGCACACCGCATCAACGTTATCATGCCATTTCTTTACGAGGGACGTCAGCACAGACGCACCAAGAGAGAATCTCTTGACTGTGCACTTGCACTTCGCGAGTTAAGTGCCATGGGTGTTTCCAACATCATTACTTTTGATGCTCATGACCCACGTGTACAGAACTCTATTCCGCTGAAGGGCTTTGATAACTTTTTCCCCACATACCAGTTCCTGAAAGCATTGGTCAAAAATGTCCCTGATTTCAAGCTTGACAATGATCATCTCATGATCATCAGCCCGGATGAAGGTGCCATGTCCCGTGCTGTATACTTCTCCAATATCCTTGGAGTCGATATGGGTATGTTCTACAAACGCCGTGATTACTCCACCGTTGTCAACGGAAAGAACCCGATCGTTGCTCACGAATTCCTCGGAGATTCCGTAGAGGGCAAAGACGTTGTCATCATCGACGATATGATCTCTTCCGGAGAAAGCATGCTGGATGTTGCCCGTCAGCTCAAAGAGCGTAAAGCCGGACGTGTATTCGTCTGCACAACCTACGGTCTGTTTACAGATGGCGTAGCCAAATTTGATGAATATTACGAAAAAGGCTGGCTGGACAGAGTCATCACAACCAACCTTAACTATCGTATTCCTGAGCTTCTTGACCGTCCATACTATATCGAAGCAAATATGAGCAAATATCTTGCAAGTATCATCGATATCATCAATCATGATGTATCTGTCGAGAAGGTTCGTTCCAGCAACGAAAAGATCATGGATCTCATGAAAAAAGTCAACGAACAGTAATAAATGCTCCCAGGTTTCCACGTTTCCCGTGAGAAGCCCTGTGTGAGTAAAGAAAGAGCGGATTACAGCAGGTGCAGATGCCCGGCATTGAGATCCGCTCTTCTTTTATGCCTGCATCCAGAAAGATCCTTCGGTTCGCCTCCCACAGATTCAGCTGGTATTTCCCATCTGGTTTTCTGTAAAAAAGCACATCCCAGTATTTTTCTTCAAACGCCTCTCTAAACTGATCGATCACATCTTCACTGACTTCATAGCAATCCTGACAGATAGAAGGACCAATGGCTGCATAAAGCTCTGAAGGATCTGTCTGAAATTCCTCAGTCATCTTCTCCACCGTCACTTTTCCGATCTTTCCTACAGTACCTCTCCAGCCGGAATGAGATAATCCCACAGCTCTATGTACCGGATCTATAAAGAAAAGTGGTACACAGTCCGCATAAAACGTTGCCAGCACCAGTCCCGGCACATTGGTGATCATTCCATCCACATCTGTATAAGGTCTTGGTTTTGTGATCCCATTTCCTCTGTCTTCTTCCGTGACCACACGTACATTGGTGGTGTGTGTCTGATCAGAGGTTACGATATCTTCCATGGAAAATCCCATAGCAGCAGAAAGTCTGCGGTAATTTTCCCGCACCGCAGACTCTTCATCCCCTCTTGTGAAGCTTAAGTTCATAGATTCATAAATCCCCTGGCTTACTCCTCCCAGGCGGGTACTGAAGCCATGTACGATCCCGGGAAATTTCTCAAAAGCAGGATATGTAAGCCAGGTAACCTCGTTCTTCTGATTTACATTCATTAGCTGTTTATCTTTATACCATTTTATTTTCATCTTATGTGACCAGTCCTTTCAACTGCAAAAATCAAAAGCATTTTTTATCCAGTGGATGTTCTCTCCATCAATTCCTACTACGTCAAAACGGCAGGGAGGCAGCTCCCGGTATCCATGTGCAATCAGATAAAACATTGCCACTTTGCTGATGATCCTCTGTTTTTCTCTCCCTACCGCTGAAAAAGGACTTCCACTCTTTCCGTTCTTTCTGTATTTCACTTCAATAAACACCAGATATCTTCCATCCTGCGCAACAAGATCGATCTCACCACTTCGGCAACGAAAATTTCTTTCCTTGATCTGCAGCCCCTTTTCTTGCAGGAACGCTGCAGCAATTCCTTCATAATAGCTGCCCTTCTGTCTTCTATTTTCCTTCAGATAAACAAAACCTTTCTGTTTTTGATGTCGGTATCTTAAGTATTTTTATACAAAATGTGTGATAAACGTTTTTCTATGTATCGGACTTGGTCCATATTTCTTCAGTGCTTCAATATGCGCTGCAGAACCATATCCTTTATTGGAGGCAAATCCGTATTCCGGAAGAACCTTATCATATTCTTCCATCATCCGGTCTCTGGTCACTTTGGCAACAATACTTGCTGCCGCAATGGATACACTTTTTGCATCACCTTTGATGATGGGTACCTGCGGAATCTGGATTTCCGGTATGGTAACCGCATCGTTCAAAAGCAGCTGTGGCTGTACAGAAAGCCTGCTCACTGCCTGGCGCATTGCCTCATAAGTTGCCTGCAGGATATTGATCTCATCAATCCTCTCCGGACTTGCCATTCCAATTCCAACAGAAACTGCTCCCTCCAGGATCACATCGTACAATTCTTCTCTCTTCTTAGCTGTAAGCTTCTTAGAATCATTCAGCCATAAAATATCGCAGTCTTTCGGAAGGATCACCGCACAGGCGACTACCGGTCCGGCAAGAGGGCCTCTTCCCACCTCATCGATCCCGCAAAGATATCCAAGATGCTCATATTCATGTTCATATTTCTTCATGCTCTCTGTACGTACACGCTCATCCTCCAGAGCCTGAAGCTTTTTGTGATACTGCTGGATCAGTTTCTGTACACCGCTTCTCTCATCATTTTCATAATGACGAAAAAGGGCGTTATATTCGCCCTCCTTCGCTGACGCAAAACGCGCCTTGATATCTTTCATTGTTTCCATTACGCTTCCTCCGGTCCTTTTGGAAACTCCAGAGTCACTTTTCCCAGTTTTCCGGAACGAAATTCTTCCAGCAAAAGGCGGGATGCTTTCTCATAATCAAGCTCTTCGCCCTTTTTCAGACATCCTCTTGCTTTCGCAACTGCAGTAAGGATATCCAGCGGTTTCAGCTCTTCTTCTACATTGTATCTCTCTCTGATCGCTGCCGGATAAAACTCCTGCAGATATCCGATCAGACCCAGGGCAAGTTCTTCGATGTTCAGAATATCGTCCTTGATCGAACCGATATAGGCAAGACGCATTCCAACTTCCTGATCTTCAAATTTCGGCCAGAGAATTCCAGGGGTATCCAGAAGCTCCACACTTTTATTCAGACGTATCCACTGTTTTCCTTTTGTAACTCCTGGTTTATTACCGGTCTTGGCACAGGCTTTTCCTGCAAAGGTATTGATAAATGTTGATTTTCCAACATTAGGGATTCCTGCAACCATCGCACGTACCGGACGGTTTTTGATTCCTCGTCTCCGGTCTCTCTCTGTCTTTTCCTTACATGCCTCTGTGATTGCCGCAGAAACGGCCTTCATAGATCCCTTATTGCGGGAATCAATACTTACCGCATAGATTCCTTTTTCTTTGAAATATTCCATCCAGGCACGGTTCTGTCTCTCATCGGCAAGATCTGCTTTGTTGAGAAGGATCATACGCGCCTTGTTTTTTCCCAGCTCATCAATATCCGGATTTCGGCTGGAAAGAGGAACTCTTGCATCTACAAGCTCAATGATCAGATCGATCAGCTTGATATCTTCCTGCATCTGACGCTTCGCCTTCGTCATATGGCCTGGATACCACTGTACGTTCATAATTCACCTCATTTATCTATACTTTAATCTGTTTACTTTGATCTATTTTATAAAACCTATTTTATTTTTCGGAGAAACTGTAAACCAAACTTTCCCGACAATGTACTTCTTACTGATATTTCCGATATCGCTGAAGCGGCTGTCCTCACTGTTATTGCGATTATCACCAAGGACAAAATATTCCCCGCTTTCCAGAGTTATAGCACTATTTGCAAGTCCTCCATCTGTCATATCCTGATAAGCTCCGTTTTCTTCATAAACCTTGCCGTTGATATAGATCTTCCCGTCTTTAACCTGAACAGTCTCCCCGGGAAGGCCGATCACACGTCGGATATGCAGGGCTGCCGAGTCACTGGCGCTTGTTTTAAAAACGATCACATCTCCACGTTTTGGTGAACTGACCTTATATAAAGCCCTGTTTACAAAAAACTTTTCACTTACAGAATACGTGGGTTCCATGGCACTTTCCTGCAATGTCACAGTCTGAAATGCAGAGATTGCAACCAGCACAGCAAAAACCAGGGTCACAATAATTTCAAACACCCATTTCACGATTCCTCTTGTCCTGTCATCACGAAGCTTCTCCCTTGCTTCGGAAACAGCTCTGTTTTCCTTCAGATTTTCGATATTAATCTTCTTATTTAATCCCATATTCTATCCCCTGTATGTGTCTTTACACGCATACGCACTGATGTAAAAAGAGGGACAATAGCAAATGTTATTGTCCCTGCCTCTTTACTTATGAAATTATTTTACAAGCTCTTTAACCTTAGCTGCTTTACCTACACGATCTCTCAGGTAGTTCAGTTTCGCACGGCGTACTTTACCATGACGGATAACCTCAACCTTAACTACATGTGGGGAATGAAGCGGCCATGTTTTCTCAACACCAACACCGTTGGAGCTCTTTCTTACTGTGAAAGTCTCTCTTGTGCTTCCACCCTGTCTCTTAAGTACTGTACCCTCGAAGATCTGAACACGCTCACGTGTTCCCTCTTTGATCAGTGCGTGTACTCTTACTGTGTCTCCTACGCGGAACTGCGGTACTTCAGCTTTCAGCTGAGCGGACTCAATGTTCTTAATAATTTCGTTCATTTCTTTCTCTCCTTAATTATACTGGATGTTCTTAATACACATATGGTAACAGAGGACCATCTTTTTTCACAACATATGTGATTATACACTAGATAACTTCTCATTGCAAGGACTTTTTTTCCGGATTTTCGATGGCTTTTACCAGCAAAGGACCTCATGTCCTGTTTCTGTAACAAGGACCATGATCTCCCACTGTGCCGATGGCAGACCATCCTCTGTCCTCACTGTCCAGTCATCGATCTCATCTGTATAGATTTCATCAGATCCCATATTGACCATTGGTTCAATAGTAAAGATCATTCCGGGTACCATGAGTACACCTGTATCTTCCTTAGATGTGTAGCTTACCCATGGATCTTCATGAAACTCAAGACCTACACCATGTCCGCCAATTTCTCTCACAACTGTATAGCCGTTTTCCACTGCATGTTTGTGTACAGCACTTCCCATATTTCCGATCGGTGTCCATGGTTTTACCTGTTCAAGGCCAAGCTCTATGCATTCTTTTGTCACACGGACAAGCTTCTCCTTCTCCGGACTTACCTGTCCAATACAGAACATACGGGAGGAATCAGAAAAATATCCCTGATAAATGGTGGATACATCTACATTGACAATATCACCTTCTTTTAAGACAATTTCTTCATCCGGGATTCCGTGGCATACTACCTCGTTGATAGATGTACATACGCTTTTTGGAAAACCTTCATAATTAAGTGGTGCCGGAATTCCGCCATGACGTACTGTTTCTTCATGTACCCAGTCATCAATCTGCTGTGTCGTCACGCCTGGTCCGATATGCTCTGCAACATAATCAAGAACTGCAACATTGATCTTGCAGCTCTCTTTGATCTTCTCGATCTGTGCAGGTGTCTTGATCAGATCATGGTCAAGAACTGCATACCCCTTCTTTTTCATGAGTTCCATTTTTTCATCAAATGCTTCATGACATTTTTTATATTTTTTTCCGCTTCCACACCAGCAGGGATCATTTCGTTCGATTTTTTTAGACATCTTTTTCTTCTGCCACTCAAAATATGTGTAAATATACTCACATCGAGATAACGTAGACTCTCACGAGTTCTACTTACTGCTTCACCGTGTATGTTTTTGATTGACCGAAATCATATCTACTCACAAGTTCTTGTACACTCCGCAGTCGTAAATTCCCGAAAATAGCCTTCGGTACATACTTACGTTTGCGTTTTAGTTATGCAACTTCGTAAGTTATTGCATCTCTCAAATTAAGTGCAGCATTGAGATCTCTGTCTTCGACATAACCGCAACTGCATTTGAATATTCTATCTGAAAGCTTTAAATCTTTTTTGATAGCGCCACAGCAGTGACAGGTTTTAGATGATGGATACCATCTATCTACTATTCGAAGTTCGATCCCATTTTCATTGCATTTGATTTGCAGCTTTGTTCTAAATTCATAAAACTTTTGTGATGCAACTGCTTTTGAAAGATGTCGATTCTTCATCATACCATTTACATTTAAGTCCTCGATCGTTATATAAGATGGCTTGGTTTTCACTATCTCAGTGATTGTCTTGTTAATGTAATCAGTACGGATATTATCTATCTTATGATGAAGTTTCTGTACCTTGAGTTTTTGTTTTTGTATATTCGCCCTTTGAGTGACTTCTCCTTTCTTTAGATTTTCATACTTATGGGAGAGACATCTCTGTTCCCGAATAAGTTGTTTCTCAAGCTTTTTCAGTCTTGCTGACTTGTTGATGTTCTTATAAGTCTTACCATTAGAAACAATGGCAAAATCCTTTAATCCCAAGTCTATGCCAATTCCTGCATTGGAATTATCAGCAATCTTGTTATCAGAAATTTCTACAAGAACTGAAACATAGTATCTGTCAGCTTTCATTGAGACCGTGCCACTTTTAACCACATATCCGTCTTTAGTTGTTGGAATATATCCTTTTTCTTTGATACGGACCCAACCAAGTGACGGAATATTGATTCTATGCCTTTCGCAACGACAATCCTTTGGATTATTCTTTACAAAATACATCTTTACATCAGATCTGCCTTTCTTTTTGAACTTAGGAAAAGCACTCTCGTGATTGAAAAATCTTGTAAAAGCAGTTTGTCCATTATTTACTGACTGTGTTACTGCTTTTGAATAAGCTTCCTTGATCCACGAATACTCCGGATGCTCAGAAAGATATTCATTGTTAAGCCAGACTCTAAACCTGTTACTGCTCATAAACTTTTCACCGTTGTTGTAAAGTTCTTTATTATGGGCAAGATAGAAATTATAAATAAATCTACAAGTTCCTATCGTCTTATGAATCTTGACTTTCTGTTCCTCTGACGGATTTATTTCCGTCTTGAAGCTCTTTAGCAATTTCCACATCCCTTTCTATTTGTTTTTTATACTTACGAAGTCCGTACAACCTGCAAGAGAACACATGGAGTATTGAAACAATATCCTGCACGAGGTTTTGATTTTTTGTTCCATCACTTCATCTAATAATTCGTTCCACTTTTACGATTGTAATTAAGGCCACTTCCATAATCTTCAATACACTGGTCTACAATAATACCTTTGGCATTACAAAACTGTCGTAAAAATGCAACCTAGTTTTGTAAATCATCTTTTTGATTTCTTGTAGATACCCTGGCATAAATAACTACCTGACGTTGGTCATCTTCAGTACTTATTCCTTTGAATTGCAGATATTGGTCATAAGTGTAATAACGTCTATCAGTTGGAGTTCGGTTTGCCTTTAGAGTTCCGTCTCTATCCCAACGCTGTAATGTTTTTACAGATACACCTAACAGTTCAGCAAAATCTTTTGGCTTGTAATTTGTGATATTTGATGTGTTCATAATAATTTACTCTTTTGAGTACTTTTAAACACATTTGATCACATTAGTCAACAAATTTGATTACTTAAGATATTCTCCTTTTCGCAACTGTATGGCTGCTTTTTCTTTTGTATTTTATATGTTCAGATATGTTTATCTGTCTGAAATATTTTAACCGAATCAAAGAAGTCTCCTATGTGGTTGCGAAAAGCAATAAACTGTAGGTGGGGACTTGCCTTCATCCGTTTGAATGGGAAATTATTCCGCCTGATTATCATAGCACAACTTTCTTTAGGTGAAAAGTATTCTTTGTGTTTTTGGTTTGTTTTATATAACTTTTTGTGATTTTTCAATAAAAAAAGATCGTAGTAGCTTGAACGATCTATTTTTATTTATGTGTCTGTATTAATTATTTTTCGGTGGCTGCAGATTGTCGGTTTCCACCAGTTGCCATTATTCGCATTCGCCCAAGTGCACGGGATACTGCCGGAATAGAAATTACTACGATCGTCAGTACACCTTCCAGAAGAATATAACTGTAATTGTAAATAATCGGATACAAAGCTGTCAGAGACTTCGGGAAATTATCCGGCATATAATCCATCCAATAAAGATATCCGCCAAGTGCATGGAATGCCCCTCTTGCCAGAATTGCTAGTATGTATGCTTTAAGAAGACCATGTTTTCTGGATTTTGTAAATAATCCGGAAAGCCCCATGGCTCCAAATGCCAGAATGTAATCACAGCATACCTGAAAAAATGAAAGGACATATGGCTCCTGGAGGAACTGAAAAATCCCATATACAAGACCGGTAAGAATTCCTACCTTAATGCCATACCAGTAACCGATCAGAACAATAAACAACATACTGAACAAGGTCACAGATCCGCCAAATGGCAGTTTAAATATCTTAATGTAGGAAGTTACATATGCAAGTGCCAATGCTACTGCACAGGTAACCAGCTGCTGTGTGGTAAATTTTAATGCAGATGTGTTTTTCTGAAGTAATACTGCTACCAGAATTATCAAAATCAGGACTGCAATAACAGATACGGCATATCCTGCCGTTGTGAGACCGCCTTCGGCAGTCACAAGAAAATTAAACATACTCTTTTCTTTCCTCCTTACGATGAAATTGCCCAAATCAAGTTCAAAGGTCAAAGCCTGCACCTCCTCACAGCCTGGTCAGGCTCCTTTGGTCTTACCTATTGTAGCATATGGAAAAAGAGATGTAAATGGTGGGAGATGTATGATTATATATAATAAAAACAGGAGAAAAATCCATGTACTGATTTTTCTCCTGCTTTCCTCTTTCCCTTTGTACCTTAAAAACTACATACATGCTTTGTTGATGGTTAATCAAACTTTTTGAATCAAATTTAACCTGCGTACCGATACTACAGCGGGGGGTATCCCCGCTTCCTCGGCTGGTTGGTCAAGCCCTCACCCGATTAGTAACAGTCAGCTCCATGTGTTACCACACTTCCACCTCTGCCCTATCTACCTCGTCGTCTTCAAGGGGGTTTACTTCATAAGAATGGGATATCTCATCTTGAGGGGGGCTTCACGCTTAGATGCCTTCAGCGTTTATCCCTTCCGGACTTGGCTACCCGGCCATGGCTTTGGCAAGCCAACCGGTCCACCAGCGGTCCGTCCATCCCGGTCCTCTCGTACTAAGGACAGCTCCTCTCAGATATCCTGCGCCCACGCCGGATAGGGACCGAACTGTCTCACGACGTTCTGAACCCAGCTCGCGTACCGCTTTAATGGGCGAACAGCCCAACCCTTGGGACCTACTACAGCCCCAGGATGCGATGAGCCGACATCGAGGTGCCAAACCACTCCGTCGATGTGAACTCTTGGGAGTGATAAGCCTGTTATCCCCAGGGTAGCTTTTATCCGTTGAGCGATGGCATTCCCACTTAATACCACCGGATCACTAAGCCCTACTTTCGTACCTGCTCCACCCGTCGGTGTCGCAGTCAAGCTCCCTTCTGCCTTTGCACTCTTCGAATGGTTTCCGTCCATTCTGAGGGAACCTTTGGGCGCCTCCGATACCCTTTCGGAGGCGACCGCCCCAGTCAAACTCCCCGCCTGGCATTGTCCCACCGCCGGATTACGGCGGCTGGTTAGAAGCCCAATATCACAAGGGTGGTATCCCAACAGCGGCTCCGCGGCAACTGACGTTACCGTTTCTCAGCCTCCCACCTATCCTGTACATGCAACACCGGACCCCAGTGCCAAACTGGAGTAAAGCTCCATGGGGTCTTTCCGTCCTGGCGCGGGTAGCCAACATCTTCACTGGCACTTCAATTTCACCGGATGTATTGCCGAGACAGCGCTCAAATCATTACGCCTTTCGTGCGGGTCGGAACTTACCCGACAAGGAATTTCGCTACCTTAGGACCGTTATAGTTACGGCCGCCGTTTACTGGGGCTTAAATTCAAAGCTTCGACTTACGTCTGACCTCTCCTCTTAACCTTCCAGCACCGGGCAGGCGTCAGCCCATATACCTCACCTTTCGGTTTCGCATAGACCTGTGTTTTTGCTAAACAGTTGCTTGAGCCTATTCTCTGCGGCCTGCTCTCGCAGGCACCCCTTCTCCCTAAGTTACGGGGCCATTTTGCCGAGTTCCTTGGCAATACTTCTTCCGCCGGCCTTAGGATTCTCTCCTCATCCACCTGTGTCGGTTTACGGTACGGGTACAATATGAACGATAGCGGCTTTTCTTGACGCATGGCTCACGGGCTTCGCTACTAATCTTCGCTCCACATCACGTCTTCCCATTGCCACACGGATTTTCCTATGTGACTGGTACCCCGCTTGTACCGGGCTTTCCATTCCCGGCTCCCGCTCTCCTTACGTGTCCCCACAGTTCTGTCATACTGCAGTACAGGAATATCAACCTGTTGTCCATCGGCTACGGCTCTCGCCCTCACCTTAGGTCCCGACTCACCCAGGGCAGATCAGCTTTACCCTGGAAACCTTGGATATTCGGCCTAGAGGATTCCCACCTCTATCTCGCTACTCATTCCGGCATTCTCTCTTCCATGCAGTCCACAGCTCCTTCCGGTACTGCTTCTTCCCGCATGCAATGCTCCTCTACCAATCTATTACTAGATTCCTTAGTTTCGGTGGCGCGTTTCAGCCCCGGACATTTTCGGCGCAGGACCTCTCGACCAGTGAGCTATTACGCACTCTTTGAATGTATGGCTGCTTCTGAGCCAACATCCTGGTTGTCTTCGAAATCCCACATCCTTTTCCACTTAACGCGCACTTTGGGACCTTAACTGTAGGTCTGGGCTCTTTCCCTTTTGACCGCCCAACTTATCTCGTGCAGTCTGACTCCCGGTGATATCTACACGGCATTCGGAGTTTGATATTCTTCGGTAGGCTTTGACGCCCCCTAGGAAATTCAGTGCTCTACCTCCGCAAGACTCACACCGAGGCTAGCCCTAAAGCTATTTCGAGGAGAACCAGCTATCTCCGGGTTCGATTGGAATTTCTCCCCTATCCACACCTCATCCCCACCCTTTTCAACGGATGTGGGTTCGGTCCTCCACTACCTCTTACGGCAGCTTCAACCTGGACATGGATAGATCACCCGGTTTCGGGTCTACTCCTACTGACTCTGGCCCTATTAAGACTTGGTTTCCCTACGGCTCCACACCTGAAGTGCTTAACCTTGCCAGTAAGCGTAACTCGCCGGACCGTTCTACAAAAAGTACGCGGTCGTACATATAAAGTACTTCCACAGCTTGTAGACACAGGGTTTCAGGTTCTCTTTCACTCCCCTCCCGGGGTCCTTTTCACCTTTCCTTCACAGTACTATGCGCTATCGGTCACTAAGTAGTATTTAGCCTTAGGGGGTGGTCCCCCTTACTTCCCACAAGGTTCCTCGTGTCTCGTGGTACTCCGGATCCTGCTCAGTCAGCTCTGCTTTCACGTACGGGGCTTTCACCCTCTCCGGCCGGCTTTCCCAAAACCGTTCTGTTAACTTCGCTGAATCTTAAATGCAGTCCATGACCCCGGCATGCACGCACACCGGTTTAGGCTCCTCCGCGTTCGCTCGCCGCTACTTACGGAATCGATGTTTCTTTCTTTTCCTCCGGGTACTTAGATGTTTCAGTTCCCCGGGTTCCCTTCCATACGTTATGGATTGGCGTATGGATGCATGAGGTCTGCTCATGCGGGTTTCCCCATTCAGACATCTCCGGATCACGGGATATTTGCTCCTCCCCGAAGCTTTTCGCAGCTTATCACGTCTTTCATCGGCTCTTAGTGCCAAGGCATCCGCCCTGTGCCCTTATTGCTTGACCTTTCGCTTCATCACCCTAGCGTAGGTGATGCGGTCTCTTGATTCTCGTGTCTTCCGATACTCTCGTATCTTCCGACATGTGTTTGATTACTCTGTTCAATAACAGATAAATCGATGTCTTCCTATCTTTGCGTTTGCATTAATTTCTTAATACTTTGCGTTTAAGGATATTTGATTAACTTAATCAAATCTCATGTATGCAGTTTTCAAGGTACAATGCTGACTGATGTTTTATCAGCCATCTGAAAGGAAAATAGCTTTTTCTCTCAGATCACTGGTAAAACCAGCATCTATCTCATCAGGTTTCCCTGTCCTTCTTTTTTTGATCTGGCGCCCACCTGCTCTCCCACACCGTCTCCAGTGCAGTACCATCGGCCGATTGGGTCTTAACCGTCGTGTTCGGGATGGGAACGGGTGTGTCCCCCAACCGCATCGGCACCAGAAATCTTTCAGCTTGATAGCTAAACAGTAAAACACATCTTGTTTCTCTACTTTTTCCTTAGAAAGGAGGTGATCCAGCCGCACCTTCCGATACGGCTACCTTGTTACGACTTCACCCCAGTCATCGGTCCCGCCTTCGGCAGCTCCTTCCTTGCGGTTAGGTCACTGACTTCGGGCGTTACTGACTCCCATGGTGTGACGGGCGGTGTGTACAAGACCCGGGAACGTATTCACCGCGGCATTCTGATCCGCGATTACTAGCGATTCCAGCTTCGTGTAGTCGGGTTGCAGACTACAGTCCGAACTGGGACGTTATTTTTGGGATTTGCCCACCCTCGCAGGTTCGCTTCCCTTTGTTTACGCCATTGTAGCACGTGTGTAGCCCAAATCATAAGGGGCATGATGATTTGACGTCATCCCCGCCTTCCTCCAGGTTATCCCTGGCAGTCTCCTCAGAGTGCCCGGCCGAACCGCTGGCTACTGGGGATAGGGGTTGCGCTCGTTGCGGGACTTAACCCAACATCTCACGACACGAGCTGACGACAACCATGCACCACCTGTCTCCTCTGTCCCGAAGGAAAGACTCGGTTAAGAGTCGGTCAGAGGGATGTCAAGACTTGGTAAGGTTCTTCGCGTTGCTTCGAATTAAACCACATGCTCCACCGCTTGTGCGGGTCCCCGTCAATTCCTTTGAGTTTCATTCTTGCGAACGTACTCCCCAGGTGGAATGCTTAATGCGTTTGCGGCGGCACCGAATGACTTCGTCACCCGACACCTAGCATTCATCGTTTACCGCGTGGACTACCAGGGTATCTAATCCTGTTTGCTCCCCACGCTTTCGAGCCTCAACGTCAGTTACCGTCCAGTAAGCCGCCTTCGCCACTGGTGTTCCTCCTAATATCTACGCATTTCACCGCTACACTAGGAATTCCGCTTACCTCTCCGGCACTCAAGACGGGCAGTTTCCAATGCAGTCCCGGGGTTGAGCCCCAGCCTTTCACATCAGACTTGTCCATCCGTCTACGCTCCCTTTACACCCAGTAAATCCGGATAACGCTTGCCCCCTACGTATTACCGCGGCTGCTGGCACGTAGTTAGCCGGGGCTTCTTAGTCAGGTACCGTCATTTTCTTCCCTGCTGATAGAAGTTTACATACCGAGATACTTCTTCCTTCACGCGGCGTCGCTGCATCAGGGTTCCCCCATTGTGCAATATTCCCCACTGCTGCCTCCCGTAGGAGTCTGGGCCGTGTCTCAGTCCCAATGTGGCCGTTCACCCTCTCAGGCCGGCTATGGATCGTCGCCTTGGTGGGCCGTTACCTCACCAACTAGCTAATCCAACGCGGGTCCATCTTATACCACCGGAGTTTTTCACACCGGACCATGCGGTCCTGTGCGCTTATGCGGTATTAGCAGTCATTTCTGACTGTTATCCCCCTGTATAAGGCAGGTTACCCACGCGTTACTCACCCGTCCGCCACTAGAAACAATCTAAATCTGCCGAAGCTTCAATAAAAGGTTTCCCGTTCGACTTGCATGTGTTAAGCACGCCGCCAGCGTTCATCCTGAGCCAGGATCAAACTCTCTGATAAAATGTGTTAGCAATTCAGTGATGCTCGCATCAACTTAATTGCGACTCACACTGATTAAGCCAAAGGCTTAAGAAGTGTTTGATTCATTTACTCAAGACAACCGTTTGGCTATCTCTCGTTTTTACTGCTTTTGGTTTGTTTAAACCGTTCTTTAAATGTAAAGAAATTTTCGAGAATCGTATGTGTTTCACTGTTTAGTTATCAAGGTTTGTTGTGTCTGTCTCTCAGACAGCTCGTTTATTTTATCTCATCTCTTTTTGTTTGTCAAGCACTTTTTTAAGTTTTTTTCAAACATTTTTGAGTTAAGATCTTGTTGTCGTTTTGTTGACGACTTGGATACTTTATCATATCTTCTGTCTTTTGTCAACTGTAAATTTCATTTTTCTGAAATTCTTTTTAATTGTTTGTTTTTAAAAACAATTATTTGTGACAGCTCAGTTATAATACCACTGGGAGTTATGCTTGTCAACCATAAATTTCAATTTTTTTAGATTTTCCTGGAAGTTTATCTTTATAGGACAATTTTTTATTCTTATTTGTAATTTTAGGATTATCTTTATTGTTGTTTATTGTGTTGTTTATCGTGTTGTTTTTTAATAATAAGTCTCTTCGCTGGATGGCGCTATGCCGGTCGCATTTTCAATGCGGGAATATGCAGGGGGAAGGCCATCTCAGAGTTCCGTAGCCCGAAGGCCCTCCCCCTGCACCCCCACCCTCTTGGGCACGGAAGGAGTTCTGCGTTGTTGTGTGTGCTGTGTTGTTGACTTTTGTCTGTATGCTGCGGTACTCAGAATGGAACGTTGTGCCGATCTGGTTTCTGTATTCTTCGGTACTTATAGTGGTACGCTGGGCCGATCTGGTCCCTGTATTCTTCGATATTTATGGTGGTACGCTGGGCCGATCTGGTCCCTGTATTCTTCGATATTTATGGTGGTACGCTGAGCCGGGCTGCTGCGGAGGAGGGATGATTACTACTTGGGCTGCGGGAGATGGCGTTATTGCGGCAGAGCCTGCTGTCTGAGCCGAAGGCGAGTTCTGTACTTGGCGATCTTTGTGATCCCTTTCACAAAGGTGACCGTCGTCAGCCCTGTATCTCCCGCAAAAATTCCCGGATACGCCGAACTCTCACCCACATAACCATGTGTAACCATTGATGCAGGGATATGGATACGGGTAAGACTTGTACATTGCTTAAATGCACCTGCTTCTACCACCACCCCATTATCCAGAATGTGGATGGAAGAAAGGAATGTACAGCCGGAAAAAGCTCCTCTTCCACTGCCTGTTCCACACTCTCTTCTGCTGAAAAATCAGCTGCACTGACCAGCATTCCCGAATCCAGGCTGCCAGCCAGAAGCGTCATTTCAGCATCAATGCCAGTTTTCTTTTCATACCCAATCCTCCTTAAAAAATATAAAGCAGCCATATTTTATTACTGCTTATTATCCTGATTTTCTTTCTGATTCTTTTCTTTTTTCTGAGCAGTACTGTCGGACTCTGCAGAATCTCCCTGCATGATCTTATTCAGTTCCTGGATCATCTCTTCATCCTTCAAACGGAATTTTACCTCTACACGTCTGGACGCATCCTTATCTACATTTCCATCTGCATCCAGAACCGGATCTGACATGGAATGTCCATTCACTGTCAGACAATCCTTCAGTTCCTGAACCTGTGAATCCTTCAGAAAATCACTCTTAATATCCAAAAGATACTGCGCTACCGCCAGAGACCTCTTCTGTGACAGCTCCAGGTTATAACTGTAATCTCCGTCTGTATCCGTATAACCATCAATAATGATCTCGCCAAGATATTTCTTATAGGAATCATCCAGCAACACCTTACAATATGTCGGCAGTACCATAGACAATGTCATCTTACCGGAATCGGTAAGCTCTGCCTGATCATAATCAAACATAACATTTGCATTCAGCGTCAGCGCACCTGTCTGTGGATCAATATCCACATTGAGGTTCTTTTTCTCAAATTCCTTCTGCAAAGCTTCCACAACCTCAGCTTTCACGCCGATGATCTTGTCGATCTTCTCCTGTTGCTCTTCCAGAAGCTCTGTTTTTTCATCCAGCGCAGACTGCTGCTCTTTCAATGTATCCTGTTGGCTGGAAAGCTTCTTTTTCTGAGAGGCCAGCTTTTTCTGCTGCGCCTCAAGCGTTTCCTGCTGTTTGGCAAGCTTCTCCGCCAGAGAAGACAGTTCTTCATCCTGAGATTTGATCTGCTTGTCCTTGGACTTGATCTGCTCATCCTGGCTCTTTAATGTTCCTGCCTGCTCATCCAGCGCATTCTGTTTTTCCAGAAGCTCTTCTGTATATTTTTCCTGAAGAGCGATTTTTTCATCCCGTTCCTTCAGACTGTCCTGATAGCTCTTCTGTGCCTGAAAAAGTGTCACACACATGATCAGAACAAAAAGCAGCAAAACTCCTGCCATCATATCCGAATAAGAACGCCAGACATTAAACCCATGCTCCTCCGGCTTTCTTTTTTTGCGCATTGACAATTCCTCTCTTATTTAAATAAACCAAAACGGCTTTTCTGTGCTGCCTTCGTTGCCTCACGGATACTGCGCTCGATCTCATCCAGCAGCGCTTCCTGTCTTGCGCCCTGTCCTTCCAGAAGATCCTCCAGACCCGTCAGCTTATCCTTAAGTTCCTGGATACCGGCATTGCTTCCATAGCCCCAGGGCTGTCCGGCGATCAGATGGATATCACGGTTATTTTTTGCCGTCTTGATCTCAGAAAGAAGCCTGCGTACCTCATCCAGAACACTATTGACCATCTTCTGGCTCTCGGTAAATTCTTTCACTCTGGCTTCAAAATCTTCGATCATCTTCTTATCTTCACGAAGAAGCTCCTCGCTGATCCTATTGGAATCCGCAACTGCTTTCATCCCTTCTGCAGCACTGTCCACATACTGGCGCATAGATGCATTGCAGTTTTTCCAGAGATCTGCGGATTCTTTTTCATTTTCATGCATATGCCGGGCAAACTTTTCGTAATCCTGTTTCTGCAGCTGCTGGATCATCTGATTATCCCGGATAATACGGTCTGCAGTCTTCATATAACTGCTCTGCATCTCATCGATTTCCTTAATGGCATCCTTCATGGCACGTTCCTGCTTCGTAAAAGTTTCACTCAGCTGACTGCTCATGGTCTTGTACAATTCTGATGTATATTCTGTATTCTCCTTCTGCACCTTCTTAAGTTCTGCCAGAGCATCATTAAAATCTTCAAACTGCATCTGAAAGGAACCATGCATCTCGCTTAAAAACGTATCCAGGATCTCCCGGATCGCATCCTGCTGCCCTTTTGTCACAGATGCGGTAAGAACGTCCAGAGAATCATTCATCTTCTGAAAAGTAGGTGTGATCACTTTCTCAAAGCTATCTGCCATCTGCACAGAAAACTGTTCCGCCATCTGTTTCATGGCTTCTGTCTGCGTCTTCTGGCTGGAAACAAGGAGATTCCAGGACTCATTCTCCGCAGTAGGGAGCACCAGTGCGTGAAAACGATCCAGAAAATCCTGCATTGCCTGGGACATCGCAGAATATCCGCTTTTCATCCCAAATGTGTACACAACAGAAAGTGCAACTCCATAAATGGAAGTCAGAAACGCAACTTTGATGCCATCTACAAGAGCGGATACAGAGCTTGTCATCACTTCATAATCTGTGGGCTGGAAGTTCTTAAGTCCCCACACAAGACCGATAAATGTTCCAAGGATGCCAAGGCTTGTAAAAATGTCCGGAGCCATCTCAAGGAGTCTCTTGTGGATATGTACATCTACATCCTCAATATTCACAAAATCCTCTACTTCAGCGATCCCTTCTTCCGTTCTGCTGATGCTGTCAACAAAATCATCCATCTTTTTGTCGAGATAGCGGTCACCGAAAATCCCTCGCAGCTGCCCAATCTCTTCTTTTCTGGCTCTTCCCGGAAGCTGAAACACTTCTGTGATCTCACCAGCGCCATGCTTCAGTGCTCTTGACAGGTTATCCATCCGATATAAACCTGCAAAAAGCCCCACTGCGTATATGATCAGCATAAGTCCCAGAAATGTAAAATTATAAAGCAACACATTCCCGGAGCCTTTTCCAACATAAGCAGTCAGGGTTGCCGCGGCCACTGTTACTGCCAGAAACAGCACTGTATTCATAAACTTTTTTCCCATAATATGCCTCCCCTGTCTTTATTTTTGAAAAAAGTTACTCTTTTGTTCCCATACTATCATAACATCTTCCCTAAAACAACCAGAAAGGACAATTCCTTCGCCAAAAGAATTGTCCTTTCGTCTTTTTTCTATTTTATACTTTTATTTATACTTTTATACGGCAGGCTGCATCATCGCTGATCAGGATCCTGCGTCCGCAAACACCTACGATCACTCCGCCAAGTATCCTGCTTATGATCTGTACGGTCTTTCCTTCGCTGACATCATATTGCCTGATCTGTTCCATAGTCTCCGGCATTCCGGTCATCCACTTGATCGTGTAGCTTTCCCCTGCTTTTGTCTCATTTAATGACTGCATATACTCACCCCATTCCATATATCACATCGCTATCAGTAATTATCCTCTATCCGTAGGCGGATATTCGCAATCCGCACTTGGTTAAATGATTTCATATAATTCCAACACAATTCTGCATCTTTATATAATTAGCAAGGTTTAACTTTTATTTTTCTGAATTATCCATTGCTTTTATATATTTTATCTCATTTTATCTCAATTAGTCAATCATAACCTGTGAAATTCCACCAATAAAAACAAGCAAAAAAGAAACGCAGAACAGCCATTACAGTTATTCTGCGTTTCTCATTATTTTCTATGCATAAACTCTATCTTCTTCCAGAAGCGTTGTCTTTCCATTCTTTACTTCCACAAGATTAACACAGCAGTTTGGCGGCACGGAGCCTCTCCAGAAATTCTCCGGATCAGGATCTACATTCTGAAGAAGAGCACGGACTGCACATCCATGAGAGGCAACAAGAATTGTTTTATCCGCAAGAGTCGGATCAGATGTTATTTCATCCCAGAAATCCTTTGTCCTGGCGATCACATCAAAAATATCCTCGCCCTTTTCCGGTCGTTTAAAATTTACCGGATCACGGAAAAAAGTCTCGATCTGCGGATCGATATAATTGCCATCTGCATCTCTTACCTGATCACCCTCCAACACACCAAAATCGATCTCCTGAATCCGCTTATCCGGTATGATCGGAACATCACGTTTCCCCAGAACATATTCTGCTGTCTGTTTTGCCCTTGAGAGCGGACTTGTAAAACAGATATCAAACTTCACATTACGGAGAGCTTCTCCGGTTTTTTCTGCAAGAAGGATCCCTTCCTTCGCAAGAGGTACATCCGCTGCACCCTGAAGCTTTTTTAATTTATTCCACTCAGTCAGGCCATGTCTTACAATGTAGATCAGCATCAGCTTCTCAGCTCGATTCCAAGTCCGTTAAGACCATTCATGATCTTTTTCATTGCTGCGGAGATCTCGTTTTCACCAAGAGTCTTGTCATGGGCACGGAATACCAGAGAATAAGCCATGGATTTGAAACCTTTCTCAATCTGTGCGCCCTCGTAGATATCGAACAGCTGATAACTCTCAAGAATATTTCCGCCTCTCTGATCAAAAATCTCCTCAATCTGTCCTGCGAGAACTGCATGGGGAACTACAAGGCTCAGGTCACGAGTTACAGCCGGATATTTGGCAATTCCTGTATATTTGTGGTTGAAACCAGCAAATTCCAGAACATCCAGAATGTCAATCACTGCGATATATGCTTTTTCTCCGATAGAGTAATTATCTGCAACAGCCGGATGAACCTCACCTAAGTATCCAACTACCTTACCCTCGTAGATCATGTTCGCCTGTCTTCCCGGATGAAGGAATGGTTTTCCGCTGTTTGGATCGTAGGTAACCTTTTTCTTCATTCCGATCTTCTCGAAGAACTCCTCGCATACACCCTTCATATCAAAGAAATCGCCTTTTCCGTACATTCCAAGTGTAAACATGGTACGCTCATCCGGAAGCTCTGTAACCGGAAGGGACTTCGGAAGATAGATATTTCCAAGCTCGTAAAGACGAACATCTTTATTACGTCTGTTATAGTTTGTGGAAAGGGATGCCAGCATACCGTTCAGTGTGCTTGTACGCATGATACTGTAGTCCTCTCCAAGAGGATTGCTGATGGTGATGACTTTACGAAGATCACTGTCCTCAGGAATACAAAGCTTGTCAAATACCTTCGGGCTTTCGAAAGAATAGGACATTCCCTCTGAGAATCCGCAGTATTCCGCGATATCTCTTGCAACCTCCTGGATACGAAGCTTAAATGGCAGCTTACCTGTAGTAGCCTCTCCTGTAGGAAGTGTCATCGGGATCTTATCATAGCCATAGAATCTTGCAACCTCCTCTGCAACATCTGCATTACAGTGGATATCCTGACGGAATGTCGGTGCAACGATCTCGTCTGTTTTTTCATCATAAGCCAGTTCTACACGTCCAAGATAATCGATCATCTCTTCTTTTGTAAGGCTGGTTCCAAGAAGCTTGTTGATCTTCTCAGGCTCAAATTTTACTCTGGATGGCTCTCTTGTCTCGCTGCAGACATCAACCATTCCGCCTACAACCTCACCTGCACCAAGCTCTTCCATCAGCTGGCATGCACGGTCAATTGCAGCCTGTGCATTGTTCGGGTCAAGACCCTTCTCAAATTTACCGGATGCATCTGTACGAAGTCCGATCCTCTTGGAAGAAAGACGGATGCTGGTTCCATCGAAGCACGCCGCCTCAAAAAGAACCGTTTTTACATCGTCTGTGATCATGGAATTCTCTCCACCCATGATACCTGCGATGCCGACAGCCTTCTCACCGTCACAGATCATCAGAACGTTCTCATCCATGATACGCTCCTGGCCATCCAGTGTGACGAATTTCTCATCTTTTCCTGCACGGCGTACAACGATCTCCTGATTTGCGATGGTATCCAGATCATATGCATGCATTGGCTGTCCAAACTCTTCCATTACATAGTTTGTGATATCAACCAGGTTGTTGATCGGGCGGATTCCATTGGAAGCCAGACATCTCTGCATCCACTTCGGGGACGGACCGATCTTGACATTTTTTACAACTCTTGCGCAGTAACGCGGGCAAAGCTCCGGATTCTCTACAGTAACCTTTACATAATCGGAAGCTTTCTCATCATTTTCCTTAACCTCTACAATCGGCGGGCAAAATTTCTTCTGGAAGGTTGCTGCTGCCTCTCTTGCGATTCCAAGAACACCGTAGCAGTCTACACGGTTGGAAGTGATCTCATACTCAAATACCACATCGTCAAGGCCAAGTGCCTTAACAGCGCTCTCACCCACAACTGCGTCCTCAGGAAAAATATAGATTCCGTATTCCGGTGCTTCCGGATACATTTCTCTGGTGCTTCCAAGTTCCTCGATAGAGCACATCATACCAAAGGACTCAACGCCACGGAGTTTGCCTTTTTTGATCTTGATCCCTCCGGGAGTCATTTTTCCATCATGGCCGCCTGCAACACGTCCGCCATCAAGAACAACCGGAACCTTATCTCCTTCTTTTACATTTGGAGCGCCTGTTACGATCTGCACACTCTCAGTTCCGATATTTACCTGGCAGATGATCAGCTTATCTGCATCCGGATGCTTCTCGATCTTATCGATCTGGCCGATCACGATCTTATCGAGATCTGCATCCAGCTCTGTAAAGCCCTCTACCTTTGTGCCTGTTAAGGTCATGGCATCTGTATATTCCTGTGCCGTTACATCCAGATCCGGCACATATGTTTTAATCCAAGATAATGAAGTATTCATTTTGGTTGTCCCTTCTTTTTTCTATATTTACTGTCAGACGGATACTCATGATCCGTGTTCACTGTTTTAGAACTGTTTCAGGAATCTGCTGTCGTTCTCATAGAGAAGACGCATATCATCGATCTCATATTTCAGAAGTGCGATACGCTCCAGACCTACACCAAAGGCAAATCCTGTATACTCATCCGGATCGATCCCGCACATACGGAGAACATTCGGATGAACCATACCACAGCCAAGGATTTCGATCCAGCCGGAACCTTTACAGAAACGGCAGCCTTTTCCGCCGCATTTGAAGCAGGAAACATCAACCTCAGCGCTCGGCTCTGTGAACGGGAAATGATGCGGACGGAATTTGGTCTTTGTCTCCGGTCCGAACAGCTCTTTTGCAAACTCCTGAAGGGTTCCCTTAAGATCTGCAAACGTAACATTCTTATCAATAACAAGGCCCTCGATCTGATGGAAGGAAGGTGAATGTGTTGCATCTACCTCGTCAGAACGGAATACACGGCCAGGTGCGATCATACGGATCGGAAGCTTGCCTTTTTCCATCTCACGTGCCTGCACCGGTGATGTCTGGGAACGGAGCAGAATGGAATCATTGATAAAGAATGTATCCTGCTCATCTCTTGCCGGATGATCCTCCGGAATATTCAGCTTTGTAAAGTTGTAGTCCGCATACTCAACCTCCGGACCTTCCACAACCTCATAGCCCATTCCGATGAAAATACGCTCAACTTCTTCCAGAGCGATAGTATTCGGATGGCGATGACCGATCTTCGCTTTCTTTGCAGGAAGTGTTACATCGATCACTTCTGCCTTCATTTTTTCCTCACGGACCTTCTCCTCGAAATCCTTTTTGGAGGCTTCCAGAAGTTCTTCGATCTTAGCTCTTGTCTCATTGACAAGCTGTCCAACCTTCGGACGCTCTTCCGGAGCAACATCCTTCATACCTTTTAAGATTGCAGTAAGCTCACCTTTTTTTCCAAGATATGCAACACGCACATCATTCAGCTTATCCAGGCCCTCGGATTCCTCGATCCGTTTTCTGGCATTTTCAGCCAGTTCCTGAAGTCTTTCTTTCATATCCATGGTCTATTTCTCCTTTAATTAAAATGATCAAATGATCCGCCGCCCACCCCGAAGATCCAGATATGGGCAATAAAAAAACCGTCCCTTATAAAAGGGACGGAATATCCGCGGTACCACCCAGTTTCCCATGAAAAGATCACGGGCACCTCTTGTCTGCTTAACGCGCAGCTTACGTCATCTCCTACTATTACTTCAGAGAGGAAGCTCCGGTGGGAAATTCAAGAACCATCTGAACCCGGGGAAGCTTACAGCCGGTGACTTCCCTTCTCTGTGAGAAAATGATCCTCTATAAACACCTTCACAGCTTTTCTGTCTTTTAATACTATGCCACAAGGTCTGCCTTCTGTCAAGCGCAAAGTCAGGATTCTTTGGAACTGTTTTTTTCATTTTCCTTCTTGGAAAGAAGTGTTTTTACAGATCTCTGGGCCTTTCGGAATTCATTTTCGAAGTAGGCATTAATCTCCGCCCCGTAAAGAAGCAGGTTCATACACACATACAGCCACAGCATTACCATGATCAGCGCAGTCAGACTTCCGTACATATTTCCAAAATTCGGAAAAAATTCAAAATACAGGGAAAATCCATAGGAAAATATCATCCATGCCACTGCGATCATAAATGCACCCGGAAGCTGGCTTTTAAAGGTTGCCTTTCGGTTTGGAAGCACTTTATAAAGGACCAGAAACACTGCAAACAGCACGGCAAATACAAGCAATGTCCTGGCCCCTATAACCTTGGCCAGCAGCCTCCCGAGAATCGGAATGGTTCTCTGTGCAGCTACTTGGATTCGATTACCAAGAACCAGGACCAGAAGAGTGACAATGATCGCCAGCACAAACAACAGCATATAAAAAACCGAATAGATTCGGGTCATCAGCCAGTTTCGGGTTTCCTTTACATGATAAATGGTATTTAAGCCATTGGTGATCGCCTGCATTCCCTTTCCGGACGCCCAGAGCGCCATCAGCGCAGACAACGGCACGATGGCTGTACTTCTTTTGTATACTTCTACCACAATGCTCAGCACAAAGGTCTGCAGATTTCCGGGCACAAACCCGATGATGGCATCCCTGACAACATTATAGCTTAACGGTGTATAACGGATCAGCGTTGTAAGAAACAGTATAAACGGGATAAAAGACATGATCAGAAAATACGCTGCCTGGGCCGCATATGCACTGACATGATCTCCGTTTGCCCTGCGCACAAATCCCAGCATGAGCTGGATTATATTTTTCTTTTCCTCGTCCATGCTGACCTCCCTCAGGTTTCTTTTTTCACCAGGAAAAACGTTCAAATCCGATCTTATCCTGGATTTCCGGAAAAAGCTTTACTTCCGGCTGCAGGCTCTTATGTTCGCCTATCATCTTTTCCATCCATACCATATTATACCAACGGTTAAACTTATAGCCGCATCTGTGGAACTCTCCCACACGCTTATAACCGAAATGTTTATGAAAATCCACACTGGCACTGGTCAGGTATTCATCATCTTTTGGTGCAACTGCAATGCAGGCGTTCAGGTTCAGAATTCCCATCTCTGCAAGAAGACTCTCCAAGGCTCGATAGAGTCTGCCTCCTGCACCGCTGCCCCGCCGGTCATGTCTCACATAAACAGACATCTCCGCACACCAGCCATAAGCAGCCCTCGGGTGAAACGCCGAACCATAGGCATATCCCAGGATCTCTCCCTTCTCTTCTGCCACAATATACGGATATTTCACCTTTATATCATGGATTCGCTGCGTAAACTCTTCTATGGAAGGTGTTTCGTATTCAAATGTGATCGCAGTTTTTTCTACGTAGTAGGAATAAATTTCCAAAAGTGTTGCTGCATCCTTCTCTTCTGCCACACGTATCTGCATTGCCTTCTCGCACCTCTTTTATTTCTGTTTGTCTGTTATTTCACAAAGAAACGGTAAACCGTTTCAGAGCTGTACTCTTCACCGGGAAGCAGGATCGGAGAATGGAAATCCTCTACATTGACTGCATTTGGCTCCACCTGTGTCTCCAGGCAGAATCCATAACGTTCATGATAAACATGACCGTTCTTTCCCTTCTCATCCTTAACAAAATTGCCTGCATAGAACTGCACACATGGGCAGTCGGAGGAAACCTCCATACCGATACCGGATTCCTTACAGTATGCAGTAGCGATCGAACGGACATTGCCCTTTGCATAATTATCGGTTACATAGTTATGGTCATAACCACCTGTGAACTTCAGCTGTTCAAAATCCGCCTCAATGTCTCTGCCGATCGGTTTGGAAACATTAAAATCCATCGGCGTTCCCGCCACCGGTGCATATTCACCGGTAGGAATGGACTGGCTGTCTTTTACCGGAGTAAAATACTTCGCATGAATACATAGTTCCTGATCAAGCACATCTCCGCTGCCTTCTCCGTTCAGATTAAAATAAGAATGGTTGGTCATATTGGCAACGGTAGCTACATCAGAGCGTCCTCTGTAAAAAATCTTCAGTTCGTTTTCCTCTGTGAATTCATATTTCACAACAATGGAAAATTCTCCCGGAAATCCGTTCTCTCCATCCGGACTGATGCGGAAGAAATCCACGCTATTCTTCTCCTGGGAAATTTCTTTTACTTCCCACAGCTTTTTCTCAAAGCCATCCGGACCGCTGTGAAGATTGTTATGATTCTCATTCTCTGCAAGAACCACTTCTTTATCATCAATAAAAAATCTGGAATTCTCGATACGGTTTCCACTTCTTCCAATGATCGCACCGAAAAAGCATCCATTAATCTCATATCCTCGGATATCGTCATATCCAAGGACCACATCCTTCAGATCTCCGTTCTTATCCGGAACACATATCTTCACCAGGATCGCACCATACTGAAGCACTTCCGCATAGGCACCTTTTTTATTCTCAAGATGATAGATTTTTACTTCTTCTCCTGTAGGAAGTACCCCAAATTTCCTTTCAGAAACACTCATGTTTTAATTCCTCCCATATATGAAAAAAGAGCCACTAACCGGCTCTATGTCTTTAACCGATTAATCCCGGGATGCCGTTCCCTTATTTTTGACGCCTAGCAGATGCTAGGTGGGTATCCTCAACAGTGTCTTCTGCCTACCACGACGTGAGGTCTGACATCCAACCTGCGATTTTGGATTCCCAAAATGTCAATGTAGGTTCAAAAAGAAAAGGGGGATCGAACATTCCAGGATTCGGTTTTCGTTGTTTTTATTATAAACCAGTATTTGTGCTTTTTCAACAGAAAATACATTTTCTTACTGATTTTATTATCAATTATTATTTGATCTTAAGGATATCCTTTACTGCTGCCGGCATATCCACTGCATCTACCACCCTGTCATGAAGAACCGGGGCAGTACGGATTTCTTCAACTGCACGTGGAACAGGTACTCCGGAAAGCGCACTTAATGCGTCTACAAGGCCAAAATCATCCAGATCTTTATGCTCCTCACCAAGTGCTTCCATAACACTTCTTGTGAATTTATACGGACTTGCAGTAGAGGCGATCACTGTCGGAAGATGATCCGCTGTCTCACTTACATACTTCTTATATACGCCGGCTGCAACTGCAGTATGCGTATCGATCACATAATTGCTGTTTTTGTAGATATCACTGATGGCCTGTGCAGTCTCATCTTCACTGCAGAAATTACCATAAAAATCAACAAGCTGTGCTTTCATCTCGTCAGTAATGGTATATTCGCCGCCCTCACTTAAGGATTTCATAAGCTCTGCACATTTTTCAGCATTTTCTCCGGTAAGACGATAGATCAGTCTTTCCAGATTGCTGGAGATCAGGATATCCATGGAAGGAGATGTCGTAAGGATGAAATCTCTCTTTCTGTCATAGGTTCCTGTGCGGAAGAAATCATAAAGAACACGGTTCTCATTCGATGCACAGATCAGCTTGTGGATCGGAAGTCCCATCTGTTTCGCATAGTATGCTGCAAGGATATTTCCGAAGTTTCCGGTAGGAACTACCACATTGATCTCCTGTCCGTCTTTGATCCTGCCGTCGCGTACCAGTGATGCGTAGGCATATACATAATATACAATCTGAGGAACAAGACGACCGATGTTGATAGAGTTTGCAGAAGAAAACTGGAAGCCTGCCTGATCCAGCTCTGCTGCCAGCTCATGATCATTGAACATCTTCTTAACTGCAGTCTGGGCATCATCAAAGTTACCGGTAATACCTACCACATAAGTGTTGGCACCCTTCTGAGTTACCATCTGTTTCTCCTGGATCGGGCTGACACCATGCTTCGGATAAAATACAATGATCTTCGTTCCCGGCACATCTGCAAAGCCTGCCATGGCAGCTTTACCGGTATCTCCTGATGTTGCGGTAAGGATCACGATCTCATTCTTAACATTATTCTTCTTCGCTGCAGTTGTCATCAGATGCGGAAGAATGGAAAGTGCCATATCCTTAAATGCAATGGTCGCGCCATGGAACAGTTCCAGGAAATATGCCCCATCCGCTTCATGAAGAGGCGCGATCTTTTCTGTATCAAATTTGCTGTCGTATGCTTTGTTGATACAGTTCTTAAGCTCATCCTCGGTAAAATCTGTAAGGAAACGGCTCATTACCTCATATGCTGTCTCCTGGTAGGTCATCTGTGCCAGCTTGTCCATTGGTACATCCAGCTGTGGAATGCTTTCAGGCACGAACAGTCCGCCGTCCTCAGAAAGGCCCTTAAGTATGGCCATAGACGCTGTAACTGCCTGCTCTTTTCCTCTGGTGCTCTTGTACAATACCTGCATTGGTGTTCCGCCTTTCTATTGTAAGATATTCGTTTTCTTTTCAACGTTATCACATTATAGCATGGAATTATGGAAAATGCCACCACTTTTAAAAAAGAATCTGTCTTGCCCAATCCCACCCTGAGATCAGACAGATATTCACAGCTTTCGGATAAAAAGAAACCGCCGGTCTGTTTCTGCCGGCGGTTGGTTCCTTCTGTACTGCATCAGTTCTTCCTATTTATATGTATAAAATTCATGGACCCCGTATTTAAAGAGCCTCTTCAGGTCCTTTTCAAACCATTTCACATTATGTTCCTCTGCTGCAGATTTCTGGATAAAGAACAGTGCACCTTCAGAATAATCCGTACCCTTCAGCGCCTGCTTGACCGCTTCCCTTGTTTCATCGGAAACTGCAACTTCATTGATCCTGCCATCATAGGTCGGTGAAAACTGCGGAACGCCGTCACTGTTATCCCAGACAACCTCTGTCACCGTATTCGGAAAATCTTCGCTTTTTACACGGTTCATGATGACGTTGGCCACCAGAACACGGCCCTTGATATCTTCACTTCCTGCTTCTGCCTCCACGATCCTCAGAAGTGTATCATAGTCTTCATCTGACATCAGTGTGGGATTTTCTGCCAGTGTGATCGACCTTGCATCAAGTTCATTTACTTTGTTTTCCATAGAGGAGCTTACATTAAGATCTGCAGCAGTATTGGTTACTTTCTGTACTCTCTGGCCTACGATCACCTGCTCACAGGAGCTTCCGATCCTTGTAACCGTGCTTCCGGATAATGGTGTATCCGTAACTCCTGAAACCACACCTGCGATCCCGGTAGGAACAGCAACCTCTTCATAGGGAGAGCCCTCTCCTCCATCCGAAGCTGCATAAACCCTGCCTCCCTCACTTTCTGCAAATGTCCTTGTCCCCAGAGAAATAACCATCGCCAAAACTGCACATAATGTCAGCACTGCAAAACTGCGCGCGGAATTTCCTCCGGTTTTTCCATTTCTACGTTCATCCTGGACTCCGTCAGTCTCACGTAAATCTTTCTCAACTTTCATAATCTCATTCCTTGCGTTTCATTTTCTGTAACAGCCCATAATCCTCCGATGCGACATCACAGCCCCCATTATCATCGCTTCCCGGATAAATACGGATCATTACGATTTCCTTTACATGTTTGTAACATTTTTGTAATGTATGGGAAAATTATATTTAATAATATTGAATATGTCAAGCTTTTTCCCGTATTTAACGCTTCAACGGCGGTATTTGTGTTTTATCCACACCTTATCCACATGTATTCCACATAAAATCCACATAAAATCGCAGAGTTATCCACACTCATGCCATATTTCATTTCAGAAAAAAAGGCAGATAGCGTCTCCATCTCCGTCCAATGTTGTACACCCACTTTCCGGAAATCGTACTTCTATCTGCCTGTTTATCCTTTTTCAGAACAGTTTTTTCCTCTGTTATTTACAGATTTGATTATAATATTTTGTTTTCAGCCAGTCAAGGATTTTTGCTCGACCAGATCCGACACCTTATGCAAAACGGCACAATGCCTGCACGAAAAGTGTCGCATAAACACACAAATCGATACTCCAGGCTCCCAGAAACAGTCCCCATGGTGTTTCCCCGGCTCCTTCGGCAAACCGTTTGGGCTTCAGCGCAAGGATCAGCGGAAAAAGAAGCGGCAGAAAATACCGTCCCTGCACGCCCAGGATCTTATCGTAGCCATAGGCTGTCCACTGTCCGTATAACGTTACAAAGATCAGCGCAAATACCAGGAGACTGACTCCTCCCAGAATGCTCTTTACCGGAAGATCCAGACGGATTCCCGACATATCATCATTCCCGGAAACCTGAAGGACCAGGATCAAAAGATATCCCATTGCCAGCAGGGCACAGACAGGAATGTTCAGCCATCCAAGATTACTTCCTATCATTTCTGTAAGATAGGTCACACCAAAATTATCCAGGCTCCGCACAAAAGTCAGGACAAAGGCAGCCGGATCCTTCAGGATCCCCACAAGCTGTGCAGCTGTATCCACACCTGGCTGTGACTCACAGAGATATCGGGATGCAATGGCCAGCCAGCCGAAACTTAAGATCAGGATCACAGCTCCTGCACAGACCACATGAAACCAGTAATTTTTCCTGCTTTTAAACCGTTCTTTCGGGATCAGGAACAGGAGCAGGCAAAACGGCATGTAAACCACTTTGCAAAGACACAGGAATCCGGTCAGCACGTACATCCATATCAGCTGTCTTCTACTCATCACTTCTTTTTGTTTATATCGCATAGCCAGTACAAAGGCAGCCAGAGCAACCGTCAGAGCCAGGGCCAGGGCATCTGCTGACATGGAATTTGCTGACTGGATATTCACAGGTACCAGCCCCAGAAGTACGAGGAAATTTTTCCCAACAGGCGTCAGACGAATGGCAAAGAAAAAGAACAGTCCAAACATAAGCATATTGGCGATCCTTCCCGCATAGGCAAGAACCATCGGCCGGTCCGTAAACAGATCTGCAATGCGGATCCCTACTGCCTGGGGAAGATACGAAGTAGGTGCATACAAGGCTGTATTTCCAAATCCGTAAAACTGTGTTTTTTCCCGGTCGATACGCCGATCTGCATTCTCTCCGATATCCCATAATGATACATGATCCTTGGCGGAAAATTCCGGAACCAGACCACTGTTAAACGTCCTTCCATATGAGAATAAGTCGTTTCCTCCGTTGCCTTCCGACGTCAGATATCCTCTGGAAACCTCATAGCTTCTCAGATAATGGCTGTACTCATCCGGCGAATTAAAGGCCGGAACCGCCGCCAGCGTACAGATACTCATAAAAATATAAACAACGGCAAACACCACTTCTGCCCGGAGCTGTCTGCGTTTCAGAAATGCAAAGATCACCAGCATCACAGCTGCCGCCGCTCCAATCACCAGAAACACCAGTGATTTTGGAAATGGCCTGGAAATGATCCGATAGGCAAGTGTCTGTGTATCATCCTTCTGGCTCACCAACCCTGCAGCCACTCCGGTATCCCCTTTTGCGCCATCTAAAACGATCCGGAATTTCTGCCCCTTACATTCCGTAAGCTTCTGGTCAAGCCGGAAATACGTGGTATCCCCCGACGATATGGTCAGTCTGCTGGCCTGCCAGCTCTGGATCTCCCTTTCATTCTGATACAGCGTTATCTGAAACGTTCCAGCAACCGATGCACTCTCTATAGAAAGAAAAAGCTCCACACCGGACAGACGGTTCGTTTTGCAGGTAAACTCCTCTTCAAAGCTTCCTCCCGCACCGATCATAGACCAGGTATCCGGTCTTGCCTGCTGCTTTACATTTCCGAGGATCTCCGAATCACTAAGCAGATATGCGGAAAAGATCAAGATCATTCCCCATATCAGCAGATATTTCAGAACGTTTTTCAGCTCTGCAGACAGGCTGTATGAGCTCCTGTTTTTTTTCTTATTTTTCATAATATCCCTCTTACTCACTGTTATTTTCACATTCCGCACTATTATAGCATCTGCACGGCAAAAAAAGAAGCTGCGTTTTATGGCAGCTTCTCATTTTTTTGTAAACCTATCCGGAACCGGATGCTTATCGATTGTTGATCGCAGTTACCAGTGCATCAATAGAGGCACGGATGATATCCTGATCAACACCCGCTCCCCAGGCAAGCGTTCCATCCGGTTTACGGATTCCCACATAAGCGATAGCCTTGGAGGAAGAACTCTGCTCCAGAGCATGCTCCTGATAAGTCTCCAGTGTGTATTTCAGTTCGTAAGCTTTCTTCAGTGCATTGCTTACCGCATCCAGACGACCATTTCCGGAAGCCTCTGTAACGATGGTTTTTCCACGGAATGTAGAAATAACCCGTGTTACGATGCCGTCTTCCTTCTGCTGGAAATGAACCTCATTGATGCTGTATGGTTCAACCACATTTTCGAAGGTAGATTTGAACAGACTGAAGATCTCGTCCGGATGAAGCTCTTTGTGCTTGTGATCGGACACTGCTTTGGCTGCATAGCCCATAGCCTCGCGCATTTTCGGAGGAAGGTTCAGGCCAAACTTTGTCTCCAGTATATAGCCTACACCGCCCTTTCCGGACTGGCTGTTGATACGGATAACATCTGCGTCGTAGTTTCTTCCCACATCTGTCGGATCGATCGGCAGATACGGAACAGTCCAGTGCTCCAGATCTCCGTTCTCTCTCCAGTGCATACCCTTTGCGATGGCATCCTGATGCGATCCGGAAAATGCAGCAAATACAAGAGCTCCACTGTACGGACTTCTTTCATAGATCTGCATTCCGGTACATTTCTCATAAACCTCACAAATATGCGGCATATCAGAAAAATCGATCTTCGGGTCCACACCCTGGGAATACATATTCATACCAAGCGTTACAATATCCACATTACCGGTACGCTCACCATTTCCGAACAAAGTTCCCTCAATTCGGTCAGCACCTGCAAGAAGACCCATCTCGGAGTCTGCAACGCCACATCCACGATCATTGTGCGGATGAAGAGAAACGATCACGTTTTCACGGTATTTCAGATTATCACACATGTATTCCACCTGACTTGCATACACATGCGGCATAGAATGCTCAACCGTAACAGGCAGGTTGATGATCGCTTTGTTATCTGCAGTGGGCTGCCATACATCCAGAACCGCATTGCACACCTCCAGTGCATACTCCGGCTCTGTTCCCGTAAAGCTCTCCGGGCTGTACTCAAACTGAAAATTGCCTTCTGTCTCATCAGCCAGCTTTTTCAGAAGTGCAGCGCCATCTACTGCGATCTTCAGAATCTCCTCTTTTGATTTTTTGAATACCTGCTCTCTCTGAGATACGGATGTGGAATTGTATACATGAACGATCGCTTTTGGGGCGCCTTTAACAGCTTCAAAAGTCTTACGGATAATATGCTCTCTTGCCTGAGTCAGCACCTGGATCGTTACATCCTTCGGGATCAGATCCTGCTCGATCAGCGTACGGAGAAACTCATACTCTGTCTCAGAAGCAGCCGGAAATCCAACCTCGATCTCTTTAAAACCAATCTTTACAAGAAGCTTGAAAAATTCCACTTTCTGCTCCAGGCTCATCGGGATCACAAGTGCCTGATTTCCGTCACGAAGGTCTACAGAGCACCAGATCGGGGCCTTATCCACATATTCTTTCTCCGCCCATTTCATACATTTCACCGGCGGCATGTAATACTGACGTTTGTACTTGGATGGTGTCATCATTTTGTTTTCCTCCACTTTCTGTTTCCATTAAAATTTCTCTTTGGTTTCTGTTTTTGATATAAAGACATAAAAAAATCTTCCGACTCTGCAGATTCTGCAAGAGACGAAAGACAACTGCTGTCCTACGCGGTACCACTCTTATTTCATGAATAAAAATTCACACACTTGACAGATACGGAATGTATATACATCCTTATATCCTCTCCGGATAACGGCGGACACCGTCTGCGTCTACTCTCTTATATAATATATAAAGATTTCAGGCAGATGCTCCGAGGCGAGTTCCACAAATCCCTTCCGCTGCTTCTCACCGGCCAGCAACTCTCTGTGCTCCGTTCTCTTGTGTACTATTCCTCATCTACGCATTTTCTTTTTGAAACTGGTATTAGGTTAACACGTTATGGAAGATTTGTCAACGAAATTTTAGCGATGCACCGTGCAAAAATTTCAGTGCATCACTCACGAACAGCAATCCGGGCTGATTCTTTTCTCTGTCTTCCTGCTATCTACGGCAGACATTATTCGGCTCCCCGCCTGACTGAAAGCTGATGACCAATCCAGTACACAGCCCCGCCAATACCTCCTCCAAGAGTATTATATGTCAGATCAGAAACCTGGAACGTCCCAAGCCTCAGGAAAAGCTGCAGAAGTTCAATGGACAGTGAGAATACAAAGGTAATCTTAAGTCCGGTCCACACAATATTCAAGAATGTTGTTTTTTTCAATATTTTCTTTCCTGCGGTCCAGAACAGCAGGATCGTGAACGGAATGAACAGCATCAGATTCTCAATACACTCAGTTGTGAGATATCTGGTACCATCCTCTCCATATTTCCAGATCCACCAGTTCGCCATCACATCCGAAAGGGGATTCATCCACATATCCCGGTTCAGCAGCGTGCGAAACAAAATCATGGTTGTATAAAAGGTCAGAAAAAACAGCTTCCGAAAAAAAGCATTTCCTCTGAAATACTGCCACCACACGGAAAAAGCTCCCCTGATTCCCCTTCCACCTGTCTCATTATGGTAGGCAAAGAGATAAAAAAACAGTACCATCACAGACAGAATCACAGAAAACCAAAATGGCTGGTACAAAGCTGTCAGTACACTTGTAATAATACTTGATATGATGTCTTTCATTATAAGTCCTTTCACATAAGCCAGACAGTCGACCATTCTTCTGTCCAGCAGCTCTGTCATTATTCCTACCTATATTACTACACTCTTCCCACAAAAGCCAGAAAAAGATATCTCTCACCGCTCTGTCAATCAACCTGTATATCGTTTTTATATTTCTGAAAATGTGAGAGGCAAGGGATATTCGCAATTGAAGCAGGGGACTTACTTGATTCGGCTAAACTGCAATATTTTTTTATTTTTAACAAATTTTTGTTATATTTTATCAGCAAAACATGCTATAGTTCATAGTAAGAAAAACATTTCGGAGGTATTTTTAATGAAACGTGATCTGAAAAAAATCGTAAGCCAGATGACACTGGAAGAAAAAGCCGGCATGTGCTCAGGTCTTGATTTCTGGCATCTGAAACATGTGGAACGCTTGGGGATCCCGGAAGTAATGGTCAGCGACGGCCCTCACGGACTTCGTAAGCAGGATGACAAGGGCGATCATCTTGGAATGAATGACAGCATCAAGGCCGTCTGCTTCCCGCCGGCCGCTTTAAGCGCCTGCTCCTTTGACCGCAAGCTGGTGGAAGAAATGGGCAAAACCATCGGAAAAGAAGCTCAGGCCAACGATGTATCCATAGTTCTCGGACCGGCCGTAAACATCAAACGTTCTCCTCTCTGCGGAAGAAACTTCGAATATTATTCCGAGGATCCATATCTCGCAGGTGAGATCGCAGCCGCTTTTATAAACGGAGTACAGTCCCAGCATGTAGGAACCTCTATCAAGCACTTTGCAGCAAACAACCAGGAATATCACCGCATGAGCAATTCTTCCGAGGCTGATGAGCGCACTTTACGTGAGATCTATTTCCCTGCATTCGAAACCGCAGTAAAAAAAGCTCAGCCATACACCTTCATGTGCTCCTACAACCAGATCAACGGCACTTTCGCATCTGAGAATAAATGGCTTCTCACAGATGTTCTCCGCGGTGACTGGGGCTTCAAGGGCTATGTAATGTCCGACTGGGGTGCAGTCAATGACCGCGTCAAAGGTCTTGAGGCAGGTCTTGAGCTGGAAATGCCTTCCTCCAATGGGGTCAACGATGCCCTCATCGTACACGCCGTAAAAGACGGCTCCCTCAAGGAAGACATTCTTGACCAGGCTGTTGAACGCATTCTACGCATAATTTTTGAATATGCAGACAACCGGGCACCGCAGGAATTCACCATGGAAAAAGACCATGAAGAAGCACGCCACATTGCCGAAGAATCTATGGTTCTTCTGAAAAACGATGAGCAGATCCTCCCTCTGAAAGCATCCGAGAAAATTGCTTTCATCGGTGGTTTTGCAAAGAAGCCTCGTTTCCAGGGCGGCGGAAGCTCTCATATCAACTGCTTCAAGATCACAAACGCACTGGATTCCGTTCCTTCCGATGCACAGGTTACTTATGCAGAAGGTTTTCCTGCAGACAAAGATCTCTACGATGACGCACTTGCAGCTGAAGCGATCAAAACTGCTACCGCCGCTGACAAGGTTGTGATCTTCGCCGGACTTCCGGACAGCTTTGAATCTGAAGGATACGACCGTTCCCACATGAGGCTTCCTGAATGCCAGAACCGTCTCATTGCTGAGATCCTTAAAGTACAGCCGAATACCGTGATCGTCCTCCACAACGGTTCCCCCGTGGAGCTGCCATGGCTCAATGATATAAAAGGCCTTCTGGAAGCATACCTCGGCGGTCAGGCAGGCGGTACCGCTGTCGCAAACATCCTTTACGGAAAAGTAAATCCCAGCGGCAAGCTTGCCGAGACAATGCCGCTCAAGCTCTCCGACAATCCATCTTACCTGAACTTCGGCGGTGGTGAAAAGGTTGAATACCATGAAGGCGTATTCGTAGGCTATCGCTACTACGATACAAAAGAGATGGGTGTAGCATATCCGTTTGGCTATGGACTCTCCTACACTACCTTTGCCTGCAGCGACCTGAAGATCTCCAATGAAAATCCTACAGACAAAGACACCATCACCGTTTCGGTTGATGTAACAAACACAGGAAATATGGCAGGAAAAGAAGTCGTACAGCTCTATGTCAAAGACTGTACCAGTTCCGCGATCCGCCCAGAAAAAGAGCTCAAGGGCTTCGAAAAGGTTTTCCTAAATCCAGGCGAAACCAAAACAGTAACCATGGAGCTGGACAAGAGAAGCTTCGCATGGTACAATACAGAACTTCATGACTGGTTCGCAGCCAGCGGCGAATATAAGCTCCTTGTCGGTACCTCTTCCAGAGATATCCATCTTGAAGGCAGGATCCATCTGAACAGCAGCCAGGAGCTTCCGATGCATGTTCATATGAACACCACCCTGGGCGAACTGTTCCGCAACCCAAAAACAAGCGAAACAGCAAAAGAACTGACAGCAAAATATATCTCAGCCATGAACGTTGGTGAAGAGTCCTCTTCTGAAGCCGCTTCCGAAGCTATCACTGAAGAAATGACAGAAGCCATGACCGACTCCATGCCATTACGTGCGCTGGTAAGCTTCGGCGGATATTCCAGAGAAGAACTTACAGAAATTATTGAAAAATTAAATAAACTGGTATAATTTCACAGGACATCATCCGCCGAACGAATTATACTTACATAAAAAGCTGCATAAAACGGCACAAAAAGCGACATAATTGGACAGCTATGGCAGTTTCAGATCGCTTGACAAGCATTAAAGCAGATGTTATCATTACATATGGTTCAAAATCTTGGATCAAACAACAGAATAATCCGAAAAAATTACTGTCGCTTAATCTAACATTAAGCGGCAGTTTTCACATTCTCTTCATTTTCCTTTCACACAATGCACACATTTTTTTACTATATTATTAACTGTAGATAGCAAATGCTAAACAATCTTTTTCTTTTTCATACTTTTTTGCCGGGAGTCCGCACAACTCCCGGCCTCCTTTTTTTATTCTTCAGGTAGTTCGCCTGCATTTTCTATTATTATTAAAGATATAAAAATATGTCTTGTTTTTTCTTATTATATATATTATACTAGTTAAGAACTTATTGTTCCTGTCCATTTTGTTCTTTGATAATTTCATAGACTTCACACTCGAAACATGATACAATATCCGCACAGAGAAATATGCGGTACAATTTTTGTAGGAGGATGCGCATATGCTAGATCAGAAAGATTTGGAATTATTAGCCGGTATGATAAACCCGATCAATGTCCAGCTGGGCAATATAAATAACCGATTAGATGGTATCGACGCCAGACTGGATGCAGTGGATACTCGTCTCGACGGTATCGATGCTCGTCTTGATGCTATGGATGTTCGTTTTGACGGTATCGACGCTCGTCTTGATGCTATGGATGTTCGTTTTGATGAAATAGATGCCCGCTTCAACCGGGTAGAAAACAGACTTGAAATGATCGATCTGAAATGTGATACCAACAGAAAACGCCTGGACGACCTTTCACTGGATGTTAAGCTTGCAGAACGGGATATCCGAAAAGATATCAAGAATTTACAGGACACAACAGAAACTCTTGTTGTTGTACTTCAGGGAAGAGGTATTTTACCTGACCCAGGTAACACAATACAGACAGCCTGATTATATCATGTAAAGAGTGTGAAGCCTATGAAAGTATCAAGGGATCACACTCTTTATTATCATCCATACAACCATCTTTCTCCTCAAAAAATGGTTGCATTTACAATTCGTTTATGTTATAGTTATATGCGTTGCGGGGTATGGCGTAGCTTGGTAGCGCGCACGGCTGGGGGCCGTGAGGTCGCAGGTTCAAATCCTGTTGCCCCGATTGAACATCATAAATATTATAACAGCTAAGGTTTCCGAGGTCTGATGACTTCGGATTTTTTTATTACCTTTATTACCTTACTATTTTTCGAAAGGAATGTTTTGCATGCAGGATAATCTGTCTCTTTATCATATTTTTTATACGGTAGCACGTACCGGCAGTATCTCCCACAGTTCCCGGGACCTTTATATCAGCCAGCCTGCTATCAGCAAAGCGATCCAGAAGCTGGAGCAGAATCTGGATACCGTTCTTTTTAAACGCAGTTCCCGGGGTGTCACTCTGACTCCGGACGGTGAGCTTCTTTTTGAAAAAGTAAAAGAAGCTCTTTCACTTCTGGATGAAGGAGAAAATTCCATTCGCCATAACCGTTCCCGGGACATTCCAAAGCTGCGTCTGGGCGCCAGTTCTACTCTTACCAGATATGTACTGCTCTCCCACCTGGAAAACTATATTGCACGTTTTCCTCATGTACGTATCACAATTTCCTGCCAGTCTACTTATCAGACGCTGCAGCTTCTGGATGAGGAAAAAATCGATCTGGGACTCATCGGACGGCCGCAGAAGCTTCGGGGATATTATTTTCAGCCTCTTTTGAAAATCCAGGATACCTTTGTCTGTACACAGCAGTATCTGGAAAATCAGAAAAAGCTCTATCCGGATGAACCTCTGATCCAGGCAGCAACTTTCATGATGCTGGATGAGGACAATATTACACGTCAGACCGTGAACACTCAGTTGAAAGAACATCATGTGGAATTAAGTCATATTCTGGAAGTAACAACTATGGATCTTCTGATCCAGTTTGCGGAAATTGGTCTTGGGATTGCATGTGTGATCCGTGATTTTGTAAAAAAAGAGCTGGAAGAAGGAACTCTGGTGGAAGTACCGGTAGGATTTTCTTTTCCGCTGCGTGAGATCGGGTTTGTATGCAGACAGAAAGATGCTGATTCGGCTTTGATCGCGCCATTTTTTGATGATGAAACAGAGCATCCGGATAAATAAAGGAATGTAAAAAAATTCCCATCTGATCATTGCGACCAGATGGGAATTCTAAATTTCAAAAAAGTTTCCTACCACTGTATTACGTGTGTGACTTTTTTGACTCAAACTTCGCTGCGCTTCGTTCGAGTAGCGCAAAATTTATTGCGCCTGCAATAAATTTTGCTTAGTTATTAATAAGCTTATCCTCGCCGTTCCAGCTGTAGAGTTTACGGATCTCCTCGCCGACTTTCTCAGACTGATGCTCAGCAGCTAATTTTCTCATAGCCTTGAAGTGTACCTGTGCACCTGCATCGGACATGTCGAGTAAGAACTCTTTTGCGAATGTACCATCCTGGATATCGGAAAGAACTTTCTTCATTGCTTTCTTTGTATCCTCTGTGATGATCTTCGGTCCTGTGATGTAATCGCCATACTCAGCTGTATTGGAGATAGAATATCTCATTCCGGCGAATCCTGACTGATAGATCAGGTCAACGATCAGTTTCATCTCATGGATACACTCGAAGTATGCGTTTCTTGGGTCATAACCAGCTTCAACAAGTGTCTCGAAACCAGCCTGCATAAGTGCGCAAACACCACCGCAAAGTACAGCCTGCTCACCGAAGAGGTCTGTCTCTGTCTCTGTACGGAATGTTGTCTCAAGAACACCAGCTCTTGCTCCGCCGATTCCAAGTGCATATGCAAGTGCGATATCCTGAGCTTTACCTGTAGCATCCTGCTCTACAGCGATCAGACAAGGAACACCTTTACCAGCCTGATACTCGCTTCTTACTGTGTGTCCAGGTCCTTTCGGAGCGATCATTGTAACATCAACATATGCTGGTGGTTTGATGCATCCGAAATGAATGTTGAAGCCATGAGCGAACATAAGCATGTTGCCTTCCTCAAGGTTCGGCTCGATATCGTTCTTGTAAAGTGCAGCCTGTTTCTCATCGTTGATCAGGATCATGATGATATCTGCTTTTTTAGCTGCTTCAGCAGATGTATATACCTCGAAGCCCTGCTCCTCAGCTTTTTTCCAAGATTTGCTTCCTTTGTAAAGACCGATGATTACATTACATCCGGACTCTTTAAGGTTCAGTGCATGTGCATGTCCCTGGCTTCCGTATCCAATAATCGCAATTGTCTTACCATCTAATAATCCAAGATTACAGTCTTCCTGGTAAAAAATCTTATTTGCCATTTTACTTTCCTCCTCTGATGTTTACAACATCTTCTTCATAAAAATTATTTATCGTTAAGAGAGTAGCTGCTCTCCTAGCAAACATATGTAAAAAATTTACAGGTAACGGACATCGTCACTGCCTCGTGACAGACCTGTGATTCCCGTTCTTGCAAGCTCAAGGATCTCATAGTCAGCCATCAGCTCCACAAACGCCTGCAGCTTGTTCTGGCTTCCGGTCATCTCCATAATAAGAGAATCCTTACTTACATCCACCACCTTGGCACGGAAGATATCTGCAACAGAAAGAGCTCCCTGTCTCTGTTCCGGCTTCACAGCAACCTTGACGAGCATCAGCTCACGGGCAACGCTGTCGTCCTGTTCAAGGACCTTAACATCCCGTACATCTTCCTGCTTCGCCAGCTGCTTAGTGATCTGCTGGAGCATCTGATCATCTCCCTCACATACAACTGTCATACGGGAATATCTCTGATCTGCAGTCACTCCTGCGGTAATGCTGTCAATATTATATCCACGGCGGCTGAAAAGACCAGCCACACGGCTAAGGACTCCGGAGGTATTATCCACAAGGATGGATAGTATTCTCTTTTCCATAATACACCTGCTTTCAACACTTTTATGTATAGAAAACCGACTTCGTCAGTTAACGCTTTAATCTAATAAACCCTTGCTTTCTTACCATTATAACAACTTCGAAAATTTTGTCAATCAAAATTTCCTGCAAAATTCCTTCAGGATGATAAGAAATGTTTTTATCCTCAGATCAGATATTTTTTCTTAAGCTCCTCGGATGCCTTTGGTGTCAGATAAAGTTTTTTCCGAAGGAATCTTTCAATTCCTCCGTTTTCTTTTTCGATGACATCAAAAACTGTATTGATATAGGACTCCTTCACCTGATAGAAGGCTTTCAGATCTGCAAGCTTCCGGCTGTTTTCCGGCCGGTCTGCCCGGTAAAGCCTGCGCATATATTTCAGTTCATCTTCCAGACATGGATTTGACCGCATATAATCCCTTCGTATCGTTTCCTTAGGTACACCCAAAGCAAAGAGCAAAAGTGCTGTTCCGACTCCTGTCCGGTCTTCTCCTGTGGCACTGTGAAAAACAACAGCTCCATTCTTTACATGAAGCAGGACATCTAGAAAACGTGCATACTGCTTCAGAGAATACTCATCCGTAACGAAATTCCGGTACCAGTCCTGCATATACCGGTCTACATCACCATAGCAGGACATCACATGTTCAAAAAAGCTGTTTCCACTGCTGTCCTCATCCCGGATTGGAATGTGATAATACTCCACTCCTGCCATGATATCATCCGGTTTTTTCTTTACTTCTGCAGCTGACCTGAAATCAATCACTGTTTTTACATTATATTCTTCTGAAAGGATCCGGTTGTCTGCAGCAGAAGCATGATAGATTTCTCCGCTGCGCAAAAGCTTTCTGGGAAGAATATGCGAACCGTCTACTGTCATCAATGCACCCAGATCTCTTGTATTCGGAAGATTCTGAAGCGGAAGCCTGCTTCCTTTTGGAAAACCAACCGCAAGATCCGGATTCAGTACTTTAAGAAGCTGAAGGCAATCCTGTACCTCCTGCTCTGTCATATCAAATTTATAACGCTTCTGACGTCTGGTTATGATCACCAGATAATTAATGATCAGCTGCTTTTCACCGGTTTTATCTGTTCCCTCACGGCGCATGTACGCCCAGAGAATATCTTTACACGGAAGACTGTTGAGCATCATATGTCTGGTAAACACAAAAAAGCCATCTTCGATCCGTATTTTTCCGTATCTCATTTTCTTTCCTTTCTCCTTCTCAACCCCTGTGCTGCTTTCTTCGCAACACTTTTTATCATACCAGAAATCTCAAGTCCCGTATACCTCGTTTGACAATTTTCGTAGTTTGGATATAATAAACAGAGAAATTTTACCACAGGGAGGCTTTCTTTTATGGACAATCTTATTTTCTGTCTGAATGTTACCGTGCCCATCTTTCTTACACTGCTCCTGGGATATTTTTTCCGGAGGATCGGACTGTTTGATGAAACATTTGTCAATCGTATGAACAAATTTGTGTTTGTCATCCCCCTGCCTGTGCTTCTGTTTCAGGACATCGCTAAAATCGATATCTATGAGGCCTGGGATCCCAAGATGGTTCTTTTCTGTTTTGCGATCACATCTCTCAGTATTATGATCTCCGTGCTCCTGTCCCGTTTTCTCCACCCTTCCGATATCCGGGGCGAGTTTATCCAGGCATCCTACCGCAGCAGCGCAGCGATCCTTGGTATCGCCATTATCCAGAACCTTTACGGAAATGCAGGTATGGCACCACTGATGATCATTGCCAGCGTCCCTCTTTACAATGTAATGGCTGTTGTAGTTCTCTCTGTCTTTAAACCAGGTCAGGGAAAAATAGATGGTACCGTTCTGAAGCGCACTTTAAAGGGAATTGTCACCAATCCCATCATTCTCGGCATTGCAGCCGGTACACTCTGGTCCCTTCTTCGTCTTCCATTTCCGAAGATCCTGGACTCTACGGCAGGCAATCTTGCAAAAACCGCCACTCCTCTTGGCCTCATGGCTATGGGCGGATCTCTGCACTTCGGAAAAGCCTTTTCCCGGCTGAAAGCATCTGTTGCCTGTACATTTATGAAACTTGTCGGTTATGAAGCACTTTTTCTTCCTCTTGCCATCCGTTGCGGTTTTACAAAGGACAAGCTGGTTTCCATCATTATCATGCTGGGGTCTGCCAGCACCGTTACCTGCTTTGTCATGGCAAAAAACATGGGACATGAGGGCTCTTTTTCTTCGGGAGTCGTGCTTCTTACCACATTATTCAGTGCCTTTACCCTGACACTCTGGCTGTTTATCTGCAAAGGTCTGGGACTGATCTGATATTGCAGCTTCTGCATATTATCTACCCGGAAAAATCTGTAACATAAAATGCTGTAAGAACTATGATTTCTGGTTCTTACAGCATTTTTTTATAAAAGCATATTCACATAAAGCTATCATTTCTGATGTGGATGTTTCTGTTCTTACAATCTCATAGCCTACAAAACAAACGAAGCATTCTCTCAGATCAGCTTCAGATATTTCAAGCCATCCCGAATGCCGTAGTGGAACATATCAGACGTAACATAATCTGCCAGTTCTTTGATCTTCGGAGAAGCATTTCCCATGGCAACCTTTGTTGCAGCGTATTCAAACATGGCAAGATCATTGTTGCTGTCTCCAAAAACAACGGTATTCTCCCACGGAATATCAAACAGGCGGATCACAGCTGCGATCCCAACAGCCTTGTTAAAGCCCTTTGGCACCAGTTCAATGGTATTTCCCACAAACGAACTGCTGCCTTCATGGCGGATGATATCATAGTATTCTGATAAAATGGATAACGCTGCCTCCGCATCACATCCCTCAGTCATTTTTGCACTGATCTTATTGATCCGCATACAATCCTCATTTCCACGGATAGGCCTCCATTTATCGCCCAGGGATTCTGTGATCAGACTGGCATACCAGTTCACTTCATCGGTATACTCCTCTTTGTCATAATACATAAAATCCGCGCCTTCCATTACCGGGATCAGTCCGTATTTTCTGAGAACCTCCACAGAAAGCTTTGCAACCTCCGGCGTCATCTCTTTATTAAAAAGTCTCTTCCCGTCCTTCTCAATGGTGGATCCGCAGGCACTGATCATTCCCGTAAAAGGGATCTGCTCCAGATACCAGGATACAAACGCACGACTTCTTCCTGTGCAGAGCCACGCTTCATGTCCGTTATCTACCAGCGCACGGATGGCTTCTATGGCACTGTCCGGCACTCCTTTTTTCATATCACAGACTGTTCCGTCCGCATCAAAAAATACTGCTTTTCTGCTCATTTTCCTGTCCTCCGATATCACCTGTAAAATACCTTTGCCGCACGGATCAGGCTTTCCGTATCTTTCACTCCGGCTGTTTCATAAGCGGAATGCATCGCCAGCTGCGGCAGACCGATGTCGACCGTATTCATGGCCGCCTGGGTATTGGAAATATTTCCCAGAGTGGAACCACCGGCAATATCGGAACGGTTCACAAATGTCTGATATGGCACATCTGCTTCTCTGCAGAGTTCCTTAAAGATTGCTGTAGAAATCCCATCAGTACAATATTTCTGATTGGCATTATATTTGATCACAATTCCACCATTCATCACCGGACGGTTTACAGGATCTGCCTTGTCTGTATAATTCGGATGTAATGCATGTGCATTGTCCGCAGAGATCATAAAGCTCTCTGCAAGGGCCATCAGATAACTTTCCTGGTCTCCGCCAAGGGCCAGATTGATACGAAACAGTACATCTTTAAGAAATGTGGATGCAGCTCCCTGCCTGGTAGTGCTTCCCACTTCTTCATTATCCAGTACACAGTGGACTGCAATGACCTTCTTCTTATCTGCCTGGAGAAAGCCTTCCAGTGAAGCGAAAGCACACTGCAGATCATCTAATCTTGGACTGGAAACAAACTCATTCCTGGACCCCCAGATCGTTCCGGGCATCCGGTTATAGAGAAACAGATCATGGCCCAGGATATCCTCCGGACGGATCTCTGCCTCTTCTGCCAGCATCCGCATGAAGTTTCCTTTTTCGCCACTGCCACTGTACAATGGAAGCATATCCTTCTGGACATTATAATGATAGCCTCCGTTAATATCTCGGTTCATATGGATCGCAAGGCTCGGGATCATGACCAGATCTCTATCAATATCTACAAGCTTTTCCAGAATTTTTCCGTTTTTGTGGACGATCATGCGGCCTGCCACAGAAAGGGGACGGTCAAACCAGGTAGAAAGGATCATTCCTCCGTACCGCTCCACATTCAGTTTCACATAAGCTCCGTTTACAGACATCTCCGGATTTTCTTTTATTTTAAAAGACGGAGAGTCACTGTGACTTGCAATGATATGATATCTCCTGCAGTCATTGACAGGAATGGAAAATCCGATGATCGCGGAATGATTTCTCATGACAAAATATTTTCCGCCCTTTTCCAGCTCCCAGCGCTCCTCTTCCTTCAATTCTGTAAAGCCTTCCTCCAAAAAACGTCTTCTTGTTTCCTCTGCCGCCTGAAAGGCTGTAGGACTTTTACTGATAAATTCCAGCAGTTTTTCTGTTGTTTCTTCGTACATAATCTTCTCCTCTGTCGGCCCGGTAATATCCAGGCTGTTATGCTATTACCCATTATACGGCAAAACTTTTTTCAGGGCAATATCTCAGATTTCTGCACTCTTTCGTACCCACATATGCTGCACAAGCTTATCCCCAAGCTTATTTGCGAGCATAGTATAAATTGAACTAAATACATTGGCTCCAATACGGAGCAGCACTGCTGCAGGCATTCCAAACAGTCCTGATGCAATGGACAGTGCTCCAAATGTATTAAATGCAGTCTGCCACGCATAACCTGCGGAATATCCCACACCGATTCCTCCGATCATTCCAATATAGGGATACATAGATTCCGGAAGTATCAGATAAAGCACTGCAAACAAAATACAGCCAACGATATTGAACATCCCCCTTTTTCCGGCTCTTTCCTTGCAGTCCTCGGTAAACGGCAAGCACACGGACATACAAGCAATTCCGGCCCACATTGCTCTTGGGAGTCCTAGAAGAGACATGATCAGCATAGCGCTGGAAACGATCAGCGTCAGTCTTAAATACCACCTGCCTCTTGCGGAATGCAGGTCAAATTCCCGGAACAGGTCCAGAAACGTCCTGCGATACGGGCGGTTTTTCTGGTTCTTATAAAAAACTACCATGCAGAGAACCATTCCGGCCAAAAGCCCCTCTACACGAAGCAGATACGCCTTTCCGGTTACGTCATATCCCATCAGAAGCAGATATCCGAGAACAAATGTGGAATGGTTATACATAATTACATTATGGCATCCCAGGATCATCAGTAACAGGATGCTTATCGCATTAACAAAAAATGCCGGTACCGGTGAAACCATATTGGACAATCTCGGTCCTGCGATCAGAATACAGAAAATCCCGGCAATGGACAACAATCCGTGGGACGTCCGGATCCCGAAATCCGCCTGTCTTAAAACCAGCACTGCCAGCAGTACGGTTACTCCTACAACACTGTTGTCATTGCCGGTTATCTTACTGTACAATGTCACAACCGCCACACAAAATGCCATGACAAGATACACTTTAAAATTATAGATCAGAATATGCCTTCTTTTCTCCTTTTTGTCTGTGGTATTTCTGATCAGCTGTTTTGATCCGGTTGAGCTTAACTGCAGTTCCTGATAAAATGTCATTTTCATCACTCCTTTTGTAAAGCAGACATTCTCATTTCGCTTTTTTCACATGCTCATAAACGCAATCTCTTTACAATTTACGTTCAAAGATACAAACAGCCATTATACTTGGTTTATTCTGAAACGTCAAATATTTTTTTCTGAAATCATATTCACACATTACACTCCCAGCCCCGATCAGATCACTCCGAAAATGGCCAGGAACATTTTTATTATTTTTATATTTACTGCAGCTCCGCTATCCTGGTCACTGCTACATAAATGTCCTGTATCTTATACCAGGTTGGATAATCCACCACTCCGGATGCAGGAAGCCCGAATATATTCTGGAATTTTTTTACAGATGCAGCAGTAGCCGGACCATAAATACCATCCACGATCACTGACGGGATGGCAGGATAGGCTTTTGCTATGGCATTAAGCTGTTCCTGGATCTGCTGTACCTTTTCTCCAGTAACACCGATAGTCAGGTCATATCCCGGCCAGGATGCGGGAATCCCGGAAACTGCTTCCGCCACATTGATATACATATCGTTTCCATAGAAGCTCCGCAGGATCTCAATGGCGGAATATCCCTGATCTCCCAGAGCTTTGCTTCCCCACTGGGTCATCCATCCCCGATTCCTGCACTGCACCTGGTGTCCGTCACAGTACTGGGTCAGGATCGGCTGACGTACATCCGGTCTGGAAAGGTAGTTTTCAAAAAGTTCATCCACGATCCGGTCTATACTCTCAAAAATATTCCTGCCATGGATCCATTTGTGGTCGTATGCTGTGGAGGATGTAATGGTGAAATCATAACCCTTATTCCGGTACCACTCTGTATAAACTCTGTTCAGAGTAAACGACATGATTGCCAGAACATTGGCACGTATCGTGTCCTCCGGCCAAGTTGCGTAGATCTCACTGCTGGCCACGTTTTTGATATAATCCTTATATCTTACATAATAATCCTGTGCAGAGGTATCCCCTATTGGCCCGTCGTGGACTACGATATACTCCGGGATCACCACTTTGTTTAATACGATCTCTCCGGTTTCATTTATCGGCTTGATCTCTGCTTCCGGATTTTTGGGAGGATATTCCCCAAAAAGCGTATGGGGTCCGATGACGATCCGCTGATAGTCCTCTCCACTACCCTGCTGTCTGCTAAGGGATGCTCCCTGCCTGGCAATGGAATGGGGAAGAACTTCTGTCCCGGCAACTTCTTTTGGTGTAAAACCCTCTGCACTGATCCGAACTGTATATTCTGCATAAGGCTGCTGCTCCACCGGTTTCATGCTGTATTCCAGTGGAGGAGCTGCCAGCTCCAGCATGGGCGTTTTTCCGGAGGAATCCGTACGGATTTCTTCGATCACATTATCCGGGACTCCTGTGTACGAGATCCGCACTGTAGCATTTTCCACAGGACGGTTACTGGCACTGTCCAGCACCGTCACCTGCAGCTGTCCCTGATCCGGCATATCCTGCTGCATGGAAATATAAGAATGATTTTTCATAAACAGAGGCTCCTTTTTGTGCCTGAAAGCACACTGGTTCTCTGCTAGTATATGTTTGCATAAAAAAAATGTCTCTTACCTGATATACAAATAAGAGACACCTTTTTCAGTTACAGATTATAAATTTTTTCCACCTCTTCAAAGTTCTCTGACTTCTAGCGTTCCCGCAATTTCCAAGAGCTGTTCTTCATTGACAAAATTGCTGATACAGCCCATTCCCTGAACACACGCACTTCCTGTTACATTTCCAAACTTAATGCACTGTTCAATTGGATAATGATGATAAAGTCCATAAATAAAGCCACTCATAAATGCATCTCCTGCTCCTGTTGCATCAATAGCTTTTACATTTTGTACAGAAGATATGATTTTTATTCCATCCTTATTTTTAAGCAGGCACCCTTCCTTGTCCATTTTGATCGTCACGTCAGAAAAAAATTCCGACAGAATGTCAGCAGCCTCTTCCACACTGGACGTTCCTGTAATCTTCATGGCCTCTTTCTGGTTGGGAATATAATAATCTGCAATTTCCAGATAATCCTTGTATTTTTCCAATGTCAGATCATCTTCCCATCCCGTATCAAAAATCTGGATACAACCATCTTTTTTCAGTCTTTTATACACATCTAAAAATCCAACATGCATATCTACCACATATGCACCTTTCAGATTTTCATAAACTTCATCCATAACAGCATCATTAAGATCCATTCCGTCTGTATATGAAATAAAACTTCTGTCACCACAATATAGCAAGGTGGAAGACAGCACCACCGGCATCTTGTTTCCTTTATAAAGATTCACAGTTTTTACCGGATAGCTATTCAGTGTTTTTTTCACAAATTCCGAAAAAAGATCATGCCCTGCAAAAGTAATAATTCTGGACTCAACTCCAAGCCTTGAAAGATTGATCATGGTAGCCGGAATCCCACCACCAAACTGCATGGAAAATCCTCTGGCGAAAATCTCCTCTCCCTTATCAGGCAGTCTATCAAGACCAGAATAGATCAGATCAATATTGGAATAGCCTACGCCACCTACAAAACTCATATCAGTTCCATTCCTCCATATAGTCTTTATTTGTGGCTAAATATGTTTCCACCAGTTTCTTGGCCAGTGAGTAGGAATTGACAAGAGGATGCACCATAAGGCAGTCAATTGCTTTACTAATGCTTCTTGTACGGATTGCTTCAGAAGCCAGCCTTTCGTAAATCTTCACCCTGCGAATAAGTTCCATCTGCAATTCCCCGGGATTTGGGACTTTATGCGGAATCATCTCACCATCTTTAAGATCACATGTAACTTCCACAATGTCTGTATTAAGGAGTCCCGGAATTGCTCCGTTATTCGGTACACAAAGGATCATCTCACTGTCTTTTCCACTTAATTTGGAACGGATATATTTCAGGGCAACACCTGCATAGCCTCCATCATCCTTTGCATAAACATCAAAATGATAGGGTTCTTTTGCTCTGGATACGCCGGTCTCATTTGCCATATAAGCATCTTCACGTTTGCCATACCACTTATCATAAACCTTCAGGCAGTTTTCAAAATCATTTTCGACATCCATGTGTGACAGTTCCTCCGTCATATGGATATTCACATCACGGATCACTTCTCCCCTGGTGATACCCGCATCCAAAATATGCTGAACTGCTTCTTCTCTGTAATAAAAATAATACAAATATTCATTAAGAATACATCCCATATGCTCTACCAGATCTTTTTTAAAGAAACGCATATCTGTATCCGTATACAATCTTTCATCTTTTAAAAGCTCCGGCAAAATCTCTTTTCCATCCAGCTTAATACTGTCAAAAAAAGAAAGATGATTCAATCCATAGCAGTCTCCCGTCACAGAATTTTGCGGAACCTTATACATTTTTGCAAAGGAATGGAGAAGACTACTTGGAGCATCGCAGATACCATAGGTAAAATCATATCCCATATCACGCAGAGTCTGAGATACTACTCCCGCTGGGTTGGTAAAGTTAAAGATCTTTACATCCGGAGAAGCGTATTTTTTTGCAAGCTCACAATATTTTACCAGAGCCGGCACAGAACGCATAGCAAAAGAAAACCCTGCCGCACCGGTAGTTTCCTGCCCCAGAACCCCCAGATTCAGAGCTACTCGTTCATCCTGGATACGCATATCATCCTCTCCAACACGAATCGTTGTTATGATATAATCTGCATCTTTAATGGCTTCTACAGGGTCGCCGGTAAGTTCCAGCTGCAAGTCTGGCTGCAGACGTTTTGCAACCTGCTGTGCCATTTTACCATAGATATTAAGCTTCTTTGGATCATTATCCATAAAAATCACTTGGTTGATCCCCAATTCCAAACTGCTCTGAGCAAGGCTTTTTGCCAAAAACATGGAACGTACTCCACCACCGCCGATTACTGCTATTTTCATCTGTAATTCCTCCTCTTTCTGTCTTTTTAGTAGTCTGCCTCATTCATCTTAAACAACCGATTAATGGCACTTACTACAATTACCCCTGCAATAATAAGAATTACTCCCATCATGTTGGCATAACCATAATTATTATCTGTCATAGATGTTTTGTACAGGTATAGTGGAAGATTCAGTGTTGTATCTCCCGGCCCTCCGTTGGTTGTCAGATAAATGAGTTCAAATTCTCTCAGCATACTGGTTGCCGCCAGAATCTCACAGGTTCCAATAATAGTACGGATCAGTGGGAGACGAATCTTCATATTGATCTGCATGTCTGTAGCACCATCGATCTTGGCCGCTTCCACAACATCCTCGGGAATGGACAGAACACCTGCAAGCACAAGAATGATGATCATTCCTGTATACAGAAGCCAGCTCCATGTAACTGTGATAAAGGCACTGTTCTGATCAAAGAACCAGTTTTTCATAAATGGTTTCCCGGTTACTGTTTTTACAAAAGAATTGATAATACCATACTGCGCATTAAATACATTCAGGAAAATAACAGCCAGTGCCGCTGCAGATACCACATTCGGGATCATATAGATAGTTCTGAGGACTTTCCAACCTTTTTTTCTTTTTGAAAGCATAAACGCGATCACAGTTCCTAGCATCACATGCACAACAGACTGAAGCACAACCCAGATTCCCGTATTCTTCAGTGCTGTAAGCATTCGTGCGTCGTTCCGGAAAGCATTGATATAATTATCCAGTCCAATAAATTTAAATACACCGCCTGCTTTCCATTCAAAAAATGAACTTCCAAACACCATACACATCGGAGCCAGGTAAAGCAATGCAAAAAGGAGCAGACACGGCAAAAGAAAGCTTGCCAGTTTCCATTTTTTAACTTTCATTTCTCATCTCTCCTGTTTCAGTCTGTTCTTAGCCTCCGGCGACTTCAGAAGAAGGTATGTCCTGCCGAAGCCGCGGAAATCATATAATTATCAGTTTTTCTGTGCAGCGTCTGTAAGAGCCTGTGCGAACTCTTCCGGAGTAATTTCACCCTGCGCAAGAAGCGGATACTGAATACTGATCTCATCCACTACATTTGCATACCAAAGGCTCTGGAAATCATTAATACTGTGCGCTGCTTTATCGCCGTTTGCGATGACTTCATTTACAAGTGGCTTTACATTATCAGATGTAAGACCCTCCATAGCCGGAATATCGCCTGTAATTTCAAGCATTTTAAGCTGGCTCTCCTCATTTGTGAGGAATTTTACAAATGTAAGAGTTGCATCCAGTGTTTTCTCATCCTTGGAAGCAACATTAAAGCCAATTTTTCCACTGTTATACATAACATCACCAGGATACATTGCAGTACCGACTTTATCTGCAAATCCATCTTCAACCATAGAAGTATCATAGAAATCGCTAATCATCCAAGGACCATTTGCAATGATAGCTGTCTGTCCCATAAAGAAGTTGCTTGCAGCATTCTCATATTTTCCACCAACTGCATCCGGAGTTGTATATTTCTGAAACATGGTCTGAATCCTGGTTGCTGCATCGATAAATTCTTTTGTATTATAATCTGTCGGGAGCATGGTATTCATAAACTGTTCTCCCTCATCGCTCTCACCAATCATAGCACCAAGCATCAGTGAAGTTACCCAACCGGAATCTGCAGTATCCATGGAAAGCGGTGTAATGCCTGCATCCAGAAGCTTGTCACACTGCTCAAAGAACTCGTCCCATGTCTTTGCCGGTTTCTCAATTCCTGCCTGAGCAAAGAGATCTTTGTTGTAGAAGTATCCTATTACCTGTCTGGTATAAGGAATTCCATAAATCTTACCATCGCGGGAGTTTACATCCCAGCATGCATCAGTTGCAAGTTTTTTCCAGTCATCATCTACATAATCAGTAAGGTCGACAAGTTGATCCTTCATTGAATCAATCAGATTATATCCACCTGTACTGAATGTATCCGGAAGAGAATTGGAAGAATACAGAACTTTCAGCTTATCCACATAGTTCTGATCACCTGCGATTTCTTCCACATTGACCTTGATACTGTCACCGTACTCCTCATTAAAAGCTTCCAGACGATCCTGGAACCATTCTGTATTAACACTGACACCAACCCAGGATGTAGGAAATGTGATTTCTGTCACATCATCCGCTTTTACTGTTGTGGCCATGCCTCCTGCCATGGATAATGCTGTCACTGCTGACAATACTGTGGCCATCACCTTTTTTGTTTTCATATTAATTGCCTCCTTTTATATAATTTATAAATTTTCATCTTCAACCTTTGACAGATCCTGCTACCATACTGGTAGTAACCTGTTCCTGCAGCAATACATAGATTACGATACTTGGTAGAATTACCATAGTCAATGCCGCAAACATCGCTGTATAGTTAAACGAAAACTGAGATGTAAAATAATTCAGAGCAAGAGGAAGGGTCCTTACTTCTGTGCTTTTGGTAAGAACGAGTCCGAACATGAACTCATTCCATGACGTCAGGAACTGTAAAATTGCCCCTGTTGCAAGTCCTGATTTAGCCAATGGAAATACAATTACAAAGAATGTCCGATAAAACCCGGCTCCGTCAATATAGGCAGCTTCTTCCAGTTCCTTGGGGATACCCTGAAAATAGCTTTTGAATACGAAAAGTGAAGTAGGAAGTCCCAGTGCCGCATACACAAGTACAAGCCCTGACCTTGTATCAAACATTCCGATTCCCATCATGATCTTATAGATTGGCATCAGAAGTGCTGAAGTAGGTACAAGAAGAGACGCAGATAAAAGCAATGTGATAAAGGTACTTCCCTTAAACGTATATCTGGCCAACACATAGGCAGCCATGGAAACAATCAGGATATTTAGCAGGGTACTTGTGAAAGAAATCACAACACTGTTTCCATAAAACTTAAAAATTGGAGCCAAATCCAATGCAGCCTTATACCCATTAAAGCTTAATGATGTAGGCAGTGCAAATGCAGATGATAGGATCTCCTTATTGGATTTAAAGGATGACATCACGATCCATACTAATGGTCCTACTGAAATCAGTGCCATAAATCCCAGGAAAACAAATCTAAATATTTTCCAAAGAATATCTTTAAAGCTCTTCCCCCCCATTTTATATTTCCTCCCTTCTGAGTACAGTTCCTCTTTCCAATAATTTATAGGGTAGTGTATACTCTATATTTTCTTCTCTGTTTCTACTTTTGTTACACAAAATCTCAAGAGTCCATTCCACCATCTTATCCAGTGGCTGATAAATCGTAGTAAGTTTAGGAACCACCCGCTCTGATATACTTAATCCATCAAATCCCAAAACGGATACATCTTCCGGAACCTTCAAACCATGTTCATTTAGCGCTGTAATTGCTCCTACCGCAGTCTCATCGGAAAAAGCAAACACTGCAGTGAACTTCTTTTTCTTTCGCAATGCACTGTTCATAGATCGATAGCCTTTTTCGAAGGTAAGCTGACCGTATTCTGCCATGTCATCACTGAACATAAGTCCATATTCCTCCATTGCCTTCTTACAGCCAACTAACCGCTGGAATCCTGAACTGATGCTTGTAGAAAGATCAGTCAGAATCAGTATCTCCCTGTGTCCCATTTCAAGAAGATATTTCATTCCCTCGTAAGCAGCCATCATATCGTTAATGTGTACCATATCGCATCTGCTGTCAAAAGCTGCGCCTCCCAGCATAACCACTTTGATATTCTTTGCCCGGATATATCGTATCACCTCACGGTCAATCTCCTCCTCCAGATAAATAACTCCCATCACATACAATTCCTTCAGGATACTCTTATAACTATCATCTCCCGGAAATGTAGGAAGAAATATCACTCTACATTTGTATTTTGGCATCTGCCGGATAATCTCCTTTATAGATTCACTGAAATATCCAAATTCCAGATTAGGAATCAGAACTACGATCACACCATCTGACTTACGTGTTGGATGATTTGGCACATAACCAACCGTATTAGCTGCCTCCTCAATTCTTCTGGATAATTCATCACTCACTACATTCTGTCCTGAAAAATATCTTGAAACAGTTGCTGGAGACACATGTGCCATTTGTGCAACCTTTCTGATTGTACCTGCCATTGTCTCATCTCCTTATGTGATTTTTTCTTATTATTTGAGATTTATTCCTTATTTCTTTTAGTATTTTGCACGATTTAATATCGCTATCTACATTTTTGATTGTACAAAGTTACAAATAGAATGTCAATCTTGTTTCATGTGTTTCATCTTGGTTTCATATGTTTCATTAAAAAAAGATGGAACAATCCGGACATCTTCCTGACCATTCCATCTTTTATATATCTTTACTTCATAATCCTCATCAGAATATCTTCAGAATATCATTATACATAACGATAACCATCAACGCCATCAAAAGCATCAGCCCTGCAAAATGGATCATGCCTTCTACCTGACGGTTTACCGGTTTTCTCCGGATCGCTTCTGCCACCAGAAATACCAGCCTTCCTCCATCCAGCGCAGGAAGAGGAAGAAGGTTCATCACTCCCAGGTTTGCAGAAAGAAGAACTGCCATATTCAGCAAATTCATCCAGATCATCAGCGTTCCCTCACTCTTGGACTGTTCGTAAGTGTCGCCAATGGCATCCGCAATACCCACAGGACCACTTAAGTCTTTCATTCCAAGGTGACCGGTCACAAGCTCTTTCAGGCTTAAGATCGTAGTACGGATCATGTATTTCACTTCCACAGCACCATATTTCAGAACATTAAAGCCGGAAGTCTTTTCACTGTATGTGTTATATCCGAAACCGGAAATTGGTGTTCTGTATTCCCTTGGTGTTATCTCTGCCTCATATTCCAGTCCGTTACGCTCATAGGTGAGCGTCACAGGTTCCTTGGATAACGGATGCTCCTCGATGTATTTTTCATATGCATTTCCGTCCGGAACCTCCACACCGTTGATCTTCGTGATCACATCGCCTGCTTCCAGACCTGCCTCTTCCAGTGGCATTCCCTTGATCAGTGATTCCACTGTCATGGAATTTACATCGGAACGGTTAAAGCCAAGAAGATACCGCACATTTACATCTGGTTTATAGGAAATCTCCTGTTCCTTTCCATCACGTTTTACTTTCAGCCGGATGGTATCTCCCTCTTTCAGTTCGTTGAGATACGAATATACATAAAGATCTTTCCCCAGATCAATATGGTAGCCCTGATATTCCGTGATCACATCGCCCTTTTTCAATCCGGCCTTTTCCGCAGCAGAATTTTGGGTTACTTCTAATACGGTTGCCGGATCATAGCCCATACAGCCTACAATGATCACAGACAAAACAAATGCCAGCAGAAAATTAAATATCGGACCGGCAGCAACCACTGCGATCCTGCCCCACACAGGAGCCGAATTAAAGGTTCCCGGACTGTCATCTTCCGCATCCTCTCCGGCCATGGCGCAGGAACCTCCAAGAGGAAACAGTTTCACGGAATAACGTGTGCCGCCCTTTACCGTACTTATGATCCTGGGTCCCATACCAAGAGAAAATTCCAATACCTCGATATGGTTCTTTTTTGCCAGAAGAAAATGTCCCAGCTCATGGATCAGTATCACAACACTGAAAATAATTACAGCAATCACAAATCTCAATTTACCACCTGCTTTCGATCCACTGATAAGTATCCTGCTCTACAGAAAGGATCTCATCCAGATCCGGATGTGCGATTTTTTTATGTCTTTCCATAGACTGTGCAATAATCTCATAAATATCCAGAAAGCCGATCTTTTCCTCCAGGAATTTCTTTACTGCAAGCTCATTGGCTGCATTAAAGACAGTCGGCATACTTCCGCCCTCCCGGGATGCCTGGATCGCCATAGGAAGTCCCCGGAATGTCTCCATATCCGGAACCTCAAATGTGATCTCATGAAGCTTCGTGAAATCAAGGCGGTCTCCGTCCAGATATCGTCTGTGCGGATAGTACAGAGCGTACTGGATCGGAAGTCTCATATCCGGAGTTCCAAGCTGTGCCATGATCGCACCATCCTTAAACTCCACCATGGAATGGATGATACTCTGCGGCTGCACCACCACCTGAATATGATCCAGATCCATGTCGAACAGCCATTTGGCTTCCATAACTTCCAGCCCTTTGTTTACCAGGGTTGCGGAATCTACGGTGATCTTTCGTCCCATTACCCAGTTTGGATGCTTCAGAGTATCTGCAACAGTGACCCTTCGCAGCTCTTCTGTGGTACGTCCGCGGAAGGGACCACCGGATGCCGTAATCAGAAGCTTGTGGATCTCTTTGTTTTCTTCTCCGTGGATAGCCTGGAAAATAGCGCTGTGTTCACTGTCTACCGGAAGGATAGATACGCCATATTTCTTTGCCATGGGCATGATCAGATGACCGGCTGTGACAAGGGTTTCCTTATTTGCCAGGGCAATGTCCTTTCCGGCACGGATTCCCTCCATGGTAGGACGGATCCCGATCATTCCCACGATCGCAGTGACAAGAATTTCTGATTCCGGCATGGACGCAAGCTCCAGAAGTCCTTCCATTCCGCTGACTACCTTTGTATCCGTGTCCGCAATACGTGTTTTCAGGTCCCGGGCTGCTTTTTCATCCCAGACTGCTGCCAGAAGCGGATGAAACTCACGGATCTGCTCTTCCAGCTTCTCCACACTTTTGCCTGCACTGACTGCAACAACACGAAGGTCTTCGTTTTTTCTTGCCACATCCAGTGTCTGGGTCCCGATGGAGCCGGTAGAACCTAAGATTGCAATATTCTTCATTTCTAATGTCTCCTAAATTCCAAGAATCGTTTTTGCAAGATAGTAAATAACAGGGGCTGTGATGATCACACTGTCAAAACGGTCCAGGATTCCTCCATGGCCCGGGATCAGCTTTCCATAGTCCTTGATGTTCTGGTTTCTTTTGATCGCAGATGCAGCCAGATCACCCACCATGGAGATCAGAGCTCCAACTGCGCAGATCAAGGCATACTCAGCCATTTTTCCCTGTGTTGCCGCTGCATAGATCACTCCAAGAAGCGCCGCTCCCGCAACGCCTCCTACAGCTCCCTCGATGGATTTCTTCGGGCTTAAAACCGGCGCCATTTTATGCTTTCCGATAAGCATTCCCACACAGTAAGCACAGGTGTCACATCCCCAGGAGCACAGGAATATCAGCCATACCAGGAATTTTCCGTCCGGAAGGCTTCTGGTAAGATAGATAAAGGAAAGCATCACAGCAACATATACAACTCCAAAAAATGCTGCCATCACCTGTTCTGCATGGTATTTCGGATAACCGAATACATAAACAAACAGGATCAGGATCATACTGATGATGATCGCCATTGTTCCGTAATTTCCAAAATCAGCTTTCATGGCAATATAATAAAGCACTGCTCCAAGATATCCTACAAGTTCCAGCACAGTAACATGCTCATCGCTTACCTTCATTACCTTGTAAAGCTCTCTCATTCCGATCAGTGAAACAGCCAGAAGTGTAAAAAATAAGATCCAGCTTCCGGAAATGATAGTTGCCAGGGCAATAATGACAAGGACGATACCACTTATCAGTCTTGTCTTAAACATGATCTACTCCTCCTTGACGCTACCGTAGCGTCTGTCTCTCTGATTGTATTTCTCGATGGCTTTGATCAGCTCTTCTTTATTGAAATCCGGCCATGCAACCGGTGTAAAATAAAACTCGGAATAGGCAAGCTGCCAAAGCAGGAAATTGGAAAGCCGCTGCTCACCGCTTGTGCGGATCAAAAGATCCGGATCCGGTACACCTGCAGTATCCAGATAGCTCTCAATCGTATCTTCTGTAATGCCATCCGGCTCAACTTTTCCGTCTTTTACATCCTGTGCCATCTTCTGCATTCCACGGCGGATCTCATCACGGCTTCCGTAATTTAATGCCAGCTGAAAATAAATACCGTCAAAATCTTTGGAATATTCCTCCAGTTCCCGGACACTCTGCTGGATATCCGGTGCAAAGGCAGTAACATCTCCGATGACTTTCATCTTCATATTATTTTTCTTGGAAATCTTGATACATTTCTTAAGATAACCGCGGAACAGTTTCATCAGTGCTTCCACTTCTTCTCTGGAGCGTTTCCAGTTTTCTGTGGAAAAAGCGTAAACCGTAAGATATTTCACCCCAAGGTCTTTGATATCATAACAAATGTTTTCAAGATTGGCGCATCCCTTTACATGTCCGTAGGTTCTCGGCATTCCTCGTTCCTTTGCCCAACGTCCGTTTCCGTCCAGAATGATCGCGATATGATTTGGTACGTTCATAAATCTCCTCCATACAGAAAGAGAGCTTCTTCAAAGAAGCCCTCTCTATCCTCGTATTTCTTACAATTATACAGTCAGAATCTCTTTAGACTTGTTCTCGATCGCCTTGTCAACTTCCTTGATGTACTTATCTGTAAGTTTCTGGATCTGATCCTCAAGCTCTTTGATCTCATCCTCAGAAACATCCTGTTTTGCAAGTTTCTTAAATGCATCGTTGGCATCACGACGGATATTTCTTACTGCAACCTTGGCACCCTCGCCTTTTTTCTTAACGTCCTTCACCAGCTCTTTACGACGCTCCTCGGTAAGCTCCGGGAAAACAAGACGGATCATTTTTCCATCGTTGCTCGGGTTTAATCCCAGATCAGAGCAAAGGATCGCTTTCTCGATTGCTTTGATCATGCTGGATTCCCACGGCTGGATCTGGATCATACGTGCCTCCGGTACAGAAATGTTTGCAACCTGCTGGAGCGGAGTCGGTGCTCCATAATAATCTACGGTAAGTTTGTCAAGAATATGCGGGTTTGCACGGCCGGCTCTGATGGTTGTCAGCTCACTCTCCAAAGCATTCAGTGTTTTTCCCATTTTTGTTTCGTATACCTGAATTCTCTCATCCATTTCACATATCTCCCTGTATGGTTTTTTTTATTATTCCCTTTTGATCACACGGTTACCTTTGTTCCGGAGAACTTGCCATGTACGGTATTGACGATGCTGTCCTTTTCATCAAGACCGAATACCAGCATCGGCATCTTCTGCTCCATACACATGATGGAAGCGGTAAGATCCATAGCTGCCAGCTTCTTTGCAACTACTTCATCGATGGAAATCTCATCATACTTCTTGGCATCCGGATTTACCTTCGGATCACTGTCATAGATTCCGTCAACAGCCTTGGCAAGAAGAATGGCATCTGCGCCGATCTCAACAGCACGAAGTACAGTAGCTGTATCTGTAGAGAAATACGGATGGCCGGTACCACCTGCAAAGAATACAACCTTTCCTTCTGCGAAGCTCTCTTCTACAGCATCCTTGGAATAAAGTGTGGTAAATGCACCACATACAAACGGGGTAAACACCTCTGTCTTAAGTCCCACATATCTGCAGATGTCAGACACATAGATACAGTTCATGATAGTAGCAAGCATGCCGATCTGATCCGCCTTGCTTCTGTCCATGGCTCCGCTGGTACGTCCTCTCCAGAAGTTTCCACCTCCGATCACGATACCAACCTGAAGTCCTTCATCCACGATCGTCTTGATCTGTTTGGCAACCTCTGTAACAGTTGCTTCATCAAAGCCTCTCTTCTGCTCTCCTGCAAGAGCCTCTCCGCTTAATTTCAGTAACACTCTTTTCATATGTTTATTCTCCTTTACCATACGCCGGATACAACTTCATTGCCGTCATTGTCAAAAGTTGTGGATACCGTAAACGTATCATAATAATAATAACCTGTCTTACCGGACTCCGGTTCGTCCTCATAATCACTGCCATTTGGGCTGCCGCATGCATTCTCAAGCTCAGACATGGACTGACCGATATATCTTGCTGCTACAGATGCCGGATCATCCTCGCCGGATGGTGCTTCCGTAGGATCCGGTGCATCGGAAGAATCAGAGGAAGCTGGTGCAGATGTTGGATCCGGTGTGGATGTGGAGTCCGAACTGCCGGACGAACTGCTGTCTGTACTGTCTCCATTATCATCAGAACTCTCCGGAGTCGGAGTCACAGCCGTACTGTCTGAAGAATCTGTACTGTCACTGTCACTTTCACTGTCATCCTCAATGCCAAGCCTTGCCTTTACATCCTTCAGGGTAGACACCTCCTTGGTGCTTCCGCTCGCCAGATATGTAGCATATGGAATTCCGTCTTCACCCTCACCATCCATACAAAGACTCAGCTGTGAGATCGTCAGAAGCGGCAGCTGGCGGAAGAAACATTCATTCTGCTCTTCGTCAGAAAATGTGATCCTTACATCAAAGCTTGTTGCTGTATCTCCGTTATCGTCCTTCTGGCTCTTCTCCATATAATAAACAGCCTTGTCGTTGGAAGCCAGTGTGAATTTACTATTTACAAGATCGCTTCCCCAGGTCTCATCACTGTCATCGCCATCATCTCTGGTAGGACGGACATAAATTGCAGAAATCGTGGAGTTCATCTTATTGGTAAATACAATACTGGTAGTGGTCTCACTCTTGGTTCCCATTACGTTCTTGATATTTGCTGTTTCATCCGTAGAGGTCTGCATCTCCACCACATCCGTTTTCGCAGCTTCCGTTACCGTCGGGGTTGCCGTTGCCTCCACCTTCTGCTCCGGTGCCACAGAGTTCTTCTTTCCGCAACCGGCTGCAAGCATGCTCGCTGCAAGAATTCCGGCAAGAATCAAATAACGTTTTTTCATTATATCTCCTCCATATAAAATGGTCCTATTCGCTGTCAGGTTTTCCTTTTCTATTATTACAGAGTATCACTTTCTTGTCAACCTGACCGTTCTGAATTTCACAGAATCTTTAGATATTTTAAACTATGTCAAAAATTGGAACAGCTGAGGTCAGAACCCGTTTTCCCTTCGCTGTCTGCGCATATCACGGCGCATTTTCGCAGCTTCATTCCGAGCTTTTTCCGCTTCTGTGGTAATGATCAGTTCCGGCACCTGGATTGGTTTCTGGTCTTCATCTACAGCCACCATCACAAAAAATGCCCGGTTTACAGTATGACGCATGCCATCCGGCTGTTCCACATACGTATCGATCTCGACCTCCATGGAAGTTCTTCCCACATAAGTCACATATCCCTTAAGTACTACGATCTCTCCCTCATAGATTGCATGCTTGAACTGAAGATTGTCCACTGCCGCAGTTACCACCCGATATGTCTCCGCATGACGCATAGCTACCACTCCGGCAACCTCATCCAGCCACTGCATCAGTGCTCCGCCAAAAAGTCTTCCGCCTCCGTTCAGATGCTGCTGCATGATCAGATGAACCTGCTCCGTCATCGATGCTTCTACCGTTTTTTTACGTCTTTCCTGTACCTCTGTCATTTCTCATTCCCCGCATTTTATCATACTTTTACTTTTTCAGTTGAAACCAGCCGATCAATAAAGATTTTTTACTTTAAAGTCTCGCTCCGCTTCTCTTCTCTGATCCTTCTTTGCAATATCCTGGCGCTTGTCATAAAGCTTTTTACCACGTGCCATGCCAATCTCTATTTTTACCAGGCTGTCCTTGAAATAAACCTTCAGTGGTACCAAAGTCAATCCTTTTTCCTTTAATTTGGCTTCGATCTTATTGATCTCGTAGCGATGCAGCAAAAGCTTACGCACACGAAGAGGATCTTTGTTAAAAATGTTTCCTTTCTCATAAGGAGTGATATGCATTCCATATACATAAACTTCTCCGTTTTCCACACGGACAAAGGCCTCCTTGATGCTGCATTTACCGGAACGTAAGGATTTCACCTCGGTTCCTGCAAGTGCGATCCCGGCCTCATAAGTATCCTCGATAAAATAATCATGAAAAGCCTTTTTATTATTTGCGATCAGTTTCATTCCTGTTTTTTTTGCCATTTCGCGCTCCCTCAGTCTTCCTCAGCCAGGACAAAATCCACGGTTTTCAGCATTTTATCCGCATCTGCCACACGGACACGGACCTTCTGCCCAAGACGGAAGATCTTTCCTGTCATGTCGCCCCGCAGTTCATATGCATCCTGGTCAAATACATAATAGTCATCTCGTAATGTATTGATATGGATCAGTCCTTCTACGGTATTCGGAAGCTCCACATAAAGTCCCCATCCTGTAACGCCGGAGATGATCCCCTCATACTCCTCTCCGAGATGATAGGACATATACTCTGCTTTCTTCAGCTTATCGGATTCTCTTTCTGCTTCGTCTGCGCGCCGTTCGCACACACTGGACTGGCGTGCTACTTCATCCAGGATCTCCTTGTAATGCTCGGTACGTCCTTCCCTTACCAGTCTGCCTCTCAGACGGTCATGGATGATCCTATGGATCTGAAGATCCGGATATCTTCGGATTGGAGAAGTAAAGTGGCAGTAATACTTCGCTGCAAGTCCGAAATGTCCGCTGCATTCCGTAGTATATTTTGCCTGTTTCATGGTACGCAAGGTCAGGCGGCTGATCTGTGCCTCATTGGGCATTCCCTCAATACTTTCCAGGATCTCCTGGATCTCACCAGGCGTGATCTCCTGTCCGGATTTCTGTATGTTGACTCCTTCATTATGAAGAAGCATCAGAAGACTTTCAATCTTTTCCGGATCCGGATTTTCATGCGTTCTGTATACAAAGGGATAATCTCCGGTGCAGTATTCCTGTGCCACGGTTTCATTGGCAAGAAGCATAAAATCTTCAATGATCCTGGTTGCCACATTGGCTTCATAAGGCTGCACATCAATAGCTCTTCCTGCCGCATTCAGGATGATCTTACTTTCCGGAAAATCAAAATCAATGGAACCTCTTGTATGACGGCGGCTGCGCAGGATCCCGGAAAGCTCTTTCATCAAGAAAAACATGGGGATCAGAGCTTCATAGCGTTTCTTCGCCACCTCATCAGTATCTTCCAGAATATTTTTCACATCTGTGTAACACATACGCTCATCTACACGGATCACGGTTTCTGCGATCTTATGAGAAATCACCTTTCCTTTTTCATTAACATCCATCAGACAGCTTAAGGTCAGACGGTCCTGTCCCTGGTTCAGAGAACAGATACCGTTGGAAAGCCGCTCCGGGAGCATGGGAATGACACGGTCTGCAAGATAGACGGAGGTTCCGCGCTTCAGTGCCTCTCTGTCAAGGGCACTGCCGCCCTGAACATAGTTGCTCACGTCTGCGATGTGCACACCCAGATGGTAGATTCCATCCTCCTTTGTCAGGGAAATGGCATCATCCAGGTCCTTTGCATCCTCACCGTCAATGGTAACTGTAACAAGATTTCTGAGATCCAGTCTTCCATCCAGATCCGCTTCCTGTACATGATCCGGCACACGGTCAGCCTGACGAAGTACTTTGTCAGGAAATACACTTGGTATATTAAAGCTCTTCACAATAGCAAGGATATCTGTTCCAGGTGAACGTAAGTTTCCCAGCACCTCTGTGATCTTTCCTTCCGGCTTCCGGTTTCTGGATCCGTAATCTGTGATCTCTGCAACTACCTTGTCTCCGTCCTTTGCTCCCATGGAGTTTTTTCTGGAAATAAAGATATCTTTGGAAAATTTGGGGTTATCACTGATCACAAAGCCATAATCACGGCTACTCTGGTATGTTCCCACGATCGAAGGCATTCCCCTTTCCAGAACCTTCAGCACAACGCCTTCCTGACGTTTTCCCTCTTTATGTCCGTTCCGTACAAGGATCTGCACCTTATCCTGATGCATGGCGCTTCCCGTGTCATTTTCCGGAATAAAAATATCCTGTTCCTGACCCTCCACTTCCACAAAGCCAAAGCCCTTGTAATGGCCAATAAAAGTTCCCTCCATGATGGTTCCGTCCTTCTCGGAGAAACGATATTCCTCATGATTCTTCTCTCTGCGTTCTCTTCCCTTACGGCCACGCTCCGGCTTTTCTGCCTTCAGAGCTTCTTTATTCTTTCGTCTGTCTCTGCGCTTGCCGGAAACTTTGCTGTATCTTCCTTTATTATCTACTTCAGCCTTGCCCTGGGCGCAAAGCTCGTCCAGCACGTCAAAAAGCTCTTTTTTCTCACTCTTATCCAGCTGAAGAAGAGATGCGATCTCACGCAGACGCATGGGCTTATACAGCGGATCTCCCAGAAGCTCCATTATAAACTTTTTTCTTTTTTCAAAATTTTTCGATCTTTTCACATTTTCTCCTGTTTCATATTTATATTTCATTTTTACCCTGTTATCCTTCCGGAGGAAGGCTCACCCGTGCCCCTGTATCAACGCAAAAACACTCCTGCTGATTAACAAAAGAAGTCCCCATCCGAGTTTCTTCTGCATGCTAACGCAGCAAGAGTGTTACCAACTTCTGTTCTGCCCCTGGCAGATCAGATAATGTTCAGTACGATTGACAGTACAAAGAAAATAACTCCCATGATAATGGTACCTCTTACAAGACCACCTTCCATGGAACGGCCCTTATTCTTACCCCAGTAAGTATCAGCTACTCCGGCGATAGAGCCAAGACCCTGCTGCTTGCCCTCCTGCATCAGTACGACAACAGTCAGAGCGATACAATCTATTGCATAAATTACAGTCAGAATAATCTTCAAAATGTTCACGCGGTTACACCTCCTAATCAACTAGAGGTTATTTTACCATAGCTAAACCGGGATTTCAACCATTTTCCGTTTATTTTATGCAGGGCTTTTTCTGAGATTTTTTTACAAAAGGATCTTTATATCTTCCAAGAGCTCCGAGCTGTTCGTGGATCCGCAGAAGCTGGTTATACTTGGCGTTCCGGTCCGAACGGCAGGGTGCGCCTGTTTTGATCTGTCCTGCCCCACAGGCAACTGCAAGATCTGCGATAAAGGAATCCTCTGTTTCCCCGGACCTGTGAGAGATCACTGCACGATACCCGGCATGCTGAGCCATCTCCACCGCATCCAGAGTTTCCGTGAGAGTTCCGATCTGGTTTACTTTAATAAGGATAGCATTGGCAACATCAAGTCCGATGCCACAGTGCAGCCGTTTGATATTGGTGACAAACAGATCGTCGCCTACCAGCTGGATCTTTTTCCCCAGGTGTTCCGTCAGATATTTCCAGCCTTCCCAGTCATCCTCCCAGAGACCGTCTTCAATGGAAACAATGGGAAATTTTTCCACCAATTTTTCATAATACGCTGTCATCTCACCGGCATCCCGGTAGATCTTTTCTCCTTTCATGCGGCTCTCCCCAGGGAAAAAGTACACACCCTTTTCCTCATCATAAAGCTCGCTGGAGGCTGCATCAATGGCAATGGTGATCTCTTCTCCTGGCTTATATCCTGCTTTTTCTATGGCATGAACGATCAGGGTAAGCACTTCCTCCGAATCAGAAAGATCCGGAGCAAAGCCGCCTTCATCTCCAACTGCTGTGGAGAGTCCTTTTTCCCGGAGAAGAAGCTTTAAGTGCTGGTAGACTTCCGCACACATGCGGATACCCTTTTCCAGACAGCAAGCTCCTGTTGGCATGATCATAAACTCCTGAAGATCTACCGTATTGTCCGCATGCTTTCCCCCGTTTAAAATATTCATCATCGGCACAGGGAGCTGCAGGGTATGACAGCCGCCCAGATACTGATAAAGAGGAAGCCGAAGGGCCCCGGCTGCTGCACGGGCTGCTGCCAGAGATACTGCCAGCGTGGCATTGGCTCCTGCGCTGCTTTTGTTCTCCGTTCCGTCGGTTTCGATCAGAAGATGATCGATCCATGCCTGGTTCAGGGCATTCTCTCCGATAATGGAATCTGCCAGACGTGTATTGATATTTTCCACTGCCTTTTTTACACTCTGGCCCAGATATTCCTCCCGGTTTCCGTCTCGCAGCTCCACAGCCTCAAATTTACCTGTGGATGCTCCGGACGGCACCATGGCTCTTCCTGTGTATCCGTTAATCCCCACGATTCCTTCACCTACCGTCACTTCCGCTTCCACCGTAGGATTCCCCCTGGAATCAAGGACCTGTCTTGCATGAACTTTTCGAACAGGCAGATAACGTAGCATAAGTTTTTCCCTCCTTGAAAATAATAATACTGTTTATGATCTCCTGCACTTTGTGATTCTCTTCTTATGTTCATAAAGGTATCTTGTCCGAAAAGGTTTTGGTCTATACCTTTTATCTGGTTTCGATATTATCTGATTTTTTTGTTGTTTTATTTTTATTATTTTTCTTTTAAATATATTTTTATTATTTTTAAAATTTAGTATTGACATTTTCTATTTTATCTGTTATAGTTTAACCATCAAATAAAACAAACGGAAAACAAAATACTAAATCAAAAAGGAGCGTGAACCCACCGAAAACATAACTTACTTCCCATAATCTAAGAAAGAGAGGTACAGTCCACCAGAAGATTTAAAGATTTTCCATCATAATTAAAACAAGGAGGTACGGACCACCGAGAACGTAAATTTTAATTCCGTATAAGTTTTAAATCTAAGAAATGAGAGGTATATTCCATTGGATAATGAAAATTAAAAGAGTCATCGGCAGAAGAAATCAATCGCTGATGACTCTTATTTTTTGCTTATTTTGACCTCTGTCTCACAGACATGATCTCATGATCTTCTGCTTTCATATCTTCTTCTTTGTGTTCATAAACATATTAATAACTCCACTTTCTCTGAGGTTCCCATGAAACAAAAACACATCTACCGTCTTATTTTTTTCTTTGTCATGGCTTTTGCTCTTGGTAGTCTTGTAGGAAAGATCTATTCTCATTTTACTTCCGACCCACAATCCTATCCGAATTCTGCCAAAAACAGCCAGACCTCTTCTGCTTCTATGACATTCCAAAATGAAAACTGGGGGCTCGGTTTTCAGGAAGAAGGCAAACGGCCCACAGGAAATGCTTCTATGGAAGAATTAAAAAAATACAATGCCTGGTATGCAGCCGATACCGATGAAAAAAAATCTATCTTACCTTCGACGCAGGCTATGACAATGGAAATATGCCTGCCATTCTGAATGCCTTACATAAGCATCAGGTACATGCCACATTTTTTGTTGTGGGGACTCTGATCCGTGAAAAACCGGAACTGATCCGTGAGATCGTAGATGCAGGCCATACCATAGGCAACCACACCATGACACACCCGGATATGTCCGGCATCTCCACAAAGGAAGCCTTTCAGAAGCAGCTTGAGGATGTGGAGGTTCTTTATAAGGAAGCCACCGGAAAAGAAATGACAAAATTTTACCGGCCGCCCCAGGGCATTTACAGCGTGGAAAATTTAGAGATGGCAAAAGAGATGGGATACCACACCTTTTTCTGGAGTCTGGCTTATGTGGACTGGTATCAGGATAAGCAGCCTTCGAAAGAAGAAGCTTTTGAAAAGCTTCTGGGACGGATCCATCCGGGTGCCATCGTGCTGTTGCATAGCACCTCTTCCACCAATGCTTCCATTCTGGATGAGCTGCTGACAAAATGGGAAGAGATGGGATATACCTTCGGAACATTAGAAGAACTTGTGGCATCGGGATCCGCCTGAAAAAAAGCGCACATGATCCATGCATCCTCAGTGCCATCGACACGGATCTTCCCACTTTTGGATTTTCCAGATAAGCACAAAAAAAATCTGCCCCGGGACTATGTTCTCATATGTCCCGGGACAGATTTTTCTGTGCTATTGATTTTAGAAGGTGTTCTTCTTATTTAATTGTCTTATTTACTGGACAGCCTTGAATGCCTCATCAAGATCCTGGATGATATCATCGATATTCTCAGTTCCGATGGAAAGACGGATCGTGTTTGGCTTGATTCCCTGATCAAGAAGCTCTTCCTCTGTGCACTGGCTGTGTGTTGTAGTAGCCGGATGGATAACAAGGGATTTCACATCTGCAACGTTTGCAAGAAGTGAGAACAGCTCAAGGTTATCAATGAAATCCTTTGCCTTCTGTGCGTCTCCCTTGATCTCAAATGTAAAGATGGAACCGCCGCCGTTAGGGAAATATTTCTTATAAAGCTCCTGCTGGCTTGGATCTGTGGATACAGACGGATGATGAACCTTCTCTACCTGCGGATGATCATTCAGATACTGTACAACCTTCAGTGCGTTCTCAACATGACGCTCTACACGGAGAGACAGTGTCTCAAGTCCCTGAAGGAAGATAAAGGAGCTCACCGGAGAAATTGTTGCTCCTGTGTCACGAAGAAGGATCGCACGGATCTTTGTAACAAATGCTGCCGGTCCGCATGCTTTTGTGAAGCTTACGCCATGATAGCTTGGGTTTGGCTCTGTAAGAGATGCAAATTTGCCGGATGCCTCCCAGTCAAACTTACCACTCTCTACGATCACACCACCGATAGTAGTTCCGTGGCCACCGATGAATTTTGTTGCGGAATGAACAACGATATCTGCGCCGTACTCAATTGGTCTTACGAGGTATGGTGTTGCAAATGTATTATCTACAACAAGCGGAATTTTATGTTTGTGAGCAATTTTTGCAAGAGCCTCAATATCTACAACATCAGAATTTGGGTTTCCAAGAGTCTCAATATAAACAGCTTTTGTGTTCTCCTGGATCGCATTCTCCACTTCCTCGAGATTAAATACATCAACAAATGTTGTTGTGATTCCGTATGCCGGAAGCGTATGCTCCAGAAGGTTTGTTGTACCGCCGTAAATATTTTTGGCTGCTACAATGTGATCTCCCTGCTGTGCAAGATTCTCGATCGTGTATGTGATAGCTGCTGCACCGGATGCTACTGCAAGTGCTGCGGAACCACCCTCAAGTGCTGCGATCCTCTTCTCAAATACGTCCTCTGTCGGGTTTGTAAGACGTCCGTAAATGTTACCGGCATCTGCAAGTCCGAAACGTGCTGCTGCATGATCGCAGTTGCGGAATACATAGGAAGATGTCTGGTAGATTGGTACTGCTCTTGCATCTGTAACCGGATCCGGCTGTTCCTGTCCTACGTGAAGCTGTAATGTCTCAAATTTGAATTTTCTCTGATCTCTTGTAATTTTGCTCATGTGTTTGTCCTCTTTTCTTTTATTCTTATATTCGGTAAAATAGTAATTGCTTATCTTATGATCATCTGCTTATCAGCGACAACAACACATTCGCTTTTCTTCGATAAACACCCTTGTTGACTTCTGTAAAACCTTCATGATTTCCTCCTGATCATCACGTTGCTCACCTTGTTTTGTGTGCTCCGTTTTTTGATGATGCAATCATATCACCCTTTTCCTAGTATGTCAATGGGGTTTATCTATTTATGTTCTCACCTTTATTTATGACTGGCTATAGATTTTATTTATAACGCCACCACCTACAACCTCATCTCCGTCATACATCACTACAGCCTGGCCTTTTGTGATGGCTCTCTGCGGTTCATCAAATTTCACATGAAGGATGCCATCCGGTGTCTGCCATGCAGTGGCAGGCTGCTCTTTGTGACGGTAACGGATCTTAGCAGTCACTCTTTTCGGCTCAGCTAAGCTGTCCACAGAGATCAGATTTACACTGTCTGCCTCAAGTTCACTGCTGAAAAGATCTGCGTTGTCCCCGAGAACTACCGTATTGGTCTTCGGAGAGATCTCACAGACATAAAGACGGCTGGCCGCCGGAATGCCAAGGCCGCGGCGCTGGCCGATCGTGTAATGGATGATTCCCTTATGGCGTCCGATATAGTTTCCCTCTTTATCTACAAAATCACCCTCCGGTGTTTTTTTGCCTGTGTACTTCTCAATAAATTTCGCATAGTCGCCGTCCGGCACAAAGCAGATATCCTGACTGTCATGCTTTCTGGCATTGATAAAGCCATGTTTTTCGGCAATGACACGAACCTGGTCCTTCCGGAGACCTCCAAGCGGAAGCTTTACATGTGCCAGCTGTTCCTGGGTCAGCATATAGAGAACGTATGACTGATCCTTTGTATCGTCCACTGCTTTTTTCAGAATGTAGCGGTCCCGTTTCTCATCGTACTCCACTCTTGCATAATGTCCGGTTACAATATAATCGTAGCCGATCTCCTGCATGCGGTGAAACATTTTATCAAATTTCAGATATCGGTTACAGTCGATACATGGATTAGGGGTGCAGCCGTTTTCGTAGGCATCTACAAACCTGTCCATAACCTCTGTATGGAAATCTGCGGTAAAATTAAACACGTAGTAAGGCATATCCATCTGATAGGCTACGCTTCTGGCATCCTCAACATCGTCCAGGGAACAGCAGGTCTTTTCCCTGTGGACACCGATATCTTCGTTGTTGTAAAGTTTCATGGTAGCGCCGATGCACTCGTCACCGGATTCCTTTGTCAAAAGAGCTGCCACGGAGCTGTCTACACCGCCGCTCATTGCTATGATCGCTTTTTTCATTTATATCTTAACCTTTCCTGATGATTGATGATTTCTCAGCTTTGCAGCCTGTATCTCTTACGGTTACTGCAATTTCGCATTTATTATAATATGGCAGTTATTCTTTGTCCACGATTTTTCACCCGGAACCTTTGCTTTGCTTCTTTCCTACAGGCTCTCTTTGGTATATAATAGAAAATATTTTTCAGAAAAGGATGTGACTATATGAAGCTTTCCCTGTTTTCCACGCTGCGAGGATATCGGAAGGAATACCTTCCCAAAGATATTTTCTCCGGCATCATCATAGCAGCTGTTTCCATCCCTATCTCCATGGGATATGCCCAGATTTCCGGGATCCCGGCGGTATACGGACTATACGGTTCTGTTCTGCCGATCCTTTTGTTTGCTCTATTTTCCACTTCAAGACAGTTTATCTTCGGAGTTGATGCGGCACCTGCTGCCATTGTAGGTGGTGCACTGTCTACTCTGGGCATTGCTGCAGAGTCAGAAGCTGCCATGGATTATGTTCCTGCCATCGCACTTTTTGCAGGTCTGTGGCTGTTTATCTTCTTTCTGCTTCACGCAGATAAGATCGTGGACTTTATCTCCACACCTGTTATGGGCGGTTTTATCAGCGGTATCGCAGTTACCATCATCCTGATGCAGATCCCGAAACTTATGGGAAGTCCTGCAGGATCCGGAGAGCTCCTGGAACTGGCAGAGCATATCTTTGCTGCTGCCAAAAATATCAGCTGGCTTTCCCTCTTCATGGGGCTTGGTGCTCTGGTGCTGATCCGCACATTTAAAAAGCTGGCGCCGAAATTCCCCATGGCTATCGTTATTATGGCTCTGGGTGTTCTTTCCACCATTATTTTTCATGTAGACGAAAAAGGCGTAGTCCTCCTGCAGTCTGTAGAACGTGGGCTTCCCTCCCTGGTGATCCCGGATTTCGGAAATGTTGATCTGACCCAGGCGGCAGGCCGCGGTCTTATGGTTGCTGTTGTCATTATGGCAGAAACTCTTCTTGCAGAGAATACCTTTGCGTTCCGCAATGATTATAAGCTGAACGACCGTCAGGAAATCCTGGCCTGTGCCGCCGGAAATATTGCTGCCGCCGCAGTAGGCTGCTGCCCAGTAAACGGCAGTATCTCCCGCACCTCCCTCAATGAACAGTACGGTGGAAAATCTCAGGCGGTTTCCATCACTGCCGGGATCACCATGGCTCTGATCCTTCTTTTCGGCACCGGTTTTATCGGATATCTTCCGGTTCCTGTACTGACAGCCATTGTGATCTCTGCTTTGATGGATGTGGTGGAAACCCATCTGGCTGTACGTCTTTTCAAAGTAAGCCGCACAGAATTCTACATCTTCATGGCTGCCGGTTTCAGTGTGCTCTGTCTTGGAACCATTTATGGGGTTATCATTGGTATCCTGCTCTCTTTCGTAGCTGTGATCCTGAAGGCCACCAACCCGCCGCGCTCCTTCCGTGGTATGATCCCTGGAAGAGATGCTTATTTTGATCTGTCCAAAAACCGTTTCGCCTACCCTATTAAGGGCGTTGTGATCTACCGTTTCAGTGAAAACCTGTTTTTTGCAAATATAAAGATTTTTCAGGAAGATATTGAGAACAGCATCCGAAAAGACACCAGGGTAGTGATCGTAGATGCCAGTGCTATCAACAGCATTGATATCACAGCAGCAGACCGTCTGGATGCCATCTCCGCAAGCCTGAAAAAACGTGGGATCCGTTTTTACCTCACAGAGCATTCCACCCAGATCAATGACCAGCTGCGTCAGTTCGGCATCGGTCATATGATCAAGGACGGTATGGTCCGCCGTACCATTCTTGCTGCTCTGCATGACGCAGGGATCGAAGCCCCTTATGAACTGGATGTTCCAAAGGAAGACGAGACAAAGCTTCTGCGCCGCAGTATCGCTTTTCTTCCGGCAGAGGAAGAAAATACCCTGGAAGAGTTCGCCTGGGCTTTTGGTGATGATGCAGTAAAAGAGATCGAAGAATCTGTCCATCACATTATTGAACAGCTGCATCAGATCCCGGATATCCAACGTCTCTCCGAAGAAGGTCTGGAAGAGCTTCTGGATAACTGGCATGGGCTGGGTGTTCTGGATGAGGATGAACTGCTTCGAAGAATTGAATTACATATGGATGAGCTGCCTGAGGAATTAACTTCCGACCGGAAACTGATCCTTCATCTTCTAGAAAAGCGCCGTGGCAAGCTGAAAGAAAAAATCCTTGCCGAGCATCCGGAAGTCCTAGAACGGCTGGAACAGCGCCGGAAAAAGCTGGAAGCACGGCTGGAAAAGCAGAATCCGGAAGCTGTTCAGAAATGGAAGCACTGGAAGGAAGAGCATCTCAAAGACTGATTTCTGCATACATCCCCTTTCCAGGTCCATGATCAGATTGCAGGGTTTCCTGCATATTTCTCACAGATATTGATAAAATCCTGCATCACGGCAGAAGGCCTGCGATCCTTTTTCCAGGCAAGAAGGATCCTGGTCTTCAGCTTCTCTTCTTCAATGATGCGGATCGGAAGATCTGTACAGAGATCTTCCATGGATCTTGGAAAAACGGCGGTTGCAAGACCTTCCTGCACCCAGAGCATGGCGTCTCTGGGATCATCGCAGACACAGAAAATATCCGGCTGGAGATTTTTTTCTCCAAAGGCTTTCATCAGAAATTCTTCGTACCGCCGGTAAATAATGAGAGGGCATCCAGTCAGCTCTTTAAGGCTGATGCCCTCTTTTTTTGTCTCATTTTCCGGGATCTCCGGAGGAAGGACCGCGATCATGGGTTCCTCATCCAGTTCCAGATAATTTAAACCTTCCAGCTTGATAGGTGTACGCACTACCGAAACATCAATGATCCCATCCATCAGATAATTCAGAAGTGTAAAGGTGATCGCATCCCTTACCTCAAAGTTTACATCACAATTTTCCCTGGAAAATCTGGAAATATAAGGCATAATGGTGGTCACTGTGGTTGGCGTGATCCCGATACGTAAAACCTGTTTTTTCCCTGCTTTGGATACTTCCAGTTCTGTGGAACGAACGTAGCTCAAAATGTTCTCTGTCCTGTCATAAAGAAGCTTTCCGGCTTCTGTCAGTGTCACGCCTGCCCTGGTCCGCTCAAAAAGCTTCACCTTCAGCTCTGCTTCCAGCTGCTTGATCTGATAGCTCAGCGGCGGCTGGGACATGTTCAGTCTCCTTGCGGCTTCATTGATGCTTCCTGTTGCTGCGATCTCATGAAAATATTCCAGCTGTCTGATTTCCATATATAAATCCTTCTTTCTTTATCTGGTATATAACACAGGCAAAACCCATCTACTGCTTATTGCTTTTCGCTATCCCACAAAGTACTTTCTTAATTCGGTTAAGAAATACTATATCTGCAATACTTTGTAAATACTATGAATATCTTTCCCACACAATTATCCGAAAAACCATACTTCTATCATCCCACAGATTTCCGTCCCAGGCAATAGCAAAATTATATTATCATACATTAAAAACAATATTATACGTATTATCTCCATAGGAGTATAATAACAGAGGTTTATTATAGAAAAATAAGGAAACGGAGGAAGAAAAAGAAATGCGAACACTTGCAAAATATCTTCAAAACTACAAAAAAGAAAGCGTTCTGGCTCCTTTTTTCAAGTTTCTGGAAGTTGTATTTGATCTGCTGGTGCCTGTCGTCATCGCCCAGATCATCGATGTGGGAATTGCAAATAATGACCACGGCTATATCGTTCAGAAGTTTTTTATCCTGATACTGATGGCTGCTGCAGGACTTGCAGTCAGCATTACTGCACAGTTTTTTGCTGCAAAAGCCAGCGTAGGCTTTGCCGCAGAAGTGCGTCAGGCTGTATTTGACCATATCCAGAAGCTTTCCTATACGGAGCTGGACACCCTTGGCACTGACACGCTGATCACCCGTCTTACAGACGATGTCAATCAGGTACAGAACGGAGTAAACATGGGACTCCGTCTTCTTCTTCGAAGCCCGTTTATTGTTCTAGGCTCTATGGTAATGGCTTTTACCATCAATGTGCGCTGTGCACTGATCTTCGCAGTTGCCATTCCGGTACTGTTCCTGGTTGTCTTTGTGATCATGTTTTTAAGTATCCCGCTTTTCAAAAAAGTACAGGGACGTCTGGATTCCGTCACCCGTCTTACCAGAGAAAACCTGACCGGTGTCCGTGTGATCCGTGCATTTTGCCGTGAAGCTGATGCCGTTGCGGAGTTTGACGAAAGCAATCTTGCACTTACCAGACTGAACGAATTTGTCGGAAAAATCTCTGCACTTTTAAATCCTGCAACTTATGTACTGATCAATATCGCAACAGTAATCCTGATCCGGACTGCAGGTGTACAAGTAAACCTCGGAAACATGCAGCAGGGTGAAATAGTTGCTCTTTACAACTATATGGCACAGATGATCGTAGAACTGGTCAAGCTTGCGTCCCTGATCATCACCCTGAATAAATCCATGGCCTGTGCGGATCGCATTGCCGGAATCCTGAAGGTCGATTCCACCATGACTTACCCGGACAAAGCTTCCTTACCGACTGCGGAAAACAGTGACTATGCAGTTGCCTTTGACCATGTAAGTTTCTCCTATGCAGGAACCGGCGCACCTAGCCTTTCTGATATCACTTTTTCCGCAAAAAAAGGCTCTACGATCGGAATCATCGGCGGTACCGGAAGCGGTAAATCCACTCTTGTGGATCTGATCGCCCGTTTCTACGACGCAACCTCCGGAGTCATTACCCTCGACGGTCAGAATGTACAGACCTATTCCAGGCAGGAACTCAGGGAAAAAATCGGCGTAGTTCCTCAAAAAGCAGCACTTTTCCAGGGAACCATCCGCGATAACTTAAGCTGGGGACGGGAAGATGCCACGGACGAAGAAATGTGGGAAGCACTTACCACCGCTCAGGCTCGTGAAATCGTAGAGAAAAAGGACGGTCAGCTGGATTTCCGTCTGGAACAGAACGGCCGGAATCTTTCCGGTGGCCAGCGTCAGAGACTTACCATTGCCCGCGCCCTTGTGAAAAAGCCAGAAATCCTGATCCTGGATGACAGTGCCAGTGCTCTTGACTTTGCCACAGATGCGGCACTTCGGAAATCCCTTCACCAGCTTGGTGGAAAAACAACCACCTTCCTGGTATCCCAGAGAGCCGCCAGCATCCGCCAGGCCGATCTGATCCTGGTACTGGATGACGGTCAGCTTTCCGGAAAAGGAACCCATCAGGAGCTGATCTCTACCTGTGAAACCTACCGTGAGATCTTTTTCTCACAGTTCCCGGAAGAGCGTACCAAATATGAAAAAGCGACTGGAAAGGAGGTCCTGGCATGAGTAAAACAGATACAACCGCCAAAAACAGCATGGCAACCTTCTTCAAGGTACTACGTTTCATTGGAAAATACCGTTTTCTTCTCGTATTAAGTGTGATCCTAGCAGCAGTCACTGTAATTTTGCAGCTGTATGTTCCCGTACTTTTTGGTTATGCCATTGATGAGGTCGTTGCTGCCCACGAAGTTGATTTTACAAGAATGGGATTCTATCTTTCCCGTATTCTTGTCATGATCGTATTTTCCGGCATTGCCACCTGGATCATGAGTGTCATCAACAACCGTATGACCTACCGCACAGTACAGGATATCCGTGCAAGATCCATCCGCCATATCCAGAAGCTTCCTCTGTCCTACCTGGACGGACACAGCACCGGTGATATCATCAGCCGTGTCATCGCAGATACGGATATTCTTTCCGATGGTATGCTCCTTGGATTTACACAGCTGTTTTCCGGTGTCATCACCATCATCGGAACCCTGCTCTTCATGTTCTCCAAAAATGTGTGGATCACTCTGATGATCATTGTCCTGACACCTGTAAGCTTTTTTGTGGCGAAATTCATCTCCTCCCATTCCTTCCAGATGTTCCGTGCGCAGAGTGATGCCCGTGGACGTCAGACTGCACTGATTGAGGAAATGATCGGAAATCAAAAAGTGGTTCAGGCCTTTGGTTACGAAAATCGTTCTTCCGAACGTTTTGCTGCGATCAATGAAGAACTCCGTGATGCCAGCCAGAAGGCTGTTTTTTACAGTAGCCTCACCAACCCGTCCACACGATGTGTCAACAACATCATTTACGCAGGTGTAGCTCTTGCAGGTGCCTTTCTGATCCCGGGCGGTCATCTGACTGTCGGTGGACTTTCCGTACTGCTGGCTTATGCAAACCAGTATATGAAGCCCTTCAACGATATCAGCTCCGTGATCACAGAGCTTCAGAACGCTCTGGCCTGCGCTACCAGGATCTTTGATCTTCTGGAGGAAGAGCCGGAAAGCCCGGATCCATCCGGAACTCTTGTCGATGTAAAAGGTGCAGTGGATATCCGGAATGTTTCCTTCCGCTACGAAGCGAACAAACCTCTCATTAAAAACTTTAATCTTCATACAGAACCAGGCAGACGTATTGCCATCGTAGGCCCTACCGGTTGTGGCAAGACAACTTTTATCAACTTGCTGATGCGGTTCTATGACGTCACCGGTGGAAGTATTTCCGTAGACGGAACCCCCATCACCGATATTTCCAGACATGCCCTCCGCGGAAGCTATGGCATGGTTCTCCAGGATACCTGGATCAAGCATGGAACTGTCCGGGACAACATTTGTATCGGAAAGCCGGATTCTTCTGATGAGGACGTGATCCAGGCAGCTAAAATGTCCCACAGCTGGGAATTTATCCGCCGTCTTCCAAATGGCCTGGATACCATTCTTTATGAAGACAGCTTAAGCCAGGGACAAAAGCAGCTTCTCTGCATCACCCGTGTCATGCTGTGTCTGCCGCCGATGCTGATCCTTGACGAGGCAACCTCCAGTATTGATACCCGAACAGAAATGCTGATCCAGGAGGCCTTTGACCGGATGATGCAGGGACGAACAAGCTTTATCGTTGCACACCGTCTTTCTACCATCCGCAATGCAGATGAGATTCTTGTCATGAAAGACGGAAGCATCATCGAACAGGGAAGCCATGAAGAGCTTATGGCAAAAGGCGGATTCTATCAGAATCTTTATAACAGCCAGTTTGTGAAGGTTTCTGAATAATATAAGCTGATTTTAACCGAATCAGGCAACTGGCTAAATGCGGATTGCAAATATCCGCCTGACTTAAAATTCTCCGGAACACAGATTTTCTGTACCGGAGAATTTTTTTATACTGTATCAATGATATAAAAAAAATAAACATCTCCATATGATATCTATTTTGATATCCAGGATGATGTCTATTTTTATAAAACTATATTCAGCTCTTTTTATATTTTGTCCGAAGAAGCCATTTCTGATCGATCACTTTCAGCTCTTCTCCAAAACGGATGTGAAGCCTTACAGAACCCGGAAGCTGCTCTACATGCTCAATATTTCCGGTTCCGAATTTCGGATGACTGACATCCTCTCCGATCTCATAGCGTACAATACTGTTCTGAGTATTCCTGTGCTGCTGCTCTCTTCTGTAAGTATCCCGCACCGTTACAGTACGGTCATGGATCGGGCTTCGGAGTTTTTTCTCATAGTTGTGTTTCATTAGAGCTTCCCCTGCCTTATAATATGGCGTTGGTGCCGCACCAGTCAAGGAACAGCAGTATTTCCAGGCACTTCCGTGGGTTCCGTGCTGCCACTGATACTCTGAGGGAATGTGAAAATTATACTGCATATAGTGAGCATATTCATGTTTGTAAAGATCCAGTCGGTCTTCTTTTTTCAGAGGATTTTTTACCGCATAGCCGATAAACAGCAGAGAAAAATGGAAATGCTCTTTTTCGTGGCAGCTGCCTCTTGTATAAGATCCCAACAGATCCGGCTCCATGCCAAAAGTTATAGGGATCTTTGCTCCGTTAAGATGAAATTTTTTATCGAATTCTGCATAGAGACTTCGGATCTGAGCTGTAAGTATTGGAATTTCTTTCTGCAGGGCCTGTGAAAGTGTCTGATCGATCATTGTATCTGCAACTCCTTATCGTCACCTTTTGCAAATTTATAAAATGAACAATCGCTACTATATCATTTTTCGAAAAAAATGTAAACACCTGAAAAAAATTACTGATCCAGTTCTTTCCTCACATCCGGGAACATTTCCACACAACGTTTCAGGATTCCCTGCATGTAGGCAATGGCAATTCCGTAATTGGTGATAGGAATCTCCTGATCCAATGCACATTTCTGACGGTAACGCATTTCTCTCTCATTAAGCATACATCCGCCACAATGCACGATCAGACTGTACTTCGTCACATCCTCCGGGAAATCTCTTCCGGAGGAATACTCAAATTCCAGCTTTTTCCCCGTATAATTACGGATCCAGCGTGGAAGCTTGACTGTTCCGATATCATCACACTGCCTGTGGTGGGTACATCCCTCTGAGATCAGGATCTTGTCACCGTCTTTCAGCCGGTCCAGTGCTGCTGCCCCAGCTGCCGCTGTCTTTAGATTTCCTTTAAATCTGGCAAACAGAATAGAGAATGAAGTAAGCCAGATGTCTTCTGGAGTTTCTTCACTGACTCTGGCAAAGACCTGGCTGTCTGTGATCACAAGCTTTGGTTTTTTCCCCAGGGTTTCCAGTGTATTGGAAAGCTCATCCTCTTTAATCACGATGGCTGCTGCTCCGGCTTCCAGCACATCACGGATCGTCTGCTGCTGCGGAAGGATCAGACGCCCTTTTGGTGCAGCTTTATCTATGGGAACTACAAGAATCGCAAAATCTGATGGTTCAAGGAGATCCCCTACCAGACGCAATTTCAGTTCATCCGTTACTGCCAGCGAAGCGATCTTTTCTTTCAATTCGTAGATATTCTGACCGGTGGCGGCGCTGGCATAAATAGATTGCTCTGTGTTCTGGTTTTCATGATCCTGTTTCTGGCTGACACTGCTCTCTTTGACCGCACCCACATGGGTATTCCGGTTTAAGTTATTATCTGAAGAAAGCCGGTTCCCATCTTTTGTTTTCAGCAGATCTGCCTTGTTATAAACAACCAGATATGGAATCTCCTTCTCTTTAAAAATATGGATCAATTCTTCATCCACTCTGGTTTTTCCCACAGTGGCATCTACTACAAGAACTGCTACATCCACTCTGTTCAACACCTGTTTCGCCTTGCGGACGCGAAGTTCTCCAAGATGTCCTTCATCATCAATACCTGGTGTATCTATGATTACCACCGGGCCCATAGGAAGTAGTTCCATGGCCTTACTTACCGGATCTGTAGTAGTTCCCTTTACATCGGATACCACAGCCAGCTCCTGGCCTGTCACCTTATTTACAATACTGGATTTTCCTGCATTTCTTCTGCCAAAAAAACCGATATGTACACGGTCTGCTGACGGTGTTTCATTCATTCCCATAATTTATCCTCTTTTCTTTCAGCATCAGACAGGTCCTCATCCATTCCTGTTCCTATCAACCTGCTTCTTTTTGATTTTTCAAAAGCCGGACATTCCTTCCACTCTTATATCATAGTGTAGTCTCCTACGTAGATATGGCTGTCATCTACCAGTGTCAGGTTAAAGTTGGCATAGACATTTTTTCCAAAATGGACATAAGTCCCTGCCATATTTTAAGGATCTGTTCCCGTCTTTTTATGGAAGAAAGTTCTTTTTCCTGTTTTTTCATTGTTTTATCCCTCTTTCTGTCTAATAAAACGGATATCCGCATTCCACTTTGCGATTTATTCATAGATATATTAACCAGATAATTATGTTTAATTAAACACTATTTTCTTTATTATATCATGAACAAAACATAAACAAACATTTTTATTTTGTTATTTATGTGCTATTTTATATACAGAAACACCGATACTCATCTTTTGCAGAAAGGATCTCGAATATGAAACCATTATCTTCATTTAAGCCACAGGCTGTTTTCAGCGATATTGACGGCACTTTACTAACCTCAGAACATGTGGTATCTCCGCTGACCAGTTCCGCCATTCATACTTTGACAGATCAGGGCGTTCTGTTTACTATTTCTTCAGCACGAAGCCCTTCCGGCATCCGTCCTATTATTAAAAAAAATGATTTCCATTGTTGTACCATTGCATTCAGTGGTGCACTAATCCTGGATGAAGATCAAAATATCCTTTACGAAAAAGGAATAAGCATTTCCGACGCTTCCAAAATCATTGATGTGATCGAAAAAAAATGTCCTCACGTGACCTGGAATGTTTTTACCTCAGAAGACTGGATCGTAAAAGACCGGACAGACCCTCATGTGATCCATGAAGAAACGATTGTGGAAACTACCTCTATAGAGAGATCCCTTCAGTCTCTCTCAGATACGCTTATGGTAGATAAAATCCTGTGTATGTGCGATTCTGAATATATGTCACCGTCAGAAACACTTCTTCGCAAATATTTTCCGGAATTATCTATTGCAAGATCTTCCGATTCTCTTCTGGAGATCATGGCTGGCGGCATAAACAAAGCGGAAGCTGTAAAATATCTTTGTGATCTTCGAAAAATCCCTCTTACCAGTACTATTGCATTCGGAGATAATTATAATGATCTGGAAATGCTGGAGGCAGTAGGATGTGGAGTTTTGATGGGAAATGCACCTTCTGAACTGCAAAAACATTTCTCTTTTGTAACAAAGAGTAATGATCAGGACGGGATTTTTCAGGCCTTTAAAGAATTGGGAGTTCTGAATTAAAGAATATTTATAACAAATAGAAAGTCTCTTCCAGAAGATAATTTTTTATCTGTACCTATGAAAGAGACTTTCTGTATTTCAGTAGATATTATTTATTTCAGTGCCGTTCCGGCTTTAAAAGCATCGCCGACTTTTTCGCCAAGACGGATATATGCATTGTTGAACGGATCAAAAGTGATCGGTGCTGCTTTTGCAACATCTACGTTTCCATTTTCATCCAGAACGCTCTCATCCACGCTGACATTTACGATCTCACCGATCAGCCGACAGGTGTCTTTGTCATAGCTTTTCAACTTACATTCTATACAGATTGGAAGCTCTTTGATAATAGGTGCATCTACTTTTTCAGATTTTTCTGCTGTAAATCCGGCTTTTACAAATTTATCCGGCTCTTTGTTTCCGGAAACAATTCCTACATAGTCGCAGGCTGTCATATGCTCCACATCTGCCATACTTACTGTAAAAGCGCCTTTTTTCAGGATATTTTCAGTTGTTTTATGATTTTCACTGACACAGATGGAAATTTCCTTATCATCGCTGATTCCTCCCCAGGCTGCATTCATAACATCCGGTTTTCCATCCTCACCATATGTAGCGATCATTAATACCGGCTGTGGATAAGTGTAAGGCTTTGCTCCGAAATCTTTTCTCATGATCTTTCACTCCTTTATTGTATTGCCGTTACTTTTTATAAATTGACGTACAAGCTGCAGACCTCCCAGCGGAACACAGAATTTATCTCTGTGCTGACTGCATTGCTGATACGTTTCTTCCAGATCAAACCACTGTACCTCTTCTACTTCTTCCTTTTGAAGTGTAAGATGATCGATCTCTACCGGGTGATCGTAAATATAAACAAAAGCGATTTCTTCATCCCGGAATATTTTTCCATGAAATTCTCTGGCAAAAGATATGGGGAATTTTCCTGCAAACTGCAGATCAGCTGATTCTGCATGGATTCCCAGTTCTTCTTCCAGTTCCCGTAATGCCGATTCCATTGGTTCATCTCCCGCCTGTATGTGACCTGCAGATGAAGTATCAAATTTTCCAGGAAAGGAGTCCTTGTTTCTGGATCTTTTCTGAAGAAGGATCTCTGTTTTTTCATTCCTCCGACGGATGATCCAGATATGAGCAGTACGATGAGGGATTCCTTCTGCGTGAGCAATACTCCGTTCTACGATCTTTCCAGTGGGATTTCCGTTTTCATCTATGATATCAAATAATTCCATTTTTCTGCTTCTTTCTCATAAATTATTCTTTCTTAACCAAACCAATTTCATTCTAGCATGATTTCGAAATAGTTTCCAGTCTGTTATCAGAAAACATTCTATAGGGGATTACTTGATTCGGTCAAATATTACGATATATATAACGGATATTTATACAAACATATAAAAAGTGCCTGTAAACAATTCCTTGTTTACAGGCATAAAAAAACTCCCCCTGTTGGACTCGAACCAACGACACTGCGGTTAACAGCCGCATGCTCTACCGACTGAGCTAAGGAGGATTACTTAAATATTTAATTAAGGTTTGTACCTTAAAAACTACATACATGCTTGTTGATCGTTAATCAAACTCTTTGAATCAATTCTAACCTGCGTACCGATACTCCAGCGGTGGTCATCTCACGACTCCGTCGTTCGATGTCATTTGCTTCGCAAATGTTCAGTCTGTACCATAAATGGTTCTCCACAAACAAGCTTGTTCCGCCCCATTTCTGTTACATCCTGCCCGCTTCCTCGGCTGGTTGGTCAAGCCCTCACCCGATTAGTAACAGTCAGCTCCATGTGTTACCACACTTCCACCTCTGCCCTATCTACCTCGTCGTCTTCAAGGGGGTTTACTTCACTAAGAATGGGATATCTCATCTTGAGGGGGCTTCACGCTTAGATGCCTTCAGCGTTTATCCCTTCCGGACTTGGCTACCCGGCCATGGCTTTGGCAAGCCAACCGGTCCACCAGCGGTCCGTCCATCCCGGTCCTCTCGTACTAAGGACAGCTCCTCTCAGATATCCTACGCCCACGCCGGATAGGGACCGAACTGTCTCACGACGTTCTGAACCCAGCTCGCGTACCGCTTTAATGGGCGAACAGCCCAACCCTTGGGACCTACTACAGCCCCAGGATGCGATGAGCCGACATCGAGGTGCCAAACCACTCCGTCGATGTGAACTCTTGGGAGTGATAAGCCTGTTATCCCCAGGGTAGCTTTTATCCGTTGAGCGATGGCATTCCCACTTAATACCACCGGATCACTAAGCCCTACTTTCGTACCTGCTCCACCCGTCGGTGTCGCAGTCAAGCTCCCTTCTGCCTTTGCACTCTTCGAATGGTTTCCGTCCATTCTGAGGGAACCTTTGGGCGCCTCCGATACCCTTTCGGAGGCGACCGCCCCAGTCAAACTCCCCGCCTGGCATTGTCCCACCGCCGGATTACGGCGGCTGGTTAGAAGCCCAATATCACAAGGGTGGTATCCCAACAGCGGCTCCGCGGCAACTGACGTTACCGTTTCTCAGCCTCCCACCTATCCTGTACATGCAACACCGGACCCCAGTGCCAAACTGGAGTAAAGCTCCATGGGGTCTTTCCGTCCTGGCGCGGGTAGCCAGCATCTTCACTGGCACTTCAATTTCACCGGATGTATTGCCGAGACAGCGCTCAAATCATTACGCCTTTCGTGCGGGTCGGAACTTACCCGACAAGGAATTTCGCTACCTTAGGACCGTTATAGTTACGGCCGCCGTTTACTGGGGCTTAAATTCAAAGCTTCGACTTACGTCTAACCTCTCCTCTTAACCTTCCAGCACCGGGCAGGCGTCAGCCCATATACCTCACCTTTCGGTTTCGCATAGACCTGTGTTTTTGCTAAACAGTTGCTTGAGCCTATTCTCTGCGGCCTGCTCTCGCAGGCACCCCTTCTCCCTAAGTTACGGGGCCATTTTGCCGAGTTCCTTGGCAATACTTCTTCCGCCGGCCTTAGGATTCTCTCCTCATCCACCTGTGTCGGTTTACGGTACGGGTACAATATGAACGATAGCGGCTTTTCTTGACGCATGGCTCACGGGCTTCGTTACTAAAATTCACTCCACATCACGTCTTCCCATTGCATGGCGGATTTTCCTACCATACTGGTACCTCGCTTGTACCGGGCTTTCCATTCCCGGCTCCCGCTCTCCTTACGTGTCCCCACAGTTCTGTCATACTGCAGTACAGGAATATCAACCTGTTGTCCATCGGCTACGGCTCTCGCCCTCACCTTAGGTCCCGACTCACCCAGGGCAGATCAGCTTTACCCTGGAAACCTTGGATATTCGGCCTAGAGGATTCCCACCTCTATCTCGCTACTCATTCCGGCATTCTCTCTTCCATGCAGTCCACAGCTCCTTCCGGTACTGCTTCTTCCCGCATGCAATGCTCCTCTACCAATCTTTTCAGATTCCTTAGTTTCGGTGGCGCGTTTCAGCCCCGGACATTTTCGGCGCAGGACCTCTCGACCAGTGAGCTATTACGCACTCTTTGAATGTATGGCTGCTTCTGAGCCAACATCCTGGTTGTCTTCGAAATCCCACATCCTTTTCCACTTAACGCGCACTTTGGGACCTTAACTGTAGGTCTGGGCTCTTTCCCTTTTGACCGCCCAACTTATCTCGTGCAGTCTGACTCCCGGTGATATCTACACGGCATTCGGAGTTTGATATTCTTCGGTAGGCTTTGACGCCCCCTAGGAAATTCAGTGCTCTACCTCCGCAAGACTCACACCGAGGCTAGCCCTAAAGCTATTTCGAGGAGAACCAGCTATCTCCGGGTTCGATTGGAATTTCTCCCCTATCCACACCTCATCCCCACCCTTTTCAACGGATGTGGGTTCGGTCCTCCACTACCTCTTACGGCAGCTTCAACCTGGACATGGATAGATCACCCGGTTTCGGGTCTACTCCTACTGACTCTGGCCCTATTAAGACTTGGTTTCCCTACGGCTCCACACCTGAAGTGCTTAACCTTGCCAGTAAGCGTAACTCGCCGGACCGTTCTACAAAAAGTACGCGGTCGTACATATAAAGTACTTCCACAGCTTGTAGACA